>CAVWNG010000001.1:0-1608682 GCA_963756505.1 uncultured Actinomycetota bacterium
GGTCCGACCACCGCCCGATGAGGTAGCCGGCGACGGGGGCTGCCAGGTTGGTCACGTAGTAGAGGCCGGCGACGGGCAGCGAGGCCCCCAGGTCGCGGACGAGGAAGAGGGTCAGCTGCGGGGTGGTCGCCGAGACGGCCAGGCCGCTCAGCAGCAGGGCGACGAAGGCGCTCCGGTAGAAACGGGACGCCAGGATGATGTGCACGGTCGACGTGCGGGGGCTGGTCACGGGGAGCGGCTCTCGGACGAGGCGGGCCGACGAGACGTCGGGCTGAATCGATACAGCACGAGGGTAGCAGAGCGGACGCAACGGCGGTCCGCCGGCCGCGCGAGCTACGAGGTTGAAGCGTGTCTGGACGTAGAAACACTTCAAGCCCGACCCCTGATGGGGTCGGGCTTGAAGTGTGTAGTCCGGCGACGTCCTAGTCTCCCACACGGTCCCCCGTGCAGTACCATCGGCGCTGAAAGGCTTAACTTCCGGGTTCGGAATGGGACCGGGTGTTTCCCTAACGCAATGATCACCGAAACACTTACAGAGATGGTGCGAACCCCCACCCCCCGGGGCACCACCACCCACAAAGGATGATGTGCCAGCCAAAGAGTATGCGGGGGTTCCGACCGTATCTCGAGAACCTCACAGTGGACGCGTAGCACCTTCGTAGAAAACAAGCCCTCGGCCTATTAGTATCGGTCAGCTCCACACATTACTGTGCTTCCACATCCGACCTATCACCCAGTGATCTGCTGGGGGCCTTACCAGGTTACCCTGTGGGAGCCATCATCTTGGAGCGTGCTTCCCGCTTAGATGCTTTCAGCGGTTATCACTTCCGAACGTAGCCAACCAGCCGTGCCCTTGGCAGGACAACTGGCACACCAGAGGTTCGTCCGTCCCGGTCCTCTCGTACTAAGGACAGCTCTCCTCAAGACTCCTACGCGCGCAGCGGATAGGGACCGAACTGTCTCACGACGTTCTAAACCCAGCTCGCGTGCCGCTTTAATGGGCGAACAGCCCAACCCTTGGGACCGACTCCAGCCCCAGGATGCGACGAGCCGACATCGAGGTGCCAAACCATGCCGTCGCTATGGACGCTCGGGCAAGATCAGCCTGTTATCCCCGGGGTACCTTTTATCCGTTGAGTGACGGCGCTTCCACATGCCACCGTCAGATCACTAGTCCCGACTTTCGTCCCTGCTCGAGGTGTCCCTCTCACAGTCAAGCTCCCTTGTGCACTTACACTCGAAACCTGATTGCCAACCAGGCTGAGGGAACCTTTGGGCGCCTCCGTTACCTTTTAGGAGGCGACCGCCCCAGTCAAACTACCCATCAGGCACTGTTCCTGATCCAGATAATGGACCTAGGTTAGATATCCAGAACAGCCAGAGTGGTATTTCAACGTTGACTCCACAACCACTGGCGTGGCCGCTTCACCGTCTCCCACCTATCCTACACAAGCTGTACCGAACACCAATACCAAACTATAGTAAAGGTCCCGGGGTCTTTCCGTCCTGCTGCGCGTAACGAGCATCTTTACTCGTAGTGCAATTTCGCCGAGTCCATGGTCGAGACAGCGCCCAAGTCGTTACGCCATTCGTGCAGGTCGGAACTTACCCGACAAGGAATTTCGCTACCTTAGGATGGTTATAGTTACCACCGCCGTTTACTGGCGCTTAAGTTCAGAGCTTCGCCTTGCGGCTAACCCTTCCCCTTAACGTTCCAGCACCGGGCAGGCGTCAGTCCGTATACATCGTCTTACGACTTGGCACGGACCTGTGTTTTTAGTAAACAGTCGCTTGGGCCTGGTCTCTGCGGCCTCCCACGCCTTCCGGAGTAAATCCGTCAACATGGTCGGCCCCCCTTATCCCGAAGTTACGGGGGCATTTTGCCGAGTTCCTTAACCATGGTTATCTCGATCACCTTGGTATTCTCTACCTGACCACCTGAGTCGGTTTAGGGTACGGGCGGCTCAACAACTCGCTCACGAAGGTTTTCTAGGCAGCATAGGATCACCCACTCGACAGACCGAAATCTGCCCAGCCATCATGTCTCAGGCACAAGAGATGCGGATTTACCTACACCTCGCCCTACGCACTTAGCCCGGGACTACCATCGCCCGGGATGGGCTACCTTCCTGCGTCACTCCGCAGCTTGCCTACTACAAGATCGGGTCACAGACTCATCGAAGCTTCACCCGAAGGATCCACCCGACTTGCGTGCTTAGCATCACCTGATTCGGCATGATCGTTCCAGCGCCGGTACGGGAATATCAACCCGTTGTCCATCGACTACGCCTGTCGGCCTCGCCTTAGGTCCCGACTTACCCAGGGCAGATTAGCTTGACCCTGGAACCCTTGGTCTTTCGGTGGAGGAGTTTCTCACTCCTCATTCGCTACTCATGCCTGCATTCTCACTCGTGTGCTCTCCACGGCTGGATCACTCCGCCGCTTCATCGCGCACACGACGCTCCCCTACCCATCCACACACCTGGACCCACAAGGGGCCGAGCACACATGTGAATGACACAGCTTCGGCGGATTGCTTGAGCCCCGCTAAATTGTCGGCGCAGAACCACTTGACCAGTGAGCTATTACGCACTCTTTCAAGGGTGGCTGCTTCCAAGCCAACCTCCTGGTTGTCTGCGCAGCTCCACATCCTTTTCCACTTAGCAACCGCTTAGGGGCCTTAGCTGGTGTTCTGGGCTGTTTCCCTCTCGACTACGAACCTTATCGCCCGCAGTCTCACTGCCGCGCTCTCACTTACCGGCATTCGGAGTTTGGCTAATTTCGGTAAGCTTGTGGGCCCCCTAGACTATCCAGTGCTCTACCTCCGGCAAGAAACACGCGACGCTGCACCTATATGCATTTCGGGGAGAACCAGCTATCACGGAGTTTGATTGGCCTTTCACCCCTATCCACAGCTCATCCCCCAGGTTTTCAACCCTGGTGGGTTCGGGCCTCCACGACGTCTTACCGTCGCTTCACCCTGGCCATGGATAGATCACTCCGCTTCGGGTCTAGAGCACGCGACTCAAACGCCCTATTCGGACTCGCTTTCGCTACGGCTTCCCCACACGGGTTAACCTCGCCACGTACCACTAACTCGCAGGCTCATTCTTCAAAAGGCACGCCGTCACATCCACACCCGAAGATGTGTTTGCTCCGACGGATTGTAGGCAATCGGTTTCAGGTACTATTTCACTCCCCTCCCGGGGTACTTTTCACCTTTCCCTCACGGTACTTGTCCGCTATCGGTCACCAAGGAGTATTTAGGCTTAGCAGGTGGTCCTGCCAGATTCACACCGAATTTCAGGGGTTCGGTGCTACTTGGGGTAACGCTCAGCAGTGATCGTCTTACGTCTACAGGGGTGTTACCTTCTATGCCGGACCTTCCCAGAGGCCTTCGACTTCAACGATCATTTCTTACTGCTCGGTCGCTTGACAGCACGACCCGAACGGCCCCACAACACCACATGCGCAACGCCTGTCAGCTATCACACGCATGAGGTTTGGCCTCTTCCGCGTTCGCTCGCCACTACTTACGGAATCACTGTTGTTTTCTTTTCCTGTGGGTACTGAGATGTTTCACTTCCCCACGTTCCCTCCTACAACCCTATATATTCAGGCTGAGGTCGCCGGACATTACTCCGGTTTCTTTCGAGGTTTCCCTATTCGGAGATCCCCGGATCGAAGCTCGTTTACCAGCTCCCCGGGGCTTATCGCAGGTTACAACGTCCTTCATCGGCTCTTGGTGCCTAGGCATCCACCGATTGCCCTTAGTAGCTTGTTAAACACTACAAAGATGCTCGCGTCCACTGTGAAGTTCTCAACACACGGGCGGAAACCAACCCAACCAGACAAGCCGGCCGGCGTCAGTCCGCACAGAAGACCCACCCACACGAACGTGAGCGACCCCTCAGGACCTAACAGCGTGCTCAGGCCCACCCCACCCGACCCTCGAGGTTCCACTCCCCCACCCCCACCCGAAGGCGGAGACAGAAGTTGTACTGACGAGAATCAGACCAGATGAGCTTAATAGTCAATGTTCCACATTCCGGTGCCCGACCAGCTGCACACGTACGGTGCAGAACTGGCCGACATGGACACACCCCGAAGAGTGCGCCATATGGCTCCTTAGAAAGGAGGTGATCCAGCCGCACCTTCCGGTACGGCTACCTTGTTACGACTTAGTCCTAATCGCCAGTCCCACCTTAGACGGCTCCCTCCCACAAGGGGTTGAGCCACCGGCTTCGGGTGTTACCGACTTTCATGACTTGACGGGCGGTGTGTACAAGGCCCGGGAACGTATTCACCGCAGCGTTGCTGATCTGCGATTACTAGCGACTCCGACTTCATGGGGTCGAGTTGCAGACCCCAATCCGAACTGAGACTGGCTTTTTGGGATTCGCTCCACCTTGCGGTATCGCAGCCCTTTGTACCAGCCATTGTAGCATGCGTGAAGCCCTGGACTTAAGGGGCATGATGACTTGACGTCATCCCCACCTTCCTCCGAGTTGACCCCGGCAGTCTCCTATGAGTCCCCACCATAACGTGCTGGCAACATAGAACGAGGGTTGCGCTCGTTGCGGGACTTAACCCAACATCTCACGACACGAGCTGACGACAGCCATGCACCACCTGTATACCGACCTTGCGGGGACTACATCTCTGCAGCTTTCCGGCATATGTCAAACCCAGGTAAGGTTCTTCGCGTTGCATCGAATTAATCCGCATGCTCCGCCGCTTGTGCGGGCCCCCGTCAATTCCTTTGAGTTTTAGCCTTGCGGCCGTACTCCCCAGGCGGGGCACTTAATGCGTTAGCTTCGGCACGGAGAACGTGGAATGTCCCCCACACCTAGTGCCCACCGTTTACGGCGTGGACTACCAGGGTATCTAAGCCTGTTTGCTCCCCACGCTTTCGCTTCTCAGCGTCAGGTAATGCCCAGAGAACCGCCTTCGCCACCGGTGTTCCTCCTGATATCTGCGCATTCCACCGCTCCACCAGGAATTCCGTTCTCCCCTGCATCCCTCTAGTCCGCCCGTATCAAAAGCAGGCTCAGGGTTAAGCCCTGAGTTTTCACTTCTGACGCGACGAACCGCCTACAAGCCCTTTACGCCCAATAATTCCGGACAACGCTCGGACCCTACGTATCACCGCGGCTGCTGGCACGTAGTTAGCCGGTCCTTCTTCTGTAGGTACCGTCAGTCACCCTTCGTCCCTACTGAAAGCGGTTTACAACCCGAAGGCCGTCATCCCGCACGCGGCGTTGCTGCATCAGGCTTGCGCCCATTGTGCAATATTCCCCACTGCTGCCTCCCGTAGGAGTCTGGGCCGTATCTCAGTCCCAGTGTGGCCGGTCGCCCTCTCAGGCCGGCTACCCGTCGAAGCCTTGGTGAGCCATTACCTCACCAACAAGCTGATAGGCCGCGAGCCCATCCCTGACCGCCGGAGCTTTCCACCACCCCCCAGGAAGGAGACGATGAATATCGGGTATTAGCAGCTGTTTCCAACTGTTATTCCCGAGTCAAGGGCAGGTTGCTCACGTGTTACTCACCCGTTCGCCACTCGTGTACCCCCGAAGGGGCCTTACCGTTCGACTTGCATGTGTTAAGCACGCCGCCAGCGTTCGTCCTGAGCCAGGATCAAACTCTCCGTTGAAAAATATCGCCAAACCCACCACCCAAAAAGCGGCAGGCAAACAGCGTCACAAACAACGAGTCCAACCACTGACAGAACCCAACAAACTGGGTCAATCAACAATCAATCTCAAAGGAACCCACCCAACCCAACCACCAACCCCACCCCAAAAGATGAGACCAGACAGCCAGACCAGGCACGGGTTACAATTAGTGCATATTTGGCATTGACTTTAAGCACGCTGTTAAGTTCTCAAGACTCGCTCACACACCGCACCAGAAACAAATCCCAGCTTGGGGCAACTCGACTTACATTAGTCCGGCACCGAGCCCGAGTCAAATCGGGTTCCTGCCGATCTCCCTCAATTCTCCCCCGCTGCACCATGCCACCAAATGGGCGGACAGCTGCCTTGCGAGATCGAGCTGATGGGGTCCTTCGGCCGGCCACCTGGCCTCTCGGCCGGTGTCCTGCACCCTCAGGGCTTGGACAACGTTACGCGGAGGTGTCCGTGGAGTCAACTCCGCCTGCGTGGCCCTCGGTCCTGCCCCAGATCCTCCTGCACGGGCCGCCGGCGGCTCGAAAAGCGCGACCAGCCGAGACGTGACCGGTGGGTCTGGGAGCCCCCGGTCGGCCACCATCCCGGGCGAACCCGGTGTACTGGTGTCCTGCATCCCGCGGGGCTGCAGAGACGTTACGTGGCTCGGTGCGGTGGCTCAAGCCGGAGGGCTGTGCGCTCCCTCACACCCCAGCTGTCCCGAGCCGTCCGGCGCAATCAGGCCACGAGAGCGAGGTGGGACGGTCAGGACCCGGCCACGACCGTCACGGCCCCCACGGTCCGCTTGCCGCGTCGGGCGATGACGAAGCGTCCGTCGAGGAGGTCGTCGGGGCGCAGGACGGCGTCGACGTCGGACACCTTGACGTTGTTGATGTAGGCGCCCGCCCTCGGCGATCGCGCGTCGGGCCGCCCCGCGGGAAGCGACGACCCCGCTGCGCTCGAGCACGTCGACGACGCTCGGCAGCGGTCCGGGCCCCCCGATCTCCCCGCCTCCGATTTCCCCGCCCCCGAGCTCGGCCACCACGCCCGCCAGCACCGGACCCGGGAGGTCACGCAGCTCGGACCGGCCGAACAGGGCGGCCGCCGCCGCGACCGCGGCGTCCCGCTCGGCCGGGGAGTGGACCAGGGCGGTCACGTCGTCGGCCAGCACCTTCTGGGCGGCGCGGCGCTGGGGCTCCTCACGGGTCAGCCGCTCCAGCTCGAGGATCTCCTCGCGGCTTCGCCGGGTGAAGACCTTGAGGTAGTCCACGACCTTGGCGTCCTCGGCGTTGAGGAAGAACTGGTGGAACGCGTAGGGCGAGGTGAGTCCCGGGTCCAGCCAGATCGCCCCGCCCTCGGTCTTGCCGAACTTCGTCCCGTCGGCCTTGGTCATCAGCGGCGTGGCCAGGGCGTGCACCCGGGCGTCGTCGGCCCGGCGCACCAGCTCGACTCCGGCGGTGATGTTGCCCCACTGGTCCGAGCCGCCGAACTGCAGCGTGCAGCCGTGCCGCCGGTGCAGCTCGAGGTAGTCCAGGGACTGCAGGAGGACGTAGGAGAACTCGGTGAACGAGATGCCGTCGTCGAGGCGCTTGCGCACGACGTCCCGGGCGAGCATCCGGTTGACCGGGAAGTGCTTGCCGATGTCGCGCAGGAAGTCCAGGACCCTCATCTCCCCGGTCCAGTCGAGGTTGTTCACCACGGTCGCCGCGGCCGGGCCGTCGAAGTCGAGGTACTGCTCCACCTGGGCGCGGATGCGCTCCACCCAGCCGGCCACGACCTCCTTGGAGTTCAGGGTGCGCTCGCCGGAGTCTCGCGGGTCCCCGATCTGGCCGGTGGAGCCGCCGACGAGCATCAGCGGCCGGTGCCCCGCCTCCTGCAGGTGGCGGGCCACGATCAGCTGCACCAGGTGCCCGAAGTGCAGGCTGGGTGCGGTGGGGTCGAAGCCCACGTAGAAGGTGACCGGGCCGGCGTCCAGAGCGGCCGCCAGAGCAGCCTCGTCGGTCGTGTTGGCCAGCAGGCCCCGCCACTTCAGCTCGTCCAGCACCGCGCTCGTCACGGTCGACCACCCTAGCGAGTGCGGCCCTGCTGGTCGTACGCGTGGAACGGGCGGCCGCTCAGCCGCCGACCGGCGGGCGAGGTCGCCCAGGCCTGCAGGCGGCTCCGCACCACCGCCACCTCGTCCAGCTGCTCCCGCACGCGGGCGCGTCGCCGTCCCGCCCCGTCCGTCGCGGGAGCTGATCGAACCCGCCACCGTGAGCACGTCCAGCACGCCGGCCCCCAGGGCGGGTGAGATCTCGCCCAGCATGGCCGGGGTGAGGTCGGACAGCTCGAGCCCACGCTGCTCGCAGTAGCGGACCGTGGCACCCGCGACGTGGTGGGCCTCGGCGAACGGCACCCGCTGCCGGACGAGCCAGTCGGCCACGTCGGTGGCGAGGGAGAACCCGCGAGGCGCCAGGGCCTCGAGACGGTCCGGGTGGAAGGTCAGCGTGCGCGACCATCCCGGCCACCGCGGGCAGGAGCACCCGCAGCTGGTCGAGGGAGTCGAAGACCGGCTCCTTGTCCTCCTGGAGGTCGCGGTTGTAGGCCAGCGGGAGCCCCTTGAGCGTCGCCAGCAGGCCGGTCAGGTTCCCGAGCAGGCGTCCGGCCTTGCCGCGGGCGAGCTCGGCCACGTCCGGGTTCTTCTTCTGCGGCATGATGCTCGACCCGGTCGACCAGGCGTCGGAGAGCGTGGCGAAGCCGAACTCGTGGGTGCACCAGAGGATGACGTCCTCGCTGAGGCGGGACAGGTCCACCCCGACCTGCGCCAGCACCCACGCCGCCTCGGCGACCACGTCGCGGGCCGCGGTCCCGTCGATCGAGTTGGGCACGCTGCCGGCGAACCCCAGCTCGGCGGCGACCGCCTCGGGGTCCAGCCCCAGGGAGGTGCCGGCGAGCGCCCCGGACCCGTACGGGCTGACCGCCAGCCGCCGGTCCAGGTCGACCAGCCGGTCGACGTCGCGCAGCAGCGGCCAGGCGTGGGCCAGCAGGTGGTGGGACAGCAGCACCGGCTGCGCGTGCTGCAGGTGGGTCCGACCCGGCATGGCCACCCCCAGGTGGCGCTCGGCCTGCGCCTGCAGGGCACCGGCGACGTCGAGCACCTCAGCCGCCACCCCGCGCAGGCTGTCGCGCAGGTAGAGCCGGATCAGCGTCGCGATCTGGTCGTTGCGCGACCGGCCGGCGCGGAGCCGACCGCCCAGCTCGCCGCCGACCCGCTCGACCAGGCCGCGCTCCAGCGCCCCGTGCACGTCCTCGTCGGTCGGGGACGGGGCGAAGGCACCGGAGGCGACGTCCGCGCCCAGGGCGTCCAGCCCGGCGAGCATGCCGGCGAGGTCGTCCTCGGTCAGCAGCCCGGCACGGTGCAGGGCGCGGGCGTGCGCCCGGGAGCCCGCGAGGTCGTAGGCGGCCAGGCGCCAGTCGAACTGGGTGGACTGGCTGAGGGCGAACATGGCCTCGGCCGGGCCACCGGCGAAACGCCCGCCCCAGAGCCGGCCCTCGTGCTGCTCGCTCACCCGCTCAGCTTCGCGCGGGGTGGGGCGCGGGGCGCGCGGTGGTGAGGTCGTCGCGGCGGGCCGCGAGCTTGCTCGACATCCCGTAGATCTCGATGAAGCCGCGGGCCTGGGACTGGTCGAAGCTGTCGCCCTCGTCGTAGGTGGCGAGGTTGAAGTCGTACAGGCTGGTGCCGCTGCGCCGGCCGGTGACCGTCGCCCGGCCGCCGTGCAGGGTCATCCGGATGTCTCCGGACACCGCCGTCTGGGCCTCGTCGATGAAGGTGTCCAGCGCCCGCTTCAGCGGGGAGAACCACTGCCCGTCGTAGACGAGCTCGCCCCAGCGCTGGTCGACGCCCCGCTTGTACCGGGCGAGCTCGCGCTCGATGGTGACGTTCTCCAGCTCCATGTGCGCGGTGATCAGGGCGATCGCGCCGGGTGCCTCGTACACCTCGCGGCTCTTGATGCCCACCAGGCGGTCCTCGACCATGTCCAACCGGCCGACGCCCTGCGCGCCCGCTCGGGTGTTGAGCTGCTGGATGGCCTCGAGCACCGAGACCCGCTGCCCGTCGATGGCCACCGGCACGCCCGGCCTCGAAGGTGAGGACCACCTCGTCGGCCTCGCGGGGCACGGTCGGGTCGGCCGTGTAGTCGTAGACGTCCTCGATGGGGGAGTTCCAGATGTCCTCGAGGAAGCCGGTCTCGACGGCGCGGCCCCAGACGTTCTGGTCGATCGAGTAGGGGGACTTCTTGCTCTGGTTGATCGGCAGCCCCTTCTCCTCGGCGTAGGCGATCGCCTTCTCCCGGGTCCAGGCGTAGTCGCGGACCGGGGCGATGACCTTCAGCTCGGGGGCGAGGTTGGCGATGCCGACCTCGAAGCGCACCTGGTCGTTGCCCTTGCCGGTGCAGCCGTGGGAGACGACGGTCGCCCCGTGGGCCCGCGCGGCGTCGGCGAGGTGGCGCACGATCAGCGGCCGCGACAGGGCACTGACCAGCGGGTAGCGGTCCATGTAGAGCGCATTCGCCCGCAGTGCCGGCAGGCAGAAGTCCTCGGCGAACTCGTCCTTGGCGTCGACCACGACCGACTCCACCGCGCCGCAGTCCAGGGCGCGCTGGCGGATGACCTCCATGTCCTCCCCGCCCTGGCCGACGTCGACGGCCACGGCCACGACCTCCTGCCCGGTCTCTTCGGCCAGCCAGCCGATGCAGACGCTGGTGTCGAGGCCGCCGGAGTAGGCGAGGACGATCCGATCGCTCACGAGTTGGGTCCTTTGCTGTCGTTCGAGGGGTGGTGCTGGTCGGGGTGGGTCGAGCTGGTGGTGCCGCTCCGGGAGCCGGTGCCAGACGGGGCGTCCTTGCCCGTGCGCTCACCGCGGCTCATGGTGAGCAGCCGCTCGGCGAGGTCGGCGCCTCCGGACGGGCTGCGGGTGATGAGCAGGATGGTGTCGTCGCCGGCGATGGTCCCGAGGATCGCCTCCCAGCCGACGCGGTCGATCGCCGAGGCGAAGTACTGGGCGGCGCCCGGCGGGGTGCGCACGACGACGAGGTTGGCCGACGGCTCGGCCGAGACGAGGACCTCCCCGCACAGCCGGGTCAGGCGGGCCTCGAAGGTGGAGAACTCCCCGACGTGCGGGGTCCGGTCACCGCCGTCGCCGGCACCGCGTAGACCAGGTGCCCGCCGGCACCGCGGACCCGCAGGGCCCCGACCTCGACGAGGTCGCGCGACAAGGTGCCCTGGGTGACCTGCACGCCCTCGGCGGCGAGCAGCTCGGCCAGCTCGGCCTGGGAGCGCACCTGCTGGGCCCCGAGCAGGGCGATGATCCGCGCCTGACGGGCGGTCTTGGTGAGCGGGGCGGCCGACGCGGTCATGGTCACGCGTCCTCCCCGGCGGCCCAGCCGGCCAGCAGCACCAGGACCGCCTTCTGGACGTGGCGACGGTTCTCCGCCTCGTCCCAGACCACCGACTGCGGGCCGTCGATCACGGCCGCGTCGATCTCGTGGCCGCGGTAGGCGGGCAGGCAGTGCAGCACGAGCGCGTCGGACCTGGCCTCGGCGAGCAGCGTGCTGGTCAGGCTGAAGGGGCGGAACACCGACGCCCGGTCGATGCCGTCGCCCTCCTGGCCCATCGAGACCCAGGTGTCGGTGGCCACGACGTCGGCCCCGGACACGGCCGCGACCGGGTCGTCGAGCACCGCGACGCTGCCGCCGGTGGTCGCCGCGACGGCCGCGGCCCGGGCCAGCACCTCGGCCGCGGGCTGGAAGCCCTCCGGCGCGCCGATCCGGACGTGCAGGCCGGCGGTGGCCCCGCCCAGCAGGTAGGAGGCCGCCATGTTGTTGGCCCCGTCGCCGACGTAGGTCAGGGTGAGTCCCTCGAGCCGTCCGCGGTGCTCGCGCACGGTCAGCAGGTCGGCGAGGATCTGGCAGGGGTGGAAGCTGTCGGTGAGCGCGTTCACGACCGGGACGCCGGCGTGGGCGGCCATGGTCTCCAGGTCGCTCTGGGCGAAGGTGCGCCACACGACGGCCGCCGCCTGCCGGCCCAGCACCCGGGCGACGTCGGCGACCGACTCCCGCACCCCGACCCCGGCGAGCCGGGCGTCGACGATCATCGGGAACCCGCCCAGCTCGGCGATCCCGGCGGTGAAGGACGCCTGGGTGCGCAGCGTGGGCTTGTCGAAGAGCACGGCGACGCTGCGCGGGCCGGCGAAGGGCCGCAACCGGTACGGCTCGGCCTTGAGGGCGCTCGCCAGGTCGAGGGCCGTGGCCTGCTCGGCCGGGCTCAGGTCGTCGTCGGCCAGGAAGTGCCGCAGGGTGCCCGTCATGCCGCGGCCGTCCGGCTCGCGTCGAGCAGCCCGGGCAGCGCAGCGGTGAAGGTGTCGAGCTGGGCCGCGGTGGTGATGAGCGGCGGCGCGAGCCGCAGCACGTCCGGGCGCGGGGCGTTGATGATGAACCCGGCGTCGAGGGCGGCGTCGCTGACCGCGGCGGCGACGGGCTCGGTCAGCACGATCCCCCGCAGCAGGCCGCGGCCCCGGACCCCGGCGACCAGGGGGTGTCCCAGCCCGGTGACCGTGGTGGCCAGGTGCTCCCCCATCGCGGTGGCGTGCTCGAGGAGCCCGTCCCGCTCGATGACGGCGACCACGGCGAGACCCGCGATGGCGGCCACCGGGTTGCCGCCGAAGGTGCTGCCGTGGCTGCCGGGCTGCAGCATCGACGCGGCCCGGCCGCGGGCGACGCAGGCGCCGACCGGGAACCCGTTGCCCAGGCCCTTGGCCAGGGTGACGACGTCGGCGCGGACGCCCTCGGCGACGTGGGCCAACCAGGCCCCGGTCCGGCCCATGCCCGTCTGCACCTCGTCGATCCAGAGCAGGGCACCCACGCCGTCGCAGAGCTCCCGGGCCCGCGCGAGGTAGCCGCGCGGGGGCTCGATGACCCCGTTCTCACCCTGGAGGGGCTCCAGGACCACGGCGGCGACGGTCGAGTCGAGCTCGGCGGCGAGGGCGTCGGCGTCGCCGTAGGGCACGAAGACGACGTCGCCCGGCAGTGGCTCGAAGGGTGCGCGGTACTTCGGGTTGTGGGTGATCGCCAACGCGCCGAGCGAACGGCCGTGGAAGGCGCCCTCGGTGGAGATGATCTTGGTCCGGCCGGTCATCCGGGTGAGCTTGAACGCCGCCTCGTTGGCCTCGGTGCCGGAGTTGGTGAAGAACACCCGCGCGTCGCCGGGCCCGCCCGGGTCGACCATGGCGGCCAGTCGCTCGGCCAGTGCCACCTGTGCGGGGGTGGCGAAGAAGTTCGAGACGTGGCCCAGCGTGGCGATCTGACCCGTGACCGCCGACAGCACGGTCGGGTGGGCGTGGCCCAGGGCGTTGACCGCGATGCCGGCCAGCAGGTCGAGGTAGCGGCGGCCCTCGGCGTCCCAGACGTGGACGCCCTCGCCCCGGACGAAGACCCGCTTCGGCGGGCCGAACGTGTTCATCACGGCGTGGGCGTAGCGGTCGAGGACGGCGGTGGAGGTGCCGGCCACCCCGGCGAGCTCGGTGGGGATCTCGTGGTCGCTCATGCCGGGCCTCCGGGGCTGAGGACGCTCGCGTCGCCGAACTCTCCGTTGGCGTACTCGTGCGGGGGGATGGGCTCCGACGCCGGGAAGACCCGGCTGCCGAGGCGGACCAGGCCGTCCTGGGTGACCATCGTGCCGATGCCGGCGTTGGTGAAGATCTCGAGCAGCAGGGCGTGCGGGACGCGCCCGTCGGTGACGGTGGCGCGGGTGAGGCCGCCCTCGACCGCCCGCAGGCAGGCCTCCATCTTGGGCACCATGCCGGTCGACAGGCTCGGCATCAGGGCGCGGAGGTCGGAGGCGGAGAGCTCGCGGATGACGTCGGTGCTGGCCGGCCAGTCCCGGTAGAGGCCCTCGACGTCGGTCAGGACCACCAGCCGGTCGGCCTGCAGCGCCACGGCGAGCGCGGCGGCGGCGGTGTCGGCGTTCACGTTGTGCACCACGCCGTGGACGTCGGGGGCGATGCCCGCCACGACCGGCACGCTGCCGGAGTCGATCAGACCCTGCACGGCCTCGGTCCGGACCGCCACGACGTCACCGACCAGGCCGAGGTCGACCTCCTCGCCGTCGACGACGGTCCCCCGCCGCTCGGCGGTGAAGAGCCCGCCGTCCTCACCGGAGAGACCGACCGCGACGGTGCTGTGGGTGTTGATCAACCCGACGAGCTCGCGCCCGACCTGGCCGACCATGCACCATCCGGACGATCTCCATCGCCTCCGGGGTGGTGACCCGCAGGCCGCCCCGGAACTCCGAGGCGATGCCCAGCCGCTTCAGCATGGCCGAGATCTGCGGACCGCCGCCGTGCACGACCACCGGGTGCACGCCGCAGCGCTTCATGAACACGATGTCCTGGGCGAAGGCCCGCTTGAGGTCCTCGTCGACCATCGCGTTGCCGCCGTACTTGATGACGACGGTCTTGCCGGCGTAGGTCTCGAGCCAGGGCAGCGTCTCGGTGAGGATCGAGGCCTTCTCCACGAGCGAGATCGAGCGGGTGCTGGCTGGCTGGCTCATGTGGAGTACTCCGCGTTCTCGCGCACGTAGTCGTAGGTCAGGTCGTTGGTCCAGACGGTGGCCGACCGGGGGCCGGCGCGCAGGTCGATCACCACGGTCACGGCGCGGGCGCCCAGGTCGACGCGGTCCCGGGGCTCGCCGATGCCGCCGTCGACGCACACCTTGACGCCGTTGAAGGAGACGTCGAGCCGGTCGGGCTCGAAGGCGGCGGAGGTGGTGCCCGACCGCGGCCAGCACCCGTCCCCAGTTGGGGTCACCGCCGAAGACGGCGCACTTGAACAGGTTGCTCCGGGCCACCGCCCGGGCCGACCTCGACGGCGTCGTCCTCGGTGGCGGCGTGGTTGACGGTGATGGCGATCTCGTGGGCCGCGCCCTCGGCGTCGGCGAGCAGCTGCAGGGCGAGGTCGCGGCAGGCCTCGTCGAGGGCGGCCTGGAAGTCGTGGGCGGTCGGGTCGGACGCCGGACGCGCCGCTGCTCATCAGGATCACGGTGTCGTTGGTCGACATGCAGCCGTCGCTGTCCACCCGCTCGAAGCTCCGCCGGCAGGCCGCCGCGAGCTGGTCCTGCAGCCGTGTCGGGGTCGACCAGGGCGTCGGTGGTGAGGACGACGAGCATCGTGGCCAGACCCGGGGCCAGCATGCCGGCACCCTTGGCCATCCCGCCGACCGACCAGCCCTCGTCGACGTAGCTCACCTGCTTGGCGCGGGTGTCGGTGGTCATGATGGCCTCGGCGGCGGCCTGACCACCGCCGTCGGCAGTGAGCGCGCCCGCCAGGGCGTCGACGCCGGCGGTGAGCCGGTCCATGGGCAGGCGCTCCCCGATCAGGCCGGTGGAGCAGACGGCGACGTCGATCGCCCCGACCGGCGCGCCGTCAGACGCGGTGAGGGCGGCCGCGACGTGCTCGGCGGTGCGGTGGGTGTCGGCGAAGCCGTCGGGACCGGTGCAGGCGTTCGCGCCGCCGGAGTTGAGCACGACGGCGTGCAGCCGCCCGTCGGCCAGCACCTGCTGCGACCACAGCACCGGCGCCGCCTTGACGCGGTTGCTGGTGAAGACGGCGGCCGCGACCTGCTCGGGGCCGGTGTTGACCACCAGCGCGAGGTCGGGCTTCCCGCTGGGCTTGAGACCGGCGGTGGTCCCGCCGGCCACGAAGCCGGCGGCGGCGGTGACGCTCATGGGTGCTCCTTCGCGGTCACGGGGCCACCCCAGCGGTGCTCAGGCCGGTCGTCTCCGGGAGCCCGAGGGCGAGGTTCATGCACTGCACGGCGCCGCCCGCGGTGCCCTTGGTCAGGTTGTCGAGGGCGACGACGGCGATCAGCCGGCCGGCGGCCTCGTCGACCGCGACCTGCAGGTGGACGGCGTTCGAGCCCAGCACCGCCTGGGTCTGCGGCCAGTGGCCGGCGGCCAGCAGGTGCACGAACGGCTCGTCGTCGTAGTCGGCGGCGTAGGCGGCCAGCACGGCGTCGAGGTCGACGCCGCGGCGCGAGCGGTGCGGTGCAGGTGGCGAGGATGCCCCGCGACATCGGCACCAGGACGGGGGTGAAGGAGACGGTCGGCGTCGCGTCGCGCCGCAGACGCCGAAGTTCTGCAGCATCTCGGGCACGTGCCGGTGGGTGCCGCCGACGCCGTAGGCGCTGGCCGAGCCCATCAGCTCGGCCCCGAGCAGGTGCGGCTTGAGCGGACTTGCCGGCGCCGGACGGGCCGCTGGCCGCGACGACCACGGTGTCGCGGGCGTCGGTCAGCCCGTGGTGGATGGCCGGCAGCAGGGCGAGCGTGGCGCTGGTCGGGTAGCAGCCGGGGACGGCGATGCGCCGCGCCCCGGCGAGCGACCTCGCGCTGGCCGGGCAGCTCGGGCAGCCCGTAGGGCCAGCTGCCGGCGTGCGGCGAGCCGTAGAACCGCTCCCAGGCCGCCGGGTCGGTGAGCCGGAAGTCGGCGCCGCAGTCGACGACCAGCGTCTCGCGGGTCGAGGGCCTCGGCGACCGCGGCCGACGCGCCGTGCGGCAGGGCGAGGAACACGACGTCGTGACCGGCCAGGTTCTCGGTCGTGGTCTCGACGACCGTCCGGTCGGCCAGCGGCGACCAGGTGCGGCTGGGCCTCGACCAGGGCGCGACCCGGCGCTGGAGCCCGGCGGTCAGCGCACCCGATCTCGACCTCGGGATGGCCCGAGCAGCAGCCGCAGCAGCTCGCCCCCCGCGTACCCCGTGGCTCCCGCCACCGCGACCCGCACCATCATGTGCATGACTATGCCATCAGCCGCATGGCTCATGTCACATCGGCTCTCCGCCGTGTCGCGGTTGGGCCGCGCCGGTGCCTCACTCCGTGCGCTGCACCGCCCCGGTGTCCTGCGCCGCCCGGCCACGGCCGCGTCCCGCGCCGCCGCCGTCTCGGCGTCGGTCAGGGTGCGGTCCGGGCGCGCGGAAGCGCAGGGCGAAGGCGAGCGACTTGCGCCCCTCGCCGATCTGCGGCCCGGTGTAGATGTCGAACAGCTGGACCGACTCCAGCAGCTCACCGGCACCGGCCCGCAGCGCAGCGGCCACCGCGGCGGCCGGGACCCCGGCGTCGACGACCAGGGCGACGTCCTCCTTGGCCACCGGGTGGGAGGAGAGCGGGAGCGACCCGCCCCACCTCCGGTGCCGCGGCGACGAGGACGTCGAGGTCGAGCTCGAGGGCCGCGGTCCGCGGCGGCAGCCCGAAGGCGGTCACCACCGAGGGGTGCAGCTCGCCGGCGTGGCCGAGGACGACGTCGGTCCCGGGCAGCAGGAGCGCCGCGCAGCGACCGGGGTGCCAGGGCGCGCGTCCCGGCCGCCCGTCGCTCCAGCTCCAGCCCCACCGTGTGCCCGACCAGGTCGGCCAGGGCGACCGCGTGCGTCCAGCCCGCGCGCTCGCCGGGGGAGTCCCAGCCCGGCGCGGCGCCAGGCGCCGGTCGAGCACCGCGGCGAGCTGCCGCGGCTGGTCGCCGAGCGCATCGGTCCATGCCCGCGAGGTCCGCCGTCGGACGGGCGGCCCGCCGCTGAGGGCCGTGGGGCAGGCGAGGCGCGGCTCCGGCGCGCAGAACACCGAGCCGGTCTCGAACAGGGCCACGTCGTCGTGCCCCCGGCTGGTGTTGCGGGTCGACGGCGGCGAACAGCCCCGGCAGGATCGAGGTCCGCAGGTACGGGCTGGTGCCGGCGAGCGGGTTCAGGATGCGGGTGAGCGCGCGGCGGCGGTCGTCGCCGGGCACCCCCATCCGGTCCAGGTCCTCGGCGGAGGCGAAGGGGAAGCTCAGCACCTCGACGAAGCCCGCACCCGCGGCGGCGGCCGTCACCGCCCGCCGGGCGCGCTGGGCCGGCGTGAGCCCACGCCCGACCGGCGCGCGGGGCACGACCGGTGGGATGGCGTCGTAGCCGACCAGGCGGCCGACCTCCTCGACGTAGTCGTAGGGGTCGGTCAGGTCCGGACGCCAGGTCGGAGCCGTCGCGTGCAGCGTCTGGCCGTCCAGCTCCGACCTGAGCCCCGACGCGCTCCAGCAGCTCCACGACGCGCTCACCCGTCAGCTCGATGCCGAGCACGCGCGGGGCCAGGTCGGCGTCGAGGGTGGTGGTCGGGGGCGGCCGGGACCGCGCCGGAGACCGTCTCCCCGGGGGCGAGGCTGCCGCCGGCCAGCTCGACCAGCAGGGCCGCGGCCCGGTGAGCCGCGGCGTAGGCCGCTCCGGGGTCGACGCCGCGCTCGAAGCGGCGCGACGCCTCCGAGGTCAGCCGGTGCCGGCGGGAGGTGCGGGCCAGGGTCAGCGCGTCGAAGTGCGCGGCCTCGATGACCACCGACGTCGTCGACGCCGACAGCTCGCTGGTGGCTCCGCCCATCACCCCGGCCAGACCGATCGGCCCCGAGTCGTCGGCGATCACGAGGTCGGCCGGGTCGAGGTCGCGGACGACGTCGTCGAGGGTCGTCAGCTTCTCCCCGACGCCGGCCTGGCGGACCACGATCGACCCGGCGAGCCGGTCGGCGTCGTAGGCGTGCAGGGGCTGTCCGGTCTCGAGCATCACGTAGTTGGTGATGTCGACGGCGAGCGAGATCGGCCGCATGCCGGCCAGCTGGACCCGCCGGGCCAGCCAGCGCGGGCTCGGGCGGGTCGGGTCGATGCCCGGTGACGGTGAGCGCCACGAACAGCGGGCAGGCTTCGGAGTCGCGGCGCACCGGGTAGCCGGCGTCGGCCGGCGGGGGCATCGTCCGGTCGACCGGGTCGGCGAAGGTGGTCCCGGTGGCCTGCGCCGCCTCGCGGGCGAGCCCGCGCAGCGACATGCAGTAGCCGCGGTCCGGGGTGACGTCGATGTCCAGCACCGTCTCGCGCAGGTGCAGCGCGGCGGCGGCGTCCGTGCCGGGCAGCAGGTCGGGCTCGGAGAGCACGAGGATGCCGTCGTGGTCCTCGCCCAGTCCGAGCTCCCGGGCCGAGCAGATCATGCCGTCGGAGACGTGGCCGTAGGTCTTGCGCGCGGCGATCGCGAAGTCGCCGGGCAGCACCGCACCGGGGAGTGCGACGACGACGAGGTCGCCCGGCCCGAAGTTGGAGGCGCCGCAGACGATCCCCCGCGAGGCGGGCTGGTCGCCGTCGGCGGGGTCGTTGTGGTCCCCCACGTCGACGCGGCACCAGTTGACCGTCTTGCCGTTCTTGTGCTGCTCCGGCTCGGCGGACAGCACGCGGCCGACCACGAGCGGGCCCGTGACGTCGGCGCCGGCCTGCTCGACGGCCTCGACCTCCAGCCCGGCCCGGACGTAGGCCTCGGCCAGGCCCCGGCCGTCGAGGTCGGCGGGCAGCGCGGCGTACTCGCTCAGCCAGCTCAGCGGCGCCCTCATGACGCGTTCTCCCGTGTGTTGTTGCGGACGCGGCGGGGGTTCGAGGGGGTCGTCCCCCAGGCTGATGTCATCGCGCCACCCCCACCAGGGAGCGGCTGAAGCGGACGTCGCCCTCGATCATGTCGCGCATGTCGGCGGCGTCGTTGCGGAACATCAGCGTGCGCTCGACGCCCATGCCGAAGGCGAAGCCGGTGTAGACGTCGCTGTCGATCCCGCAGGCGGCGAGCACGCGCGGGTTGACGATGCCGCAGCCACCCCACTCGATCCAGCCCTCGCTCTTGCAGGTGCGGCAGGGCCGCTCCGGGTGGCCGACCGAGTCGCCCTGGCAGACGAAGCACTGCAGGTCGACCTCGGCCGACGGCTCGGTGAAGGGGAAGTAGTGGGGGCGGATGCGCGTCCGGGTGTCCCCGAACATGGCGCGCGCGAAGTGGTCGAGGGTGCCGCGGAGGTGACCCAGGGTGATGCCGCGGTCCACGACGAGACCCTCGAACTGGTGGAAGACCGGCACGTGCGTGGCGTCGTACTCGTCGGCCCGGTAGACCTTGCCGGGGCAGAGCACGTAGATCGGCGGCTCGCGGTGCAGCATCGTGCGCGCCTGGACCGGTGAGGTGTGGGTGCGCAGCACCAGTCCACCGTCCGCCGGCTCGACGAAGAGGGTGTCCTGCAGCGTGCGCGCCGGGTGGTCGGGGACGAAGTTGAGGGCGTCGAAGTTCAGCCATTCGGCCTCGAGCTCGGGGCCCTCGGCGATCTCCCACCCCATGCCGACGAAGACGTCCTCCACCAGGGCCATGAGCGCGGTGATCGGGTGCACGGCGCCCACCGGGTGCGGCTGCACGGGCAGGGTGACGTCCACCCGCTCCTCCACGAGCGCCCGCTGGAGCTCGGCGGCGGAGACCTCGGCCTCGCGGGCCTGGAGCGCGGCGTTGACCTGGCCGCGGGCCTTCCCGATCCGGGCGCCCGGCGTCCTTGCGTGCCTGCGGCGGCAGCGCCCCGATCTCCCGGTTGGCCAGCGCGATGGGCGAGCGGTCGCCGGCGTGCGCCAGGCGGGCCTGCTTGAGCTCGGCCACCGTCGTCGCGGCAGCGAAGGCCGTCAGCGCCGCGGCCACCATGGCCTCGACCTGCTCGGCGTGCAGCGGCGCGACCTGGACGGGGTCGTAGCTCTTGTTCGGCCCGGACATGGGCTCCCCTCGGGGTGAGACGGCAACCGGGTCAGTCTAGGAAGCCGACGCCCCCGGGGCGAACCCGTTGTACCTGGTGGGACCCCTGGGTCGACCTGCTTCTGGCTATCCGGCGGGACGGGGGGTGCGCTGGGCGGTGGCGGTGGCGTAGAGGAAGACGGCGGCGGCGGTGGAGAGGTTGAGGCTCTCGGCGCGCCCGTACATCGGCAGAGCCACGAGGGCGTCCATCTGCTCGGCGTGCCCGGCTGGCAGGCCCCAGGCCTCGTTGCCCATCACCCACAGCACCGGGCCGAGCAGTCGGCCGGTGGCGGCGAGGTCATCGACGCTGCCCTCTCCCCCGCCGTCGGCCCCGTAGACGGCCATCCCGAGGGCCCGGGCGCGGTCCACGGCGTCGCCGAGGTCGACGCCGACGGCGATGGGCAGGTGGAAGACGCTGCCCGTGCTGGCCCGGACGGTCTTGGCGTTCCAGAGGTCGACGGAGTCGCGGCTGACCAGGACGGCGTCGGCCCCGAACGCGTCGGCGCACCGGATCACCGTGCCGAGGTTGCCCGGATCGCGGACCTGGTCGCAGAGCACGACCAGACGGGGAGTGCCGGTGAGCGCCTCGTCCAGGCTGACGTCGACGGTCCGGCAGACGGCGAGGATCCCCTGGGGGGTCACGGTGTCGGCGAGGGTGGCCAGCTGGGCGTCGGCCACCGACCACACCGGCACGTCCGACGCGGCGGCTGCGGCGAGCAGGTCCTGGTGCCGGTCCACGGCGCCGTGGCCGACCAGCAGGTCGACGACGGTGCCGGGTCGCCGGAGCGCCTCGGCCACGGCCTGGCGACCCTCGGCGAGGAAGGTCGCCGACGACGTCCGCTCCTTGCGCCGGAGAAGCCGACGAGCCGACCGCACCAGCCCCTGCGCAGCAGGAGGGGGTGCGACCGGCTCGTCGACCGTGGTCAGAACGACCTCAGGCTGCGGCGGTGTCCGCGGCGGCCGGCACGTGCTGCCGGGCGACCTCGACCAGGGTGCGGAAGGCGTTCGGGTCGGTGACGGCGAGGTCGGCGAGGATCTTGCGGTCCACCTCGACGTCGGCGGCCTTGAGACCGGAGATGAACCGGTTGTAGGTCATGCCCTCGGCCCGGGCCGCAGCGTTGATGCGCTGGATCCAGAGCTTGCGGAAGTCGCCCTTGCGGGCGCGGCGGTCACGGTAGGCGTAGACCAGGGAGTGGGTGACCTGCTCCTTGGCCTTGCGGTAGAGGCGGGAGCGCTGGCCGCGGTAGCCCGAGGCCTGCTCGAGGACCTGGCGGCGCTTCTTCTGCGCATTCACAGAACGCTTGACGCGTGCCATGGGGTACTCCTTGACTAAGTGGGCGGTTCGAGTTCAGGGGGGCCGGGTCAGCCGGCGTACTTGCCGAGCATCTTCTTGGCCTTGGCGGCGTCGCCCTTGGCCAGGACGGCGTCACCGGCGAGGCGACGGGTGCGCGTGCTCGGCTTGTGCTCGTTGAGGTGCATCTTCCCCGCCTTGCGGTGCATCACCTTGCCCGAGCCCGTGATCCGGAACCGCTTCTTCGCACCGGAGTGCGTCTTCATCTTCGGCATCGTGCCGCTCCATTTCCGTGGCCGCACCAGGTGGTGCGGTCCTGCTCTGCGTCCCGGACGGCAACTTGCTCCGTCCGGGCCTTGCGGGGCCACCCACCGGGGTGGGTGGCCTGGTCGGTCAGCTACAGCTGGACGTCCGGGTCGAGGTTGTCCGCCGGGCCGCGGCGACGCGGCGTCGAGGGCTCGGCGGCGTGCTGCGCGCGGATCTCGGCGAGCTGGTTGCGCTCCTCCTCGAGCCCCGCCTGCCGCTCGGCCATCCGGCGGTCCCGCTCGACCGACGCCTCAGCCCGGGCCTCGGTCTTCTTCTTGTGCGGCCCGAGCACCATCAGCATGTTCCGGCCGTCCTGCTTGGGCGAGGACTCCACGAACCCGAACTCGTCCACGTCGGCCGCCAGCTTCTTGAGCAGGTTGTAGCCGAGCTCGGGACGCGACTGCTCGCGACCACGGAACATGATGGTGATCTTGACCTTGTCCCCGGCCTTGAGGAAGCGCACGACGTGACCCTTCTTGGTCTCGTAGTCGTGGCTGTCGATCTTGGGCCGGAGCTTCATCTCCTTGATGACCGTGTTGGTCTGGTTCCGCCGGCTCTCACGGGCCTTCTGGGCGTTCTCGTACTTGAACTTCCCGTAGTCCATGAGCTTGGCCACCGGAGGCCGGGCCATCGGGGCGACCTCGACCAGGTCGAGCTCCGACTCACGCGCCAGGCGCAGCGCGTCGTCGATGCGCACGATGCCGACCTGCTCGCCGGCGGGGCCGACGAGCCGGACTTCGGGGACACGGATGCGATCGTTGATCCGCGGTTCGGTGCTGATAGGTCCTCCAGTTGGTTGTGGATGGCGACCGAACTCGCACTCCACCGGACCTGCACACGGGCGGGAGACCACAAAGGGTCTCCGCGCACGCGAAGACCCCAGCACCACGGGACGGCGTTCAGCGCCGTTCCGGTGGACCGACCCGACGGCTGTCGCTCGAGACCGAGCAGGTGCCGTACGGGTGGGAGATCGGGTCTCCGCTTGCAGATCCGGCGACGAGCCAGATCGGTCGGCGCCCACGCTACCACTCTCCGGACCCCGACGGCCCAGTCAGCGCCGCAAGGTTGGGAGGGCCGAGAGGGCCGGACGAGGGGCGTCAGTGCGGGTCGTGGGCTCCCGAGGACTCCACCAGCCAGCCGAACTCCCCGGGCGCGGTCTCGACGAGCCGTCGCCCGCCGGCCAGGGAGGCGAGCACCTCGCCGTCGACCACCAGGGGGTGCGGTCCGGCGAAGTCGACGAGCAGCGCGGCGACGCCGTCGGCCTGCGCGGTCTGCGCGGCCTTGTCCAGGGTGACGGCCACCGGGCGCGCGTCGGGCTGCCAGGCGTGCAGGGCGTCCAGCCCGGTGAAGGCCAGCAGCGCACGACGCCCGTCGGCCGCCTGCAGCATGACCACCGACATCTCGGCCTCCTTGTCCGAGGCCAGGCCACCGACCGTCTCTCCCATCCGGGTCGCGGTGGCCACGACGGGCACCAGCAGCCGGTCGGTGCACAGCACGGCCACGGCCCGCAGGTAGGCGCTCGGGTCAGCCCCGCCGACCGCGGCGGCCAGGGCTCGACGTGTGGCGGGGTCGGCGAGCCCGGCGTCACCGGGGAAGGCCGACGGGGACAGCTGGCGGTCGGGGTCCACCGCTCCACGGTACGGGAGCCCGGCTCGCTCCGCGGAGCCCGGGAAGTCAGGGTGCGGGGGGTGGTCACCCCGATCGGCAGGGTCCGCACGCTGTGGCAGATTGGTCGGGTGCCTGCTGAATCTGCCGTGCTCCTCCCCCTCGCCGCCGGGCTGACCCTGCTGGGGGTGCTGGTCGCCGTGGTCGCCGGACGCCGCGGCCGCCGCGGCCGGATGCTGCAGGGGATCGGCCTGGCCCTGCTCCCCCTGGCTCTCTACCTGAGCGGACTGCTCGGCCTGGTCTGGGACGCCGTCGTCGCCGTCGGGCGCTGGGCCTCCAGCACCGTGCTGTCACCGACCATCTGGGCCGGCTTCGGCCTGCTCGCCCTCTGCGTCCTGCTCTGGGTGGTTGGGGGCGTGCTCGCTCGCCGGGCGCCGAAGCGGACCAGGGCCGAGCGTGCGGCCGGCACCCCGGCGGCGGCCCAGGGCACGACCAAGGCCGTGAGCGGGCGCGGAGGCCAGACCCAGCAGCGTTCGACGCCACCGCAGGATGACGACATGGACGAGATCGAGGCGCTGCTCAAGTCCCGCGGGATCGAGTGACCCGCTCCGGTCAGCGGCGGCCGGACCAGTAGCGCTGCCGGCGGCGGAGCTCCTCCACGCCGACCTGCGCGGCCGCCCCGTCGCCGTACTGCAGAGCCATCAGCTGCCGCTTCTCGGTGTCGAGGTCGGCGCTGGCGGGGCGACCGTCCGCGGGGGTGAGCAGCACGAACGCCCACGGGTCGCCGCGGCGCAGGATCACCTGGTGCACCCGGTCCCAGGGGACATGGTGGGAGCGCAGCCCGTTGCGGAACCAGAGTCCGGTCTCGTCGGCGCGCACCACGCTGAGGGCGAGGGCGACCATCACCCCGACCAGGAGCGCCAGCACCCCGAGCAGGGTCAACCGCTGGGAGACGGTGAACAGCACCCGGATCTCCGCGGGCAGCGCGAACCACCCGTAGAGCGTGACGAGCACCAGGGCGACGGCGAAGGACGCGGCCACCCTCCGGAGCCGGCGGGGCCGGATGACCAGCGTCGACGGGGCGACGGCGTCGGGGGCGGCGGGCACTAGATCCGGCACGCGGCGATGTCGGTCACCAGGATCGCCCGGGCGCCGAGCTCCCAGAGGTCGTCCATGACCTGCTGGGCCTCCGGCTTCGGGACCATGGCCCGGACGGCGTGCCAGCCCTGCCTGGCCAGCGGTGCGACCGTCGGGGACTCCAGGCCGGGGGTGATGGCGCAGGCCGCCTCGACCACCTCCGCGCTGACGTCGTAGTCCATCATCACGTAGTTGCGGGCGACCAGGACCCCGTTGAGGCGGCGTACCAGCTGGGCCAGCCCGGGCGGCTCCGGTGCGTCGCTCCGTCGGATGAGGATGCCCTCGGACTGCAGGATCGGTTCGCCGAACAGGGACAGGCCGGCCTGCCGCAGCGTGGTGCCGGTCTCCACGACGTCGGCGATCACGTCGGCCACGCCCAGCCGGATCGCGGTCTCGACCGCGCCGTCCAGCTTGATCAGCCGAGTGCTCACCCCGTGCTCGGCGAGGTAGGACTCGACCAGGCCCGGGTAGGAGGTGGCCAGCCGCAGGCCCTGCAGCTTCGGCACGCTCAGGTCGGCGTCCACCGGCGCGGCGAAGCGGAAGCGGCTGCGGCCGAAGCCGAGCGGCATCACCTCGGTGGCCGGGGCCTGGGAGTCGAGCAGCATGTCGCGCCCGGTGAGGCCGACGTCGAGGGTGCCCTCGCCCACGTAGACGGCGATGTCGCGCGGCCGCAGGTAGAAGAACTCGACGCCGTTGGCCTCGTCGAAGAGGACGAGCTCCTTGGGGTCGCTGCGCTGGGCGTACCCGGCCTCGCGGAGCATCGCGGAAGCGGACTCCGACAGGGAGCCCTTGTTCGGGACGGCGATCTTGATGGTCGGGCGGGCGGGGCTCACGCCGTCATCCTAGGTGGCGCGACGGGCCCGACCCCGGGCTCGGGAAGCGGTGAGACCGGCGCTCAGAGGTGGGCGTAGACGTCGTCGAGGTCGAGGTCGAGGGCGATCATCATGGTCTGCAGGTGGTAGAGCAGCTGGCTGATCTCCTCGGCCGCCTCGGCCTTGGACTGGTGCTCGGCGGCCATCCACACCTCGGCCGCCTCCTCGACGACCTTCTTGCCGATGGCGTGCACGCCGGCGTCGACGCGGGCCACCGTGCTGGAGCCCGGCGCCCGCTCGGCCACCTTGGCGCTGAGCTCGGCGAACAGGGACTCGAAGGTCTTCACGGTCACGGGGGAAGCCTAGTGCCGGCTGCCTTCAGCCGACGGTCTCCGAGACCGGGTCGCCCACCCCGGCCGGGACGGCCTCGGCGCCCTCGGTGCGCTGGATGCGGATCCACGACACCAGCCCCAGCACGCAGAACGCTCCGTAGACGACGTACATGAGCGCCGAGGGGTAGAACCCGGCGACCAGCAGCAGCGGGATGCCCACCACGTCGACGGCGAGCCAGATCAGCCAGAACTCCGTCCAGCCCCGGGCCATGCCGTAGGTGGCGAGGATCGAGCCGGTCAGGATCCAGGCGTCGGGGAGCGGACCCCAGGAGCCCAGCGCCCGCAGGACGAAGAAGAACACCGCGGTCAGCACGACTGCGGCGCCGAGCAGCTGGAGCCGCTCCGTCCCGCTGGCCCACCGGGGCCGGACCGCCGGCCCCACCGCCACCCTGGCTGCGCCGGTAGCGGCTCCACTGGACCCACCCGTAGACGCTGACGACCAGGAAGAAGACCTGCCGGCCCGCCTGGCCCCACACGTCGTGCTGCTGGGGGGTGTCGAGGACGCCACCGAGGGCGCTGCCGACGAACACGGTGAACAGCAGCACGTTGCCGATGATGCCGACGGGCCACGCGGCCACCCGCCGGCGACATGCCGAGGAGTGCACTCGCCAGCCCGAAGACGTTGCCGACGACCTCGCGCCAGAGGATGCCGGGGCCGACGTCGATCTTGGCCTCCAGCAGCCGCACCAGCAGTTCCGAGAATCCCACGCGATGTCCCTCCGGTCGTCGGGCCAATTCTGGCACGGGCTCGGCGACGCACGACCGCTGCTCACCGGCCAGACGCAGGTCCTTGCCCTCCCGTCATGGTCTGCGTCACGATCGGTCGATGATGGATCACGTCGGCATCCAGGTGGACGACCTCGCCGCGGCCCGCCGCTTCTACGACACCGTGCTGGAGACCCTCGGGTACCGGATGCTGATGGACGTCGGGCCGGCCGTCGGGTACGGCGCCGACCACCCCGTGTTCTGGATCGGGGCGGCGACCGATCGCATCCCCAACCGGCAGACCCACCTCGCCTTCGCCGCACCCAGCCGGGAGGCCGTCATCGCCTTCCACGACGCCGCGCTGGCCTTCGGCACCGCGAGCCTGCACCCGCCCACGGACCTGGCCGGAGTACCACGCGGGCTACTTCGGGGCGTTCGTCCGCGACCCGGACGGCAACAACGTGGAGGCCGTGCACCACACGTTCGGCTGAGTCCAGACCGGCCAGGGGGTCAGAGGCGCGACGCCGAGCAGCGCGTCGCAGGCCAGGGCCACCAGGCGGGCGGCATCGGGGTCCTCGCCGGCCTGCCGCGCGGAGGCGTCGGCCCAGGCGTCGACCGCGGCCAGCGCAGCCGGGGCGTCGAGGTCGTCGGCCAGCGCCGCCCGCACCCGGCCACCACCGCCCCGCCGTCGGCCCCCGCGCTCGACCGGACGGCCTCGCGCCACCGACGGAGCCGCTCCTCGGCCGCGGCGAGCAAGGCCGGGGTCCACTCCCAGTCGTCGCGGTAGTGGTGGTCGAGCAGCGCGAGCCGGACCGCCATCGGGTCGACGCCCTCGCGCCGCAGCTGCGAGACGAAGACGAGGTTGCCGCGCGACTTGCTCATCTTCTCCCCGTCCAGCGCGACCATGCCGCTGTGCAGGTAGGCCTTGGCGAAGGGCGCGACCGGTGGCCAGCCGCCCGACGGAGGCGCTCATCTCGTGGTGCGGGAAGACGAGGTCGCTGCCGCCGGCCTGGACGTCGAAGTCGGGACCGAGCAGGTCCAGGGCGATCGCGGCGCACTCGACGTGCCAGCCCGGCCGGCCGTCGCCGAAGGGTGAGGGCCACGACGGGTCCCCGTCGCGGTGCCGCAGCCAGACGAGCGAGTCGAGCACGCCGCGCTTCGCCGTCCGATCGGGGTCCCCGCCGCGCTCGGCGAAGACGGGACGGGCCGCCGCCTCGTCGAGGTGGGACAGCGACCCGAAGGCCGCGTCCTGCGCCTGGTCGAGGTAGAGGTCGCCGGCGTGCTCGTCGTCGACGGCGTACACGACGCCCCGGGCCTGCAGGTCGGCCACCAGCCTCACGATCAGGGGGATCGACTCCACCGCGCCGACGAAGTGGCTGGGCGCCAGGACGTTGAGCGCCTCCATGTCCTCGCGGAACAGCTGGGTCTGCTCCGCGGCCAGGGCGGCCCAGTCGACGCCGGTCGCCTGCGCCCGCTCGAGAAGGGGGTCGTCGACGTCGGTGACGTTCTGCACGTACTCGACCTGGAGGCCGGCGTCGCGCCAGAACCGGTTCAGCAGGTCGAAGGCGACGTAGGTGTTGGCGTGGCCGATGTGGGTGGCGTCGTAGGGGGTGATGCCGCAGACGTACATCCGGGCCGTGCCCTGCGCCGGGCCGACCGGGACCCGCTGCTGGGCTGCGGAGTCGAAGGCCAGCAGGACCGGTGACCCCTCGGGACGCTGGATCTGGGGTACCGGTCCGGAGCGCCACGCCTGCATGCGGTCACCCTAACGGCGGGTCGGGACGGTCCCGGGCCACGCGGGGAACGGCGGGACGCCGTCCCTCAGAAGGGCGGCCAGGGGATCGAGGGCCACTGCCCGCGGGGGCGCGGCAGGCGGCGACGGCTGAGCAGCAGGTCGGCGCGGCGGACCAGGGCAGCGATCTCCAGCTCGTCGAGCAGCGCCGTCAGCTGCTCGGGGGCGTCGGTGCGGGCCTTGGCGACGGCCTCCAGCTCGACCTCGTGCAGCGGGTCCCCCGCCCAGCCCCAGAGCAGCGTCCGGAGCTTGTGCTCGGTGTGGAAGCTGACGCCGTGGTCGACGCCGAACACCTGTCCCTTGCTGGCCAGGATGTGCCCGCCCTTGCGGTCGGCGTTGTTGATGAGCACGTCGAACACGGCGAGCATGCGCAGCCGGGGGTCGTCGGCGTGGATCACCGAGACCGGGCGGTCGTCGGCCCCGATGCCCTCGACGCAGGCGAACCAGCCGGTGCTGGGCACCGCGCTGCTGGGGACCAGGTCCACCAGCTCGGCCACCGCCTCCGGCTCGCTCTCGACCCAGGCCTGCAGCGATCCGGGACCGAGCGGGCCGTCGGCGAAGACGGTGACGGGGACGCAGTCGAAGCCGCCGATCCGCGACACCTCGTAGGCGGCGACCTCGCGCAGGCCGAGGGTCCGCTCCGGGAAGTCCCAGAGCGGACGCTCGCCCTGGGTGGGCTTGTAGACCCAGTGGCTGGTGGCCCCGGCCGGCGTGCGGACCTCGGTGAGGAAGGTCGCGTTGGACGCCTCCACCAGCCGGCCGGTGATCTCCAGCTCCGCCTCGCCCAGCTCGGCCTCGGCAAGGGAGGCGCTGAGGGCGGGGTGGGTCATCCGAACAGCGGGCGGCGGTAGCCGTTGGCCCGCGGGCAGATGTGTCCCTGAGGATCCAGCGGCTGGAGGCAGAAGGGGCACGGCGGGCGGCCCGCGGACACCAGCGCGTTGGCGCGGGCGACGAAGTCGCGGGCGTAGGCGGCGGTGATCTTGACGACGAACACCTCGTCGGCGCGGACCTCCCCGCTCTCCTCCGGCGCCGGGGCCTCGTCGGTCCCGTCCTCGTCCTCCTCCACGTCGACGTTGGAGAACAGCTCGATGACCACCCGGTCGATGCTCGGGTCCCAGGCGATCGTCATGGTGCCGACCCGGAACTCCTCGGTGATCGGGGCGTCCAGCGGGTCGGTGTCGCGGGCCCGGTCGGTCGCGGGCGGCACGGCAGCGGTCCCGGTGCTGCGCCGGACCACCTCGTCCAGAACCCGGTTGAGGTGCTCGGCCAGCACCGACACCTGCTGCTTCTCACACGCCACGCTGGTGATGCGGTTGCCCTCCCGCGCCTGCAGGAAGAAGGCACGCTCCCCGGGCTGACCGACGGTGCCGGCGACGAACCTGTCCGGCTCGTCGTAGCGGTGCACGAGAATCGCCATGGTGATCAGCCTAAGCAGGCGCTCAACGGCTCTCCCCGGCGGCAGGGTCGCCCCCTCCGCCGGCTCCCAGCCCGCCACCGACCGCCGCGTCGTCCCCGGCGCCCTCAGCCCGGGCGGGCGGCGGGGTGAGCAGCTTCCCGAGGTCGGCCAGCGTGGAGTTGACCGTGACGATGTAGGGCCGGCTCGCGGTGTAGCGGACGATCGAGACCGAGGCTGGGTCGACCATGATCCGCTGGAAGGCGTCGAGGTGCATGCCGAGCGCGTCGGCCAGGACCGCCTTGATCACGTCGCCGTGGGACACCGCCGCCCACACCGCGTCGGGACCGTGGTCGGTCTCCATCCGGGCGTCCCAGCGACGGACGGCGCCGACCGACCGCGCGCTCATCTCCGTCATCGACTCCCCGCCCGGGAAGCGCACGGCGGAGGGCTGCGCCTGGACGGTCGACCAGAGCTTCTCCTGGCTGAGCTCCTTCAGCGACCTGCCGGTCCAGTCCCCGTACCCGCACTCGATCAGGCCCTGCTCGGTGTGGACGGGGCACCCGTCGTCGCGGGCGGCGACGAGGGCCTGCGTGGTCTGCCTGCACCGGCGGAGCGGGGAGGTGAGCACGGCGCGGAGCGGCACCCCGGCCAGCCGCGCGCCCACGTCGGCGACCTGGGTGCGCCCGACGTCGTCGAGCTCGACCCCTGAGGACCGCCCGGCGAGGATCCCCGCGGTGTTGGCCGAGGTGCGGCCGTGGCGGATGAGCAGGACGGTCGTCATGCTCGAAGGCTAGCCGGGCCGCCGGCCTCGTCCGCCCCCAGCGCGAGGTAGCGGCCGCGGAGAGAGCAGAGGACCCCACGGGCGTCCGGCTCGGCCAGCTCGACGTGCTCCACGGTGCCGCGGACCAGCAGCGCCCAGCCGGCGTGCTCGGGGCCGGCCGGGTCCGGACCGTCCCGCTCCGCGGTGGTCACCGTCGCGCCCAGCCACCCCACGGCGTCCTCGAGGACGGGGCCCCACGCCGTCTGCCGCCATCGGCCGACGGTGAAGACCCCGCCGGGAGCGGGCGCCTGGCCGGCGAACACGTCCGCCAGCTGCCGGTGCGACCCGGCCAGCAGGCTGACCGCGAACCGGCCCGTGCCGACCAGCTGGTCGGCGAGGTCGGACTCCTCGTCCAGCAGGCCGAGCACCTGCGGCGGCGCTCCGTCCGCCAGCAGGAAGGAGGAGAGGGTCCAGCCGGTGCTGCGGCCCTCCTGCGTGGCGGTCCAGACGCTCACCGGTGCCGGCATCCGTCCTCGCCAGCGGCGCAGCGGGTCCCGGTCACCGGCCGGCGGGAGGAAGGGGTGGTCACCGTGGATCGTCACAGCTCCTCTTCTACACGGGGGACCCCGCTCCTCCACCGGGAACCCTGCGCCAGGGGTCACCGGGTGTGGCGCGCGTCACCGCCCAGCGTCGGCCGGCGGCGAGGGTCGGTCCGCTCCGGCGGTCTACGGTGGTCGACGGACCTGCGCTGCCAGGGCGGTCCAGGTGACCGCAGCGGGACGAGGAGCAGGCATGGGGTGGTTCGAGGCGCTGGTGCTGGGCATCGTGCAGGGGCTCACCGAGTTCCTCCCCATCTCCTCCAGCGCCCACCAGTCCATCGTCGGACAGTTCTTCGGCGGCGAGGACGTCGGCGCCGCCTTCACCGCGATCACCCAGCTCGGCACCGAGGCCGCGGTCATCCTCTACTTCCGCCACGACATCGCCCGGATCATCCGGCGCTGGGTCGGCTCGCTGGCCGGCCGGGTGGCGCGGGACGACCCGGACGCCCGGATGGGCTGGCTGGTCATCCTCGGTTCCGTCCCGATCGTGGTGCTGGGCCTGCTCTTCCAGGACGCCATCGACTCGACCTTCCGCAACCTGTGGATCACCGCGGCGATGCTCGCCGGTTTCGGCCTGGTGATCGGGGTCGCGGACCGGTTCGCCCGCAACGCCCGCCCGCTCACCTCGCTGACCTGGGGCCACGGCGTGCTCTTCGGGTTCGCGCAGTCGCTGGCGCTGATCCCGGGGGTCTCCCGATCCGGAGCGACGATCAGCGCGGGTCTGGCGCTGGGCTACACCCGCGAGGCCGCAGCCCGCTACTCCTTCCTGCTGGCCATCCCTGCCGTCGTCGGGTCCGGACTGTTCAAGCTCACCGACATCTCCGGCGACCCGGTGCCCCCGGCGTGGGGCCCGATCCTCCTGGCCACCGTCGTCGCCTTCTTTGTGGGCTACGCGGTGATCGCCTGGCTGCTGCGCTACATCTCCACCCACACGTTCCTGCCGTTCGTGGTGTACCGGATCGGGCTCGCGCTGCTGGTCGTCGCGCTGCTCCTGACCGGCGTCCTCGAGCCGCTGCCGCAGGCCTGACGCTCGCCAGGCTCAGCCGATCCCGGCTCGTTCGAGGGCTTCGGCCGCCACGGTGAGCGCGTGGAGCTTCTCCTCGACCCCCGCGCCGTAGGGCACCACCGAACACGTCGTCACCCCGGACGCGGCGAGCACCTGCAGCCGCTCGGCGATCCGGCCGCGGTCGCCCAGCAGCGACGTGGCGTCGAGGAACGCGTACGGCACCGCCGCCATGGCGTCGCGCTGCCGGCGGTCGAGGTAGAGCTCCTGCACCGCTGCGGCCGCTTCGCCGTAGCCCATCCGGACCGCCAGGGCGTTGTAGAAGTTCTGCGTCCGGCTCCCCATCCCGCCCAGGTAGAGGGCCGCGTAGGCGCGGACGGGGTCGGCGCAGCGTCGCGGGTCCGACCCCACGACGAGCGGGAAGGTGGGCACCACGTCGAACCCCTCGAGCGTCTTGCCGACCCTCGCCCGACCGGCCCGGACGGCGCCCAGCTGCTCGTCGGCGAACTCGGGGGCGTAGAAGACGGCCAGCCACCCGTCGGTCAGCTCCCCGGCCAGCTCCAGGTTCCTCGGCCCGACCGCCGCCAGGTAGGTCGGGATGCGCTCGCTCACCGGAGCGAGGGTGAGCTTCAGGGCCTTGCCGGGACCGCCCGGGAGCGGGAGCGGGTGGTGCGTCCCCGCGTGCGCCACGGTCCGGCGGCTGAGCGCGAGCTCCACCACCGCCAGGTACTCCCGGGTGCGGGCCAGCGGCTGGTCGAAGCGGACCCCGTGCCAGCCCTCGGAGACCTGGGGACCGGAGACGCCCAGCCCCAGCCGGAACCGCCCCCCGGAGAGGACGTCGAGGCTGGCGGCGGTCATCGCCGTCATCGCCGGGCTGCGCCCGGGGATCTGCATGACGGCGGAACCGATCGCGATCCGGCGGGTCTGCCCGGCCAGCCAGGCGAGCACGGTCGGGCTGTCGGAGCCGTAGGCTTCCGCGACCCACACGACGTCGAAGCCGAGGGCCTCCGCGTGTGTGGTGAGGCGCAGCTGGACGTGCGGGTCCTCCGCGCCGGCCAGGGACCCCAGGTGCAGGCCCAGTCGCATGCGCTCACCGTAGTGGCTGGGCGTCGCGGGGGTCGCGGTTGGCTAGGGTCGATGCCATGGAACAGCGGTCGGTCGGGACGAGCGGCCTGCGCGTCTCGCGCCTGGGGCTGGGGACCATGACCTGGGGCCGGGACACGACCGACCAGCAGGCGCGCTCGCTGCTGGAGATGTTCCACGAGGCGGGCGGGACGCTGATCGACACCGCCGCCGCTTACGGGGCGGGGGACGCCGAACGGCTGGTCGGGTCCCTGGTGGCCGAGATGGGCCTCCGCGACGAGGTGGTGCTGGCCACCAAGGCGGGCTTCGTCATCCAGGACGGGGAGCGCATCGTCGACACGTCACGGCGGGCGCTCCTGCGCGACCTCGAGGGGTCGCTGCGGCGGCTGGGCACCGACCACGTCGACCTCTGGCAGGTGCACGCCTGGGGCGAGGCGCCCCTGGCCGAGACCCTCGACGCCGTCGACCACGCCGTGTCGTCGGGGATGGTGCGCTACGCCGGCGTCTCCAACTTCGTGGGGTGGCAGACCGCCCAGGCCGCCACCTGGCAGCGGGCCTTCCCCGGCCGCACGCCGATCAGCAGCGTGCAGGTGGAGTACTCCCTGCTCGCGCGGCGGGCCGAGGTCGAGGTGCTCCCGGCGGCCCGGGCGTTCGGGATGGGGTTCTTCCCCTGGTCGCCGCTCGGTCGCGGGGTGCTGACCGGCCAGTACCGCGCCGGCACGCCCCGGGGCTCGCGGGCCGCGACCGACCACTTCGCCTGGTTCGTCGAGCCCTACCTGGAACCCCGCAGCCGCGGCGTGGTGGAGGCCGTGGTCCGAGCCGCGGAGGGCCTGGACCTCGCGCCCCTCCAGGTGGCGCTGCTGTGGGTGCGCGACGCGCCCGGGGTGACGGCTCCCCTGCTCGGGGCCCGCACCGCCGGCCAGCTGGCCCCGGCGCTGGCCGTGGAGGACCAGTCCCTGCCGTACGAGATCGCCTCAGCGCTCGACGACGTCTCCGGTGGGCCGAACGCCGCCCGCATGGTGCCGGTCGGGGGCCGCTCGGCCTGACGGCGCGGCGAGTGCGCGCTCCAGCAGGTGAAGACGTGCAGTGAACCTGCTGGAGCGCGCACTGGGATGTGTCGCACTGCGGCTGAGCGTCTCCTGGATTGCACCAGCCGCCGGTGGCCAGGGCATCGGGACTGGTCCAGTGCGCACCATCTCGAGCGCGGATGCAGTGTTCAGGTCAAGTTACCGCGCACTCGGCGAGGTGAGGTCAGACCGACGCGGGGACGCGGATGATCTTGCGGCGGATCCAGATGTCGCGGGTGCCGTCCCGGTAGCGGCGGAGCCGGGTCAGCTCCCAGCCGCCGTACTCGGCCTGGTCGGTCAGCAGCTGGCGGACCGCGCTCCTGGACAGGTGGCGGCCCAGCCGGACCTTCTCGATCTCGTACTCCACGGCGCGCTTGGTCATCGCCGCCAGCCTAACCCCGGCCCCGGAGTGGTCGGGGAAGAGCCCGCCGGGAGACGCACCGGGACGCCGGCCCCGGCCCGGTGAGCCAGGATGAAGGGTGCCCACCTCCGTCAGCCGCCGCTCCTGGGCGGTCTGGGGCGTCGCGGTGGCGGCCTACGCGGTGGCCATCCTCCAGCGCACCTCGCTGGGCGTCGCCGCCGCCCCGGCGACGGAGCGGTTCGGGATCGGCGCGTCGGTGCTGTCCAGCTTCGTGGTCCTCCAGCTGGTGGTCTACGCCGCCATGCAGATCCCGGTGGGCATCCTCGTCGACCGCTTCGGGTCGCGGCTGCTGCTCGTCAGCGGCGCGCTGCTGATGGCGGCGGGCCAGACCACCATGGCCCTCGCCGTCCACCCCGGCACGGCGGTGCTGGCCCGGGTGATCGTGGGCGCCGGGGACGCCATGACCTTCATCTCGGTGCTGCGGGTGATCCCGGCCTGGTTCCCGGCGCGCCGCGTCCCCCTGGTCACCCAGCTCACCGGCCAGACCGGCCAGCTGGGTCAGGTGGCCAGCACCGTCCCGTTGGCGGCCGCGCTGGCCGGGCCCGGCTGGACCACCGCCTACCTCGGGGCGGCTGCCGTCGGGGTGCTGGCCGCGTTGCTGGTGCTGCTCGCGGTCCGTGACCGCCCCGTCGGCGTCCCGGCCCCGGTGCCGGTCGGCTGGGGCCAGGCCATGACCGACCTGCGGAGCTCGTTCACCCACCCCGGCACCCGCCTGGGGCTGTGGTCGCACTTCAGCACCCAGTTCTCGGGGATGGTCTTCGCCCTGCTGTGGGGCTACCCGTTCATGACCGCCGGGTTGGGCTACAGCCCGGCACTGGCCGGCGGACTGCTCACGATGATGGTGCTGGCGGGACCGGTGATCGGTCCGGTGCTCGGCCAGCTCACCGCTCAGTACCCGCTCCGGCGCTCGGACCTGATCTTCGGCGTGCTGATCGCCACGGTCGCGATCTGGACCCTGGTGATCCTGTGGCCGGGGAACCTGCCGCTGCCGCTGGTGGTCCTCCTGCTGCTGGTGCTCTCCGCCTACGGCCCGGCCTCCGCCGTGGGCTTCGACTTCGCCCGCTCCTTCAACCCCACCACCCGGCTGGGGGCGGCCTCCGGCATCGTGAACATGGGGGGCTTCACCGCTTCGCTGGTCACGATCTTCGCCGTGGGGGTGATCCTGGACTGGCGGGCGCCCACCGGCGCGTTCGACCTCGTCGACTTCAAGATCGCGTTCTGCTTCCAGTACCTGCTCTGGGCTTTCGGCTTCGTGTCGCTGTGGAGCAGCCGCCGGCTGACGCGCGCCGGGATGCGGGCCGAGGGCGGCGCACCGATCGACCCGCTCCCCCGGGCCATCGCCCGGCACTGGCAGCGGCGGGGGCGGCCGGCAGGCCCCCGGACGTGATTCGTGGTGCCGCACCCCTGTTGCTATAGTTCACAGCCGCACCAGGTCCGGGTGGCGGAATAGGTAGACGCGCTAGCTTGAGGTGCTAGTTCCCTTTACGGGGAATGGGGGTTCAAGTCCCCCCTCGGACACAGTTGTAGGAAGCCTGCTCGACGACCGGCCGCCCACTCAGGGCCGGCGTCGGGCACCAGGACCGTGGCGGCGTCCTTCCTCCGCCCGGGCGGGCTGATCAGCGGACGACGAACACCTCCACGCAGTGGCGCGATCTCACGGGTTGATGGCCAGGAAGAAGAAGGCGCCGAGCAGAACCAGGTGCACGGTGCCCAGCAGCGACAGGCCGACGATGCCGTTGCACGTGATCATCACCGCTGCGAAGACGGTGTCACGGGGCAAAGACGCCGTCTTCGCTCCCCGGAGAGCATCAAAGTGATGATCAACGCCACCTCGATGATCGTCACCGCCACGGCAAGGACCAGGGACCCGAACGGCTCACCCACCCGGTGTGCCACCACCTCGGCGTAGTGGACGGCCGCCAGCACGGCTACCCCGAGGATGACGGCCGCGAGCGCCACCACCAGGGCAGGAAGATCGCGGCCCCAGGTGAGGGCCAGCACGACGAGCGCCAGGGCCGGCCCGATCACCACCCATGACAGCGAGAAGCGACGGACCGCAGACGTCCTGAACGACACCCTGGCACGATCACGACCGGTGCCCGGAACGAACGCACCTGGCGAGCACCTGGGTCGGGTAGCCCGGAGGGCCTCAGTCGCCGCCCCTGCGAGGATCAACGCTGCAGCGGCCGACGCGCCGTCTCCTCGAGGAAGGCCCCCCCATGGACAACGCCCTGCCCACCGTCGCGCTCACCGGCGTCACCGGCGCCGTCGGCGGACTCGTGGCGCGTGCGCTCACCGACGCCGGTGTGCCGCTCCGGCTCCTGGCGCGGACACCGGCGAAGGTCCCGGCCCTGCCCGGCTGCGTGGTCCTGCCCGCCAGCTACGGCGACGGCGAGCCGTCCGTGGCCGCACTACGCGGGGTCGACACGTTGCTCATGGTGTCGGCCGCCGAGCACGAGGACCGGCTGGGCCAGCACCGGGCCTTCGTCGGCGCGGCGGCCGAGGCGGGCGTCCGCCACGTCGTCTACACCTCCTTCGCCGCAGCGGCGGAGGACGCCGTCTTCACCCTGGGCCGGGACCACTGGGCCACCGAACGGGCCATCGTCGACGCGGGCCTGGCCCACACCTTCCTGCGTGACTCCTTCTACCTGGACTTCCTGCCTGAGATCGTCGGGCAGGACGGCGTGATCCGGGGGCCGGCCGGTGACGGACGGGTGGCCGCCGTGGCCCGCGCCGACGTCGCGCGGGTGGCGACGGCCGTGCTGCTCGATCCGGAGGCGCACCGCGATGTCACCTATCAGCTCACCGGTCCCGAAGCGCTCTCCTTCGCCGACGTCGCCGCGCAGGTCTCCGCCGCGCGGGGACGGCCCGTGACCTACCACCCGGAGACGCTCGAGGAGGCCTACGCCTCCCGGGCCCCCTACGGCGCCCCACCATGGATGGTCGAGGCCTGGGTCAGCACCTACACCGCCATCGCGAGCGGGCAGCTGGCGCAGGTCACCGACCACGTGGAGCGGGTCACGGGTAGGCCGCCGCTCAGCCTGCGCCAGTTGCTGGCCGGCGCCTGAGGACTGAGCGGACGGGCCTGATGGCCCAGCCCGAAGACCCAGCGCGAGGACCAGCTCGTGCCGGACCAGGCCTGGGTCAGCCCGGGACCGCGCGCGCGTCGAGTGCCGCACCCAGCTCGAGCGCCCGCTGCATCTCGAGCGCCCCCTGCATCTCGAGCTCGGGCGAACCCGGCTCGGTGTCGGCGGCCCAGAGGTCGACGACCTCGGAGACGGCGTGCAGCAAAAAGGTGTGCATCTCCTGGATGCGGGCCGTCACCGTGCTGGGCACCAGCAGCTGGTGGTTGGCGTGGGCACCGGCGGGTCCGCCGTCGCCTCCGCCGAACAGCACCGTCGTCGCCCCCCGGGCCCGCGCCGTGCGGAGGGCCTCGACGACGTCGGGCGACCGGCCGCTGGTGGTGAAGGCGGCGACGACGTCGCCGGGCCGGACCAGGGCCGCGAGCTGTCGCGCGAACACGTCGTCGAAGCGGTAGTCGTTGGCGATGCAGGTCATGACCGTGGAGTCGGTGCAGAGCGTGACCGCAGGCAGCGGCCGCCGCTCCCGCTTGAAGCGGCCGATCATCTCCCCCGTCAGGTGCTGGGCGTCCGCCGCGCTGCCTCCGTTGCCCAGGGTGTAGAGCGAGCCACCCTCGTGGAAGCGGGCGCAGAGCATCCCGGCGACCGCACGGGCGGCCGGCAGCAGCGCGGCGGTGGCTTCCGCCGTCCGCAGGTGATCGGTCAGGTCGTCACTCATCAGTTCAGGCATGCGGGCTCTCCCTCGGCCGGAGGTGGCGGACCGTCCAGCGACGGCTGGGACAGGCTGGACGTGCGCGGTGGACCGCGACCGAGGCCGCTCACCCGCCGGGCTCTTACCCAGGGCGCGGCGCTCTACCCACCCCGGGGCCGAACCCCCGGCTCCCGGCCGCCCATCCCGTCGGTCGGGAAGCGGATCATCCCACGGGGGTGCGACGACGCCCGCCCGGCCCGGGCCGCCGGGCGTGCGCGAGGGCCGCCGGCCGGACGCCGCGCTTCCTTGCTTCCCCCTGGGGCAGGACTTAGAGTCACCGTCGCGGTGACGGTGCCGCGCGTCTCAGAGGTGGAGGCCCGAGGTGTCACACGTTCGAGCTGAGAGGCGGAAGCAGGAGCTGCCGCAGGCCGAGGCCGGCTGATGGCCGTCCTCGCCCGGGGGCCGCAGGCCGGTCGTCGCGGACACGGCCGCTCCCCGCGCGATCCGAGCGTCCTGCGGACACGCAACTACAGCCGGCGTGAGGCCCTCGCGGGCTACCTGTTCATCTCGCCCTGGATCATCGGGTTCCTGGTCTTCACCCTCGGCGCGATGGCCTACAGCCTCTACATCTCCTTCAGCTACTACAACCTGGCCAAGAACACGACCCGGCCCGCCGGGCTGGCCAACTACCAGGCGCTGATCGACGACCCGAAGGTCGCGCTCTCGCTCAAGAACACGCTGTTCTACGCGGTGATGGCGGTGCCGCTGGAGATCTGCTTCGCGCTGCTGCTGGCCGCGCTGCTCAACCGGGTGGGTCGCGGCGCCGGGGTGTTCCGGACCCTTTACTACCTGCCGAAGATGACGCCGTCCGTCGCGACCGCGGCGGTGTTCTTCCTGCTGCTGAACGGCAACACCGGGGCCATCAACCAGGGCCTGGCGCTGTTCGGCATCGAGGGTCCGCAGTGGCTCATCGACCCGTCGTGGGTGAAGCCGTCCATCGTGCTGATGACGCTGTGGGGCGTGAGCGGGACGATGGTGATCTTCCTGGCGGCCCTGAAGAACGTGCCGCGCGAGCTGTACGAGGTGGCTTCGCTCGACGGCGCCGGACCGGTCCGTCAGTTCTTCACCATCACCGTGCCGATGATCTCCAGCGCGATCTTCTTCAACGTCATCGTGCTGACGATCGCCGCCCTGCAGGTCTTCGACCAGGCCTTTCTGCTGTTCTGGCGCGACCAGAACAACGCCTCACCGGAGTCGTCGCTGTTCTACGGCGTGTACCTCTTCCAGCAGGCGTTCCGCACCTTCGACTTCGGGTTCGCCGCAGCCATGGCGTGGCTGCTGTTCGTGATCATCATGCTGATCACCCTGGTCCAGGTCCGCTTCGGCAACCGCTTCGTCTACTACGAGGGAGACCGGGACTGATGACGGCCACCCAGCCCACGTCGGGCACCCTCCCCCTGGAGGCCCAGGCCGCGGGCCAGGCCCTCGCCGGACCCGCGGACCTCCCGCGACGCAGACCCAACCGCTGGTACCGGCCGAAGAGCGTGGTCGCGACGGTGGCGCTGTGGCTCGCACTCGTGGCCTTCTCGCTGCTCTTCCTCTACCCGTTCGTGTGGCTGCTGGCGGCGAGCCTCAAACCACGCGGACAGGTGTTCGACAACAAGCTGATCCCCGACACCATCTTGACCAGCAACTACGTCGAGGTCTTCAACCAGCTGCCGCTGCTGAGCTGGATGGGCAACAGCGTGCTGATCGCCCTGCTCGCTGCGCTGTTCGTGGCCCTCTCGAGCTCGGCGGTGGCGTTCGGCTTCGCCTACTTCAGGTTCCCCCTGCGGAACTTCCTCTTCGGCCTGGTGCTGGCCACCATGATGCTGCCGGGCGCGGTCACGCTGATCCCGCAGTACCTCATCTGGAAGAACCTCGGGTTCCTCGGGACGAACGTGCCGCTGTGGGGCGCCAACCTCTTCGGCTCAGCCTTCTACATCTTCCTCCAGCGCCAGTTCTTCCTCGGTCTGCCAAGAGAGCTGTTCGAGGCGGCCCGCGTCGACGGCGCCAGCTACTTCGGGCTGTTCCGGCGGATCGCCATGCCGCTGGCCATCCCCTCGTTCATCATCGTGTTCCTCTTCGAGTTCCAGACCAGCTGGAACAACCTGCAGGCGGCGCTGATCTACCTCAACGCCGGGTCCGTCGAGGGCTTCACCGTCCCGCTGGGCATCGCCTACGCGATGACGAAGTACAGCCCCACCAACGGTGGCCAGGGCGACTACCAGTACGTCATGGTCGCGTCGCTGCTGGTCACCTTGCCGATGCTCGTGCTGTTCGCCTTCGGCCAGCGCTACTTCATCGAGGGCGTCGCCACGCAGGGGCGCAAGGGCTGAGCCGCGTCGGCGGGCGTGGGGTCACTGCACGGCAGGGGCCCCGCCCCTGCCGTGCGGACGCTCAGAAGCCGCTGCCCGCGTAGTCCTCGCCCGCCGGCTCCTCGCGGTGCGCACCGTCGGGGTCGTTGGTCTGGCCCTGCGCGAACTCGCCCTCGGTGACCGCTTCGTCACCCAGCTCCGGGTCGGTCGGCGCCGGCGGCAGGTCGACCTCCGCCAGGTCCTCCTCGCTCATGGCCCGGGGGTCGTCCATCTGGGGTTCGCTCACGTCAGCCTCCTGTGGTGGTGTCCGAAGCAGGTCTACCCGTTTCCGCGCTCCCCCACCAGTCGAGGGACGCCCGACGCGGCCAGGCGCACGAACGGCCCCGGGCCGGAGCCCGGGGCCGTTCATGGGTGCTTCGTCCAGCGGTTCGATCAGCCGCCCACCTGGTTGTAGGCCCGCATGGCTGCGGTCTGGGCGTCCTTCAACGCGGCCTCCGGCTCCTTGGTCCCGAGCAGCGAAGAGGTGATCGCGTTCTGCAGCTCCGTCTGGATCTGCTGGCCCGCCGGCGAGGCGCCGTAGGACTTGCCGCTGCTCACCACGTCGTAGTACGTCGCGATGGTCTCGTTGAACCCGGCGTTGTCGCTCTCCTTGACGTACTCGCTCCGGATCGCCTCGTCAGCGGCCGGAGACCCGGTGAAGAGCCCGGTGTTGATGGCGCCGGGGGTCTTGGCGATCGTCTTCGCGCGGGCCGCGCCGGCCGCCATCCAGGCGTCCTGGGAGGTCAGGTTGACCGCCCAGGCGCAGGCCGCGTCCGGGTTCTTGGCCGTCTTGGGGATGACGAACGACGTCCCGCCGGCGACGGTGAAGGGCTGCCCACCGCCGTCCCGGAACGGGACGGCGGAGATCTCGACGTCCTTGACGTAGGGGGTGAGCACGTTCACGTACCACTGGGCGTTGACCTGGGCGCCGACCTGGTCGGCCACGTACTGGTTCTTCTCGCCGAACGTGTCGAAGGAGTCGGTGAAGCTCTTCACCTTGGCGTAGCCGCCCTGGGCGTCCATGAGCTGCTTGAGGAAGGAGAGCGCCTTGGCGTTCCCCGGGTTGTCGAGGGTGGGGACGCCCTCGGCGTCGATGAGCTGGCCGCCCAGGCCGAGGATCCACAGCTCGGACTGCCCGGTCGCCACGGGGTCGAACCCGAGCGTCTTCGGGTTGTTCCCGCTGGCCTTGTACATCTTCCCGGCCGCGGCGAGCAGCGCGTCCGGCTTGGACGTGTCGATGTCGGCCGCGCTCACCCCGGCGGCGTCCATCACCCGCTTGTTCAAGATGATGGCGGGCGGCTGGTAGAACTGCGGCACCGCCCAGACCTTGCCGTCGTAGCTCACGTCCTGCACGACCGAGGGGTAGTACTGCGCCTGCGGGTCCACCGAGTGCGCGGTGAAGCAGGTGTCGAGGGGTTGGATGAGGTCCCGGGCTGCGTACGTGGCCACCAGGCGACGGTCCATCTGCACGACGTCGGGGACGTCGCCGCTGGCCGCGCGGGTGGTGAACTTCTGCGCGTCGAAGGCGGTGGCGTCGATCTTGATGGTGACGCCGCTCAGCTTCTCCTTCGCGTAGTCGAGCCGGGAGGTCCCCACCTCGTCGGCGTTCTCGAAGCCCCAGGCGCTCAGGGCGCCGGAGGCGTTGGTCGTGAAGGCCGGACCGGCTTCCGCCGACTCCTCCGAGGCCGCGTCACCGCCCCCGCCGCACGCGCTGATCAGGCCCAGGCTCGTGGCCAGCCCGAGAGCGAGCAGCGTCTTCTGGCTCTTGTTCACCGCGGTTCCTCTCTGTCGTCGTGATCGCGTCATCGCGCCACGCAGGCCCCGCCCCGTCCAGACCGAGGGCGGCGGTTCCAGGGGAACGTAGCCCAGCGCCCCAGGAGTCACAAGCCGCGGCAACCCGTGTCGCCGCACCAGTGTCGCTGGCTCCAAACCGTCCCTGGCCAGGGCGGGAGAAGTGCACGGCCCTTCCCGGGCCCGGCAGGCGGGGCCACCGGCCCGAGCTCGGACGTGTAGCGCGACCACCGGGCAGCCATCTCACCGGACCGGCCGTTCCGGCGGCGCCGACCAGCCGTGGCTGAGGATGGAGCGGGCGGACGGCCCGCCGGCGGCCCACCGGCGCCACCCCCGACCTCGAGGAGGGCCAGGACCGTGAGCCCCGACGACCTGCTCCGGGCCGGCGTGCTGCTGCTGGCCGGGATCGGGTCCGGGATCGTCGGCTACGCCGCCGGACTGGCCTCCCTGGTCTCGTTCCCGGTGCTGCTAGCTCTGGGGGTCCCACCCCTGACCGCCAACGTCACCAACTCCGTCGCCCTGACGGGGGTGACCCTGGGCGGGGTCGCCGCTGCCCGGCCCGAGCTCCGCGGCCAGCGGCGCCGGATGCTCACGTTCGGGGGCACGGGGGTGGTCGGCGGGGCGGCCGGGGCCCTGCTGCTCCTCCAGCTCCCACCCTCGGTGTTCGAGCGCGTGGTGCCCGGGCTGGTGGCCTTCGGGTCGGTGGTGCTGCTGCTCCGCCCGCTGCTGCGACGCTGGCACGCGGGGCGGCTGCACGAACGCCATCCTGCGGTGCTGGGCGTCGTCGGGGTGGTGACGGTCTACTGCGGCTACTTCGGGGCCGGCGCGGGGGTGCTCCTGCTGGCCACGTTCGGCGCGGTGCTGCCGGACCGGCTCGCCCGGCTGGCGGCCCTGCGCACCGTCGTGGTCGGGGCGGCCAACACCACCGCCGCCGTCATCTTCACCCTCACCGGCGCCGTCGACTGGGAGGCCGTGCCGCCGCTGGTGGTCGGGGCCGTGATCGGCTCCTCGCTCGGTCCGCCCCTGGTCCGCCGGCTGCCTGAGACGCCGCTGCGGGTCGGCGTCGCGCTGGCCGGCCTGGGACTCGCCGTGGCCCTGCATCTCGGCCAGACGGGCTGACCGGGCGCTCAGCGGAAGTCCCGCGAGGGATGCCGAGTGGGCAGGTTGCCGCGGGCGGCCGGGACGACGGCAGCGAGGGGTTCCAGCTTGTCGGCCACCAGGTTGGTGACCCCCTCGCTGTGCTCGACCCGACCCCGGATGACCATGGCGTTGACGTTGCGGCCGACGCGGCGGAACGTGCGCCACATCGGCTCCGCGCAGACGATGTTGAGCATCCCCGTCTCGTCCTCCAGGTTGAGGAAGGTGATGCCTCCGGCCGTCCCGGGCCGCTGGCGGTGCGTGACCAGGCCCGCCACCCGCAGCCGGCGGCCGTCGTCCGCCGGTCCCAGCGCGTTGATCGGCATGACCCCCTGCTCGTCCAGCACCGGTCGGAGGTGGCCCACCGGGTGGTCGTCGGGGGAGATCTGGGTCGACCACAGGTCGGCCAGTGTCAGCTCCACCGGGCTCATCCCCGGCAGCGTGGGTGGGGCGGCGTCGATGGCCGAACCTGGGAGGGTGTCGAGGTCGTCGGCGTAGCCGGCGTTCCACAGGGCCTGCCGCCGGGACAGGCCGAAGCCGTCGAACGCACCGGCGGTGGCCAGCGCCTCGGTCTGCGCCACGGTCAGGCCGGCGCGCCGGACCACGTCGTTCTGGCTGGAGAACGGGGCCCGCTCCCGCTCCGCGACCAGCCGCTCGGCGACCTCACGGCCCAGTCCCTGCACCTCGACCAGCCCGAGGCGGACGGCGAAGTGGCCGTCGCGGCGGTGCTCGCCGGTCCGGTCGGGAGCCCCGCGCACGAAGGGCCCCACCGGGTCCTGGTCGCGGTCGCGGCAGCGCGCCGAGCCGGTCGGACCCGACCGACCCGGGTCGAGCGCCTCCAGATCGGCGTCCACCCCGGAGAGCAGCACGTCGGGCCGGCGGACCTCGACCCCGTGCCGGCGGGCGTCGCCCACCAGGGACTGCGGGGAGTAGAAGCCCATCGGCTGGGCCCGCAGCAGCCCGGCCAGAAAGGCGCCCGGGTAGTGCAGCTTGAGCCAGGCCGAGGCGTAGACCAGCAGGGCGAAGCTGATCGCGTGGCTCTCGGCGAACCCGAAGTTGGCGAAGGCCTGGATCTTGGCGTAGATCTCGTCGGCGACCGCCCCGGTGATGCCGTTCGAGGCCATCCCGGCGTAGAGCTTCTCGCGCAGCCGCTCGATCTTCTCCACCCCCCGCTTGGAGCCCATCGCCCGGCGCAGCAGGTCGGCGTCGTCACCGGTGCAGCCGCCGACGGCCATGGCGATCTGCATCAGCTGCTCCTGGAACAGCGGCACGCCCTTCGTCCGCTCCAGCACCGGCTCCAGCTTCGGGTGCAGGTAGCTGATCTCCTCCTTGCCGGTGGCTCGTCGGATGTAGGGGTGCACGGCCCCGCCCTGGATGGGTCCGGGCCGGATCAGCGCGATCTCGATCACCAGGTCGTAGAACCGTCGCGGCTGCAGCCGCGGCAGGGTGCCGATCTGCGCGCGGCTCTCCACCTGGAAGACGCCGATCGAGTCGGCCCGGCAGAGCATGTCGAAGACGCCCGCCTCCTCCTTGGGCATGGTGTCGAGCGTCCAGCGCTCCCCCACCTGCTCGGCGACGACGTCGAAGCTGTGCTGGATGGCGCTGAGGATGCCGAGGCCGAGGAAGTCGAACTTGACCAGGCCCATCCAGGCGCAGCTGTCCTTGTCCCACTGCAGGACGGTCCGGTCCTCCATCCGACCGGGCTCGATCGGGCAGACCTCACCCACGGGCCGGTCGGTGAGCACCATGCCGCCGGAGTGGATCCCGAGGTGCCGGGGCGCCCGGAGCAGCTGGTCGGCCAGGTCGATCACCGGCCTGGGGACGGAGTGGTCCTCGTCCAGCGGGAGGGCCCCGAACGCCTCGATCTGCTTGGACCACGCGTCCTGCTGCCCGGTGGAGTAGCCGAGCGCCTTGGCCATGTCGCGGACCGCGGACTTCGGCCGGTAGCTGATGACGTTGGCGACCTGGGCGGCGTTGTGCCGGCCGTAGCGCCGGTAGACCTCCTGGATCACCTCCTCGCGCCGGTCGGAGTCGAAGTCGACGTCGATGTCGGGCTCCTCGTCGCGGGTCAGGGAGAGGAACCGCTCGAAGGGCAGCTGGTACTTGATCGGGTCGACGGCGGTGATGCCGAGGACGTAGCAGACGACGGAGTTCGCCGCCGAGCCCCGTCCCTGGCAGAGGATGCCGCGTTCGCGGGCGAAGGCCACGACGTCGTGGACGATGAGGAAGTAGCCGGGGAAGTCCTTCTCCTCGATCACCGCCAGCTCGCGCTCCAACCGCTCCTGCGCCACCGCCCGGTTGCTGCCGTAGCGCTCGTCAGCGCCCCGTCGGGACAGCTCCCGCAGCCAGCTGATCGGGGTGTGGCCGGGCGGCACCTGCTGCTTCGGCAGCCGCGGCTTGGCCAGCCGCAGCGCGAAGGCCAGCTCGTCGGCCAGGGCGGTGCTGGCCGGCACGGCCCCGGGGTACCGGGCGAAGCGCTGCCGCATCTCCTCCCCCGAGCGCAGGTGCGCCCCCGGCGGCGGCAGCCAACCGTCCATCTCGGTGAGGCTGCGGCGGGCCCGGACGGCCGCCATCGCCGCTCCCAGCCGGTACTCCGCCGGGGTGGCGAAGTGGACGTTGCCGGTGGCCACGGTGCGCAGCCCGTGGTCGGTGGCGAGCCCGGCCAACGCGTCGTTGACGCTGGAGTCGGTGGGCAGCCCGGAGTCGGTGAGCTCCACCACCACCTGCCCGTGCCCGAACAGCGCGGTGAGCCGGTCCAGCTCCTGGGCAGCCGCCTCCGTTCCCGCGCGGGCCAGCGCCGAGCGCACCGCGCCCTTGCGGCAACCGGTGAGCACCACCCACTCCCCACCCGCGGCAGCGCCGAGCTCCTCCAGGTCGTAGCGCGGCCGGCCCTTCTCCCCGCCCCGCAGCTGCGCCTCGGTGATCGCCGTGGCCAGCCGGTGGTAGCCCGCGACCCCCGCGGCGAGCACCAGCAGGTGCCCGCCCTCGGGGTCGGCGACCCCGTTCTGCGGCGCGGTCAGGCCCAGCGACAGCTCGGCGCCGTAGACGGTGCGCAGGTCGTAGGCCGTCGCCGCCTCGGCGAACCGGGCCGCGCCGTAGAGCCCGTCGTGGTCGGTGAGCGCGAGGCAGTCCAGCCCCAGCCGGACCGCCTCCTCGACGAGGGTCTCCGGGTCGGCGGTGCCGTCGAGGAAGCTGAAGTTGCTGTGGCAGTGCAGCTCGGCGTAGGGCACCACCGGACCAGACGGGCGTCGGGCGACCGGACCGGTCGCCTCGTAGGCCACCCGCTTGCGCTTGTAGCCGGGCGCGGAGTCGTCGGTGGGGTTGTCCGGCGAGACGGCCCGGGCGAAGGGCCGCTCTCCGGTCCCGGTCGGCGGCTCCGGCGCCGGCGGTGGGGTCGCTGGGGTCCGGTCGGAGAGCCGGCGCTCCAGCTCCGCCCACGACAGCGGGGGGTTCTCCCAGCTCACCGGCACCCACCCCCGACCCGGCTAGTCATAGCGTGCCTCGCACCACCAGCGGCCGTCCTCGACGACCAGCAGCCAGGCGCTGCCGTCCACCCCGACGACCTGGAAGCGGGCCACCCGGCGGGCCTGGGCGGGGTCCCACCACAGCTCGTCGATCGGCCACGGCCCGGCCCAGGCCTGCACCTGGGTGGGCGGGGCCATCCGGTCGACGGTGAACAGCGCCGGTTCCCCGGTGACCAGCCCGCGCTCGGTCACCGCGACCGGGCGCCCGTCGGCACCGGTGACCAGCGCCGACCGCGGCTCGGGGAAGACCCGGGCCGGGGCGGGCGGCGGGAGGGAGCCGGGCCAGGGCAGACCCGCCGGCCGGGAGGAGGTCGCCCGCTCACCCCACGGCGTCAGGGACTGCCGCTCCCGCGGGCTGCGGCCGCCCTGGACGGCGGGGGCCAGCACCTCCTCGGGACCCAGCATCCCCTGCAACCGGGCGACCCCGCGCTCCACCCGCTCGTCCGCCGCACTGCCCCAGAGCCCCTCACCGTGGTCGGCCATCGACTCGACCGCCTCGGGGACGAACCGCACCTCGCACACCGGGTCGGGTGCCGGGTCGCCCTGCAGCTGCCAGTAGAGCCGGTCGACCAGGTCGGCGGTGCTGAACCAGCGCGCGTGCAGCCACACCCGCGAGCCGCTCCAGCCACCCTCGGTGGTGACGACGATCCGCACCTCGGTGCAGACCAGGCCGTGCCGGGCCAGCTCGGTCACCGTCCGCTCGGCGGTGCGCCGGCTGGAGAAGGCGATCGGCTCGATGGTCTCCAGCGGTGGCTCGAAGGCCACCCGCTGCTCCATCTCGGCGGCACCTGGCGCGGGGCCGCCGTCCGGTCGTCGACCCCGCGGGCCAGCCGGTGCAGCCAGGCGCCGGACGAGCCGAACCGGGTCATCACGTCCCGCGCCGGCAGGGCGGCGAAGTCGCCGAGCGTCCGCAGCCCCAGCCGTCGGAGCAGGCTGACCAGCTCGGCGTCCTCGAGCACCCCGACCGGCAGCGGGGCCAGGAACGCCGCGCGAACCGCCGGCCGGCACCACGGTGCAGTCCTGGGTGGCGGCCCGGCGCGCCGCCTGCTCGGCGGCGAAGATGCCGTCGGCGACGCCCGTCCGGCAGTCCCAGACGCCGAGCGCGACCAGGTGCTCGGCGACCGCGGCGGCAGCGGCGGCTTCGCCGCCGTAGAACCGGCGTGGGCACCGGCAGCGCGCACAGCCCGGGCTTCATCGGCGCGACGCCGGCACTGACCTCTTCCACCGCCGCCAGCACCGCGTCGAAGCTGCGGGTCTCCACCTCCGGGACGCGGTCGACCACCACCAGCTCGGGACAGCGGGCGGAGGCGTCCCGCCGCCGCATCCCGCGCTTGACCCCTTCGGCCCGGGCGGCGGTCGAGCAGGCGAACACCTCGCCGCGCTCGACGACGGCCACCGGCGCGTCCAGGGACAGCTCGTGCTGCAGAGCCGCGGCCACCACCGGCCAGTCCGGGCACCAGACGACCATCACCCGCCGACCCGGTTCGGGGGCAGCGGGGGGCCCGGGCCTGGCCACCGGCCCCCGCTCGACCAGCGCCGCCATCTCAGCCCGCCCGCACCGCGGTCAGCGGGGCCCGCTGGACGGCGGGGCCGGCCGGGCTGACCTGGGCGTCGACCCCGGGCAACCACAGCGCCGTCCGCCGCACCGGGGCGCCACCCCGGCGGACCCCCACCTCCACCGACCGTCCCTGCAGGTGCCCGTGGCCCTGGCCCACCCCGGTCCAGGACGAGGTGAGCACCGACACCGTGGCGTCGCGAGCGCGGCCAGGGACCCCAGCAGATCAGCGCCGCGTCCTTCTGCCGCAGCCGGGAGCGCAGGCGCTCGGCCTGGTGCTCGCTGACCGGGGACGGCGGCTTGACCAGCACCACGGAGACGACGTCCGCGAGCCCCGCGGTGACGCTCAGCCAGTGCTCGCCCGGGTTGGGCACGACGATGGTGCGCTCCAGGGACACCCCGAAGCCGGCCGCCGCCTCGAGCCCGAGCTCGGGCGACCCCGACGACGGCGCACCACTCCCCGGCCAGCGACGGACCGGCCATCAGGGCCATGGCCAGACTGGGACTGTCCACCGTGTAGGCGCCGCCCGTGCGCAGCCGCAGCACCTCGCCCAGAGCGGGCAGGCTGTCCAGCGTCCGGGTGACCCCGGCGCCCTGCATCCGCTGGACGCGCTGCTGCAGCTCCTGGATGCGGTCGGCAGCGGGAAGAGCGGTCACCTGTCCATAATCGAACAGGTGTTCGAACTCGTCAACTGCGGTCTCACCCTGAGGTGGAGGGCGACATCTGCGGGCGGGCACAGCGTACGGGGATGCCTGCAGGACCCTTGACCGGACGGCCATAATCTGGTGACGACATCATCGTCCTCGTGCACCCTGGTCACGCCCGTGCCGACAGCCGGCTGAGCGGGTCACGCGGAACTGAGGGAGGTGCGGCATTGTCCGGGGTCATCGTGCTCAACACCGACAACACCGCGCTGCACACCGTCTCCGTCCAGCACGCGATCAAGATGCTGGTGCGCGAGGTCGCCATCGTCGAGGAGGCCCGCGACGGCCACTCGATCGGGCCCTACCCCTGGCCGGTCGTGCTGCGGCTGATCCGCTACGTGCGCACCACCTTCCTCTACGCCCGGAACCCGGCCTGGTCCAAGCGCGGGGTGCTGCGCCGCGACCTGCACCGCTGCGCCTACTGCGGCGGCAGCGCCGACACCGTCGACCACCTGCTGCCGGTGTCCCGGGGCGGGCAGAACACCTGGCTCAACACCGTCGCCGCCTGCATCCGCTGCAACAACGCCAAGGCCGACCGCACCCCGGTCGAGGCCGGCATGCGCCTGGCCCAGCGGCCCACCGTGCCGTCCTGGCGCGAGGCCTACCACCGGCGCAGCTGACCGGTTCTCCGCGCGCCCCGCTCCGACCCCCCGAAGGGGAAACGCTGAGACCTGCCCACCCGGAGGCCGGTCAGGCACGTCGGACTTCAGCAGTTTCCTGCGCCTCCACGGGCATCCGTCCGGTCTTCACCGGCAGCGGGTGGTGCTGGTCGCTACGGTGGACGCGTGCCCGACCCTGAGCTCGAGCCGCTCCCCCGGCCTCCCGAGCCCGACCCCGCCGTTCCCGACGCGACCGCGCCCGGAGGCGAGGAGGACGAGCCCCCTCGCGAGTGGTGGGACGACCCACGGATGCCGTGGAAGGGCAAGCCCGGCCGCAAGGACATCGCCTGCTGGGCCGCCTTCTCCCTGACCGGCCTGTACGCCCTCGTCCTGCTCCCGCTGCGGCCCGTGCTGCTGGGCGCCAACCCCTACCTGCTGGCGGCCCTGGGCGGTTCCCGGGTCTCCGCGGTCACCATCGGAGCCCTGGCCGCGACGGGGGTCGGCTTCTGGCCGCTGGGCCTGCTGCTGGGCACCTTCGGCGCGGTGAAGTTCGACTGGATCTACTGGTGGGCGGGCCGGCTGTGGGGCCGCGGCCTGCTGGAGATGGCCTCGGGCCGTTCCCCGCGGGCCGCCCGCAACGCGGCCCGGGCCGAACGGCTCGCCCAGCGCTTCGGCGTGGCGGCCATCGCGCTCGGCTACGTCATCCCGCTGCTGCCCGGAGCGGTCGTCTACGCCACCGTGGCGGCGGCGGGGATGAGCCTGCGGAAGTTCCTGATCGCCGACGTGCTGAGCGCGGCCGTCACCCGTGGGCTGCTGATCTGGCTGGGCTGGAGCATCGGTGAGCCGGCGGTGCGCGTCCTCGAGGTCATCGCCCAGTACTCCTGGTACCTGTCCATCGCGCTGCTGGCGGGCGTCATCGTGACCACCGTGCGGCAGTCACGCCGGCGGGCCCAGACGGCCTGAGCAGGTTCAGCCGGGAGGCGGGGTGCTGGGCAGGACCTCCTCGGCCCGGGCCCGCACCGCCGGACGCACCAGGGTGAGGAACGCCAGGGAGGCGAGCGCGCTGACCACCACCGCGACGACGCCGAGCGGCACGGCGGAGTCCTCACCGGCGATCCCCACCAGCGGGGCGACGGCCGCGCCGAAGGCGAACTGCCCGAGCCCCAGCAGCGACGACGCCGCCCCCGCCTGCCTCGGGTAGTCCGCCATCGCCAGCGCCGTCGAGGTCGGGAACACCAGGCCGAGCGCGCTGACCATGACGAAGAGGGACGGGACCAGGAACTCCAGCCCCAGGTCGAGCAGCACCGTCGCCGCCAGACATCCCGCCCCCGCCAGGTTGACGGCGAGCCCGGCCCCCAGCACCGTGACCGGCGCTCGACGCCGGCTGAGGCGCGCGCCCACCTGGCTCATGACCATGATGCCGACCGAGTTCAGCCCGAAGGTCAGGGAGAAGGCCTGAGGGGACATCCCGTAGATGCGTTGGAGGACGAAGGTGGCCCCGGAGATGTAGGCGAACATCGACGCCGCAGCCAAGCCGGCGGACAGGGCCGTGCCGACGAAGAACCGGTCCCTCAGCAGCGCTCGGAAGCCGCGCAGGGTGGCGGTCAGGCCACCCGAGCCGCGGCGCTCGACCGGTAGCGTCTCCCGCTGCAGCAGACCCGCGACCAGCAGCAGGGCACCAAAGCCGGCCAGCACCACGAAGATGCCGCGCCAGCTCATCACCCGGCTCAGCTGGCCGCCGAGCACGGGGGCGATCACCGGGGCGAGGCCCGAGATGAGCGTCAGCCGGGCGAAGAACAGCACCAGCCGCCGGCCCTCGTAGAGGTCGCGGGCCACGGCGCGCGCGATGACCAGACCGGCGGCGCCGGCCAGCCCCTGCACCAGCCGCAGGGCGACGAGCACGGTGACCGACGGCGCGAACGCGCAGGCGAGCGAGGCGAGCAGGTAGGCCACCAAGCCCGACCAGCAGGGGACGGCGCCGCCCGAACCGGTCCGAGAGCGGCCCGGCGACCAGCTGGCCGAGAGCCAGCCCCACCAGGCACGCGGTGATCGTCAGCTGCGCGGCGGAAGGGGTGCTGCCGAGCTCGTCCGCCAGCTCGGGCAGGGCCGGGAGGTAGAGGTCGAGGGACAGGGGCCCGAAGGTCGAGAGCAGACCCAGCACGACGATGGAGCGCAGGGCCGGTGCGGCGGTGTCGCGGGGCACGAGCGCCACTGTGGCAGCCGGCCCGGTCGACGCCCCCGGCGCCCTCCCACCGACGGCCCCACCGGGACGCGCAGGATCCGGGGTGGACGTCCGGCCCAGGTCAGTCGAGGCTGTGGGGACCGGTCGAGGCACGCCTCGGACGGCGTGCCTGCACCGCGACGTAGGTGCTCTCCAGCGCCTCGACCGCCCGGTCGTAGGACCGCTGGGCGACGCCGCTGAACAGGCAGTCCACGACCGCGAGCTGGGCGATCCGGCTGGACATCGCGCCGGAACGGAAGGTGGTCTCACGGGCGGCGGTGGTCAGCAGGTGGTCGCTGTGCTCAGCGATGTCGGAGCCGGCGAAGTTGGTCACACCGATGGTCGTGGCGCCACGCTCGCGGGCCAGCCGGAGGGCGTCCAGGACCTCGGTGGTCGTGCCCGTGTGGGAGATGCCGATGGCCACGTCGTGGGGACCGAGCAGCGCGGCGGAGGCGAGGGCCTGGTGGTGCTCGGACCAGAGGAAGGCCACCGAGCCGATCCGGTGCAGCTTCAGCTGCAGGTCGTGCCCGACCAGGGCGCTGGCTCCGGTCCCGTAGACGTCGACCCGTCCGGCCGACGCCAGAGCGGAGACCGCCGACTCCAGCGCGTCGAGGTCGAGCGCGGCCCCGGTGTCCTCGACGGAGCGCGCGTCGGCGTGGGTGACCTTGGCCACCACCTCGGCCAGCGAGTCGGTCTTGGTGATCACGCCCGTGACCGGGCTGCCGCTGGCCTGGTCGCTCTCCTCCCACTGCGCCGCACGCGCGAGCGCGATCCGCAGCTCGGGGTAGCCGGCCAGGCCGAGGGCGCGGCAGAAGCGCAGCACCGTCGTCTCCGACGTCTGGCACTGCCGGGCGACGGTGGTGATCGAGCTCTCCGACACCTGGGCCGGGTCCGCGAGGACCGCCTCGGCCACTCGGCGCTCCGCCGGACGGAGGTTGGGCAGCGCTCCCCGGACCCGGATCAGGATCGACAAGGTGGGGCGCGCCGCGGTCCCGAAGAGGCGCGGACCGGCCGGGCCGGATCCCGTGCTGGTGGTTTCTGACGTGCTCAACCCGACCCTCGCTCCCCGCTGCGGCTGTCCGCGAGCCTACTGTCCGGCGTCGGTGCGCGTGCGGACCGCGCGAAGTCTCCTGCTAGCTCGTGGGGAGGTGCCGGGCCAGAAAGGCCGTCGTGGCCTCCCAGGCCACCCCTGACGCCTCCGCGTGGTGGAACTCCGGTGCCGGGTTGTCGAAGGCGTGGCCCGCGCCGGGGTGGCTGTGGAACTCCGCCCCGACCGCGGTCACGGCACGGCGGATCGCTTCCTGCGTGGACGGCGGCACGTAGGCGTCGGCGGTACCGAAGTGGTGGAGGCTGGGCGTGACCACCTCCTCGGCCAGGGCCAGCAGGTCCCCGAGGGCGGACCCGTAGTAGCTGACGAGCACCTCCACCGGCTCGACGGCGGCGACGTTGAACGCCAGGCCGCCGCCGAAGCAGAACCCGACCAGCCCCACCCCAGCCCCCACCCCGTCCAACCCGCGGGTGCTGCGGACCGCCGCGGCGACGTCGCGCACCGCGGTCGACCAGTCCAGCTGCTGCACCAGACCCATCGCCCTCGGCAGCAGGTCCGGCCCGGACTCGGGCAGCGCGTGGTCGGGCAGGCGCCAGTAGACCTCGGGCACCACGACCACGTAGCCGAGGGCGGCGAGGTCGGCGGCGCGCCGCCGGATGTAGCGGGTCACCCCGAAGATCTCCTGGACCAGGACCAGCCCTGGCCCGGCGCCGGACGGCGGCCGCACCACCACGGCCGGCATCGGCCCGTCCGCGGTCGGCACCGTGACCCCCTCCGAGGCCGCCCCCGGGCCGGCGGTGTGAGGTGCCGTGGCGGAAGGCGGGTCAGGTGTCGCGTCGGCCGTCATGGCGTCACCGTAGCCCCGGTGGCGATCGCGTCCGCGGATCGCGGTGCCCCCGTCCGCGTCGGTCGCCATCGACGTAGGCTCGCCGGGCGGGCGGAGGCGCCTGGCCGGGAGGAGCGCGATGAGCACGGATAACCAGGACGGCAGGTCTGTGGTGCAGGTCAGCCGAGACGACGAGCAGTCCCGCTACCAGGGCCTGGTGGACGGCGAACCAGCCACGGTCATCGACTTCCGCCGGCGCGGCGACGTGCTGGCCTTCGTCCACACCGGCACAGCGCCACACTTCCGCGGCCGCGGCCTGGCGGGCGAGACGACCCGGCTGGCGCTGGAGGACGTGCGGGCCGCCGGACTCACCGTCGAGCCCCTGTGCTCCTTCACCGTGGCCTACTTCGCCGACCATCCCGAGGTGGCCGACTTGCGCGCCTGAGCGCATCCCGACCCGATGGGACGCCGCCCGCGCTCGGGTCGCTCAGGCCCGGTGGTCGTGGTCGGGGAGCAGCCGCTCGTCGGGCAGGTCGAGGCCGGCGCGGTGCAGCTCCACCTCGGCCAGCCGGGCGACGACGGTCCGGTCGCCGGCCCGCCAGGCCCCGACCGGGTCCGGGCTGATGCCGGCGAGCACGTGCATCGGTTGCAGGGCCAGCGCGCGCAGGGCGAACAGGTCGAGGCCGGCACCGGAGTCGAGGAGAATCTGGGCGGCCTTGGCCCGGCGGTAGAACTTGACGCGTCGGGGCAGCCAGAAGGCGAGCGCGACCGCGACCGGGACGACGAAGGCGAGCCAGCCGGCGAGGGCCGCCACCCGCTCCATCACCGCGACTTGGCGTTCGGCGGCGGCGACGAGCTCACCGAGCGCGCCCGACGCCGAGTCGAAGGGCCGTTGCAGCTGGTCGCCCAGACCCGGCACCTGGGAAGCCTGGCCCGCGGCGTCGGAGAAGCTCCCGGCGATTCGTTCGGCGGTCCTGGCGGTCTCGCGGGCCGGTCCGGCCAGCAGCGACAGCGTCCGGTCCACCAGCACGCCGGCGACCGCGCACAGGATCACCCACGACACGACCAGTGCGTCGCCGAGCAGCTGCTTGGCACGCCGGCCCGGCTGAGACGCGTAGATGCCCATGCCGGGACCCTACAAGTGAGGGCGCGCAGAGCCGGTCCCTTCCGGTGCGCAGGACGTGCGGTGGCACGATGACGCGATGCGTCTGCTCCCTGGCGACACCCGAACTGCTCCCTCCTCGGCGCGGTGGTGCGCGTCGCTGACCGTGGCCGCCGTGCTGTTGGCCGGCGGGTGCACGACCGACTCGGGCCCCGATCCCGACACCGACGGGGCGCAGGTGGTCGCGGACGCGCTGGCTGCCGGCCTGGCGGCGAAGGACGTCACACCGGTGCCCTTCGCCGGAACCACGGGCGCCGAGGTCGAGGCGCAGCTGGACCCGCTGGTGGCGGGCATGGGTCCGCTGGCCCCCGCCGTGACCGCCGGCCCGGTCGACACCGACGGTGGCACCGCCCGCACCACGCTCACCTACCGGTGGACCTTCCCGGGGGTGCCCACCGCGTGGACGTACGAGACCCCGGCTGAGCTGATCCGCGAGGCGGGGACCTGGAAGGCGCGCTGGCAGCCGTCACTGCTGGAGCCGTCGCTCGACGCGGGCTCCCGGCTGTCACAGCGGCGGCTCTACCCCGAGCGGGGCGAGGTCCTCGGCGAGGACGGCGACCCGCTGGTCACGCTGCGCGCGGTGGTGCGGATCGGGATCGACAAGTCCGCGCTCAGCGCGGCGGCAGCCACCGCGTCGGCCCGGAAGCTGGCGGGTCTGGTCGACGTGGACCCCGGCGACTACGTCGACAAGGTCCGCAAGGCCGGTCCGGAGGCGTTCGTGGAGGCCATCACCCTGCGAGCCGAGGCCCGGGAGCGCCCCGACGACGAGGACGTCTTCGCCATCCCCGGAGCGCTCCCCGTGGAGGACCGGCAGATGCTGGCTCCCAGCCGTACCTTCGCCCGCAGCATCCTCGGTACCGTCGGCGAGGCCACCAAGGAGGACGTGGACGCGGCCGGGGGCGCCGTCGTGGCCGGGGACCAGGTGGGCCGATCCGGGCTCCAGAAGCGCTACGACGAGCAGCTCCGCGGGGTTCCCGGCGTCCAGGTGGTCCGCGCCGAGCTCGAGCCCAGCCGGAGCAGCCCCTCGCCCGGCCCGTCGCCGTCTCCGAGCCCCGCTCCGGCCCGCGTGCTGTACCGGGTCGCGCCCACCGCTGGCCGGCCCCTGGAGCTGACCCTGAACCAGGCCCTGCAGCGTCTGGCGGAGTCGGTGCTCGCCGGCACCAAGCGGGCCAGCGCACTGGTGGCGATCCGTCCGTCGACGGGAGCTGTGCTGGTCGCGGCCAACGGATCCGGCGCAGGGGAGCAGGCGCTCGCCACCACCGGTCAGTTCCCGCCCGGCTCCACCTTCAAGGTCGCCTCGTCGCTGGCTCTGCTCCGGGCAGGGCTGACGCCTACCTCCGCGGTGCCGTGCCCGGCCACGGTCGAGGTCGACGGGTTCCGGTTCGAGAACTACGACGACTACCCGCGGAGCAGCCTCGGCCGGATCGACCTGCGGACCGCCCTCGCCCAGTCCTGCAACACCGCCTTCATCGGCGCCCGCGACGAGCTGGAGGAGGGCGACCTGGGCGAGGCCGCCGCGTCGCTCGGACTCGGCCAGGACTACGACGTCGGCTTCCCGGCCTTCTTCGGCACGGTGCCCGCCGAGACCAGCGAGACCGGCCGCGGCGCGGCGATGATCGGCCAGGCCAAGGTCCAGGCGTCCCCGCTGGCTCTGGCGGCAGTCGCAGCGTCGGTGCAGGCCCGCAGGACCGTGGTGCCTCACCTGGTCACCGCGGCCCGGGCCGAGCCGGCGGGTGAGCCGCTGACCGAGGGCGAGGCGGAGCAGCTCGCGGGGATGATGCGCCGCGTGGTGACCGAGGGCAGTGCGAGAAGCGTGCTGGGCGACCTGACCGGGCCTCCGGTGATCGCCAAGACCGGAACCGCCGAGTACGGCGACGCCGACCCTCGGAAGACGCACGCCTGGATGATCGCCGCCCAGGGCGACCTGGCCGTGGCGGTCTTCGTCGCCGACGGCGACTCCGGCTCTCGGACCGCCGGACCGCTGCTGGCGGAGTTCATGCGCGGCAGTCGCTGAGCGAGGCGTCCGAGAGTTCAGCCGCCTCCCGGAACGGAAGACGCCGAAAGGCGGGCTCCACGAGGAGCCCGCCTTCCGGGTGGTGCGGTGGTGCGGTGGTGCTGACGAACTACCTGGTCAGAGCGAAGGGAGCGCTGGCTCCCAGCTCCTTACCGTTGACGCTGCCGTCGAACAGCTTGGCCACGATCAGGCCAGGGTTAGCAGTCCCGGTCAGGGCGGTGGTGCGGAACCGGCCGTCGAAGGTGGAGCCGGTGGCGGGAGCCACCGCAGCGACCAGTGAGGTCGGGCCGCCGTACACGGTGCTGAAGGTGCCGTCAGCCGACTTGCGGTAGAACCGCACGACGCTCGAGGTTAGGGCCGGCTGGTCGGTCGTGCCCTGGATCCGGGTGTCGGCGTTCTTCCAGCGACCCGTGGTGATGGTCACCTTAGCCGACGCGACCGGCGTCGTAGCCGTCGCGGCGGCCGACGGCTCGCTCGCCGACGTACCGTACAGCGCCTTGACGGTGAACGAGTACTTCGTGTTGGACGCCAGCCCGGTGACCACCTGGTTGGTGTCGGTGGTCGCCGCCGGCTGCGGGGCCAACGGTGTGGTCGTGCCGTCGGCAGCCACGGTCGAGGCCTCCACCTGGTAGCCGGTGACTGCAGTGCTGCTACCGGACGGGGCGACCCACTTCAGCGAGACCTGCCCGATGCCCGCTGTGGCGACGAGATTGGCCGGGGCATTGTGCACCTGAGCGCTGGCCGGCTTGTAGAAGCCGATGGCCTGCTCGGAGATATTGCCGGCCCGGTCGATGGCCACGGCGCGGATCTCGGTCGGCACGGTGATGGCGATCGGGGACTTGTAGAGCTGGGCCGTATCGCCCGGCAGGTCTCCGACGAGGACGGGATTGCCGTCGGTGGTGTAGTAGACGTCGGCGGCTGACTCGGAGCCGAGAGTGACGCTGGCGGCTTCCACCGCGGTCTCGGCCGTGTTGCCCGAGGCCCCCGGGTTGATAATTAGCTTCGGCGCCGTCTGGTCGGCTGGGAGCTCGCCGGTGCCCGTAGTGGGAGCCTTCTCGAAGGGGTCGCCCATCTTGGCGCCCGCCATGGAGCGGACCTCGACGGTGTAGTCGGCCACCGTCGGGTCGACCGCGAGGGTCGCACCCAACGCGGAGGCGGCCACGCGGCTGCCGAGGAACGAGCCGTCGACCTTGAGCGCCTGCACGTTGTAGTGCGTGACGGCAGGTGTCCCCGCGGGGGTCTCAGCCGGCGTCCACTTCACCGTAAGCTTGGTCTTGTCCGATGAGCGGGTGACCGAGTAGCTGCCCTTCGGCGGGGCCACATCGGCCGGGCCGGCGGGGCAGCCGCCCATGCCAGGTCCGCCGAACTCCCCGAACTCGGAGATGGTGAGGCCCTGGCGGTTGGCGTCCGCGTCCTCTTCCTGCCAGGACATGAACCGCTCAACCTGGGTAGCCGAGGCGATCTGGGCCGCCTTGAGGGTGTCAAACACGAAGGTCGCCGTGAAGGTTCCGTCGCCCTTCATGTCGAGGGCTGAGGAGTATCCACCCTTCGGAGCTGCGGTGAGGCCACCCGCGACGGCGCGGACATCCCGGCGGCCAACCTCGGCGGTGAGGTCGGGATTGACGATGCGAACCTCGACCTGAGTTCGGTTGACATCGGATCCGTAGGTGCCGGTCACGGTCACCGTGTTGGTCGTGCTGTCGAGGATGGCGTGGTTCGTCGCGGTGCCGGTACTGACAGTGGTGTCACCGCTCGCGCCGTCGGCAAACTTGATCGAGACCTTGTCGCCCTTCTGGATGTCCGGCGTGACGTTGAGGCCGGTCCCGGCACCCCAGCAGTAGCCGCCCGGGTGGTTGATTTCGAAGGCGACGTCGCCCTCGGCCACGGTCCCCACCGCGGAGCCGACGACCTGCGTGCCGCGGGTCACCGTGACGGTCGCGGTCTCGCCGATGTGGTCCTGGTAGCCCTCGATGGTGACGAAGTCACGGTCGGGGAAGACAACGACGTTGTCGGGGAACGACGGGACGGCGGCCGAAGCCTCGCCCGTGCTGAGGGCGGCGAGCCCGCCCATGCTCATCAGGCCGGCCACGGCGAACGCGACACTGCGTCTTGCCCGGCTAGCTCTCCTCGTCGACGACATGCTCGTCAATCCTGCTGCTGATCCCTTCAAGGTCTTTCCCCCCCGTGCGATTGTGGCGGCGGCCGCTCGAGACATCAGCGGCCGCCAACGGCCAAAGCCAACTCTGCGTTGTCCTGGAGTTTCAGACAGGCCTCATCGAAGGGGGGACCGACCTCCCAGATGAGGGGGTCGCCTCCCGGGTCGGGTCTCACGCGGGGGCAGGGAGCATCGCCCGATGCGGGACCGCCCGCCAGCCCTGCTCAGACGCCTCCACCAGGCCGAGGTCCTGGAGAACCTGCAGGGCGACCAGGCAGGACGGCACCGGGACCCCGGCCGCGAGCGCGATCTCGCCGAAGGAGACCCGACGCCGGGCCGGTGTCGCCTCGAAGACCGCCAGCTGTTCGTCGGTGAGCGTGTCGGTGGCTCGCTGCGGCGTGGGACCGGGCAGGACCGGGTGCTCCCCCAGACCCGAGACCAGCTCCAGCACGTCGGCCGCACAGGTCACCAGGGTCGCCGAGCCGTTGCGGATCATCAGGTGTGGTGCCGTCGAGGCCCGCGAGTGGACCGGGCCTGGTACGGCCATCAGTGGCCGGCCGCACTCCAGCGCCCAACCTGCGGTGTTGCGCGCCCCCGAGCGCAGGGCCGCCTCCACGACGACCGTCCCGTTCGAGAGCGCGGCGATGAGCCGGTTGCGGGCCAGGAAGCGGATCCGGGTCGGGTGGGCCCCCGGGGGCAGCTCCGACACCACCAGGTGGTCCTTGGCCACCGCTTCGAACAAGGAGGTGTTGCCCGAGGGATAGGCCAGGTCCAGGCCGTTGGCCAGCACGGCGACCGTTGGCCCCCCGCCCGCGAGGGCTCCACGATGAGCAGCCGCATCGATCCCGAAGGCCATGCCGGAGACCACGGTCACCCCGCGCTCGGCGAGCTCCGCCCCCAGATCGGTCGCGACTCCCGCACCGTAAGCAGTCGCCGCGCGCGATCCCACCACCGCGACCGACCGCCCGGCGAGCTCGGTCAGCTGGCCGGGGCCGCGCAGCCACAGGCCGAAGGGCGCTCCACCCCGGCGCTGGATCGGCTCCACGTGGGCGAGGTCGTCCAGTCCTGCGACCCACTCGGGGTCCCCCGGCACGACGAACCGCGCTCCGACCCGAGCGGCGAACCGCTCCACCCGGTCGAGGTCCGTCACGGCCACCCGGCGGGCCAAGGGCTCGCCCAGCGCCCCTTCCCCGATCTTGGCCCAGGCACCCTGGGCCCCGACGCGGGCCACGAGCCGGGCGGCCTCGGGCTCCCCGGCGTCGACCGCGCAGGACAGGGCCATCCGCGCCCGCTTCTCCGACCACATCAGCCCGCCTCCGTCCGGTCCAGCTGCTCACCGCGGCGCATCGCCAGCGCCACCGCCACCTCGTCGCTGCCCGGGCGGTCCCGGCCCGCCAGGTCCGCCAGCGTCCACGCGACGCGCAGCACCTTGTCCACGCCGCGCGGGCTCAGCCGTCCGCGGTTCACCGCGTTCTCGACCACCTGCAGGCCCTCGGGCAGCGGCAGCGAACGGCGGAGGAAGGGTCCCGGCACCTCCCCGTTGGTCTGCCATCCGGAACCGCGGAGCCGGCGCTCCTGGCGCTCGCGCGCGTCCCGGACGCGCTCCCCCACCACCGCGGAGGACTCGGTGCGCTGCAGAGCCGCCTTGAGGTAGGCCTTCCGCAGCGGCAGGAACACGCACGAGATGTCGATGCGGTCCCGGATCGGCCCGGAGATCCGCTCGGCGTACCGACGGACCGCCTGGGGCGGGCATGAGCAGTGGGCACCGGGAGTCGCCGACTGGCCGCAGGGACACGGGTTCGACGCCATCACCAGCTGGAACCGGGCCGGGTAGCGCGCCTGGACCTCGCTGCGACCGAGCGTCACCGTGCCCGACTCCAGCGGGGTGCGCAGGGCGTCGATGACCCGCGTGGGGAACTCGGGAGCCTCATCGAGGAAGAGGATCCCCCGGTGGGCGCAGGAGATGGCCCCCGGCTTGGCCATCCGGGTGCCGCCGCCGACGATGCTCGCCACCGACGCCGAGTGGTGGGGATCGCTGTAGGGCGGCCGGGTGATCAGCCCGTCCGCCAGGTTGAAGCCGGCCAGCGAGTGCACCGCCGACACCTCCAGCGCCTCGGGCAGGGTGAGGTCAGGTAGCAGGCCGGGGATCCGCTCGGCCACCATCGTCTTCCCCACCCCGGGTGGACCCGAGAACATGAGGTGGTGGCGTCCGGCCGCGGCCACCTCGACCGCCCACTTGGCCTCCACCTGTCCGACGACGTCGGCGAGGTCCAGCGGCCGGGCGCGAGGGTCGGGTGGCGTCTCCCCGATGACCTCCACCGGTTCGACCTCCGGCACCGGATCGCCCCTCAGCAGCGCGACGAGCTGACCCAGCGACCCGACGCCCAGGATGTCCAGACCCTCCACCAGCGCCGCCTCGCCCGCCTGCCGGACCGGGACCACGACCCGGGTGAAGCCGAACTGGGCGGCGGCCAGGACCGCCGGCAGGATGCCGCGCACCGGACGCACCCGGCCGTCGAGTCCGAGCTCACCCAGCAGCACCGTGCTCGCGAGCTCAGATACGCGGGACCACCTCTGCCGCGGCCAGCACCGCGGCGACGATGGCCAAGTCGTAGTGGCTGCCGGTCTTGGGCAGCGTCGCCGGGCTCAGGTTGATGGTCAGCAGCGACGCCGGCCAGGTGTGGCCGGTGTTGCCCACCGCGGCCTTGCAGCGGTCCCTGGCCTCGGACAAGGCCGTGTCAGCCAGACCCACCAGCACCGTCCGGGGCAGGCCCGCCCCGATGTCGGCCTCCACCTCCACGATCCGCCCCTCGAGCCCGACGAGGGCCACGCTCCACGCGCACGCCTGCATCACCTCCTCCCTCGCCCGTCCTGCGTCCCGACCTCGGACCGGACCGCTCCCGCATCCTGCCAACGACGTGTCATCGCCACCTCCGGTCAACAGCCTCAGGACCACGCGCCCGGCCGCATCGACCCAGCGGCGGCCTGTGGACGCGACCGAGGTGCTCCTGTGGACAGCAGACTCGACCCACACGCGCGCAACCTCGGCTTGCTCCTCGGGGCCCTTCGGGGGATTCTCAGCACTGAACGCGGCCCGGAGCCCGGCCGGGATGGACGCGGCACGGCGACGACCTGACCGTGACTGCCTGCGAAGGAGAAGCCATGACCACGACGACACAGGCGACGCAGAGGCAGCCGGCCGAGCAGCATCCCGCCGACGGCCACGACCTGATCCGGGTGCACGGCGCCCGGGAGAACAATCTCAAGGACGTCAGCCTCGAGATCTCGAAGCGGCGGCTCACGGTGTTCACCGGCGTCTCAGGCTCGGGCAAGAGCTCGCTGGTGTTCAGCACCATCGCCGCGGAGTCCCAGCGGATGATCAACGAGACCTATCCCGCGTTCGTCCAGGGCTTCATGCCGTCCATGGCCCGCCCGGACGTCGACCTGCTGGACGGGCTGACGACCGCGATCATCGTCGACCAGGAGCGGATGGGCGCGAACCCACGTTCGACCGTCGGCACCGCCACCGACGCCAATGCCCTGCTCCGCATCCTCTTCAGCCGACTCGGGCAGCCGCACATCGGCTCCCCGCAGGCCTTCTCGTTCAACATCGCCTCGATCAGCGGCGCCGGCGCGGTGACGCTCGAGCGGGGAGGGCAGACGGTCAAGGAGCGACGGGAGTTCAGCATCACCGGCGGCATGTGCCCGCGCTGCGAGGGCATGGGGCGGGTCACCGACATCGACCTGGCCGAGCTCTACGACGACAGCCTCTCGCTCAGCCAGAACCCCTTCACCATCCCCGGCTACAGCACCGAGGGCTGGTTCGGCCGCATCTTCGCCGGCTCCGGCTTCTTCGACGTCGACAAGCCGATCCGCGACTACAGCCCGACCGAGCTGGACAACCTGCTGCACCGGCCACCGACCAAGATCAAGGTCGAGGGGATCAACCTCACCTACGAGGGGCTGATCCCCAAGCTGCAGAAGTCGATGCTGAGCAAGGACCGCGAGGCGATGCAGCCCCACATCCGCGCCTTCGTCGACCGCGCCGTCACCTTCACCGCCTGCCCGGACTGCGGCGGCACCCGGCTGAGCGAGGCGGCCCGGTCCTGCCGGATCGGCGCGCTGAACATCGCCGACGCCTGCGCTCTGCAGATCAGCGACCTGGCCGCCTGGGTCCGCGACCTGGACGCACCTTCGGTGGCGCCGTTGCTCACCACCTTGAGCGCGATCCTCGACTCCTTCGTGGAGATCGGACTGGGCTACCTGAGCCTCGACCGGTCCGCCGGCAGCCTGTCGGGCGGCGAGGCGCAGCGCACGAAGATGATCCGTCACCTCGGCTCCGCCCTGACCGACGTCACCTACGTCTTCGACGAGCCGACCATCGGCCTGCACCCGCACGACATCCAGCGCATGAACGACCTGCTGCTGCGGCTGCGCGACAAGGGCAACACCGTGCTGGTCGTGGAGCACAAGCCCGAGACCATCGCGATCGCGGACCGGGTGGTCGACCTCGGGCCGGGGGCGGGAACCGCCGGGGGGCAGGTCTGCTTCGAGGGCACGGTCGAGGGCCTCCGGCGCAGCGGCACCCTCACCGGTCGGCACCTGGACGACCGGGCCCAGCTCAAAGGGTCGGTGCGGCAGCCCACCGGTGCCCTGGAGATCCGTGGAGCCTCCCAGAACAACCTCCGTCACCTCGACGTCGACGTGCCCCTGGGAGTCCTCACCGTGGTGACCGGCGTGGCCGGTTCCGGGAAGAGCTCGCTGATCCACGGCAACCTCGCGCGGCGCGAGGGCGTCGTCGTCGTGGACCAGGGCGCGATCAAGGGGTCGAGGCGCTCCAACCCGGCGACCTACACCGGCTTGCTCGAGCCGATCCGGAAGGCCTTCGCCAAGGCCAACGGGGTCAAGCCCGCCCTGTTCAGCGCGAACTCCGAGGGTGCGTGCCCCACCTGCAACGGCGCCGGCGTCGTCTACACCGAGCTGGGCGTCATGGAGACCGTGGCCTCGACCTGCGAGGAGTGCGAGGGCAAGCGGTTCCAGGCGGCCGTGCTGGAGTACCGGCTGGGCGGGCGCAACATCAGCGAGGTGCTGGGGATGGCCGTCAGCGAAGCGGACGCGTTCTTCGGGTCCGGCGAGGCGCGGACCCCCGCCGCCCACGACATCCTCCGCCGGATGGCGGACGTGGGCCTCGGGTACCTCACCCTCGGTCAACCGCTGACCACCCTGTCCGGTGGGGAGCGGCAGCGGCTCAAGCTGGCCACCCAGATGGCCGGCAAGGGCAGCGTCTACGTCCTCGACGAGCCCACCACCGGCCTGCACCTCGCCGACGTCGAGCAGCTGCTCGCCCTGCTCGACGGGCTGGTGGACTCCGGCCGGTCGGTCGTGGTCATCGAGCACCATCAGGCGGTCATGGCGCACGCCGACTGGATCATCGACCTCGGTCCCGGCGCCGGGCGCGACGGCGGACTGGTCGTCTACGAGGGGACCCCTGCGGCGCTGGTTGCCGCCCGTTCCACGCTCACCGGCCAGCACCTCGCCGACTACGTCGGCCCCTGAGGGGGTCGAGGAAGGTGGAGGGCCCCGCCGCCCAGTCGGGTACGGGCAGGGTCGAGACGGTGGCGCGTCCCGCAGAGACCCGCACCCCGGCCCTGTTCGGCCTGGTCGCGGTGCTGGCTCTCCTGACCCTGGAGATGGTCCGGTTCAGCGGTCCCCTGCTCGACAGCGCCTACACCCGCGGTGGAGCGTCTCTGGCGGCCCTGGCGGCGGTGCTCACCTATGCCGCGCCCGGACCGGCTGCTGCTCTGCTGCTGGCCGGCAGCTCGGGGGGCCGCCCGGCCGTGGCCCGCCGCGCTGCTCGGCGGCGCTGTGCTGCTGGCTCTCCTCCGGCTGGTCGTGCAGGGCCTGCGGGGTGAGGCTCGAGTCGCTGTCGGCCTGCTCGCCGTCGCCGTGGCGGTCGCTGTGCTGGTCATCGGAGTCTCGGTGCTGGCCGGGCGGCCGGGAGGTGGCCGGGCCGCGGCCGAGGCGGTTCTCACCGGTGCCGCCGGCTCGGTCGGCCTCCAGCTCGCGCTGGGCACCTGGGACGCCCCCTGGCGAGCCACCGCCGTCGGGTGGTCGGTGGCCGTCGCGGCGGTGGCCCTGCTCGTGCTGCTGGCGGCCCGGGTGGGACGCGAGAGTGTGCCGAATCTGGCGCCGGAGCCGGGCCCGGACCGGGTACGTGGTCGGTGGACGCTGGGGCCGACCCTCGCGCTCAGCGCGCTGATGCTGGCCAACCCCGCGTTCGCTGCCGCTCAGTCGGGGCTGCCGCTGGCCCTCGCGGGCCCCGTGCTCGCGCTGGGGCTGCTGGGGGGCGTCCTGGTCAGTCTCCAGGTCGTACCGCTGGGCCGCCCGTCCCCGGCTGCTCGTGGTCCCGGCGGTCCTCCTGGTCGGGAGTGTCGCAGTCAGCCTCCAGGTGACCGGGACGACCCTCCCGCGCAGTGCCCTGGTTCTGGCTGCCCTGGTGACGGCGCAGGTCAGCGCAGGGCTGCTCCTCGCCTCGGCCTGCTCGTCGACCGCCGGGCAGCCGCGGTCGGAGGCCCTTGCCGCCGCCCCCCGCGGGACGACCGGCGTCGCTGCCGGTGTGGCCGGTCTGACCACGATCGTGCCCCTGTTGCTGTTCCAGCTGGACTACGACGTCCGGCTCGGGTTCCCGAACCCGGTCGTGCTGGTGGTCACCGCGGCGCTGCTGGCCGCTGCTGGGCTGCGTGGCACCGGCCGGGGCACGGCGAGCCGGGGTACGGCGAGCCGGGGTACGGCGCCGCGAGATCGCCAGCCGGCGCTGACCGCCGCGGTGCTGATGGTCCTCGTCGGGACCGGCTTCGCCCTGGCCGGCTGGCTCCCCGGGCGCTCCGCCGAGGCCGCGCCCTTCACCGGTCGGGTGGTGTCGTGGAACCTGCACTACGGCGTCAGTCCCGACGGCGTGGTCGATCTCGAAGCGGTGGCTCGCGTGATCGAGGCCCATGACCCCGACGTGGTGCTCCTGCAGGAGGTGTCCCGGGGCTGGGTCCAGGGCGGCGGCGTCGACATGGCGACCTGGCTGTCTCAGCGGTTGGACCGGCCGCTCGCCTTCGCCCCCGCGGCCGACGGGCGCTTCGGCAACGTCATCCTGGCCCGAGGCCCGCTCAGCGACGTCCGGGTGCGGTCGTTGCCCTACGGCGACGGTCCTCAGCGACGCTCAGCCCTCACGGCCGCGACGCGGCTCGGTACCGGCTCGGCCGTGGTCACCTCCATCCACCTGCAGAACCGGGCGGAGAACGCGCCCACCCGCGTCGCCCAGATCGAGACGTTCCTCGGGGCGGACGGGGACGACACCCAGCTGCTCGGCGGGGACCTCAACGCCCTTCCCGGCTCGACCGAGGTGGAGTTGCTGAGCGGTGCCGGGTTCGTCAGCGCTGTGGACACGGTCGGGAACCCTGCGGCGCTGACCGCCCCCAGCAAGGGCCCGACGCGGCGCATCGACTGGGTGTTCGGCCGCGGGACCGCCTTCGAGCAGGCCGAGGTGCTGACCGACGTCACGCTCTCCGACCACCTCCCGCTGGTCGTCCTCGTCCGGTCCTGACGGGCCACCCACCGGCGGACGGCGCTCAGCCGACCGCACGGACGTGGCGCACCGTCGGCTCCCGGCCGCGGATGAGCAGCACGCCGACGGCGTCCAGCCGGATCGCCGCCGCGCCCACCTCGTGCGTCCGCATCCACTCCGCGGCCAGCGCGCGCAACCTCCGCAGCTTCGCCCAGGTGATCGCCTCGAGCGGGTCGCCGAAGCCAAGACCGGACCGGCACTTGACCTCGCAGAACACGACGGTGGTCCGGCCGGCCACCGTCTCGGTGGCCACCACGTCGATCTCGCCGAGCCGGCAGCGCCAGTTGCGCTCCAGCACCTCCATCCCCTGCCGGCGGAGCTCCGCCACCGCCAGGTCCTCACCCCGCGCCCCCAACGCCTGCCGTGCGCTCCGGACCATGGGTCACCTCCTAGCGGAAGCATCCGCACGCCTGCTAGGACCGGTCGGCGCTCAGAGGCCCCTGGGGACAGCCGGCCGCGCCTCCCCCGCCTGTGGAGGGCGCGCAATGCCGTCTCGGCGCCGGCAGCTGGCGGCCAGACCCGGCTACCCGCGGAGCAGGGCCACGGTGGCGTCGTCGAGCCGCCCACCGAAGTAGCGCGCCAGCACCGCGCCGAAGACCGGCTCCTCGGGGGCCGCCTGCGCGAACAGGGTCATCGAGGAGCGCAGCTTGACCGCGTCGACCTTGCCGAACACGTCCTCGGCGGTGACGTCGGACAGCTCGGCGACCACCGAAGACGCCTCTCGCAGCCGGGGCCCGAGCACGGGATGCGCGAGGTAGGCGCGGGCCTGGGACAGCGAGGTGACCGCGTAGTACCGCGCCGTGCTGCTGCGCCCGAGGCCAGCCAGCTGGGGGAAGACGAACCACATCCAGTGGCTCACCTTCCGACCGCGCCGCAGCTCGCCCAGAGCGGCGCGGAAGGTGCCGCCCTCGTCCTGCGCCCGTACGAACCGCTCGAGCTCGTCCGCCTCCACCATCACCCTCCCTGCAGCTGTGGCCCGCGCTCCCCCGCGAGAGAGCCTCAGGGGACGTTCTTGGGCACCTGCAGGTCGCTGTGGGTGATCTCCTCGATGGAGACGTCGCGGAAGGTGAGCACCTTGGCGCTCTTCACGAACCGCGCGGGCCGGTACATGTCCCACACCCAGGCGTCGGCCATGGACACCTCGTAGTACACGTCGCCCCCCTCGGTGCGCACCTTGAGGTCGACGGCGTTGCAGAGGTAGAAGCGTCGCTCCGTCTCGACGGCGTAGGTGAAGATCCCCACGACGTCCTTGTACTCGCGGTAGAGCTGGAGCTCCAGCTCGCTCTCGTACTGCTCGAGGTCCTCGGCGCTCACGAGACCGCCCGCTCGGCGTTCGGGAGGGCGGCGACGGCGGGAGGACGGGGTCGGGCAGGCGCGGTCACCGGGGCGACTCTAGTGGTTCGGGCCACGTTGTCGAAGCGCATCCGGTGGGTGGCCGAGGGCCCGTGGAGGTCCAGCCGCTCCTGGTGCAGCGGGGTGCAGTAGCCCTTGTGCACGGCGAAGGCGTACTCCGGGTGCAGGGCGTCGAGCTCGGCCATGATCCGGTCCCGGGTCACCTTGGCCAGGATGGACGCAGCCGCGACACAGGCAGCGACCCGGTCGCCCTTCCACACCGCCAGGCCGGGGACCCCGAGGCCGTCGACGGGGAAGCCGTCGGTGAGCGCGTACGTGGGAGGCACGTCGAGGCGGAGCAGGGCGCGGCGCAGCGCCAGGATGTTCGCCACGTGCATGCCCAGCCGGTCGCACTCCTCCGGCTCCACCGCCACCACGGACCAGGCCAGCGCCTTGGCGGTGATCTCGTCGTAGAGCCGCTCCCGCGTCCGTGCCGTCAGCAGCTTGGAGTCGGCCAGCCCCTCGATCCGGCGGTGCCGGGCGTCGGAGAGGATCACGGCCCCGGCCACCAGGGGCCCTGCGCACGCTCCCCGACCGGCCTCGTCCGCTCCGGCCACAGGACCCAGACCCACGCGCCCCAGCGCCCGCTCGTAGCCGTACAGGCCGCTGTCACGCCGTACCTTCACCGCAGGCACGCCGGCCGCCGGCCCGTCGGCCTGTTCGGGTGCCGTCTGCTGCCCCCCTGCGTCGGGCATCAGCAGCTGACCCCTGCGGGCTCGATGACCGCCTGCGCGGGGGCCGGGGCAGCGGGGTCTGGGACGTCGGCGAAGGCCGCCGGCGTGCGGAGCCGCTCGGCGCGGTCGAACGGTGCGGCGATGGCCAGAGCCGGTCCGACCACCAGGTCCTGCGGCACGAACGCGATACCGCCCCGCGCCTGGCCGGGCCACACGTCGGAGAGGTGGCAGCGCGAGTCCGCGCTCAGGTCGCGGTGGTCGCCCATCACGAAGATGCGGTCCGCGGGCACGACGACCTCGAAGCGCACGTCGGAGGAAGCCACCTGGTCACCGCCGGGGTCGGTGTAGAGGTAGCTCGTCTCGTCCAGGGGGTAGCCGTTGACGCTGAGCCGGCCCTGCTCGTCGCAGCAGACCACCCGGTCACCCGGCATCCCGATGACCCGCTTGATCAGGTGCCCCGGCGTGCTGGCCGTCGGGATCCCGACGAACTCGAGCACCTTGTCGAACGGCCCAGGCTCCAACGCCGGCTCATCGGCCAGCCAGCCGCCCGGGTCCTCGAAGACGACGACGTCACCACGGCGGAAGTCGGTGACCTTCTGCACCACGACGCGGTCCCCGATGAGCAGGGTGCTCTCCATGGACTGCGACGGGATGATGAACATCTGACCGACGAAGGCGCGGAGCAGCGAGGAGACGACGAGCGCTCCGACGACGACGAACACCAGCTCCTTGAGGAAGGAGCTGGCCTGCTGCCCGACGGAGCGCCGTGAGCGAGGGGCGCCAGCCGTCGCGGAGGTCCTGGGAGCGTCCTGGTCAGTGGTCAAGATCTCGCCTCGGGTCGGCGTCGGTCGCGGCGTGCGCGGCTGCCGCGGCCGCGGCAGGAACACCACCCACGGTAGCCGGGATCAGCTCCGGGGCACGGCACCGACCGCGGGCGTTGGACACGACGACGGCACACCGCAGGGAAAGAAGCACCCGCCGCCGTCCCTGGCCGGTTGGCCACACGGGGACGACGACGGGGGCCGGCGCGGCTCAGTGAGCCTCGCGCTTCTCCTTGATCTTGGCCGCCTTGCCGCGCAGGTCGCGCAGGTAGTAGAGCTTCGCGCGACGGACGTCACCGCGGCGGTCGACGTCGATGTGGTCGATGATCGGGCTGTGCAGCGGGAAGGTGCGCTCGACACCGACGCCGAAGCTCACCTTGCGGACCGTGAACGCCTCGCGCACGCCGTCGCCGGCGATGGAGATGACCACGCCCGCGAAGACCTGGAGCCGGGAGCGGTTGCCCTCGGTGACCTTCACGTGCACCTTGACGGAGTCGCCGGGGCGGAAGGAGGGGATGTCGGTCCGCAGGGAACCCTGGTCCAGTGCGTCGATCAGCTTGCTCATGGGTGTTTCCTCGCTGGTGCTACAGGCCACCACGTCGATGGTTTCGATGGTCCCCGGTGGCGGGCGATCCCCCTGTAGCAGGAGCCGCTCATCCAAGGCAACAGCGCGTCAGTCTGCCACACCGGTGGCCGGCCAGGAAATCTCGCCCGGGCCATCCCCACCGGAGGCCGGCCGGCGGAGAACCCGGCCGAGGCTCGTGGCAACCCGGGCTTAGTTCCCACGCAACCTCCCCGCCTCCGCCAGCGTAGACAAGTCAGATCGACGTCCCGCGCCTGCCGGTCCGGAACGCGCACGAGAGGGAGGACCGCGATGGCCGTGGCGGCAGAGGTGGCGCCCGCCCCCCTCGTCCCGTCAGGATGGTCCGACGCCGTCGAGCACCGCGTCGGCACGGGGAGGACGGAGATGGACGAGGAGGCCTTCGACGCCTTCTACCAGGCGTCGTTCGGACGGCTCGTGAGCCAGATCTACGCCATGTGCGGCAGCATGCCCGAGGCCCAGGACTGCGTGCAGGAGGCCTTCATCCGGGCCTGGGACCGCCGTCGGTCGCTGGACCAGGACCAGTCCCCCGAGGCCTGGGTGCGCACCGTCGCCTACCGGCTGGCCGTCAGCCGCTGGCGGCGCGCGCGGCGCGGCCTGCTGCCGCCCGACCGGTCCCACGCCCACCGGCCACCGCCTGAGCCCGACGTCACCCACCTGGCCCTGGCCCGGGCCCTGCAGGCGCTGCCGGCCGACCAGCGACGCGCGATCGTGCTGCACCACCTGGCGGACCTCCCGGTCGCCGAGGTGGCCGTCGAGGTCGGGGCGCCGGTCGGGACCGTCAAGGCGCGGCTGTCGCGCGGCCGGGCTGCGCTGGCGGTCCTGCTGGCCGAGGAGACCCCTGAGGAGACCGCGCGATGACTGGACCGGAACTGCCCGACCTGGAGCGCCGCCTGCAGGGGCTCGCGGTGGAGGTAGAACGGACGACGACGCCGGTCGAGCCGGAGCGGGTACGCCGGCTGGGCGACCGGCGTCGGTACCGGCGGCACGCGCTCACCGCGGCCGCGGCCGTGGTGGTGGCCGGGCTGGCGGGCGGGGTGGTGCTCACCCAGACTCCGGGGCTGGGCACCCAGGTCCCGCCCCCGGTGGCCTCCGGCCCTACGGCGGCTCCCCTGCCGTCGCCCAGCGGGTCCACCCCTTCCGCGTCGGACCCCACCGCCCGGGGCCGAGCGCTGGGAGGCGCGAACCTGCTCCGCGCCGGCGACGTCCCCACCTCCGGCGGTCCCGCACTGGAGGTGGCTCCCTCCGGGACCGGCCGGAGCCTCGACGAGGTGTCGGCCTGCATCCCGGACGGACTCTCGGTCCTGGGGGCGACGGACACCGCGGCTCGCGACTTCCGCTACCCGGGGCAGCAGCAGCCCGCCATCCAGACCGTGGCGCTGCAGTTTCCCGACGCCCCCGCGGCGCGGGCGGCCGAGCAGACGGTGGCTGGTTGGGTCGACGACTGCGTCGCCACCCTGGAGGACCGCGGCGCGACGGTGCTCGGCGAGGAGGGGCCCGAGTGGTTGGACGTGGACACCGCCGCCGGGACCTCCGGGCGCTTCGCCGTGCTGCCGATCTACCGCGAGGCCGACCAGTCCGGCGAGGACGGGGTGTTCGAGAGCCTGGGAGTCACCCGGGTCGACGACCGGCTGATGCTGACGGTGCGCGCCGTCGTCGGCATGGACGACAACGTGAGCCTGGAGGCCGATCCGGACCCGGCGGACGGGATGCCGGCCCACCCCCAGTTCGCCCTGGTGGTGGCGGCGGCGGAGCGACTGGCCGCCTGAGACGGCAAACGGCCACCGTCCCGGTGAGGACGGTGGCCGCTGGTCGTCATCCCAGGCGGGTGACGAGCCCTGGTCAGCTCAGCTGTTCGGCCGGGCGATGGCCCCGTACAGGTCACGGTTGAGGCGGGAGATCGTCTCGAACGGGATCTCCTTCGGGCAGACCGCGGTGCACTCACCGATGTTCGTGCAGCCGCCGAAGCCCTCCTCGTCCTGCTGGGCGACCATGCCGAGGACGCGCGAGTGACGCTCCGGCTGCCCCTGCGGCAGCAGCCCGAGGTGGGTCACCTTCGCGGCGGTGAACAGCATCGAGGAGCCGTTGGGGCAGGCCGCCACGCAGGCGCCGCAGCCGATGCAGGCGGCGGCCTCGAACGCGTGGTCGGAGTTGGCCTTGGGGATGGGAGCGGCGTGCGCGTCCGGGGCCGTCCCGGTCGGGGCGGAGATGAAGCCGCCCGCCTGGATGATCCGGTCGAGGGCGCTGCGGTCCACCATCAGGTCCTTGACCACCGGGAACGGGTCCGCACGCCACGGCTCCACGTCGATCGTGTCGCCGTCGGCGAACGAACGCATGTGCAGCTGGCAGGTGGTGGTCTGCTGCGGGCCGTGCGCGACGCCGTCGATGACCACACCGCACTGGCCGCAGATGCCCTCCCGGCAGTCGTGGTCGAAGGCGATCGGGTCGTCGCCCTCCATCGTCAACCGCTCGTTGAGCACGTCCATCATCTCGAGGAAGGACATGTGCTCCGAGACCCCGGGCACCTCGTAGGCCACCATCCGGCCCTCGGCCTGGGCGTTGGGCTGCCGCCACACCCGGACGGTGATGTTCATCAGCCGGGTGCCCTCGGTGCCGGCGGCCTGGGCCTCGCCGGCCGCGTTCTTGTCCTGCGCTGTCAAGGTCACTTGTAACTCCGTTGCTTCATCTCGACGTACTCGTACACCAGGGGCTCCTTGTGCAGCACGGGCTTGCCGCCCTCGCCGCCGAACTCCCAGGCGCTGACGTAGGCGAACTCGTCGTCGTGCCGCAGCGCCTCGCCGTCCTCGGTCTGGGACTCGGCACGGAAGTGCCCACCACAGGATTCGCGCCGCGCGAGCGCATCGATGCACATCAGCTCGCCCAGCTCGAGGAAGTCGGCCACCCGGCCGGCCCGCTCGAGGGCCTGGTTGACCTCGTCGCCCGAACCCAGGACCAGCACGTCGGACCAGAACTCAGCCCGCAGCTCGCGGATGCGGGTGATGGCCTTGCGCAGGCCCTCCTCGCTCCGCTCCATGCCGCAGTAGTCCCACATGATGTGGCCCAGCTCGCGGTGGAAGGAGTCGACCGTGCGGGTGCCCTTGACCGCCAGCAGCTTGTCCACCCGGCTGCGGACGGCGTCGAGCGCCTCCACCGCGGCGGGGTGGGACTCATCCACCGCGGTGAACGGCCCGGCGGCCAGGTAGTCGTTGATCGTGTTCGGCAGCACGAAGTACCCGTCCGCGAGCCCCTGCATGAGCGCGCTGGCGCCCAGCCGGTTGGCCCCGTGGTCGGAGAAGTTCGCCTCGCCGGTCACGAACAGGCCCGGGATGGTGGACTGCAGGTCGTAGTCGACCCACAGACCGCCCATCGTGTAGTGGACCGCCGGATAGATCCGCATCGGCGTCTCGTACGGGTTCTCGCCGGTGATCTGGGCGTACATGTCGAACAGGTTCCCGTACTTGGCCTCGACGCTCTTGCGGCCCAGCCGCTTGATCGCGTCGGCGAAGTCGAGGTAGACCCCCAATCCGCCCGGGCCCACGCCACGGCCCTCGTCGCAGACGTTCTTGGCGGCGCGCGAGGCGATGTCGCGGGGCACCAGGTTGCCGAACGCCGGGTAGATGCGCTCGAGGTAGTAGTCGCGTTCGCCCTCGGGGATCTCCCGGGGGTCGCGCTTGTCCTCCCCGCTCTTCGGCACCCAGATGCGGCCGTCGTTGCGGAGCGACTCGCTCATCAGCGTCAGCTTGGACTGGTAGTCCCCCGACACCGGGATGCAGGTGGGGTGGATCTGGGTGAAGCACGGGTTGGCGAACAGCGCGCCCTTGCGGTGCGCCCGCCAGGTGGCCGTGACGTTGCAGCCCATGGCGTTGGTGGAGAGGAAGAAGACGTTGCTGTAGCCACCGGTGGCCAGCACCACGGCGTCGGCGAAGTGGGTCTCCAGCTCCCCGGTCACCATGTCCCGCACGACGACGCCGCGGGCCTGGCCGTCGACGACGACGACCTCAAGCATCTCGTGGCGGGTGTGCATCTCCACGGTGCCGGCGGCGATCTGGCGCTCGAGCGCCTGGTAGGCGCCGAGCAGCAGCTGCTGCCCGGTCTGGCCGCGGGCGTAGAACGTCCGCGACACCTGGACCCCGCCGAAGGACCGGTTGTCGAGCAGGCCGCCGTACTCGCGGGCGAAGGGCACTCCCTGGGCGACGCACTGGTCGATGATCTGGACGCTGGTCTGGGCCAGGCGGTAGACGTTGGACTCCCGGCTGCGGAAGTCGCCCCCCTTCACCGTGTCGTAGAACAGGCGGTAGACCGAGTCGCCGTCGTTGCGGTAGTTCTTGGCCGCGTTGATGCCACCCTGGGCGGCGATCGAGTGCGCGCGGCGCGGGCTGTCCTGGTAGCAGAAGCTGGTGACCTTGTAGCCGGCCTCGCCGAGCGTCGCCGCCGCCGCACCGCCGGCCAGGCCGGTCCCGACGATGATCACGCTGAGCTTGCGGCGGTTGGCCGGGTTGACGAGCTTGGCGTTGAACCTGCGCTCGTCCCAGCGCTGGTCGATCGGCACCTGGGGCGCCTTGGTGTCGGCGATGTCGTCACCCTGGACGTAGATCGCGTCCGCGTCCACGGAGTTCAGGAGGTCGCCGACCGCGCCGCGGGGCGCGGGCGGCGCCGACGAGACGCTCGGCCAGGCCGGGCTCCTCGGTCGCCGTCGGACGCGTGGTCGGGACGCCGTCGGTGTGGTCGTTGCTCATGCTCAGCTCACCAGCCCCAGGAGAATGCTGTACGGAGGAAGAAGGAAGCCGACGGTGACGACACCGGCGACCCCGTAGGCCAGGAGGTTCAGCCGGTGCCGCGCGGCGGCCGAGGTGTTGGCACCCAGGGTGGTGAGCGCGCTCCACATGCCGTGGCGCAGGTGAAAGGCGACCGCGACCATGGCGAGGGTGTACGCCACGACGACCCACCAGACGCCGAAGCCGTTGACGACCCGCTCGTAGGGGCTGTCGCTCGCACCGCCCGGGTGGATGGTGTTCCAGGTGAAGTGCAGCAGGTGGAAGATCACGAACAGCGCGATGACGATCCCACCCCAGCGCAGGGTGAACGAGGAGTAGGTCCGCTGCACCCCGGTCCGGCCCTTGGTCGACTGGTAGCGCTTGGCGCTGCCGCCGCCGCGGGCCTGGCGGGCGCGAGCCCACAGCTTGAAGGCCGCCCACCCGTGCCCGAAGACCGCGACGAGCAGGATGACCCGCAGGATCCAGAGCAGCCCGGTGTGGGGCAGGATCGGCTCGCCGAGCTCGCGCAGGTGCTCGGCATAGTCGTCGAACGCCTGCTGGCCCGCGAAGAGCTTGAGGTTGCCGTACATGTGAGCCAGCAGGTAGCCGATCAGGATCAGCCCGCTGACCGCCATCAGCGCCTTGAGCGCGACCGTCGTCCGGACGGCGCGCTGCGTCGGCGACAGAGTTGTCGTTGCCACGGCCACAACCCTAGGACCACCCACCGACAACTCGCGAATAAGACCAACGACAGCACTGGTGTTCTTCGCCACGTCCGCGCGTGCATCTGTCGGCAGCCCCGCCGCGCGGCCTGGGGTCAGGGGGTCCGGAGCGCCTTCTCCAGGTCGAGCACGTCGACGCCGGGGTGGACGCGTCGGCCGACGACGCGGTAGCCGCGGCGGCGGTAGAAGGCGACGTTCGACGTGCTGAGCAGGCCGGTCACCAGGGTGATCCGGCGGGTGCCGGCCGGGGCGAGCGCCTCGATCCGCTCGAGCAGCGCACCTCCCAGGCCCTCCCCCTGCAGGTCCGGGGCGACCATCAGGCGGCCGACGTGCCAGACGTCGTCCTCCCTGGCCTCCCCCCGGACCGAGCCGACGAGGCGGCCCGCCCGGCGGGCGACCAGCACGGTGGCGGCGTCCAACGCGGCCCGGAGCTCCTCCAGCGTCTCGGTGAGAGGTGGCAGGTCGAAGGTGCCGTGCCGGCGGCCCTCGACCAGGTAGGCCGCCTGCTGCAACGTCCAGAGCTCCCCCGCGTCGGCCGCCGCGGCCGGGGCGACCTCCAGCGGCTCGTGGCGGGCTGGGCAGCAGGTCGGGGCGACGTTCGCGGGTGCGCTCGACCGCCTGCTCGCGGCGCCAGTCGGCGATCTGGCCGTGGTGGCCGGAGAACAGCACCGCGGGCACGTCCAGCCCGCGCCACGAGGGCGGCTTGGTGTAGACGGGGTACTCCAGCAGGCCGTCGTGGCCGGCGGCGTGGGACTCCTCGGTGAGGGACTCCGGGTTGCCGACCACCCCCGGCAGCAGGCGCACCACGGCCTCGACGATCACCAGGGCCGCGGCTTCGCCCCCGTTCAGGACGTAGTCACCGATGCTCACCTCGCGCACGCGCATCCGGGTGCGCGCGTGCTCGACCACCCGCGCGTCGATGCCCTCGTAGCGGCCGCAGGCCAGCACCAGGTGCTGCTCACGCGCCAGCTCGGCCGCCATCGCCTGGTCCAGGCGGTCGCCCGACGGCGTCATGACCAGCAGCAGGGGGGCCGCGAGAGCAGCGGCCTCGGTCGGCCCGGGGGGCGGGACGAGGGCGTCCAGGGCCTCCCCCCACGGGTCGGGGCGCATGACCATGCCCGCACCCCCGCCGTACGGGGTGTCGTCGACCGTCCGGTGCCGGTCGTGGGTCCACTGCCGCAGGTCGTGGACGCCGAGCTCGACGATGCCGGTGCGCACCGCCTTGCCCACCAGCGAGAGCCCCAGCGGAGCCAGGTAGTCCGGGAAGATCGAGACGATGTCGAGGCGCATCAGGCCCGGTCGCTGCCGGCAGGGTCGGGCCCGTCCTGGGCCTCCCCGTCCTCGTCCTCGTCGGCCAGAAGACCGGGGACGTCGGCCAGGTGCAGCTCGCCGGCGACCAGGTCGACCCGCGGCACGACCGCGGTGACGAAGGGAACCAGCGTCGGGCCGCGCTCGGTCGCGACCTCGAGGGTGTCCTGCAGGGGCAGGTGCAGCACGTCGGTGACAGTGCCCACCTCCTCGCCGTCCGCCGCGAGGACCCGCAGGCCGACCAGCTGGCGGTCGTAGAACTCCTCGTCGTCCTCGGGCCGCTCGTCCGGGTCGACGTCGGCGACGAGCACGGTGCTCCGCGCCGCTTCGGCGGCGGTGCGGTCCGGCAACTGGTCGAAGTGCACGAGCAGCCGACCCGAGTGGTCGCGGGCGGCGGCCACGGTGAAGGTGCGCCGCCCGTCCTCCGACCGCAGCGTCGCGCCGACGGCGAACCGGCGCTCGGGCTCGTCGGTGCGGACCTCGATGGTCACGTCACCACGGATGCCGTGGGCCCGGCCGATGATGCCGACCACCACCTCGACGGTGTTCGCCATGGGATCTCCTCAGCAGATGGGTGGGCGCGCCGGCACGGACAGCGACGCCCCGGCCCCGGGAAGGGGTCGGGGCGTCGGGTGGTCCTGGGACCGGGTCAGCGACGACGGGGGCCGCTGCCACCCGGGCCGCTCGTGCGGCGCGGGCCCTTGTCCACGTCGACGAAGTCGACCCGGACCTGGTCGCGGCCGGCGAGGGCGGCGACGACGGTGCGCAGAGCGGTCGCCGTGCGGCCGTTGCGCCCGATCACCTTGCCGATGTCCTCGGGGTTGACCCGCACCTCGAGCATGCGCCCGCGACGGAGGTCCTTGTCCTTGACCACGACGTCGTCGGGGTTGGTGACGATCCCGCGGACCAGGTGCTCGAGCGCGTCGGCCAGCACGTCAGGACTCGGTGGTCTCGGCGTCGGCCGGAGCCGGCTCGGCGGCGTCGGCCGGAGCGGCGTCGGCGGCCGGACGGCTGCGCTTGGTGGAGATGGCGGCCGTCTGGGCCTCGCTGCCGGCCTCGGCGAGCGCGGCGTTGAAGAGCTCGGTCTTGTTGGGCTTCTCGCGCTGGGGGTCCACGCCCGAGGGCGAGGTGTCACCGGAGAAGGTCTGCCAGTCACCGGTCCGCTTGAGCAGCGCGACGACGGCCTCGGTCGGCTGCGCGCCGACGGAGAGCCAGTGCTGCGCCCGCTCGGAGTTGACCTCGATGACCGACGGGTCGTTCTTGGGGTGGTACTTGCCGATCTCCTCGATCGCGCGACCGTCCCGCTTGGTCCGGGAGTCGGCGACGACGATGCGGTAGTGCGGCGACCGGATCTTGCCCAGACGCTTCAGTCGAATCTTGACAGCCACGTGTGTGGTTTCTCCTGTGTGAGCTGTGGTCGGCGGGGCCGAGCCACGAGATGGGTGAGACCGTGACGCGCGGTGGGGAAATCACTCGGCGACGACCTCGGGTGAACCCGTGCCGTGCGGACGGTGAGAGGGCGCCCACGACACAGATGCGGCCAACAGTCTGCCAGAGGCGGGGGCTGGACGCGAACCCGGCGACGCCGGCGGGCCGGGTGGCGGGTCCTGCGGGCCGGCCGGCGGGTCCTAGGGTGCGGGCATGGACACCGTCGCCCTCGACACCCGCCTCGACGACCGGCTGGCCGTCCTCGTCCGCCCGGCCGGCCCCGGGTCGTGGCCCGGGGTGGTGATGGTGCACGAGGCCTGGGGCCTCGACGACGTGCTGCGGCGCCAGGCCGAGCGGCTGGCGTCGGCCGGGTTCGTGGTGCTGGCGCCCGACCTCTACGGGGAGGGCCCGCGGTGGCGCTGCATGCGCGCGGCGTTCACCGCCCTCCAGGCCCGCTCCGGTCCGCCCTTCGACCTCCTCCAGTCGGCTCGCCGGCAGCTGCTCGAGGACCGGCACGTGAACGGCAAGGTCGGGGTCATCGGGTTCTGCATGGGCGGCGGGTTCGCCCTGGTGCTGTCATCGGAGGGCTTCGACGCGAGCGCGGTCAACTACGGGATGATCCCGGACGACGTCGAGGAGGTGCTGAACGGCGCGTGCCCGGTGGTCGCCAGCTACGGCGGCCGGGACCGGCAGCTGGTGGGCAAGGTCCCTCAGCTGACCGCGGCGCTGGAGGCGAACGACGTGCCGCACGACGTCGAGGTCTACCCGCGCGCCGGTCACAGCTTCCTCAACGACGCCCCGAACGGGCCGCTGCTCCTGCGGCCGCTGCTGAGGCTGGGTCACGTCGGACCGGACCCCGTGGCCGCTGCGGACGCGTGGCGGCGGATCGAGGCCTTCTTCGGCACGCACCTCGGGGACGGCAGCGGCAGCGCGGGCGAACCCTCCACCCCCTGACGCGCCTGGGGTGTGGGCACCGCCAGGCCCGGCGCCCGGAGCCACGCCCGGTTCAGCCGACAACGCGTCCGCGGAGGACGACCAACCGCGGGCGGCGGAGGACGCCGAGATCGACGCGCGGGTCGGCGTCGAAGACGACCAGGTCCGCCGGCGCGCCCTCCTCCAGGGTGGCGGGACGGCCGAGCCACTCCCGGGCCCGCCAGGACCCGGCGCCGAGCGCGTGCTCGGCGGAGCTGAACTGGGCGAGCAGCCCCATCTCCTGCCCCACCAGCCCGTGCGGCAGGTAGCCGCCGGCGTCGGTCCCGGCGTAGATCGGCACCCCCGCCTCGTGCGCGCGGCCGAACACCTGCAGCCGCCCGGCGTAGAGGGCCCGCATGTGGGCCGCGTAGGTCGGGAACTTCTCCTGCGCGCCGGCGGCGATGCCCTCGAAGTTCTCCAGCTGGACCAGGGTCGGGACCAGCGCGACCTGGCGCTCGGCCATCACCTCGAGGGTGGCGTCGTCCAGGCCGGTGCCGTGCTCGATGCCGTCGATGCCCGCGGCCACCAGCTCCGTCGCCGCCTGCTCACCGAACACGTGCGCGGTGACCCGGGCCCCGAGCTCGTGGGCCCGGGCGATCGCGGCTGCCGCCACGTCCTGGGGCCACAGCGGGGCGAGGTCACCGATCCCCCGGTCGATCCAGTCGCCGACGATCTTGACCCACCCGTCGCCGCGCTCCACCTGCCGCTCGACGGCGGTCACCAGGGCGTCCGGCTCGACCTCGTCGGCGTAGTTGCGCAGGTACCGCTTGGGGCGGGCGATGTGCCGGCCGGCGCGGATCAGGCGCGGCAGGTCCGGGCGGTCGTCGATCCACCGGGTGTCGGCGGGTGACCCGGCGTCGCGCAGCAGCAGCGCCCCGGCCGCGCGATCAGCGAGGGCGTGCTGCTCGGCCACCTCGGCCGGCACCGCCCCGTGCAGCTCCAGCCCGACGTGGCAGTGGGCGTCGACCAGACCGGGCATGATCCATCCCCCGTCCGCCACCGTGGTGGCCCCGCCGACGGGCTCGGTGCGGACCACGCCGTCGGCCAGCCACAGGTCGCGCGGCTCCCCGTCAGGGAGCACCACCCCCCGCAGGTGCAGCCGCGGCGGCGCGTCCACTACTTCCCGAGCCGGCCGCGCAGCTCGGGCGGCAGCTGGAAGTCCGCCATCGCCTTCTCGAGCGCGGCCTGGTCGAGGCCGCCCGCTCCGAAGGCGGCGGCGGCGTCGGCCGCCTCGGCCGGCCTGCCCGGCAGGGCGTTGCGCTTGGCCGGGTTGCCGGAGACGCCCCGGGCCCCCTTCTTCTTCTGCTGCTTGGCGGCCGGCTTCCGCTGCCCGCCGCCCGCCCCGGGCAGGCCCGGCATCCCGGGCATCTTGCCCGAGGCCATCGAGGTCATCAGCTTGCGCGCCTCGAAGAACCGGTTGACCAGCCCGTTGACCTCGGAGACCTCGACCCCGGAACCTCTGGCGATGCGGGCCCGGCGGGAGCCGTCGATGATCTTCGGGTTGTCGCGCTCGGCCGGGGTCATCGAGTGGATGATCGCCTCGATGCGGTCGACGTCGCGCTCGTCGATGCCGGCGATCTGGTCCTTGATCTCCCCCATCCCCGGCAGCATCCCGAAGATCTTGGACAGCGGACCCATCTTGCGGACCATCTGCATCTGCTGGAGGAAGTCGGCCAGGCCGAACTCGCCGCCCTGGCCGCTCAGCTTCGCCGCGGCCTTGGCCGACTGCTCGGCGTCGAAGGTCTTCTCGGCCTGCTCGATGAGGGTGAGCATGTCGCCCATCCCGAGGATGCGGCTGGCCATCCGGTCGGGGTGGAAGACGTCGAAGTCCTTGAGCTGCTCGCCGTTCGAGGCGAACATGATCGGGCTCCCGGTCACCCGGGCGATCGAGAGAGCCGCGCCACCGCGGGCGTCGCCGTCGAGCTTGGTCAGCACCACGCCGTCGAAGCCGACGCCCTCGGCGAAGGCGTTCGCGGTGTTGACCGCGTCCTGGCCGATCATGGCGTCGACGACGAAGAGGATCTCGTCGGGGTGGACGGCGTCGCGGATGTCCGCGGCCTGCTGCATGAGCTCCGCGTCGACGCCCAGCCGGCCGGCGGTGTCGACGATGACCACGTCGAACAGCCGCCGCTCGGCCTCGGCGATCGAGGCCTTGGCCACCGCCACGGGGTCCCCGGTGCCGTTGCCGGCCTCGGGGGCGAAGACCTGGACGCCGGCCCGCTGGCCCACGACCTGCAGCTGGTTGACGGCGTTGGGGCGTTGCAGGTCGCACGCCACCAGCAACGGCGAGTGGCCCTCGCTCTTCAACCAGAGCGCGAGCTTGCCGGCCAAGGTCGTCTTGCCGGCGCCCTGGAGGCCGGCCAGCATGATCACCGTCGGGGGGCGCTTGGCGAAGCGCAGCCGCCGGGTCTCCCCGCCCAGGATGGTGACCAGCTCGTCGTTGACGATCTTGATGATCTGCTGGCCCGGGTTGAGGGCGCCGGACAGCTCGGTCTCCCGCGCCCGCTCCTTGAGCGCGGCCACGAACTCCCGGACCACGACCAGGTTGACGTCGGCCTCGAGCAGAGCCACCCGGATCTCCCGGGCGGCCGCGTCGATGTCGGCCTCGGTGAGCCGGCCCTTGCCGCGGAGGTTCTTGAACGTCGCGGCGAGGCGGTCCTGCAGGGTGTCGAACACAGCGGGGGTCCTCCGAAGGGGCTGAGCTGGCCTGGACCGGCCGGTGCGGCGGTCCGTGGCCGGAGCCGCGGTGCAGGCGGGCTGCGACCACGGGTGTCGGTCCGGCCCAGACTACTCAACCCCGGCTCCCCGGGCCCACCCGTGACCCTCTAGCCTTCCCCGCCATGACCGCCCGCACCGCCGTCGTCACCGGCTCCTCCCGCGGCCTGGGAGCCGTGATCGCCCGGCGGCTCGCCGCGGACGGCTGCGCCGTGGCCGTCAACTACCGCTCGGGTGCGGACGCGGCCGAGGAGGTCGTGGCCGCCATCCGGGCCGCGGGTGGCGTGGCGCGGGCCTACCGGGCCGACGTCACCGACGAGGGTGGGGTCCGGGCCCTGGTGGGCGCGGCCGAGGCTGAGCTGGGCCCGGTGCAGGTGGTGGTGGCCAACGCCACGGGTCCCCAGCCGGCGGTGGGCGTGGAGGACCTGACCTGGGCCGACCACCTCGACCAGCTCCGCTTCTTCGTGCAGAGCCCGACGCTGCTGGTGCAGGCCGCGCTGCCGACGATGAAGAGGCGGGGCACGGGGCGGGTGGTGCTCATCGGCTCGGACATGGTGGGCCGCGCCCTCCCCCGCGCCTCCGCCTACACCGCGGCCAAGGCCGCCCAGGCCGGGCTGGTCCGCTGCTGGTCCCGGGAGCTCGGCCCGCACGGCATCACGGTCAACCTGGTGCAGCCGGGCTGGATCCCGGTGGAGCGCCACGCGGGCGCCGACACCGCCGCCTACGAGGCCGAGGTGCCGATGGGCCGGATGGGCACCCCCGACGACGTGGCCGGCCTGGTGAGCTACCTGGCCGGGGAGGGCGCCGGCTTCGTCACCGGCCAGCAGATCACCGTCAACGGCGGCCACACGCTCTGACCGGGGCGGTCAGCCCAGGCCCCTCCGGGCCCCCAGGCCCCCCGCGCCCTCTTCACAAGCCGTGAACGACGTCCTCGTCCAGTCGGCATTCGTTCACGGCTTGCGCCCAGGGACGGGGCCGGACCAGCGTCAGCCGGCGTCCAGCAGGGCGTCGACGAACACCTCGGCGTCGAAGGGCGCCAGGTCGTCGACGCCCTCCCCCAGTCCCACCAGCTTCACCGGCACGCCGAGCTCGCGCTGCACCTGCACCACGATGCCGCCCTTGGCGGAGCCGTCCAGCTTGGTCAGCACGATCCCGGTGATGTGGACGACGTCGCGGAAGATCCGGGCCTGGGTCAGCCCGTTCTGGCCGGTGGTGGCGTCGAGGACCAGCAGCACCTCCCCGACCGGGGCCTGACGCTCGATGACGCGCTTGACCTTGCCGAGCTCGTCCATCAGCCCGGTCTTGGTGTGGAGCCGGCCGGCGGTGTCGATCAGCACGGTGTCCACCTCCTGCTCGATGCCCACCCGGACCGCCTCGAAGGCGACGCTGGCCGGGTCGGCACCCTCCGCCCCGCGGACGGTGGGCACCCCCACCCGGTCCCCCCAGGTGGCCAGCTGCTCCGCCGCGGCCGCGCGGAAGGTGTCCGCGGCGCCGAGCAGCACGTCCTTGTCCTCGGCGACCAGCACCCGGGCCAGCTTGCCGACGGTCGTGGTCTTCCCGGTGCCGTTGACCCCGACCACCATGACCACCGCCGGGGTGTCCGCCCGGTCGGCGTGGACGGTGCGGTCCAGGGTCGGGTCGACCAGCCGGACCAGCTCCTCACGCAGGATCGCCCGCGCCCGGGCCGGGTCGGACACCCCGTCCACCCGGAGCCGGTTGCGCAGGGCGTCGACCAGCTCGGTGGTCGGCCCGACGCCGAGGTCGGAGGTGATGAGGACCTCCTCGAAGGCCTCCCAGGTGTCCTCGTCGATCCGGTCGCGGCTGATCAGGGCCAGCAGGCCGCGGCTCAGCGGGCTGTCCGAGCCGGCCAGGCGACGACGGAGCCGGGCCAGCCGGCTCGCGCGGCTCTCGGGCCGGTCGAGCGGGACCAGCTCGGCCTCGACGACGGGCTCCTCGTCGGTGACCAGACCGCCCGGCCGCTCCTCGAGGTCGACCGCGGAGCCACCGCTGCGGCTGCCCCTCTCCCCGCTCCCGGGACCGGCACCGCCGGGCAGCCGGGGGGTGTCGCGGCCGCGCTGCAGCGCGGCGCGACGACGGGCGGCGACGACGCCCACCACCACGAAAGCGGCGAGGAGGACGGCGCCGATGACAATCCAGAGGGTCAACGGATCCACCGGCTCATCCTAGGGGCGGACGGGAGACGCTCCCGGCCCGTGCTGCCGCCCTCAGCGGAGCGGCAGCAGGCTCACGACAGCAGGCGCTGGAAGGCCTCCGGCGGGGTGCCGTCCCCGTTGAGGTGCTGTGCCGCGCGGGCCATCCGGTCGGCGGCTCTTGGCGCGCGGTCCTTGAACCGGCCTTCCATGCCGACGACCACCACACCGGCGGTGCCGGCGGCGACGCCGAGGATGACGAACATGGACACGAGGAGTGCCGTCATGGATCAGCCTTTCAGACAGTCGGAACAGCGTCCGGGGAAGGGGCTGTCGTGCGGGCGCGGGCGGCCACGACCCCCGGCGCGGCACCCTGCGGGACCGATGGTGGCACCGCACGCGGCGCTGCGGAGGCAGCGCGGACGGCCTGTCGCTCTCTCGATCCGGTAACGGTCGACGGCGCGCCACCCGGCCTCGCGGCCGCGACCGGGACCGGCTGCTCAGGCGACGACCGGCTCGGCCTCCCGCAGCCGCTGGGAGATCACCGCGGAGACCCCGTCCCCTCGCATGGTGACCCCGTACAGCGCGTCGGCGATCTCCATGGTCCGCTTCTGGTGGGTGATGACCAGGAGCTGGCTGCTGGCCCGCAGCTCCTCGTAGATCTCGAGCAGCCGGCCCAGGTTCGTGTCGTCGAGCGCCGCCTCGACCTCGTCGAGGATGTAGAACGGGCTCGGACGGGCGATGAACAGCGAGACCAGGAAGGCGACCGCGACCAGGGAGCGCTCCCCACCCGACAGCAGGGACAGCCGCTTGACCTTCTTGCCCGCGGGCCGCGCCTCGACGTCGATGCCGGTGGTCAGCCAGTTGCCCGGCTCGGTCAGCACCAGCCGCCCCTCGCCCCCGGGGAAGAGCCGCGCGAAGACGCGCACGAAGGCCTTCTCGACGTCGGCGTAGGCCTCGGCGAAGACCTGCTCCACCCGGGAGTCGACGTCGGCGATGATGTCGAGCAGGTCCCGGCGGGTGCGGCGGAGGTCCTCCAGCTGCTCGGAGAGGAACCGGTGGCGCTCCTCCAGGGCGTCGAACTCCTCCAGCGCCAGGGGGTTGACCCGGCCCAGGGCCCCGATCGCGCGCTCCGCTCTGCGCAGGCGCGCCTGCTGGACGTCGCGCTCGTAGGGCACGGGCGGGGGCTGCTCGTCGTCGGGTCCCAGGGCCGTGCCGTCGGGCCGCGCCAGCACGGGCACCGGCTGGTCGGGGCCGTAGCCGGCCACCAGCGCCTCCGCCTCCAGGCCCAGCTCCACCATCGCCCGCTCCGTCAGTGCGTCCACCCGCATCTGCTGCTCGGCGCGCGCCAGCTCGTCACGGTGCACGGCGTCGACCAGCTGCTCGAACTGCCCGCCCAGGGCGCGGACGTCGGCCCGGACGGTGCGTAGCGCCGCGTCAGCCTCCGCTCGGCCGGCCTCGGCCTGCGTGCGCGCAGCGGCGGCCCGGGCGAGCGAGCGCTCCAGCTGGGCCGCCAGGTAGCGGGCCGCGCTCAGCACCGCCGCCGCCTCGCGGGCCTCCCGCTGCAGCCGCTCCCGTCGCGCCCGCGCGCGGGCCCGGGCCTGCCGCTCGTTCTCCGCGGCCCGGCGCAGGGCGTCGGCCCGCCCGGCCAGCGAGCGCGCCCGCTCCTCCTGGGTGCGCAGGGCCAGGCGGGCCTCCATCTCCGCGCTCCGGGCCCGGCGTGCGGCCTCGCCGAGGCGGTCCCGCTCGGCCGGGTCGGGCTCGGGCTCGTCCTGGCTGGACGCGGCGAGGGCGAGCCGTTGCTCCAGCTCGGCCAGGCCGGCGACGTCCCGGTCCCGGGCGGACTCGGCCTGGCCGATCGCCTGCCGGAGCCGCTCGGCCTCACCGTTCGCCGCCCGGGCGGTCGAGCTCAGCTGGCCCAGCTCCTCGGCGAGGGCGGCCATCGCCGCATCCGACTCGTGCAGCTTCTCCAGCGCGACCTCGACGCCCGTCTGCGCCGTCCGGCGTCGCTCCTCCAGCTGGCTCTGCGCGAACCGCAGCCGGTCCGCGGCGTGCCCGGCCTCGGCCAGCCGGCGCTCGGCGTCCTCGACGGCGGCCTGCAGCTCGATCAGGCTCGGCTGGGCGCTCGAGCCGCCGGCGGCCGTGGCGACCGACAGCACGTCGCCGTCCCGGGTCACGGCGGTCAGGACCGGTGAGGCGGCGAGCAGGCGACGGGCGGCCGCCAGGTCCTCCACGAGGGCGACGCGGTCGAGCACGGCCACCAGGGCCGGCCGGAGGGCGTCAGGCACGCGGACGACGTCCACGGCGTAACGCGCACCGGGCTCGAGGTCGGGCCAGGGCCCGGCGTCACCAGACGGCGCCCCGCCCAGCAGCAGGGCGGCACGCCCGAGGTCCTCGGACTTGAGGTGGGCGATGGCGGCGACGGCGGCTCCGGGGCCGTCCACGGCGACGGCGTCGGCGCTCCGGCCCAGGGCGGCCGCCATGGCCACCTCGAACCCCGGCTCGACCTCGACGAGAGCGGCGACGGCCCCCAGCACGCCGTCGACGGGCAGCCCGTCGGCCAGCAGGGCGGCGGCGGCGTCCTTGCGCTGCAGACCGACCGACAGCGCCTCGACCCGCGCGGCCAGCGCGGCGCGTTCGGAGGTGGCGGCCGCCTCCTGCCGTCGGGTCTCGGCCAGCTCGGCGAGCACGGCCTCCAGCTCCTCGACGGCGCTCTCGTGGTTCGCGTCCAGACCGAGCTCGCCGTCGTCGAGCCCTGCGACCTGGGTCTCCAGGGCGGTGAAGGCCCGTGACGCCTGCTCCGCGCGCTCAGCCGCCCGGGCGGAGGCCTCGCTCAGCCGGCCGATCTCCGCCTCGGCCGCCTCCGCGCGGCTCCGCAGCGTGTTGACCTGACCGGTCAGCCGGGCCAGCCCCTCCCGTCGGTCGGCGGCCGCACGCAGCAGCGCGGTGAGCCGGGCCTCCTCGGCTGCGGTGGGCCTCCTCCGTCGCCGCCCGCTCGGCCGACGCCCGCGCCAGAGCCTCCGTCCGGGCCGCGACCTGCGCCGTCAGCTCGCGCTCCTGCTCCGCGACCGCCGCCGCCTCGCGCTCCAGGTCCTCAGGGTCGCGTCCGGCCCGGACCTCCCCGGGCTCGGAGTCGGCGTTGCGGACCCGCTCGGCGGCGATGGAGATCGTGCTGGCCACCCGTTCCCGCAGGGCGGCGAGGTTGAACCAGGTCTCCTGCGCGGCTGTGACGGCCGGGGCGGCGGCCCGCACCGCGTCCTCCCCGGCGAGCTCGCGCTCCCGCGCGTCCTCGAGCGCCCGCTCGAGCGAGACGCGGCGCTCCCGCAGCGCCCGCTCGTCGGCCATCTCCGACTCCAGGGCCAAGGTGGCCTGCACCAGGTCGTCGGCCAGCAGCCGGGCGCGGGCGTCGCGCAGGTCGGCCTGGATGACCGCGGCCCGGCGGGCGACGTCGGCCTGGCGTCCGAGCGGCTTCAGCTGACGGCGGATCTCGGCGATGAGGTCGGACAGCCGGTTCAGGTTGACGTCGCAGGTCTCCAGCTTGCGGAGCGCCTTCTCCTTGCGCTTGCGGTGCTTGAGGACCCCGGCTGCCTCCTCCACGAACCCGCGACGGCCCTCCGGCGTCGCCTGCAGGATCCCGTCGAGCTGGCCCTGCCCGACGATGACGTGCATCTCCCGGCCGATCCCGGAGTCGCTGAGCAGGTCCTGGACGTCCATCAGCCGGGCGGCGGAGCCGTTGATGGCGTACTCGGAGCCGCCGTTGCGGAACATCGTCCGGCTGATCGTGACCTCGGTGTAGTCGATCGGCAGGGCGCCGTCGGTGTTGTCGATGGTCAGCGTGACCTCGGCCCGCCCGAGGGGGGCCCGGGCGGCCGTGCCGGCGAAGATGACGTCCTCCATCTTCCCGCCGCGCAGGGTCTTCGCGCCCTGCTCACCCATCACCCAGCTCAAGGCGTCGACGACGTTGGACTTGCCCGAGCCGTTGGGTCCGACGACGCAGGTGATCCCGGGCTCGAACTCCAGGGTGGTCGCCGAGGCGAACGACTTGAAGCCCCGCAGGGTCAGGCTCTTGAGGTACAACGTGAACCTTTCTCCAGGTCCGGGGCCGCAGATCCGGGATGGCCGGACCGCGCGCCGGGCAGGTGGGCGTCAGTGACGGGCGTGCCGCGCCCGTGCGGCCGGGTCATCGGCGGTGTCGTCGGCGTCCTCCCGAGGCGGCAGGGCCGGCCGGCTGCGGACCGCGGAGAAGGTCCAGAGCTTGTTGAGCACGAAGGAGACCGGCGTGGTCACGATGATCTGGATGAGCTGCGCCCAGTAGAGCCGGGTGCGGAACCCCGAGGAGTCGTCGAAGAAGGTCGGTGAGAGCGCCAGCCACGACCCGGGGTGCAGCAGGAGGGTCAGGATGCCCAGACCCACCAGGTGGGCGAGGAGCCCCACCGCGACGAAGGGCAGGTACTCCCGGAACCAGCCGGCGTGGTGGGTGCTGCGGAACGTGTAGCGCCGGTTCAGCTGGAAGTTCCAGAGGTTGGCCACCACAAAGGCCACGGTGGCGAAGACGTGGTACCAGCGGATGTTGAAGTCGGTCAGCGGGAGGCCGAGGAAGATGCCCTGGTCGTCGGGGCCGAGCTTGTTCGCCAGGACGACGACCAGGAGGTTCACGAGAACGCCCGAGCCGCCCACCAGGCCGAACCGGACCAGGAGGACCCAGTTGTGGCCGTGGCGGACGAACAGGTAGTGCTTCAGTCGCTCCACGATCGGATGAGGATACCGGTGTGCGCGCTCGGCTGGCGGGACCTCGTCCCCGTGCCGTCCCCGCCCGCCCCGGTCGGGTGATCAGCCCCCGTAGGAGGCACCGGAGGGCGTCCGCTGGCACCGCGGGCAGCGGAAAGCAGAGCGGTTCATGAACGCCTCCCGGCGGATGGGCGTACCGCAGCGGCGGCACGGCCGGCCCTCCTGCCCGTACACCGCCAGCGAGCCGTCGAAGGAGCCGCTGGAGCCGTTGACGTCGACGTAGAGCGCGTCGAAGGAGGTGCCGCCCCGCTCCAGCGCGGCGGCCATCACGTCGCGGGCCGCGGTGAGGACCGCGCGCGCCTGCGCCTGGCCGAGGTTGGAGGTGGCCCGGGCGTAGTGGGTGCGGGCCTGCCACAGCGCCTCGTCGGCGTAGATGTTGCCGACGCCCGAGACGAGGGTCTGGTCCAGCAGCGCCCGCTTCACCCCGGTGCGCTTGGTCCGCATGCGGCGCGCGGCCGCCTCCAGGTCGAACAGCGGGTCGAACGGGTCCCGGCCGATGTGCGCGACCTCGACCGGCAGCGCGGCCCCCGCAGGGGCGAGGGTGAGCCCGCCGAACATGCGCTGGTCGACGAAGCGCAGCTGCGGGCCGGCGTCGTCGAAGTCCACGAGCACGCGGGTGTTGGGGGCCAGCGGGGTCCCGGCCGGCTCCAGGCGGAACTGGCCGCTCATGCCGAGGTGGGCCAGCAGGGCGTCCCCGTCGGCGAACGGCAGCCACAGGTACTTGCCGCGACGTCGCGGCTCCGTGAAAGTGCGACCGACGAGGGTGGTCGCGAAGTGCTCGGGCCCGGCCAGGTGCCGACGCACGGGTCGGGGGTGCAGCACCCGCACGGCGGTGATGCAGCGCCCGGTGACGCCGGGCACCAAGCCGCGTCGGACGGTCTCGACCTCGGGCAGCTCGGGCACGGGCCGGGTCAGGAAGCGGCGGGGGTCGAGTCCGCGACCCGGGCGGACCTCTCGGCCTCGATCGCGGCGAAGGCCAGGGCGGCAGCGTTCTGCTCCGCCTCCTTCTTGTTCCGGCCGGCGCCGGGACCGTAGGTGTGCCGGTCGAGCACCACCATGGCCTGGAAGCTCTTGGCGTGGTCGGGCCCCGACTCGAGGACCTCGTAGACGGGCACGCCGAGGCCGGCGAGCGAGGCGCTCTCCTGCAGGCTCGTCTTCCAGTCCAGGCCGGCACCCAGGGTGGCGACGTCGACCATCAGCTGGTCGAACAGGTGGTGCACGAAGACGCGGGCGGCGTCGATGCCGTGCTCGGTGAAGACGGCGCCGATGACGGCCTCCATCGTGTCGGCCAGGATCGAGGACTTGTCCCGGCCTCCGGTGGCCTCCTCGCCGCGCCCGAGCAGGACCAGCGAGCCGAGGTCGAGCCCACGGGCCACCTCGGCCAGGGCGCGGGAGTTGACCACCGCAGCCCGGAGCTTGGCCAGCTGCCCCTCGGACAGGTCGGGGTAGGAGAGGTAGAGGTGCTCGGTCACCACGAGTCCCAACACGGAGTCACCGAGGAACTCCAGCCGCTCGTTGGTGGGCAGACCGCCCCGCTCGTAGGCGAACGAGCGGTGGGTGAGCGCACGCTCGAGCAGCTCGGGCCCCAGCGGGGTCCCGAGCTGGCTCAACACCTCGACCATCGAGAGGCGCGACGCGCTCACCCCCGAGTCCCGGATCAGGACGCGAGGACCTGACGGCGGGCCGCCCGGGGCCCGTACTGGCCGCACGAGGGGCAGGCCACGTGCGGCAGGTGCTTCTCGCGGCAGGCCGGGTTCGCGCAGGTCACCAGGGTCGGCACGCTCGCCTTCCACTGGGAACGGCGGTGCCGGGTGTTGCTGCGTGACATCTTCCGCTTCGGTACGGCCACGGTTCTCTCCTCGCTTCTCCACCGGGGTGGTGGACGAACATCAACTAGCTCTGGGTCTGGCTCTGGACATCGTAGGAGCCGCCGTCGCCACCGTCGAGGCGACGCAGCTTCTCCCAGCGGGGGTCGACCGCCGTCTCGTGGACGTGCTCGGGGTCCTCGTTGAGGTTCGCGCCGCACTCGACGCACAACCCCAGGCAGTCCTCCCGGCACAACGGCTGGAACGGCAGGTCGAGCACCACACCGTCGCGGAGCAGGGGCTCGAGGTCGGCCAGGTCATCCTCCAGGCGACTGACCTCGTCGTCCCCGGCCTCGCTCTCGGGGTGCACGAACAGCTCCTGCACGTCGATCTCCAACGTGTCGGAGACCTCGGTGAGGCAGCGGACGCACTCCCCGCGCACCTGGACCGTGGCGGTGCCGGTCACCAGCACGCCCTCGACCACCGACTCGAGCCGGAGATCCAGGACCACAGGTGAGCCGGTGGGTACCCCGATCACGGCGATGCCCAGTCCGGCCGGCGCGTCGACCGTCGTCTGAACCTGCTTCATCCCGCCCGCGTGACGACCCAGGTTCTGGGTGTCGAGGACCAACGGCGACCGGTGGTCCAACGGGCGATGCGGCGAGCCCATCGCGATCCTTCCATGCCGAACGGTCCTGACAGCGTCGTGACCGGCGTCCAACGGTACCGGTGCGGACCGGCCTGGGCAAAACGGGAGGCGGGCCGGATCCTGCGTCTGGAGCCGAGGGGGAGCTCAGGCGGTCTTGGCGGCCGCCTTCGCGCGGTCGGCCGGGTCGAGGTTGCTGCGCTCGGCCAGCCGGGCACGTGCCGTGCGCACCTGGCTCGACGTCTTGTGCAGCACGGACTCGAAGCTGGCCATCCGGGAGTCGATGAACAGGTCGGTCTCCTTGCGCAGGGCCGCGGCCTCCGCCTCGGCCTCGGCCCGGATCTGGGCGGCCTGCTCCTCGGCGACCTTCACGATCTGGCTCTCCCGTGCCAGCTTCTCGGCCTCCACGCGGGCCTGCGAGAGCAGCCGGCGGGACTCCGCCTCGCCCTCGGCGATCTTGGCCTGGGACCGGTCGATCACCCGCTGGGCGTCGCTGATCTCGTCGGGGAGCCGGTCGATCACCTCGTCGATGGCGGAGAGGACCTCTCCGCGGTTGACCACGCACGAGGCCGACATGGGCATGGCGCGGGCGTTCAGCACGAGCTCGCGGAGACGCGAGAGCTTCTCCTCAGCGGTGATCTGGTCAGGCACTGGCACTCCTCGAGCACGACAGGCATCCGCCTCCGGCGGGGGTCCGGGAGCGATCGGGCAACCCCTCCAGACTAACGGCCGCGTTCCCCTGCGCGGCGCCGTACGTGCGCGTCGACCTCAGGGGTGAGCAGGGCCGAGACGTCACCGCCGAGGGCCGCGACCTCCCGCACCAGGGAGGAGGAGACGAAGGACCAGGCCGGGGCGGTGGCGACGAAGACGGTGTCCACCCCGCTGAGGTGGGCGTTCATCTGCGCCATCCCCACCTCGTAGTCGAAGTCCGACGCCGTACGGAGGCCCTTGACGACGGCCGTGATCCCTTCGCCGCGGCAGAAGTCGACCAGCAGCCCGTCGAAGACGGCGACCGAGACGTTCGACCACGGCGCGCACGCGTCCTGGAGCATCGCCACCCGCTCTTCGCGGGTGAACCACGGCTTCTTGGATCCGTTGGCCCCGACGGCCACGACGACCTCCTCGACCAGCGCCGCGGCCCGGCCGATCACGTCGAGGTGCCCCCGGGTGACGGGGTCGAAGCTGCCGGGGCACACCGCGCGGGTCACGGGGCCACGCTAGCCGGGCCCGCGGTGGGCTCCGCAACGGCCGGCGGCACGCAGGAGCCGTAGTGCAGCACGGTCTCCCCGTAGCCGCGCTGCCAGGACTCGGTGACCACCTGCGGCCATCCCGGGTCGGGGGTGCGACGGCTCCGCTCGACGACGAGCAGCGCGTCCGCCGACAGCCAGCCCCCGGCGGCGAGCGCGAGCAGCACGGCGTCGACGGCGTGGCCGGCGAGCTCGTAGGGCGGGTCGAGGAAGACGACGTCGTAGGCCTGGTCGCCGGGCGAGGCCAGCACCGTCTCCACCCGGCCGGTGCGGACCTGGGCCGAGAGCCCGAGGTCCACGACGTTGCGCCGGGTCACCGCCGCGGTGCGCTTGTCCGCCTCGACCAGCAGCACCGGCCCGGCGCCGCGGCTGGCCGCCTCCAGACCGACGGCCCCCGAGCCCGCGAACAGGTCGGCGAACGCCAGCCCGTCCAGCGTCGCGTCGGCCGGAGCGTCCGCCGTCCCGGCCCAGGCAGCGACAGCGGAGAACAAGGCCTCCCGCACCCGGTCGGTGGTCGGGCGGGTGCGCGACCCCTGCGGCGTGGTCAGCCGGCGACCGCCCCGGGACCCGGCGATGATGCGGCTCACGTGCGCTCCAGCCAGTCCCCGGCAGCTTGGCGCTCCATGAGGGTCACCGTGTCGGCCAGGCCGGCATCGCTCAGCTCGGGGTCGACGGCCAGGCAGCGCTCGGCCAGGTCCCGGGCCCGGAGGATCACGTCGGCGTCGTCGAGCACGCGCAGCAGGCGCAGGCTGGAGCGGTGACCGGACTGGGTGGCGCCCAGCACGTCGCCCTCGCGCCGCTGGTCGAGGTCCACCTCGGCCAGCGCGAAGCCGTCCCGGGTGCGGGCGACGGCGTCCAGCCGGTCCCGGGCCAGGCTGCCGTCGGGGGCGGCCGTGAGCAGCAGGCAGACCCCTGGGTGCCGGCCGCGGCCGATCCGGCCGCGGAGCTGGTGGAGCTGGGAGATGCCGAAGCGGTCTGCGTCGCAGATCACCATGACGGCCGCGTTGGGGACGTCGACGCCGACCTCGATCACCGTGGTGGCCACGAGCACGTCGGTCTCGCCGGCGGCGAAGCGGCGCATCACCGCGTCCTTGTCCTCGGCCGGGAGCTTGCCGTGCAGCACCTCGACCCGGAGCCCGGCCAACGGCCCAGCGCTCAGCTCGGCGAACAGGTCCTCCACCGCCGCGGCCGGCGGCAGGGGCTCCGGGCCCTCGTCGAGCACCTCGTCCTCCCCGGGGCGGGCGGTCGTCTCGGTGGCGGAGATGCGCGCGCAGACGACGTAGGCCTGCCGGCCGGCGGCGACCTCCTCCGCGATCCGCCCCCAGGCCCGCTCGACCCAGCCGGGGTGGCGACGGCTGTCGACGACCACGGTGGTGATGTCGGCCCGCCCGGCCGGTACCTCACGGAGCACCGAGGTCTCGAGGTCGCCGAAGACGGTCATGGCCACCGAGCGCGGGATGGGTGTGGCGGTCATGACGAGCACGTGCGGCCGCGCGGCCGCCTTCGACGAGAGCGCGGCGCGCTGCTCCACCCCGAACCGGTGCTGCTCGTCCACCACGACCAGCCCCAGCTCGGCGAACTGCACCCCGGCGCTGAGCAGGGCGTGGGTGCCGACCACCACACCGGCCTCCCCGGAGGCCACCTGCAGCAGCGCCTCCCGCTTCTGGGCGGCGGTCATCGACCCCGTGAGCAGCGTGACGCGGGTGGCGTGCTCCGCCCCGCCGAGCATGCCGCCGAGGGCGAGGTCCCCGAGCATCGAGGTGATGGTGCGGTGGTGCTGGGCTGCCAGCACCTCGGTGGGCGCGAGCAGGGCCGCCTGGCCCCCCGCGTCGACGACGGTGAGCATGGCCCGGAGCGCGACGAGGGTCTTGCCGGACCCCACCTCCCCCTGCAGCAGCCGCTGCATCGGCTGGTCCCGCGCCAGCTCCCGCTCGATCTCGACGCCCACCTCCATCTGGCCGGCGGTCAGGGTGAACGGCAGCCGGGCGTCGAAGGCGTCCAGCAGGCGGCCCGTGCGGCGGGGACGGGGGACGGCCCCGTGGGCTGCCGCGTCCGCCCGGCGTCGGGCCATGGTCAGCTGCAGGGCGAAGGCCTCGTCGAAGCGCAGCCGCTCGCGGCCCTCGTCGATCTCGTCGCGGCTCGAGGGCTGGTGCAGCGCGCGCAGTGCGGGCAGCAGCTCGATGACGTCGGCCTCGGCCCGCAGCCAGGCGGGCAGCGGATCGGCCAGCCCGTCGAGGCCGTCCAGGACCAGCCGGGCGCACTCGGCGATGGTCCAGGTGCGGAGCTTGCCGGTCTGGGGGTAGAGCCCGATGAGGGGCGAGGAGACCGCGGCGGTCAGGCCCGCGTTGCGTTGCGCCCCACCGATCATCCGGCCGTCGGCGTCGACGATGACGAAGTCCGGGTGCGCGAGCTGCAGCTGGGCGTTGAACGCACGGACCTTGCCGGCGAAGATCCCGCGGGCGCCCGGCCGCAGCTGGTTCTGCCAGTAGGTGATCACGCGCGGCTGCCCGAAGAAGGTGAGGGTCAACGAGCCACGGTGGTCGGTGATCCTCGCTTCCAGCCGGGGCTTCTTGGCGGTGTGGTAGCTGCCGGAGGGCATGTTGTGGGCGCGGCTCTCCACCACCTCGGCGACGACGGCGACGTCCTGGTCGGGCTGCAGCGCGGAGAGGTCGCTGAGCTCGGCCGCGGAGAAGTAGCGGCGGGGCAGGTGGTGCATGAGGTCGCTGACAGTGCGCACCTTGAGGGGCTCGAACTGCTTGGCCGTCTTGTCGCCCAGGACGCGGTCCAGGCGCTCGGTCAGCCGCCGGTAGGTGTCGGTGCGCCAGGCCTCGGCGCCGGGGCCGGGAGCGGCGCTCACTCGGCGCCCAGCAGCACCAGGTAGCGGGGCTGACCGCCGTCGAGGACCTGCACGTCGAGGGCCCCCGGGTGCCGGCTCCCCCAGCCGGTGAGGGTGTCGGCGAGGTCGGGTGGCGCGTCGGCGCCCAGCACGACGGTCAGCAGCTCCCCGCCCGGAGCCAGCAGCCGTTCCGCCACCTGGATGGCGACCGCACCCACGTCGTCCCCGACGAGCAGGAAGTCTCCGTCCACGATGCCCAGCACGTCGCCGACCTCGCAGCGGCCGGCCATGGTCATCGCCGCTCCCTCCGCGACCGTGACCGCTCCGTGGCGGGCGTGCCCGGCGGCCGAGCTCATGGCCGCCACGGTGGCGTCGAAGTCCTCCTCAGGTGCGTGCACCGCCAGCGCGGCGAGGCCCTGCACCTGGGCGACGGTGGGGACGACGACGAGGTGGCGGCCGCGGCCCGCCCGCTCGGCGCGGAGCCGGGCCACCACGTGGGTGGCCACCTCCAGGGTCTCCATGTCGTTCGGCAGCAGGACCACGTCCCCCTCGAGCCGGCGCAGCGTCGCGGTCAGCTCCTTCAGCAGGGGCCGCGGTCCGCGGCGCTGGACCGCCAGTCCGCCGGCCTGCGTCACGGCCTGGGCCAAGCCCGGTCCGGCGACGACGGCGACGACGCTGCGGGCCGCGGGGACGGCCGGCTCCAGGGCGGTGATGCGGATCTGGGAGAGCCGGCCCGCGCCCAGGGCCGCCTCGACGGCGGAGCCGGGCTCGGCGCAGTGCACGTGCACCTGCGCGACCCGGCCGGCGTTGGCCTCCTGGCCGACGACCACGACGCTGTGACCGAGCCCGCCGAGCCGGACGCGCAGCTCCTCCAGCGCATCGGCCGTGGCGTCGTGCACGGCGTACATCACCTCGTACTGGGGGTCCGCGTTCCCCTTCGAGGGACGGGGACGCACGTCGTCGGCGGCCAGCGGAACCGCCGGGGGCCCACCGAGCACCTCGACCAGGGCATCCACCAGCAGCGCGTAGGCCTGGCCGCCGGCGTCGACGACGCCGGCGGCCGCGAGCACGTCCAGCTGGTCCGGTGTGCGCTGCAGCGCCGCCCGGGCCTCGGTCTGGGCGGCGGAGGCCACCCCGAGGGCGTCGTCCGGGGTGCGTGCGGCCGCGGTCACGGCCGCCCGGGCGGCGTCGTCCGCCACGGTCAGGATCGTCCCGGCGACGGGCTCGGCCACCGCCCGCCGGGCCGCGTCGGCGACGGTCGCGAGCAGGACGGCCACGCGGGCCCCGGCCGGACCGGAGCCGGCGCCGGGCACGCCCCGCTCCAGGCTGCGGCAGACGCTGGAGAACATCTCCGCGACGATGGCGCCCGAGTTCCCGTGCGCGGAAAGGATGGCGGCCTGGACGACGGCGCCGAGGTTGCCGCGGTTGATGTGCGGCACGGCGCGCGTGATGCCGGCCAGGGTCAGCCGCAGGTTGGAGCCGGTGTCGGCGTCGGAGACCGGGAAGACGTTCAGGGCGTCGAGGGCGTCGGCCGACTCCCCGATCAGGGTGCTCGAGCGACGCAACCACGCGTCGAAGGTCTCCCAGATGCCGAGCCCGGCGGCTACCGGGGTCGGCTCACCGGGGTGGGAGGTGGGCAGCACGCGGTCACCCTATCCGCGCAGGCGCTGCCCTCCCCGGCGCCCGCCTCTGCGGATTGGTCCTCGCCCCGGCGTCTCGGGTACGCTGTCCCGGTTGCCCGGATGGGTGACCCAAGGACGCCGCCGCGAGGCGGTCATCGACGTCAGACAGCAATGGGAGCAACTCCAGTGGCAGCGGTATGCGACGTGTGCGGCAAGGGACCGGGCTTCGGCCACAACGTGCCCTGGTCCAAGAAGAAGACGAACCGGCGCTGGAACCCCAACATCCAGCGCATCCGCGCCATCGTCTCGGGCGCGCCCAAGCGGGTCAACGCCTGCACCTCCTGCATCAAGGCCGGCAAGGTCAGCCGCTGACCTGATCCGCCCCTGACCCGCCTCCTTTCGGGGGCGGGTTTTGTGCGTCCTGGGAGGGTCGCCCCGGTTCCTACCGGCCGCCCCCGCTGCAGCGGGGGCGGACGCGTGGAGCAGGGGCGACCTGTGCGTGACGGGCGAACGCGCGGTGCAAACGGGCCGCTAGCGCCGCCGGGTCGAACAGGTCAGCCCAGACCCACCGCACCACCTGCCACCCCAGGTCGCGGAGCGCGTCCTCGCGACGCTTCTCCCGCCACACGACGTCCTCGACCCGCGTGCCGGGCGACAGCAGCGCGCCGTACTTGTCCCGCCCGTCGAACTCGCCCAGCGTCCGGTGCTGCTCCCAGGCGAAGTCGGCGCGCCCCACCAGCTGGCCGTTCGCATCGAACACCTCGTGCTGCAGGCTCGTCGGGGCCAGACCGAGGTCGCCCAGCACCACCCGGCTCATCGACTCGCCCGCGCTCTCGCTCCGGGGATCGAGCAGGGCGACCGCCCGTCGAGCGGCGGCGACCCCCCGCCGGCCTCCGGCCAGCTCGAGCGCCTCCATCAGCTCCCGAGACGGCAGTCCCCGCCGCAGAGCAGCGTCGCCGGCCGCGACCGCCTGGGTGACGGGGACGCTCCGGCCCAGGTCGACGACGGTGCGTGCCAGCGTGGTGACCGCGGTCCCGGCGACCTCGGCGACGTCGGCTGCTCCCAGAGGGGCGACGTGGACGTGCACGTACCCACGGCGGTTGCCGAGCCGCTGGACGGGGTGACGTGACGTGAGCCCGTCCTGCCACACGGGCAGCCCGTGCAGCACCGCGGCCGAGCGGTGGCTGACCACGGCGCCTGCCGCGAGCAGCGGCACGGTGGCCTCGACCAGCAGGCGGTGGCGCGCGACGGGTCGTCATGGGCCCAGCCGACCACCGATCCCGCCCGCCGACGAGGGCGCGGCTGGGATCTGTGGAGAACTGCCCGGATAGCCCCGCGATCAGGGTCAGGCCTGGATGATCACCGGGATGATCATCGGGCGACGGCGGTGGGTGTCGTTGACCCACTTGCCGGTGCGCCGGCGGACCACCTGCTGCAGCCGGTAGGGGTCGTCGATGCCCTCGCGGAGGGCGTCCTCCAGGGCGGTGATGACGAGGGGGCGCAGGCTGTCGAAGACGCGCTCACCCTCGACGAAGCCGCGCGCGTGGATGTCGGGTCCGCTGACGATGGTGCCCGCGTGGGTGTTGACCACGGCGACGATGGAGATGAAGCCCTCCTCGCCGAGGATCCGCCGGTCGGTGAGGGCGGACTCGGTGATGTTCCCGACCGTCGAACCGTCGACGAAGATGTAGCTGGCGTCGACCTTGCCGACGATGCGGGCCCGGCCGTTCTGCAGGTCCACCACCGAGCCGTCCTCGGCGATGATGGTGCGCTCGCGGGGCACGCCGGTGGCCACGGCCAGGTCGGCGTTGGCGATGAGGTGGCGGCTCTCGCCGTGCACGGGCATCACGTTCCTCGGCCGCACGGTGTTGTAGCAGAACAGCAGCTCCCCGGCGCTGGCGTGTCCTGAGACGTGCACCATGGCGTTGCCCTTGTGGACGACCTTCGCCCCCAGCTTGGTGAGCCCGTTGATCACCCGGTAGATGGCGTTCTCGTTGCCCGGGATCATCGAGCTGGCCAGCACCACCGTGTCGCCCGGCTTGAGCGAGATCACCTGGTGCTCCCGGTTGGCCATCCGCGACAGGGCGGACAGGGGCTCGCCCTGGGAGCCGGTGGAGATGATCACGACGTCCTGGGGGCGGTGGTTGTCGATGTCGCGCATCTCGATCAGGGTGTTCGCCGGCACCTTGAGGTAGCCGAGGTCACGCGCCACCCCCATGTTGCGCACCATCGACCGGCCGACGTAGACCACCTTGCGGCCGTGCTCGGCGGCGGCGTCCATCACCTGCTGCACGCGGTGCACGTGGGAGGCGAAGCAGGCCACGATGACGCGCTGCTTGCTGCGACTGAACACCCGCTCGAGGGCCGGGGCGATGTCGCGCTCCGGGGTGGTGAAGCCCGGCACCTCGGCGTTGGTGGAGTCGACGAGGAACAGGTCGACACCCTCCTCACCGAGCCGGGCCAGCGAGCGGACGTCGGTGATCCGGTCGTCCAGAGGCAGCTGGTCCATCTTGAAGTCGCCGGTGTGGAGGATGAGCCCGGCGGGCGTCCGCACGGCCACCGCGAGGGCGTCGGGGATCGAGTGGTTGACGGCGATGAACTCGAGGTCGAAGTGGCCGATGGTGATCCGCTCCAGGTCGGTCACCTCGCGCTTCACCACGCCGCGGATCTGGTGCTCGCGGAACTTCTCGCTCACCAGCGCCAGGGTCAGCTTGGACCCGATGAGCGGGATGTCGGTGCGCTGGCGCAGCAGGTAGGGAACGCCCCCGATGTGGTCCTCGTGGCCGTGGGTCAGGACGACCCCGACCACGTCGTCGAGCCGGTCCTCGATCACGCCGAAGCCCGGCAGGATGAGGTCGACGCCGGGGTGGTTCTCCTCGGGGAACAGCACGCCGCAGTCGATGAGCAGGATCTGGCCCTTGTACTCCAGCGCGGTCATGTTGCGGCCGATGTCCCCGAGCCCTCCGAGCGGGATGATGCGGACGGCGTTGCCCTGCAGAGCGGGCGGGTTCTTCAAGCTGGTGGCTGCCACGTTCGCCCACGTTACAGGTGAGCGCTGACCACGGGAGCCCTCGACGGACGCCGCTCCCCGTGCCTTTCCCCGGGCCCTGGCCGGGGCGCAGGATCATCGCGGGCCGGGACCGCTCGGCTAGCATCGGCGGGTGAGCCCCTCCCCCACCCCGGTGGCCGACTCCGTCCGGCTGGCCTGGCCGGGCGAGGCGGCCGCGATCGCCGACCTGCAGCGTCGCGTCTGGGCGGCCGAGCTCGCGCCCGACCTCGCCGCGGAGGTCCTGGCCGGGGTCACCGCGGCGGAGATGACCGCCGCCTGGGAGCGGGCGATCTCCCGCCCGCCGCAGGCCCGCTTCCGCGTGCTGGTGGCGGTGGAGGAGTCCCGCGTCGTCGGCTACGCCACGACCGTCCCGGGGCAGGACCCCGACGCGGACCCGGCCGGCGACGGCGAGGTCCAGGAGTTCGCGGTCGACCCGCCGGCCCGCCACCGCGGGCACGGCTCCCGGCTGCTCAACGCCTGCGCCGACACCCTCCGCGCGGATGGCTTCTCCCAGGCCCGCTGGTGGGTGGGCACCACCGACGACGCCCTCCGCGGCTTCCTGACCGCGGCCGGCTGGGCCGCGGACGGCAGCAGCCGCGAGATCGGCTCCGACGACCTCGACCAGCGGATGCGCCAGGTGCGGCTGCACACCGACCTCACCGGCGAGGCGTCACCCGGTCGCTGACCCGCTCGGCGTCGGCACGACCGGGCTGGAGCTCGGGTTGCCCGGACCCGGGGTCCCCGGCGCGCCCGCCTCCTCGACGACGACCTCGCAGTCCTGGAGGTCGCGGGCCAGCCGGGGCTCGACCGGCTGGAGGCGCCGGACGATGTCGTCCATGGCCCCGAAGTCGACGTCGTCCACCGCCTCGCCGAGGCCGGCCAGGGCGCTGTAGACGTCCTGCGCGTCGTTGATGACCCGCAGGCACGCGGCGTTCACCCGGGCCTGGGCCGCCACCTCGACGCTGGCCGAGGGCGACGGCTCGGCGGATGCGGCGGCCTCCCGGTTCGCGAGGACGAAGTCCGGGGTCCCCGCGCTCAGCACACCGACCAGCAGGACGCCCACCACCAGTCCGCCCACGAAGATGGCGACCAGCATCCACCAGGGCCGCCGACCTCGTGGCGGCGCCGACTCTGCTGCTGGGGTCGGAGTCATGGAGCTCCTGGTTCTCGATCTGGTGCGGGTGCCCTCGCGTTCTGGTACGGGAAGTATGCTCCTGCCAGCCCACCGCGCACGTCCGGCCGACCGGGAGGACCGCCATGGCTGCAGGCTCCGGGTCCACCGCCCATCGTCCGATCCGGACCTCGTGGGTCGGCCGCCTCGGACAGGCCTACCGGGTGACCGTGACGTCGGGCCGGTGGGTCGTCGTCGCGGTCTGGGTCGCGGCAGCCGTGCTGGTCAACGTGGTCATCGCCTCCGAGGACAGCGGGGGCGGCGGGTTCGGTGACCTGCTGCCGCCCGACAGCCAGGTGGTGAAGGTCCAGGAACGGGTCCTGGAGAAGTTTCGGGTCCCGTTGACCGCCGGGACCACCGTGGTCCTCCACGAACCGGGCGGTCTCGACGCCCTGACCCGGGCAGACTCCGTGCTGTGGGCGCTGGCCACGACCCAGGACGTGCTCGAGGCGCCCGAGCCGCCGGTTCCCCACCAGGTGGTGGCGGCGATACCGCTGCCCACCGGGGTGCCGGACACCACTGTGACCTACCTGTTCATGTCCGAGGGCACGGGGCTCTACAGCACGGTCCGGCTGGCCAACCAGTACGCCGCCCACTTCAACAACCAGGCGGAAGCGGACACCTACGTCACCGGGTTCGTGCCCGCCCAGGTGGCTCAGGGGACCTACCTGCGGACCCGGCTGCCGCTCTTCGAGCTGGCGAGCGTCATCCTCATCGTCGCCGTGGTCGCCTTCGCGTTCCGTTCGCTGCTGGCTCCGGCGGTGGTCGTCGGGGTGGCTGCCGTGGGGTACCTGGTCTACTTCCCGATGCTGTCGCACCTGGCCGAGCTGCTCGACTTCGAGGTGCCCAACCAGCTCGAACCCGTGCTGCTCGCGCTCCTGCTCGGCCTGGTGACCGACTACTGCGTCCTGTTCTTCTCCGGCTACCGCGAGCACCTCGACGAAGGGGCGGGCGCCGTCGCCGGGGCGCGGCTGGCGCTGCAGGGCAGTGCCTCCATCATCGCGGTGGCCGGTCTGACGGTCGCCGGGGGCACCATCGCCCTGCTGGCCGCACCCTTCGACGTGTTCCGCGCCCTGGGTCCGGCCCTGGCCCTGACCGTGCTGGTCAGTCTGGCTATCTGCCTCACCCTGACCCCAGCCCTGATGACCATCCTCAGCTGGCGGCTCTTCACCATCCTGCCGGTCCGCAGCTCGGGCCGAGCCCACCGCAGGCTCAGGTCCCCCAAGCGTCAGAGGCCTCGGCTCATCGACCACCTCGTGCGTCGGCCCATCGCGGCTGCCGCCGGCGGTGCCGTCCTGGTGCTCCTCGCCCTGGCCACCCTGCCGCTGGCCCAGGCCCGACTGGACCTCTCCTTCACCGCGGGGCTGCCGTCGGACCACCCCGCGGCCCGGGGCGGCCAACTGCTGGACGCCGCCGGGCTGCGCGGGATCGAGGCTCCCACCGAGCTGATGCTGGAGGCCGACGGACTGGCCGACCGGCGAGCCGACCTGCTCCGGATGCAGCAGCTGCTGACCACCCAACCCGGTGTGGCCAAGGTGCTCGGACCCGCCGACCTCCCCCAGGACGACGGTCGGGGCGCGGTGATCTCCGCCGACCGCGACGCGGCACGGTTCATCGTCGTCTTCGACACCGACCCCCTGGCCGCACAGGCGGTGGAGGACGTCCGGGTGCTCCAGGACCGCCTGAGCACCCTGACCCGCCAGTCCGGCCTGGGAGACACGCGCGCGTCCATGACCGGTCAGACCCTCATCGCCTCCGAGGTGGCTGCCCTGACCCGGACCAGCCTGGAGATCACGGTGGGGGTCGCCGTGCTGGTCGAGCTGGTGATCCTCGTGCTCTACCTCCGCGCACTTCTCGCCCCCCTGGTCCTGCTGGCCTGCAACCTGCTCAGCGTCGGGGCCGCGCTCGGGCTGACCACCGTGCTCTTCCAGGACGTCCTCGGGCAGCAGGGGCTGACGTTCTACGCACCGTTCGCCTCGGCCATCCTGCTGATCGCGCTGGGCTCGGACTACAACGTCTTCTCCGTGGGCGCGATCTGGTCCGAGGCCCGCCGCCGCCCGCTGGCCGACGCGCTGCGGGTCGCGGTGCCGCGCAGCTCGGAGGCGATCACCACCGCCGGGCTCATCCTGGCCGGCACCTTCGCCCTGGTGGCCCTGGTCCCGCTGTCCACGTTCCGCCAGATCGCCTTCGCGATGGCGGTCGGGCTGCTCATCGACACCCTGGTGATCCGCCCGGTGCTCACCCCGGCCGTGCTCATCCTGCTCGGGCGGGCCGGCAGCTGGCCGAACCGGCGGGTCCTCCAGTCGCAGCCCGCCGCTGTGCCGGCGCAGGCGCCGGGGCCGGGGGTGCTGGCCAGTGACTGAGCACGCGCGCACCGGGGCCTCCGCGCTGCCGAGCGCCCGGCCGGTCCGCCGGGGCCTGGAAGCCCTCGCCGTGGTCGTCGTGCTCGGCGGCCTGCTCGGAGCCGCCGACACGCTGGCCCGCACGGCCGCGGAGTCGCTCCTGGCCCGGAATGTGCGGGACGCCGTCGGCGCCGAAGCCGACCCGGTCGTGGAGGTCCGGGGCCGTTTCTTCCTGCCCCAGGTCATCCGCGGGGCCTACTCCGAGGTGCACGTGCGCACCCCAGGGGTCAGGAGCGGACCCCTGCGCATCGAGCAGGTCGACTCCACGCTGCGCGACGTGCGGGTGCCGTTCCACGACGTCCTGCTGAGCGACATCCGAGCCGTCGGCGTCGGCCGGGCCGAGCAGACCGCCGTCCTGACCTATGACGACCTCAACCGGTACTTCGACCTCACCGGTCGCTCCTTGCGGTTGGAGCCGCTCCCCGACGGCAGGATCCGGCTGAGCGGCACCGTGGCCGTGCTCGACAAGGAGGTCGACCTGACCGCCGAGTCGGAGGTGAGCGCCGGCGAAGGTCAGCTCGTCCTCAACCCGGCCGGGGTCCAGACGTCTGCGCCGCTGAACGCGGCCGGTCGGCTGCTGCTGGCCCAGCGACTCCGTCTGTCGGTGCCGATGGGGACCCTGCCCTTCGGCCAGCAGCTGAGGTCGGTCGACGTCGGGGAGCGGACGATCACCTTGACCGCGGTGGGCAACACCCTCGTGTTCAACCCCTGAGGGCTGAGCGTCGGTCATTCCCGTCGGAGCACCACGTCGCTGCCGCTCACCCGGGCGAGGACACCCGCGTCGGTGGCCTCCAGCCCGCTCACGCGGAGCCCCAGCGGCAGGCCCTCCAGCGGGATCGGCTGCAGCACGGTCCTGACCAGAGCCTGGGCGGCCCCGCGCGGGAGCTGCACCTCGCCCAGCCGGATCTCGGTGTCGGCCAGCGTCACCGTCTGGGCTTCGACGTCCAGCCGCGGCGCGCCGGTGACGCTCGCGAGGAGGTCGATGCCGAAGACCGACGTCCGGCGCTCGATCCTCACCCGGCCCTCGCCGGCCGGGGTGAGCGGCACCTTGGTCAGCTGGGTGAGGCCGTCGTAGCCGAGCCGAGCTGTCCCCTCGACCTGCGCGGCCTCCAGGCTCTGGTACCAGTCCTGCGTGGTCACGTCGGTGAGCACCAGGTCCAGGTGCTCGACGGGTACGGGGTAGCCGGCGCTGCTGGGCAGGTCGTCGGCCACCACGTGCACCCGAGGGTGCCGACGCGTCAGCACCTGGGTCAGGAAGGGCCAGCCCTCCACGTCGACCGTCGGTGCGGCCGGGGTCCCGAGCTCGGCCTGCAGCGAGCCGGCCTCCGCGCGCTCGACCCGCTGCTCGGCGAAGTCGTCGGCGAAGAACCCGAGCGCCGCCAGCCCGCCCAGGACCAGGAGCACGAGGAGCCCGGCAACCAGGGGACGGCGGCGGACCGCCATCAGGTCAGCCCGAGCACGGGCTCGATGCCGACGGTGAGACCCGGCCGGCCCGGCACCGCCCGGACGGCGGCCAGGACGCCGGGCATGAACGAGGCACGGTCCAGAGAGTCGTGGCGCAGGGTCAGGGTCTCCCCCTCCGAGCCGAGCAGCACCTCCTGGTGCGCGACGAGCCCGCGCAGCCGGACGCCGTGCACGCGGATGCCGTCGACGTCGGCGCCGCGCGCCCCGGGCAGCTCCTGGACCGTGGCGTCGGGCGGGGCGGGAAGCCCGGCGGCGGCGCGCGCGGCGGCCACCCGCCGAGCCGTCGTGGTCGCGGTCCCCGACGGGGCATCGGCCTTGCCGGGGTGGTGCAGCTCGACGATCTCCACGCTCTCGTAGAAGGCCGCCGCCTCCTCGGCGAACCGCATCATCAGCACCGCGCCGACGGAGAAGTTGGCCGCGACCACCACCCCGACCTCCGGGTGCCGGGTCAGCAGGTCCCGGAGGTGCTGCAGCCGGGCCTCGTCGAAGCCGGTGGTCCCGACCACGGCGTGCAGCCCTCGCCCGATGCACCAGGCCAGGTTGTCCATCACGGCGTCAGGGTGGGTGAAGTCGACGACGACGTCGGCCCTCTCGACGGCCGCGCGGTCATCCCCGGCGTCAACGGCCGCGACCAGCTCGAGGTCGTCGGCGGCCTCGACCGCGCGGCACACCTCGGCCCCCATCTTGCCGCGAGCGCCGAACACCGCCACCTTCTGCATGCGCTTCTCCTCCGCCCGCCTGTCCTGCAACCACCGGGTGCTGGTCAGGACCAGTCTCGCAGCACCTTCGCCGGCACCCGGGGCCCGACCAGCCCCAGCACGGGCCGCTGGCGGAATAGCGCGGCGGCGGCGGCCTGCACCTGGTCCGCGCGGACGGCGTCGAAGTGCTCGAGCACCTCGTTCAGGGTCCGCTGGTCGCCGAGCACGGTGTTCGCGCCCAGCCGGCTCATCCGGCTGGAGGGGCTCTCGTAGGAGAGCACGGTCTGACCGCGCATCTGGCCGCGGGCCCGGGCCAGCTCGGCCTCGGTGACCCCGTGCTCGGCGACGTCGGCGAGGACCGCCTGGACGAGGTCGACGATCGGGGCGAGCTTGCCCGGCGCGCACTGCCAGTCGACGCTCCACAGACCGGCGTCGGAGTAGGTGGTCTCCCCCGCGTCGATGCCGTAGGTGAGGCCGCGGCGCTCGCGGACCTCGACGAAGAGCCGCGAGGACATGCCGCCCCCGACGACGAGGGAGAGCAGACCGAGCGGGTAGCGGGCGTCGTCGAACAGGCCCGGGCTCGGGTAGGCCAGCACCGCGCTGACCTGCTCCACGCGGCGTTGCACGCTCACCAGTCCGCCGCGGTTACCCACGGACGTGCTCTCGGGTGTTCGCGGGGCGGATCGGACCGGGCGGGCGTCCAGCGGGGCGAGCCGCTCGACCAGCTGGTCGTGGTTGACGTGACCGGCCGCGGCGACGACCAGGGAGGAGGGGCCGTAGTGCTGCTGCCAGTGGCCCACTACCTGCTCACGGCTGAGGGCCGCGATGGAGTCCGGCGAGCCGATGACCGTGCGGCCGAGGCCGGAGCCGGCGAAGACGTGCCCGGCGACGACCTCCTGGACGACCTCGCCCGGGTCGTCGGCGTGCATGGCGATCTCGTCCTGGATCACCGCCCGCTCGGCGTCGAGGTCGCTCGCGGTGACGGTGGACTCCGTGAGCATGTCGGTCAGCACGCCGACCGCGAGCCCGGCGTCGCCGGCGAGGACGCGGGCGTAGAAGCAGGTGTACTCCTTGGTGGTGTAGGCGTTGAGCTCACCGCCCACCGCCTCGACCGCGGCCGAGATCTCCTCGGCACTGCGGCGCGCCGTGCCCTTGAACAGGACGTGCTCCAGGAAGTGCGACGCCCCGTGCAGGGCGGGTGTCTCGTGCCGGGACCCCACCCCGGCGAAGGCCCCCACCGAGAAGGTCCGGCTGGCTGGCATGTGCTCGGTGACCACCTGGAGGCCGTTCGGCAGGGTGGTACGCCGCACGGCGCCACCCACGAGGGGGTGACGCCGTGCGGGTCGCCGCGGAGCGGCAGGTGAGGCCGTGGAGGTCAGACCGACGCCTCTTCCTCGACGACCGGGATCAGGGAGAGCTTCCCGCGGTCGTCGATCTCGTTGATCTCCACCTGGATCTTCTGGCCGACGCTGACGACGTCCTCGACGTTGTCGACGCGGGCGCCACCGGCCAGCGGGCGCAGCTTGGAGATGTGCAGCAGGCCGTCCTTACCGGGCAACAGTGACACGAAGGCGCCGAACGCGGTGATCTTGACGACGGTGCCGAGGTACCGCTCGCCCTTCTCCGGCATGGTCGGGTTGGCGATGGCGTTGATCAGCGCCCGCGCCGCCTCGGCCTTGTCGCCGGAGTCCGCGCCGACGTAGATCGTGCCGTCGTCCTCGATCGAGATCTGGGCGCCGGTGTCGTCCTGGATCTGGTTGATCACCTTGCCCTTCGGGCCGATGACCTCGCCGATCTTGTCGACCGGGATGTGGATGGTGATGATCCGCGGCGCGAACAGGCTCATCTCGTCCGGTCCGTCGATGGCCTCGTTCATGACGTCGAGGATCGAGTTCCGGGCGTCCTTGGCCTGGTTGAGCGCCGAGGCGAGCACCGAGGCCGGGATGCCGTCGAGCTTGGTGTCCAGCTGCAGGGCGGTGATGAAGTCCCGCGTGCCGGCGACCTTGAAGTCCATGTCGCCGAAGGCGTCCTCGGCACCGAGGATGTCGGTGAGCGCGACGTAGCGCGTCTCCCCGTCGATCGTGTCGGACACCAGGCCCATGGCGATGCCGGCGACCGGCGCGCGCAGCGGCACGCCGGCGTTCAGCAGCCCCAGGGTGGAGGCGCAGACCGAGCCCATCGAGGTGGAGCCGTTGGAGCCCAGCGCCTCCGAGACCTGGCGGATGGCGTAGGGGAACTCCTCGCGCGTCGGGAGCACCGGCACCAGGGCACGCTCGGCGAGCGCACCGTGGCCGATCTCGCGGCGCTTCGGCGAACCGACCCGACCGGTCTCACCGGTGGAGTAGGGCGGGAAGTTGTAGTTGTGCATGTAGCGCTTGGTGGTCTCCGGCGCCAGGGTGTCGAGCTTCTGCTCCATGCCCAGCATGTTGAGCGTGGTGACCCCCAGGATCTGGGTCTCCCCGCGCTGGAACAGCGCCGAGCCGTGGACGCGCGGGATCACGTCGACCTCGGCCGACAGGGTCCGGATGTCGCTCAGGCCACGGCCGTCGATGCGCACCTGGTCGGTGAGGATCCGCTGCCGCACGAGCTTCTTGGTCAGCGCCCGGAACGCGCCGGAGATCTCCTTCTCGCGGCCCGCGAACTGCTCGGAGAGGGAGGAGACGGTCTTGGCCTTGAGGGCCTCGGTCGCCTGCTCGCGCTCCTGCTTGTCGGCGATGGCCATCACCGAGGAGAGCTCGGACGACGCGGTCTCAGACACGGCGGCGAAGACGTCGTCGGCGTAGTCGGCGAAGATCGGGAACTCCGCGGTCGTCTTCGGGAAGTGCGCGGCCAGCTCGGCCTGCGCGTCGCAGAGGGCCTTGATGAAGGGCTTCGCGGCCTCGAGCCCGGAGGCGACGACCTCCTCGGTCGGGGCGGTGCCCCCGCCGCGGACGAGGTCCCAGGTCTGGGCGGTGGACTCGGCCTCGACCATCATGATCGCGACGTCGCCGTCGGCGAGCACGCGGCCGGCGACGACCATGTCGAAGGTGGACTTGCCCAGCTGGTCGACGTCGGGGAAGCCGACCCATTGGTCACCGATGAGGGCGACGCGGACGCCGCCGATCGGGCCGGTGAAGGGCAGGCCCGCGAGCTGGGTGGACATCGAGGCGGCGTTGATGGCCACGACGTCGTAGGTCTTGTTGGGGTTGAGCGCCATGACGGTGACGACGACCTGGACCTCGTTGCGCAGGCCCTTGACGAAGCAGGGGCGCAGCGGACGGTCGATCAGCCGGCAGGTGAGGATGGCGCCCTCGGACGGGCGGCCCTCACGGCGGAAGAACGAGCCGGGGATCCGGCCGGCGGCGTACATCCGCTCCTCGACGTCCACGGTGAGCGGGAAGAAGTCGATGGCGTCACGCGGCTTGCTCTGGGCCGTAGTGGCCGCGAGGAGCATGGTGTCGTCGTCGAGGTAGACGGCGGCCGATCCGGCAGCCTGGCGGGCCAGCAGGCCCGACTCGAAGCGGACGACGTGACGACCGTGTGCACCGTTGTCGATGACGGCCTCGGTGGCGTGCAGTTCAGGTCCCTCCACGGGATTCCTTTCTGTGGCGGGCCGCGAGGGCCCGCCGGAGGTGTGGATCGCATCCGCACACCTGTCGCCCTGACGGCGGCTGCTCGAGCGCGCCTCGTGCCACGAGGCCCTGCTCCCCTGGAGCTGTGGAGGCCGGTCTTCGATCGAGGTCCGCGGGTCAGGCAGGTGAGACCTGCGCGCCGGCTCGAGGCCGGCGGACCCGAGGACCACTACCGAGGACCGAAGCTCTCCGCGTCGAGTGCGTGCGGGATGGATTCAGCGGGTGATGTCGGACGATTCAGTTGTGGGTGACGCGCAGGAGCGGCCCTGCCCGGCCACGGGGGCGAGGAGGACCGCTCCGCTCACATCAGCGACGCAGGCCGAGACGCTCGATGAGCGACCGGTAGCGGTTGATGTCGGTCTGGGCGACGTAGTTGAGCAGCCGGCGGCGCTGGCCGACCAGGAGCATCAGACCACGACGGCTGTGGTGGTCGTGCTTGTGCTCCTTCAGGTGCTCGGTCAGGTGCGCGATGCGTCGGGTCAGGACCGCGACCTGGACCTCGGGAGAACCCGTGTCACCTTCGTGGGTGGCGAACTCTTCGATGGTCTGCTTCTTGATGGCAGCGTCAAAAGCCACGTCTTCTCCTTCGGTTTCCCGTTGCGCGGCGCTCCCGGGCCCCGTGTTCTGGGGGTTCACTCGGTGTGAGGGGAGCTCTTGGTGGTCCGCGGCCGATCAAACGGCACCGGCCAACTTACCAGGGCGGCCCTGGTCGGGACGAATCGCGGAGTCAGGGCGCCAGCAGCAGGTGCCGGATCTCCTCGACGTCGTGGTGCATCTGCTCGATCAGCGGCTGCATGCCGGCAAAGCGGATCTGGCCGCGGACCCGGGCGTAGAAGTCGACGGCGATCTCCACCCCGTACAGCTCGAGGTCGTCGCGGTCCAGCACGTAGGACTCGATCCGCCGCTGCACGCCGTCGAAGGTGGGGTTCGAGCCCACCGAGATGGCGGCCGGCCACCGCGGGGCGTCGGCCTGGTCGAGCCGGGTCACCCAACCGGCATAGACGCCGTCAGCCGGCACCGCCATGCCCGGGGCGACCGGCAGGTTCGCCGTCGGGTACCCGAGCAGCCGGCCCCGCTGGTCGCCCTGGACGACGACGCCGGAGAAGCGGAACGGGTGGTCGCACAGCTCGCGGACCCGGCCGAAGTCACCCTCAGCGACCGCGTGCCGGACCAGGGTCGAGGAGCTCGGCTGGGCGCCGTCGGTGACGAGCCCGACGGGCTGGACGACGAAGCTGCCGGCGCCGAGCTCGGCCAGGGTGGCCACGGTGCCGGCCGCACGGAACCCGAACCGGAAGTTCTCCCCCACCACCACCCGCTTGGGGTGCAGGGGCCGGAGCACGGCGTCGACGAACTGCTCCGGGTTCCAGCCGGCCACCTCGGCGGTGAAGTCCACGACGACGACCTCGGTCGCGCCAGCCTCCTTGAGCAGCTCCACCCGACGGGGCAGTGAGGTCAGCAGCGGGGGCGCCTGGTCGGGCCGGACCACCGACATCGGGTGGGGCCAGAAGGTGACGACCACGAGCGGCGCCTCGGGCTCGGCGGCACGGGCGGCACGCAGCAGCGCGACGTGCCCGCGGTGGACGCCGTCGAAGTTGCCGATCACGACCACCGGGTCGCTGGTCATCCGCTCCGCCCTTCCCCTGGAACCGGCTCTGGCGCGCACGGTCGCGCTCCGGCCGCCCAGTCAACCACGGGGCTCGACGACCACGTCGTGGCTCAGCCGCAGAACACGGCCTCGGCGACAGCACCGTCGCCACGTCGCCGGTAGAGGGCCAGGAACTCCTGCTCCGCGCTCAGCAGCGCGGCCTGGTCCGCCGGCAGCACCAGCCGGGGCAGGGCCCGGCCGACGCGCACGGCGGCCTCCTGCTCGGCGTCCAGGACCACCGTGGCGAACGCCCGCCGGGCCACGTCGGCCATCGCGAGCACGGGCAGGCTCTGCGTCGCGTCGTCGAGCGCGACCGCCTCGTCCAGGCCGAAGGTCCCCACCTCGGTGCGCCGCAGCGCCGTCAGGTGACCGGCTGAGCCGAGGGCGGCACCGAGGTCGCGGGCCAGAGCGCGGACGTAGGTACCCGAGCTGCACTCCACCAGCACGTCGAGGTCCACGCAGGCCACGTCGTCGACGACGAGGTCGCGCCGAGCCAGCACCTCGAGGCGGTGCACGGTGACAGCGCGGGCCGGCAGCTCGACGTCCTCCCCCGCCCGCACCCGGGCGTAGGAGCGGACCCCGTCCACCTTGATGGCCGAGACGGCCGTCGGGACCTGCCGGATGAGCCCCCGGAGTGGCGCCAGCGCGGCATCCAGCGTGCCGTCCTCCAGGCCCAGCACTCCCGGGCGGGAGACGACCTCACCCTCGGCGTCGTCGGTGACGGTCCCGATCCCGAGCCGCACGGTGGCCGTGTAGACCTTCCGGGTGAGCATCAGGTGACCGAGCAGCCGGGTCGCCCGGTTGACGCCCACCAGCAGCACCCCGGTGGCCATCGGGTCCAGTGTGCCCGCGTGCCCCACCTTCCGGGTACCGAGCAGCCGGCGGCAGCGCGCCACCACCTGGTGGGAGGTCAGGCCGGCGGGCTTGTCCACGACGACCAGACCGGACACCACCGGCCCCCGGTCGGCGGACGCTGCGCCGCTCAGCGGTCCAGGTCGACGTCGTCGGCGTCGTCCTCGTCGGCGTGCTTGTACGGGTCCTCGTCGCCGGCGTAGCTCTTACCGGCCGAGACCTCGGCGACCCGGGCGTCGACCTCGCGGGCCCGCTGCAGCAGGTCGTCGATCTGGCGGGCGTTCTCGGGGACGGCGTCGGCGACGAAGGCGACCGTCGGGGTGAACTTCATCCCGAGCTGCTTGCCGACCTGGGAGCGGATGAGCCCGGTCGCGGAGGTCAGAGCGAGGGCGGTGCCGGCCGCCTCCTCCGGCGAGCCGAGCACGGTGTAGAACACCGTCGCCTCCCGGCTGTCCCCGGTGAGACGGACGTCGGTCACGGTGACGAAGCCCAGCCGGGGGTCCTTGATCTTGCGCTCGAGCATCTCGGCCACGATCACCTTGATCTGGTCGGCGAGCTTGAGCACCCGGGGCGAAGCCATGGTTCCTCCTCTGACGGACAGCCCTCCATTGTGCCGCATCGGCCTCGGCGTCAGGACCGTGTGCGCCGCCCGGCCCGGGCGGAGAACGCATCGAGCGCCCGGAGGACCTCGTCGGCGCGCCAGGCCCGGCCCCGGCGGTGGAGGGGGAAGGGCGTCTGCACGCCCGCCTCGCTCAGCCGCTCGAGGTGCCGGTGCACGTTGGTGACGCCGACCCCGGTGGCCGCGGCGACCTGGGCGGCATCGAGCACGGGCCGGGCCAGGAAGAGGTCGGCGACCCGCCAGACGGCGGAGTCACGACGCGCGGTCACCGCCGTCCGCCAGCGCTCGCGGACCTCGTGCAGCTCCGCGGCGAGCGCACGACCGTTGGTGACCGCGCGGAAGGTGGCCTCCACGGCGAGACCGACGATGACATCCGGTTCGCCGGCTCGGTAGGCGGTGAGCGCGGCGTGGTAGCGGGCGACCTCGACGGCCGCGTCCTCGAGCGCTGCCGCGAGCGCGGCGGGCGGGCGGTAGTCGCGACCGGTCAACCGCGCGGGGATGGCCGCCTGGTAGGGCCCGTGGGCGCGGCGCTGGTCGGCCCGAGTCATGGCCGGGGCGCCGGAGCCGCCGAGATTGTCACTTAGGTAGTGAAGTGAGAATGACTGACGCCTCCAGGGGAGACGCCGGAGGGCGGGGCCCGTCGTGGACCCCGCCCTCCTGCGCGTTGTGCTCCCTACCGGGTCAGCTGCGAGCCTTCTCGCGCATCTCGAAGGTCTCGATGACGTCGCCCACGCGGATGTCGGAGTAGTTCGCCAGCGTGAGACCGCACTCGAACCCTTCCCGCACCTCGGTGGCGTCGTCCTTCTCCCGGCGCAGCGAGCCGATGGTCGTCTCGTTGATGACGACACCCTCCCGCAGCAGCCGGGCCTTCGAGTTGCGGCGGATGGTGCCACCGGTGACCATGCAGCCCGCGATGATGCCGGCGCGGGAGCTGCGGAAGATCTCGCGGATCTCCGCCTGACCCAGCTGGGCCTCCTCGTAGATCGGCTTGAGCAGGCCCTTGAGCGCGGCCTCGATCTCGTCGATCGCGGAGTAGATCACCGAGTAGTACCGGATGTCGACGCCCTCGCGGTCCGCCATCTCCGTCGCCTTGCCCTGCGGGCGGACGTTGAAGCCGACGATGACCGCGTTGGACGCTGCCGCGAGGCTGACGTTGGTCTCGGTGATCGCACCGACACCGCGGTCGATGACCCGCAGGCTGACCTCGTCGCCGACGTCGATCTTGGCCAGCGCGTCCTCCAGCGCCTCGACCGAGCCAGCACCGTCGCCCTTGAGGATGAGGCGCAGCTCCTGCTCCTCGCCCCGCTCGAGCTGGTCGAACAGCTGGTCCAGCGTCTTGCGCCGGGTGCCGGCCGCCTGGGCCGCCATCCGGAGCCGGGACGCCCGGCGCTCGGCGATCTGGCGGGCCATCCGGTCGTCGTCGACGACGATGAAGCTGTCGCCGGCGCCGGGGACGGCGGTCAGACCGAGCACCTGCACCGGGAACGACGGTGGCGCCTCGGTGACGTTGTGCCCGTGGTCGTCCAGCAGCGCACGGACACGTCCGTAGCCGGTGCCGGCCACGATCGAGTCACCGACGTGCAGGGTGCCGCGCTGGACCAGGACGGTGGCGACGGGGCCGCGGCCCTTGTCCAGGTGCGCCTCGATGGCCACACCCTGGCCGTCCATCTCCGGGTTGGCCCGCAGGTCCAGGGCCGCGTCGGCGGTCAGGATGACCGCCTCGAGCAGCTGCTCGAGGCCGACCCCGGTGATCGCGGAGACGTCGACGAACATCGTGTCGCCGCCGTACTCCTCGGGCACCAGGCCGTACTCGGTCAGCTGACCGCGCACCTTGGTCGGGTCGGCGCCCTCGCGGTCGACCTTGTTGACCGCGACCACGACCGGCACCTCGGCGGCGAGGGCGTGGTTGAGCGCCTCGATGGTCTGCGGCATGACGCCGTCGTCGGCCGCCACCACCAGCACCGCGATGTCGGTCGACTTGGCCCCACGGGCGCGCATGGCGGTGAACGCCTCGTGACCCGGGGTGTCGATGAAGGTGATCTTGCGCTCTTCGCCGTCGACCTCGGTGGCTACCTGGTAGGCCCCGATGGCCTGGGTGATGCCACCGGCCTCGCCGGCGACCACGTTGGTCTTGCGGATCGCGTCGAGCAGCTTGGTCTTTCCGTGGTCGACGTGACCCATGACCGTGACCACCGGCGGACGGGCCTCGAGGTCCTCCTCGCCGCCCTCGTCCTCACCGAACTCGATGTCGAAGCTCTCCAGCAGCGCGCGGTCCTCGTCCTCGGGGGAGACGACCTCGATCTTGTAGTTGAGCTCGGCGGCCAGGACCTGCAGCGTGTCCTCGGAGACGGTCTGGGTGGCCGTCACCATCTCGCCCAGGTTGAACAGCACCTGGACGAGGTTCGACACGTCGACATTGATCTTCTCGGACAGGTCGGTCAGCGAGGCCCCACGGGCGAGCCGGACGGTCTCGCCGTTGCCCTGACGGACGCGGACGCCACCGATCTCGGGAGCCTGCATCTGGTCGAACTCTTGACGGCGCTGGCGCTTCGACTTGCGTCCACGACGGACCGGACCTCCGGCGCGACCGAAGGCACCCTGCGTGCCGCCGCGACCGCCACGGCCACCGCGACCGGCGGGGGGCGGACCGCCACCGGGACCACCGGTGCGACCGGGAGGGCCGCCGGCGCCGGGACGACCACGACCGCCGGCAGGTCCGCCACGACCCCGAGGGCCGGCCGCACCCGGGGCGCTGAGCTGACCCGAGCTCTGCCGGGGCATCATCGCCGGGTTCGGGCGGGGCATGCCCGGGACGCCCGGACGGGAGCCCGGGGTAGGAGCACCACGACCGGCCGGTGGCCGGGGGCCGCCGGGACGTGCGGCCTCGCCGGCGCCCGCACCGGTGCCCGGCGCCTGGCGCGGCGGCCGGGCCTGGCCCATGCCCTGGGAGGGCGAGAAGGGGTTGTTGCCCGGACGGGGTGCACCGCCCGGACGACGGGTGCTGGGTGCGCCGGCGCCCGGCAGGCCACCCGTGGATCCCGGACGGGGACGGGGACCGGGGGTACCGGTGGTGGCGTCGCTGCGCGGGGCTGCGGGCTGGCCGGGACGTGCGGTGCCCGGCTGTCCGGCGCCGCCCTGACCGGGGCCGGCCTGGGGGGTCGGCTGACCGGCACCGGGGGCGCTGGTCTGCGGGCGGGCCGGCTGACCCGGGGCCCGCGGCGTGCTCGGCCGCGGGCTCGGGGCCGGGGTGCGGCCGGCCGGACCGGGAGCGGGGGTCCCGCTGTCCGGACGGGGCGCGGTGGGCTCGGCGGTCGGAACCGGCGCAGCAGCGGCCGGAGCGGACGCGGTGGCGGCCGGACGGGCTGGCGCCGCGGGTGCCGAGGCGGCGGCCGGACGAACGGGACCCGGGCTGGGCACGGGCGGGCGCCGGGTGCCGCCCGGGACGGCACTGCGGGTCGCGGCAGGGCCCGGACGGGCGGATTCCTTGCCGGACGAGGTGCCGGTGTTCAGCTTCTCCTTGAGCCGCCGCTCCACGGGGGGTTCCACCGTGGAGGAGGCGGAGCGGACGAACTCGCCCATGTCCTTCAACATCGTGAGGACGGTCTTGCTCTCGACTCCGAGCTCTTTCGCGAGCTCATAGACGCGGACCTTGGCCACTGCACTCCTTGTTGGCGGTCCGGGTCTTGTGTGCGCCGGACCAGTTAGTTGTCTTGCATGCTCATTGAGGGGTTCTCATCGAGTGGTCATGAGCGTGAGCCCACTTTCTGGTTCGGCGCCCCTGGTCGGGAGCGCTTGACTGTCGACTCCGACGTCAGCGCGCACACAGCACGCCTTCTGGTGAAGTCAAGGAAGAACTCTATCCTCGTCGGGCCTGATCGCCTAAGCGGGTTGACCCGCCCCGGCCTCGACCCAGCGCCGCGTCAGCACCTCCGGGTCGACGCCGCCGACCCGCAGGGCCCGACCCAGCGACCGCCGCTTGAGAGCCAGGGCCAGGCAGTCGGGTCCACGGTGCAGGTAGGCGCCCCGGCCCGGTTCACGCTGGGCGACATCGACCACGCACGCCTGATGCCAGACCAGCCGGACGAGCTCGGACTTCTCCGCCTTGACGCGGCAGCCGACGCACGTGCGCACCGGCTGACCCACCACACCATCCTAGCCGCTGCCGGCGCGCGGTCAGCCGTGCGCGGGCGGGGCCTCGGTGTCGGAACGGATGTCGATGCGCCACCCGGTGAGCCGGGCCGCAAGCCGGGCGTTCTGACCCTCCCGGCCGATCGCCAACGACAGCTGGTAGTCGGGCACCACGACGCGGGCCGCGCGGGCCGCGAGGTCGACGACCGTCACCGAGCTCACCTTGGCCGGCGAGAGGGCCTGGGCCACGAACTTGGCCGGGTCGGGGTACCAGTCGATGATGTCGATCTTCTCCTCGTTCAGCTCGTGCATCACCGCCCGCACCCGCTGGCCCATGGGCCCGATGCAGGCGCCCTTGGCGCTGACGTCGGGGTTGTGGCTGACCACGGCGATCTTGCTGCGGTGGCCGGCCTCGCGGGCGGTCGCCTTGATCTCCACGGTGCCGTCGGCGATCTCGGGCACCTCCAGCTTGAAGAGCTTCTCGACCAGGCCCGGGTGGGTGCGCGACACCACGACCTGCGGTCCGCGGAGCTCCTTGCGGACCGCCACCACGTAGACGCGGATCCGGCGGCCGTGGGGGTAGCTCTCCCCCGGGACCTGCTCCGCCAGGGGCATGATCGCCTCGATCTTGCCGAGGTCGACCAGCACCGTGCGGGTGTCCCGGCCTTGCTGCACGACACCGGAGACGATGTCGCCCTCGACGCCGGCGAAGTGGCCGTACTTCTGCTCGTCCTCGGCGTCGCGGAGACGCTGCATGATGACCGAGCGGGCCGTGGAGGCCGCCACCCGCCCGAAGCCCTCGGGAGTCGCGTCGTACTCACCGATGGTCCCGCCCTGTTCATTGCGCTCGGGCACCATCACCGCGACGTGCCCGCTCTTGCGGTTCAGCTCGACCCGGGCCCCGGGAACGGCCCCGTCCGTCCGGTCGTAGGCGGTGAGCAGCGCCTCCTCGATGGCTGACGCCAGCACTTCGAAGGGCAGCTCCTTCTCCCGCTCCAGCAGGCGCAGCACCGAGATGTCGATGTCCATCAGTTCTCGTCCTCGATCTCGTCGTCCCCGTCGACGTCGCTCTCCTCGTCGACGTCGCTGTCTTCCTCGACCTCGTCCTCGTCCTCGTCTGCCGCCGGCTTCGGCCGGTTGAGCTCGACCTGGACGAGGGCCTTGGCCACCGCCGCCAGCTGGAGCTCCCGCGGGGACCCCTCGACGTCGAGGGTGACCACGTCCTCGCGGGCGGCGGCGATGCGCCCGGTCAGGGTCTCCCCCGCCGTGGTGGTGACCGCGACCAGCCGGCCGACGTTGCGCCGCCAGTGCCGGGGCAGCTCCAGGGGGCGGCTGACCCCGCGCGAGCTGACCTCGAGCGTGTACGGGGCGTTGCCCACCACCGGCGACTCGTCCAGCGCGACCGAGATGGCCCGCGTGGCCTCCGCGATGTCGTCCAGCAGGGGGCCCCGGCCCTCGGGCCCGTCGCCGTCGACGACGACGCGCAGCAGGCGCCGCTTGCCCGCGGGAAGCACCTCGACGGCGTCGAGGTCCAACCCGTGCTGGGCCAGGACGGGCTCCAGCAAGCCAACGATCTGGCTCTCTCTCATGGCTGTCCCTCGATCCGGTTGTGGTCGTGCAGTTGTCGGCGGTGCAGGCATCGGCAGTGAAGGCATCGGGGGCGGACGCGCGAGCGTGGCCCACTCCGGCGGAACCTCGATCATAGCGGCGGCTGGGATACCGTCGAGCCGTGCCCGACCCGACCTCCGCCGGCGCGGCGGGCCCGTGGCGCGGGTCGCGACGCTCCGTCCTGCTGACCGGTCTGGCCCTCGCCGGTAGCGGCTGCACCCTGAGCGACCCCGCCGTCCGCAGCCGTGACCGCGGCGCAGCGGCCCCGCCGCCGTCCGGCGGAACGCCCTCCGCCCTCGCTCCCGGAGTGGCTCGTGACCTGGCCGCGGAGCAGGCCCTGGCGGCGGGCGCCCGCGCCCAGCGGGCCCGCACCGGGCGCGGGGACGAGCGCCGCCGGGACCTGCTGCTGCTCCTGGCGCGGAGCCACGCCGAACGGGCTGCGGCGCTCGCCGCCGCGGACCCGGCGACCAGGCCCACCCCGGTGCCGGCCGCCACCGGGTCGCCGGCACCGACGACCTCGACCACCGCGCCGACCACCCCTCCGGGCACCGCGGCCCTGGTGGCCGCCGAGCGGGCGCGGGCGCGACGCTACCGCACCGCGACCCTGGCCGCCCGCGGCCCGACCGCCCTGCTGTGGGGGTCGATGGCGGTGGCCAGCGCGGCCTTTGCCTCAGCCCTGGACGCCGACGACCCGCCGCGGTCGGCCGCCGTGGCCCCGCACCGCTCGCTCGTCCTGCTCGACGCCTCCGCGGCCGCCTCCGCGCTGGTCGCGTCCCTGCACGCAGCCGTCTGGGGCTACCAGCTGGCTCTGGGGAGGCTGCCCGCCAACGGAGTGGCGCACGACCGTGCCCTGGCGGCGCTGGCCAGCCGCCGGGCGCTGCAGGACCGGTTGGTGGAGCAGCTCCGCCGCTCGGGAGCGAGCGTCCCCGCCGCTGCGCCGGCCTACGACCCGGACCCCGAGGTCGCCGACGCCGAGGACGCCCGGCTGCTGCTGCAGCGGATCGAGACCCGCTTGTTGCCTTTCGTGGGACTCTGGCTGGCCGCGGCCCTCGAGCCCGCGGACCGGGCGCTCGCCCTGGACGCCCTGGACGTCACGGCGAGGACGGCCACGGCCTGGGGCGCTCCACTGCGCGCCTGGCCCGGCTGGCCCGACTGAGCTACCACATTGGGCCGCGTCGCCCTCAGGTGAGCTGGCGCACCGTGTCGTAGGCCAGCTTGAGCACCAGGGCCGCGGTCACGGCGAGGAAGACCTTACGGACGAAGCCGTTGCCCTGCTTGAGCGCGGTGCGGGCCCCCACGAGGCCGCCGAGGAGGTTGGCCGCCCCCATCGCGAGGCCCAGCGCCCAGAGGATCGAGCCGTGGGCGGCGAAGACGGCGATCGCGGAGAGGTTGGTGGCCAGGTTGGCGATCTTGGCCTTGGCGCTGGCCTCGAGGAAGCCGTATCCCAGCACCCCCACCAGCAAGATGACGAAGAAGGAACCGGTCCCGGGGCCGAGGAAGCCGTCGTAGGCGCCGACCCCGACGCCGATCGCCGCGGTCCGCCCGTAGTGGGCCGAGCCGTCGTGCTTGCGGGCCGAGACCAGGCCCAGCTGGGGCCGCCGCCAGGTGTAGAGCCCGACCCCGACCAGCGCGACGAGCACGATCGGGGTGAAGTACTCCCGGGGCAGGAACTTGGCCAGCTGGGCACCTCCCGCCGATCCCAGCGCGGCGCTCAGCACCAGCGGCAGCACGGTCCGCCAGTCCGGCTTGATCTTGAGCGCGTAGGTCAGCGAGCTGGTGGCGGTGCCGAAGACCGAGGACAGCTTGTTGGTGCCGAGCACGGCGGCCGGCGGCGCGCTGCTGGGCAGCCCGAGCAGCAGGGCCGGCAGCTGGATCAGCCCGCCACCGCCCACGACCGCGTCCACCCAGCCCGCGGCGAAGGCGGCCAGCACCAGCAGCACCAGGGTGAGCGTCGGCAGGTCGAGGGAGTCCACGCCGCTCTCTCAGCCCGCGGACGCGCTCAGAGCTGGTCCGGCCGGTCGAACCGGGGCCGGCCCCGCACCGCGGTGACGACCTCGCCGAGCGCGTCGTCGACGGGGACGTCGGTGCGCACGCCGGTCCGCCGGTCCCGGACCTCGACCACGCCGTCGGCCAGCCCACGGCCGACCACCACGGTGGTCGGCATGCCCATGATCTCGGCGTCGGCGAACTTCACGCCGGGGCTGGCCTTGCGGTCGTCGAGCAGCACGGCGACGCCGGCCTCGTCGAGGCGGCGGGCCAGGTCGGTGGCGAACTCCATCACCTCGGTGCCCTTGCCGGTGGCCAGGACCTGGACGTCGAAGGGCGCCAGCTCACGCGGCCACACCAGCCCACGCTCGTCGCAGGTGTTCTCGGCGACGGCGGCGACGGCCCGCGACACCCCGATGCCGTAGGAGCCCATGGTGACGGTGACGAGCTTGCCGTTCTCGTCGAGGACTTTGAGCCCGAGCGCCTCGGCGTACTTGCGGCCCAGCTGGAAGATGTGGCCCATCTCGATGCCCCGGGCCAGCTCGAGCGGCCCGCTGCCGTCCGGGGCCGGGTCACCGGCCCGCACCTCGGCCGCCTCGATCGTGCCGTCGGGGGTGAAGTCCCGGCCGGCCACCAGGTCGAAGACGTGCCGTCCGGGCTCGTTCGCCCCGGTCACCCACGCCGTGCCGGTGCCGACGCGGGGGTCGACGAGGTAGCGGATGCCGCTGCCGGACCCCGCGCCCAGCACGCCCGGCCCGATGTAGCCCTTGACCAACGTCGGGTGGTCGGCGAAGTCCGCCTCGGTGAAGGCCTCGACCTCGGCCGGCTCGACCTGGGCGGCGAGCCGCTTGAGGTCCACCTCGCGGTCACCCGGCAGGCCGATGACCAGGGGCTCGCGCCCGCCGTCGGGGTGCCGGAGCGCGACGACGACGTTCTTCAGCGTGTCGGCTGCGGTCCAGTCCCGGTCGGCGCGGGGCACGCGCTCGTTCGCCACCGCCACCAGCGTCTCGATGGTGGGGGTGTCGGGGGTGTCCTCGACGTGGGCGGCGGGGAGACCGTCGACGGGGACCGGCTCCGGCGTCGGGGTGCGGACGGCTTCGACGTTGGCGGCGTAGCCCCCCGGGGAGCGGACGAAAGTGTCCTCGCCCGTCTCCGAGACGGCCAGGAACTCCTCGCTGCGGGAGCCTCCCATGGCGCCGGACATGGCCGAGACGATGACGTAGGAGAAGCCGAGCCGGTCGAAGATCCGGACGTAGGCGTCGCGGTGGAGGTCGTAGGACTTCTGCAGGCCGGCGTCGTCGATGTCGAAGGAGTAGGAGTCCTTCATGACGAACTCGCGGCCCCGCAGGATGCCGGCCCGCGGCCGTGCCTCGTCGCGGTACTTGGTCTGGATCTGGTAGAGCGAGAGGGGCAGGTCCTTGTAGGAGGAGTAGAGGTCCTTGACCAGCAGGGCGAAGATCTCTTCGTGGGTGGGCCCCAGCAGGTAGTCACCGCCCCGACGGTCCTGGAGCCGGAAGAGATTGGGGCCGTACTCGGTCCAGCGTCCCGTCGCCTCGTAGGGCTCGCGAGGCAGCAGCGCCGGCAGGTGCACCTCCTGCGCCCCGATGGCCTCCATCTCCTCCCGGATGACCCGCTCGACGTTGCGGAGCACCCGGTAGCCCAGCGGCAGCCAGCTGTAGATGCCCGGAGCGACCCGGCGGATGTAGCCGGCGCGGACCAGCCAGCGGTGGCTGGGAACCTCCGCGTCGGCGGGGTCCTCGCGCAGGGTCCGGACGAACAGCTCCGACATACGGGTGATCACTGACGGCCTCTTCCACGCGACGACGGCGACCCGCGGCGGGCGGGAGCCGCGCTCACCCTACCGAGGTCGGCGCCCGGCCCACGACCCGAGACGAGCCGTTCGCGGCCTCAGTAGTGGATGGTCGCGAACTCCCCGACCTGGGTGAAGCCGACCCGGACGTAGGTGGCCCGCGCCGGCCGGTTGTAGTCGTTCACGTACAGCGAGACGGTCGGCACGAGGTTCCGGGCCAGCTTGACCACCGCGGCCATGGCCGGGGCGGCCAGGCCGCGTCCCCGCAGCTCCGGGTCGAGCCAGACGCCCTGGACCTGGGAGACGGTGCCCGAGACCGAGCCGAGGTCGGCCTTGAAGATCACCCGGCCGCCCTCCACGATGCCGAAGGCGCGGCCGGAGGTGATGAGCTGGCGGACGTAGAAGCGGTAGCCGGCGGGGTTGCCCTGGATCGGGGACACCCCGATCTCCTCGGTGTACATCTGCACGGCGGCGTCGGTGTAGGCGTCCCACAGGTCCAGCGTGATCCGCCGCACCCGGGGGTCGGGGGCGACGACGGGGTCGTCCTCGATGGCCATCACCGGCTGGTGGGGGCGGACGTCGCGGACCTGGCTCCAGGCCGGGCCCCAGCGCTGGCCCAGCCGCTCCCACAGGTCCAGGGCCACCGTCGAGGGTCCGATGATCGAGGCGCACATGCGCTGCGGCCCGGCGAACTCGGTCCACGCGCCCAGCGCGTCCGGGCTCGCGTTGACCGGGACGAGGTTCGACCCCGCGTGGCACAGGGCGCGCAGGACGCCGTCCCGCTCGTACCCCCAGACCGGGCAGCCCAGGCTGGACGGGTCCAGGCCGGCCGAGCGGACGCGGGCGGCGACGAAGACGTTCTCGACCGGACGGGCCGACAGCACCCGCACCGCGGCGGGCAGGTCCTCCCGGCCGAGCGGGCGGACGGTCCCGGGGTCTCGCAGCCCCGTGTCCGTCCTCCCCGACGCCTCGGTCATGGCCCGACCGATCAGACCCTGGCGGGCACGGGCCCGCCGGCGACCGAGACCTCCGGACCGCCCTCACCGGCCGGCATCGACTCCGCCAGCCGCAGGGCCTCCTCGATCAGCGTCTCGACGATGTCGGCCTCGCGGACGGTCTTCACCACCTCGCCGCGCACGAAGATCTGGCCCTTGCCGTTGCCCGAAGCGACGCCGAGGTCGGCCTCGCGCGCCTCACCCGGCCCGTTGACGACGCAGCCCATGACGGCCACGCGGAGCGGGACGGTCATCCCCTCGAGCCCGGCGGTGACCTCCTCGGCCAGCTTGTAGACGTCGACCTGGGCGCGGCCGCAGGAGGGGCAGGAGACGATCTCGAGCTTGCGGGGCCGCAGGTTGAGCGACTGCAGGATCTGGATGCCGACCTTGACCTCCTCCACCGGGGGCGCGGAGAGCGAGACGCGGATGGTGTCCCCGATCCCGCGCGAGAGGAGCGACCCGAAGGCCACCGCGGACTTGATCGTGCCCTGGAAGGCGGGCCCGGCCTCGGTCACGCCCAGGTGCAGCGGGTAGTCGCACGCCTCGCTCAGCAGCTCGTAGGCGCGGACCATGATGACCGGGTCGTTGTGCTTGACGCTGATCTTGAAGTCGCGGAACCCGTGCTCCTCGAACAGGCTGGCCTCCCACAGCGCGGACTCCGCCAGCGCCTCGGGGGTGGCTTTGCCGTGCTTGGCGAGCAGCCGCTTGTCCAGGGAACCCGCGTTCACCCCGATCCGGATCGAGGTGCCGTGGTCGGCTGCGGCGCGCGCGATCTCCTTGACCTGGTCGTCGAACGCCCGGATGTTTCCCGGGTTGACCCGGACCGCTGCGCAGCCGGCCTCGATGGCGGCGAAGACGTACTTCGGCTGGAAGTGGATGTCCGCGATCACCGGGATCTGGGACTTCGCGGCGATGGCGGGCAGGGCGTCCGCGTCGTCCTGGCTGGGCACCGCCACCCGGACGATGTCGCAGCCGGTGGCCGTCAGCTCGGCGATCTGCTGCAGCGTCGCGTTGATGTCGGAGGTCAGCGTGGTGGTCATCGACTGCACGCTGACCGGTGCGTCCCCACCGACGTCGACCTTGCCGACCTTGATCTTGCGGGTCCTGCGGCGCGGGGCGAGGACAGGCGGGGGCAGGGCGGGAAGACCGAGTTCGATAGTCATGACCGGCCCAGCCTAGTCGCTGGGCCCGCAGCGCTGGACTGGACGCTGCCGCGGTCGGGGCGGAGGGCCCGCCCGTGGTCGGGCCGACGTGAGCGGTTCCGGAGCCGCTGCCAAAACCTCAGGGAATGCTGAGCAACCCTTCGGCTGCTGTGGTCGCGGCGCCTGAGGATGCGCCGTGAACATGGTCACCTCGGCCGGAAGACGGCTCGTTCCATTATGAGGGAGCACCATGCGCATGATTCTCGGACCCGCTGTCGTCACCGCCGGTGTGGCCAGGCTGGCCGGCCGTCGCAGGGACCTGGACGTTGACCAGGCGCCGACCTTCGCCCAGTCGATGCGGGCTCAAATCGAGGGTGGCGTTCTCGGTGACTGAGGGTCTGGTCGTGCTGGGCATTGCCTCGAGCCTCAGCGCCTACCTCTGGTGGCCGGTGGTGGTTCTCGGATGGGTGGCGGCAGGCGCCGTGCTCGCCCGCCTCCTTCTCAAGCACGCCGAGAAGTTCCTGTTCGTCCTCGTCGGCGTCTCGGTGTCCTGGCTGGTGGCGCGCCCGGACGAGGTCACGGCAGTGGTTGGCACTGTGGGCGAAGTCCTGGAAAGGGTCATCTGGACTGTTCTCGCCTTCGGGCCGTGGCTCGCCCCCTGACGTCGGCGAAGACTGAGCCTCGGGGTGTGGTCAGGAGAAAGCAGCCATGGGCGGCCGGAGCCCCGGGCCACTCAGTCCCGGGTCTACACTGGACGAGCCTCGAGGCGATCCGGTTTCAGAAGAGACGGATCGGGTCGATGATGTCGGCCAGGATCAGCACGACGCCGGAGACCGCGATGACGCCTCCTACGACATAGGCGACCGGCAACATCTTGGCGGTGTCCACGTGCCCGGGGTCGGGCCGGCGGAGCAGGCGGGCGAGGCCGCGCTTGAGCCCCTCGTAGAGCGCCCCGACGATGTGCCCGCCGTCCAGCGGCAGCAGCGGGACGAAGTTGAACAGCGCGACGAACAGGTTCACCGAGCCCAGCACGGTGAACAGGCTGGCGACCTTCGCCGACGCGTCGATCTGGTCGGTGCTGGCGATCTCACCCGCAGCGCGGCTGGCGCCGAGGATGCTCATCGGCCCGTAGACGTCGCGCGGCTCCCCTGTGACCAGGTCCGTGGCCGTGTGGAACACCTTGACGGGGAAGGCGCTCAGGGCGACGGCGGTCTGCTGGGTCATCACCCACATGTCCTGCACCACCGCGACCGGGCCGCCGCGCTGGCGCTCGACGACGGGCTGGACGCCGAAGAACCCGGCCGCCACGCGCTTGCCCGGGTCGTAGCGGTCGGGCACACCGGTGATGACGGTGTTGACCGGCTCCAGCGCCACCGGCTGCCCGTCCCGGAGCACCGTGATGGCCGCGGGGCGGTCGAGGTTGGCGCGGATGGCCCTGGACACCTCGTCCCAGCTGTCCACCGGACGGCCGTTGAAGGACAGGACGACGTCTCCGGGTCGGATGCCGGACGCCGCCGCCGGGCTGGCCGGCGCACCGGTGCAGCTCCGGTCGGGAGCGTCGGCGGCCACGACGCACTCGGGGACGCTGGCGATCGTCAGCGTGGAGCGGTTCACCCCGTAGGTGGCGGTCACGACGAGCAGGATCACAAAGGCCAGCAAGATGTTCATCAGCGGGCCGCCGGCCATGATGATGAGCTTCTGCCACGACTTCTTCTGGTAGAAGAGCCGGCCCTCGTCCTCGGGCAGGATGTCGACGTACTCCGCGGCCCGCGCGTTGTCGGCCATGGTCTGGAACAGGCCCGTCCGCCCGGCACGGACCTGCCCGGGCCTCTCCTTCGACGGCGGGAACATGCCCACGAAGCGGACGTAGCCCCCGAGCGGGATGGCCTTGATGCCGTACTCGGTCTCCCCGCGACGCCGCGACCACAGGGTGCGGCCGAAGCCGATGAAGTACTGCGTGGTCTTGACCCCGAACAGCTTGCCGGGCACCAGGTGGCCCACCTCGTGCAGGCCGATCGAGGCCATCACCAGGACGAAGAAGAGGACGGCGCCGCCCAGGTAGGTGAGCAGGTCCATCGGAGAGCCTCTTACTCGTCGGGGGTGCTACGTCGTCAGGTCGTGGGCGCGGGCCCGGGCCCAGCGGTCGGCCGCCAGGACCCCCTCGAGCGTGAGGGCGGACGACGGGACCCATGACGAGCCTACGTCGGGTCCGGAAGCACCGTCGGGATCAGGAGAGGTCCCGCCGAGGTGCTCGTCGAGGACGGCCTCGACCACCTCGAGGATCCGCAGGAAGCCGATGCGACCGGCGTGGAAGGCGTCGACGCACTCCTCGTTCGCGGCGTTGAACACCGCCGGGGCCGTTCCAGCCCGGCGGCCGGCACGGCGCGCGAGCTCGACCGCGGGGAAGGCGTCCTCGTCCAGCGGCTCGAAGGTCCAGGTGGCGGCCCGGGTCCAGTCGCAGGAGGCGGCTGCCCCGGGGGTGCGGTGGGGCCAGCTGAGCCCCAGCGCGATCGGCAGCCTCATGTCGGGCGGGGAGCACTGCGCCAGCGTGGAGCCGTCGACGAACTGCACCATCGAGTGCACCACCGACTGCGGGTGCACCACGACGTCGATCCGGTCGAGGTCGACGCCGTAGAGCAGGTGCGCCTCGAGCAGCTCCAGCCCCTTGTTGACCAGGGTCGCGGAGTTGGTGGTGACGACCCGGCCCATGGTCCAGGTGGGGTGCGCCAGCGCCTCCTCCGGCGTGACGTCGGCCATCTCGGCCCGGGTCCGTCCGCGGAACGGGCCCCCGCTGGCGGTGAGCACCAGCCGGTCGACCTCGGTGGCGGCTCCTCCGCGCAGGCACTGGGCCAGAGCGGAGTGCTCGGAGTCGACCGCCACGATCTGGCCGGGCGCCGCAGCGCCGGTGACGAGCGCCCCGCCGACCACCAGCGACTCCTTGTTGGCCAGCGCGAGGACGCGCCCGGCGGTCAGCGCGGACAGCGTGGGAGCGAGCCCCGCGGACCCGGTGATCGCGTTGAGGACGACGTCGCACGGGTGCGCCGCGAGCTGGGTGGCGGCGTCGGGCCCGGCGAGGATCTTGGGCAGCCGCATGTCGCCGGTGGCCCATCCGCGCCGGCTGGCCTCGGCGTAGAAGGCGAGCTGCAGGTCCTGCACCGCGGTCGCCTGGTGCACCGCGACGACGTCGGCGCCGGTCTCCAGCGCCTGGCGGGCCAGCAGCTGCACCTGGCCCCCACCGGCGGCGAGCCCGACGACACGGAAGTCCTCGGGTCGGGCCGCGACCACCTCCAGCGCCTGGGTCCCGATGCTGCCCGTACTGCCCAGGATCACCACGTCGCGCACGGGGTCAGTGTGCCCTACCGAGCCGGGACGCCGCCGAGCTCGCGGGCGCACCCTGGCCGCCTCTCCTGTCAGTGGCCGCGGTTAGGGTCGCGCCATGCCCGCCGACGACGACGTCCTGCCCCGCAGCACCCCGAGCGCCTCGGGGGTGTCCAGCGCCGGCCTGGCCGGCTTCCTGGACGCGGTCGAGGCCGCCCCGGACCTCGAGCTGCACAGCTTGATGGTCCTGCGGCACGGGCAGGTGCTCGCCGAGGGCTGGTGGGCGCCCTACCAGCCGGAGGAGCCTCACCTCCTCTACTCCCTGAGCAAGAGCTTCACCGCGACAGCGGCCGGGCTGGCGGCAGCCGAGGGCCTGCTCTCCTTCGACGAGCCCGTCACCTCCTACTTCCCGGAGCTGGCCGACGCCGCCACGGCCGAGCGCAGCCAGACGATGCTGGTCCGTCACCTGGCCGCGATGGCCTCGGGCCACGTCGAGGACACCCTCGAGCGGATCGTGCGGCTGGACCCCGACGAACCCGTCCGCGCGTTCCTGGGTCTTGCGCCGGAGCAGCAGCCCGGCTCGGTGTTCTGCTACAACAACGGCGCCACCTACGTGCTCGGGGCGATCGTCCAACGGGTCACGGGCCAGACCCTGCTGGACTACCTGCGCCCGCGGTTGCTCGACCCCCTGGGCATCGGCCCCGGGTACTGGCACCAGAACCCGGCGGGACGCGAGCTCGGCTTCAGCGGACTGCACCTGCGCACCGAGGACCTGGCGCGCTTCGGCCAGCTGTACCTCGACGACGGCGTCTGGGCCGGCGAGCGGCTGCTGCCGCAGGGCTGGGTCGCCGACGCCAGCGCCGTGCACACGCCCAACCCCGCCGAGCCCAACCCCGACTGGCAGCAGGGCTACGGCTACCAGCTGTGGCGGTCCCGGTACGGGTACCGCGGGGACGGCGCCTACGGCCAGTTCTGCCTCGTGCTGCCCGAGCAGGACATGGTGGTCGTCACCACCGCCCAGACCGAGAACATGCAGGGCCTCATCGACGCGGTCTGGCAGCACGTGCTGCCGGGCGTCGACGCCCCGACGCCGGACCAGGACCAGGCGCTCGCCACCCGGTTGGCAGGGCTGAGCCTGGCTCCCGACGGCGGCGGGCTGCTGGGCACGGCGCTGCCCGAGGCAGCGGCGACGGTGGAGGTGGCCGGCGTCGAGGTCGACCCGGATGGCGGGTGGCGGGTGACGGTCACCGAGGCCGGCGCCGACCTGGTGCTCCGCTGTGGCGACGGCCGCTGGGTCCGCAGCGAGGTGGCGGTCGGTGGTCGCCAGGTCGTCGTGGCCGCAGCAGGGTCGGCAGCCGCCGACACGCTCGTCGTCCAGCTGGTCTTCGTCCAGACCCCGCACCGGCTGGTGCTGGAGGTCGACCAGCGCACCCTGCAGGCGTCGGGGCGCTGGCTGACCGTGCCGCTGCACGCGCCCGACTTCGCCGGCCTGGCGACGGGGCCCTGGAGCTGACCGCGCCCCGATCGTGATGCTCGACTCCGGGCAGGCGCCTCCGCCGCCCAGTACCGTGGAAGCCCGACCGGACCGAGCGCGTCCGGCCCGACGACAGCAAGGACAGGACCCGACGTGAGCCACCCAGGGCACGAGACGCACGACGGTTCGACCGGGGACCAGAACCCCCGACCGCCGCAGCCGACCGACCAGCAGCCCGGCGGGGAGCCGCCGGCCGGAGAGCAGCCGTGGGCCGGCGCCAGCCCCTACGGCCAGCCCTCGTCGACCCCGGACCCCCAGGCCTGGACCCAGACACCGCAGGGCTACGGGCAGCCCGACCCGAGCCAGTACGGGTACGGGCAGGCCCGCAGGGCTACGGGCAGCCCGACCAGAGCCAGTACGGGTACGGGCAGGCACCGCAGGGCTACGGGCAGCCCGGTTACCCTCAGCCGGGCTACGGCGACCAGCCGGGCTACCCCCAGGCGGGATACGGCCAGCCGGGCTACGCTGCGGACCCGTACGCCCAGAACCCCTACCCCCAGGGCGACGCCTACGCCCAGCCGGGTTACGGCGCCTGGCCTGCTCAGCAGCAGGGCGGGACGCCCACTTTGGACCAGCCCTGGTACGGCATCGGCCCGGTCCAGGCGGTCAAGCGCGCCTTCCAGAAGTACGCCCGTTTCGACGGCCGGGCCAGCCGCAGCGAGTACTGGTGGTTCACCCTGGCCACCACGCTCGTGGGGCTGGTCTTCCTCATCCCCGTCGCGATGGTGGGTCAGGCCAGCGACACCGGCAGCCAGCCGCCGACCAGCGCCATCGTGATGGTCGTGCTCGGCCTGCTGGTCTTCCTGGCGCTGGTGGTGCCGAGCATCGCGGTGTCGGTGCGACGGCTGCACGACGCCGGGTTCAGCGGCCTGCTCTACCTGATCAACCTGGTTCCCTACGTCGGCGGGCTGGTGATGCTGGTCTTCATGGTGCTGCCCTCGAAGCCGGAGGGCGCGCGTTTCGACCGGCGTCCCGCCGGCCCGGGCTACTACCAGGGCTGAGCGCGACCCCGAGCCTCCCGGCTGACCGGTCCCCGGCGGCCCTGGCCGCCGGGGACGGGCCGGCGAGGCTCACCAGCGTGCGTGCACCTGTGCGCGGATCCGCCGGTCGTACAGGTCGGTGACCGCGGCGAGGAACTCCGGCGGCAGCGTCGCGAGCGATCCGGCAGCGGCGTTGCTGCGGGCCTGGGCGACGGTCCGTGCTCCGGGGATGACGGTGCTGACCCCGGGCTGCTGAGCGACCCAGGCCAGCGCGGCCTGGGCCGGGGTGACCTCGAAGGGCAGGGCGGCCACCAGCTCGGAGAACTCGAGCGCCGCGGCGACGCCGGTCTCGTAGTCGACGCCGGAGAAGGTCTCCCCGATGTCGAAGGCGGAGCCGTCGCGGTTGTAGCTGCGGTGGTCGCTCTCGCCGAACTGGGTGTCCTTGGTGTACTTCCCGCTCAGCAGCCCGCTGGCCAGCGGCACCCGTGCGATGATCCCGACGCCGGCCTCCTGGGCGGCGGGCAGCACGAACTCCAACGGCTTGAGGCGGAAGGCGTTGAGGATGATCTGGACCGTCGCCGTCCCCCGTCGTGAGATGGCGGTGAGCGCCTCGTCACAGGTCTCCACGCTCACCCCGTAGGAGGCGATGGCGCCCTCGGCCACCAGGGTGTCGAGGGCGTCGTAGACCGCGTCGTGGGAGTACACCGACGAGGGCGGGCAGTGCAGCTGGACCAGGTCCAGCTGGTCGGTCCCGAGGTTGCGCCGGGAGCGGTCGGTCCAGGCCCGGAAGTTCTCCAGCGTGTAGTTCTCGGGCACCTGGTCGACGCGTCGACCCATCTTGGTCATCACGGTCAGCTCGAGGTCGGGGTGGTCGCCCAGGAACCGGCCGATCAGCTGCTCACTGCGCCCGTCCCCGTAGACGTCGGCGGTGTCGAAGACGGTGACACCCGCCTCCACCGACGCATCGAGCAGGGTGAGCGCGTCGGACTCGCTCACCTCGCCCCAGTCGCCGCCCAGCTGCCAGGTGCCCAGACCGATCACCGAGACCGGCCGTTCGGTTCTGCCCAGGATGTTGGTCTGCATGCGGGAAGCCTAGGTGGCCCGCCGGCTCCCCTTCCCGGCGGCTGGCAGGATCGTGCGGACCATGACCCGCCGCACCGTCGAGATCGACAGCCTGGCCGACTTCGACACCCACGCCGCGACCGGCGTCCGGATGAGCGGCTGGGTGATGCAGTCGCTGGACCTGACGGGGCGCTCGGCGCAGCTGCTGGCCCACGACCCCCGGGGTGCGGTGTTCCTGGGGTGCCACCTCGCTCCCGGGACCGAGGAGGAGCTGCGCCGGCGGGGTGCCCTGCTGTTCCCGCGGCTCCCGGATCTTCCCTTCGACCCCTACCGGCCGACCCTCTACGACCCGGTCGCCCTTTACGGCTCCGGCCCCTACGCAGCCAGCACGGACGCCCTCGTCTACGCCTGGTCGAAGGTGCTCGGCCCGGCGTCGCTGGCCCACACTCTGGCGGCCGCGCTCCACGACCACGCCATCACCGACGCCCTGGACGAGGTCACAGCCGGCACCGCTCCCTCGCGCCTCGTCGGCGTGATGGGCGGCCACGCGCTGCGGCGCGGGGAGCCGGGCTACGCGGCGGCAGCCGCGCTGGGCGGGCGGTTGGCCGGGGCCGGTCTCACCGTCCTGACCGGCGGCGGCCCCGGCGCCATGGAGGCGGCCAACCTCGGCGCCTACCTCAGCCCCTGGCCCGACGCCCTGGCACCCGCCCTGGAGCTGCTGGCGGCGGCTCCCACCTACCACGAGGCGATGGACGCCTGGCTGGACGCCGCCCGCACCGTCGTCGACCGCTGGCCCACGGACAGCGCAGGCCGAAGCCTCTCGGTCCCCACCTGGTTCTACGGCCACGAGCCGACCAACCTCTTCGCCACCGCGATCGCGAAGTACTTCGCCAACGCGCTGCGGGAGGACACCCTCCTGCACCGCTGCCGGGGCGGCATCGTCTTCCTCCCCGGCCAGGCGGGCACGGTCCAGGAGATCTTCCAGGCCGTCACAGAGAACTTCTACGCCGCGGACGCGACGCAGGTGGCCCCGATGGTGCTGGTGGGGGTCGACTACTGGACCCGGACCCTGCCCGCCTGGCCGCTGCTGCGCTCGCTGGGGCGGGGCCGCGCGATGGGGGCCGTCGTGCACTGCGTCGACAGCATCGAGGAGGCGTCGGCCCTGCTGGGGTGAGCACCGGCCCAGACGGTTTCCGGTGCGGACACTGACAGGTTCTCCCCAGGTCCGTCCCAGTCCCGGCCCAGGGTCTCCGGCCAGCGTGGGGAGCACCACCGGCCCGCCCGGCACCACCACGGTGCCGTGACCTCCAAGGAGAACCGCATGACCCGAGTCCGCACGACCATCGCCGCCGCCACCGGAGCCGTCGCCCTCGGGGTCGGCCTGGGGGTCGCCGGCTTCGCCTCGGCCGCCCCGTCGGCCAGCCCGACCCCCTCGGCCAGCAGCAGCGCCTCGCCCGACGCCTCCGGTGACCACCGCGGCGGCCCCCACGGACGGCACGGCCACCGGGTGGGTGAGCTCGCCGCCGTCCTCGCCGAGAAGCTCGACGTCGACCAGGCGGAGGTCCGCACCGCCCTGGCGGAGTACCGGGACGCGAACCGTCCCGCCACCCGCCCTGGCCCCGGCGAGGAGCGCCCCGCCCCCGACGACGCCGCCCTGGCCCGGGCGCTCGCGGAGGCTCTCGACCAGCCCGAGGCCGACGTCAACCGTGCGCTCGCCGAGATCCGCAGCGAGCGGGACGCCGCCCGAGCGCAGGCCGTCGAGGACCGGCTCGCCGAGGCGATCCAGGCCGGGACCCTCACCCAGGCCGAGGCCGACGCGGTGCGCAAGGCCGTGGACGCAGGGATCGTGCACGTCGGGCGCTGAGTCCGGGCCCGACGTCCTCCCGGCGGATGGTCTCAGCGCTCGAAGACCGCCGCCAGACCGGCAGCGCGCGGGCTGGCCAGGACGTCCTCCAGCGACAGGGGCTCCCCCGCCGGACCGGTCAGCGGCACCCGCCAGTTCGGGTACTCGTCCGTCGTCCCGGGCTGGTTCTGCGCCTGCCGGTCGCCGACCAGGTCGGTCAGGGCGACGCAGAGGAGCCGGGAGGGGGTGAGGGTGAGGAAGCGGTGCAGGGCCTCGATCATCTCCGCCTCACCCGCCTCCTCGCCCATCAGGCCGGCCTGGACCAGGGCCGCGGACCAGGCCCGCCGCTCCTCCGCGGCTGCGGCGAGCTCCTCGACCAGCGGCCGGGTGAGCACGTTCAGGCGCTCGCGCAGCCGGACGTGGTCCCCGGCCAGGTAGGCCGCGGTGGGCGGGAGGTCGTGGGTGGTGACCGAGGCCAGGCACAGCTCGCGCCACCGCTCCGGGGGCAGCGGCTTCCCGTCGCCCTCCCAGTCGAACTCGAACCACAGGATCGAGGTCCCGAGGATCCCGCGGTCGCTGAGGTAGTCGCGCACCCACGGCTCGACGGTCCCGAGGTCCTCGCCCACGACCAGCGCCTCGGCCCGGTGCGCCTCCAGCGCCAGGATGCCGATCATGGCGTCGTGGTCGTAGCGGACGTAGGTGCCCTCCGTCGGGCCCAGCCCGGCGGGAATCCACCAGAGCCGGAACAGGCCGATCACGTGGTCGACCCGGATCCCTCCGGCGTGGCGCAGGATGGTCGAGACCATCGAGCGGAAGGGCGCGTAGGCGGTCTCGGCCAACCGGTCGGGGCGCCAGGGTGGCTGGCTCCAGTTCTGGCCGTTCTGGTTGTACGGGTCCGGCGGCGCACCCACGGTGATGCCTCGGGCGTAGTCGTCCTGCAGGCTCCAGGCGTCGGCGCCCGCGGGGTGCACCCCGACGGCCAGGTCGTGCATGACGCCGAGGGCCATCCCGGCCCGGCGGCCCGCCTGCTGCGCGCCGGCCAGCTGCTCGTCGAGCTGCCACTGCAGCCAGCACTGGAAGTCGACCTCCCGGACGTGCTCAGCGGCGAACTCCCGCACCGCGGGTGAGCTGGGGTGCCGGTACCGCTCGGGCCAGCCGCCGGCGTGGGCCCCCTGCCGCTCCGACAGCACCGACCAGGTGGCGAAGTCCTGCAGCCCCTGCCCCTCCCGCCGGCGGTAGGCCTGGAAGGCCAGCTCGCGGCCGGGGGTGCGCGGCTGGTCGAACACCAGCCGGAGCGCCTCTCGCTTGGCCGTCCAGGCCCGGTCGCGGTCGATCGGCGAGGCGGCGTCGCCGTCCGCCCCGGCCGGAAGGGCCCACGCCTGCAGGGTGGCGATCCGCTCGCGGAGGTCGGCGCCCAGCGTCGCGTACTCGGGGACCCGCTCCGGGCGCAGGTAGAGCGGGCTGGTGAAGCGGCGGGTGGTGGGCAGGTAGGGCGAGGGCTCCAGGGGCGGCACCGGCTCGGCCGCGTGCAGGGGGTTGACCAGCACGAAGTCGGCGCCGTGCTGGGCGGCCGCCCAGACGGCGAGGTCCTCGAGGTCGGCGAGGTCACCCACGCCCCAGGACTGCTGCGAGCGCACGCTGTAGAGCTGCGCGGCCACGCCCCAGCCCTGCCCCCTCAGGCGGGGTGGCAGCCGCAGCCGGTCCGGCGTCACGATCAGGGCCATCCGCGACGACTCGCCCTCGATGCGGGCGCAGAGCGCGTGGTACCCCAGCGGCAGGTGCTCCGGCAGGGCGGCCGTCAGCTCCTCGACCTGACGGCCGTCCACCGTCCGCGTCGAGCCACCGCTCGCGGGCGGACGGAGATCGCGCCGAGCCCCGTCCTCGAGCTCCACCCACAGCTCGACCCGCGCACCGACGGGCGCGTGGACGGGCACCGTGACCGCCTCGCCCTCCCGGACGGCCCGGCAGGCGGGCAGCGCCCGTCGCCAGGGCCGCTCCTCCTGCTCGGCCAGCGCTGCTCTGGCCGCCTCGGGCGTGGAGGCGTCCACGCCGAGCGCCTCGAGCACCGCCCTCAGCGTCGCCGGAGCCACGGTGACGTGGCGGCCCTGCCAGTCCCAGTACTCGGTCGCGACGGAGAAGGCGGCGGCGAGCGCGTGCAACGTCGGGTCGGGAACGGCCATGGCTCCATCTTTGCGGCACCGGCCGGGTGCTCGGCACAGGGTCCGGAGCCCGGTCAGCCCGCCGGCCGGGCCAGCGCGGCTCCCGGGGCCGGGGCTGCCAGGATGGGCGCGTTCCGCGGCGCAGGAGGGGTGATGGCGAGGACGGTCGACCGCAGCAGGCTGGGCGCATGGCTGCTCAAGTGCAACCCCTCCGCCTGGGACCTGCGGGCGTTCCTCGACTCCGGTGAGCGGCGGCTCACGTCGTGGTCGGTCCAGCCTGGGTACCGGAGCGCCCTGATGCTGCCCGGCGACCGGGTGCTCTTCTGGGTCTCCGGCGACGGGCGGCAGGGGTTCGCCCGTGGCCTGTGGGGTCTGGGACACCTCACCGCGGAGGCCGAGTCCTGGTCCGAGACGACCCGGGGGTTCTGGCGCTCCGGCGACGGCCACCACGGCATCCAGGCCCGGGTCGAGGTCGACATCGTGCTGCTCCAGGAGCCGGTCCGCGACGCGGAGCTCCGGCAGGCCGGCGTCGGCGACCTGGAGGTCCAGCGTCAGCCTTTCGCGGCCAACCCGTCCTGGGTCACGGCCGAGCAGCTGGAGCGCCTGGTGGACCTGCTGCCCGACTGGCCGGCTGCGCCCGCGGACCCCCGGGTGGCCCGGCGATGAGGGCACTGGTCCTGGCCGACACCCACGCCCCCCGCTTCTGGAAGGGCTGCCCACCCGCCATGGCTGCGCACCTGGAGACCGCCGACGTCATCCTGCACGCCGGAGACGTCTGCACCCCCGACGTGCTGGACCTGTTGGCCGGCTACGCGCCGGTGCACGTCGTGATGGGCAACAACGACGTCCCCGAGGTCGCCGCCTGGGGGGCGCCGGCGACGCTGGAGCTCGAGCTGGCCGGCGTCGCGGTCGGGATGGTCCACGACAGCGGCCCCAAGGAGCGCCGGACGGCACGGCTGCGCCGTCGCTTCCCCGGGGCGGACCTCGTCGTCTTCGGGCACTCCCACATCCCGCTCGACGTCACCGGGGACGGCCTGCGGATCTTCAACCCGGGATCACCCACTGACAAGCGTCGTCAGCCGCACCGCACCCTGGGCCTGCTCGACCTCGTCGACGGCGAGGTGCGGCGGGCGCAGATCGTCGCGCTGCCCTGACCCCGGGAAACGCTGAAGACCCGTCACGATCCCGCGCGGGCGGGCGCTACCGCTCAGCGGTTTCTGCCCCAGCTTCCCGGCTGCCGCTCAGACGCTGCTGTCCACCTCGGTGGCGGCGAGCTGACCGCAGGCGCCGTCGATCTCACGGCCCCGGGTGTCGCGGACCGTGACGGGCACGCCCTTGGCCTCCAGACGCCGGACGAACTCGTCCTCGTCGCGGCGCCGCGAGGCGGTCCACTTGGAGCCCGGCGTGGGGTTGAGCGGGATCAGGTTGACGTGCACCCATCCCCAGTTCCCCCGGCGGCGGAGCACCTTGGCCAGCAGGTCGGCACGGAAGGCCTGGTCGTTGATGTCGCGGATGAGGATGTACTCGATGGAGACCCGCCGCTTGGTGGTCTTCGCGTACTCCCACGCCGCGTCGACGACCTCCTCGACGTTCCAGCGGGTGTTGATCGGGACCAGCTCGTCGCGCAGCTCGTCGTCGGGGGCGTGCAGGGACAGGGCCAGGGTGACGGGGACGCCCTCCTGCGCCAGCTGCTGCATCCGGGGCACCAGGCCGACGGTGGAGATGGTGATGCCCCGGGCGCTCATCCCGAGGCCGTCGGGGGTCGGGGTGGTGAGCTGGCGGACGGCTCCGACGACGGCCTTGTAGTTGGCCAGGGGCTCGCCCATGCCCATGAAGACGACGTTGCTGACCCGGTTCCGGCCGGCCGGGTCCTCGCCCGCCGGGGGCCCGCCGGCGATCTCGCCGCGGTCGAGCCGACGGGCGCCGTCGACCACCTGCTCGACGATCTCGGCGGTGCTCATGTTGCGCTGCAGCCCACCCTGACCGGTGGCGCAGAAGGGACACGCCATCCCGCAGCCGGCCTGGCTGGAGACGCACATGGTCACCCGGTCCGGGTACCGCATCAGGACGCTCTCGACCAGGGCGCCGTCGTGCAGCCGCCACAGTGTCTTGACGGTCGTCCCCGCGTCGGCCAGGGAGGTCTTGACCGGGGTGAGCAGGGTGGGCATGAAAGTCGCGGCCAGGGTGTCGCGTACGGCTGAGGGCAGGTCGGTCCACTCGGCCGGGTCGCTGCGCAGGCCCTCGAAGTAGTGCGAGGACAGCTGGCGGGCCCGGTAGGCACGGTGGCCGGCCGCCTCCACGACCTCGCGGCGCTGCGAGGGGGTCAGGTCGGCCCAGTGCTGGGGCGGCTGGCCGCGGCGCGGTGCGGTCATGACCAGGGGAAGAGTGCGGCCGGTGGAGGTCGAGGGAGCTGCCTCGCGTGCAGGAACGGTCATCTCAGCCGCCGGGAACCAGGAGGTACATGATCAACCAGGCTACCGGGGCGGAGATGAGCAGCGAGTCCAAGCGGTCCATCACCCCACCGTGCCCGGGCAGGAACGAGCTCATGTCCTTGATGCCGAGGTCCCGCTTGATGAGGGACTCGACGAGGTCGCCGCACGTGCCGACCACCACCAGGCAGACGCCCAGCAGCACCCCCACCCACGCCGGCGCGCCGAGCCCGTACACCGCCATCAGCACCGCTGCGGTGACGCCGAACAGCAGGGAGCCGACGAAGCCCTCCCAGGACTTCTTCGGGCTGATCCGCGGCGCCATCGGGTGCCTGCCGAACAGCACCCCGGCCACGTAGCCACCGGTGTCGTTCATCGCCACGACCAGGAGGAAGAGGATCATGCGGGCCACACCGTCCTCGGGCGCGGCGAGGATCAGGGCGGCGAAGGACCCGAGCAGGGGCACGTAGGCGATGATCAGCATGCTGGCCGCGGTGTCACGCACGTAGCCGTCCGCGCCGCCCCGCATCCGCCAGACGAGGCTGGCGATCACCGTCAGCGCGAGCGCGGCCAGGAGCACGCTGGTGGTGGAGAAGACGACGGGGCTCTGCCGCCCGGCCAGGTAGGAGCCGATGGCGATCGCCACGCTGCCCACGACGATCGGGACCAGCGCGGCCTGCATGCCGATCCGGCGCAGGGCGTTGTGCAGCTCGACCGAGGCCAGGGCCAGCCCCAGGGCGATCAGCAGGACGAAGCCGAACCGCCAGAACACCAGGGTGACCACGACGTAGGCCCCGAGCCCGAGACCGACCGCCAGGGCAGCCGGCAGGTTCCGGCCGGCGCGCCCGTGGGACGGGGCAGCCGAGGCGCCGCCGGAGACGGGAGGTGGCGTCGAGGTGCCCGTCATCGCGGGGTGCAACCGTTCACGACCGGGGTCCGCCGCTCGCTCAGACGGCGAGCAGGTCGGCTTCCTTGTGCTTGAACAGCTCGTCGATGGCGTCGGTGTGCTTCTTGGTCTCGGCGTCGAGCTGCTTCTCGGCCCGGGTCACCTCGTCCTCACCGACCTCCTTGTCCTTGACCATCTTGTCGAGGGCGTCCTTGGCCGTGCGGCGTGCGCCCCGGACCGAGATGCGGGCGTCCTCGGCCTTGGTCTTGGCCAGCTTGATGTACTCCTTGCGCCGCTGCTCGGTGAGCTGGGGCAGGGTGACGCGGATCGTCTTGCCGTCGTTGGAGGGGTTGACGCCCAGGTCGGAGTCGCGGATGGACTTCTCGATCGCGTTCACCGACGACTGGTCGTAGGGGGTGATGAGGACGACGCGCGCCTCCGGCACCTGGAAGGTCGCCAGCTGCTGGAGCGGGGTCTGCGCGCCGTAGTAGTCCGCCGTCAGCTTCGCGAACATCGCCGGGTGGGCCCGGCCGGTGCGGATCGCCCCGAACTCCTCCTTGGCGTACTCGACCGCGCTGGCCATCTTGGTCTCGGCGTCGCGGATGATGTCGGAGATCACGAGATCTCGCTCCTTCGGTTGTGCGGGTTCACGGGCGGGCTGGCGTCGGGCGTCCGCGTCAGGCGTGGACGGTGGTACCGATCTTCTCACCCGCGCAGACGCTGACGATCGTGCCGTCGGTGTCCAGGCTGAAGAAGATCAGGGGCAGTCGGTAGTCACGGGCCATGCTGATCGCCGTCGCGTCGGCGACCTTGAGGTCCCGGGCCAGGTAGTCGTCGTAGGTCAGCTCGTCGAACTTCACCGCGTCGGCGTGCCGGTTGGGGTCGGCCGAGTAGACCCCGTCCACCCCCTGCTTGCCCATCAGCAGCACCTCGGCGCCGATCTCCAGGGCGCGCTGCGCGGCCACGGTGTCGGTGGAGAAGTAGGGCATCCCGGAACCGGCGCCGAAGATGACGACCCGGCCCTTCTCCAGGTGGCGCTCGGCGCGACGCGGGATGTAGGGCTCGGCGACCTGCCCCATCGTGATCGCGGTCTGCACCCGCGTCTGGACCCCCTCCTTCTCCAGGAAGTCCTGGAGGGCCAGGCAGTTCATGACGGTGCCGAGCATGCCCATGTAGTCCGCGCGGTCGCGGTCCATCCCGCCCTGCTGCAGCTCAGCACCGCGGAAGAAGTTCCCACCGCCCACGACGATGGCCACCTGCACGCCGCTGCGCACGACGGTGGCGATCTGCCGGGCCACCGCCGAGACGACCAGGGGGTCGACGCCGACCTGGCCGCCGCCGAACACCTCCCCGGAGAGCTTGAGCATCACGCGCCTGTAGGGGCCTGACGCAGCGGGAGCGGCGGGGGTCGTCGGAGCCGGACTGGTCATGGGTTCTCCTGGTGGTTTCCGGGCGGCGAAAGCGAACGGCGCCACGACTGCGGGCAGTCGTGGCGCCGGACGGTGCTCATGCGGGAGGAGGTGCGTCCGCCGGCGTCAGGCGCCGGCAGCCTCGAAGCGCACGAAACGCTTGAGGGTGACCCCGGCAGCGGCGAGCTGCTTGCCGACCGTGGTCTTGTTGTCGGTCACCGACGGCTGGTCGAGCAGCACGACGTCCTTGAAGAACGCGTTCACCCGGCCCTCGACGATCTTGGGCATGGCCTGCTCCGGCTTGCCCTCCTCCTTGGCGGTGGCCTCGGCGATGCGGCGCTCGTTCTCCACCACGTCGGCTGGCACCTCGTCCCGGGTCAGGTACTGCGGGCGCATCGCGGCGATCTGCATGGCCGCGGCGCGGGCCGCGGCCTCGTCGCCACCCTCGTACTCGACGAGCACGCCCACCTGGGGCGGCAGGTCGGAGGCGCGACGGTGCAGGTACACCACGGTCTGGCCCTCGAAGTGCACCGCGTTGGAGACCTCGAGCTTCTCCCCGATCTTGACGGCCAGCTCGCCGACGGCCTCGCCGACGGTCTGCCCGGACGGGAGCGCGGCGGCGTTGGCCGCCTCGACCGAACCGGCCCGGCTGGCGGCGACGGCCTGGACCGCCGCGCTGGCCAGGGTCTGGAACTCCTCGTTCTTGGCGACGAAGTCGGTCTCCGCGCCCAGCTGGAGCAGCGCGCCGTCGACCGAGGCCACCAGGCCGTTGGTGGCGGAGCGCTCGGCGCCCCGCTTGGCCGCCTTGGCCTGGCCGTTGACCCGGAGGAACTCCACGGCCCGGTCGTAGTCGCCGTCGCTCTCGGTCAAAGCCTTCTTGCAGTCCATCATCCCCGCGCCGGTGGCGTCGCGGAGCTTCTTTACGTCAGCGGCAGCAATGGTTGCCATGCGCTCTGGTTCCTCGTCTTTCGTCTGGGGTGCGGGTGGGCGTGGCAGCCCGGCAGGTCAGTTGGCGACCGGCTGGTCGTCCTGCTGCTCGACGTCGACCTGGGCGTCGGCCGAGGCCTCGGCCTCGGCAGCGGCCTCGACCGGCTGCTCGGACGCGGGCACCGGAGCGGCGTCGGCAGCCGGCACCTCGGCAGGCTCGGCCGGGGCGGCCTCCTGGGAGGCCCCCAGCAGCTCCAGCTCCCAGTCCGGCAGCGGCTCGGTCGGGTTGGCCGCAGCGGCCTCCCCGCCCTGCGCGCCGGAGCGGGCCACAAGGCCCTCGGCGACGGCGTCGGCCAGCACGCGGGTGAGCAGGGCCACCGACCGGATGGCGTCGTCGTTGCCCGGGATCGGGAAGTCGACCAGGTCGGGGTCGCAGTTGGTGTCGAGGATGCCGATCACCGGGATGTGCAGCTTGCGGGCCTCGTCGACGGCGAGGTGCTCCTTGTTCGTGTCGACGATCCACACCGCCTGCGGGGTCTTGCCCATGTCGCGGATGCCACCGAGGGTCTTCTCCAGCTTCTCCATCTCGCGACGGAAGCCGAGCAGCTCCTTCTTGGTGAAGCCCGAGCCGGCCACGTCGTCGAAGTCCATGCCCTCCAGCTCCTTGAGCCGCTGGACACGCTTGATGACGGTCTGGAAGTTGGTGAGCATGCCACCGAGCCAGCGCTGGTTCACGTAGGGCATCCCGACGCGGGTGGCCTGCTCGGCGATGGTCTCCTGGGCCTGCTTCTTGGTGCCCACGAACATCACCTGGCCGCCGCGGGAGACGATGTCCTTGACGAACGCGAACGCGTTGTCGATGTAGGTCAACGACTGCTGCAGGTCGATGATGTAGATGCCGTTGCGCTCGGTGAAGATGAAGCGGCGCATCTTGGGGTTCCAGCGACGGGTCTGGTGCCCGAAGTGGACGCCGCTCTCGAGGAGCTGGCGCGTGGTGACGACGGCCATGGCCGTATTCCTTTCCTTACCGGCCTCCGCGGGGGCCGGCGTGCGGTTGGTGCGGCGCCGAGCGGTTCGGCGCCCCTGACGCCCGCCACGACGCCGACCCGGCGGACCGGGACCGAAGGCGTCGCTCCGCCTGACGGCGGTGTGCGGGCATGCGAAGTCAGCCCGTGCTGGGCTGCTGGGAGTGAACTCTACACCGCGGCGGACGACCGGACGGAGTCCCCGATCCCCCTGCCGGCCCGGGTGGGGCCGTCCGTCAGGCTGGTCCCATGACATCGCCGACGCCGCCGACCCTGACCGACCCCACGCTCCCCCGGCCCGAGTACCCCCGGCCGCAGATGGTGCGCTCCCGCTGGCTCTGCCTCAACGGCACCTGGGAGTTCGAGGTGGACCGCAGCGACTCCGGGCTGGAGCGCGGGCTGCTGGAGCGTCCGCTGGCCGGCCAGATCACCGTCCCGTTCGCCCCCGAGTCCGAGGCCTCGGGCATCGGGGACGTCGACTACCTCGGGGCCGTCTGGTACCGGCGCACGGTCACGGTCCCGGCGGAGTGGGGTGACTCGTCGGTGCTGCTGCACCTCGGTGCGGTCGACCACGACGCCACGGTCTGGGTCGACGGCACCGAGGTGGTGCGGCACCGGGGCGGTTTCACCCCCGTCACCGCCGACCTGACCGGCCTGGCCCGCGGCGGGCAGGAGGTCACGGTGGTCGTCCGGGCGCGGGACCCGAAGGAGGGCCCCCAGGCCCGGGGCAAGCAGTCGGTGCTCTTCGCCAACCGGAGCTGCCACTACACGCGCACCACCGGCATCTGGCAGACGGTCTGGATGGAGCCGGTGGCTCCCGTGCACCTGCGCCGACCGCGGATCACCCCCCAGCTGGCCGCCGGCAGCTTCGCGGTCGTCACCCCGGTGACGCGCAACCTGCCGGGCAGCCGGGTCACCGCCGTGCTGTCCGACGAGTCCGGCGAGGTGGCCCGGGCCGAGGTCGCCGCGGACCTCGACCTCGCGCCCAGCCTGCTGCTGAGCGTCCCGGAGGACCGGCGGCGCCCCTGGTCCCCCGATGACCCCCACCTCTACGACCTCGAGCTGGTGCTCTCCGGCCCTGACGGCGAGCTCGACCGCGTGCAGAGCTACGCCGGGCTGCGCTCGGTGGCGCTCGACGGTGACGCCGTGCTGCTCAACGGCCGGCACGTGTTCCAGCGGCTGGTGCTGGACCAGGGCTACTGGCCGCAGTCCCTGATGACCGCTCCCAGCGACCAGGCGCTCGTGGACGACATCCGGCTGGGCCAGGAGGCCGGCTTCAACGGGGCCCGGCTGCACCAGAAGGTGTTCGAGGAGCGCTACCTCCACCACGCCGACCGGCTCGGGTACCTCGTCTGGGGCGAGTTCGCGGACTGGGGGGCGGGCGGCCACGGGGCCGTGAGCAACCACCAGCAGCCGACGGCCAGCTTCGTGACGCAGTGGCTGGAGGCCCTCGAGCGCGACCACAACCACCCGGCCATCATCGGCTGGTGCCCGCTGAACGAGACCTGGCAGCCCCTGGGCGACCGGATCACCCAGCTCGACGACGTCACCCGCGCGATGTTCGTGGCTACCAAGCTGGCCGACCCGTCCCGTCCGGTGCTGGACGCCTCCGGCTACAGCCACCGTGTGCTGGAGACCGACATCTGGGACAGCCACAACTACGAGCAGGACCCCGCGGCCTTCGCCGAGCAGGTCGGCGGTCTGGCGCAGGGTCGGGGCTACACCAACCTGCACGACGGCGTGACGATCTCCCAGCCGCACCGGGGCCAGCCCTACTTCGTCAGCGAGTTCGGCGGCATCTGGTGGAACGCCGCGATGGCGGCGGCCGATGCGGCCCAGCTGGGCCGGGAGACCTCGTGGGGCTACGGCCAGCGGGTCAAGGACGAGGAGGCCTTCTACTCACGGTTTGCCGGGCTGGTCGACGCGCTGCTCGACGACGCCGGGATGTTCGGCTACTGCTACACCCAGCTGACCGACACCTTCCAGGAGCAGAACGGCATCTACGACGAGCACCGGCGACCCAAGTTCGACATCTCACGGGTGCACGCCATCCAGACGCGGGCAGCGGCCTACGAGTCGCGCTGAGCCGCCGCCAGCGGCCGGCTCGCCGTTGCCGTGGGCAGGGAAGCGCGATTAACTCGGCCCATGCGAGCAACGGTCCGCGACGTCGCGCGGCGGGCCCAGGTCTCGCCGAAGACGGTGTCGAACGTGGTCAACGGGACCTTTCCCGTCAGCCCCGAGACCCGGGCACGGGTCGAGCACGCACTCGCCGAGCTCGACTACGTGCCCAACCTCTCCGCCCGCGGGCTGCGGAACGGGCGCACCGGGGTGATCGCTGTGGCGCTGCCCGACCTCAGCACGCCGTACTCCGCGTCGGTCACCCGCGCCTTCGTGCAGGCCGGCGGGCAGCGCGGGCTGACCGTGCAGATCGAGGAGTCCGCGGGCAGCGTCGAGCGGGAGGCCCAGCTGCTGTCGCGTGCCCGTTCCCACCTGGTCGACGGGCTGGTGCTCAACCCCGTGCTGCTGGAGACCTCGGCGGTCCAGCCCGGGATCTCCCTGCCTCCCGTGGTGATGATCGGTGAGGTGGAGCAGCCGGCGGTCGACCGCCTCTGGACCGACAACGTGGCGGCGCTGCGGGAGGTCACCGGTCTGCTCGTCGAGGAGGGCCACCGGCGGATCGCGCTGCTGGGCGGCATGGCCTCGGCCAGCTACGACCTCCGACGCCAGGGCTACCGGGAGGCGCTGCTGGAAGCCGGCCTGCCCGCCGATCCGGCATTGGAGATCCCGGTCCACAGCTGGACCCCGGCGGGCGGCGCCGACGGGATGCGGGCGCACCTGGCGTCCCACCCCCTACCCGACGCCGTGGTCTGCTGCACCGACACGCTGGCCATGGGAGCGCTCGGCGCGCTGTGGGTCGACGGCTACCGGGTTCCGGACGACCTGTCGGTGGTGGGCTATGACGACATCCCGGAGGCGGCCTTCACCGTCCCGCCGCTGACCACCGTGCACTTCGACCGGTACACCATGGCCGAGACGGCGCTGGACCTGCTGGCTCACCGGATCCATGACCCGTCGCGGCCCTCGAGCCGCACCTTGCTGCCGCACCGTATCGTGCGTCGAGGAAGCACCAGGCCACGGTGACCAGCCCGGCTGAGAACGCCTCAGGTTTCTCTTGTCATGCCTAATACAACGATGTAACGTCCCACTGGCGTCCGGGGCATCCCACCGGCGCCGCACCACCACGACGCTCCACCTCCGTCACTGTCGACCCGAGGAGCACCTCGCTTCATGCCTGCTGCACGTCTCGTCCTGGACGCGGCCTTCCGCATCGCCCCCGTCCCCCGGCGGCTCTTCGGCTCGTTCGTCGAGCACATGGGCCGCTGCGTCTACACCGGGATCTACGAGCCCGGCCACCCGAGCGCCGACGACCAGGGGCTGCGCTCCGACGTCCTCGAGCTCACCCGTGAGATCGGCCCCACCGTCGTCCGCTACCCGGGCGGCAACTTCGTCTCCAACTACCGCTGGGAGGACGGCGTGGGGCCGAAGCAGGACCGGCCCACCCGCCTCGACCTCGCCTGGCACTCGGTGGAGTCCAACCAGTTCGGCCTGCACGAGTTCGACGACTGGGCCAAGAAGGCCGGCACCGAGGTGATGATGGCCGTCAACCTCGGCACCCGCGGGCTCCAGGAGGCCTGCGACCTGCTGGAGTACACCAACCACCCCGGCGGCACCTACTGGTCGGACCGGCGCATCGCCAACGGTGCGGCGGAGCCGTTCAGCTACAAGCTGTGGTGCCTGGGCAACGAGATGGACGGGCCCTGGCAGGTCGGGCACAAGACCCCGGCGGAGTACGGCCGCCTGGCCAACGAGACCGGCAAGGCCATGCGGCTCATCGACTCCGAGATCGAGCTCGTGGCCTGCGGCTCCTCCAACTCGCGCATGCCCACCTTCGGGGCCTGGGAGGACACCGTCCTCGAGCTCTGCTACGACACGGTCGACTACGTGTCCTGCCACGCGTACTACGAGGAGCGCGAGGACGACGCGCTCAGCTTCCTCGCCTCGGCGGTCAACATGGACTACTTCATCGAGAGCGTGGTCGCGACCGCAGACGCGGTCAAGGCCCGGGGTCGGCACAAGAAGACGCTCAACCTCTCCTTCGATGAGTGGAACGTCTGGTACCAGACGCGGTTCAACGGTGACGGTCCCAAGCCGCGCACGGTGGAGTGGAGGTCGAACCCGAGGCTGATCGAGGACGAGTACACCGTCACCGACGCCGTCGTGGTGGGCACCCTGCTGAACTCGCTGCTCCGCCACGGCGACCGGGTCACGGTCGCCTGCCAGGCCCAGCTGGTGAACGTCATCGGCCTGCTGCGCTCCGAGGAGGGCGGCGAGGCCTGGAAGCAGACGATCGCCTACCCGTTCGAGCAGATGCGCCGCCTGGCCCAGGGCCAGATCATCCAGGTGGTGAGCAGCGGCGACCTCTACGACTCCGCCGCCTACACCGACGTCCCGCTCGTCGACGCGGCCGCCACCTACGACGAGGAGACCGGCCGGGCCGCGCTCTTCGTCGCGAACCGGAGCATGACCGAGAAGGCCACGCTCGAGGTCGATCTCCGGGGGCTCGGGAGCGCTCAGGTGCTGTCGGCCACCACCCTGCACGCCGGTGCTGACCAGGACCGGCACACGACCAACCGCGACGACCACGGGGCCATCAGCCCGGTGGCTTTCGACGACCACGTCCTCGACTCGGGTCTGCTCAAGGCGAACCTGCCCGCCCTGTCCTGGACCGTGTTCGAGCTCGACGCCCGACGCGGATGAACTCCGCCACGGCGCTTCTCCATCGCGTTTGCGCGAAGAAGTTGGAGGACCGTGTGATAGTCGTCACAGGGGTACCAACAGTCCCCCCTGTATGACCCATCGGCACGATCGACCCGCATGACAGCGGTCGGCCCGTTCGACCCCGCACCGGGACAGAGCGGGTTGGCCGCCAACACCACCGCCCCTTCGAAAGGACCACGCAATGACAAAGACGTTCAGCGCTGCAGGAACGGGAGCGACCTCGTTCGCCGCCAGCGCCATCTCGCGACGGGGCTTGCTCGGAGGCGCCCTCGGCACCGCCGCAGCCGCCGGCCTCGCCGGCTGCAGCCCGGGCTCGGGCGGCGTCCCGGGGCAGCAGGCGCCGGTTCCGGGCGGCGGTGGCGCGGAGGGCTATGACGGCCCCAACGTCGAGCTCGCCTTCTGGAACGGCCTCACCGGTGGTGACGGCCCGATCATGCAGAAGCTGGTCAATGCTTTCAACAAGGAACACCCCAACATCAACGTCAAGCAGACCCGCATCATCTGGGCCGAGTTCTACCAGAAGGTCCCCGCCGCGGTGACCAACGGCAAGGCGCCCGACATCGCGATCATGCACGACGACACCCTGGCCACCAACGCTGCCCGTCAGACCCTGCAGACCTTGGGGGACGTGGCCGACGCGGCCAAGCTGGAGGAGAAGGACTTCGCGAAGCTCGCCTGGGACGGTGGGATCTACCAGGACAAGCGCTACGGCATCCCGCTGGACATTCACCCGGCGGGTCTGTACTACAACACCACCGTGATGGAGAAGGCGGGCCTGGACCCCGAGAAGCCGCCCACGAACGAGGCCGAGCTGCTGGAGATGCTCGAGACCTGCAAGTCCAAGGGCATCCAGGGCATGTGGACCGGGGCGACGGACGCCCAGGGTCGGGCGGGGCGGACCCTGCTGTTCCAGTTCGGCGGCGCCATGGTCAAAGAGGACGGGGCCACGGTCGGCTGGGACGGTGAGGCCGGCGTCAAGGCCATCAATTGGCTGAAGGCGCTGATCGAGAACGGGCACAGCCCGAAGAACGTCGCCTCTGTCGATGCCGCCTTCCAGTCCGACAAGTGCGCCTTCTACATCGACGGACCCTGGATGACCACGCCGCTGAGCGAGAACAAGAAGCTCCAGTGGAAGGCGACCGTCGTGCCGAACATCGGCGGCACACCCGCCACCTGGGCGGGGTCGCACCAGTTCGTCCTGCCGCGCCAGATCAAGCCCGACGAGAACAAGCTGAACGCCAGCCGGGTGTTCCTCAACTGGATCTCCGAGCAGTCGCTCAACTGGGCGGACGCCGGGATGGTGCCGGCCCGCACCACGGTGCTCGAGTCGCCGGAGTTCCAGAAGAAGGGTGCGGTCGTCGACTTCGCCAAGTCACTGGACATCATCAAGTTCAACCCGCCGATCCCCGGGGTTCGCGATCAGGAGCCCGAGTGGCTCACCGCCGTGAGCAGCGCGATGCTGGGCAAGAAGGACGTCGCCGCGGCGTTGGCCGAGGGAGGTCAGAAGGCGAACAAGATCCTCGCCGCTAACAAGAAGAAGTACGGGGGATGAGCACCGCCACGGCGGCTCGCAAGGCCGCCGCCCCGACCGTGTCCTCGGACAGTCACGAGGGGCATCACAAGCTTCGGCTGTACAGCCCGCTGACGCCGTACCTGCTGTGCGCTCCGTACCTGGTGCTCCTCGTGATGTTCGTGCTCGGCCCTGCCGTGTTCGGCATCTGGATCAGCCTGCACGACTGGGACTTCATGCTGCCGGCGAAGCCCTTCATCGGCATGGGGAACTACGCGGCCCTGTTCGACCCGCAGTCGGTGATCTACACCCAGTTCTGGCACGGCATGCGGGCGACGGCGATCTTCACCGTGGCCAGCGTGCCGTTCCTGGTGCTGATCCCGCTGGCCATCGCGTTGCTCCTCAACCGGAAGTTCAAGTTCCGTGGGTTCTTCCGCGCGATGATCTTCGCCCCGTTCGTGCTGGGCATCGCGGTGGTCGGTGTCTTGTGGAACTACCTGCTCGACACCCAGTACGGCCTGATCAACTTCTTCTCAGGCCTGTTCGGGGTCCCGCAGATCGCCTGGACCCAGACCCAGCCGTGGGCCTGGGTGGGCCTGGTCCTGATGACCGTCTGGTGGACGATGGGCTTCAACACCGTCATCTACCTGGCCGGTCTGCAGGACATCCCGGCGGAGCAGTACGAGGCCGCGGAGCTGGACGGGGCGAACCGGTGGAGCGCCTTCCGGGCGATCACCCTGCCCGGGCTGCGCAACGTCCTCATCTTCATCGTCACGATCACGGTGCTGGCCAGCGCCAACATGTTCGGCCAGTCCTACCTGGTCACCACCGGTGGCCCGGGTGACACCACCAAGACGGCGATCATGGTGATGACGGAGGAAGGCCTCCGGGGCTTCCGGATGGGTACGGCTTCGGCGATGAGCTACATGCTCGCGGTCTTCCTGGGCATCGTCTCGGTCATCATCTTCTACCTCATGCGAGAGAGGACGCCCAAGGCATGACCACCACCACCGTCAGGACGACCGGTCAGCCGGGCAGAACCACCAACACGGCTCCCCGGAAGCACACCTACCACCGAGACCGCAACGGCATCGCTTTCTGGATCAGCATCATCATCCTCGCGCTGATCTTCACCTTGCCCATCGTCTGGATGTACATCACGGCCTTCCGGACTCGGGCGGAAACCCGCCAGGTCCCGCTTGATCTCATCCCGAATGAGTTCACGCTGGATGCCTTCCGCATCATCTTCAGCGACTCCACGAACCCGGTCCTGCTCTGGGCCGTGAACTCGCTGGTGGCGGCGGCGCTGCACACGGTGGTGGTGCTGGTGGTGTCGTCGATGGCGGCCTACGCGCTCGCGCGGATGCCGTTCAGGGGCAGGGGTGTGATCTTCGCGATCATCATCGCCACCCTCTTCGTGCCGGGCTTCATCTTCCTGATGCCCAACTACCTGCTGATGAGCAGCCTGGGCTGGCTCGACACGGTGCTCGCCCTGGCCATCCCGACCGCAGCCGGGGCCTTCGGCGTCTTCTTCCTCCGGCAGTTCTTCCTCGCGCTCCCGCGCGAGCTGGAGGAGAGCGCCTTGATCGACGGCGCGAACACCTGGCAGATCCTCACCCGGATCATCCTGCCGGTGTCGAAGTCGGCGCTCATCACCCTCGGGATGCTCGCGTTCCTCAACAACTGGAACGAGTTCGTCTGGCCGGTGTTCGTGCTCTTCTCACCGGAACGGCTCACTCTCCCCGCCGGCCTGGCGGGCCTGAACGGGGCGTTCGACACCAACTACCCGGTGGTGATGGCGGGAGCCACCATCGCCTCGGTCCCGGTGCTGGTGCTGTACATCTTCGTGCAGCGCTACATCATCGAAGGTGTCGCCAGCAGCGGCATCAAGGGCTGAACTAGCTGCACCTGGACCGCCGGCCCCTTCCTGGGACCGGCGGTCCGCGCATGTCCGCGTCCCCAGGTCCGCCGCCCGAGGGCCGGCTGTCCACAGCCCGCCTCCGGGGCCACCGCGAACGGCGGCCGGTCCGGAGGGTAGCGGCATGGATGTGATGAGGTGAGGCCCGCTCGAGCGGGCGAGCTCGCCCTGGCTGCGGCGATCGTGCTGGTGCTGGTGGTGCTCGGGACAGCACCGGCGGCCGGCGCCCCACGGGAGCCGGCGGTGCCGGGAGGCGGGTGGCCCCTGGTCGGGGCGCCTCGGGTGCTCCGTCCCTTCGAGGCACCCCTCCACCGGTACGGGCCGGGCCACCGCGGCGTCGATCTCGCCGGCCGACCGGGCACCCCGGTGCTGGCGGCGCTCCCGGGCCGGGTGGCGTTCGCCGGCCCGGTGGCCGGCCGGGGGGTGGTCAGCGTCACGACCGGCGGCCTGCGGACCACCTACCAACCGGTGGCGGCCCAAGTCTCGACGGGTGACGTGGTGGCGGTCGGTGAGCCGCTGGGCGTCCTCACTCCCGGCGGGCACTGCCGGGCACCGTGCCTGCACTGGGGGCTGCGTGCGGGAGCGGACTACCTCGACCCGCTGCGCGTCCTGCGTTCGGGCGACGCGGTGGCCCTGGTACCCGGCGACCGGCACGCAGAGGTGGCCGCGGCGGCGGCCCGGCGCGCCCAGGTGGCGGGGCGGGCGACGGCCGGGCTGGGGCCGGAGTGGGTGGCGGTCTCCCCCGGCCGGCACGGGTTCGCCCGGCCGGTCCCCGGGACGGTCACCTCCCGCTTCGGGCTACGGCTGCACCCGTTGCTGCAGGTCTGGAAGCTGCACGACGGCACCGACCTGGGCGCCCCGTGCGGCACCCCGATCCGGGCCCCGGCGGACGGCCGCGTGCTGACGGTGGGGCTGGCCGGCGGTTACGGCCAGCGGCTCCTGCTGGAACACGGTCGGGTGGCCGGGCGTGCCGTGCGGAGCGGGTACAGCCACGCCACGGGCTACGTCGTCCGCCCCGGTCAGCGGGTGGTCCGTGGCCAGCTGGTCGGCAGGGTGGGCAGCACGGGCTACTCGACCGGCTGCCATCTCCACCTGCAGCTGTGGCTGGACGGCCGGCTGGCCGACCCGGCGCGCTGGTTCCGCCTGTGACCCCGCGGGGCTCTGGTCAGGCCCGGGGGTGCGCGCGGGCGAAGGTCTCGCGCAGGCGCTCGTCGGTGACGTGGGTGTAGAGCTGCGTGGTGGCCAACGACGCGTGGCCGAGCATCTCCTGGACGCTGCGCAGGTCCGCCCCACCCTCCAGCAGGTGCGTCGCCATGGTGTGCCGGAGCCCGTGGGGCCCGAGGTCGGGCGCGCCTTCGACGCGTCCGAGCGCGCCGTGCACCACTCGGCGCACCACCCGCGGATCCATCCGGCCACCCCGCTCACCCAGGAACACCGCCGACCCGGACGCCGTCGTTACCAGGACGGGCCGACCCTCGGACAGGTAGCGCTCCAGCGCCCGGAGCGCCGGCAGCCCGACCGGCACCGAGCGCTCCTTGTTCCCCTTGCCCACGACGCGGACCACCCGGCGCTCTGCGTCGACGTCGCCGAGGTCGAGCCCGCAGAGCTCCGACACCCGCACACCGGTGGCGTACAGCACCTCGAGCAGGGCGAGGTCCCGCAGGACGACGGCGGGCGACGGACGCGGCTCGCCGGCGTCGACGAGGGCCTCCCGTGGCTCGGGTCCGGTCGAGCCGGTGGTCCGGACGCCGTCGAGCATCGCCACCGCCTCGGCCCGAGCGAGGTGCGGCGGCAGGGTCCGTACCTTGCGTGGCGAGCGGAGCGAAGCGGCGGGGTTGGTCCTGACCCGGCCCGTCGCCTGCGCCCAGGTGAAGAAGACCCGCACCGCGGCGGAACGGCGCTGCAGAGTCGAGCGGGCCTGCCCCCGGGTCTGCTCGAAGGCCAGCCAGCTGCGCAGCGAACGGATGGTGACCGCGTCCAGGTCGGAGAGCCCCAACCGGTGCAGATGGCGCAGCAGCCCGCTGACGTCGCCGGCGTAGGCGCGGACGGTGTGGGCGGAGAGCCCCCGCTGCAGGCTCAGGTGCCGCACGTAGTCCTCGACCAGCACCGCCAGCCCGGGGGGCAGCGGCTCCTGGGCCGTACCCAGGGACTCACCGGCGCACGTCACGCCTCAGCCTCACCCGACCGACCGGCCGCAGCAAGCCGCCACACCGGCCGTCAGCCTTTCCCAACCCGCCCTGTGGTATCGAGATCACATGCAGGTCGGCACCGCAGCCACTCTCCCAGCACAGGTCGTCATCGCCGGGCACGGCCCGGACGCGCGGACGAGCGGGCTGACCTCGCTGCGGCCTCGACCCGCCGGCGCTGGTCTGGCCGTCGTCGGGACCCTGGCGCTGGCTCACGCCAGCTACCTGGTGGCACACCCCGACAGGCCCTGGCTGTTCGTGGCCGAGGAGTCCGAGCAGGGACGGGTGAGCAGCGTCCGGGCGGAGCATGACGGAACGCTCACCCTCCTCTCCAGCGTCGCCACCGGGGGCAGCGGCAGCTGCCATGTCGCCCTGACCGCCGACGCCGGGCACGTGCTGGTCGCCGACTACGGCTCGGGGACCGTGTGCGCCGTGGTCGTCGGACCCGATGGCCGGCTGGGTCGACGTTCTGGCTTCTGGCGCCTGGAGGGGTCGGGACCCGACCTCGAGCGGCAGTCGGCCCCGCACGCGCACCAGGTCGTCGTCGACGGCACGGAGGTGCTGGTGGCGGACCTGGGCAGCGACCGGGTCCACCGGCTACGGGTCGACGACGACGGCACGCTCCAGGAGTCCGGTCCGGCGGTGTCCCTGCCTCCAGGATCCGGACCCCGCCACCTCGTGGTGGTCGAGGACCACCTCGTCGTGGCCACCGAGCTGAGCGGCGAGCTGTGGCTCGGTCGCCGGAGCCCCCAGGGCGGGTGGACCGAGTCGGGGCGGGTCCCCTGCACCCGACGCCCTGACGCCGGTCCGACGAACCCGTCGGCCCTGCGGGCAGCACGGGGACACCCTCCTGGTCGCCAACCGGGGGCCGGGGACGATCGCGACCTTTGCGCTGGACCGGAGCGCGGGCACGCTGGTCCTGGAGGACGAGCGGCCCGCGGGTGGCCGCTGGCCGCGCGACCTCGCCGTCACCGACGCCCTGCTGTGGGTCGCCCATCCGGCCGACGACGTGGTCACCGTCGTGAGCCGGTCGTCCGGGACCGGGGCGGAACCGCTCCTGTCGGTCCCGGCAGCGGGCGCGGCCTGCGTCCTGCTGCTGGGGGCGGCTGGGCGATAGCCTGGTCCGGTGACCACAACCGACGTGACGACCGGCGGCACCGTGCTGCCGATCGCCCGGTGGGGTGAGCCCGTCATGCACGCGCGCACCCGGCCGGTGACCGAGTTCGACGACCAGCTCCGGGCCCTCGTGGCGGACATGTTCGCCACCATGTACGCCGCGGAAGGCGTCGGCCTCGCCGCGACCCAGGTGGGGGTGGACCTCGCGGTCTTCGTGTTCGACTGCCCCGACGACGACGACGTCCGCCACCTCGGCGTCATCTGCAACCCGGTCGTGGAGCTGCCCGAGGGTAAGGACCGCCACCTCGAGGCGGCGGACGAGGGCTGTCTGTCGCTGCCGGGTGCCTACCTCGAGCTGGCCCGGCCCGACCGCGCCGTCTGCCGTGGCCAGGACCTCGAGGGTCGACCCGTCGAAGTGGTCGGCACCGGGCTGCTCTCCCGCTGCCTCCAGCACGAGACCGACCACCTCAACGGGACCGTCTTCGGTGACCGGCTGTCGGGTCGGGCCCGCAAGAAGCTGTACCGGCTGCACGAGGACCGGGCCGAGAGCTACCCCGACGACTGGCCGGTCTCGCCCCGCGTCCGGGACGAGGACGACGACGACGAGGACTGACGGGGTCCCTGTCCCAGCACGTAGCAGGCGATGGCCGCCGCTGCGGCGACGTTCAGCGAGTCGATGCCGGCCGACATCGGGATGGTGACGCGGGTGGTGGCCTGGCTGCTCCACCGCTCGGAGAGCCCCGCGCCCTCGGTCCCCACCAGCACCGCGACCTTGCGGGGGGCGCGGGCCAGGTCGGCGGCGACCGCGCCCAGGTCCACGGCGTCGGGCGCGAGCGTCAGGGCCAGGGTGGTGAACCCGGCCTCGGCCAGTTGGGCGGGCGCTCCGTGCCAGTCCGGCAGCCTCGCCCACGGCAGTGAGAACACCGCACCCATGCTCACCTTGATCGCCCGGCGGTAGAGCGGGTCCGCCGCCCGCGGTGAGAGCAGCACGCCGTCCCAGCCCAGACCCGCGGCGTTGCGCATCAGGGCTCCGACGTTCGTGTGGTCCACGACGTCCTCGCAGACGAGCACGCGCTCGGCGCCCAGCAGGTCGGCGACGTCGTGACGCTGCTCCCGATGGAGGGAGGCCAACGCCCCCCGGTGCACGTGGAAGCCGGTCACCTCCTCGGCCAGCTGCTCGCTGACCACGTGCACGGGCACGTCCGGCCAGCGCTGGGTCACGTCCTGCAGCCCCTCCAGCCACCGCGGCGCCAGCAGGAACGAGCGCGGGCGGTAGCCCGCCTCCACCGCCCGGCGGATCACCTTCTCCCCCTCGGCGATGAAGAGCCCCTGCTCGGACTCCAGGGAGCGGCGCAACGAGGTCTCGCGCAGCCGGACGTAGTCGGCGAGCCGGTCGTCGTCGGCGCGGTCGACAGGGACGACCGGCACCTCAGGCCGCCCGGCGCCGGAGCCGGGCCAGGACCCCGACGAGCAGGTCGCGGATGCGTGCGGCCTCACGCGGCCGCCGGCCGGCCAGCACCGCCACCTGCACGCCGTCGACCTCGCCGGTCGCCGGGGTCCAGGCCGTCGCCTCCTCGGCCCGGTCCGCCCGGACGCAGAACACCCGCAGGCGCTCGGCCTCGGCGGACACCGCCCGGTTCGCCTGCGCGTCATCGGTCGCCGCGAGCACGTACCAGGCCCCGTCCAGATCGCCGCCGCAGAAGGGGCGGGGCAGCCAGACGAGCTGTCCGGCCGCGGCGGCCGCGGCGATGTCCGCCGTGACCTCGGGCGCGACGACGTGCACCTGGGCTCCTGCGCCGAGCAGCCGGGGCAGCCGCCGACTCACCACCCGGCCGCCGCCCACCACGACGACGCGCCGGCCGGCGAGACGCAGGCCGGTCAGATAGGGGGCCGCGGGCCCGGCGGCGCTGTCCACGGGTCCATGATGGCCCCCCGTGATCAGCGACGAACCAGCACCCCGTGGTTGGTCAACCCTAGGACCTTTCCTAAGCACCAGGAAAGGCTCTAGGCTTTACCCATGTTCGTGCTCACGGTCGACCAGATCGACTCTCGACGTCACCGCGACCTCGTGGGCCCGACGGTCGCTCGCCTGGGACGGCTCCCGACCCGGCTGCCCTTCACCCGGACGGTGGGCGACGAGTTCCAGGGCGTGCTCGCCGAGCCGCTGTCAGTGGTGGATGCCATCCTGACGCTCATGCGCAGCAGCACGTGGCACATCGGGCTCGGCATCGGCCCCGTCGAGGAGCCGTTGCCGCCCGACGCACGCGCCGCGCGCGGTCCTGCCTTCCTGGCCGCTCGGACCGCTGTGGAGCAGGCCAAGCGCGAGCCAGGGCACGTGCAGGTGGTCGCGCCGGCGGCACCGGCGGAGGCGGAGGACGTCGCGGTCGTCCTCCAGCTCCTCGCCGCCCTACGTGACCGCCGCACCGAGGCCGGCTGGGAGGCCGTCGACCAGATGGCGGCCAGTGGCCGCCAGCACGAGGTGGCCGAGCAGCTGGGAGTGAGCCGGCAGGCCGTCGGCCAGCGGCTGCAGGCGGCGGGATGGGCCCTGGAGCAGCGCACCCTGCCGACCCTCACCCGGCTGCTCGGGCGGGCCGATGCCGCGGCGGGAGGCTCCGCGTGACCCTGCTCGGAGGCCTGGCCTGTCTCGTGTGGCTGCTGCTCACCGCGCTGAGCGTGCTCGCCTGGCGGACTCCCCAGCGTCCCCGTTCCCGCCTGACGCGCCCCCCGACGCTGGTCGCGGTGCTGGTGGTCGAGGGAGTCGGCACCGGGGTCGTGGCCCTGCTGGGCGCCCTCGGCTCGCCGCTCAGCCCTCCGTGGTCCTGGTTCGCGGTGGTCCTCGGCGTCTCCGCGTCCCTGCTCTGCGGCGGGGTGGTGACGCGCTGCGTGCTGGCCCTGGCCGACGTGCCCTCCCGCCCGGAGGGCGCGCGCGTCCAGCGCACCATCCTGCGAGGCGGCACCTGGATCGGGGCGCTGGAGCGGCTGGCCGTGACGGCGACGGTGGTCGCCGGCTGGCCCGAGGGGCTGGCTGCCGTCGTCGCGGTCAAGGCTTTCGCCCGCTACCCCGAGCTCAGGGCGAGCCCGACGACAGGGGCGGTCGAGCGCTTCATCATCGGCACCTTCACCAGCCTCGGCTGGGCCGCCGTCTGCGCCGGCACCATCGCGGTCCTCACCTGACCGCGTCGGGTGCCTAGGCTGACCCGATGGACCACCCCGACCTCGGCACCCTCAATTGGCAGCCGGCTCTCGACCGTCCCGACCTGCTGGCGGCCCCCGTGGCCGCGGCCCTCGCCGGGGACGGCGCCGGCTGGTTCGCCGCGCCCATCGACCCCGCGCTGGCCGACACCGCGGCGTTCTGCGCCACCTACGACGTCCCTCTGCAGGCGTCGGCGAACTGCGTGGTGGTCGCGGGACGACGCGGCGAGGCCACCACGTTCGCGGCCTGCCTGGTGCTGGCCACCGACCGGGCCGACGTGAACAAGACCGTGCGCCGGCACCTCGACGTCCGCAAGATCTCCTTCGCGCCCATGGCGGAGGCAGTGTCCAGGACCGGGATGGAGCACGGCGGGATCACCCCGGTCGGGCTGCCGGCGGACTGGCCGGTGCTGGTCGACCGGAGCGTCGTCGACGCAGGCTGGGTGGTGGTCGGCAGCGGCACCCGGGGCGGCAAGCTGGCGGTCCGGGGAGCCGACCTCGCACGGCTGCCTGGCGCCGCGGTGCTGAGCCTGGCGGTCACCGCAGCAGGTTGACGATCGCCGCGAGGCCGACGACGACGATGACCACGCGGTACACCTTCGGGGGGAGCCGCCGGCCGACCCGGGCCCCGACCTGGGCACCCAGCACCGAACCGAGCGCAAGCAAGCCGACGACGACCCAGTCGACCTCGGAGATGAGCACGAAGACGAGGCCCGCGACGGCGTTGGCGATGCCGGTCAGGACGTTCTTGAGGGCGTTGATCCGCGCCAGGGTCTCCGTCATCGCCACGCCGACCACCGCGATCACCAGGACGCCCTGCGCTGCCCCGAAGTAGCCGCCGTACGCGCCGGTCACCACGATGACCGGCCAGAGCCAGGCCGGTCCCGACCCGCCCGCGCTCTCCCCGCGCTGCTCCCGCCCGACCGCCAGCCGCCGGGACAGCGCAGGGCCGATGACCACGAGCAGGAGCCCGATCCCGATCAGCACGGGCACGATGGCGTCGAAGGCCGCCGCCGGCAGCCGCAGCAGCAGCAGGGCGCCGGCCACGGCCCCCAGCAGCGATGCCGTCCCGTAGCGCAGCACCCGGGATCGCTGACCGACCAGCTCCGCCCGGCCCGCCAGCGCGCCGGCGAAGGACCCCGGAGCCAGCCCGATGGTGTTGGAGACGTTGGCCAGCACCGGGGGCATCCCGAGAGCCAGGAGGGTGGGAAACGTGATCAGGGTCCCGCTGCCGACCACCGTGTTGATCAGGCCCGCTGCCCCGCCGACGACGGCGATGAGCAGCAGCTGCCACCACTCCACCTAGCGGGTCTCGGGCTCCGGCTGCCGCTCCACGCTCTCGGAGGTGGAAGGCGGCTCGAAGCCGGCCGCAGCGGCCTCCAGGGCGGCCGGTGACGTCGACAGCGACGGCTTGGACCGCGCCGACCCCTTCTCCAGCTGCTGCGCGGCGGCGATGGCCTCTTGCATCGTGCGTTCGGAGGCGGCGGCATCGGCTGCGTTCTGCTTGGTGATCTCGTCCTGGACGTCGATCTTCGGCGGCGCGGTGAAGTTGCCGTTGGCGCTGGCCGGGATGCCGGAGGTGATCTCCCCGACCGCGCTGCCCAGGCCCTTGAGGGCGTCGTTGAGCTCGCTCGGCACGATCCAGACCTTGTTGGCGTCGCCCTTGGCCAGGTTCGGCAGCATCTGCATGTACTGGTAGGCCAGCAAGGCCTGGTCCGGCTGCCCGGCGTGGATGGCCGAGAAGACCGTGCTGATGGCCTGCGCCTCACCCTCGGCCCGGAGCATCTGGGCCTGCCGGTCCGCCTGGGCGCGCAGCACCGCCGCCTCCCGGTCGCCCTGGGCCCGGAGGATCGAGGACTCCTTCTCTCCGCCCGCCGCGAGGATCTGCGACTGCCGCTGGCCCTCGGCGATGAGGATCGAGGCGCGCTTGTCCCGCTCGGCGCGGGCCCCCTTCTCCATGGCGTCCCGGATGGTGGCCGGCGGCTCGATGGCCCGCAGCTCGACCCGGTTGACCTTGATCCCCCACTTCCCGGTGGCCTCGTCCAGCACCAGCCGCAGCTTCTGGTTGATCTCCTCCCGGCTGGTCAGGGTCTGCTCCAGGTCCAGACCGCCGATGATGTTGCGCAGCGTCGTCATGGTGAGCTGCTCGATCGCCTTGATGTAGTCCTGCGCCTCGTAGGCCGCACGCACCGGGTCGATCACCTGGAAGTAGATGACGGAGTCGATGCTCACCATGAGGTTGTCCTCGGTGATGACGCCCTGCGGGGGGAACGGGACGACGGTCTCGCGCATGTCGAGGTTGATCCGGACCTTGTCGAAGACCGGGACGAGCAGGTGCGGCCCCGGCTCCAGGGTGCGCTTGAACTTGCCCAGCCGCTCGACCACGCCGACCCGCTGCTGGCGGATCACCTTGATCGAGTTGGCGAGGATGAAGATCGCCGCCAGCGCGATGATGAGGCTGACGATCAGGGTCGTGGGGTCCACAGGTCTGTCCTCCTAGTCCACCCGTCGAGGAGGGTGGGCCTCCAGTCTGCCTTCGGTCACGGCAGGGCGTCGTACTTGGGGTAGACCACGGCGATGGCGCCGTCGATCTCGTAGACCTCGACCTCGGTGCCCGCGTCGATGACCAGGTCCGAGGCGTAAGGCCGTGCCGACCAGCTCTGCCCGTCGACCTTGATCTCCCCGCCGGCACGGTCGATCTGGGAGACGGCGACGCCGGTGCTGCCCACCATCTTGGCCGTCGACGAGCGGTAGCCCGGCATGCCACGCACCCGCTCGATCAGCGTCGGCCGCAGGAGGGCCAGCATCCCGACGCTCACGCCGGAGGCGGTGAGCACCTGCAGCCACCACAGGTCGGGAGCGACCAGGGCCACCCCGGCCGCAGCCAGGGCGCCGGCCGCCAGCATGATCAGCACGAGGTCGAGCGAGATGATCTCGGCGACCCCCAGCAGAAAGGCCAGGCTCAGCCAGATCGCCCAGGCGTGGTCCCCCAGCCAGTCGGTCATGTTCACCTCCACGGCGCGCTCCCCGGGATCGGGGCGGCGACCGGGGCCGGCGCGCCTGCCTCCATGCTGCCAGAGCCCTGGGAAAGCGGGGCCACGACGGCCGCGCGGGCCGGCTCAGACGGCACGGGCAGCCCAGCGTCCGTCGGTCTCGGCCAGGGTGAGGGGCAGGTCGAAGGTCGTCGTCAGGTTCTCTGCGGTGAGCGTCTCTCGCAGAGGTCCGGCGGCGACCACCCGGCCGTCCTTGAGCAGCAGCGCGTGGGTGACTCCGGCGGGGATCTCCTCGACGTGGTGGGTCACCAGCACCGAGGCGGGGGCATCGGGGTCCAGGGCGAGCTCGCCCAGGGTGCGCACCAGGGACTCCCGGCCCGACAGGTCCAGTCCGGCGGCCGGCTCGTCCAGCAGCAGCAGCTCGGGGTCGGTCATCAGGGCCCGGGCGATCTGGACGCGCTTGCGCTCGCCCTCGCTGAGGGTGCCGAAGGTGCGGTCGGCGAGGTGGTCGATGCGCAGCGAGGCCAGGAGCTCCTCGGCCCGCGCGTGGTCCAGGGCGTCGTACTCCTCGCGCCAGCGGCCGAGCACGGCGTAGGACGCCGAGACGACGACGTCGTGCACTCGCTCGCCCCGAGGAACGCGCTCGGCCAGCGCAGCCGAGGTGATGCCGATCCGTGGCCGGAGCTCGAAGACGTCGACGGTTCCGAGCACCTCACCGAGCAGGCCCGCGACCCCGGAGGAGGGGTGGATCTGGGCGGCGAGGACCTGGAGCAGGGTCGTCTTGCCGGCTCCGTTGGGGCCGATCACCACCCAGCGGTCGGTCTCGTCCACGCTCCAGTCGACCTCGTCGAGCAGCGTCGCTCCCCCGCGGACGATGCTGACGCCGGCGAGGTCCACGACTGCTGACATGCCGACCAACTTAGCGGGCCTCCGCGCCCTCCGGCCCGGACGTCCGGCCCGGCGCGCGAGCACGAACCTCCCGCGTACGGTGGTGCGGTGCAGTCGCTCCCCGCGCTGCGGCTGACGGTCCACCTCAACGCCGTCCTCCGCTTTCAGGTCGGCGTTCCCGACGCGGCCGCCGCCGTCGTGGCCGGCGACGTGGCCCACCACGTCGTCGACCCGGACGACCTGCTGGGGCTCGACCCCCTCGCCGCCACCCCGCTGGCCGGGGCGCTGCCGGCGATCCTCTCCCGCGAACCCGAGATGTGGCTCCTCGCGCTCCCAGCGCCCGGGGCCCTGGCCCCGCTGCGTGGCCCAGCCCCCCTGAACCTGGCGGCGGTCGAGGCCGGGGAGGCCGTGGTCGCCGCTGGTGGCGGGCTGGCGCTGGTGCCGCACGTCGTCGGCCAAGGGGTGCAGTGGCGGGCGCACCGCGCCGAGCGGCCGTTCGCCCCGCCCAGCTCCTACGAGGCCGAACGGGTCCTCGGCGAGAGCGTGCTCCAGGCTGCCGAGACGCTCGCCCGGCTCGAGGTGGCGGGCGGCAGCCGGCCCCGCGACGGTGGGACGGTGCTGGCGCCCGGCTACAGCCCACGCCAGCGGGTGGCGGCCGACCGGGCGGCCCGGCTGCTGGGAGCCTGCGACGCCGCACTGCTCAGCGACGGCGGCGCTCTCAGCGTGCACGAGGCTGAGGTCCGAGCCCGGGAGCTCCGCCGGCTGCGTCGGGCCGCGGCGGACGCCCTCTGCGCTGCGGCCAGCTGGATGCAGCGCTGACCGGGCCCGCGTCCTCGCTCAGTTGCCGGGCCAGGAGCCCGTCATCTTCTCGAACCCGCGGGCGCCGCCTCGGTCGACCGCTGCCTTGACGACGCCGAAGATGGCCCCCTGGATCGCCGCCGCCAACAGGATCGTGCCCAGCGAGTATTCCGACTGCAGGGCGGTCGGCGCGTCGTCCTCGTCCGCGACCCGCTTCCAGATCAGCTTGAAGAGCGCGCTGGCCACGGCGCCGGCAGCGAGGCTGCTGAGCAGCCCTACCGGTCGGTAGGCGAGCGCGGCGGACTTGTTCACCATCTGGTGGTCTCCGATGTTCAGTGGTGGATGAGGGCCCGATCCTACGGAGGACTCGGGCCGGTCAGTGTGAGGCGCCGGAACCCGCCGGGCTGCCGGCGGCGTCGCCCGGCATGCTGTCGGCCTTGACGGCGTCACGCTCCCCCATCGGCTGGGCCGGTCCCTTGGTGGTGTCGGCCGCGGTCTGCTGCTCGGACTCGGCGTTGATCTCGGCGCCCAGCAGGATGGCGTAGGAGGTGATGAACAGCCAGAGCAGCAGGATGACGATGCCGGCCAGGGCGCCGTAGGTCTTGGCGTAGCTGCCGAAGTTCGACACGTACAGCGAGAGCCCGACCGAGGCGAGGATCCACAGCACCGTGGCGATCGCCGCGCCCACCGAGGTCCAGCGCACCTTCGGGGCGTCCCGGTCGGGGGCGTAGCGGTAGAGGACGGCCAGGGCGACGGCGATGACGACCACGATGAGCGCCCAGCGCACCACCTGGATGAGGATGGTGACCAGGAGGCTGGTGCCCAGGAACTGGAGCACGCCGGGCAACACCGCGACGAGGCCGACGACCACGAGCAGGAAGACGATGGCGCCGGCGGTCAGGGCGAGCGCGATGGCCCGCTTCTTCACGAACCCGCGCGTCTCCTCCTCGTCGTAGGCGGTGTTGATGGCGGTCATCATGTTGCCGACACCGCCGGACGCGCTGAACAGGGCCAGCAGGATGGCGATCACGGCGCCCCAGCCGGCGCCGCGGCTCTCGGCGAGGGTGATCTGGTCGGTGATCGTCTGACGGATCTCGGCCGGCAGAGCCGATCCCAGGTTGTTCACCTGCTCGGCGATCTGCGCCGGGTCGGCGACCAGGGCGTAGATCAGCACCGCGGCGATCAGGCCCGGGAAGATGGCGAGGAAGGCGTAGTAGGCCATCCCGGCCGCCAGCAGCGGGACGTTGTCGGTCTTCGCCTCCGCCCAACCGCGCTTGGCGATCTGGACCCAGCCCTTGGCCGGGACCTGCGTGGGCTTCTCGGCCGTCCCGCCGGGCACCCCACGCGTTTCAGGGGGCGTCTGCTTGGGTGGTGTCATTCTCAGCTCCAGAGGTGGGGGACGTGCCCGGCCGCACTGCCGGATCGCGGCGCGTACAGCGTAGACCACCGGTCCTGGCAAGGGACTGCACCCGACACCGCCCGGCGACGACGCCCTTGTCCTGCTATCCCCCTGCGTCCCGGGTCAAACCCGGCCCCCCACCTCGGGCTCTCGGCCGGGGCGCGAGAGGATCACGTCATGGACATCTTCGAGCGCATCCGATTCGCCCGCGACGAGGCCCTCAAGGCTGAGCGGACCGAGCGCCAGCGGTTGGCCGAGGCCGACAACGTCGACCTCCAGCGGGCGGCGTCGGTCCGGCTGGCCACCCGCCAGGCCGTGCGGGAGGCCCTGGACGACGTGCTGGACGAGAAGTCGGACCCCGAGGCCGACCTCGACGGCGCTGCCGCGGGCGCCCAGGAGGGGTGACCCCGAGCCCCGCCCGGTCAGGCGCCGGTGGAGTGCAGGCCGCCGTCGACGTGCACCATCTCCCCCGTCGTCTTCGGGAACCAGTCACTGAGCAGGGCGACCACCGCCCGCGCGGTCGGCTCCATGTCCTTGGGATCCCAGCCGAGCGGGGCACGTTGGCCCCAGACCTCGTTGAACGTGTCGGCGCCACCGATGGCGCGCTTGGCCAGGGTCTCCAGCGGTCCGGCGGCCACCAGGTTGACCCGGACGCCCTCGGGGCCGAGGTAGCGGGCGAGGTAGCGGCTGGTGCTCTCCAGGGCCGACTTCGAGACCCCCATCCAGTCGTAGACCGGCCAGGAGACCTGGGCGTCGAAGGTCATGCCGACCACCGACGCCGACGGCGCCAGCAGCGGCTTGCAGGCCATGGTGAGCGACGCGAGCGAGTAGGCCGACACCTGCAGTGCGGTGGCGACGTCGGCCCAGGGGGTGGTGAGGAACTTGCCTCCGAGCGCGGTCTCGGGGTTGGCGAAGGCCAGGGAGTGCACGACGCCGTCGAGCCGGTCGACGTGCTCGCCCAGCTTCGCGGCCAAGCCGCTCAGGTGCTCCTCGCTCGTCACGTCGACCTCGAGCAGGGGCGGCACCGGGTCGAGCTTCTTGATCACCCGGCCGGTCAGGCTCATCGCCCTGCCGAAGTTGGACACCAGGACGGTCGCTCCCTCGGCCTGGGCGATGCGGGCGACGTGGAAGCCGATCGAGGTGTCGAGGGTGACGCCGGCCACCAGGATGTTCTTGCCTTCGAGGATTCCCACCTGCTGCTGCTCCTGCTCTGCGATGTGTGCGGCGACCCCGGAAACGGGGCCGTCAGTGTCCCATGCCCAGGCCGCCGTCGACCGGGAGCAGGGCCCCGGTCACGTAACCCGCCGCGTCGGAGGCGAGGAACTCCACCGCCGCGGCCACGTCGTCGACCGCTCCCAGCCGCCCGAGGGGGATCTGGCCGCTGTACCGGCTCACCGTCTCCTCGCCCAGCGCGGCCGTCATGTCGGTCTCGATGAACCCGGGCGCCACCACGTTGGCCGTGACGCCCCGCGAGCCGAGCTCCCGGGCCAGGGACCGGGCCATGCCGACCAGCCCGGCCTTGGACGCGGCGTAGTTCACCTGTCCGGCCGAGCCGAACTGCCCGACGACGGAGGAGATGAAGATGAGCCGCCCGAAGCGCGCCCGGACCATCGGCCGGGCCGCACGGCGGGCGACGCGGAAGGCCCCGGTGAGGTTGGTGGCGAGCACCGCGTCCCAGTCGTCGTCGCTCATCCGCATCAGCAGGGTGTCGCGGGTGATGCCGGCGTTGGCCACGACCACCTCGACCGGTCCGAGGGCGGACTCGACCTCGCCGAAGGCCGCCTCCACCTCCTCGGGCGCGGTCACGTCCGCCTGCACGCCCAGCACGCCGTCGGGGACCCCGCCGCTGCGGTAGGTCGCGGCCACCCGGTGCCCGCGGGCCAGCATCCGCTCGGCGATGCCCCGGCCGATGCCCTTGCTCCCGCCCGTGACCAGCACGGTCCGGGAGGTGACGGTGGAGGGGGCGGGGCTCACGGGGGTGTTCACGGGCTCACGGTAGCGAGCCCACTCAGAGCACGGACGCGCAGGCGTACGCTGGCGCGGTGGCCGACCTCGCGGGAGACACCGACCCGGGCCGGAGCGCCCCGGGCGGACCTCAGAGCGGCCGAGCGCGTGAGCCCCAGCAGGCCCCGGCGGCCGTCATCACCGATGCGCGCGAGGCCTCCAGCCGCGAGCTGTCGGACCGGGTCCGCCGCTACAGCATCACGATGGCGTTCCGGATGGCCTGCTTCCTCAGCATGCTCTTCGTCGACGGCTGGCCGCGGTGGGTGCTGCTGGCCTGTGCCGTCTTCCTGCCCTACGTCGCCGTGGTGCTGGCCAACCAGTCCGACCAGCGCAGCCGGACGACCGCCGTACACCCCGGGGCACCCGAAGCGGCACCCTCGCTCCCGGTCGGCGGGGGACCCGTGGTGCTCCCCGGCGAGGTGGTGGAGGGCCAGGTCCAGCAGGACCGGGACGAGCGGGACCGACGCGGTGCCTGAGCAGCCCGACCAGGACCCGTGGACGGTCCTGCGAGGGGTGGACCCGCTGCCCGGAGGGCCGGACGGGACCCTCTGCTCGGCGAAGGGCTGCCGGGCTCCGGCGACCTTCGACCTGCAGTGGAACAACCCGAGGATCCACACCCCGGACCGGCGCAAGCACTGGCTCGCGTGCAACCAGCACCGCGAGCAGCTGACCAGCTTCCTGAGCTCGCGCGGGTTCCTGCGCGACGTCGAGGAGCTCGGCGCCGGCGGCTGAGCCGGACCCGGTCAGCCGCCGATGGCCGACATCGGCCGGTCCGGCTGGAGGAAGGCCGGGTCGTCGATGCCGTGCCCGGCCTGCTTGCCCGCGACGGCGAGCAGCCAGCGGTCGGCGATCTCCGCGTCGCTCGCCCCCGTACGAAGGGGCCCGCGCAGGTCGGACTCGGTCCGGGAGAACAGGCAGGTGCGGATCTGGCCGTCCGCGGTCAGCCGCACCCGGTCGCAGCTGCCGCAGAAGGGCTTGGAGACCGCCGCGATGATCCCGACGGTGTGTTCGGTCCCGGCCACCCGGAACAGCTCAGCCGGGGCGCTCCCGCGGGCCAGCGCCTCGGCCGGGTCCTCGACCAGCGGCAGGTGCGGTTCGAGCCGGGCCCGGATCTCGGCGGCGGTGACCATCGTCTGCCGTTCCCAGGCGTGCTGGGCGTCCAGCGGCATCTGCTCGATGAAGCGGAGCTGGACGCCTTCAGCCATGGCCCAGCGCACCAGCGCGACGACCTCCTGGTCGTTCACGCCCCGCATCAGCACGGTGTTCACCTTGACCGGGTCGAGACCGGCCTGCCGGGCCGCCCGCACGCCGGCGAGCACGTCGGGCAGCCGCTTGCGCCGGGTGAGGGCCGCGAAGGTGTCGGGCTGCAGAGTGTCGAGGGAGACGTTGATCCGGTTCAGGCCGGCCGCCGCGAGCGCCGCCGCCCGACGGGCCAAACCGATCCCGTTCGTCGTCAGGGCGATCACCGGACGGGGTCGGAGGGCGGCCAGCCCGGCGACGAGCTGCTCGAGGTCGCGCCGCAGCAGCGGCTCACCCCCGGTCAGGCGGAGCGTGGTGATCCCGAGGCGCTCCACCCCGATCCGGGCGAGCCGGACCACCTCGTCGTCGTCGAGCACCTCCTCGTGCGGCATCCAGTCCAGGCCCTCGGCCGGCATGCAGTAGGTGCAGCGGAGGTTGCAGCGGTCGGTCAGGGAGATCCGCAGGTCGGTGGCGACGCGTCCGTAACGGTCCCGCAGCGAGCCCGCCCCACCCAGGGCGGGCGCCCCGTCGGCGGAGGGCCGCACGCCGGGCATCGCCAGATCGGTGGTCACCACGAGGACGAGTCTAGGTCGCGCCGGCGCCCTGCGGGACGGTGCGGCCGGGGCTGTCCGGAGACGTCGGACCGGCACAGCCGACGGTGGCCGGGAGAGCCCACCCGAAATGCGGGCACCCGTGTGCGCGATCCGCTTGGTCCAACCCCCGGCGGCGGCATAGTGTGACCCCAGGATGAGCCCCACCGATAGCTTTTGGACTATCGGCTCGCTCGCTGGCGGGGGACAGCCAGTCGCGCCGTTTCTGCTGACCAGCACCATGGCCGAGCAGGATCTGACGCGCGCCACTCGGGGACCGCACATCGACCCGACAACCGAAGGTGGCCTGAGACCCCCATGGGCAATTCCCCGCTGATCACGACCCCGCCCGCGAACCGCGACACCGCGACGATCCGGGTGTTCCTGATGGACGACCACGAGCTGGTCCGCCGCGGCCTCGTGGACCTGTTGAAGTCGGAGCCGGACATCACCGTCGTCGGTGAGGCCGGGACGGCAGCCGAAGCGCTCCGCCGCATCCCGGGGGCCAGGCCCGACGTCGCGCTGCTCGACGGACGACTTCCCGACGGCAGCGGCATCGACGTGTGCCGCGACATCCGCTCCACCAACCCGGGGATCCGCTGCATCATCCTCACCTCCTTCGACGACGACGAGGCACTGTTCTCCGCCATCATGGCCGGGGCGTCCGGCTACCTCCTCAAGGAGGTGGGCGGCTCGAACCTGGTCGCCGGGATCCGCCAGGTCGCCGCAGGACAGTCGCTCATCGACCCTGCCGTGACCCAGAAGCTCCTCGACCGGCTGCGGAACCCGGTCAAGGAGTCCTCCAAGCTCGACCAGTTGACCCCGCGTGAGCGCGAGATCCTCGACCTGATCACCGACGGGTACACCAACCGGCAGATCGGGGAGACGCTGTTCCTGGCCGAGAAGACGGTCAAGAACTACGTCTCCATCCTGCTCACCAAGCTGGGCATGCAGCGCCGGACCCAGGCTGCGGTCTTCGGTTCACAGCTGCGCCACGGGCGCTGACGGGGATCAGGGGCGTCGCCACCGGCAGTGGCCGCGGTGCCGGACCTGAGCCTTGCCGCGAGGAAGGCTCAGGTTGGCCGACCGGCTCAGGCGTCGGTGGCGTGCGGGTCGCCGGTGTCCTCGGCGTCGGTCGCCACATCCCGGTCCTCGAGGACCTCGGCCCGGGCACTGACCAGGTAGACCGCGGCCGCCGCGGCTGAGACGAGGGCCACGGCCCGCATCCAGGGCCGGTTCAGGGCGTCGCCGGTGAGGGCGTCGAGGGAGTAGCGGCCCGGTCCGCCGGCCGCGACCGCCGCGCCCACGAGGGCGAAGGTGGCGGGCAGCTCGTAGCCGCCCCCGGTGTTGAAGAAACCGGTGTGGGTCGAGCTGGCCACCGCCATGTTGCCGGCGATCGCGGCTCCTGCCGGGCCGCTGGCCAGGCCCAGCGCCAGCAGGGCTCCGCCGCCCGCCTCGGCCAGTCCGGCGGCGATGGCGTTGCGCTCACCGGGCACGAAGCCGACCGACTCGAACCAGCCACCGGTGCCCTTGATCCCGTAGCCCCCGAAGAGGCCGAACAGCTTCTGCGCACCGTGGGCAGCGCACACCGCACCCACCCCGACCCGCACCAACGCCAGGCTGACGTCGCTTCCCTTGCTCATGCCGAACACCTCTCCGCCGAAAGAACTGGACTCCGACGCTACCGGTGACCGCTCAGCCGACGGGCACGGGGGTGAGCACGCGCTCCGGGTGGGAGTAGACGTTCATCCGCTCACCCCGGACGAAGCCGACCAGCGTGAGCCCCGCCTCCGTGGCGAGCTCGGCCGCCAGCGAGCTGGGAGCCGACACGGCGATCATCATGGGCAGACCCGCCAGCACCGCCTTCTGCGTCAGCTCGAAGGAGGCGCGGCCGGAGACCACGAGCACGAGATCGGACAGCGGGAGGCGGCCCTGACGCAGGGCCCAGCCGATCACCTTGTCCACCGCGTTGTGCCGCCCCACGTCCTCGCGGGCGCAGACGATGGTGCCGTCGGTGGTCATCAGCCCGGCCGCATGCAGCCCGCCCGTCTTGTCGAAGGCCTTCTGCTGCTCGCGCAGCCGGTCCGGCGCCGCCGAGATCAGGCTCGTGGGCAGCCGCAGCCCTCCCGCCAGCGGGTGGCAGGTCTGCTTCACCACCTGGTCGATGCTCGTGGTCCCGCACACCCCGCAGGCACTGGTGGTGGTGACCCGCCGCCGCTGCTCGGGTCGGGGTGGGTGCGCGGTCGCGGCGAGCGCGACGTCGAGCACGTTGTAGGTGTTGGCCCCGTCCGGACCCACGCCGTCGCAGTAGCGGGCGCCGAGCAGGTCGTCGGCGGAGGCGATCACCCCCTCGCTGTGCAGCAGGCCGTGGACCAGGTCGATGTCGTCCCCCGGGGTGCGCATCGTGACCTGGAAGGACTCTCCGTCGAGCCGGAGCTCGAGCGGTTCCTCCACGGCGAGCGTGTCCGTGCGGCGCACGGCCGAATCGGCTCCGAGCTTGAGCACCGGGTGCAGGCGGGTGACACGTCCCATGCCATCATCCTGGCACCGGGTACCTGACCGGGCGCGACAACAGGCGCGCCGGCGGCGGCCGGGACGCCGGACGGCGTCGGAGGAGGTCGGGCATGGAGCTCTCGGAGTGGCTCGAAGCGGTGGCCCAGCGGCTGGACCTCCCCGGGGGCCCGCTGACCGAGACGGAGGTGTCGGTGCTGCTCGACCTCGCCCGCGACGCCGCCCACGAGGTGGAGCGGGTCGCGGCACCCCTGACCACGTTCCTGGCCGGTGTCGCTGTGGGTCGCGGGGCCGGCCTGGAGGACACCGCGCGGACGCTGACCAACCTGCTGGCCGAGCCGGGGGCGGCCGCTGAGGACAGCCCCGGCTGAGCGTCGCCACGTACGCTGAGGGCGTGCGTCGACTGTGGGTCCGCTGGACCCTGCTCGTGGTGTTCGTGGCCGTGCTGGGCACGGTCTTCGTCAGCCTCGGGCAGTGGCAGCTGGACCGGCTCGACCAGCGCCAGCAGCGCAACCGCGACACCCTGGCCAACGAGGCCAACCCCGTCGTCCCCTTCGAGCAGGTCTTCACCCGCCCGATCGCCGAGTCCGACCAGTGGCAGCGCGTCGAGGCCCGCGGCACCTTCGACGCCGACCACCAGTACGTCCTGCGCTACCGCAGCAACGGCGGCGCCAACGGCTACGAGGTGGTCACCCCCCTGCGGACCCCCAGCGGCACCGTGCTGGTCGACCGCGGCTTCGTCCGCCTGGCCAAGGGAGAGCCCATCCCCGCGGCCGCCCCTCCCCCACCGGCCGGCCCGGTGACGGTCATGGGCCACGTCCGCCGTGACGAGCGGGGACGCGGGGCGGCCACCCGTCCGGTGCAGGGGCAGATGCGGCTGATCAGCTCCACCGCGATCGCGCGCACCCTGCCCTACCCCGTCGTCAACGGCTACATCGGTCTGCTCACCGTCGAGCCCGAGCAGGTCGGCGGCTTCGAGACCGTCCTGCTGCCCGAGATCTCCGACGGCCCGCACTTCTGGTACGCCGTCCAGTGGTTCATGTTCACCGCGATCGGCCTGGCCGGCGTCGTCGTCTTCATCCGTGGCGACCTGCGCATCCGGCGCGAGGAGCGCGCGGCCGCAGCCCGCAGCGCGGAGGACGCCGGCTCCGACCCCCCGCGGGTCCCCGCCGCCCGGTAGCCGACCAGCTCCCGTCCGGCTGGCCGCCGGCCGGAGCGCGGGCCACCCACCCGCTCGTCGCTGGCGGACCCTATCCTCACCTGCATGGACCTGGGGCTGACCGGACGTGCCTTCGTCGTCACCGCCGCGAGCAGCGGCCTGGGGCGCGCCAGCGCTGCGGCGCTGGTCGCCGAGGGCGCACGTGTGGTGGTGGTGGCTCGCCGCGCGGAGGTGCTCGCCGACGTCGTCGATGGGCTCACCGCCCACGCCCCCGCCGGTGCGGAACGCGCGGCGGTCGCGCTCACCGCGGACGTCGCCGACCCCGGGACCGGACCCCGCGCCGCGGCGCTGGCGCTGGAGACCTTCGGCCGGCTCGACGGCGCCCTGGTCAGCGTGGGCGGACCGCCGGCGGGGAGCGTGCGCGGGACGACGGCCGAGCAGTGGCGGGGCGCCTTCGACACCGTCTTCCTCCCTGCGCTGGGCGTGACGGAGGCCGTGCTCCAGGCCGGCACGGCCCCCGACCTGGCGGTGGCCTGGGTGCTGTCGACCTCGGTGAAGTCCCCGGTGGGCGGGCTGGCGGCCTCCAACGGACTGCGCCCCGGGCTGGGGATGCTCGTCAAGCAGCTGGCCGACGAGGTGGGTCCTGACGGCACCCGCATCGTGGGGCTGATGCCGGGCCGGGTGGAGACCGAGCGCGTGCAGCACCTCGACAACCTGGCCACCGACCCTGCGGCCGCCCGGCGGGCCGCCGAGGCCGGCATACCGCTACGCCGGTACGGCCGGCCCGAGGAGTTCGGGAGCGTCGCGGCGTTCGTCCTCTCGCCCGCGGCCTCCTACCTCACCGGCTGCGTGGTACCGGTCGAGGGCGGGGCCCTGCGCTCCCTGTGAGCGTGGTCGAGGTCCTCGACCTGCTCCGGTGCCCCCTCTGCGCTGGCTCCTTCCACGACGACGGCGGCGGGGTGCGCTGCTCCGGGGGGCACCGCTTCGACCTGGCGCGCCAGGGCTACCTGAACCTCCTGGGTGCCCGTCCCCCGCGGCACGCGGACACCCCGGCCATGGTGGCCGCCCGCGACCGTTTCCTCGGCAGTGGCGCCTATGCCCCGGTCGCGACGGCCGTGGTGGACGCCGCGCGGGCGGGTCTGCGCACCAGCCCGGTCGCCGCAGGATCGAGGCCCGCACTGCTGGAGCCGGGCGCCGGCACCGGCTACTACACGGCTGCGCTGCTCGAGGGTCTCGGGGGACGGGGGGTCGCCCTCGACATCTCCGCCGCCGCGGCCCGGCGGGCCGCCCGCGCCCACCCCGGGCTCGCGGCCGTGGTCGCTGACGCGTGGGCGCCGCTACCGGTTCCCGACGGCGTGCTCGACGCGGTGGTCAGCGTCTTCGCCCCGCGCAATCCCGCCGAGTTCGCCCGTGTCCTCCGCTCCGACGGCGTCCTCGTGGTCGCCACACCGCGGGACGGCCACCTGAAGGAGCTCCGGGAGGCCTGGGGTCTGCTCGAGGTGGAGCCGGGCAAGCAGGAGAGGCTGGCCGCCAGCCTGGCCGAGCACTTCACCCCGGCGGCGGAGACCGAGGTCGGGTTCGAGGCGGCCTGGCCGCCGGGCCTGGTGGTGGACCTGGTAGGCATGGGACCCAACGCCTTCCACACCGACCCGGTCGAGGTGGCGACCCGGGCCGCCGGCCTGCCGGGAGCGCTGCCCGTCACGGTGGACGTGGCGGTGTCGACCTGGGTCAGGCGCCCCGCCTGAGGGCTCGTGCCGGTGGGCGAGGCTCAGCGCCCGCTCTTCCCGTTCTTGACCAACGTGTCCCTGCGCTTGGCGCCCTTGCGCTTGCCGTCCTTGGCCTTCTTGCCCTTGCCCTTGCCGTCCTTGCCCTCCTTGCCCTTGCTGTCCTCGGTCTCCTTGCCCTTGCTGTCCTCGGTCTTCTTGTTCTTGTGCTTGCCATCGGAGGGCTTCCCGACCCCGGACGTCTCGTCTGCCTCCGGTGCGGCGGGGGCCGCGGCGGGGGTCCTGGCCGCGGTGGCCGCGACCCCGCGGGTCGGCCCGCCCCGGGCCCGCAGGGCGACCCCGGCCTCGGTGAGCAGCCCATGCACGAAGCCGAAGGACCGGCCGGTGTCCTGCGCGAGGGCCCGGACGCTCTCCCCCGCCGCATATCGCCGGCCCAACGCGGCCGCGAGCTCAGCCCGCTCCGTCCCGGTGACTCGCGATCCCCGTGCCCGTGCGTCGGCCACTGTGCCTCCTGTGCTGTCCGCGTCGAAGACGCGCCTGCCCCTCATCATCCCCCGCGCGCCCAGCGGGCGGACAACCACCTGAGGTGCGACGGAGGTCAGGCCAGCGACACCAGCTCGGCGTACTGCGGGCTCCACAGGTCCTCGACGCCGTCGGGCAGCAGCAGGACGCGGTCCGGGTCGAGTGCGTCGACCGCACCCTCGTCGTGGGTGACCAGGACGACGGCGCCGGCGTAGCTCTTGATCGCCGCCAGCACCTCGGCGCGCGAGGCCGGGTCGAGGTTGTTCGTGGGCTCGTCCAGCAGCAGGACGTTGGCGCTGGAGACGACCAGGGCCGCCAGGGCGAGCCGGGTCTTCTCACCCCCGGACAGCACCGAGGCCGGCTTGTCCACGTCGTCGCCGCTGAACAGGAAGGAGCCGAGCACCTTGCGCACATCGGTGTCGTTCAGCTCCGGGGCGGCGGTCTTCATGTTCTCGAGCACCGACCGGGAGGTGTCCAGCGTCTCGTGCTCCTGGGCGTAGTACCCGAGCCGGAGCCCGTGCCCGGCCCTGACGGCCCCGGTGTCAGAGGTCTCCACGCCCGCCAGGATGCGCAGCAGGGTCGTCTTGCCGGCTCCGTTCAGCCCCAGGATGACGACCTGGCTGCCCTTGTCGATGGCCAGGTCGACCCCGGTGAAGATCTCGAGCGAGCCGTAGCTCTTGGACAGGCTCTGAGCGGTCAGCGGGGTCTTCCCGCAGGAGGCGGGCTCGGGGAACCGGATCTTGGCCACCTTGTCGTGGGCCCGGACAGCGTCCAGTCCCGACATCAGCTTCTCGGCCCGCTTCGCCATGTTCTGGGCAGCGACCGCCTTGGTGGCCTTGGCCCGCATCTTGTCGGCCTGGGCCATCAGGTGGCCAGCCTGCTTCTCGGCGTTCTGCCGCTCGCGGCGGCGGCGCTTCTCGTCGGTCTCACGCTGCTGCAGGTAGCGCTTCCAGTTCATGGCGTAGACGTCGAGCTCTGAGCGGTTGGCGTCCAGGTGGAAGACCTTGTTGACCGTCTGCTCGAGCAGGCCCACGTCGTGGCTGATCACCAGCAGACCCCCGGAGTGGCTCTGCAGGAAGCTCCGCAGCCAGACGATGGAGTCCGCGTCGAGGTGGTTGGTGGGCTCGTCGAGCAGCATCGTCTCCGCGCCCGAGAAGAGGATGCGCGCGAGCTCCACCCGGCGGCGCTGGCCCCCGGACAGGGTGTGCAGGGGCTGATGCAGCACCCGGTCGGGGAGCCCGAGGTTGCTGGCGATCCGGGCCGCCTCTGCCTCGGCGGCGTACCCGCCGGCTGCGGCCAGCTCGGCCTCGGCCCGGGCGTAGGTGGCCATCGCCTTGTCCCGGACCTCGTCGGAGTCGTCGCCCATGGCGAGCCCGGCCCGGTCCAGCCGGGCGAGCACGGCGTCGAGTCCGCGGGCGGCGAGGATGCGGTCCTTGGCCAGCACGTCGAGGTCACCGGTGCGGGGGTCCTGCGGCAGGTAGCCGACCGGACCGCCGTGGGTGACCGAGCCGGCGGCCGGGGCCGCCTCGCCGGAGAGGATCTTGGTCAGCGTCGTCTTGCCGGCGCCGTTGCGTCCGACCAGGCCGATCTTGTCGCCCGGGGCGACCTGGAAGCTGACGCCCTCCAGCAGCAGGCGCGCTCCCGCACGCACCTCGAGATCCTTGGCGACCAACATGTTCGGCTTCGACTTCCATCTGCTCGGGTGGTGCGGGTGTTCGGTGGGGCGGCGTGGTCGGCAGGACCACGCGCCGACGTGCGGCCGGCCGCGGTCCGGGTCGAAGACCCGGGCGGCGGCCGGTCAGGCGGAGCGGAGGCGGGTCAGACGTTGAAGCCCAGTGCCCGCAGCTGCTCGCGGCCGTCGTCGGAGATCTTCTCCATGCCCCACGGCGGCATCCAGACCCAGTTGATGACGAAACCGTTGACCAGCCCCTCGAGAGCCGAGGCGGTCTGGTCCTCGATCACGTCGGTCAACGGGCACGCCGCCGAGGTCAACGTCATGTCGATGGTGAGGTTGCCGTCGTCCTCGAGCGTCAGGCCGTAGATCAGGCCCAGGTCCACGACGTTGATCCCCAGCTCGGGGTCCACGACGTCCTTGAGGGCCTCCTCGAGGTCCTCGACGCTCGGCCGCGCGCTCCAGGCGGTGTCGGCCGCCGGCAGGGCGTCGGTCACCAGGTCCGAGGGCCGCGACGCGCCTTCGGTCCCGCTCGGCTGGGTGTCGGTGCGGAGGTCAGTCACTGTGCAGCTCCTTGCTCGTCGTGGTCGTCGGTCGTGCTCTCGGCCCGGGCCCGCAGCACGGCGTCCTTGAACGCCGACCAGCCCAGCAGCGCGCACTTGACCCGCGCCGGGAACTTGGAGACGCCGGCGAAGGCGATGCCGTCCTCGAGGCGGTCCTCGTCCGGCTCCAGCGCGCCCTTGCTCTGCATCAGGGTCAGGAACTCCTGGTGGAGGTCGAGGCCGTCGTCGACGGCCTTGCCGATCACCAGGTCACTCATCACCGAGGTGCTGGCCTGGGAGATCGAGCAGCCGACCCCTTCGTAGGACACGTCGCTGACGGTGCCCCGGTCCAGGTGCACGCGCAGGGTCACCTCGTCCCCGCAGGAGGGGTTGACGTGGTGCACCTCGGCCTCGTAGGGGTCGCGCAGGCCGCTGTGGTGCTTGGCGCGGTAGTGGTCCAGGATGATCTCCTGGTACAGGTCGTCGACCTTCATCGCCCTCCTCCGAAGAACCTTCCGGTGTAGTTCAACCCGTCGACGAGGGCGTCTATTTCCGCGTGGGTGGTGTAGAGGTAGAACGAGGCGCGCGTCGAGGACTGGACCCCGAACCGCTCGTGCAGCGGACGGGCGCAGTGGTGCCCGCCCCGGACGGCGATCCCGCGGGAGTCCAGCAGCTGGCTGACGTCGTGCGGGTGGATCTCGCCGCCGTCGGGTGCGTGCAGGGTGAACGAGATGGCTCCACCCCGCTCGACCGGCTCGGCCGGACCGACGACCCGCAGCCCGGGAACCGTGGCCAGGCCCGCCAGCGCGTAGGCCGTGACCTCCTGCTCGTGCGCGGCGATCTGGTCCATGCCCAGGTCGGTGAGGTAGCTCGCTGCCGTGGCCAGGCCGACGGCCTGGGCGATCGGCGGGGTGCCGGCCTCGAACCGGTGCGGCGGCGGCGCGAAGGTCGAGCCGCTCATCTTGACGACCTCGATCATCTCCCCGCCGCCCAGGAACGGCGGCAGCTCGGCGAGCAGGTCGTAGCGGCCCCACAGGACACCGATGCCCGTCGGACCGACCATCTTGTGACCGGTGAAGACCAGCAGGTCCGCCCCGAGCGCCTGCACGTCGACCGGCATCTGGGGCACCGACTGCGAGGCGTCCACGACCACCCGGGCGCCGACGGCGTGCGCGGCCGCGGCGATCTGGGCGATCGGGTTGAGAGTGCCGAGCACGTTGGACACGTGCACGAGCGAGACGATCTTGGTGCGCTCGTTGAGCAGGTTGTCCGCGACGGCCTTGTCCAGGTCCAGCCGGCCGTCCTCGGTGACGTCGTACCACCGCAGCACCGCACCCGTCCGCTGGGCCAGCATCTGCCAGGGCACGAGGTTGGAGTGGTGCTCCATCACCGAGACCACGATCTCGTCGCCCGGCCGCAGCCCGGCACCGAGGGTGTGCGCGCAGAGGTTCAGCGCCTCGGACGCGTTCTTGGTGAAGACGATCTCCTCGGACCGGGCGGCCCCGACGAAGTCCGCCAGCGTCGCCCGGGCCCCCTCGAACGCCTCGGTCGCCTCGCCACCCAGCAGGTGCATGGCGCGGGCGACGTTGGCGTTGTGGTTGAGGTAGTGGTCCTCGATGGCCTCGACCACGACCCGGGGCTTCTGGGAGGTGTTGGCGCTGTCGAGGTAGACCAGGGGCTGCCCGTCCGCCGTCGTCCGTTCCAGGATGGGGAAGTCGGCGCGGATCGCCTCCACGTCGAACGGGATGCTCTCCTCCGCGGGAAGGGTGCCCGCGGGCGCCGCGTGCAGCGGCACCGTCGGGGCGTACTCAGGCAGCCGCTCGGCTGCCTCGAGCTCGGTCGTCATCAGTGCTCACTTCGTTCGGGGGTCATCGGCTCACTCCGCTCCGGCCGTCGCCGCGGCGGCCGCCTTGACGTAGCGGTCGTAGCCCTCGACCTCGAGCCGCTCGGCGAGCTCCTGGCCGCCCTGCTCGGCGACCCGACCGGCGACGAAGACGTGCACGAAGTCCGGCTTGATGTAGCGCAGGATCCGCGTGTAGTGGGTGATCAGGAGGACGCCCCGGTCACCCTGCGCAGAGAAGCGGTTGACGCCCTCGGACACGATCCGGAGCGCGTCGATGTCGAGGCCGGAGTCGGTCTCGTCGAGGATCGCGAACTTCGGGTTGAGCAGCTCCAGCTGGACGATCTCGTGGCGCTTCTTCTCACCGCCGGAGAAGCCCTCGTTGACGTTGCGGTTGGCGAACTCGCGGTCCATCTGAACCTTGTCCATCGCCGCGTTGACGTCCTTGACCCACGTGCGCAGCTTCGGCGCCTCGCCGTCCACGGCGGTCTTGGCCGTGCGCAGGAAATTCGACACCGAGACGCCGGGCACCTCGACGGGGTACTGCATGGCCAGGAACAGCCCGGCCCGCGCCCGCTCGTCGACGCTCATCGAGAGCAGGTCCTCGCCGTCGAGGGTGACGCTGCCGGAGGTGATCGTGTACTTGGGGTGCCCGGCGATGGAGTAGGCGAGGGTGGACTTGCCGGACCCGTTCGGGCCCATGATGGCGTGCGTCTCACCGGACCGGATCGTCAGGTCGACCCCCTTGAGGATCTCCTTGACCCCGGACTCGGTGTCGACGGTGACGTGCAGGTCGCGGATCTCGAGCGTGGCCATGATCAATGTCTCCTGGAGTGGTTCGTGTTCAGTTCGTGGGGCTGGTGACGTCGACCAGCAGGTCGTCGCCCTCGACCCGGACGGCGTAGACCGCCACCTGCTCGGTCGCGGGCAGTCCGGTCGGCTTGCCGGTGCGGAGATCGAAGCGCGAGCCATGCAGGTAGCACTCGATCTCCCCGCCCTCGACGTCGCCCTCGCTCAGCGGGATGGCGGCATGGCTGCACAGGTCGGCGATGGCGAAGTACTCGTCACCGCTGCGGACCACGGCCACGTCCTCGCCGTCGACCTCGACGGCCAGGGCGCTGTCGGCCTTGAGCTCGGCCAGGGCGCACGCGCGGACGAAGCTCATCCGATCCTCCCGGCCTCGGTGACGGTCTCCTCGTGCACGGGCGCGGGGGCGCCGTCGGCGGTGCCCGCCCCGTCCGGCCCGGGGGTCGGCAGGTCGGTGCTGCCGGTGCCCAGTGGGATGCCGACGTTGACGGCCAGCTCGGCCTCGACGGCGGCCAGGAGCTGCGCCTCGACCTCCGGCACGCCGACCTTGCGGATGATGTCGGCGAAGAAGCCGTGCACCACGAGCCGGCGGGCCTCGGCCTCCTCGATCCCGCGGCTGCGCAGGTAGAACAGCTGCTCGTCGTCGAAGCGCCCCGTCGTGGACGCGTGCCCCGCGCCGGCGATCTCGCCGGTCTCGATCTCCAGGTTCGGCACGGAGTCGGCCCGGCACCCGTCGGTGAGGACGAGGTTGCGGTTCGACTCGTAGGTCTCGATGCCCTCGGCCACCTTGCGGATCAGCACGTCACCGATCCAGACGGTATGGGCGCCGCGGCCCTGCAGGGCACCGCGGTAGTCCACGTCGGAGCGGGTGCGGGGGGCGTTGTGGTCGACGAACAGCCGGTGCTCGAGGTGCTGTCCGGCGTCGGCGAAGTAGAGGCCGAACATCTCCGACTCAGCACCCGGGCCGGCGTAGGAGACGTTGCTGTGCAGCCGCACCAGGTTCCCGCCGAAGCTGACGACGACGTGCTTGTAGCTGGCGTCGCGGCCCACCTGCGCCTCGTGCTGGCCGGCGTGAACGGCGTCGTCGGCCCAGTCCTGGATGCTGACCACGGTGAGCGAGGCGCCGTCCCCCACGACCACCTCGACGTTGCCCGCGTGCACCCCCGAACCCTCGTGCCGCAGCACGACGGTGGCCTTGCTGAACGCGCCCGCCTCGATCACGGTGTGAGCGTTCGAGCGGCGGCCAGCGCCCTGGCCGGTCAGCGTGACCGTCAGGGGCGCCGTCGCCTCGTGCTCGGCGGGGATCCGCAGGTGCAGGCCCTGCGGCGTGCCGGCCGAGGCGTTGGCGGCCGGACCGTCGGTCGGGGTGAGCACGCTCCCCCGGACCCCCTCGCCCGGCGCCAGCGTGCCCGCCTCGACGCCCTCGGGCACCGACACGGCGACGTCGAGCGCCCCGTCCTCGGTGGGCAGGGCGTCGAACAGGCTCTGCACGCGCTTGAGCGGGGTGAACCGCCACACCTCCTCGCGCCCGCTGGGGCGCGGATGGGCGGCGACGTCGAAGGAGCCGGCCGGGTGCAGGTGGCTGGCGATCCGGTCCGTCGTCTCGACGGCGCCGGCCACGGCGTCCGCCGACGAGGCGGCGGACGCGGCAGCCGTGCCCGGGTCGGTGTCAACAATCGTCACGGGAGACGTTCTCTCTCTGTTCTCGGTGGTCCTGAGCCAGGCTCGGGGCGCGGGTACGGGGGGTGCGGGGGCCGGCGTCAGCCGACCGCACCCTCCATCTGCAGCTCGATCAGCCGGTTGAGCTCGAGGGCGTACTCCATCGGCAGCTCCCGGGCAATCGGCTCCACGAACCCGCGGACGATCATGGCCATCGCCTCGTCCTCGCCCATGCCCCGGCTCATCAGGTAGAAGAGCTGGTCGTCGGAGACCTTGGAGACGGTCGCCTCGTGGGCCATCGACACGTCGTCCTCGCGGACGTCGACGTAGGGGTAGGTGTCGGAGCGGCTGATCTGGTCGACCAGCAGCGCGTCGCACTTGACCACCGAGGCGGAGTGCGAGGCACCCTCCTGGACCTGCACGAGGCCGCGGTAGGAGGTCCGGCCGCCGCCGCGAGCCACGGACTTGGAGATGATCGAGCTCGAGGTGTGCGGCGCGCAGTGCACCATCTTGGAGCCCGCGTCCTGGTGCTGGCCCTCGCCGGCGAAGGCGATCGACAGCGTCTCGCCCTTGGCGTGCTCGCCCATCAGGTAGACGGCCGGGTACTTCATGGTGACCTTGGAGCCGATGTTGCCGTCGATCCACTCCATGGTCGCGCCGGCCTCGCAGGTCGCCCGCTTGGTCACCAGGTTGTACACGTTGTTCGACCAGTTCTGGATGGTCGTGTACCGGCAGCGCGCGCCCTTCTTCACCACGATCTCCACCACCGCGGAGTGCAGCGAGTCGCTGGAGTAGATCGGCGCGGTGCAGCCCTCGACGTAGTGCACGTAGGCGTCCTCGTCGACGATGATCAGCGTCCGCTCGAACTGGCCCATGTTCTCGGTGTTGATCCGGAAGTAGGCCTGCAGCGGGATCTCGACGTGCACGCCCTTCGGCACGTAGATGAACGAGCCGCCCGACCACACCGCGGAGTTGAGCGCGGAGAACTTGTTGTCCCCGACGGGGATCACGGTGGCGAAGTACTCGCGGAACAGGTCCGGGTACTCCTTCAACGCGGTGTCGGTGTCGAGGAAGATGACGCCCTGCTTCTCGAGCTCCTCGTTGATCTTGTGGTAGACCACCTCGGACTCGTACTGGGCCGCCACGCCGGACACCAGACGGGCCTTCTCGGCCTCGGGGATGCCCAGCTTGTCGTAGGTCGCCTTGATGTCGGCGGGCAGGTCCTCCCAGGTCTGGGCCTGCTTCTCCGTCGAGCGGACGAAGTACTTGATGTTGTCGAAGTCGATGCCGTCGAGCTCGGCGCCCCACGTGGGCATGGGCTTGCGCTCGAACAGCCGCAGGCCCTTCATCCGCAGGTCGAGCATCCACTGCGGCTCGTTCTTGAGCGCCGAGATGTTCGCGACGACCTCGGGAGTCAGGCCGCGCTTAGCCGTCGAGCCGGCGACGTCGGAGTCGGACCAGCCGAAGCGGTACCGACCCAGCGCCTCGAGGTGCTGGTCCTGGCTCTCGCCCGTGCCGGCAAAGCCCGGCGTGACGGGACCCGTGGGAACGGTGGTGGGCTCGTGGGTCTGGGTCATGGTGCGGGCCTCTCCTCAGGGGTGGTCATGTTGAGGTCGTGCGCTGGGTCGTCCGACAAGCCTTCGTGCGCGACGTCGTCGGCCGATGCGGGTGCGGGGTGTGATGCTGCCCCCGCCGGTACGTGGGTGGTGCAGACGCCGTCGCCGTGGGCGATGGTGGCCAGCCGCTGGACGTGGACGCCCAGCAGCCGGGAGAACATCTCGGTCTCCACCTCGCACAGCTGCGGGAACCGCTCGGCGACGTGGGCGACCGGGCAGTGGTGCTGGCACAGCTGCTGGCCCAGCGCGGAGGGGCGGACCGAGGCGACGTAGCCGTCGGCGGTGAGCGCGTCGGCCAGCGCGACCGTCGCTGACCCGGTCCGGTCGGACCGGAGGACCTCGCCGTAGCGGGCCTCCGCCGGGGCCGCCCGGCTGGCCGCGAACGTGCGCACGGAGTCAGAACCCGCTTCGTCGGCCAGGAATTCCAGGGCCGCGATGGCGATCTCGTCGTAGGCGGAGTAGAAGTTGGCGCGGCCGGCGTCGGTCAGGGCGAACACCCTGGCCGGACGGCCGCGGCCGCGGGAGCCGTAGACCCGCTGCTCCCGGGCGACGAGCAGGCCCTGCTCGATCAGCCCGTCGAGGTGGCGGCGCACGGCGGCCGCGGTGAGTCCTAGACGCTCGCCGAGCGCGGCGGCGGTGGACGGCCCGTGCTCGAGGATGGACTGCGCCACCCGGTGCCGGGTGGAGGCGTCGGTGTCGACGGGCCGCGAGCCGGTCTCCGACGCTCGGGACCCAGGTTCGCGCACGGCGACCCCCTGGATGTTTTTCACAACACCAGTGTGCTCTTAATGCAGGAGCGCGTTCAAGCAAGGCCCGCCTTACTCCCGCACGGGCGTCCCGGCTACTGGCGGTGGCGGCCGGCCAAGATCTCGGCGAGGTCGAAGGTGACAGGCTCCTCGAGCTGGTCGAACGTGCACGAGGACGGGTCGCGGTCGTGCCGCCAGCGGTTGAACTGCGCCATGTGCCGGAAGCGGGTGCCCTCCATGTGCTCGTAGCGCACCTCCACGACGAGGTCGGGGCTGAGCGGGGTGAAGGAGAGGTCCTTGCCGGCGTTCCAGCGGCTGGTCTCCGAGCTCCGGGGGGTCCGCACCGCCTCCGCGGACGCGTCCGGCGCCGCCCAGGCCCAGGGGTGGTCGTCGAAGGTGGTCACCAGGGGCTGCAGCTCGGTGAACAGCTCCCGGCGGCGGGCGGCCGGGAAGGCGCCGATGACCCCGACGTTGACCAACCGGCCCTCGTCGTCGTAGAGCCCGAGCAGGAGGGAGCCGATGCTGTCCGGGCCGCTCTTGTGCACCCGGTAGCCCGCCACCACGCAGTCCGCGGTCCGCTGGTGCTTGATCTTGAACATGGTGCGCTTGTCGGGCTGGTAGGTGCCGCTCAGGGGCTTGGCCACCACGCCGTCCAGGCCCGCCCCCTCGAACCGGGAGAACCACTCCTGCGCCAGCGCCGGGTCCCGGGTTGCGGGCGTCAGGTGGACCGGGGCGCGCACGCCGGCCAGGGCTTCCTCCAGCGTCGACCGGCGCGCCTCGAACGGCTCCCGGGTGAGGTCGACGTCCCCCAGCGCGAGCAGGTCGAAGGCGACGAAGCGGGCCGGCGTCTCCTGCGCCAGCTTGGCGATGCGGCTGGCTGCGGGGTGGATGCGCTGCGACAGCACCTCGAACTCGAGCCGGTCCCCCACCGCGACGATGATCTCGCCGTCCACGACGCAGCGCTCGGGCAGGTGCTCCCGGAGGGCCGCCACCACCTCGGGGAAGTAGCGCGTCATGGGCTTCTCGTTGCGGGAGCCGATCTCCACCTCCTCGCCGTCGCGGAAGACGATGGAGCGGAACCCGTCCCACTTGGGCTCGTAGGAGAGCGCTCCGGTCGGGATGGTCGGCACCGACTTGGCCAGCATCGGCTTGACCGGCGGCATCACGGGGAGCTGCATGCCGGTCATTGTCCCCGACCCCGGCTCCCGCGGTGCGTTCCCGCGCCCTCCCCCGCCGCGGACGCGACAGCGCCCGCGTCCAGGAGGACACGGGCGCTGACGTCGGGCGGTGGGCTGGAGGTCAGCCGCGACGGGAGCTGCGGCTGAAGCTCGCGGCGCTGTGCGAGCCGGAGGAGGAGAGCCCGGGGCTGGAGGTGGTGTAGGTCGTCGGGCCACCACCGGAACCGCCGCGGCCGCCGCGGCCCTTCGACGGGGCGCCGGAGCGACCAGCGGCCGCGCCGCCCTCGGTGCGGCGGCCCTGGGCGGGAGCACGGCGGCCACGACCGCCGCCGTTACCACCGCCACCGCCGCTGCCGCGGGGCGCCGAGCCGGAGCCGCCGCCGCCCCGCCGGCCGGGAGCCTGGGGCTCCGGGGTGTGGGCGGGCACCAGACCGCCCGGCACCAGGACGCGTTCGCCCGGGGCCAGCGTCTGCAGCACGGGGTGGTCGACGCCCTGGACCCGCGTGGTGGTCGGCTTGATGCCGGCCGCCCGGGTCAGGGCCCGGACGTCGGAGACCTGGTCGTCGGTCATCAGCGTGATGACCGTGCCGTCCTGGCCGGCGCGGGCGGTGCGGCCCGAGCGGTGGGTGTAGGCCTTGTGCTCCACCGGCGGGTCGGCGTGGACCACCAGCGCCACGTCGTCGACGTGGATGCCCCGCGCGGCGATGTCGGTGGCCACCATCGTGCTGGCGGCGCCGGAGTGGAAGGCGTCCATGTTGCGCGTGCGGGCGTTCTGGCTCAGGTTGCCGTGCAGCTCCACCGCGGGGATGCCCCGGGCGTTCAGCTGCTTGGTGAGCGCCTTCGCGCCGTGCTTGGTCCGGGTGAAGACCATGGTGCGGCCCGGGGCGCTGGTCAGGTCGGCCAGCACGGGGATGCGCTGGTCACGGGCGACGTGCAGCACGTGGTGCTCCATCGTCGACACCGGCGACTGGGCGGAGTCGGCCTCGTGGGTGGCCGGGGTGTGCAGGAACTTGCGCACCAGGCCGTTGATCGCGCCGTCGAGGGTGGCCGAGAACAGCATCCGCTGGCCGTTCGGCGGCGTCTGCCCCAGCAGGCGGGTGACGGCGGGCAGGAAGCCCAGGTCGGCCATGTGGTCGGCCTCGTCGAGGATCGTGACCTCGACGGCGGCGAGGGTGCAGGCGCGCTGCTTGATCAGGTCCTCGAGCCGGCCCGGGCAGGCCAGGACGATGTCGACGCCGTTGCGCAGCGCGGTGACCTGCGGGCCCTGGCTGACTCCGCCGAAGACGGTCATGGTGGTCAGGCCCGCGCTGGCGGCGAGGGGCTTGAGCGCCGCCTCGATCTGGCCGACCAGCTCGCGGGTCGGCGCCAGGATGAGGGCCCGGGGCGTCTTGGCGACGCGGCGGCTCTTGGACGCCGTGAGGCGGGCGACGAGCGGCAGCAGAAAGGCGTAGGTCTTGCCGGAGCCGGTGCGGCCCCGGCCCAGGACGTCGCGGCCGGCGAGGGAGTCGCTCAGCGTGGCGGCCTGGATGGGGGTAGGGGTCTCGATACCGAGACCGGAGAGGACCTTGACCAGCTCGACGGGCACGCCGAGCGCGGAGAAGGTGGGGACAGAGGTCGTGTCGACAGACAAGAGGAGGTTCACATTCTTTGGCGTCTCACCAGAACAGGGTCGCGCTCACGGGTCAGGGCCGGAGTCACGGTGCGGCAGTGCACAGCAGCGAGTGAGGAGCAGGTTGCTCGACGTCACCGGTGCTTCGCGGCAAGACTCAGCGAGGCACTGGGTAAGACCCTACCGCACGGGGCCCTCGACGGCGGCGGCCCGTCCTGTTCAGTGTGGCGTCGACCACCCGCGGTACGGCGCCCGGGCCACCTAGACTGCTCCGGTGGACCTGATCGACGCCGGAGCCCTCGTGGTGCAGTCGCTGTCGGTCAGCCTCGGCGGTCGCACCGTGCTGGACCGGTTGGACGTGACGGCCCGCCGCGGCGAGATCACCGCCGTGCTGGGGCCGAACGGTGCCGGCAAGACGACCTTCCTGCGCTGCTGCACGGGTCTGGTGACGCCGGGCGCGGGGACCGTGCGGGTGCTCGGTGCCCGCCCCGCGGACCGGACCGTCCGGGCTCGGGTCGGCCTGATGCCGCAGAGCACCGGCGCCTGGTCCGGGATCCGCGCCGGGGAGCTGCTGCGCTACCTCGCCAGCCTGTACGCGCACCCGCAGGACGTCGACGCGCTGGTCGCCGAGCTGCACCTCGGGCTGGTCCTGCGCACGCCGTACCGCCGCCTCTCCGGTGGCCAACAGCAGGCGGTCAACCTGGCCGCGGCCCTGGTGGGACGGCCCGAGCTCGTCTTCCTGGACGAGCCGACGGCCGGCATGGACCCGCACGCCCGGCGGGCGACCTGGGGGCTGCTGGAGCGCCTGCGCGCCGCGGAGGTGACGGTCGTGCTGACGACGCACGCGATGGAGGAGGCCGCAGCCCTGGCCGACCAGGTCTTCATCCTCGACCGCGGTCACGTCGCCGTCGCCGGCACGGTGGCCGAGCTGACCACCGGGGGCCAGAGCCTCGAGGACGTCTTCCTCCGCCACACCTCTCTGCCGGCCGGCGCATGAGCCTCCTCGATCTCACGCCCGCCCCGGGCGAGGCTCCGGCCCGGCAGCGCGTGGTCCGCCACGGCCTGACCGAGGTCCGGCTCCTGCTCCGCAACGGCGAGCAGGTGCTGCTGGCTCTGGTCATCCCGCTGGGCATTCTCGTGGCCGGCCGGGTCGTGGGCGGCCGGCTGGGTGCGCTGGACACGCTGGCCCCGTCGGTGCTGGCCCTGGCCGTCTGGTCGAGCGCCTTCACCTCGGTGGCCATCGCCACCGGGTTCGAGCGGCGCTACGGGGTGCTCGAGCGGCTCGCTGCGACCCCGCTCGGGCGGACGGGGCTGCTGGCGGGCAAGGTCTTGGCGGTGGTGCTGGTCGTCGCCGGTCAGCTCGCGGTGCTCGGCACGACCGCCCTGCTGCTGGGCTGGAGACCGGCGTTCGGTGCGGCCTCCGCGCTGAGCGCCGTGCTGCTGGTCGGGCTGGCGGCCGCCGCCTTCGTCGCCCTCGCCCTGCTGCTGGCCGGCCGACTGCGCGCGGAGGCCACGCTCGGTCTGGCGAACCTGGTGCACGTCGTCGCCCTGGTGGCCGGCGGGCTGGTGCTGCCGCTCGAGCGCTACCCGGCCGCCGTGCGGCCGGTGCTGGAGCTGCTGCCCACCGCCGCACTCGGTGAGGGTCTGCGCGCGGCCGCCGCCGGGGCTGCTTCCGGCTGGCCCCTCCTGGTCTGCGGAGCCTGGTTGCTGCTCGGCGCTCTTGCCGCCCGCCGGGTGTTCCGGTGGACGGCGTGAGCACCGCCGCCGTCCGCGCCGGGGCGACTTCGGCCGGGGACCCGTCACCCGGGCCCGGGCCGCTCGACGGCCTGGCCCGGAGCGTCACCGGGCCCCGGGCGCTGCGGCGTTGGGCCGTGGCCTCGCTGGTGGCGAACATCGGGATCGTGGTGACCGGGGCGCTGGTGCGGCTGACCGCGTCCGGGATGGGGTGCCCGACGTGGCCCCGCTGCACCGAGGACTCCTACGTCACCCACCCCGCGCTCGGGATCCACGGGGCGATCGAGTTCGGCAACCGGCTGCTGACGTTCGTGCTGGTGGTCATCGCCGTCCTCACCTGGGTGTCCGCCCTGCTGCACCGCGACGGCGGCCGCCGTCGCCGTGACCTGCGCTGGATCGCCGGCGGGCTGGCCCTGGGCATCCCGCTGCAGGCCGTCATCGGTGGCATCTCGGTCTGGACGCACCTCAACCCCTTCGTGGTCGCCCTCCACCTGCTCGTGTCGATGGTCCTGATCGGGCTCAGCACCTGGCTGGTGCGGCGCAGCCGGGGGCTGCGTCAGCAACCCGCCGGCCGGGTCGGGGTGCTCGCCACGCGCGCCACCCTGGTGCTGACGGGGGTCGCCGTCTGGCTGGGCACCGTGGTGACCGGGAGCGGGCCGCACGCCGGGGACCTCGAGGCGGTCCGGACCGGCTACGACGGCGCCTTCGTCACCCACCTGCACGCGGTCGCGGTCTACGCCACCGTGGCCGCGGTCGTGGTGGCCGTGGCCACCCTCCGGAGCCGTGCGGCCCTGCTCGTGCTCGGGGTCGTGGCCCTGCAGGCGGTCATCGGCATCGTGCAGTACAACCTCGGGCTGCCCGTCGTCCTCGTCCTGCTGCACCTGCTCGGCGCATCCCTCGCGGTCGCCGCGGCCACGAACCTCTTCCTCAGCGTGCGCACCACCCCGGCCGGCGCCGGACCGCAGCCCGCCCCGGCCGCCGGACGGTGACGAGCGAGGAGGTGGACCTCGCTGCCCTGGTCGACCGGGTGCCCGAGGGCTGGACGGCGGTGTCTTACCGGGCCCGGGGCTACGGTCTGCGCCGCACCAGCCGGGCTGGTGGCGCCAGCATCACGATCTACGCCGAGGAGCTGGGCGGCACCGACCTCGTCAGCGCCAACGTCTACCGGACCCGCCACGGGGACGTGCTCAGGCCGTGCGAGATGCCGGCGGCCGACGTGCTCGCCTTTCTGGCGGGGTGGCGGGCGAGGGTGGAGGCGCCGCCGGTCAGGGCCGGTGCCAGCCCCGCGGGTCCAGCCCGCCGGGGATGACCTCGCCGGGGGCGTAGGGCTCGCGCGTGAGCACGAAGGTGTTCACGTCCAGGTGGGTCGGGCGCCCGTCCGCGCCCCGCAGCACCCGGAGCCGCTCGCCCGCGTGGTAGTGGTCGAGGCCCGTCCAGTCGCCGTCGGGTCGGGGCCGGAAGCGCGACCCCCGGTTGCCCCCGTCGTGGGGGGTGAGCCGGAGCCGGCCGGCGCCCTCCACGCTCAGCGTGAAGCCCGCGGTCCCCCAGTACCAGGTGCCCGTGAGCTCCAGCAGCCCGGCCGGCACGGCGGCCGGCTCCCAGGGGCGCGGCAGGGGCGGCTCCTGCTCGGCCAGGGTCTGCAGCAGCTCCTGGACCAGCCGAGCCACGGGGACCCCGGAGGTGGCGTTGGCCAGGGCGACGGCACCGTCCCCGGTGGCGGGCTCTACGAACAGGGAGGCCACGAACCCGGGCATCGACCCCCCGTGCCCGACGAGCCGGCGGCCGCCGACGCGCAGGAGTTGCAGGCCGAGTCCCCAGCCCGTGGTCCAGGCCGCCTCGTCCGCGACGGCGGCCGGCTCCTGCATCTCCTCCAGGGTGTCGGGGTGCAGGACGTCGCCGGTGTCGCCCGCCAGGAACGCGCCCCACCCGGCCAGGTCGCCGACCGTCGACCACAGCTCGCCCGCCGGGGCCATCGCCCCCGTCACCACCGAGGGCTCGGCCAGCAGGAGGTCGGCGTGCGGGTGCACGGCCCAGCCGGCGGCGGCGGGAGGGGCCGGGATGGGGCCCGTCCGCCGCAGACCCAGCGGCTCCAGCAGCCGCTCCTGGAGCACCTGGCTCCACGGAGCGCCTCGTCGGCGCGCCACCACCTCACCGAGGAGGGCGAAGCCGACGTTGGAGTAGTGCAGCCGGGCCCCGGCCTCGAGCCGCGCCGGCTCGCCGTCGAGCCCGGCCAGCAGACCCGCCGGATCCGGACCGGGCACCCGTTCCCACCAGGGCCCGGGCAGCTCGGAGGGAAGGCCGCTGGTGTGGGTCAGCAGCTGGAGCAGGGTGGCGGGGCCGCCGACGCCGGGCAGGTGGTCAGCGAGCGGGTCGGTCAGGGCGAGCGCGCCCTCGTCGCGCAGCTGCATCAGCAGCACCGCGGTGAAGGTCTTGGTGATCGAGCCGACCCGGTAGGCCGCGTCGACCGTGCCCGCACCGCGGGCGGCTGCCCAGACCAGCCCGCCCTCGCGCACCGTCCCCGCGACGAGCGAGGGGGCCCGGCCCTGTGCCTGGGCGACGGCCAGCCGGTGCAGGAGAGCCCGTTCCGTCGTGGGCAGCAACGCCGTCATCTGGGCACCGTAGCGCCCGGGACGACGCCCACCCGCCGGCGGTCAGAGGGCCGGCGGCTCAGACCCGGTAGGCGCGGGCGACCGGGCAGGCGAAGGTCTCCGGGCGGCCCTGCGAACCCACGTCGTCGAGGTACCTCAGCACGTGCCGGTACGCCTGCACCAGGGTCGTCTCGGTGTAGGGGATGCCGCGCTCACGGCAGTAGGCCCGCACGTGCACCGCGGCGCGTCGCAGGTGCGGGCGGGCCATCCCCGGGAACAGGTGGTGCTCGACCTGCTGGGCCAGCCCTCCCATCAGGAACCGCACCAGGGGCCCGCCGGTGATGTTGCGCGACATCACCACCTGCCGGCGGAGGAAGTCCACCTTGACCCCGCGGTCGACGAGAGGCATCCCGACGTGGTTCGGGGTGAACGCGCCGCCGAGCAGGAAGCCGAAGACCCCCACCTGCACCCCGAGGAAGGCGACCGCGAGGCCAGGCGGCAGCACCAGGAAGACGGCCACCGGGTAGGCGACCAACCGGACGCCGAGGAAGAGGATCTCCACCCAGCGGTGGCGCACCGGAGCCCGGTCCAGCACGTGCCGGACCGAGGAGACGTGCAGGCTGAGACCCTCCAGGGCCAGCAGCGGCAGGTAGAAGGAGCCCTGGTGGCGACCCAGCCAGCGCCCCAGGGGCCCGCGCTCCTGCTCGGCCTCGGCCGTGAAGGCCACCGCTCCGCTCTGGATGTCGGGGTCCTTGCCCAGCTGGTTGGGGCTGGCGTGGTGCCGGGTGTGTTTGCGCATCCACCAGCCGTAGCTGATCCCGACCAGCAGCCCGGACAGCACCCGCCCCGTCCAGTCGTTCCAGCGGGCGGAGCGGAAGATCTGGCGGTGCGAGGCCTCGTGGCCCAGGAAGCCGAGCTGGGCCATCACGATCCCCAGCGCCCCGGCGAGCAGCAGCTGCAGCCAGGAGTCGCCCAGCAGGACCATGCCGGTGGCGAGCGAGGCGAGGGCGAGGGCCGCGGCCCCCAAGCAGGTCCAGTAGAAGCCGTGCGCGCGCTCCATCAGCCCGTCGGCTTGGACCCGGCGGGTCAGCTCGGTGAAGTCGCTGACGTAGCGGACATCAGCCCGTGCGCGCTGTGCCTGGAGCGGTGGGGGCGTCATGGGTGATGGTTCCCCCATCGTCGAACCAGGGGCTGCACGGCTGTGCAGCTCGCCTCCCAACGTACCCGGGGACCCTGGTGGCCCTCAGAACCCCATCCCGAGCCGGTAGGCCGCCTGGTTCCAGCGGATCTCGTTGCTGAAGGCCCTGCTGGTGGTGGCGCCGTCGATGACCAGCAGCTCGACCCCGACCATCCGGGCGAAGTCCGTGAGCTCCTCGGTGCCCACGGACTGCGACAGCACGGTGTGGTGCGGTCCGCCGGCCATCAGCCACGCCTCGGCGGAGGTGGCCAGGTCGGGCCGGGGCTCCCAGACGGCGCGGGCGACGGGCAGCTTCGGCAACGGCTCGTCGGGGTCCACGACGTCGACCTCGTTGAGCACCAGCCGGAAGCGGTCGCCGAGGTCGCAGATGCCCACGACCGTGGCCGGCCCGGTCGCCGCGTCGAAGACCAGGCGCACCGGGTCCTCGCGGTCGCCGATGCCGAGCGGATGGATCTCCACCCGCGGCCGGCCGGCCGCGATGGTGGGGCAGACCTCGAGCATGTGCGCGCCGAGGATCTTCGGCGTGCCCGGGCCGAGGTGGTAGGTGTAGTCCTCCATGAAGGAGGTGCCGGCAGCTCGTGTCCCCGCCATCGCCTTGATCGTGTGCAGCATCACCGACGTCTTCCAGTCGCCCTCGCCGCCGAAGCCGTAGCCCTCGGCCATCAGCCGCTGGACGGCCAAGCCGGGCAGCTGCCGCAGGCCGCCCAGGTCCTGGAAGTTCGTGGTGAAGGCGCCGAAGCCACCGGCGGTCAGGAAGGACCGCAGTCCGGCCTCGATCCGGGCGCCGTAGCGCAGCGACTCGTGCCGCTCGCCGCCCACGGCCAGCTCGGGAGCCAGGTCGTAGAGCTCGGCGTACTGCGCGACCAGGGCGTCCACGTCGGCCTCGGCGGCCCCGTCGACCGCCTCGACGAGGTCGTTGACGCCGTAGGTGTTGACCGAGACGCCGAAGCGGAGCTGGGCCTCCACCTTGTCACCCTCGGTGACGGCGACGTCGCGCATGTTGTCCCCGAAACGGGCCAGCTTGAGCGAGCGGATCGCGGCGTGCCCGACGGCGGCCCGCTGCCAGGCGGCGACCCTGCCGCGGACCGCCGGGTCGGAGACGTGACCGACCACGGTCTTGCGGGCGACGCCGAGGCGGGTCTGGATGTAGCCGAACTCCCGGTCACCGTGGGCGGCCTGGTTGAGGTTCATGAAGTCCATGTCGATCTCGGACCACGGGAGCGACACGTTCGCCTGGGTGTGCAGGTGCAGGAACGGCGTGCGCAGCGCGTCCATCCCGGTGATCCACATCTTGGCCGGCGAGAACGTGTGCATCCAGGCGATGACGCCGACGACCCCCGGGTCGGCGTTGGCCGCCAGGACCGTCTGGTGGATCGACTCGGAGTCGGTGAGCACCGGCCGCCACTCGACGGGGAGGGCGAGGTCGTCCCCCTCGTTGAGCTGGTCGACGATCTGCTGCGACTGCTGCTCGACCTGGGCGACGGTCTCGGGGCCGTAGAGGCCCTGGCTGCCGGTCAGGAACCAGACGCGGGGAGAGGAGGTCATGGTCGTCGAAGATCCTTTGGTGGTGGAGTGGTCAGCGGACGGGAGGGTGGCAGCGCTCAGCGCTGGCCGTAGGCGTTCTGGTAGCGGTCGTAGAGCCGGTCGACGTCGGCCTGCGGGATGGGCAGCGGCTCCCCGAGCTGGCGGGCGATGTGTACCGTGCGGGCGACCTCTTCGCACAGCACCGCGGCCTTGACCGCGGCCTTGGCGGAACGGCCGACGGTGAAGGGGCCGTGGTTCTGCATCAGCACGGCCCGCGAGCGGTGGTGCTTCAGCGTCTCGACGATCCCCTGGCCGATCGAGTCGTCGCCGATCAGGGCGAAGGGGCCGATCGGGATCTCCCCGCCGAACTCGTCGGCCATCATCGTCAGCACGCACGGGACGGGCTCGCCCCGCGAGGCCCAGGCCGTCGCGTAGGTGGAGTGGGTGTGCACCACGCCGCCCACCTCGGGCATGTGGGCGTAGACGTAGGCGTGGGCGGCGGTGTCGGAGGACGGGGCGCCGTCGCCCTCGACGAGCCGGCCCTGGAAGTCGCACACGACCATCGAGTCCGGCGTCAGCTCGTCGTAGCTGACCCCGGAGGGCTTGATGACCAGGAGCTCGCGGCCGGGCACCCGGGCGGAGACGTTGCCGGCGGTCCAGACCACCAGCTCGTTGCGCGGGAGCTCCGCGTGCAGCGCCGCCACCTCGCGTCGCACCTGGTCCAGCACGTCGCCGACCTCGCGGGTGATGCTCATGCGGTCTGCCGGTCCGGTCTCGCCATGGTCGGCCTTTCTCTCGTCGCTGGGTCGCCCGGAGGCGACGGGTGCGATGTTAACGTTCACACCCAGATGGGGGCCAACTTATCGCGTGCCGGCGTCGGGCGGGCGCCGGGGTGGCGGGGCCGTGCTGCCGCGCACCTGGAGGGTGGGCTGGACCAGCGTCGCCGGAGGGGCCGGCTCCCCGGCCATCCGCCCCACCAGGGTCCGCACGGCTGCGAGCCCGAGCTCGGCGAAGTCCTGGCGCACCGTGGTGAGCGGCGGGAGCGCGAACCCCGCCGTCTCGATGTCGTCGAAGCCCACGACCGAGACGTCGTCGGGGACCCGCCTGCCCTGCTCGACCAGGGCCCGCACCAGGCCCAGGGCCATCTGGTCGTTGGAGGCGAAGACCGCCGTCACCGACGGGTCGAGCTCGCCGGCGGCCGCGTAGCCGCTCGCCGCGGTCCAGTCGCCGCGCACCGGAACGGGCACCTCCAGCCCCTGAGCGCCCAGCTCGTCCCGCCAGCCGCCCTCGCGCTCCAGGGCGTCCAGCCAGCCGTCCGGGCCGGCCAGGTGGGCGATCTCGCGGTGCCCCAGGTCGACGAGGTGCCGCACGACCAGCCGCGCTCCCCGGCGCTGGTCGACACCCACGGCCAGCGCCGAGCTGCCGGCCTGCACCCGGGGCGCCACGATCACCATCGGCAGGTCGAGACCGACGTTCGCGGCGACCTGCACGGCCTCCTCCACCGGAGCGATGACGATGATCCCGTCCACGCCCTGGTCGAGGAAGTGGTCCAGCGCCGACCGCACCGACTCCGGGTCGTAGGCGCTGAGGCTGGCCACGCTGACCCAGAGGCCGGCGGCCCGCGCCGCCTGCTCGACCGCGACGAGGGTGGACACCGGGCCGCTGCGGTTGGACGTGGCGGTCAGCAGCCCGACGGTCCTGCTGCGACGGGTGGCGAGCGCCCGGGCCGCGGAGTTGCGGCGGTAGCCCAGCTCACGGATGGCCGCCTCCACCCGGCTGCGGGTCGCGGGACGGACGCTCGGGTGGTCGTTGAGCACCCGCGAGACGGTCTGGTGGGAGACCCCGGCCAGCCGGGCCACGTCCAACATGCCCGGGGCCCGTCCGGCGGCACCCGTCGGAGGGTCGTCGGAGGCCATGGCGCGCAGCCTAACCGAGGGCCGCTGCCGCCGTCGGGGAGCGAGGCCGCGCTCAGCCGCCGACCAGGTCCCAGGCCACCCGGCGCTCGCTGTCCCACCGGCGGCACTGGCGGCTGCGCGTCTCCAGCTCGGGCAGGTCGCCCAAGGCGTGGACGACGGCGGACAGCTGCCCGACCGGCACCCGCCGGGCGAGCGTGACGTGCGGCGTCCAGCGTCCCGGTCCGAAGTGACCGTCGGGATCGGCTCCACCGAGGAGCGCCACCGCGGCCTGCAGGTCCAGCAGCGGCCGGTCCGCCACCACCTGACGGGCGAGCACCACGTGCCCCCGCCGCGGGCCGAAGGCCAGCAGCCCGCCGAGCCGCAGCGGAAGGTCGAGCCCGCTCAGCAGGCCGGGCAGCGCCGCGTCGGCCGCGGGGTCGAGGTGGTCGACCGCGACCATCGTCACGTGCGGGCGGTGGCTGGGGCTGGGGCTGGGGCTCCGGCGCTGCTCGGTCGGCAGACCCTCCGCGGCCAGCAGCGCCCAGAGCTCACGCACCGCGTCGTCAGCGCGAGGGTCGAGGGTCAGCTCGACGGACTGCGTCACCGGCGGTGCCCGACCGGTGCGCTCAGCGGAGCAGCGGGTCGACCGCGGCGGCGAGGAAGACCAGGGCGAGGTAGGAGTTGCTCCAGTGGAACAGCCGCATCGGCCGGAGCGCGGCACCGAGGAGCCCGCGACCGGCCCGCGCACGCAGCTGGACCGACTCCCACACCAGGGCCGCCCCGGCGAGGGCGGCGACGCTCGGGTAGAGCCACCCCGTCCCGGCCACCGGCCACAGGAGGAGCGAGACGAGGACGGTCACCACGGAGTAGGCCAGGATCCGTGCGGTCACGGCGGGCGCGGAGGCGACCACGGGCAGCATGGGGACCCCGGCGGCGGCGTAGTCGTCCCGGTAGCGGAAGGCCAGCGCCCAGGTGTGCGGCGGCGTCCAGAAGAAGACGATGGCGAACAGCACGAACGGCGCCAGCGCCACGGACCCGGTGACGGCCGTCCAGCCGATCAGCGGCGGGAAGCACCCGGCGATGCCGCCCCAGACGATGTTCTGCGAGGTCCGCCGCTTCAGCAGCAGCGTGTAGACCACGATGTAGAACGCGTTGGCGCCCAGCGCCAGCGCGGCCGAGATCCAGTTGACGAAGAAGCCCAGCCAGCAGGTGGCCAGGACCCCGAGCACCGCACCGAAGACCGCGGCGGCGGCGGGACCCACCGCGTGCCTCGGCAGCGGGCGGCGGCGGGTCCGGCGCATCTGCTCGTCGATGTCTCGGTCGAGGACGCAGTTGAGGACGTTCGCGCTGGCGGCGGCCAGGCACCCGCCCACCATGGTGTGGACCACGAGCAGCAGGGGCGGGATGCCGCCGGCGGCCAGGAACATCGCGGGCACGGTGGTCACCAGCAGCAGCTCGATGATGCGCGGCTTGGTGAGGCCGACGTAGGCGCCCAGCACGTCGCGGAGGCCGGCGCTGCGCCCGTCGAGGGAGGACGGGCGGGTGAGTTCGGACGTCGCACTGCGGCTCTGCGCCGCGGCCCGGCTCACGTCGATGCTCGTCACTCGCCCTCTTCACTCACGGTGGCTCCGGCTCCCCGTCCGGGGCGCACCCGCCCGAGTCTATGACGGCCTCCGCCGAACTCCACCCCGCCCGCGCTCCTGCGCGCTGGGCGCCCCCGGAGACCGCACCGGCGGCGTGGCTCAGGTCACGCGCCGTCCGCGGGCACGGGGACCCTGTATCCGGCGAGCCCCGTCCCCGATAGGGTCGAGGGCGTCCCTGGCCGACGGAGAAGCCGTCAGCGCAGCTCGGAAGGACCCCACACCTGTGACCGACACCTCTGCCTCCACCGCCGTCGTCCCCGAAGGCTGGACCGAGCTCGACACGAAAGCCGTCGACACCGTCCGCCTGCTCGCCGCCGACGCCGTGCAGAAGGTCGGGAACGGGCACCCGGGCACGGCCATGAGCCTGGCCCCGGTGGCCTACCTGCTGTTCCAGAAGACGATGCGACACAACCCGGCCGAGGCACACTGGCCCGGGCGCGACCGCTTCGTCCTGTCCTGCGGGCACTCCAGCCTCACGCTCTACATCCAGCTCTACCTCGGCGGCTTCGGTCTGGAGCTCGACGACCTGAAGGCCCTGCGCACCTGGGACTCCCGGACCCCGGGGCACCCGGAGTACGGGCACACCACCGGCGTCGAGATCACCACCGGTCCGCTGGGCCAGGGCATCGCCAACGCCGTCGGGATGGCCATGGCCGCCCGCCGTGAGCGCGGCCTGCTCGACCCCGACGCCGCCCCCGGCACCTCGCCCTTCGACCACCAGATCTACGTGCTGGCCTCCGACGGCGACATCGAGGAGGGCATCAGCTCCGAGGCGTCCTCGCTGGCCGGCACGCAGCGGCTCGACAACCTGACGCTGATCTACGACAACAACCGGATCTCGATCGAGGACGACACCAACATCGCCCTGACCGAGGACGTGGCGGCCCGCTACGAGGCCTACGGCTGGCACGTCCAGACCATCGACTGGACCAACGGCGAGACCCAGTACGAGGAGAACCTCCGGACGCTCGCCGACGCGCTGGAGACGGCCCGCGGAATCACCGACCGGCCGAGCTTCATCTCCCTGCGCACCATCATCGGCTGGCCGGCCCCGAAGAAGCAGGGCACGGGCAAGATCCACGGCTCCGCCCTCGGCGACGACGAGGTCCGGGCCACCAAGGAGCTGCTCGGGTTCGACCCGGAGCAGACCTTCGAGGTCGCCGACGACGTGCTCGCCCACACCCGCGCGCTGCGGGACCGGGGCGCGCAGGCCCAGGCGGAGTGGGAGCAGTCGTTCCAGGCCTGGGCCGAGGCGAACCCCGAGGGCAAGACCCTCTACGAGCGCTTCGTCGCTGACGAGCTGAGCCCTGGCTGGGAGGACGCGCTGCCCAGCTGGGACGCCGACCCCAAGGGGGTCGCCACCCGCGCTGCCTCGGGCAAGGTGCTCAGCGCCCTCGCCCCCGTGATGCCCGAGCTGTGGGGCGGCTCCGCCGACCTCGCCGAGTCGAACAACACCACCCCCGAGGGCGAGCCGAGCTTCCTGCCGACCGACCGCCAGACCAAGGCGTTCTCGGGTGGGCCCTACGGCCGGGTGCTGCACTTCGGCATCCGCGAGCACGCCATGGGCGCGATCATGAACGGCATCAAGGTGCACGGCGGGACCCGTCCCTACGGCGGCACCTTCCTCACGTTCAGCGACTACATGCGCGGCGCGGTCCGCCTGTCGGCGCTGATGCGGGTGCCCGTCACCTACGTCTGGACCCACGACTCGATCGGCCTGGGCGAGGACGGTCCGACCCACCAGCCGATCGAGCACCTCGCCGCCCTGCGCGCCATCCCGGGCCTGGACGTCGTCCGGCCCGCGGACGCCAACGAGACGGCGGCCTGCTGGGCGCAGATCCTGCGCAACGGTGACCGTCCCGCCGGCCTGATCCTCAGCCGGCAGAACCTCCCGATCGTGCCGCGCGGCGCCGACGGCTACGCCGACACCTCCGGGGTGGCTCAGGGCGCGTACGTGCTCAAGGACTGCGAGGGCACGCCGGACGTGGTGCTCATCGGCACCGGGTCCGAGGTCCAGTACGCCCTGGCCGCGCAGGAGCAGCTGGCCGGCGAGGGCATCGGCGCTCGCGTCGTCTCCATGCCCTGCCGCGAGTGGTTCGACGAGCAGGACCGCAGCTACCGCGACAGCGTCATCCCGCCGACCGTCAAGGCGCGGGTCAGCGTCGAGGCCGGCGTGAGCCAGGGCTGGCGCGACATCGTGGGCGACGCCGGGCGGATCATCAGCATCAACCACTACGGCGCCAGCGCCTCGGGCAGCAAGCTCTTCGAGGAGTTCGGCTTCAGCGGCGCCACGGTCGCCGCGGCCGCCCACGAGAGCCTGGAGGCCGCCACGTCCGACGCCGCCCCCACCCACGCCGCCGCCAGCGGCCCGAAGACGACCGGCGACCAGGAGCCCGACGCCGGCGTCACCGTCAGCTGAGCCCTCCCGGCCCAGCCCCGTACCAACTCTCCTCCGAGGAGGAACCCCATGAGTGACCGACTGAAGCAGCTCGCCGACGCGGGCGTGTCCATCTGGCTCGACGACCTCTCTCGCGAGCGTCTGCGGACCGGGAACCTCGCCGAGCTGGTCGAGGGGTCGTCCGTGGTGGGTGTCACCACCAACCCGACGATCTTCGCCTCCGCCCTGAGCAAGGGCGAGCAGTACGACGAGCAGATGCGCTCCCTGGCCAAGCTCGACTCCAGCGTCGGTGACGCCATCAAGGCGCTGACCACCGACGACGTGCGCGAGGCGTGCGACGTGTTCGCGCCCGTCTACCGCTCGTCGCACGGCTACGACGGCCGCGTCTCCATCGAGGTCGAGCCAGGTCTGGCCAAGGACACCGACGGCACCGCCGCCGAGGCGGCCGACCTGTTCAAGATCGTGGACCGGCCCAACGTGCTGATCAAGATACCGGCGACCCTCGAGGGCTTGCCCGCGATCACCCGCTCGATCGCCGAGGGGATCAGCGTCAACGTCACCTTGATCTTCGCCCTGGAGCGCTACCGCGGGGTCATCGACGCCTACCTGACCGGCCTCGAGCAGGCGGCGGCCAACGGCCATGACCTCAGCACCATCCACTCGGTGGCATCGTTCTTCGTGTCCCGCGTCGACAGCGAGGTCGACAAGCGTCTGGACGCCCTGGGTGGGGACGCGCCGTCGCTCAAGAGCCAGGCGGCGCTGGCCAACGCCCGCCTCGCCTACGCCCTCTACGAGGAGGAGTTCGGTTCCGAGCGCTGGGCCGCGCTCGAGGCCAAGGGAGCCAACCGCCAGCGGCCGCTGTGGGCTTCCACCGGCGTCAAGGACCCGAACCTCTCCGACACCCTGTACGTCTCCGAGCTCGTCGTGGCCGGGACGGTCAACACCATGCCGGAGAAGACGCTCAAGGCTTTCGCCGACCACGGCGAGGTGGAGGGTGACCGGGTGAGCGGTACCGCCGCCCAGGCGCAGGAGGTCATGGACCGGCTCGCGGCCGCCGGCGTCGACTTCGACGACGTGGTGGACGTGCTCGAGCGCGAGGGGCTGGAGAAGTTCGACACCTCCTGGTCCGAGCTCGTCGAGACGGTGCAGACCGCGCTCGACGACGTCCGCCGGGGCAAGGAGAGCCCGGGGGAGTCGGCCGACCCCGACGTCACGCACGACTCCCAGTAGGGCGCGGACGGCCGCCGCCGGACCCGGTGGCGGCCGCATCTGCCCCGGCAGCATGTACGACCACTTCGGAGACCTCCCATGACCTCGTCCGACGTCCCTGCCCCTGAGCTCGAGGTGCTGCCCGACGCCGACGCCGTCGTCGACGCGCTGGTCACCCGGCTGCTGGACCGGCTGCACCAGATCCAGGAGCGCGGCGACGTGCCGCAGGTGTGCCTCACCGGCGGGCGGATTGCCACGGCAGCCTACGACCGGCTCGCCGAGACGGGCCGATCCTCAGGCGTCGACTGGGGCCGGGTGGAGCTGTGGTGGGGCGACGAGCGGTTCGTGCCCGACGGCAGCGACCGCAACGCCCGACCCGCGTTGGACCTCCTGCTCCCACTGGGTCTCGCCGCGGAGCGGGTGCACGAGATGCCGGCCGCCGACGGTGAGCTCGCCCTGGACGCGGCGGCCGCGGCCTACGACCAGGAGCTGGGCAGCATCCGCTTCGACGTGTGCCTGCTCAGCCTCGGACCCGACGGGCACATCGCCTCGCTGTTCCCCGACCACCCCTCGTCCTCGGCCCCGGGACGGGTGGTGGCCGTGCGGGACTCCCCCAAGCCGCCGCCGGACCGGCTCAGCCTCAGCCTGAACGCCCTCAACGGCTCAGCCGAGGTCTGGTTCCTGGTCAGCGGCGACGAGAAGGCCGAGGCGACGGCGCTCGCGCTGCAGGGGGCTGACCCGGTCCGGGTGCCCGGGGCCGGGGCACACGGCCGGGACCGGACGCTCTGGCTGGTGGACCGGGCCGCCGCCGCCCAGCTGCCGCCCGACCTCGCCGAGCGCGAACGGTTCTGAACCTGCGCCGCCGGCCGCGCCGGACGGCGCAGGCCCCCCGGAGCGTCAGTAGATGACGTCCCCGCGAGCCCGGCGGTCGCGCAGCGCCTGCAGGGCCTCGGACAGGATGTCGGCCGCCTCGGCGTCGCTGCGGCGCTCCTTCACGTAAGCCAGGTGGGTCTTGTACGGCTCGATCTTGGTGGGCGGCGGGGGGTTGAGCGAGTCCCGGTTCCCCGGCAGCCCGCAGCGGGGGCAGTCCCAGGTCTCCGGCACGACCGCCTCGGCGGCGAACGCCGGCCTGGTCTCGTGCCCGCGCGAGCAGTAGTAGGAGATGTAGAGCCGGGGAGCGGTGTCGCCCCGCTCGGCCTCCCCCATCGGTCCCGCCCCGACCCGGCTCCCCCGGATGGCACTGCCGCTCCCCGCCACGTGAACTCCCTCGCTGTCCTGCTGATCCTGTGGGCCTGACCCGGCGAGCGGGTCAGCGGACGTGCATGTCGTGCGCTCGAAGGCGGTCGTCGCCGCCCGTGCTCAGGCGCTGATCTTGTAGAGCAGGCCCAAGGCCACGATGGCCGCGAGCCAGACGACGGCCACGATGATGGTCAAGCGGTCCAGGTTCCGCTCCGCCACCGAGGAACCCCCCATCGAGGACGAGATCCCGCCACCGAAGAGGTCGGACAAGCCACCCCCGCGCCCCTTGTGCATGAGCACGAAGAGGGCGAGGACGACGCTGGTGATCACGAGCACGATCGAGAAGATCGTGATCGGGACGGTCATCAGAGGGGCGAAAAACACGAATGTAGCCTAACTCACAGGGTGCCGTTCAGAACCAACCGCGAGCGCACGGTCCGGGTGCGCTGCCGGGGCTCAGGCGGGCGTCAGGTCGTAGAAGCGCGCGATGGCCGCGAACTCCTCGACCTGCAGGCTGGCGCCGCCGACGAGGCACCCGTCCACGTCCGGCTGGCTCATGATGGCCGCCACGTTGCCGGACTTGACCGAACCGCCGTAGAGCACCCGGACCGCCTCGGCGACCTCGCTCGTGTACAGCTCGCCCACCAACCGGCGGATGGCGCCGCAGACCTCCTGGGCGTCGTCCGGGGTGGCGACCTCACCGGTGCCGATGGCCCACACCGGCTCGTAGGCGATGACCAGCCCGGCCGCCTGCTCGGCGGTGACGTCGGCCAGCGCGGCCCTGACCTGGTCCAGGCAGTGCCGCACCTGCTCGCCCTGCTGCCGCACGTCGAGACCCTCACCGACGCAGACGATGGGGGTCACCCCACCGCTCAGCGCGCGGAGCGTCTTGGCGTTGACCAGCGCGTCGTCCTCGTGGTGGTACTCCCGGCGCTCGGAGTGCCCCACGGTCACGTAGGCGCAGTTGAGCTTGGCCAGCATCTCCACCGACACCTCGCCGGTGTAGGCGCCCTTGTCGTGGGCGGAGAGGTCCTGGGCGCCGAAGCCGAGCTTGAGCCGGTCGCCCTCCACGAGGGTCTGCACCGTGCGCAGGTCGGTGAAGGGCGGCAGCACGACGACCTCGCACTTGTCGGCGTCCCACTTCTGGTCGCTCAGGGTCCAGGCCAGCTTCTGCACCAGGCCCGTCGCCTCGACGTGGGTGAGGTTCATCTTCCAGTTGCCGGCCATCAGGGGCTTGCGGGTCATGGGGTTCACGCCTTCCTGGCGTTCGTCGGGTTGTCGAGCACGGCGAGACCCGGCAGCGTCTTGCCCTCCAGGTACTCCAGGCTGGCACCGCCGCCGGTCGAGATGTGGCCGAAGGCGTCGTCGGCGAAGCCCAGGTCACGCACGGCCGCGGCGGAGTCCCCGCCGCCGACGACGGAGAGCCCGTCGACCTCGGTCAGCGCCTGCGCCACAGCACGGGTGCCGCCGGCGAAGGCCTCCCACTCGGCGACGCCCATCGGGCCGTTCCAGAAGACGGTCCGCGCCTGCGCGATGACGTCGGCGAACGCCCGTGCGGACTCCGGGCCGATGTCGAGTCCCAGCTGGTCACTGGGGATCGCGTCGGCGGCGACGACGCTGGCCGGGGCATCGGCCTTGAACTCGGGCGCCACGACGATGTCGGTCGGCAGCACGATCTGCTTCCCGGTGGCCGCCGCCTCGTCCAGGTACCCCCGGACGGCGTCCAGCTGGTCGGCCTCGAGCAGCGACGCGCCGACCTCGTGGCCCTGCGCGGCCAAGAAGGTGAACACCATGCCGCCGCCGACCACGAGGGTGTCGGCGGTCTTGAGCAGGTTGGCGATCACGGCGAGCTTGTCGGAGACCTTGGCCCCGCCCAGCACCACGACGTAGGGACGCTGCGGCTCCTCGGTCAACCGCCGGAGCACCTCGACCTCGGCCTCGACCAGGCCGCCGGCGGCGGCCGGCAGCCGGGCCGCCAGGTCGTAGACGGAGGCCTGCTTGCGGTGCACCACACCGAAGCCGTCCGACACGAACACGTCCCCGAGGGCGGCGTAGCGGTCGGCGAGGGCGCCGCGCACGGCCTCGTCCTTGGACTCCTCGCCCGGCTCGTAGCGCACGTTCTCGAGCATCGCGACCTCGCCGTCGGCGAGCGCGGCGACGGTGGCCTGCGCGGAGTCCCCGACGACGTCGCCGGCCAGCCGGACCGGCGTGCCGAGCAGCTCGCCGAGACGCGCGGCGGCCGGCGCCAGGGAGTACTTGGGGTTCACCTCGCCCTTGGGCCGGCCGAGGTGGGCCAGCACGACGACCTTGGCGCCGGCGTCGCGGAGCCTGGTCAGCGTCGGGACCGAGGCACGGATCCGGCCGTCGTCGGTGATCGTGGTCCCGTCGAGCGGGACGTTCAGGTCGCAGCGGACGAGCACGCGCCGGCCGCGCAGGTCACCGAGGTCGGCGATGGACTTCATGCGGGGATCCCTTCACCTGCCCCGAGCCCGCCGGAGGAGTTCCTCCGGCGGGCTCAGGTGCGTTGTGGACGAGCAGGAGCGAGCCGTGGTGGCTGGGCTCAGAGCGAGCTGCCGACCAGCTTGACGAGGTCGACGAGGCGGTTGGAGTAGCCCCACTCGTTGTCGTACCAGCCGACGACCTTCACCTGGTTGCCGATGACCTTGGTCAGGCCGGCGTCGAAGATGCAGGAGTGCGGGTCGGTCACGATGTCGGAGGAGACGATCGGGTCCTCGGTGTAGAGCAGGTAGCCCTTGAGGTAGCTCTCGGCCGCGGCCTTGATCGCAGCGTTGACCTCGGCGGCCGAGGTCTCACGGCCAGCCTCGAAGGTCAGGTCGGTGGCGGAGCCCGTCGGGACGGGGACGCGCAGGGCGTAGCCGTCGAGCTTGCCCTTGAGCTCGGGCAGCACCAGGCCGATGGCCTTGGCCGCGCCGGTGGAGGTCGGGACGATGTTCAGGGCGGCCGCGCGGGCCCGGCGCAGGTCGGAGTGCGGGCCGTCCTGCAGGTTCTGGTCCTGGGTGTAGGCGTGGATGGTGGTCATCAGGCCCTTGACGATGCCGAACTCGTCGTTGAGGACCTTGGCCATCGGCGCCAGGCAGTTCGTGGTGCACGAGGCGTTGGAGATGATGTGGTGCGCGGCCGGGTCGTAGTCCCCGTCGTTCACGCCCATGACGACGGTGAAGTCGTCGTTCTTGGCCGGAGCGGAGATGATGACCTTCTTGGCGCCGCCGTCGAGGTGGGCCTTGGCCTTGGTGCCGTCGGTGAAGAACCCGGTGGACTCGACGACGACGTCAGCGCCGATCTCGCCCCAGGGAAGGGCGGCCGGGTCCTTCTCGGCGTAGGACTTGATGACCTTGTCGCCGACCTGGATGCCGCCGTCGACGACGGAGACCGGCTGGCCGAGGCGGCCGAGGATCGAGTCGTACTTGAGCAGGTGCGCCTGGGTGTCGTCAGAGCCGAGGTCGTTGAAGGCCACCACCTCGACGTCGGCACCGGAGGCCTGCACGGCCCGGAAGAAGTTGCGGCCGATGCGGCCGAAGCCGTTGATGCCCACACGAACGGTCATGAATGCGTTCTCCTCAGAGTGAGACGAGCCCCGCGGTCGAGGCGTGCCCCACAGTAACGAACTCGTCGCGGTCAGGACACGACCGGAAGGCTACTGGTCTGATACCAGCGAGGGAGTGGTGTCACCTGGTCCTACGTGACCGGGCAGGCCTCACTCGGCATCCTCGAGCATGTCCGCGCTCAGGCTCGCCTCGGTGGAGGGCACGCCCAGCTCGGCGGCGCGCTTGTCCGCCGTGGCCAGCAGCCGCCGGATGCGGCCGGCCACCGCGTCCTTGGTGAGCTGGGGGTCGTGGAGCTGACCCAGCTCCTCCAGGCTCGCCTGCTTGTTCTGCACCCGCAGCAGACCGGCGGCCTTGAGGTGGTCGGGGACGTCGTCGCCGAGGATCTCCAGCGCGCGCTCGACCCGGGCACCGGCCGCGACCGCCGCCCGGGCGGAGCGGCGCAGGTTCGCGTCGTCGAAGTTGGCGAGCCGGTTGGCCGAGGCCCGCACCTCGCGGCGCATCCGGCGCTCCTCCCAGGCCATCAGGGACTCGTGGGCGCCCAACCGGGTCAGCAGGGCCCCGATCGCGTCCCCGTCGCGGATGACCACCCGGTCCACCGCGCGCACCTCCCGCGCCTTGGCGGCGATGCCGAGCCGGCGGGCGGCCCCGACCAGGGCCAGCGCGGCCTCCGGGCCAGGGCAGGTGACCTCCAGCGACATCGAGCGTCCCGGCTCGGTCAGCGATCCGTGCGCCAGAAAGGCGCCCCGCCAGGCAGCCACGCAGTCGCACAGGCCACCGCTCACCACCTGGGCGGGCAGGCCACGCGCCGGGCGCCCGCGGGAGTCGACCAGACCGGTCTGGCGGGCCAGGGCGTCCCCGTCCTTGACGACGCGGAGCACGTAGCGGGTGCCACGTCGGATCCCCGAGCCGTTGACCACGACCATCTCGCTCGGGTGGCCGAACACCTCGCTGATCTCGGTCCGGAGCCGGCGGGCTGCGGCGCCGGTGTCCAGCTCGGCCTCGATGACGATGCGGCCGCTGACGATGTGGAGCCCCCCGGCGAATCTCAACGTCGCTGCGACCTCGGACTTGCGGCAGCAGGGCTTGGTGACCTTGATGGTCGCCAGCTCCGCCTTCACCTGCGCGGTCATAGCCATCCCGACATCCTGCCACGACGGCAGCGGTCCCCCGGCCAGCCGGGAGACGCACCGTAGGCGGGCCGCGGAGCCCTCACACGCCCATGATCTCGGCGTAGGCCGAGGCCAGCCGGAGGGTGTCGTGGCGGGGCGAGCCGTCCCGCGCGGCGAGGTCCGCGACCACCAGCTCCGCCCCCAGCGAACGGACCCAGCGGCCCAGGTGGGGGTCGTCGGCGGCGAAGCGGGCGTCGACGAGCACCACGTCCAGCCGCAGGTTCGGGGCGTGCTCGGCCAGCAGCTCGATGTGCTTGGCAGGTGAGAACCCGGCGGTCTCCCCCGCCGGCTCGAGGTTGAGGGCCAGGATGCGACGGGCCGCGGTCCGCTCGATCGCCGCCGCCAGGCGGGGCACCAGCAGGTGCGGGATGACCGAGGTGAACCAGGACCCGGGACCCAGGACCGCCCAGTCCGCCGCCAGCACCGAGCTGACCGACTCGGGACAGGCCGGCGGGTCGACCGGCTCCAGGCGGACCGCCTGCACCTCGGCGGTGGTCTTGGCCACCGCGGCCTGGCCGCGCACGCTCGCGACCTCGTCGGGCCGCTCCGGGTCGAGACCGATCACGTCGGCGACGATCTGCAGCGGCACCGCCGCCATGGGCAGCACCCGCCCCTTGGCACCGAGCAGGCTGGCCACCATGTCGAGCCCGGCCACCGGGTCCCCGAGACGCTCCCACAACCCGGCGATGAGCAGGTTGCCGATGGCGTGGTCACGGAGCGGGCCGGATCCGGTGAAGCGGTACTGGAGCACGTCCGCCCAGGTCCGGCCCGAGGGGTCGTCCCCGCACAGAGCGGCCAGGGCCATCCGCAGGTCGCCCGGGGGAAGGCAGTCCAGCTCCTGCCGCAGCCGACCCGACGAGCCGCCGTCGTCGGCCACCGTGACCACGGCCGTCAGCCGGTCGGTGACCCGGCGCAGCGCGCTCAGCGAAGCGGAGAGCCCGTGTCCGCCGCCGAAGGCGACGACGGCGGGCAACGTCGAGCCCGGGGGTCCCGGCCGGCCGGCCGGCGGCCCGGACGACGCCTCCGGCGTCATTCCCGGCCCAGGTCCCGGTGCAGCACGGTCGTCGGTCGGCCCCCGGCCCGCAGCCGGCGGGCGAACTCCTCGGTGATGGCCGTGCTGCGGTGCTTGCCGCCGGTGCAGCCGATGGCGATGGTGGCGAACCGCTTGCCCTCCCGGACGTAGCCCCGTGCGACGACGTCGAGGAGCGCCTGCAGCTGGGCCAGGAAGGGCTCCGCCCCGTCCTGGGCGAGCACGTAGTCACTGACCGGGCGGCTGAGCCCGGTCTGCGGCCGCAGCTCTGGGACCCAGTGCGGGTTCGGCAGGAAGCGGACGTCCACCACCATGTCGGCGTCCACCGGGACGCCGTTCTTGAAGCCGAAGGACAGCAGGGTGACCCGGAGCTGGTCCTGCTCGTCGCCGCCGTACGCATTACGCACGCGCGAGCCCAGCTGGTGCACGTTGAGCGAGGAGGTGTCGATCACGAGGTCGGCCGCCGCCCGCAGGGTGGCCAGCAGCTCCCGCTCGCGGGTGATGCCGTCCATCAGGCGGCCGTCGCCCTGCAGCGGGTGCGGGCGCCGGACCGACTCCTGCCTGCGGACGATGATGTCGTCCGCCGCTTCCAGGAAGAGGATCTCCGGCAGGGTCCCCTCACCGCTGAGCTCGGCGAACATGGTGGGCAGCTGGTCGAAGAAGGAGCGGGTGCGGACGTCCAGCACCACCGCCAGCCGGGCGATGTCGCTCGAACGGGCCTCGGCGCAGACCTGCGGCAGCACGGTGGGCGGCAGGTTGTCCACCACGTACCACCCGAGGTCCTCGAGGTTGTCCGCTGCTGTGGAGCGGCCCGCGCCGGACATCCCGGTGACCACGACCAGCCGCAGCGGGGCAGGCGCGGCCGGCTCGGTCACCTCAGGCAGGTAGGCGGTGTCGCTGGTCACGGGCCTAGTATCCCGGTTCCGCCGCCGCAGCGCCGTTCCTGGACACCGCGTCGGTCCCGCCGACGCCGGCCGGGACCGGCGAGGCAGGTGCGTGCGGCGGATCGTCGGAGATGAGCTCACCGGTCGCGGTGTTGAGCGCCTCCCGCGCCGGCGTCGCGGCCAGCGCCGTCTTGATGTTCTCTGCCAGCTTCGGCCCGAAGCCCGGCACGAGCGCGATCTCCTCGACCGAGGCCTGGCGCAGCTTCTTCAGCGAGCCGAAGTGCGTCATCAGGGCCTTGCGGCGGACCTCGCCGAGACCCGGTACCTGGTCCAGCAGGGACTCGACCATCGACTTGCTGCGTCGGTTCCGGTGGTGGGTGATCGCGAACCGGTGCGCCTCGTCGCGGAGCCGCTGCAGCAGGTACAGCCCCTCGCTGGTGCGGGGCAGGATCACCGGCTCCTCCAGGTCGGGCAGCCAGACCTCCTCCAACCGCTTCGCCAGGCCGCACAGGGCGACGTCGGAGATCCCCAGCTCGTCGAGTGCCGCCGCCGCTGCCGCCACCTGCGGCGGGCCGCCGTCGACGACGACGAGGGAGGGCGCGTAGGCGAACCGCCGGGGCGCACCCGTGGTCGGGTCGACCAGCAGGGGGCCCTCGTCGCCCCCCGCGGACTGGGCGCTGGCCATCGCGGCCCGGTCGTCCAGCAGGCGCCGAAACCGGCGGGTGATGACCTCGTGCATCGAGGCCACGTCGTTCTGGCCCTCGACGCCGCGGATGACGAAACGCCGGTACTCGCCCTTGCGCGGCAGGCCGTCCTCGAACACGACCATCGAGGCCACCACCTCGGTGCCCTGCAGGTTCGAGATGTCGAAGCACTCCATCCGGAGCGGAACCCCGGGCAGCTCGAGCGCCTCCTGGATCTCCTCCAGGGCCCGGTTGCGGGTCGACAGGTCGCCGGCGCGCGTCGTCTTGTGCCGGATCAGCGCCTGGCTGGCGTTGCGGGTCACCGTCTCCATCAGCTGCTTCTTGTCACCCCGCTGGGGGACGCGGATGGAGACGTTCGACCCCCGGCGCTCGGTCAGGAGCTCGGTCAGCGGCTCCAGCGACGGGGGCAGCGCGGGCACCAGGATCTCCCGCGGCACCGCGTCGCGGTCGGTGGTGGAGGAGTCGGACTCGGCGTAGAGCTGGAGCAGGAACTGCTCCACCAGCTCACCGGTGTCGCCGTCGTCGAACCGGTCGGCCACCCAGCCCCGCTCCCCCCGCACCCGGCCGCCGCGCACGTGGAAGATCTGGACCGCCACCTCGAGCGGGTCCTCGGCCAGCGCCACCACGTCGGCGTCGGTCCCGTCGGCGAACACGACCGCGTTCTGCTCCATCGCCCGCTGCAGGGCGCCGATGTCGTCGCGGATCCGCGCCGCCCGCTCGAACTCCAGCTCGGCGCTGGCCTGCTGCATCTCCCGCTCCAGCCGCCTGATCATCGGAGCGGCCTGGCCGGCCATGAACTGGCAGAAGTCCTCGACGATCGCGCGGTGCTCCTCCGGACTCACCCGGTCGACGCAGGGAGCGGCGCACTTGCCGATGTAGCCCAGCAGGCAGGGGCGCCCCAGCTGCCGGTGGTTCTTGAAGACCCCGGGCCGGCAGGAGCGCATGGGGAACACCCGCAGCACCAGGTCGACGGTCTCGCGGATGGCCCAGGCGTGGGAGTAGGGGCCGAAGTAGCGCGTGCCCTTCTTCTTCGGGCCGCGCCCCACGGTGACCCGCGGGTACTCCTCGCTGAGGGTGACGGCCATCCAGGGGTAGGACTTGTCGTCGCGGTACTTCACGTTGAAGCGCGGGTCGTACTCCTTGATCCAGGAGTACTCCAGCTGCAGCGCTTCGACCTCGGTCTGGACGACGGTCCAGTCCACCCGCTTGGCGGTCAGCACCATGGTCTGGGTGCGGCTGTGCAGTGAGCTGAGGTCGGCGAAGTAGGAGTTGAGCCGCTGCCTCAGGCTCTTCGCCTTGCCCACGTAGATGACGCGCCCCTCGGCGTCGGAGAAGCGGTAGACGCCCGGCTGCTCCGGGATGGAACCGGGCGCGGGGCGGTAGGCCAAAGGGTGGCGCGACGTGCGGGAGGGGACCGGTGGAGCCACGCCCTCCACTCTAGGTCGGGGGGCTGACAGCCCCGCCGCTGTCCGCCCCGGTGCCTGCAGGCGACGGCCGCGGGACGCCCCGGCGCTGCCAGGGCGTCCCGGCGGGCTCAGGCCTCGACGCTCACCCGGTCGCCGGCGAGGGTGGCCGTGGCCTCCTTGAGCGGCTTGTTCGCCGGCTCCTTCAGCACGGAGCCGTCCTTGATGGAGAACTGGCTGCCGTGGCACTTGCAGATGATGGCGTCGCCCTTGATCTCCGAGACCGGGCAACCCTGGTGGGTGCAGATGCTGCTGAAGGCCTTGAACTCACCCTCGGTGGGCTGGGTGACCACGAACTTGGCGTCCTCGAGGATGACGCCACTGCCCACGGGGACGTCCGCGGCGGCGACGCCCGGACCAGTCGGAGCGGCCGAAGCGGACGACGAGGCCGAGGCGGAGGCCGAGGCCGAGGAGGACGCGCTCGCCGACGACGAGGCGCTCGCGGAAGGAGCGGCGCTGGTGGCTGCGGGCGCGGCCACCTCGCCCTCGGCGGAACAGGCGCCCAGGACGCCGACACCGCCGCCGGCCAGGGCCGCCAGCCCGGCGGCCCGCAGGACCGTGCGTCGTGTGGTGCCGTTCTCGAAGGGGTTGGGGTCGCGCTCGGGCATCAGGGCCTCCTGGGGCGTCGGGACGAAGGACGGCCCGGACCGGGTCCGCGGTGGACTCTGCGCTGTGCCGTCGTCGTTGCTGACGATACAGAGCGCCGGATGGTTCGAATCGCTGGACACGTCAAGTGACGCCGCCCCGCTCAGCTGGCCTTGCGGGCCGGCACCTGGGGGGCTGTGCGCTTGGCCGCGCCTCCGGCCGACGCCCGGGCGGCAGCCTTCGTCGCCGCCTCGGCCTTTCTGGCCGCCGCCTTGCCGGCCCGCTCCTCCGCTGCCGCGGCCCGGATGGCTTTCTTGGTCACCGGGCGGACTGGCGCCGGCGGCGGCTTCGGTGCCCCCACCGGGACCGAGCGACCCTCCAGCAGCGGACGCAGGTACTCCCCCGTGTAGGACTCGGGACAGGCCACGATCTGCTCCGGTGTCCCCTGGGCGATCACCGTGCCGCCTCGCGAACCACCCTCGGGTCCCATGTCGACCAACCAGTCCGCCGTCTTGATGACGTCGAGGTTGTGCTCGATGACCACGACGGTGTTGCCGGCGTCGACCAGGCGGCCCAGCACGATGAGCAGCTTGCGGATGTCCTCGAAGTGCAGCCCGGTCGTGGGCTCGTCCAGGACGTACAGCGTGCGACCCGTCGAGCGCTTCTGGAGCTCGCTGGCCAGCTTGACGCGCTGGGCCTCACCGCCGGAGAGGGTCGTGGCCGGCTGCCCGAGCCGCACGTAGCCCAGGCCCACGTCCACGAGGGTCCGCAGGTGACGGGCGATCGGGGGCAGGGCGGCGAAGAACTCCAGACCCTCCTCGATGCTGAGGTCGAGCACCTCGGCGATCGACTTCCCCTTGTAGTGCACCTCCAGCGTCTCGCGGTTGTAGCGGGCCCCGTGGCAGACCTCGCACGGGACGTACACGTCCGGCAGGAAGTTCATCTCGATCTTGATCGTGCCGTCGCCGGTGCAGTTCTCGCACCGGCCGCCCTTGACGTTGAAGGAGAACCGCCCCTGCTGGTACCCGCGCACCTTCGCCTCCGGGGTCTCGGAGAACAGCCGGCGCACGTGGTCGAACACCCCGGTGTAGGTGGCGGGGTTGGAGCGCGGGGTGCGGCCGATCGGCGACTGGTCGACGTGGATGATCTTGTCGATCTCGTCGGCGCCGGTGATGGAGCGGTGCCGGCCGGGCACGTCGCGGGCGTTGTAGATCCGCTTGGCCAGCGACGCGTAGAGGATGTCGTTGACCAGCGTCGACTTCCCCGAGCCGGAGACCCCGGTCACGGCGATCAGCTGGCCGAGCGGGAACGACACCGTGACGTTGCGCAGGTTGTGCTCGACGGCGTTGTGCACCGTGATCTCACGCCCTCTGGTCCGGGGACGGCGCACCGCGGGGAGCGGGATCTCCCGGCGGCCCGAGAGGTACTGGCCGGTCAGCGACGTCGGGTGCTCCAACAGCTCCTGCACCGACCCGGAGTGCACGACGTGGCCGCCGTGCTCACCCGCACCCGGCCCGATGTCCACGGCCCAGTCGGCCACCTTGATGGTGTCCTCGTCGTGCTCGACGACGATGAGGGTGTTCCCCATGTCCCGCAGCCGGATGAGCGTGTCGATCAGGCGGCGGTTGTCCCGCTGGTGCAACCCGATGCTCGGCTCGTCGAGGACGTACAGCACCCCGACCAGGCCCGAGCCGATCTGGGTGGCCAGCCGGATCCGCTGTGCCTCCCCGCCGGAGAGGCTCGCGGTGGGCCGGCTGAGCGAGAGGTAGTCCAGACCCACGTCGAGCAGGAACCGCAGCCGCTCGTTGATCTCCTTGAGCACGCGCTCGGCGATCTGGCGCTCCCGGTCGCTGAGCTCGAGCGTGAGCAGGAAGGCGGCCGCCTCGTCGATGGACATCGCGGAGATGTCGGCGATGTTCCGGCCGCCCAGCGTCACCGCCAGCGAGGTCGGCTTGAGCCGGGCGCCCCGGCAGGCCGTGCACGGGACCTCGCGCATGTAGCCGGCGAAGCGGTCCCGCGAGGTGTCGGTCTCGGCCTCGGCGTGCCGCCGCTCGATGTAGGGCACGACGCCCTCGTAGCTGGCGTTGTAGGAGCGCTCCCGGCCGTAGCGGTTCTTGTAGCGGACGTGCACCTGCCCCGGGACCCCGTTCAGCAGCACCTTGCGCGCCGTGGCGGGCAGCCGGTGCCAGGGCACGTCGGTGCGGAAGCCGGCGCTCGTGGCCAGCGACTCGATCAGCCGGATGAAGTAGTCGGCCACCTGCGCCGACGCCCACGGGGCGATGGCCCCCTCGGCCAGCGTCTTCTCGTCGTCGGGGACCACGAGGTCGGGGTCGACCTCCATCCGGGTGCCGATGCCGGAGCACTCGGGACAGGCACCCCACGGGCCGTTGAACGAGAACTGGCGCGGCTCGAGCTCCTCGATGGCGATGTCGTGGTCGTTGGGGCACGCCATCTTCTCGGAGTAGCGACGCTCGCGGCCGGGGTCCTTGACGTCGAGGTCGACGAAGTCGACGGACACGACGCCCTGGGCCAGGCCCAGCGCCGTCTCGACCGAGTCGGTCAGCCGCTGCTTGGAGCTCGGCTTCACCACCAGGCGGTCGACGATGACGTCGATGGAGTGCTTCTTCTGCTTGTCCAGCACCGGCGGCTCGGTGAGCTGCACCACCTCGCCGTCCACCCGGACGCGGGCGAACCCGTCGGTCGCGAGCTGGCGGAAGACCTCGACGTACTCCCCCTTGCGGCCGCGCACGACCGGGGCCAGCACCTGGAAGCGGGTGCCTTCGGGCAGGGCCAGGAGGCGGTCGACGATCTGCTGCGGCGACTGCCGGCTGATCGGCTCGCCGCACTCGGGGCAGTGGGGCCGGCCGGCACGGGCGAAGAGCAGCCGGAGGTAGTCGTAGACCTCGGTGATGGTGCCGACGGTCGAGCGGGGGTTGCGCGAGGTGGACTTCTGGTCGATGGAGACCGCTGGGGAGAGCCCCTCGATGAAGTCCACGTCCGGCTTGTCCATCTGCCCCAGGAACTGCCGGGCGTAGGCCGAGAGGGACTCCACGTAGCGCCGCTGGCCCTCCGCGAAGATGGTGTCGAAAGCCAGGCTCGACTTCCCAGAGCCCGAGAGCCCGGTGAAGACGATGAGCGCGTCACGGGGCAGATCGAGGGAGATGTTGCGGAGGTTGTGCTCCCGGGCTCCCCGGACGACAAGACGATCCATCACGGTGACCCATCGTAGGTGGGGGTACCGACAGTTCCTGCCGGCGTCGTCGCCCGGACACCGGACCCGACGACCCTGACGGCTACCGTGAGCGCATGGCACCGGACGGCCCGCTCCCCGACCCCGTCGACCAGCGGGGGCGGCAGGACCAGCTGCGCACCCTGCTGAGCGCGGCGACGACCCAGCTGCTGGGGGCGACCATCACCGTTCCCGACGCGGGGTGGCGGGCACCGAGCCGGCTCCCCGGCTGGAGCCGCGGCCACCTGGCGACGCACCTGGCCCGGCAGGCCGATGCCCTGCGCCGGCTGGCAACCACCGCGGTGGACGGTCAGCCCCGGGCGATGTACCGCGCAGGCCAGCGCGACGAGGAGATCGAGGCCGGCGCCGACCGCTCCGGGCTGGAGCTCCAGATCGACCTGGACACCTCGGCCGGTCTGCTGGAGGAGGCCTTCGAGGCCGTGCAGGAGGCGGGCGCCTGGGACGCGGTGGTCGAGCTGCGCGGTGGCCTGCGCGTCCCTGCACGGCTGCTGCCGCTGGCCCGTCTCTTCGAGGTCGCGCTGCACCACGTCGACCTCGACGTCGGCCGCGACATGGGCGACCTGGACGACGCCACCGCCGACTGGCTGCTGGAGTGGTCAGGTTTCCGGCTCCGGGAGCGGGACGAGTTCCCCCGGCTGGACCTGGCTTCCCCGACCACGCGGATGACCGTCGGCAGCTCCGGCGCCCCGCGCGCGGTCAGCGGGTCGAGCCCCGCGCTGCTCGGCTGGCTGACCGGGCGCACCGACGGCGCTGACCTGGAGGGCGTCGACGGCCTCCGGCTGCCGCCCTTCTGAGCCCTCCGCATTCTCCCCATCTGCCCAGAGATCGAGGACCCGATGACCGGACTGAACCACGTGGAACCCGGCGGCGAGCCGCTGGTGCTCACCCTCGACCCGACCCTGACCCTGCGCAAGCTGAGCGTCGGGCCGATGGACAACAACGCCTACGTGCTCACCACCCCGGTGGCCGCCCTCCTGGTGGACGCGGCGGCGGAACCGGAGCGGCTGCTGGCGGTGACCGGCACGGCTCTGGCCACCGTGGTCACCACCCACCAGCACGCAGACCACTGGCAGGCACTGGCCACGGTGGCCGAGGCCACCGGGGCCCGGCTCGTGGGCGGCCGTCCCGACGTCGCAGCCATCGCGGCCGGAGCCCGGGTGGAGGGCCTTGCCGGGGTCTGGGACGGCGACTCGGTCCTGGTGGGCGGCCACGAGCTCGAGGTGGTCGGGCTGGTGGGGCACACGCCGGGGTCGATCGCCCTGGTCTGGCGCGGCCCGGAGGGTCCGGCCCACCTCTTCACCGGGGACAGCCTCTTCCCGGGCGGCGTGGGGCGGACAGCGGGTCGGGACGACTTCGAGAGCCTGCTCTCCGACGTCGAGACCAAGCTGTTCGATCGCTTCGGCGACGACACCGTGGTGCATCCCGGGCACGGGGACGACACCACGCTCGGCGCCGAGCGTCCGCACCTCGAGCAGTGGCGCGCCCGGGGCTGGTGACCCCGCCCGAGCCGGCCGCACCGCCTGGCCGCGTCAGGGCATGAGCACGTCCTGCCAGTGCTCGCCCCCGACGCCGTCCAACAGGCCCCGCGCGCGGGCCTCGCGGATCGCCGAGACCCGGTCGTGGGCGTCCAGCCGGTTGTAGAGGTCGCGCAGGTGCTTGCCCACCGTGCTCTCGCTGATCCCCAGCCGCGAGGCGATCGAGCCTGCGGTCAGGCCCCCCTGCATCAGCTGGAGGATCTGCTCCTGACGTCGGGTGAGGTGCACGGAGGGATCCGGGGCGTGCAGGAAGCGCCCGTGCGAGGCGACGACGCCCGGCTGCAGGCGGTCGAGCCGGTCGAGCTCGGCGTCGGAGAAGTCGCGGTCCACCCGGGCCACGAAGTAGCCGCTGACGGTCTCCCCCAGAGCCGACACCGCCAGGTACACGGCGTGCCGCAGGAGCTGCCCGTCCGGCGAGCGCAGGGGCAGGGCCTCCCACCCCAGCTCGCGCATGATGGCGTCCAGACGGAAGGGCGGCACGACCCCGGACCTGCGGCAGAGGGAGGTGAGGGGCCCGCCCTCCCACACCGCCTCCAGCTCGGCCTCGAAGGCTGCGCTCCAGTCCGGGGCGTCCGGCCAGCACCGGGCTCCGGCCGCTCGGGTGCCGGCCACCGCGAACACCACCACCTGGGCCCCGCTGACCGCACCGAGAACGGGAAGCGTCGTGCCGATCGCGGCGCGCAACGTCGAGACGTCGGCCAGCGCCACGGCCAGCCGCAGCCCCTCGAGATCACGCGTGTCGGACCGCGCTGCTGTGATCGCGCTCACACCCTCAGTGTAGGAGGACCCAAGGTCTGGTGACCTCCTGAGGTCGGCCGACACGACCGCCCGGCTCCTGGTCCTGTGCCTCACACCCCTCACCGTCAGCCGTCGCAGTCACCCGTTCGCCCACGGCGGACGACGGAAAGAAGCGGCGCCCTATCAGCCTTGAGTGGAGGTCGCTCAATGTATGGGCGCCCTGCTCCTGTGTCGCCTGATCCCGATCCTCGGTAGAACGACGGCCGGGTCCCCTCGGCAGGGGACCCGGCCGTCGTTCGTCCGGAGGCGTCAGGGAGCGGCCGGCGGGGTGCCGTGCTCGGCGACCCCTGCGGGGCGGTCGGCCGGGTCCTCGTCCGGCAGCGGCTCGGTGGCTGGGGTGGGGTCCTTGCGGGCCTTCAGCAGGCTGGCCACGGTCGTGATGGCCAGGGTGCCCACGATGATCAGCAGGGAGAACCAGATGGGGATCTCGCCGCCCCACGGCGCCCAGTCGGCCCAGTGGTACTCGTGCAGGGCGTGGAGCACGAGCTTCACGCCGATGAAGGCGAGGATGACCGAGAGGCCGAGGGAGAGGTAGACCAGCTTCTTCAGCAGCCCGCCGATGAGGAAGTACAGCTGCCGGAGCCCCATGAGCGCGAAGACGTTCGCCGTGAACACCAGGTAGGGCTCCTGGGTGAGCCCGTAGATCGCCGGGATCGAGTCGAGGGCGAACAGCAGGTCGGTGCTGCCGAGGGCGACGATGACGAAGAACATCGGGGTGATGAAGCGCTTGCCCTGCTCCATGACGGTCAGCTTGGTGCCCCGGAAGTCCGGCGTGGCGTTGAAGCGGCGGCGGACGAAGCGCATCACCGCGTTGTCGGGCGCCTCGTCGTCGTCGTCGTGCTTGCGGTAGTCGATGAACAGCTTGACCGCGGTGTAGACGAGGAAGGCGCCGAAGACGAAGAACACCCAGGCGAACCGCTCGATGGCCGCCGCGCCGACGGCGATGAAGATGCCGCGGAAGATCAGCGCGAGGATGATGCCGACGAGCAACGCGAACTGCTGCAGCTCCCGAGGCACCTTGAGCTTGCTCATGATGATGAGGAAGATGAACAGGTTGTCCACCGACAGGCTGTACTCGGTGATCCAGCCGGCGAAGAACTCGCCCGCGTACTGGCCGCCCGAGACGAACCAGACACCGAACCCGAACAGCACCGCGAGCCCGACGAAGAACGCGATCGCGACCGACGCCTCCTTGGTGGAGGGCTCGTGCGGCCGGCGGCCGATGACGAAGACGTCGAAGGTGAGGATCGCGACCATCACCACCACGGTGATGGCCCAGGCGTACGGGTGAACTTCCATGGGGGTGCCTTCCGAGACGGGCTAGCTGATGTCGAGGTCTCGGAGGTCTCTTCCGCCAACCGAGTTGACCGAGGCACCGGGGCGCGCGCTTCGGGCGTCCGCCCGTACACGCACGTCCGTGATGACGATGCCGACGCGAGGGAATACTCCCCTCCGGGACCCAGTATGGCAGCCCGCGGGGGAGAACTCGACCTGGCTCCCGGGCTACCGGCTGGCCTCGACCATCTGCCGGAGCTCCTTCTTCAGGTCGGAGATCTCGTCCCTCAGCCGCGCCGCGACCTCGAACTGCAGGTCGGCGGCCGCCCCGTGCATCTGGGTGGTGAGCTCCTGGACCAGGTCGGCCAGTTCGCCGGCCGGCATGCCGGCGAGCCGCCGACCGTGGTCGGCACCTGCCTTGAGCCCGAGCGCCGGGACCGGTGACTTGCCCTTGCCCTGGGGCCGTCCGCTCAGCAGCTGCTCGGTGTCGGCGTCCTCCCGGGCGAGCATGTCGGTGATGTCGGCGATCTTCTTCTGCAGCGGCTTGGGGTCGATGCCGTGCTCGAGGTTGTAGGCGACCTGGATCTCCCGGCGCCGGTTGGTCTCGTCGATGGCCGCGGCCATGGAGTCGGTGATCGAGTCGGCGTACATGTGCACCTGCCCCGACACGTTGCGAGCGGCTCGGCCGATGGTCTGGATGAGGCTCTTCGCGCTCCGGAGGAAGCCCTCCTTGTCGGCGTCGAGGATGGCCACCAGGGAGACCTCCGGGAGGTCGAGACCCTCGCGGAGCAGGTTGATGCCCACCAGCACGTCGTACTCGCCCATCCGGAGCTCGCGGAGCAGCGCCACCCGCTGCAGGGTGTCCACCTCCGAGTGCAGGTAGCGGGTGCGGATGCCGTTCTCGAGCAGGTAGTCGGTCAGGTCCTCCGACATCTTCTTGGTCAGGGTGGTGACCAGCACCCGCTCGTGCCGCTCGACGCGTAACCGGATCTCCCCCATCAGGTCGTCGATCTGGCCCTGGGTCGGCTTGACGACGACCTCCGGGTCGATGAGCCCGGTCGGGCGGATGATCTGCTCGACGTAGCCGTCTCCGCGCGCGAGCTCGTAGTTGCCCGGGGTGGCGGACAGGTAGACGGTCTGGCCGATCCGCTCGACGAACTCCTCGAAGCGCAGCGGGCGGTTGTCCATGGCGCTGGGCAGCCGGAAGCCGTGGTCGACCAGTGTCCGCTTACGGGACATGTCACCCTCGTACATCCCGCCGATCTGCGGGATGGTGACGTGCGACTCGTCGACCACCAGCAGGAAGTCCTCCGGGAAGTAGTCGAGGAGACAGTGGGGGGCGGTGCCGGGACCGCGGCCGTCGATGTGGCGGGAGTAGTTCTCGATACCGGAGCAGGTGCCGATCTGGCGCATCATCTCGATGTCGTAGCTGGTCCGCATCCGGAGCCGCTGGGCCTCCAGCAGCTTGTGCTGCGCCTCGAGCTCGGCCAGCCGCTCCCCCAGCTCGTGCTCGATCCCGCCGATGGCCCGCTCCATCCGCTCGGGACCGGCGACGTAGTGGCTGGCCGGGAAGAGGTAGACGTGCTCGTCCTCGGTCACCACCTCCCCGGTGAGGGGGTGGAGGGTGCTGAGCTTCTCGATCTCGTCGCCGAAGAACTCGATACGGACGGCGAGCTCCTCATACATCGGGAAGACCTCGAGGGTGTCGCCGCGGACGCGGAAGGTGCCCCGGGTGCCGGCGAGGTCATTGCGCGCGTACTGGATCCCGACCAGCCGGCGCAGCAGGGCGTCCCGCTCGATCTCCTGGCCCACCTTGAGCGCCACCATCCGGTCGACGTACTCCTGCGGGGTGCCCAGACCGTAGATCGCGGACACCGTCGCCACGACCACGACGTCACGCCTAGTCAGCAGGGAGTTGGTGGCCGAGTGGCGGAGCCGTTCGACCTCCTCGTTGAGGGAGGAGTCCTTCTCGATGTAGGTGTCGGTCTGCGGGACGTAGGCCTCGGGTTGGTAGTAGTCGTAGTAGGAGACGAAGTACTCCACCGCGTTCTTGGGGAAGAAGTGACGCAGCTCGTTGGCGAACTGCGCGGCCAGGGTCTTGTTCGGCTGCATGACCAGCAGCGGACGCTGCACCCGCTCAGCCAGCCAGGCCACGGTGGCCGTCTTCCCGGTGCCGGTCGCGCCGAGCAGGACCACGTCCTGCTCGCCGGCGTTGATCCTCCGCTCCAGCTCGGCGATGGCGGTCGGCTGGTCGCCGGAGGGCTCGAAGTCGCTCTCCACGTGCAGGGGCGCCACGGTGCGTTGCAGGTCTTCGATCGGACGCATGCGGGAAGCCTACGCGCGACCGCTGACAGTTCTGCGGCCCGAACGCAGCCCTCCGGCGGTCACCCGGACACCTCAGCGGGCGGGGGTGGCGCGCGCGGCCAGCTCGTCCCAGAGGGCCTCGACCTGACGGCGCAGCTCGTGCACGCTGCCCTCGTTGTCCAGCACGCGGTCGGCCGCGGCCAGGCGCTCGGCCCGGCTGGCCTGGGCGTCGACGCGGGCCCGGGCCTCCTCCGCGCTCAGGCCGTTGCGTTCGCGCAGGCGGCGGAGCTGGGTCCCCGGCTCGAGGTCGACGACGACGGTCAGGTCGAAGGCGCTGGCCTGCCCGGTCTCCACGAGCAGTGGGATGACGTGCACGACCACGGCGCCCGAGGGCGCGGCCGCCTCGGTCTCAGCGGCTCGGGCCCGCACCAGGGGGTGCACGATCTGCTCCAGCGCGCGCCGGGCGTCAGGGTCGGCGAACACCCGGCGACCGAGCGCGGCCCGGTCGAGGCGGTCCCCGGCCAGCACCTCCGGCCCGAAGTGCGCCACCACCGCGTCGAACCCGGGCGTGCCCGGTTCGACCACCTCCCGCGCCAGGCGGTCCGCGTCGATGACCAGCGCCCCGCGAGCCGCCAGCTCCTCGGCGACCGTGCTCTTGCCCGAGGCGATCCCGCCCGTGAGTCCCACCCGCAGCATGGCCCCAGCGTAGGCAGACCCGGGTGGACGGGCCGGAACGGCACGAGGCCCTCCCACCGTCAGGTGGAAGGGCCTCGTGGGGATGCTCAGCGCTACCGGCTCAGGACCGGGCAGGAGCCAGGAGGAGCCTCGGTCAGGAGGCGCCGCCCGTCAGCTTCTCGCGCAGGGCCTGCAGGGCCTCGTCGGAGGCCAGCGAGCCCTCCGGCGCGGCGTTGCTGCTGCTGGCCGGGGCCACCGCGTCGGGAGTGGCCGGAGCCGCCCCACCGGCGTCGGACGACGAGGAGTAGCTGGCCGGGACCGCTGCGGCGACCTCGGAGTTCTCCGCGTCCTCGACCTGCTTCTTGTGCGCCTCCCAGCGGGCGTGCGCCTCGGCGTACTGCTGCTCCCAGGCCGCGCGCTGCTCGTCGTAGCCCTCGAGCCACTCACCGGTCTCGGAGTCGAAGCCCTCCGGGTACAGGTAGTTGCCCTGGTCGTCGTAGGACGCCGCCATGCCGTACAGCGTGGGGTCGAACTCCTCGGAGTTGATGTCGACGCCCTCGTTGGCCTGCTTCAGCGACAGCGAGATCCGGCGACGCTCGAGGTCGATGTCGATGATCTTGACCAGGACGTCGTCGTTGACCGTCACGACCTGCTCGGGGATCTCGACGTGACGCTCGGCCAGCTCGGAGACGTGCACCAGGCCCTCGATGCCCTCCTCGACCCGCACGAACGCACCGAACGGGACCAGCTTGGTGACCTTGCCGGGCACGATCTGGCCGATCTGGTGGGTCCGGGCGAAGGCCTGCCACGGGTCTTCCTGCGTCGCCTTGAGCGAGAGGGAGACGCGCTCGCGGTCCATGTCCACGTCGAGCACCTCGACGGTGACCTCCTGGCCGACCTCGACCACCTCGGAGGGGTGGTCGATGTGCTTCCAGGACAGCTCGGAGACGTGCACCAGGCCGTCGACGCCACCGAGGTCCACGAAGGCACCGAAGTTCACGATCGAGGACACGACACCCTTGCGGATCTGGCCCTTCTGCAGCTGGGTGAGGAAGTTCTGGCGGACCTCGGACTGCGTCTGCTCCAACCAGGCACGGCGGGACAGGACCACGTTGTTGCGGTTCTTGTCCAGCTCGATGATCTTGGCCTCGAGCTCCATGCCCACGTAGGGCTGGAGGTCACGGACGCGTCGCATCTCCACCAGCGAGGCGGGCAGGAAGCCGCGCAGGCCGATGTCGATGATGAGACCGCCCTTGACGACCTCGATGACGTGGCCGGTGACGACCCCGTCCTCTTCCTTGATCTTCTCGATCGTGCCCCAGGCGCGCTCGTACTGGGCGCGCTTCTTGGACAGGATCAGCCGGCCCTCCTTGTCCTCCTTCTGCTGGACGAGAGCCTCGATCACATCCCCGACGCTGACGACCTCGAACGGGTCGACGTCGTGCTTGATGGAGAGCTCTTTGGAGGGGATGACCCCTTCGGTCTTGTAGCCGATGTCCAGCAGGACCTCGTCACGGTCGACCTTGACGACGGTGCCGGTGACGATGTCACCGTCGTTGAAGTACTTGATGGTCGCGTCGATGGCGGCCAGGAAAGCCTCGGCCGAGTCGAAGTCGTCGACTGCAACCTGCGGGGGTGCCTCAAGGGAGGACGTCATGTAGTAGGGCTCCGATAGTGGAAGGTGTGGGTGTTCCGGTGTGCTGTGGCCGCCCGTCGGGAAGGAACCCGCTGCCCGAACTTCTGCTGCTCAAACCCACACGTGGTGCTTGGACCCAGACACGACCGACAACCGACTTCACCCCGGCGCGCGCAGCCTGCTCCGTCCGAGGTCGCGCAGGCCACAGCGACATCTCAGGATACGTACGGGGTGGAACAGGGTCAAACCATCGGCGCCCGCGGACGCGCCGGACGGACGAGCCGGCCACCCGGCAGCACCTACGCTCGCAGCAGGCGTCCGGGGCCGCCCGGACCGGGAAGGAGACGTGTGACCGGCTTCCGAGGGAAAGACGACAGCGGACGGGTGGCCGACCCCCTGACTCCGGAGACGCTGCGGCCGCTCCTGTGGGAGGCGTCGACCTGGGTGGTCGTGGAGCTGATCGGCGACACTCCCGCCGCCCGGGCCAGGGCCGTGCGGGCAGCGGCCGGGCGCTGGCGGGTCGAGGTCCGGCCGGTCGACGACGATCCGGTGGCCGCGGAGGTGCCCAACACCGACGCCGCTTTCGATGTCCTGCGCTCCTGGGCGGCCGACGACGGGTGGTACCTGGAGGCCTTCACCTGGTCGCCGGCCGGGTCACTGCCGGCCTGAGCCGACCGGGGCCGCCGTCAGTGCGCCGCCTCGTGCCAGGACCGGCCGACCCCGACCGAGACGTCCAGCGGCACCGTCATCTCGACCGCCTGGCCCATCTTGTCCCGCACCAGGCGCTCGAGCGCGTCGCGCTCCCCCACCCCGACCTCGAACACGAGCTCGTCATGCACCTGCAGCAGCATCCGGCTGCTCATGCCGGCATCGACGAGGGCGCGCTCGACGTCGAGCATCGCGACCTTGATGATGTCGGCGGCGGACCCCTGGATCGGCGCGTTGAGCGCCATCCGCTCCGCCATCTCGCGACGCTGGCGGTTGTCGCTCATCAGGTCGGGCAGGTAGCGCCGACGGCCCAGGATCGTCTCGGTGTACTCGGTCTTGCGGGCGTCGGCCACCAGGGAGTGCAGGTAGTCGCGCACACCACCGAACCGCTCGAAGTACTCCTGCATCAACGCCTTGGCCTCGGAGGTGTCGATGCTCAGCTGCTGGCTGAGGCCGAAGGCGCTCAACCCGTAGGCCAGGCCGTAGTTCATCGCCTTGATCTTGGCGCGCTCGGCGGGGGTGACCGCGTCCGGCTCGACCCCGAAGACCCGCGACGCCGTCACGGTGTGGAAGTCCATCCCGGAGCGGAACGCCTCGATCAGGCTGGTGTCCTCGCTGGCGTGCGCCATGATGCGCATCTCGATCTGGGAGTAGTCCGCCGACATCAGCGACTCATACCCCGGACCGACCACGAAGGCCTCGCGGATCCGCCGGCCCTCCTCGGTCCGGATGGGGATGTTCTGGAGGTTGGGGTCCGTGCTGGACAGCCGCCCCGTGGCCGCGATGGTCTGGACGTAGGTGGTGTGGATGCGGCCGTCGTCGGCGACCGACTTGAGCAGGCCCTCGACGGTCTGCTTGAGCCGGATGGCGTCCCGGTGCACCAGCAGGTGGGCCAGGAAGGGGTGCTCGGTCTTCGCGTAGAGCGCCTGGAGCGCCTCCGCATCGGTCGTGTAGCCGGTGCGGGTCCGCCGCGTCTTGGGCATCCCCAGCTCCTCGAACAGCACCACCTGCAGCTGCTTGGGTGAGCCCAGGTTGATCTGCCGGCCGAGCACCCCGTAGGCGTCCTCCGCGGCCTGGTTGACCTTGGCGCCGAAGTCGGCCTCGAGCGCCTGGAGGTGGTCGAGGTCGACCGCGATGCCGGTCCGCTCCATGCGGGCCAGCGTCCGCAGCAGCGGCAGCTCGACCCCGTTGAGCAGACTCGTCCCGTTGCGGGAGGCGATCTCGGCGTCGAGGGCGTCGGCCAGGTCGATGACGGCGCGGGCCCGGACCATCGCGGCCTCGGCGGCCAGCCGGGTGCCCGAGTCGTCGTCACCGAAGTCCAACGCCTGCTGGTCGGTCTCCAGGGCGTCGGGCAGCCCCTCGACCTTGAGCTCGCGCTTCAGGTAGCGGACCGTGAGGTCGGCCAGGTCGAAGGTGCGCTGGTCCGGGCGGGTGAGGTACGCAGCCAGCTGGGTGTCGGAGGTGAGCCCGTCCAGGTCCCAGCCCCGCGCCCAGACCGCCAGCAGCGCACCCTTGGCGTCGTGCATGGCCTTGCGGTGGGTGGGGTCGGCCAGCCAGCGGGCCAGGGCCTGGTCGTCGGCCGGCGTGAGCTGCTGGGCGTCGACGTAGGCGGCGGCGCCGTCGGCCGCCGCGAGCGCCAGGGCGGCGATGTCCCCGGTGCCGGAGCCCCAGCGGCCGACGACGTCCACCCCGGTCCGCTCGCCCGCGGCGTGCTCCACCAGCCAGGCCGACAGCGCGTCCTGCCCCAGCACCTCCCCGGTGAGCTCGAAGCCACCCTCGGGGACGATCTCCTCCTCGTTCGGCAGCGCCTCGAGCAGCCGGTCGCGGAGCACCCGGAACTCCAGGCCGTCGAACAGGGTGTGGGTGGCCTCCCGGTCCCAGGGCCGCCGGACCAGGTCGTCGATGGTCACGTCGAGCTCGAGGTCGCGGACCAGCGCGTTGATCTGACGGTTGCGCAGCACGTCCTCCGTGCGCGCCTGGAACTCGGCGGCCGCCTTGCCCTTGAGCTCGCCCGCGTGGGCCACGAGCTGCTCCAGGCTCCCGTACTGCTGCAGCCACTTGACCGCCGTCTTGGGGCCGACACCCGGCACTCCCGGCAGGTTGTCGCTGCTCTCGCCGACCAGCGCGGCCAGGTCGGGGTACATCCTCGGCGTCGCGAAGTAGCGCTCCTCGACGGTGGCCGGGGTCATCCGGGCCAGGTCGGAGACGCCCTTGCGCGGGTAGAGCACGGTGACGTTGTCGGTGACCAGCTGGAAGGCGTCGCGGTCGCCGGTGCAGATGAGCACGTCGAAGCCCTGCGCCTCCGCCTGCGTGGCGAGGGTGCCGATGACGTCGTCGGCCTCGAAGCCGGGCTTCTGCACGTAGGGGATGTTGAGGGCCTTGAGCACCTCGCGGACGAGGTCGACCTGCCCCTTGAACTCGTCCGGCGTCGCGCTGCGATTGGCCTTGTACTCGGTGTAGATCTCGGAGCGGAACGTCTGCCGGGACACGTCGAACGCCACCCCGACGTGGGTCGGCGCCTCGTCGCGGAGGACGTTGATGAGCATCGAGGTGAAGCCGAAGACCCCGTTGGTGTGCTGACCGGTGGCCGTGGAGAAGTTCTCCACCGGCAGCGCGAAGAAGGCCCGGTAGGCCACCGAGTGGCCGTCGATGAGCAGCAGCTTCGGCCGCGACGGCGGAGCCGCGGCCGCGGCGGCGGCGTTCTTCGCGGCTCGGGAGGCAGGGGCGGTCTTCGCGGGCACGGCCCCGACTCTAGCCGCGACCGCTGACAGCGCCGGGCCTGCTTAGGCTGAGCCGGTGGACACCCCGCCGACCCCCGTCGTCCCCGCCTGGTACGGCGGGATGACCAGTGCGCTCGACGCCAGGATGGGCCTGGAGCTGCTGGAGCTGACCCCGGAGAAGGTCGTCGGTCGGATGCCCGTCGAGGGCAACACCCAGCCGATGGGCCTGTGGCACGGCGGTGCCTCGTGCGTGCTCGCGGAGACCCTCGGCTCCCTCGGGGCCGCCGCCCACGCCCAGCCCGACCGGGTGGCGGTCGGCGTCGACCTCAACGCCACCCACCACCGGGCGGTCCGCAGCGGCTGGGTGACCGGCACGGCGACGGCCCTCCGGCTCGGCCGCTCGGTGGTGAGCTACGAGGTCGTGCTCGCCGACGACGAGGGCCGCCGGGTGTGCACCGCACGGCTGACCTGCCAGCTCATCGACCCGCGCTGAGTCCGCCCGCTCAGCCAGCCGGCCGGTGCGCGGCCGTGCTGAACGGCGACACGGCCCGGGGCTGCGGTATCCCGTCGACGGTGACGTCGACCAGCTCGTCGTAGAACGCCACGCGGCCCCGGATCCGGCCGACGGCCGGGTACGGGTCCGCGTAGGACCAGGCCAGGCCGGCGCCGTCGGGGTGGCCGGCCACGTCCCAGTAGCGGTCGGCGTGGCCCTTGTAGGGGCAGTGGCTGCGTGTCGGGCTCGGGCGCAGGACGTCGAGGTTCACGTCCTCGGGCGGCAGGTAGTACCGCGTGGGCAGCCCGGTCTCGAAGAGCAGCACCGGGGAGCGGGAGTCGGCCAGCGTCACGTCGCCGAGCCGGACGACCACGTGCCGGCTGCTCGGGAGGGCGTCCACCCGCTTGTACGGGTCCCGGGGGTGCCCGGCGACCTCCTCGTCCTCCTCCAGCCACCGGTCGAGCAGTCCGGGCTGCCAGCTCATCACCAGCCGGTCCGCGATCGCCGGGTCGTCGCGCGTCCACGCCGCGTGCGGCAGGACACGCCCGTCGACCTCCAGGTCGTACCAGGCCGACACCGGGCCGTGGGGCAGGAAGAACCAGGGCTGGTCGGGGGGCGGGGCCGACGTCGGTCTCAGCAGGTCCTCCCGCACGCCGGTGCGGTCGAAGGCGTACCCCGGGACCGGGAAGGCGTCCTCCCAGAAGATCAGGGGCGAGCGCGTGTCCACCACGGCCACGTCGCCGACGTACCCGCGGACCCACCGCTCACTCGGCTCCGTGCGCACCTGTCCCCCTCTCCTGCCCAGGCTCGCACCAGGGGGCGCGATCGGACAAGGGGTGCGAGCGGGAGGCGCGGTGAGCCTCAGTCCTCGCCGAGGTAGGCCTTGCGGACGTTGTCGTCGGTGAGCAGCTTCTGGCCGGTGTCCTCCAGCACGATCGAGCCGACCTCGAGGACGTAGCCGTAGTCGGCCAGCGAGAGCGCTGCCTGCGCGTTCTGCTCGACCAGCAGGATCGTGACCCCCTCGGACTTCAGCTCGGTGATCGTCGACATGATCCGCTGCATCATCAGCGGGGACAGGCCCATCGACGGCTCGTCCAGCATCAGCAGCTTCGGCCGGCTCATCATGGCGCGGCCGATGGCCAGCATCTGCTGCTCGCCGCCGGAGAAGGTGCCGGCGGGCTGGGAGCGCCGCGTACGCAGGATCTCGAACAGGTCGAAGACCCGCTCCAGGTCCTGGGCGATCCCGGCCTTGTCCTTGCGGGCGAAGGCACCGAGGCGCAGGTTGTCCTCCACGGTCAGCCGCGGGAAGATCCGCCGACCCTCCGGTGAGTGGGCGAGCCCGCGGGTGGTCACCTCGTGGGCGGGGACGGCGTCGATGCGCTCGCCCTCGAACCAGATCTCGCCCTCCTCCGGGCGCAGCAGCCCGGAGATGGTCCGCAGCGTCGTGGTCTTGCCGGCCCCGTTGGTGCCGACCAGCGTCACCACCTGGCCCTGCTCGACGCTGAAGCTGATGCCCTTGACCGCGCGGACCCGTCCGTAGGCGACCTTCAGGTTCTTGACCTCGAGCATCGCGGTCACGAGTCCAGCTCCTTCTCCAGCTCGGCGGAGTCCTCTGGACCCGTCCCGATGTAGGCCTCGATGACGCGGGGGTCGGACTGCACCTCGGCCGGCGTCCCCTCGATCAGCGCCTTGCCCTGCACCAGGCAGAGCACGCGGTCGCACAGGGTGAAGATGAACCGCATGTCGTGCTCGATCACGACGATCGCCAGGCCCGAGTCGCGGATCTTGAAGATCAGCTCCTCTGCCTGCCGGGTCTCCTGCGGGTTCATGCCCGCGGTCGGCTCGTCGAGCAGCAGCAGCTTCGGGTCCGTGGCCAGCGCCCGGGCGATCTCGAGGCGGCGCTGGTCCCCGTAGGGCAGGTTGCGGGCCAGGCTGTCGGTGGTGTGACCGAGGCCGACGAAGTCCAGCAGCTCCTGCGCCCGCTCGCGCGTCGCCGCCTCCTCCCGCTTGAACTTCGGCCCGCGGATGATCGAGGTGAACGGCCCGGCGGTGGTCCGGCAGTACCGGCCCACCATCACGTTCTCGAGCGCCGTCATGTTGCCGAACAGCCGGATGTTCTGGAACGTGCGCGCCATCCCGGCCAGGACGACCTTGCGGGGCTTGGGCGGCAGCACCGAGCCGTTGAACACCACCCGGCCGCTGGTCGGGAGGTACAGGCCGGTGAGGCAGTTGAAGAAGGTCGTCTTCCCGGCACCGTTGGGGCCGATGAGGCCCATGATCTCGCCCCGGTTGACTCGGAAGTTCACCGAGTCGACGGCGGTCAGACCGCCGAAGCGCATGGTGACGTCCTCAGCCACCAGCATCGCCTCACCCGTCCGGTCGCCGGCGGGAGCCGTGTCCACCACGGTCATGTCGTCGCCCCCTTCGCCGTGCTCGCGTGCATCTGGTCGTCGACGCGGCCCGCGAGCTGCTCGTCGTCCTCGTGGAACTCCAGCTGCCGTCGGCGGCTGGCGATCAGCCCCTCGGGCCGGAAGCGCATCATGATGACCAGCGTCAGGCCGAAGAGCAGCAACCGGAACTCGCTGACGAACCGGAGCTTCTCGGGCAGCAGGATCAGCAGCGTCGCCCCGATCAGCACCCCGAGCACCGTACCCATGCCGCCCAGCACGATCGCGGCCAGCAGGAACGCCGACTGCAGGAAGTTGTACTGGTCGGGGGTCACCGAGACGTCCTGGTGGGCCTTGACCGACCCCGCGACACCGGCCAGGAAGGCACCACCGGCGAAGGCGAAGAGCTTGAGGCCGAAGACGTTGACGCCCATGGCCTCGGCCGCCTTCTCGTCCTCGCGGATGGCGATCCAGCCACGGCCGATGCGGGAGTTGTTGAGCCGGGTGAACACCAGGATGATCAGCGCGATCACCACGAGCAGCAGGAAGTAGTAGTTCGAGAACCGCCCCAGCGGGATGCCGAGGAGGTCGTGCGGCTCCCCGAAGTCGAACCCGAGCAGGTTGAGGTCCGGGATGGCGGGGATGCCGTTCGACCCGCGCGTGAGGTTGGGCCCCGCCTCGCCGTCGAGGTTGATCATGGTGATCCGGAAGATCTCCCCGAACGCCAGCGTCACGATCGCCAGGTAGTCACCGGACACCCGCAGGGTCGGAGTGCCGATGATCAGGCCGAGCGTCGCCGAGACCAGACCGCTGATCAGCACCACGACGATGAAGGGCGGGTGGAAGTCGAGCGTCGCGAATGCCGAGCGGGACAGGATCGCGGCGACGAAGGCGCCCGCCCCCAGGAAGGCGATGTAGCCGAGGTCCAGCAGACCGGCGAGCCCGACCACGATGTTGAGGCCCATGGCCGCCGCCGCGAAGATGATCACCTGGGTGGCGATGGACATGTTCGCGTCCGAGCCGTCCTGGGTGAACGGGAAGAGGAAGGCGACCAGGAACGCGGCCAGGATCAGCACCTTCCGGTGCCGCTGCGAGACCGCCGAGAGCCAGCCCATCACACCGAAGGCGAAGAGCGCGGCCAGCACCGCGCCGGCGAAGGCGATGAAGCTGACGAAGGTGCCGGCGTCGTCGTTGTCCAGGGCGTAGGCGATGCCGAACAGCGCGGCCGCCATCACCACGACGATGGCCAGCAGCTCGAGCGCGCTCCGAGCCTGCGCGCGGTGCAGCGTCGGCTCGGGTCCGGACGCCACCAGACGGGTGCCGGCGAAGGCGAGCAGGGCACCCACCAGGGCGACCCAGCCGCCGTAGTCGACGTTCACCAGACCGCCGAGCTCGGCGGCGATGGCGATGACGATGAGGAGGGTGAACACGAGAGCACCGACGGCCGTGGCCCGCGCGCCCCGCGACCAGCCCACCCGCGGCCGGCCGCGACGGTGGGGCAGGGCCCGGGGCCCGAGCAGGCCGGCGAGCACGAGCAGCCCGAGCACTATGCCCATCACCTGCAGCGGCGACGGGTTGAGCTCGAGGGTCATGCCGTCGAGGGCGTCGAAGCTGTAGGCCCACGGCAGGAGGCCGGAGACGACCAGCAGGGCAGCGCCGACGAGGGCGAGGAGACGACCACGGGAACCGTGCCGCTCTTGGAGCGCGGGGGTGACCAGCGAAGGACGTCTCATGCCCGGTCCACCACCCGCGCGCCGAGCAGACCTTGCGGACGGAAGACCAGCACGAGGATGAGCAGCACGAACGCCCACACGTCCTTCCAGGCGGAGCCACCGAAGGTGCCGGGGATGTAGGACGTGGCAAGGACCTCCACGACCCCGAGCACCAGGCCACCGAGGACCGCTCCGTTGATGTTGCCGATTCCGCCCAGGACCGCCGCGGTGAAGGCCTTCAGGCCGGCCAGGAAACCGATCTTGAAGTCGATGTTGGTGTAGCGCAGCCCGTACGCCAGCCCGGCCACAGCGGCCAGAGCAGCACCGAGCGCGAACGCCACCATGATGATCCGGTCCACGTTGATGCCCATCAAGCGCGAGGTGTCCGGGTCCTGCGAGGTGGCCTGCATGGCCCGGCCCAGCCGGGTCTTGTTGACGAACACGAACAGCACGGCCGCGCAGACCACCAGGGAGATCAGGGTGAACAGGGCCGCACGCTGGATGACGACGCCGCCCGGGGTGAAGGCCGGCCCGGTGACGACGTCGATCTGGGGGAAGGAGATGGCCCGCAGGGAGTCAGGGAAGGTCGGGATCCGGCCGAAGAACAGCCGGACGAACTCCTGGAGGAAGATCGAGACGCCGATGGCGGTGATCAGCGGGGCGAGCCGCGGCGCGTTGCGCAGCGGCCGGTAGGCGAAGCGCTCGGTGAGCAGGGCCACCCCGACGGCGACCGCGATCCCGCCGATGAGCATGAGCGGGAGGAGCCACAGGCCGGTCGATTCGCTCTCCCGGCCGAGGACGAGCCACACGGTGAGCGAGCCGAACGCGCCCATCATGAAGATCTCGCCGTGGGCGAAGTTGATGAGCTGGACGATGCCGTAGACCACGGTGTAGCCCACCGCGATCAGGGCGTACAAGGCCCCCAGCGAGAGACCGTTGATCAGCTGTTGCAGGACGTCCACCCGTGGCCCCCTTCCGTTGCGTGCTTGGTCGTGTGCGACCGAGGCGGTGGCCCGCCCGGACAGAGCACGAGGAGGCAGCAGGCGCGTCCACTGCCTCCTCGCTCGTGCAGGAGCTGGGCGGACGGCCGGTGCCGGGCACCGGCCGTCCGCTCAGGTTCAGCTGCCGGTCTTGTCGGCCTTCCACTTGCCGTCGGTCACCTTGTAGACGGTGAGCACCTTGGTCTTGGTGTCGCCGAACTCGTCGAAGGCGACCGGGCCGGTGGCACCTTCGAAGGACACGCCGCCGACGGCGGTGATGGTGGCCTCACGGGCGCTCTTGGCGTCCTCGGCGCTGGCGAGGGAGGTCTTGAGACCCTCGATGATCGCGTTGGCCGCGTCGTAGGCGTACGCGCCGTAGGCACCGTACGGCTGCTCGAAGCCCCCGGCGCTGTAGTCGGCGACGAAGGTCTTGGCCGACTCCAGGCTCTCGGTCGGCGCGCCCACCGAGGTGGCCAGGTCGCCGTCGGAGGTCTTGCCGGCCAGCTCAATGTAGGCCGGGTCGAAGATGCCGTCGCCGCCCATGAGGGGCACGTCGAGGCCGGCGGCCTTGGCCTGCTGGGCCAGCGGTCCGGCCTGCGGGTACTCACCGCCGTAGTAGACGGCCTCGGGGTTGGCGCCCTTGACCTTGCTGATGACGGCGGAGAAGTCCTTGTCGTCAGGGTTGATCGTCTCGGCCTGGGCGATGGTGCCGCCGCCGGCTTCGAACGCCTCGGCGAAGGCGGCGACCAGGCCCTGGCCGTAGGCCTTCTTGTCGTGGATCGTGGCCACGTTCTTGATGCCCTCGTCGAGCAGGTACTTGGCCGCGAACGGGCCCTGCACGAGGTCGGTGGTGCAGGTGCGGAAGTACCCCGGGTACGCACGCTCCGGCGCATCCACCGGGTCCGCACCCCGGGTGAGGGAGGGGCCGGTGTTGGCCGGCGAGATCTGCACGATGTTGGCCGAACTGAGCACCGGCTGCACCGACTGCGACACGGAGGAGTTCAGGGTGCCGACCACGCCGACCACCTCGTCGTCACCGGCCAGCTTGGTGGCCGCGTTCTTCCCGGTGTCGGGCAGGGCCTGGTCGTCCTGGGCGTCGACCTCGAGCGTCCAGCCCGGGATGGTGCCCTTCTCGTTCGCCTGCTTGACGGCGAGCTCGACCGAGTTCTGGATGCCCAGACCCAGCGCGGACAGGTCTCCGGAGAGCGGCGCGATGACGCCGATCTTCGCGACCTTCGTGGCGGACTCGGCGGTGCCGCCGGTCGACTCCTCCGCGCGGGTGCCACAGGCCGAGACCGCGAGCGTGGTGGCCAGCAGGGTGACCCCCGTGAGCACGAGTTGCTTACGCACATTTCCTCCAAGTTGAGCTGCTACGTGGTGCATCGTCAGACGGGCAGGGCCCGCGGACTCGTCGGAACCCTACGTGCACGACCGGCCGTTCCGGGCATGGATGGGTCCGTGTTGCACGTTCGTTACCTGCCCTGTGTCGGGCAGGCGGGACGCTACTTCTTCTTGCCGCCCGACCCGTGCTCGATGACTCCTTCGGCAACCTCGCGCATCGACTTGCGGAGATCCATAGCCGTCTTCTGGATCCAGCGGAACGCTTCGGGCTCGGTGAGGCCGAGCCCGCTCTGCAGCAGCCCCTTCGCTCGGTCGACCGCCTTGCGGGACTCGAGCCGCTCGGTCAGGTCGCTGACCTCGGCTTCAACGGCCTGGATCTGGGCGAAGCGGGCCCGCGCGATCTCGATCGCGGGGACGAGGTCGGACTTGCTGAACGGCTTCACCACATAAGCCATGGCGCCGGCCGCGCTCGCCCGGTCCACCAGCTCGCGCTGGCTGAAGGCGGTCAGCATGACCACCGGGGCGATCCGCGCGGACGCGATCTGCTCGGCCGCGCTGATGCCGTCCATCTTGGGCATCTTCACGTCCATCACCACGAGGTCGGGCCGGAGGTCGGTCGTCAGCTCGACCGCCGACTCCCCGTCGCCGGCCTGTCCGACGACCTCGTACCCCTCCTCGGTGAGCATCTCGACCAGGTCCAGGCGGATCAGGACCTCGTCCTCCGCGACGACCACGCGCGTCTTCGCGCCGTCCGTCGTACCAGCTTCTGCGTTCGTCACGCAGGACACCTTAGCCACGCCGTGTTACGGCCTCGTCGCGGTCGAGGTGCAGGGGCGGGTCCCGCACCGGGGGGGCCGGATCGGCCGCTGTGGCACAATAAGCGGCCCCCGCGCCCGGACCGGCGCGCGGTGCCCCGGCCGGGGTGGCGGAAAGGTATACGCGGACGGCTCAAACCCGTCTGTCCGCAAGGACATAGGGGTTCGACTCCCCTTCCCGGCACTGTTCTCTTTTCCTCCGCCGCTCCGTGGGGCGGGTTCGCCGGCTGTGCGGACCACGGGGCGCCGGCCAACCATCCGCCCGTCGGCAGCCTTGCTGCCGCTCCCCGCGGTTCCGCGTCGACGGGCTCCCGCCAGACCCATCCACGGCCGGCGCCCCGTGGTCCGCTTCGCCTGCTCCTGCCCTTGCAGCAGGACTGCCCAGCCTCGTCCGGATTCGATCCCCTCTGGCCTGCGGCGCATCCTCAGCCGGGACGGCAGAACGCCCCGGCCCCGAACGGGACCGAGGCATTCACCGGTCTAGCAGGCTTGGGTGGCACCCGGATCGGGCGCCCGTGTCGAAAGGAGGAGCGCGTCGACACGCTTTTCGTCGACGCGCGACGACGTCGACAGGGGTTATAGCCCGATCCGCGTCCGAGCGGAGCGAGGACCGTGTTACAGCCCGATCCGCTCCGAGCGGAGCGAGGACAAAATCACAGCGGGGCGCCGATCCTGCGCACCCGCACCATGTTCGTGTGGCCGGTGACCCCGGGCGGGGAGCCGGCGACGATGACGACGCGCTCGCCCTCGTCGATCATCCCGGTCTCGATGAGAGCCTTGTCGACCTGGCGGATCATGTCGTCGGTGTGCCCGACCATGGGGACCAGGAAGGACACGACACCCCAGCTCAGGGTCAGCGCCGCCTGGGTCTGCTCCACGGGGGTGAAGGCCAGGATGGGGATCTGGGAGCGGAGCCGGCTCAGACGGCGGGCGGAGTCCCCGGAGTGGGTGAAGGCCACCAGGAACCGGGCGTCGATGCGCTCCCCCACCTCGGCCGCGGCCTTGGTGATGACCCCGCTCGTGGTGTGGGGGTCCCAGTCGATGTCCTGCATCTGGGCCTGGCCGTGCTCCTCGGTGGTGGAGACGATGCGCGCCATCGTCTCGACGGTGACCACCGGGTACTCGCCCACGCTGGTCTCGCCCGAGAGCATCACCGCGTCGGCCCCGTCCAGGATGGCGTTCGCCACGTCGGAGGCCTCGGCCCGGGTCGGCCGCGGCGCGGAGATCATCGACTCGAGCATCTGGGTGGCCACGATGACCGGCTTGGCCCAGCGCCGGGCGGCGGTGACGATGCGCTTCTGCACCAGGGGCACGTCTTCGAGCGGGAGCTCCACGCCCAGGTCGCCCCGGGCGACCATCAGCGCGTCGAACGCGTCGATGATCTCGTCGAGGTTCTCCACCGCCTGGGGCTTCTCGATCTTGGCGATCACCGGGACCCGGCGACCCTCCTCGTCCATGATCTGGTGGACGATCTCGATGTCGGCCGCGCTGCGGACGAAGGAGAGCGCGACCATGTCGACGCCCATCCGCAGGGCCCAGCGCAGGTCCTCGCTGTCCTTGTCACTCATCGCGGGCACGCTGACGGCGACGCCGGGCAGGTTGATCCCCTTGTTGTTGCTCACCGGCCCGCCCACGATCACCTCGGTGACCACGTCGGTCTCGCTGACCGACACCGCCTGGAGCATCAGCCGGCCGTCGTCGATCAGGATCCGGTCGCCGGGGTTCACGTCACCGGGCAGTCCCTTGAAGGTGGTGGAGCACCGGTTCACGTCACCGGCGATGTCGTCCACAGTGATGGTGAAGGTGTCACCGACCTCCAGGACCTCCTTCCCGCTGGCGAACCGGCCGAGCCGGATCTTCGGCCCCTGCAGGTCGGCCAGCACCCCGACGGGTCGTCCGACCGCGGCTGAGGCCGCGCGGACGTTCGCGAGGTTGGTCTCGTGGTCGGAGTACTCGCCGTGGCTCATGTTCAGGCGGGCGACGTCCATGCCGGCCTGGACCAGCTCGATGAGTCGCTCGGGCGCTGAGGACGCAGGCCCCAGCGTGCAGACAATTTTGGCTCTACGCACATCCAGGACCCTAGCGGTGCGGTCCGGACCCAGCGAGACCAACCTGCGCACTGGTCCGTTGGGCCCGGGCGGCTAACCGCCGCGGACGCAGTCGAGGGCGTGCTGGAGGTCAGCCGGGTAGGGCGACTCGAACTCGACGCGGTCCCCCGTCGTCGGGTGCACGAAGCCGAGCCGGACGGCGTGCAGCCACTGCCGCTGCAGACCCAGCCGGGCGGCGAGCACCGGGTCGGATCCGTAGGTGGGGTCGCCGACGCAGGGGTGCCTGATGGCGGCCATGTGCACCCGGATCTGGTGGGTGCGGCCCGTCTCCAGCTTGACCTCGAGCAGGGTCGTGCCCACGAAGGCGTCGAGGGTCTCGTAGTGGGTGACGCTGTGCCTCCCGCCCTCGACGACCGCCATCTTGTAGTCCGCACCCGGGTGCCGGCCGATCGGGGCGTCGACCGTGCCCGCGAACGGGTCCGGGTGGCCCTGCACCAGGGTGTGGTAAGTCTTGTCGACCGTCCGCGCCTTGAAGGCCCGCTTGAGCACGGTGTAGGCCCGCTCGCTCTTCGCCACCACCATCAGCCCCGACGTGCCCACGTCGAGCCGCTGGACGATGCCCTTGCGCTCGGGGACGCCCGAGGTGGAGATCCGCAGGCCGGCTGCGACGAGGTGGGCGAGCACGTCCGGTCCGTCCCAGCCCACGCTGGGGTGGGCGGCCACACCGACCGGCTTGTCAACCACCACGATGTCCTCGTCATCGTGCACCACGGCGAGTCCCTCGACAGTGCGCGGGACGACCCGGGCCGTGCGGTGGCCCTCGTCGTCGAGCTCGACCTCGAGCATGGACCCGCCGAGCACCCGGTCGGACTTGGTGACCGCACCCCCGTCGAGCCGGACCTGGCCGCGGGCGATGAGGTCGGCGGTCCGGCTGCGGGACAGGCCGAGCATGCGGGCGACGGCCGCGTCGACCCGTTCGCCCTCGAGCCCGTCGGGGATGAGGACGACGCGGCTCTCACCCATCGACGGCCTCGCGCGGGGGCTGCCCGGCCGTGGTCGGCGGGTCGGCGCCGGGATCGGGCGCCGTCGGCTCGGCGCCGGGGCGTTCCCCGTCGATGCCGATGTTCTTGACCACGGCGAGGACCATGATGAGCACCGCGGCCGAGGTGATGCAGATGTCGGCCACGTTGAAGATCGGCCAGTGCGGGAGCTGCAGGAAGTCCACGACGTGCCCGCGCAGCACCCCGGGGCGGCGGGCGAAACGGTCGACAAGGTTGCCGGCCACGCCGGCGCAGAGCAGCCCGAGAGCGACCGACCACGCCGGGTGCCCGAGCCTGGGCACCAGCCGCACCAGCACGAACACCAGCACCGCGCAGGCCGCCAGGCCGAACACGGGGGTGATGCCTTCCCCCGTCCCGAAGGCGGCACCAGGGTTCCGGATGAGCCGCAGGGTCAGCAGCCCGTCGATCAGCGGCACCGGCTGTCCCGGTACCAGCCGGTCCACGGCGACGACCTTGGTGACCACGTCCAGCGCCAGCCCGGTCAGGGCCACGACCGCGAAGAGCGCCCGCAGCCGACGGCGGGACGCCGTGGTCAGGACGGGGACCGGAGGCTGCGGCGCTACCGTCGCTCCTCGCGCTGCTTGCACTTGACGCACAAGGTGGCTCGGGGGAACGCCTGCAGGCGGCCCTTGCCGATCGGCTGGCTGCAGTTGTCGCAGCTGCCGTAGGTGCCCAGCTGGATGTGGCGCAGCGCGAGCTTGGACTGGTCGAGCATCTCGCGCGCGTTGTTGGCCAGCGACATCTCGGCGTCGCGCTCGAAGTTCGCGGACCCGACGTCGGCAGGGTCGCGGCCCGCACCCTCGGTCCCGTCGCGCAGCAGGCCGACCAGCTCGGCGGTCGAGGTCTCCAGCTGCTTACGGAAGCGGACGATGTCGGTCTCCAGCACCTCGATCACCTCGGCCAGCTCGGCCTCGGTCCACGGGTCCTCGCCGTCGCGCACGGGCAGCTGGCCCGCTCCGTCCACGGCGACGTGGGTCGGCGTGGCCGCGTCGGTCACCGGGAGCGCGTGGATCGCCGGCGCCTGCCGCGCACCTGCGCGGGCCGAGCCGTCGCCGGCGGTGGTCGCCTTGGCGGTTGACATGGGATTCCCCCTGAGGGTTGGAGTGACGCAGAGACCTTAGGCGCTGATCGGCCGCAACTCAACGGACGGACAGGGGCCCCTGGAGCGGGCCCTGCTGGTGCGCCCTCGTCAGCGCTGGTCGCCGAGGAGCGCGTCCAGGCGCGGGGTCTCGCTGGTGGACGTGGGCCGATCGTCCTCGCCCTCCGAAGCCGGCTCATCCGGAGCGCGAGGCGTGGTCTGGGCGCCGGCGGCAGCGACGTCCTCACCGGGACCGACCGCGCCCGGCGCCTCGGCGAGAGCAGGCGGCGGGTCGGCCGGCTCCTCGTGCCCCGAGGCGAGGACCTCGATCTGGCTCTGCAGGTGGCGCGTCAGGTTGCTGCGGTAGGTGGCCTCGAACGTCCGCAGCGCGTGGACGGTGGCGGTGAGCTCGACCCGCTGCCTCTCCAGCTGGTCGAACATCTCGGCCCTGCGGTTCTCTATCTCGCGGTCGACGGAGTCGGACCGGCTGAGGGCGTCGGCCTGCAGGCGCTCAGCGTGGGCGCGCGCCTCCGTCTCGACCTTCTCGGCGCGAGCGTGCGCCTCTCTGGTCGCCCGCTCGGCGGTGCTCGTGGCCTCCTCGCGGATCTGGGCGGCCTCGGCGGTGGCCTCGGCCAGCAGCTGCTCGGCCTGCTCGGTCGACAGCTCGACGAGGCGGACCACGGCGGAGCTGGCCTCCTTGCCGGTGGTGACGACGATGCGCTCGGTGGGACGCCCCGGCGCTGAGGCCGGTGCGGCGGCCGCCGGAGTTGCCGCCGCTGGCTTGTTGACCTGGGTCGACGCGGTGGCCCCCGTCGCCCGCAGCGACTCGACCTGCTTCTTCAGGTTCTGGTTCTCCTCGAAGAGCTGCTCGAAGGTGGCCTCCACCTCGTCGACGAACTCGTCGACCTCGAGCACCTCGTACCCCGACTTGCGGGCCATCCGGAACCGCTTGTTGCGCACATCGTCCAACGACAGCGTCATCGTTCACCTCAAGACATCACGGGGGGAGTGTGCCGGGCAGGTTCACCCAGCCGGCTCACCGTACCGAATCGTCCACGCGATGACACGTCAACGGGCCGCGGAGGCCGACGTATCCCTGGAAGGGGACGTATCCCCTAGAAGAAGACCAGGGCGACGACGCGCATAGCCAGACTCACGAGGATGAAGAGCCCGATGAACGCCAGGTCCAGCATGATGGTGCCGATCCGCACCGGGCGCAGGACCTTGCGCAGGGCTCGGAGCGGGGGGTCGGTGATGGAGTAGACGAACTCGGCGGCCACCAGCAGGGGCCCCCGCGGCTCCCAGTCACGCACCAGCACGGGAACCCAGGAGAGGATCATCCGCGCGAAGAGGATGATGAGGAAGACGTTCAGCAGCATGATGATGAGCTGTCCGACGAGTTGCACGGTGGAACACCTGTTCTGCTACGGCCAGTCGAGGTCGAGCGGCGCTTCGTGGATCCCAGGGTAGGCGCACGGGCAACGCCAGGCACCGGGAAGTACCGGCACCGCCTGCCCGACCGGGCGGTCCAGCTCAGCTCTGGTTGAAGAAGCCGCCGGCGGCGATCCGCTCCTTGTCCTCAGCGGTCACCGTGACGTTCTGCGGGGAGAGCAGGAAGACCTTGCTCGTCACGCGCTCGATGGTGCCGCGCAGGCCGAAGATGAGACCGGCGGCGAAGTCGACGAGGCGCTTGGCGTCGACGTCCTCCATCTCGGTCAGGTTCATGATGACCGGGACGCCGTCGCGGTAGTGCTCACCGATGGTCCGCGCCTCGTTGTAGGTGCGTGGGTGCACGGTGATGATGCGGGACATGTCGGCCGTCCGGGGAGTCGGTGCGGGTGCCGAGGTGGCGCCCTGGATCGGGACAGGGGTGGAGCCGTGCGCCGGGGGCGGGGTCGCGCGCCGGGTCTCCAACGGGGTGACGCTGGCGGGCTGCTTCTCCGAGGCACCCAGCAGCTCGTCCCGGCTGATCCCCTCGGTCCGCTCGGTGGCGTCGTCGTAGTCCGCGTACCGGTCGTCGGTGACCAGGCCCAGCCACGCAGCCGCCCGCTTCAGTTTCTCCGCCATCAGGTCGTCCTGTCTGTGCCATCTCGAAGGTGCTCGTGCTGCGACCGGCCCTGTCGGGACGGCCCGCGGGGACGGGACCGGCGTCGCCGCCGGGTTCCCCCGCGTCGCTGGCGTCGACGCTACCGGCCGGGGACAGCTGCGTGGGCCAGGACCTCCCCGACACGCGGGTCGGCCCCGGTCGTGGTGACCGGGGCCGACCTCGGCGGGCGTGCGCTCACTTCATGAAGTCGGGGATGTCCAGGTCGTCGTCGCCGGCAGACCGGGCCCCCCGCGGGGGGGCGGCCTGCGGTGCGGGGCGGGGCGCCGGCGTGCCGGGAGCAGCGCCGCTCGGACCCGGAGGCGGACCGGCCGGCGCGCCCGTCGGTGCAGGCGTGCTCGGGGCGGCCGCGCCGAACGCCGGGGCGGGGGCGGGGCGTCCGCCGCCGCCCTGGGCTCCCTGGCGCAGGTCGGCGCCACGGGTGATCCCGGGCTGACGGCGCGGTGGCTGGCCCCCCTCGAACCCGGCGGCGATGACGGTGACCCGCACCTCGTCGCCGAGGGCGTCGTCGATGACGGTGCCGAAGATGATGTTCGCGTCCTCGTGGGCGGCGGTCTGGATGAGGTTGGCCGCCGCCGAGACCTCGAAGAGCCCCAGGTCGGAACCTCCGGCGATCGAGAGCAGCACGCCGTGCGCGCCGTCGATGCTCGCCTCGAGCAGCGGGGACGAGACGGCCATCTCGGCGGCGGCCCGCGCCCGGTCCTCGCCACGGGCTGAGCCGATGCCCATCAGGGCCGATCCGGCGTTGGACATGACGGCCTTGACGTCGGCGAAGTCGAGGTTGATCAGCCCCGGGGTGGTGATCAGGTCGGTGATGCCGGAGACACCCTGCATCAGGACCTGGTCGGCCTGCTTGAACGCGTCGAGGATGGCGATCTGGTGGTCGACCATCTGGAGCAGCTTGTCGTTCGGGATGACGATCAGGGTGTCGACCTCCTCCCGGAGGCCGCTGATCCCGGTCTCGGCCTGGGTGGCACGCCGCTTGCCCTCGAAGGAGAAGGGCCGGGTCACCACACCGATGGTCAGCGCTCCGAGGGCACGGGCGATCCGGGCAACGACCGGCGCCCCGCCGGTCCCCGTGCCGCCGCCCTCGCCCGCGGTCACGAAGACCATGTCGGCGCCCTTGAGGGCGTCCTCGATGTCCTGGGCGTGGTCCTCGGCGGCCTGGCGGCCCTTGTCGGGGTCGGCGCCGGCGCCGAGCCCTCGGGTCAGCTCACGGCCGATGTCGAGCTTGACGTCGGCGTCGCTCATCAGCAGGGCCTGCGCGTCGGTGTTGACGGCGATGAACTCGACCCCCCGGAGCCCGGCCTCGATCATCCGGTTGACGGCGTTGACGCCGCCGCCGCCGACTCCGACCACCTTGATGATGGCCAGGTAGTTCTGTGATGCAGAGACCACGGGTATTCCGCCTCGATTTCGTGCTGACGACAGGGGGCGCGCGGAGAAGTCTCGACCTTCAGTCGACGGGGAAGGGGCTCGAAGATGGGCCTCACCGGCGTGGCATGAGGCTATCGGTTCCTGACGGGCGGCTGTCCACCGCCGACGACCGGACACGCTCGGCAGGATCGAAAAGAGGCCTCAATTCTCGACCTGAGGTACACCTTCAAGGCTGCGCCGAACCTGGTGTGGTCAGCGCGTCGCCGGTGTGTGAGGGGCGGAGACGTCGATGGAGCGGACTTTGGAGGTGAGCAGGGCGTCGACGATCTGGGCCTTGAGCGGGGACTCGCTCGCGTCGCCCCAGCGGACCGTGGCGCCGGACTCCAGGTCGAGGACGATGTCGTCGGCGGCCGTCGCCCGGAGGCGCTCCACCTGGTCGCGCAGTTCGGGAGGCAGCGCCGCAGCGACGACGCCCAGGTCCGTGAGCAGGGGCACCGCCGTCGGGTCCGCGGCGCTCAGCAGCACCCCGGGGGGCACCTTCGACGCCTTGTCGAACACCACGCCCCGCCGGTCGACGAGGGCGAATCCGTCCGGCTCGCGGACGGCGAGCAGCGGCTCGCGCTCGACCACGACGATCCGCACCGTGTGCGGCCAGCCGCGCTCGACGGTGGCCGAGGCGACCTGCGGCAGGGTGGTGGTCCGTCGCGCGACCGCATCCAGGTCCAGACGGGCCAGCGGGACCCCGAAGGGGACGGCTGCGGCGTCGCGGACCTGGGCCTCGCTCAGCCGGCGCTGACCGGCCACCGACACCTCCCGCGCCGCCAGCACCGAGGAGGCGAGCACCAGCCAGGCCAGCACGCCGACCAGCAGGGCGGCGACCCCGGCGGCACCGGCCAGGAGGAGCCGGCGGCGCGACGAGCGGCGGCGGTCGAGCTCGCGACGCAGGTCCGGACGCCCGGGAGCTCCGGCAGCCGGGGTGGTGCTGCGGGTCCGGGTGACGGTGGGGCTCATCCCTGGCCGTCCGCCCGCTGCAGCTCGGCGACGATCAGGGGGGCCACCTTGGTCACGTCCCCGCAGCCCACGGTGATCACCAGGTCCCCGGGCCGAGCCAGCGCGGCCACCGTCGGGGCCGCGGCGTCCCAGTCGGGGACGTAGGTCACGTGGGCCGTGCCGGGGCTCACGGCGTCGGCGACCAGAGCTCCGTCGATGCCGTTGATCGGGTCCTCGCGGTCCCCGCAGACGTCCATGACCACGGCCTCGTCCGCCAGCTCCAGGGCGGCCGCCAGCTCGGGCCAGAAGTCGCGGGTCCGGGTGTAGAGGTGCGGCTGGAAGCACACGACGACGCGGCCGCCCTCCCCCACCCCGGTCCGGGCGGCGACGAGGGTGTGGTGCACCTCGGTCGGGTGGTGGGCGTAGTCGTCGTAGACGCGGACGCCGTCGACCGTGCCCACGAGCTGGAAACGACGGTTCGTGCCGGCGTAGCGACCGAGCTCGGAGCGCACCTGCGCCTCGTCGGCGCCCAGCCAGGTGGCCACCGCGTAGGTGGCGGCCGCGTTCAGCACGTTGTAGTGGCCGGGGACCTCGAGGACGACCGGTCCCCTGGCGTCCGCCCCCTGCAGCGAGAAGCGCGAGCCGGTCCCGGCGAAGGCGGTCCCGCTGATCCGGACGTCGGCGGCCGGGCTGACGCCGAAGGTCCTCACCTCCAGGTCCGGGGAGGCAGCTCCGTCGGCCTGGGCGCGGCGGACCCGCTCGGTCAGCTCGACCGCACCGGGGTCGTCGGCGCTGACCACGAGCAGGCGCACGTCCGGGCCAGTGGCGAACCGGAGGAACCCGTCCGCGTAGTGCGCCGCGGTGCCCCAGTTGCTGAGGTGGTCGGGGTCGACGTTGGTGACCACGGCCACCTCGGCCGGGTACTGCAGGAAGGAGCCGTCGCTCTCGTCGGCCTCCACGACCATGACGTCGCCCCCGCCGAGGTGCCCCCCGGTCTTGGTCCCGGTCAGGGCCCCGCCGATGACGAAGGACGGGTCGAGCCCGCAGCCGGTGAGCACGTGGGCCAGCATCGCCGTCGTGGTCGTCTTGCCGTGGGTGCCGGCCACGGCGACGCCGCGTCGACCGAGCATCAGCGAGCCCAGCGCCGCGCTGCGGTGCAGCACCCGCAGGCCGCGGCGGCGGGCCTCGGCCAGCTCGGGGTTCTCGGCCCGGATGGCCGAGGAGGCGACGACGGTCTGGGCGTCCCCCAGCTGCTCCGCGGCGTGCCCGACGTGGACCCGCGCTCCCGAGGCCTCCAGGGACCGCAGGTAGGCGGAGTCGTTGCGGTCGCTGCCGCTCACCTCCACGCCCAGCTGCACCAGCATCGAGGCGATGCCGTTCATGCCGGACCCCCCGATGGCGATGAAGTGCACCGGTCCCAGCTCGCGGGCCGGGACCAGCTCGACCGGTTCGACGAGGGCCATCAGGTCACCACCTCCAGAGTTCGGCGGGCCAGCTGCGCTGCCGCGTCCACCCGCGCAACGCCGCGGAGCGCCTGAGTCATCCCCTGCAGGCGCCTGGTGTCGGCCAGCAGCGCGGGGACGGTGGACGCCACCCACTCTGCCGTGCACCCGGCGTCCGGCAGCAGCAGGCCCCCACCCGCCTCGACGACCAGGGCCGCGTTGCGCGCCTGCTCGCCGTTGCCGTGCGGATAGGGCACGAACACGGTCGGCAGCCCGACGGCCGCGGTCTCCAGCACCGTGCTCGCCCCGCACCGGGCGAGCATCAGGTCCGCGGCCGCGTAGGCGTCCTCCATCGCCGTCACGTAGGCCACCGGGTGGTAGCCGGCGCCCGTCGTGAGGTCGTACGAGGGTCGGGACTCCTCGGTCAGGTTCCGAGGCCCGAGCACGTGCAGCACTTGGATACCCGCGGCCAGGAGCGTTTCGCGGGCGCCCGAGACGGCGCGGTTGATGCTGGCGGCGCCCTGGGACCCGCCGCTGACCAGCAGCGTCGTGCGCTCGGCGTCGAGCCCGGCGCGGACCCGGGCGTCGGCGCGGGCCGCCTCGCGGTCCAGGTCGGTGATCGCGCGGCGCAGCGGCAGGCCCAGGTACTCCGCGTGCGGGAGCGGGGTGCCGGGGAAGGAGGTGTAGACGTGCCGGGTGAGCCGGGCGGCGAGCTTGTTGGCCAGGCCCGGCAGGGCGTTCTGCTCGTGCAGCACGATCGGCAGCCCCAGCCGCCGGGCCGCGAGGTAGACCGGGGTGGAGACGTAACCGCCGAAGCCGAGCACGACGTCGGCCTCGACCCGGCGCAGCAGGTCCACGGCGGCGGACACGGCCTGCCAGAGCCGGACCCCGACCAGGGCTTGGTCGAGACCGGGCTTGCGGGGCAGCGGGACCGGCGGGATCAGCTCGAGGGTGAGACCGGCGGCCGGCACGACGGTGTTCTCCAGCCCCCGTGCGGTGCCCACGGCGGTGATCCGCAGCCCGGGATGCAGCCGCTCCAGCTCGACCGCGGTGGCGATCAGCGGTGAGGTGTGCCCGGCGGTGCCGCCGCCGGCCAGCACCACCGACGGCGAGACGGTGCTCATCGAGACCCCGCCCGGGAGCCGACGACGGTGCTGACCCGTGGCCGGTGCCGGTCCGGGCGCTGAGCCAGCAGCGCCCGGGCCTCCGGCTCCCGGCGCGCACAGGCCAGCAGCACACCGACCGCGAGCAGGTTGGCCAGCAGCGCGGAGCCACCGTAGGAGACCAGCGGCAGGGGGACGCCGGCGATGGGGATGAGCCGCAGGACGACAGCCAGGTTGATCAGCGACTGGATCATGAACCAGGCCGTCACCCCACCGGCGGCGTAGCAGGCGAAGGGCTCGTCGGAGCGCGTGGCGATCCGGACCCCGGCGTAGCCGAGGACCAGGAACAGCGCGAGGACCACCAGGCTGCCGAACAGCCCGAACTCCTCGCCGAGCACCGCGAAGATGAAGTCGGTGTGGGCCTCGGGAAGGCTCCCCCACTTCTGCCGGCTCGCTCCCAGCCCGACCCCCCACCAGCCGCCGGAGGCGATGGCGTACATGCCGGCCTGGGACTGGTCGTTGGCACCGTTCAGGTCGGCGGTCGGGTCGAGGAAGGCGGCCAGCCGGCGCATCCGGTTGGGGCTGGAGGCGAACAGCGCGACCACACCGAGGGCGCCGACGGCGACGAGCGCGCTGAGCACCCGCAGCGGCGCGCCCACGATCCACAGCACCGCGGCGACGATCCCGGCCATCACGACGGCGGTGCCGGCGTCACCCTGGAAGACCACGAGCAGGATGAGCAGGCCGCAGACCGGGAGGTAGGGCACCAGCAGGTGCTTGGGCTGGTCGAGCAGCCGCTGCTTGCGCGCGAGCACGTCGGCACCCCAGACGATCATGGCCAGCTTGGCGAATTCCGCCGGCTGGATCGAGAAGGCCTCCGACCCGAGGTACAGCCAGTTCCGGTTGCCGCCGCGCTCGATGCCCAGCGGGGTGTAGGTGAGCGTCAGCAGCACGGCCGCCAGACCCACGGCGAACCAGCTGAGGGCCCGGAGGGTCGAGAAGGGGATCCTGGCCAGCACGAGGGCCCCGACGACGCCCACGACCAGGAAGAACGCCTGCCGCTTGACGTAGAAGTAGGAGTCGTCGACGTTCAGGTACGCGCTGACGCTGGAGGCCGACAGCACCATCATCAGGCCGACGACGAGCAGCAGCGACACCGAGGCGAGGACGAGGTGGTAGCTGGTCAGCGGCCGGTCCAGGACCAGGCGCAGCCAGCCGAGCATCTCGTGCAGGGCCCCCGGGCGGGAGGAGGTGGCCAGCTGCTCACGCCCGCCGGAGCGGGCAGGTGTCTCCGCCGACCGAGCAGCCGGTTCACCGCTCCGGGGGGAAACCGTTGACGCCACGCGTGCTGCTCCTTCGTGCTCGCCTACGCCGTGGCAGCCCCGCCCGACCCGGAGGTCAGGTCCCGGATCGCCCGGACGAACGCGTGACCGCGTGCGGCGTAGTCGGTGTACATGTCCTTGCTGGCGCACCCGGGGGCGAGCAGCACCGTGTCACCGGGCCGGGCCGTCGAGGCAGCCGCCGCAACGGCCTGCGCCATGGCACTAGTGTCGGTGGCCTCGATCATCTGGACGGGGACATCGGGCGCGTGTCGAGCCAGCGCCGCCGCGATCACCCCGCGGTCGACCCCGAGCAGGACGGCCCCCCGGAGCCGGGCGCCGTGGGTCGCCACCAGGTCGTCGAAGCTCGTGCCCTTCGCCTGGCCGCCCGCGATCCAGACGACCTTGCCGGCCGGGTCGTCCGGGGTGGTCGAGCCGAAGGCCCGCAGGGCCGCGTCCGCCGCGTGCGGGTTGGTGGCCTTGGAGTCGTCGACCCAGCGGACGCCCCCTCGCTCGGTGACCGTCTGGATCTTGTGAGAGCCCACCGTCACGGCCCGCAGCCCGTCGCGGACGGCCAGCGGCAGCACCCCGAAGGAGCGGGCCAGCGCGGCCGCGGCCAGCGCGTTGGCCACGTTGTGCGGGGCGAGGGGCGCGATGTCGGAGAGCTTGGCCAGCTCGAGGGCGGAGTCGCGGCGCTGCTCGATGAAGGCCCGGTCCACCAGCAGGTCGTCGACGACGCCGAGCATCGAGGGACCGGGGGTCCCCAGGGTGAAGCCGATCGCCCGAGCCCCCTCGACGACCTCCGCCTCCTCGACCATCCGCTCGGTGGCCGGGTCCTGCACGTTGTAGACGCAGCTGGTGGACACGCGTGCGTAGATCGAGGCCTTGGCCGCGCCGTAGGCCTCGAAGGACCCGTGCCACTCCAGGTGGTCGGGCTGCAGGTTGAGCACCGCGGCCGAGTGCAGGGCGAGCGAGTTCGACCAGTGCAGCTGGTGGCTGGAGAGCTCCACCGCCAGCACGTCGTAGGGCTCGGGGTCGAGCACGATCTCCATGATCGGACGGCCGATGTTGCCCACGGCGGCGGTCCGCAGCCCCGAGGCGACGAGCATCGACTCGAGCATCTGCGTGGTGGTCGTCTTGCCGTTGGTGCCGGTCACCCCCAGCCAGGGGATGGCCTTGGCCGGGCGGCTGAGCCGCCAGGCGAGCTCCACCTCGCTCCAGATGGGGACGTCCCGGACCGCGGCCGCGACGAGCAGCGGGTTGGCCGGCGCCCACCCGGTGGTGATGACCAGGTCGGCGTCCCCGGGCAGCTCCGCCGTGGACCCGGGTCCCAGCCGCACCGTCCCGCCGAGGACCTCCAGCAGGGCGCCCTTGTCGGCGTTCGCCTCGTCGGCCCGCTCGTCGAGGACGGTCACCCGGGCGCCGAACTGCAGCAGCCCGTCGGCCGCAGCGAAGCCGGATACCCCGATCCCGGCGACGACGACGTGCGCCTGCTCCCACGGCGACGCCCCGTCCGCACCGGCAAGCCAGGCGAGAGTGGTCATGCACCTACCCAATCACGCGCGGTCCGGCGCGCCGCCGGATGGAGGAACGATGAGCGGGACACGCTTTTTCGTCCCGCGAAGAGCGACGACACCGGCGGGTCAGAGCGCCGGGCCCGTCCGAGCGAAGCGAGGACAGTCAAGACCGAGCGCGGTCGGGCGCGCCGCCGGAGTGAGGAGCGATGAGCGGGACACGCTTCTTCGTCCCGCGAAGAGCGACGAAGCCGGCGGGCCAGAGCGCCGGACCACGTCCGAGCGGAGCGAGGACAGACAACACAAACATCACGTCCCCGCCACCCACTCGGCGTAGAAGATGCCCAGCCCGGCGGAGACGAACAGACCCGCGATGATCCAGAAGCGCATGACGATGGTCACCTGCGCCCAGTTGAGCAGCTCGAAGTGGTGGTGGAACGGCGTCATCTTGAACAGCCGCCGCGGCGTGCCCGTCAGACGCCGGGTGAGCTTGAAGTAGCTGGTCTGCAGGATCACCGAACCGACCTCGATCACCAGCAGGCCCCCCAGGATCAGCAGCAGCAGCTCGGTCCGCGTGAAGATGGCCATGCCGGCCAGCGCACCGCCCAGCGACAGCGAGCCGGTGTCGCCCATGAAGATCTTCGCCGGTTCGGCGTTCCACCACAGGAAGCCGAAGCAGGAGCTGGCCAGGGCGATCGCCACCACGGCCAGGTCGTAGGGGTCGCGGACCTCGTAGCACTTGGGGCCGGCGGAGGCGACGTAGGCGCAGGACTGGTTATACTGCCAGATGTTGATCAGCGCGTAGGCGCCGAAGATCATCACGCAGGTACCGGCCGCGAGGCCGTCGAGCCCGTCGGTGAGGTTCACCCCGTTGCTGGCCGCCGCGATGAGCAGCATCACCCAGAGCACGACCACGACCACCGGCAGGGTGTCCAGCCAGGAGATGTCGCGCAGGAACGAGATGGCCGGGGAGGCCGGGGTGACGTCCCGCTCGTCGGGGAACTGCAGGGCCAGCAGGGCGAAGATGATCGCCACCACCGACTGCCCGGCGATCTTGGCCTTGCTGCGCAGGCCCAGGGAGCGCTGCTTGCTGATCTTGATGTAGTCGTCCAGGAACCCCACGACCCCGAGCCCGGCGAACAGGAACAGCACCAGCAGCGCTGATGCCGTCGGCAGCGTCCAGGTCAGCAGGTGCGCGCCGAAGTAGGCGACCAGCACCGCGGCGATGATGACCAGCCCACCCATCGTCGGGGTGCCACGCTTGACGTGGTGGGTGGTGGGGCCGTCGTCGCGGATCAGCTGGCCGTAGCCCTTCCGCACCAGCATGGTGATCGCCAACCGCGTGCCCAGGAGGGTGCCGAGCAGGGCGAGGGAGCCCGCGAAAACGATGGTCTTCACGCGGGTTCCTCACTGGCGGACGGGTGCTGGGGCCGGTCGAGGACCTGGTCGGGAGCGACGAGGGCCTCGGCCACGGTGTCCAAGGCTAAGCCACGGGAGGCCTTGACCAGCACCACGTCGCCGGGCCGGAGCTCAGCGCGCAGCAGCGCGAGGGCCTCGGCCTTGTCGGCCGGGGCGTAGGCGGCACCCGGGGTGAGCCCGGCGCGCAGGGCGGCCCGGACGACGGTCCCCGCGTGCTCCCCCAGGACCAGCACGCGGTCGACCGAGGCGGTGGCGAGGTGCCGGCCGAGGTCCGCGTGCTGGGCCTCGGCGCTGGCGCCGAGCTCGAGCATGTCACCGACCAGGGCGACCGTGCGCCCGCCCGAGGACCGGCCGAGCTCGGCCAGGGTGGCCACCGCCGCCCGCATGGATTCGGGGTTGGCGTTGTAGCTGTCGTTGACCACCACCACGCCGTCGGGACGCTCGTGCAGCTCCATCCGCCAGCGGGAGCGTGGACCGGCGGCACTGAGGGCGTCCGCGACGGCGTCCAGCCCCAGCCCCAGGGCCACCGCCGCGGCTGCGGCCGCGACGGCGTTGGCCACCTGGTGCCGCCCGGTGAGCCGCAGCGAGACCGCGGCGGAGGTGGTCCCGGCGTCGTCGCGGGCGTGCAGGGTGAAGGCGTGGCGGCCCAGCCGGTCGGCGGTCACGTGGTGGGTCCACAGGGCCGGCCCCTCCGCGGGAGGCGGGCCGCCGGCCCCGGCGAAGGCGATCACGGGGGCGCGGGTCCGGGAGCGCATGGCCCAGACGCGGGGGTCGTCGGCGTTGAGGACGGCCACGCCGGTCGAGGGCAGCGCCTCGACGAGCTCGCCCTTGGCCCGGGCGATGGCCTCCTGGCCGCCGAACTCCCCGACGTGGGCCTGGCCGACGTTGAGGACGACCCCGACACGCGGCGCCACGATGCCGCACAGGTAGGCGATGTGGCCGATCCCCCGCGCGCCGAGCTCGGCGACGAGAAAGCGGGTCTCCGGCTCGATCCGGCAGGCGGTCAGGGGCACCCCGAGCTCGTTGTTGAGGTTCCCCACCGGAGCCACGGTGGGCCCGACCCGCTCCAGCACCTGCGCGAGCAGGTCCTTGGTCGAGGTCTTCCCCTGGGAGCCGGTGATCCCCACGACCTGCAGGCCGCCCGCGGTCCCGCGGTCGACCACGCTCCGGGCCACCCGCCCGAGGGCGTGCAGGGGGTCGGCCACCGGGAGGCAGGGAGCCGGCGGCACGTCGCGGGCGGTGAGCGCCGCCACGGCACCGGCCCGCCAGGAAGCGACGACGTGGTCGTGGCCGTCGACCCGGGAGCCGGCCAGGGCCACGAACAGGGATCCGGGGACCACGGCGCGGGAGTCGGCGACGACCGAGGTGACGAGGTCGTCGGGATCGCCCGCGGTGAGCTCCGCGCCGACGGCCGCAGCGACGTCGCGGACCCGCAGTCCGATCACCGTCCACCGCCGGCCGCGCGCCCGCCGCCCCCGTGCCCGGGTGCGGCGGAGGAGAGCTCCGCCCAGGCCGCCCGGGCGGCGTCGGCGTCGGCGAAGGGCAGCACCGTGCCCGCCACCTCCTGCCCGGTCTCGTGGCCCTTGCCGAGCACGGCCACGACGTCGTCCGGACCCGCCAGGGACAGGGCCAGCGCGATGGCGGCAGCGCGGTCGCCGCCGTCCACCACCTCGGCCGGCCCTCCCGCCGCGCGTGCCCCCGCGAGCACCTCGGCGCGGATGGCCGCCGGGTCCTCGCTCCTCGGGTTGTCGTCGGTGACCACCACAACGGCGGCTGACGCCGCCGCTGCTGCGCCCATCGGGCGGCGCTTGGCCCGGTCGCGGTCGCCGCCGCACCCGAGGACGGCCACCACACGGCGGTCACGCAGGACGCCGAGGGCGGCGGCCACCGCCTGCGGGGTGTGGGCGAAGTCGACGAGGACGAGAGGCGCTCCCGGGCCGAGCGGCACCCGCTGCATGCGGCCGGGCACGTCGACCTGGGCGAGGCCGGCTGCGGCCGCCTCCAGGCCCTGGCCGCCGAGGACGGCCATCGCCAGCGCGGTGAGCGCGTTGCGGAGGTTGAAGTCGCCCGGCATGGGCAGGACCAGCTCGAGGCGGTGGCCCTCGGCACGGACCGTGGCCACGGTGCTGCCGTCCGCCGTCGGCCGTGCTTCCAGCAGCAGGTAGTCCGCGGCGGGGTCGGACAGGCTGACGGTCCGCAGACTCAGCTCGGGGGTGCCCCGGACCTGGGCCAGCAGGCGCCGGCCGGCGTGGTCGTCGACGCTCAGCACCACCTGCCGGGTCCGTTCCGGGGTGAAGAGCTGGGCCTTGGCGGCGAAGTAGGACTCCTCGTCGCCGTGGAAGTCGAGGTGGTCGCGGCCGAGGTTGGTGAAGGCGGCCACGTCGAAGGTGATCGCGTCAGCCCGGCCCAGGACGAGCGCGTGGGAGGAGACCTCCATGGCCACCGCGTCGGCCCCGGCCTCCAGCAGGTGCGCCAGCAGGGCCTGCAGCTCCGGCGACTCGGGGGTGGTGATCGTGGTCCGGCTCGCGGCCAGCGGCTCCCCGTCCAGGCTGAACCCGAGGGTGCCGACGGTTCCCACCCGCTGTCCCGCGGCCCGCAGCGCCGCGTCGAGCAGGAGGGCGGTGGTGGTCTTGCCGTTGGTGCCGGTCACGGCGTGCATCGTGAGCCGCTCAGCGGGTCGCCCGTACACCGCCGCTGCCGCGTGGGCCATCAGGGGCCGCGGCTGCTCGGTCACCAGGACCGGCAGCCCGGTCGCCGCGGCGTCCGACCGGCCCCGGGGATCGGTCAGCACGGCGACGGCGCCGGCCGACCGCGCGGCCGGGGTGAAGGCGGCCCCGTGGTGACGCTGGCCGGGCAGGGCGACGTAGAGGTCGCCGGGCTGCACCAGCCGGGAGTCCAGCGTGACGCCGGTGAGGCCCGGGTCCGCACCCGCGTTCCCCACCAGCTGCGCGCCCGCCCCGAGCTCGGCCACGAGCGCCCGCAGCCCCAGGGGCCGGACACGGCGGGGACGCAGGGTCGCGGGCGGTGGCACGGAGTGGACGCTACCCAGCCCGGCGGAGTCGCTCACCATTCGGTCGGCAGCGCCGTGCGCTCCTCGTCGGCGTCCGGCGCCACCGCGTAGCGCGGCAGGGCCTGGTGCATCACGTCGCGGTAGACCGGCGCAGCCACGGCGGTGCCGGTGTCGCCGCTGCGCGGGTTGGTGAGGACGACGTAGGTCAGCAGCCGCGGGTCGTCCAGCGGGGCGAAGCCGACGTAGGAGGTCACGTAACCGCGGTAGCAGCCGCACTTGCCGTTGGCGAGCTCCGCCGTGCCGGTCTTCCCACCGCCGGTGTAGGCGTCGAGCCGCAGGTTCTTCACGCCGTTGGGGGTGTCGGTGACCGCGGCCATCAGGTCCCGGACCGCCGCCGAGCTCGCGCTGGAGATCACCCGGCGGGGTGCCTGCTGGGTGTTCGGCAGCACGGCCCCGGACGCGTCCGTCTTCTCCTTGACCAGGGTGGGCGGGTTGTAGACCCCGTCGTTGACGATGCCCGCGATCGCCGCGGCCATCTGGATCCCGGAGACCGACAGGGCCTGGCCGAACGCGACCTGGTCACGCTGGGAGTCGCTCATGTCGCCGTCGGGGAGGATCCCGGACGCCTCGCCGGGCACCTCGATGCCTGTCGGGCTGCCGAGCCCGAAGCTGGCGAGGTAGTCGTGCAGCGTCTGCTTGTCGAGCTGACGGGTCAGCAGCGCGGTGCCGATGTTGGAGGAGTTGGCGATGACCCCCCGCATGTTCAGCCGGATGGTGCCGTGGCTGTAGTGGTCCTTGATGGAGGCACCCCCGGAGCGGAGCCGGCCAGGGATCTCGACCTTGGTGTTGGGGTTCGTGGTGCCGGAGTCGATGAGGGCGGCCGAGGTCAGGATCTTCTCCACGCTGCCGGGCTCGTAGGGGGCCAGCACCGCCCGGTTGCCGCGGTCCTCCTTGGCGGCGGCCGCGGGCCGGGACGAGTCGAAGGTCGGCGCGTTGGCCAGCACCAGCACCTGGCCGGTCTTGACGTCGATGGTGATGGCGAACCCGGAGTCGGCGCGCACCTTCTGCACCTGGGCGGCGAGGCGCTGCTCGGCCATGAACTGCAGCTCCGCGTCCAGGGTGAGCGCGACGTCGACCCCGTTCTGCGCCGGGGTCATCGAGCTCTGCCCCAGCGGGATCCGGCTGCCGTTGGGTGCGCTCTCGTAGCTCTCGGTGCCTTCGACCCCGGCGAGCTCGGCGTCCAGCTCGAGCTCCATGCCGGCCAGCCCCCGGCCGTCCGCGCCGACGAAGCCGACCACCGACGAGCCGACCGTGCCCGCCGGGTAGGTCCGGATGGGATCGCTCTCCCGGAACACCCCGTAGACCCCCATCTTGGCCAGGGCCGAGGACAGGGCGCTGTAGGTGAGGGCCGGGACCTTCTTCTTCAGGTACACGAAGTGGGTGTCGGGCTGGGTCAGCAGCGGCACGAGGTCCGCCACCGGCATCTCGAGGTATCCGCTGAGCACCTCGGCGATCTCCACCGCTCGCGGGCCGGTGAGCGTGGGGTCGGCGGTCACGGCGACGGCGGGCTGGGTGGAGGCGAGGACCTGGCCGTTGCGGTCGGTGATCGTGCCCCGGGACGGCAGCAGGGGCAGCTTGCGGGTGAGCAGGTCGGCGGACGTGGCGGCGTAGGCCGAGGAGTCGAACCCCTGCAGCTGCAGCAACCGGCCACCGCAGAGGGAGAGCCCGACCGCGATGACGATGAGCAGGGCGTGCAGCCGTCGCGACGAGGACGCCAGCGGCAGCCGCAGGGGCGGGCGGGGAGCTACCGGGGGGCGACCGCTGCCACCCCGGGGGGTACCGGAGCGGCCCGGGGTGGGTCGACGCGAGCCGGGGGCACGCCGCTCCTGCTGAGGGCGGCGGGGAGGGCGGACCGCCCGGTCCTGGGCCGGGGAGGCCGTCGTGCGCCGCACCCCGGCACGGGTGGCTCCCGGGGGCTGCCTGCTGGCCGGGTGCGCGGCCGTGCGTCGAGCGGCGGCCGGGTGCGGACGGCGCTCGCCCATCAGCCCTGGCCCTGCTGGCCCTGCGCGGGCTTCCGCTGCTGCTTCTTCGCCGCCGCTGGCTGCTCAGCCGCCTTCTTCTCGGCCGCCTTCTTGTCGGCCGCCTTTCTCTCAGCAGCCTTTTTCTCCGCCGCAGCCTTGGCGCGGGCCTTCGCCGCCGCCGCCTCGGCCTTGGCCTGGGCGGCGGCCTTGGCCGCGGCGACCTCGGCCGGGGTCTTGATCACCATGCTGGGCACCTCGTTGCCCGAGACCCGCTGGGGCTCGCCGATGACCTTCCCGCTCGGCAGCTCGAGGAGGGCGGGGTAGGGGTTGGGCCGCATCCCCAGGGCCGAGGCGCGCCGCGCCAGCTCGGGCGGCGCGGACAGCACGTTGATCTGGCTCTGCAGCGCAGCCTGGGTGTAGGCCAGCTCGCTCGCTTGGCGGTCCAGGGCCCGGGAGGAGAACGCCTGGTTCTGCAGCGTCGTGTTGAGCATCAGCAGACCGGCCATGCCCAACCCGAACACACCGATCAGCACCAGCAGGAAAGGCGCGCGGGAGAGCCGCGTCGTCGGCCGGGCGACGGCGCGCCGGTCAGCGCTGCGACGCCACGGCGCCACACCGGCCCAGGTGCCGGGAACGGGTGCCCACAACGCGCTCATGCGTCTACCTCCTGTCGGGCCCGGCGCTTCGTGCCGGGCTCGTCGATGCGTACGGCGGCCCGCAGGCGCGCCGAGGCGGCCCGCGGGTTGGTGGCGGACTCGGCCTCGCTCGGCCGGGCCGCGCCGCGGGTGAGGAGCTGGAGCTCAGGACCGAGGCCGGCGGGCACCACGGGCAGGTCGCGCGGGGCCCGGTCGCTGGCCCCTGCCGCGAACAGCTGCTTGACCAGTCGGTCCTCCAGCGAGTGGTACGCCAGGACGGCGATCCGGCCGCCGAGGGCCAGGGCGGCGACCGCGCTGGGCAGGACCCGCTCCAGGGCCTCCAGCTCGCCGTTGACCTCGATCCGCAGCGCCTGGAAGGTGCGCTTGGCCGGGTGCCCTCCGGTCTTGCGGGTGGCGGCCGGGATGGCGCTGTAGAGCAGCTCGACCAGCCGCGCCGAGGTGGTGAAGGGCTCGCGCTCCCGCTCGGCCACCACACGGCGCGCGATCCGGTCGGCGAAGCGCTCCTCACCGAAGCGGCGCAGCACCGACGCGAGCTCGGCAGCGCCGTAGGTGTTGAGCACCTCGGCGGCGGTCAGCTGCTGGGGCCCCATCCGCATGTCCAGGGGAGCGTCCTGGGCGTAGGCGAAGCCCCGGGTGGTGTCGTCGATCTGGAGGGAGGACAGCCCGAGGTCCAGCAGCACGGCCTGCACCCGCGGGTGTCCGAGCCGCTCCAGGACCTGAGGCAGCTCGTCGTAGACCGCCTCGACGAGGGTGACGCGGTCCGCGAAGGGGGCCAGCCGCTCGCGGGCCCGCGCGAGCGCGTCGGGGTCGCGGTCCAGACCGATCAGCGACGCGTGCGGGCACGCCTGCAGCAGGGCGGCGGCGTGCCCGGCCAGACCGAGGGTGCCGTCCACCAGGACGGGGTGGGGGTGCTGAGGTGTGGGCTCCAGGGCCGGCGCCAGCAGCGCCAGGATCTCGGGCAGCATCACCGGGACGTGGACGGGCGCGGCTGCGCTCATCCGAGCCACCGCAGGGCGGTCCAGAGGGCGACCATGAGGGCGAGGGAGGAGCCGAGCGAGACTCCCGCAGCGGCCAGCCCGTCGCGGGCCACCTGCCGGACCCGGCGGTCCGTGCTCGCGGCGTCCTCGATCTCGGACTGCGCCATCTCGACCCTTCAGTTCGCGCGGTCGTGCGCAGGGGTTTCAACCCGAGGTCCGAGCGTCACTACCTGGCACCGGGGAAGGTGCGCCAGGGAGTCGGACGCTCGGGTTGAAGCCTCTGCTCACGCGCCGCGTGCTCAGTGCTGCCGTGCTTGTCGTGCGTGGTCGTGCGGGACCGGGCTCAGGCGCCGGGGAAGACGCCCTCGTCCAGGTCGGCGAATGCCGACTCCTTCGCGTTCGCGTACTGCTCCCAGGCGGCGGCGTCCCAGACCTCCACCCGGTTGATGGCCCCCACCACCACGCAGTCCTTCTCCAGCGAGGCGTAGGACCGCAGGTGCGGCGGGATCGTGATCCGCCCCTGCTTGTCCGGCGTCTCGTCCGAGGCTCCCGACGCGAGCATGCGCTGGTAGTCACGGACCTGCTGGCTGGACGACGCCCCCCGCACCGACTGCGCCACCTCGACGAACGTGGCGATCGGCCAGATCGCCAGGCAGCGCTCCTGGAACCGCGTGATCACCAGGCCCGCCGCCAGCTCGTCCCGGAACTTTGCCGGAAGGATCAGTCGTCCCTTCTCGTCGAGCTTGGGGGTGTGCGTGCCCAGGAACACGAACACTCACCACCCTTCGCTCCACTTTCCGCCACCTTACTCCACTTCCCTCCACTTTGACCTTTCTACCCTCCCCTGGCAACCCCGGGCGTGTCCTCCTCGGACGCCGGTGGGCCCCGGGATCGCGCCCGGCTCTTCCAGGCGGCGCATACGATGACGATCGACCGCGACGCGACCACGGGGCCGCGCGCGGCGCGGGCGCGCAGGCCGCAGGGGATCACCCCGGTCACGTCCCGTTACCGACGGAGGCAGCGTGAGTCTGAGCTACGAGAAGGCCGAACTCGACGACGTGCGGACCACGTACTCCCTGGGGGACGTGGTCCGCATCATGGGTGAGGTCCGGTCCGCCATCGAGGGGGTGATCGAGGGCAAGCGCGCCTCGGTCGACACCGCCCTCGTCGTCCTGCTGGCCGAAGGCCACCTCCTCGTCGAGGACGTGCCCGGCGTGGGCAAGACGATGCTGGCCAAGGCGCTCGGGCGTTCGATCGACTGCTCGGTACGCCGGGTGCAGTTCACCCCGGACCTGCTCCCCTCCGACATCACCGGCGTCTCGATCTTCAACCAGGAGACGCGCGACTTCGAGTTCAAGCCCGGCGGCATCTTCGCCAACATCGTCGTGGGCGACGAGATCAACCGGGCCTCGCCGAAGACGCAGTCGGCGCTGCTGGAGTCGATGGAGGAGCGCCAGGTCAGCGTCGACGGCACGACCTACCTGCTGGAGTCACCGTTCATGGTGGTGGCGACCCAGAACCCCATCGAGATGGAGGGCACCTACCCCCTCCCCGAGGCCCAGCGCGACCGCTTCATGGCCCGCATCCAGATGGGGTACCCCACGCCGTCGTCCGAGCTCGACATGCTCGACTCCCACGGCACCTTCGACCCCCTGGCAGCGCTCACCCCCGTCACCGACGCCGCGACCCTGCGGGGGCTGATCGACGCGGTGAAGACCGTGTACGTCAGTCCGGCGGTCAAGCAGTACCTGGTCCAGGTGGTCAACGCCACCCGCAACTCCCGTGAGCTGCGGCTCGGGGCCTCACCCCGGGCCACCCTGCAGCTGCTCCGGGCCAGCCGGGCCCATGCCGCCCTGGCCGGCCGCGACTACGTGACCCCGGACGACGTCGCCACCCTGGGTGTCGCCGTGCTGGCGCACCGGGTCCTGCCCTCGACCGACGCCCAGCTGGCACGTCGGACGGTGACCGACATCATCGCCCAGGCGATCGCCTCGGTGCACCTCCCCGATCGGCGCTGACCATGTTCCGCCGCCCCTGGCGTCTGCTTACCCCCCGCGGCCGGCTCTTCGTCGCAGTCGGGGTCTTCGGCCTGCTCACCGCCCTGCTCGCGGGCCAGCGTGACCTGTTGCGGCTGGCCCTGCTCCTGCTGGCCCTGCCGCTGGTCGCCGCGGTCCTGGTCTCGCGCGCCCGGCTGCGGCTCTCCTGCGAGCGGTCCGTCGAGCCCTCGCAGGTTCCGCTGGGCTCGCCGATGCGTGGCCGGATCATCCTCGGGCAGGACGGCCGGCTGCCGGCCGGCATCCTGCGGCTGGAGGACGACGTCCCCCGCGAGCTGGGGCCGCGGCCGCGTTTCCTGGTGGACCGGGCCGGCCTCAGCTGGCGCCGTGAGGTGGAGTACCCGCTGCTGGGACGCGTCCGCGGCCGGTTCCGCACCGGGCCCCTGCTGGTCCGGACCACCGACCCGTTCGGCCTGGTGCAGCTGGACCGCCAGTTCGTGGCCACCACCGAGGTGATGGTCACCCCCCAGGTGGTCCCGCTCTCCCCCGTGCGCTCCACCGGGGGCGGGGGCAGCACGGGCGAGGCACGGCCCCACCGGATCGGTGTCGTCGGACAGGACGACGCGCTGGTGCGGGAGTACCGCCAAGGCGACGAGGTCCGCCGCATCCACTGGCGCTCCACCGCCCACCGCGGTGAGCTGATGGTGCGCCGGGAGGAGCAGGCCTGGGACCCGAGCGCGAGCATCATCCTCGACTCCCGCGCCGCCGCGCACGCGGGAGTGGGCCTGCAGAGCTCCCTGGAGTGGGCCGTGTCCGCTGCCGCCTCGGTGGCCTTGCACTTCCTCGACGAGGGCTACACCGTCGAGGTGTTCGAGGCGGACGGGCCGCTGCACGTCAGCAGCGTCCTGGGCCAGCACAGCGGCGCCTCGGCCGAGATGGTCCTCCAGCGGCTGACCGACCTGAGGGCCACGCTGACCTCGAGCCTGCACTACGCGATCGGGTCCGCCGCGGCCGACCGGCCGGGCCAGCTGGTCGTCGCCGTCCTCGGCCGGGTCGACGCCGAGGACGCCCACGCGCTCCTCCAGCTCCAGCGCAACCGCGCCCAGGGGTTGGCCCTCCTGCTGGACGTCGACACCTTCGCCGACGTCCCGGCCAGTGAACGGCGACGCGCGGAGCAGGAGCTCGCCGTGCAGATCCTGCAGGACCACCAGTGGCGGGTCGTCCAGGTGCCGCGCGGCATGGGCGTGGCCCAGGCCTGGGCCGCCCTGGAGCAGACGACGGTGGCGGCTTGATGCGCGCGACCGACCGGATGACGCTGGCCGTCGTCGTCGCGCTCGTGCTGGCCGGCTTCATCCTCGCCCCGCTCACCGCCGACCTCTCCTACCTCGGCGCGTCCTGGGCCTTCCTGGCGGTGCTGGGTCTCACCACCGCGCTGCTGCGGCGCGCCCGGTTGGGGAGCGGGGTCGTGCTGCTGGCCCAGCTGTTCACCACCCTGGTGCTGAGCGTGGGCCTGAGCCTGACGATGCCCGGCCTCGGCCTCCCGTGGTACCAGCACTACACCGGTCTGTGGCGCACCGGCGTGCTGCACATGCAGTCCCAGGGCACGCCGATGGACCCCGAGGACGGCGTGACGCTGATCTTCGCCACCACCATCGCCGGGCTGCTGGTGCTCACCGACCTGCTCGCCGCCGGGCTGTCCCGCCCCGCGTGGGCCCTGGCCCCGACCGCCACCCTGTTCCTCGTGCCGGCGCTCACCCTCGACACCGACAACGGGCTGAGCAGCTTCCTGCTGGTCGCCGTGGGCTACCTCGGCATCCTGGTCGCCGACGGCCTCAACAGCTCCAACCGCTGGACCCGCGGCCTGTCCCGGGACAGCGCCGAGTCGGTGGGGGCGACGCCGGTGGTCTGGCGTGCGGCCGGGCTGATCGGGGTCCCCGCCCTGGTGGGCACCCTGCTGCTCGGCGGCCTGCTGCCGATGCCCACCCTGTCCGGCTTCGGGCTCGGCATCGGGAACGGCGGGGGCGCCAATGGACCCCTGCAGCTGACCGACCCGAGCCTGGACCTGCGCCGGAACCTCAACCAGCCCGACGACCAGGACGTCATCGAGTACCAGACGAGCGAGAGCGACGGGGTCTACCTCCGGCTCGCCTCGCTGCCGAAGTTCGACGCCGGCGGCTGGGACAACGTCCAGATCCGGTTGAACAGCGGGACCGGGCTGCCCACCGCGCCCGGGGTGACACGCGTGCCCGAGAAGGAGCGGCGGACGCAGATCTCGGTCAAGAACTTCCGGTCCCAGTACCTGCCGATGCCCTACGCCCCGCGGAGCTTCGAGGCCGAGGGCGACTGGCGCTACGACGCCAACTCGCTGACGGTGGTGAACGGGGAGAACGAGCCCGGGGCCCTGTCCGGCCTGGACTACACCGTGCAGAGCGTGGACCTCGCGCCGAGCGCTCCCGACCTGCGCAATGCCGCCGCGGGCACCCCGCCGGACTCGGAGGTCACCAGGACGATCCCCGAGGACCTCCCCGAGGACCTCGTCCAGCTCACCGAGGAGGTCATCGAGGGCGCCGACGGCGCCGCTGCCGAGGCGGCAGCCATCCAGGCCTACCTCCGCAGCAGCCAGTTCACCTACAGCACCGACCCGCTGCCCGGCAGCGGCTACCGCGCGCTGCAGAACTTCCTGCTCCGCGACAAGCGCGGCTACTGCGAGCAGTTCGCCGGCGCCATGGCGATGATGGCGCGCGTCGCCGGCATCCCGTCCCGCGTCTCGGTCGGGTTCCTGCCAGGGAAGAAGGACGGGGACACCTGGAAGGTCTCGATCCGCGACATGCACGCCTGGCCGGAGCTCTACTTCGCCGGCCGCGGGTGGGTGCGTTTCGAGCCCACCCCCGGCAGTGTCACCGGCTCGGCCCCAGCGTGGACCCTGCCCAGCGCCCAGGACCCCGACGACGCCGCCACCCCGGAGCCCACGGCGGCCCCGAGCGCGAGCGCCAGCGCACCCAGCACCGCACCGGAGGACCTGCCCGCCGACCAGCAGGCCACCGGTGGCGCCGACTCGGCGTTCCCGTGGGGCCGCACCCTGCTCGGGACCGGCGTCGGCCTGCTCGCTCTGCTCGTGCTCGCCGCCCCGGCCTCCCTCCGGGTGCGCCGACGGGCGGTGCGGCTGACCCCCGACCAGCTCGGCGACGAGCAGGTGGAGGGGGCGTGGGCCGAGATCCGCGACACCGTGCTGGACCACGGGGGAACCTGGCCTGAGGGGTCACCGCACGTCATCGGCACCCAGCTGAGTTCCCGGCTGGATCCGGTGGAGTCCGCGGCGATGGGCCAGGTCGCGACGTTGGTGGAGCGCTCGCGCTACGCCCGCACGCTGGACGCGGACACCACCGCCCTGCCCGCGCTGACCCAGGAGGTCCGCCGCGGCCTCGTCGCGCCGCTCAGCCGCCGTCGCCGGTTGCTGGGGCTGCTGGTGCCGCGTTCGCTGTTCCGGCGGCCGGGTGGGAGCGGACCGGGCGCCTGAGGCGCTCGGCCTCAGCCGGCCACCAGGCGGGCCAGGGCCTCGGTGCAGAGCCCCCAGGCCGGCGAACCGACGGCGATCGGCTCGAAGTGGTCGCCCTCGAAGGTCCGCAGCTCGCTGCGGTCCCCGGCCGCCTGAGCCGCGGCGACGAAGGCCTCGGACTGCCGGGCCGGGACGATCTGGTCCCCGCGGCCGTGCACGCACACGGACGGCACCCCCAGCGGCAGCCGGGACGCCGGTGAGGCCAGCGCGTACTCAGCCGCCCGGGCCGTCGGCCCGCCGCCCATCAGGTCGGGCACCGCGTCGCCGCCGAGCTGGTCACGGGCCGCCGTGACCAGGTCGAGGACACCGGCTTGGGAGACGAAGCCCCCGATCCTCACCACCGGGTCTGCGCCGGGGGCCCCGGGCGGCAGCCCGGGCCGGGCCGCCAGCCAGCCGGCGAGATGGCCGCCGGCGGAGTGGCCGATCGCGACGACCCGCGCCAGGTCCAACCGGTCCTCGGCCAGGTCCTGTCCCGCTCCGGCCAGGCCGTCGACCGCGGCCGCCACATCGAGCGCGGTCCCGGGCCAGCCGCCACCTCCGTCGGTCGGGCTGGGTCCGACGCGTCTGTACTCCACGACCAGGGCGGCGAAGCCGCGTTCGACCAGGTCAGCCGCGAGCGGCCGGGCGAGCTCGGCGTCGTAGGCGTCCCGCCAGAACCCCCCGTGCAGGACGACGACGACCGGCACCTTCCCCGACCCCGCCGGGAGTCTGAGCTCGGCGTACTGGCTGGGGTGCGAGCCGTAGCGGTAACGGAGCACCCCCTCCGCGTCGACGGGCGCGTCCCGGCGGCAGCCGAGGAGTCCGAGGGATAGCGCGCCCAGCCCGAGCAGGCGACGACGGCTGGTCACCAGCAGCGCACGCAGTCCGGAGAAACAGCGACGCACCCGCTCGGGGAGCAGGTGCGTCGGCCGGTGAGCAGGGACGGCGTCAGAAGCCTGACTCGTCGCGGCGCTTGCGCCAGCGCTCTTCCATCTTGTTCATGAAGCCCTGGTCGCCGGCGGACCGGGAGCCTTGGGCGGTGGTGGCGCGGTCGGGGGTCTGCGTCGGATCTGGTCCGACGCCGCCCACGTGCTGCCAGGAGGAGATGGCGGTCACCGAGGCGGCGACCATGACGACGAACCCGAGCACGCTGACGGCGATGCCCACCTCGGCGCCGATCGTGATGCCGCCCAGCAGGAGGGCGAGCCCAAGGAAGAAGCCCACACCCGCAGCGGCGGCACGACGCCGGTGGATCCGCCGTATGCCGGTCCCGCGCAAGGCGTTGACCAGCTTCGGGTCCTCGGCCGCGAGGGCGGCCTCCATCTGCGCCAGGAGCCGCTGCTCCTCGTTTGAGAGGGCCATCGGACCCACCTCCCGCCGGTCTCGTCGTTGACTGCACACCATCGTACGTCGCCGCCGGAGCCGCACCAGGGGCAACCTGGACACGAGCTGTCCGGATGCGTCGTCCACCCAGTGACGCCCGACCGGGCGAGTCGGGTTCAGTTTAGGTGGCCGACCCCCGAAGGGAAACGAATCTGCGGAAACGCAGTGCAACGATCAGGTCCGGCGGGTGAGCGCCAGCCGCTGCACGGCAGCAGGACCGAACCGGGCGACGGCGGCGTCGACCGCCTGGTCAGCCTCCTGCCACCCGTGCTCGGGGTCGGTCAGCCGGGGCTGCCGGTAGGCCCGCCGGGCCGGCGCGACGCCTTCCACCCGGACCCCGACCCGCCGGACCCGGGCCCGGTCCAGGCCCAGCCCGTCGTACAGGGCGACCGCCGCACCGTAGACCTCCTCGGTCACGTCGGTGGGCGTGGCCAGCGTGAGCGACCGGGTCAGCTCGGTGAAGTCGGAGAACCGCAGTGAGATCGACACGGTCCGGCCGACGAGCCCGGCGCGCCGCATCCGTCCGGCCGTCCGGTCGGCCATCCGCAGCAGCTCACGACGGACGAGGTCAGGGCTGTCGGTGTCGCGGCCCAGCGTCTCCTGGGACCCGACGCTGCGCTCGGGCTCGCTCGGCACCACCGGACGGCGGTCCCGGCCATGGGCCAGCTCGTGCAGCGCGCGGCCGGTGTGCGGGCCGAAGGCCTGCCGCAGCGTGGGCACCGGGGTGGCGGCCAGGTCACCGACCGTCTCCAGGCCCAGGCCGTGCAGCCGCCGGGCCGTGGCGGGTCCGACGCCCCACATCGCGCCCACCGGCAGCGGGTGCAGGAACGACTCGACCTGTCCGGGCGGGACCTCCACGAGTCCGTCCGGCTTGGCGGCCCGACTGGCCATCTTGGCCACGAACTTGGTGGGGCCGATGCCCACCGAGCAGGTGATGCCCTGCTCGTCGGCCACCACGGCCCGGACGTGCTCGCCGATCACCGCCGGCGGCCCGAACATGCGCACCGACCCCGTGAGATCCAGAAAGGCCTCGTCGATCGACGCGGACTCCACCACCGCCGAGACGGTGGCGAAGACCGCGACGATGGCCCGCGAGACCCCGGCGTAGCTGTCGAAGTCCGGCGGCACGAAGGTGGCCCCCGGCGCCAGCCGCCGCGCCGCGGCCGAGGACATCCCTGACCGCACGCCGAGCGCCCGCGCCTCGTAGGTGGCCGAGAGCACGACGCCGCGGTGCGCGCCACCCACGATCACCGGGGTGCCCCGGAGCTCGGGGCGCTCGCGCAGGGCCACCGAGGCGTAGAAGGCGTCCATGTCGACGTGCATGATGACCGGCCCGCGGGGCCGCTCCGCGCTGCTCACCGCTCGGGCCTCAGTCGACTGCGGCCGGGGTGCTCGGCTCCACCCGGGCGAGGAGGTGGACCTGCGGAGCCAGGGCCCGGAAGGCCGGGTCCGTGCTCAGCTCGGCCTCCAGCGCCGTCAGGTCCGCCAGGGCGCCCGGCTGGGACTCCAGCACCGGTTCGGGGACGTGGTCGGCCAACGCCCCGATGCCGTGACTGGCCTGGACCGTGAAGCCGGCGGCCACGAGCAGGGCGACCAGCCCGTCGTGGTCGAAGCGGCGCTCGTCGCCCCAGGCCCGCCGGGCCAGGTCGAGGTGGCCGGTCAGGGCGTGACCGAGCACCGCGGCCTTGCGCTGGGAGGCCAGCAGGCTCAGCGCGCCCGCGGGACGCAGCACCGCCGCCACCGCCGCGAGCGCGTCCGCCGGGGAGTCCACGACCTCGAGCACCCGGTGGCAGACGACCACGTCCACGGAGCGCTCGCCGACGATGTCGACCAGGTCCGCGGCGTCGCCCTGACGGCCCGCGATGCGGCCCTGGAGGCCGGCGTCGGCCGTCCGTCGCTCCAACGAGGCCAGGGCGTCCGGGCTCGGGTCGACGACGGTGACCCGGTGGCCGTGCCCGGCCAGCGCGGTGGCCACACCACCCGTGCCGCCCCCGAGGTCGACGACGTCGAGCGGAGCGCCGCCGGGAGCGAGGTCGCGCAGCTGCCCGGCGAGCAGCTCCAGCAGGAACGTCGCGGAGAACGACCGCCGGCGTCGAGGCTCGGCCATCGTGTCCTCCTGCGCGCCGGGGGGTCGCGGTCCCGAGGGACCTGCCGTCGAGGGGCAGCCTAGCCGGGCGGGTGCTGGGGCGAGCTTCATCTGGTCTCCGGGGTGGGCCGGTGAGCGCTCGGCCCGGGCGGGGCCACCGCCTGCTCGACCAGGCCGAGGAACCCCTCGGTGTCGCGCAGCAGGTCGTCGGCCTCCCGGGCGCTGACCAGGCCGGTGGCCCCGCCCCGCAGCGCGTCGCGGCGGTGCTCGGTGGCGGCGTAGAACGCCGCCCACTCCCCCAGCTCCGGAGCCACCTCGGCCAGCAGGCGCCAGGCGTTGCGGGGCCGCGACGCCGGAGCGGGCCGGGCGCGGACCGCGAGGACCACCGCGGCCACCCGGAGCGCCGCGGTGTGGACGGCGAGGTACCGCTCGGCTGCCGCCGGGACGACCGCCGCCTGGTCCAGGGCGGCACGGGCCCGCGCCAGGTCGGTGGTCAACGCCTGCCGGCGCTGCTCCCGCAAGGCCAGGCCACCACCGGGCACTGCCGCCTCGACCGCCGTCATCCCCATGCCGGTCCGCCACCGCGGGCCTGCAGCTCGACCAGCGACCAACTGCCGTCCCGGTGCTCCAGATCGAGCAGCACCGGCAGCACCCCCGGGCCAGGAGCGGCCGCCACCTGCCACCGCCCCCGGGCGACGAGCTCGGCGGCCCGCACCACCCAGAGCCGGCCGCCGCGCAGGAGCTGGGCCGGGGTCGTGACGCCGTCGTCGGTCTCGGTCCGCACCTCGACCGGTTCCCGGACCCTGGATGGACCGGTGGCAGGCCGCGCGCAGCGGGGTCCGTCCCCGGCGCCGGGGGCGGGACGCGACGGGTCGGACAAGGCGGCACTCCGGGCGGCGGGCATGGGCGCTCCTTCGAACGGCACGGCGGAATGAGTGGGCAGGGCCCCGGCACCGAGCGGTGGATGAGTGCTCGGCGAGGGCGCACGGAACGGGAGGAAGGCCGCCCCGGCACGGACGGGGGTCGAGTCCGTGCGCGCGCCGGGGCGAGCAGGAGCGCGTGCCGCGAACACGACGCCGCTTCCTGCAGGCGCCGCCCCGTCCCCCGCTGCTTCCCCAGCACCGGAGAGGTATTCGAACGCCTGTTCGATCTGCGCTCAATCTACACCCCACTGGCGGGACGTCAAGACGCCTCCGCCGGCCACTTGTCCGGGGCAGGCCGTCAGCCCGCAGGCGGCGCGGAGGTCGAGGCCGCGCGGTCGGTGTGCCCGAGGCTGCGGCCCGGAGCCACGCGGTCCCGCACCAGGCGCTTGAGGTCGCCGAGGTCGGGGAAGCCGCCGTCGACGGACCGGTCCCACAGCACCTCGGCACCCAGCCGGACCCGGAAAACCCCACCGGTGCCGGGGACCAGGGCGACCTCGCCGAGATCGGTGGTGAACGTCGTGAGCAGCTCCGAGGCCAGCCAGGTCGCCCGCAGCAGCCAGCGGCACTGGGTGCAGTAGGCGATCTCCACGCGCGCGGCCGGGACGGAGGCGGCGGGGGTCGGCTGCTCGTCGGGGTCCATGGGGTCAGCCTGGCAGGCCCGCTCAGCACCTACGCTCGTGCCCATGACGACCGTCCCCTCCTCGGTGGTGGTCGTCGGCGGCGGGATCGCCGGGATGGCTGCCGCCGCCCGGCTCGCGAAGGCCGGTCACGCCGTCGAGCTGTACGAGCGCGAGGCGGTGCTGGGTGGCCGTTGGGCCGCCGCCGACCTGCCCGGAGCGGGGCCGGTGGACGCTGCACCGGCGGTGCTGCCCTTCCCCGCCCCGTGGCGGGACCTCTTCCGCAAGAGCGGCCGACCCCTGGAGGCCGAGCTGGCCCGGTCCGGCCATGCGCTGGTGCCCGCAGCCGCCGTCGCCTACCGCTTCGCCGACGGCAACCAGTTGAGCCTGCCCACCGAGCGCGGGGCGCAGCACGCCGCCCTCCGGACGGCCTTCGGCGCGGGCGCCGCCGACCGCTGGCGCGACCTGTTGGACGAGCTGGACGAGGTGTGGCAGATCCTCCGCAGCCTCGGGCTGGAGCAGCCCCTGCGGGGCCGGGACCAGCTCCCGCGGCCGGTGCTCGCCCGGCTGCACGCCCGGCGCAGCCTCTCCTGGTTGGCGGCACGGCTGGACGAACCTCACCTGGAGGCCCTGGTCCGCAGCCTCGCGCACCGGCACGGCTCCGACCCGGACCAGACGCCGGCCTTCGCCGCCGTCGACCTCAGCGTCAGCCGGCGCTTCGGACACTGGCACGTGGGCGCCACCGACCCGGCGGCCCACCCCAGCGACACGGGCCGCTCGTCGGTGCTCACCGAGGCGCTGGCGCGACGGCTGGGCACCCGGGGCGTGCAGGTGCAGCTGGCCACGGCGGTCACCGGGCTGGAGGTGGAGGCCGGCCGGGTGGTCGGCGTCCGGACGGCGGCCGCCGTCCGCCCGGCCGCCGCCGTGGTGGTGGCCACCGACCCCTGGCACCTGGTCGACGACCTGCTCCCGCACGACCTCGACCGGTCCCTGCGGCGCCGGACCCACCGGCTGCGGCCCGCCGCCGCACCCGCGGTGGAGCACCTCCACCTGGACCAGCGGGCCCCGGGGGTGAGCGAGACCGTCGACCTCAGCGCGGACGGCACCCCGCTCATCAGCTGGGCCCGACCGGCAGCCGAGGGCACCGTGGTGAGCCGACACGACTTCAGCCGGACGCGGCCCGCCCCAGGGGCCGGTGCGGCCTGGCGCGGGTGGCGGAGCTGGCTGCTGCGCCCACCGGTCGCGCCGGGGACCCCCGGCCTGTTCACCGCCAGCGCCGCCGCGCCCGGAGGGGATGCGCCGTCGGCCCTGGTGCTGACGGGCGCACTGGCCTCCTACGCCTACCTGGACGCCCTCGGCTGAGCCCTGGCGCGGCTCAGGGGGAGGGTCTCGTGCCCCCGTATAGTGAGATGTTCGGTTTCCTGACTGAGGACGAGACCCTTTGACTTCCGCGCACCGCGTGCCCGCTCCCACCGAGCCCGACGAGGGCCGGCTGCCCGCCGACCGAGCGGGCGGTCAGGCCACTCCGGACCTGGTGGAACGCGAGCTGGCCGTCGAGCAGGCGCACGTCGACCTGGTGTACGGCCGGCTGGCCGAGGCGACCCGCACCGCGCAGGAGGTGGCGACGGCGGGCCGGTCGCTCTTCCAGTCCGACCGCGGCTCCTACGTCCGCGAGGAGGACGGCACCGGCCTGTACGAGCGCGACGTGTTCGCCTTTCAGGCCGCCAAGCGGCTGGCGGTGCTGGACGCCGAGCACGAGGGCCTGGTGTTCGGCCGGCTCGACCGAACCGACGGTGAGGTCCGCTACGTCGGCCGGATCGGGGTCCGCGACGCCGACTACGAGCCGCTGGTCATCGACTGGCGCGCGCGGGCGGCCGAACCCTTCTACCGCGCCACCCCGCACGACCCGATGCAGGTGGTCCGCCGTCGGGTGCTGCGCTGCCAGGGCCAGCAGGTCACGGGCATCGAGGACGACCTGCTGGACGGCGAGCACGCCCGCGACGACCTCGCCGTCGTCGGTGAGGGCGCCCTGATGGCCGCGCTCACCCGGGCCCGCGGTCACACCATGCGCGACATCGTGGCCACCATCCAGGGGGAGCAGGACGAGGCGATCCGCGCCCCCTACCAGGGCTTCACGCTGATCTCGGGCGGTCCAGGCACGGGGAAGACCGTCGTGGCCCTGCACCGGGCGGCCTACCTGCTGTACTCCAACCGCCGCCGCTTCACCTCCGGCGGAGTGCTCGTCGTCGGCCCCAGCCGGGTGTTCATGAACTACATCGAGCGGGTGCTGCCCTCCCTCGGCGAGGAGTCGGTCACCCTGCGCCCGGTGGGTGCGGTCGCCGGCGACGTCGTCCGGCTGTCGGGTGAGCGCGTCGACGACGCCGCCACCTCGGCGGTCAAGGGGAGCCTGCGGATGGTGCGGGTGCTCCGCCGCCTGGTGCAGGAGCCGCCCCAGGCCGTGCCCTTGGAGCTCCGGCTCACGGTGCGGGGGCACGTGCTCGTGCTCGGGGTCGAGGCGTTGGAGCGGATGCGGTCCGACGTGCTCGCCCACCACAAGCTCAACGCCGGGCGCGAGGCCGCGGAGAAGGCGCTGCTGCAGGCGCTGTGGCGGGGCCGCCCCGCCGAGCTCGACCTGGAGCGCGACGAGTTCGACGACGCCGTGACCGACACCGCGGCCTTCGCCATGTTCCTGCTGGCCTGGTGGCCGGGCGTCAGCGCGCCGTCCGCCCTGGCCCGGTTGGGCGACCGGGCGCTGCTGGCGCGGCTGGCGGGCACGGCGCTGACCCCGGACGAGCAGGACCGGCTGGCCGCCTCCTACCCGCGCGACGCCGACTTGCCCAGGACGGCGGGGTGGACCGTCGCCGACGCCGCGCTGCTCGACGAGCTGGTCAACCTGCTGGGGCCGCTGCCCGAGAGCGAGGACCGCGACGAACCCCTGTTCCTGCCCGAGGACGCGGAGTACGCCGAGCTGGTGACCACCGCGGACCGGCTCAGCCCGTCCCGCGAGGTGGACCCCTTCGCCGAGCCCCACCAGACCTACAGCCACGTGCTCGTCGACGAGGCGCAGGACATCACCCCGATGCAGTGGCGGATGCTCCGTCGCCGCGGCGCGGGAGCCTCGTGGACCATCGTCGGCGACCCGGCCCAGAGCTCCTGGCCCGACCCGGCCGAGACCGACCGGGCGCTCACCGAGCTGGTGGGCAACGCTCCTGTCCGCCGGTTCCGGATGAGCACCAACTACCGCAGCCCCGCCGAGGTCTTCGACCTGGCCGCGTCGGTCGTCGTCCGGGCCTTCCCCGAGGCCGACCTGCCCAAGGCGGTGCGCTCGACCGGTGTCGACCCGCTCCTGCTGGTGGCCGACGAGCGGGGGATCCGGGCGAACGCCGTCGATGCCGTGGCCGACCTGCTCGAGCAGGTGGAGGGCACCGTGGGCGTCATCTGCGCCCCCGGCGCCCGGGACGGAGTGCGCGAGGCGCTGGACGGGGCCGCGCTGCCGGGTTCCGAGCGGCTCGCCGTGGTGACGTCGCTGGAGTCGAAGGGGCTCGAGTACGACGGGGTGCTGGTCGTCGAGCCGGACCGGGTGGTCCGCGAGTCCCCCGGTGGCGTGCGCTCGCTCTACGTGGCGCTGACCCGCCCGACGCAGCGCCTGGTCACCCTCGACGCGGCAGGAGTCGGCTCGTCAGGTTGGCGTAGATCTCTCGGGTAGCCCGCGAGCGGTTCTGGGTGTAGAAGTGCAGGCCCGGGGCGCCACCGTCGAGCAGCGCCTCCGCCAGCTCGGTCCCGATGGCCGTGCCGACCCGGCGGACCGCGTCCGCGTCGCCGGCGACCGCCTCCACCCGCTCGACGACGGCCTCGGGCAGAGCAGCCCCGGAGAGCTCCGCGAACCGGGTCACCTGGCGGACGTTGGTGATGGGCATGATGCCCGGGATGATCGGCAGGTCGCAGCCCAGCGCCCGGACCCGGGCGACCAGGGCGAAGTAGTCCTCGGGCCGGAAGAACAGCTGCGTGATCGCGTAGCTGGCGCCGGCCCGCGCCTTCTCGACCAGGATCCGGGCGTCGAGGTCGGCGTCGCTGGAGGAGGGGTGCGGGTCGGGGAACGCCCCGACGCCGACGCAGAAGTCCCCGAGCTCACGGACGAGCCGGACCAGCTCAGTGGCGTTGTCGAGACCCTCGGGGTGCCGGACCCAGGGCTCGCGCGGCCCGCCCGGCATGTCGCCGCGGATGGCGAGCACGTGCCGCACGCCGGCCGCGGCGTAGGCGCCGACCACGCGGCGCAGCTGCTCGCGGCTCTGGCTGGCGCAGGTGAGGTGCGCGACGGTGCGCAGCGTGGTGTTGACGGCGATCTGCTCGGTCGCGCCGATCGTCCGCTCGCGCGTCGACCCGCTGGCGCCGTAGGTCACCGACACGAAGTCCGCGCCCAGCGCCTCCAGCTCGCGCACGGTCTGCCAGAGCTGGCGGGCTCCGGCCTCGTCCCTCGGCGGGTACAGCTCGAAGGAGAACAGCGGGCGGTCCGAGGTGGCCAGCAGCTCGGCGATGGTCGGGGTCCGCGGACGCGGTGGTGACGCAGTCCGGCCCGGCATGCGAACACTGTAGGTCGACCCCCCACGGCCCCTCCGTAGGCTCAGCATGTGGTCACCCGTCCTCCGCTCCGGTCCCCCGGCCCCGAGCACGACCGACCCTCCCCCTCCGCCCTGCTCGACCCGGTGCACCCGCTCGCCCCGGCCTTCCGGGAGGCCGTGGGGAGCACGGTGACCACCTTCCTGGCCACCCAGGAACCGCTGCTGGCGGAGATGGGGCCCGAGCTGGAGCCGGTCCGCACCCTGGCCGCCGAGCTGCTCGACGGCGGCAAGCGTCTGCGGCCGGCGTTCTGCGTGTGGGGTTACGTCGCCGCGGCCGGGCTGCCGGACGACACGGCCGTGACGCCCCTGCTCCGCGCCGCCGCCAGCCTGGACCTGCTGCACGTCTCCGCCCTGGTGCACGACGACGTCATGGACTCCTCCGACCTGCGCCGCGGCCGACCCGCCGCCCACCGGCAGTTCGAGGCGCAGCACGTCGCCGCCGGACGGCTCGGGGACGCGCGCGCCTTCGGTCGGGCCGGGGCGATCCTGCTGGGCGACCTGCTGCTCATGTGGTCGGCCGAGCTGCTGCTGCGCTCCGGGATGGAGCCGGCGGCGCTCGCCCGGGCGACGCGGGTCGCCGAGGCCATGCGGACCGAGGTCACCGGGGGGCAGTTCCTCGACATCGTCGCCCAGGCGCGGCCGCTGGGCTCCGACCCCGCCGCGGCGCTGGCCGAGGCCGGCCGGGTGGTGGAGTACAAGTCGGCCCGCTACACCGTCCAGCGGCCGTGCCAGCTCGGGGCCGCTCTGGGGGGCGGGAACGCCGCCCTGCAGGAGGCACTGGCGGGCTACGGCTCGCCGGCGGGCCGGGCCTTCCAGTTCCGCGACGACGTCCTCGGGGTCTTCGGCGACAGCACCGTCACCGGCAAGCCGGCGGGTGACGACCTGCGCGAGGGCAAGCGGACCGTGCTCATCGCCCACGCCTACGCCGCGACGACCGAGGCCGGCCGCGCCCTGCTCGAGGCTCGGCTGGGCGACCCAGACCTCGACGCCGACGGCGTGACGGCGCTCCAGGACGTCCTCGTCACCTCCGGCGCGGTGGACGCGGTCGAGGCCATGATCGCCGAGGCGCTCGACCAGGCGCTCGCCGTGCTGGGATCGGCGGCGATGAGCGACGCGGGCCGTTCCGGTCTCACCGCCCTGGCCCAGGCCGCCGTCCGCCGTCAGTTCTGAGCCGGGCCTCGGCGTTCAGCCCGAGGCCAGCGCCACGACGAAGGCCGGCCGGCTCCGGGCCCGCTCCGCGAGCAGGTCGAGCAGGCGACGCGCGTCGACCGGTACCGCCCGCGCGAGGTCGTCCCAGCCCTCCACGACCAGCGCGGTCGGCCGTTCCAGGTCGGCGAGGCTGTCCCACAGGGCGTCGAGGTTGGACCCGAACCAGGGCGGCAGCTCCAGGGCCGCGGCGAGCGCGGCGAAGACCTCGGCCCGCGACCGCCCGGCGGCGAGCCGTCGGGTGTCCCAGCCGCTGTCCTGCAGGTCCGCGGTCGCGCGGGTGGCGTCGCGCACCCGGTAGACCCCGGGGGTGAGTGGCGGGCGCTCCCTCATCGCCGGACGCGGGAGAACGAGGCGTAGTGGTCGTCGGTCCAGTAGAGCTTCCGGCCGTCGTCGCCGGCGACGATGCGGCGGGCGCCGCGGTCGTCCTCGCCGGGGGTCGGCACGGTGTACTCCCGGTAGTAGCCGGACGGCTCGGTCGGCAGCAGCCGCTCCCGGTTGCCGAAGGTGACGCCGTCGCGGTCGTAGGGGAACGGTCCGCCCCGGTCCACCAGCCGCACCGTCTGCTGCGCCTCGCGCGGCAGCGACGCGAGAGCCACCAGCGGCAGACCGGACTCCGGGTCGGTCCCGCTCCGGACCCTGGTGCTGCTCCCTCCGGGGGTGGTCGCGGTGGCGGTCGAGGGGGTGGCGTCGCGGACCGGTGGGTTCGCGGTCTCGGTCCCGGCGCTGCCCCACAGCAGGAGCAGACCGAGGACGACCAGGGCGAGGACCGCACCCACCGCGCGCGAGCCGTCCGGTCACCGCGGGTCCACCCGACCGGCTGCGGCCGCGAACCGGTAGCGCTCGGCGGCGGGGTCGGCGCGCCACGCTTGCGCCAGCGAATGCGACAGCCGCGCCGCCACGTCGCCCGGGTCGTCGGCCTCGGTCAGGGCGCGGCCCACGCCGATGCGGCGCGCTCCGGCCTCGAGCACGGGGCCGAGGGTGGCGGGGGTGATGCCGCCGAGGGCGAACCACGGCTTGGAGCCGTGCTCGAACGGGGGCGCGACCTGGGACGCGTACCGGACCAGGTCCAGCCCGGCCGCGCCGGGGACGGCGGGAGCCACGCAGAAGTAGTCGAGGCGGGCGTCGGTCAGGGCGTCGTCGACCTCGCCGGACCGCGAGGTCGACCGGCCGAGCAGGGCGTAGGGGTGCAGGGTGGCGCGGGCGCCGGCGGAGGTGGCGTCGCCCGCCTCCAGGTGCAGGAGGTCGGCCTGCACCGCGCCCGCCCACGCCGCGGATCCCACGACGCCGACGATGGCCTCGCTGGTGAGGGCGACGCGGCGGACCTCCTCGAGCACCTCCCGGCCGGTCGACTCGTCGAGGTCGTCCTGGCGGACCTGGACCACGTCGACGCCCCCGGCCAGGGCGGCGGTGAGGAAGGCGCCCAGGTCGCCCTGGCGTCGGCGCGCGTCGGTGCGCAGGAACAGCCGGGCCAGCCGGAGCCGGGCGTCCAGCCCCCGCAGTGCGCTCACCGGGCCACCCTAGCGAGAGCGGCCCCGCGGGACGGGCGAGGAGAGATCAGACCGCGGCCGGGGCCGGGGCCGGGGCCAGCCGCTCCTGCACCAGCGGCACGACCTCGGTGGCGAAGAGCTCGATCGAGCGCAACGTCTCGGCGTGGTCGACGTGGCTGACGTGCATCTCGAACCGGTCGACCCCCAGCAGAGCGTGCAGGGCGACGATCTTCTCGGCCACCCGCTCGGGGTGCCCGAAGAACAGCGCACCGTCGGGACCGAGAAGCCCCTCGATCTGCGCACGGGACATGGGTGCCCACCCGCGCTCGCGACCGATCTTGTCGAAGGTCGCCTTGTACCGGGGGAGGAAGTCGCTCCGCGCCGCCTGCTCGTCGGTGGCGACGTAGCCGTGCGCGTGGACCGCGAGCGGGGTGCTCGCCGGGTGGCCCGCGTGCTCGAGGGTGCGGCGGTACAGGTTGGCGTGCGGGGCGAAGCCGGCCGGTCGACCGCCGATGATGGCCAGGGCCATGGGCAGTCCGAGCGTGCCGGCCCGGACGATCGAGCTGGGGGTCCCGCCGACGGCGACCCACAGCGGGAGCGGCCGGCCCTCGGGACGGGGGTGGACCACGACGCCGTCCAGCGGGGCCCGGAACTGCCCCGACCAGGACGTCGGGCCCTCCTCGCGGAGCGCCAGCAGGAGTTCCAGCTTCTCGGCGAACAGCGCGTCGTAGTCGCCGAGGGAGTAGCCGAACAGGGGGAAGGACTCGGTGAAGGAGCCGCGGCCGGCCATCAGCTCGGCCCGGCCGCTGGAGAGCAGGTCCAGGGTGGCGAAGTTCTGGAAAGTGCGGACGGGGTCAGCCGAGCTCAGCACGGTGACGGCGCTGCTGAGGCGGATGCGCTCGGTGCGTCCCGCGATCGTGGCCAGCACGATCTCGGGGGCCGAGGCGGCCATGTCGGGCCGGTGGTGCTCGCCGATGCCGTACACGTCGAGGCCCAGCTGGTCGGCCAGGACCGCCTCCTCGACGACCTGCCGGAGCCGCTCCCCCGCCCCGACCGCCGGGTCGTTGATCTCCGCGAAGGTGGTGAGTCCGAACTCCACGTCTGTCTCCTCTGGTGGCGGCATCCCCGCGAGATGCGAACGCAACAGCGCCCCACCGCTCCCTTATTCCGGCCCGGGAGCCGCGCACAGGTACGTGCGGCATCCTCGACGGGTGGGCGCAGGGAGCGGCTGGTGGGGTGACAGGGCGAGGGCTGCCGGGCGTGCCGTCCCGGCCGCGGCTCCGCCCGGCCCCGCGACCGGGGGGACCGGCGGCGTGCCCTCCCAGGACGAGGGCCCCGACCGGCCTATGCTCGCCGCCGAGGCCCACACGGCCGTCCATCCCACCGTGTCTGGAGCAGGCGTGACCATGACCAGCGTCGGCGACCCACTGGTCGGCCAGGTCCTCGACGGCCGGTACCAGATCCTCCAGCGCCTGGCCCGCGGCGGCATGGCCACGGTCTACCAGGCCGTGGACACCCGGCTCACCCGCACGGTCGCGGTCAAGGTCATGCACGTCGGCCTGGGTGACGACGCCGAGTTCGCCCGGAAGTTCGACCGCGAGGCCCGGGCCGCCGCGCGGCTCTCCCACCCCGCGGTGGTCTCCGTCTTCGACCAGGGCCGGGCCGTGCTCGACGGGCACACCGTGCGGCCCTACATCGTCATGGAGTACGTCGGCGGGCCGACGCTGCGCGACGTGATCCTCCGCGAGGCGCCGATGTCGCCGGCCCGCGCGCTCGAGGTGTTCGAACCCGTGTTGTCTGCCCTGGCCGCGGCGCACGACGCCGGCCTGGTGCACCGCGACGTCAAGCCCGAGAACGTCCTGTTCAGCGACCGCGGGCAGGTCAAGGTCGCCGACTTCGGTCTGGCCAAGGCCGTGTCGTCGCAGACCTCGACGGCCACCCAGGGTCTGCTGATCGGGACGGTGTCCTACCTCCCGCCCGAGCTCGTCCTCTCCGGGAGCGCCGACGCGCGGTCCGACGTGTACAGCGCCGGCGTGGTGCTGTTCGAGCTGCTCACGGGGCGCAAGCCCCACACCGGCGAGACCCCCATCCAGGTGGCCTATGCCCATGTCCACAACGACGTCCCCCCGCCCTCGGCGGTCAACCGCTCGGCCCGCATCCCGCCGTACCTCGACGCCCTGGTCGTCGGGGCCACCGCGCGCGACGCCGACCGCCGCCCCCACGACGCCCGGGTGCTGCTGACCCAGGTGCGCCGGGTCCGGGCCGCGTTGCGGGACGGCGTCCTCGACGACCCCGAGCTCACCCAGGACCTCAGCGTGCTGCACGCCGCGGACGCCGACGCCGAGCCGACGCAGTGGGTCACCACCGGCCCCCAGACCACCGTCCGGACCCCGGCCGCCCAGGCGCCGCCACCGGCGCCCGTCCGGGAGGTGCCGAGGACCGCGGGGCCGGGTCCGGCCCACGCCGAGCCGTTCCGCCCGTCCGCCGCCTTCGCCCCACCGCCGGTCGCACCACGGCCGCCCGCCGTGCGCGCCGCCGCCGCCCAGCGCGAGCGGGAGGCACGTCGTCGTCGTCGCGGCTGGCTGGCCCTGCTGCTGGTGCTGCTGCTCACGACCCTCGCGTTGCTGGCGGGCTGGTACCTCGTGGAGGGCAGGTTCACCACCGCACCGGCACTGACCGGGGTGAGCACGTCCGCCGACGCCGCCGCCAGCCGCCACGGGTCCGTCGTCTGAGCCGGGCCGGCCGCCGGCCCTAGGCTGACCGGGTGCCGCCCCCGTCCCGCTTGCGCTCGGACCTGGCCCCCCTGCTGGCCCTGCTGGTCATGACCGCGGCCTGGGGATCGACGTTCTTCCTGATCAAGGACCTGCTCGACCGGCTGCCGGTGGCGGACCTGCTGGCCATCCGCTTCGGCATCGGGAGCCTGGCCCTGGTGCTGCTCGCCGGCAGGCGCCTGCGGATGAGCCGGTCGACGTGGCGTTCGGGGACGCTGCTGGGGCTGCTCTACGGGCTCGCGCAGGTCCTGCAGACCGCCGGGCTGGCGCAGACCTCGGCCAGCGTCTCGGGCTTCATCACCGGCCTCTACGTCGTCGCGACGCCGCTGCTCGCCGCGCTGCTCCTGCGCGCCCGGGTCAGCCGTACCACCTGGGTGGCGTCGGTGCTGGCCACGGTCGGCCTCGGCGTGCTCTCCCTGGACGGCTTCGCGATCGGCCCCGGTGAGCTGCTCACGCTGTTGTCGGCGCTGGTCTACGCCGGGCACATCATCGCCCTGGGGCGGCTCTCGACGCCCGGCGAGGCCCTGCCGCTCAGCGTGGTGCAGATGGTGGTCATCACCGCGGTCTGCGCGGTGGCGGCGGCCTGGCCCGGCGCTGGCGGCTCGGGCCTGCAGCTCCCGGCCTCGACGGGGGACTGGCTCGCCGTGCTGTACCTGGCCGTGGTGGCCGGAGCGCTCACCATGGTCCTGCAGACCTGGGCCCAGGCCCGGGTCGAGGCGACCCGGGCCGCTGTCGTCATGGCGATGGAACCGGTGTGGGCGGCCGCCTTCGCCGTGACCCTCGGCGCGGACCGGCTGACGCTGCGGGTGGTGGGCGGCGGGCTCGCTATCCTCGCGGCCATGTACCTGGTGGAGCTGTCGCCGCGCCGACCGGCCGGACCGGACCGGACCGCGAACGTCGACACCACCCAGCAGGCGCCGTGACCGACAGCCCGGTCCTCCTCGTCCTGGTCGCCCTGCTCGTGGTCGGCGCGGCCGTCGCCGTGGTCCTGCTGGTGCGCCGGCACCGCTACGTCGCCAGCCTGCGGGAGCGCGGCTGGACCTTCGAGTCCTCACCGTCCCTGGAGTCGGTGCTGGACCACCACGCCCCGCCCTTCGGCCTCGGCCTGGAGCGCGAGGTCGACGAGGGCATCGCCGGGACGACACGCAGCGGCGTGGGCTTCCGGGTCTTCGAGTACGCGGTGAAGGGAGGCGGACCGCGCTTCGACGCCCGGGTGGCCAGCCTCCGCCTGCCCGTTCCCCTGCCCGACCTGTTCCTCAGCACCGGCCCCGCCCGGTCAGGGGTCCGGCTGCCGGCGGTGCCGGCGGACCCGGCGCTGGAGGTGCGCGCCGCCGACCCGGCGTACGCCCAGGCCCTGCTCAGCCCCTCGGTGCTGGCCGCGCTGAACGCCTTCGGCGGGGCCGGTCACGCCCTCGACGTCGGCGTCGACGGCGCCTCGCTGGTGGCCGTCGGCGCCCCCCGCGACCCGGACGCGCTGGAGACCTACCTGGAGGCCCTGGCCACCGTGGTGGTGGCGGTCGACGCGCACGCCCTCAGCCCCTGGGTGCAGCCGGCCGCCCCGCCGGGCTTCACGTTCTACGGCCGCCCGGCCTGGGTGCTGGTCGGCTCCGACGACAGCGCGATCGACCGGTTCGGCCTGACCACCGCCGGTTTCGGGCACCGGACCGAGCAGGTGGTCCGCGGGGCCGAGGGGCCGCTGGTCGTCGAGGGGCTGGTGCACCGCTGGAAGACCCAGCGTACCGAGACCAGCACCGACAGCCAGGGCCGCACCCAGACCCGGACCGTCACCGACCACCACGACGAGAACGTGGCCGGGGTGTGGCTGCCGTTCCCGCTCCCGCAGCTGAGCATCGACGGCGGCTGGGGTGGGGAGCGTGTCCGCTTCGAGAGCGAAGAGTTCAACGACCAGTTCAAGGTCCGCTCGGCGATCCCGAAGCTCGCCTACGACGTCATCCACCCGCGGACCATGGAGTTCCTGATGGCCGTCCGGCCCCCGGGGATCCGCATCGAGGGCAACCTCATGCGGTTCCTCGTCAGCTCCCACGACACCGAGACGCTCGGCTTCTGCGAGGACTTCGCCCACGACTTCCTCGCCCGGATCCCCTCCTTCGTCTGGAAGGACCTGGGCATCCAGCCGCCGGCCTTCCGGGCGGGTGCCCTCGGGTGGCGCCCCTCCTCGGAGCTCCGGTGAGCGCCGGGTGGCTGCACGTCGTGCTCGACGTGCCGACGCCCGGACCGGCAGCCGGCTTCTGGTCGGCGGCGCTCGGCTGGCGGCTCGACGACGCGCCCTCGGGCGAGCGGCAGCCCGGGCTGGTGCCCCCGGACGGGGACGCCTACGTGCACCTCCGCCCGCTGGAAGGCCCCGCCGCCGCCCACCTCGACCTCGAGGTGGACGACGTCGGCGCCGAGCAGGACCGGCTGGTGGCCCTGGGGGCCACCGCGGCCCAGCGGGCGGACGGCACGCCGGCCCTGCGCTCCCCGGGCGGGCTCGACCTCGGCCTGCTCGTCGCCCGGCCCGCCACCCGGCCGGCTCCGGCCACCGGACCTGCGGGCCGGCGCCGGCTGGTGCAGGTCTGCCTCGACCTGCCGCCCCGCCTGGTGGAGGTGGAGTCCGCCTTCTGGCGCGCGGCGCTGGCCTGGCCCGAGGTCTCCGTCCCCGAGCCCGAGTTCCTCGGCCGGCTGGTCCCCCCGGTGGGGCACCCCCTGCAGGTGCTGCTGCAGCGCCTGGGCGAGGACGACGGCGGGCCGACCCGGATGCACCTCGACCTGGGCTCGGACGACCTCTTCGCCGACGTGGCGCTCCTGCAGCAGCGGGGCGCGGAACGGCTGCACGCCGGGAACGGCTTCGTCGCCCTGCGGGACCCGGTCGGTCAGGTCTTCTGCGTCACCCGGAACAGCCCCGACGCCCCCTGACCCGCTCCTAGAGCGCAGCGAGCGCTTCGGCGACCGGAACCTCGCCCCCGACCAGCTCGAACTGGGTACGCATCCCGGCACCGGTGTGCAGCAGGGCGGCCAGCACGGCGGCGACGTCGGCCCGTGGAACGCTGCCCGGCCCGGTCTGCGGCGCCACCCGGACGCGGCCCGTGGGCGGGTCGTCGGTCAGCCCGCCCGGCCGGACCACCGTCCAGTCGAGGTCGCGGCGACGGAGGTCGGCGTCGGCCTCGCTCTTGGCCCGCAGGTAGACCTGGAAGACGTCGTCGGAGTGCGGGTCGAAGGCGTCGGCGGCCAGCGCGGAGACCATCAGGTAGCGCCGAACGCCCGCGCGCTCGGCGGCGTCGGCCAGCAGCACGGCCCCGTCGCGGTCGACGGTCAGCTTGCGGGCCGCTCCGCTGCCCGGGCCGGCCCCGGCGGCGAAGACGACCGCGTCGGCCCCGGTGAGCACCGCGGCCACCGCTTCGACGTCGCTGTGCTCGAGGTCGAGGACGACCGGCTCCGCGCCGACCGCCACCAGGTCACCGCTCTGCGCCGGGTCCCGGATCAGGCCGACGGGCACGTGGCCGGCGCTGGCGAGCAGCGGGGCGGTGAGCAGGGCGATCTGCCCGTGTCCGCCGGCGATCACGACGCGCACGTGGTCCTCCTCAGAAACTCGTGGTTCTCAGAACTCATGCGTCGTGCCGCCACGCAGGTCGAGCACCCGGGTGCCCGTCATGGCGTCGACGCGACCGGTGATCAGCCCGCGGCCGCCGTCGTTGAGCAGCTCGTCGTGGATGGGGAACCCCTCCAGGGCTCCGACCGCCCGCACCCAGTCGATGGTCTCCTTGAGCGCCCCCCAGGGCCCGTAGGCCGGGACGGCGACGATGTCGACCCCGCTCGGCGCGGTCTCGTAGGAGTCGCCCGGGTGGAAGAACGTCGGCTCCCCCTCCGAGCGCAGCACGAACCCCACGTTGCCGATCCGGGGGATGTCGCGGTGGATGACGGCGTGCTGGCCGCCGACGGCGGTGATCAGCAGGTCCCCGACCGCGGTCTGCTCGTCGGCGGCGAGGGCGCTCGCCTCGGCGACCGGCGGGAGGTCGCCCGCCTGCACCTGCTGGAGCACCGACGGCTCGAGCACCACCCGGGCCGAGGGGTTGGCCGCCAGCAGGGCGGGCAGGTGCTCGGGGTCGAGGTGGTCGGGGTGCCCGTGGGTGACGAGCACGGCATCGAGGTCGGTCAGGCCGTGCCAGGCGGTGGACAGGTTGCCGGGGTCCAGCAGGACCCGGGCGCCGGCGGTCTCGACGAGGACGGCGGCGTGACCGAGGTGCGTGATGCGCATGGCGCCAAACCTACGCCCAGCCGGTCCCCCGGTCGCCGCCGCCGGTCAGCCAGCCAGCAGCGCGCCGAGCACCTTGCCGGCACTGGTGCACTCCTCGACGGAGACGTCGAGGTGGGTGACCACCCGCAGCATCCGCGGACCGAGAGCCGCCACCCGCACGCCCTGCTCGGCGGCCGCCGCGGCCACGGGCGCGGCCGGACGGTCACCGGTCGAGAGCACGACGATGTTGGTCTCCAGCGCGTCGACGTCGACCGCGGCCGGCGCGTGCTCGGCGACGGCCTCGGCCAGCGCCCGGGCGGCGGCGTGGTCGTCGGCCAACCGGTCGACGTGGTGGTCCAGCGCGTGCAGCGCGCCGGCGGCCAGCATCCCGGCCTGCCGCCAGCCCCCGCCCAGCCGCTTGCGCTGGACGCGGGCGCGGGCCATGTTCTCCGCGCTGCCCACGAGCACCGAGCCGACGGGAGCGCCGAGGCCCTTGGAGAAGCAGACGCTCACGGTGTCGAACAGCCGGCCGTAGGTCTCGAGCGGGACGCCGCTGGCCACGTGCGCGTTCCAGAGCCGGGCGCCGTCGAGGTGGAAGCCCAGGCCGTGCTCGCGGCAGAGCGCGCTCACCGCCTCGAGCTGCTCCAGCGGCTGCACGGTGCCGCCGCCGAAGTTGTGGGTGTTCTCCACCGCCACCGCGGCGGTGGAGACGAGGTAGGGCCCGGCCGCGGGCGACAGGATCTCGGCCACGCGCTCCACGTCCAGGCGGCCGTGGTCGGAGGGCCACGTGCGCATCGTCAGCCCGTGCACGGCCGCGTGCGCGCCCATCTCGGCCCGCGCGACGTGTGCGCCGACGTCACACAGCACCTCCTCGCCCGGCTCCACGAGCAGCCGCACCCCCAGCAGGTTGGCCAGCGAGCCGGTCGCGCAGTACAGCCCGGCCTCGTGGCCGAGCAGCGCCGCCGTCCTGCGCTCCAGCTCGAGCACGGTGGGGTCCTCGCTGTACACGTCGTCGCCGACCGCGGCCGCGGCCATGGCTGCCCGCATCTCGGGCGTGGGGCGGGTGACGGTGTCGGAGCGGAGGTCGATCACGCCGACTGTTCTACCCCGCGCCGGCGGCGGCGACCGGCACGTGTCGGCCCGTGGGCACGGAGCCGTCGCCCGGGGACGGGCGGGACCGCCGACCTCAGACGGCGTCGGCGGGGAACGTCTGGAGGGCCTTGGCCCGCCGGACCCGCCCGCTGGTCAGCCGCTCGGCCACCAGGAAGGCCAGCTCCAGGGACTGGTTGCGGTTGAGGCGGGGGTCGCACAGCGTCTCGTAGCGGTTGACCAGGTCGGCCTCGACGAGGTCGTCGCTGCCGCCGACGCACTCGGTGACGTCGTCGCCGGTGAGCTCGACGTGCACGCCGCCCGGCCAGGTGCCCAGCTCCTCGTGCACGTCGAAGAAGCCGTTGAGCTCCTCGATCACGTCGGAGAAGGCGCGGGTCTTGTAGCCGTTGCGCGCCTCGAAGGTGTTGCCGTGCATCGGGTCGCAGACCCAGGCCACCTGGCGGCCGCTGGCGGTCACCTTGGCCACCACCTCGGGCAGCACGTCGCGGACCTTGCCCGCACCCATCCGGGTGATGAAGGTGATCCGGCCGGGCTCGTGGTCGGGGTCCAGCCGGTCGGCCAGCTCCAGGGCGGTGTCGGCCGTCGTCGTGGGCCCGAGCTTGACCCCGAGCGGGTTGCGGACGTGGCGCATCAGCTCGACGTGCGCGCCCTCCAGCTGGCGGGTGCGCTCACCGATCCAGAGGAAGTGCCCGGACGTGCCGTAGGGCTGCGAGGTGCGGGAGTCGATCCGGGTCAGCGCGTGCTCGTACTCCATCACCAGCGCCTCGTGGCTGGAGTAGAAGTCGACGGTGCGGAAGGCGTCGTCGTCGATGCCGCAGGCCACCATGAAGGCGAGCGCGCGGTCGATCTCGTCGGCCAGGTTCTGGTACTGGACCCCGGCGCCCGAGCTGATCACGAAGTTCGCGTTCCAGCTGTGCACGCGGCGCAGGTGCGCGAACCCACCCGTCACGAAGGCCCGGGTCAGGTTCAGGGTGGCCGAGGAGGCGTTGTAGACCCCCAGCAGCCGCTGCGGGTCGGGTTCGCGTGACTCCGGGCTGAACGCGAAGCCGTTGACGGCGTCGCCCCGGTAGGCCGGCAGCGTGACCCCGTCGCGGGTCTCGGACCCCGAGCTGCGCGGCTTGGCGTACTGGCCGGCCATCCGGCCGACCTTGACGATCGGCACCTGGGCGGCGTAGGTGAGCACGACGGCCATCGACAGCAGGGTGCGCAGCTTGTTCTGGATGTTGTCGGCGGTCACGCCCTCGAAGGTCTCGGCGCAGTCGCCACCCTGCAGCAGGAACGCCTCCCCGGCGGCGACGCTGGCCATCTTGGTCCGCAGCTCGTCGCACTCGCCGGCGAACACCAGCGGCGGCAGCGTGCGGAGCTTGGCGATGACGTCGGCGAGCGCACCGGCGTCGGCATAGGTCGGCTGCTGGAGCGGGTTCAGAGCGTGGAGCTGCTCCAGCGTGGGCACCGGGGACGCGTCGGGCATCCGCACACTCTAGACGCGTCAGGCCTGCGGGGAGATCTCGTCCCGCTCGGCGGCGGCGGCCTCGCGGGCGGAGGCTTCCTTGGCCGCGGGTGCGTAGAGGTCGACGTACTCCTGACCGGAGAGCTCCATGATCGCGTACATGATCTCGTCGGTGACCGAGCGCAGGATGAAGCGGTCGCTCTCCATGCCCTCGTAGCGCGAGAAGTCCAGCGGGGTGCCGAAGCGGATGGTGGGGCTCACGATCTTGGTGATGATCTTGCCGGGCGGGGCGATGACGTCGGTGCCGATCACCGCGGTCGGGACCACGGGCACCTTGGCCAGCAGCGCCATCCGCGCGACGCCCGTGCGGCCCTTGTAGAGCCGGCCGTCGTGGCTGCGGGTGCCCTCGGGGTAGATGCCGAACAGCTCCCCGCGCTCGAGCACCGTGAGCCCGGCGCGCAGCGCGCCCTCGCTGGCCCGGCCGCCGGTGCGGTCGATCGGGACCTGTCCGGTGCCGGCGAAGAACCGGCGCTGGGCCCAGCCCTTGACCCCGACACCGGTGAAGTAGTCCGACTTCGCCACGAACGTCACCCGGCGGTCCAGGACCAGCGGCATGAAGAGCCAGTCCGCGAAGGAGAGGTGGTTGCTGGCCAGGATGGCCGGACCCGTGGCCGGCACGTTCTCGACACCCTCGGCGACGGGCCGGAAGATCTTGTCGATCGCCGGCCCGAGCAGGATGTTCTTGAGCACCCAGTAGATGCCGCGCCCGCCTCCACCCCGGCCGCGCTCCAGGCTGATGCGGCCGTCGGCGGAGACCGAGACCAGGTCGGGCGGGCGGGGCGGACGGCCCGCTCCGGCGGGCTCGGAGGGGTCGGCTCCAGGACCGGGGGTACCCGACCTGGTCACGAGGTCGCCGTCACCGCGTGGCCCGCTCCGGCGGCGGCAGGGGTGCGGGAACCGGCGGGACCGGCCGGCCCGCTCCGGGACGCTCCAGCTCGGGAGCCGCGAGGTCACGGCCCTCAGCCGAGGCGCTCTTGACCGAGCTGGCGTAGGCGTCGACGTAGCTCTGGCCGGACAGCTCCTGGACGGCCGCCATGATCTCGTCGGTCACCCAGCGCAGGACGTCGCGGTCGTTGCCGGCTCCGGCGTAGCGGTCGAAGTCGATCGGTCGGCCGATGCGGACCCCGGGCCGGCGCATCACCGGGATGCCGAGCACGGGCAGGTGCACGAACTCGGTGTCCACCACGCCGACGGGAAGCACGGGTACCCGGGCCTGCAGCACCAGCCGGGCCACCCCGGTCTTGCCCTTGTAGAGCCGTCCGTCGGGTGACCGGGTGCCCTCGGGGAAGATGCCCAGCAGGTCGCCGCGGTCCAGGACGCCGAGCACCTCGGTCATGCTGGTGGCGCTGGCCCGCCCGCCCGAGCGGTCCATCGGCAGCATGCCGACGCCTTCGAGGAACCACTTGAGCACCCGGCCGCGGATCCCGGTGCCGGCGAACGCCTCGGCCTTGGCGGGGAAGGTGAGACGGCGCGGGATCAGGGCGGGGATCAGGAACGTGTCGCCCGCGGAGATGTGGTTGGACACCAGGATCGCCGGGCCGGAGGACGGGACGTTCTCCTTGCCCTCGATCCAGGGCCGGAACACCACCCTGATCACGGGGAGGAAGACGAACCACTTCAACGCCCAGTAGAGCAACCCGACCTCCGCTTCCGCGCTCGCGACCGGGAGCGTTCCCTCGCCGGTGAAGACGTCGGCAGCCTAGTGCGCTCCGGCGCCGTCCGCTGACCAGCCCGCTGCCCGGGGCGCGGCGGCCGCCACCCTCGATCGCGCACGACCGTGGCAGCATGCCCTGGTGAGCCCCACCCCGTCCGGCCCGGCCGCGACCGCGTTCGCTGCCCTCCGCGGCCGGGTGACCGGCTGGAGCCGCCCCGACCGCCGTCCGCCGACCTCGGCCACGGTGCACCCGGAGGCTGCGCCCTACGCCGGCGGGTCGGGTGCGTTCGGCGTGCTGCTGTGCCACGGCTTCACCGGCTCCCCCTACTCGATGCGGCCCTGGGCCCAGCACCTGGAGGCGGAGGGGTTCCGGGTATCGGTGCCGCGGCTGCCCGGGCACGGCACGACCTGGCAGGAGCTGAACCGCACCGCGTGGACGGACTGGTACGCCGCCGTCGAGCGTGCCTTCGTCGACCTGACCCGGCGGTGCGAGCAGGTCGCGGTGGCCGGCCTGTCCATGGGCGGCGCCCTGGCCCTGCGGCTGGCGGAGCAGCACGGGGACGCGGTGGCTGCGCTGGCGCTGGTCAACCCCTGCATCAACATCGCCGACCCGCGGATCCGTCTCTCCCGGGTCCTGAGCGTCCTGCCCTCCCTGCCCGGCATCGGTGGCGACATCGCCCAGCCCGGCGAGGGTGAGTTCGGGTACAGCCGGAACCCGCTCCGCGCCCTGCACTCCCAGACCCGGCTGTGGGCCGACGTCCGCGCGAACCTGCACCGGGTCAGCGCGCCCACCCAGGTCTACTGGTCGCGGCAGGACCACGTCGTCGACCCCTCCTCGCTGGCCCTGATCCGAGCGGGAATCCGGACGCCCGATCTCGAGGTCGTGACGCTGGAACGGAGCTACCATGTAGCCACGCTGGACTACGACGCGGAGATCATCTTCCGCGGCTCCGCGGACTTCTTCCGGCGACTGTGAAGGACGGGGCATGACGAGGCCGAGCGAGGACGATCCCGCTGCCATCGACCGCGCCTTCGCGGAGATGATGGCGGGCTACCACCTCACCGCCGACCGTCCCGCGGACGCTCCCGCCCAGGACGCGCTCAGCAGCGGGGCCACCACCACCACCGAGCCCTCTCCCGGCCCGGCCGCCGCCGCCGCCGAAGGTCCCGACCGTGGCCGCGAGCAGCTCCCGCTGTTCCGCTTCCCGGCCGAGCAGGAACGCCGTCCGGACCCGGAGACGCCGGAGGAGGACCTCGAGCCCTTCGTGCCCGAGCCCCTGCCCCCGTTCGGCCTTCCGGCGGTTCCCGCCCTGCTGGGGTGGCTGGGCATCGGCTGGGCCGCCCTGGTGGTGCTCGCCGCGGCCTTCGGAGCCCGCTTCCCGTCCTGGGTGGGCTGGATCGCCGTCCTCGGCTTCCTCGGCGGGTTCGCCGTCCTGGTCGCCCGGCTGCCCCGGCACCGCCCGCCCGGGTCCGGGGACGGCGCCGTCCTCTAGCTCTCGGCGGACGGCCTGCCATTCGGTCGTGCCGGACTCCGCGTCCCGGGCGAGCGACCGGCCGGTGCAGGGGGCGGCCTGCCGGGCACCGAGGAAGCCGGGCGCTCAGGTCCGGGTGGCCCAGCGCTCCCCGCGCTCGCGGCGGGGGCGGACCCGGCGGCTCTTGAGCTTGCGGCGGCGAGGCCAGAAGCCGAAGGTGGCCGAGTCGGGGGGCTCCACCATGGCGTGCCGCGCGAGGTCGGCGGCGCCGATCAGGCCGGCGTCGTTGCGGAAGTGCGCCAGCTCCAGCCGGGCCTCCTCACGGAAGCCCCGTCCGGTCAGGGTGCGGCTGAAGGCCCGTCGGGCGGGCAGGAGCAGCAGGTCCCCCGCCGCGCTCACACCCCCGCCGATGACCACGACCTCGGGGTCGAGGGCGGCGGCGAGGTTGGCGATGCCGCGGCCCAACCAGGTGCCCACGTCGGCCAGCAGCTCGACGGAGTTCGGCTCGCCGGCGATGGCGGCCGCGGTGACGTCCGGGCCGGTGATCCGGTCCGGGTCGCCGCCCACCATCTCGAGCAGCCGGAACGCCGTCGGGGAGTTGGTCCGGGCGAGCGCCCGTGCCTCGCGCACCAGTGAGTTGCCGGAGGCGTACTGCTCCCAGCAGCCCCGGTTGCCGCACTCGCACCAGTGCCCGTCGGGCACGGCGATCATGTGCCCCCACTCACCGGCCATCCCGTAGGTGCCGCGGAACAGCTGCCGGTTGATCACCAGGCCGCCGCCGATGCCGGTGCCCAGGGTGATGCAGACCATGACCGACGATCCCCGCCCCGCGCCGAACCGGTACTCCGCCCAGGCGGCCGCGTTGGCGTCGTTGTCGACGATGAGGGGCAGGTCGATCCTCTCGACGAGCCGCGCCTTGAGCGGCTCGGAGCGCCAGGCCAGGTGGGGTGAGAACCGGACGACGGACTGCTCGTTGTCGACCCAGCCCGCCGCCCCGATGCCGACCGACTCGACCCGGTGCCGGGACCGCAGCTGGCCGACCAGCCGCACGATGGCGTCCTCGACGGCGACCGGGCTGTGCGACGGTGTGGGCTCCTGCAGCCGTTCGAGGATGGCGCCCTGCTCGTCGACGACGCCGGCGGCCACCTTGGTGCCGCCGATGTCGATCCCGATGCTCAGCAGGGGCAGCGCCGGCCAGGGCGGGGGACGGCGTGCTCCCGGCGCCGGCAGGCTGGTCAGGAGTCGACCCGGTGGTCGAGACCGCACCGGGCGGCGACGGCGGCTGCTCGCGAATGGGGCGGTAGCCCGTCGAGGTGCCCGCTCGTCTGGACGGCCACGTCAGCCTCTCCCCGGGTCGTCGGCCACCCGGGATGAGCGGCGCCGCTCGTGCAGAGGGACTCGGTGCGATGCTCACAGTACCGGCTGCTGAGCGCCAAGTGACGACGGTCGGCCTGGCCCGGTCAGGCCAGGTCGAGCGCAGCGCGGAGGGTCCGGCGGGCCGCGTCGGCCCCGAAACGGGCACTCACGTGGTCGCGTCCGGCGGCTCCCAGGGCGGCGGACCGGGCCGGGTCGAGCAGCAGCGTGCGCAGCACCACGGCGAGGGCGACGGGGTTCTCCGGGTCGACCACGGCGCCGGTCCGGCCCTCGACCACCGTCTCCGGGGCCCCGCCCGACCGGCCGACGACCACCGGCAGCCCGCAGGCCGCCGCTTCCACCGCCGCCAGTCCCAGGCCCTCGGCGTAGAGCCCGCGCCACCGGCTGCGGACGGGGAGGGCGAAGACCCGGGCCCGCTGCAGCTCCGTGACCACCGCGGTGCGCGGCAGGGGCCCGGTCATCCGCACGGTGGAGCCCAGCGCGAGCTCGCTGGTCAGCCGGGTGAGAGCGGCCCGCTGCGGACCGTCCCCGACCAGGACCAGCTCCGGGAGGACCGCCCCGGACGGCCAGTCGGCGAGCAGCTGGTGCCAGGCCAGCAGCAGGGTGTCGAAGCCCTTCTGCCGGACGAACCGGCCGACGGCCACGACCCGGGCGTCCGCCGTCGAGGCCGACGGGGTGAACTGCTGGGTGTCCACCGGGGGCGGCAGGCGCAGCAGCCGGGCGCGCGCGGCGGGCGACAAGGCGGCGCCGACCGCGGCGGTCGTGAAGGCGGAGATGGCCGTCAGGTGGTCGCACTCGTCGCCGATGCGGCGGAGCACGGCCCGGGCCGCCGGTACCCGTGACCACCAGACCTCGTGGCCGTGGGTGAGGGCGACGACCCGGCGCGCCCCGGCCCGGCGCAGCGGCGCGGCCAGCAGGCCGAGCGGGGCGGCCGCCCCGAACAGCACCCGGTCGGCTCCGGAGCTCCGGAGCAGCCGGACGGCGTCGCGGGCCACGGCGGGTGTGGGCAGCAGCAGCGTCCCCCGGCGGACCACGGGGTACGGGCGCTGCCGGTCGGTGGTGGTCGCTCCCGGTGGACCGGAGGTGAGGACGACGACGTCGTCGTCGAGCAGCGCGCACAGGTCGGCGACGAAGGACTCGATGCCGCCGATCCGCGGCGGGAAGTCGTTGGTGACGACGAGCGTGCGGGCCACGTCAGGACCTCGCCTGCTGCTCGAGCGCCGCCCGCCACCCGGCGGTGAGACCCGCCTCGTCGGTGCCGAGCGTGGCCTGCAGCGCTCCGTCGAGGTCCTGACCGCCGTCGAGCGCGGTGTAGAGGCGCTGCAGGTCCTCGGCGGACCAGGTGTCGGTCACGTACCGGCACGCCGTCCAGGCTGCGGCGTAGCTGACGGCCAGGTCGTCGGCCCCGGCCAGGAAGGCGTCGTCCCCGGGCAGCTCCGTCGGCGCCCCCCGGGAGCGGACCCGCTGCAGGAGGGGGTCCGCGACCCCGGTGGCGGCCTCCGGGTGGGTGGCCAGAGCCACCTCGTCGGCCAGCCCCTCCACGATCCAGGTCGGGGCCGGCGAGCCGGGAGAGCGGGTGGCCACGTGCACCGTCTCGTGGGTGAGCACCACCGCGACCCCCACCGGTGCGAGCGCCCGGGTGACGGCCGGGTTGACGAGGACCCGGAGCGCTGCGTCGGCGTCGGGACCCTCGCGGAGAGCGACCGCGGCGATGTCGGCGTAGCTGCCGGGCTCGGCACCCAGCACGGCCTCGAAGGCCGACCGGCTGGCGGGGACCTCGACGACGAGCCTCCCGTCCCAACCGGCGGCCGGGCCCGCGCTCACCCGCTGGCGCACCGCTGCGGCCGCGGCGGTGGCCCGGTCGAGCCAGGCGTCCACCGGCTGGCCGCTGCCGACCACCACCGTCACCCCCTCCCGGGTGCCTGCGCTCACCGGGCCGGTCCACCAGACCGGCTGCGGCCCGACGGGGTCGACGTCGTCGCTCGGCGCCGTCGTGCCCGCGAGCAGCGGGCGCTCCCCGTCGCCGACGAAGCGTCAGCCAGACGGTGTGCTGGGCGGTCGGACGCTCCCCGACGAGTCGCCAGCGCACGGTGGCCGCCTGCTGCCAGGCGTCAGGACCCAGCCGGCGCGCAAGAGGGTCGGGCACGGGGCTCGCCGGCGGCTGCAGCTCGATCCGGAGGTCAGCCCACGGGAGCTGGGCGAGGTTGTCGTACAGCTGGCGGGCCCGTCCGGTGAAGGTGGGGTCCGCGGTGCTGACGCCCGCGTCGAACGCGGACCGGTTCCCGGCACGGGCGTGGCGGACCAGCGCGTCGACCAGCACCTGCGCCGACGAGGCGGTGACGGTGCTGGACGCGGACGGCCGCGGTGCGGGAGCCGGCAGCGGCGGACCGGTGCATCCGCCCAGGGCCAGTCCGGCCACGACGGTCAGGACGACCAGGCGCGATCGGCAGGACCGCACCGCAGAGACGGTCAGCCCGGGCGACGCGCCCCGGCCCACGGCATCGAGTCGACGTCGGCGTACTCGACGCTGCTGCTCGGGTTGGGGGCGTGGATGATCTGGTCGTTGCCCACGTACAGGGCGACGTGGCTGATGTCGGTGTAGTAGAAGACGAGGTCACCCGCCTGCAGCTCGCTCCGCGAGACCGACCTGCCGACCCCGATCTGGGTCTGAGAGGTGCGCGGGAGCTCGACCCCGGCCTCCTTCCAGGCGGAGCCGGTGAGCCCGGAGCAGTCATAGGCGTCGGGACCGGCGGCGCCGAACCGATACGGCTTGCCCAGCTGGGTCTTGGCGAAGGCAACAGCCTTGGCGCCCCGGCTGGTGGCTGCAGGATCCTCTGACGTGCTGGTGCCCGGCGCCGTCGTGCCCGGGGTGGTGGCGCCCGGGGTCGCCGCGGCAGCTTCGGCCTTGGCCTTGGCCTCGGCGGCGGCCTTTTTCTCGGCGGCGGCGATGGCGTCTCGTTCGGCCTTGGTCAGCCGGGCCAGCACCTGCTTGGACTCGGCCACCTTGGCCTCGGACTGAGCGCGCAGCTGCGCGAGCTGCTTCTCCTGCTCGGCGAGCGTGGCGAGGTCGGTCTGGCTCGAGTGCTGGAGCTCGGCGAGGGTGGCCTGCTGCTCCTGGAAGTCCTGCAGGACGGTGTTCTGGTTCTCGCTGACCTTCTCGACCGTGGAGATCTGGCTCATGAAGTTGTCAGAGTCGGAGTTGAAAAAGATTTGAGCGGCGGTGTCGACGTTGCGGTTCTGGAACTGGGCGAGCGCCACCTGGCCGACCTGTCGCTTCACCCGCTCGACCTTGGCCGCCTGCAGCTTGAGGTCAGCCTGCTTGCGCTCCAGCTTCGCGCGCCCCGCGTCGAGCTGCTCCTTGACGCCCACCCACTGCTGGTCGATGGCAGACGCCTCGACCTCGAGCTGCTCGATCTGCGCCTTGGCCTCGGCGATCGTGACCGCAGCGGGAGCCGCGGACGCCGGGACCGTGGCCGGGATGAAGGTCGCGACCGTCAGGGCCAGCGTGGACAGACCCATGACGGACCTCCGCGCGGCCCGGGTGGTCCGGACAGCACGAGGGCGGTCATCGTGGTCAGCCTCGCGGCGCCGTGAGGTCAAGCGAGCGTTCTCCTTCGTCATCGTTCCCGCTCCTGGCCGTCACGCCCAGGCACCGGCCCTCGACCGGTCATCGGTCAGAGTTTCAAGTGTACGTCACGGTGCACCTGCCGGGTCGGCGTTCGCCGGACCGCGACTGGTCACGGGGGAAGAACCCCAATTCTAGGTCACGACCAGGTCACGGGCAACCGGACGGCGCTCACGCGTAGTCCTGCCAGCTGAGCGGGCCCTGGCTCACCCGGCCGTGCCGCGCCCCCGGCACCAGCCGCAGGGGCGGCACCAGTCCCTGGGCCGCGAGTGCGGAGAGCGCCGCCTGCTCGTCGTCGTCGAGGTCGACCCCCTGGGGCGGCGCGCCCAGCAGCACGCTGATCACGCAGTCGCCGCAGGCCGCAGGCCCGCGGGCCACGCAGCTCGCGCAGTCCACATGCAGCACGTCCATCTCGATCTCCTCGCCTCGGTTCCCGCGCCGACCGGCGGTCGGCGCCGGTCGCGGGGCTCTTGTGCACCCGTGGCCGCAACTGTGCGGGAGAGGGCTGACACTTTTCCCGTGAACGCTCCTGAGCCCGCTGCCGCCGAGACCTACTCCCACGGCCACCACGCCTCGGTGCTGCGGTCGCACCGATGGCGGACGGCGGAGAACTCCGCGGGCTACCTCCTCCCCCACCTCCGGCCCGGCCAGCGGCTGCTGGACGTCGGATCCGGCGCCGGCACGATCACCGCCGACCTCGCGGCCCGGCTGGCCCCCGGTGAGGTCGTCGGCCTCGACGGCGCCGGCGCCGCGGTCGAGGCCACCGCCGCCTCGGCGAAGGCGCGGGGACTGACGAACGTCACGGCGGTTCAGGGCAGCGCGTACGACCTCGCCGCCGCCGGCACCGGGTTCGACGTCGTGCACGCCCACCAGGTGCTGCAGCACCTGGCCGACCCGGTGGCCGCGCTGCGCTCGATGGCCGCCGTCTGCGCCCGGAACGGGCTGGTGGCCGTCCGCGACGCCGACTACGCCGCGATGACCTGGTTCCCCGAGGACCCGGGCCTCACGCGCTGGCAGCAGCTGTACCGCGACGTCGCGCGCGGGAACGGGGGTGAGCCGGACGCCGGCCGCCGCCTGGTGAGCTGGGCCCGCGCCGCCGGGCTGCACACCGTGACGGCCTCGGCGTCGGCGTGGTGCTTCGCCACCCCGGAGGACGTGGGCTGGTGGTCCTCGACCTGGGCGGAGCGGCTGACGGAGTCGGCCTTCGGGCGCCGGGGCGTCGAGCTGGGCCTCACCAACCCGGCCGAGCTGGCCCGGCTGGCGGAGTCCTGGCGGGCGTGGGGGCAGCAGGAGGACGCCTGGTTCGCGGTCCTGCACAGCGAGCTGCTGGCCCGTCCCTGAGTCTGCCGGGCGACCTCGCGCGGGCGGGGCGGGGCGCTGGTGGACCTCGAGTGTCAGCGGGGGTCCCTAGGGTTCCCGTCGTGGCACCCGGACTCCCTGCGCAGGCCTCGTTCGACGACCTCGGCACGCCCCTGGCCGACGTCACCTTCTGCGTCGTCGACCTGGAGACCACCGGTGGCGCCGAGACCGACCGGATCACCGAGATCGGGGCCGTCAAGGTGCGCGGCGGTGAGGTGCTGGGCCAGTTCCAGACCCTCGTCAACCCCCAGGCCCACATCCCCCCGCTGATCGCGGTCCTCACCGGCATCACCAACACGATGGTCGCCGGCGCGCCGGGCCTCGCCGAGGCCTTGCCGGCTTTCCTGGCCTTCGCCGAGGGCTCCGTGCTGGTGGCGCACAACGCACCCTTCGACACCGGCTTCCTGCGCCGGGCCTGTGCAGCGCTGGACTACCCCGCCCCCCGCTGGGCCGTCGTGGACACCGCGACCCTGGCACGGCAGATCCTCCTGCGCGACGAGGTCCGCAACTGCAAGCTGAGCACGCTGGCGGCGCACTTCCGGACCGCCGTCACGCCCAACCACCGGGCGCTGACCGACGCCCAGGCCACCGTGGACGTCCTGCACGGCCTGATGGAGCGGGTCGGCAACCTCGGCGTCCACACCCTCGAGGACCTGCAGGAGTTCACCCGCAAGGTCTCACCTCAGCGGCGGGCCAAGCGCACCTGGGCCTCGGAGCTGCCGGAGGTTCCCGGGGTCTACCTCTTCGTCGCCGAGCGGGACGGGGAGCGCGAGATCCTCTACGTCGGCAAGTCCAAGAACATCCGCACCCGGGTGCGGACCTACTTCACCGCCGCGGAGAAGCGCCCGCGGATGGAGGAGATGGTGCGGGTGGCGACGGGGGTGGAGCCCGTGCCGTGCTCCACGCCCCTCCAGGCCGACGTGGTGGAGCTGCGGCTCATCGCGGCGCACGCCCCCCGGTACAACCGGCGCTCCAAGTACCCCGAGCGCGCCCAGTGGGTCAAGGTGACCGACGAGGCCTTTCCCCGGCTGTCCGTCGTCCGCGCCGTCAAGGACGACGGGGCAACCTACTTCGGGCCGTTCTCACGACGGCAGGCCGCCGAGGACGTGCTGCTCGCCGTCTACGACAGCTTCCCGCTGCGCCAGTGCACCCCCCGGCTCGCCCTCGCAGCGACGGGCACAGCCTGCGCCCTCGCCGGGATGGGGCGGTGCTGCGCCCCCTGCGACGGCAGCATCAGCCGCGAGGGCTATGCGACCGTGGTCGAGCAGGTGCGGGCCGTGCTGGCCCTCGACGCCCGACCGGCCGTGACGGGGGTCTCCCGCCGGCTGGTGCGGCTCGTCGACCAGCAGCGCTTCGAGGAGGCGGCCACCATCCGACGGCGGCTGGAGACCCTGACCCGCACCGGGGCCCGCTACCACCGGGTCCGCGCGCTGGCCGGCTGCGGGGAGATCGTCGCGGCCCGACGGGAGGGACCGGACTGGGAGATCCACGTCATCCGGCACGGCCGCCTGGCTGCCGCGGGGGTCGCGCGCCCCTCCGACGTGCCGCAGGCCGTGGCCCGGGCTCTGCAGGCGACGGCGGAGACGGTGGCCCCGGCTCCGCCGCCGCTGCCCGCCGCGACCATCGAGGAGACCGAGCGGATCGCGGACTGGCTGGAGCGGCCGGGTGTCCGGTTGATGGAGGTCACCGGGGACTGGATGTGGCCGCTGCACGCGGTGGTCGACCACACCAGCCTGGTCGAGCACGCCCTCGGCGCCCGGCGCCCACCCGCGCCGGCTACCGCCGTCGCGCGAGCGTGAGTGCCCGGACCGGCGCACCACCTCCGCAGGAAGGGGCGACCCTAGGATGAGCGGCATGGTCACCGCCATCGTGTTCGTCAAGGCCGAGGTCGCCCGCATCCCCGAGGTGGCCGAAGCCATCGCGGCGCTCAGCGGGGTGAGCGAGGTGTACTCCGTGACCGGGGCGATCGACCTGATCGCGCTGATCCGGGTGGCCCAGCACGACCAGGTCGCCGACGTGGTGGCCGACAGCCTGAACAAGGTCCCCGGGGTGCTGAGCACCGAGACCCACATCGCGTTCCGCGCCTACTCCGCCCACGACCTCGAGGCCGCGTTCTCCCTCGGCGGTTGAGCGCCGGCCGAAGGCCGCGAGCCGGCTCGGCCGTCAGAAGAGGCTGAGCCTCAGAGCCACCGCGACGGCGCAGAGCACGACGACCCCGACCAGGCCGGCCACCTGCAGCAGCGAACGGCGTCGCCGGGGCGCGTACGCCAGCACCCAGCCGCTCAGCGCGCCGACCGCGATGCCGCCGACCAGGGTCAGCCAGCCGAAGCTGCTGAACCCCACGAGCACCGCGTAGAGCACGAGCAGGAGCAGCAGGCCCACGTCGCCACGGACGTCCTCGCCCGACTTGGTCTTGCCGATCGCGTTCGCCGCCAGCAGACCGACGACCGCCGCGGACGCCGCGAGCGCGCCGCCGCCGGGAGGACCGAGGACGAAGAAGAGCGTGGTCCCGCCGAGCCCGGCGGCCAGGTAGAGCGCGGCGAAGCGCCACCGACCGAGCTCGGACTCCAGCGCCCGCCCGGCGAGCCAGAGCACCAGCAGGTTCATGAGCAGACCCAGGAAGCTGCCCGGGCTGAGCGAGGCGGTGAGCAGCCGCCAGACCTGACCGGAAGCCACGGCCCCGTTGCTCAGAAAGAGCAGGGAGGTCGCCAGCCCGCCGGTGACGAAGTCGATCACCCAGACGGCGACCAGGACGCCCATCAGGACCTGGGTGACCCCGACCCCTCCGGGGCGCACCGTGGCGCCGAACCGGGTGCGCGTGGCGCGCGTCCCGACCCGGCCCCGGTCCACGCACTTCGGGCACTGGAACCCGACCGAGGCAGGCTCCATGCACTCACCGCAGATCGGCTTCCCGCAGCGCTGGCAGCTGATCCCCGTCATCCGCTCGGGATGGCGGTAGCAGCTGACGAAGCCCGGAGGCGAGAAGTCGGGTCCGGTGGGGTTCGCGCTCACTCGGTGATGTCGACCGACTCGATCACGACGTCCTCGACGGGGCGGTCGTTGCGCCCGGTCCGGACGGCTCCGATCGCGTCGACGACGTCGCGGCTGGCCTGGTCGGCCACCTCGCCGAAGATGGTGTGCCGGCGGTTCAGGTGGGGCGTGGGCCCGAGGGTGATGAAGAACTGGGAGCCGTTGGTGCCCGGGCCCGCGTTGGCCATCGCCAGCAGGTAGGGCTTGTTGAAGGCCAGCTCGGGGTGGAACTCGTCGGCGAAGGTGTAGCCGGGGCCACCGGTGCCGGTGCCCAGCGGGTCGCCGCCCTGGATCATGAAGCCCTCGATGATGCGGTGGAAGATGACGCCGTCGTAGAACGAGCCGGTCGTCGTGGAACCGGTGCGGGGGTCGGTGTACTCCTGCGTCCCGGTGGCGAGGCCCACGAAGTTGGCGACCGTCTTCGGGGCGTGGTCGCCGAAGAGGTTGATCGTGATGTCGCCGCGGTTGGTGTGGAGGATGGCGGTCTGTGCCACGTCGGCACCTTTCCTGTGTCGTGGTTCCTGGGCTGTTTGCCGCCGGCCATCCTCCCAGATGCCGCCAACCGCGGCGGAGCCGACGCCGGCCCGAACACCGCACCGGCCGCAGCGGTACGGTGGCGGTCACGGCGAACCGCCGTCGCCCGTGCAGACAACGGAGGAAACGTGAAGCGCAGAACCCGCGTCGACGCCGCTCAGAGCAAGAGCAAGGCCGCGCCCGTCACCGAGACCGTCATCACCACCACGACCACCGGAAGGTCCGTCCCGCTGGCGCACACCGCCGCCGAACGACTGGCGCCGGTGTACCAGGGAGTTGCCGCCAAGGCCGCTCCCCTGGCCACCGGGGCCGCCGCCGCCGCTGGTGCCGCTCTCCCGCTGGCCCACCAGGTCTACGGCAAGGCCGTGCCGCTGGCTGCCGGTGTCGCAGCCGCTGCCGTCCCCCTGGCGCAGCAGGCCTACGAGAAGGCCGCGCCCCTGGCCACCAACGCCGCGGCCGCCGCCGGCCCGCTGGCCCACCAGGCGTACGAGAGGACCGCTCCGCTCGCCCACCAGGCCTACGAGAAGACGGCGCCGCTGGCCGGTCAGGCCGTGCACGCCATCGCCGACTACGCCCACGCCGTCGCCGACCGAGCCGCTCCGCTGACCGAGGCGGCCTCGCACAACATCGCACCCGTCCTGGCGGGCGGCGCCGCTGCGGCGCACCAGGCCGTCGACCGCGTCGCTCCGGCCCTCGAGAACGTCCGGGAGCGCGTCTCGGACCAGCTGCTGCCGAGCGTGGGGACCGCGCTGACCACCGCAGCCACCTCCCCCCTGGCCGTCGAGGCCGTCCGACGGGGACGGGCCACCGTCGCCGCCGCCCGCGGCGAGCTCACGCTGCCGGAGGAGAAGGAGGGTGGCAGCTGGGTGAAGCGGGTCGCCGTGGTCGCGGCCCTCGCGGGCGTGGCGGTCGTCGTGGTCCGCAAGCTGCTGGCCAGCGGGCAGGACTCCGGATGGCAGGCCGCGCGCCCGTCCGCCCCCTCTCCCGCTCCGACCACGACCACCCCTGCCCCGGTCACCACACCGGAGCCGTCCGCCTCGGTGGACGACGCGGCGGGGACCGGCGTGCTGGACGACGTCGTCGAGGCTCAGGACGGTGGGCAGGACCCGACCCCCGAGGCCGTGTCCCCCGAGACCGTGTCCGCCGAACCCACGGCGTCGAGCTACGGCGAAGGCTCCTACACCGGCTCCGAGCCGCCGGAGGGCTTCGTGATCAAGGGCAACGAGAACTCGAAGAAGTACCACCTGCCGGGCGGTGGGGGCTACGACCAGACCGTCGCCGAGGTGTGGTTCGACAGCGAGGAGGCCGCTGAGCGCGCGGGCTTCGTCCGCGCCCAGGGCTGAATCGACACCTCGAAGGGCCGGCTCCGCAGCTGCGGGGCCGGCCCTTCGTCGCGCCCGGGCCAAGAAACTCGGCCGCCCTCGTTAACAATCGCGCCCCTCCGCGGGCCCTCCTGGGTGCAGACCCACAACCAGGAGGACGACATGGAGACAGGCGCAGCGCCCTGGGTGGAGGCCGGACCGTTCCGGGCCCACCTGCGGCAACTGATGGAAGCGGGCCGGCTGAGCGCGACCGAGGTCGCCGTCCTCGCCGGCGTCCCGCCCCGGATGACCTCCTCGCTCCTCACCGGCCGGGGTGGTCGCCCGGTGCGACGGATCAGCCCCGAGTACGCCCGTGCCCTGCTGAGGGTCGCGGCGACCGACGTCCGCTCGCTGCGCACCCGTCAGGTGCCGGCGGGCGAGACCCGGCGCCGCCTGCTCCGGCTGCTCGGGCGGGGCCGGGAGCCGGTCGAGCTCGCCCAGACCCTCGGGGTGGCGGTCGAGGCCCTCGACGAGCTGCTGCTGCCGGCGACCAGCTGGTGCAGCGCTCTGCTCGCCCTCCGCCTCCTGACGGCGTCCCGGACCAGCGCCGGGGCGGAGGAGGCGCCGGAGCTGGTCGCCGCGGCGGCGTGAGCCGCCCACCGGTCGTCATCGGGCCACACCGGAAAGCGCTCCGTAGGATCTGCGGGTGACCTCGGAGCGGCTCGTCCTCTGCGCGGTCGTGCTCCTCACGGGTCTGGCCACCGCCGTGGCGGCAGGCCCGGTGCTGCGCTGGCTGCCCGAGCCGCAGGCTCCGGACTCCCCCGGCTACGCCCGCCTGCCGACGGCGCGCTTCCTGACCACCGTCGGTCTCTGCTCCGCCCTGGCCGCCGCCGTGGCCTGGATCGCCCTGCCGACCGCGGTGCAGCCCCTGTGGACGGTGCTGGCCGTCGGCGGCGTCCTGCTGGCCGCTGTCGACCTGGCCACCACCTGGTTGCCGCTGCGCCTGGTGCAGATCACCTGGGTGTCGATGGCGGTGGCCGCGCTGGGCAGCGCCCTGGTGGTGGGCGACGGGGCCCAGCTGGTCCGCAGCGCCGTCGGCGCCGCCGTCGCCGGCGCGCTGTACTACCTGGTCTGGACCGTGTCCAGGGGCGGGTTCGGCTTCGGTGACGTCCGGTACGCCCCGCTGCTGGGCGCGGCCGCCGCGGCCGACAGCTGGGGGCTGCTGCTCCTCACCCTCGTGGCCGGGACGGTGGTGGGAGGCCTGGTGGGAGTGGTGCACCTCCTGCGGCGCCGCGGGGGCGGCTTCGCCTACGCTCCCTCGATGCTGGCCGGCGCCTACCTGGCGGCGCTCACCCGGTGGCCGGGCTGAGCGCTCAGACGCTCGCTGACGCCGTCGCGGTCAACACGTAGAGCAGGGCGCGGCCGTACGCGTCCGACGCGTCCGGCTCCGGGTCGGTGTGGTGGGCCCGCCCGGGGCCGCTGACCGTGACCACGAACCCCTCGGGCGAGGCGTCCAGGGACAGGAACCAGGAGCCGACGAGCTCGCGGAGCTGGTCCTCCCGGGGCAGCCAGACCACCTCGTCGGCCTCCACCGAGTCGAGGGCCCATTCGACCGTCCCGTTGAAGTGGAAGCGGGTCTCCCCGTACTGCGTCACCCGCTCCACCACCATGTCGCTGACGGTGAACACCGACTCCGCGATCTCCTCGCGGGGGATGTAGAACTGGTCGCCGTTCTGCGGCGTCCACCGGAGCAAGGGGGCCAGGGCAGCGGCCAGGTCGCGCGAGATCACCCGTGCAGTATGGCTCGGTGGTCCCAGCCCGACGGCGCCCAGCCAGGTCGGGGACGCGGGCTAGGCTCGGCAGGGTGAGCACCGCCCCGAGGCCCGGCTGGTACCCCGATCCGGCCGGCACCCCTGACCTGTTCCGGTGGTGGGACGGCGCGGACTGGGCCGAGGCGATCAGTGAGTCCCCGCGGGCTCCCAGCCCGCCGCTCCACTCCCCCGCTCGGGCCGGGGACGAGCTGGTGCGGCGTCGGCCGTCCCGCTTCCGGACCGCGGTGGCCCTGCTGGTCTGCGTGGCCCTCTTCCTGAGCGCCACCGTCGGACTCGGCCTGGCGATCTTCGGCGAGGGCCCCGGCGTCGACCGGGGGTCCCGCCCCAGCCCCGCGATGCCGGGTGCGGTCGGGGCCAGCAGCGCGGCTTAGGACGGCGGAGGCGCCGATCGCCCTTCCCCGGCGCCCTGACGGGTGGCCTGTACCCAGCGGTCCAGGGTGTCGGCGGCCTGCCCGGTGGCGATGGCCGCCTCGGCAACCGCCAGCTGCTCGGCGAGCTGCTCGGTCAACCGGGCCGGGTCGGGTCCGTGGTGCGCCACCAGGGTGGCTGCTGCGTTGAGCACGACGATGTCGTGCACCGGTCCCGGCCGGCCGGCCAGCACCTCGCGCACCACCTCCGCGTTGTGGGCGGGGTCACCGCCGATCAGCTCGTCGGGGTCCGCGCGCGCCAGGCCGAGCTCGAGCGGGTCCAACGCCGTCTCGGTCACGGTCCCGGCGGCGTGCACCCACACCCGGGAGCTGGTCGTGGTCGTCAGCTCGTCCAGTCCGTCGCCTCCGTGGACCACCAGGCCCTGGTGGCCGCGGGCAGCGAAGACCCCGGCCACCAGCGCCGCCATCCGGGCGTCCGCCACCCCGACCGCCTGGGCGACCGGCTGGGCGGGGTTGGTGAGGGGCCCGAGGTAGTTGAACGTCGTCGGGATCCCCAGCTCGCGCCGCACGGGACCGGCGTGGCGGAGGGCCGGGTGGTAGTGGGGGGCGAAGAGGAAGGCGATGCCGGCCTGGTCGGCGACGCCCTGCTGCGCCTCCGGCGGGAGGTCGAGGACCACCCCGAGGGCCTCGAGCACGTCGGCGGAGCCGCAGGCCGAGGAGGCGGCCCGGTTGCCGTGCTTGACCACCCGCGCTCCCGCTCCGGCCGCCACGATCGCCGCCATCGTCGAGATGTTGACGGTGTTCGCCCGGTCGCCGCCGGAGCCCACGACGTCCACCGACGGGCCCCCGACCTCGATGGGCGTGGCGAAGTCCAGCATGGTGTCGGCCAGGCCCGCGATCTCCTCGACCGTCTCCCCCTTGGCCCGCAGTGCGACGACGAACGCCGCGACCTGCGCGGGGGTGGCGGCCCCGCCGAGGATCTGCTCCATCGCCCACGCGGTGGCCTCCCGGGTCTGGTCATGGCCCTGGACCAGGCTCCCGAGCAGCGCCGCCCAGCCGGTCACCGGCTGACCCGCACCCGCGGTGGTTCCCGCCACGTCAGGCCGACGCCGCGGTGTCCGCGGGCCTGGCCGGACCGCGCAGCAGCCCGGCGACGACGGCGGGCAACCGCATCGGGTCCACCGGGTGACCGAGCACGGCGTCGGCCCGCGACCAGGTGGCGAGCCAGGCGTCGTCCCGGCGGGCCGTCAGCACCAGGATGGGTGGGCAGTCGAACACCTCGTCCTTCAGCTGGCGGCACAGCCCCATCCCGCCGGGGACGGCTTCCCCGTCGAGGATGGCCAGGTCGATGCCGCCGGCGTCCATCGCGCTGATGAGCGCGGGCTGGGTGGCGACCTCGAGCACCTGCACCGGCAGGTCGCGGGCCACCTTCCGCCCCAGGGCCAGCCGGATGTTCTCCCGGGTCAACCGGTCCGAGGCGTAGAGCAGGACGGTCGCCGCCTCTGCGGACGGCTGCGGGGTGCTGCTCATGGCGTCAATCGTCTCCACTCTCCTGTGACGGCGGCATGAGCCTAGCGCCCCGACCTCCGCGGCCGACGCCCAGCGCGGTGACCCCGGCGCCGGTCGGCCCTGCGGCGTCTCCCCCCGATAATGAGCGGGTGCAGCGAAGAGGAATGACCCTGAGCCGCGACCGGGTCCTGCCCGCCGTGGTCTCCGTCGTGCTCGTCGGGGTCGGGGCGGTGCTGCTCTACGTGCGGATGCAGTACCTCAACTTCAGCGTGCAGCTGGTGGAGGCGCGGCTCACGCTGTTCCCCGGAGCCACCTTCGTCCGGGGCGTCGACCCGCTGTGGCTGCCCGCCGCCGATCCCGACCGGCTGCCGCTGGCGCTCAACGTCTTCAACCTCGGCGCCGCCATGCACCAGATCGGCGCTGTGGTGGCCGTCCTGCTGTGCTGGGCTCTCCTCCCCGACGAGATCAACAAGTTCTTCTGGTGGCCGCTGCACCTGTCGGGCTGGCTGCTGAGCCTCGGTTTCCTCCCGCTGTGGGGCGGCCTCGGCATGCTCCGCTCGGCCGGCGTGGTGGTCGGGCTCGGCGTGGGCTGGGTGCCGCTGACCCTGGCCGGCGTGGTGGTGCTGATCTCCACGTTCCGGGCCCACTCCCGCCTGGACTCCTACGGCGGCATCTGAGAGCTCGCCCCCACCGTCAGGCTCATCGGCCCCCGTCCGGGGCGCCCAGGGTGACGGGTGTGGACGGTGAGGCAATAATGTGCCCGTGGCCATTCACACGCACGCCGTCTCCGGCTCGATGACCAAGCCGGAAGGCGCCCTGCACCGGATCCCCCAGTCCCGCCTGCGGGGCCGCCCAGGCCGCCCCGACATGGTGGCCGTCGGCACCATCGTCTGGTTGGCCTCGGAGCTGATGTTCTTCGCCGCCCTGTTCGCGGCGTACTTCACCATCCGCAACGTCACCAACTCCCAGGCGGCCGGCGGGGGCTTCGAGAGCCTGTGGGACCAGCGGACGGCTCTGCTGAACATCCCGTTCGCCATCGCCAACACGGCCGTGCTGGTCGCCAGCTCGTTCACCTGCCAGATGGGGGTCTTCGCCGCGGAGCGTGGGCAGGTGTCACGCTCCGGCGGGCTCCTGGCCCTGGGCAAGTGGGGCCTGCGCGAGTGGTACATCCTCACCTTCGTCATGGGCGCCTTCTTCATCGGCGGCCAGACCTACGAGTACGCCGAGCTCGTCCACGAGGGGCTGACGCTCTCCTCCGACGTCTACGGCTCGGTCTTCTACCTGGCGACCGGCTTCCACGGACTGCACGTGACCGGCGGTCTGATCGCCTTCGTGCTGCTGCTCGGGCGCACCTACCTGGCCCGCACCTTCACCCATGAGCAGGCCGTCAGCGCCGTTGTAGTGTCCTACTACTGGCACTTCGTCGACGTCGTCTGGATCGCTCTCTTCGGCGTGATCTACCTGCTGCGCTGACCGGGATCCGCGGACTCCGCAACGCATCCGCTGCGCACACCACAACCGAATACCAGTCAGCCCCGCAGAGCAAGAGCGATCACCCTGAGAGGGACCACACGTGCGATTCCTGTCCTCCCGACGACGGCACCCAGCAGCGCGAGCGCTGCTGCTGGTGCTGGGGCTCTTCGTCATGGGCGCTCTCTACGCGGTGATGGCCCCAGCCGGCCAGTCGTCGGCGGAGACGGGCACCAGCCAGCAGGTGGAGGAGGGTCGCGCCCTCTTCGCCGTCGGCTGCGCCTCCTGCCACGGTCTCAACGGCGAGGGCCAGGACAGCGGCGAGATCCAGGGTCCGCCCCTGGCCGGTGTGGGGGCGGCGTCGGTGGAGTTCCAGGTAGGGACAGGCCGCATGCCGATGGCCCGGCCGGAGGCCCAGGCCCCCGTCAAGCAGAACCGGTACACCCCGGAGGAGGTGGCCGCGCTGGCTGCCTACGTGGCGTCGCTGGGCCCAGGGCCGGAGATCCCCGACCCCTCCCAGTACGACCCTGCCGGGATCAGCGAGGAGGACATCGCCCGCGGCGGTGAGCTCTTCCGCACCAACTGCTCCGCCTGCCACAACTTCGAGGGCGCGGGCGGCGCCCTGCCCGGCGGCAAGTACGCGCCGTCGCTGTATGGGGTGAGCAACCTCCACATCTACGAGGCGCTGATCACCGGACCGCAGCAGATGCCGGTCTTCTCCGACGGTGTGCTGAAGCCGGAGGACAAGCGGGCGATCATCGCCTACCTCAACACCCTGCACGAAGAGGACAGCCAGGGCGGTCTCACCCTGGGTGGGCTCGGCCCGGTGAGTGAAGGCCTGTGGGCCTGGATCATCGGCATCGGCGTGCTGTCCGCGTTCGCCGTCTGGATCGCTGCGAAAGGAACGAAGGCCAAGTGAGTGACCTGACCCCCCACGAGGGCGGCCACCTGGTCGACGCGGAGGCCCAACGGCGCGCGGAGCTCGCCACCGCACGCGACACCGAGCGCTACCCCGTCGCCGACCCGGGACTTCCCGAGCACCTGCCGCGCCTGAGCGACGTCGACGACAAGGCCGCGGACCGCGCCGCCCGCCAGGTGGCCATGATGTTCGGTCTGGTGCCGGTCCTCTGCCTCGCCTTCGTGGTGATCTACTACGCCGTCCCGCGAGAGGCCGGTCTCCTCGGCGTCAACGCCAAGAACCTCGGTCTCGGTGTGACGGCCGGCCTGGCCCTGCTCCTCATCGGCGTCGGAGCGGTCCAGTGGGGCCGCCAGCTGATGGACGACCACGAGATGGTCGACCACCGGCACGGAGCGGCTTCCACCCAGGAGGACGTCGAGTACGTCCTCAAGGAGCTGGAAGCCGGGACCGACGAGTCCGGGATCCGCCGCCGCAAGGTGCTGGGCTACAGCCTCGGGGGCGCTCTCGCCGCGCTCGGGCTGCCCGTCCTCGTCAGCTTCTCCGACCTCGGCCCCTGGCCCACCAAGCGGGTCCGGGCGGCCACGATCGAGTCGACCATCTGGAAGGAAGGCATCCGCCTCGTCCACGACGTCACCTACGAGCCGATCAAGGCGAGCGAGATGGTGATCGGCCAGCTGGTGAACGCGCAGCCGGAGAACCTGAAGGACCTCCACGGGACGGAGTACCTGCAGGAGAAGGCCAAGGCCTCGATCATCATCGTCCGGATGGACCCGAACGACATCAAGATCCCTGACGAGCGTCGCGACTGGCAGGTCGGCGGGATCCTGTGCTACTCCAAGATCTGCACGCACGTGGGCTGCCCCATCAGCCTGTGGGAGCAGCAGACCCACCACCTCCTGTGCCCCTGCCACCAGTCGACCTTCGACCTCGGTGACTCAGGCCTGGTCGTCTTCGGCCCCGCGGCGCGTGCGCTGCCGCAGCTACCCATCACCACCGACGCCGAGGGCTACCTCGTCGCGCGTCAAGGATTCACCGTGCCGGTCGGCCCGAGCTACTTCGAGCGCGACTCCCGCGGGGACTACAAGGGAGAATGACTTCTGATGGCTAAGCCAGCAACAACCGTGCAGGGCGACCGAGTCCGTCGAGGCCCACGTCCCGAAGAAGGAGCTCGGGCCCGTCTTCAAGGCGGCGTCCGGCCCCGCGCGGTGGGCCGACGAACGCACGGGTCTGGCGACCCTCAGCCGCCCCTTCATCCGCAAGGTCTTCCCCGACCACTGGTCGTTCCTGCTCGGGGAGATCGCGCTCTACTCCTTCATCATCCTGCTCATCAGCGGCGTGTTCCTGACCATCTGGTACAAGCCGTCGATGGCCGAGATCGAGTACGAGGGCAGCTACCAGCTGCTCCGCGGCGTGGCCATGTCGGAGTCCTACGCCTCCACGCTGGCGCATCTCCTTCGACATCCGCGGTGGCCTGCTGGTCCGTCAGATGCACCACTGGGCGGCGTCGCTCTTCCTGGCCGCGATGCTGGCGCACAGCGCTGCGGGTCTTCTTCACCGGCGCCTTCCGCAAGCCGCGCGAGATCAACTGGGTCATCGGCGTCGCCATGCTGATGCTGGGTCTGATCGAGGGCTTCGCCGGCTACTCGCTCCCCGACGACCTGCTGTCCGGGACAGGCCTGCGCTTCGTCGACGGCCTCGATCCGGTCCATCCCGGTGATCGGCACCTGGGCCGAGTTCTTCGTCTTCGGCGGCGAGTTCCCCGGCGACCTGATCATCGCCCGCCTCTACATGGTCCACATCCTGCTGCTGCCCGCGACTCATCCTGGGCCTGATCGGGGCGCACCTGGCGCTGGTCGTCTACCACAAGCACACCCAGTTCCCCGGCCCGGGCCGCAACGAGGGCAACGTCGTCGGGTACCCGGTCTTCCCGGTGTACGCCGCCAAGGCCGGTGGCTTCTTCTTCATCGTCTTCGGCGTGCTGGCCCTGATGGGCGGGCTGATGCAGATCAACCCGCTCTGGACCTACGGGCCCTACAACCCGGCCGAGGTCACGGCCGGGTCGCAGCCCGACTGGTACATGGGCTTCGTCGAGGGCGGCATCCGGATCATGCCGAACTGGGAGTGGCACATCGGCGGGACCACCTGGTCGTGGAACGTCGCGATCCCCGGACTCGGGTCTGATGGGCCTCTTCTTCGGCCTGATGGCGATCTACCCGTTCGTCGAGCAGTGGGTCACCAAGGACAAGTCGGAGCACCACATCGCGCGACCGGCCCCGCAACGCCCCGACGCGCACCGCCTTCGGCGTGGCGGCGATGACCGGCTACGCGATGCTGTGGATCGGTGGCGGCAACGACCTCGTCGCCACGCAGTTCCGGGTCTCGCTGAACGCGGTGACCTACTTCCTGCGGGTCGCGGTCTTCGTCGCCCCGGTGATCGCCTTCATCGTCACCAAGCGGATCTGCATCGGCCTCCAGCGGGCCGACCAGGAGCGTCTGCTGCACGGTGCCGAGACCGGCGTCATCGAGCGCGACCCGTCCGGCTCCTACTCCGAGCGGCACGCGCCGATCTCGGAGGGCGAGGCCTACACCCTCACCCAGCACAAGCAGCTCCCCGCCCTGCTGCCGGCCCAGGACGGCGACGTCAAGGCCAAGGAGATGCGTCTGGAGCAGCTGCGCCGCCGGGCCACGCGGTTCTACTTCATCGACGACCTGCGCAAGCCGACGCGGGCGGAGCTGGACGAGGCCGCGCACCACGGGAGCGGCGACGACCACGCCCTGACCGACGGGCACGACGGGAACGGCAACGGGCACCACTCGATCACCTCGGGCACCCAGCAGAACGTCGTCAACCAGTAGGTCGAGCTCGCGACAGCGCCTCCGGTCCCCGACCGGAGGCGCTGTCGCGTCTTCAGGTGCGCGATCCGGCGCGGGGCCGCTCACCGTCGCGGGCCCCGTGGACGGACGTCCGCTACGCCGGTCCGGCGCCGTGACCCGCCGGAACGGTCTCGGCCGGGCTCGGCGGAGGCGGTGGCGTGCCGTCGCCGAACGGCCGCCCGCCGAGCTGCTCGCGGCCGTGGGCCGTCAGCCAGCCGGTCAGGTCAGGGCCCTGCGGCACGATCTGGGTCGGGTTGATGTCGACGTGGACCACGTAGTAGTGCTGCTTGATCTGCACGAAGTCGGTGGTGTCACCGAAACCCGGGGTCTGGAAGAGGTCCCGGGCGTAGCCCCACAGGGCGGGGAACTCGGTCAGCTTCTGCCGGTTGCACTTGAAGTGCCCGTGGTAGACGGGGTCGAAGCGCGCCAGGGTGGTGAACAGGCGCACGTCCGCCTCGGTGATGGTGTCGCCGACCAGGAAACGCTGGGCCGACAGCCGCTCCTCCAGCCAGTCCAACGCGGTGAAGAGCCGGTCGTAGGCGTGGTCGTAGGTCTCCTGGGAACCCGCGAACCCACAGCGGTACACCCCGTTGTTGACCTCGGTGAACACCCGCTGTGACACCTCGTCGATCTCGTCACGGTGCCGCTCGGGATAGAGCTCCGGCGCCCCCTCGCGGTGGTGCTCGGTCCACTCGGTGGAGAAGTCGAGCGTGATCTGCGGGTAGTTGTTCGTGACCACCTGGCCGGTCGCGACCTCGACGAGGGCCGGGACGGTGATCCCCCGCTCGTAGCCCGGGAACCGGGCGAAGTAGGCCTCCTGCAGCCGCTCGTAGCCCAGGACCGGGTCGCGTCCGCCCTCGTCGAGGTCGAAGGTCCAGCTCCGCTTGTCGTGGGTCGGGCCGCAGAGGCCGAGGGAGATGACGTCCTCCAGTCCCAGCAGGCGCCGGACGATCATCGTGCGGTTGGCCCAGGGACAGGCCCGGGCGGCCACCAGGCGGTACCGGCCGGCTTCGACGGGGTAGCCGTCACGGCCGTCGCGGGTGATGCGGGTGGCGATGTAGTTGGTGTCGCGGGTGAACTCGCTGCCCGTGGTCACGTACGCGCCCTTGGTGGAGTTGTCGTCGTCCATGCGCCCACGGTAGACGACCACCGGGTGCGCCGGCCGGGCTCCCCGAACCGCCCTGCTGCTGCTCTCGGAGGATGAGCCGTCGAGCACAACCGGGCCTGTCCGGGGGATGATGGTCGCCGTGCGCTTCCTGACTCCTCCGCCCGCCCATGACCTGACCTACTCCGACGTCTTCATGGTGCCCCGCCGTTCCTCGGTGGCCTCGCGTCTGGACGTCGACCTGGCCAGCACCGACGGCGTCGGCACCACGCTGCCGCTGGTCGTGGCCAACATGACGGCCGTCTCCGGACGCCGGATGGCCGAGACCGTGGCCCGGCGGGGTGGGGTGGCCATCATCCCGCAGGACATCCCCACCGACGTGGTGGCCGAGGTGACCGCGAAGGTGAAGGGCTCCTCGCCGCTGTACGACACCGCGGTCTCCGTCACCCCGCACAGCACGGTCGGCGAGGCGATGTCCCTGCTGTCCAAGCGGGCCCACGGGCTCGTCGTCGTGGTGGAGGACGGCCGCCCGGTCGGGACGGTCGGCGAGTCCGACGCGGCCGGTGTCGACCGCTTCGCCCAGGTGCACGAGGTGATGTCCGACGACGTCCTCACCGTGCCCGCCGGCACCTCCCCCCAGGACATCTTCGACACCCTGAGCAGCCGCCACCTGCAGGCCGCCCTCGTCGTCGAGGACGGCCGTCTGCTCGGGGTGGTGACGCGCAAGGCGGCACTGCGCTCGACGCTGTACCGGCCCGCGCTCGACGCGGACGGCCGGCTGCTGACCGGCGCGGCGGTGGGCATCAACGGGGACGTGGCGGGACGGGCGGAGGCGCTGCTGACGGCGGGCATCGACGTGCTCGTGGTCGACACCGCACACGGGCACCAGGAGAAGATGCTGCAGGCGCTGAAGAGCGTCCGGGAGGTCCGCGACGGCCAGGTGGAGCACGGGGGGCGGCGCGTGCCCCTGGTGGCCGGCAACGTCGTCTCCGCGGCCGGGGTGCTCGACCTCGTCGACGCCGGCGCGGACGTCGTCAAGGTGGGTGTGGGGCCGGGCGCGATGTGCACGACGAGGATGATGACCGGCGTCGGCCGCCCGCAGTTCAGCGCGGTGCTCGAGTGCGCGGAGGCGGCCCGGTCGGTCGGCCGCTCCATCTGGGCGGACGGCGGTGTCCGCTACCCCCGCGACGTCGCGCTGGCCCTCGCCGCAGGCGCGGGCAGCGTGATGATCGGCTCCTGGTTCGCCGGTACCTACGAGAGCACCGGCGACCTGATGACCGACGCCCAGGGCCGCCAGTACAAGGAGTCCTACGGCATGGCTTCCGCTCGGGCGGTCAAGCTGCGCACGCGCGACTCCTCCGGCTTCGACCGGGCCCGGGCGGCCCTCTTCGAGGAGGGCATCTCGACCGGCCGCATGTACCTGGACCCGGAGCGCCCCAGCGTGGAGGACCTGATCGACTCCATCGTCGCCGGCGTGCGGAGCAGCTGCACCTACGCCGGGGCCAGCTCGCTGGAGGAGTTCGCCGAGCTGGCCGTGGTGGGTGTGCAGTCCGGCTCCGGCTACGACGAGGGACGGCCCCTGCACTCCAGCTGGTGAGGTCTCCAGGGGTGGCCGGGTGCCGTTGTCCACGGATGTCTCCGGGGGACTAGCGTGCGGTCGTGACCGCTTCCCCGGCCGAGCTCGCCCGTGCCATGCGCAGGGCTGCGACCGACCTGCTCGACTCCCTCACCCCAGCGGAGCGCCGCGCCGTCACGGCACCGTTCTCGACCGCTGAGTGGCACGACTGGACCTATCTCCCGGGGGACCGCCCGGGGCTGCTGCTGGGCCGGTTGACCGCCGAGCAGCGTGACCTGGCCCAGACCCTGCTCGAGACCGCATTCAGCCCGCGCGGGCGCTCCGACCTCGCCCTGGTGCTCCGCACCGAGGAGATCCGGCGGGAGCTGAGCCCGGCCGACCTCACCCCCGCTCCGCATCTCGACCCGCCCTACTGGGTCCGGGTCCTCGGCCGACCGGGGACCGACGAGCCGTGGTCCTGGCGGATCAGCGGGCACCACCTCGTCGCGCAGGCCACGCTGGTCGGCGACGCCGTCGTCACCACGCCCCAGTTCGTCGGGGCTCAGCCCGCCGAGGTGGGCACCGGTCCGCACCGCGGCTTCCAGTCCCTGCCGCGCGAGCAGGACCTGGCCCGGGAGCTGGTCCTGGTCCTGGAAGAGGACCAGCGGCGTGAGGCGGTGGTCGCCGGCACGGCTCCGGAGGACCTGCTGACCCGTCAGGACCCGGTGGTCACCGGCTCCTGGGACCAGGGGCTGCCTCGCTGCCGGATGGACCGGCGTCAGGGCGAGCTGTTGGAGGCCCTGATGCGCCAGTACCTGGACCGGTCACCGGCCGCGGTCGCCAACCCGGCCTGGGAGGAGATCCAGGGGGCGGGCTGGGGTGAGGTGCGCTTCACCTGGGCGGGTGGCCTGGAACGCGGGCAGGGGCACTACTACGCCGTCACCGGTCCGTCGTTCGTGCTCGAGTACGACAACACCCAGGAGTCCGGGAACCACGTGCACTGCGTATGGCGGGACCGCCGCCGCGACCTGGGGCGTGACCTGCTCGCCGCGCACTACCGGACGCAGCACCGCTCCCCCGGCTGAACGCCGCTCAGGACGTGGCGAAACGCTTCGCCGAGCGGGCGCGCGCCTTCGCCGCCTCCTCCTCGCGGTTCTTCGGAGGTCCAGCACTGACCAGGTCGGCCAGCAGGTGCTCCGTCGCGTGGGCGATGTCGTGCACGGCGCGGTGGAACGCCTCCTCGTTCGCCTTGGAGGGTTTCGACACCCCGGCGATCTTGCGCACGTACTGCAGGGCTGCGTCGTGGACCTCGTGGCTGGTGGCCGGCGGCTCGAAGTTGTTCAGCGGTCGGATGTTGCGGCACATGCCTCGCACGATAGTGCGGGAGGACATTCCCGCAGAAGATCCTGCCGGCCTCGCGTGGACACTGCCGGGGGCAGGGTCGCTCACAGGTCAGTGAGCGTGGTCCCCGCGGTAGAACTCGTAGAGCAGGCCGGTCAGGCTGACGGTGCCCCAGGCGAAGCCGAGGATCGTGAGCCACCATCCGAACACCGGGCCGAGGAAGACCAGCGTTGCCGCGATGGCGACGAAGAGCGGCCACTTGCTCTGCGGGGGGAAGAAGCCGAGCTCCCCGGCACCCTCCGCGATCTCCCCGTGCCGCTTGTCCTCGGGCCGCGGGTCGAGCCGCCGGGCGATGAGCCCGAGGTAGCCCGCGATCATCAGGCACAGGAAGAACGTGAGGATCAGCGCCGTGGTGCCCGTGGCGTCGCGCGAGAGGATCCAGTACACGGGCGCGATCACGGCGCAGAAGGCCGTCAGCGCCAGGAAGATGTAGGCCTCGACCTTCACGGACGTCCCTCCTCGGGGCGCGGGGAACGGCTGGGGTGGTCGGCCTCGTAGTGGGCGGCCGGGTCGTCCGACGTCCCCTCCACGCGGGCCTTGAGCTCCTCGGCGCGACCGGTGTCGTCAGGTGAGTCGACCATGCTGTCCTCGAACATCCGGCCCGAGGTCCCCTCGTACTCGCTCAGCGCGACCTCCGGGTGGTGCAGGTCGAATGCCGGGGACTCCGAGCGGATGCGCGGGATCGAGCTGAAGTTGTGCCGCGGCGGGGGCGAGGAGGTCGCCCACTCCAGCGAGCGTCCCCAGCCCCACGGGTCGTCGTTGTTGACCAGCGGGGCGTTGCGGGCCTTCCAGACGTTCCAGAAGAACGGGATCATCGAGGCACCGAGCAGGAACGCCCCGGCCGAGGAGATCTGGTTGAGGATGGTGAAGCCCTCGTTCGGGAGGTAGTCCGCGTAACGCCGGGGCATGCCCTCCACGCCCAGCCAGTGCTGCACCAGGAACGTGACGTGGAAGCCGATGAACAGCAGCCAGAAGTGGACCTTGCCCAGCGTCTCGTCGAGCATCCGGCCGGTGAACTTGGGCCACCAGAAGTAGAACCCGGCGAACATCGCGAACACCACGGTCCCGAACACCACGTAGTGGAAGTGCGCGACGACGAAGTAGGAGTCGGACAGCTGGAAGTCCAGCGGCGGGCTGCCCAGGATGACGCCCGTGAGGCCCCCGAAGAGGAAGGTCGTCAGGAAGCCGATCGCCCAGAGCATGGGCGTCCGCATGGCGATGTTGCCGCCCCACATCGTGCCGATCCAGTTGAAGAACTTCACCCCGGTGGGCACCGCGATGAGGAACGTCATGAAGGAGAAGAACGGCAGGTTCACCGCTCCGGTCACGTACATGTGGTGCGCCCACACCGCCACCGAGAGCGCGGCGATCATCAGGGTCGCCCCGACCAGGCCGACGTAGCCGAAGATCGGCTTGCGGCTGAACACCGGGAGGATCTCGGTGATGATGCCGAAGAACGGCAGCGCGATGATGTAGACCTCGGGGTGACCGAAGAACCAGAACAGGTGCTGCCACAGGATCGGGCCGCCGTTGGCGGCGTCGAACACGTGGGCCCCGAGGGTCCGGTCGGCCTCGAGCACCAGCAGCGCGGCGGCGAGGATCGGGAAGGCGATCAGCACCAGGATCGAGGTGACCAGGATGTTCCAGGTGAAGATCGGCATCCGGAACATGGTCATGCCGGGCGCCCGCATGCACAGGATCGTGGTGATGAAGTTGACCGCACCGAGGATCGTGCCCAGACCCGCCATGTAGAGGCCCATGATCCAGAGGTCGCCGCCCACGCCCGGGGAGTTCACCGAGTCGCTGAGCGGGGTGTAGGCGAACCAGCCGAAGCTGGCCGCACCCGACGGGGACAGGAAGCCCGAGACGGTGACGATGGCACCGAAGAGGTAGAGCCAGTAGGACAGCATGTTCAGCCGCGGGAACGCCACGTCCGGCGCGCCGATCTGCAGGGGCATGATCGCGTTGGCGAAGCCCGCGAACAGCGGCGTCGCGAACAGCAGCAGCATGATCGTGCCGTGCATCGTGAAGAACTGGTTGTAGGTCTCCCGCGAGAGGTACTGCAGACCCGGGAACGCCAGCTCCGCACGGATCCCGAGGGCCAGCACGCCGCCCAGCAGGAAGAACGCCATCGACGTGACGAAGTAGAGGTTGCCGATGACCTTGTGGTCCGTGGTGGTGATCCACTTCCACGACAGGGTCCCCAGCTGACGCGTGGGGGCCGCGACCTCCTGGACCGTCGCGGTCCGCTGCAGTGTCGTCATCGGTCGCCGACCTCTTCTCCCTGGTAGCGCGCGGCGTCACCCTGCGGGTCCGTGTCCTGCGGCCCGCGGTTCTCGCCGATGTTGCCCGCCTCCGCCAGTCCGCGGAGGTGGGCCTCGTACTCTTCCTCGCTGACCACGTGCACGTTGAACAGCATCGCTGAGTGGTAGGTCCCGCACAGCTCGGCGCACTTGCCGCGGAAGACGCCCTCCTTGGTGGGGGTCATCTCGAAGTTGTTGTTGCGCCCGGCCACCACGTCGAGCTTGTAGTAGAACGACGGCACCCAGAACGAGTGGTTGACGTCGGCCGCCCGCAGGTTGAACCGCACGCTCTGCCCGACCGGCAGGTAGAGGTCGGGCGTCTGCTGGATCGTGCCGCCCTCCCAGACGTCCTGGCCGACGTCGGGGTTGTCGGCTTCCATGTAGTTGAAGACCCACGACCACTTCTGCGCCGTGACGTTGACCGTCACCTCGGGCTCGGGGCTCCGCGCCGTGACCGTGTTCTGCGCCAGGATCGTGTAGTAGAAGAGCACACCGATGATGACGAAGGGCGCCGTGGTGTAGAAGATCTCCATCGGCAGGTTGTAGCGGTTCTGGTTGGGCATGTCGTTGTTGTCGGACCTGAACTTCACCACGACCCAGCCGATGAGCGCCCAGACGAAGATGCCGATGATGCCGGCGGCGATCCAGGAGCCGATCCACAGGTCCCCGATGGCGGGGGCACGGTCGCTGGCCGCCTCGGGCAGACCCAGCCGCTTCATCTGGCCGACGGTGTCCGAGGAGCATCCCGCCAGGAACAGCAGGGCCCCGGTGGCGGCGGAAGCCGCGACCAACCGGGCCGGCGTCCTGCGGACGGGCCGTTGGCTGCTAACCACGTCGTGCCTTTCGTCGAAGCTGCGCATCAGGGAAGAAGGCGGGTAACGGTGGCACACGCCTCAGCCCCCGATCAACCGCTCTCACCCTAACTCAGCAGCCAACACCGACCGAGCCGGCCTTGGGCGCCGGTGCGGCGGGTGGAGTGGCGGGAACGGGAACCTGCAGGGACCCGTCGATGCACAGGGGCATGACCAGCATTCGGCCCTGCTGGCCCGGTGGATGCAGCAGCGCGGCGCGTCCGGCCGAGCAAGCGCTTCGGCCCTGCCCTGACGGTTTCTGTCGCCGCGGCGTGCCAGTCTGTGCGGAGTGAGGCGTCGGCGCGGCGCCGCTCCGCTCGACGAGGGGGAACCCGTGAACAGAATCCGTAACAGCGTGGTCGCGGCCGCCGTGGCCAGCCTCGTGCTGGCCGGCGCCGGCTGCGCCCCGCCGCCCGCCGAGCCCGCCGCGTCCGACGCCTCGGGGGCGGCCACCGCCACCTCGGCCGAGGCGCTGGGGGGGATGGACGCCCTGGTCGCCGCCGCCCAGGCGGAGGGCAAGCTCAACGTCATCGCCCTGCCGCCGGACTGGGCGAACTACGGCACGATCATCGAGACCTTCAAGACCAAGTACGGCATCGAGGTCGACTCGGCCCAGCCCGACGCGGCCAGCCAGGACGAGATCAACGCCGCCACCCGGCTCAAGGGCACCGACCGGGCCCCTGACGTGTTCGACCTCGGCCAGTCGGTGGCGCTCGCCAACACCGCGATGTTCGCCCCCTACAAGGTGGCCACCTTCGACGAGATCGACAGCGCGTTCAAGGACCCGGACGGGACCTGGGTCAACGACTACGGCGGGTTCATGTCGATCGGCTACGACTCCGCCAAGGTGCCCGACATCACGGGCGTCGAGGACCTGCTCAAGCCCGAGCTCAAGGGCAAGGTGGCCCTCAACGGCGACCCGACCCAGGCCGGCGCGGCGTTCAGCGGCGTCGTGATGGCCGCTGTGGCCAACGGCGGCTCGGCCGACGACGTCAAGCCGGGCATCGACTTCTTCTCGCGGCTGTCCGACGCCGGCAACTTCCTGCCCGTCGACCCCACGTCGGCCACCATCGAGTCGGGCCAGACCCCGGTGGTCATCGACTGGGACTACACCAACGCCGCGGTGACCCCGAAGCTGTCCACCTGGAAGGTGGTGGTCCCGGAGAACGCCCAGGTCGGCGGCTACTACTACCAGGCCATCAACAAGGACGCGCCCCACCCGGCCGCAGCCCGGCTGTGGCAGGAGTTCCTCTACTCCGACGAGGGCCAGAACCTGTTCCTCGCCGGCGGCGCCCGGCCAGTGCGGGCCGACGCGATGCAGGAGGCGGGGACGATCGACGCCGACGCCTACGGCAAGCTCCCGCAGGTGACCGGCGAGCCCGTGCTGCTCACCACGGAGCAGACCACCAAGGCCGCCGAGGTGCTGAGCCAGGAGTGGGCGAAGGTGACCGGCTGAGTGGGCGGCCGGGTACGGGCGCGGCCGTGAGCGCCGCCCCCGCGTCCGCGCCGGGCAGGGTCGGCCCCGACGAGCGCCGGTTCCGGCCCGCCCGGCTGCTGCCCGTGCTCGGGGTGGTGCCGTTCCTGGCCTACCTCGTGGTGTTCCTGGTCGTCCCCACCGTGACCGTCGTCGTCGGGGCCTTTCTCGAGAACGGCCGGCCCACGCTGTCCGTGGTCGCCGACCTCGTGGACCCGGCGGTGCTCGGCTCGCTGGTCAACAGCCTGGTGCTCTCCGGCGTCACCGCCCTGATCGGCGGCGTCGCAGGAGCGCTGCTGGCCTACGCCGTGGTCACCGGGAGCCCGGACGGGGTCCTGCGCCGGGTGGTGACCAGCGTCTGCGGGGTCCTCGCCCAGTTCGGCGGCGTCACGCTCGCCTTCGCCTTCATCGCGACGCTCGGCATCTCCGGTGTGCTCTCGATCTGGCTGGACGAGCACCTGGGCACCGGCCTGACCAGCAGCACATGGCTGTTCAGCCTCCGCGGTCTCGTGCTGGTCTACGCCTACTTCCAGATCCCCCTCATGGTGATCGTGTTCCTGCCCGCGCTCGACGGCATCCGGGTCCAGTGGCGCGAGGCCGCGGAGAACCTGGGGGCGACCACCTGGCAGTACTGGCGGCTGGTGGGACTTCCCCTGCTGACGCCGGCGTTCCTCGGCTCGCTGCTGCTGCTCTTCGCCAACGCCTTCGCGGCCTACGCCACAGCGGCTGCCCTGGTGAGCCAGGGGAACCCGATCGTGCCGTTGTGGATCCGCTCCGCGCTGACCAGCGAGATCGTCCTCGGCCACGCCAACTTCGCCTACGCCCTGGCGCTGGAGATGATCGTCGTCGTCGCGCTGGTCATGACCGGCTACAGCCTGCTGGTCAGGCGCACGGCCCGGTGGCTCGGATGAGCGGCGCCCGCTCCCCCCGCCGCACGGCCCGCACCCGGCTGCGGGTCTTCCGGATCACCGTGCTGGTCCTCGCCGGCGCCTTCTTCGTGGTGCCGCTGCTGTCGATGCTCGACTTCAGCACCCGGGTCCTCAACGCCGACGGGCGCACGGGCGCGGCCTGGGCACTGCTGGTCACGGACCCGGCGCTGCGGGGAGCGATCGGCACCTCGCTGCTCCTCTCCCTGCTGACCGTGGTCGGGATGCTGGTGCTGCTCGTCCCCACCCTGGTCTGGGTGCGCCTGCGGGTGCCCCGGCTCGGCCGGGCCGTGGAGTTCCTCTGCCTGCTGCCGCTGACCGTGCCTCCCCTGGTGATCATCGTGGGCCTGACCAACGTCACCGCCTGGCTCTCCTACCTCTTCGGCGACACCCCCACCTGGCTCGCGTTCCTGTACGTCGTGCTGGTCCTGCCCTACGCCTACCGGGCCCTGGACGCCGGGCTCGCGGCCATCGACGTCGTCACCCTGGCCGAGGCCGCCCGCAGTCTGGGAGCCGGCTGGGCCACGGTGATCCTCCGCGTGGTCGTGCCCAACATCAAGACCGCACTGGTCTCGGCGTCGTTCATCTCCGTCGCCCTGGTGCTGGGTGAGTACACCTTCGCCTCGCTGCTGAACTTCGACACCCTGCAGGTGGCCATCGCCCTGCAGAGCAAGGTGAACGCCCAGGAGTCGGTGGCCGCGTCGCTGGCCGCGATCCTGGTCGCGGCCCTGCTCCTGGTGGGCCTCTCCTTCGTCAGCGGCCGCCGCCGCGGGAGGAGCGCGCTCGCCACCCCGGCGCTCGCCCCCACCCCTGCCGGCACGAGCACCCCCACCCCGAGCGCCCCCACCCCGAGAGCCTCCCAGGAGCACCGATGACGTCCGATCCCAGACCCGGCGAGCACGGCTCGGTGGAGGTGCGGCTGGAGGACCTGCACCGCCGCTACGGCGAGGTCCGGGCCCTGGACGGGCTGAGCCTCACCCTCGCCCCCGGCGAGCTGGTGGCGCTGCTGGGCCCCTCGGGCTGCGGGAAGACGACCGCGCTGCGCATCCTCGCCGGGCTCGAGGAGCCCACCTCCGGCCGGGTGGTGGTCGGCGGGCGGGACCTGACGCCGGTACCCGCCCACCGGCGGGACATGGGCATGGTCTTCCAGGCCTACTCGCTGTTCCCGCACCTGAGCGCCCGGGCCAACGTCGAGTTCGGGCTGAAGCTGCGGGGGGTGCGGGCCGGCCGGCGCCGGGACCGCGCCCTGGCCATGCTGGATCTCGTGGGCCTGGCCGCGCAGGCCGACCGGTACGCCGCCCAGCTCTCCGGGGGGCAGCAGCAGCGGGTGGCGCTGGCCCGTGCGCTGGCCTTCCAGCCGTCGGTGCTGCTGCTCGACGAGCCGCTGTCGGCCCTCGACGCCAAGGTCCGCGCCCAGCTGCGCGACGAGATCCGCCGGGTCCAGCTGGAGGTCGGCACCACCACCCTCTTCGTCACCCACGACCAGGAGGAGGCGCTGGCCATGGCTGACCGGGTGGGCGTCATGAACGCCGGCCGGCTGGAGCAGCTGGATGCCCCCGAGGTCCTCTACGCCGCCCCCCGCAGCGCCTTCGTGGCCGACTTCGTCGGGCTGATGAACCGAGTCCCCGCTGAGGTGACTGCCGGCCACGTGGCCGTCCTGGGCACCCGGCTGCCCGCGCTGGAGGGGTCGGTGGAGCACGGGCCCGGGCTGGCGCTGATCCGGCCCGAGCAGCTGCGGCTGGAGCGCGACGCCACGGGCTCGGCCCGGGTTGTCGCCGTCTCCTTCCAGGGCCCGGTGTCCCGGGCCCGGGTCCGGACCACCGACGGCACCGAGCTCGTCGTCCTGCTGTCCGGGTCGGCCGCGACCGGGCTGGCCGAGGGCGCACCCGTGGAGGTCCGCGTCGACGCCGCAGCGGGCCTGCTGGTCGCGGCGGCCTGAGGCCCCTCCTCACCCCGGGGAACGACAAAGTCCTCTGCCCCCGGACTCGGTGGGGGCAGAGGACTCTGCGGGTCAGGATGCGGCGCGGGCGCCGCGGATGCTCAGTGGAAGCTGTCGCCGCAGGCGCAGGAACCCGTCGCGTTCGGGTTGTCGATGGTGAAACCCTGCTTCTCGATCGTGTCGACGAAGTCGATGGTCGCGCCCATCAGGTAGGGCGAGCTCATCCGGTCGGTCACCACGTTGACCCCGCCGAAGTCCTTGACGACGTCACCTTCGAGGTTGCGCTCGTCGAAGAACAGCTGGTAACGCAGCCCGGAGCAGCCACCCGGCTGCACGGCGACGCGCAGGGCGAGGTCGTCGCGACCCTCGCCGTCGAGCAGCGCCTTCACCTTCTGTGCAGCGACATCGGTCAGCAGGACCCCGTCGGACACGGTGGGCATCCCGAGGTTGGTCTGGTCAGTTGCCGTCATCTTCGTCTCCCGCTTGGTCTGGGCGCTATCGAGGGGGACAACCGGGTGCGCACCGCGGCTATTCCCCCCTCAGTGTAGGGCCGCCCCTGGGGCGGCCCCAAGCGAGCGGGTGCGCTCACCAGCTCCACGACCGAGCCACCCGGGAAGCCGTGGCCGCGAGCTCCTCGACGCCGATGTCGGTTCCGGCGGGCGTCCCGGCCGCGCTCTCGCGGACGGCGTAGGCAGCCTCGATGCCCATGGTGCGCATCTCGCGGGCGCCGATCAGCACCTCACCGGCGACGACCACGCAGGGCGCGAGCACCTCGGCTGCGGTGGCCGCCGCCGCCGCGACGACGCCCCCGCCCCGGGCCGCGAAGTCGAACACCGAGCAACCGGTCACCAGCAGGTCCGGGACCGGCCTGGCCGGGCCGGGGCGTGCCGCCGCCAGGCCCAGCTCGGGCCCGACGGCCAGCCGGCCACCAAGAGCGAGCACGGCCAGCCCGAGTCCCCCGCAGGCGCCGGCGCCGGGCTGGGCCCCGAGAGTGGGATGGGCTCGTCCCGGCTCCCCCAGCAGCTCAGCGAGCCGCTCCAGGTCGGCGTCGGTGCGCAGCAGCACCGCAGGGTCGGGCTCGAGGTCCCGGCCGCGCGAGGTGATGCCCCGCAGGCCCAGCAGGGGCGTGCCGAGGGCCTCGGCCGGGACCACCCCGACCAGCTCGCTCCCCGCCAGCCGTGCCCGCACCGGGTCGAGGTTCAACCGGCTCAGACCCCGCAGCCCGACGACACCCGCGTCGAGGGGCACATCGGCCTCGGCCCCGAGGGCAGCGAGCAGGCCCGCTCCCCCGTCGTGCACCACGAGCCCGGTCAGGTCGAGGTGGACGCGGCGAGGCTTCCTCTCCGCCAGCAGCTCGGCCAGCGCGACGCCCAGGGGTGCGGAGGAGGCCGTGAGGGGCAGCCCGGGCCCAGCCGGCGTCCCCTGCTCCACCTGCAGCGCCGACTCCTGCGCGCCGTCAGCGCGCGTGACCACGGTCCGGCCCACGGCGGTGGTGACCGTGACGGTTCCCCACAGGTCGGCGGCCGACTCGAGGAAACCGGCGCCCGCGGCACCGACGGGGACGACCATCACCCGGGACTGCGGCCAGCCCGACGCCAGAGCCTCTCCCGCCTGCTGGCTGGAGAGGGCGCCGATCGTGTCGGCGGCCACGAGGACGCGCACACCCTGATCCTGTCAGCCGGACCGCGAGCGCGCCTCGTCCCGCCTCAGTTCGGGATGAGCCCCTCGTCGGAGGTGCTCAAGAGCTCGCGCACGTCCTCCAGGGTCGCGTCAGCGGGCGGCAGGATCAGGTCTGAGTCCGACAGGTCGTCGTCGGGCAGCACCCGACCCTGGGTCCGGACCTCCTCCAGCAACGCGTGCAGCGCCGTCGCCAGCTCGGACTCGTTCCCGCTCGCCACGGACTTCTCAACCTCGTCGTCCAGCCGGTTGAGGTCGGCGACCACGGCTTCCTCGATCCGCCACTGGCCCTCGCCGAGGATCCGCACGATCATCGCGCGTCACCCGCGTTCGGCTGCGCCTGCGGAGCGGTGTAGCCCTGCACGGGCTGGACAGGCTCGGCCTGCCCGGCCGGCTGCCCGGTGATGGCAGGCTGGGCGCCGCCCGAACCCGAAGGCAGCGAGGCCCGCATCCGGGCGAGCTCGTCCTCGACGTCACTGGTCGAGGCCAACTGCTCCAGCTCCAGGGTGATGTCGTCCTTCGCGGTGCCGGTCGGGTCATCGAGCGCACCGCTGGCCAGCAGCTCGTCGATCGCCCCGGCCCGGGCCTGCATCTGCTGGGTCTTGTCCTCGGCCCGCTGGATGGCCAGGCCGACGTCGCCCATCTCCTCGCTGATGCCGGAGAAGGCCTCGTTGATGCGCGTCTGCGCCTCGGCGGCGGAGTAGGAGGCCTTGATGGTCTCCTTCTTGGTGCGGAAGGCGTCCACCTTGGCCTGCAGGCGCTGGCTGGCGCGGGTGAGCTTCTCCTCCTCGCCCTGCAGCTGCGCGTGCTGGGCCTGGAGGTCCGCCATCTGCTGCTGGATCCCCGAGCGACGACTGAGCGCCTCCCGGGCGAGGTCCTCCCGGCCGACCTCGAGAGCCTTCTGGGCCTGCTGGGTCAGCTTGTCGGCCTGGGTGCCCAGCTGCGTGGCCTGCAGCTCGACCCGCTTGCGGCTGGTGGCCACGTCAGCCACGCCCCGCCGGACCTTCTGGAGGAGCTCGAGCTGGCGCTGGTAGGAGTAGTCCAACGTCTGGCGCGGGTCCTCCATCTTGTCCAGGGCCTGGTCGGTCTTGGCGCGGAAGATCATCGAGATGCGCGAAAAGATGCCGCTCATGGGGTCAGCTGGTCCTTCCCGGGGTTGCACGGTGCGGCGACACCGTCGCTCACAAGACCTCCACCGTATCTCGGCCCCCGGCTGCCCGGCAGACCCGGCGCCCACCCGCCCGTCGAGGTTTCGCCAACGGGTGAACCCCTGCGATGATCCCGGGGTGGCACTCTTCCGACGGAGCAGCGAGGGCACCCCTGCGACCCCCCCGGCCCCAGCGCCCGCCCCGGTCGCCGGGGCGAAGAAGGACCGGCCCACCCCGACCCGGCGCGAGGCGGAGGCCGCGCGGCGCCAGCGGGTCAACCGGACCCTGAGCCCCAAGGAGGCGCGCCGCGCGGCCGCCCAGCAGAACCGGGTGCAGCGGATGCGCACGCTCAGCGCGCGCGAGGCTGCGCCGGAGAAGGCCCTGATGCGCGACTACGTCGACGCCCGCTTCAGCCTCGGAGAGTTCCTGCTGCCGAGCCTGGTGGTGATCCTGGCCCTGAGCTTCCTGACCGTGGTGTACCCCACCGTCAGCGCCATCACGACGATCCTCATGTACGTCTTCATCCTGGCCGTGCTGGCCGACTGCTACTTCCTGTGGCGCGGGTTCAAACGCGTCCTGGCCGACCGCCTGCCGGGAGCCCCCACGCGCGGCCTGATGATGTACGGCGTCAACCGGGCCATCCAGATCCGCCGCTTCCGGATGCCGGCGCCGCGCCTCAAGCGCGGCGACACCTACTGACCGGGCCCCGGGCGGACCCGCCCGAGGAAGTGTCAGCCCCGCGCGCTTGACTGGAGCAGGTGGCGGCACCGGCCGCCCTGCCCTCGACGCGGAAGGTCAAGCATGGAGTTTCGATACCTCGGCAACAGCGGCCTCAAGGTCTCCGAGATCAGCTACGGCAACTGGGTGACCCACGGCTCCCAGGTGGAGGCCGACCAGGCGACGGCCTGCGTCCGGGCCGCCCTGGAGGCCGGCATCACGACGTTCGACACCGCTGACGTCTACGCCAACGGCAAGGCCGAGGCCATCCTCGGCGACGCCCTGGCCGGCGAGCGGCGCGAGAGCCTGGAGATCTTCACCAAGGTCTACTTCCCGACCGGTCCCAAGGGCCCCAACGACACGGGTCTGTCCCGCAAGCACATCTCCGAGTCGATCAACGCGTCGCTGAAGCGGCTGCGGACCGACTACGTCGACCTCTACCAGGCGCACCGCTACGACCACGAGACGCCGCTGGAGGAGACCATGCAGGCCTTTGCCGACGTCGTGCGGGCGGGCAAGGCGCTCTACATCGGCGTCAGCGAGTGGACCCCGGACCAGCTGCGCGCCGGCCACGCGCTGGCCGAGGACCTCGGGGTGCAGCTGGTCGCCAACCAGCCGAAGTACAACGCCCTCTACCGCATCATCGAGGCCGAGGTCGTGCCGACGTCGCGCGAGCTGGGCATCAGCCAGGTCGTGTTCTCCCCGATCGACCAGGGCATCCTCACCGGCAAGTACAAGCCGGGGCAGCCGGCTCCGGAGGGCTCGCGGGCGACCGACACCGCAGGCGGCGGCGCCAACTTCATCCAGGGCTCGCTCAAGGACGAGGTGCTCACCCGCGTCCAGCAGCTCGCCCCGCTGGCCGAGGCGGAGGGCCTGACCATGGCCCAGCTGGCCGTCGCCTGGGTGCTGCAGAACGACAACGTCGCCTCGGCGATCACCGGCGGCTCCCGGCCCGAGCAGGTCCACGACAACGCCGCGGCCGCAGGCAAGAAGCTCTCGCCCGAGACCCTGAAGGGCATCGACGAGGCGCTCGGCGACGTCGTCGAGTCCGACGGCTCCCAGGTCGGCAAGGCCTCGCCGACGTCGCGGCTCACCTGATCGTGGCCACGAGCACCCCGCAGGCCGGCCCCTGGCACTGGCGGGCCGACACCGATCCCGGTGACGGGTCACTGGACCGGGGCTTCCCCAGCCAGGGAGAGGCCGAGACCTGGCTCGGAGAGTTCTACCCCGACCTGCGCGAGCGCGGCGTGCGTTCGGTGAGCCTGCACGACGGCGACCGCCGGGTGTACGGCCCCATGGGCCTCGACCCGGCCTGACCGGGCGGTCAGCGCACCCGTTCCGCCGCGCTGCACCTGCTCCCGCGAGGTGGGGCGGGGCGGCGGTGCGCCCCTAGGCTCGTGACGTGCCGACCCCGCCTTACGTCCTGGAGCTCCGACGCAGCCACGGCCAGGGCCTGCTGCTGCTGCCGGGGGTGTGTGGGGTGGTGGTCCGCGACGACCTCGTCGCGGGCCGCCGGCACGTGCTGCTGGTGCGCCGCGCCGACAGCGGGGCCTGGACGCTGCCGGCCGGCATCGTCGAGCCCGGCGAGCAGCCGGCTTCGGCCCTCGAGCGGGAGCTGCTCGAGGAGACCTGCGTCGTCGTGGTCGCGGAGTCCTTGGCCTGGGTGGGGATGGACCCACCGCTGGCCTACCCCAACGGCGACCGGTGCCAGTACCTGACGCTGCTCTTCCGCTGCCGCTACGTCTCCGGCGAGGCGCGCGTGGGGGACGAGGAGTCCTCGGAGGTGCGGTGGGCGGACCTGGAGGAGCTCCCGCCTCTTCCCGAGCACCAGCGTCAGCGGCTCCGCCACGCGCTCGAGGACACCGGGCGCACACGGTTCCCGCGCTAGGAATGCTCCGCCTCCGGGGTGGTGTCCCCCCCGGGCCGGCGGCGCAGTTCGCCCCGCAGCAGGACCGCGCCGAAGCCGGCGACCAGGAGGCCGCCGACCGCGATCACCGGACGCGCGCTGCGGGCGTCGGCCGCGCGCTGCTCGTAGGTCTGGGTACCGGAGTCCCCGGCCTTGGCGCAGACGTCGCCCGGCCCCATCGTGGCTCCCCGGCAGGTGACGGCTGGGGACGCGCCGACGGTGAAGGGGTACAGCAGGACCAGCAGCCCGAGCACCACGACGACGGCGTGGGCCGCGACCGCCCGACGGCGGGGGCCGCCGGCGACCGGGCCGCTCACGTCTCGCGGACCCCGCTGGGCACGAACGGGGGACGGGTGATCCGGAACTGCTCCCGGCGCTGCCGGACGTCGACGGTGACGGAGTCACCCTCGCCCAGCCGCGGGTCCAGCAACGCCAGCGCGATGCCGGTCTTGAGCGTCGGGGAGAACGTCCCGGAGGTGACCATGCCGACGGGCGCCCCGTCCCCGTCGCGCACCACCATGCCCGGGCGCGGGATCCCGCGGCCGACCGCCCGGAGGCCGCGGAGCACCCGGCTGGGGCCCGCCTCCTTCTCGGCGCGGAGGGCGGCGGCCCCGAAGAACTCGGCCTTGGTCCACCCCACCGCCCACCCCACCCGCGCCTGCACCGGGGTGATGACCGGGGAGAGGTCCTGGCCGTGCAAGCGGGTAGCCCATCTCGGTCCGCAGGGTGTCGCGGGCGCCGAGACCGGCGAGCTGCAGCCCGTAGGGCTCGCCCGCGGCGACGACCGCGTCCCAGACCGCAGGGGCGGCAGCCGCCGGCGTCACCAGCTCGTACCCGCGCTCGCCGGTGTAGCCGGTGCGGCAGACGATGAGCGGGGCGCCCTCGTGCTCCACGGTCACGAACGACATGTACGGGTGACCCGCGGGCAGACCGGCCGCCGTCAGGGTCTCGTCCGACCGTGGTCCCTGGACGGCGAGGACGGCGTGGCCCTCGTGCTCGTCGTTCACCTCGACGCCCTCGGGCGCAGCCGCCCGGAGCATCGCCACCACCTGGGCCCCGTTGGCCGCGTTGGGGACGAGGAAGACCTCGTCGGGCGCCACGAGGTAGGCGATCAGGTCGTCGACGACCCCGCCGTCGTCGTTGCAGATCAGGGTGTACTGCGCCTGCCCGGGCTGCAGCCGGTCGAGGTCGGCGGTCAGGCAGCGGTTCAGGAACGCGACGGCGCCGACACCGGTGACGCGTGCCTTGCCCAGGTGGCTGACGTCGAAGAGCCCGACGGCCGTGCGCACGGCCGTGTGCTCGGCCAGCACGCCGGCTCCGGCGTACTCCAGCGGCATCGACCAGCCGCCGAAGGCCGCGAACTTGGCACCCGCCAACACATGCCGATCATGCAGGGGCGAGCGGCGTAGACCGGTCGCGCTCGCCGACGCGTCCCCCTCTGCCTCCACGCCCACCTCACCTCCCGTCGTCCCGGGCGAACCTATCGCAACGGCGTCCCCAGCCCCGGCTAGCCTGAGCAGCGCGCCGGGCCGGACGGGTCGGGTGCGGCCCCGCGCGGAAGGAACCTCGTACGTGAGCACTCCACCTCTCCCCTCCCTCGCCGTCTCCCCCGGCCTGCCGGCCGGGGTCGACGTCCTCGTGGTCGGTCTCGCTGAGTCCGGTCTGCAGGGTCTGCCGGAGGAGGTCGAGGCGGCCTACCAGCGCAGGCTGGGGACGGGCGTCGCCGAGCTGGCCGCGTCCATCGGCGCCAAGGCCGCGGCCGGCACCACGCGCACCCTGCCCGCCGTCGACGGCGGTCCGCGGCTGGTCGTGACGGGTCTCGGCGACGGCGACCCGGGCGCGGAGGACCTGCGCCGGGCCGCCGGCTCCAGCACGGCCTACCTGAGCGCGCTGGCGGAGGAGGGCGGCCCGCTCAGCGCTGCGATCTCCTTCGACACCACCACCGTCGACCAGCTCCAGGCGGTCGCGGAGGGTGCCCTGCTCGGGGTCTACCGGTACGCCCCCGTCACCCGGAAGCCGACCCCGGCCCCCGCGCTCGGGGCGCTGACCGTCCTGCACGCCGGCCCCACGACCACGGTGGACGGCTCCGACGTCACCGGGGGTGGCCTCGACCATCGCCGCGGCCGTGCTCACCGCGCGGGAGTGGGTGAACATCCCGCCGAACCTGCTCTACCCCGAGACCTTCGCCGACGCGGTCAAGGGGCTGGTCAAGGACACCAAGGTCAGCTACGAGGTGCTCGACGGACCGGCGTTGGCCAAGGCCGGCTACGGCGGCCTGCTGGCCGTCGGCGGCGGCTCCGCGCGACCCCCGCGTCTGGTCCGCCTCAGCTACAAGCCCAAGGGGGCGACGCGCCACCTGGCCCTGGTCGGCAAGGGCATCACCTTCGACTCGGGCGGTCTGAACCTCAAGCCCGGCGACAGCATGTACACGATGAAGTGCGACATGGCGGGCGCGGCGGCGGTGCTCGCGGCCACCCACGCGATCGCCCGGCTGGGCCTGGCGGTCCAGGTGACCGCCTACGGCGCCCTCGCCGAGAACCTGCCCTCCGACACGGCCTACCGGCCCTCGGACGTGCTGACGATCTACGGCGGCAAGACCGTCGAGAACGGCAACTCCGACGCCGAGGGTCGGCTGGTGATGGCCGACGCCCTCGCCCGCGCGAACGAGGACCACCCCGACCTGGTGGTGGACGTGGCCACCCTCACCGGCGCCTGCATGGTGGCGCTCGGCGACCGCACCGCCGGGTTGATGGCCACCGACGACGAGACCGCCGACCTGGTCCTCGACGCGGCGGAGGCGGCGGGTGAGGACTTCTGGCAGCTGCCGATCCCCCGCGAGACCCGCGGCAAGCTGGACTCCAAGGTCGCCGACCTCAAGTCGACCGGCGGCGACCGCTACGGGGGTGCGCTGGTCGCGGCCGCCTTCCTCCGCGAGTTCGTCACCCCGGGGACGTCCTGGGCCCACCTGGACATCGCCGGTCCGGCCTTCCTCGACGGCAAGCCCTACGGCTACGTCTCGGCCGGCGGCACGGGCGTCGGCGTCCGCACCCTCGTCGCGCTCGCCCGGTCGATGGCCCGGTAGCCGGCGGTCGCCAGGGGCGGGGCCGCTCCGGCAGGCGGGTGCCGCTCAACCCTGATGAGCGACACCGCCTGCCGGTGCGACGAGCGGGACGCCGGCCCCCGGGACCCCGGGGGTGTGTCAGGCACCCCCGGTCCCGACGTACCACCTGACGCCGGATTCGGAGCCTCGGCCTCGTCGGATTGGTCCCTTTTTCGGCGGCGGCTCAGCGCAGGTCGGGATGACGCTTGTTGCGCGTGTTGTAGTCCCGCATCCGCTGCGGGTAGCCGACCACCGCGGCGTCGTAGCCCGGGATCTGCAGGTGACCGGCGAAGGCGTGAGCCCACTCCGGCGACGGCACGACCCGGCGCGTCCACTCCCCGTCGTGCGCGACCAGCAGCAGCGTCACCTGGGTGACCGAGGTCCGCGGCTCGACGAACGCCTCCACGCCGCGGTGGGTGCGGGCGAACTCGCTCAGGTGGGCGGTGACGGCGTCGTCGACCGCGCGGTCCCCCGCGGCCACCGTGTGACCCCGCTTGGCCCGCCTCGCGGTCCGGCTCAACCAACCCATGGTCCCAGTATGGCCGCCTGAGAGGATGGCCGGATGAACTCGTTCGACCTGGTCGTCCTCGGTGCCGGCAGCGGGGGCTACGCCTGCGCCCTGCGGGCCGCCCAGCTGGGGCTGTCGGTGGCCCTGGTGGAGAGGGACAAGGTCGGCGGGACCTGCCTCCACCGGGGCTGCATCCCCACCAAGGCGCTCCTGCACGCGGCGGAGGTCGCCGACTCGGCCCGGGAGAGCAGCCGGTTCGGCATCCACGCCACGCTGGACAAGGTCGACCTGGCCGGCATCCAGAGCTACTCCGACGGCGTCGTCTCCCGCCTCTACCGCGGCCTCACCGGGCTGGTGAGGGGACGCGGGATCACCGTGGTGACGGGTGCGGGGCGGCTGGTGAGCGACGCCGGAGGCCCGGCGGTGCAGGTGGGCGAGGAGGTCTACCGCGCGCCCGCCCTGGTGCTCGCCACCGGCTCCGCCCCACGTCACCTACCCGGCGTCGAGGTCGACGGAGAGGCGGTGGTGACCAGTGACGAGGCGCTGCGGCTGAGCACCCTGCCCACCCGGGCGGTGGTGCTGGGCGGTGGCGTCATCGGCTCCGAGTTCGCCTCCGCCTGGCGCTCGCTGGGGGTGGAGGTCACCCTGGTCGAGGCGCTGCCCCGCCTGCTGGCCGCCGAGGAGCCCAGCTCGTCCGCGGCCCTGGAGCGGGCGTTCCGGGCTCGGGGGATCGAGGTGCTCACCGGGACGACGCTGCGGTCCTGCCGCCGCGACGGCGCGGGGGTCACGGCCACCCTGGCCGACGGGCGCACGCTGGACGCCGACGTGGCGCTGGTCGCGGTCGGGCGGGTGGCGGTGAGCGCCGGGCTCGGCTTCGAGGAGGCGGGGGTCGGGCCTGGACCGGGGTCTGGTCGTCGTCGACGAACGGTTGCAGACCGCGGTTCCGGGCGTCTACGCGGTCGGCGACCTGGTCCCCGGGCTCCAGCTGGCGCACCGCGGTTTCGCCCACGGCATGTTCGTGGCCGAGGAGGTGGCGCACCGCTCCGGCCAGCTCGCCGACCCACCGGTGCCTCCGCTCGACCGCGACCTCCCGCGGGTCACCTACTCCGACCCGGAGGTCGCCTCGGTCGGGCTGACCGAGGCTGCGGCCCGGGAGGCCTTCGGGGAGGTCCAGACGCTCACCTACGACCTCACCGGCAACGGGCGCTCCCAGATCCTCGGCACGAGCGGCTCCGTGAAGCTGGTGCGCCGGAGCGACGGCCCCGTCGTCGGGGTCCACCTGGTGGGCTCCCGGGTCGGAGAGCTGATCGGGGAGGCTCAGCTGATCACCGGGTGGGACGCCTACCCCAGCGAGGTGGCGGGCCTGCAGCACGCCCACCCCACCCAGCACGAGGCCCTGGGCGAGGCCCACCTGGCCCTGGCCGGGCGACCGCTGCACGTCCACGGCTAGGGCAGGATGAGCTTGCGACGGCCCCGGTCCGGCGCAGGCACCCGAAGGCTAGGCTGACCCGCGTCCGCACGGGCCACGTGATGAAGGAGTCCCAAGACACGATGTCGACTGATGTAACCCTCCCCGCTCTGGGCGAAAGCGTCACCGAAGGCACCGTCACCCGCTGGCTCAAGCAGGTCGGGGACACCGTCGCCGCCGACGAGCCGCTGCTGGAGGTCTCCACCGACAAGGTCGACACCGAGATCCCCTCCCCCGCAGCCGGGGTGCTCCTCGAGATCCGGGCCCAGGAGGACGAGTCGGTCGAGGTCGGGGCGGTCCTCGCCGTGATCGGCGAGGAGAGCGAGGCCGGCGGCGGCGGGGGCGGGCAGGAGCCGCCGAGCGCGGAGCCGGCCCAGGCGGAGGCCGCACCGGAGCCGGAACCGGAGCCGGCGAACGACGCGGACGCCGAGATCGTGCAGGACGACCCGCCGGCCCCGGCCCCGGAGCAGACGGCAGGTGCGAGCGGCGGAGGCGGCACCGAGGTCACGCTCCCGGCGCTGGGCGAGAGCGTCACCGAGGGCACCGTCAGCCGCTGGTTGAAGAAGGTCGGCGACAGCGTCGAGACCGACGAGCCCCTGCTCGAGGTCTCCACCGACAAGGTCGACACCGAGATCCCCTCGCCCATCTCCGGGACCGTGCTGGAGATCCGCGTCGCCGAGGACGAGACCGTCGAGGTGGGCGCGGTGCTCGCCGTCGTCGGTGACGCCTCGGCCGCAGGCTCGGGTGGAGGCGGTTCCAGCCCGGCCGGCGACGCCGAGCAGCCCCACGGCGACGACGCGAACCTCGCCGCCACCCAGGACGAGCAGCCGGCAGCGGCGACCGCGACGGTCACCGACGGCACCGCCGTCGACCAGCAGGCCGACGCGGGCGACGAGGGCGGTCAGGCCCCCATCCCGGCGCCCGAGCCCCGGTCGGCGCCGCAGCCCGCAGCCGGCGCCGCGCGCCAGGACCCCCAGCCCGAGCAGCACGGCCCCTCGTCGAAGCGCACGTCCGCGACCCCGGTGGCCACCGAGGGCGACGCCGTCTACGTGACCCCGCTGGTCCGCAAGCTCGCCAAGGAGCACGGCGTCGACCTGGCCAGTGTCCAGGGCACCGGCGTGGGCGGCCGCATCCGCAAGCAGGACGTGCTGGCCGCCGCCGAGGAGGCCAAGGCAGCGGCCGCTGCTCCGCCGGCTCCGGCTGCTCCCGCCCCGGCGGCCGCCGCTCCGGCTGCTGCACCCCGGCCGGCCCCGGCGGCCCAGCCCAGCTCCCTGCGCGGCACCACGGAGAAGATGTCGCGGCTGCGGAAGACGATCGCCAAGCGGATGGTGGAGTCCCAGCAGGTCTCGGCGACGCTGACCGCGACGGTGGAGGTCGACCTGACCGCCATCTCGCGCATCCGCGCCCAGGCCAAGGACGCCTTCAAGGCACGCGAGGGCGCGAGCCTGTCCTACCTGCCCTTCATCGCCAAGGCGACCGTCGAGGCGCTGAAGGTCTACCCGAAGCTCAACGCGACCATCGACACCGACGCCGGTGAGGTCACCTACCCCGCCTCGGAGCACCTGGGCATCGCCGTCGACACCGAGAAGGGCCTGCTGGTCCCCGTCATCAAGGACGCCGGCGACCTCAACATCGGCGGCCTGGCCAAGAAGATCGCCGACCTGGCTGCCCGGACCCGGCAGAACAAGGTGACACCGGACGAGCTCAGCGGCGGCACCTTCACGATCACCAACTACGGCTCGGCCGGGACCCTGATGGACACCCCGATCATCAACCAGCCGCAGGTCGGCATCCTCGGGACGGGCGCGCTCGTCAAGCGGCCGGTCGTGATCCGCGACGCCGCCCTGGGCGAGGTGATCGCGATCCGCGACATGATGTACCTCTCCCTCTCCTACGACCACCGGATGGTCGACGGGGCCGACGCCGCCCGCTTCCTCTCCGCGCTCAAGCAGCGCCTGGAGGAAGGCGACTTCGGGGGCGAGTTCGGGGTCTAGGACCGACATGAGCACCTGGTTGCTCGCCGGGGCGTCCGGCTTCCTCGGCACCGCCCTGCGGGTCCGGCTGGCCGGCGAGGGACACGAGGTGGTCCGGCTGGTCCGGCGCCAGCCCGCCACGGGACGGGAGCGCCGGTGGGACCCGGCGGCGGGCCTGCTGGACCCGTCCGTGCTGGACGGGGTGGACGTCGTCGTCAACCTCGCCGGGGCCGCCGTCTTCACCCAGCCCTGGACGCCCGCCCGCCGCGAGCTGCTGCTGAGCTCACGGCTGGAGACCACCGGCACGCTGGCCCGGGCCCTCGCGGCCCGGGCCGGCGACGGCCGCGAGCGGCGTCTTCCTGCAGACCAGCGGCATCGCCCGCTACGGGACCGAGCCCCGGACGGAGCCGGCCACCGAGGACACCCCGGCGGCGCCGGACTTCCTGGCCCAGCTGACCGTCGCCTGGGAGGCCGCCGCAGCAGCCGGCGATCGAGGCCGGGGTGCGGACCGCCCTGCTCCGGACCAGCCCGGTCATGGCGGCGAGCGGGGGCGCCTTCGTGCCGATGAAGCTGGCCTGGTCGGCCGGGCTCGGCACCGTGATCGGCTCCGGCCGGCAGCGGATGCCGATGATCAGCCTCGAGGACTACCTCCGGGTGACGCTGTGGGCCGCCGCCACCCCGGCAGCCGCCGGTGCCTACAACCTGACGATCCCCGAGCCGACCACCAACGCCGAGTTCACCGACGCCCTGGCCCGCGCCCTGCACCGGCCGCGGCTGCTCAAGGCCCCGGCCTTCGTGCTGCGGCGGGCGCTCGGTGAGCTGGCCGAGCAGCTGGTCGGCGACTGCTGGGCCGTGCCCGCGCGGCTCACGGCCGACGGCTACGTCTTCGCCGCACCCGACGTCCAGCTCCACGATCGCCTCGGCGCTGCGGACCTAGACTTCCGGCCATGAGCCTCGACTTCCTCTATCCCGGTCTGGGCAGCGAGCTGGTGGACTACGCCGACGCCTGGGAGCTGCAGCGCCGGCTGCACGCCGACGTGTCCACCGGCGCCATGCCCGGCACGGTCCTGGTGCTGGAGCACGCCGAGGTCTACACCGCGGGCAAGCGCACCGAGCCCCACGAGCGGCCGGCCACCGGCGAGGTCCCCGTCGTCGAGGTCGACCGCGGCGGCAAGATCACCTGGCACGGTCCGGGCCAGCTCGTCGTCTACCCGATCCTCCGGCTGCCCGACGGCAGTGGGCGTGGTGGACTACGTCCGCCGCCTGGAGGAGGCGATGATCGGGCTGTTCTCCGAGTACGGGCTGTCCACCGGTCGCGTCCGCGGCCGCTCCGGCGTCTGGCTGGCCGGCGGCCGGCGACGGGCGGCCGGGCCGGCCGGAGCGCAAGATCGCCGCGATCGGCGTCCGGGTGGCGAGCGGCACCACCATGCACGGCCTGGCCATCAACGTCGACCCCGACCTCGCGGGGTTCGGGCGGATCGTGCCGTGCGGGCTCAGCGATGTCGGCGTCACGTCGATGGCCGCGGAGCTGGGCGTGGCGCCGAGCCTGACCGAGGTCGCCTACCGGTTCCGTCCCCACCTGGAGCGGATGCTCGCCTTCGACGACTACGAGCAGTCCCCCGACCTCCCGGCGGCGTCGGCCCCGCCGGCGGTCACCTACGGGCTGACGGTCGGCGCCGTCTGACCCTGGCCGGCGGCCGACCCCGCTAGGGTGAGCGCGACTCTCCCGCCGAGAAAGGCCTCCCCGTGCCGGTGACCGGTGCCCGACGCGCACTGCCCGCAGGAGACGGCCCTGGCCGTCGAGGTGGTGGGTCTGCGCAAGACCTACCGGACCCGGAAGGGCCGGTCCGAGGCGGTCGGCGGACTGGACCTCAAGGTGCCGCTCGGCGGGGTGCACGGCTTCCTCGGGCCCAATGGCTCCGGCAAGACGACGACCATCCGCATGCTGCTGGGACTGATCAGGGCCGACTCCGGGCTCGATCCGCATCTTCGACGACGAGGTCCCGCGGCACTGCCGCGGGTGATCGGGCGGATCGGCGCCATCGTCGAGCAGCCGAAGTTCTTCCCCGCCTTCTCCGGCCGTCGGAACCTCGAGCTGCTGGCCACCGGCATCCAGGCCCCGGCCCGACGGGTCGGTGAGGTGCTGGACGAGGTGGGGCTGACCGGGCGCGACAAGGACCGCTTCCGCACCTACTCCCTGGGCATGAAGCAGCGGCTGGCGATCGCGGCCACGCTGCTCAAGGACCCCGACCTGCTGATCTTCGACGAGCCCACCAACGGCCTCGACCCGGCCGGCATCCACGAGATCCGGGCGACGATGCGCGGCCTCGCCGACCGGGGCAAGACCGTGCTGGTGTCCAGCCACATCCTCAGCGAGGTGCAGCAGGTCGCCGACACGGTGTCGATCATCGGTCGCGGCCGGCTGCTCGCCGAGGGCGAGGTCGACGACATCCTCGCCGCCACCGGCGGCCAGGCCGTCCGGGTGCTCGTCGCCGACCCGGCGCGGGCGGCAGCCGTGCTGGCGCCCGGCCGGCTTCTCGGTGACGCCGCTGCCCGAGGGACGGCTGGAGGTCCGGCGGACCGGCGAGCAGGCGGGCTTCGACCCCGCCGCAGATCACCTGGCTGCTGGCGCAGCAGGGCCTCTTCGTCGCCGAGCTGGTGCCCGTCCGGGCCGACCTGGAGTCGGTGTTCCTCGACCTCACCGCGGAGGAGCACCTCGGTGCCACCCACAGCGGCACCCCGCTCCTCAGGCGTCACCACCTCCGACGCCTCCGCGCCCCGGCCGCGCCCCGCCGGCCCGGCCCGCGCCGCCCAGGAGGACGGCGATGATCCCCCTCCTCCGCGCCGAGCTGTTGCGCATCCGCAGCCGCCGGCTCACCTGGATCGCCCTCGGTGCGGTGCTGCTCGTGCGTGGCCCTCAGCCAGCTGGCGGTCGCCGGCTCGATGCGCCCGGTCACCGCGGCCGAGCAGGCCGAGGCCCAGGTCGCCCACCGGGAGGCGGTCCAGGACTGGGAGGCCAACCACGAGCAGTACGAGCAGGAGTGCGTGGACGCCGGCCTCAGCGCCGAGGAGTGCGCCTACCCGCCGCCGGCGGTCGAGGACTTCGTGCCGCGCAGCGTGAACAGCTTCGCCGACGCCGGGCGGGTCGTCACCTCACCACCGTCGCGTTCGGCGGGTTGGCCTGCTGCTGCTGGGGGCGTCGGTGACCGGGGCCGAGCTCTCCAGCGGGGCGCTGGCCAACTGGCTCACCTTCGTGCCCGAACGGGGCCGGGTGTACGCCGCCAAGGTCATCGCGCTGGTGCTCGTCGCCGCGGTGTCCACCGCGGTGCTCAACGCGGCGGCGCTGGCCCTGACCGCGGTGGTCGGGTCAGCGGTCGGAGCCTCGATCGACGGCGCCGCCGGCCTCGCGGGCATCGCGGCACGCGGGATCGTCGTCGGGGTGGCCGCCGTCGTGGTCGGGTTCGCGCTCGCCCTGCTGACCCGGCACACCATCGCCGCCGCCGGCACGATGCTCGGCTACCTCATCCTGTCCGGCGTGCTGGCGGTGATCTGGCTGACCGTGCCCGCGCTGTCCGGGGTCCAGCGGTTCCTGCCGGAGAACAACCTGCTGGCCCTGCTGCTGAAGCGGCACGAGTACTACACCTTCACCGAGGTGGCCCAGGCGGACGGGACGTTCGAGCAGTCGACGGTGACGCACGTCATCAGCCTGACCCAGGGCGCCGTCTACTGGGGGGTCATCGTGGTCGTGCTCCTGGCCGTCACCTGGCTGGTCTTCCGGCGCCGCGACGTCAACTGAGCGGCCGCCGGCGCGGCGGGTAGTCTGAGCGGGTGACAATCGCTCCGGAAGGCCGCAAGATGCTGCGGCTCGAAGTCCGCAACGCGTCAGTGCCGATCGAGAAGAAGCCGTCGTGGATCAAGACGACGGCGAAGATGGGTCCGGAGTACCGCGAGCTGCAGCGATGGTGAAGTCGGAGGACCTGCACACGGTGTGCCAGTCGGCCGGCTGCCCCAACATCTTCGAGTGCTGGGAGGACCGCGAGGCCACCTTCCTCATCGGCGGCGACCAGTGCACCCGGCGCTGCGACTTCTGCCAGATCGACACCGGCAAGCCGGCCGACTTCGACGCCGGCGAGCCCCTGCGCGTCGCCGAGTCGATCCAGAAGATGGACCTGCGCTACGCCACCGTCACCGGCGTCTGCCGCGACGACCTGCCCGACGAGGGCATCTGGCTGTACGCCGAGACGATCCGCAAGATCCACGAGCTCAACCCGCAGCACCGGCGTGGAGATGCTGGCCCCCGACTTCTCCGGCAACGGCGAGTACCTCGACCAGCTGTTCGAGACCCGGCCCGAGGTGTTCGCCCACAACATCGAGACCGTGCCCCGCATCTTCAAGCGGATCCGCCCGGGCTTCCGCTACGAGCGCTCCCTCGGCGTGCTCCGCGCCTCCCGCGACGCCGGCCTGGTCACCAAGTCGAACCTGATCCTGGGCATGGGCGAGACCCGGGCCGAGGTCACCGAGGCCCTGCAGGACCTGCACGACGCCGGCACCGAGCTGATCACCATCACCCAGTACCTGCGCCCGTCCCCGCGGCACCACCCGGTCGAGCGCTGGGTGAAGCCCGAGGAGTTCGTCGAGCTCGCCGCCGAGGCGACCGCGATGGGCTACGCCGGGGTGATGAGCGGACCGCTGGTCCGCTCCTCCTACCGCGCCGGTCGGCTGTACCGCCAGGCGTTGGAGTCCCGCGGGACGACCGAGCGCGGCCGGCCCGCCGCCGCATTGGCCTGAGCACCGCAGAAGGCGTAGAAAGGGATCCCCCTGCCGGGGGCATCCGGAGGAACGAGAGGCAGAGCCACCATGGCCGACCAACCGCGCACCAAGGCGGTCGCCACGACCCCGCTGGACCCCAAGCAGGCCAAGCGGGAGGCCCGCAGCGCCAAGCGGGCCGAGAAGGCGCGCCGCAAGGCCAGCACCGACCCGGCGGACATGGGGCGGATCCGGCAGATCCGGCGGGCCTACCAGCTCACCCACGAGTACGACAAGCCGCTGCCCTGGCTGCTGCTGGCCGCGCTGCTCGGACCGCTGGTCGTCGCCGTCGTGGTCGGGTTGGCCTGGGACCACCTCTTCTACCTGATCGTCGCTGGGACGTGCTGACCGGCGTGCTGGCCGCGATGATCATGCTGGTCCGCCGGGCCAAGGCGGCGACGTACAAGCGCTACGCCGGCCAGGCCGGCTCGGCCGAGGTGGCGATGCAGATGCTGCCGAAGCAGTGGGTCTCCACCCCGGTCATCGCCGCCAACCGCAGCCGTGACGTGGTGCACCGCACCGTCGGACCGGGCGGCCTGGTGCTGATCGGCGAGGGCGAGCCCGGGCGGGTCCGCCAGCTGCTCGCGGGCGAGGTGCGCAAGCACGAGCGGGTCGCCTACGGCGTCACCGTGCACGACCATCGTCATGGGCGACAAGGAGGGCCAGGTCCCGCTCGGCCGGCTCGCCGACCACATCCGCAAGCTGCCCAAGATCCTGCAGCCCAACCAGGTCACCGACATGCGCGCCCGGCTGCGGGCGCTCGACGCCGTCCGGCCGACCGTGCCGCTGCCCGAAGGGCCCCATGCCCACCAGCGCCCGGCAGGTCAAGGGCTCCCGTCAGGCGATGCGCGGCCGCTGAGCGCCCGCTCCGGGGGCTCCGGCTGGCCGTTATCCTGACGGTCGGCCCGCTGCGCGGCTGCACCGGCCCGGACGACGGGCCACCGCAGGCGCACGGGGCCGGGAGGAGGAGCGATGGTCAACCTGGTCAACGCCGAGCACGTCAGCATGGCCTTCGGCACCCGGACGCTGCTCGACGACGTCAGCCTGGGCCTCGGCCGCGGCGACGTCATCGGCGTGGTCGGGCGCAACGGCGACGGCAAGACCACGCTGCTGAAGCTCCTCACCGGGATCAGCGACCCCGACAGCGGGCGGGTCACCCGGACCGGTGCGGTCTCCGTCGGCTACCTGCACCAGGCCGACGACTTCGCCGCCGAGAGCACCGTCCGCGACGTCATCGTCGGCGGCCGGCCCGACCACGTCTGGGCCTCCGACGCGGCGGCCCGCGCGGTCGTGCGAGCACCTGCTGGGCGACGTCGACGCTCGACGCCCCGGTCGGCTCGCTCAGCGGCGGGGAGCGGCGGCGGACCGCGCTGGTCGCGCTGATGCTCGGCGACCACGACCTGCTGGTGCTCGACGAGCCCACCAACCACCTCGACGTCGAGGCCGTCGCCTGGCTGGCCGAGCACCTGCAGGCCCTGCAGGCCCGCGACGATCGCGATGCTCGTGGTCAGCCACGACCGGTGGTTCCTCGACGCCATCTGCACCCGGGTCTGGGAGGTCCACGACGGCGTCGTCGACTCCTACGACGGCGGGTACGCCGCCTACGTGCTGGCCCGGGCCGAGCGCGCCCGGCAGGCCGCCGGGATGGCCGCCCGGCGCAAGAACCTGCTGCGCAAGGAGCTGGCCTGGCTGCGCCGCGGCGCGCCGGCCCGGACGTCCAAGCCGAAGTTCCGCATCGACGCGGCCACCACCCTGATCGCCGACGAGCCGCCGCCCCGGGACCGGCTGGAGCTGCAGCGCTTCTCGGTCTCCCGGCTGGGCAAGGACGTCTTCGACCTCGGCACGTCGACCTGGCGTCGGTCCGCCGGCGAGCCGGCGGGTGCTGCTGTCCGACCTCAGCTGGTCCATCGGCCCGGGCGACCGGATCGGCCTGATCGGGGTGAACGGCGCGGGCAAGACCACCCTGCTCCGGCTGCTGGCGGCGACCTGCAGCCCGACCGCGGGCAGGGTCAAGCAGGGCCGGACCCTGGCGCTCGGCCACCTGCAGCAGGACGTGACCGAGCATGAGCGGCGACCGTCCGGGTGCTCGAGGCGGTCAACGCGCTGCGCCGCACCACCCAGCTCGCCTCGGGCAAGGAGCCAGCAGCACTCGCACGCTGCTGGAGGACTTCGGCTTCACCGGCGACAAGCTGACCACCCGGCTCGTCCGACCTGTCCGGCGGCGAGCGGCGACGGCTGCAGTTCCTCCGGCTGCTGCTGGCCGAGCCCAACGTGCTGCTGCTCGACGAGCCCACCAACGACCTGGACATCGACACCCTGACCGTGATCGAGGACTACCTCGACACCTGGCCCGGGACCCTGCTGGTCGTCTCGCACGACCGCTACTTCCTGGAGCGGGTCTGCGACGTCACCTACGCGCTGATGGGCGACGGCACCTGCGTGCTGCTGCCCGGCGGGGTCGAGCAGTACCTGGAGACCCGCCGCGACCGGCCGGTCGGCAACGCCGGCCGTCGCAGCGGCGGCGGCGCGGCCGGTGGCTCGGTCGGGCTCCGGCCGCCACCGAGGCCCGCCAGGCGAAGAAGACCCTGGCCCGGGTGGAGCAGCAGATGGCCAGGCTGGACACGCCAGATCGAACGGCTGCACGACCAGATGGCCACCGCGGCCGTCGGACTACGGGCGGCTCGGCCAGCTGCAGCGTGACCTCGACGGCCTGCAGGCCGAGAAGGACGGCCTGGAGCTGACCTGGCTGGAGGCCGCCGAGCAGGTCGGGCCTGAGCGCGGCCCGCGAGGCCGTCGCGCCCGGCGCGGCTAGGTTGGCGTCATGACGACGCGTTGGACGTCCTGGTCGACGCGCTCGGCGACGCCGTCCTCACCGATCCGGACACCTGCGCGGCCTACCGCCACGACTGGGCGCGCGAGCCCGGCGCCGGGACCCCTCTGGCCGTCGTCCGCGCCCGGACGCGCCGCGGACGTCCAGACGGCGTTGCGCTGGGCCAGTGCCCACGGCGTGCCCGTGGTGCCGCGCGGCGCCGGCACCGGGCTCTCCGGGGGCGTCGTCCGCCGTCGACGGTGGCGTGGTCCTCAGCCTGGAGCAGATGCGCGGGATCGAGATCGACGCCGGAGACCCGGGTGGCCGTCGTCGAGCCGGGCGCCTCAACGTCGCGGTCAAGGTCGCCGCCGCCGAGCACGGGCTCTGGTACCCGCCCGACCCGTCCTCCTACGAGATCTGCTCGATCGGCGGCAACGTGGCCACCAACGCGGGCGGTCTGTGCTGCGTCAAGTACGGGGTCACCACCGACTACGTGCTCGGGCTGGACGTCGTGCTGGCCGACGGCACCCTGGTCACCCTGGGCGGCAAGCGGATCAAGGACGTCGCCGGCCTCAGCCTGCTCAAGCTGTTCGTCGGGCAGCGAGGGGACGCTGGGCATCGTCACCCGGGCAGTCCTGCGGCTGATCCCGGCCCAGCACGCCCCGCGCCACCCTGGTGGCCTCCTTCCCCACCGTCACCGCCGCCGCCCGGGCCGTCGTCGCCGTCGGCCGCACGCTGCGCCCCTCGATGATGGAGCTGATGGACGCGGCCTCGATCGAACGCCGTCGAGGACTACAAGCCGATGGGTCTGGACCGTCAGGCCGGCGCGCTGCTCATCGCGCAGTCCGACGCGCCGGCCGCCGCCGCCGCCGCGGAGGTCGCGCCGTCGATGGTGGCGGCCTGCCGCGCAGCCGGGCGCCGACGAGGTCTTCTCGCACCGACGACCCGGAGGAGGGCGAGATGTTCATCGCCGCCCGGCGCGCTGGCCTTCTCCGCCGATCGAGGCCCGCGGCTCGTTGCTGCTGGAGGACGTCGGCGTGCCCGTGCCGCTGCTGCCCGACCTGGTCGACGGGCATCGCGGCCATCGCCGCCGAGCTGGCCGTGGAGATCCCGGTCGTCGCCCACGCCGGCGACGGCAACACCCACCCGATCGATCGTCTTCGACCCGGCCGACCCGGCCGGCGCCGCCGCTGCCCAGCAGGCGTTCGAGAGGGTGATGACGCTGGCGCTGGCGCTGGGTGGCACCATCACCGGCGAGCACGGGGTGGGCCGGACCAAGAAGGGCGCCCTGCCGGCGCAGCTCGGTGCCGACGTGATGGCCCTGAGCCGCACGATCAAGGACGCGCTCGACCCGCAGGGCATCCTCAACCCCGGCGCGGTCCTCTGACCAGCCGCCGGCTGACCGGGCCTCGCGCTCCGGCGGTCAGCGCCGGTGCACCACGACGCTGCCGACGGCGTAGTCGTGCAGCCCGCGCCGGTCGGCGCCGACCACCAGGGGCGGCAGCGCGAGGCAGACCAGCGCCGCGCGGAGCACGGCCCGCGGCAGGCCCAGCGGCACCCGGTCCAGCCGGATCACCCCGATCCGGCAGACCAGCTGCCCCAGGCTGCCGCCGGTCAGCCAGCTGAGCACCGCCGACTCGACGAAGAAGGTCGTCAGGACCATCCACGACTGCCAGCCGTTCGAGGTCACCACCGCGGTGCCGAACAGGGCGACGGCGACGCCCGTCGAGACGGCCCAGTCCAGCAGCAGGGCCGCCACGCGGGAGCGCCACGAGGCCAGGGAGCCACGCCCGTCCGGCGCCAGCCCGAGCCGTTCGCCGGGATACTCCTGGGCAGGGGTGGCGGTGCTCACCCGTCGAGGCTACGTCGGCGTCTGCCGACCCCCCGTCACACCACCGACACAAAGCCGGAACAAGCCGGACTCCTGGGCTGCGTAGCGTCTGCCCGCGGACGGGGCCTCGAGCGAGCAGCGCCGTCGGAACCCGGTCTGACCGACGAGCCCCACCACGAGGAGCCCCGCACATGAGTGGAAACGCCACCCGCCGCGCCGCCATCAAGGCCGTGAGCGACTACTCCATCCCCGACCAGGACTTCAGCGAGCCGTTGGGCGAGCTCTTCGGCAAGAACGTCTTCGGCCACACCGAGATGAAGGCCCGGCTGCCCAAGAGCGTGTTCCGCTCCGTGCACGCCACCATCGAGCAGGGTGCGCCCGCTCGACCCGACCGTCGCCGACGCCGTCGCCTCGGCCATGCGCGACTGGGCGATGGAGAACGGGGCGTCGCACTACGCCCACGTCTTCTACCCGCTGACCGGCCTGACCGCGGAGAAGCACGACTCGTTCCTCGAGCCCTCCAGCGACTCGAGCTCGATGGCGGAGTTCAGCGGCAAGACCCTGCTGCAGGGCGAGCCCGACGGCTCGAGCTTCCCCAACGGCGGCATCCGCAGCACCTTCGAGGCCCGCGGGTACACCGGCTGGGACGTCACCAGCCCGGCCTACATCCTCGAGAACCCGAACGGCAACACGCTCTGCATCCCGACGATCTTCGTCTCCTGGACCGGCGAGGCTCTGGACAAGAAGACGCCCCTGCTGCGCTCGCAGCAGGCGATGAGCGTGCAGGCGGCCCGGGTGCTCCGGCTGTTCGGCCACACCGACATCGACACGGTGGTCTCCTACGCCGGGGCCGAGCAGGAGTACTTCCTGGTCGACGAGCACTTCTACTCGCCCGTCCCGACCTGATGAGCGCCGGCCGCACCCTCTTCGGCGCTCCCGCCGGCCAAGGGCCAGGAGTTCGACGACCACTACTTCGGGGCCATCCCCGAGCGGGTGCTGGCGTACATGATCGAGGTCGACCGCGAGCTGTTCAAGCAGGGCATCCTGGCCAAGACCCGGCACAACGAGGTGGCCCCCGGCCAGTTCGAGATCGCGCCGCTGTTCGAGCGGTCCAACCTGGCCCACGACCACCAGCAGCTGATGATGACCACGCTGCGGAAGGTGGCCGGGCGCTACGGGATGACCTGCCTGCTGCACGAGAAGCCCTTCGCCGGCGTCAACGGCTCGGGCAAGCACGTGAACTTCTCGATCGGCAACGCCAACCAGGGCAACCTGCTGAACCCCGGCGACACCCCGCACGAGAACGCCCAGTTCCTGGTGTTCTGCGCCGCGGTCATCCGCTCGGTGCACCGCTACGGCGGCCTGCTGCGCGCCGTCGTCGCCTCGGCCAGCAACGACTTCCGGCTCGGGGCCAACGAGGCACCGCCGGCGATCATCTCGATCTTCCTCGGCGACCAGCTGATGGACGTCTTCGACCAGATCGCCAAGGGCGGGGCGACCGGCTCCAAGGAGTCGGGGACGCTGCACGTCGGCGTGGACACCCTGCCGCCGATGAAGGCCGACCCGGGCGACCGCAACCGGACCAGCCCCGTTCGCCTTCACCGGCAACCGGTTCGAGTTCCGGGCCCCCGGCTCCAACCAGTCGATCTCGGGACCGATGGTCGCGATCAACACGATCATGGCCGAGGCCATGGACTACATCGCCACCGACCTCGAGGCCGCGGTGGCGGCGGGGACCGACTTCAACGAGGCCGTGCAGACGATCCTGGCCAAGATCATCACCGAGCACGGCGCGGCGGTGTTCAACGGCAACGGCTACAGCGACGAGTGGCAGGAGGAGGCCGCCGCCCGCGGGCTGCTCAACCTGCGCACCACGCCCGAGGCGCTGCAGCAGTTCTCCGAGCCCGCCGTCGTCGAGCTGCTCGAGAAGTACCACGTGCTGAGCAACCGTGAGCTGGCCAGCCGCCAGGAGGTGTACCTCGAGCAGTACATCCTCAGCGTGCACGTCGAGGCGAAGCAGACCGCCGAGCTGGCCCGGACGACCATCCTGCCCGCGGCCCAGCGCTACCTCGGCGAGCTGGCCGGGGTGGCGGCCAACCTCCGGGCGGTCGACCTGCCCGACCGACCTGACGACGCTCACCGCGATCTCCGGCCTGGTGACCGACCTGCTCGCCGGCCTCACCGACCTGGAGTCAGCCCTCGCGCACGAGGTCGAGGGCACCTCGACCGAGCACGCGTTCTACGCCCGGGACGCGCTCATCCCGCCGATGTCCGCGGTCCGCGCCGCGGCCGACGCGCTGGAGGGCCTGGTGGCCGACGACCTGTGGCCGCTGCCCACCTACCAGGAGATGCTGACCATCATCTGAGCCAGGACCGTGTCACCGGGTGGCTCGGGGGGCCCTCCCGGTGACGCGCGTCCGCAACCGTTCCGCAACGCGGCGGTAACGACCTGTGGCGTACCTTCGCCCCAACCGAGGCGATAGCCTCACCGTGCCGACCCACTCCCAGCGCTCCCGCGGCGCCGTCAGGTGGGAGCCAGCACGATCCCGTCTCGCGTGTCCGCACGCGCCCATCCACCGGAGGACGAATGTTCCAAGGCGCCGACGACCTGTTGGCCTACATCAAGGACGAGGGCGTCGAGGTCGTCGACGTCCGCTTCTGCGACCTGCCCGGCATCATGCAGCACTTCACCGTGCCGGCCGGGTCCTTCGGGCCGGAGGTGTTCGAGGACGGGCTGGCGTTCGACGGCTCCTCGATCCGCGGCTTCCAGAAGATCCACGAGTCCGACATGGCCCTGCTGCCGGACCCGACGACGGCCTACCTGGACCCCTTCCGGATCGCGAAGACGCTCTGCATCAACTTCTTCGTCCACGACCCGCTCACCAAGGAGCCCTACAGCCGCGACCCGCGCAACATCGCGCGCAAGGCTGAGGCCTACCTGGCCTCCACCGGCATCGGCGACACCGCCTTCTTCGCCCCCGAGGCCGAGTTCTACGTCTTCGACGACGTGCGCTACGAGACCAAGGCCAACACCGGCTACTACGCCATCGACTCCGTCGCCGGCGCCTGGAACACCGGACGGGTGGAGGAGGGCGGCAACCGCGGCTACAAGGTCAAGTACAAGGGTGGCTACTTCCCGCTCCCCCCGATCGACCACTTCGCCGACCTCCGCGACGAGATGACCAAGCACCTGGAGAACTCGGGCCTGGTCGTCGAGCGCGCCCACCACGAGGTCGGCACGGCCGGCCAGGCGGAGATCAACTACCGCTTCAGCACCATGCTGGCGGCCGGTGACGACCTGCAGAAGTTCAAGTACATCATCAAGAACACCGCCTGGGCGGCGGGCAAGACCGCCACCTTCATGCCCAAGCCGATCTTCGGCGACAACGGCTCCGGCATGCACGTGCACTCCTCGATCTGGAACGACGGCGTGCCGCTGTTCTACGACGAGGCCGGCTACGGCGGCCTGTCCGACGTCGCCCGCTGGTACATCGGCGGGGTCCTGGCGCACGCCCCCTCGATCCTGGCCTTCACCAACCCGAGCGTGAACTCCTACCACCGGCTGGTGCCCGGCTTCGAGGCCCCGGTCAACCTGGTGTACAGCTCGCGCAACCGGTCGGCGGCCATGCGCATCCCGATCACGGGCTCCAACCCCAAGGCCAAGCGCGTCGAGTTCCGCTGCCCGGACCCGTCGTCGAACCCGTACCTGGCGTTCGCGGCCATCCTGATGGCCGGCATCGACGGCATCCAGAAGAAGACCGAGCCCCTGGCCCCGGTCGACAAGGACCTCTACGAGCTGCCGCCCGAGGAGCACGCGTCCGTGCCGACCGTGCCGGACAGCCTGGGCGGGGTGCTGGACAACCTCGAGGCCGACCACGACTTCCTGCTGGGCGGGGACGTCTTCACCCCCGACCTGATCGAGGCCTGGGTCGAGCTGAAGCGGGCCGACATCGACGGGGTCCGGCTGCGTCCGCACCCGCACGAGTTCGAGCTCTACTACGACTGCTGACCAGAAGCGCGATAGAGGGAGGCCTGAGCCGGGCACTGGACCGCAGATTCGCACGACACCCACACGGGCCGCATCACACGGTGGTCGCGGCCCGTCGTGCGTCGCCGGACCCTCCGAAGGCTCTGCTGCGCGTGCCTAGGCAAAGCTGTGCGCGGTAGGTCACACTGCTGCGATGGCGCGCAGCGTGCAGCCCAGGGACGGGGTTGCGTCAAAGGTGGCCAAGTACGTCCCGGCCGGAGGACGGGCGCCCACTGTTTTCGCCGCGTCCACCGCGGGTACCGGATCCGGTCGTTGCGTTGCTGGTGGGAGCCCTGCTCAACGTCTTCTACCTGGTCTCGGTCAACCGGGCTGATCCGTCAGCACAGTCGCCTGGCGTGACGTTCTACGTCCTGTCCGCGGTGGCGTTCGTGTTGTGGGCGGCAGCGGTAATCGACGAGGTCGCGACGTACGTCGGACTGGACACTGACCAGAAGCGGGCCTTCGTGCTGTCGTTCGCGGCCTTCGTCCTCCCCCTGGTCGACTCGATCAACGCGCGACGCACGCGTCCCCGCGATGCGGCGTGACATGACCTACCCCGAGGACCGCGAGTTCTGGCGCTACCTGCTCGGAGCGCGGAGTGAGGTCTCCTGGGGCAACTTCGCCTGGTTGTCGCCCAAGACTCTGCTGCGCAGCCTCAATGACCAGATCGCGAAGCGCATCGAGGCTCCGGGAAGCGTCGGTTCGATCGTCGACCGGCGGCGGATCCGCGGCTCGCCGCGCAGGCGGCCCGTCCGGGAACATCCTCTCCGGACCGCCCGATCCGGATTCCCGACTCCCAGGGCTTCCTGGTGCTGGGCGACCCCGGGGAGATGGACGCATCGCAGTACGTCCTTATCCGCGATCTGGCTCGCCACGAGGAGACCTTGAGAGCCGACGGTGTAACGTCGCGCTCCTGATGAGTGATGTCGTTATCCAGCCGGTGACGTCAACGCCTGGGTCGACGCCGTTCACCTGCCCTACCTCGGTGAACCCGTTGCTGCCTGGTCCCATGCGGTCGAGACCTGGAGCGGCCAGGCCGGAGTTGACGGCTTCACCGCGCCCCTGCAGGACTGGCACTGCTTGCGATGCCGGGCAACCACGACTGGTACGACGGTCTCAACGGCTTCATGTACCACGCCTGCGGCGCGGAAGCGCTCCCCGAGATCAGCTACGACACGTACGGCCTGACGTTCAGGGAGCGCATCGCCCAGTCGCTGTGGCGCAAACCGACGCCTCCCGAGCGCGAGCTCCTCGATCCGATCCGCCGGCGACGCGGGCAGATCGGCCACCTGGGCATCCCGCACCTTCCAGGGCCCTACTACGCCGTGGACCTCGGCTGCTCGCGGGCCGACGAGCATGAGCACGACACTTCCTGCCCAGCGCTGCTGCGTCTGGTCGTCGTGGACAATGGCATCACCGGGTCGATCGACGTCGAGCAGGCGGCCTGGCTGGAGCGCATGGTTGCTCCCGCGTATCCCCTGCCGAAGATCGTGGTGACCGGGATACCGATCGCGGTGAACAACAAGTTCAACTGGCTCCGGGTCGCCGACCCCCAGAACGACCTGGTGGGACCCACGGACGTCGTCGATCGGGAGGTGCTGTCGATCCTCCGCGACAACCCGACCGTGGTCGCCACGCTGGCGGGCGACATTCACAACTACCAGCGCATCGACTTCACCGTCTCGACGGAGGCGGACAGCCTGCTCGAGCAGGGCGTTCCGCCACTGCAGATCGTCTGCGGCGGAGCAGGCGCGTTCCTCTCAGCAGCCCACCCGGTCACCTTGCAGGACGACCACCTCGTGCTGGAGCACGCTGGACACCGCAAGGTGTCATCAGCCGGCGCCCGGACAACGATCCGCCCCCAGGGCCACGTGCGCTTCCCCAGCCGCGAAGGCTCCCTGGCTCACTACGCTTCGCGGACCCGTCCCTACCTGGGCGTCGTGCTGATCCTGCTGGCCCTCGACGTGCTGGGCCTGGTCATGGCCACCCGAAAGATCATGGAGCTGCGCCAGCCGAGCACCGCCGACCACTCCCAAGCGTGGCTCCTCGGAGGTCCTTGGCTGATCCTCCTGGGGGTGGTCGTCGTCGGCGCTGTCCTGGCCTGGGTCCTCCGGTCGCTGCGGAAAGCCCAGCTCCCTCCTGTGGCGAGCGGGGTGCTACCGCGGTCGCCGGGGCGTCTCACTTGGTTCAGCGACTGGGGGCGCCGCCTGGCCGTGACACTCAGCGTGCTGACCCTGGTGGGCCTGGCCGCCGCTGTCACTCGTGTGGTCGGGCCATCAGGCTTCCTCTATGCGGCACTTGGTCTGGCCGTGATCGTCGCCCTGCTCGTGGCGCTCTTCGTCCCCTCCCTCGTGCAGTCCTTTCCCCGCCTGGGCAGGTCCTGGGTGGCGCTCGTCGGCCTGGCCCTGGTCGGTTACCGGGTTGTGACCGCCGACCCTCAGCTCGGGGGGCTGCTACGCCTTCTGGGAGCCGCCGTCGTCGCCGGTACTGTCGTGGTCCTGGCCGTGCTCATCCACCGGAAGTCGACGGCGTGGCTGACTCGGCGGAGCTTCCTGTGGCCTTGGGCACGTAGGTGTCTCAACGTCGTGCGACTCCTCCCGTCGGCAGCGGTGGCCGTTGTCCTCCTGCTGGCCTTCGAGTTCTTCCCCACCGGCCTGCTCGAGGAGGCCGGTTTCAAGCGCCCGGACCTGCCGGCTCAGGTGGGACGCTTCCTCTACTGGTCAACACTCGCTGCGCTCAGCACCGCTCTGATCGTCGCCGCGACGCTCGTCCCGCTGGCGAAGGCGAACAAGGCGGTCCCGGCACGGGCTTGGCTCGTCATCGGCGGCACCGCCCTGGCGGTCGTCGCCTCAACCTGCTACCTCCTGACCACACTGGCACAGGAGGCCTGGCGTGGGTGGTGGTTCGCCGTGCTCGTCGCAGCCGCCCTGGTCGCTCCGGGGTGCGGGGTCGTGATCTGGCTGCTTCCCCACCTCGTGAAGCGCCCTGACCCGGATCCCGAGGAGTTGCGGGGCTACTTGAGTCGGCGAGACGGGGGCACCCGGCGGACGAGCCGGGGTCGAGGCAGTGCCGCTGCCGCAGTCATCGGCGCCATCCCTGGTCTGGAGGCCACGGCTGAGGCATCCACGCCGCCGTTCGCCAAGAACGTGGTCGTCGTGCAGCACGAGCACGGCGACATCCACTTCCGAGCGTACGGGATCAACAATGAGTCGGCCCCCGAGGCCGAGGAGGCCCCTCTGGGTCAGGAGCCGCCTCCGGACGTGGACGGACCCGGGCCGGCTCAGGGCTTCTTCCTGATCGACCACGTCAAGGTCTGCCCCGGCACGCGCGAGGTCCACGTCCAGCAGACCTGGTCTGCCCTGGAGCACCACATCCCTCCGCCGGAACGCACCTCAGCTCCGGCCGGTTCATAGGGGAAGCGCCCCTAACCCGTGCCTCAACCGTCCCAGCGCGCCTCGACCAGCAGCACGGTGTCCTCGGTCGTGGCCGCGACGGTCACCTCGGCGAACCCCGCCGCCCGCACCTCCTGGTCGACTCCTCCTCGGTCCAGAAGCGCCGCACCCAGGTGTTCAGCTCGGTGTCGACGAGGCGGCCCTCGACCGACAGCTCGTAGAGCCCGAGGCCCTCCTCGACGCGCGTCCTCCCGTCGTAGCGGCTGAGGTCGCGGGAGACGATCCGGGCGCCGTCGGGCCGGTCCCACCACCGTCCGACCCAGGAACCGCTCCGAGTCGGCGCGGCGGCGGTCTCGACCTCGAAGGCCAAGACCCCTCCGGGGACGAGGTGGGTCCGCAGGCGCTGCAGGCCGCCCGCCAGCTCGGCTCGTCGACGAGCAGACCGAACGACCCCGCGGCGACGAAGGCGAGGGCGTACCGCCGGGCAGGTCGAGATCCTGCACGAGCTGGAGGGTCAGCTGCGGCGGCAGGTCGCTCTCCCGGCAGCGGGCGGCGCAGGCCGGAGCAGGTCGACCGAAGCGTCGGTGCCGTCGATGTCGATCCCCGCGGCGGCCAGCGGGGCGAGGAAACGGCCGGAGCCGCACATGACCTCGAGCACCGGTCCGTCCACCGCGCGGGCGTACCTCAGCCACCGGTCGAGCTCCGCCGCGGGCGCTTCCGGCTTGTCGAGGTCGTAGGCCTGGGTGAGGAGACGCTTGTACTCCGCGGTCGTCACACCCGCCATCCCAGCGCACCCCTGGTCCTGCCGTCCACCGCCACGCTCCGCCCGAGCTCGGTCTCGCTGCTCGGCCGTCGAGCGCCCTGGGGATCCAGCGCCAGATGACCAGAAGGTGCCCCCGGCGGGTCTTCTGACGCATCTGGCGCTGGATTCCCAGGGCCAGCCGTAGCGGGAACCACGGGCTGCCGCCTGGCGGCTCGCCAGCGAGGCAGCCCGAGGCGTCCGCGACCGCTCAGGACAGCTGCGGCAGAGCCGTCGTCAACCCAGGCAGGCATAGGGTGTAGCGGGCGCGCCGCCCTCCCGGACGGCGGAGGGAGGTGCTCGTGGGGACGCCGGTGGAGTACCCGCGACGGGTCGCGATGGTCAGCCTGCACACCTCGCCACTGGCCACTCCGGGCATGGGTGACGCGGGCGGCCTCAACGTCTACGTGTCCGAGGTGGCGCGCCGCCTGGGCGAGCGCGGCGTCGAGGTCGACGTGTTCACCCGCGCCGAGGACGAGGGTCCCGACGTGGTCGAGATGGGTGAGCGCACCCGGGTCGTCCAGGTCGTCGCCGGACCCCGCGAGCCGGTGGCCAAGGAGGACCTCCCCGCCCTGCTGCCCGCCTTCGCCGCTGGGCTGCAGCGGAGGCTGGACGGGCACGAGCTGGTGCACTCCCACTACTGGCTCTCCGGACTGGTGGCCCTGGAGGTGGCCCGGCAAGCTGGGCTCCCCCTCGTCCACACCATGCACACCATGGCCCGGGTCAAGAACGGTGCGCTGGGAGCCGACCAGACGGGTGAGCCCGACGTCCGTGAGCACGGCGAGGCGGAGGTGGTCGCGGGCGCCGACGTCCTCACCGCCAACACCACCGCTGAGGCCGCCGAGCTCCGCGAGCACTACGCCGCCCGCCCCGACGCGATCGCCGTCGTCCCGCCCGGGGTCGACCTGCACAGCTTCCACGCCTGCCAGCAGCCGGCGTCCCGTGCCCAGCTGGGGATCGACGCCGACCGTCAGGTCGTGCTCTTCGTCGGCCGCATCCAGCCCCTCAAGGCCCCTGACGTCGCCATCCGGGCGGTGGCCGAGCTCGTCCGCCGCGACCCGGCCCGCCGTCGGCAGCTGCGGCTGATCATCGTCGGCAGCCCCAGCGGGCCCCAGGCGGCGTGGGCCCGCTCGCTCGTCCCCCTCGCCGCTGAGCTCGGGGTCAGCGACCTCGTCGAGCTGCGACCGCACTCACCGCGCGCGGAGCTGTTTCGCTGGTACTGCGCGTCCGACGTCGTCGCCGTGCCCTCGTACAACGAGTCCTTCGGCCTGGTCGCCCTCGAGGCGCAGGCGTGCGGGCGGCCGGTGGTGGCCACCGACGTCGGCGGGCTCCGCCACGCGGTCGACGACGGCCACACCGGCCTGCTGGTCCCCGGGCACGAGCCGACCGCCTGGGCCACCGCCCTCGCCGCCGTCCTCGACGACGCCCGTGAGCGCGAGCGGATGGGGGCCAACGCGGCTGCGCACGCCTCCCGATTCAGCTGGGACAACACCGCCGCGGCGACGCTGGGGGCCTACCACGCGGCCCAGAACCGCCGGGCGGCGCGTGGCTGAGCAGCGGACTTCCGATGCGGTCCGGCCGTCCGGGCCCTGGCGGGCTGTCGTCGGCTTCGGCGTGGTCAGCCTGGCCGCCGACATGGTCTACGAAGGTGCCCGTTCGGTCACCGGGCCCCTGCTCGCCTCCCTCGGTGCGACGGCGGTCGTGGTGGGTCTGGTGACCGGTCTAGGCGAGGCCGTCGCGCTGGTCCTGCGGCTGTTCTCGGGCTCGCTCGCGGACCGCACTGGTCGCTACTGGACGCTCACCCTGGCGGGGTACGCGCTGACCGCCGTTTGTGTGCCGCTGCTGGCCGTCACCCCGTTCCTGGGTGGTGCCGGGCTCGCGGTGGCCATCGCCCTCGTCCTGGCCGAACGGACGGGCAAGGCCGTGCGCAGCCCGGCCAAGTCGGCCCTGCTGGCCACCGCCGCCTCCCACGTCGGCCTCGGCCGCGGGCTGGGCGTGCACAAGGCTCTCGACCAGGTCGGCGCCTTCGCCGGCCCGCTGCTGGTCGCCGGGGTGGTCGCGCTGACCGGCGCCCTGTGGCCGGCCCTGGCCGTCCTCGTCGTCCCGGCCGCCGCGGCGATGGTGCTGCTGCTGTGGATCCGTCGCCGCTCGGGTGACCCTGCGCGGACCGCGGCCGCCACCACGTCGACCGCTCCTGCGCTGGCGGCGCGGCTGCCGCGACGCTTCTGGTGCTTCGCGGCCTCCTCGGCCGCCGCCACCGGCGGGCTGGTCACCTTCGGGGTCATCTCCTTCCACCTCACCCGCGAGAACGTGGTGCCGCTCGCCGGCGTCCCGGTCGTCTACGCGGGGGCGATGGCGGTGGGAGCGCTGGCCGCCCTGGCTACCGGCTGGGCCTACGACCGGTTCGCGGGCCGTGTGCTGCTGGTGCTGCCCGGGCTGGTGGTCCTGGTGCCGGTGCTGGCCTTCTCCGACGCGGTCGGGCCCGCCGTCGCCGGGGTGCTCGTGTGGGGGGCAGCGGTGGGCGTGCAGGACTCGACGGTCAAGGCGCTGGTGGCCGACCTCGTCCCCGCCGGCCGACGGGCGGGGGCGTACGGGTCCTTCGCCGCGGTCCAGGGCGGGGCCGCCGTCCTCGGCGGTGGAGGGGCGGGATGGCTCTACCAGCGCTCGCTGCCGGCGCTGGTGCTGTGGGTGGCCGCCACCCAGCTCCTCTCCCTCGTCCTGCTGCTGGTCAGCCTGCGCCGGCCTCCGGCAGGCTGAGCCGGTGAGCACACCCGTCCCGTCCACCCTCCCCGGCCTGCGGCTGGACCCCGCCTCCCGCGTCCCCGTCGGCGAGCAGATCGCGACGCGGGTGACGGAGCTCGTCACGAGCGGGGCACTGCCCACCGGTCACCGGCTGCCGGCGGTCCGCGAGCTGGCCACCGCCCTGGGAGTGGCTCCGGGGACCGTTGCCAAGGCCTACCGGTCGTTGGAGCAGGAGGGCTGGGTGGTCACCGCCGGCCGCCACGGGACGACGGTCGCGGACCAGCAGGTCGAGACGACGACGCGGACCCGACAGGAGGTGCGGGCCGTCCTGCAGCCACTCCTCGACGACGGCATGACCACCGCGGAGGTGATGCGACTGGTGCGTTCGGTTCTGGGGGGTTGACGCGCGTCGCTGTTTGTGGTGGGGCTTCCGGGGGTACCGTCACGGTGACAGCTTCCCCGCCCAGTCACAGGAGATCCTCAATGTCCACCACATCCCAGAGCGGTACCCGTACCGCTGGCCACCACGGCCCCACCAACGTCCAGAAGGCGGCCCGCCTCGTCGGCATCGTCTTCATCGCCGTCGGCGTCCTCGGGTTCATCCCCGGCATCACCACGAACTACGACACGATGGAGTTCGCGGGGCACGAGTCCGAAGCCAAGCTCCTCGGCCTCTTCCAGGTCTCGATCCTGCACAACATCGTGCACCTGCTGTTACGGCGTCGCCGGGCTGGCCCTGGCCCGCACGATCGGTGGGGCGAAGAAGTACCTCGTCGTCGGCGGAGCCGTCTACCTCGTGCTCTTCGTCTACGGCCTGGCCGTCTCGCAGAACAGCGACGCCAACTTCGTCCCGCTGAACCTCGCCGACGACTTCCTGCACCTGGTGCTCGGCCTCGGCATGATCGCCCTCGGCGTCATCCTGACCCGTCGCCCGGGCCTGGAGCGCCACACCGACGTCGCCCACCAGTGACGCCGGCCGCTCGCTGAGCGGAACGTGCCCCGGACCTGTCGGAGAACCGAGAGGTCCGGGGCACTGTCGTTCCCGGGCACGCCCTAGCTCAAGCCCCAGAACACCCGGTCGACGACCCCGCGCGCCCGCCGGGTGATGCGCCGGTAGTCGGCCAGCAGGTGGGAGGACTCACCCGACCCGTAGCCGAGCAGCTGGGCGAGGGAGGCGAGCTCCCGGTTGTCGGAGGGCAGGGAGTCCGAGCCACGCCCCCGGACCAGCATGGTCTGGTTGCGGATCCGGCTGGAGAGCAGCCAGGCCGCCTCGAGGTGGCCCGCGTCGTCAGCGTCGATCAGCGCGGCGTCCCGGGCTGCCCGGAGCGCGGTGATGGTCCGCGACGACCGCAGGGCCGGTACCGCGTGGGCGTGCTGCAGCTGCAGCAGCTGCACGGTCCACTCCACGTCGGCCAGACCCCCAGGACCCAGCTTGGTGTGCTTGGCCGGGTCGGCTCCCCGGGGCAGCCGCTCGGCCTCGACCCGCGCCTTGAGCTTGCGGATCTCCGACAGCTGACCGGCGCTCAGACCGCCCTCGGGCCAGCGCCGGGCGTCGATCTCGGCCAGCAGCTCACCGCCGAGCGCGGCGTCACCCGCCAGGGCGTCCGCCCTGACCAGGGCCTGCAGCTCCCAGGTGGAGGACCAGCGGGCGTAGTAGTTGCGGTAGGCGGTGAGCGAGCGGATCAGCGCCCCGCCCTTGCCCTCGGGCCGCAGGTCCGCGTCGATGGCCAGCGCGGGATCCGCACCGGGTCGCGCCAGCAGTCCCCGCATCTCGCTCAGCACGGCCGCGGCCGCGCGCGTCGGGTCGTCCCCGCCGCCCGGGGCGGCGTCGGCCATCACGAACATGGCGTCGCAGTCGGAGGCGTAGGACATCTCGTGACCGCCCCAGCGCCCCATGGCGATGACCGCGATGGCGGGCACGGCACCGGGGTCGGAGGCACCGGCCCGGACGACGGCCAGCGCCGCGTCGATGGTCGCGGAGGCGAGGTCGCTGATCGCCTCACCCACCTCCAGCACGTCGAGCTCGCCCAGCAGGTCGGCGGCCGCGATCCGGAACAGCTCGCGTCGGCGGATGGCCCGGATCGCCTCGATGCCGGCCTGGGTGCTGCTCTGCCGCCCGGCGGCGGCCTGCATCTCGCTGCACAGGTCGGCGAGCGGACGGGCACGCAGCTCCTCCTCCCCGGCGAGCATCTGCACCGTCTGCGGCGCCCGGGTGAGCAGCGAGACCGCGAACCGGCTGGAGGCCAGGATGCGGGCGAGACGCTCGGCCATCGCCCCCTCGTCGCGGAGCGCTCGCAGGTACCACGGGGTCGTGCCCAGGGCCTCCGAGACCTGGCGGAAGGCGAGCAGACCCGCGTCGGGGTTGGGGGCCTCGGCGAACCAGCCGAGCATGGCGGGCAGCAGCTGCCGCTGGATCTCGGACTGGCGCGACACCCCCTGCCCCAGGATCCCGATGTGCCGCAGGGCCGCCGCCGGGTCGGCGAAGCCGAGGGCCTTGAGCCGGTCGACCGCCGCGTCGGTGGTGAGCCGGAGCTCCGAGCTGGGGATCCGCGCGACCACGTCGAGCAGCGGGGAGTAGAACAGCCGCTGGTGCAACCGCCGCACCCGCCCGGAGACGTGGCGCCAGGTGCTGAGCAGCTGCTCGACAGGATCGCCGTAGCCGAGGGAGCGGCCGAGGCGGCGGAGGTCGGCGTCGCTGTCGGGGAGCACGTGGGTCCGGCGCAGGTGGAACAGCTGGATCCGGTGCTCCAAGGTGCGCAGGAACCGGTAGGCCAGGGCGAAGCCCTTGCCGTCCTCCCGCCCGACGTAGCCGTTGTCGACCAGGGCGCGGAGCGCGGGCAGGGTCGCGCGGGCCCGCAGCCGCTCGTCGACCCGACCGTGCACCAGCTGGAGCAGCTGGACGGAGAACTCGACGTCGCGCAGCCCGCCCTCGCCCAGCTTGAGCTCGCGCCCCTGCTCCCGCGCCGGGATGTGGGCGACCACCCGCTTGCGCATGGCCTGGGCGTCGCTGACGAAGTGCTCGCGCTCGGCCGCCCGCCAGACCATGGGGGACACCATGTCGACGAAGTCCTGACCGAGCCGGCGGTCACCCGCACAGGGCCGGGCCTTGAGCATGGCCTGGAACTCCCAGGTCTTGGCCCAGCGCTCGTAGTACGCCTCGTGGCTGGCCAGCCGACGGACCAGCTGCCCGGCGCGGCCCTCGGGGCGCAGCGCCGCGTCCACCTCCCAGATCGTGCCGGCGGCCGTGTGCGCCGAGCAGATCCGGGAGAGCTCGGCGGCCATCCGGGTGGCCGTGGAGATGGTGTCGTCACCGCTCAGCAGCGGCTCGCCGTCCTCCCCCAGCACCGGTTCGGCGACGAACAGCACGTCGACGTCACTGACGTAGTTGAGCTCCCGGGCGCCGCACTTGCCCAGCCCGACGATCGCGAGCCGGGTGAGCAACGCCCGCTCCCCAGCCTTGGCCCGGGCGATCGAGAGCGCCGCCTCCAGCGTGGCGTCAGCGAGGTCGGAGAGCTCGTCGGCGACGTCGTCCACCACCTCGATCGGCTCCGGTGAGCACAGGTCCCGGGCGGCGATGCGCAGCAGGGCGCCGCGGTAGGCGATGCGCAACCGGTCACCGGTCAGCTCCTGGGCCACCGGCAGCGGGGCGTCGGGATCGGCACCGGTGGCCCTCAGCAGGGTCCGCCGCAGGGTGGCGGCAGACGCCTTCTCCAGCTCGCCGTCGAGCAGGTCCAGGTGCTCGGGGTGGGCCTGCAGGTGCTGGCCGAGGGAGACGCTGGCCCCCAGCACGTTGGCCAGCCGGCGCGCGAGGGCGGGGCTGGCCACCAGCCGGGCCGGGAGGTCGGGCTGCTGCTCGTACAGCCGGCTCAGCCCGGCCAGCGCGAGGTCAGGATCAGCGCTGCGCACCAGCAGGTCCAGCACCGGCTCCTGGTCGGCGTCCCAACCGTCCAGGCACTGCAGCGCCGCGCCCGCATCGAGAAAGCCACGGCGAGCCAGGGTGCCCCGGGTGATCTGCAACGGGGTCATAGCGTGCATGGTAGGTCCTCGCGCACCAGCGGGGATCCTGCCGGGAGCGGGCGGTGGTCGAGGCGGCCGGTCGCTCCAGCCCGCTTGATAGCCTCGCCCGCGGAGGTGGGTAGCGGTGTCTTCGCTTCGACAGCGACCTGCGGAAGCGCTGCTGGAGCAGTCCGCGAACGTGGTCCAGGCCCTGCAGGGGCTGGAGAGCGTGACGGCGGACGCCGACGAGGTGGCGGGCCGGCTGGTGGCCCTGCAGTCCGGTCTGCTGGCCACCCTCGCCATGCCGGTCGCCGGCCGTGCGCACCCGCTCCCGGCCGTGCTCACCCTCGCCGCGGTCGCCCCGGCACACCCGGCTCTCACGGTGGCGGAGGCCGTCGAGGAGCTGGCCGCGCACGCCGGGGAGGTCGAGGCTGCACTCGGGGCCGGCGCGTCCGCCGGGTCCCGGGTGGTGGGGAGCGCAAGCGGTCCGGCGACCCTCGACGACGCCCTCGCGGTGCAGCTCGTGGCGCAGGTGCTGGCCGCCGACGACCTCAACCGCTCGCACCCGGTCCCGGCCCCGGTGACCCTGGCCCGGGGCGCGCTGGGACGGGCGAGCCGCGCCCTGCTCGCCGTGCTGGCCGACCGGCACCCCGGCCGGTCGGTCGAAGTGCGGGTGCCGCCCTTCGCGGCCGTGCAGTGCGCCCTCGGGGACCCCGGTCCCCGGCACACCCGAGGCACCCCCCCGAACGTCGTCGAGACCGATGCGGTGACCTTCCTCAGACTGGCCGTCGGCCGGACTCTGTGGCCGCAGGCGGTCGCTTCGGGGAAGGTCGCCGCCTCCGGGCTTCGAGCCGACCTCAGCCCGGTGCTGCCACTGCTCCGGTCCAGTCCGGGCGTCCGGAGGCCGGGACATTAGTCCTGATTTCAGTCCAGGAACCCTCAGATCTGCGACGTTCTGCAGAACTTGCTGAGAACCGTTCATTAACATCATCGAGTGAGCGTGGTGAGCAGCGACCCCGAGGCGGGCTGTGAACTCGGCCCCTCCGTCCCGACGCGGCCGGACGTCCCCGAAGAGCTGGCCGCACGCTTCCGGGATCTGATGGGGGCAATTCGCTCGATGACCCGGGAGACCACGGTGACGGGCCGGCTCGAGCGGATGGTCCAGCTCTCGGTGGGACTGACAGGCTCCTCTCACGCGGCCTTCGCGGTGCAGGGACCAGGCGGCGAGGTCGAACGGTACCTCTTCAGCGCCTCCGACACCGACGAGGTCGCGGCCATCCAGCTGCGGCTGACCCTGCACGGCGTCGGCGGGTCGGCCCACCTGCGGCGTCTCGCCGCCGCCACCTCCACCGACTCCCCACCCCGCCCGGGCCGGCGCCGACTCCCGCGCAGCCCCGTGCTCGAGGTGCCCCTGCACACGCAGTTCGGCCTGTTCGGCACGCTGTACGTGATCGGGGCCAGCGGCGCGCCGGCCTTCAGCCAGGACGACCGCGAGCTGCTCGAGCACCTCGTGGAGACCACCGCGCTCGGCGTCGACAACGACAGCCACCTCGACGAGGTGCGCCTGCGACAGCACTGGCTGGTGGCCTCGGCCGAGATCAGCCGTCTGCTGCTCGCCGGTACCGGTGACGAGCTGACGGCCTGGCGGGAGATCGCCGGGAACGTGAAGCACCTCGCGGGAGCGCGGACGGTCACCATCTCCCGGCCCAGCGAGGACGACCCGGACGAGCTGCGAGGTGCAGATCGCCTCCGGCGTGGGGGCCGGCGAGCTCGAGGGCCGCAGCTACCCGCGCGCCGGAAGCCTCGCGGACCTGGCCATCACCACCGGCGAGGCCCAGCTGGTGGTCGACGGGCACGACCGCGGGGTGCACAGCGCCGTCCAGCCGACGATCCCGGTCGGCCCGCTGATGGCGATCCCGATGAAGGGCCACGGTGAGGCGCGCGGGGCGGTGGTCGTCAGCCGCCAGCACGGCGAACCGCCCTTCTCGGCGGCCGACGTGTGGATGGCCGAGGACTTCGCCACCCAGGCGGCCCTGGCGCTCGACCTGGCCGAGGCCCGGTCCGCCCAGCACCTGCTCGAGGCGAGCGAGGAGCGCGACCGCATCCCCGACACCTTGCAGGACCAGGTGATCCAGCGGCTGTTCTCCATCGGCCTGAGCCTGCAGAGCACGGCGGGCGAGGTCCTCGGCGGGGCACGTCCGCGGCTGTTCCGCGCCATCACCGACATCGACGACACCATCCAGCAGGTGCGCGCGACGATCGACCCGCAACGCCGCGACGAGCGCTCGGCCGCGATGTCCCAGCTGCGCACCACGGTGCTGGGCGTGGTCGACGAGCTCGAGCCCATCCTCGGCCTCCGACCCGACGTGGTCTTCGGCGGCGCCCTCGACACGGTGGTCGGCGCCGAGAGCACCGCCGCCGTCGGCAGCGTGCTGCGCGAGGCCCTGCTGGAGGGGGTCCGGCCGGCCGGTGCCACCCATGTCCGGATCGAGGTGACCGGGAACGCCGAGGGCCTCTCCCTGGTCGTCGCCGACGACGGGTCCGGCCTGGCCGACCGTGGGCTCGCGGTGACGCGCCTGTGGGGGCAGGCCGCGGCCGCCGGTCAGACCATGACCATCGAGCGCCCCGCCGAGGGCGTCCTGCAGCTGCGCTGGTTCCTGCCGCACCGGGAGACTCAGAGCCGCTGACCCCGGGCCGCGCTGTGGCTCCCGGCCGTCTGCTCAGCGGGCGGGGAGCCCCCCGCGCCCCGCTCAGAGGACCGGCAGCAGCCTGCGAAGCTCCATCGGGGTGACCTGGCGGCGGTACTCCTCGAACTCGGCGCGCTTGTTGCGCAGGAAGAAGTCGAAGACGTGCTCGCCCAGGGTCTCCGCGACCAGGTCCGAGCGCTCCATGGCCCGGATCGCCTCGTCGAGGTTGCGGGGCAGCGGCTCGATCCCCAGCGCCTGCCGCTCGCGCTCGGTCAGCGACCACACGTCGTCCTCGGCCCCCTCGGGCAGCTCGTACTCGCCCTCGATGCCCGCCAGACCGGCGTTGAGCATGAGCGCGAAGGCGAGGTAGGGGTTGGCCGCGGAGTCGATGCTGCGGAGCTCGACGCGGGCGGAGGCGCCCTTGTTGGGCTTGTACATGGGCACCCGGACCAGAGCCGACCGGTTGTTGCGGCCCCAGCAGATGTAGCTCGGCGCCTCCCCGCCGCCGGCGAGCCGCTTGTAGGAGTTGACCCACTGGTTGGTGACCGCGGTGATCTCCCCGGCGTGCCGCAGCAGCCCGGCGATGAAGTGGCGGGCCACCTTCGAGAGGTGGTGCTCCGCGCTGGCGTCGTAGAAGGCGTTGTTGTCGCCCTCGAACAGGGACATGTGGGTGTGCATGCCCGAGCCGGGGTGGTCGGTGAACGGCTTCGGCATGAAGGAGGCGTGGATGCCCTGGGAGAGGGCGACCTCCTTGACCACCACCCGGAAGGTCATCAGGTTGTCCGCGGTCGAGAGCGCGTCGGCGTAGCGGAGGTCGATCTCCTGCTGGCCGGGGCCGCCCTCGTGGTGGGAGAACTCCACCGAGATCCCCATCTGCTCGAGCATGGTGATCGCCTTGCGGCGGAAGTCGCTGCCCAGGCTCTGCGGCGTGTGGTCGAAGTACCCGGACTGGTCCACCGGGACCGGCGGCTGGTCGGGCTCCAGCGGGTCCTTGAACAGGAAGAACTCCACCTCGGGGTGGGTGTAGAACGTGAAGCCGAGGTCGGCCGCCTTCTTGAGCGCACGCTTGAGCACGTAGCGCGGGTCGGCGTAGGACGGGGAGCCGTCCGGCATCGAGATGTCGCAGAACATCCGGGCGGTGGCCGGGCTGGTGTCGCGCCACGGGAGGATCTGGAAGGTCGACGGGTCGGGGTGCGCGACCATGTCGGACTCGTAGACCCGGGCGAAGCCCTCGATCGCCGAGCCGTCGAAGCCCATCCCCTCGGCGAAGGCCCCCTCGAGCTCGGCGGGGGCGATGGCCACCGACTTCAGGAACCCCAGCACGTCGGTGAACCACATGCGCACGAAGCGGACGTCGCGTTCCTCGATGGCCCTCAAGACGAACTCGGTCTGCTTGTCCACGGGGTCAGTGTGCCCGCCACCCCGTAACGCTCGCGTTACGGGGTGCGGCGCCGGTCAATAACGACGGTTCGCCAGCACCGGAAGCGTCTGCCGGACGGCGTCCAGCTCGGTGGGGTCGACGTCGGCGACGAGCAGTCCCGGCTCGGCGCCGAGCCCGGCCAGCACCGTGCCGGAGGGTCCGACGAGGAGGCTGTGCCCGACCCCGGTCGGGGCGTTCCCGGTCGGCGCGGTGCCGGTGGTCGCGGGATCGGCCTGCCCGCAGGCGGCGACGAAGACCGTGGCGTCCAGGGCGCGGGCGCGGACCAGCAGCTCCCACTGCTCGACCTTGCCCGGCCCGGCGCCCCAGGAGGCGCAGACGGCGACGACCTGGGCCCCGCGGTCGGCGAGGGTGGTGTACAGCCCCGGGAACCGGACGTCGTAGCAGGTGGTGAAGCCCACTCCCACCCCGGCGACGTCGACCACGAGGGGCTCCCGGCCCGCCGCCACCGTGTCGGACTCGGCGTAGCCGAAGGCGTCGAACAGGTGGATCTTGGCGTACGACGCCTCCACCCCGGGACCGGTCACCAGGAGGGTGTTGCTCACCCGGCCGCCGTCGGCGGGGGTGAACATGCCCACCGCGACGATCACTCCCGCCTCCGCCGCGAGGGAGCGCACCGCGTCGCCCACGGGCCGTCCAGCGGCTCGGCGACCTCGGCCAGGCTGGCGCCGAAGCAGCGCATCATCGCCTCCGGGAAGACCACCAGGTCGGCACCGGCGTCAGCGGCCTCCCGCGTCCGTGCTGCGACCTGCTCGAGGTTGGCGGCCGGGTCGGGCCCACTGGTGACCTGGGCGAGGGCGAGGCGCATGGCGTCACGGTAGCGCCACCGGAGGGCGCCGGACGGTGCCCGTGCGGCAGACTGCGCGACGTGGACTTCGACTCCGTGTACGACCAGGGCTTCGTCCGGATCGCGGCCTGCACGGCACCGGTCAGCCTCGCCGACCCGCGCGCCAACGCCGCCGCGGTGCTGGAGCAGGCGAGGGCCTGCGACGCCGAGGGCGTCGGCGTGGCGGTGTTCCCCGAGCTCGCGCTGAGCGGCTACGCCATCGACGACCTGCTGCTGCAGGAGACGCTGCTGGACGAGGTGGAGGCGGCGCTCGCCGACCTCGTCGCCGGGAGCGCCGACCTGAGGACCGTGGTGGTGGTCGGGGCGCCGCTGCGGCACGGCAACCGCCTGCTCAACGCCGCCGTCGTCGTGCACCGCGGCACGGTGCTGGGCGTGGCGCCGAAGTCCTACCTGCCTACCTACCGGGAGTTCTACGAGCGGCGCCACTTCGCCCCGGGCGACGACCGTCGGGACGGTGTGATCGCCGTCGCGGGGCAGGAGGTGCCGTTGGGTCCGGACCTGCTGTTCGCCGCGACCGACGTGCCAGGCCTCGTGGTGCACGTCGAGGTCTGCGAGGACCTCTGGGTGCCCGCTCACCCCCAGCACCGAGGCGGCTCTGGCCGGGGCGACGGTGCTGCTCAACCTGTCGAGCAGCCCGATCACCGTGGGACGGGCCGACGACCGGCGGCTGCTGGTCCGGTCCACCTCGGCCCGCTGCCTGGCGGCCTACGTCTACGCCGCCGCGGGGGCCGGGGAGTCCAGCACCGACCTGTCCTGGGACGGCCAGACGATGGTCTACGAGCTGGGCCAGCTGCTGGCCGAGACCGAGCGCTTCCCCGACGGCCCGCGGCGCAGCGTGGCCGACGTCGACCTGCTGCGGCTGCGCCAGGAGCGGCTGCGGATGGGGACCTTCGACGACAACCGCCGCTCCTGGCAGGACCGCACGGGCGGCCAGGGCTTCCGCACGGTCCCCTTCACCCTCGACCCGCCGCGGCACGACATCGGCCTGCGGCGGCGGGTGGACCGCTACCCCTTCGTGCCCGACGACGCCCAGCAGCTCGCGCAGGACTGCTACGAGGCCTACAACATCCAGGTCACCGCCCTCGAGCAGCGCCTGACCGCCATCGGGCAGCCCAAGATCGTCATCGGGGTCTCCGGCGGACTGGACTCGACCCACGCGCTGATCGTCGCGGCCAAGGCGATGGACCGGCTGGGCCGCCCGCGCAGCGACATCCTCGCCTTCACCATGCCCGGCTTCGCGACGAGCGCGGGCACCAAGGACAACGCGACCCGGCTGTCGCTGGCCATCGGGGCGACCTTCGCCGAGCTCGACATCCGACCGGCCGCCCGGCAGCTGCTGGCGGACATGGGCCACCCCTTCGCCGGCGGCGAGCCCGTCTACGACGTCACCTTCGAGAACGTGCAGGCGGGGCTGCGGACCGACTACCTGTTCCGGCTGGCCAACCAGCGGGGCGGCATCGTGCTGGGCACCGGTGACATGTCCGAGCTGGCGCTCGGCTGGTGCACCTACGGGGTCGGGGACCAGATGTCCCACTACGGCGTCAACGCCGGGGTGCCGAAGACGCTGATCCAGCACCTCATCCGCTGGGTGCTCAGCACCGGGCAGTTCGAGGAGGAGACCAACGCCGTCCTGCGGGTGATCCTGGACCAGGAGATCTCCCCCGAGCTGGTGCCGGTGACCGAGGGCGAACGGCCCCAGAGCACCGAGGACGTCGTCGGCCCCTACGCCCTGCAGGACTTCACGCTGTTCCACGTGCTGCGCTACGGCTTCCCGCCCAGCCGGATCGCCTTCCTCGCCCGGCACGCCTGGGCCCACGCCGACGAGGGCGAGTGGCCGCCCGGGTTCGACCTGGACACGCGCAAGGAGTTCGACCTGCCCACGATCCGGCACTGGCTGGAGGTCTTCCTGCGTCGGTTCTTCGGGTTCAGCCAGTTCAAGCGCTCGGCGATCCCCAACGGCCCCAAGGTGGTGGCCGGGGGTTCGCTCTCCCCCCGCGGCGAGTGGCGGGCGCCCTCGGACGGCAACGCCAGGATCTGGCTGGCCGAGCTGGACCGGAACGTGCCCCGCTCTTCTTGAGCTGCGCTCGCGCGGGCGGGCTGGTGCCCCCGCCTTCGTCGTCGGGACGGGACGAAAAGCGTGTCCCGTCCCTCCTCCTCCAGGCGGTGGCGCCCGACCCTCGACGCTCGCGCAGCGGTTAGTGGTCGTCCCCGGGTGCGTCCTGGGCCGTACGACCGTCATCTCCTCGAGGTAGGGGGAGCCGAAGGTGGTGGCCATGGCCACGTCCCCGGCGTCCCGGCCACGGCCGATCAGGACCCGGCCCTTGCGGCGCTCGTTGTTGCGGGGGTCGAAGGTCCACCAGCGGTCGCCGAGGTAGACCTCCATCCAGGCGGCGAAGTCCATCGGCGCCTCCAGCGGCGGCACCTCGATCTGCGGCAGGTAGCCGAAGACGTAGCGGGCCGGGATGTTCAGCGCCCGGCAGAGCGACACTCCCAGGTGGGTGAAGTCGCGGCAGACCCCGTAGCCCGACGCGTGCACGTCCGCGGCGGTCGTGCGGGAGTTGCTCGCCCCGTACTGGAACGTGAGGTGGCTGTTGACGTAGTCGCAGATGGCCTGGACGCGGGTGTAGCCGGGGGTGAGGCCGCCGAACCGGCTCCACGCCTCCTTGCCCAGCACGTCCGGCAACGCGTACCGGCTGGGCAGGGTGTAGATGAGCGCGTCGTCCGGCAGCTTCTCCGGGGCGATCTCCGGCGCCTCCTCGTCGGCCTCCTCGGTGTCGTCGGGGACGATCATCGTGGCCTCGTAGCGGATCACCGACCGGCCGGCCGGGATGGTCAGCCGGCGGCACAGGTTGCCGTAGAGGTCGGTGTAGGTGGAGCTGGTGACGGCGGGCTCGGAGGACCAGCTTGCCTCCACCAGCTCGGCCTGCTGATCCCCCAGCGGCTCGACCTGGAACACCGACGGCACGTCGTAGCCGGACTTGTGGACGAACTCGCAACCGATCGACAGGGTGCGGGTGCTCACCTGCTCAGGCACCGGGCGCGGACGTGGACCCCGGGGTGGTGGGCTCGGTGCTGGTGGTCGCGCGCCGTCCGGCAGGTCGGTGCTCGGGGCGGTGCCACCGGTCGCCTCGGTGGCGGAGTCGGCGACCTTCGTGACGACGTCGGCCACGGGCGTCGGCAGCTTCTCGGCACCCTCCTTGACCTTGTCCACGACGGTCGCCACGGTCTCGCGGACCTGAGAGCTGCGGGCCAGCCGGTCGGCCTGCGCGCGCAGCTTGTCGGCCTGCACCTTGAGCTCGGCGTAGCGGGTCTGGCCGGCCTTGGTGCCGAGCACGTAACCGGCGCCCCCGGCGATGCTCGCCACCAGCAGGGTCTTGATCTTGAAGATCTTCATGGTCTCTCCTCCGTCGGGCTGCGGTCGACGCACTCCGTCGGCGTCTCGGGGAGGAAGTTTACGATGAGCGGGCCGGCGGCCGGCCGGGGTTCCGGGGTCGTCACACGACGGCAACACAGGGCTCAGGAGGTTCCGATGGCGGTGCGCCGGCTGACGGCGGAAGGCCCGGCTCCGGTGGGCCTGGCCTGGGAGCGGTACGCCCTGCTCGAGCACTGGCCGACGTGGTCACCGCAGATCCTGAGCGTCGATGCGGACGCGGAGCGGATCGCCCGCGGGGTCCACGGCACCGTGCGGCTCCCGGGGGGCCTCCGGCTGCGGTTCACGATCACCGACGTGGACGTCGTCGCCCGCCGCTGGAGCTGGCTGGTGCGTCTCGGTCCGCTCCGCATGGACCTCCACCACGAGGTGCGCGCGGTCCCGGGAGGCGGCTCCGCCACGACGTTGACCATCGAGGGGTCGTCGCCGCTGGTCACCGCCTACGCCCCGCTGGCCTGGGTGGCCCTGCGCGGGCTGGTCGCCCGCTGACCGCCGTGCCGGGAGGTCAGTCGTCCTTCCAGCGCGGGTCGTTGTCGTAGGCCTCGTTGCGCTCGGCGACCTTGTCCAGGGCCTGCTCGGCCTCCTCGCGGGAGGCGTAGGGCCCGAGCCGGTCGGCGATCTTGCCCGCCCTGGTGTCCTGCACCGCGGACTTGGTCTTCAGGTCGTACCACCACTCACCATCAGCCATGAGCCGACCGTACAACTAGCCTGACCCGGGTGAGCCCCGTCCTGCCCGCGCCCGTGTCCCCGCCCCGTCGGGTCCCCCGTTCGATCCCCCGGCCCGAGTACGTCGGCCGGCCCGCTCCCCGCCCCCACGACGGCGAGGACGTCCAGAGCGCCGAGACCGTGGAGAAGATGCGCGTGGCGGGTCGGATCGCCGCCCGGGCCATCCGGGCCGCCGGTGCCGCCGTCGCCCCCGGGGTCACGACCGACGCGCTGGACGCGATCGCCCACGAGTTCCTGCTCGACCACGGCGCCTACCCGTCCACGCTCGGGTACCGCGGGTTCCCCAAGTCCTCCTGCACCTCGGTCAACGAGGTGATCTGCCACGGCATCCCCGACGCCCGGCCGCTGGAGGACGGCGACCTCGTCAAGATCGACATCACCGCCTTCGTGGACGGCGTGCACGGCGACAGCTGCGTCACCTTCGGCTGCGGGGAGGTGGACGAGGCGTCGCGGCTGCTGGCCGAACGCACCGAGGAGGCGCTCCGCCGGGCGATCGCGGCCGTCCGTCCCGGTCGCCGGGTCAACGTGCTGGGCCGGGTCATCGAGAGCTACGCCAAGCGGTTCGACTACGGCGTCGTCGCCGACTACACCGGCCACGGGGTGCACACCGCGTTCCACTCCGGCCTGGTCATCCCCCACGTCGACGACCCGCACCACGACACCCTGATCCGGCCGGGCATGACCTTCACCATCGAGCCGATGCTGACCTCGGGCACCCAGGAGTGGTACCTGTGGGACGACGGCTGGACCGTCGTGACCGCCGACGGCAGCCGGTGCGCCCAGTTCGAGCACACCCTCGTCGTCACCGACACCGGGGCCGAAGTCCTCACCCTCCCCTGACCCCGACTCTCCGACCTGTCAGCGTCGGTGGTCGCCAGGGCGACCACAGGCGCTGACAACTCGGTTAGAGTGGCGCCCGGACGAGTCGGTCAGGCGGCCGCGGCACCGGGAACGGTGTCGAGGAAAGTCCGGACTCCACAGAGCACGGTGGTGGGTAACACCCACCCGGGGTGACCCGCGGGACAGTGCCACAGAGAACAGACCGCCTGCGCGGCGACGTGCGGGTAAGGGTGAAACGGCGGTGTAAGAGACCACCAGCGCCCCAGGTGACTGGGGCGGCTCGGCAAACCCCACCGGGAGCAAGACCAAGAAGGGCACGCACCGCGTGCCCGCGGAGGCGTCTGAGGGCTGCTCGCCCGAGTCTCCGGGTAGGTCGCACCAGGCCGTTGGCAACAGCGGTCGCAGATGGATGGTCGCCCCCGGCCCTGGTGGCCGGGACAGAATCCGGCTTATCGACCGACTCGTCCCTTCCCCGGTTCCCTTCTCCGTCGGGTCGGCTCCGGCCCGAGACGCGACAGCGCCCTCCCCGTCGGACGGGGAGGGCGCTGCTGCGGCCAGGGGCCGGTGGGGCTACTTGGAGGCGTTGGCGGCGCGCCGCTTGTTGAAGATGTCGAACGCCACGGCGAGCAGGAGCACGAAGCCCTTGATGAAGGACTGCACCTCGCTGCCCAGACCCAGCAGCGACATGCCGTTGTTCAGCACACCCATGATCAGACCGCCGATCATGGCGCCGGTGACGGTGCCGATGCCGCCGGTGACCGCTGCGCCGCCGATGAACACCGCGGCGATGGCGTCCAGCTCGAAGCCGGTGCCCGCGCCGGGGAGCGCGGAGTTGCTGCGGGCGGTGAAGGCGATGCCGGCGATGGCCGCGAGCACGCCCATGTTGACGAAGAGCCAGAAGTCGACCCGCTTGGTGTCGATGCCGGACAGCTGGGCGGCGTGCAGGTTGCCACCGCGGGCGTAGACGTGGCGGCCGAACACGAAGCGGTTCATCACCGTGGAGTAGAGCAGGACCAGCACGGCGAGGATGACCAGCACGATCGGGGTGCCGCGGTAGCTGGCCAGGGTGAAGGTGATGGCCAGGATGAAGACGGCGGTGAACCCGGCCTTGACGATGAACCACGAGCGGGGCTCGTCCTCCAGGCCCATCTTGACGCGCTTGCTGCGCTCCCGGAACTCACCCGCCACCAGGACCACCGTCGCGGCCACACCCAGGATGACGGTGAGCACCTCGAAGACCGATTGGCCGTTGGTCAGGTCGGGCAGGAAGCCGGACCCGATGGTCACGTAGGCCTCCGGGAACGGCGTGATCGGCACGTTCTGCAGCACCATCTGGGTGAGGCCGCGGAAGGTCAGCATGCCGGCGAGGGTCACGATGAAGGCCGGGATGCCGATGTAGGCCACCCAGAAGCCCTGCCAGGCCCCGATCAGGCCGCCCACGATGATCGCGGCGAGCACGCCGATCCACCAGGGCCAGCCCCACTGGACGATGAAGATGCCGCTCATCGCGCCCACGAAGGCCACGACCGAGCCGACCGAGAGGTCGATGTGGCCGGCGATGATGATCATCACCATCCCGATCGCCAGGATCAGGACGTAGGCGTTCTGGTTGATGATGCTGGTGACGTTGCGCGGCGTCAGCAGCGTGCCCCCGGTCAGGATCTGGAACAGGATCACGATCGCGATCAGGGCGATGAAGATGCCGATCTGGCGCAGCCGGCCGGCGAGGAAGGAGAGCACCCCGCCGGAGGACTTCTCACGCGGCGGCGGGATGACCGGCGACGGGTCGGTCGCGGCCTGGGTGGTCGAGCTCATCGGGATCCGTCCTTGTCCATGGTCATGTAGTGCATCAGGTCTTCGGCCTTGGCGCCCGACACCTCGACCTCACCGGTGATCCGACCGGCGGCGAGGGCGTAGATGCGGTCGCAGATGCCCATCAGCTCGGGCAGCTCGGAGGAGATGACGATGATCGCCTTCCCCTGCGCGGCCAGGGCGTTGATGATCGTGTAGATCTCGTACTTCGCGCCGACGTCGATGCCTCGGGTCGGCTCGTCGAGGATCAGCACGTCGGGGTCGGTGAACATCCACTTGCTCAGCACCACCTTCTGCTGGTTGCCGCCCGACAGCTTGCCGGTCAGCACGCCGACGTTCGGGGCCTTGATCCGCATGCTCGTGCGGAAGTCGTTGGCCACGACCTGCTCCCGGTTGGCGTCCACCCACCCGCTCTTCGACAGCTTCTCCAGGGCGGCGCCGGAGATGTTGCGCTTGATGTCGTCGATGAGGTTCAGGCCGTAGCGCTTGCGGTCCTCGGTGGCGTAGGCGATGCCGTTCTTGATGGCGTCCCGGACCGTCTTGAGCTCGATCTCCCGGCCGTTCTTGTAGAGCTGGCCGGTGATGTTGTGCCCGTAGGAGCGGCCGAACACGCTCATCGCCAGCTCGGTGCGACCCGCGCCCATCAGCCCGGCGATGCCGACGACCTCTCCGGCGCGGACGTTGAGGTTGGCGTCGTCGACGACCGTGCGGGAGTGCTCGAGCGGGTGCTGCACGGTCCAGTTCTCGATCCGCAGCACCTCCTCGCCGATGTCGGGGCTGCGGTCGGGGTAGCGGCTCTGCAGGTCCCGGCCGACCATCCCGCGGATGATCCGCTCCTCGGAGATGTCGTCGGCGTCGAGGTCGAGGGTCTCGATGGTCCGGCCGTCGCGGATGACGGTCACGCGGTCGGCGATGGCTTTGATCTCGTTCAGCTTGTGGCTGATGATGATGCAGGTGATGCCGTGCTCACGGAGTCCACGGAGCAGGTCCAGCAGGTGCGCGGAGTCCTCGTCGTTCAGGGCCGCGGTCGGCTCGTCGAGGATGAGCAGCGAGACGTTCTTGGACAGCGCCTTGGCGATCTCCACCAGCTGCTGCTTGCCGACGCCGATGTCGGTGATCTTGGTGATCGGGTTCTCGGCCAGACCGACCCGCTGCAGCAGCCGGGCCGCCTCGAGGTTCGTCGCGTTCCAGTCGATGAGGCCGCGCCTGGCCTGCTCGTTGCCCAGGAAGATGTTCTCCGCGATCGACAGGAACGGGCTGAGGGCCAGCTCCTGGTGGATGATCACCACGCCGGACTTCTCGGAGTCGCGGATGCCGGAGAAGGCCGCCGGCTTGCCGTCGAGGACGATCTCGCCCTCGTAGGTGCCGTGCGGGTAGACCCCGGACAGCACCTTCATCAGCGTCGACTTGCCGGCGCCGTTCTCGCCGCAGATCGCGTGCACCTCCCCGCGTTCGACGGTCAGGTTGACGTCCTGCAGCGCTTTCACGCCCGGGAACGTCTTGGTGATGTTCACCATCTCAAGGATGTGGTCAGCCATGCTCTTCCTCGTGTGCTGCGTCGGCGGTGCGGGAGGCCCGCGGCACGCCCTGAGCCTGCCCCGCTGCGCAGGACAGGCTCAGGACGCGGTGGTCGGCTCAGGAGCCGGCGGTGCGGTCAGGAGCGGGAGGGCTCACTCGCCCTTCTCGACCTCTTCCTGGGTGTAGTAGCCGGAGTCGACGACCTCCTTGACGAGGTTCTCCTTGGTGATGATCACCGACTCGTGCAGGAAGGACGGCACGACCTTGACCTTGTTGTTGTAGGTCTCGTTGTCGTTGGTCTGGGGCGTGCGGCCGTTGAGCACGTCGTCGACCATGACGGCCGCGGTGTCACCCAGCTTGCGGGTGTCCTTGAAGATCGTCGAGTACTGCACGCCGTCCAGGATCAGCTTGTCAGAGGGCTTCTCGGCGTCCTGGCCGGTCACGATCGGGTTGTCGATGCCCGCGGCCTTGGTGGCGTTCAGGATGCCGCGGGAGAGACCGTCGTAGGGCGACAGCACGCCGTCGAGCTCCTTGCCGGAGTAGAACCCGTTGAGGATGGTCTCCATCCGGTCCTGGGCGGTGTCCAGCTCCCACTGCTGGATGGCGACCTGCTGGAACTCGGTCTGGCCCGAGGGCGACCACCAGGGTGCCCTTGTCGATGTAGGGCTGGAGGACGCTCATCGCACCGTCGTAGAAGAAGGTGGCGTTGTTGTCGTCCGGGCTGCCGGCGAAGAGCTCGATGTTGAACGGGCCCTTCTCGTCGGTCTCGTTGCCCTCGGCGTCGAGGATGCCGAGGCCGGTCAGCAGCGAGGTGCCCTGCTGGATGCCGACCTTCTCGTTGTCGAAGGTGACGTAGTAGTCCACGTTCGGGGAGCCGTTGATCAGCCGGTCGTAGGCGATGACCTTGACACCGTCGGCGCCGGCGTCGGCCAGCTGGGTGGTGAGCGCGGTGCCGTCGATCGAGGCGATGATCAGCGCCTTGGCGCCGTTGTTGAGCATCGACTCGATCTGCTGCTGCTGGTCGGGGACCTTGTTGTTGGCGTACTGCACGTCCACCTTGTAGCCCAGCGCCTCGAGCTTGGCCTTGACGTTGTCGCCGTCGTCGATCCAGCGCTCGGAGGTCTTGGTCGGCATGGCCACGCCGATCAGGGCACCGGCGTTGGAACCGGCCTCGGCGTCGTCGTTGCCGGCCACCCCGGCACGCCCGCCGCCACAGGCGGAGAGGCTGAGGGTCACCGCGGCGGTGGCGGCGAGACCGGCGAGCATTCGGCGTCTGTTGATCACGAGGGATCCTTTCGGTTGTTGCTGCCGGCACCCACGGGCAGCGCGGAGCGGAGCGAGCGGGAGCGGGCACGCGCCGCCGTGGGCCGGGGGCCCACCGGTGACGCGGACGGCGCGGACGGGGTGGTCACCGGCGCCGGGGTCGGGCGGGCGCAGCAAAGCGCGCGCTCAGTGCGCGAACTACTAGCATCTGTCCGACCTCGTCGTCGTCAGGGGAGGTCCCCCGCGGTGTGACCGGTCACATCTAAGCACAGGCTGAGAGATGTGCAACACGACCTGCGGGGGCTCTCCGTCTCGCTCCGATAACGATGGTCAGGCGCCGGGGCGGGCGGTCGAGCTCCGGACGACGAGCTGGGGCTCCAGGGGCGCGGGCTCCTCCCCCTCGTGGCCGCCCAGCAGCCGCGCGACGCAGCGTCGCCCCAGCTCCTCGAAGTCCTGACGGACGGTGGTCAGCGGAGGCCAGAAGTGCGCCGCCTCCGGCATGTCGTCGAACCCGACGACGCTGACGTCCCGGGGCACGTCGAGGCCGGCGTCGCGGAGGGCGTGCATCATCCCCAGGGCCATCTGGTCGTTTGCGGTGAAGACGGCGGTGAAGTCGCGGAAGCGGGCCAGCTCCCGACCGGCGTGGTAGCCGAAGTCGGGGGTCCAGTCCCCCAGCACGGGCGGCCGGACGGGCAGGTCGGCCTCGATCATCTCGGCGAGGAAGCCCTGCATCCGGGCCTCGGCCTCGATCCACTCCTGGGGGCCGGCCAGGTGGAGGACGTCGCGGTGGCCGAGCTGCACGAGGTGCCGGGTCGCGGCCCGCGCCCCGGCGAGCTGGTCGACGAACAGCTCGTGCTCGTCGCCCTGGGCGCGGGAGTGCAGGAGCACGTAGGGGATGTCGAGGGCCAGCTCGTCGATCTGGTCGAGGGTGCGGGTCTGCGGGGCGATGATCACCAGACCCTCGACCTTGTGCTCGACCTGCAGGGCGAGGGCCTCCCGGATGACGGAGGGCTCGGTGGAGGCGAGGTTGGTGGTGTTGACCAGGTAACCCGCGTCCCGCGCCGCCCGCTCCACGCCCTGGATGGCCGCCGCAGGACCCCACTGGGTGCGCTGCGAGGCGATCACCCCGAAGGTGCGGGAGCGGCTGCCTCCGAGGGCGCGGGCGATGGGGTTGGGGCGGTAGCGGAGCTCGTCGATCACCGCCTGGACGCGCTCGCGGGTCTCCGGCCGCAGGCTGGGGTGGTCGTTGATGACCCGGGAGACGGTCTGCCGCGACACGCCGGCGATGCGGGCCACGTCCCGGATGCTCGCAGGATGACCGAGCTTGGGCGCGGTCACGGGCAGCCGGGACACGCCGTGCACCCTACCCGCCCGCGGACGTGCGCCCGGGGGCGAGAACCCACCTCGTCACGGCTCTCGTCGTCCCCTGTCACGGCTCTCCGACGATGCGTCCGCGCCGACGGCCGGCCTTGACGCTCGCGCGGACCCGCTTGCCCTGCAGCCGCCGTTCGACGGACCCACGGGTGCGCCGGGTCGGGCGCCGCCGTGGTGGTGGAAGGGCCAAGGCCTCCCGCAGCCGGACGGCGAGCCGCTCGCGGGCCGCTTCCCGGTTGCGGAGCTGCGCCCGGTGCTCGGAGGCGACGACCACCACGGCCCCCTGCACGAGGGTCCCGGCCAGGCCGGCCGCCAGACGCTCCTGCAGCACCGTCGGGAGCCCGGCCACCGAGGGCGAGCCCGCCGGCGTCCATACCAGCTCGACCCGGCTGTCGGTGGTGTTGACCCCTTGCCCACCCGGGCCCGAGGCGCGGGAGAACCTCCAGCGCAGCTCGTCGGCGTCCACGACGAAGGCGTCGGTCACCACGAGCGGTCCGTCGACGGCCATGAGCGCGACCCTAGCCACCCGGCCGGCACTTGTCGGGCCCCGGCACACTGTCGCCGTGCCCGAGCTGCCCGAGGTCGAGAGCGCCCGCACCCTTCTCGAGCGCGAAGCCCTGCACCGGCGCATCGCTGACGTCGATGACACCGACACCTGGGAGTGCCGGCCGCACGCCCCCGGTGAGATCCGCGCTGCTCTGGTCGGCCGTTCGCTGACCGGCGCGTTCCGCCAGGGCAAGTCCCTGTGGTGCGAGACCTCGGGACTCGGCCGGAGCCGCACGCCCGGCCCGGTGCTCGGGCTGCACCTGGGCATGAGCGGGCGGGTGCTCCTCACCGGCCCTGACGGCGCCGTCACCGAGGGTGGTGACTGGACGGGCGGCCGCTACGGCCAGGGCGGCGAGCACCCCGGGCGCAACCCCGTCTGGGACCGGTTCACCGTGTCCTTTCAGGACGGCGGGAGCCTGCGGCTGTTCGACAAGCGGCGCCTGGGCCGCGTCCGGCTCGACCCCGACACCAGCCGGCTCGGACCGGATGCGGGCCTGGTGGACCTCGCCGAGCTCACGGCGCGGGTGCGCCGCGGGCGGGCGCCCCTCAAGGCCCGGCTCCTCGACCAGTCGGTGCTCGCCGGCATCGGCAACCTGCTGGCTGATGAGACCCTGTGGCAGGCCCGGCTCTCCCCCCGCCGGCCCGTCGACGAGCTCTCCGACGACGAGCTGGTCGTGCTGCACGCGGCGCTGCAGGCCGCGACGCGGGCAGCCCTGGCCAACGGCGGCGTCCACACCGGCGAGGTGATCCCCTTCCGTGGGGCCGGCCGGCACTGTCCGCGGTGCGGCACACCGATGACGAGGGGAACCGTCGGCGGCCGGACCACCTGGTGGTGCCCGCAGGAGCAGCGCTGATCGACGGGGCGCTGGCTGCTCACTACCCGGCGCGCGTGTCCACTTCTGGACATCGCACATGTGGACAGACCGAACCCTTGTCGCGGTGGCCGGCGCTCCCTATCGTTACGAGGGCGAGGCGAGGGGATGAACCCCCGAGCTTCCTCTCGCCTCGCTTCTCCTGACAGTTCTCGACGTCGTCGAGCGCTCCCGGGCCATGACCTGGCGTTCCTGGGGAGGGACAGCCGGCAGCCCCCGCCTCACGGCGGGGGCTGTGCTTTTTCCGGTGCTGACGCAGGGTGAAGCAGGTGAATGAGTGCGCGCCGCTAGCCGGTCCGCTCGAAGGAGACCGCGCCGCTGGCCAGGTCGGCCGCGACGAGCCGCACCTGGATCTGCCGGCCCAGCGGCAGACCCTCGCCGCTGACGCGGGCCTCCACCGCCGGTTCGGCCACCACCACGGTGCCGTGCCGCCGGGCGTCGTCCACGTCCACCACCGTGGCCTCGAACACCTCGCCCAGGCGGGGCGCGAGCAGCACCACCTCGACGAGGTCGATCACGGCACGCTCGTACCTCTTCGCCCGGCGGTCGGCGGTCGCCATCTCCGCCGGCAGCGCCGGGAGTGCCGCGAGCACCCAGGGGGGAACCGCCGTCCCGGCGCAGAGCGCCAGGCAGACCTCGCCGACGTAGCGGTCGACCAGCCGGCGCAGCGGCGCCGTGCAGTGGGCGTAGTCGGTGGCCAGCGCGGAGTGCTCGGCGTCGGGCGGCACGTCCCCGTCGAAGGCGAGGTAGCCCGCACCGCGGAACAGCATCGTGCAGGCGTTGAGCATGGCGGCATGCGCCGGCCGGGCGGGATCGAGGCTGCGCACGAACTCGGGGTAGTCGAGCTCGGCGGGCCAGCTGATCCGGAGCGCCTTGGCGGTGGCGCGCAGCGTGCGCAGCGCCCCGTGCTCAGCGGGGGGCATGCTCCGGACGATCCCGACCTGTGCGTAGAGCATGAGGTGGGCGGCCGCCATCCCCGTCAGCAGCGAGATCTGCGCGTTCCAGCCCTCGACCGGCAGGGGGGCGCGGAACTCCAGGCGCCAGCCGTCCGCGGCCGGGACGACCTCCTGCTCGGGCAGCGGCAGGCTGACGCCCCCGCGCTCCCGCTCGCGCTGCTCACGCCACCGCCCGACCTCGGCCAGCAGGGCCAGCGACTCCCGCGCGTGGCCGCTGTCGATCTCGGCCTGCGCCTGGCCGTAGTCCAGCTGCTCCCGGCTCCTGACGCGGGCGCGCACCACCTCGGCGTCGGTCATCCGGCCTTGGGCGTCGAGCCGGAGCGTCCACAGCAGCGCGGGCCGCACCTGGTCCGGGAGCAGGCTCGCCGCGCCCTCGCTGAGCACGGGCGGGTGCAGCGGGGTGCGGTGGTCCGGCGCGTAGAGGGTCATCCCGCGACGGTGGGCCTCGCGGTCGACGGGGTCACCGGGCCGCACGAAGGCGGCGACGTCGGCGATGGCGTAGGAGACGACGTAACCCCCCTCGGCCCGGGCCAGGTGCAGCGCCTGGTCGAGGTCGCGGGCCCCCGGTGGGTCGATCGTGACCAGCTCCAGGTCGGTGCGGTCCAGCTCCGGCGCGGTGACCGCTGCCACGGCCGCCTCCGCCGCGGCCAGCACGTCGTCGGGAAAGGTCTCGGGCACCTGCAGCTCGGTCCGGATCCGCGCCAGGCCGGCGGCCAGGTCAGGGGGGAGCAGGCCGGGCAGGTCGACCTTGCGGGCGGGCATGCTGCCGACCCTACAAGCACCGCTCCCGGCGCGGTCGGCACGGAACCGACGGCGTCAGCCCCGGGTCAGAGCCCCGACTCGGCCGTCCGGACGAGGATCCGACCACACTCTTCGCACCGCAGCACCTCATCGGCCGGAGCGGCGGCGAACTGGCGCAGGTCCGCCGCGTTGATGTCGAGCTGGCACCCGGTGCACCGGCGACGATGGAGCGCGGCCGCGCCGACGCCGGAGTGGCTGGCGCCGATCTTGTCGTACAGGCTGAGCAGCGCCGCGGGGAGGACCCGGGCGATCTCGTCCCGGACCTGCTGCCGCTCGGCGGCCTGGTCGGCCAGCTCGCGCAGCTGGGTGGTCCGCTTCGCCTCGAGCACCGCGAGCTGCTCGTCGATCTCGGCGGCCTCCCGCCGGAGCCGCTCGCGGTTCTCGGTCGCGGTCTCCAGCTGCTCCATCACCGCGAGCTCTGCCTCCTCGAGGGTGTCGATCCGCCGCTTGAGGTGCGCCACCTCCTCGACCAGGGAGTTGAGCGCCTTGGGGTCGCCGACCGACCCGTCGGCGATGCGGCGCTGGTTGCGCGAAAGCCGCTCACGGACGGGCTCGAGCTCGTTCTCGGAGCGCTCCTGCTCGCGCTCGAGGTCGGAGACCCCCGTGTCGGCCCCGACGAGGTCGGAGGACAGGCGGCGACGGGCCTGCTCCAGCCGGGCGATCTCGGCGTGCTCGGGCAGGGTCCGGCGGCGGTGCGCCAGCTGAGCGAGGGCGGTGTCCACCCCCTGCAGGTCGAGCAGGCGCTGCTGGTCCCCCTGGTCAGCTCTGATGTCTGGCTCCCTCCGTGCGCGCGGCCCGGACGGCTCCGCTGGTCGCCCAGCCTACGTCTGGCGAGCTGCCCCGCTCCCGCGGCAGGCCCGGCTCCGGCCGGCCCCGAGGGCGAGCCGCGGTCCCGGGGGAATGAACGGTCGCATAGGGGGGTTATGGTCCTCATGTCCACCGCGGCTCGCCGCGGACTGGACGACAGCTCTCCTGGACACACCGTCGTGCGCCGTTCCCGAGCTTCCGAGCTCTACCGAAGGACGCCGGCATGACCTCTCTCGCTGAACCGCAGACCTCGACCGCCACGACGACGGTCAGGTCGCCCGGCACCCGCTACGTGGGCCGCCGCTACCTCCAGCTGGTGCTGGTGCTCGGGGCGCTGAGCGCGATCGGTCCGCTGACCATCGACGCCTACCTGCCCGCGCTGCCGGCTCTGAGCGCCGAGATGGGGGCGACCGACTCCCAGGCGCAGCTGACCATCACCGGGCTGCTGATCGGTCTCGGCGTCGGCCAGCTGCTGGTCGGTCCGCTCTCCGACGCCGTCGGTCGGCGCCGTCCGCTGCTGGTGGGGCTCGCGGCTCACGGCCTGACCTCGGTGCTCTGCGCGCTCGCGCCCTCGATCACCCTCCTCGCCGTCACCCGGACGCTGCAGGGCCTGGCCGGCGCCGCCGTGGCCGTCGTCGCCATGGCCGTCGTCCGTGACCTGTTCAGCGGCATCCGGGCGGCCCAGCTGCTGTCCCGGCTGATGCTCGTCGTCGGCGTCGCGCCGATCCTCGCGCCCTCCATCGGCAGCGCGCTGCTGTCCTTCACCTCCTGGCGCGGGATCTTCGTGGTGCTCGCCCTCGTCGCCGTGGGCCTGTTCGTGCTGGCCCTGGTGGCGCTGCCGGAGACGCTGCCCGTCGTCCGCCGTCAGCCCGGCAACGTCGGGGCCTCCCTGCGGGCCTACCGGAGCCTGTTCGCCGACCGCCTGTTCGTGGTCATGGTGCTGGTCTCCGGCCTGATGTTCGCCACCCTGTTCGCCTACATCTCGGGCGCCCCGTTCATCCTCCAGGAGCTGTACGGCCTCACGCCGGGCGAGTTCGGCCTCGCCTTCGGTGCCAACGCCCTCGGCCTGGTCGTCATGACCCAGGTCAACCCGCTGCTGGTGAAGCGCCACGGACCGGTGCGGGTGCTGCTGGCCTCCGTCACGATGTCCACGCTCGGCGCGGTCGCCCTGGTGGTCACCAGCGTCACCGGCTTCGGCGGGCTCCTCGGTCTCATGGTCCCGCTGTTCTTCGTGGTGGCCTCGGCCGGGCTGTCGTTCCCGAACGCCCCGGCCATCGCGCTCAGCCGGCACGGGAACAACGCCGGCAGCGCCTCCGCGCTGCTCGGTGCGGCTCAGTTCGTGATCGGCGGCGCCATCGCCCCGCTGGTCGGCGCCCTGGCCGACGGCACCCCCAGGCCGATGGCCGGGGTCGTGCTGGGCGCGAGCGTCCTGGCCCTGGTCCTGTTCCTCTCGGCCCGGCGTCGGCTGGACGCGGTCTCCTACGACTGATCCCGCACCCGCTGAGTCCGGCAACCGCTGATCGGGGCAGTCGTCGGGGTCAGGGTCGGGCGTTCCAGCGCTCGAGCGCCGGCAGACCCTTCTCCTCCCCCAGCACCGAGACGGTGCTGGTGTCCAGCGGGAAGTGCACGCCGAGGGCGAGGTCGAAGCCCAGCCAGCGCATGGCCAGCGCCCGCAGGCTGTGGCCGTGGGCGAAGCAGAGGGCCCGGTCGACGCCGGAGTCGCGCACCCGCTGCACCACCCGGTCCAGCCGGGCCGCGACCTGTTCGGCGGACTCGCCCCCGGGCACCGGGTGGGTCCAGATCGTCCAGCCCGGCACCTCCTCGTGGATCTCGGGGCTGGTCCGGCCCTCGTAGTCGCCGTAGGCCCACTCCGCCAGGTCCTCGTCCACCTGCGGCGCGTGCTCGCCGGTGAACCCGGCCAGCTCGGCGGTGTCCCGGGCGCGGCGCCGGGGGCTGCGACAGCACCAGCCCGAACCCGGTGGGGTCGAGGTGCCCGACCAGCGCCGTGGCCTGCTGCCTGCCCCGCTCGGTCAGCGGCAGGTCGGTCACCGAGGTGTGCCGGCCGTTCGCGCTCCACTCGGTCTCGCCGTGCCGGACGAGGTAGAGCTCGGTCACCACGCGGAGCCCGCGCATGCCGGTCATCGGCAGCACCCCGTCCCGGACCGACCAGTGGCCGCCGGCGGCCCAGCGGTCGAGGATCGCCCGCTGCAGGCTGGTCCGGCGCGGCAGGCAGGTCCGGTCCACCGCGCCTCGACGGGCGAAGCAGAAGAAGAGCGCGTCGTCGTCCCCCGGCATGGGCTCACCGTACAGCCGCCACCGGGCCTGGAAGCGGGCCATGTTCGACGCCGGGTCCAGGGCCGCGGCCAGGGCCGGGTCGAGCAGCCAGCTCCGGCACCAGAAGGTGGTGACGGGCCGGTCGGGGAAGCAGGCCGGGAAGAACCGGGCCGCCTCGGCGAAGGACCGGTCCACCGCGGCCGGGTCCAGCGGCCCGGAGCGCGGGATGTGGGTGGAGCAGACCCACCCCTGCGGCAGCCGCTCCAGGTTGAACTGGAGCCGGCCCAGCCAGTAGAGCGATCCGCTCCAGGTCACCGACAGCCAGCCGTAGGTGTGCAGGCCGAACACGCCGTAGGTGAGACGGTGCACGTGCACCTGCTGGCCCAGCTCGCGCACGGTGGCCGCGCTCACCTGGGGCGGGACCCCGTGGGCGCGGTGGAACTCGCACCAGGTCGGGTTCGGTGACGACGAGGGCCCACAGGGCCACCACCCCGACGCCGTGCGGGTCGGCGTCGCCGTCGTAGTCGGGGAAGGGGTCGCGGTCCGGCTCCCCCGGGAACCGGCCGAGGGTGGCGCGCAGGGCGTCCGCCAGCCGTTCCACCTCGGCCAGCGCGGTCGGGTCCTGACGCACCGCGGCGGCACTGCGCAGGGCGTCGGGGACGTCGGCCGGGCGCAGCCCCAGCCGGGTCAGCCGGTCGACCAGACCGGGGCCCGTCGAGCACCGCGCGCGCGTCCTGCACCCGACCACCCTAGGAGCCCGGCGACGGCGTCCGGTGACCCGGTCCTGCGCCGGCCCTCGATGGGAGGATGGACCCATGAGCGACCGCCAGCCTCCTCTGCCCAACCGTCAGGTTCCCTTCTCCGAGGCCTTCCGGGAGTTCATCGCCCAGGGCTGGGCGCCGCACAGCACGGCGCTGCCCGAGCCGCTGCCCACCGTCGACGCCGCACGGGTGCGCCGGGCGGCGGTGAGCGCCCTGTTCCCGGGCGAGCGGCTGGTGGTGCCGGCGGGCGGGCTCAAGGTCCGCTCCAACGACACCGACTTCCGCTACCGGCCGCACTCGGCTTTCGCGCACCTCACCGGGCTGGGCACCGACCGGGAGCCCGACGCGGTCCTGGTGCTGGAGCCGACCGACACCGGCCACGACGCGACCCTGTACTTCAAGCCGCGGGCTCCCCGTGACTCCGCCGAGTTCTACGCCGACGCACGGTACGGCGAGATGTGGGTGGGCAAGCGGCCGTCGCTGGAGGAGATGGCGGCGCTCTGCGGCATCGCGTGCGCGCCGGTCGAGGAGCTGCCCGACCGGCTCCGCAAGGACGCTGGGGGACCTCTCCCTGCGGGTCGTGCCGGGAGCGGCCGACGGCGCGCTGGCCGAGGTGCTGGTCGAGATCCGGGCCGGGTCGGACACCGAGGCGACCGACGCCGCCGTCGAGGCCGACCGGGCGCTCGCGGTGGCGCTCAGCGAGCTGCGGCTGACCAAGGACGCCTACGAGGTGGAGCAGATGCGGGAGGCCTGCCGCCAGACCGCCGACGCCTTCGTCGCCGTGGTCGCCGACCTGCCCGAGGCCGTCCGCCGGGGCCGGGGCGAGCGCTGGGTCGAGGGCGTCTTCGGCCTGCACGCCCGGCACGCCGGCAACGCCGTCGGGTACGACACGATCGCCGCCTCCGGAGAGCACGCCTGCACGCTGCACTGGATCCGCAACGACGGCGACCTGCGCCCGCAGGACCTGCTGCTGCTCGACGCGGGCGTCGAGCTGGACAGCCTCTACACCGCCGACGTCACCCGGACCCTGCCCGTCTCGGGCACCTTCTCCCCCGCCCAGCGGCGGGTCTACGACGCGGTGCTGGAGGCCCAGGAGGCCGGTATCGCCGCAGCACAGCCGGGAGCGACGTTCTCCGACGTGCACAAGGCGGCGGTGGCCGTCATCGCCGGCCACCTCGAGGCCTGGGGGCTGCTGCCGGTCCCGGCGGCGGAGTCGCTCGCCGAGGACGGCGGGCAGCACCGCCGCTGGATGGTGCACGGCACCTCCCACCACCTGGGGATCGACGTGCACGACTGCGCCCAGGCCCGCACGGAGCGGTACCGGCAGGGCACCCTGGAGCCCGGCATGGTGCTGACGGTGGAGCCCGGCCTCTACTTCAAGAGCGACGACGAGCTGGTCCCCGAGGAGCTGCGCGGGATCGGCGTCCGCATCGAGGACGACATCCTCATCACCGCCGACGGCAACGAGAACCTCTCCGCCGCCCTCCCCCGCACCGCCGACGCCGTGGAGGCCTGGATGGCCGGCATCTGGTCCGGTCAGGGGTAGTCGCCGGCTGGCCTCCCTCGGCGTCTCCCCTGGAGATCCAGCGCCGATGGTCACCGAAGGCCCGCGGGGCCGTGATGACGGCATCTGGCGCTGGATTTCCAGGGTGCGGCTGATCGCCTACTCGAAGGCGGTGGCGCGGGCGCCGGGACGCTGCTGCAGCATCTCCCGGGCCCGGGCGGCGACCTTGTGCTCGCAGAGCACCTCGTACTTGGTCGCGACGGTCTGGGTCACCGACGTGAAGTCCCGCCGCCCGCGCGACATGGCGTAGCCGATCGCCGCGAAGGTCATCCCGAGCAGGACGCCGATGGCCAGCGACGACAGCAGCAGCGCCAGGAAGCTCTGCGACCTCCGGCACGAAGATCAACAGGACCAGGGCCACCAGCAGACCGGTGGAGACCCCGGACTGGACCCCGCCCAGCAGGACAGTGTTCCAGGTGCGACGGCCCAGCACCCGCTCGACCGACTTCAGGTCGGTCCCGACGATGGCGAGGTTCTGCACCTCGAACTTCTCGTCGGCCAGGAAGTCCACCGCCTTCTGCGCCTCGGCGTAGCTGGAGTAGATCCCGACCGACTGGGGGAACTGGAGCTCGAAGATCGAGCCGAGGGTGCGGGTTTGCGGGGTGCTCATGGGCTCTCCAGGACTGTTCCGGACGCGGGTTGGTCGGCCTTCGCAGGGTCACGAAGGCTGGGGACCAAATCTAGCGGCGCCGCCTGGGCACGGGCTGGGAGGACCGGGGCCGGACGCTCAGCGTCGCCAGCCGGCCAGGGTCACCACCAGCGTGTTCTCGACCGGACGCGGTGAGGCCCCGCGGTGGTTGCTGACCATGGCGAATACGTACCGCCTGCCGTCGCGCCCGGTCACGTAACCGCTGAGGGAGGTCACCCCGGTCAGGGTGCCGGTCTTGGCGTGGGCGTTCCCCGCCGCTGCGGTGCCGGTCATCCGGGAGCGCAGCGTGCCACCGACCATCCGTCGGCTGTCCCCCGCCACCGGCAGCCCGCGGTCGAACGCGGCGAACCAGGGCTCGGATCGCACCTTCACCAGCAGAGTGGCCAGCGCCCGCGCGGTCAGGGTGTTGCGGCGGGTGAGGCCGGAGCCGTCGGTGAGGACGACGCCGGCCATCGGCACGCCGAGGCGGCGCAGGTAGCCGGTGGTGACCTTCAACCCTGCCGCCCAGGTCCCCGGCCGGCCGGCGCGGGCGGCCATCGCCTTGGTCAGCGCCTCGGCGTGCATGTTGTTGCTCAGCTTGAGGAACGGCACCATCAGGTCCGACAGCGGCATCGACGTGTCGCGGGCCAGGCGCGTCCGCTGGGTGGCGGGGGTCGCCACGACCACCGTGCCGCCCTCGACGGTGACGCCCGCCCGGGCCAGCTCCGCCCGGAAGACCGCAGCGGCGTAGAGCTCGGGGCGGTGCACCGTGACCAGGGTGCTCGCCCGGGAACGACCCAGGGGCACCCGGCCGGACACGGTGATCGTCCGGGACCCGTGCGTTCGCCGGGCGGAGAAGGTGCTGGAGCTGGTCGAGGACCCGGTGGTGGTCTGGTTGACGATCCTGACGTAGCGCGCTGCGGCGGCCGGCGTCGTGGTGATCTTCGCCTTGCCGCCCCTGGCTCCGGGGGCGTAGTTGACCAGGACCGTCCCCGCGTCGAAGTCGGCGTTCGGCGCGAGGGTGAGGGCGGAGATCTCGGCGGCGTAGTAGCGGTCGGCGTAGCCGGTGGACCAGCCGGGGTTGTAGCGCTGGTCGTCGAAGAACGTGGCGTCGACGGCCAGCCGGCCCGTCACGCGGGTGACACCCGCGGCGCGCACCTGCTGGGCCAGTGAGCGGTAGTCCGACACCCGGGCCGTGGGGTCGCCGTAGCCCTTGAGGTAGAGCCGGCCCTGGATGGCGCCGCGGACCACCGCGCCGCGGCGGAAGACCTCGGTGCGGAAGCGGTAGTCGGGCCCCAAGGTGTGCAGGGCGGCCGCCGCGGTCAGCGGACTTGGTGTTGGACGCCGGGATGAGGGTGCGTCCGCCCGAGCGGTCGTAGAGGACCGCACCGCTGTCGGCGTCGAGCACGACCGCCGCGCTGGCGGACTGCTGCACCCGCGGGTCGGCCATCACCGCGGTCAGCTTGCGGACCAGGGCCGGGTCACTCGGGGCCGCGGCGGCCACGGGAGCCGCCGCACCCAGGGCCAGGGCCACCGCGGCCGTCGTGGCGACGAGGACGGCCAGCGCCCGGGCCGGCCTACGACGGCGGGGCGGGGACGGACGGAACTGGCGCACAGGGACTCCTGGGTTCGGCCCGAGTGCGCTCACCCTAACCAGGAGTGTCAACCGCGCCGACGGGCGCCGCGGGCCGCCGACCGGGGTCTATCCGGGGTCGAAGACGCAGAACTCGTTGCCGTCGGGGTCCGCCAGCACGTCCCAGCGGATGTCGTCGTCCTCGGCCCGCAGCAGCGTCGCCCCCGCTGCCCGCGCGTCCGGGGTGTGGCCCCACAGGTCCCAGTGCACCCGGTTCTTGACCGTCTTCGGCTCGGGGACGTTCTGGAAGACCATCGGCCAGGGCATGCCCGGGACCCCCTCCAGCCAGCAGAAGCCTCCGCCGTCGACGGGGTGCTCCACGCCGACGCCGAACCGGTCGGCCCACCAGCGGGCGATCCGCTCCGCGTCGGGGCTGTCCACCACGAGCTCGTACAGCCGGTAGCGCGGCAACCGGTCCGGCTGACGGGGAAAGGCGCACAGCTCGCCGCCCTCCGGGTCCGCCATCACCGTCCACGGCTGGGTGTCATCCACGACCGAGGCGCCCAGCCGGACGAGGTCGTCCACCGAGCCGACGTGCACGTCGAGGTGGACCCGCTGCTTGACCGTCACCGGCTCCGGCACCGCGTTCACCCAGAGCATGTGCTCGGGGACGTCGTCGACGAGCAGGGCGTTGTCCCCCCGCCGCTCCGCCGCCAGGCCGAGCGCCGAGGCCCAGAACCGGCTCATCCGGGGCGCGTCGACGGCGTCGACGCACAGGTCCTTGTAGCGGAGCCGACCGGGCGGCAGCTCAGTGCGACTCACGGCTCACGTCCGAGCCGCTCCGCCCGACGAGGAAGTCGAGGTCGGCGCCCCGGTCGGCCTGCAGCACGTGCTCGATGTAGAGGCGCTCCCAGCCCCGGGCCCGGTGGGCGTAGGCCGCGGTGGAGGAGGCCGAGACGGTCCTGGCCTCCCACTCCTCCGGGTCGACCTCGGCCGAGAGCGTCCGGGCGGGCACGTCGAGGACCACGATGTCGCCGGTCCTCAGCCGGGCGAGCGGGCCCCCGGCTGCCGCCTCGGGAGCGACGTGCAGGACGACGGTGCCGTAGGCGGTGCCGCTCATCCGAGCGTCGCTGATCCGGACCATGTCGCGGACCCCGAGCTGCACGAGCCGGCGGGGGATCGGGAGGTTGCCGACCTCCGGCATGCCCGGGTAGCCGCGCGGGCCGCAGCCGCGCAGCACGAGCACCGAGTCGGCGGTGACGTCGAGGTCGGGGTCCTCCAGCCGGGCGTGCGCGTCCTCGATGCTGTCGAAGACGACCGCCGGGCCGCGGTGGACGAGCAGCCCCGGAGACGCCGCGGCGGGCTTGATGATGGCGCCGTCGGGGGCCAGGTTGCCTCGCAGCACCGCGATCCCCGCGGCCTGCACCAGGGGTTCGGCCCGCGGGGCGATCACCTCCCGGTCCCACACCGGCTGGTCGACCAGGGTGTCGACGAAGCGCTCGCCCGTCACCGTCGTCGCCTCCGGCGCCAGCAGGTCGGCCACCTCGGCCAGCGCGGCCCGCAGACCGCCCGCCCGGTAGAAGTCGTCCATCAGGTGCCGGCCCGAGGGCTGCAGATCCACCAGCAGCGGCACCTCGTGCCCGATCCGGTCGAAGTCCTCGAGCCCCAGCGGCACCCCCAGCCGGCCGGCCAGCGCCAGCAGGTGCACGACGCCGTTGGTCGACCCACCGATGACGCCCAGCGTGACGATCGCGTTGTGGAAGGCCTCGGCGGTCAGCACCGCGCTCGGGCGGCGGTCGCGGCGGACCAGGTCGACGGCGAGCCGGCCCGTCTCCTGGGACAGGCTCAGCAGGCGGGCGTCCGCGGCCGGCGTGCCGGCGAACCCGGGCAGCGTCATCCCCAGCGCCTCGGCCAGGCAGGCCATCGTCGAGGCGGTGCCCATCGTGTTGCAGTGGCCCTTGCTGCGGATCATGGAGGACTCCGACGCGGTGAAGTCCCGCGCGCTCATCGTGCCGGCGCGCACCTCCTCCGACAGCCGCCACACGTCGGTGCCGCAGCCCAGCGGCTGCCCGCGGAAGGTCCCGGTGAGCATGGGCCCGCCGGGAACCACGACGGCCGGCAGGTCGACCGACGCGGCCGCCATCAACAGGGCGGGGATCGTCTTGTCGCAGCCGCCCAGGAGCACCACGCCGTCGATCGGGTTCGCGCGGAGCATCTCCTCGATGGCCATGGCCGCGAGGTTGCGCCAGAGCATGGCGGTGGGCCGGACCAGCGTCTCGCCCAGGGACATCACGGGCAGGTTGTGCGGGACCCCGCCGGCCTCCCAGACCCCGGCCTTGACCGACGCCGCCACCTCGTCCAGGTGGGCGTTGCACGGGGTCAGGTCGGAGGCGGTGTTGGCGATGGCGATGTGCGGGCGGCCGTCGAAGGAGTCCTCGGGCGTGCCCCGGCGCATCCAGGCCCGGTGGATGTAGGCGTCTCGGACGTTGCCGCCGCTCTCGGCGTACCAGGCGTCACTGCGCATCCTCGCACCCTAGTGGGGCCCTATCATCGGCGCATGCGGGCCCTGCTGATGACTGCACCCGGCCAGGCCGAGGTGCGCGAGGTGCCCGGACCCCGTGCGCACGGCGGCGAGGTGGTCGTCGAGGTGGAGCAGGCCGGCGTCTGCGGCACCGACGTCGAGCTCTTCCACGGCAGCCTGGCCTACTTCGCGGAGGGGGCCACCCGCTACCCCGTCCGGCCGGGCCACGAGTGGTGCGGCCGCGTGCGCGCGCTCGGCGCGGGCGTGGACCGCAGCTGGCTGGGTCGACGGGTGGTGGGCGACACCATGCTGGGCTGCGGGCGCTGCGCCCGCTGCCTGGCCGGCCGGCACCACGTCTGCGCCGACCGCACCGAGATCGGCGTCCGCGGCGACCGGCCCGGGGCGCTCGCGGAGCGGCTGGCCGTGCCCGTGTCGGCGCTGCACCCCATCCCCGAGCAGCTCACCCCGGCCGCGGGCGCGCTGGTGGAACCGGGCGGCAACGCGCTCCGCGCGGTCCGGGCCGCGCAGCTCGAGGGCGGTGAGCGGGTGCTGGTGCTGGGCGCCGGCACGATCGGCCTGCTCGTCGCGACCTTCGCCGCCGTGCACGGGGCCCGGGTGGTCGTCGCCGACCCGCGGCCCGAGGCCCTCGCCCTGGTCAGCCACTTCGGCGCGGAGGGGGTGGACCCGGCCGACCTCGCCGACGAGGAGTCCGGCTTCCGCGCCGTCATCGACGCGAGCACCGGCGCGGACAGCCCGGCGACCGCCGTCCGGCTGGCCGAGCCCTCCGGTCGCGTGGTGCTGATCGGGCTGTCCCACGCGCCGAGCCTGCTGGACACCCGCGAGCTCGTCTACAAGGACCTGCACGTCACCGGGCTGCTGGGTGCCTCCTCGGGCCTGGACGGGGCCATCGCCTGGTACACCGCCGGTGAGGTGGTTCCCGACCCCCTGGTGGCCGCCGTCGTCGGCCTCGACGCGGTGGCGGCCGTGCTGGCCGGCGACCGCCCGCCCGGCGCGGGGCCAGGACCCAAGGTGCACGTGGACCCGCACCGGCGGGACTGAGGTCCGGCTGCGGTCCGCGCCGGTCCGACCACACCGGCGCGCTGGGTTGATAATCATGGCGTGGCACCCTCCAGCGCGACCTCGGTCTTCATCTCCCGCATCCGGGGGCTGCCGGTGCTCGACATGGCCGGCGACCAGGTCGGGAAGGTCCGCGACGTCGTCATCCAACGCCGGGCCGCTGGCCGGCCGCCCCGCGTCAAGGGCCTGGTCGTGGAGTCCTTCGTCAAGCACCGCATCTTCGTGCCGATGGCCTGGATCACCCGGGTCGACGCCGTCCAGGTGGTCGTCACCGGGCCGGTGAACACCCGCCGCTTCGAGCGCCGCGAGTCCGAGATGCTCGTCATCGACGACCTGTTCGACCTCACCGTGAACCGGCTCGACCAGCCCGGGCCGGCGGTCATCTTCGACGTGGCCATGCGGTCGGTCCGCGGCCATGACTGGGTGCTGTCGGAGGTGGCGCTGCGCGAGGTGGTGAAGGCGTCGCGCTTCGCCCGACGGGGGCACACCGCCATCGTCGACTGGTCCGAGATCGACATGCTCCGGGTGGAGCACGCCCAGGGCACCGAGCAGCTGATCGCGGCCATGGAGGACATGAAGCCGGCCGACGTGGCGCGCGAGCTCCACGACATGTCGCCCGAGCGCCGGACCGAGATCGCCTCGGCCCTGGACGACGGCCGGCTGGCGGACGCGCTCGAGGAGCTGCCGGAGGACGAGCAGGTCGCGCTGATCACCGTGCTGGACACCGACCGGGCCGCGGACGTGCTGGAGGAGATGGACCGCGACGACGCCGCCGACCTGATCGCTGAGCTGGCTCCCGAGCTGGCCGAGATCCTGCTGGCCCGGATGGAGCCCGAGGACGCCAAGGACGTGCGCCGGCTGCTCAACTACGCCGAGTTCACCGCCGGCGGGATGATGACCCCCGAACCGCTCGTCCTGCCTCCCGACGCCACCGTCGCCGAGGCGCTGGCCCGCGTGCGCGACGCCGAGCTCACCCCCGCCCTGGCCTGCATGGTCTACGTCTGCCGCTCCCCGCTGGAGACCCCGACGGGCCGCTTCATCGGCGCCGTGCACTTCCAGCGCCTGCTCCGGGAACCTCCCTCGACCCTGGTGTCCGCGCTGTTGGACAGCGACCTGGAACCGCTCACCGCGGCGGCGAACCTGCACGAGGTCAGCCGCTACTTCGCCACCTACAACCTCGTGAACGCCCCGGTCATCGACGCCGAGCACCGCCTGATCGGGGCGGTCACCGTGGACGACGTCCTCGACCACGTGCTGCCCGAGGACTGGCGGGGCACCCAGCTGGACTCCCAGTCCACCGTCGCGTCACGGGCCGTCAGCGGAGTGACCCGTGGCCAGGGCTGACCGCGCCTCGCAGCGGCTCAACGTCCCCGGCGCGCGGCGCCGGTTCGAGCTGCCGAGCATGAATGTCGACCGGGACGCCTTCGGCCAGTTCGCCGAGGGCTTCGCCCGGTTCATGGGCACAGCCCGCTTCCTGGCCTGGATGTCGGTCATCGTGCTGGTCTGGGTGCTGTGGAACGTGCCGCTCGGGCCCGACCGGCCCCGCTTCGACCCGTTCCCCTTCATCTTCTTGACCCTGGTCCTGTCGCTGCAGGCCTCCTACGCCGCGCCGCTGATCCTGCTGGCCCAGAACCGGCAGGAGGCGCGTGAGCGGGTCGGCCGCGACGCGGACCGGGAGCAGGCCGCGCAGAGCCGCGCCGACATGGACTTCCTGGCCCGGGAGATCGCCAGCCTGCGCAACTCGGTCGGCGAGCTGGCCACCCGCGACTACGTCCGCTCCGAGCTGCGCTCGGAGCTCCGGGCCATGGTGGCCGAGCTGGACGCCGCGGCCGAGGAGGGCCGCGACGGCGCGCACGCGCGGCTCAGCAGTCCGACGAACCCGGACCGGCGGGAGCGCTGACCAGGCTCGCCTAGGCTGGGCGACATGCTCGACCTCCAGGCTCCCGTGCTCGACCACCCGCTCCTGCCTCCGGTCCGGGACGCGCTGACCCGCGTCGACGACCCCGAGATCAAGAAGCCCATCACCGAGCTCGGCATGGTCGCCGCGGTCGAGGTGGACGCCGCGGGCCAGGTCCGCGTCGAGGTGCTGCTGACGGTCTCCGGCTGCCCGATGAAGGACACGCTGACCCGCGAGGTCACCGCTGCTGTCAGCGCCGTCGCCGGCGTCAGCGGGGTGCGGGTCGACCTCGGCGTGATGAGCGACGAGCAGCGGCTCGCGCTGCGCGAGCAGCTCAAGGGCGGCCAGCCCGACCGCGAGATCCCGTTCGCCCGCCCCGGCTCGCTGACCAAGGTCATCGCCGTCGCCTCCGGCAAGGGCGGGGTCGGCAAGTCCTCCGTCACCGTGAACCTGGCCCTCGCCCTGGCCGCTGCCGGGCGCAGCGTCGGCCTCCTGGACGCCGACATCTACGGCCACTCGGTGCCGGCCATGCTCGGCATCGCCGACGCCAAGCCCACCTCGGTCGAGGACATGATCCTGCCGGTGCCCAGCCAGGGCCTCAAGGTGATGTCGATCGGCATGCTGAAGCCGCGACGCGACCAGGTGATCGCCTGGCGCGGGCCGATCCTCGACCGGGCCCTCACCCAGATGCTGGCCGACGTGTACTGGGGCGACCTCGACTACCTGCTGCTGGACCTGCCGCCGGGCACCGGTGACGTCGCCATCTCGCTGGGCCAGAAGCTGCCGAGCGCGGAGGTCATCGTGGTGACCACGCCGCAGGCGGCCGCCGCGGAGGTGGCCGAGCGGGCCGGGACCATGGCCTCGATGATGAACCAGCGGGTGATCGGGGTGGTGGAGAACATGTCCTACCTGGCCGTGACCTGCCCGCACTGCGGGGAGGAACAGCGCCACGAGGTCTTCGGCCACGGCGGCGGCCAGGACACCGCTCGCGGGCTGAGCACGCGGCTGGGCTACGACGTCCCGCTGCTGGCCCAGGTCCCGCTCGACCCGCGGCTGCGGGCGGGCGGCGACGACGGGCTGCCCGTGGTCGTCTCCGCGCCCGAGCAGCCGTCGGCGAAGGCGCTCGCGGCTCTGGCCACCGGCCTCGACCGGCGGGGCCGCGGCCTCCTCGGCCGCCAGCTCGGTCTGGCTCCGTCGGGGCGCTGACGCGGGCTGCGTCCTCCGACCCGCCCGCCGCGTAGGGCGCGGCTCAGGTGGCGTCGGAGTCGAACGGGGTCTGCACCCGCGTCGGACCGGCCGCGGCGCCGGCCATCTCGGGTTCCTCCCCCTTCACGCTCTGGATCGCGGCGGACACGTCGTCGGGCCGACCGCTCACCGTCGCCGAGATGTCGCTGAGCTCGGCCTTGACGTCGGCCACGATCGGCTGGACGTCGTCGAGCAGGTGCTTCTGGATGAACGCTTTGGGGTTGAGGTCGCGGAGGTCGACGTCCTCGAAGCCCGGGCCCAGCTCCTTGACCAGGGTCTCCTGAGCCGAGCCGGCGATGGTCCGCACGTACTGCACCACGCGGGCGGCCTTGCGGGCCAGCTCGGGCAGCCGCTCGGGACCGAAGAGCACCACGGCGATGACCAGCAGCAGCAGGAACTCGGGGCCGTTGATGTCGAGCAGCATCGGTTGCATGATCATCCCTCCTTGCTGCCCAACGTGACCCTGGCCGAGCGGTCAGCGGAGCCGCGAGTGTAGTCGAGCACCACGCTCTGCCCGGGCCGACGGGTGCGGATCGTGACGATCAGCTCCTCCGAGGTCCGGACCGGCTGGTCGTCGATCCGGGTGACGACGTCCCCCGCCCTGAGCCCGGCGTCGTCCGCGGGCCCGCCGTCCTCGACGGTGCGCAGCCGCACGCCGCCGCCCACGTCCTCCACCGTCGCGCCGATGACGGGATAGGTGGCCTTGCCCCGTTCGACGAGCTCCTGACCGATCTGACGGGCCTGGACCACCGGGATGGCGAAGCCCAGACCGATGTTCCCGGTCTGGCCCTGGCCGGAGCCGAGGGTGAGGATCGCGGAGTTGACCCCGATCACCCGGCCGGCCGCGTCGATGAGCGGCCCTCCCGAGTTGCCCGGGTTGATCGGGGCGTCGGTCTGGATCGCGTTGATGTAGGCGGTCGGGGCGTCGGCGTCAGCGCCGCCACCCACGACGACGGGGCGGTCCTGAGCGCTGACGATGCCCTGGGTGACGGTGCCCGGCAGACCGAGAGGAGCGCCGACGGCGATCACCGGCTGGCCGACCTCGAGGGCCTCGGAGTCACCGAAGGGCAGCGGTCTCAGGTCCGAGGAGCCGCGGACCTTGATCACCGCCAGGTCGTAGGACGGGCTGCGGCCCACCAGGGTGGCGCTCTGCCGACGGCCGTCGGAGAAGACGACGCGGATGCGCTCCCCGTCCGCCGCGGCCGCCGCCACCACGTGGTTGTTGGTCATGATCCGGCCGGCGGTGTCCAGCACGAACCCCGAGCCGGTGGAGCTGCCGGTCTGGATCATCACCGTGCCCGGCAGGACACGCTTCGCCACCTCGACGGTGTCCACCTGCGGCGGCGGAGCGGGCAGCGGGCTGGCACTGCCACTGGCCCCAGGGTCCACCGGTGACGGCGGTGCGCTGCTGCTGACGGACGGGTCGGCCACCGTCCGCCCCGCGAGCACGGAGCCGCCGTAGCCTGCGGCGCCCCCGACCAGCAGGGCGGTCGCCGCAGCGAGGGCGACGACGGGGCTCAGCCGGCGCCGGCGGGACGACCCGCGGAACGACGTCGCGCCTGCGGGCGGGCCATAGCCCTGCGGCCCGAAGCTGGGCGGTCGCAGGCCCTGCGGTGGGTAGCCCGGCGGCGGATAGGCGGGCGGGGGAAAGGCCGGTGGCGGGTAGGTCGGGGGCGACCCCCAGGGCGCCGAGGCGGGCTGGGCGTCGAAGCCGGGTCCCCGCGGGGCCCAGGGGTCGGGCGAGGGGGCGGTCGGAGGGCCGTCGCCGAGCCGTGGGTCCGTCTGGTCCGGGCCTCGGGGTGGACCGAAGGGGTGGCCAGGCCGGTCCTCGGGGGCGGGACCGCCGGAACTGCTGCCCGGCGGGTTGATCTCGCCCAATGACCTAGCCCTTCATGTCGGCCGGCAGCCTCGACCAGCCCGTGCGGATGTGGCCCATCGTAGTGGGCCTCCACGAGGGTGGGCGGGTGACGGACGCGGGGGCCGGCTCCCCGGCTCCACCGCCACCCCGCGGTAGCGGCCCCGCTCCGCCGTCGGGCAGCGGTGGGCCAGCGCGGCGCGCAGCTGGGCGCGTCCACGGTGGATGCGGCTGCGGACGGTGCCGAGGTTGACGTCGAGGACGTCGCTGATCTCGCTCGTAGCTGAGGCCTTCGATGTCGCAGAGCACCACCGCGACCCGGAAGTCCGGCGACAGCGCGGCCAGGGCGGCGGCGACGTCGTGGTCGAGGCCGGCGTCGGCGTGGAGCTCGGACGGGGTCGGCCAGCTGCTGGGGAGCCGGTCCTCGGAGCCGTCGGCCAGGCCGTCGAAGCGGATCCTGCGCCGTCGACGCACGCCGTCGAGGAACAGGTTGGTGGTGATGCGGTGCAGCCAGCCTTCGAGGGTCCCGGGCTGGTAGCGGTGCAACGACCCGAAGACCCGGACGAAGACGTCCTGCGTCAGGTCCTCGGCGTCGAAGACGTCCCCGGTGAGTCGGTAGGCCAGGCGGTAGACCTGGGCGCGGTGGTCGCGGACGACCTCCTCCCAGGTCGGCGGCGTCCAGCTTCCCGGCTCGGTGCCGCCGACCAGGCCGTCGGCGTCGACGAGACGCTGCGCCTGGTCGCGAGCGGACCACGGAACCATGCGCAGGACCTCCTGGTTGCCGGGAGCACCCGGTCGGGAGGTCCACGATGGCCGTCGTGGCTGGCACGGCCCTGGCTCTGACCTGTGCGGCACCTGTGCGCTGGGCACCCCTGTCGCAGATCGTCGAGCGCGAGCCCGGCTCAGGCGGGCAGGCCGGCCGCCGCGAGCGCCCGACCGAGGGCGGCGCTCTCCTCCGCGGTGGCGGGTACCAGCGGCAGGCGCAGCCCGCCGACCGGGCGGCCCTGCAGGGCGAGGCCGGCCTTGACCAGGATGACGCCCTGGGTGGCGAAGATCCCGGTGAAGATCGGCAGCAGCTGCCGGTGCAGCTCCAGGGCACCGACGACGTCGCCGGCCAGGTAGGCCTCGATCATCGCCCTGGTGCCGAGCGCGCTGAAGTGGGTCGACGTGCCGACGACGCCGACTGCCCCTACGGCCAGCAGCGGAAGGGTCATGGGGTCGTCGCCGGAGTAGTAGGCGAGGTCGGTGGCGGCGACGACGGCGGAGGTCGCGACGGGGTCTCCGGTGGCGTCCTTCACCGCGACCACGCGCTCGTGCTCGGCCAGGCGCAGGAGGGTGTCCCGGGCCAGCGGGACGGCGGCGCGCCCTGGGTGGTCGTACAGCATCACGGGCCGGTCGGTGGCGTCGGCGACGGTGCGGAAGTGCTCCAGCAGGCCCGACTGCGGCGGCCGGGAGTAGTACGGGGTGACGACGAGCAGGCCGTGCGCGCCGGCCTCCGCAGCCTGACGGGCCAGGGTGACGGTGTGGGCGGTGGAGAAGGTGCCGACCCCGCTGAGCACCGAGGCCCGGTCCCCCACCGCGTCCAGGACCACCCGCAGCAGCTCGGTCTTCTCGGCGTCGGTGGTGGTCGGGGACTCCCCCGTGGTCCCGCTGAGGACGAGCCCGTCGTTCTTGAGGTCGTCGACGAGGTACGTGGCCAACGAGGCCGCCGTGTCCAGGTCGAGGGAGCCGTCGGCGCGGAACGGCGTGACCATGGCGGTCAGCAGGCGACCGAACGGCGGCGGCGGAGGCATGCCCGACATCCTAGGGCGGCCGGGCGGTGCCGGCTCAGCGCACGTCGGGGGCGATGACCACGAGCGGGTCACCGTCGCTGACCACGTCACCGGCGGCCACGACGACCTCCGACACCGAGCCGGCGACCTCGGCCAGCACGGGGATCTCCATCTTCATCGACTCGAGGATGACCACCGGGTCCTCCGCGTTGACCCGCTGCCCGACGGTGACCTCGACCTTCATGACGGCGGCCACCAGCTCGGCGACGACGGTATGGCTCATGGGCCCCATCGTAGGGTGAGCGACACCTCGCCCGAGGCGCTCGGCGGCCGAGCGGGGCGGCGGCGGAGAGTCGATAGGGTGACCCCGTGAACGCCTCAGGCAAGACCTCCCCCAAGACTGCCCCCAAGCCGGCGACCTGGGCCTACGCCGAGGACTTCGTCGTCGAGTCCGAGGCCGCCGCTGCCGCTCGCGAGGCGGCCGCCCCGCTGGGCATCAGCTCGATCGGCCGGGGCTCGGCGGCCACGCTGACCTTCCTGGCCCGCGCGGTGCAGGCCCGCGCCGTCGTCGAGATCGGCACCGGCGCGGGGGTGTCCGGGCTGGCGCTGTTCGGCGGCATGCGGCCCGACGGCATCCTCACCAGCGTCGACACCGAGCCGGCGCACCAGCAGGCCGCCCGCAAGGCGTTCCTCTCGGTGGGCGTCCCGACCCAGCGGTTCCGGCTGATCAGCGGGGACGCGCTCAACGTGCTGCCCCGGCTCAGCGACGGCGCCTACGACCTCGTGCTGGTCGACGGCGACCCGATGGAGTACCCGGAGTACGTGGAGCAGGGCATCCGCCTCCTGCGGCACGGCGGGCTGCTCGCGATCGACCACGCCCTGCTGGGCGACCGGACCGCCGACCCCGGGCAGAACGACGAGGAGACCGAGTCGGTCCGGGCCGCGCTGGAGCTGGTCCGTGACCACGAGGACCTCGTGGTCACCCTGCTGCCCGTCGGCGACGGGCTGCTGGTCGCCGTCAAGCGCTGACGCCGCCCGGGCCGGGGCGGGCGCCCGCGCCGGGAGCCGGTCAGCTCTTGTCGACCGTGACGCCCTTGCCGACGACGGTGATCCCAGCTTCGGAGACGGTGAAGCCCCGGTCCAGGTCCTCCTGCCGGTTGACCCCGATCCGCGCACCGTCGGCGACCACGACGTTCTTGTCGAGGATGGCGTTGCGGACCACGGCCTTCTGGCCGATCCGCACGTTGCTCAGCAGCACCGAGCGGTCGACCTTGGAGTTCTCCGACACCCGGACGTTCGGTGAGAGCACCGAGCTCTCGATCGAGCCGCCGGAGATGATGCAGCCGGGGCTGACCACGGAATCCAGCGCCAGGCCGCGCAACGTGAACTTCGCTCCCGGCATCTGCACCGGGTAGGTGGAGATCGGCCAGTCCATGTTGTAGAGGTTGAACACGGGGTCGACCGACACGAGGTCCATGTGGGCCTCGTGGTAGGCGTCGATGGTCCCGACGTCGCGCCAGTAGGCCCGGTCCCGGTCGGTGGTGCCGGGCACCTCGTTGCTCATGAAGTCGTAGACGCCCGCGTCGCCACCGTCGACGAAGGCCGGGATGATGTCCCCGCCCATGTCGTGCCGCGACGTCTCGGAGGCGGCGTCGGTGGTCAGGGCGTCGATGAGCGCCTGGGTCGAGAAGATGTAGTTCCCCATCGAGGCGAAGGTCGACTCCGGGTCGTCAGGCAGCCCGGGCGGGTCGGCCGGCTTCTCGAGGAACCGGTCGATCTTGGAGTCGGTCCCGGCGTCGATGACCCCGAACGCGCTGGCCTGGCTGCGCGGTACCCGGATCGCCGCCACGGTGCATCCCAGCCCGTTGGCGATGTGCGCGTCGAGCATCTGCTCCACGTCCATGCGGTAGATGTTGTCGGCGCCGAAGACCACGACGTAGTCGGGCTTCTCGTCGCGGATCAGGTTCATGGACTGGTAGATCGCGTCGGCGCTGCCCTGGTACCAGCGCGGGCCCAGGCGCTGCTGGGCGGGGACGGGGGTGACGTAGTTCCCGAGCAGGGTCGACATCCGCCAGGTGAGGGAGATGTGCCGGTCCAAGGAGTGCGACTTGTACTGGGTGAGGACCGCGATCTGCCGCATGCCGGCGTTCACGAGGTTGGACAGCACGTAGTCGATCAGCCGGTAGGTCCCGCCGAACGGCACCGCCGGCTTGGCGCGGTCCATCGTCAGCGGCATGAGCCGCTTCCCTTCTCCACCGGCCAGGACGATCGAGAGGACTTTCGCGCGCGCTGCCATGGGATGAACCTAGGGGGTGCGCGAGAACAGCGACAAGGGGACCCCGGCCCCGGAGGGTCGCCACTCCGCCCGCAGGCCCGCGGGCCCTGTGCGACGATGCGCGTCATGAGGCCTGCCAACGACGACCGGTTGTCCATCTCGCTGCTGACCCGGGAGTACCCGCCGAGCATCTACGGCGGTGCCGGCGTCCACGTCGCCCAGCTGGTGCCTCAGCTGCGCAAGCTCATCGACGTCGACGTCCAGTGCATGGGCGAGCCGCGGGAGGGCGCCACCGCCCACCCCGAGGACTACCCGGCCGGAGCCAACGCAGCCCTCCGCGTCTTCGGCGCCGACCTGGCCATGGCCGCCGCGGTCCCCGAGGTCGACCTCGTCCACTCCCACACCTGGTACGCCAACCTGGCCGGGCACCTGGCCGGGTTGTTCCACGACATCCCCCACGTCGTCAGCGCCCACTCCCTGGAACCGCACCGCCCGTGGAAGGCCGAGCAGTTGGGCGGCGGGTACCAGCTGTCGTCGTGGGCGGAGCGGACCGCCTTCGAGGGCGCCGACGCGGTGATCGCCGTCAGCAACGGAATGCGGACCGGCGTCCTGGAGTCCTACACCGACCTGGACCCGACCAAGGTCCACGTCGTCAAGAACGGCATCGACACCGACGAGTTCGCCCCCGACACCGCGACCGACGTGGTCACCGGCCTCGGCGTCGACCTCGACCAACCCTCGGTGGTCTTCGTCGGCCGCATCACCCGGCAGAAAGGGCTCGTCCATCTCGTCCGCGCGGCCGAGCAGCTGGATCCCGGCACCCAGCTGGTGCTGCTGGCCGGGGCACCGGACACCCCCGAGATCGCGCGGGAGTTCGACGAGGCCTTCGCCCACCTGCAGGCCGCGCGCGGCAACGTCATCTGGGTGCAGGAGATGCTGCCGCGCGCCTCTGTGCGCCAGGTGCTCTCCCACGCCACCGTCTTCGCCTGCCCGTCGGTCTACGAGCCGCTGGGCATCGTGAACCTCGAGGCCATGGCCTGCGAGACCGCCGTCGTCGCCTCCGCGGTGGGAGGCATCCCCGAGGTCGTCGTGGACGGCGAGACCGGCTACCTCGTGCCCTACGACGCCGCCCAGGCGGGCGACCCCGCCTTCGTCGCCTCCTTCGAGGCCTCGCTGGCCGAGCGGATCAACGCGCTGACCGCCGACCGGGACAAGGCGAAGACGTTCGGCCGGGCCGGCCGTCAGCGCTGCATCGACGAGTTCAGCTGGGCCAAGATCGCCGCCGAGACGGTCGACGTCTACCGCCAGGCCCAGCAGGTCCACGGCTGATCGCCCGGACGAGGCCCGCGAAACAGGCGCCGCCAAATCCGGCCCTAGCCGGACGGGGCGCCGCGAGAGCCAGCCGTCACCGGACGGGGCGCCGCCGAGCTGAGGAGGAGCGGGTGAACACGCTTTTTCGTTCACCCGCGACGACGAAGTCGGCGGACCAGAGCCTCGTCCGCGTCCGAGCGGAGCGAGGACAGACAGCACGAGCGAGGACAACACAGAGGGCCCCGTCGCCGCAGCAACGGGGCCCTCGTCGTCGGGTCCTCGTCACCGCGAGGCCCGCGCGGTCGGGATCTATCCGACCACTTCCTTGAGCGCTCCGGCGAGCTCCTGCGCCTCGCCCGCGTTGAGCTCCACGACGAGCCGGCCGCCACCTTCCAGCGGTACCCGCATGACGATTCCCCGTCCTTCTTTGGTGACCTCCATGGGGCCGTCACCAGTCCGCGGCTTCATTGCAGCCATCGCACATCCTTGTCTGTCGTGATCCGGCGTTTGGTCAAGATTATCCAGCATCGCCGGGCAGCCCGCCGCGTCGGGGCTCCCGCGGCTCAGCGGTCGATGACCACGCTGCAGCCCCGGAGGTGGTCGTCGACCAGCCCCACGGCCTGCATGAGGGCGTAGGCCGTCGTCGGCCCGACGAAGCGGATGCCTCGGGCCTTGAGCGCCTTGGCCAGGGCCGCTGATGCCGGTGTCGACGCCGGGACCTCGTCGGCCAGCGGGCGGGGCCGGTCGGGCTGCCGGTAGCTCAGCACCAGTTCGGCGAAGGCTTCTCCCGCGGCCTCCACGACTCGGGCGTTGGCCACGGCCGCCTCGATCTTCGCCCGGTTGCGGACGATGCCCGGGTCGGCCATCAGCCGCTCGACGTCACCGTCGTCGAAACCGGCGACCAGGGCCGGGTCGAAGCCGGCGAAGGCCCGCCGGAAGCCCTCGCGCTTGCGCAGGATGGTGATCCAGGCCAGCCCGGACTGGAAGGCCTCCAGGGTCAGCCGCTCGTAGAGGCCGGCGACGCGTGGTGACCGGGCGACCCCACTCGTCGTCGTGGTAGCCCAGGTACTCCGGTGCGCCGAGCGCCCACGCGCAGCGGAGCCGACCGTCCGGGCCGGGCAGCAGGCTCACGGCGTCGACGCCGGACGCGGGGCCTCGGCGATGGCGGCCAGCTGCCGCAGGCTCTGCCCGAAGCCCAGGCGCATCAGGGGCAGGACCAGGCGGGCGAGCCGGTTGGGCACCGGACCGCCCGGCACGGTGAACAGCTCCACCGCATGCACCTGCGTGCGGTCCGCACCGCCCTGGAGGCGGAAGACGCCCTCGCCGGTGAAGTACGGCCCCAGGTGCAGCACCTCGAGCTCGGCCACGCCGTCGGTCGGCGGGGACCAGCCGGTGACCACGAAGTTGTCCAGCAGCCCGACCGGGAGCCGGCCCAGCCAGAACCCGGAGAGTGCGGCGATCCGCACGCCCAGACCGGCGTCGTGCGGGCTCTGCACCCGGAGCGTGGTCAGCGGGATCCAGCGCGCCTGCCCCTGCCAGTCGACCAGCTCCTGCCAGACCCGGTCCAGCGGCGCGACGACCTCGCCGTGCACCTCCAGCCGGGTGCTCATGCCGGGTCCGCGGGGCCGGACGAGTGCTGGTCGAGGGCGGACGGCCGACCGGGCTGATCGCCGGTCAGCTCGGCGATGCGCGCGTCCCGCTCGGCGATCTCGGTGGCCAGCCGTTCCAGCAGCTCGTCCACCTGGCTCATCGCGTAGCCACGCACCGCGGTGCCGAAGCGCGCACCCCGGACGTCGTCAGCGGTCAGCGGACCGTCGGGGAGCTGCTGGCGGTAGACGTCCTCCACCGGGTCGCTGCTCATCTCGCCCACGCCTCCCGCCGCCGCCACCGCCGCGATGCCCAGCGCGGCGACGGCCACCACGGCGATGAACCACTCCATGGCCCGAATGGTGCCAGACGGTGCTGACAGGACCGGTTCTCAGCCGTCGGCGCGGCCGGCCAGGACCAGCGCGACGGCGTCGTCCAGGTCGTCGGTGACCTGGAGCAGGTCGAGGTCACGCTGGGCGACCGAGCCGTGCTCCAGGGCGGTCCGGGAGAACCAGTCGAGCAGGCCCTGCCAGTAGGCCGACCCGAACAGCACGACCGGGAAGGAGGTCACCTTCCGGGTCTGCACCAGGGTCAGGGCCTCGAAGAGCTCGTCCAGGGTGCCGAAGCCCCCGGGCATCACGACGAAACCCTGGGCGTACTTGACGAACATCGTCTTGCGGGCGAAGAAGTAGCGGAAGTTGATGCCCAGGTTGACGTAGGCGTTCAGCCCGGACTCGAAGGGCAGCTCGATGCCCAGACCCACCGACACCCCACCGGCTTCGGCGGCCCCCTTGTTGGCCGCCTCCATGATCCCGGGACCGCCCCCGGTGATGACGGCCAGCCCCGCCTCCGCCAGGCGGCGACCCAGCTGCTCGGCCGCGGCGTAGCTCGGGTTGTCGGGCGTCGTGCGCGCGGAGCCGAAGACGCTGACGGCCGGGCCGAGGTCGGCGAGCGTGCCAAAGCCCTCGACGAACTCGGACTGGATGCGCAGCACCCGCCACGGGTCGGTGTGCAGCCAGGCCGCCGACCCGCCGTCGTCCAGGAGGCGTTGGTCGGTCGTGGTGTCGGGGACCTGGTCACCCGACCGCAGCACCGGGCCCTGCATGTACCGCTCTCGATCGTTCAGCACCTGGCCACCCTAGTTCGGGTCACGATCTGCCCGCGGGAACGCGCGCCCCGGCTCAGGACAGCCAGCGGACGAGGGCGTCGCGGCAGGACACGACCTCGTCGGCGGGGCAGAACTCGTCGTCGGCGTGGGCCTTGCCCGGGTCGCCGGGACCGAAGTTCACCGCCGGGACGCCTCGGGCGCTGAACCGGGCGACGTCGGTCCAGCCGAACTTCGCGCTCGGCTCCCCGCCGACGGCGGCCAGGAACTCCGCGGCGGCCGGCTGGTCCAGACCCGGCCGGGCCCCGGGTGCCACGTCGCTCACCCGGAGCGGGTAGCCGGCCAGCACCTCCCGCACGTAGGCCTCGGCCTGCTGAGGAGACTTGTCGGGTGCGAAGCGGTAGTTGACGTCGATCTCGCAGCGGTCGGGGATGACGTTGCCCGCGATGCCCCCGCGGATGGCGACGGCGTTGAGGCCCTCGCGGTAGGTCAGCCCGTCGACGACGACCTCCAACGCCTGGTGGCGGGCGAGCGTGAAGAGCACCGCGCCCGCGTCGTGGATGGCGTTGTGGCCCTTCCAGGAGCGGGCGGAGTGCGCGGCGACCCCGGTCAGCTCCACCACGACCCTCATGGTCCCCTGGCAGCCGCCCTCGATCCGGGCGTTCGACGGCTCGCCCAGCACGGCGAAGACGCCGTCGAGGTGCTCGGGGTGCTCCGCCGCCAGCCGGTTGAGGCCGTTGCGGCGCTCCTCGACCTCCTCGTTGTCGTAGAAGAGCCAGGTGATGTCGCGGGTGGGGGCGCTCAGGGCGGCGGCGGCCGAGAGCTGCGCGGCCACCCCGCCCTTCATGTCGCACGCCCCCCGCCCGTGCACCAGCGTCCGGCCGTCCTCCTCGGTGACGCGGGAGGGCACGTTGCCGGCGATGGGGACGGTGTCCAGGTGGCCTGCCACCACGACGCGCTCGGCCCGGCCGAGCTCGGTCCGGGCGACGACGACGTTCCCCGTACGGCTGACCTCCAGGTGCGGGTAGGGGCGCAGCGCCTCCTCGACCAGGTCGGCGAGGGCCTGCTCGTCACCGCTGACCGAGGGCACGTCGACGAGCCGACGGAGGAGGTCGACGACGTCGCCCTCGAGGTCCAGGGGGGTAGCCATCCCGGCACCCTACGCGCCGCCGCGCGCCCAGGATCTGTCAGCCAGCCCCGGTACGCTTCCCGCCATGACTGACGCCGCGACCCTCTCCCGCCCCGCCTGGGGCTGGGGACTGGCCACCGTGCACACCTCCGGCCAGGTCCTGGACACCTGGTTCCCCGCCCCAGCCCTGGGGCGCCCCCGGGGACGAGGAGGCGCCGGCGTTCCTGACCTCGGCCCAGGGCGCCGACGAGGTGCGCGGCACCCGCACCGAGGTGGTCCGGGCGGTCGCCGACCTGGACGCGGCCCCGGCCGACACCTCCGACGTCTACCTCCGGCTGCACCTGCTCAGCCACCGGCTGGTGGCCCCACGCAGCATCAACCTCGACGGGGTCTTCGGTCTGCTGCCCAACGTGGTCTGGACCAGCGCCGGGCCGTGCGCGGTCGAGGGGTTCGAGACCGTCCGGGCCGCGCTGCGCGCCCGGCACGGCCACGTGACCGTGCTCGGTGTCGACAAGTTCCCCCGGATGGTCGACTACGTCCTGCCCGCCGGCGTCCGGATCGCCGACGCCGACCGTGTCCGCCTCGGCGCCCACCTCGCCTCGGGCACCACCGTCATGCACGAGGGCTTCGTCAACTACAACGCCGGCACCCTGGGCACCTCCATGGTCGAGGGCCGGATCTCCGCCGGGGTCGTCGTCGGAGCCGACTCCGACGTCGGCGGCGGGGCCTCGATCATGGGGACGCTGTCCGGCGGCGGCAAGGAGGTGATCAGCCTCGGCGAGCGCTGCCTGGTCGGGGCGAACGCCGGGATCGGCATCGGGCTCGGCGACGACTGCGTGGTGGAGGCCGGTCTCTACGTCACCGCGGGCACCAAGGTGAGGCTCCCGGACGGTCAGGTCGTCAAGGCGCGCAGCCTCTCCGGGGAGCCGAATCTGCTGTTCCTGCGGAACTCCGTCACCGGGGCCATCGAGGTCCGGCGCCGCCAGGGTGTCGGGGTGGAGCTGAACCAGGCTCTGCACGCCAACTGACGGTGGCGACCCGACCGACACCTCTCGGGGTGGGCTGCCTCGTCGTCGCCGTCGTGCTGGTGGTGGCGGCGGCGGTGGCCGGCGTCCGGCTCCTGGCCAACCGGGCGGGCGCTCCTCCCGCCGCGGGTGAGCGCTGCGTGGCCACCGCGGGCGGCCGCTCGGTGGCGCTGGACCTCGAGCAGGCCCGGCTGACCTCGATCATCGTCGGCCTGTCCGTGCGACGGGGCCTGGCCCCGCGTGCCGCCTCCATCGCGATGGCCACGGTGTACCAGGAGACGGGGATCCGGAACCTCGAGCTACGGGGACCGGGACTCTGTGGGGCTGTTCCAGCAGCGGCCGTCCCAGGGCTGGGGCAGCGTCGAGCAGCTGCAGGACCCCTACTACGCCACCGGCAAGTTCTACGACGCGCTCGTGGAGGTCGACGGCTGGGAGGTCGGCGACATCAACGACGTCGCCCAGGCGGTCCAGCGCAGCGGCTACCCGGAGGCGTACCGGGACCACGAGGCTGACGGCCGGGTGCTGGCCAGCACCCTCACGGGCAGCTCCCCCGCCGCCTTCTCCTGTCTCGAGCGGACCGGGGCGGGCGGCGACGCGGACGCCCTGGTGGCCTCGCTCGAGAAGACGCTCGGCAAGGTCGACCACACCGTGGAGGGGACCACCGTGCGCATCGACGCCGGGAGGGCCCGGCTGGCCTGGGCGTACGGCCACCACGCCGTGGCCGGGGCGGCCCGCTACGGCGTGACGGCGGTGACGGTGGGCGAGCAGAGCTGGCAGACCGACCCCGACGCGCTGCCGTCCTGGCAGGCCGCGGCCGAGCCGGTCGCCCGGGACCAGGTCGTGGTCACCCTGCGGTGAGCAGGCGGGAGGCTGCCGCACCGACGCGCTCGTCGGAGGCGGTCAGGGCCACCCTGACGTGGCGGGCGGCCGCGTCGCCGTAGAAGTCGCCGGGCGCCACCAGGATCCCGTGCCCCGCGAGGAGGTCGACGGAGTCACGGCCGTCCTCGTCGCGGGTCGCCCACAGGTAGAGCCCGGCCTCGGAGTGCTCGACACGGAACCCGGCGGCCTCCAGGGCGGGTCGGAGCACCCGACGTCGTGCGGCGTAGCGCTCCCGCTGCTCGGTGACGTGCTCGTCGTCGACGAGCAGGGCGGCCATCGCGTCCTGCACCGGGCGGGGGACGATCATGCCGGCGTGCTTGCGCACCGCCAGGAGCTCCGCGACGACGGCCGGGTCGCCGGCCACGAAGCCGGCGCGGTAGCCGGCGAGGTTGGACCGCTTGGACAGCGAGTGGAGGACGAGCAGCCCCCGGTGGTCGCCCCCGCTGACCGTGGGGTGGAGCACCGACACCGGCTCGGCCTCCCAGCCGAACTCGCCGTAGCACTCGTCGGAGGCCACCAGCGCGCCGCGCTCCCGGGCCCAGGCGACGCGCGCTGCCAGCACGTCCGCGCCCAGCACCTCACCCGTCGGGTTTGACGGGGAGTTGAGCCACACCAGGGCGGGGCGTTCCTCGCCGAGCTCGGTCAGGTCGTCGACGGCTCGCGTGCGGCAGCCGGCCATCCTCGCCCCGACGAGGTAGGTCGGGTAGGCCGTCGACGGCAGGACCACCAGGTCGTCCCGTCCGAGCCCGAGCAGCGTGGGCAGCCAGGCCACGAGCTCCTTGGTCCCGATGACCGGCAGCGTCGCCGCCGGGTCGACCGCAGCGCCCCAGCGTCGGGCGAGGTAGCCGGCCATCGCGTCCCGCAGGTGCGGGGTGCCCGCCGTCTGCGGGTAGCCCGGGCTGTCGGCCGACCCGGCCAGCGCCCGCCGCGCCAGCTCGGGCGTGGGGTCGACGGGCGTGCCCACCGAGAGGTCGACCAGCCCGTCGGGGTGAGCTCCGGCGCGGGCCTTGGCGGCGGCGAGGGTGTCCCAGGGGAAGTCGGGCAGCGCCGCAGCCAGGCTCACGGCCGGAGCCCGTTCCGAGCAGGACTCACTCGTCGTGCTCCTGCGGCGGCAGCGCCTCGATCAGCGGGTGGTCCTTGTCGATGACCCCCATCTTGGCCGCGCCGCCCGGCGAGCCGAGGTCGTTGAAGAAGTCGACGTTGGCGTTGTAGTAGGGCTTCCACTCCTCGGGGGTGTCGTCTTCGTAGAAGATCGCCTCCACCGGGCACACGGGCTCGCACGCGCCGCAGTCCACGCACTCGTCGGGGTGGATGTAGAGCATCCGCTTGCCCTCGTAGATGCAGTCGACGGGACACTCCTCGACGCAGGCCCGGTCCTTGAGGTCCACACAGGGCTGAGCAATGACGTACGTCACGAGGTCACTCCTAGTTCGTTCCGGGGGGTCCAGACCGGGTGGGGCCGGATCTGGCGACGGGCGCGGCGGCGGACCGCCGCGCCCGCCTAGTATCGCTCCCCGGAGGCACGCCCTCCACTGAGGCTGGCCTACGGAACGGACCCGATGTTCGCCGACGACCCACTCGCTCCCGCCGTCCCCGGCCAGCGCTGGGTGGTGCGGCACCGCCTGCCGGACGGCTCAGCGACCGACGTGACGGGTTGGGTGGACCGGCTGGCCGACGACCACGTCCAACTGGGGACCTCCGACGGCGGGGTGCACGTCGTCGAGCGGGCCTCCGTGCTGGTGGCCAGGCGCGCGCCGGCCGCCGCCTCCGGGCCGCCGCCGAGCCGGACGAGCGCGGAGGAGCTCGAGCGCCTGAGCGTGCCCGGCTGGCTGGCCCTGGCGGAACCGCTCGGGGAGTGGACGCTGCGGGCCGGGGGCGGCTTCACCGGCCGGGCCAACAGCTGCCACGCGGTCGGGGACCCCGGCGTCGCGCCCGCGGAGGCGGCCGAGCGGGTGGTGGCTCACGCACGGGCCCACGGCATCGACCCCCTGGCGTCGGTGATCGACGGCGGTCAGCCTGAGGCGTCCCTGCGCAGTCTGGGCTGGCGGGACGCCTACGTCCCGACCGAGGTCCTGGCCGTCCGGCTGGCCGACCTGCTGGGCACGGCACCGCCCGACCCGCGGGCCCGGGTCACGGTGGACCTGGAGACCGGGTGGTGGCAGGCGTACGGCGGAGAGCCGGCCGAACGACGCCGATCCGGGGCTGCTCCGGCTGGTGCTGGCCGGCCACCCGCCCCGGGCCTTCGGCTCCGCCGGCGACCCCGACCATCCCTCCGCCATCGGACGCGGGCACCTCAGTGGCGCGTGGCTCGGCTACAGCGCCCTCTGGACGCGACCCGGTTACCGGCGCCAGGGGCTCGCCACCGCGGTGATGGGGCGGCTCGGGCACTGGGCCGCCCGGCACGGCGCCCGGTACGCCTACCTGCAGGTGGCCGCCGCGAACGTCGAGGCGATCGCTGCCTACGCCCGGCTGGGCTTCCAGCACCACCACGGGTACCGCTACCTCGCACCGCCGCCCGCCGCCAGCTGAACCCTCGCCTCAGCCGCAGCTGATCCGGTCGGTGGGTGCGTAGCGCCAGGAGAAGTTCTGCCGCTTGACGACCTCGCCGTCGCGGTAGAACAGCCGGGCGTAGCTGACGTCGAAGCCCTGAGCCGGGGCCTGCGGCTCGCACGAGGCCGAGGTGTCGGTGATGTCCCGGCCGGTGGTGAAGTTGGACTTGCGCGGCGTCGTGGACTCGATCTTGTCCCAGGTCTTGGTCGACCACATCTTGACCGTCATCGAGCCCCGCCTGCTGCCGGTGGCCCGGACGGCGTCGGCCTGCACCAGCACCCCGTACTTCGTGTCGTTGGTGAACCGCAGATCGAGGTTCGGCCAGGCGACCGTGGCCTCGCGGCCGGGCGGGTAGCGGTCGATGTAGAGCGTGTGCGGCTGGTGCTCCACGTCCTTGAGTCCCGCGAAGAACATCGCGTTGAAGGTCGTGGTGGCGCTCTGGGACACCCCGCCGCCGAGCTCCCGCTTGAACTTTCCCCCCGAGATGATCAGGCCCTCGGTGAAGCCGTTGGCCGCGGTGCGCTCGCCGACGACCTTGTTCAGCGAGAACGTCTCACCGGGCTCGAGCACGGTGCCGTCGATCAGCTCGGCCGCGCGGGCGATGTTGACGTTGCGGTACTCGGCGAAGGGGAAGTAGGTCGTGTACTCCCCCGTCACCTCCTTGATGCCCAGCTTCTCCGCGTCAGCGGTGGTGAACTTCGCCTTCGCGCCCTCGAGCTCGACCCGGGCGGTCCGCTGGTCCCCGGTCCTGGCCAGGACGGGTTCGACGGCGGCGGCGAGGGCCTTGGCGCTGACGGTGGTGCCGTCCACGGCGGGGACGACCACGGGCTTGCCGCCGGAGATCTTCACGGTCGCGTCGCGCGGCTCCTCCAGCTCGACCTGGTCGACCGCCGGGTCGGCGGCTCGGCGCAGCGCGTCCGCGTCGAGCGAGGGTCGGAGCTCGCCGTCCACGGCGACGAAGGTGAGCGCCCTGGCGACCATGGCCGGGGTGATGCGGAACCGGCCCGCTCCACCCGCCTCGACCGTCACCGGGCCCGAGACCGCCGGCTCGGCGTACGCGTCGCGGATCTGCTCGGCCTCGGCGGTGGTGACCTGCGGCGCCTGCACCTCCGCAGGCAGCTGGATGGCGCCCTCACCGAGGTAACCGTCCTCGATGACGCGGACCGCCTGGTCGCGGTCCAGCGCCAGACCCTCCTTCGCCGCCGTCAGCGTGACGTCAGTGCCGTCGTAGGCCAGACCGGCGTCTGCCGGCTCCCGGTCGAGGTCGGCGGCGACGCCGTCGACCGCGGCCCGCAGGGACTGCTCGTCCACCGTGGTCACCGCCTCGGTCGCCGAGCCGCCGGTGAGGACCCGCCAGATCGAGCGCGGGTCGAGGCTGCGGCCGCTGCCGGCCTCCTGCAGGCTGCGGTCGACGTCGAGGGCCAGCCCCGCCTCGGCCGGGGCCAGCTCGGCGACCTGGTCGCCGGCCCGCAGCTCGAGCGGCGCCGCGGCGCGTGGGCCGAGCTCGGTCGTCAACCGCTCGCGGGCCTCAGCGGCGCTCAGCCCTCCGATGTCGACACCCGAGACCACCGCACGACGCGGCAGCGCGTCCCCGGCGACCAGGTAGCCGGCGACGTAGAGGGCGAGCACGGCCGCGGCCAGGGCCCCGGCGACGACGAGGGCGATCCGGCCCCGCCGTCCTTCGCGCGCCCGGGGTGACGGACCGTCCGCCCGGTCCGCGACCGGTCGGATCGTCGTCTCGTCGGTGGGCGGGTCGTCGGGCGTGGGGCTGCTCAAGGTCTACCTCAGGTCGGACGGCGGGCGGGCTCCCCGATCCTACGTGAGCGTCCGGGGCCGGACCGGGGCTCGCGGGGACGGGCCCCGGCCCTCAGGCCAGGCCGAGGAAGAGGTCGGTGGCCGGGTCGGGCGACTCCGGGAAGGGCGTGCCCGCCGCGAAGCGGTAGTGCTCCGTCGCCCACATCGTGTGCCCCAGCACCTCGGTCCCGGAGAAGAAGGGTCCGTCCTCGGTGATCTGGGTGGCGTGGGCGCGCATCGCCGCGAGCTTGGCGTCGAGGTGCTTCTCGCTGGTGATCTCGGCGACGAGGCCCACGTCCTCCGGGGCGTCCGGACCGGTCCCGGGCTCCAGGCCCCAGTCCGCGAACGTCTCGGTGTCCCCGGCCGCACGGAGCCGGGCGATCGCCTCCCGGAGCCGCGTCATGCTCATCGCGCTCCAGAGCACCCGGGGGACCGTCCAGGCCGGGCCCAGGTCGGGGCGGTAGGACAGGACGCCCGCGAGGAGGAACCCGTACATCGCCACCCGGTGAGCCTGGATGTGGTCGGGGTGGCCGTAGCCACCGTGCTCGTCATAGGTGACCAGGACCTGCGGCCGGCGGTCCCGGATCACCGGGACCAGGGCGTTCGTCGCCTCGAGGAGGTCCGCGGTCCAGAAGATGCCCTCGCGCAGCACCTCGCGGGCGACGGCGCGACGCTGGTCGTCGTAGGCCATGCCCGAGTCGCGGTACCGGTGGTCGCCGCCCAGCCGGAGGTGGTCGGTGACCCTCAGGGCTGCCATGGCCGCCTCCAGCTCGGCGAGCCGCGTCGGGCCCAGCCGGTCCTCGTGCTCCGCGTCGAGGTGCTCGAGCCCGGGGACGAGGACCTCACCCTCCTCGCCCAGCGTGCAGGTCACCAGGGTGACGGCGGCGCCCTCGGCGGCGTACTTGGCCATCGTGATGCCGTTCCCGATGGTCTCGTCGTCGGGGTGGGCGTGGACCAGCATCAGCCGCCGGTCCGTCGTGGGGGTCGCAGTCACGGCCCACACCCTATGTCGGCCGGGCGACCGGGTGGCGGCCCTCCGGGTCTGCTGCCGGACGTCCCTCTTGCTGCCCCTGGCCTGACTTGCCAAGATCGGGAACGGCGCGCCGCCGATCATCGCGCCGGCCCTGAGCTTCCCGGCAGACCTACCGTGGGGACACCCCTGATGACCACTCCGAACCCGACCCTCGACGGCGTGACCGACTCCGACCAGCGCCAGGCGCCGGTGCCCGGGGATCGCCGCACCAACGCCGCCGACCACCTGTGGATGCACTTCACCCGGATGTCGACCTACGCCGACCAGCCGGTCCCGACCATCGAACGGGGCGAGGGGGCCTACATCTGGGACAGCAACGGCAAGAAGTACCTCGACGCCCTGTCCGGGCTGTTCGTCGTGCAGGCCGGGCACGGGCGCGCGGAGCTCGCCGAGGCGATGGCCGCCCAGGCGCGCAAGCTGGCGTTCTTCCCGATCTGGTCCTACGCGCACCCGACGGCGGTGGAGCTGGCCGACCGGCTCGCAGCCGAGGCTCCCGGTGACCTCAACAAGGTGTTCTTCTCCTCCGGAGGCGCCGAGGCGGTGGAGACGGCTTGGAAGGTGGCGAAGCAGTACTTCCGGCTGACCGGGAAGCCCGGCAAGTACAAGGTCATCTCCCGGGCGATCGCGTACCACGGCACCACCTCCGGCGCCCTGTCCATCACCGGCGTCCCGCCCTTCAAGGGTCCGTTCGAGCCGCTCGTCCCGGGCAGCGTCCGGGTGCCGAACACCAACTTCTACCGGGCCCCGGCGCTGGTGGCCCACGACGAGAAGGAGTTCGGCCGCTGGGCCGCCGACCGGGTGGAGGAGGCCATCCTGGCCGAGGGCCCGGACAGCGTCGCCGCCGTCTTCGTCGAGCCCGTGCAGAACGCAGGCGGCTGCTTCCCGCCCCCACCCGGGTACTTCGAGCGGCTGCGGGAGATCTGCGACACCCACGACGTGCTGCTCGTCTCCGACGAGGTGATCTGCGCCTACGGCCGCCTGGGCACGATGTTCGGGGCGCAGAAGTACGCCTACCAGCCCGACATCATCACCAGCGCCAAGGGGCTGACGTCGGGGTACTCCCCCCTCGGCGCGGCGATCATCTCCGACCGGGTCTTCGAGCCCTTCGGCCGGGGGACCACTGTCTTCCCCCACGGCTACACCTTCGGCGGCCATCCCGTCTCCTGCGCCGTGGCCCTGGCCAACCTGGACCTCTTCGAGCGCGAGGACCTGCTGGGGAACGTGCGGCGGCACGAGAACGCGCTGCGGTCGACGCTGGAGAAGCTGCTCGACCTGCCGATCGTCGGCGACGTCCGTGGGGACGGCTACTTCTACGCCATCGAGCTCGTCAAGGACAAGGCCACCAAGGCGACCTTCGACAAGGCCGAGTCCGAGCGGATCCTGCGCGGCTACGTCTCCGGAGCCCTCTACGAGAGCGGGCTCTACTGCCGCGCCGACGACCGCGGCGAGCCGGTCGTGCAGATCGCTCCGGTGCTCACCTCGGGCCAGGAGGTCTTCGACGAGATCGAGCAGAAGCTGCGGCACGTGCTGGACGGGGCCTGGAAGCTGGTCTGAGCGGGGCTCAGCCCGGGTGGCGCTCCAGGGAGGCGACGGCACGGCGGAGGTCGTCCAGTCCGTCGACCAGCTCCCGACGGACCGGATCCGGGAGGGCCCCGGCCAGCGCCTGCTGGCCGAGCACGAGGGTGCGCCTCTCCGCCGCCAGGCGGGGGAACGCGAGGCGGGCCACGCGGGCCAGGGACCAGCCCTGGCGGAACTCCGCCGTTCCCCCGATCTCGGCGAAGTAGCGGTCGACGTAGGGCTGGGTGAGCTCCTCCTGCCCTGCACGGAAGAAGCCCTCGGCCGTGGCGTAGACCTCGTAGGCGCTGGCCGAGGACGGTCCCACGAGCAGCCTCCAGGCCTCCTCCTTGGCGGCCGCGGTGGGGCGCGCGGCGCGGACACGGGCCACGTGCTGCGCGGCCGAGGACGAGTCGTCGGCCGCCCGGGTCCGGTCCAGCAGGTCTTCGTCGCCGCTGAGCTCGACCAGCCGCTCCACCACGGCCCAGGTGAGCTCACGGTCCAGGGCGAGACCGGCTGGCAGGTCGCGCCCCTGCGACCACGACCGGAGGCGGTCGACGGCGGGTGCCGAGCCGACGGCCTGCCGGAAACCGGCGAGCTGGCGGTCGGACCCGGCGGCGCTGCTGTCCACCACGGCGAGAGCGAGGGTGTGCAGGCGGGTCAGCCGGTCCGGCCGGGCGGCGACCGGGCTGAAGGGACCGGCGAGGGCCCGGGCCGCCTCGAGCACCGCGGTGACGAGCACCTCCGACTCCACCCGGTGCAGCGAGTCCGCCACCAGGTCCAGCGCGGTGGCGGGCGCGAGGGTGCCGTCCCGGACCGCGTCCCGGATGGCGTTGTGCACGACGACGAGCGCCGGCTCGTCCCGGACCAACGGCAGCACCGCCGCCACGGCGGACCAGCCCTCGGGCCCGAACCGGACGCGGGCCCAGGTGGTGTCGGCGCCGTCGGGGACCACGAGCGCGACGGACCCCGGGACGGGGACAGGCGCAGGATCGGCCTGCAGCACCACCTCCGCCAGAGGGGCGACTGCGCCGGAGGCGTCGACGCCGACAACGGTGACGGCGTGCGGTCGGGAGGAGCGCCCCCGTCGGGACCGGTGACGGTGACCGACGCGCCGCTCGCGTCCCACGCGACGTCCAGGAGGTCCATCCCGGTGGTCTGGAGCCAGGCGGCGGCCCAGCGCTGCAGGTCGACGGCACCGGCCTCGGTCCAGCACGCCAGCAGCTCGGCGAACTCGGCGTTGCCGAAGGCGTGACGGGTGAAGTAGGTGCGCAGCCCGGCCAGGAACGCGTCGTCCCCGAGGTAGGCGACGAGCTGGCGCAGGACCGCCGCGCCCTTGGCGTAGCTGATGCCGTCGAAGTTCTGCAGGGCGGTGGCGGCGTCGCCCGCCTCGGTGCCGGCGACCGGGTGGGTGCTCGGGGACTGGTCGGCGACGGCGCCCCAGCTCTTGCGGCGGATGCCGAACTCGGTCCACACCGGGTAGCGCGTGGCGTCGGTGCAGCAGCGGTGCCCCAGGTACTCCGCGAACGACTCGTTGAGCCACAGGTCGTCCCACCAGCGCAGGGTGACGAGGTCGCCGAACCACTGGTGCGCCAGCTCGTGAGCGATGACGCTCGCTCGCTCCGCGCGCTCGGCGTGGGTGGCCCGGGCCCGGAAGACGTAGGAGTCCCGGAAGGTGACGCAGCCCGGGTTCTCCATGGCGCCGGCGTTGAAGTCGGGCACGAAGGCCTGGTGGTACTCCCCGAACGGGTAGCGCACGCCGAAGAGCCGGTGGTAGTGGTCGAAGCTCTGCCCGGTGACCTCGATCATGTCGGGGGCCTCGGCCTCGAGCTCGTTGCGCAGTGACGCGCGGGCGTGGAAGCCGAGCCGGATGCCGTCGTGCTCGGCCGTGACAGAGGCGTAGGGACCGGCGACCAGGGTGACGAAGTAGGTCGAGAGCGGTTGCGGCGGGACGAGGGTCCACCGGCCAGGGGCCGCGCGCTCGCTGGGGCCGTTGCCCAGCACGGTCCACTCCGGCGGTGCCGCCACGGTGATCCGGTAGCGGGCCTTGAGGTCCGGCTGGTCGAAGCAGGCGAACCAGCGCGGGGCCGCGTCGAGGAACGACATCGCGTAGAGGTAGGTGGCCCCGTCGGCCGGGTCGACGTGGCGGTGCAGGCCCTCACCGTCGCTGGAATAGGCCATCGACCCGGCGATCACCAAGACGTTCTGGGCCTGCAGCCCGGTGAGGCTGATCCGGCCGGACCGCCAGCACGCCGGGTCCAGCCGCCGGCCGTTCAACGTGGCCTCGGTCAGCTCCTTGCCGCGGAAGTCGACGAACGTCTCCGTCGCGGTGCTGCGGAACCTCAACGTGGTGCGGGAGGTGAAGGTCTGCGCGTCGGGTGCGGTCAGGTCGAGCTCGACCTCGACGTCGGAGACGGTGAGGGCCGCCGCCCGGGCCGCCGCCTCGGTGCGGAGGAGGCTGGGGTACCGGTCGAGAGACGCCGGTGCGGTCATGCGCGCTCTCCCCCTCCGCTGGACGGGATGGGACGGGACATGGGCAGGGGTTCCGATCTCGCGAGGCCGGCGCAGACGCCGGAAGGCGTCAGTCTCGCAGCCGCGGGCCGCGCCGCGGACGGACAGGCCAGAATGACCCGGGTGAGCCTGACCGTGCGCCGACTGGGTCCCGACGACGCCGAGGCGTCCCGCCGTCTGGGGTGGGAGGCGTTCGGGTTCCCCTCTCCCCTGCCGGAAGGGCCGCCGCCTCCCCCGGGTCCCGGGCAAGCGCACTTCGGCGCCGTCGACGAGTCGGGGACCCTCGTCGCCCGGATGGTCGACCGCACGTTCGACTCCTGCTTCGGCGGCGCCCTCCTGCCCACGAGCGGCATCGCCGGCGTCACGGTGGTCGCCGAGGCCCGGGGGCGCGGGGCCCTCACGCCGCTCTTCGCGACCACCCTCGCCCACGCCCGTGAGCGCGGCGCGGTGATCTCGACGCTCTTCCCCTCCGCCCCGGGCATCTACCGGCGCTTCGGCTACGAGCTGGTCGCCGACCTGGTCACCGTGCACGTGCCCACCGCTGCCCTGGCCGCGGTGGCCGCACCGGTGGGCGTCACCACCCGGCGGGCCAGCCCGGACGACCTCGAGGCCCTTCGCGCCGTCTACGACGGGTGGGCGCTGGAGCAGGACGGGCCGCTGTCCCGCCGTGGGGTGAGCTTCGACGCCAGCGCCGCCGAGGTGTTCGAGCACTCCGGTGTCACCCTGGCGGTCGAGGACTCGGGCGGCGTCGTCGGCTACGCCTCCTGGGACCGAGGGGCCGGCAGCGGCGAACACGCAGCCCTGGAGGTGGCGGACCTCTTCGCCCGGACCGTCGACGGCTACCGCGCGCTGCTGCGCGTGCTCGGCAGCTTCGCGCCCGTGGCGGCGACCACCAAGCTCGACACCTCCGGCGACGACCTGGCGCGGCTGCTGGTGCCATCGCTGTCCTGGCCGGTAGGACACTCCGCGCCGTACATGCTGCGGGTCCTCGACGTCGTCGGGGCCCTGGGTGGCCGGCGCTACGCCCCCGGGCTGCGGACGAGCCTCGAGCTGGCCGTCACCGGCGACCTGCTGGGTCTGGTCGAGGGGGCCTACCGCCTGGAGGTCGCCGGGGGCGAGGCCCGGTGCACGCGCATCGAGCAGCCACGTCAGGGCCTGCGGACAGTCAGCAGCCGGGGGCTCTCCCTGCTCTTCGCCGGCGCCCAGTCCTGCGGCAACCTCCGGGCCAGCGGGCACCTGGTCGGCGGGGAACGCCACGAGGACAGCGACTGGGACGCGTTGTTCGGAGGCCGCCAACGCCACATCCGGAACTACTTCTGAACCTCTGCAGGCCAAATGGAGGTTTCCGCCAGATCCTGAGCCAAGCCTGAGGCTCATCCGCGCGCACGCGCAGTCCTTCTAGAGGCGCGGCTCCGAACCTAGTGCACACCACGAGTTCGGGGACACACAGGAAGGATATCGCGTGACCGTCATGTACCGCGAAGACTGGGCCACCGCCGCCAACTGCCGAGGCACCGGCGACGTGCTGTTCGCCGAGGGTGCCGCGCAGCGACGTGTCCGCGTCCTGTGCAACGACTGCCCCGTGCGCCGTGAGTGCCTCGCCGAGGCTCTCGACGACCAGATCGAGTGGGGGGTGTGGGGCGGGATGACCGAGCGTGAGCGCCGCGCCCTGCTGCGCCGGAGGCCGGACGTCACGTCGTGGCGTCAGCTGCTCCTGGACAAGCACGCCTCCCTCGACTGACCACTGACCGCCCGGGCTGCCGCAGCGCCTCAGCCCGTCCACCGCTGCAGGCCACTCCTTGGCCAGCGTCCCCGGCCAGTCCCGCGTTCAGTGGACTCCGAAGCAGAAGGGGTGCCCCGCCGGGCTGGCACAGACCACGAACATCTCGTTCCCGTCGGGGTTGTCGGCAGGCCTCCTGGCCGCCTGGAGCTGGCGTCCCCCCAGAGCCTCCGCCCTCCGCTGCGCGTCCTCCAGGTCGTCGACGTGCAGGTCGAGGTGGACCTGTTGCTGCTGCGGACCGGTCGGCCAGTCGGGTGCCACGTGGTCCGGAGCCGCTTGCACACCCATGACCCAGTCGCCGTCGACGACGATGCTGTGCCAGCCTTCGTCCCGGTACACCTCCCCACCCAGCAAGGCAGCCCAGAACCCGCTCTCGGCCTCGACGTCGCGGGCGTCGAACACGATGACCCGTCGGATGATCTGGATGTCCGCCTCCTCGGTGGTGACGCCGGGTTCAGAGCCCCCGGTCCGGCCCTACCCCTTGCTCGTCGACGGGGCCCCGAACCGGAACTCCACCACGTCGCCGTCGGCCATCACGTAGTCCTTGCCCTCGAGCCGGACCTTGCCCTTGGCCTTGGCCGCCTGCAGGGAGCCGGCCGCGACGAGGTCGTCGAAGCCGACGATCTCGGCCTTGATGAAGCCCTTCTGGAAGTCGGTGTGGATGACTCCGGCCGCCTCGGGGGCGGTGGCCCCCTTCGGGATGGTCCAGGCCCTCGACTCCTTGGGTCCCGCGGTGAGGTAGGTCTGCAGACCGAGGGTGTCGAACCCCACCCGGGCGAGCACGTCGAGGCCCGGTTCGGCGATGTCCATCTCGGCGAGCAGCTCGCGCGCCTCCTCGGGCTCCATCTCCACCAGCTCGGACTCGATCTTCGCGTCCAGGAAGATCGCCTCGGCGGGGGCGACGGTCGCGCGCAGCTGGTCGAGCAGGGCCGCGTCGGAGAGCTCGTCGGTGTCGCAGTTGAACACGAAGAGGAAGGGCTTGGCCGTGAGCAGGAACAGCTCGCGGAGCGGCTCGAGCTCGAGCCCGGCGGCGAAGACGCCCCGGCCGGAGTCGAGGACCTCGCTCGCCTCCTTGACCGCGGCGATGGTGGCGAGCTTCTCCTTGTTGGTGCGCGCCTCCTTCTCCAGCCGGGGCAGTGCGCGCTCCAACGTCTGCAGGTCCGCCAGGATCAGCTCGGTGGCGATGGTCTCGATGTCGCTGGGCGGGTTCACGGCTCCGTCGACGTGGGTGACGTCGGCGTCACGGAAGACCCGGGTGACCTGGCAGATGGCGTCGGCCTCACGGATGTGGGACAGGAAGGCGTTCCCCATCCCCTCGCCCTGGCTCGCGCCGCGGACGATGCCGGCGATGTCGACGAAGCTGACCGTCGCCGGGACGATGCGCTCGGAGTGGAAGATCTCCGCCAGGGTGGACAGCCGCGGGTCGGGGACCCCGACCACGCCGATGTTGGGCTCGATGGTGGCGAACGGGTAGTTCGCCGCCAGGACGTCGTTGCGGGTCAACGCGTTGAAGAGGGTCGACTTCCCTGCGTTCGGCAGACCGACGATCCCGATTGTGAGGGCCATTCGGACAAGCCTAGAGGGTCCAGCCGACGCGGGTGACCGGCTGCGAGCCGGGGCCGCACCGGCCCCGGCCGGTCACGCACCGCCGCCCCTCAGCCGCCGAGCGCGAAGAACGCCCCCACCGCCCGGGTGAGGAGGGCGGGGTCCTCGGTGCCGGCCAGCTCACGTGCTGAGTGCATGGAGAGCAGAGGGAGGCCGACGTCGACCGTGGCCATGCCGAGCCGGGTCGCGGTGAGCGGGCCGATGGTCGACCCGCAGGGGATGGCGTTGTTCGACACGAACTCCTGCGTCGGCACCCCCGCCCGACGGCAGGAGCGACGCCACAGCGCGCTGCCGAGGGCGTCGCTGGCGTAGCGCTGGTTGGCGTTGAGCTTGAGCAGCGGCCCGCCGTTCAGCACCGGGTGGTTGGCGGGGTCGTGCCGGCCCGCGTAGTTCGGGTGCAGCGCGTGACCGGCATCGGCCGAGAGGCAGACCGAGCGCGCCAGCGCGCGGTGCTGCTCGTCGGCGGTGGCCCCCAGCGCGCCGAGGGTCCGGCTGACCACGTCGGCCAGGATCGGCCCGGCGGCGCCGGACCGGGAGCCACTGCCCACCTCCTCGTGGTCGAAGGCGGCGACGAGTTGGATGTGCTCGCTCTCCCCGCCGGACAGCAGCGCGACGAGCCCGGCATGCACGCTGCTGAGGTTGTCGAGCCGCCCGGAGGCGAAGAACTCCCCGTGCGGGCCGAACACGGCCGGGGCGGCGGTGTCGAAGGCGACCAGGTCATAGCCCTCGATCTCCGCCCGCTCGCACCCGGCGACCCCGGCCAGGTGGTCCAGGACGGACAGCCCGTGGTGGCCCGACGCTCCAGACCGGGGCGGTGTGCTGCTGCTTGTCCAGGCGCAGGCCCTCGTCGTTGACGGCCCGGTCCAGGTGCACCGCCAGCTGCGGGATGCGCATGATCGGACCGGTCTGCAGCAGCCGCACCGAGCCGTCGGACAGCGCCACCCGACCGGCCAAGCCCAGCTCGCGGTCCAGCCAGGAGTTGAGCAGCGGCCCGCCGTACACCTCGACGCCGAGCTGCTGCCACCCCCAGCCACCCACGTCGGGGCGCGGCTTGAGCTTGAAGGTCGGGGAGTCGGTGTGCGCGCCGAGGACCCGGAACGCGGTGGTCGGGCCGGCGCCCTCGGGGACCCGCCAGGCGATCAGGGCCCCGTCGCGGACCAGGTGGTGGCCCCCCGGCGAGGAGTCCCACGGCTGGGCCTCGTCCTGCTCGACGAAGCCGGCGGCCACCAGGCGGCGCGCCCCTTCGGCGGCGGCGTGGTAGCTGGACGGGCTGGCCCGGACGAAGGCCGCCAGGTCGGCGATGTGCTCGGTCGCGGGAGGCGGGACGGGGGTCATGGGTGGCACGGTAACGGCGCGGGGAGCGGGGCCCGCCGAGTGGCCTCCCGGCTTTTGTCAGTGGCCGGCGGCAAGATCGGGGACATGGACGGTCTCGTGGTGGTGGCGTTGGTCTGCGGGCTGGTGCTGGGCCTGCTGGTGGGCGCCCTCGTCGCCGTCCAGGTGGCGCATGCCCGCCGCGACACCCTCCTCGCCCAGGACGCCGCTCAGCTCGCCCGGGCACGGACCGAGCTGGCCAACGCCGAGGCCGCCGCGGCGACGGCCCGCGGGGAGGCGGCCCAGGCCAGGATGGAGACGGCGCAGGTGCGCTCGGAGCACGCCCAGGCCCGCACCGAGACCGAACGGGTGCGGGCCGACCTGGCCGAGGTCCGCGCCGGCCTGGCGACGGAGGCTGCGGACGCACGGGCGGAGGCCGCGGCCGCCCAGGCCGAGGCCGCCGAGGTGTCGGCGGCGGTCGCCCGCGCCGAGGCCGAGCGGGACGCGGCGGTGCAGCGCGCCCAGGAGATCGCCGTCGACCGCGCGGCCATGCTCGACCACTTCAAGGTCCTCTCCACCGAGAGCCTGGAGCGCCAGGGCAAGAGCGTCGAGGCCCAGGCCGAGCTCCGCCTCCGAGCCACCGAGCAGCTGATGAGGCCGGTCCGGGAGAGCCTGGACCGCTTCAGCAGCCGGCTGACCGAGGTGGAGAAGGAGCGGGTCGCCATGTCGACCGACCTGCGGATCCAGGTGCAGACCGTGCAGCAGACGGGCGAGACCCTCCGGCGGGAGACCAGCGCCCTGGTCACCGCGCTGCGCAAGCCGCAGGTACGCGGCTCCTGGGGCGAGGTGCAGCTGAAGCGGGTGGCCGAGCTGGCGGGCATGGTCGAGCGCTGCGACTTCGACCTGCAGAACACGACCTGGGCTGACGACCGGACGATGCGACCCGACATGCGGGTGCACCTGGCCGAGGGCAAGCACCTGTTCGTCGACTCCAAGGTGCCGCTGAGCTCGTTCCTCGAGGCCGCCGAGACCGACGACCCGGACCTCAAGCGGGAGGCCCTGACCCGGTACGCGCGCCACGTCCGCACCCACGTCGACCAGCTGTCGTCCAAGCAGTACTGGAAGGCGGCCGAGACGCCGGAGTTCGTGGTCCTGTTCCTGCCCAACGAGCAGTTCTTCACCACCGCGCTCGAGCAGATGCCCGACCTCTACGACTACGCCGCGCACCGCGACGTGGTGCTCGCCACGCCCACCACCCTGATCGGGATGCTCCGGGCCGTCGCGTACGGCTGGAAGCAGGCGGCGCTGGCGGAGAGCGCGGCGGAGGTGTTCAAGCTGGGCCGCGACCTGCACGAGAAGCTGGGCCTGATGGGCAACCGCTTCGACAAGCTCGGGCGGGCGCTGCGCACCTCGGTCAACGCCTACAACGAGACGATCGCGACGGTCGAAGGGACGGTGCTGGTGCGGGCGCGCAAGTTCCGCGACCTCAAGGTCAGCGAGCGGGAGCTCACCGCCCTCTCCCCCGTCGAGGAGCCGGTCCGCCAGATCCAGGCCCCCGAGCTGGTGGAGGACGCGGTCAAGGTCGAGCCGCTGGTCGGCCGGGGCAGCCGCCGGCGTGCGCACCCCGTGCCCGAGGCGGCCGAGCTGGTGCGGGCCGAACCCGATCTGCTGGAGCTGGTGGAGAGCACCGCCACCGACGGCGACGACACGCAGGACCGCGCCCGGCGCTAGGGCCCCGAGGCGGAGGGTGGCGGCCGACGACAGGGCCGCGAACGCTCAGTCCCGGACGGCACCCTTGCGCAGGTCGCGCCGCAGCTCGGGCGGCAGGGCGAAGACGAGGGACTCCTCAGTCAGCCGCTCCTCCTGGGCCACCGGGAAGCCCCGCTGGACCAGCAGGTCGAGGACGCCCTGCACGAGGTCCTCCGGGACAGAGGCTCCACTGGTGACCCCGACCGAGGTCACGCCTTCGAACCAGGCCGGGTCCACCTCGCCGGCGTTGTCGACGCGGTAGGCGGCCTTCGCCCCCGACTCCAGCGCCACGTCGACGAGCCGCACGGTGTTGGAGGAGTTCGCCGAGCCGACGACGAGGACGAGGTCGCTGCGGGGGGCGATCTGCTTGATCGCCAGCTGCCGGTTGGAGGTGGCGTAGCAGATGTCGTCGCTGGGAGGGTCCATCAGCTGCGGGAACTTCTCGCGCAGTCGGCCGACGGTCTCCAGCGTCTCGTCGACGCTCAGGGTGGTCTGGCTGAGCCACGCGACCCGGCTGGGGTCGGTGAGCTCGAGGGCGTCGACCTCGGCGGGCGACTGGACCAGGGTGATGTTGTCCGGGGCCTCACCCGTGGTGCCCTCGACCTCCTCGTGGCCGGCGTGGCCGATGAGGAGGATCTCCAGCCCTTCGTGGGCGAAGCGGCGGGCCTCGTGGTGCACCTTGGTGACCAGCGGGCAGGTCGCGTCGATGGCCTTGAGCTGCCGCTCGGCCGCCTCGGCGTGCACGGCCGGGGAGACGCCGTGGGCGGAGAACACGACCGTTGAACCCGGCGGCACCTCGTCGAGCTCCTCGACGAAGACCGCCCCGCGGGCCTGCAGGTCCTCCACGACGTGACGGTTGTGGACGATCTGCTTGCGGACGTACACCGGGGCGCCGTAGGTGTCGAGCGCCTTCTCCACCGTCACCACAGCCCGGTCCACACCGGCGCAGTAGCCGCGCGGTGCGGCCAGCAGGACCTGCCGTCCTCCGGCGGTGGGCGTGGTCAGGCCGGGGGTCGCGGTCTCGGTCATCGCCCCAGTCTAGGTGCTGGCCCCCGCCCGGACCCTCCGTCGCGGCGTCGCCTGCAGCACACCGGCCGAGCCGCCGACTAGGCTCCTGCGGTGCCCCTGGAGTCCTCGCCGGAGAACCCCCAGCCGCTCCGCAAGGTGACCCACCTCGTCCGCGGCTGGATCGAGCGCCTGGGACCGGTGTGGGTGGAGGCACAGCTCATCGAGATCAACCGCCGCTCGGGGAGCCGGATGGTCTTCCTCACGCTGCGGGACAAGCTCGCCGAGGTGTCGGCCTCGGTGACCATCTCCCCGACCACGCTCGACGGCGCGGGACCGCTGACCGAGGGCGCGACCGTCGTCGCCCGCCTCAAGCCCTCCTACTTCGAGGGCTCCGGACGGTTCTCCTTCGCCTGCGACGCGATCACTCCCGTCGGCGAGGGGCGCCTGCTGGCGCGGCTGGAGCAGACCAAGCGGCTGCTGCAGGCCGAGGGGCTGTTCGACCGGGCGCGCAAGAAGCCCCTGCCCTTCCTGCCGCGGGCCGTGGGCCTGGTGACCGGCGCCGGGAGCGCGGCGGAGAAGGACGTCGTGGAGAACGCGCGACGGCGCTGGCCGGCCGTCCGGATCGAGACCCGCTACGCCCTCACCCAGGGCCCTCAAGCCGGGGAGCAGCTGATCGTCGCGCTCGGGCAGCTCGACCGCCACCGCGACGTGGACGTCATCGTCATCGCCCGTGGCGGCGGCTCGCTGGAGGACCTCCTGCCCTTCTCCGACGAGGGGCTGGTCCGGGCGGTGTCCGCCTGCACCACGCCGGTGGTCAGTGCCATCGGCCACGAGAGCGACAACCCGATCCTGGACCTGGTCGCCGACCACCGCGCCTCCACCCCGACCGACGCCGCCAAGCGCGTCGTTCCCGACGTGGCTGAGGAGGTGACCAGGATCGGCCAGGCTCGGAGCCGGCTCGACCAGGCCATCACCTCGCGTCTGGCCCGGGAGCAGGAGCGGCTGGAGGCCCTCCGGACCCGGCCGGTCATGACCGACCCCACGGCCACCTTCCTCGTCGGCCACGACCAGCTCCGGCAGCTGCGCGAGCGCGGTCTGCGCGCGCTCACCGGCCGGCTCGAGCACGAGCGCACCGGCGTCGCGCACCAGCTGGCCCGCGTCCGGGCCATGTCACCCAAGGCCACTCTGGAGCGGGGGTACGCCATCCTGGTGGGCCCCGAGGGCCACGCCGTCACCTCGGTCGCCGACGTCGAGCAGGGTGATGACCTGCTGGCCTACCTGCTGGACGGCCAGCTGGCGCTCCAGACCACCGACGTCCGACCCGGAACGCTAGGAGCAGCATGAGCGAGGCCGCACGCCCACCCGAGGCCGACGAGCTGACCTACGAGCAGGCCCGGGAGGAGCTCGTCCAGGTCGTTCAGCGGCTGGAGTCCGGCGGGGTGCCGCTGGAGGAGTCGCTGGCCCTGTGGGAGCGGGGGGAGCACCTCGCGGCGGTCTGCCAGCAGCGGCTCGACGGGGCACGCGCGAAGGTGGACGCCGCCCGGGCGCGGAGCAGCGCCCCGGACTGAGCAGCGCCCCGGACTGAGCAGGGACTCGGGTGGGGCGGCCGGGTCAGGCCGAGAGCTCCAGCTCCGACGTCGCCACCGGGCGCGGCACGACGAAGCGACGGCGGTAGTCCGCGGGTGCCAGACCGATCTCCCGGCGGAAGTGCTCCCGCAGCACCACCGCGGAGTTGAACCCGACCCGGGCTGCGATCTGCTCGACCCCCAGGTCGGTCTCCTCGAGCAGCCCGCGAGCAGCCAGGATCCGCTGCTGGGTGAGCCAGCGGTGCGGCGTCGTGCCGGTCTCGGTGCTGAACCGCCGGGCGAACGTGCGGTCGCTCATCGTCGCCCGCCGGGCGAGCGAGCTCGCGGTGTGCGGCTCGGCGAGGTGCGCGCGCACCCAGGTCAGCAGGGGCGACAGGCTGTCGGCGGTGGGCTCGGGCACGACCATCTCCACGAACTGCTGCTGGCCGCCGTCGCGCTGCGGCGGTACGACCATCCGACGCGCGATCTTGGTGGCAGCCGCCGCCCCCAGCTCGCGCCGGACCAGGTGCAGACAGGCGTCGATGCTGGCTGCGGTTCCCGCGCTGGTGATGATGCTGCCGTCGTCGACGTACAGCGCTCGCGCGTCGATCTGGGCCAGGGGGTGCGCCCTGCCCAGATCGGCGACCAGGCGCCAGTGGGTCGTGCAGGCCCGCCCGTCGAGGAGCCCGGCCGCGCCCAGCACGAACGCTCCCGAGCACAGGCTCAGCAGGGTGGACCCGGCGGCGTGCGCGGACCGGAGGGCCTCGAGCACCTCCACCGGGTAGTCCTCCGGCGGGCGGACGCCGGTGGCCGAGACGATGACGAGATCGGCGCCGGCGACGGCGTCGACCCCGTGGCCGGCCCGCACGGTGACCGACGCGGTGTTGGTGGCGAGCGGGACGTCGGGCCGCACGGCGCAGACGCGGAAGTCGACCGCCGGCAGCCCGTCGTCGGTCCAGTTGGAGCCGAAGATCTCCACCGCGACGCCGAGCTCGAACACGGCGACCGGCTCCAGGAGGATCACGCTCACCGTGGACCAGGGCATGTGGAGCAGCCTATGGCAGAAATCTTGTCCGACCGGCCACGACTGCCAGCCCGGGACTCCCGCGACTCAGCCGGTGGTGAGGGTGGCGGCGAAGCTCTCGAGCTCGCCGTAGGGGAGGTCGCCGACGACGACGGCCGTCGCCCCGTCGGCGGCCAGCACCAGGGACCGCGTGCGCTCGTCAGAGCTGATCCGTCGCTCCCAGACCCGGCCGTCCACCTCGCTGGAGCCGTCCGGGAGACCAGCCCGCGTCTGGTCCTCCACCAGGTCGCGCGGCTCCAGGTCGCCCTGGGCGACCTTGACGAAAGTGTCGCTCGTGTCCAGGAAGCCCAGCTCCCACAGGTTCCGGGGAGAGGGTTCGCCGTTGAGGGAAGGTCGCCCCTGCTGGACCCAGCGAACCTGGGTCGCCCGCCAGGTCTCGGGCACGGCCCGCGGGGCGAGCACGGCGAACGGAGCCTGCTCACGGGCCTGGGCGAGGACCGGCGTCCAGTCCAGGGACTGGATGGGAGGCTCCTCGGGCGTGCGGGTGAAGAAGAAGGTGATGACGACCACGGGGATGATCAGGACGGCGAGCGAACGCATCATGTCACCCGTGGAAGCGGTTCTGGACGACGCGCGGGCCACGCCTTCATCCTCCCAGACGCGACCAACTCAAGCTGCCCGCACGCTCCTGGCTCACTTCTCGGGGTCGTGACCCCAGTTCATCAGCGAGTAGCGCCACGGGGTGTCGCGCACGTCCCCGTCCGGTCGCTGGGCGAGGTGTCGCTTCACGTAGCCGACCACCTTGCGCATGTGGGCCTGGTCGTCCTCGGTCAGGTCGGCTCTCTTGGTGGCCAGGATCTCCAGGATCCGCCGGCCGGACTCGTGCCCGGTGGACTCGTCGTGCCCGTCCTTCTTCTGCCCGACCTCCTGCGCCTCGTCGGTGTCCAGCCAGGCGCGGAGCTCCGAGGCCGTCATGTTGACCGCCTCGTCGAACTCGCGCCGATCGTCCTGCTGCTCCTCGCTCACGCTTCCTCACTCTCCGTGTTCTTCGGCTCCGCCATCTTCCGGTGCAGCGCCGACTTGGCCCCGTCCGGCAGCACCTTCGCGGCCAGCTCCTGCGCCTTGGTCATCGCCGAGGCGGCGACCACCCGGTCCTTCCCCGCCATGAGCGCCTCGTAGCCCTGCTGGGCCACATCGGCCGGGTCGTCCTTGGGGCCCTGCCCCAGCCGGGTGTCGTCCATGCCGGCGCGGTGGAAGAAGTTGGTGTCCGTCGGACCGGGCATCAGGGAGGTCACCGTCACCTCGGTGTCCCGGAGCTCGTCCTGCAGCGCCTCCGCCAGGGACTGCACGAACGACTTGGAGGCGTTGTAGACGGCCTGGAAGGACCCGGGCATCGTCGAGGCGATGGACGAGGTCAGCAGCAGCCGACCGGAGCCTCGGGCGACCATGTCGGCCAACAGCAGCCGGGTCAGGTGGACCGTCGAGGTCACGTTCAGGTGCACCACCTCGAGCAGGTCAGCCAGGTCGGTGTCCACGAAGGCCCCACCACGCCCGACGCCGGCGTTGACCGCTGCGGCAGCGACGGGTTGACCGGTCGCCACCACCGCGTCGTGCAGGCTCTGGACGCCCTCCGGCCGGCGCAGGTCCGCGCGCACGATCTCCACCTCCACCCCAGCCGCACGGCAGCGCACCGCCACCGGCTCCAGCCCGTCCCCGCCCACGCCCTCCTCGGCGGTGAGCAGCAGGCGGTATCCGTCGGCGGCGAAGAGCAGGGCGAGCTCGGCACCGATCCCGCTGGAGGCTCCGGTGACGAGTGCGAGTCCTGACGTGGTCATGTCGATTCCTCTCGGTGGAAGGGTCGGACGGGGTCGAGCGGTCACGGGGTCGGCATCCCGCCGTTCACGTGGAGCGTGGCACCGATGACGTAGCTGGACTCGGCCGACGCCAGGAACACGAACGCCGGAGCCAGCTCGGCCGGCTGGCCGGGGCGACCGAGCGGGGTCTGCTCACCGAACTCCGGCAGGTCCTCCGGCGGCTGCCCACCGGCGGTCTGCAACGGCGTCCAGATCGGGCCCGGTGCGACGACGTTGACGCGGATGCCCTTCGGCGCGAGCTGCTGCGCCAGGCCCTTGGAGAAGTTGTTGATCGCGGCCTTGGTGGAGGCGTAGTCGACCAGGGTCTCCGAGGGCTCGTAGGCCTGGATGGAGGAGGTGTTGATGATGGTCGAGCCCGGCGTGAGGTGCGGCAGCGCGGCCTTGGTCACCCGGAACATCGCGTAGACGTTGGTCTGGTAGGTCTGCTCGAACTGCTCGTCGCTGATGTCGGCCAGGGCCTGCTGGTTCTGCTGCTTGCCGGCGTTGTTGACCAGGATGTCCAGCCCGCCGAGCTGCTCCACGGCCTGGGCGACCAGGTCGCGGCAGTAGGAGGGGTCCTTGAGGTCACCCGGGAGCAGCACGGCCTTCTGGCCGGCGTCGGTGATCAGACCCCGGATGCGCTGGGCGTCCTCCTCCTCCTCGGGCAGGTAGGAGATGGCCACGTCGGCTCCCTCGCGCGCGAAGGCGATCGCGGTGGCCGCGCCGATGCCGGAGTCGCCGCCGGTGACCAGGGCCTTGCGGCCCACCAGACCGGCCGAGCCCGCGGTAGCTGCTCTCGCCGAGGTCGGCCCTCTCCTCCAGGTCGGCGTCCAGACCGGCGCCCTCCTGGTACTGCGCGGTCGGGTCGATCCCGCTGTAGAGCTTGGTGGGATCGGTGAAGGTGTACTGGTCACGAGCCATGAGTCGGATCTCCTTCGGGTAGGACGACGTCCGGGGTCGGACGTCGGAGGGTGCACAGGTCAGGCGGACGTGCTGGAGTGGGGGGTCGCGACGGGCTTGGACTCAGGAGAGCTCCGCTGGCGCAGGTAGACCGACGCCCCGACCATGAGCGCCACCACCATGAACTCGCTCTGCCAGTTCTGGAAGGACTCGAACCAGAACCGGGCCGTGCCGAGGTACTGCCAGGCGGTGACGCCCGCGGAGCCATGGGCGACCTGCTCGGCGCTGTAGGCGCGCGCTCCGCCGAGGGCGTGCAGCGCCACCGAGGCCAGGAAGAGGATGAGGAAGAGGGCGGCCAGCGAGTTCTCGTAGAGCCTGAGCACCCAGCCCCCGTGACGCACCGGCGCAGGCGCTCCGGCACGGTCCGCCTGGGCGGCAGGGTCCTCGTCCTGCGGTGCCGCCTCGTCCACGGGCTTGGACTCCGACGAGCCACGCTGGAAGAGAAAGGCCGTCAAGACGACGTACATCCCCATCTGGAGGAACTCGCTCCCCCAGTTCTCGAACGTGGCTTCGAGGAAGTCACCGGTCTCCAGGTACTGCAGCAGGCCGTGATCCTTGGCCCAGCTGCGCCTCGGTGCGCTGTCCGCCCCCTGCCCCACTCCTAGTGCGTTCCCGACGGAGCAGAACCGAAACCACTAGCCCTTCGGGTGCTGGTTCCAGCGGTCGGCCGAACGGCGGCCGAGGGTGGTGACCGCACGCACGAGGGCGGCAGGGATCGGGCGCAGCCGCTCCTCCACCTGGTAGCCCTGCACGGTGTCGGTGCCACTCGGCGGCGGTCCGCTGGGCAGCAGGCGAGCGGCCACGTCCAGCAGGGCGGCCGTGGTGGTCGGTGCCAGACCGTTCACCCGCGAGGCCACCTTGGTGAGCAGGCTGAGCAGGACGTAGGCGCGACCGGCGAGCACGCCGTCGACGATCCGGACGGCGGCACGCTGAGGGTCCATGGCGATCACGGGCAGCGTGGCTGACGGCGCGAACCAGGCGTACTCCGCGCCCTGCTCGCCGGTGAACTCGGCTCGCAGGTGGGACCCGGTCCGCATCAACCCCGGGGCGACGGTCGTGACCTTGACCCCGGTGCCGGCGAGCTCGTGGCGCAGGCCCGCGGAGAAGCCGACGGCTCCGAACTTGGCCGTGCTGTACGGCAGCAGGTGCGGAACCGGTACCAGGCCTCCGACGGAGGTGATGACACCGATTCGGCCGTAGCCCCGGGCCCGCATGGGACCGGCCACGGCGAGGGCCAGGTTGATCGGGCCCCAGAGCATGATGTCGATCGCCTCGCGGAAGTGTGCGCGGGTGAGGGACGCGAGCGGACCGACCTGGATGACCCCGGCCACGGCGAAAGCCACGTCGATGGGTCCGTCGGCCGCCTCGACCTCGGCGACCAGCTGGTCGACGGCTCCGGCGTCCGAGACGTCGCACACCGCGGTGCGCACCTGCAGACCCTCGTCCTCGAGCTGGCGCCGGGCGACGGCCAGCTCCTCAGCGGACCGGGCGCAGATGACCAGGCGGTGCCCGCGCCTGCCCAGCTCGCGGGCGATGAGCAGGCCGAGCCCGCGGGACGCCCCGGCCACCAAGGCCAGGGGCGCCGCCGCGGGCGTCGACTGCGGTGCTTCCACCGGGTTGGTGGTCAGGACTTCGCCGAGTCCTGGACGTTGCCCCGGGCCTGCTGAGCCTGGCCCTGCACGTCCGAGGCCGCCGTGGTGCCCTCGTCCGTCACGGTCGCCTTCGCGTGCTGCGCCTGCTCCTGCACGTCGGCGGCGGCTGAGGCGCCCTCCTCCTTGACGGCGTCGACCGCCTCGGTGGCGGTCTCCTTGACCGCCTGAGCAGCCTCCTGCGCGGGCTCCCGCAGGTTCTCTGCCACGTCCTTGGCCACGTCGGTGATGCCGGCCTGGAGCGGCTCGGCCTTGTCCTTGACCGTGGTCGCGAGCTCGCGCTCCTTGGTGCTGGCCGGGATCAGCGAGCTGATCAGCAGGCCCGCGCCGAACGCCACCAGACCGGCGGCGAGGGGGTTGCCCTGCGCCTTCTGGCGGGCGAGGGCGGGAGCGTCGCTGACGGTGTCGCCCGCGGAGGACAGCGCGCCGCGGGCCGAGGCCGCCGCACGCGGAGGCGCTGCCGCCGGCACTGTGGACCGCGTCGCCTGCTCCGTGGACCTTGTCGCTGACCGCGTCGCCCACCTGGTGGGCCGTGCCGACGACGGAGTCGCGGACGTCATCGGCGGTGCCCATGATGCGGTCCTTGATCCCGACGCCCTTGTCCTTGACCTTGTCGACCTGACGCCTGGCGATGTTCTTCGGGTTGGCCTCGTCGGCCAGCGCGTCGACGTCGTTGCTCAGGTTCGCGCGGGTCCGCTCGATGTCTGCGCGGATCTCTTCGGGGGTCTGGCTGGTCACAGGTTCTTCTCCTCTTGGCCTTTGAGTGCGTTCGGGATCTTGCCCAGCGAGTCGGTGGTGTCGGGCACGCCGCGCACCTCGTCGAGGGCCTTCTTGCCGACGACAGCGAGGATCGCGGCGATGATCGCCCAGATCACTGCGACGATGAGCGCGGACCAGCCGTAGCCCATCTCGTTCCCCAGCGCCCGCCACAGCGAGATGGAGAGGAACATCAGGACGAAGAAGCCGGCCACAGCCGCTCCGGCGAGCAGGCCGATGCCCTTGCCGGCCTTCGACGCGGACTGGGAGATCTCGGCCTTGGCGAGCGCGACCTCCTGGCGCATCAGCGTGCTGAGATCGCGGGTGACGTTACCCAGTCGCTCGCCGAGGGTCAGGTCGTCGCTCGGGCTGCCCTGCGGCTCGTACGAGGACGATCCTGAGGTGTAGGGGGTCGTCATCGGGGCGTGTCACCCCGCGTCGGGTCGACGTAGGTGACGGTGTCGTCGTAGACGACGGTGTCGTCGTCAGCCGGGGTCGCCTCGTAGCCGGTCGTGGTGCCGGCGGCGGTCCCGGGGGTGTAGCTGCCCGTCTCGAAGCCGCCCGCGGCGTAGCTCCCGGCGTCGTACCCGGTGGCCGGGGTGGTGGTGCCGTAGCCGGTGGCCGGGGTGGTGGCGTACCCGGTGGTCCCGGCGGTGCTGTAGCTGGCGGTCGGGGCGCTGGTGCTGTAGCCCCCGCTGAGCGACGCCCGGGCCTGCTCGGCGTCCTTGGCGTCCTTCGCCTCGGCGGCGAGGCTGCGGGTCAGGCGACCCACGACGACGCCGGCGAGCAGCGACACGCCCAGGAAGACACCCGGACGGCGGCGCGCGAAGCTCCGGACGTCCTCCAGCAGGTCGCTCGGCTCGCTGTTCTCGATCCGGTGCGCGATCTCACCCACGCGGCGCGAGCCCTGCTTCGCCAGGTCGGCGAGCGGGCCACCGTTGTCGGTGGAGGAACCCATGGTGCCGAGCTCGTCGGCGAGGGAGTGGACGAGCGAGCCGAGGCGCTGCTGCTGCGTACCTGCCTGGCTGGACAGCTCGGTGCGACCCTGCTCGAGAAGGTCCCGGAACTGGCCCGAGGCCTCGGCGGTGATGTTGCCGACCTGCTCCTTGGCCACACCGGCGACCTGCTGGCCCGAGGCGACGGCGGTGTCCTTGACGGCACCGGCCTGCTCCTTGGCCACACCGGCGACCTGCTGGCCGCGGTCGACAGCGGTGTCCTTGAGGCCGGCGGCCTCGTCCTTGACGGTGTCCTTCGTGGTGCTGCTGGTGCTGGTGCTCGACTGGCCGGTGCTGGGGGCGTAGATGTCGGTGCCCGCCTCCGTGGAGCCCGCGGGCTCCCACGTGGTCACCGGCTCGTCGATCTGGTTCTGTCCCTCGGAGGGGACATACGGCGACGAAGTCACGCGATCTCCTATCGACTAGTTCCGCGGCGCCGCGCTACGCGACGCCATCCTTGATTCAATACCCATCCCCTTACGCCGTAAACCGGGGTTCCCGCGCCAGGGCCGCGGCGTCGCTTCGGAGCGCGCCGCCCAGGGGCAGCCGAACGGCTGTTTTCTCAACCGTCCGACCTCGGCGCAGGGGTGCCCGGGCGTCGCCCTGCGCTCTCCCAGGCAGGTACCCAGCCCTCGGTGGCACAAACTCCGGCAGGCTGCTCGACGGTGCGGCTGGGCGCTCCTGCAGACCCGGGGTATGACGTGAGCCACGGGAGCGCTATGGTCATGTCTGACGGTTGAGCAGTCTGCCGACATTCCTTCTGGTTTCAGGCGGTCACATGTCGAGCTCACGTTCCACCTCCCGTTCACTCACCGAGCCTGCCGAGCTCAGCGTCGTGCCTGACGTCCCGCTCGTTCCGGACGTCCTCGACGACCTGGATGACGTCCAGGAGCCCACGCAACGCAACCCGCTGCTGCGTCGCGAGCGGTCCGCCGAGCTGACGGCCCAGCTGCTGACGGCCGACGAGGCCACCGGCCGCGCCGTACGTCGTCGCCTGGTGCTGCTGCACCTCGACGCCGCCGAGGGTGTCGCCCGCCACTACGCCGGTCGGGGCCAGGACCACCAGGACCTCGTCCAGGTGGCGCGGGTCGGCCTGGTCGAGGCCAGCGTGCGCTACGACCCCGCGCTCGGGTCGTTCCTCGGGTTCGCGCTGCCCACGATGATGGGCGTCATCCGGCGGCACTTCCGTGACCGTGCCTGGTCGGTCAAGCCGCCCCGCTGCATCCAGGAGCACGCCGCGGTCGTGGCCCGGGCCCGCGAGGACCTGACCCACGAGCTGCTGCGCTGGCCGACCATCCCCGAGCTGGCCGAGCACCTCGAGCTGAGCGAGGCCGAGATCCGGGCGGCCCGTCAGGTCGACGGCTGCTTCCAGGCGGCGTCGCTGGACGTCCCGGTGGGTCAGCGGGCGGAGTCCCTCGGGGACAGCCTGTCGGAGGTCGAGACCCGCTACGAGCACGTCGAGACCTCGCTCACGCTGCAGCCGGCGTACCAGCAGCTCAGCGAGCGGGACCAGCGGCTGGTGTACCTGCGCTTCTACTCCGAGCTCAGCCAGCGGGAGATCGCCGAGGAGTTCGGCGTCAGCCAGATGCAGATCTCGCGCTGGCTCGTCCGGGTGCTGCGGTCCCTGCGTCAGTACCTCACCGACGACGCGTCCTTCCCCATCGCCAGCTGAGCCGGGGCGCCGCCGGGTCCGGATGGGGATGCGGCGACGCCCTAGGCCAGAATGACGGCATGGCTGAGGACTTCCGGATCGAGCACGACACCATGGGCGAGGTCCGGGTCCCCACCCGGGCGCTGTGGAAGGCGCAGACCCAGCGTGCGGTCGAGAACTTCCCCATCTCGGGCGTGCCGATCGATCCTGCTCTCATCGCGGCGCTCGGCCAGATCAAGGGGGCTGCCGCGCGGACGAACGCGCGCCTCGGCGTGATCAGCGACGAGCGAGCGTCGGCGATCGTCGAGGCCGCAGCCGCTGTCGCCTCGGGTGCGCACGACGCCGAGTTCCCGATCGACGTCTTCCAGACCGGCTCCGGCACGTCGAGCAACATGAACACCAACGAGGTCATCGCTTCCCTCGCCTCGCCGTCGGTGCCCGACGGTGTCCACCCCAACGACCACGTCAACGCCTCGCAGTCCAGCAACGACGTCTTCCCGAGCGCGATCCACATCGCCGCCACCCAGAGCCTGGTTCAGCACCTCATCCCGGCGCTCGAGCACCTGGAGCGCTCACTGGAGGCGAAGGCCACCGAGTTCGCCGAGGTGGTCAAGAGCGGCCGGACCCATCTGATGGACGCCACACCGGTCACCCTCGGGCAGGAGTTCGGCGGCTACGCCGCCCAGGTCCGCTACGGCGTGGAACGCATCCGGTCGGTGCTCCCCCGCGTCGCCGAGCTGCCACTGGGGGGCACCGCCGTCGGGACCGGGATCAACACCCCGCCGGGGTTCGCCGCGTCGGTGATCACCATCATCGCCGAGCAGACCGGGCTGCCGCTGACCGAGGCCCGCAACCACTTCGAGGCCCAGGGTGCCCGCGACGCGCTGGTGGAGGCCTCCGGCGCGCTCCGCACCATCGCCGTCGGCCTGAACAAGATCGCGAACGACATCCGCTGGATGGGGTCGGGTCCGCGCGCCGGCCTCGGCGAGATCGCTCTCCCCGACCTGCAGCCGGGGTCCTCGATCATGCCCGGCAAGGTGAACCCGGTGCTGCCGGAGGCCATGACCCAGGTGTGCGCCCAGGTGATCGGCAACGACGCCACCGTCGCCTTCTCTGGCGCGTCCGGGGCGTTCGAGCTGAACGTGATGCTGCCGGTGATGGCGCGCAACCTGCTGGAGTCCATCCGGCTCCTGGCCAACGTGAGCCGCCTGTTCGCCGACCGCTGCGTCGAGGGCATCACCGCCAATGTCGAGCACTGCCGTTTCCTCGCCGAGTCCTCCCCTTCGATCGTCACCCCGCTCAACAAGTACATCGGGTACGAGAACGCCGCCGCCGTCGCCAAGAGCGCGCTCAAGGAGAACAAGACGATCCGCGAGGTCGTCCTCGAGCGGGGCTACGTCAGCGACGGCCGGCTCACCGAGGAGCAGCTCGACGCCGCCCTGGACGTCCTGTCGATGACCCGCCCCGCGGTCTGAGCAGAGGGTCCAGCCCGGTCCCGCCACTGGGGAACGCGGGAAGTGATCCCGATCGCCCCCCCGCGTCGCCCAGTGGCCGCGAGGCGTCAGCCCTGGGGGGTGGCGATGTTGACCATCCAGGCGATGCCGAAGCGGTCGGTCAGGGCGCCGTACTGGTCCCCCCACATCTGCCGCTCGAGCGGTGTGGTGATGCTCCCGCCCTCGGCGAGGGCCTGGAAGTAGCCGGTGAGGTCGTCGACGTCGTCGCCGCTGAGGCTGATCGTGATGCTCGAGCCCTCGGTCGCGGTCATGCCCTCCGGGAGGTCGGACACCATCAGGGTGAAGCCCTTGGGGGTGCTGAGCTGGCCGTGCATGACCTGGTCGGCGGCGTCACCCTCCATCCCGAACTCACCGAAGGTGGAGATGGTCAGGTCCCCGCCGAAGACGCCCTGGTAGAACTCGAGGGCCTCACGGGCCTGGCCGCGAAAGTTGATGTAGGGGTTGAGCAGTGACGACATGACAGGCTCCTCTCGGACGCCGGCACCTCACCGACGCTGTCCCTCTGACCTTCGCCACCGGCCGAACTGATCGGCCGGTGGCACCCGGATCAGTCAGCCCAGCGAGATGGCGGTCCAGGAGACCGCGGGCAGCTCGACGGTGAGCTGGCCGTCGGCGACGGCGACGCTCTCGTTGGGCCGCACGCCCACGCGCTCCTGGTCCTCCAGGGTGTTCTTGGCGTAGATGTCCTCGTCGGCCAGCGTGTGGGTCTCCAGGACCGACACGCCGCTGAGGTGGCTCACGTCGATGGTGACCGTGGTGGCCGCGTCGAGGCTGCGGTTGACCAGGAAGATCGCCGTCCGGCCGGACGCGGCGTCGTGGGTGGCGACGGCGTCGACGACGGGGACCTCGCCGTAGACGGCCGTCTCGTAGGTCCCCGTGTTGAGCTTGACGTCCAGGGCCTCGCCGACCGCCAGCCGGGAGGTGATGGCGAAGGGGAAGAAGGTCGTCTGGCGCCAGGCCGCGCCGCCGGGCTCGGTCATGATCGGCGCGATCACGTTGACCAGCTGGGCCAGCGACGCCGAGGTGACCCGGTCGGCGTGCTTGAGCAGCGAGATCATCAGGTTGCCGAACACGACGGCGTCGAGGACGGAGTAGATGTCCTCCAGCAGCCGCGGGGCCGTCGGCCACTGCTCGATGTCGGTGATCTGGTCGACCTCGTGGTAGCGGGTGTTGTACCAGACGTTCCACTCGTCGAAGGAGATGTTGATCCGCTTCTTGCGGCCCAGCGTCGCCCGCACGGTGTCCGCGGTGGCCACGACCGACTCGATGAAGTGGTCCATGTTGGTGGCGGAGCCGAGGAAGCTGGCGGTGTCGCCCTTCAGCTCCTCGTAGTAGGCGTGGCAGGAGATGTAGTCGACGTCGTCGTAGGTGTGCATCAGCACGGTGTGCTCCCACGCGCCGAAGGTCGGCATCTTCGCGCTCGAGCTGCCGCAGGCCACCAGCTCGAGGTCCGGATCGAGCTGCCGCATCGCCTTGGCCGTCTGCGAGGCGATCTTGCCGTAGTCCTCGGCGTTGCGGTGGCCGAGCTGCCAGGGCCCGTCCATCTCGTTGCCCAGGCACCACATCTTCACCCGGTAGGGCTCCGCACGGCCGTTGGCGACGCGGGCGTCGGAGAGCGCCGTGCCGGAGCGGATGTTCGCGTACTCCAGCACGTCGACGGCCTCGAGGACGCCGCGGGTGCCCAGGTTGACCGCGTACATGAGCTCGCTGCCCACCTGCTCGCACCACGCGGCGAACTCGTCCAGCCCCACCTGGTTCGACTCGGTGGAGTGCCAGGCCAGGTCGAGGCGGGCGGGTCGCTGGTCGCGCGGGCCCACCGAGTCCTCCCAGCGGAAGCCGGAGACGAAGTTGCCCCCGGGGTAGCGGATGGCCGAGACGCCGAGCTCGCGGACCAGGTCCATCACGTCGGTCCGGAACCCGTCGGCGTCGGCGCTGGGGTGGCCCGGCTCGTAGATCCCGTCGTAGACGCAGCGCCCCAGGTGCTCCACGAAGGAGCCGAAGACGCGGCGGGAGACGGGGCCGACGGTGAAGTGCGGGTCGAGCGTGAGCTCAGCTGAGGGCATGGGTGTCCTTGGGTGGTGGGTGGGACCGGAGAAGGAGTCCGGGGGGCGTCGACCCTGCTCGGCGAGTCGGTCGCGCGCAGTTCTGCTCGGACGTCTACAACGTTGTAGAGGATTCTGCCGACCCCGGGCGCGGCCGTCAAGGGCCACGCCGACCTATCTCGCGGGAGCCGTGGACTCGCGCTCGATCACGCGGAAGGACGACAGGTGCTCACGCGGCGGCAGGGCGGCCGCCGACCCGTCGATCCGCTCCAGGAGGTACCGGAGCGCTACCTCGGCGATCTCCTCCCGGCCCGGGTCCACGGTGGAGAGGGTGGGGAGGCTGTACCGGGTCTCGTCGAGGTCGTCGTAGCCGATGATGGCCACGTCCTCGGGGATGCGCAGACCTGCTTCCTGGAGGACGCGCATGGCGCCGAGCGCGATGACGTCGTTGAAGGCCACCACCCCGTCGAACGGCACCCGCCGCTGCAGGAAGTCGCGCATGGCGGCGGCGCCCGTGCTGCGGAACCAGCCGACGACCTCCACCTCGAGCTCGGGGTCACGGGCCACGCCGGCGGCATCCAGCGCCTCGTGGTAGCCCTCGAGCCGCAGGGCGGCGGAGCCCTGCTGGGTGTCGGGGTCGGAGCCGAGGGCGACGATGCGCCGCCGACCCTGGTCGAGCAGGTGCTGGGTCGCGGCCCGGGCGCCTTCGGTGTTGCGCATGGTCACGTGGTCGGTGGGACCGGTGAAGATGCGCTCCCCGAGAAGCACCATGGGCGTGGGCACCTGGGCCAGCAGGTCCAGGTCCTGCTCACCCAGGGCCAGCGCGCTGAACAGGATGCCGTCCACCATCCGAGCCCGGGGTCCGCGTAGGAGCTCGACCTCACGCCGTCGGTCGGCCCCGGACTGGGCGATGATGACGGTCAGCCCTTGGGCCTCGGCAGCCTCCATCACCACGTCGGCCAGCTCGGCGAAGTAGGCGTTGCGCAGGAACGGGATGATCAGGTTGATCAGGCCCGTCCGCCCCGAGCGCAACCCCCGTGCGGTGAGGTTGGGCGTGTAGTTGAGCGCGTCGATGGCGTCGAGGACGCGCTGCCTGGTCGCCGGCCGGATGTGCGGGTAGTCGTTGAGCACGTTCGAGACGGTCTTGATCGAGACGTCGGCGAGCCGGGCGACGTCGCGGATCGTCGGCATCCAGACCCCCTGCTCCAACGGACGGAAGTGGGCACTCTACGACGGCGGGATCGGCCGCACCCTCGCCCGCTCCGGCTGAGGACTGGGCAAGGCTCTCAGTACCAGCCGTTGGCGCTCTTGAAGCTCCACGCCGAGCAGGGGCTGCCGTAGCGGTCGTCCATGTAGCCCACGGCCCAGATGATCTGGGTCGCGGGGTTGGTCCGCCAGTCGTCGGCGACCGTGGCCATCTTCGAGCCGGGCAGCGCCTGGGGGATGCCGTAGGCGCCGGAGCTGGGGTTGGTCGCGTCGATGTCCCAGTTGCTCTCGCGGATGATGATGTTGTCGAAGCACGCGAACTGGTCGGCACCGTAACCGAACCTGTTCTGCAGGATCTGTCGGGCGATCTCGCGCGGGTCGGAGGTCCCGGGCTCGTAGCCCTGCGCCTGGACCCGCTCTCGCCGAGCCTCCTCCGCCGCTCTCGTCGCCGCCGCCTCAGCCGCAGCCCTGGCGCGAGCGGCCTCGGCCTTTCTGCGGGCATCCGCCGCCTGGGCGCGGGCCGCCCGGGCCTCCGCCGCACGGACCTTCTTCGCCGTCGCCGCCTGCTGCTGCCGCTCTGCGACGATCTTCGCCTGCTGACGGTTGATCGACCGGCTCGTCGACGTGAGCGCCGCGTTCCGCTCGAGCGCCTGCGTCACGGCCGCCTGGGTGGCCAGCTCGCTCGCCGCCGCCTGGCGCGCCACAGCGTCACGGTCCGCCCCCGCCAGCGACGTGGACGTGCCCTCGACAGGCTGGGCCTGGGTCGTCGCCGGGGCCGGGACAGCGATGGCGGTGCCGCTGACGGCAGGGCTGCCCAGCCCGGCGACGGCAGCGGTGACCATGAGCGCGGAACAACCGAGTCCGATCGCGGCATGGTTGACGATTCGGCGCACCGGTCAACCATGCCACACCGTTGTTATCGAGATGCAACGTTTGGCGCTACGGGCGCTCGACGTTCGACACCGTGATCAGACGGGGATGTCCTCCAGCATCTCGGTCACCAGCGCCGCGATCGGCGACCGCTCCGACCGGTGCAGGGTGACGTGGGCGAACAGCGGGTGCCCCTTCAGCTTCTCGACCACGGCGACCACGCCGTCGTGGCGGCCGACCCGCAGGTTGTCGCGCTGCGCCACGTCGTGGGTGAGGACCACCCGCGAGTCCTGGCCGATGCGGCTCAGCACGGTGAGCAGGACGTTGCGCTCCAACGACTGGGCCTCGTCCACGATGACGAAGGCGTCGTGCAGCGAGCGACCACGGATGTGGGTCAGCGGGAGCACCTCGAGCAGACCGCGCGCGATCACCTCCTCGATGACCGCCTTCGAGGTCACGGCACCCAGGGTGTCGAAGACCGCCTGGGCCCAGGGGGCCATCTTCTCCCCCTCGCTGCCCGGCAGGTACCCGAGGTCCTGGCCTCCCACGGCGTAGAGCGGCCGGAAGACGACGACCTTCGCGTGCTGCCTCCGCTCCAGCACCGCCTCCAGGCCCGCGCACAGCGCCAGCGCCGACTTGCCGGTGCCCGCCCGGCCGCCGAGGGAGACGATGCCGACCGCGGGGTCCAGGAGCAGGTCGATGGCCACCCGCTGCTCGGCCGATCGGCCGTGCAGGCCGAAGGCGTCGCGCTCCTTGATCAGCCGCAGCTGCTTGGCCGGTGTCACCCGCGCCAACGCGGAGGTGTTGCTGCCCAGGAGGACGACGCCGGTGTGGCAGGGCAGGTCGCGCGCCTCCTCCAGGTCGATCACGCCGCGGTCGTAGAGCTCGGAGACCTGGCTCGCCTCGACCTCGACCTCGGTCATCCCCGTCCACTCGGAGCTGACCGGGAGCCCGGCCTCGTACTCCTCCGCCCGGAGACCGAGCGCGGCCGCCTTGACCCGCATGGGCAGGTCCTTGGACACCAGGGTGACGTCGCGCCCCTCGGCGGCGAAGTTGAGGGCGAGGGCCAGGATGCGGGAGTCGTTGTCCCCCAGCCGGAAGCCGTCCGGCAGGGCCGCCGGGTCGGTGTGGTTGAGCTCGACGAGCAGGGTGCCGCCGGCGTCGTTCACCGGCAGCGGCGCATCCAGCCGGCCCGCGCTGACCCGGAGGTCGTCGAGGTGGCGGAGGGCGGTCCGGGCGAAGTAGCCGAGCTCGGCGTGATGCCGCTTGGCTTCGAGCTCGGTGATCACCACGATCGGCAGGATCACCTCGTGCTCAGCGAAGCGCCGCAGAGCGTGCGGATCGCTCAGCAGCACTGAGGTGTCGAGGACGTAGGTGCGAGGCGAGGATCCAGACACGGTTCTGCCCTTCTGAGGGCCGCACGCGGGTCTGCGTCCGGCCCCACGGTCACGTGGTGAGCCGGAGCCGTCCCCGGACCGTGGCCGGCCCGGTCGTCGTGCCCGTCGCGCGACGGTGCATGCATCGCCTCCCGCACGGACCGCTTCCCCACGGCCCGTACTCCGAACGCTACGACGCGGCGGACGCCGCCCTCCCACGCCACGCCGCCCCGGCACCCCTGGACCCGGCGCTCACGGGCCGCCCCGCCAGTGGTCGATCCGGTGGTGGTCCGGGGTGAAGCCGTGCGCGACCCCCCAGAGCACCGCCTGCGTCCGGCTGCCGGCGCCGATCTTGCGGTAGACGGTGCGGATGTAGGACTTCACGGTGTTGGGGCTGAGGTAGGTCAGGGCCGCCACCTCGGCGTTGCTCTTGCCCTGGGTGATCAGGGCCAGGATCTCGGCCTCGCGGTCGGTGAGGCCCTCGGTGCGCCCCGGCCAGTTCAGACCCGACGCGGTGCGCGCCCGACCCGGCGTCTCGGTGAACACCCGCTCACCGGCATGCACCCGCTCCAGTGCGTCGACGAGCTCCCGCGCCGGCAACGCCTTGGACAGGTAGCCGTCGACGCCGGCCTCCCGCGCGATCTCCACCAGGTCGGGGTGGAAGTTCCAGGTGTAGACCACGACGCGCTTCGCCCGCGGGTTGTCCACCAGGACGCGGATCTCGTCGTGGTCGGCCTCCGGCTGGGCGAAGGAGTCGTAGAGCACGACGTCCACGCTGTCCGAGAGGCCCATGTTGGTGTCGAGCTCGGCGATCACCACCCGTCCGCGGTACTGCTCCAGGATGTGGGCCACCCCGATGACGACGACGTCGTAGTCGTCGACCAGGGCGACGGTGATGGGCTCGGGCACCCGCCGACAGTAACCCACCTAGGGGTGTAGTGCACCCACCCTGTGGGTGGTTGATTGGAAGGGCAGGGTTCTCCCCGCCGGCTCCGACCACGAGCCGTCCTGGTACGCCACGACGTACCCGACAGAAGGGCACATCATGCTGGGACTCATCCTGAGCATCATCGTCGTCGGCCTCATCGCCGGCGCGCTCGCACGCCTGCTGGTGCCTGGCCGGCAGGGCCTCTCCATCCCGATGACCATCCTGCTCGGCATCGTCGGGTCGTTCGTCGGCGGCTTCCTCGGCTACCTGCTGTTCGGGAAGGACGGCGGCAGCGGTCTGCTGCAGCCGGCCGGCATCATCGGCTCGATCATCGGGGCGGTCATCGTCCTGCTGATCTGGACCCGGACCAGCGGGCGCCGCACCGCCCACGCCTGAGCGACCAGGGCCGGGCCGGGTTCACACCCGGCCCGGCCCGTGGTTGGCGGCGCCGGCGGATCGCCGAGCGCCGGTCAGTCCAGCAGCGTCGCGAGCACCTCGCGGACGTAGGTCATGTTCTTCGCGATCACCCCGAGGCTGTCGCTGCCGTAGTGCTCGCACAGGAAGGGGCCGCGGAAGCCGAGCTCCAGCGCCCGGGCGATCGCGGTGCGGTAGTTGATCAGCCCCATGTCCATCGGCACCGGGAAGGTCATGACCGCTCCGGTGGCCGGGTCCTCGTCGCGCAGGTAGTTCTTCACGTGCCAGTAGTTGGCGTGCGGCAGCACCTTCTCCAGCATCTGCGGCACCGGCTCCATCGGGCGGTGCAGCCGGATGAAGTTGCCGATGTCGGGGTTGAGGCCGCAGGCCGGGTGGTCCACCTCCTGCAGGAACGCGACGGCGGAGTCGCAGGTCCCGACGTAGGTGTCCTCGTACATCTCCAGGGTGATCTGCTGCCCGTTGCTCGCCGCGTGCTCGGCCAGCTCGCGGATCCGGGACGCGGCCAGCGCGCGGGCCTCGGGCGACTCGTCGTCCTGCCAGCCCTGCTCCAGCCAGAACCACAGGGCCTTCTCCTGCGCGGGGGTGAAGGCCTGGAAGAAGCCGAAGCTGACCATCGGGATGTCCAGCGCGGCCGCCCGGTCCAGCAGGCGGTGGCTGTAGGCCAGGTACTCCTCGCCGCGCTCGGGGTCCATGACGCTGCGGCGGGACGTGGAGATGGCCGGGATGGTGAGCCCCGCCTCGGCCAGCACGACCCGGAAGTCCTCCAGCCGCGCGTCCTCGAGGTCGCCGATCCGCACCCAGGTGTCGGTCGGGTCCACCTCGGTGAACCCCATCCGACGGACCAGCCGCAGCTGTCGGGCCCACTCCTCGGGATCGGCGTCCTGGATCGGACCTCCGCGGGAGTCGGTGCTGCCGAAGGCGAGCATCGCGGCCGCGATGGGCCAGGTCTGCGGCGGTCCACGTCGGCGGGGCGGGCGTGCTCGTCATCAGGGTCTCCTCGGTCGTTGCGGGCGGGTCAGTGGGGAGCCGGGCCGAGCTCGCGCAGGAGCTGGCCCAGCCGGGCGTAGGCACGGTTGCGGTAGGCGATCAGCGGGAGCCTGGTCACCGGCCGGGATGACGAAGCCGCCGTCCTTCTTGACGCCGTACTTCCCGGCCTCGACCAGCTCGGTGAGCATGGCCGGCGTGGCCAGGCGCTCGCCGTAGTGCTCCGACAGCGTCCGGAACCCGGCCGCGTAGACGTCGAGCCCGGCCATGTCCGCGATCGCGAACGGGCCGAAGAACGGCAGCCGGTAGCCGAAGGTGGTCCGCACGATGGTGTCGACGTCCTCCGCGGTGGCCACCCCCTCCTCGACGAGGTTCACCGCCTCGCGCAGCAGCACGTACTGCAGGCGGTTGAGCACGAAACCGGCCTGGTCGCTGACCCGTGCCGTGAGCTTGCCGGTCCGGGCGACGAGCTCCTCGGAGGCGACGACGGCGGCCTCCTCGGTGGTGGCGTGGGCGATCAGCTCGACCCCGGGGATGAACGGGGCCGGGTTCGAGAAGTGCACCCCCAGGAACCGTTCGGGTCGCGCCAGGTACGCGGCCAGGCTCGCGATCGGGAGCGTCGAGGTGTTGCTGCCGATCACCGTGCCCGGACGCGCCACCGCCTCGATGTCGCGCAGCACCGGACCCTTCACCTCGGGCACCTCCGAGGACGGCCTCCTCGATGAAGTCGGCGCCTTCGACGGCGTCGGCGAGGCTGCCCGCCGCGTGCAGGTTCGCCTGCACCAGCGCCGCGGAGCCCGGGTCGAACAGGCCCTGCTCCTCGAACTCGGCGGCCTCGGCGTAGAGGCGGTCCCGGTGCCGCAGGGTGATGTCGGCGTCGGCGTCGGTGATGGTGACCTGGTAGCCGGCCATGGCCAGCACCTGGGCGATCCCGCCCCCCATGTAGCCCGCTCCGACGACGGCGACGTTTTCGATGCTCACGTGTCAGCTCTCCCCCGACCAGGTCTGGGGCCAGCCGCGGCGCCGGGCCCGGCCGCGCCGGCAAGGTGGTCGGTCCGGTCGCGGTCAGGCCAACCTAGTGCCCGCGGCCGGGCGAGCTCACGGCGCCTGCCCCCCACCGACGTACCGTGGCCGCGTGAGCACCATCAGGGCTGAGGTCTCCCGCGCCCCCTGGGCCGAGCGCGCGGCCGAGCTGGACGCCGCCGACCCGCTGCGGGAGCACCGCGACCGGTTCCTGACCGGACCCGCCGACGACGTCGTCGCCTACCTCGACGGCAACTCGCTCGGCCGCCCGCTCCAGGCGTCGGCCGCCCGGATCGAGGCCTTCGTCCAGACCCAGTGGGCAGGCCGGCTGATCCGCGGCTGGGACGAGAGCTGGCTCGACCTGCCCGTGGAGGTCGGGGACCGGATCGCCCGGATCTGCCTCGGGGCCGCGGCGGGGCAGACGGCGGTGGGCGACTCCACCACCGTCCTGCTCTACAAGCTCGCCCGGGCCGGGCTGGAGCTCCGCCCGGGCCGCGACGAGATCGTCGTCGACACCGACAACTTCCCGACCGACCGGTACGTGCGTCGAGGGGATCGCGGCCGAGCGGGGGCTGACCGTGCGCTGGGTGGAGTCCGACCGCCGTTCCGGGGTGGAGCCGGGTGACCTCGCTCCCGCGCTGTCGGGTCGGACGGCGCTGGTCGTGCTCAGCCACGTCGCCTACCGCTCCGGCCACCTCGCCCCGGCCGCCGAGCTCACGCGGATGGTCCACGACGCCGGTGCGCTGGTGCTGTGGGACCTCTCGCACTCGGTCGGCTCGGTCCCGGTCGAGCTCGACGCCTGGGAGGTCGACCTGGCGGTCGGCTGCACCTACAAGTACCTCAACGGCGGTCCGGGCTCCCCCGCCTTCGGCTACGTGGCGGAGCGCCACCTGACGGACTTCCGCCAACCGGTCCAGGGCTGGTTGGGCCGCGCGGACCCCTTCGCGATGGGGCCGGGCTACGAACCGGCGCCCGGCATCCGCCGCCTGCTGAGCGGCACCCCGCCGGTCCTGTCGATGCTGGCCCTGCAGGACATGCTCGACCTGATCGAGGAGGTCGGGATGCCAGCCGTCCGGGCGAAGTCGGTCCAGCTGACGGCGTTCGCCGCGGCCGTCGCCGCAGACCTGCTGGGTCCCAGCGGCGTGCGCCTGGCCACGCCGGACGACCCGGAGCGCCGCGGCGCCCACCTGACCGTGGAGCATCCCTCCTTCCGGACGCTGACGCCCCGGCTGTGGGTGCAGGGCGTTCTCCCCGACTTCCGCTCCCCCGAGGGGCTCCGGATCGGGCTCAGCCCGCTGAGCACGTCGTTCCGTGAGGTCCTGACGGGCCTCACGGCGGTCCGCGACCTGCTCGCTCAGTCGTGCTGACCGTCCTCACCTGAGCCGTCGCGAGCTCAGGCCCCGAACCGCCGCTCGCGCTCGCCGTAGGAGCGCAGCGCCCGGATGAAGTCGACCTTGCGGAAGTCGGGCCACAGGGCCTCGCAGAAGTAGAACTCGCTGTGCGCGGACTGCCACATCAAGAAGCCGGACAGCCGCTGCTCACCCGAGGTGCGGATGATCAGGTCCGGGTCCGGCTGCCCCTTGGTGTAGAGGTGCTCGGCGATGTGCTCGATGTCCAGCGTGCGGGCCAGCTCCTCGATGGGTGTGCCGTTGCGCGCGTGCTGGGCCAGCAGGGAGCGGACCGCGTCGCGCAGCTCGTGCCGGCCGCCGTAGGAGACGGCGATGTTCACCACCATCCCGGGCAGCTCGGCGGTGCTCCGCTCGGCAGCCCGCAGGAGGTCGGCGGTGCTGTCCGGAAGCAGGTCGAGGGCCCCGAACGGGTGCAGCCGCCAGCGACGTGAGTCCGCCAGGTCGGTGACCATGCCCTCGATCACCTCGAGCAGCGGCTCGAGCTCCTCGGCGCTGCTGCGGGAGTAGTTGTCGGTGGACAGCACCCAGAGCGTGACGACGGGGATGCCGATCTCGTCGCACCACTCGACGAACTCCTTGAGCTTCTCCGCCCCGGCCCGGTAGCCCGCCACCAGGGGCTGTCCGGGCGCGTTGTCCCGGGCCCACCGACGGTTGCCGTCGGCGAGGACCGCCACGTGCTGAGGGAGCCGGCTGCGGTCCAGCTCGGCCACCAGGCGGTGCTCATAGGTGGCGTAGAGGAGCCCGGAGGGATGCAGGCGGTCCGCGAACTCGCGCAACCGGTCGAGGCGGGCCACGTCGGCCAGCGTATCGGCCGCGCTGGTGCGTGGCGGCAGGCTCGCTCACCGCAGCCGAAGGGGTCGAGCCCGGGAGGCGGGAAGCGCTCCCGGTTCCGCTTCTGGTGGCCTACGGTTCTTCGACGTGGCCGTGGACCCGACAGGAGACGACGTGCGCCGTCGCGAGAACCGCCCCGCCGCCGCGGTGGACGACGACACTCCCGGTGCCCTCGCCGAGGCGGGCGACTGGGTGAAGCCACGGCTCCGCGGGTGGTTGCACACCTGCACCGCCCCCCTGGCCCTGGTCGCCGGCGTGGTCCTGGTCGTGCTCGCCCCGACCTCGGCCGGGCGGGTGGGCGCGGCGGTGTTCCTCGCGGGTTCCGTGCTGCTGTTCGGCACCAGCGGCCTCTATCACCGACGCACCTGGGGACCGCGCGGCGAGGCCGTGATGCGGCGGCTCGACCACGCCAACATCTACGTCTTCATCGCCGCCAGCTACACCCCCATGGCCCTGCTCATGCTGGAGGGAAGCTCCCAGACCCTGCTGCTCGCTCTCATCTGGGGCGCGGCCCTCAGCGGCCTGTGCTTCCGGCTGTTCTGGCTCGACGCCCCGCGCTGGCTCTACACCGCCCTCTACCTGGTGATGGGCTGGGCGGCCGTGGGCTGGATGGGCGCCTTCTACGCCTCGGGCGGACTGGTCGTGCTGCTCCTCATCCTGCTCGGGGGGCTGTTCTACACCGCCGGCGCGGTGGTCTACGCCCGGCGGAGCCCCGACCCCTCCCCCGCCTGGTTCGGGTACCACGAGATCTTCCACGCCGGGACGGTCCTGGGCTTCGCCAGCCACTCGGTGGCCATCGCGCTGCTCACCTACTCCGCTCGCTGAACGGGTCGGACGCCCGACGCCGAGAGTTCGGCCGCCCCCTCGAAAAGGGGGTCGGGCAGGGCCCCCTTCGGGGGATCTCCCCCCTGCCCTCCTCGGGAGAACCTTATGGAGCCGTGAAACAGATCGCGGCCCGTGGTCCCGCCGACGAGCAGGGACGCGATTTCCGAGGGGGATGAAATGTCGTTGACGGATAACTCACAACGCCGTGACGCGGCCTGGTGGTCGAAGACGCCGCAGTCCGCGGCCGGCCGGCAGCCGATGCGGCAGAGCCGCCTGTTCCGCGGGGCGGCCTCGCTGACGGCGGGCTCGCTGCTCGCCGCGGGGCTCACGCTGCCGCTGCTGACCCTGGCCACCCCGGCCGAGGCGGCGGTCACCGTCGGCTCCAACATCAGCGTCTTCCCCAACCGCGACATGGTCGTCGCGGTCGGCTACGAGGACGGCGAGCAGCTGCTCGTCGAGGTCGTGCGCAACGGCGTCGTCATCGGCACGACGCAGGGTCCCGCGGTCGAGACTCCGGAGGGGATCGGCCTCGAGGTCAACCACGGCCCGCTCGGGAGCACCGCAGCCCGGGGACTGCTGGGACAACTTCACCCCCGACATCATCGGCGGTGACGTCATCCGCGTGACCGCCGTCGGCCGCCCCGACGCTCCCGTCGACACCATGACCGTCCAGGACGTCGCCTTCACCGGGGACCCGGTGCTGGAGGCGGACGGATCGGTCTCCGTGAGCGGCACCGCCGACCCCCGGCACCGACTTCGCCGTCGAGTTCCGGCGCGACAAGCCCGACCCGCGGTTCCGTCGTGGCCCGTTCGTCCCGGTCTTCGAGGCCGGCACCAACAACTGGAAGGCCACCTTCCGTCCCACCGCCACCTCGGCCGAGGGCTTGAGCGCGGAGCAGCAGCGGCAGATCGCCCTCAACGAGGCGTCCTGGCTGGCAGTCGCCGACAACATCACCGAGACCACGCTCGCCGAGCTCGGCGAGCCCGGCGGGGTGGGCCGCGGGCTGCACCGGCAGCGCGCGACCCGAACTCCCTCGTCGGCGGCCTGGAGCCGATCAACATCGCCAGTGGCGACGTGACCTTCTCGGGCACGGCCCGCGCCGGCGTCGCCGCTGTCAGCGTCACCGTCGGCGCGCTCGGCGCTCGGGACGCGACCGTCACCACCGACCCGAGCGGCGGCCGCGAGCACCTGGACCCTGACGGTCCCGAAGGCGGACCTGGACTCGCTGCCTGATGGGAACATCGCCGTCACGCCGCACTTCGACGACTCTGGTCGGCGCCACCAAGACCGTCCTCAAGGACACGGTCGCGCCGCTCGCGCCCAGCCCCTCGGTCCCGGCCGGCACCTACTGGCGCCACCCAGAGCGTCGCCCTCAACAAGCCGACCGGCGAGAACACGAGCAAGGTGTACTGGGAGATCGGCAACACCGCCGTCCCGGACCCCGACGAGTTCAGCAACCTCTACGCCGGCCAGATCAACGTCACCTCGACCCAGACCCTCAAGGGCCGGCTCATCGACGCGGCCGGGAACCCGGGCGCCGTGGGCTCCTTCGACTACCGGATCGGCACCCCGCCGGCTGCCCCCTCGAACCTGACGGCCTCCGAGGTCGCACCGGCCGGTTCCGCGCGACTCACCTGGAACTCAGCTCAGGGGGCGACGGGTTACAACGTCTACCGCAACGACGTGAAGGTCAACGCGACGCCGATCACGGCCACCGTCGTTCACCGACACCGCGGCCGGTCAGGGCGACGCACAGCTACGTCGTCCGCGCCGTCGAGGCCAACGGCATCGAGTCGCTCGACTCCAACCGGGTCGACCGTGAGCGATCGAGGCGACCGGCCGTGCCGACCGGGCTGCGTGCGACCGAAGGCGACAGCCGGGTCACCCTGAACTGGACCGCGGTGACCGGCGCCGCCAACTACCGGGTCTACCGCGACGGAGTGGCCGTTGCCTCGCTCGGTCGCCGGCGACCAGCTACATCAACGCAGGCCTGACCAACGGCACGCTCTACGAGTACGCCATCACCGCGCTGGATGCCGCAGGCAACGAGTCGCTGAAGACGGGCATCGTCCAGGCGGTTCCGCAGGTGCCAGCCGACACGACGCCGCCGGTCGCGCCGACGGTCAACCCGGCGAACGGCACGTACTCGACGGCGCAGACGGTGACAGCCACCGGCGAGGCTGGGGCGACGCACCACTACACCGTCGGCACCACGGCCCCGGCCAACCCGACCGCGGCCAGCCCGGTCCTGCCTGCCGGTGGCCTGTCGGTCACCGCCACCTCGGTGGTCAAGGTCGTCTCGGTCGACGCCGCGGGCAACATCAGCCCGGTCACGCAGCGGAACATCACCATCGGCGCTCCGGCAACCGGTGGCACCCGCACGGTGACGCTCACCGCCGCGGCTGACACCTTCGTCCGCCAGAACGCCTCCACATCCAACTTCGGAACCATCACCACCGGTCTGAAGTCGGACTCGCAGTCCATCACGGGCAACACGGCCAGTCGGGACACCTCCTACGTCCGCTTCGCCGCCCCCACCCTGGCAGCGGGTGAGACCATCACCGGGGCCAACCTCCGGCTCAACGTCAGCAATGTCACGGGCAACGGCCCGGCGATCTACCGGACCGCCAGCACCTGGGCCGAGTCGATCACCTACGCCTCGGGTCGCCCCACCCGCAGCAGCACCACCGCTGTCGGCAACATCGGCAGCGTGACGGCCAACGGCACGCTCAACGTCCCCATCACCGGGGTCACCGGCGCCGCGCAGTCGTTCGAGCTCTTCGCCGAATCCAGCGACGGGTTCGACTTCGACCCCCGCGAATCCGCCACCCCGCCCCAGCTCGTCCTCACCATCCAGAGCGGCGGCACGACGACGCAGCCTGACACGGTGGCTCCGCCGGCTCCGTCGGTGAACCCGGCGACCGCCACCTACACCACGGCCCAGACGGTCACCGCGACCAACACCGAGGCCGGCGTCACCCACCGCTACACCGTCGGTACCGGAACCACCGTCCCGGCCGACCCGACCGCAACGAGCACCGCCCTGCCCGCCGCCGGCCTGCGCGTCAGCGCCTCCTCGGTGGTCAAGGTCGCCTCGTTCGACGCCGCGGGCAACCGCAGCACGGTCACGCAGCGGAACTACACCATCAACGCTCCGGCGACCGGTGGCACCCGCACGGTGACGCTGAACGCCGCGGCTGACACCTTCGTCCGCCAGAACGCCGCCACGTCCAACTTCGGCACCATCACCACCGGCCTGAAGTCGGACTCGCAGTCCACCACGGGCAACACGGCCAGCCGGGACACCTCCTACGTCCGCTTCGCCGCCCCCACCCTGGCAGCGGGTGAGACCGTCACCGGGGCCACCCTCCGGCTCAACGTCAGCAACGTCACGGCCAACGGCCCGGCGATCTACCGGACCGCCAGCCACCTGGACCGAGGCGATGACCTACGACCACGGGTCGCCCCACCCGCAGCAGCACCACCGCTGTCGGCAACATCGGCAACGTGACCGCCAACGGCACGCTCAACGTCCCCGTCACCGGGGTCACCGGCGCCGCCCAGTCGTTCGAGCTCTTCGCCGAGATCCAGCGACGGGTTCGACTTCAACCCCCGCGAATCCGCCACCCCGCCCCAGCTCGTCCTCACCATCCAGACGCCGTGACGAGCGCCAACCTCAGCGGCTACCGCCGCTGACCGCATGACGAAGCGCCCCCGGGATTCTTCCCGGGGGCGCTTCGCGTCGTGAGAAGAACGAACGAGACGGCAACGAGTCCGCGGTGGCTCGACCACGACGGTAGGTCATGAGCGGCGGCGCGGGTGCTCCTCGTCGGCAGGTTGCTCAGGTGCAGGCCGCTCGTCCGAGTCGCCAGCCTCCTGCTCCGGGTCCGCACCCACCGGAGCCTCGGGCTCGGGGAAGTTGTCGTCGACCCGGCGGAACTGGGCGCGCATGCTGCGGAACAGCAGCACCATGACCAACGCGATGCCGATCGTGATCAGCAGCGGCGTCCAGCCCGGCTTGACGATGTTGGGGTCGAGCTCGAGCAGGACCCTCAGCGGGGCGCTCCCCACGGTCGTCGGAGTCACCTCTGAACTGTACCCGCGGGCTCCTGCGCCCCGGCGGGTCCGGCGGCGCCCGCCGGGACGGCGATCCCGGCGAAGAGGTCGTCCTCGGGCAGCTCGGTGGGCACCTCGCTGCGGACCAGCTGCCAGTCCTCGGTCGGCCACGCCTGCCGGTGCACCTCGAGCGGGACGCTGAACCACGGGCCCTCCGGGTCGACCTGCGTCGCGTGCGCCAGGAGCGCCCGGTCCCGGACCGCGAAGTACTCCGCGCACGGCACCCGGGTGGTCAACCGCGCCGCGTGCTCGGGGTCGGGCGTCCAGTTCGCCAGCCGCTCGACGTAGGGGGACTCCAGGCCGCGCGCCGTCATCGCGGCGTCCAGCGCCTCGATCCGCTGCCGGTTGAAGCTCAGCTGGTAGTACAGCTTCTGCACCGGCCAGGCCGGCCCCAGCTCCGGGTGCGCCTCCGGGTCCGCCGCGGTCACGGCCGCCGCCACGCTGATCTTGTGGCACATGATGTGGTCGGGGTGCGGGTAGCCCCCGTTCTCGTCGTAGGTCGTGAGGACGTGCGGCCGGAACTCCCGGATCAGGCGGACCAGCGGCAGGGCGGCCTCGTCGACGTCCATCAGGCCGAAGCAGCCCTCGGGCAGGGGCGGCAGCGGGTCGCCCTCGGGCAGCCCGGAGTCCACCCAGCCCAACCAGACCTGGCGGATGCCGAGGATGGCCCGCGCCCGGTCCATCTCCTCGCGGCGGATGCTGGCGATGTTGGCCAGCACGTCGGGCCGGTCCATGGCCGGGTTGAGGATGGAGCCGCGCTCGCCGCCCGTGCAGGTGGCCACGACGACGTCCACCCCCTCCGCCACGTAGCGGGCCGTCGTCGCGGCCCCCTTGCTCGACTCGTCGTCGGGGTGGGCGTGCACGTGCAGCAGGCGGAGCCGCTCGCCGGACGCGTCCACGCGGAGCGCGGGAGAGGTCATACGGGCATGCTGTCACGAGGGCCGGGCGCCCGGCCGGTCTGCTCCCCGAGCGAGACGACGCCTCCGGGCGGCCCCGGGACCGGCGGGCATCATGGAGCGGTGACCGACGCGACCGATCGACTGGCCCGCCGCTACCCGCCGTCGCGGGTGCCGCGGCCGGTGCTGGTCGGGCTCGTCGCCGCCGGGACCGCGCTGGCCCTGGGATGGCTGGTCTGGGCGGCGCTGGCCCACGCGACCCCGGACGTGACGGCGCAGGTGTCGGCCTTCGAGATCGTCTCCGACACCGCGATCGAGGTGACGGTGACGGTGCAGCGCGACGACCCGTCGCGGGCAGCCACCTGCCGGGTCATCGCGCAGTCGCACGGACTTCCAGCCGGTGGCCGAGCAGGAGGTCGCGGTACCGGCGAGCACCGTCCCCCTGGCTGATCTGCAGGTCGCAGCTCACCACCCTGCGCCGGGCGACGTCGGCCTCGGTGACCGGGTGCGACCTCGCCTGAGCCGGGACGCTCAGCCTGACGCCGGAAGACCCCCATGCGTAGACTTCAGGGATGTCAGAATCCGCGACGCACACGATCTGGTTGACCCAGGAGGCCTACGACAAGCTCCGGGACGAGCTGGACCACCTGTCCACCGAGGGGCGCGCCGAGGTCTCGCAGAAGATCGCCCGGGCGCGCGAGGAGGGTGACCTGCGCGAGAACGGCGGCTACCACGCCGCTCGCGAGGAGCAGGGGGTCCAGGAGGCGCGGATCCGCCAGCTGACCGACATGCTCCGCCGTGCCCAGGTCGGGGAGTCGGCGGCCGACGCCGACGAGGTCGCCCCCGGCACCCAGGTGACCATCGCCTTCGACGGCGACGAGTCCGACACCGACACCTTCGTGCTCGGCTCCCGCGAGCTGCTCGGCCTCGACGACAGCGTCGACACGAACGTCTACAGCCCGCAGTCTCCGCTCGGCAGCGCCATCCTGGGCAAGAAGACCGGCGAGACCGCCTCCTACCAGGCGCCGAACGGGCGCTCGATCGACGTCACCATCGTCAAGGTCGCGCCCTTCCACCCCTGAGCATCCCCCCTGAGCACGACCGCCAGGACGGTCCGCCCGGTTCCTCCGGGCGGACCGTCGTGCCGTCAGAGGGTCTGGAGGAGAGCGGCGGCCTCCTCGGGTCCCAGCGCACCGCTCGCCACCTCAGCGAGCACCTGCTCGCGCGTGAGGGTCGCGGGCGCCGGGGCTGCGGGCTCGCCCAGGCCGAGCTTGTCCAGCAGCTGGTTGAAGCGCAGGCGGGCCGTCGGGTACGACACGCCCAGGTGCTTCTCCAGATCACGCAGGTTGCCCCGCGAGGCCAGGAACACCCGCAGCATCTCGGTCTCGGCCTCGTCCAGCGCGCAGAAGGTGCAGGGGGCGAAGGTGCCGGCCAGCTCGGTGCCGCAGGAACCACAGCCCAGTCGGGTGACGGTCAGCCGGTCGCCGCAGACCGGGCAGTCGGCCGGCGCCCGGTGCTCGTGCGGCGTCCCGCGCCGTGCTCGCTCGCTCATGCGTCCGTCCCCTCGGCCGGGACCGGGTCGGACCCGACCCGCACCTGGGCATGACCCATGACGACCTCGACGTCGAGCTTCGCACTGCCGTTGCCCATGACGACCTCGTCACCGGCCCCCGTGTGCCCGCCGCTCCAGCTGATCCGGCCCAGCTGGGACTCCCCCGACACCGTCACGTTGGAGTCGTCGTGGAGGGTGATGGAGAGCGATCCGGACTCGACGCGGATCCGGTTGCGACCCCTGGTGATGGCGCCCTTGACGGTGGCCGAACCGGCCTGGACCAGGGCGTCGTTGATCTCGGTGACGTCCAGCAGCTTCGCCCCGCCGGCGGTCACCCGGACCTTGCCGAGGTGGGGCACGCGCTCGGTGTTGAGGTTGCCGGCGGTCATCTCCACGTCCACGACGATGGCCGGGTTGACCCGGAGCAGCAGCTCCTTGCCCAGGCCCAGCGCCCGGATGTCCTCCAAGTTGCGCGGCACTCCCCGCAGGATGCTGAACCCGTCGAGGCTGACGCCCAGCTCGCCGTCGCTCGACACCTCCAGCACCGCACCGTTGCGCCGCAGCACGTGCGGCCCCTCGGCGGCCAGGGTGGCCACCCCGGTCTCGCCGACGATCCGTACCCGACGACCGACCGCCCGGACCGAGATCCGCTCGACACCGCCGGTGCTGACCGGCTTCGACCCCGGGGCCGCCGGGGCCGGCTCGGACGGAGGCGACGGGGTGGGGCTGCGTGCGGTGTCGAAGCGCTCCGTGGCGTGGGTGGCGTGCTGGGGACGGTCGGCGGCGGCCGCCCAGGGCTCGGTGTCCACCCGCTCGGGTTCGACGGTCGGACCGGAAGCGGGGTCGTCCCCCGCGGAGGCGGGCGGGCTCAGGCGTCGATGGAGCGCTCTTCAGCGCGTCGATCCGGCGCGCCGCCTCGGCGGCGTCGATGCGTCCAGCCGCGAGCTCGGTCAGGATCGCGGTCATGCTCGGTTCGGTCATGGAGAAAAGGTAAAGCCGGTCTTTCCTGAATGGAAGGAGTGCCTTGTCATCCCAGGGACTGGCGAGCCACGGCCAGCGCGTCGCGCGCGGCCCGTTCCACGTGCGCGAGGTCGCCGTTGATGGAGACGAAGGTGAAGCCCTCCGCCAACCGCTGCGCGGCCTGCTCGCCCGAGGTCGTGAAGATGCCGGCAGCGATGCCGGCCGCGTCACAGGCCTCGCGGACCGCCACCAGGGCTTCCTCCAGCGGCTCGTCGAAGGCCGGGTCGTCCGGCGTCGGAGCACCGAGGGCCAGCCGCAGGTCGTTGGGTCCGATGAACAGCCCGTCCAGCCCGGGAGTCGCGGCGATCGCCGCCAGGTCCGCCAGGCCGCCGGCGGTCTCCACCATGGTGAGCACCACGACGGCGGCATTGCTGTCCGCCGGGGCCGGCCCCACCCGCAGGCTCGAGCGCAGCGGCCCGAACGAGCGGATGCCCTCGGGTGGGTAGCGGGCCGCCCGCACCGCCTCGGCGGCTTCGCCGGCCGAGCTGACGAGGGGGACGATGACGCCGGCCGCTCCGCCGTCGAGGGCTCGGCCGATCAGCGTCGGGTCGTTGGCCGCCACCCGCACCACCCCCACCGCACCCGGCGCCCCCGGCACGCTGGCCGCGGCGTCGACGGCCATCAGCCCGGCCAGCACGGCACGGTCGTCGAGGAGCCCGTGCTGCGCGTCGATCACGAGCAGGTCGTAGCCCGTCGTCGCCACCCGTTCGGTCGCCGGCGGTGCGTCCAGACCCACCCAGTAGCCGACCAGCGGCTCCCGGCCGCGCACCCTCGCCGCGAACCGTGCCGCAGCCCCACGTGCTTCCGTCTCCATCGACCTTCTCCTCCGTGCCGGCGTCCCGCGCCAGCCTGCCATGACGCCCGGCGAGCTCCCGCAGGCGCACCTGCACGGTTGCCGTCCGTGGCACAGTAGAGGCACCCGCACCGGCGGTCGCCGCAGGACGTACGCCACCACGCCGCCGAGCCGACACCGTCGCCGTCGCTGAGCAGAGGAAGCACATGCCGAGCCGCACCTCCACCCTGTTGACCGGGCTCGTGGGGATCGTCCTGCTGGCGACCGTGGGGACCGGCTGCAGCGCGCTGCCCACCGGCGAGACGGGCGGCACCGCCTCCTCAGCGCCGAGCCCCACGGTCTCGAACAGCCCGTCCCCCGCGGTTCGCGTCCCGAGCCCGACGACGCAGCCCGTCACCTTTCAGGCGAACGTCCCCGACGGCGCGAGCAAGGTCGCGGTGGACACCCGCGTCAAGGTCGAGGCCGCGGCCGGCGCCCTCGAGAAGGTGAAGCTCAGCTACCGCGGCGTCGACGCCAAGGGGGTCGCGACCAAGGGGACCGTGGACGGCAAGACCGGCGAGGACGGCAGCACCTGGACCGCGGCTGATCGGCTCGAGCCGTCGGCCACCTACACCTTGGCCATGACCGGCACCGACACCGCCGGTGAGGCCACGACGAGCACACGGACCTTCCGGACGCGGAAGCTCACCCTCGACGAGCAGACCTTCCCCAGCCTCTACCCACTGCGGGACAGCAAGGTCGGGATCGGGATGCCCGTCGTGCTCACCTTCGACGTCCCGGTGCGGAACCGCGCGGCGTTCGAGAAGAACCTGCACGTCACCTCCCAGCCGGCCCAGGTGGGCAGCTGGAGCTGGCTCTCCCCCACCCAGGTGCGGTTCCGCCCGAAGGAGTACTGGCGCCCGGGCACCAAGGTCACCGTCCGGGCCGACCTGAACGGGGTCGACGCGGGTAACGGGATCTACGGCCAGACCTCCGCCGCCACGTCCTTCACCGTCGGTCGCTCGTTGGTGACCAAGGTGGACCTGGCCAAGGACGTCGCGAGGGTCTACCGCGACGGCGACCTGGTGCGCACCATGCCGGTCTCGGGCGGCAAGCCCGGCTGGGAGACGCGCAGCGGGACGAAGCTGATCATGGCCAAGGAGTTCAACAAGAAGATGACCAACGAGATGATCGGGGCCGAGGAGGACTACTCCCTGGTCGCGAAGTACGCGCTGCGCATCACGAACTCCGGGGAGTTCCTGCACTCCGCCCCCTGGAACGCCCGGCACCTGGGCCGCCGCAACGCCAGCCACGGGTGCGTCGGGATGAGCGTCGCGGACTCGCAGTGGCTGTACGAGAACACCCTCATCGGTGACCCGGTGGTCACCACCGGCACCGCCCGCGGTCTGGAGCAGGGCAACGGCTACGCCGACTGGGACATCTCCTACGCGCAGTTCCAGAAGGGCTCGGCGCTCTGAGCCAGCCTCTCGACGAGCCCTAGGACATCGGCGGCCCGGCGGGGCCGTCCGGTTCCACCGGATCGCCGGGCCGCTCCGGATCAGTGGGCCCGCTCGCGGGCGCCGGCGGTCGCGGTGAGGTCGGGGCCTGCTCGGCGTGCGCGGGGAAGGTCGCCAGCTCGTCCTCCTCGGGAGTGGCGGCCGCACCCACCAGGGGGGCTCCGCCGGCAGTGGCGGCGGTCAGCCGCTCCCGGCGCAGGCCCAGCCGCCGCCACCTCTGGTCCGCCGGCGGCACGGGATGGCCGTGCAGGTACTGGATGAACGACTTGACGAAGGCGAGCAGCGGCACCGCCAGCAGCGCGCCGACGATGCCTCCGACGATGATCCCGACGGCGATGGCCAGCAGCACCGCCAGCGGGTGCAGCTTCACGGCCCGGCCCAGCAGGAAGGGCTGCAGGATGTGTCCCTCGAGCTGCATCACGACGATGATCGCGCCCAGCATGAAGAGGGCCTGCACCCAGCCGAGGGCCACCAAGGCCACCAGCACGGCCACGAAGCCGGACACGAAGGCCCCCACGAGCGGCACGAAGGCGCCGATGAAGACGAGCGCGGCCAGCGCGGGAGCGACCGGCACGCCGATGATCAGGGCGGCCACGAGGACGCCGACGGCATCGGACAGCGCCACCACGATCGTCGCGCGGACGTAGCCCGACAGGGCGTGCCAGCCGTTGCTCGCCGCGTGGTCGACGCGGGCGCGCGACTCGCGCGGGAAGAACCGGAGCAGGAAGGTGAAGATCCCCCGGCCGTCGTAGAGGAAGTAGAACAGCGAGAAGAGGGTGATGGCCGTGCCCGCCAGGAAGTGTCCGACCCGCGTCCCGATCTCCGCGGCGTAGGTGGCGATCGTGCTCTGGCTCTCGGCCAGGAAGGTCTGGATGCGGTCACCCCACTGGGAGGTGTCGAAGAAGCCCGAGCTGAGCGGCAGGTTGCTGCGCTCCAGGGTGGCGAGCAGGTCGTTGAACCCGGTCACCACGTTGGCGGACAGCTCGGTGGCCTGCGACGCGATCTGGGTGCCGATCAGGACGAGGGCACCGATGATGAGGGCGAGACCGCCCAGCACGGTGACGGCGGTGGCCGGGCCGCGGTGCAGTCCCCACCGGCGGAGCCGGAGCGCGACCGGGGACAGCATCGCCGCCAGCAGGACGGCGATGGACAGCGGGATGACCACCTCGGACAGGTAGCCGAGGACGCGGCTGAGGCCGTAGAGGAGGATCCCGACGAGGATCACCCGCCAGGACCACGCCGCCGCCAGCCGCAGTCCCGGAGGCACGGCGCGGTCGATGTCCTCGGTCGGTGAGCTGACGACCAGCTCGGTCGGCGGCGGTGGCGCCACCGGGACCACCTCGACGGCCCGGCGCTGCGCGTCCTGCTGTCGGGCCCAGGCCTCGCGCCAGCCGTGGACGCCGGACCGGACCCTGCTCGTAACTCCCACGACCTGCGCCTCACTGCTCGGTGACCGGGCCACGCTAGCGCCGTTCCTCGACCGGAGGCTGACCTGGTCCGCGCGCCGCAGCACGAGCGTCGCCGCTCGTGGCAGCGGGCAGACTGGGCCGGTGCCCGAGCCGACCCCCGCCCCGCCCGGCTACACGGTTCGGCTCCGGTCCCGGCTGCGCGGGTCGAGCGGCCTCCCCCGCGAGGTCTACGTGCTGGGCCTGATCGCCTTCTGCGTGGCGGTGGGGTTCGGCGTGCTGGTGCCCGTGCTGCCGGTCTTCGCCCGCAGCTTCGGCGTGGACAACCTCGCCGTGGGCGCCGTCGTCTCGGTCTTCGCTGCCCTCCGGCTGGTCACCAGCCCCTTCTGCGGAGGGCTCATCAACCGGTTCGGGGAACGGCTGGTGATGGCCGTCGGCATCTTCATCGTCGCCGGGTCCAGCGGTCTGGCGGGCGTCTCCCAGTCCTACGAGCAGCTGCTCGTGCTGCGCGGGATCGGTGGCGTCGGCTCGGCGATGTTCACGGTCTCGGCCACCACCTTGCTGCTCACCTCGGTGGAGGCCGGATTGCGCGGGCGCGCGGCCGGCTTCTTCCAGGGTGGCTTCCTCCTCGGCGGCATGACCGGACCGGCCATCGGGGGCGTGCTCTCGGCGATCGCGCTGCGGGCGCCCTTCTTCTTCTACGCCGCGACCCTGGCCGTCGCCGGCACGGTGGGGCTGGTGCTGCTCCGGGTGCGCAGCGAGCGGCAGGACGCCCCGGCCCTGCCCGTCATCCCGTTCCGGCAGGTGCTCCGGGACCGTCGCTACCAGGCGGCGTGCGTCACCAACCTCGCGCAGGGGTGGACCTCGTTCGGGGTCCGCAGCACCCTCGTCCCGGTGCTGGTCGTGGAGGTGCTGGACCGGCCGACCTCCTGGACCGGGATCGCCTTCGCGGTGGCCGCCGTCGCCCAGACCATCGCCGTCGGCCCGGCCGGCCGCTTCGTCGACACCGTCGGCCGACGGCCCGCCATGATCGGCGGCGGCGTGCTGGCCGGTGTGTCGATCCTCGCGGTGCCCTTTGCGCCCGGGATCGGCCTGCTGATCGTCGCCCTCAGCCTGTACGGCGTCGCCGCGGCGTTCCTCGGCACCGCCCCCGCCGCGTCCGTCGGCGACGCTGCGGGCGGGCGGAGCGGCACGGCCGTCGCCGTGTTCTCCATGTGCGCCGACATCGGCGCCATCGTCGGGCCCCTGGTCGCGGGCTGGCTCGCCGACACCTTCTCCTACCAGATCGCGTTCGCGGTGGGGGCGGCACTGCTGCTCCTGGGCTCCGCCGCATCGGCTCGGATGCCGCGCACCGCCCCCGCAGAGGAAGACGATGCCCCCACCCGCTGATATCCCGCCCGCTGACCTCCCGCCCCTCCTCGGCCCCGCCCTGGCGCCGGACTGGGCCGCGGCCCTGGAACCGGTGAACGACCACCTGAGCCGGGCCGAGCGCTTCCTCGCCGCCGAGGTCGCCGCCGGACGCCGCTTCCTGCCCGCCCCCGAGCAGGTGCTGCGGGCGTTCGGCCGCCCGCTCGCCGACGTGCGGGTGCTGCTCGTCGGGCAGGACCCCTACCCCACGCCCGGCCACCCGGTGGGCCTGTCGTTCGCCGTGGCCCGGGACGTCCGCCCGCTCCCCCGCTCGCTGGTCAACGTCTACCGCGAGCTCGAGGACGACCTGGGGCTGCCACCCGCGGCGCACGGTGACCTGACGCCCTGGTTCGAGCAGGGCGTCCTGCTGCTCAACCGGGTGCTGAGCGTGGAGCCCGGGCGCTCCGCGGCCCACCGCCGCCAGGGCTGGGAGCAGGTCACCGAACGCGCCGTCGACGCCCTCGTCGAGCGCGGCGGCCCGCTGGTGGCGCTGCTCTGGGGCCGCGACGCCCAGGCCCTCCGCCCGCGGCTGCGCGACGTGCCCGTGGTGGCCAGCGCGCACCCCTCACCGCTGTCGGCCCGCCAGGGCTTCTTCGGCTCCCGGCCCTTCAGCCGGGTCAACGCCCTGCTCCAGGCCCAAGGTGCCCCGCCCGTCGACTGGTCACTCTGAGCCCCGGTGTCACCCGGGTGCCGGTCACCCTTTGCCGACTTGTCAGCGCTGGTGGCGGCCCTGGCCACCACCCGTGCTGACAACTCGGCCGAAACTCAGCCCAGGGCGCGCTCGAGGTCGGCCACCAGGTCGTCGCCGTCCTCGATGCCGACGCTGAGCCGGACCAGGTCGGCCGGGACCTCGAGCGGGGTCCCGGCCACCGAGGCGTGGGTCATCCGACCGGGGTGCTCGATCAGGGACTCCACGCCGCCCAGCGACTCGGCCAGGGTGAAGACCTCGGTCCGGCCGCACACGGCCACCGCGGCGTCCTCGCCGTCGGCCACCCGGAAGCTGACCATGCCGCCGAAGCGCCGCATCTGGGCGCGGGCGACGGCGTGCCCGGGGTGGGACTCCAGACCGGGGTAGTAGACCTCCGCCACCTTCGGGTGCCCGGCCAGGAACGCCGCGACCTGCTCGGCGTTGTCGCAGTGTCGCTCCATCCGGACGGCGAGCGTCCGCAGGCCGCGCAGCACCAGCCACGCGTCGAAGGGCCCGGCCACCCCACCGATGGCGTTCTGGAAGTAGCGCAGCCGCTCGGCCAGCGCGTCGTCGGAGGTCAGCAGTGCGCCGCCGACGACGTCGGAGTGGCCGCCGCAGTACTTCGTCGTCGAGTGCACGACGACGTCGGCCCCCAGGGTGAGCGGCTGCTGCAGGTAGGGCGAGGCGAAGGTGTTGTCGACGACCAGCAGGGCGCCGGCCTCGTGGGCGATCGCGGCGATGGCGGCGAGGTCGGCCACCCGCAGCAGCGGGTTCGTCGGCGTCTCCACCCAGATGGCCGCGGTCTCACCGGGCCGGACGGCGCCGCGGACGGCGTCGAGGTCGGTGAGCGAGGCCGGGGTGTAGGCCAGCCCCCAGGGCTCGTGCACCCGGGCGAAGGTGCGGTAGGTGCCGCCGTAGGCGTCGTCGGGGATGACGACATGGGCACCCGGCCGCCCGATGGTGCGCAGCAGCGTGTCCTCCGCGGCCAGGCCGCTGGCGAAGGCGAACCCGTGGGCGGCCTGCTCGAGCGAGGCCAGGCACTGCTCCAGCGCGGTCCTCGTGGGGTTGGCCGAGCGCGAGTACTCATAGCCCTCCCGCAGCCCGCCCACCCCGTCCTGGGCGTAGGTCGAGGTCGCCCAGATGGCCGGCGCGACGGCACCGTTGCCGGGGTCGGGACGCTGGCCGGCGTGGATGGCACGGGTGGAGAAGCCCTGGTCGCTCATGCCGTCGAGCGTAGGGCCGACTTGTCAGCGGCTGTGGCGGTCCTGGCCACCACACGCGCTGACAAGTCGGAACAAGGGGAGGTGCGGACGGCGTTGGGTCAGGTGCGGGCCGCATCCAGCGGTTGAGCAGAGAGGCAGACTGAGACCATGTTGTTCTCCCGGATGAAGTCCACGCTCGTCGAGCCCGACCAGGCCCTGCCCGGTCGCAGCCGCTCCGTGCTGGTCAACCCCACGTTCCACGACATCTTCGGCATCCCCGTGCAGAAGGAGCCGGAAGGCTCCGAGGTGGCCTACCTCGCCCTGGGCTGCTTCTGGGGTGCCGAGAAGCTCTACTGGAAAGCTCCCGGCGTGGTGAACACCGCCGTCGGCTACGCGGGTGGCTACACGCCCAACCCGACGTACGAGGAGGTCTGCAGCGCCCGGACCGGCCACACCGAGATCGTCAAGGTGGTCTTCGACCCCACGAGGACCAGCTACGCCCAGCTGCTCAAGCTGTTCTTCGAGAACCACAACCCGACCCAGGGCATGCGGCAGGGCAACGACGTCGGCACCCAGTACCGGTCGGCGATCTACACCACCTCCGACGAGCAGCTCGAGGTGGCCAAGCGGGTGCGCGACGACTTCCAGGTGGAGTTCAGCCGCTCGGGGTTCGGCCAGATCACCACCGAGATCAAGTCCGCGGAGGACTTCTTCTACGCCGAGGACTACCACCAGCAGTACCTCGACAAGAACCCGTTCGGCTACTGCCCGGTGCACGCCACCGGAGTGACCTGCGGCTGAGGAAGCTCGTGCGCACGGCCCGGGCGGGGAATGCTCCCGCCCGGGCCGTGTTGCGTCTGTCATGGACTCCTCGCCCCGCCCCGCCCGGTCCGCCCTCGTCGTCGGCGCCACCGGCATCGCCGGCGCCGCCGTCGTCGACCAGCTGCTGACCGACGGCTGGCTGGTCACCGGCCTGGCTCGCCGCCCGGGCGCCGAGCGTCCCGGTCTGCGCTGGGTCGCTGCCGACCTCACCTCGGCCGAGGCGCTCGCCGCCGCGCTGGCTGACGAGCGCCCGACCCACGTCTACTTCACCGCCTGGCTCCGGCAGGAGACCGAGGCCGCCAACATCGCCGTCAACGGCGGCCATGGTGCGCGACCTGCTCGCGGCGCTGCGGCCGGCGCCGCTGGCCCACGTCGCCCTGGTGACCGGCCTGAAGCACTACCTGGGTCCGTTCGAGGCCTACGGCCAGGGAACGATGCCCGACACCCCGTTCCACGAGGACGAGCCGCGCCTGGACGCCCCCAACTTCTACTACGCCCAGGAGGACGAGCTGTTCGCCGCGGCGGCCGCCGCCGGCTTCACCTGGTCGGTCCACCGCTCGCACACCGTCCTCGGCCACGCCGTCGGGAACGCGATGAACATGGGGCTCACCCTGGCGGCCCAGGCCGCGATCTGCCGTCACACCGCCCGGCCGTTCGTGTTCCCGGGCAGTGCGACCCAGTGGAACGGGCTCACCGACGTCACCGACGCCACGGTCCTCGCCGAGCAGATGGTGTGGGCCTCCACCACCCCCGCCGGCTCGGACGAGGCCTTCAACGTCGTCAACGGTGACATCTTCCGGTGGCGCTGGATGTGGCCGCGCCTGGCCGCGCACCTGGGGGTCGAACCGGTCGGCTTCGAGGACGCGCCCCGCCCGCTCGAGCAGCAGATGGCCGACGCGGCGCCGGTCTGGGCCGAGATCGTGGCCGAGCACGGGCTGGCAGAGCCGGACCTGGCCCGGGTGGCGTCGTGGTGGCACACCGATGCCGACCTCGGCCGCAACCTCGAGGTGGTCACCGACATGAGCAAGAGCCGGTTGGCCGGGTTCACGACCCACCACCGCACGCTCGACTCCTTCCTGGCGCTGTTCGACCGGTACGCCGACGAACGCCTGGTGCCGCAGCCGCGCTGAGCGGACCGTCCCGGCGGAGCCGGCTCCTGACCCGGCACCGGGGGCTGGGACCCGGCTGGTTACATGGAGCCCATGACCACCCTGACGTCCCGGGTCCCCCTCCTTGTCGGCACGGCGGCCACCGCACTGCTGCTCGTCGCGTGCGGCGCCAACGAGGTCGGCGAGCCCGAGGGAGCCGGCTCCGAGACCCCGTTGTCCCCGATCGTCACCGCGACCCCCAGCCCGAGCTCGGGCGGGAGCGCCTCGGCGAGCCCCAGCCCCTCGGGGAGCTCGAGCGCGGGGACCAGCCCGTCGGCCTCCGCCGACGCCGACGCCGAGCTCGAGGTCGAGGACCAGAGCGGCGACGGCAGCACCGTGAGCGTCGAGCGGGCGAGCACCACCGCGGGAACCGGGTTCGTCGGCGATCTACCGGGGCGACGAGCTGCTGGGCTCGGTGGAGGTCGGCACCGGCACCCTCACCGTCGAGCTCGACACCCCGGTGCCGGCCACCGGCGAGCTCGAGGCCGTGCTCTTCGGCGACGACGGCGACGGCGACCTGAGCGCCGACCAGGACCCCCGTCTCGACGACGAGGACTTCGACTACACCGTGCAGTGAGCGTGCGTCGGGGGTGCACCGGCGGCGGCGTCCCCCGCGCTGGGCGGGCCCGAACCCAGGAATAGGTGACTCGCCCTACCTGTTCCATCGTCAGATAGTTGAAGGCTTAACTATCGTGGACCAGAGGAGCAGCCATGCAGTTCGGGATCTTCACCGTCGGCGACGTGACCACCGACCCGACCACCGGCCGGACCCCCACCGAGGCCGAGCGGATCAAGGCGATGGTGACCATCGCCCAGCACGCCGAGGCCGTCGGCCTGGACGTCTTCGCCACGGGGGAGCACCACAACCCGCCCTTCGTGCCGTCCTCGCCCACCACCATGCTCGGCTACGTCGCCGCGAAGACCGAGCGGATCATCCTGTCCACGTCGACGACGCTGATCACCACGAACGACCCGGTCAAGATCGCCGAGGACTTCGCGATGCTGCAGCACCTCGCCGACGGCCGCGTCGACCTGATGATGGGTCGTGGCAACACCGGCCCCGTCTACCCCTGGTTCGGCAAGGACATCCGCGACGGCATCGCGCTGGCGGTGGAGAACTACGACCTGGTGCACCGGCTGTGGCGTGAGGACGTCGTCAGCTGGGAGGGCCAGTTCCGCACGCCTCTGCAGGGCTTCACCTCGACGCCGCGTCCGCTCGACGGCCTCCCGCCGTTCGTCTGGCACGGGTCGATCCGCAGCCCGGAGATCGCCGAGCAGGCGGCCTTCTACGGCGACGGCTTCTTCGCCAACCACATCTTCTGGCCGACCTACCACTTCCAGCGGCTCGTCAACCTGTACCGGCAGCGCTTCGAGCACTACGGCCATGGCCGCGCCGATCAGGCCGTCGTCGGGCTGGGTGGGCAGGTCTACATGGCCCGCCGCTCCCAGGACGCGGTCGATGAGTTCCGGCCCTACTTCGACCACGCCCCGGTCTACGGGTACGGGCCCTCGTTGGAGGAGTTCACCAGCCAGACCCCGCTGACCGTGGGCAGCCCGCAGGAGGTCATCGAGAAGACGCTGACCTTCCGCCAGCACTTCGGGGACTACCAGCGCCAGCTCTTCCTGGCCGACCACGCCGGCCTGCCCCTCAAGACGGTGCTCGAGCAGCTGGACCTGCTGGGGGAGATCGTCCCGGTGCTGCGGCGGGAGATGGACGCCCTGCGTCCGGCCGACGTCCCCGACGGACCCACCCACTCCGCGCGCCTCGCTGCACTCCGCGCGGGCACCCTCCGGGAGGGCGTGCCTGCGGAGGACGACGCTCCGGAGGCCGAAGACGTCCTCGTCGCGGCTGGCACGAGCACCGCGGCGGTGGCCCGATGAGCTCCTTGTCCGTGGTGGTGGTGACCGCCGGGCTCAGCCAGCCCTCCTCGACCCGCCTGCTGGGCGACCGGCTGGCGACGGCGATCCAGTCCGAGGCCGCCGCCCGCGCTGCGGAGGTGGAGATCGAGGTCGTGGAGCTCCGCGAGCACGCCCGCGACCTGACCAACCAGCTGCTGACCGGCTTCGCCACCGGCCCGCTCGCGGCGGTCCAGCAACGCGTGCAGCAGGCCGACGCCCTGGTCGTGGTGACGCCGATCTTCAGCGCCTCCTACAGCGGGCTGTTCAAGATGTTCTTCGACGTCCTCCCTCCCGAGTCGTTGGTGGGCAAGCCGACGCTGATCGCCGCCACGGCGGGGACGGCCCGGCACTCCCTGGCCCTCGACCACGCCCTGCGGCCCCTGTTCGCCTACCTGCGGGCGGTGGTCGTGCCGACGGCCGTGTTCGCGGCCACCGAGGACTGGGCTGACGGCGGCGCGCTCGACGAGCGCGCGGCCCGGGCCGCCGGCGAGGTGCTGGACCTGGTCCGCCCCGCCGACCGGTCACCGCGGCCGCAGCCTGACGCGGTCGTCCCGTTCGCCCGGCTCCTGGCCCGCAGCCGTCACTGAGGAGGTCTCGATGTCACGTGACGCCATGGCGGCCGAGGTGCACGACGAGCCAGACCGGTCGCGGTTCGCGGCCCGGGTGGAGGGACGGCTGGCGGGCGTCGCCTCCTACGAGCTGGGCGACGGAGTGATCACCTTCACCCACACCGTGGTCGGCGACGACTTCGAAGGGCAGGGGATTGGCAGTGCCCTGGCTCGCACGGCCTTGGACGCAGCCCGCGAGCGCGGCCTGCCCGTCGTCCCGCGCTGCTGAGTGAGCGGCTCCCCGTCCACGCAGCCGCACCAACTGCTGAAGCTCGGCAGATTTTGCCGAATCTGCTCGCGCTCTGTCAGCGTTTCCTCGGGCTGAGGGCGACCTCCGGCCGACTTCAGGCCGCAGGCCGGGTGTGGCGCAGCCAGAGCAGTCCGAGCACGGGCAGCACCAGCGGCACGAAGCCGTAGCCGATGCCGTAGGTCGACCACACCGTCGCCCGGGGAAAGGCTTCGGGGTCGAGGACGCTGAGCGTGCCCACGGCGAGCACGCCGACCAGCTCCAGGACGATGGCCACGGTCGCGATCCGGCGGGAGGTCCGGCCTCCGCGGGCCAGGGTGACGGTGGCGACCACGTAGACCAGACCGGCCACCGCCGACAGCAGGTAGGCCAACGGGGCCTCGGAGTACTGCGTGGCCAGCTGCACGCCGGCGCGTGCGCAGGCGGCCAGGGCGAAGAGGCCGTAGACCGCCACGAGCACGCGACCCGGTCCGGTGCTGGTGCGCGGCGGCTGCTGGGCGCTCACGGTGCCACCTGCGTCCACAGCTGGAGCAGGCGCAACGTCATCGCGAGCACCGAGACGGCAGCCAGGGCGAGCACGACGCCCGACCAGCGGGTGCGCTCGTTGTTGGCCCAGAACCAGGCGATGGGGATGAGGAGGACGATGGCGAGCAGGTAGCCCGTCGTCGTCGCGGTCGCGACCGGCCGGTACCCGCCGGCCAGGCGGAACAGAGCGATGACCGACTGGACCACGGTCACCACCCAGACCGCGGCGGCGAAGAGGAGCTGTGCCTTGCCGGGCGGCTTGTCCAGCGCGGCGGTCAGCAGCCCCCACACCCCGGCCGCCCCGGACAGCGCGAGCACGGCGTAGGCCAGCACGGGGATCACGCGCGGGCCTGCCCGGCTCGTCTGCTCACGAGGAGCCACGCTACCCGAGCAGCGCCGGCCCACCTGGGACACTGGGCACCCCCTCGCCTGCAGCGCCGGGCGGTCGAGCTGAGAGGTGGTGGGTCGTGAAGGTGGTCGGTGTGCTGGCGGACGGCTCCGACGCCTCAGCAGCGGCGTTCGCCCAGCGCCTCGCGCACGGGGCCGACCCGGCCGTGGTCGCCCACGACGCCGGCTGGACGGTGGTTCGGCCCCTGTCCGCCGACCGGGACGGCGACGGAGAGATCGTCCTCACCCTGCTCGTCCGCGCCGCCGACGGCGAGCCCCGCCCGCGCGAGACGGGCCGCGGCCGGGACGCCGGGCTGGAGCTCCCGCCGGAGGTGGTGCCCGAGATCCGCCAGCGGGTCGCCGCCTACGCGGTCGTGCTGTCGGAGCGGGGGCTGCTGGCCACCGAGTACTCCGACCGGACGGCGGTGCCGGGACGCTGGGGCATGCCGGGCGGCGGCATCGACGACGGCGAGCAGCCCGTCGACGCCGTGCTGCGCGAGGTGGCCGAGGAGACCGACCAGCAGGTGGTGCTGGAGGGGCTGGTCTCGGTGCAGACCTCGCACTGGGTGGGACGCAGTCCGCGCGGCACGGTGGAGGACTTCCAGGCGGTGCGCCTGGTCTACCGGGCGAGCTGCCCGGAGCCGCGGGAACCGCGGGTGCTGGACGTCGGCGGGACCACCGAGTCCGCGGCCTGGGTGCCGCTGGCCGAGTGGCCACGGGTGCGCTGGACCCACAACTGGACGCAGCTGCTCGCCACGCTGCTGCCCTGAACGCCGGGCGGCCGTCGACGTCCCGCTCGGGCGAGCCCGGTCAGCGCACGTCGCCGAGCAGGTCCTGGCGGGTGAGCACCCCGACGGGATGCCCGTCGTCGAGAACCAGCAGGGCGTCGGCGTCCACCAGCAGGGTGACGGCCACGCCCACGGCCTCCGTGGCCCCCAGGGTCGGCAGCGGCTCCTCCATCGCCGTCGCCACCGGGTCGGCCGGGCCGGCACGGTGCCCGAACAGCGCCCCCAGCAGGCCCCGCTCGCTGACCGAGCCCACCACCTCGGCCGCCATCACCGGCGGCTCCGCCTTGACCACCGGCATCTGGGAGACGCCGTACTCGCGGAGGATGGCCACGGCCTGGGCGATGGTCTCGTTCGGGTGCGTGTGGACGAGCGTGGGCAGCTCGCCGGACTTCTCGCGCAGCACGTCGCCGACCACCCGCACCGAGTCGGCGGGCCGCGGCGCGAACCCGTAGCGGGCCATCCAGTCGTCGTTGAAGATCTTCGTGAGGTAGCCGCGCCCGGAGTCCGGCAGCAGCACGACGATGACCGCCTCGGGGTCGTCGATCTCCGCGGCCAGCTGGACGGCGGCGGCCGTCGCCATGCCGCAGGAGCCGCCCACCAGCAGGGCCTCCTCCCGGGCCAGGCGCCGGGTCATGGCGAAGGAGTCGGCGTCGGAGACCTCGAGCACGCGGTCGGCGATGGTGCCGTCGTAGGTGCTGGGCCAGAAGTCCTCGCCGACGCCCTCGACGAGGTAGGGCCGACCGGTGCCGCCGGAGTAGACCGAGCCGACCGGGTCGGCGCCGATCACCTGGACCCGGCCCTGCGACACCTCCTTGAGGTAGCGGCCCGCCCCGCTGATCGTGCCCCCGGTGCCCATGCCGGCGACGAAGTGGGTGATCCGCCCCTCGGTCTGGGCCCAGATCTCCGGACCGGTGGTCTCGTAGTGGCTGAGCGGGTTGTTCGGGTTGCTGTACTGGTCGGGCTTCCAGGCACCGGGGATCTCCCGCACCAGCCGGTCCGAGGTCGAGTAGTAGGAGTCCGGGTGGTCGGGCTCGACCGCGGTGGGGCAGACGACCACACGGGCGCCGTAGGCGGCCAGGACGTTGCGCTTGTCCTCGCTGACCTTGTCGGGGCAGACGAAGACGCAGGAGTAGCCCCGGCTCTGGGCGGCGATGGCGAGGCCGACGCCGGTGTTCCCGCTGGTCGGCTCGACGATGGTGCCGCCCGGGCGCAGGGAGCCGTCGCGCTCGGCCGCCTCGATCATCCGCACCGCGATCCGGTCCTTCACCGAGCCGCCGGGGTTCAGGTACTCGACCTTGGCCAGCACCAGCGGACGGACGTCGCCGGGGACGCGGGAGAGCTTGACCAGCGGGGTGTTGCCGATGAGCTCGGTCAGTGAGGTGACGTACTGCACGAGCCCGAGCCTAGTGGGCAGCGGCTGCTCGCCTCCCCGCTCCGCCTCGAACCCGGCTGCCCCGGACGCACCAGGGCCGCGCCACCCCGTGGGGGTGGCGCGGCCCGGTGGTCGTCGATCGGGTCGGCGGTGCCTACCTGCGGAGGTAGGACAGCAGGCGCAGCATCTCGACGTAGAGCCAGACCATGGTGACGGTCAGGCCGAACGCCCCACGCCAGGACTCCCGGGCCGGGGCGCCGGCGGCGACACCCTGCTCGATGTAGTCGAAGTCGAGCACCAGGTTCAGCACGGCCAGGACGATCGCGATGAGGGAGATCCCCCAGGCGAGGAGACCGACCTCACCGGTCAGGCCGCCGCGGAGGCCGCCGCCGCCCGTGGCGAGGCTGAACACGAAGTTGACCAGCATCAGGACCGCGAAGGCGATGGTGGAGAGCACCACGATCTTCTGGAACTTCGCCGTCACGCGGATGTTGAAGAACTTGTAGGCCGCGAGCGTGACTCCGGCGGCGAAGAAGGTGGCGACCACGGCCTGGACCACGATCCCCGGGTAGAGGGACTCGAAGACCTTGCTGATCATCCCGATGAAGACGCCCTCGATGGCCGCGTAGGCGAGCACGAGGGCCGGTGAGACCTGGCGGCGGAACGAGACCACCATGACCACGACGAAGCCGACGAGGCCGGACAGGATCATCGCGGGGAAGTAGAGGGACGCGGGGACGAGCATCCAGGCCAGCCCCGCGGTGATCGCGAGCAGACCCATCGTCACCGCCGTCTTGGTGACGACGTCGTCGAAGGTCATCCGACCTTCGGGCGCCTGCTGCACCGGCGCCGGGCGGCCGTGGGCCTCCGGCGGGTACTGGCTGTACGGCGAGCGGCCGTACTGGCTCTGGCCGTACTGCGGTGCTGCGGGCGTGAACGCGTCCTGCTTGGAGAGGATCGGGTTCGAACTGCGCAACATAGGTATGTCCTCCTGAGTGAGTGCCAGGGGCGGCGCTACGCACCAAGTCTACGAACGTGGGTCAACGGCAGCGAGCCAGCGCGCCATGAATCGGCTAAGAACGGCCCGCTGGGTCGACGTACCGGTGCCCCCGATGGGACTCGAACCCATGCTGGAGCGGGTTTAAGCCGCCTGCCTCTGCCGCTGGGCTACGGGGGCCGGCGCGTCGTGGTCCGCCGCGCCGGGTCGCGATCCTAGCCGGATGGCCGGCTCTCGGGGTCAGCCGGTGGGCGTGGACGTCGGTGAGGGTTGCGCGCCGCTCAGCCGGGCCCGCGTCTCCGCCGGGAGGGCGTCCAGGTCGCCCGTCGCGATGCGCTCCTCGATCACCACCTCCGCGTCCGGGGTGAAGTGGACCGGCTGCACACCGGTGACCAGGCCCGTGGCGTCGTCGCGGAAGTAGAAGTAGACGTCCGCGGTCTTCAGCGGCGGGGAGAACGGCGTGCTGAACGAGGTGATCGTCGGCTGCCGCACCCCGCCGGCCGTGCCCTGCTGCATCCCGACGGTCCAGGAGCCGTCGGCGTGCGGGACCACGGTCGGGGCCGACCTCGTTGTGGAAGTGACCCCAGGTGAGCAGTCGGGTCCCGGGGTCCACGGCCCCCATCAGCACCGCGGAGGCGGCGGGCTGGTGCACGACCAGCACGTCGACCGGCCGGGCGGCGGCCGCCTCCAGCAGCCGCGTGCCCAGCTGCTCCTCGCTCTCGGGGCGGTCCATCGTCCGGTTCTGGCTGAAGGGGACGTTGTGCTCGGGGTCGTCGTCACCGAGCACATCCAGCCCGGCCACCTCCACGGTGGCGCCGTCCAGCACCACCATCCCCGCGTCGCGCTGCTGGGCCTCGGTGACGTCGGAGTCGTGGTTGCCGCTCGCCACGACGAGCGGGACCCCGACGCCGGCGGCGATGCCCGCTTCGCGGCGGACGCACGTCTTCTCCACGGCGGTGCCGTTGACGGTGTCGTCGCCCGCGCTGAGCACCACCCGGGGGCGGGTGGCCTGAGCGAGCCGGGTGATCAGCTCGGTCATCGCCTGGTTGCAGTGCAGGTCGCTGAAGCCGAGCAGCATGGTCTCCCCCGGCTCCGGCGCGGGCAGCCGGCCCAGCTGGGCGGAGAGGTCGTCGACCGCGGTGTTGATGTAGGTCCGCACGGCAGCCTGCTGGCGTCCGCTGAGCAGCCGCACGCCGTTGACGCCTCGGTCCAGAAGGTCAGCGAGCACCCGGCTGTCGACGGTGACCGACGCGAACCTGCTGCCGGCGGCCAGGGTGACCGGGATCCTGGTCCCCACCGGCCTGCTCGGAGCCAGCACCGAGCCGAGGACCAGCAGGAGCACGGTGAGGTAGACGGCCGCGGTGCGGCGGGGCGTCATCGTCCGGGCCACCCAGGGGCTGAGCAGCTGGCTGCGCAGCCGCCAGACGGCGAAGGCGACCAGCAACAACGCCTCGGCCTTGGCGCCCTCGAGCAGCACGTCCACCCGCAGCTCGTCGACGATGGCGCCGACGACGACCTCGGGCTCCTCGTACAGGCTGGTGTAGGCGGCCAGGGTCTCGGTCGAGAAGAGCGAGTTCAGGGTCGAGGCGGCCGTCCCGACGCTGCCGATCGTCGCGGTGACGCCGACCGGCGCCGCGGGGCTGGGCAGGTAGGCCCGGCCGACGGGGCCGAGGTCGACGGCGATCTCACCGGAGAAGCTGGTGGCGAAGGCGACCCGGTGCGGGCCGACGTAGTCCTCGACCTCGGCGTGCCCGATGCCCCAGGCCGCAGCGAAGGGCGCGGCCAGCAGTGCCGCGAGGAGCGTGGTGGCCAGGGCCCGGAGCACACCGGACCAGAGTGCACGCCGGGAGTGCACCCGCGCGGCATGGCGCGCGAGGACCAGGAGGAGGCTGCGGCGGCGTGCGGTCCCGGCCGACCCGAGCGGCGTGCGTCCGGCGATGCGCCGGAACGGGCGCCCCGTCGAACCGGCCCGGGACGGCTCGCGCCCGGGGGTCGGGCCGTCCATAGGGCTGGAAGCCTACCGCGCTCCCGCTGTCGGCCCCGGAGAACGACCCGGCCGGGAGGGGTCCACCCGGCGCAGCAGGTCCAGCGCGGTGCCGTCGAGGATGTCGGACTCGCTGACCAGCCAGCCGTCCACCCGCAGCCGCTCGGCGATCCGCACCGCGATCAGGGTCCCTGCGGTGACGACGTCGGCCCGGCCGGGGTGCATCGAGGGCAGGGTCTTGATCTGCTCCACCGTCGACCCGACGAGGGTGGCGAACAGCTCCCGCAGCGCCGGGTGAGCGATGACCGCACCGTGCACCTGGGCCCGGTCGTACCGCTCGAGCCCGAGGTGGACGCCGGCCAGGGTCGTCGCGGTGCCCGCGACACCGATCCAGGTGCCGATGCCGGCGAAGTCGATGCCGGTGGTGTCCAGCAGGGCGTCGACGTGGTGCGCAGCCTCGGCCACGGACTCCGGGTGCGGGTGGGTGCGCGGACAGGAAGCGCTCGGTCAGCCGGACCGAGCCGATGTCGAGAGAGACCGCCGACGCGACCGAGCCGTCAGCGCTGCCGACGATCAGCTCGGTGGAGCCGCCGCCGATGTCCACGACCAGCACCGGTTCCGCGGCCGGCCGGACCCGGCTGAGGGCGCCGACGAAGGAGAGCTGGGCCTCGGTGTCGCCGCTGATCACCTCGGGGTCCACGCCCAGCCGGTCGTGGATGCCGGCGAAGAAGACCTCCCGGTTGCGGGCGTCCCGGGAGGCGGAGGTGGCCACGAAACGGATCCGGCTGCTCGGCACCCCGGCGTCGCGGATCAGGGCCGCGTAGGCGTCGGTGGCGGCGAAGGTGCGGGTCAACGCGTCCGGGTGGAACTCCCCGGTGGCGTCGACCCCCTGACCCAGCCTGACGATCTCGGTGCGCCGGTCCAGCTCGACGAGCCCGCCGTCGGGACCGGCCTCGGCGATGAGCAGCCGGATGGAGTTCGTCCCGCAGTCGATCGCGGCGACCCGGTTCACCGGGCCACCGCCACGTCCGCCGAGGTCGGCTCGACCAGGCACGGTCGGCGCCAGAACTCCCCGACGGCGGCGAGCGCCTCGTCGCCGAGCGGGTTGACGCCCGGCCCGGCGGCCAGGCTGTGGGCCACCAGGACGTGCAGGCACTTCACCCGGTCCGGCATCCCGCCCGCGCTGACCGCGGCGATCTCGGCGACCTCGCCCAGCTCGGCGCGGTCGCGCAGGTAGGACTCGTGGGCCGTGCGGTAGGAGGCGGCCAGCCCCTCGTCGGACTGCAGGCGGGCGGTCATGGTGGCCATCACCCCCTGGGACTCCAGCGTCGAGCAGGCGGCCGTCGCCCGCGGGCAGGTCAGGTAGTACACGGTGGGGAACGGGGTGCCGTCGGCCAGCCGCGGCAGGGTGGCCACCACCGCCGGCTTGCCGCAGGGGCAGCGGGCGGCGACACCGGCGACCCCGCGCGGCGGCCGCTGCAGCTGTGCCGTCACCGTGGTCTCGTCCTCAGGCGTCAGGGGTTCGCGCACGCGCACAGTCTGGCAGGCGCGCCCGGTCGACTAGGGTGCGGCGCGTGATCACGGTCGCCGCGCTGACCCCGTCCCTCGACCTGACCTACCTCCTCGACCACTACGCGCTCGGTCGGGTTCACCGGACGCCTGGGCCGGTGGCCGTGGCCGGCGGCAAGGCGCTCAACATGGCGCGGGCCGCGCGGGCGGTGGGGGCCGACGTCGCCGTCGTCGTGCTGCTCGGCGGCCCGACCGGGGAGCGGGTGGCCAGGATCGCCCGCGCCGAGGGGCTCGGGCTCGTCGTCGTCGAGACCGACGTCGAGACCCGGACCTGCGTCTCGGTGGCGGCGGCCGACACCGGCGAGCTGACCGAGATCTACGAGGACTCCCCCGGCGTGCCGGCCGCGGAGCTGGACCGGATGCAGGCGGAGGTGGTCGCCGCGCTCGCCCGCCGGACCGGGTGGCTGTCGATCTCGGGCCGTGGTCCGACCGGCGCCGGGGACGCCGTGCCCACCCTGGTGAGGAGCGGGGTCGCGATCGGGGCGTCGGTCGCCGTCGACACCCACGGAGAGTCTCTGTCGGGCGCCGTGGCCGCGGGACCGGCGCTGCTCAAGATCAACCGGGCCGAGGCGGCCGAGGTGCTGGAGCTGCCCGAGGACGGCGACCTCGGCGCCATGGCGGCCGAGCTGCACCGGCGCAGCGGTGCCGAGGTGGTGCTGACCGACGCGACGGCGGGTGCCGTGACCGCCGGGGCCGACGGCGTGTGGCGGGTAGGGGCGTCCGAGCGCCGGGGGCGGTACGCCGTGGGCAGTGGCGACAGCTTCCTGGGCGGCCTGCTCGCCGGGCTGGACGAAGGACGCGCCCTCGCCGAATCCGTCCGCCTGGGGACGGGCTGCGGTGTCGCCAACGCCCTGGTGCCCGGGCAGGGGCACTTCGACGTCGCGGTCGCGCGTGCCGTGGCCGAGGAGGTGACGCTCAGCCGGCTCGGCTGAGCGCCGCGATCAGCCGCGGTCGGAGGTCAGCGCGGACCCGCGGACGCCTTGGTCCGGGCGGTGATGGTCTTCTCCTTCGGCTTGGGCGGTGGCGGCTGGTCCGCCGTCTGGACCGAGCCCCAGAGCTTCGACCACCACGCGTCCTGCGGCTCCGTCACCGACGGCACCGCCGACTCGATGTCGGTGCCGCCCCCGAGCGGGTTCCCGTCGGCGTCGACCACCTGGTACCCGGTCTCGCCGGGGACGACCCAGCCCAGCCGCTGACGCGCCTCGGTCCGGATGCGGTCCGAGTCGCCCCAGCTGCCCAGCTCGGCCTGGAGCTTGCTGATCGCCTGCTGCCGCTCGCTGATCTCGGCCTGGGTGGCGGCGATCTCGTGCGCCTGTGCGAAGTAGATGCGCAGGGACGAGGCGTAGGAGATGGTCAGCACCAGCAGCACCACGACGAGCGCCACCGCCCGCGTGGTGAGGCTGGCGCCGAAGCGGGAGGCCCGGCGAGCCGGCCCGAGCGGCGTCGCCCCTGCGCCGGAGATGCCCTGCCCGGAGGGGGAGGGCGCCACCGGCCGCGGCGGCACGGCCGCGCCCGGCCGGAGCGGTGGCCGCGCCTGGGTCTTGCCCCGGCCCGGGCCAGAACCTGGACGTGACGGCGAACGGGGTCCGCGCGGCACGTTCAGGTCCTCCGGCCGGGTCGGCGAGCAGGGCGAAGCCAGGTCATGGCTCCCAGCATGCCTGGGGTCAGGCCTGGAACCGCGGGAACGCGCCGAGACCGGCGTAGCGGGCCGCGTCGTCGAGGTCCTCCTCGATGCGCAGCAGCTGGTTGTACTTGGCCACCCGGTCGGTCCGCGCGGGAGCGCCGGACTTGATCTGCCCGCAGTTCGTGGCCACGGCCAGGTCGGCGATCGTCGTGTCCTCGGTCTCGCCGGAGCGGTGGCTCATCATGCAGCGGAAGCCGGCCCGGTGGGCCAGGTCGACGGCGTCCAGCGTCTCGGTCAGGGAGCCGATCTGGTTCACCTTGACCAGCAGCGCGGACGCCGCCTTCTCAGTGATGCCCCGCTGCAGCCGGGTGACATTGGTGACGAAGAGGTCGTCGCCGACCACCTGCACGCGGTCGCCCAGGCGCCCGTTCAGCGCGGTCCAGCCGGCCCAGTCGTCCTCGGCCAGCGGGTCCTCGATGGAGACGATCGGGAAGTCACGCACCCACTGCTCGTAGATCGCGGTCATCTCGTCGGCGGACTTGGTCCCGCCCTCCCAGGAGTAGACCCCGTCGCGGAAGAACTCGCTGGCGGCGACGTCCAGGGCCAGCCCGATGTCGGTGCCCAGCTTGAGCCCGGTGGACTCGATGGCGGTCGAGATCAGCTCCAGGGCCGCGACGTTGGCCGGCAGGTTCGGGGCGAAGCCGCCCTCGTCGCCGAGCCCGGTGGACAGGCCCTGCTTCTTGAGGACCGACTTGAGCGCGTGGTAGACCGTCGCACCCTGCTCGAGGGCGTCGCGGAAGGTGGTCGCACCGATCGGGGCGATCATGAACTCCTGCACGTCGACGTCGGAGTCGGCGTGGGAGCCGCCGTTGACGATGTTCATCATCGGCACCGGCAGGGTGTGGGCGTTCGGGCCGCCGACGTAGCGGTAGAGCGGCAGGTCGGCGGAGTTGGCGGCGGCGTGCGCGACCGCGAGCGAGACCCCGAGGATGGCGTTGGCGCCCAGATTGGACTTGTTGTCCGTGCCGTCGAGGTCGAGCATCGCCTGGTCGACCAGCCGCTGCTCGCTGGCCTCGTAGCCGAGCAGCTCGGGACCGAGCTGGTCGATGACGCCCAGGACGGCCTTGCTCACACCCTTGCCGCCGTAGCGGGCGTCGCCGTCGCGGAGCTCCACGGCCTCGAAGGCGCCGGTGGAGGCGCCCGAGGGCACCGCCGCGCGGCCTTCGGAGCCGTCGTCGAGGATCACCTCGACCTCGACGGTGGGGTTGCCCCGGGAATCCAGGATTTCGCGTGCGCCGACGAACTCGATACTCGCCACGAGTACTGCCTTTCGGTGGTGCCCCGGCTCTCCAGCGACCCCGGGGCGAGGAGATCAATGCCGGGACTCACCCTAGCGGCGCGCGTCAGGGCGGGCGGCCATGCGCCCCGGGGGTGGGCGGGTCAGGACCGGCGGCGGCGGCCGAGGCTCTGCGCCAGGTTGACGCCCACGATCCCGGCCCAAGCCACCACCAGGGCGGGCAGGCCCTCCACCCCGACCGCGATGCCGGTGATCGGCACGCCGACGCCGAGGGAGATGATGCCGAGCACGAAACGGTGGCGCTGGTCCGTCCGCTCCATCTCACGGTCGGCGTCGGCGGAGCTGCCGCGCTGCCGGAGCTCGGCGGACCGGTAGGCCACCAGCTGCTCCACCCGGTCGGCCAGGCCCGCGGCGATGTGCTCGTCGTACTCGGGGCCCAGCTCGCGGCGCGCCTCCCAGGCGGCGGTCACGTCGGCGCGGGCACCGACGTCGCGGGGAGCGGGCCGGTACGGCTGCTCGGGCCGGCCTCCGGGCTCAGGCCGGTACGGGGGCTGGGGCCGGTACGGCGGCTCGGACATGCCAGCAGGCTAGTGCTCGACGGGCTCCGGCGGAACGGCCTCAGCCGCCAGCACGCGCTGCTCGAGGGCCCGGAGCGCGTCGCGCACCGCCTGCTCGGGGTCGACGCCGCTGGCGTGCGCCCGGGCGACCAGGTCGAGCGCCGCCTCACCCACCTCCTCGGCGGTGACGGGCTCGTCGGGCAGGTCCAGCGCGACCCGCCGCGAGCGGGAGCGGGCGACCACCTTGTGGGCCCGGGCCAGCGCCGACATCTGGTGCGGGATGCCCTCCAGGGCCGAGGTCCGGCCCTTCTCCACCGCCTTGCGCTGCTCCCAGGTGTGGTGCAGGTCCGCGGGCACCTCGTCGGCGACACCGGAGCCTCCGGCAGGCGCGAAGACGTGCGGGTGCCGGCGGACGAGCTTGTCGGCGATGCCGCGCGCCACGTCCTCCAGGTCGAAGGCCGGGTCGATCTCGGCGTGGAAGACCACCTGGAGCAGCAGGTCGCCCAGCTCCTCGCGCAGGTGGGCCTCGTCGCCGGACTCGATGGCCTCGACGGTCTCGGCGGCCTCCTCCAGCAGGTACTGCACGAGCGTCCGGTGGGTCTGCTCGGCGTCCCACGGACAGCGTCGTCGCAGCACCTCCATGACCGCGACGAGGCGGCCGACCTCGGGCAGCCCCGACCCGCGCACCGCGAGCGGGGCGTCGGTCACGACGGCCTCACTGCGCCGGGGTCGCCTCGGCGGGCTCGGAGAGCGATCCCGTCCGACCGGAGACGACCGTCTTCTGCGCGGGATCGAGGACGCCGTAGCGCGGGTTGAGCGTCACCTCGCGCTTGGCGACCTCGGCCAGGAAGGCTGTCGGCGCCGAGCCTCTCCGCGACGATCTGGGAGTCGGCGACGTCGTAGACGATCTCCCGGGTCTCCGGCATCCGCGTCAGCGGGGCCAGCTCGCTGGAGGCCAGCACGGCCTCGCGGTCGGCGTCGGTGAGGGGGATGCCCTGGTCGGCGGCGATCTGCTCGGCCAGCTGCCCCTGGATCATCGCGTTGACGACCGCCTGGGAGGAGACCGTCTGGCCCTCCTGCAGCGTCGCGCTGAGTCCGGCTCACCGCCCGGTCCAGCTGGACCTGGGTGATCTGGTCGTCGCCGATGTAGGCGACGACCGCCGGGGAGGCGCCGCTGCAGCCGGCCAGCGCCACCACGGCGGCGGCGGCCACGGTCGCGCGGAGCGACCGCGCTGCGGGAGAGGGCTTCATCGACCGTCCTCGTTCGTGGTGGTGGGTCGTGCGGCTGACGGTGATCCTACGGGGGCCCACGCCCTCACCCGAGGAACACGTCGGTGATGACCTTGCCGCACCAGGCCAGCAGGGCGGTGTCGGTGACCGGCGGTCCGCCGATGGTCGCGCTGACCGGGCGGGGCACGAGGATGATCCCGGCCGTCTCCTTGACCAGGGTCCGGGGGTACAGCCGCTGCAGCCGCAGCTTCTTGGAGTCCGGCAGATCGGCGGGGCCGAAGCGGATGTGGTTGCCCTGGCTGACCACCTCGCCGATGCCCGCGGTGCGGGCCAGCAGCCGGAAGCGCGCGACCTCCATCAGCGTGAGCACCGGCGGCGGGGGCGGCCCGTACCGGTCGTGCAGCTCGGCCTCGACGGCCTTGAGGTCGGCCTCGGCCCGGACCTCGGCCAGCCGCTTGTACATCTCCAGCCGCAGCCGCTCCGACTCGACGTAGTCGGTCGGCAGGTGGGCGTCGACGGGCAGCTCGATGCGCACCTCGGGATCGGGCTCGGTGTCGACGCCGCGGTACTCCGCGACGGCCTCACCGACCAGGCGGATGTAGAGGTCGAAGCCGACGTCGGCGATGTGCCCGGACTGCTCGCCGCCCAGCATGTTGCCGGCGCCGCGGATCTCCAGGTCCTTCATGGCGATCGCCATGCCCGCGCCGAGGTCGGTGTGGGCGGCGATGGTGGCCAGCCGGTCGTGCGCCGTCTCCGTCAGCGGCTTGTCCGGCGGGTACAGGAAGTAGGCGTACCCGCGCTCGCGGCCCCGGCCGACCCGGCCCCGCAGCTGGTGCAGCTGGGACAGACCCAGCAGGTCCGACCGCTCGATCAGCAGCGTGTTGGCGCTGGAGATGTCCAGGCCGGCCTCGACGATGGTGGTCGCCACCAGCACGTCGGCCCGGCGCTCCCAGAAGTCGACCATCACCTGCTCCAGCCGGTGCTCGCCCATCTGCCCGTGCGCCGTGACGACCCGCGCCTCGGGCACCAGCTCGCTGATCCGGCGGGCCACCTTGTCGATGCTCTGCACCCGGTTGTGCACGTAGAACACCTGGCCCTCGCGCATCAGCTCGCGGCGGATGGCTGCGGTGACCTGCGCCTCGTCGTAGGGGCCGGCGAAGGTCAGCACAGGGTGCCGCTCCTCGGGCGGGGTGGCGATGGTGCTCATCTCCCGGATGCCGGTGACGGCCATCTCCAGGGTGCGCGGGATCGGCGTCGCGGACATGGCCAGCACGTCGACGTGGGTCCGGAGCCGCTTCAGCTGCTCCTTGTGCTCGACCCCGAAGCGCTGCTCCTCGTCGATGATCACCAGGCCCAGGTCCTTGAACTTCACCTCACCGCCCAGCAGCCGGTGGGTGCCCACGACGACGTCGACCTTGCCCTCCGCGACCCCCTCGATCGTGGCCCGCACCTCGGCCTCGGACTGGAACCGGCTGAGGGGGGCCACGTTCACCGGGAACCCGGCGTAGCGGTCGGCGAAGGTGGCGTGGTGCTGCTGGACCAGCAGCGTCGTCGGCACCAGGACCGCGACCTGCTTGCCGTCCTGCACGGCCTTGAACGCGGCGCGGACGGCGATCTCGGTCTTGCCGTAGCCCACGTCGCCACAGATCAGCCGGTCCATGGGCACGATCTGCTCCATGTCGCGCTTGACCTCGTCGATGGCGCCCAGCTGGTCGGGGGTCTCGACGAAGTTGAAGGCGTCCTCGAGCTCGCGCTGCCAGGTGGTGTCGGGGGAGAACGCGTGCCCGCGGGTGGCCTGCCGGGCGGCGTAGAGCTTGATCAGCTCGGCCGCGATCTCCCGGACCGCCTTGCGGGCCCGACCCTTGCGCTTGGCCCAGTCCGCGCCGCCCATCTTGTCCAGCGTCGGGTTCTCCCCGCCCACGTAGCGGGTGACCTGGTCGAGCTGGTCCATGGGCACGAAGAGGCGGTCGCCCGGCTGGCCGCGCTTGGAGGGCGCGTACTCGATGAGCAGGTACTCCCGCGTCGCGTCCTGCACCGTGCGCTGCACCATCTCGACGTAGCGGCCGACGCCGTGCTGGGCGTGCACGACGGGGTCGCCCGGGGTGAGCTCCAGCGGGTTGATCTGGTTCTTGCGCCGGCCGGGCATCTTCCGGGCGGACTTGTCCGGCGGCCGCTGACCGGACAGGTCGGAGGTGGTGAACAGCGCGAGCCGGAGGCTGTCGGCGACGAAGCCCGCCCGCAGCTCGCCGGTGACGATGGTGACCATCCCCTCGGCCGGGGTCTCGGTGAGGTCGTCGCGCTCGCGGACCGGGATCTCGTGCTCGGTGGCGACCTCCGCGTAGCGCTTGCTGGTGCCCTTGCCCTCGGCGACCAGGACCACCCGCCAGCCCTCGCGGGCCCGCCGCGCGATGTCGGCGACGGCGGCCTCGGTGTCGCCGCGGTGGCTCTCGGAGAGGTGGCCGGCGATGGTGCGCGACTCGACACCCGCGGCGCTGACCGAGGTGCGCAGGTCGACGATCTCACCGTCGTCGGTGCGGACCAGGTTCCCGTCGTCGGGTCCGGAGCTGAACGGGGACAGCGTCCACCAGGCCAGCCCGCGCTCCATGGCGACGGCCCGGACGTCGGCCAGCGGGCGGTAGGAGGACGCACCGAGGTCGACCGGCGCCTTGCCGCCGCCGGCGGCCGCCGCCCAGGAGGCGTGCAGGAACTCCTCGCTCGTCTTCACCAGGTCGACCGCCCGTCCGCGGACCAGCTCGGGGTCGCAGACCAGGACATGGGTCTCCGGCGGGAGCAGCTCGACGAGCAGCTCCATCCCGTCGACGAGCACCGGGGACAGCGCCTCCATGCCGTCGACGGCGTGCCCCTGCGCGATCCGCTCGAGCATCTCCGAGAGCTCGGGGTGCTCGGCGGAGAGTGCCGCCGCCCGGGCCCGGACCTCGTCGGTGAGCAGCAGCTCCCGGCACGGCGAGGCGGTGACCTCGCGCAGCGTCAGGTCGCTGGAGCGCTGGTCGGCGACGGTGAAGTAGCGGATCTCCTCGACGGTGTCACCGAAGAAGTCGATGCGGACCGGGTGCTCCTCGGTCGGGGGGAAGACGTCGAGGATGCCGCCGCGGACCGCGAACTCCCCGCGCCGCTCGACGAGGTCGACGCGGACGTAGGCCGCGCCGACGAGCCGGGACGTCAGCTCGCCGAGGTCGTGGTCCTCCCCCGTGACGATCCGGACGGGCAGCAGGTCCGCCAGCCCCTTGACCTGCGGCTGCAGCACGCTGCGCACCGGCGCCACCAGGATCTTGGGCGCCGGCAGCTCCGCGTTGCCGGCCAGGCGTCGCAGCACGGCGAGCCGACGGCCGACGGTGTCCGAGCGCGGGCTCAGCCGCTCGTGGGGCAGCGTCTCCCAGGCGGGGTAGTAGGCGACGGCGTCGGCCCCGGCGAGGGACTGCAGGGCGGCGGTCACGTCCTCGGCCTCGCGGTAGGTGGAGGTCACCACGAGCACGGGGCGGTCCGCGCCGCCGTGCGCGGTGGACGCCGCCAGCGCGGCCGCGACGAACGGCCGCATCGACGGCGGAGAGGTCAGGTCGAGCGCCGGCAGGCGACGCGCACGGGCGTCGTCGATGCTGGCGGCGAGGGTCGGATCGGTACAGAAGAGGTCGACGAGACCCGTCAGCGTCACCGGACGACCTTACAGGCCCGGCCAACGGCCGAACCCACGTCCGCTCAGGCCCAGCCGTCGCTCCCCCCGACCCTGCCGCGCCCCGTGGGGACGGCCGCGCCCCGTCAGAACGGCCGCGCCCCGTCCTGCGGGCGCGGGAGCTCGGACGGGGCGCGGGATCAGCGTGCTCCGCGTCGGAAAGCGCGAAGGAGCCGGGCGCGCAGCTCACCCGGGCGCTGGAGGTCCGCCCGCACCCAGCGGACCACCTGCCAGTCGAGGTCTCGGACCGCGTCCTCGCGCCGCTTCTCCTCCACCACCGCGTCGGCGGCGCTCTGGCCCGGCCGCAGGAGCTTCTCGTACTTGACCAAGCCGTCGAACTCGCCGAGCGTCCGGTGCTCCTCCCACCCGAAGTCGGCGCGGGCGACGAAGCGGCCGCGCTCGTCGCGCACCTCGTGCTGGAGGCTCGTGGGCGGCAGCCCGAGGTGGTGGAGGACCACCCGGCTGCACGACTCCCACGGGCTCTCGCTGCGGGCGTCGAGCATCGCCACCGCTCGACGACCGGAGGCGACCCCCGGTCGGCCCGCAGCGGCGTCCAGGCTGAGCTCGAGCACATCGGCCGCGAGCCCCCGTCGGAGGGCGGCGTCGCCTGCCGCCACCGCCTGCCCCAGAGGCAGTACCCGGCCGAGATCGACGACCGTGCGGGCCAGGCTGGTGGCGGGCACGCCGACGACCTCGACCACCTCGCCCGGCAGCAGCGGGGCCACGTGGACGTGGACATTCCCCCGCCGTTTCCCGCGGCCGACGGTGCGGGTGACCTGGACGTAGCCGAGCTGCTCGGCCCACACGGGCAGACCATGCAGCACGGCGGCCGACACGTGGCTGAGCACGCCACCCCCGCCGAGCAGCGGCCAGGTCGCCTCCACCAGCTGCCGATGCCGAGCCGCGGGGTCTGCGGCGGCAGATCCGGCGGGCAGGTAACTGCCTCGCCGCAGCCTGACCAGCTCCCCGCGCGCGGCCATGCGCGCCAGCTCGTACGGGGCCAGACCGGCCAGCCGTGGGTCCGAGGAGCGGGTCACACCTCCACCCGACCACGAGGGCGGCCTCCCGACGAGGGTCGTCGGAGGATCTGTGGACGACGGCTGGCCGGCCCGCCGCAGCTCCCGCGCCCGGTCGGAACCGTTACGCCCGGTGCAGCAGGCGCGGGAGTGCGGACGGGGCGCGGGAGTGCGGCCGGGGCGCCGGGGCGGTCAGGAGTTGAAGGCGCTCTGGGTGCGCTCGAGCCCGGTCTGAACCAGCGACTCGACGGCGTCGGCGGCACGGACCACCTCGACACCGAGGCCCTCACGCTCACGTGCGGCGAAGTTGCTGAGCAGGAAGTCGGCGGGGTCCTGGCGGCCCGGGGGGCGGCCGACGCCCACCCGGACGCGGTAGTAGTCGCCGGTGCCGAGCGAGGCGCGGATGGACCGCAGACCGTTGTGCCCGTTGTCCCCGCCGCCGAACTTGACCCGGAGCTGGCCCGGGTCGAGGTCGAGCTCGTCGTGCACGACGACGAGCCGGGCGGGGGTGAGCTTGAAGTAGGCGAGCAGGCGGGAGACCGGCCCGCCGGTCTCGTTCATGTAGGTCCGGGACTTGACCAGCCCCAGCCGCGGGGCCTCGACCCCGGGCGGGCCGAGCCGGCACTCCGCCAGCTCGGCCTTGATGCCCTTGGGCCTGGTGAACGGGGCACGGGCGCGGTCGCGCCAGCTCCTCGACCACGAGGAAACCGACGTTGTGCCGGTGCCCGGCGTAGGTCGGGCCCGGGTTCCCGAGCCCGACCACCAGCCAGGGCAGCATGCTGCGGGGTTACGCCGCGGTCAGGACTGGCTGGAGGCGTCAGCGGCCTCGCCGGTGCCGGTGACGCCGTCACCCTCCTCGGGGACCTCGTCGCCCTCGGCGATGGTCGGCGCGATGCCGGCCTCGGCCTCGGCCTCGGCGAGCTCGGCCTCCAGGGCGGCCTCGGACTGGGCGCCCGTGATGTTGACGACCAGGGCCTCGGGGTCGATGCCCAGGGTCGAACCCTCGGGCAGCGTGATGTCCTTGGCCAGGATCTGGGTGCCGGCCGTGAGGCCCTCGATCGAGACGACGATCTGGGTGGGGATGGCGGTGGCGTCGGCCTCGACCGGGATGCTGTTGTGGTCGACCACGACGAGGGTGTCCGGAGCGGCCTCGCCCTCGACCAGGATGGCGACGTCGACGGTGACCAGCTCACCGCGGCGGACGAGCACCAGGTCGACGTGCTCGATGGTGTGCTTCAGCGGGTCGCGCTGGACCTGCTTCGGCAGCGCGAGCTGGGAGGTGCCGTCGACGTCGATCGAGAGCAGCGCGTTGTTGGTGCGCAGCGCCAGCAGGGTCTCGTGACCCGGCAGCGTGATGTGGATCGGGTCGGTGCCGTGGCCGTAGAGCACGGCGGGCACCTTGTCGGCGCGGCGGATCCGGCGGGCAGCACCCTTGCCGAACTCGGTGCGGACTTCGGCGGTGAGCTTGACCTCGGGCACGAAACGAACTCCTCAGAAGAACTTGCGGTGGTGTGACCTGCGAGAGGCCTGGCGAGGAGGACGACCGTCCGGGCGGGATGGAGCGCAGAAGCCCGCATCCCTCGTCGATCACGGTGGCGACCCTCGCCGAGGCAACTGCCCCAGCCTAGCCGAACCGGGCTCCGGGCCGCCGGAAACCCGTCTCCGCCCTCCGGCCGGGCCCTGCAGGCTCAGCTCAGCTGGCCACGCCGAACAGGCTGGTGACGGAACCGTCCTCGAACACCTCGCGGATCGCCGCGGGCGATCAGCGGGGCGATGGAGAGCACGGTCAGGCCCGTCGAAGCGGCGCTCCTCGGGGATCGGGAGCGTGTTGGTGACGATGACCTCCTCGAAGGCGGTGGCGCTCAGCCGCTCGATGGCCGGGCCGGAGAGCACGGCGTGGGTGGCCGCGGCGATGACCGCCTTGGCGCCGCGCGCCTTGAGCGCCTCGGCCGCCTGGCAGATGGTGCCGGCGGTGTCGATCATGTCGTCGACGAGCAGGCAGACCTTGCCCTCGACGTCGCCGACGACCTCGTGCACGGCGACGGTGTTGGCGACGTTCGGGTCGCGCCGCTTGTGGATGATCGCCAGCGCGCAGTCGAGCTGGTCGGTCCACATGTCCGCCAGCCGCACCCGGCCGGCGTCGGGGGAGACGACGGTCATCTCGGAGGTGTCGTACCGCGACGAGATGTGCTCGCTCAGCACCGGCAGCGCCCACAGGTGGTCGACGGGGCCGTCGAAGAAGCCCTGGATCTGCGCCGCGTGCAGGTCCACCGACATCAGCCGGTTGGCGCCCGCGGTCTTGAACAGGTCGGCCATCAGCCGGGCCGAGATCGGCTCGCGGCCGCGGTGCTTCTTGTCCTGCCGCGCGTAGGGGTAGAAGGGGGCGACGACGGTGATCCGCTTGGCCGAGGCCCGCTTGAGCGCGTCGACCATGATCAGCTGCTCCATCACCCACTCGTTGACGGGCGCGGCGTGGCTCTGGATGACGTAGGCGTCGCAGCCGCGGACCGACTCCTCGAAGCGCACGTAGATCTCGGAGTTCGCGTAGTTCAGCGCCCGCGTCGGCACGAGGTCGAGCGTCCAGGTTCTGCGCGATCTCCTGCGCCAGCTCGGGGTAGGCCCGTCCCGAGAAGAGCATCAGGTGCTTCTCGTTCGGCCTTCTTGAACCCGGTCACGCCTGGGCCCCCTCGTCGTCCTGCGGGGCCCGGCGCTGGTCGCCGCCGGGCGGTCGTGCCTGCTGCGGCACCTGCTGGTCCTGGACGGGAGCCGGCTGCGCGTGCTGGGTCTGCAGCGGCGCCGATGTCGAGGTCTGCTCCCGGGCCGGTGCGGAGCCGACCGGGTCGGAGCCCGTCGTCGTCGCGGCCTCGGCCGCGCGCGCGGTCTTGGTCCCGGCCCGCTTGCGCGCCACCCATCCGGCGACGTTGCGCTGCCGCCCGCGGCTGACGGCCAGCGCGCCGACCTCGACGTCGCCGGTGATGGTCGAGCCGGCGGCGACGTAGGCGCCGTCGCCGACGACCACCGGCGCGGTGAGCACCGAGTTGCTGCCGACGAAGCTGAAGGACGCCCGACGGTCGTCGTCGCCTTGTGCACGCCGTCGTAGTTGGCGAAGATCACGCCCGCGCCGATGTTGGCGCCGTCGCCGATCACCGCGTCGCCCACGTAGGACAGGTGCGGCACCTTGGCGCCGGCGCCCAGCTGCGGCGTTCTTGGTCTCGACGAAGGTGCCGATCTTGCGCGCCCGCCCCCAGCCGGGTGCCCGGCCGCAGGTAGGCGAAGGGGCCGACGGTCGACGTCCGGCACCGATCACGGCCAGCGAGCCGTGGGTGCGGATGACGGTGGCGCGCTCCCCCACCTCGACGTCGACCAGCGTCGTGTCGGGTCCGACCATCGCGCCGGCGGCGACCGAGGTGGCGCCCTCCAGCGACGTCCCGGGCAGCAGGGTCACGTCGGTGCCGAGGTCGACCGAGGCGTGCACCCAGGTGGTGGCCGGGTCGACCACGGTCACCCCCGCCCGCATCCAGCGCTCGAGGATGCGCCGGTTCACCTCGGCGTTGATCCGCGAGAGCTGCACCCGGTCGTTGACGCCCTCGGTCTGCCAGGCGTCCTCGGTGAGGTGGGCGCTGACCACCCCGCCGGCCCGCCGGGCCGAGGCCAGGACGTCGGTGAGGTAGAGCTCGCCCTGGGCGTTGTCCGGGCGGAGCTCGGCCAGGCCCTGCGCGCAGGGTCTCGGCCTCGAAGACGTAGATGCCGGAGTTGATCTCGTTGATGGTCCGCTGGGCCTCGTCGGCGTCGCGGTGCTCGACGACCGACTCGACGTGGCCGCTGCGGTCGCGCAGCACGCGGCCGTAGCCGGTCGGGTCGGCCACCTGGGCGGTCAGCACGGTGACCGCCGCGCCTTGGGCCCGGTGGTCGGCCAGCAGCCCGGCGAGGGTGTCCCCGTCCAGCATGCGGGACGTCGCCGTAGGTGACCACGACGTCGCCCACGCAGCTCGGGCAGCGCGGCCAGCGCGACCTGGACGGCGTGCCCGGTGCCCCGCTGCTCCTCCTGCACGACGGTGCGCACGTGCGGGGCGATCTCGGCCAGGTGCGCCTCGACCTGGTCGCGCAGGTGCCCGACCACGACGACGACGTGCTCGGGCTGCAGGGTGGTGGCGGCGGTGACCGCGTAGCTGAGCAGGGAGTGGCCGGCGACCTCGTGCAGCAGCTTGGACCGGGCCGAGCGCATCCGCTTGCCCTCACCGGCCGCCAGGATCACCACCGCCGCGACGGCCTCCGGGGTGGCTGAGGGGTCCTCCCCTCCCGGTTCGGGCTGCACGGGCGCGTCGGGCTGTGGCGACATCGAGCTCTCTTCGCTGGTGGTGGGCGTCACGCGGGAGCTCCCCGGGTAGGAGTCGAACCTACGTCGCTGGTCCTGATTCAAAGTCAGGCGGGCCCTGCCGGCAGACCAACCGGGGAACGACCGGTCCGGGGACCGACCGGGCACCACACTATGCGAGCCCGAACCCCGCCGCACCCTCGCGCGGCGCCCGCCGCCCGCCCTGGGGCGGCGTTCCTGGAGCCCGGTTCGCCGTCTGGAGCAGCAGCCCGCAGACTGGGCAGATGGCAGCACGGGATCCCGAACGGCGCGAGTCCACGCGCGCCCGGCGTCCCGGTCGCGTGCGGATGTCCGGAGCCGACCGGCGCGAGCAGCTCATCGACGTCGCCCGGTCGCTGTTCGCGCTCCGGGGCTTCGACGGCACCTCGGTGGAGGAGATCGCCGCCACGGCGCGAGGTGAGCAAGCCGGTCGTCTACGAGCACTTCGGCGGCAAGGAGGGCCTCTACGCCGTCGTCGTCGACCGGGAGGTCCGGACCCTGCTGGACGGGATCCGCGGCTCGCTGGGCTCCGGGCACCAGCGCGAGCTGCTGGAGCAGGCAGCGCTCGCGCTGCTCGACTACATCGAGGACCACACCGACGGCTTCCGCATCCTGGCCCGGGACTCCTCGCTGGCGCACGCCGGCGGCTCGTTCGCCACCATCCTCAACGACGTCGCCTCCCAGGTGGAGGGCATCCTCTCGGCGGAGTTCAAGCGCCAGGGGCTGGAGCCCGAAGCACGCGCCCGATCTACGCCCAGATGCTCGTCGGCATGGTGGCCATCACCGGCCAGTGGTGGCTGGACGCCCAGCAGCCCGGGAAGCGCGAGGTGGCGGCCCACCTGGTGAACCTGTCCTGGAACGGGCTCAGCCACCTGAGGCCAAGCCCACCCTGGTCACCGACCCCGGCCGCTGACCTGCCGCGAACTTGCTCCTGCCCGGCATCCCGCCGTATCGTCATCCCGTCCTCTAAATCGATACAGAAGCCGGATCGCCCCGTGACCTCCACCCTTGCCCCCGCTCCCGCCCACCGGGCGGGCGGCTCCCCGAGCTCGCCCACGGCCTCGACCGCTGTCGCGGTCCTGTTCGCCGTGAACGGTCTGCTGATCGGGGGCAACGGCGGGGCGCTGCCGTCGCTGCGCGAGAAGCTGCTGATCGACGACAGCCAGATCGCCGTGCTGCTCTTCTGCGCCGGCCTGGCGGGCATCCTGTCGATGCAGGTCGGCGGCCGGCTCGCCGACACCGTCGGTGCGCGGTCGTCTCGCTGTGCGGCCTGCCCCTGCTGATCGCGGCGGCGTTCACGGTCGCCCTCGCGCCCTCCTACGGCGTCGCGATCGCTCGGCGCGGTCCTGCTCGGGTCTCGGGCAACGGCGCGATGGACGTCGGCATGAACGCCCTCGGGGTCCAGGTCGAGGCCGCCCAGCGGCGGCCGGTGATGAGCACCTTCCACGCCTTGTTCTCCATCGGCAGCTTCGTCGGCGCCGGCGCGGTGCTGCTGCTGGCCCGGGTGCTCGGCGTCGAGGGCGGCCGCGATCGTCACCCCGCTGATGCTCAGGCTCGGCGGCATCGCCGTCGTCGTGCTGGTCGTGCTGGTCCGCATCACGCCGCAGAGCGCCGTCGTCGCCCACACCGTCGACGGGGTCCGGACGAGGATCCCGCGCGCGGCCTGGGTGCTGGGCGCGATGGCGCTGGCCTTCGGGCTGTCCGAGGGCACCGCGGTCGACTGGTCGGCCATCCACGTCACCGACGTCGCCCGGGTGGACCCGACCACGGGCGCGCTCGGCCTCATCGCCGTCAACGCCTTCATGGTGGTCATCCGCCTGCTCGGGCGACCGGCTGGTCGCCCGCTTCGGCCGCCGCGCCGTCGTCCGGTTCGGCGGCGTCTGCGCCGCGCTCGGGCTACCTGGTCGTCACGCTGGTCGGCAGCCTGCCGCTGCTGGTCGCCGGCTGGTGCCTGGTGGGCTTCGGCGTCGGCATGATCGCCCCGCAGGTCTACGCGGTCGCCGGCCACCTCGGCGGCGGCCGGGTGCTGGCCGTCGTCGTCACCTTCGGCTACGCGGCCTTCCTGATGGGTCCGGCCGTGGTCGGCTTCCTCGTCCGGCACCTGGGGATCCAGCACGACCATGGCCGTGCCCGCCGTGCTCTGCGCCGGGCATCATCGCCCTCGCCGCCACCATGCCGCCGACTCGGACGACGACCTGCCGGCCGGCCCGCGGCCGAGCGCCTGACCCGCGCCGCGCCCGCCGCGGTGAGTCCGGGGCCGTCGCGGCGCCCGCCCGTAGGATGCGGCGCCATGGGCGCCGACGCGGAACCGCGCGACGAGGTCGACCTCGTCGTCGAGGCCTGGTCGCCGGGAGCGGCCCGACCTCGACGTCACCCCGATGCAGGTGCTGTCGCGGGTCACCCGGCTGGCCCGCCACCTCGACCGGCAGCGGGCCGCCGTCCTTCAGCCGCCCACGGCCTGGAGACCTGGGAGTTCGACGTGCTGGCCGCGCTCCGGCGCGCCGGGCGCGCCCAACCAGCTCTCGCCCGGTCAGCTCCTGCGCGAGACGATGGTCACCTCCGGCACGATGACCAACCGGGTCGACCGGCTGGCCGCCCGCGGGCTCGTCCGCCGCGACCTCCGACCCGGGCGACAAGCGCGAGCGTCCTGGTCGGGCTCACCGACGGCGGGCCGGGCGGCCGTCGACGCGGCCCTGGCCGACCTGCTCCAGGCCGAGCAGCAGCTGCTGGCCGGCCTGGGCGAGGACGACCAGCACCAGCTGGCCCAGAGCCTGCGCCGGCTGCTGGTGGTCTACCGCGAGGAGCCGACGACGGCGCCCTGAGCGGTCGGCCGCAGATCAGCCGAGCCCAGCCCAGTGCCGCCGGACCTCGGCCACCTGCTGCTCCACGCCCAGCCCGTCCACGTCGAGGACCACGTCGGCCGGCGGCGGGTCAGCCTGCCAGCCGTGCAGCAGCGCGAACTCTTCGTCGGTGAGGTGCACCGGACGGGTCGCGGCCCGCCGCTGGGCGCCGTCGAGTGAGATCCGCAGGTGGACCAGCAGGACCTCCGGCAGCCCGGCCCGGTAGAGCGACGCCGTCGCCGGCGTGACGACGTCGGCGACGACCACCTCGAAGCCGGCCTCGCGGAACCCGCGGGCCAAGGCGGCCGCGTTCCGCGCGCCGAGAGCGTGCTGCGCCCGGCCCTCCCGACCCTGCCAGGGCGCGACCGCCCCCGCGACGACGAGCTGGCGGACGTCGTCGGCGTCGACGACGGCCGCTCGCGGGAGCGACGCGGCGAGGGCCCGGGCGCAGGTCGTCTTGCCGACGGCGGGACCACCGGTGAGCAGCAGGGGGCGCAGCATCGGTCTCCGTCCGGGGAGGAGGGGCTTGGTACCAGGATCGCCCGAGAAAACGCTGACGGATCGCGTCCGCCGGGCGAGCGGAGGTGCGACCCGTCAGCGGTTCCTGCCCCCCGACGGTGGCAGGTCAGACGACGACGCGGGCGCCGACCACCGGGCCGCTGACCCGTCGGACCTCGCGGCAGACGCCGTCGGCGCTGAGGGCGACGGTCAGGTCGATGGCGGCCGCCTCGTTCGCGGCGAGGAACGCGCACGTCGGGCCGGAGCCGGAGACGACCGCCCCCACCGCCCCGTACTCCAGACCGGCCTCCAGCACCTGCCGCAGCCGCGGCTGCAGGTCCAGGGCGGCGGCCTGCAGGTCGTTGCTGAGCGCCGCGCCCAGCAGCAGCGGGTCGCCGCCCCGCAGCGCGTTCATCAGGTCGTCGGGCACCTCGGGCGGCGCGGCGGCCGGCGTCAGCTCGTCGAAGCGGCGGTAGACCGCGGGCGTCGACAGCCCGTGGTGGCCGAAGGCGAGCACCCAGTGGTAGGTGCCGCGGGCCAGCGCCGGCACCACCTCCTCGCCGCGGCCGCTGCCCAGGGCGGTGCCGCCGAGCAGCGCGAACGGCACGTCGCTGCCGAGCTCGGCCGCCAGCTCGCGCAGCGCCTCCGGGGACGACGTCGAGGTCCCACAGCACCGCGCAGGCCAGCAGGGCGGCGGCGCCGTTGGACGAGCCGCCGGCCAGGCCCGCGGCCACCGGGATCGCCTTGCGGATGTTCAGGCTGACGCCCGAGCGAGTCGTAGGGGCCGTGCGTGCGGGCCAGCAGCCGGGCGGCGCGCAGGGCCAGGTTGGAGTCGTCGAGCGGGCACCTGGTCGCGCCCCTCGCCGCTCACCGAGACCGTCGAACTCGTCGGCCTCGGCCCAGACCGCCTGGACCTCGTCGTAGAGGGAGACGGCGTGGTAGACCGTCGCCAGCGGGTGGTACCCGTCCGGACGCCGGCCACCGACCTTGAGCGCGAGGTTGATCTTGGCGGGCACCCGGACCCGGACACCGACAGGGGTCGGCGGGAGAGGTGAGGCCACGCCCCGAGGCTACGGCGTGGTGGACGCCCGCTGCCGCCGTGGGCTCAGCCCTGGACGCCGGCGGGACGAGCGATCTGCGAGCTGCTCGGCGATCCGGGCGAACGCGCCCGACCTCGAGCATCTCGCCGCGGGCCTGCGGGTCGACCCCGGCGGCCACCAGCACCTCGCTGGCCGCGGCCGGAGCTGCCGACCAGACCGGACAGCGCCGAGCGGAGCATCTTGCGCCGCTGGGCGAAGGCGGCGTCGACGACGGCGAACACCTGCTCGCGGGTGGCCGATGGTCACCGGCGGCGGACGGCGGACGATCTGGACCAGGCCGGACTCCACGTTCGGCACCGGCCAGAACACGCTGGGCGGGACCGTCCCGACCCGGGACGACGCCGGCGTACCAGGCCATCTTCACCGAGGGCACCCCGTAGATCTTCGAGCCCGGTCCGGCCACCAGCCGGTCGGCGACCTCGAGCTGCACCATCACCAGGCCGCGCTGCCAGCTCGGGAAGGTGGCCAGCAGGTGCAGCAGCACCGGGACCGACACGTTGTAGGGCAGGTTGGCCACCACCACGGTCGGGGTCCCGGGGCAGCGTCGTCGACCCGCAGCGCGTCGGCGGTGACCACGGTCGAGCGCGTCGGCCCGGTCGGGCATCCGCTCGGCCACCGTGCGCGGGCAGCTCGCCGGCCAGCAGCTCGTCGATCTCGACCGCGACCACCGCGTCGGCTGCCTCGAGCAGGCCCAGGGTCAGCGAGCCCAGGCCCGGCCCGATCTCGAGCACGACGTCGTCGGCGCCCACGCCGGAGGCCGCGACGATGCGGCGCACGGTGTTGGCGTCGGTGACGAAGTTCTGGCCCCGCTGCTTGGTCGGCCGCAGGTCGAGCCCGGCCGCGATCCGGCGGACCGCCGTCGGGTCGAGGAGGCTCAGCGGATGCCCAGCTTCGCGGTGCAGGCCGGCCACGCGCCCCAGCCCTGACCGGCCTGGACCTTCTTGGCGACGGCGATCTGCTGCTCACGGCTGGCCTGGTGCGGCATGCCGGTGCCGCCGTAGCCGCGCCACGTGCTCAGGGTGAACTGCAGCCCGCCGTAGAAGCCGTTGCCGGTGTTGATGGACCAGTTGCCGCCGGACTCGCACTGGGCGAGCCGGTCCCAGACGCTGCCCGAGGCGACGCCGGGCGCCGACGAGCCGGAGGAGCTGGACGAGTCGTCGGAGGACGAGGACGAGCCGGTGGACGCCTTCGGGGCCGCGGGCGCCTTGGTGCCGACCAGCACGACGCGGTCGCGCGGGGCGTCGGTCACGGTGCTCGCCACCTGGGTGCGCTTGGTGACCTTGCCGTTCTCGCCGGACGACCCGGTGAACGAGCGTGCGCTCGCCCTCCTCGCCCGAGCGGTCCACCCGCGTGGTGCCGCGGAGCAGCTTGCTGGACTCGCGGCGGACGGTGGTGAAGGCGATGTCCTGCCTGGTCGTCGCCTTGCTCACCTCCACCTGGGTCCAGGTGAAGGCCGCGCCGTCCACGAGCTTCGCGTCGGGGCTGACGCTGAGCTTGTCGTCGCGGTCGACCTTGATCTTGGCGGCGGCCAGCGCGTCCGCGACGGTGGCGCCCGTCGTGCGTGACCTGGCGCTTCTTGCCGGCGGCCTCGATGGTGACCGTCTTGAGCGTGTCGACGTCGACGGTGAGGCCCTCACGGCCGATGCTCGCGCTGCGGCTGGTCGAGAGGTCGGCGCCGGCGGTGTCGAGGCCGAGCGCCGCGATGGCCTGGTCGAGGCTGGTCGCGGTCGTCCAGATCGTCTTCTTCTGTGCCGTCGACGTCGAAGGTGACCTGGCGGGCGAACTGCACCGCCACGCGGGTGCCGTCGGTGACCTTGGCCGAGACGTCGGGTGCGACGACGTCGCGGCTGGAGACGGTCGATGCCCTGGTCCGCGAGCAGGTCGCCCGACGGTCTGGGCGGTGGTGGTCACGCGTGGTCGGTGAGCCGTCGACGGACAGGGTGACGTCCTTGCTCAGGGCGGACCAGCCCACGGAGGTCCCGACCACGGCCAGGGCCGCTGCCAGCGGCGACGACGGGGATGATCTTGCGCACAGCACTCCTGGGGGTGGTCCTCAAGGGGGACCTCGACGTCAGGGCGCAGCAGCAGTGCCAGCCCGAAGGGTAACGAAAGGATAACGGACGCCGCGACACGGGCGAAATCCGCGCGATGAGCAGGGCCTCGGCTAGGACGGCGACCAACGGCCCCGGTGCACCAGCTGCTCGGCCGGCTTGCGGGCCCGTCGCGCCGCCGACCCGCCGGCCGGGGCGTCGGGCGAGCGGGTGCCCGAGGCTCACCACGCCGACGCTCAGCTGGTCCGCCGGCACCGCGAACGCGGCGCGCACCGCGTCCACCCGGTCGGACGGGACGCCGAAGAAGCAGGCGCCCAGGCCGACGTCGACCGCCGCGCAGCAGGGCGGCCATCGCCGCCATCCCGGCGTCGACGAACCAGTAGGGCGCCGACCAGCGCTCCGACGTCGCGGTCGGACCACCCCTTGTCGGGCTCGGCGTAACGGTCGAGGTACGCGGCCTCGCTCGGTCCAGACCAGGACCAGGACAGGAGCGGTCCGCATCCCGGCGAGCCACGCGCTGGGCGGTCGCTCGGCCGCGCCCGGCTCCACCGTCGCGGCCCAGAAGGCGTCCCGGCTCCTCCGGGGTGTCCAGCACCAGGCAGCGAGACCCCCTGGGTGAACCCGGCCGACGGCGCCCGGAGCGCGGCGGCGAGCACGGCCTCCAGGGCGGCGGCCCGCACCGGCTCGTCCGGGTGTAACGGCGCACCATCCGCCGACGGCGGAGCACCTCGGTCAGCTCCACCGCTACCAGGCTCCGCCGAACGCGGCCTCGGCGTTGGCGTCCAGCTGGGCGCAGAGCGAGGCAGAGCTCGACGTCCAGCGTCGCGGCGAGGAAGCGCACGGTGTGCGGGCAGGAGGTAGGAGGCGTTCGGGCGCCCCCGGAGCGGCACCGGAGTCAGGTAGGGGGCGTCGGTCTCGATCAGCAGCCGGTCCGCGGGGTGATGGCCAGCGCCTCGCGGAGGTGGTGGTTGGGCTTGAACGTGACCGGGCCGGCGAAGGAGAGGTAGGCGCCCCGGTCGAGGCAGGCCCGGGCGAAGGCGGCGTCGCCGGAGAAGCAGTGCATCACCACCCGGTCCGGCACCCCCTCGGCGTCGAGCACGTCGAGGACGGCGGCGTGCGCGTCCCGGTCGTGGATCACCAGCGTCAGGTCCCGCTCGTGGGCCAGCGCGATGTGCGCGGCGAACGCCTCGCGCTGGCGGGCCTGACCGGGCAGGTCCGGCGTGCGGAAGAAGTCCAGGCCCGTCTCGCCCACCGCCCGGACCCCGGGTCGTCCGGCCAGCGCCGCGATCACGTCCAGGCCCGTCGGCGAGGCCGTCGCCGAGCCGGGCGGCGTCGTTGGGGTGCAGGGCGACGGCGGCCACCACCCCCGGGTGCCGTTCGGCGGCCTCGACCGCCCATGCCGAGCTGGCCACGTCGCAGCCGACCTGGACCAGCCGCGGGACCCCCACGGCGGCCGCCCGGGCCAGGGCGTCGCCGGGCTCGAGCCCGGAGAACTCCTCGGTGGCGTCCAGGTGGCAGTGGGTGTCGACGATCGGGTGCGGCAGCGGGTCGCACAGGCCGGGCAGGTCCACGGGGTCACCCTCGCAGATCCCTGGGAATCCAGCGCCAGATGCCCGATCGGGCCCTCCTGGGCCGCTAGAGAGCCATCTGGCGCTGGATCCTCAGGGCGACCTCGTAGAGCGCGTTCTTGGCCAGCCCCGTCTCGGCAGCGATGTCGGCCACCGCGGGCTTCAGCCGGGTGCCGGCTGCGACGAGCTGCAGCACCTCGGCCGCCGCGCTGTCGAGGTCCACCTCGACCAGCGGGCGCTCCCCCGACGACCAGGGTCACCTCCCCCCGCACCTCGTGCTGCGCCCAGGCCACCAGCTCGGTGCAGCGGACCCCGGACGACCTCCTCGTAGGTCTTGGTCAGCTCGCGGCAGACCGCGGCCGGGCGGTCGCCCCCGAAGGCCTCGGCGAGCGCCGCCAGGGCCTCCGCGGTCCGGTGCGGGGCCTCGAAGAAGACCAGCGTCCGCGGCTCGCGCGGCCAGCTCGGCCAGCCGGCGGCTGCGCTCGCCGGGCTTGCGCGGCAGGAAGCCCTCGAAGCAGAAGCGGTCGACGGGCAGCCCCGAGACGGCCAGGGCAGTGAGCACCGCCGACGGGCCGGGCACCGCCGTCACCGGGTAGCCGGCGCCCGACCGCGGCCGTCGACCAGCCGGTAGCCCGGGTCGGAGACCGACGGCATGCCCGCGTCGGTGACCAGCAGCACCCGCGCCCCCTCCGAGCAGCGCCGTCGAGCAGCTCCGGGGTCCGCTGCGCCTCGTTGCCCTCGAAGTAGGAGACGACGCGCGCCTGCGGTGGTCAGCTCGAGCCGCTGCAGCAGCCCGCGCAGCCGGCGGGTGTCCTCGGCGGCGATCACGTCGGCGCTCGACCAGCTCGCGCCGCAGCCGCGGCGAGGCGTCGGCGACGTCGCCGATCGGGGTCGCCGGCCAGCACGACGACGCCGGAGGTGTCCTGACTCGCTGTGCTCATCTCCTCAGCGTCGCAGACGCCCCACCTAGGATGGCCCGGTGATCGAGCAGGTAGCCGTGGTCGAGCACACGACGCCCGTCCTCGACTTCCCCCGCAGCACCCCACCTCCTGCTCCCCGACCACCGACCACCGTCGAGCGGCTGCGCGCACCCGATGCCCAGCCGACCGCCTCGCCGGCTGGCTGGTCACCCTGGTCGATCGGCGCCATCGCCTTCGGCCTGCGGCTGGTCGGGCTCGGCTACCCCAACAAGCTCGTCTTCGACGAGACCTACTACGCCAAGGACGCCTACTCGCTGCTGCAGCACGGCTACGAGCGGAGCTGGCCGTGCCGGCGCCGACGCGCTGGTCACCGGCGGCACCCCGGACGTCGATGCTGGAGTCCCCGTCGTTCATCGTGCACCCGCCGGTCGGCAAGTGGCTGATCGCGGGCGGCGAGCAGCTGTTCGGGATGAACTCCTTCGGCTGGCGCTTCGCCTCGCTGGTCTTCGGGACGCTGCTGGTGCTGGTCACGATCCGGCTGGTCCGCCGGGTCTCGCGCTCGACGCTGGTCGGCGGCATCGCCGGTCTGCTGCTGACCTTCGACGGGCTGGCCTTCGTGATGTCGCGGATCGCGCTGCTCGACATCTTCCTGGCCTTCTTCGTCGTCGCCGGGGTGGCCTGCCTCGCCGCCGACCGGGACTGGTTGCGGGACCGGCTGGCGGACCACCTGGAGGCGCGCGGGCTGCCCGACCTGGGCGGCCGCTACGGGCCGCTGCTGCTGGTGCGGCCCTGGCGGCTCGCCGCCGGGCTCTGCTTCGGCCTCGCCCTGGGCTCGAAGTGGAACGCGCTCTACCTGCTGGCCGCCTTCGCCCTGCTCTCCCTGGCCTGGGACGTCGGCGCCCGTCGCCTGGCCGGGGCGGGCTGGCGGGCCCAGACCGCGGTGCTGCGCGACGGCGTGCCCGCCTTCGTCTCCCTCGTCGTGGTGAGCGTGCTGGTCTACGGCGCCACCTGGGCCGGCTGGCTGGCCACCAGCGGCGGCTACGACCGGCAGTGGGGAGCCCAGCACCCGGAGGCGACCAGCGTCCAGGCTGCTCGGGCCGGACCTCGCCTCGCTGCTGCAGTACCAGCGCGACATCTACGGCTTCCACACCGGCACGTTCATCAACTCCGCCACGCACGCCTACCGCGCCGACCCCGCCGGCTGGCTCGTCGTCGCGCGGCCGATCGGGATCGACGCGGTCAACGGGATCACGCCCGGCACCGACGGCTGCGTCGGCCCCGACAACTGCATCCGGGTGATCAGCGGCATCGGCACCCCGGTGCTGTGGTGGGCCGCGGTGTTCGCCCTCGTCGCCGCGGTGCTGCTGTGGGTCGGCGGCCGCGACTGGCGCTTCGGCATCCCCGTCGTCGGCGTGCTCGAGCGCCTGGCTGCCCTGGTTCAGCCACGACACGCGTCCGCTGTTCTTCTTCTACGCGATCGTCATCATCCCGTTCTCGGTGATGGCGGTGGCGCTGTGCCTGGGGCGGATCCTCGGCCCACGCTCCGGTGGCGACCGGCGGATGGTCGGCGCCATCCTCACCGGTGCCTTCGTCGCCCTGGTCGCGGCCAACTTCGCCTACCTCTACCCGGTCCTCACCGACGCGCTGCTGCCCTACCCCCCCTGGCTCTCCCGCATGTGGTTCCGCAGCTGGATCTGAGCCAACGCGTCCGCACCGCCGCTCCGCGTGCGACGGTGCCGCCGACCGGGGTGCCTGGGCCGGCGCGGCTAGAGTTCCGAAGGACCAGCGGGGTCGAGGCCCTGCCCCGGACAGTGAAGAGAGGCAGCCTCGGTGGGTGCGTACGTCGCACGACGACTCCTCAACTACGTCGTCCTGCTCTTCATCGCCGTCAGCCTCACGCTACTTGCTGGCCGCCACCCAGCTGCAGCCCCGCTCGCTCTACGAGCTCGTCAACCCGCCGCTGGACCCGGTCGCCATCGAGAGCAACCTCGGTCTGCGCAACCTCAGCGAGCAGGTGCCGCTGCTGCGAGCGGTACTGGACGTCTGGCTGCAGGGCGTCGTCCTGCACTGGGACTGGGGTGAGGCACCCAAGGGCGGCGAGGTCGTCGACGAGGTCGGCCGGCGGATCTGGGTGAGCCTGCGCCTGATCACCCTCGGCTCACTGCTCGGCACCGTGCTCGGGGTGCTGCTCGGCGCCTGGACCGCCACCCGCCAGTACAAGGCCGTCGGACCGGCTCTCCACCGCCGGCTCGCTGTTCATCCTCTCGGTGCCGTCCTTCGTCATCGCCAGCGCCCTGCAGGTTCTGCGCCACCAAGGTCAACAACGCCACCGGCCTGCGGCTGTTCGAGTTCGTCGGCGAGACCGGGGTCGCGCGGCGACTACTTCGGCGCCGCCTTCGTGGACCGGGCCCAGCACCTGGTGCTGCCGACGATCGCGCTCATCCTGATCAACGCGGCCTTCTTCAGCCGGATCCAGCGCAACCTCATGCTCGACGCGCTCGGGCTCGGACTTCGTCCGGACGGCGCGGGCGAAGGGGCTCCGGCGCTCGCAGGCGGTGATGAAGCACGCGCTGCGGACGTCGCTGATCCCGACCGGCACCTACTTCGCCTTCAGCATCGCGACCCTGTTCACCGGCGCCACCTTCATGGAGATCATGTTCTCCTTCCACGGGATGGGTGAGTACGGCGTCTCCACGCATCACCGGGCAGGACGTCAACGGGACGGTCGCGGTGGTCGCCTTCAGCGGGGTCTGCGTGCTGGTCGGTGCCGTCCTGTCCGACATCGCCGTCGCGATCCTCGACCCGCGCGTGCGGCTGAGCTGAGGAGGATCCGGATGGCCAGAACCTCCTCGAAGCCGCCGACGGGCAGCTGAACGAACCCCCGACACCGGCCGACGCCGGCCGACGGCTGTCCCGCGGCCGCCTGATCCTGCGCCGCTTCCTCCGGAACAAGACGGCGGTCGTCGGACTCGCGCTGCTCGTGGTCCTCATCCTCCTCGCGCTGACCGGCCCTTACCTGTGCCAACTGGGCCTACGACGAGGTCGACCGGCAGGCCTACCTGAAGCCGCCGAGCGACCGGCACCTGCTGGGCAGCACCCAGAGCGGTCGCGACATGTTGGCCCTCACCCTGCGCGGGCCTGCGCAAGTCGTTGCTGATCGGCTTCCTGGTGGCCATCCTGTCCACCGGCATCGCGGCCATCGTCGGCTCGTTCGCCGCCTACTTCGGCGGCTGGTTCGAGCGGGTCGCCCTCTGGGTGATCGACCTGCTGCTGGTGGTCCCGTCGTTCCTGCTCATCGCCGTGCTGACCACCGGCGGACCCAAGGGCCCCTACTCCTGGCTGCTGCTGGTGGTGCTGCTGGCCGGCGTTCAGCTGGATGCTGTCTCCCGCGTGGTCCGCAGCCTGACGCATGTCGGTCAAGGAGCGGGAGTACGTCCAGGCGGCGCGCTTCATGGGGCTGTCGGCGCCGAAGACCATCGTCCGGCACATGCTGCCCAACATCTCGTCGCTGCTGATCATCGACGCCACGCTGAACGTGAGCGCGGCGATCCTGGCCGAGACCGGGCTGTCGTTCTTCGGCTTCGGCGTGCAGTCGCCCGACACCTCGCTGGGCACCCTGCTGGGCGAGGGCGCTCGGCAGGTCAACAGCTTCCCCTGGCTGTTCGTCAGCCCGGCCGTCGCCGTCGTCGCTCCTGGTCCTCTGCGTCAACGCCGTCGGCGACGGCCTGCGCGACGCCCTCGACCCGAGCTCGGCCTCCGGAGGGACCGCCCGATGAGCACCTCCCCCACCACACCCGCCCGCTTCCGGGAAGATCCGCCGGACCACGTCCGGCACGGTGCTCGAGCGTGCAGGACCTGCACGTGACGTTCCCCAGCGAGGCCGGCCCGGTCCAGGCCGTCCGCGGTCTCTCCTTCGACCTCGCCGCCGGCGAGACCCTGGCGATCGTCGGCGAGTCGGGGTCGGGCAAGTCGGTGACCTCGATGGCGATCATGGGCCTGCACCCGCCGACGCACCAAGATCACGCGGGTCGGTCACCCTGCACGGCGACGAGCTGCTCGGCCGCAGCGACGAGACGATGTCCAGGCTGCGCGGCGAGTCGCTGGCCATGATCTTCCAGGACCCGCTGTCGGCGCTGACGCCGGTGTACACGATCGGTGACCAGATCGTCGAGGCGATCCAGATCCACCACGACGTGTCCGCGGGCGGCCGCGACCAGACGGGCCGTCGAGCTGCTCGACCTGGTCGGCATCCCGAACCCGCAGGTGCGGGTCCGGTCCTTCCCGCACGAGTTCTCCGGCGGCATGCGGCAGCGGGCGATGATCGCGATGTCCATCGCCAACGACCCCGACGTGATCATCGCCGACGAGCCGACGACCGCGCTCGACGTCACCATCCAGGCGCAGGTCCTCGACGTGCTGAAGAAGGCCCAGCGCGAGACCGGCGCGGCGATGATCATGATCACCCATGACCTCGGGGTGGTCGCCGGCATCGCCGACCAGGTGACGGTGATGTACGCCGGCCGCCCGGTCGAGCAGGGCAGCGTCGACGAGATCTTCTACCGACCGCGGATGCCGTACACCATCGGCCTGCTGGGGGCGGTCCCGCGGCTCGACGCGACCGAGAAGAAGGCGCTGGCCACGCTGGAGGGCAACCCGCCGTCGGTGGTGAACCTGCCGCCGGGCTGCCCGTTCGAGCCCCGCTGCCCGCTCTCCACCCCGGAGTGCCGCGACGCCGAGCCGCCGCTGATCCGGACCGAGCACCCGGGCCACGTGGCCGCCTGCATCCACGTCGGCACGGTCGCGGCCGGCGACCTCGGCTACGACGACATCTTCCCCACCCCGGTCCACGTTCCGTCCTCCCTGGAGCAGGTCCCGCGCGACGGAGCGCGACCACCGTCCTGCAGCTCGAGGGCATGAAGCGGCACTACCCGCTGATGAAGGGCGCGGTCTTCCGGCGCCGGATCGGCACCGTGCACGCCGTCGACGGCATCGACCTGGACGATCAAGGAGGGCGAGACCCTCGGCCTGGTCGGCGAGTCCGGCTGCGGCAAGAGCTCGACGCTGCTGGAGGTGCTGAACCTCCGGGCGCCCACCGAGGGCCGGGTCGTGGTCCTGGGCCGGGACACCGGCCAGCTGAGCCGGCCCGAGCGTCGCCGCATGCGCCGCGACCTGCAGGTGGTGTTCCAGGACCCGATGGCCTCGCTCGACCCGCGGATGCCGGTCTTCGACCTGATCGCGGAGCCGATGGGGGTCTTCGGCGTCCCGCAAGGCCGAGATCGAGCGCCGGGTCAGCGAGCTGCTCGGGCCTGGTCGGGTCTGGAGCCCGGGCACGCCAGCCGCTACCCCGCAGCAGTTCTCCGGCGGTCAGCGCCAGCGCATCGGCATCGCCCGCGCCCTCGCGCTGGAGCCGAAGCTGATCGTGCTGGACGAGCCGGTCTCGGCGCTGGACGTCTCGATCCAGGCCGGCGTCATCAACCTGCTGGACGAGCTCAAGGCCAAGCTGTCGCTGTCCTACCTGTTCGTCGCCCACGACCTGGCGGTGATCCGGCACATCGCCGACCGGGTGGCGGTGATGTACCTGGGCAAGATCGTCGAGATCGGGGAGGTGGACGACGTCTACGACCACCCGACCCATCCGTACACCCAGGCCCTGCTGTCGGCGATCCCGATCCCCGACCCCGGACAAGGAGCGCGGCCGTCGTCGGATCCTGCTGACCGGCGACCTGCCGAGTCCGGCCGACCCGCCGAGCGGCTGCCGCTTCCGCACCCGCTGCCAGCGGTTCGTCACCCTGAGCGAGGCCGAGCAGAGGCGGTGCGTCGACGTGGTCCCCGATCCTCTACGAGATCGGTCGACCCGACCACACGTCCGCCTGCCACTACAACGAGGAGGTGCGGGTGGTGCAGCCCGCGTGCCGGACCCGACGAGGGCCGCGGGTAACGCCGCAGTTGCCATCACGAGGCACAGTGGACGTAGCGCCGGGCGTGGTACAGCAGGTCGAGCGCCTCGTTCGTACAGTGTCGTTGTCAGGTCGGCCGCGCGTCGATGACCATCCCCCTTGGAGGAAACCTTGAAGTCACGCAAGATCCTTGCGGGACCGCTGCTGCTGGGCGCGCTCGCGCTCGCCGCCTGCGGCTCCGGCTCGTCCACCGACCCCGAGACCGGGACCTCGGGCCAGCCGAGCATCGCGCCCATCACCGCTCAGGACATCAACGCCCAGGACCGCGGCCAGCCTGACCCAGGGCGGCGAGCTCCGGCTTGCCGTCCAGCGACCTGCGGCACCAACTGGAACCCGCTCCAGATCGACGGCAACAACGCCGAGCTCACCCGGATCCGGAACACGCTGCTGCCCAACTACTTCAACTTCGACGCCAAGGGCGCCTACACCCCGAACCCGGAGTTCCTGATCTCGGCCGACGTCGACCTGGCGAGGACCCGACGACCATCGCGCCTGATGCTCAACCCGAAGGCGGTCTGGGGCGACGGCTCCGCCGATCGACGTCGACGACATCGACGGCCACCTGGAAGGCCTGCAACGGCAGAAGCCGAAGGCTTCCACTGCGCCTCGACCGACGGCTTCGACCAGATCGCGAGCGTCACCAGCCGGCGCGGACAAGTTCGACGTCACGGTCACCTTCAAGGGCCCCTACCCCGACTGGGCCGCCGCCGTTCGTCCGGGACCGCTCAAGGCCGAGAGCGTCAAGGACGCCGAGACCTTCAACGACGGCTGGAACGAGCTCGACAACGACTGGCTCGCCGGTCCGTTCAAGGTGGAGACCGACGACAAGACGCAGAAGGTCCTCACGGTGGTGCCCAACGACAAGTGGTGGGGCGACAAGCCGCTGCTGGACAAGATCACCTTGCGCGCGATGGCTCACCGGACGCCACCCCGAACGCCTTCGTCAACGGCGAGATCGACGCCTTCGACATCGGGCCCGACCCGAACGCCTTCCAGCTGGCCTCCGGTGTCGCCGACGGCGCCGTGCGCAAGGCCGCCGGCCCGAACTGGCGCCACATCACCTTCAACACCAAGGCCGGCGTGCTGACGGACGTGAAGGTCCGCCAGGCCATCGTCAAGGGGCTCGACCGGGACGCCATCGGCGCGTCCGACCTCGCCGGCATCGACTGGCCGGTCAGCCAGCTGAACAACGACATCATCCTGTCCGAACCAGCAGGGCTACGTCGACATGGGCCGAAGACCGGCATCGACTACAACGTCGGAGGAGGCCAAGTCCGACCTCGAGGCCGCTCGGCTGGGTCGCCGGCGCCGACGGCATCCGGGAGAAGGACGGCAAGAAGCTTGCGGTCAAGTTCTCCGCCCTGGACGGCGTGCCCGCCTCGCAGAACGAGGCGCTGCAGACGCAGAACCAGCTCAAGGAGATCGGCGTCAAGGTCGACATCGTCAACGTGCCGGCTGATGAGTTCAGCACCACGCTGTCGAGCAAGTCGTTCGAGCTGATCGCCTTCACCTGGATCGGCACCCCCTTCCCGTTCGCCAACATCAACCAGCTGTACGGCACCGGCTCGGAGAGCAACTACGCAGCAGCTCTCGCTGCCGGAGGTCGGACGAGCTGATCGACCGAGATCAGCAAGGAGACCGACCCGGCCAAGCGCATCGACCTGGCCAACCAGGTCGCCGAAGATCATCTGGGAGAACGTGCACATCGCTGCCGCTCTACCAGCGGCCCGAGCTCATCGCCACCAAGGCCAAGCTCGCCAACTACGGCGCCTTCGGCCTGAGCAGCCCGCAGTGGGAGAACATCGGCTTCCAGAAGTAGTCCGGAGCACGATCCCGCCTCTGCGGGAGGATCAGACCGGAGGGCCGGCGCACCACGCGCCGGCCCTTCGGCGTCCCACCAGGAGGTGCCGCCCGGCGGCACAGGACTTCAGGGGTCTTGGCTGGCGCTCGCCGTCATCCGGGGCGCTCGCCGTCATCCGGGGCGCTCACAGGGGAGCCGGACCCCGGGCATTGGCCACCCGGGGTCCGGCAGGTCGGTCCAGATTGACGGACCGACGTCGACCCCCGAGCGCCGAGATTGTCCTCGTCCTGTGTCTGACGGTGATCCCCCGTCGTCGACCGGGACCGGCGAGAGTCTGGACCACCGCGGCTGTGAGCCACGCTAGTCCGGCGCCGGACCTGCCGCCAGGGACCTAGGTCACCTCTCCGCGGGGAGCTGGCGCGGGCTGCGGCGTCAGTCGATCCCGTTCCCCAGCGGCTCGCCGTGCACCGGGCGCCGCGCCTGCAGGCCCCGCTCGTAACCCACTCTCACCCAGTGCGCCAGCAGGTCGTAGTCGAGCCGCTCCGCAGCCATCACGAGCAGACCGGCGACCAGGAGCTCGTGCCCGACGCGGACCTCCGGCCACGCCATCCAGGAGCCGGCCGTGACCCCGGCCGCCTCGGCCAGCACGTCGTCGCGGCCGCGGGCCAGGCCGCGCAGCTCAACCAGGGTCTCGGCGATCGAACGGTGCTCGACCGCCGCCCGCCACGCCGTGCCGTGCAGCGCGGAGGAGAGCAGGTTGTCGCGGGTGGCCATGGCCCAGTATCGAACACCTGTACGAATATCCGTCAAGCCGACGAGGCCTGAATGGCCAGGCCGGTCCTGTCGGCCCGTCCACCTAGGGTGATCGGGTGACCGACCCGCCCCTCGCGCGCCCCGACCCCTACGGCTGGGCAGAGCCCCTCCCCGACTCCGAGGTGGAACGGGCCCTCGTGGTCACCGCCCACCCCGACGACGCGGACTTCGGCGCCGCCGGGACGCTGGCCGGCTGGACCGCGGCCGGGGTAGAGGTCACGCTGCTGCTCTGCACGCGGGGCGAGCAGGGCGGCTTCGACGACACCCCGCGGGACCAGATGCCGGCGATCCGCGAGCGCGAGCAGTGGGCTGCCTCGGCTGCGCTGGGTGTGCACGACGTCCGCTTCCTCGACGGCTGGAGCGACGGCTGGCTCGAGCCCACGTGGGCGCTGCAGCGCGCGATCGTCGCGGTGATCCGGCAGGTCCGACCCCAGCGGGTGCTCACCCAGTCACCCCAGCGCCTCTACCAGCGGCTGCAGGCCTCCCACCCCGACCACCTGGCGGCGGGCGAGGCCACCGTGCGCGCGGTCTACCCAGCGGCGGAGAACCGCTTCGCGTGGCCGGAGCTCGTCGAGCAGGGGCTGAAGCCGTGGAAGGTGACCGAGCTCTGGCTGATGGGACACCCCGAGCTCCCGCACGCCGTCGACATCACCGAACGCTTCGACGCCAAGGTCGCGGCGCTGACCGCCCACGCCTCGCAGACCGGGCACCAGGGTGCCGGGTTGGCTGAGATGCTGCGCGGGTGGAACGCCGGCAACGCCGCACTGGCCGGGCTCCCGGAGGGACGGCTGGCCGAGCTCTTCGCCGTCTCCCGCCTCAACTGATCAACGCCGGAGAGGACCTGCGCATTGTCGTAGCCGAGACACCCGACATCGCCGGCCAGGAGGACTCCGTCCACACAGGCGTGGAGCGTCTCCGGAGCATGGTCACAGCGCGGCCCGCCGATCGGTCGCGGGGCTGGCGCGAGCCGGTGAACGCGCCTAGCCTGAGCGTGCTGCGAACCACCAGCCGGCTCGGGGGTCGATGCGCCGCCCAGGACCGACCTTCGATGCTCCCGCGACTTGCTTTCTTCGGCGTGACGGATTGCTCATGACCTCCAGCTCAACCCCTGCTCCCGATATCGACGACGCGCCCCCGTCCTCGGACCTCGTCCCGTCCTGGTGGCCCCTCGCCCGAACCGGCATCACCGTGCGCTCGCTGGAGCGGGACCACTGCCTCCAGCTCCTGGCCACCGAGACCACCGGACGGCTGTTCGTGCTCCAGCAGCTGGCTCACCCTCTCCCGGTCCACTACCGCGTCTCCGACGAGGGGCTGCTGGTCGACGCTCCGCGGGAGGTCGCAGACTGCTCGGGCGACGGATCACAGCTCGTGATGCTCTGCGTGGACCGACTGGACTCCGACGCGGTGCACGGCTGGTCACTCGTGGTCGTGGGAACCCTGCTGCCGGTCGACGAGGTGGAACGGGCGGACGCCCGGCCGCACTCAACCGCCCTCAACCTCCGCAGCCTGACAGGTAAGAGCTTCACCGCCTCGCACGTGCGTCACCTCGAGCTCCTGCCCGGCAGCTGAGGCGAGACGCGGACCACCGGTGACCCCGCCCCGGCAGCAGCCCGGCGTCGCCCAATCTCTCCCGTTCACGCTCGAACGCGGCGACCCCGGCCGTAGACGGCCAGGATCTGGTGCATCGCCTGGAGGTCGGCCGTCGGGTCACCAGCCACCGCGAAGAGATCGGCGTCGTACCCCAGGGCGATGCGGCCCTTCCGGTCAGCAAGCCCGCACACCCCGGCAGCCTTCGAGGTGATGGTGTTCAGGGCGGCCGCTGGCGACATGCCCAGTCCGACGAGCTGCGGCAGGACGTGGCGGAGGACGTCGTGGGGTTTGACCGGGGCGATGCCGGCGTCGGTACCAGCCACCAGCCGAACCCCCGACTCGTGCATCCGGCGGGTGTTCGCGATCATCTGAGGCAGTCGCCGGAGGATCTCGGGCGGTCCGACCACCCCGGGCACGGGGACGATGCCCAGGGTCGCGCCGACCGCGATGCCGGCCTCGGCGATGCGGCCGACCAGGGCGCCGGGGTCGTCCACCCCGGCCTCGGACCAGAAGCTGGCGTGCTCCAGACCGTCGACCCCCGCGGCCACCGCACGGACGATGCCCGGGGTGCCGTGAGCGTGGGCCGTGATCGACAGACCGTACCGGTGCGACTCCTGCACCGCGGCCCTCAACTCCTCGGCAGAGAACTGGGCCAGGTGCTGGTGGGTCCCCGGCGTCATCTCCCCGCCCGTGGCCATGATCTTGATGACGTCCACGCCTCGCTCCGCGTGCTGGCGCACCGCGGCGCGCACTCCCGCGACGCCGGCGTCGGCGACGCCACCGAGGAAATGGCAGTGACCAGCAGCGGTGGTGATCGGGGGCCCCGCGGACAGCACCGTCGGCATCCCCGCCTCCCCCCGCAGCCGCAGCGACAGGTAGTCCCGGTCACCGAGGTCGCGGAGGGTGGTCACCCCTCCGGCCAGGGCCACACGGCCCGCCTCCCGCATGGCGGCCAGCACCTCCTCGTCGGTGCGCGTGGCCAGCCTCCCCACCGGGTCCGCGCTCGCGTCGAAGGCCAGGTGCACATGGGTGTCGACCAGCCCGGGCAGCAGAGTCGCGTCGCCGAGGTCCACCACCTCGGCGTCGGCGAGCACCGCCTCCCCGAAGCCGACCGAGGCGATGCTCGACCCCTCGATCACCACGAAGGGGTCGCCCGCGACCAGGTCGCTGCCGTCGAAGAGCCGCGCCGCTCGCACCACGGTCCGGCGGGCGCGTTCGGTGGCTGTCGTCGGGGTCATCGCGTCCTGCTCTCCTCGGGGCCCCTCCAGCCTGGCCCGCGCGACGACCGTCGTCCACCCTCAGCCCTCACGTCGGGCGGGGGGTGGCTCCCTCGTCCCGGTCGAGCGGGGTGGCAGGTGCGCTGAAGCGTGCGCCCTCCGCGGCCAACCGCTCCTCGTAGGACCCGGCGAGGTCGAGGAGCGCCTGGGCGCAGTCGCCGTTGTAGGACGGCCCGTGCATGAGTCCGAGCGTCCTCGGCTGCAGCCCGGCGAGCGTGCGCAGGGTCGGCGCGGTTGACGGCGTGAGGCAGGTGGCGCCGAACTGGTCCTCCGCGGCCAGCGCCGGCCCGGTGATCTCGTGCTCGGTGAGCGGCGCGCTGCTCCCGATGGCGGTGAAGAGGTCCCCGCACAGCAGGGTCGAGGTGGACTCTTCGTAGAACAGCCCGGCATCCCACCCGTGGGGCACGTGCGGAGTCTCCAGCCGACGCAGCCGCCGGGCACCCACCTCGAGCACCTCGCCGTCCTGCAGGGCCCGCGGTGGGCGGTCAGCGAGATCACCGACGGACACCATGCACCCCACCGCACCGTGGGCGACCTCGGCATGGGGGGCGGCAGCCAGCCACAGGTTCATCGACCCGCACTCGTCGGCCTCGACGTGGCCGAAGGTCACCCAACGGAGCCGGTCCACCGGCATCAGCCGCGACACCGCCTCGGTGATCAGCGGGAAGAGCGCCCGAGGTCCGGTGTGGAACAGGAGCGGCTCCTCGTCCAGCACCAGGAACTGGTTGAACATGAAGTTGGCTTCGGAGATGAAGGTCGACAGCCGGAAGATGTCCGGTGCGATCTCCGCGACCTCGGTTTCCATGGCGACTCCCGGCCCTCGCCGGCCCCGCTGGACCAGGCTCTGTCAGCCTCCTCGCCCCCGGGAGCCCTGGCAACACCCCAGATCCCGCCATGCCGCCGACGTCAGGGCCCGGGCGCTCCTCCACCGCTGGCTGCGCCGGGGTCGGTGAGGACAGGCCAACCGAGAAGCGAGAGGGTAGCGAGCGTGCCGGTCCCGTCTCCGCCTGAACCCGCCCGGAGTGACCGACCGTCGGTCCTGGGGCTGGTGGCCGACGACCTCACCGGGGCCGCCGACTCCGCCGCCGGGTTCGCCGAACAGGGCTGGATCGTCCTCCTGTGCCTGCATCCCGACGCCCTGGCCGTGCCTCCCCCGACCGGGGACGGCCTCCCCACCGTGCTGGCGGTCACGACCGGGGCCCGCGCCTGGAGCGACGCCGCGGCCGCTCGAGCGACCGCCCGGGCCGTCGACGCCCTGGTCGCCTCCGGGGCCGAACGGCTCTACGTGAAGGTGGACTCCACGGTCCGTGGGTCGGTGGCGGGGCAGATCGCGGGAGCACTCACCGCCTGGTCCCGCGTCCACACCGGGGCAAGCGCCGTCCTCTGCCCAGCCTTCCCCGGCCAGCACCGCACCGTGGTGGACGGCGCCGTCCTGGTCGACGGTGTGCCCGTCAGCCAGAGCGCTGCCGCCCTCGATCCCGTGACGCCGCGGACGATCAGCGACCTCACCCGGATCGTGCCCGGCGCGGTGCGGGGCGCCGTCGGTCAGGGCGGACCCGGCCGGCGGCTGGTGGTCGACGCGGCGTCCGACCGGGACCTCGACGTCCTCGCCGCCGAGCTGGCCGGAGCCGGGCCCGCGGTGGTCGTGGTCGGCTCCGGCGGCCTGGCCGCCGCCCTCGGGCGGGTGTGGTCCTCCCGCCACCGTCCGGTTCCCGAGATGCCGGCCGTCCTCGGACGCACCCTTCTCGCCATCAGTTCACTGCACCCGGTCACGGCCGGCCAGCTGCACCACCTGCGCAGCCATCCGGTGGCTGACGAGGTCGACGTCCTCACCACCCACGCGGAGCGGCCGACCTCGCCCGCGGCAGTCGCGGCCTCGCTCGCTGAGCGGGTCGCCGACGCTCTCGGCGCCCACGCCCACGACGCCCTGGTTCTGGTGGGAGGCGACGGCGCTGCCGCGGTCCTCACCCGGCTCGCCGTCGACCGCATCCTCATCGACGGCACCCTCGAGGGTGGCTGTCCGACCGGCGTCGTCGACGGCGGTCCGGTGCACGGCCTCCGACTGGTCACCAAGTCGGGTGGGTTCGGGAACCCCAGCACCCTCGCGACCATCCTGGAAAGGCTCCGCTCCGCCGGCCCACCACCCTCCGACCGGCACCACGCCGCCGACCGGTCCGTACAGTAGGGAACCATCATGACCACGCCTGCAGCCCTGCCCGTTCTGGCCCTCACGCTCGGCGACGTCGCGGGGGTCGGACCCGAGATCACCGCCAAGACGCTGCTGCAGCACCCTGACCTCCGCGCGCTCTGCGTGCCGGTCGTGATCGGGGACGTCGACGCCATGCGGACCGGCGCGCAGCGGGCCGGCCTCGACCCCGGCGCGGTGCGGGTGATCACCGACCCGCGGACGGCGGTCAACGACCCCGGCGTGATCGAGATCCTGCAGACGGGTCCTTCCCTCGCCGACGTTCCCGTCGGCCAGCTCAGCGCAGCGGCCGGCGACGGCGCCTACCGGTTCGTCGTCGAGGCCTGCCGCCTCGCCCGGGACGGCGCGGTCGACGGCATCGTCACCGCACCGCTGAACAAGGCCGCCATGCACGCGGGCGGGCACCAGTGGCCGGGCCACACCGAACTGCTGGCCCATGAGTTCGGCGTCCAGAACTTCAGCCTGGTGCTGTCGGCCGGGGAGCTCTACGTCTTCCACCTGACGGCTCACGTCTCGCTGCAGCAGGCCGTGCAGCACACCACCGCCGAGCGCACCGACGACATCTTCACCCTGGCCGGCGCCTTCGTCCGCGCCCTCGGCAAGCCTGAGGAGCCCGTCGCGATCTGCGGCCTGAACCCGCACGCCGGCGAGAACCGCATCTTCGGCGACGAGGACGCCGACATCCTCGAACCCGCCGTCGCCCGCGCCCGGGAGCGGGGCATCAACGCCCACGGGCCGATCCCCGCCGACGCCCTCATCCCCGCCGCCGTCCGCGGCAAGTGGAACGTGGTCATCGCCTGCTACCACGACCAGGGCCACGCCCCGTTCAAGGCGGTCTACGGCGACGACGGGGTCAACATCACCATCGGGCTGCCCGTGGTGCGGGTCTCGGTCGACCACGGCACGGCCTTCGACATCGCCGGCCAGGGCATCGCCCGCGAGGCCAGCCTCGTCCTGTCGTGCCGCCGCGCTGCGGAGCTGGCGCCGCGGTGGGAGACCGTCTGGCAGACCGCGCAGCAGAGCCAGACCGTCTCGGGCTGAGCCACTGCCGGCCCGGGGTTCTCGAGGACGCGACGGACCAGCGAAGGCGGGCTGGTCAAACGGGAGCCTCGGGTTCGCCTGAGTTTTCGCACGCCACAAAGGCCTCAACCCCGTGACGTGAACGGGCCTCCTCCGCGCTGACTCAAGAACCGATCAGGTTGCGCTCAATCGTCCCGTCGCCCCCGCACGCCAACTCTAGCCTTAGCGCAACAGAAAACGGTGGACAAAGAATCTTGGCAAGGGGTTCTTGAATCTGATGGAAGGAGGATCAATGGCCATGCAATTCCGAGGAAAGCATTCCTCGCGCAACGACGAGGCCAGCGGATCACGCCTCCCCCATCACCACCGAGGGCCGATCACGCAGGTGATCTGACCGCAACCCGGAGACGGCACGTCTCCAGCTCCAGCCGCTGGACAAGTGAGCTGGCCTCCATCAGCTCAAGGGGACAACATGTCGTCGCTTCTGCCGAACACGCCCGAAAACAGGGCCGAAACACGCCGGAGCGTGCGCGCTGCCGCTCAGAGCGCGGTTCACAGCCGCCGCAGCTTCCGTCGTTCCGCGAGTGCGACACCCCGCCTCGTCGTCGCGAGCCTGGCGCTCTCTCTCGTAGCCGTCCTGCTGCCTGCCGCGCCGACCGCCCAGGCGGCGCCGGTCGGACAGGGGTTCACCCTCAACGCCTCCGACCTCCGGTTCATCCTCAAGCAGATCAAGATCTCCGAGGCCCACGCCACCCGCGAGAACGCCGCAGGCGAGCCCGTCCCCGGAGGCGCCCTGGTGGGGTACGGGCCGAACCAGGTCGCTGACCCGCGACTTCCCTTCGGGCTGCGGACCGTGGACGGCCGGGACAACAACCTCGTCGCCGGACAGCGGAACTTCGGCGCAGCCGACGTCGCGTTCCCGCGCAGCCTCTCACCGAGCTACCAGGCGCCGTACGGGCCGACCGGTGGCGTCACCGACCCCGAGCCGCGCCGGGTGAGCAACCTGGTCGCGGACCAGACCCGGACCAACCCGGCGGCTCAGCAGGCGGCTGGCCTGGCCGATGCCGAGCTGCCCGCCGCGGGCATGCCCCTCGACCTGCCCAACGTGGCGCCGGACGTCGGCCTGTCGGCTCCGTACAACTCCTGGTTCACCATCTTCGGCCAGTTCTTCGACCACGGTCTGGACCTCATCGGCAAGTCCGGCGGCACCGTCATGATGCCGCTCGAGTCCGACGACCCGCTGTACAACCGGGGGCCCAACTTCATGGTGCTCACGCGGGCGGCGGGCGGTGGGTCGGGCTCGAACTCGACGTCGCCCTTCGTCGACCAGAGCCAGACCTACACCTCCCACCCCTCGCACCAGGTCTTCCTGCGCGAGTACGACGGGGCACCCGGCACGGCGCAGGCCACCGGTCGGCTCCTGACCGAGAAGGACCCCACCGGCGCGCCCCGGGAGGGGCTCGCGACCTGGGAGGTCGTCAAGAAGCAGTCCCAGGCGCTGCTCGGCATCACCCTGGCCGACCGCGACGTGCTGAACGTCCCGCTGCTCGCCACCGACCAGTACGGCCGGTTCCTGCGCGGACCCCACGGCTTCGCGCAGCTCGTCGGGCCGGACAACACCCTGATCGAGGGCGTCGCCGGCGGACGGCCCGTGCCCGCGGACGCCGTGCGCACCGGACACGCGTTCCTCGACGACATCGCCCACAGCGCCGTGCCCTCGGGAACCAAGACCGCCGACGACGACACCGTCGTGAACGGTCCCGGTCCGGTGCAGGCCGGGCGGTACGACAACGAGATGCTGGACGAGCACTTCGTCGCCGGGGACGGCCGCCTGAACGAGAACATCGCCCTCACCGCCGTCCACCACGTCTTCCACTCCGAGCACAACCGTCTCGCAGGTCCCCGCACCGAGCCCGGCAGCATCGCCCACCTGCTCGCCCAGCCCGGGAACGAGGCTCTGCTGGCGGACTGGAACGACGCTCCCCGGGGCACGGGCGAGCGGCTCTTCCAGGCCGCCAAGTTCGTGACCGAGATGGAGTACCAGCACCTCGCCTTCGAGGAGTTCGCGCGCAAGGTGCAGCCTCAGATCAACGTCTTCGGCGCCTACGACCCCAGCATCGACCCGGCGATCACCGCGGAGTTCGCCCACGTGGTCTACCGCTTCGGCCACTCCATGCTGACGGAGTCGGTGCCCCGGAAGAACGCCGACGGCTCCGACGCGGGCACCCTGCCGCTGCTGGATGCCTTTTTGAACCCCACCCGGTACGACCGCAGCGGCACCCTGTCGGGCGACGCGGCAGCCGGCAGCCTGGCTCGCGGCCTGACCCGGGAGGTGGGTCAGGAGATCGACGAGTTCGTGACCGAGGCGCTGCGCAACAAGCTGCTCGGACTCCCCCTGGACCTCGCCGCCCTCAACCTGGCACGCGGGCGTGAGACGGGCGTCCCGCGTCTGAACGAGGCCCGTCGGCAGTTCTTCGCCCGGACCAACGACTCCGCCCTCAAGCCCTACGAGAGCTGGGCTGACTTCGGCTTCTCCATCAAGCACCAGGGGTCCCTGGTGAACTTCGTCGCGGCCTACGGCAAGCACCCCAGCATCAAGGGCAGCATGGCGAACCGGCGGGCCGCCGCCTCCGCACTGGTCAACGGCGACCCCACGAGCACCACCACGCCGGCCGACGCCAGCGACTTCCTCAACGCCACCGGCGGCCACACCGCCGCCAGCACCGGGCTCGACGACGTCGACTTCTGGGTCGGCGGGCTGGCGGAGAAGCAGCAGCCGTTCGGCGGCCTGCTCGGCAACACCTTCAACCACGTCTTCGAGACGCAGATGGAGAACCTGCAGGACGGCGACCGCTTCTACTACCTCAGCCGCACCGCCGGTCTGAACCTGCTGAACCAGCTCGAAGGCAACTCCTTCGCCGAGCTGATCGCCCGCAACACCGACGCCAGCGGCCTTCCGGCCGACGTGTTCTCCCGGCCCGACTTCGTCCTGAACGTCGGCACGCTGCTGTCGGGTGCCAGCGGCATCACCGACGACCCCCAGACCGAGGTGAACGAGGCAGACCGCACCGCTGACCCGGGCCGCTACCTGAGCCGGGTGGGCAACCAGCTGCGCTACGCCGGCCCGGCTCACGTGGTCTTCAACGGCACCGCGGGCGGTGACCGCGTCATCTCCAGCGAGGGCGACGACACGGTGCGTGGCGACGATGGCGACGACCGCGTTGAGGGCGGAGCCGGCAACGACCAGATCGTCGGAGGTGACGGCGACGACATCCTCTCCGACAGCTTCGGCGACGACGTCCTCAAGGGCGGCGACGGCGACGACGTGATGAGCTCCGGCCAGGGCTTCGACCTCAACCAGGGCGGGCGCGGCCAGGACTTCGTGGTCGGGGGATCGGACCCGACCGAGACCCTCGGCGGGATGGGGAACGACCTGATCCTGGCCGGCGGCTCGGCGGACACCGTGCTCGGTGACGACGGGGACGACTGGATCGAGGGGGGCAACCAGGACGACCTGCTGCAGGGCGACAACGGCGCACCGTTCGAGGACGACCTCAACGAACCCGGTCACGACGTCATCCGGGGCGACGGCGGCGACGACGACTACGACGCCGAGGGCGGCGACGACATCATGGTCGCCGGTCCGGGGATCGAACGCAACGAAGGCATGCGGGGCTTCGACTGGAGCATCCACAAGGGTGACCCGCAGCCGGCCAACGCCGACATGAACTTCACCGGTCTGCTCCCGGACACGCTGGACGCCTTGCGTGACCGCTACGACCTCACCGAGGCACTGTCCGGGTGGAAGCTGGATGACACGCTGCGCGGCGACAACCGCGTCGCCGCTGACCTGGTCGGGCATGAGCTCACCCCCGCCGGCCTGGAGAGGATCACCGGCCTGTCCGCCCTGCTGGGCGCGACGCCGACCGACAACGGCAACCTCATCCTCGGCGGCGCCGGCAGCGACCTGATCGAGGGTCGCGGCGGAGACGACTTCATCGACGGCGACGCGTGGCTCGACGTCCAGCTGCGTGCTCCCGACCCCGCGACGCCCGGCGCCTTCAAGCTGGTCGACAGCATGGGCCAGCTGCAGTCCGACGTGCAGGCCGGGCGCATCGACCCGGGCCTCATCTCGATCGTCCGCACGGCCGTGGCCGGCAGTCCCGGCACCAACGACTTCGACACGGCGGTCTTCTCGGGCCCCCGCGCCGACTACGACTTCACCCCGAACGCCGACAGCATGACCGTCGTCCACGCCCGCGGCACCACCCTCGACGGCACGGACACCGTGAACAACGTCGAGCGGCTCACGTTCGCGGACGGGACGATCGAGGTCACCGCCCTCCCCGGCAACACCCCCGCGAGCGGCGCGGTCACGGTCGGCGACAGCACCCCCGTGGTCGGGGAGGCGCTGACCGCCTCCGACGCCATCACCGACCCGGACACCGTGAACCGGGCCACCCTCGTCCTCAGCTGGCAGGCGGAGACGGCGCCGGGCGTCTTCACCACCGTCGCCACCGGAACGACCTTCACCCCGACCGCGGAGCAGGAGGGTCAGCAGCTCCGGGTCGTCGCCACCTTCTCCGACGGCGACGGCGTCACCGAGAGCATCACGTCGGCGCCCACCAGCCCGGTGGGGGCTGGTCCGGTGGAGGTCGGTTCGCCGACCGTCGCCCCGGCGTCCGGAACGTTCCCGACCGCGCAGTCGATGACCATGACCGCCCCGGCAGGAACCACCATCCGCTACACCGTCGGAGCCGGAACCACCGTCCCCGCCGACCCGACCAGCACCACCGGAACCGTCTACAGCGCCGCCGTCCCCATCACCACGTCCCAGGTGGTCAAGGCCGCCGCCTTCGACGCCGCCGGCAACGGCAGCTCCGTCGTCCAGCGCAACTACACCATCACCCCCGCCACCCGGACGCTCGTGCTCCCCGCCGTGGCCGACACCACGGTCCGCAACGCCAACCCCACCGCCACCGCCGGCAGCGCCACCACCCTGACCAGCGACCGCCAGCAGACCAGCGGCAACCCGGCCACCCGGGCCACCGCCTACCTCCGCTTCACCGTCCCCGACCTCGCCCCCGGAGAGACCATCACCGCCGCGAACCTGAGCCTCGGCGTCACCAACCCCACCCCGAACGGGCCCGCCGTCTGGCGGACCAACCCCACCTGGACCGAAGCCACGATGACCTGGAACACCGGCCAACCCACCCGCACCGGCACCGCGCCCGTCGGCAACTTCGCCAACCTGCCCCTGGGCCGGGCCACCACACCCCTCACCGGCGTCACCACCGCCGGACCCGTCTCCCTCCAGCTGTTCGCCGACAGCACCGACGGCCTCCAGCTCGCCTCCCGCGAGAACGCCAACCCAGCCAACCGACCCCAGCTCGTCCTCACCATCAGCGCCACCACCCGGACGCTCGTGCTCCCCGCCGTGGCCGACACCACGGTCCGCAACGCCAACCCCACCGCCACCGCCGGCAGCGCCACCACCCTGACCAGCGACCGCCAGCAGACCAGCGGCAACCCGGCCACCCGGGCCACCGCCTACCTCCGCTTCACCGTCCCCGACCTCGCCCCCGGAGAGACCATCACCGCCGCGAACCTGAGCCTCGGCGTCACCAACCCCACCCCGAACGGGCCCGCCGTCTGGCGGACCAACCCCACCTGGACCGAAGCCACGATGACCTGGAACACCGGCCAACCCACCCGCACCGGCACCGCGCCCGTCGGCAACTTCGCCAACCTGCCCCTGGGCCGGGCCACCACACCCCTCACCGGCGTCACCACCGCCGGACCCGTCTCCCTCCAGCTGTTCGCCGACAGCACCGACGGCCTCCAGCTCGCCTCCCGCGAGAACGCCAACCCAGCCAACCGACCCCAGCTCGTCCTCACCATCAGCGCCGGGTGAGGACCGCACCCCTGTCGTCTGCGCCCCTCGACCTGGGTCAGAGTCAGAAGGCGCCGACGCGGGTCCAGCGGTCGGTCCGGGCCCGCAGCACCAGGGTGATCATCCTCGCGGTGATGAAGCCTCCGTAGGCCACCCACAGCCACACCAGCCCACCCTGCTGCGCTCGAACGACCAGCGCCAACGGGACGTAGGACAGGAGCGCGATCAGACCGGCGAGAGCCAGGTACCGGCCGTCTCCCGCCCCGATCAGCACACCGTCCAGCACGAAGACCACGCCCGCGACCGGGGCGGTGACGGCGACCGCGACGATCACCCGGCCCACCAGCTGCTGCACCTCGGGGTCGGGGCTGAACACCCACACGTACAGCGGTCGGGTCAGCAGCATCAATGCTCCGAACGCCACCCCGCAGACGATCCCCCAGCCGACCATCCGCTGCGTGATGTCGCGGGCCTGGACGACTTCGCCGGCCCCCAGCTGGCGGCCGATGATGGCCTGGCCGGCGATCGCGAGGGCGTCGAGGGCGAACGCCAGCAGGATCCACAGCGAGCTGACCACCTGATGCGCGGCCAGCGCCACGGCTCCCCCGGTGGCCGCCACCAGGGTCGTCAAGGTGATGGCCGCGTGCAGGGTGGCCGTGCGGGCGACCAGCCAGATCCCGGAGCGGGCAGCGGCCAGCACGCCGCCGAGCCGCAGGCGGATCTCCGAGTGCTCCCGACGGGCTCCCCGGATGACGATGCCGGCGAGGTAGACGGCGGCGGCCGTCTGGGCGATGAGCGTGCCCAGCGCCGCGCCGGCGATCCCGAGATCCAGGCCGTAGACCAGTCCGAGGTTGAGGACGATGTTGACGAGGTTGGTGATGACCGCGACGTAGAGCGGAGTACGGGTGTCCTGCAGCCCGCGGAGCACGCCCGTGCTGGACAGCAGCAGCAGGATCGACGGCAGGCCGCACGCGGCGACCCGGAGGTACCGGATCGCCGCCTCGGCCACCTCCGGCCCGACGCCGTACCAGCCGATGACCGTGGGCATGAGCAGCTGGAGCGCCAGGCACAGCCCCGCGCCCAGACCGAGGGCGAGGACCATGCCGTCGATCCCGCCGGCCAACGCGGCCGGTCGGTCGCCGGCGCCGAGCCTGCGGGCCACCGTCCCGGTGGTCCCGTACGCCAGGAAGATGCAGAGCCCGGCCAGGATCCCGAGGATGTTGGCGGCGACGCCGAGCCCCGCCAGCTGGGCCGTGCCGAGGTGCCCGACGATCGCTGAGTCCGCGAGCAGCAGGAGCGGCTCGGAGACCAGCGTGGCAAACGCCGGGATCGCCAGGGCGAAGATCTCCCGGTCCAGTGACCGTGTGGACGCGTTCGGTCTCCCAGGCACCCTCCAGACCTACCACCTGCGGCGCCTTCACCAGCGCATGGACACCGCCGATCGGCTGCTGGGACAGCCGCAGGTCGTGTCAGCTGAGCGGGTGAGACCGAGCCGAGGTGGTTGTGTGCAGCCGCCCCACCCTCTCAGGGGTTGCGCTTGGAGTCGCGCCCCCGCCAGACCGTGTATCCCGCCCAGCCCAGTCCGAGAGCGAAGACGGGGACCCCGAGGTAGAAACCCCACTCGGTCGTCGTCGCCTCGTCCTCGAAGAAGGCCCCTGTGGCCATGTCGATTGCAATGGCCGCCAGCAACCCGACCAGCATGAGCACACCAGCAGCCTGCGGCAGGACCTTTCCCCGGATGGTGCCGACCGCGAACAGGACCACACCGACCACGAAGGCGCCGAAGCCGAGCATCCACGCGGCGTCGACGAGAGCTGGCCCCTCCTGCGGCGGCGTGCCCACCAGTTCCCACGTGAGGAAGACGACTCCGAGCAGCACCATGATCGCCCCGCCGTAGCGGATCAGCAGCGCGCCCCACTTGCCAGCCCAGCCGTCCCGCGGGGCCTGGTACCGATGGACACCGGGCACTCCGTAGACCATCCCCAGGAAGCCCACCAGGATGGCCACCCACAACCAGTCAGCCGCGGCACTGCCCAAGGAACCGATGATGATGGCGATCGCCGCAACGACGACCGCCAAGCCTGCCCTGTCGGTTCCGACTTGGTGAGTGCTGGTCGCTGTCGATGCCGTCACCACGCCGCCCCCTTGCGCTTATCGAATCCTCATGCTAGCGATTCGCGTGGGCCCAGGGAAGGTGTCCGTGGCAGTCGATTTGAGCAAGTAAGCCCAGGTGTCGGGGTGGTGGAGCTTAGGGGATTCGAACCCCTGACCTTCTCATTGCGAACGAGACGCGCTACCAACTGCGCCAAAGCCCCTCCGTCGGCTCTCACCGACCGCAGAACGATACCACCGGTGGAGCGGTGGCACCCGCCACGCCTCAGCCGGCGGCGAGGTGGCGGTCGTCCTCGGCCACGTCGGACCGGACCTCCCGCACCGGGGCAGCCGGGGCGTCGGCGGTGACCGGGCCGCTGGGGCGGCCTGCGCTGACCACACCGGGCCCGGACAGGTCGATGGTGCGGACGGTGCGCGGGGCGAGCGGCTTGGAGACGTAGGTGGGGACCGTGATCGGGACGGGGTCCCAGAGCGCACCGGCGACCGCGGACCCGGGGACGGACCTCGTCGGGGCCGACGCCGTGCCGGCGAGCTCACGGCGGCTCAGCCGCACGGTGAACTCGTCGCTGCCCACCCGGATGGCCTCGAAGCGGGCGTCCAGCTGGAGCCGCATGGTCCGCACACTGAGGCGGGCGATCGTGAGGAAGGCCATCGTGAGCGCGACCGGCGCGGCGACCACCCCCCATGGGAGCAGGCCGGCGACGCAGGCGGCGATGGTGCCGCTGAGCACCGCCAGCAGGATCAGCAGCACCCGGCGCCGTCGGCTGGCCGCCACCTGCTCGAGGCGACGCAGCTCGTGGGTCGCCGCTCGCCGGGTGAGCGGGGTCGAGACCTCGTACTCCGCGATCGGAGTCAGGTCCTGGTTGAGCAGAGGGGCCGTGCCGTGCCGCACGATGCGCGTCGAGGTCGAGAAGCGGTGCGCCAGATCGGCGTCGTCGACGGCGAGCTCCTCCTCGCGACGGCGCACGAAATGGGGCACCAGGAAGGCGAGCCAGGCGATCGCGATCGCTCCGAAGATGACACCAGTCGTACCCACACCCGAACCGTAGGTGGCGGTCTCCGCCCCCTCCGGCACCCGCCGCGGTGTGTCGGTGAGAATCGACGTCCACCGACCCTGGTTGGGCGGGTCAGCCGCGCCGCACGCTCTCCCAGCGCTGCAGCAGCCCGCCGGGGACCTCCTCGGCGTTGAGGGCGAAGACCAGGTGGTCCCGCCAGTCGCCGTCGATGTGGAGGTAGCGGGGTCGCAGCCCCTCCTGCCGGAAGCCCAGCTTGGTCACCACCCGGAGGCTCTGGGTGTTCTCCGGGCGGATGGCGATCTCGATCCGGTGCAGGTGCATGACCTCGAAGCAGTAGTCGACGGCCAGCGCCACCGAGGTGGGGATGATGCCCCGACCCGCGAGCCGCCGGTCGATCCAGTAGCCGATCTGGCCCCAGGACGCCGATCCGCCGACGATGCCGCTGACCGTCAGCTGCCCGGCCAGCTGTGGGGCGCGCTCCCCGTCGACGTGGAAGACCAGCCAGGGCAGCATCCGCCCCTCCCGGGCCTGCCGGGTGAGGGAGCGGACCAGGCCCGCGTAGGTGGTCGGTCCGGCCTGCGCGCTGGGCGGCAGGGTCGCCTCCCAGGGGCGGAGCCACTGGGCGTTCGCCCTGCGGACCTGTTCCCAGGCCGCCCGGTCACGCAGCCGCATCGGAGCGAGTTGCACCGCGTCGTGGCGCAGGGTCACGGGCCAGTGGTGGCGGCCCCAGGCCGAGAACGGGGGGCGGGTGGGCGACTGCCCGAGAGGACCGCCCACGTCAGAGCCGCCCCGCGCGGCCACGTTCACCGGCGATGGTCGCCTCCCCGCAGCTGGGCCACCGCGTGCGGGAGGACCGGAGCCAGCACCGCCATCCCGTCGCGGGCTCCGCCGGTCGAACCGGGGAGGTTGACGATCAGGGTCCGCCCCGCGACCCCGGCCACGCCCCGGCTGAGCAACGCCGTCGGGACGCCGTGGTCGACGCCGTAGCGGGCGATCTCCGCCGCGAGCGCCGGGATCTCCCGCTCCACGACGCTGCGGGTCTGCTCGGGGGTGTGGTCGTCCGGGCTGAGCCCGGTCCCGCCCGTGGTGATCACCAGGGGCCGACCAGCAGCGACAGCGGCGCGCAGAACCTCCCCCACGGCGTCGCCGTCCGGCACGACGACCGCGGCGCCCGCGTCGAAGCCGAGCTCGCGGAGCGCCTCCACGACCACCGGACCGGAGCGGTCCTCGTACACCCCGGCCGCGGCCCGGGTGGAGACGGTGAGGACGAGCGCGTCAGCTGCGGCGCCGTCGGGGACACCGCCGGTGCCCTCGCTCACCGGTCGTCCTGGTCGCGGGACCAGTCGCCGCGCCGCCCGCCGGACTTGCTCAGCACCCGGATGTCGGTGATGACCGCGGCCCGGTCCAGCGCCTTGACCATGTCGACGACGGCGAGCGCGGCGACGCTGACCGCGGTCAGCGCCTCCATCTCGACGCCGGTGCGGTCGGTGGTCCGCACGGTGGCGGCGAGCTCGACGCCGTCGTCGGTCACCTCGGCGGTGACGTCCACCCCGCTGAGGAAGAGCGGGTGGCACAGCGGCACCAGGTCGGGGGTCCGCTTGGCGCCCTGGATGCCGGCGATCCGGGCCACGGCCAGGGCGTCCCCCTTGGGCACGGAGCCGTCGCGCAGGGCGGTGACGCAGGCGGCGCTCAGGCGGACCCGGCCGGCGGCGGTCGCGCTCCGTGCCGTGACGTCCTTGGCCGAGACGTCGACCATCCGGGCCTGACCGGCCGCGGTCAGGTGCGGGAAGGGAGCCTCGGCGCTCACGCCACCTCCTCGAGCAGCCACACGTCGACGCTGTCGCCGGCGTCGACGGCGGTGACGTGCTCGGGCAGGAGCACCAGGGCGTTGGCGCGGGCCAGGTCGCCCATCAGGTGGGAGCCGTGGCCGCCGGCCAGCTCGACCAGCCGGCTGCCGTCGTCACCCAGGGTGACGATCCCCCGCGCCAGCTGCTGCTTGCCGGGCGCGGAGCGGAGCGGGTGGGTGACGCGCGCGCGCAGGGTCGGGCGGGTGCAGGGCGTGAGGCCCATCAGCCGCCGGATCGCCGGTCGCACGAAGGCCTCGAAGGAGACGAAGGCGCTCACCGGGTTCCCGGGGAGCATGATCATCGGCGTCCGGTCGTCCCCGATCAGCCCGAAGCCCTGCGGCTTGCCCGGCTGCATCGCCACCTGGGTGAAGTCGGTGGCTCCCAGCTCGGGCAGGACCGCCTTGACCACGTCGTAGTCCCCCTGGCTCACGCCTCCGGTGCTGACCACGAGGTCGGCCCGCACCAGCTGGTCCAGGATCAGCTGCTTGACCTGCTGGGGGTCGTCGCTGACCAGTCCCACGCGGAAGACGTGCGCCCCGGCCTCGCGGACGGCCGCGGCGAGCAGGTAGGAGTTGGAGTCATAGATCTGGTGCGGGTTCACCAGCCCGAGCCCGGGCTCGACCAGCTCGGAGCCGGTGCTCACCACGGCGACCCGCGGTCGGGGGCGGACGAGCACCTTGTCCCGACCGATGCCCGCCAGCAACCCGACGTCGCGGGGCCCGATCTGGTGGCCGACGGAGAACAGCTGCGCTCCGGCGACGACGTCCTCCCCGACGTAGCGGACGTGCTGGCCAGGGGTGCTGGGCGCGGAGATGCGGACGTCGCTGCTGCCCCGGTCGGTGGCCTCGTACGGGACCACGGCGTCGGCCCCCTGGGGGAGCGGTGCCCCCGTCATGATCTTGATCGCGGTGCCGGGTGAGAGGCGGTGCAGCGCGTCCTGCCCCGCGGCGACCTCGCCGACCACCGGCAGGCTGACCGGTTGCTCGGGGCTCGCGCTGGCGACGTCGACGGCGCGGACGGCGTACCCGTCCATCGCTGAGTTGTCGAAGCGGGGCATGCTGATCGTCGAGGAGATGTCCTCGCACAGGCTCAGCCCCAGGGCGTCGAGGACGTGCTGGTTGAACGCGGGCAGCGGTTCCAGGCAGCTGAGCAGGTAGTCGCGGTGGTCGGCCATCGAGCGCAGGCCGGAGGGCCCGGGTTCGGGCGGAGGAGGCAGCGGCTCCCGCGCGGGCGGCTGACTCGACCCAAGCCGAGCCGGGTCGTCACTGTTCTTGCGGCCGAACAAGGGCATACGGGTCACCCTAGATCCCGCCGCCCGGCGGGGCGCCGAGCCACCGCCGGGTTCGGGGCCGCGGACTACAGTCCCCCCGTGCCCGAAGGACATACCATCCACCGCCTCGCCCGACGGCACGCCAGGCTGTTCGGCGGTCAGACGCTCCACGCGTCCAGCCCCCAGGGCCGCTTCGCCGACGGCGCCGCCCTCGTCGACGGCCAGGTGCTCGTGGGCACCGACGCCTACGGCAAGCACCTCTTCCACCGCTACGGACGCGACGCGTCCGGGCCTGGGGGGACGAGCCCCCGCGCCTCCCGCGAGGACCTCTACCTGCACGTGCACCTGGGTCTCTACGGGAAGTTCACCGAGGGCCACCTGCCGGTGCCGGAGCCGCGCGGGGCGCTCCGGCTGCGCCTGCAGGGCGACGTCAGCTACCTCGACCTGCGCGGCCCCATCACCTGCGAGGTCATCACCCGCGGGGAGAAGGACGCGGTCACCGCGGCCCTGGGACCGGATCCGCTCCGGCCGAACGCCGACCCCGCCCTGGCGCTGGCCAAGCTCGGCCGCAGCAGGACCTCGCTGGGCGCGCTGCTGATGAACCAGACGGTGCTGGCCGGCGTCGGCAACGTCTACCGCGCCGAGATCCTCTTCCGGCACGGAGTCCATCCCTACCTCGCCGGCCGCGACCTCGACCCGGTCGTCTGGCTGGACATGTGGGAGGACCTGGTGCGGCTGATGCGCGCGGGCGTGCGCGCCGGGAAGATCATCACCACCGACCCCGAGGACCGTGAACGTCGCTCGGGGCCCGCCCGCCGGGTCGACGCCCACTACGTCTACCGGCGGACCGGCGAGCCCTGCCGGCGTTGCGACACCCCCATCGCGCACGCGGTGATGGTCACCCGCAACCTCTTCTGGTGCCCGCGCTGCCAGCCGGAGCCGCGCACCGGCGCCGGCACCGACGTCGACGTCGATCCGACGAAGGCCACCGACGACGCCGCGGTCAGCTGGGACGAGGACGAGTGAGCCAGACGGTCGTCTCCCCCGGCAGCTGGTCGACGACCGGTTCCGTCGCGGTGCTCAGCACCAGCTGACCCTCAGGCAGCGGCGCCGGGTCGCTCCCGAAGTTGGTCACGCAGTGCCAGCCGCCCGGCCGCTCGAAGTGCAGCACGGGGCCCTCGGAGGAGACCCAGGTCAGCGCTTCGACCCCCTGCAGCGAACGGCGCAGCGCCAGCGCCTCGCGGTACAGCCGGAGCGTCGAGCGCGGCGTCTCCGCCTGCGCCGCCGCGCTGAGCTCGCCGAAGCCCGCCGGCTGCGGCAGCCAGCCCGGACCCGAGCCGAAGCCGAGCGAGGGTCCTTCGGTGGTCCAAGGCAGCGGCACCCGGCAGCCGTCGCGGCCCTTGTCGGTGTGCCCGCTGTTCTCCCACGTCGGGTCCTGCAGCAGCTCCGGCGGCAGGTCCGCCACCTCGGGCAGGCCCAGCTCCTCGCCCTGGTAGAGGTAGGACGAGCCGGGCAGGGCCAGCATCAGCGCGGTGGCCGCCCGGGCCCGCCGCAGCCCGCGGGCGTCGTCGGCGACCGGGTCGGTGCCGTCGCTCATCAGCCAGCGGCGGTGGTCGACGTCGGCGGGGAGCCCGTAGCGGGTCGGGTGGCGGACGACGTCGTGGTTGGACAGCACCCACGTCGAGGAGGACCCGGTCTTCGCCGCCTCCCGCAGGCAGAAGGTGATGACCTCGGCGAACTGGGTCGCGTCGAAGTCGGCCTTGAGCAGGTCGAAGTTGAAGGCCTGGCCCAGCTCGCTCGGGCGGGCGTAGAGGGCCCGGCGGGCCGGGTGGGAGACGGCCTCGGCGACGGCGGTGCGGGGCGGGTCGTAGGTGTCGAACACCTCACGCCACTCGCGGTAGATCTGGTGGACGTCGTCGCGGTCGTAGAGCGGGTCGGAGCCGTCGACCGGGAGGTTGTCCTCCAGGTCGGGCTTGCTGCGCAGCGGCTCCGACAGGTCCTTGGCCAGCGCGTGCGCGACGTCGACGCGGTACCCGTCCACCCCGCGATCGGCCCAGAAGCGCAGGGTGGTGAGAAAGTCGGCACGCACCTCGGGGTGCCGCCAGTCGAGGTCCGGCTGCTCGGGCGCGAAGAGGTGGCAGTACCACTGCCCGTCGGGCACCTGGGTCCACGCGGGACCGCCGAAGTGCGCGACCCAGTCCGACGGCGGGTGGGTGCCGTCGTGGCCGGGTCCGTCCGTGCCGACGCCGTCGCGGAAGATGTAGCGCGCCCGTGCCGGTGAGCCGGGCGGCGAGGCCAGGGCCTCCGCGAACCAGGGGTGCTCGTTCGAGGTGTGGTTCGGGACGATGTCCACGATGATCTTGAGCCCACGGGCGTGGGCTGCGGCCACCAGGGCGTCGAAGTCGTCGAGGGTGCCCAGCTGCGGGTGCACGTCGCGGTAGTCGGAGACGTCGTAGCCACCGTCGGCCATCGGCGAGGGGTAGAACGGGCTCAGCCAGATCGCGTCCACACCGAGCTCGGCCAGGTGGTCGATGCGCGAGGTCAGGCCCGGCAGGTCGCCCAGCCCGCTGCCGTCGCTGTCGGCGAAGCTGCGCGGGTACACCTGGTAGACGACGGCCTGACGCCACCAGGTGGGGTCGTCGCTGGACACTGCGGGGGTCGATGAGGTCACCCGCAGATGTTAGGGGTTGCCTAGCATGGCTGAGGTGTCCCTCTCCGCTGCCGACGACGACGCCCTGAGCCGGGCGAAGCAGGTGCTCCGGCACGCTGTCCAGACGCGCCGGGAGAGCCGCAGCCCCGAGCAGCGGAGCCGCGACGACGAGGCCCGGCTCGCCGTGCTCGACGGGGCACTGGACTCTCAGCCGCCGCCAACGGTGGCCGCTTACCTGTCGGCGGGCGTGGAACCGGGGACCCTGCAGATGGTCGCCTGGCTGGCGGCGCACAGCGTCCGCGTCCTGCTGCCGGTGCTGAGCCGCGGCCCTGCCCCCGCCTGGGCTGCGTACGCCGGCCCGGACGCGCTGCGGCTCGGCCGACGAGGCATCCTCGAGCCCGCCGCCGAGCCGCTCCCCGACGGGAGTCTCGCCGAGGCGGAGCTGATCCTCTGCCCCGGTCTGGCGGCGAACGAGCAGCGGCGACCGGCTCGGCCGCGGCGGCGGCTGGTACGACCGCGCCCTCGCTGCCGTTCCTGGGAGCCCGGTCTGGGTGCTGCTGAACTCCGACGAGCTGATGGAGGCCATCCCGGTGCAGAGCTGGGACCGGCCGGTGTCCGCGGTGCTCACTCCTGGTGGGCTGTACCGGTGCGCCCCGTGAGCGCTCGGGGAACCGGCTCAGCAACCCGCGTTCCCGATGCTCAGAGCGCGGTGACGATGTACTCGAGTGTCGTGGAGTAGGTGTCGGCCTGACGAAGGGGAGGTCGATCTTGAAGTCGTAGCTGGACATCTCCCCGACGTCTGCTGTGGCGCGTGATGCCCGGTGCACGACGACGGGGTCCTGGGACAGCGGGGTGTACGGTCCAGGTCCGCTGTGCCGCACGGCCAGCCTGGAGGTCGGGATGGAGTCGTCGTTGCCAGGTCCTCCTACCAGCACCTCCTGAGGGGCCCGGACCGTCACCAGGTAGCCGGGGGGGTTGTTCGTCCGGACGGTCATCTCCACGGCACGGTCCAGGACGCTCGTCGAGCCTGAGGGGCCGACGAGGGTGAAAGCCGAGGTCAGCCCTCTCAGCTCCAGCTCCGGCGGTCGGACCGAGACCGTGGAGGTGCACGCCGACGCCGTGCTGCCCGGCGGACAGGTGCTGCCCGGTGCGGTGGAGGAGACCGCGCTGCGCAGGCTCAGGTCCCCACTGGCCCCGCCGACGGTCACGGAGTAGGTGAGGGTGGCGGTCGCGCCGGTGGCCAGGTCGGCGGTCCAGGTCAGCGTGCCGGCAGCGTACGAGACGGCCCCTGCCGTCGCTGTGGCGTCCGCGTTGTAGGTCGCGTCGTCGACGACGCCCACCAGAGAGTCGGTCACCGTGGCGGCGGAGTAGTTGGTCTCGCCGGTGTTGCGCAGCGTCACCGTGTAGGTCGTGATCTCTCCGGGTCCGGTCTCGGTGCGGTCCGCGACCTTGCTCAGTGTGAGCTGAGGCAGCAGCACCGGGACGGTGACCGAGCACCCGGGATCGTTGCCGGCGGTGCAGGTGCTGCCCGGCGCACCGGAGGTGACCGAGCTGACCAGGGACCGGTCACCGGTCGCCGGGTTCTTGACGGTGGCCGTGGTCGTCGCCACCGCCCTCTGCCCTGGTGCGAGGGTGAGGGTCCAGGTCGCGGTGCCGTCGGGGTTGGGGCGGACCACGCCCGAACTGGTTTCGGGATCGGTGAGCGTCGCGTCGTCGGCTGCGCCGCGGGGGTCCAGCTCTGACGGCGAGGTCGGTGTAGGTGGTCTGTCCGGTGTTGACAGCGTCGAACCGGAGGAGCACCTGGTCGCCGGGGATCGTGCGTCACCACGTCGGCCGAGGCGGTGAGGCGCAGACCGGCGACGCGCACCGTCGTCGAGCAGCGGCTGTCGGCGTAGCCCGGGTTGCAGTTGGTGCTGGCTCCTGCGGTGACAACCGTCCCGCCGAGCAGGTCGTCGCCGGTGACCGGCGCTGCGACGGTGACGGAGTAGGTCAGGGTTACCGTCGTCCCAGCGGGCAGATCCAGGGTCCAGGCGAGTGTCGCCGCCGCGTAGCCGAGGGCGCCCCTCGTGGCCACTGCGTCGCCGTTGTAGACGGCGTCGTCCAGGACCCCGGCCAGCGGGTCCTCGATCCGCACCCCGTCGTAGGTGCGAGGTCGGCGTTGTTGGTGGCGGTGACGGTGTAGGTGACGGTGCTGCCGGCGGTCGTGGACGTCGCGTCGCCGTCTTGACCACGGCGACGTCGGGCTGACTCGACACGGAAGGTCGACCGCTGGTCGACGCTCCCTCCGCTGGCGCCGACGGCGCGCACGGTGAACGTCGAGGTGCCGGTGGTGAAGACGGTGCCGGCGAGCACGCCGGCGTCGCTCAGCGTCAGGCCACCGGGCAGGGCGCCGGCCACCACCGCGTAGCGGAAGGGGCTGGTGCCGCCGGTGGCGGCGAAGGTGAAGGAGTACGGGACGCCCGGCCTTCGCAGGGGTGGGCTCGATCGTCAGGGTCGGCCGCGGCGCCATGGCGATGGTGGCCGATGCCGGTCGCCGCCTGGTCGAAGACGTCGACGACCCGCACGGTGACGGCAGAGTCACCGGCTGTGGTCGGAGTCCCGGTGACCAGTCCCGTCGAGGAGTTGAGGGCCAGGCCGCCGGGCAGGCTGCCGGTCGGCGACGCTCCAGGTGAAGGGTCCGGTGCCGCCGGCCACGGTGGCCTGGGCGGAGTAGGCGACTCCCACCTCGCCAACCCCCGGGTTGAAGGACGCGGCTGGCGGTGGCACCACCGTCAAGGTGACGGCCCGGGTGGCGCTGGATCCGCTGGCGTCGGTCACCTGGACGGTGAAGGAGAAGGTTCCGGCTCCCGTCGGTGTGCCGCTGAGCCGCCCCGTCGCGGAGAGAGCCACCCCGGGCGGCAGCGTGCCGCCGGTGAACGACCAGGTGAACGGCGCTGTGCCATTCTCGACCGTGAGCTGGTGGCTGTAGGCCACGGCGACCTCACCCGCGGGTGGCGGCGGGAAGTTCAGGCGCGGTGCGGCGTTCGGCGTGGTTGAGGGGGAGCCCTACGGACGCCGGCCCCTCGGTGGCCGTACCCGGTGCGGATGATCTCGAACCCGTTGATCAGCGGGTTCTCCACCCGGTGCCGGAAGTCGATGTTCACCGTGCCGTCGCTCGCCGCCAGGCGAACTCGCGCATGGTGCCGATCTGCGTGCCACCGGCAGCCGCGATGACGTCGAACTCCGGCAGGACCGTGCTGCCCTCCAGCGCCACGTCGAACACCCGGCTGCCGAGGCTGGTCGTGCCGGTGAACTGGTTGGCGAAGTAGAGCCGCACCCTGCACGTCGGCACCGCTGGTCACCGGGAAGGCCCAGGCCATCTCGCCGCCGTCGCCGGCGGTCCCGCCGTCGTAGCGTTCGGTGTTGAAGAGCGTGATCGGCGTCGAGACTCGGGACGGTACCGTCCGCCGCCGCCGTGGACGTCACGGCGGTGGTGCTGCTGCCGCGTTCCGCAATGGGCTGGTGGTGCCGCTGTCGTCGGACCAGACCAGCCCGCCGTCCACGGCGCCAGACCGGGCCCGCCCGCGTTGAGCCGGTGCAGCACTTCGGTTCCGGAGAAGTTCCGGGCCGCGACGCGGAAGGTGTACGCCGTCCCCGGGGTCAGCCCCGTCACCGTCTGGGTGGTGGCAGCGCTGGAGAAGACCTGTGCCGTCTGCGCCACCCCGCCGACGAAGGGGGTGACCACGTAGCCGGTAACCGGACTGCCGCCGGTGTGGGTGGGAGCCGTCCACGTCACGGTTGCTGACGCTGTGCCGGCTGTCACGGAGGTGATCGCGGGTGCGCTCAGCGCTGCGTACGGGGTGACCGGAACCGAGCTTGCTGCTGGCCGTGGAGGTGCCGTTGGCGTTGCGGGCCGCGATGGTGAAGGTGTAGCGCCGCCGACGGTCAGCCCGGTCAACCTCCGCGTCTTGGCCGAGGGGTCCACAGAGATCGGGGTCTGCGCCTGCCGTCGAGGTAGGGCGTGATGACGTAGGCGGTGATTACGCTGCCGTTGCTCGCGGGGGCGGTCCAGCTGACCACGGCGCTACCAAGGCCGGCCGTGACGGTGGGCGCGGCGGGACGGGCAGGCCGGTCCGACACGAGCAGGGTGACGCTGCGTGTCGCTGCTGACCCGCTGGCGTCGACCACCCGGACGGTGAAGGTGTAGCTGCCGCTCGCCGTCGCGGTGCCGCTGAGCAGCCCGTCCGACGAGAGCGTCAGCCCGGGCGGGAGGGTTCCGCTGGTGACCGACCAGGTGTACGGGGACGTGCCGTCGGTGACGGTGAGCTGCTGGCTGTAGGCCTGACCGACCACCGCACCTGGCGGGTCGCTGAAGGTGAGCGCCGGCGCAGCGTTCGGCGTCACCGAACCGGACCTCGTCGAGTCCGCGCCGTAACCGGCGATGTTCTCAGCCGCGAGCGTGAAGGTGTAGGCGGTGCCGGCGGTCAACCCGGGGACGGTCAGGGTCGTCCCGGCACTCGCGCTGAAGAGCACCGGGCTCTGGGCCTGCGAGCCGACGAACGGCGTGACGCGGTAGCCGGTGACCGGACTGCCGTTGGTGCTCGGAGCCGTGAACGTGATCTCCGCAGACTCGGTCCTGGCCACGACGCTGGTGATCGTCGGGGCCCCGGGCACGTCGTAGGGCGTCACAGCGGTGGACGGCTCACTCGCGGTCGACGTACCCACGGAGTTCGTGGCCGCCACGGTGAAGGTGTAGCTCGCGTTCGCGGTCAGGTTCGTGATGGTCTGCGTGGTGGCGGTGCTGGTGAACGTGCGGGCGGTCTGGGCCGTGCCGCTGAGGTACGGAGTGACGACGTACCCGGTGATCGCGCTCGCGTTGGCGGCCGGAGCCACCCAGGAGACCGTCGCGCTGGTGCGGACCCGCGGTAGCCGTCGGGGCCGCGGGCGTCGCCGGACGGTCCGCCCCGGCGGTGAAGGCCGAGGACGCCGCGGAGTCGGGCCCGTAACCGACGGCGTTCTGGGCCGCCACCCGGAAGGTGTAGCTGGTGCCGGGGGTCAGCCCGGTGATCGCCTGGGCGGATCCGGCGCTGCCCGCGCCGAAAGTTTGTGGCGTCTGTGCCGTGCTGCCGATGTAAGGGGTGACGCGGTACCCGGTGATGCCGCTGGCGTTGCTGGTCGGTGCGGCCCAGGTGAGGTTCACCGCTGATGGGGCGGCCGACGCTGCGGTGATGGTCGGTGCGCCCGGGGCGCTTGCTGTCACCGGGGCGGACTGGGCGCTGGGCGCGGAGGTGCCGTTGGCGTTGGTGGCGGCCACCGTGTACCGGTAGGCGGCGCCGGGAGTGAGGCCCGCGAACGTAGCGCTGGTGGTGGTGGCGGAGAAGCTCTGAGCCGGCTGGGCGACTCCGTTGAGGTAGGGCGTCACCACGTAGCCGGTGACGGGGGCGCCCGCGATGGGGGACGGCGGCGACCCAGGTGACGGTGGCGCTGGTGCCGTTCACGGTGGCCGTCGGCGCGTCGGGCTCGGCGGGGCTATCTCGGCCAGGGTGGCGACGTGGGCGGCGTCGATCGCGAAGGGGTAGGCGCGCACGTCCTCGATGCCACCGGGCCAGTAGTTGGTCGCGACGCCCCTGACGCGGGCCCGCCCCAGGACGAAGTTGCCGTTCGACGTCCAGCCGCTGCTGAAGCTCGACGACCCCGCACGAACGCCGTTGACGTAGAGCGTGAGGGTGCCTGCCGCGCTGTCGTACACGCCGGCCAGGTGGTACCAGGTTCCGACGGTCGCCGCCGGCGGCCCGGCGCCAACCAGCGTCTCCCCAGGGTTGGAGGTGTCGCTCGTCGTAGCCCGGAAGCCCCATCGGCCGATGCTGGAGTTCTGCAGGGCGAACGGGCTGGCCTGGGTGCCGTCGATGCTGGCCACCGTGGAGACCGATCCTTTGACCTCGTCCGGCCGCACCCAGGCGGTGACGGAGTAGCTCCTGCTGGTGTTGAGGACCGGTCCGGTGGCGGTGACGACGTCGTCCACGCCGTCCAGGTTGACTGCTGACGAGCCGAACAGACCCGTCGTCCAGCCCGCGCCGCCGGTCAGCGTCCCCGTGAAGCCGCCTTCCCCTGCGTCCGCGGTGCTGGTCCCGCTGCCCTCGTTCAGCTTCCAGTACGCGGCGACCGCGGTCGTCTGGATCTCGGTGGCCGTCAGCGGGCCGTTGTAGACCCGGACGTCGTCGATGGCCCCGTTCCAGAACTCGGCAGCCGCCCCGTTGGACTTGCCCCGACCCATGACGAACTTGCCTGAGGCGTTCCATGCGGCCGGCGCGGAGACCGTCTGCTGCAGACCCCCGTTGACGTACAGCGACAGCGTGGCCGCGCTCGCGTCGTAGACCCCGGCCAGGTGGTACCACTGACCGGCGACGGCCGCAGCGGTCGAGACGGCGGAGGAGATGGTCGGGCTCGCCGTGTCGCTGGCCGCTCGCGCGAAGGCGAACTTGTCGTCAGCGCGCAGCTGCAGGGCGAAGCCGCTGGCCAGGTTGCCGTCCTGACTGGCGATCGTCCGCGGACCACCGAGGGCGGTCAGCCTCGCGTAGGCCGACACGGTGAAGCTCGACGTGGTGGTCACGATCGATCCCGCGGTGGCAGCGTTGGCCGTGCTGGTCCCGTTGGTGGACAGCGCGAACGGTCCGCGGAAACCCGTCGTCCAGCCGGCGCCGGTGCCCAGAGTGGCTGGGCGGGCGGCCTGACTGTTGACGGCGGTCGTACCCGAACCGGCGTCGAAGGTCCAGCGGTCGGTCAGCGTGCCCGCTGCGGCCGCCGGGAGAAGCGGGGTGCCGCCGACCGCGCCCACCAATCCGAGCAGCAGGGACAGCACGACCAGGACCGCCGACCGACGGCGCCACAGCGCCTGGTCGACGGTCCGGGTGTCGCCCCCTCTGGCTTTCACCCGGAGGAGTTCTGGCTGTCGTAGTCTGCTTGCCGCTGCTGCGCGACCGCCGTGGCGATCTTGTGCTGCATCGAGCGACGCACCAGCCGCACGGCCAGCACCGCGAGCAGCAGGACCCCGAGGAAGCCAAGAGCGATCGGCCAGGGGAAGACGACGACCCGGACCGTTTGGGTCTGCGGAGAGCCATCAAGGTTGGTGACGTCCAGCCGGAGGGTGCAGACGCACATGATCGGCGGATCCCAGCTGGTGCTGATGTCCCGGCTCGCTGACCGCGGCACGGTGAAGTCGGGGAACGCGTGACCACCGCCTGAGCCTTGCAGGAGCAGCGCATCGGTTCCCCGGAAGTCGCGGTGCACGGTACCGGTGTTGCGCACGTTCGCGGTGACCTCGACCGGACCCCACGTGGCGAAGGCGGGAGCACGCAGCTTCTCGAGAGTGACCGAGTCGTCGGTCGGACCGGGCACGGTGATGAAGGCTGGGAGGCCTACACCACGGTTGATGCGGACGTTGCCCTCGCTCTCCTCCGAGGGAACGACAAAGATCAGGGCCACCTGATGGTCGCCGAGATCCGGCTCGGCGGGCACCCGGACCCGCGCGGTGACGACCTGCTCGGTGCCCGGGGGAAGCTCGAAGCTCATCGGCTTGACGCTCACCCAGCTGGCCGCCGCGTACGGCGCGTCCTCGGCGTAGTTGAGGCTGCCGTCAGGCTGTGCCGTGAAGTTCCGCTTCTGCACGGTGACCGCAGATCGTGGACGTGCCCCTGTTGACCACCGTCACGTGTTGAGGCTCGCCGAGGTTCTCGGGCGAGATCTCCAGTCGAGCCGGACTGACCAACAGCGCGAAGTCGGACGGCTCCTGCCCGTAGGACCGTGAGGAACTCGGCCGAGGCGCCGGGTTCGCGCCGGCGCTCGAGGACGGCTCGCCCGAGCCCGCGCTCGGGGCAGGGGTGTCGGCCGAGGCAGGAACGGAGGTGAACGCCGCCAACAGGGCCACGACACTGGCCGCGACCGCAGCCCGGCACGTACGGAGACCTGTCACGGAAGGACCTCTGACAGGTCGAGGTTCCCAGCTTCGTGACGACGCAGTTCGGGTCCGGTGACGCGTCTGGTGCTCGGGAAGCACATCGGGGAGCCCCACTTCGGTGAGAGATTGACAGCCCCCCGGCGCCACTCATGTTACGTGAACCTTCTGGTGCATGGTAATCAGCAAGCGAGCGCCACGCTCTTGTCCGTGCTATTCATGCTGAAGGGCCTGGCGGTCCAGGACGAAAGTCCTGCGGACTCGTGAATGCTGCCGACGTCGAGGCGACCGAGACTCTCGCAGGACACAGGAACGGGTTGGGTGCCTCACCGACTGAGGAAACCCAACCCGTTCGCATTCGGTCCGACGTGGTGCTCGGAGCAGGAGCGCTGACCACGCCTGCGCTCAGAGCGTGGTGGCGATGTAGTTCAGGGTCACCGTGTAGGTGTCGCCGTTCACGAAGGGGATGTCGATGGTGTAGTCGTTCTTGATGGTGTCGCCGCCAGCCGCGGACTTGGTCGACTGCGAGTGGACCGGCACCGCGGTCACGTTGCTCAACGGGCTGAACGACCCCGTGTGACCTTTACGGACCCCCAGCTTCGCGATCGGGATGGAGTCGGTGTTGCCGGCGGCGGTCGGGGCCAACGTGTTCGCCGCCGCCAGGACCGTGACGTTGTAGCCGGCCTGGTTGTTCGTCAGCACCGTCATCGCGACCGCGTCCTCCTTGGTCACCGAAGCCCCAGCCGCACCGCTCAGGGTGAAGTCGGACGTCAGACCGCTCATCTGGATCGAGGTCTGGACCGCGACCTTGGCCACCGTAGGGCCACCGGAGGTGACAGGAGCCGCCGAAGCCGAACCCGCCACACCGGCCAGCAACGCCGCAGCAGCCAGCGTCGCCGCACAACGACGGGCACGCACACGGCCGCGGATGTTGATCGGAGTGGCCGAGGAACCAGAGAGCGAGGAGAACATGTCAAGCCTTTCGAAGTGGGGGAACCTTGCGAACAAAACGCTAAGGACCCCACCTCAGGCCGAAACCGCCCTAAACCCTCGACAACCGATAAGAGATGCTCTGGTTCTCCCCAACACCAACCCAAACAGGCCGCTCCCCCACCCCCACCACCAACTCAACCGCCAGGGTCTCCGACCGAATCAGTCCCTCATGGGTGGCCACCGCCCCCAGCACCCCAGCATCGCCATCCAGCCACAACCTGATCCGGTCACTCACCGCCAAACCAGCGTCACGACGCGCCTGCTGGAGGCAGCGGTAGCCAAGTAGCTGGCCCGGCAGGGTGGGGAGCAGAGTCTGTCCCCAACCGTCCAGACGCGTTGCCAGGCAGTTCACCACGAGCGTGGAACGCAGTCGCCGACCGCTGGGCCGGCAGCAGAGGCCTCCGGTGGGGACCCCGGACCGACCGTTCGCCTGACAGGCCCCGCTGGCCCTCAGGGCCCGGCACTCTCGCAGGACACAGGAACGGGTTGGGTGCCTCACCGACTGAGGAAACCCAACCCGTTCGCATTCGGTCCGACGTGGTGCTCGGAGCAGGAGCGCTGACCACGCCTGCGCTCAGAGCGTGGTGGCGATGTAGTTCAGGGTCACCGTGTAGGTGTCGCCGTTCACGAAGGGGATGTCGATGGTGTAGTCGTTTCGGATGGTGTCGCCGCCAGCCGCGGACTTGGTCGACTGCGAGTGGACCGGCACCGCGGTCACGTTGCTCAACGGGCTGAACGACCCCGTGTGACCTTTACGGACCCCCAGCTTCGCGATCGGGATGGAGTCGGTGTTGCCGGCGGCGGTCGGGGCCAACGTGTTCGCCGCCGCCAGGACCGTGACGTTGTAGCCGGCCTGGTTGTTCGTCAGCACCGTCATCGCGACCGCGTCCTCCTTGGTCACCGAAGCCCCAGCCGCACCGCTCAGGGTGAAGTCGGACGTCAGACCGCTCATCTGGATCGAGGTCTGGACCGCGACCTTGGCCACCGTAGGGCCACCGGAGGTGACAGGAGCCGCCGAAGCCGAACCCGCCACACCGGCCAGCAACGCCGCAGCAGCCAGCGTCGCCGCACAACGACGGGCACGCACACGGCCGCGGATGTTGATCGGAGTGGCCGAGGAACCAGAGAGCGAGGAGAACATGTCAAGCCTTTCGAAGTGGGGGAACCTTGCGAACAAAACGCTAAGGACCCCACCTCAGGCCGAAACCGCCCTAAACCCTCGACAACCGATAAGAGATGCTCTGGTTCTCCCCAACACCAACCCAAACAGGCCGCTCCCCCACCACCCACCACCAACTCAACCGCCAGGGTCTCCGACCGAATCAGTCCCTCATGGGTGGCCACCGCCCCCAGCACCCCAGCGTCGCCATCCAGCCACAACCTGATCCGGTCACTCACCGCCAAACCAGCGTCCACGACGCGCCTGCTGGAGGCAGCGGCAGCCAAGTCAGCTGGCCCGGCAGGGTTGGGAGCAGAGCTCTGTCCCGCAACCGTCCGAGACGCGTTGCCAGGCAGTTCACCACGAGCGTGGAACGCAGTCGCCGACCGCTGGGCCGGCAGCAGACGGCCTCCGGTGGAGACCCCCGGACCGACCGTTCGCCTGACAGGCCATCGCCGACCCTCAGAGACCCACCATGCTCTCGGGTCTGCCGACACCAGCTTCTTCGGTGTCGTCACGGCGCCTTTCCGGCTGACCCACGTCAGCGCGTGAAGCCGGAGACACCGTTCCTGTCACCGAGCCGGCAGCCTGATCTGGTGCTCGGAGCAGGAGCGCTGACCACGCCTGCGCTCAGAGCGTGGTGGCGATGTAGTTCAGGGTCACCGTGTAGGTGTCGCCGTTCACGAAGGGGATGTCGATGGTGTAGTCGTTCTTGATGGTGTCGCCGCCAGCCGCGGACTTGGTCGACTGCGAGTGGACCGGCACCGCGGTCACGTTGCTCAACGGGCTGAACGACCCCGTGTGACCCTTACGGACCCCCAGCTTCGCGATCGGGATGGAGTCGGTGTTGCCGGCGGCGGTCGGGGCCAACGTGTTCGCCGCCGCCAGGACCGTGACGTTGTAGCCGGCCTGGTTGTTCGTCAGCACCGTCATCGCGACCGCGTCCTCCTTGGTCACCGAAGCCCCAGCCGCACCGCTCAGGGTGAAGTCGGACGTCAGACCGCTCATCTGGATCGAGGTCTGGACCGCGACCTTGGCCACCGTAGGGCCACCGGAGGTGACAGGAGCCGCCGAAGCCGAACCCGCCACACCGGCCAGCAACGCCGCAGCAGCCAGCGTCGCCGCACAACGACGGGCACGCACACGGCCGCGGATGTTGATCGGAGTGGCCGAGGAACCAGAGAGCGAGGAGAACATGTCAAGCCTTTCGAAGTGGGGGAACCTTGCGAACAAAACGTTAAGGACCCCACCTCAGGCCGAAACCGCCCTAAACCCTCGACAACCGATAAGAGATGCTCTGGTTCTCCCCAACACCAACCCAAACAGCCCGCTCCCCCACCCCCACCACCAACTCAACCGCCAGGGTCTCCGACCGAATCAGTCCCTCATGGGTGGCGACCGCCCCCAGCACCCCAGCGTCGCCATCCAGCCACAACCTGATCCGGTCGCTCACCGCCAAGCCGGCGTCACGACGCGCCTGCTGGACGACCCGCACCACGTCGCGCGCCAGGCCCTCCGCCGCCAGCTCCGGGGTCACCGCGGTGTCGAGCACGACGAAGCCGCCGCCCGGCAGCATCGCCACCGCACGCTGGTCCGCGGGGTCCGCGTCGGCCACGACCGTCTGCAGCGTGTACTCGCCCTCGACCAGGGCGATGCCGCCGGAGGTGACGGTCCCGTCCTCGGCGACCGACCAGTCGCCGCTCTTGCTCCCCTTGATCGCCACCTGGACCTGCTTGCCGAGCCGGGGCCCGGCGGCGCGGGCGTTGACCTGCAGCGTCTGCCGGACGCCGAAGGCCGACGCGTCCCCGGCGTCGACGCTGGTGAGCTCGACCGCGCGGACGTTGAGCTCGTCGGCGACCAGGCTGCGGAAGGGCGCGAGCGCGTCGGCGTCCCCGGCGACGACGGTCAGCTGGGCCAGCGGCAGCCGGACCCGCAGGTTCCCGGCCTTGCGCAGCCCGGAGCCGGTCGAGCAGACCTCGCGGACCCGGTCCATCGCCGCGACCAGCGCCGGGTCGGCCGGCAGCAGCGAGGCGTCCGGCCAGTCGGTGAGGTGCACCGAGCGGCCGCCCGTCAGCCCCCGCCAGATCTCCTCGGTGGTGAGCGGCAGCAGCGGCGCGATCGCCCGGGTCAGCACCTCCAGCACGGTGTAGCAGGGTGTCGAAGGCGGCGTGCGAGGCCGCGGACTCCCCGTCCCAGAACCGCCCGCGCGAGCGCCGGATGTACCAGTTGGACAGCACCTCGAGGAAGCCGCGGGTGGCGTCGCAGGCGGCGGCGACGTCGAGGGCGTCGAGGTCGGCGGTCAGCGTCTCCACCAGGTCGCGCAGCTTGGCCAGGACGTAGCGGTCCAGCACGTCCTCGGAGTCGTAGCGCTCCTGCGCCTCGTAGCCCGCCCCGCTCTGCGCCACGTTGGCGTAGAGGGAGAAGAAGTACCAGGCGTTCCAGAGCGGGATCATCACCTGCCGGACGCCCTCGCGGATGCCCTGCTCGGTGACCACCAGGTTCCCACCGCGCAGGATCGGCGACGACATCAGGAACCAGCGCATGGCGTCCGCGCCGTCGCGGTCGAACACCTCGCTGACGTCGGGGTAGTTGCGCAGCGACTTGCTCATCTTCTGGCCGTCGCTGCCCAGCACGATGCCGTGGCTGATGCAGCTGGCGAAGGCGGGCCGGTCGAACAGCGCGGTGGCCAGCACGTGCATGGTGTAGAACCAGCCGCGCGTCTGCCCGATGTACTCCACGATGAAGTCGCCCGGGTAGTGGTGCTCGAACCACTCCGCGTTCTCGAAGGGGTAGTGCACCTGCGCGTAGGGCATCGAGCCGGAGTCGAACCAGACGTCGAGCACGTCCTCGATCCGGCGCATGGTCGAGCGCCCGGTCGGGTCGTCCGGGTTGGGCCGGGTCAGCTCGTCGACGTAGGGGCGGTGCAGGTCGGTGACCTCGACCCCGAAGTCGGCCTCCAGCTCGGCGATCGAGCCGTAGACGTCGACCCGCGGGTAGGCCGGGTCGTCGGACTTCCAGATGGGGATGGGGCTGCCCCAGAAGCGGTTGCGGCTGATCGACCAGTCACGGGCGCCGGCCAGCCAGTGGCCGAACTGGCCGTCCTTGACGTGCTCGGGCACCCAGGTGATCTGGGCGTTGAGCTCGCCCATCCGGTCCTTGATCGCGGTCACGGCGACGAACCAGCTGGAGACGGCCTTGTAGATCAGCGGCTTCTTGCAGCGCCAGCAGTGCGGGTAGGGGTGGTCGTAGGTCTCCCGGCGCAGCAGCACCGTGCCGGGGGTGACCGACCCGGCCGGTCGTGCCGCCGGTCGCCGTGCGCAGGTCGTCGACGATCGCCGCGTTGGCGTCGAAGACCTGCAGGCCGGCGTAGTCGGCCACCTCGGAGGTGAACCGGCCGGCGGCGTCGACCGGCACGACGGCCGCGATCCCGGCGGCGTCGGTGACGGCCTTGTCCTCCTCGCCGAAGGCGGGGGCGATGTGCACCAGGCCGGTGCCGTCCTCGGTGGTGACGTAGTCGGCCGCGAGCACCACGTGCGCGTGCTCGTGGCCCGCGAAGTAGGTGAACGGCGGGGTGTAGCGACGGCCGAGCAGGTCAGCACCGGTGAGCCGCTCGACGACGCGCTCGGCGGCGTCCTCGCCCAGCTCGCGGGCGTACGAGGCCAGCCGGGCCTCGGCGATGACGTAGCGCTCCGTCTCGTGCTCGACGACGACGTAGTCGATGTCGGGGTGGACGGCCATCGCCAGGTTGCTGGGCAGGGTCCAGGGCGTGGTGGTCCAGATCAGGGCCAGCTCGCCGGTCTCCAGGCGGAAGCCGACGGTGACGGCCGGGTCCTGCCGCACCTGGTAGACCTCGTCGTCCATCCGCAGCTCGTGGCTGGACAGCGGGGTCTCGTCGTTCCAGCAGTAGGGCAGCACGCGCAGGCCCTCGTAGACCAGGCCCTTGTCGTACAGGGTCTTGAAGGCCCACAGCACGCTCTCCATGTAGGAGGGGTCGAGGGTCTTGTAGTCGTGGTCGAAGTCCACCCAGCGCGCCTGCCGGGTGACGTAGGCCTGCCACTCGTCGGTGTAGCGCAGCACGGACTCGCGGCAGGCGTCGTTGAACTTGTCGATGCCGAGCTCGAGGATCTCGTCGCGCGTCTGGAGGCCCAGCTGGCGCATCGCCTCCAGCTCGGCGGGCAGCCCGTGGCAGTCCCAGCCGAAACGGCGCTCCACGTGCCGCCCGCGCATGGTCTGGTAGCGCGGGACGATGTCCTTGACGTAGCCGGTCAGCAGGTGGCCGTAGTGCGGCAGGCCGTTGGCGAAGGGCGGGCCGTCGTAGAAGACGAACTCGTTGGCGCCGTTCTCCCCCGCCGGGTTGCGCTCGACGGAGGCCGCGAAGGTGTCGTCGGCCTTCCAGAAGGCGAGCACCCGCTCCTCGAGCTCGGGGAACCGGGGGGCGGAGGGCACACCCTTCGACCCTTCGCCGGGCTGGGGGCTCGACGGGCCGGTCGTCTGCTTCGGGTAGGTCATGCGTGCGTCTCTCCTCGTGGGCTGCTGCTCGCACGAGGACGACGTGACCGCCGCGGTACCACCTCGCTTGCCGCCCCCGACGCACCGGGGGACGGCCGCTCTGGCCGAAGGCGATGACGGGCCCACCCGTCCGGTTCTAGTGAGGCCCGGGGGCCCGTTCTTCCGGAGGCTCACCGGTGATGGCCGGATCACTGCCTGTGCGGGTCATCTTAGGCCGTCCCGGGTCGCAAGCAACCGCTGATAAATGGCGGCGGATTCGCGGATCGACGGTCGTTTCTCAGCGTTTCCCTGCGCCGGGGTCGCCCCAGCCTCGCTGCTCGGGGCCGTCACCCGCCGGGGAGCAGTTGCAGACGCTCTGCGGTGGCCGCCTCGACCGCGGCACGCGAGCTGACGAAGGGCAGCATCTGGTTGGTCGCCCACAGCTCGGTCTGGTCGTCGTAGTGCTCGTCGAAGGCGTGCCCGGAGACGCCGCTCTGGTTGATCCACCGTGAGCGGTCCAGGGCACCCAGGTCGACGAGCATCCGCATCGTCGGGGCCGTGGTGACCGCGTACCCCTGCAGGTCGTCGTAGCCCTGGGCGTTGACCACGCCGGGCCCGCCGCCGACGGGATAGCGGCCGCGGTTGAACAGGGCCTCGACCAGGCCGACGCCGCTCCGGCCCAGGGTCGGGCTCTCCAGCCGGACCTGGTGGAGGCGGCCCCAGCTGCCAGCCGTCGGTGTCCCGGGACATCAGCGAGGTGATCTCGGCGCGGGCGTCGGTCATCGCGGCGAGCAGCAGGTCGTCGCGCTGCTCGACCCGCTCGGTGGTGACGTCGTCCCACCAGGGGTTGTCCGGGTCCGCCAGCAGGGCGTCGAGCACGGCGTACCAGCGGTCGCCGCCGCGGGGCCACTGGTCCTCGGGCAGCTCGTCGCGGAAGGTCCGCTTCAGCAGGTGGTGCACGACGACGTGGTAGTAGGCCGCGGGGGCGGAGTCGGCCGAGGCGCTGTAGTCCCAGCCGACCAGGGTGCGCTGCCCCTCGGCCACCCACGGGTCGGTCACCTTCACCCGGAGCAGCGCGGGCACCAGCTGGGCCGCCGGGCGGACCGTGTCGTCGTAGAAGACCTGCTCGGCGGCGTCGAGGGTGAGGGGCGGCGCCTCGGCCAGCCGGTCGCGGATCTCCTGGCTGCGCCAGCCGTAGGAGTAGGCCGAGCCCAGGGGGTAGGGGTACTGGCCCCCGACCACCGGCTGGTTGGCGGCGACGAGGTAGCCGCTCGGGGGGTTGTAGGTGTAGGGCAGCTCGGCGAAGGGGATCCGGCCGGTCCAGTCGTAGCGGGCGTCCCAGCCGGGGGACGGCGTGCGGCCGTCACCGCGGCCGCGGACGGGCAGGTCACCCGGCAGCTGGTACCCGATGTTCCCGGCGGTGTCGGCGTAGACGAAGTTCTGCGACGGCGCGGACAGCAGCGCGAGGGCTGAGCGGAACTGGCCGAAGTCCTGCGCGCGGTTGAGGCGCAGCAGCGCGTCCATGGTCCGGCCGGGGGTGGAGCCGACCCAGCTCACGGCCACGGCGTAGCCCGCGCCGTCGGACGGGCTGGGCGGGACGCCCACGCGCTGCAGCGACTCGCTGACGTCGGAGAGCAGGGGTCCGTGTCGCGAGGAGCGGATCCGCAGCGTCCGAGGCTGGTCCTCGCCCCGGACGCGGATCTCCTCCGTGCGCTGCTCCAGGGGCTCGTACGCCTGCCCGCGGCGGACGGTGTCGCCCTCCACCTGCTCGAGGTAGAGGTCCTGCACGTCGGCGTAGCTGGTGGTCAGGCCCCAGGCGATCGCCGTGTTGTGCCCGATGACCACCCCCGGCACCGCCGCCAGGCTGAACCCGGAGACGTCGAACGGGCAGGCGCGGGACACGGTGCGGCAGTGCAGCCCCACCTGCACGAAGGTCGAGGGGATGGAGGTGGCGAGGTGCGGGTCGTTGGACAGCAGGGCCTCGCCGCTGGCCGTGCGGGAGCCGGCCACCACGAAGGAGTTGGAGCCGGTGCCACCCGCACCGTCGGAGGTTCCGAGCACGTCGGGCAGGCTGCGGTCGAGGGCGGCCGCGTCGGCGAGGGCGGGCTGCGCCGCCCGCAGCTCGGTCCGACTGAGTCCGGCCGGAGCCGGCCGCCCGGACACCACGGGCGCTCCCGTCTCGAAGGCACCCCCGCGCACCGCGCCACGCTCCAGGATCGGGTCGTAGCCCTCCAAGGGATGCTCGGGGAACAACACCGCCGTCTTCTCCGCACCCAGCAGGGCGGTCAGCTGACCGCGGGAGGCCTCGGCGTCGAGGTTCGAGCCCAGCTGCCAGGCCATCACCTTGAGCCAGGAGAGCGAGTCCGCCGCCGTCCACTCCTCCGGCGCGGTCCGCAGGCCCTGGAAGCCCAGCAGCCGGTACTCGAGCGAGAGCTGGGCCGGGGACCGCTCCCGCAGGTAGCTGTTCACCCCGGCCGCGTAGGCGTCCAGGTAGCGGCGGGTCGAGGACGACTGCAGGCGCAGCTCCTGCTCGGCCACGCGGCGCCAGCCCAGCGTGCGGACGTAGGCGTCGGTGCTGACCTGGGACTCCCCGAACAGCTCCGACAGCCGTCCGGCGGCCAGGTGGCGGCGGAGGTCCATCTCGAAGAACCGGTCCTGCGCGGCGAGGAAGCCCTGCGCCTCGAACAGGTCCTCGGAGTTGTCGGCGTAGACGTGGGGGACGCCGCTGCCGTCGCGGAGCACCTCGACGGGCGCCCCCAGCCCGGGCAGCACGAGCTGACCCTCGTCGTCGGGGATGACTCCCGCACGGCGCTGACCGCCAGGAACGGCAGGACCACCAGGGCCAGGACGGCGACGATGGCGGGGAACAGCAGCCAACGGGGGAGGCGACGCACCGGCTCAGCCTAGTGACCGCGGCTCCCCTGACCGGCCCTGCCGGCCGCCCCGGATCTGCGCGGACCGAGGGCTGCGCTGGCAGTCGGTATGGTGGAGTGCTAAGTGCGCCGGGTCGTCTGCCCGCGCCTGATCGACGAGGGACCACGGAGAACCATGCCTACCTACCAGTACCGGTGCACCGCGTGCGGACACGAGCTCGAGGCGGTGCAGAAGTTCACCGACGCAGCGCTCACCGTCTGCACGAGCTGTGGGGGCGCCCTCCGGAAGGTCTACAACGCCGTCGGGGTGGTCTTCAAGGGCTCCGGGTTCTACCGCACCGACAGCCGCAAGGCGCCGTCGGAGGCCGGGACGTCGGGGAGCGGCACGTCCGCGCCGGCCAAGGAGAGCGCGGGCGCGAGCTCGGGCTCCGAGAGCTCGGGCGCCGGCGCGTCGGGGTCGAACGGCAACGGCTCCGCGACCAAGTCCGCGGCCGCCAAGGACACCTCCTCCACCGGTTCGTCGACGTCCTCCACAGCCGCAAAGGCCACCGGCTCCTAGCCTGTGGAGAACGCGCACGGCGGCCGCGCGCGTCCCCAGACTTCTGGCGTGACCCTGCTGTCCGCCCGCTCGGGCCCTCGTTCCCGCCCTCGGGCGCCCGCCCGCCGTCGACGTGCGCTCCACACGCTGCTCCGCGCGGTCTCCTGGAACCGCCGTCCGCTCGCTGCCCTCGCTGCGGGGCTGGCCGTGCTGACCGCGCTTCGGGCGGTGGCGCCAGGAGCCCCACCCGAGGTCACGGTCCTGGTCGCGGCACGGGAGGTGGCCGGCGGGACGGTCCTGGCCGCGAGCGACCTCGAGGAGCGCGCCGTCCGCGCGGCCGACCTGCCCTCCGGCGCTCTGAGCGCCTCCGACTCGGTGATCGGCCGGGCCGTCAGCGCCGCCCTCGCCGAGGGTCAGGTGCTGACTCCCCTGGCCCTGGTGGCCCCTCGGGCCGGCCCGTCGGCCGGCGCGCGTCGTGGCGCCGGTGCGGCTGTCGGACGCCGAGCTCGTCGCCCTGCTGCGACCGGGTGACCTGGTGGACGTCGTGGGCACCGACGAGCAGGCCGGGGCCGCCGCCGTCGTCGCCCGCAGCGCCCGGGTGGTCACGATCCCCCGGGTGGAGTCCGACGCGGCGCCCGGCAGCACCGGCGGTCTGGTGCTGGTGGACGTCACGTCCGGGACGGCGACCGAGCTGGCGCGAGCGGCGGCGGCGGGACCGCTGAGCCTGACCTGGCGCTAGCCGGGTTCCGGCCCCTGGTCGGTCACTCTGCTAGCGTCTCGGCCGCCCGCTGCCACCCCTCTCACCCCAGGAGGCGCCCATGCAAGGTTTCAAGGACTTCCTCCTCCGGGGAAACCTCATCGAGCTGGCGGTGGCCTTCATCATGGGCACCGTCTTCGCCACCGTGGTCCAGGCCTTCACCAAGATCGTCCTCGACGTTCTCGGGCTGATCGTCCAGGTGGAGGGGCTGAGCGACCTCGCGGTCCGCGGGGTCAACGTGGGCGGTTTCCTCACCGCGCTGATCACCTTCGTGCTGACGGCGGCGGTGCTCTACTTCTTCGTCGTCGTGCCGTACAACCGGGTCAGCGAGATGCGCAAGCGGGACGAGCCGGCGCCACCGGCCACGAGCGAGGACCTGCTGGCCGAGATCCGCGACCTGCTGCGGGCCCAGAACCCACGCTGAGCCTGACCCCTGCCCGGCTCAGACGCCGTGGTGGGGTGGGACGTCCTGCAGCAGCCGTCGCTCGTCCGCAGTCAGGGGCCGCTCACCGGCCACCACGGCGGGGGCCGGTCCGTCGAGCCGGCGGCGGAGCTCGGCCGCTGCCGCCCACAGCTGGGCGGCGCCGATGCCCTCGGAGAGGTCGGGCGGGCACCGGGTGCGGACGCAGCAGCTCGGCCGGGTCGAGGTCGGTCCCGAGCCGCGGGCGCAGCAGCGTCGTCAGGACGTCGAGGTCCGGGCGGGGCTGGCGGCCGAGCCCTTCCATGCGGACACCGGTGACGGCGTACGTCAGGGCCTGGTGCCAGGCGGGCAGGAACGCCTCCTCCACGGCCACCTCCGGTTCGACGACAGGGCCGGCTCATCCTCCCAGAGATGGGACGCCGCGGGTCTTCCTCGCCTGCCGCACCGGAGCCGGGAATAGCCGCGTTCGTTGAAGGTTTAAGTATTCGTGACTGACCTCGACCTCACCGTCTCTGACCTCACCGCCTACGAGCAGGAGTTCGACAGCCCGCTCCGCATCTCCGCGGCAGCCGCTGACCTGCTCTTCCGTGAGGCGGCAACCGGCTACCGCTTCTCCGACGAGCCCGTGACCGACGAGCAGGTGCGGGCCGTCCACGACCTCACCAAGTGGGGTCCGACGGCCATGAACAGCCAGCCCCTGCGCATCGTGCTGGTCCGGTCGGCGCGAGGCCCGCGAGCGTCTGGTGGAGCACATGGGCGGCGGCAACAAGGAGCGCACCGCAGCGGCCCCGCTGGTCGCCCTGCTGGCCGCTGACGTGGACTTCCACGACGAGCTCGAGCGGGTGTTCCCGGTCTTCCCCGGCGCAGCAGCGGCCTTCGCCGACGAGGACGGCCGCACCGCCGCGGCTCACACCAACGCCGTCCTGCAGGCGGGCTACTTCATCGTCGCCGTCCGGGCCGCGGGGCTCGTCGCCGGGCCCATGGCCGGGTTCGACGCTGACGCCGTGAGCCGGGAGTTCTTCCCCGACGGCCGGCACCGGGTGTTCCTCGTCGTCAACCTCGGGCACGCCAGCGCGGAGTCCTACCGTCCGCGCCAGCCCCGCCTGGACTACGACGAGGTCGTTCGCACCGCCTGATCCGGCCCCCTGTAGAGCCGACGGCCGGACCGAGCCGGTCCAGCCCTCCGCGGCTCAGCCCTGCAGGACCGTCCCCGCCGGCACCGTCCGGGGCTCGCCCTCGTCGGGCAGCCGGGCCTGCGCCGACCACGGTGACGTCGGCGTCGAAGGTCCAGTCCCCCTCCACGGCGAGGCTGCTGGCCCGCCGCAGGGACGGGGCTCCGGCCGGGAAACGCGCGTCGAACGCGGAGATCGTCTTGTAGTGCCGCCCGTCCAGGTCGACCAGCGGGGCCGGGTCCGCCACCCGCACCAGGTGCCCGGCGTCGTCGACCTCGTACACGTCGGACCGCAGCAGCAGCAGGTCGTTCGTCGTCTTGACCGGCAGGAACCGCTCACGGCCGACGCCGATGGCGGTCGCCCCCTCGAACACCTCGACCGCCGCGCCCATGGCGCACTCGATCTGCACCACCGGGGTCGAGGCCGGGATCGGCCGGGTCGACGGTCTTCTCGTTCTTGATCAGCGGCAGGCCCAGCACCGAGTGGCGCTCCTTGAGGGTGCGGGAGAGCACCTCGAGGTCGAACCACAGGTTGTTGGTGTGGAAGTAGGGGTGCCGGTGCTCGTCGGTGAAGTAGTGCATCTCCTCCTTCGCCGTCTGCGCGGTGTCGCGCAGGATGAGCTGTCGGTCCGCCTTCCGGATCGCCAGGTGCCCGCCCTTGCGGTCGGCCGCCGTCCGCCGGCAGATCTCGGCCGCGTAGGGCGCGCCGCTGGCCGCGAACCAGCCGGCGATCGTCGCGTCCGGCGCGGCTCCGAGGTTGTCGGAGTTCGAGACCGAGGCGTAGCGGTAGCCGAGCGCCAGCAGCCGGTCCAGGATGCCGGACGCCTCCAGGGCGGTGTAGAGGTCGCCGTGCCCGGGCGGGCACCACTCCAGGCGTGGGGTCGGCCGGCCACTCCACCGGCGTGAGGTCGTCGGCGCGCAGCTTGGGCTCCTGGCTCTGCAGGAAGTCCAGGTCGAGGCCGTCGACGGCGAGGTCGTCGTAGCCGGCGAGCGCCGCGAGGGTGTCCTCGCGGGTCCGGAAGCTGTCCATGAACACCAGCGGCAGCTTGGCGCCGTAGGTCGCGCGGGCGGCGCGGACCTGGTCGACGATCAGGTCGAGGAAGCTCTTGCCGTCCCGGACCGTGCAGCAGCGACTTCGCCCGGTCCAGACCCATCGAGGTGCCCAGGCCGCCGTTGAGCTTGATGATCACGGTCGCGGCCAGCGCCTCCCGCGCGGCCTCGTCGCTGATGGTGACGTCGCTGAGCAGGTCGGGGTTCTCCAGCGGCTCGATGGTGTCCTCGGCGATGAACCCGGTGACGCCCTCCTCGAGCTGGTGGTAGTAGTGGCTGAAGACGTCGATGGCCTGGGGGTTGACCCCGGCCGCGGTCATCTTCTCCTGGGCCTGCTGCAGTCCCTGTGCGCTCATGCGGCTGATCCTAGGAGGGCCTCCGGCCACCGCATCCGTCCAGGGCCGCTACTTCTTGCGGGGCGGCTTCGGGGTGACGGCGGCCAGCACCGCGCGGGTCGCCTCGGTGACCTGGGCCTGGGCCTGCTCGCGGTTCCCGGTCGGGGTGCCGTCGCCCGGCTGGTCGCCGTAGTCCCCGAACCAGGAGTGCACCGCGCCCGGGACGACGACGTAGGTGGTGTCCGGCGGGAGCTTGGTCTTGGCCGCGTCCACCTTCGCCGTGGTGCTGAGCCCGTCCAGCTCGGCCGAGACGGACGTGACCGCCAGGTCGGCGCGGTCGAGCCGCCGGGCGGGGTAGGACGCCCAGAGCACGAGCCCGGCCACCCGCGCCCCGTCCACCACGGGCGTCGCGTCGGCGAACGAGGCGGCGGTCACCGCGCCGAGCGAGTGACCGCCGACCACCCACTGCGCGATCTCCGGATGGGCCCTCATCGCCCGTTCCGGGTGGCCGGGGTCCAGGACGGAGAGGCCGAGCGGCTCCTTGAGCACCACCACGAGGTAGCCGGCCTCGGCGAGCGGGCGCAGGATGTGGGCGTAGGCCCGCGGGTCCACCCGCGCTCCGGGCACGAAGACCAGTCCGGTGGTCGGGCGGCGGACCCGGTCGTCGTCGGCGCGCGCCGTCGACGTCAGCTCGAACCAGGTCAGCCGGTCCGCCACCCGGACGCCGGACTGCGAGCGCATCGCCGCGACGGCGACCGGGGCGGCCGGAAGAGGGCGGGTCGCGGCCAGCGCGGCGACCAGCAGGGCGCACACGAACAACGTCGGAACGGCGAGCGCGATCCGCCGGCTGGCGCGCCGGGCCCGCTGCCGCTCGGTGCGGGGTTGGTCCTCGTTCTCGGAGCGGTCGCCCAGCACCAGGCTCGCCACCGCCCAGGCCACGGCGACGAAGCCGAGCAGCGCGCAGCCGATGCCGAGGCCGAGCACCAGGGGATGGCCGGTGAGCAGGGACGGCCAGCGCGTCCACCCCACCCAGACCGGGACCGCGATCATGGCGGCACCGAGCAGGAGCCAGGCCAGCGCGAGCACGCGTCGGCTGCCCTCCCCCGTCCTGGCCATGCCGGGAAGTGTAGGGCGGTGCGGCCGGCGCAGCCTTCTCTCGCCGGGAACCGCCCGGACCCGCCAGTCGCCTACGCCGCCAGGTCGGTCAGGGTCGCGCCGTAGGCCCGGACCAGGTCGTCGACGTCGAGGAACGCGGCGAAGCCGTGGTCGCCCGACCCCATCGCGACGCGGCACCCGGCCAGGCGGACGTCGACCCAGAGCGGCCAGTCCGTGGCGCTGCCCACGGGGGTGATGGTCCCGCGGGCGTAGCCGGTGGCCCTCAGCGCTTCGTCCGCATCCGGCAGGGCCAAACGGTTTACCCCGACCTCGGCCCGCAGCTTCGGCCAGGACAGCTGCGCGTCCCCGGGTAGCACGGCGAAGAGGTAATGACCCTCCGACCGGCGCAGCACCAGGGTCTTGGCGATGTCGGCCGGCGTGATCCCGAGCAGCTCGGCCGCCTCCTCGAGGGTGCGGGCCCTGGGCCGGGACCGGACCTCTACCGGAAGATCCCGCTCGCTCGCCGCGCCCAGCATCCGGGCGACGCCCTCGGGCCACACGTCTGCCTGGTCGCTCACCGGCCTCATCCTCCCGGATCGATCGCGGGTCAGCGCAGCTGGAAGGAGCGCCGTGACAGACCCATCATGTAGCCGTCGATCGTCGTCAGCGCGCTCTGCGGCTCGGCCGAGGCCGCGCCGAAGGTCACGAACATCGGGATGAAGTGCTCCACGGTCGGGTGGCACCAGGGCATGCCCGGGGCATGGTCCCGGAAGCCCGCGAGCCCGTCGACGTCGCCACTGGCCAGCAGCTCCGCGGTCCACTGGTCGAAGTCCGACGACCAGCCCGGGACCTCGCCGGCGGCGTTGGCCCGCGTCAGGAACGGGAGACCGTGGGTGGTGAAGCCCGAGCCGATGATGAGCACGCCCTCCTCGCGCAGGGCCCTGAGCCGACCGCCCAGAGCGAGCAGGTCGCCCGGGTCCTCCGTCGGCAGGCTCAGCTGGAGCACCGGGACGTCGGCCAGCGGGTACATGACCATCAACGGCACCCAGGCCCCGTGGTCGAGGCCGCGGCTCGCGTGCTCGTGGATGGTCGTCGTGTCGCCCATGACGGCACGCACCCGGCTGGCGAGCGTCGAGGCATCCGGCGTCGGGTAGGTCAGGGAGTAGTAGCGCGGGTGGAAGCCGCCGAAGTCGTAGACCAGCGGAGCAGCCGCCGCGCTCGAGGAGAGCGAGAGCGGGGCGGACTCCCAGTGGGCGCTGACGATGAGGATGGCCCGGGGCTTGGCCATCGAGAGCGACCAGGCGAGCAGCTTGCGCATCCACTCCGCGTCGTCCAGCAGCGGCGGGGCGCCGTGGCTCAGGAACAGCGTGGGCAGCGGCCCGTCCTCGGGCTGCCACAGCGGTTGGCGACGACTGGCCTCGACGGCGTCGGGCAGAAAGGCGTCGTAGGCGCCGGCGGGGACGCCACGCTCGAACAGGGAGGTCATCGGTCGGCTCTCGCTCGCAGATCGGGGCACCGGGTGATGCACCATCAACTGTAGGCTCAATCAGTTGAAGTATCAAGTAAAGGTTGGGCCAGCAGTCTTTCGTACTCGTTGCGTGGGGCCGCCACTAGCGGGTAGAGAGAGACCATGACCGAGAACCGCGCCGACGATTACGACCAGGACTCCGAGCCCACCATGACGGCTCCGCCGGAGGGACGTCCCGACGGCACGGACGGGCAGTCCGACCAGGCCGACGGCGAGGGAATCCACGCCACGGAGGCCGACGACCAGACCGGATCGGAGTCACCGACCGCCTGAGGCCAGCCCCCGCCGCTCCCAGCGGCGGCGGGGCGGGCGGCGCTCAGCTGATGAGGGTGAAGGCCCCGCGGACGATCGTCCGGCCCGAGTGCTCGGTCTGACCCGTGTCCTGCTGCGAGATGTCGAGGATCGCGTACTCCGTCAGGTCGAGCGCACGGTCGACCGTCCAGAGCCCGTCCAACCCGTCGAGGATGCCCAGCGTCTGCCGCCGATTGGGGTCCGACCGGTGCACGAGCCACGCCTGACGGACGCCACCGGCCGGCAGGTCGGCGTGCAGCTGAACCTGCAGGAGCCGTCGACCGCGCGCGTCGGTCGCGAGCTCGGCCCGCCCCGTGGCTCGCGACCACCCGTCGTCGACGGGGGCCAGCTCTGCGTGCGCCCGGAGGTCGGTGGTAGAAGCGTCCGCCCCGGCTGCCCGGCCGGCGAGGTCGCGCCCGACGTCGCCCGAGGGTGCGAGGGGCCCTGAGACCGCGAGGCTGAAGCCCAGCTCTTCGCAGATCCGTGTCCAGATGATCGGGTCGGGGGCGACCGTGGTCGTGTCATCGCTGTCTCGGCCCAGATCGACCAACCGGCGCAGCTCGGCCAGCTCGACCCGGCAGAGGTCGCAGGTCTGGGCGTGGCGACGTTGGTCCTCGGTGCCCGCGAGCTCGCCGAGAGCGAGAAGCGCGAGGAGATCGGTGTCAGCATGCATGGGGCTGTACCTCCAGCTGCTCGCGGAGCCGGCCGAGGCCACGCCGGAGGTGGCCCTTGACGGCGGGTGTCGACAGTCCTGTGCGCTCAGCGATCTGGCCGTGGGTGAGGGCGCCGTACAGCGCCATCCTCACGACCTGCTGCGGCTCGGCCTCGAGCTGGGACACGCCGTCGGCGAGCAGCAACCGCTCGGCCAGCTGGGCCGGCGCCGCAACAGCCTCCCCGCCGACGAGCACCTTCGCGATCTTCTCCCGGGTGATCGCGATCAACCAGGCCGAGAGCGGGCCCCGTTGCGGATCGAAGGAGGCCCGGGTGGTCCAGGCCGTTGCGAAGACCCGCTGGGTCACCCCTTCGGCCTCAGCGACGCGCCCGCCGAGCGAGCGCAGGGCGAAGCTGTAGATCAGCGGGGACCAACGGCCGTAGATCTCGGCGAGGGCAGGCTCGTCGCCCGCCCGAAAGTCGTCGACGACGGTGCGCCCGTCGTCTTCTCGCTGTGTCACCACCAGCTGCTCCTCGTCGTCCGAACGCAGTCGGTGGCGTCCATCGCGGCCCAGCGTAGGCGGCGATCCCACAGAGGCCGCATGCGAAGGACCCGCGGAGCCCGCAATTGTGGCCGTCCGGTCTCCTGGGCACGACGAGCTTCAGGTCCGTAGGCCTGACCGCACCCGGGCCGGACGGGGACGAGTAGGGACCAACGACCCTGTCCGCCCCACTCGCAGCGCTCCTACTGTGAGGACGTCGGGCTGCCGGAGGCGGACCGCGCCGCTCGGGGGAGCCTGTTCACGCCGTTCTCTGGAGCCACTCTTGCCTCGCCACCTGCGCAACCGGCTCGTTGCCCTCGTGGCCGCCGTCGGCGTCCTGGGGTCCGCCGGCGTCGCCGCTTCCGCGCCCTCGGCCACGGCCGCGGTCCCGGACGGCACCCGGTTCTTCGTCCCGGCGCCCAACCCGGGTGCGACGAAGCAGATCGCCACGCTCAGGATGCAGGGCCGCACGTCCGACGCGGCCAAGATCCAGTCGATGGTCGACACCCCGACGGGGGTCTGGGTGACGGCGAGCTCCCCGGCGAAGGCCGAGGCGGACGTCACGCTGGTGACCCAGCGGGCGGCCAGCCAGCAGACGCTGCCACTGCTCGTGCTCTACAACCTCCCGTTCCGGGACTGCGCGCACTACTCCGCCGGAGGCGCCACCAGCGTCACCGCCTACCGGGACTGGGTGGACGCGGTGGCGCGGGGCATCGGCAGCCGCAAGGCCGCAGTCGCGGTCGAGCCGGACGGACTCGGCATCATCCCCTGGTACACCAAGCTCGACGGCACCCGCGAGTGGTGCGACGCCCGCCGAAGCCGACCCGGCGACCTCGGCCGGCGACCGGTTCGCGCTGCTCCGCTATGCGGTGGAGCGCCTCAAGGCCCTGCCCAACACCACCGTCTACCTCGACGGGACGCAGAACGGGTGGCTGAACGTCGGCGAGGCCAGCGACCGGCTGCTCAAGGCAGGGGTGGATCAGGCCGACGGCTTCTTCCTCAACGCCTCGAACTTCCAGTACACGACCAACCTCGAGCAGTACGGGACGTGGGTCTCCTCCTGCATGGCCTACGTCACGGAGGTGAAGCCCGGGGACTTCGCCAGCTGCGGTCACCAGTACTGGAACGGGGGGCCGACCAACAACTGGACCGGGGTGGCCCTCGACCCGACGAAGATCTGGAGCGACAGCACCACCGATCCGACGGCCAACACCTTGGGGATCAACAACCGGTACGCCTCGATCCTCGGCGCCGCGCGCCCGACCAAGACCTTTCTGATCGACACCAGCCGCAACGGCCGCGGACCCTGGACGCCCGCGCGCAAGCAGCTCCTCTGGACCGACCCGCAGACCTGGTGCAACCCGCCCGGTCGCGGGCTCGGGCCGCGCCCCACCACGGTGACGTCCACTCCGCTGGTGGACGCCTACGTGTGGCTCAAGGTGCCGGGCGAGTCCGACGGGCAGTGCAGCCGGGGCCTGGGCAGCGGGACCACCGTCGTCGACCCGGTCTGGAACCGCGTCGATCCGGCCGCCGGCACCTGGTTCCCCCAGCAGGCGCTCGAGCTGGCGCTGCTGTCCAGGCCCTCGGGGCCTTCCATCCTCTGACCGGCCGAGGTGTCGGCCGACGGCGTAGCTGCTGAGCGGCTCACGCCGGCCGGCGCTTGACCCGTGTACAGCCCGGGTCGCACGCGCTACCGTCGGGCTGAGGAGGTGGCCGCCATGCTGCCCAAGGTGACCTGCCTGGTCCGTCGACACCAGTGGCACAACGGCTGGGACGAGGACCAGCACGCGACGGTGTGGACCTGCACCCGCTGTGGTGTCACGCGGGGTTCGGACGGAAACGGGGTCAGGCGAGCCTGGTTCGCCGCAGGCGGCGGGGGCGGCGTCGGCGGAGTCGGATGACCGGGGGCTGGTCCCGGGCCGGTGTGACGAGCGCGCCCCCAGCAGGATTCGAACCTGCGACACAAGGTTTAGGAAACCTTTGCTCTATCCCCTGAGCTATGGGGGCGGGGGCACCCGTGAGACGTGCAGGGACTTCGGCGCCGCTGGACGACGTCAAACCCGGTTGCCGGGAGGTGCGGGGCGACTCTACAAGACCCGTCGTGGTGTGCTCGCCCGTCGGAGGCTACCCCTGCCCGGCGCACCCTCACCGCTCGCCGGCGGCGCCGGTGCGCTCAGTGCTGGTGGTCGGCGTGGTCGTGCTCGCCGTGCTCCGCCTGCAGCTTCGCCACCTGCGCGTGGACCTCGTCCATGTCGAGCTTCTTGACGGCGTCGATGACCTGCTCGAGCGCGGGGCCCGGCAGAGCGCCGGCCTGGTTGAAGACCATGACGCCCTCGCGGAAGGCCATCAGCGTCGGGATGCCCTCGATGCCCAGCTGGCCGGAGAGCTGCTGGTTCGCGTCGGTGTCGAGCTTGGCGTAGACGACGTCGCCGTGCTGCTCGGAGGACTTCTCGTAGATCGGGCCGAAGCGCTTGCAGGGGCCGCACCACTCGGCCCAGAAGTCCACGAGGACGATGTCGTTGTCCGTGATGGTCTTCTCGAAGGTGTCCGCGCTGATGTCGATCGTTGCCATGCTCGCTCCTGTCCGGGAAAGTCCGGCCGCGGATCTGCTGCGGCCACCCGGCACAACCAGACCTGCCGGACCACTATTCCCGCTGCTCCCGTGACACGCCGGGTCTACTTGATGGCCACCACGCGCCGCATCGGGATGGCGATGTCGACCACCTCGGCCTGGCGCAGCCGGTCCTCCAGGTACTCCACCGCCGCCTCCACCCGGGACCGTCGCGTGGACGGCAGGTAGAGCGCCGACATCACCAGCTCGGCGTCCTCGCGGCTGCGGACCGGGAACCGGTAGCGCTCGCGCTTGTCCTCCACCCGCGTCAGACCGACGGCGTCGAGGGCGTGGTGGAAGCCCGCGATCTCCACCGGTCCGGGGAAGCTGGGCGTGGCGCGCAGCCGGCGGCTGAGCTGGCCCAGCGTCCGCAGGTCGGACGGCCCCAGCGGCCGGACCGCGGGGGCGATCGCCGCCAGCACCCCGCCGGGACGCAGCACCCGCGCGACCTCAGCGAGCAGCTCCGCCAGCGGGCGCACCACCACCAGCCCCATCGAGCTCGTCACCACGTCCACCGAGCCGTCGCGGAGGGGCAGCCGCAGCGCGTCGGCACGGACCCACGGGCCCGGGCCGCGCTCGGCGGCCAGCGCGAGCTCCTCGGTCGAGAGGTCCAGGCCGACGACGGTCCGGCCGGGCTGGGCCAGCTCGCGGGACACCGCACCCGAACCGCAGGCGACGTCGAGGACGGTCCGGGCGTCGGTGGAGACGGCGCGGGCGAGCCACCGGTAGGGCGAGTGGTCCCCCGCGGTCGCGCGGGACAGCACGGACTCGGCGACGCCGGCCCGGGTGCGGTGGAAGTCGGCGAGGAACGCCTTCCAGTTCTCCGGCTCGTCGCGGGCCCGCGGGTTCACGCCACGGCCTTCGCGTCGGCGTCGCGCTAAGGCGCGGGCGACGTCGTCGCCGATGTCACGCAGCAACCGGCCCGGGCCGAGCGGGCGGCCAGCCACGGCCGAGACCAGCGCGGCCATCCCGGGCAGCGCCTCGTGGGCGGCGGCGGCAACCGTCGGGGTGGTCAGCAGCGGGTTGCCCCCGTCGTTCCAGGGCGCGGACAGCTTCTCCCACGTCCGCAGCCACGCCTCGGAGATCTCGGCCGTCGACGGCACCCCGAAGAAGTGCCCGACCGGCGCGTGGTGCCGCAGCGCGACCACGGGCGACTCCACGTAGAGCTTGGCCAGCCGGACCCGCGCGTCCAGGTCGCGGCGGTCCTCCAACGGAGAATCGGTGACGAACCCGCAGGGGTCGGGGCACCAGTCTCCGACGTCGGGGCGCTCCCCCGGTCCCACCGTCGCCCCGTTCACCGCACAGACGGCCAGGGCGTCGCCCTGTCGGGAGTGAAACCGGTCGAGGTAGGCGGTGTAGCCCTCGACGTCGCCCCGGCAGGCGTTGAGCGCCCGCTTGGCGGTGCTGCGCAAGGCCGACGAGTGCGGGCACGCCGGGTCGTCGGTGCCCCACCGGCTGCCGCCGACGACGTCCGCGAGCGTCAGCGGGTCACCGGCGTTGCCGAGAGTGGACTCCCACGCCAGCTGGGGCAGGTACTCCCCGATCAGGTGAGCGGTGACCACGACCTGCAGGGGCTCGCGGCGGACCGCCCGCACATCGAGCACCTCGAGCATGAGCTCGTAGAGGGGCACCAGAGTTCCGAGGGCCCCGCGCTCGGTCGCTCGGGGCTCGGCCGGGAAGCCGGACGCGGCGAGCCGGCCCGCCCAGCGGGTCCGGAAGCCCCGGGCGATCTCACCGAAGTCCTCACCGTCGAGGTCCAGCACCCGGCGAGCGGCCATGGCCAGGTCGCGGGCGTGGGTCAGGTCACCCGCGTCCCCCGCTCTCGCCGGCCTCCGGTCCGCTCAGGGCGGCGTCCAGCAGACCGGCGACGGCGTCGTACCAGTGCCCGTCCAACAGGGCGCTCATCGTCGGCGACCCGACGACTGACTCGGCCACCGCTGGCCTCAGACGCGGGACACGAACAGGTGGGTGGAGGCCTCGCGGTCGATCTCGCAGTCGGGCCGGCCGGCGGCGGAGAGCCGGACGCCGAGGCCGCCGGCCTCCACGCTGACCTCCGCGCCGGGCTGGATGCCCGCCTGACGCAGGGTGCCCATCATCTCGACGTCCTTCTGGATCTCCTCGCTCATCCGCTCGATGACCACCCGGGTGGGGCTGGTCTGGCGGCGGACGAGGTCCTGCAGCTGCTCGTTGCCGTCCCGGAACACGCCCGGGGCGTCGGTCACGCCCAGCTCGGCCATCCCGGGGATCGGGTTGCCGTAGGGCGACTGCGTCGGCGAGCCCAGCAGCTCGACCAGCTTGCGCTCCACGTCCTCGGAGATCACGTGCTCCCAGCGGCAGGCCTCGTCGTGGACCTTCTCCCAGTCGAGACCGATGACGTCGATCAGCAGCCGCTCGGCGAGCCGGTGCTTGCGCATCACGCGGATGGCGCGGCTGCGGCCCTCGTCGGTGAGCTCGAGGTGACGGTCGCCCTCGACGCGGAGCAGCTGGTCGCGCTCCATCCGGGCGACGGTCTGCGACACGGTCGGACCACTCTGGTGCAGCCGCTCCGCGATCCGGGCGCGGAGGGGGACGATCCCCTCCTCCTCGAGCTCGTAGACCGTGCGGAGGTACATCTCGGTGGTATCGATCAGGTCACTCACGGTGTCATTCTCCCTGGTTTCCGTCGCGGCCCGGTCCAGCCGACGTGGTGCTGGGGAGCGAGGCAAGATTAGCCGGTGCCATCTTCCCCGCCACCCACGTTGTGGTGGGCTCGACGCGACCTCCGGCTGGCCGACAACCCGGCCCTGGTGAGCGCGGTCGCAGGCGGCGCCGCCGTCCTGCCGCTGTTCGTCCTGGACCCCGTCCTGCTGCGCTCGGCCGGCCGGGGACGTCGCGCCTGGCTGATGGCCGCCCTGCACGCCCTCGACGCCGACCTGCGCTCCGGCGGCGGGCCCGGGCTGAGCGTGGTGGAAGGCCGGCCGGCCGAGGTGCTGCCCCACGTCGCGGCGGAGGCCGGGGCCTCCACCGTGCACGTCAGCGCCGACTTCGCGCCCTACGGCCGGCGACGGGACGCGGCGGTGGCGGAGGCCCTCGCCCGGGGAGGCGTCGAGCTGCGGGCGACCGGCTCGCCCTACGGCGTCGCCCCCGGCACCCTGCGCACCCAGTCGGGACAGCCGTTCCAGGTCTTCTCCCCGTTCCACCGCGCCTGGCGTGACCGGGGCGTGCACGGTCCCGCTCCCGCCGTCGACCCCGGACAGGTGCGGTGGCTGGAAGCCCGCGACCGGGTGCGCCCGGAGGCGCCTGAGCCCGAGCTGGTCGCGGTGGCCGGGGAGCAGCACGCCCGCGACGCCTGGCAGGCCTGGCTGGACCGCGCGGCCTCGGGGCCCGCCGACTACAAGCGGCTGCACAACGTGCCCGGCGCGGACGCGACGACGCACCTCTCGCCCCCGCTGCGCTGGGGACATCTCCACCCGCGCACGGTGCTCGCCGACCTGGTGCACCACCCCGGCGAGGGCGCGAACGCGCTGGCCCGGCAGCTGGTCTGGCGGGACTTCTACGCCGACGTCCTCTTCCACCGGCCCGACGCGGTGACCGCCCCCATCAAGCGGGCGTTCGTCGACCTCGTCGTCGACGAGCCCGTGCCGGGCAGCCTGGCCGCGGCCCGGCTGGCCGCGTGGGAGGCGGGGCGCACGGGCTACCCGCTGGTCGACGCCGGGATGCGCCAGATGGTGGCCGAGGGCTGGATGCACAACCGGCTCCGTATGGTGACCGGCTCGTTCCTGGTCAAGGACCTGCACCTGCCGTGGTGGCATGGCGCCGCGGTCTTCATGCAGCACCTCCGCGACGGGGACGTCGCCCAGAACCAGCTCAACTGGCAGTGGGTGGCGGGGTGCGGGAACGACCCGGCGCTGTACGTGCGGATCTTCAACCCGGTGACCCAGTCGGAGAAGTTCGACCCCGACGGGACGTTCATCCGCCGCTACGTGCCCGAGCTGGCCGACGTCCCGCTGGCCCATCTGCACACGCCGTGGACGAACCCAGGCGGGCTGCCCCGCGGCTACCCGCACCCCATCGTCGACCACGCCACCGAGCGGCGCGAGTCACTGGACCGCTACGCCGCCTTCACCGGCCGCGGCTGACCCGGCGCCCCTGCCCGGGCCCCCGCCCCCGACCTAGAGTGGGGGCACGGGCGACGAGGTCCGCAGCGCCTCGTCCCGGCCGGCCGGCGCCGGCACCGCTCGACGAGGAGGGGACGGCCGTGGAGGTGGTGGCGTCCGACCTGCTCGCCTGGGTGGTCGTCGTCGCGGCGCTGATCGGCATCCCGCTGCTGATGCGGGAGTCCGAGGAGGAGTCCGAGGGGCGGTTTGCCACCTGGGCCCTGGCGGCCCTGCAGAGGCTGGGCGAGCGCCTGACCCCTGAGGACCCACCCGACCCTCTGGTCGAGGCGTTCCGGGCCCAGGCCCGCCGCGAGAAGCTGGTGGCCGACGTCCAGCGCCTGCGCCGTCTGGTGGCCACCGACATGGCGATGTCGGCCACCCGGCAGCTGGCCAACCGGATCGCCTACGCCTCCCTGGTCAGCGAGCTGGAGGCCCTCCGGGAGGTCCCGGAGCCCTTCCCCTCCGCCATGGGCGGGCTGGCGACGGCGGCCTCGGTGCCCGCGGCCCGCTGGGCGGACGACCTGGTGCTCACCGCGCCGAGCCCGCGGTTGTTCGGCCGTGACGACGGCCAGCGTGCCCCGGCCGTCGAGGTGCTCGAGCTGGGCAGCGGCCGGCGCATGGCGCACTGACCGTCGCAGACGCCTTCCGGGACGGCCGGCTCAAGCAGTTGGCGACCCGGCCTCGTGGAGCAGGGTCAGCAGGCGGGCCGTCTCCTGCGCCATCGCGTCCCGGGCGGGCGCCAGGTACCGGCGGCTGTCCACCAGCTCGGGGCGGTCCTGCAGCACCCTGCGCACCGCGGTGGTGAAGACCTGGTTCAGGTGCGTGGCGATGTTGACCTTGGTCATCCCGGCCTGGACGGCGCGGACGATCTCGTCGTCGGGGACGCCGGAGGACCCGTGCAGCACCAACGGCACCGGCACCGCGGCCGCCAGCTCACCGATCAGCTGCAGGTCCAGCGCGGCGCTGCGCTCGGTCATCGCGTGCGAGGAGCCGACGGCGACGGCCAGTGCGTCCACCCCGGTGGCGGCGACGAAGGCCGCCGCCTCGTCCGGGCGGGTGCGCACCCCGGGCGCGTGCACCCCGTCCTTGCCGCCCACCGCGCCCAGCTCGGCCTCGACGTCGACACCGGCGGCATGGCAGTGCTCGACGACGGCGGCCGTGGTGGCGACGTTCTCCGCGTAGTCCAGCTCGGAGCCGTCGAACATCACCGAGCCGAAGCCCAGGTCCACGGCCTCGTGCACCAGGGCGACGTCGGTGGCGTGGTCCAGGTGGACGACGGCCCGGACGTCCGCGGCCCGGGCGAGGGCCAGCGTCGCCAAGGCGATCGGCGCCAGGCTGCCGTGGTAGCGCACCGCGTTCTGGGACAGCTGCAGCACCACGGGCAGCCCGGCAGTCCCCGCTGCGGCCACGAGGGCCTCCGCGTGCTCGAGGCTGAAGACGTTGAAGGCCCCCACCCCGCGGCCGGCGGCGGCGGCCGGGCCGAGCAGGGCGGTGAGGGTGGTGGTGGTCATCCGACCCACGTCCCGTTCTGCATGACGCGCTGCAACCGGCCCGCCTCGTCGACGACGCACAGGTCGGCAGCGCCGCCGCTCTCGATCGTCCCCACCCCGGCCAGCCCGTGCCGGCGGGCGGGCGTGCTGGCGGCCAGGTGGGCCGCGCCGGGGATGCTCATCCCCAGCGAGACCAGGAACGCGAACCCCGCGGCCATGGTCAGCGTCGACCCGGCGATGGAGCCGGGGCTGCCGTCCGGCTCGAGCAGCCGGGCCTCACCGTGACGGACCACGACGTCCAGCCCACCGAGGGTGTAGCCGCCGTCCGGCATGCCGGTGGCGACCATGGCGTCGGTGATCAGCGCCACCCGGTCCAGCCCGGCGACGTCGATGGCCATCTGGACGACGTCGCGGTGCAGGTGGAAGCCGTCGCCGATCAGCTCGACCACGACCCGCTCGTCCCCCAGCAGCACCGGCACCGGGCCAGGCTCGCGGTGGTGGACCGGCCGCATGGCGTTGAACAGGTGGGTGGCCACCGTGGCACCGGCGTCGAGCGCGCGCCGGGTGTCGGTCTCGTCGCCGTCGGTGTGGCCGACCGCGACGGTGACCCCGGCGGCGACCAGCCGGGCGGTCGCGGCCAACGCCCCGGGCAGCTCGGGCGCCAGGGTGACCATGGCCAGCGTGCCGTCACCGGCCTCGAGCAGCCGGTCGACGGCCTCCGGCGTGGGCGGCATCAGCAGCGACGCGGTGTGCGCGCCCTTCTTGGCGGGTGAGAGGAAGGGGCCCTCGAGGTGCAGACCGGCCAGCTCGCCTGTCCGGACCAGCGGGGCCAGCGTGTGGATCTGGGCGACCAGGGTGTCGAGGTCGGCCGTCACCAGGCTGGCGAAGGCCGTCGTCGTGCCGTGCCCGCGGTGGAAGGCGCGGGCGGCTCGGGCCTCGTCGGCGTCGAGGGTGGCGTAGTCGTGCCCCCCGCCGCCGTGGCCGTGGGTGTCGACGAAGCCCGGCACGGTCCACCCGGGCACGCGCTCGGCGTCCGGGGGTGCGGCCGCGCCAGCCTCCAGGGAGGCGATCCGGCCGTCCACGACGTCGAGCAGGACCTCCCGGCGCTCACCGACCGGGGTCACCACCCGCTCGCACCAGAGCCGGCTCCGGGCTGGGGAAGGGCTCACGCCGGGCGAAGGGGAGGGGGAGGAGACGGGCGTCACGGTCCCTCATCCTCACCGAACAGGTCCCAGGCCACCAGCCCGGCCCCGATCACCCCGGCATCCGCTCCCAGCTGCGCGGGAACCACGTGGGGGCGTCGCTGGAAGGCCATCCGCTCGTCCAGGCCGGCGGCGACCGGCGGACCCAGCAGGTCGAAGGCGCCGGCCAGGCCGCCGCCGAGGACCACGGTCTCAGGGCCGAGCAGGGTGGCGTAGGTCGTCAGGGCCTCGACCAGCCCCTGCACGGCGACGGCGAACGCCTCCCCGGCAGCCGGGTCCCCGGCGCGGGCCAGCTCGGCCACCGCACGGGCGTCGGCGGCTGCGGCGCCGGCCAGCCGGGCGTGGGTGTGGACGATGCCGGCCGCGGAGGCGACCGTCTCCAGGCAGCCGCGCTGCCCGCACAGGCAGGGGGCGTCCCGGGCGGCGGGCACGGCGATGTGGCCGATCTCCCCGCCGTAGCCGTCGGCGTCGACCAGGCGGCCGTCGACCAGCATGGCTCCGGCCACGCCCGTGCCCAGCGGCAGGAACAGCAGGTTGCGGGCTCCGACCCCGGCCCCGAACCGCCACTCGGCCAGGCCGCCGGAGCGCACGTCGTGGTCGACCGTCCCGGGGCGGCCCGTCAGGTCGCTGAGCCGGCGCCGGAGCGGGACGTCGTACCAGCCGACGTTGGGTGCGGCGCGGACGACGCCGCGGGGGACGTCGATGATGCCGGGGACGACGACGCCGAAGCCGCGGCAGACCTCACCCGAGCGGGCCGCGGCCGCGTCCTCGATGACGGAGGCGAGCCAGGTCACCGAGGCCTGGCCGTCGACCAGCCGGGTGGGCAGGCGGACGACGCTGCTGACCGTGCCGTCCACGTGTGCGTGGGCCACCTTGGTCAGCGTGCCGCCGAGGTCGACCGCGACCACGTAGTCGGGCACTCGGCCGGCTCAGTGGTCGAGGACGACGGAGCGCGTGAGGTGCTGGGGGGTGTCGGGGTTGACCCCGAGCAGCCGGGCCCGGGCGACGGCGACCCGCTGCACCGTGACCAGCTCGACCATCGGGTCGCGGTCGGAGGCCACGAACCGCGCCCCGGTGGCCTGCACCTGCTCGGCGAGGCCAGGCGGCGGCTCGCCGAACATCCAGACCAGGCGGCCCGAGCGGGCGACAGAGATCGGACCGTGCCGGTAGTCCATGGCCGGGTAGGACTCGGTCCAGGACGAGGAGGTCTCGCGGTACTTCAGCGCCGCCTCGTGCGCCAGCCCGATGGTCCACCCCCGCCCGAGGAAGCTGACCTGCTCCGCCTCGGCCAGCCCGTCGTCCAGGGGCTCGGCGACGGCCTCCTCCGCCGCGGCGGCCAGCGGCTCGACGTCGGTGCCGTAGGCCGCGCGGAACAGGGCGAGCGTGGAGGTGGCGAAGCGGGTCTGCACGACCGACTGCTCGTCGGCGAAGGAGAGGTCGACGGCCTGGTCCGCCAGCCGGCCGGCGGCCGTGCTCTGGTCGCCGAGGACGACGGTGGTGGGAACGAGGCCGCGGAGCTGCTTCAGCAGCTCGACCACCTCGGTCGTCGTGCCCGAGCGGGTGATGGCGACGATCCGGTCGTAGGGGCGGTCGGGGACCTCGCTGGCGCTGAAGGCGTCGGACTCCCCGAACCCGGCGGCCTCGCGCCAGGACGCGATGATCTGGGCCATGAACCAGGAGGTGCCGCAGCCGACGAAGCCGACCCGCTCGCCCGGAGCCCGGAGCTCGGCGGCCAGAGCCGGGGCCAGCGCCGCGGCCTGGCGCCAGCATGCGGGCTGGGAGGCGATCTCGTCGTCCACGAAAAAGGCCACGGCGTCACTCCTGGTGTCGAGATGATGCTTGTTTTTTCCCCAAACGAACAGATACGAACATAGCATGGCAGCGAGTACCGGCAACGGCCCCCGACCAGCCGAGGAGGTGGCGCATGACCCGAGCAGAGCGCCTGTCCGCGCTGCTCGAGCGGCTGGTGGACGCGGGCCGGATCGACGTGGAGACCTCCGCCGAGCACTTCGCCGTCTCCGCCGCCACCATCCGCCGCGACCTCGACTACCTGGCCGACCAACAGCTGCTCAGCCGCACCCACGGCGGCGCCGTCCCCAACACGACCTCCTACGACCTGCCCCTGCGGTACAAGGCGATCAACCACGGGGAGGCCAAGGCCCGGATCGCCCAGGTCGCGGCGGGCATGCTCTGGCCCGGCTGCACGGTCTCGCTCAACGGCGGCACCACGACGGTCGAGGTGGCCCGGGCGATCCCCGGTCAGGAGTCCCTGCAGACCGGGCTCACCGTCATCACCAACGCGATCAACATCGCCACCGAGCTGATCGTCCGGCCGTTCATCAAGATCATGGTCTGCGGAGGGGTGGCGCGGCCGCAGAGCTACGAGCTGGTCGGGGCGATGGCCACCGAGACTCTGAGCCAGCTCACGCCCGACCTCTGCTTCCTCGGAGCGACGGGCCTGGACCCCGCCGCCGGCATCACCACCTACGACGAGGCCGAGGCCGCGATCAACCGGGTGATGGTCCAGCAGGCCAAACGGACCGTCGTCGTCCTCGACTCCTCCAAGCTGGGTGTCGTCGGGTTCTCCCGCATCTGCCACGTGCACGAGGTGTCGTCGGTCATCACCGACAGCGCCGCCGACCCGGGCGTGGTGGCCACGCTGCGGAGGCGTGGCGTGACCGTCGTGCTGGCCTGAACCGCTCGGCCGGTGTGATCCGAATAACCGTTGCGTCCGCCCCGAACGCGGCCTATCTTCTGTGGTACACGGGAAGGAGGTGGTCCAAAGAATGAATGACTTTGGGACATGTGAGGTGTCGGCCAGCTAGCCGCACGCGCTGACTGTGTGTTCTGGTCCCCTGCGGCCGGCTAATCCACAGCCAACACCCGAACCCGCGAGCGCCGGAGTTGTTCACCGGCCGACGACGTCGAGATCCTCGACGCGCCGAAGTGCTCGCGGGTTCGTCCATGTCTGGACCCCTTCGACCCGAGGAGCACCGCTGCAGACCGACCGCGTCGTCCGCGTGCCCCCCGAGCGCCTCTCCCGCTGGCTGGACGGGTTCGCTCATCGGCACGGTGCTGTCGAGGCGTTGTTGAGCAGCGACGCCGTCACCCTGGTCGCCGAGGACGGCGCCGGCGCGGTGATCGCCGTCCCCTTCCTGCCCTGGCGGCCCGTCGGGGAACCGCTGGAGGCCCTGCTCGCGCACGTGGGCCGGCCCCGGGCCGTCGGTGCGGTGCTGGTCCGCAAGGGCGGCTACGCCGTCGGGCGCTTCCTCGGCGCCCGGCTGGTGGAGTCCAAGGTCGACTCCACCTACGTGCAGGGCCGGACCAAGGCCGGTGGGTGGTCCCAGCAGCGCTACGCGCGCCGCCGCGACAACCAGTCCGCCAAGGCCTACGCCGAGACGGCCGACGTCGCCGCCCGGCTGCTCGCGCCGCACGCCGCCACGCTCGACGCCGTCGTCGGCGGTGGTGACCCGCCGGCCGTCGCCGCCGTGCTGGCCGACCCGCGGCTCGCCGGCCTGCGCCCGCTCCTGCAACCCCGCGTCCTCCCGGTCCCCGACCCCCGGCTCCGCGTCCTCGAGGCCTTTTCCGAGCAGTTCCTCTCCGTCGAGATCGCCCTCAACGCCCGCGCCTGAGCCGAGTTGTCAGCAGCGGTGGTGGCCCTGGCCACCACCAACGCTGACAAGTCGGTCAGGGGGCGAGGCGGACGAGGTCCCAGCCGTCGGCGGTGCGGCGGTAGGCGAGGCGGTCGTGCATCCGGCTGGGCTGGCCCTGCCAGAACTCGACGAGCGCGGGGACCACGCGGTAGCCGCCCCAGTGCTCGGGGCAGGGGACGTCGCGGCCGGCGAAGCGCTCCTCCGCGGCGGCGTAGGCCGCGTTCAGCTCCTCCCGCGAGGCCACCTCCACCGACTGGGGCGAGGCCCACGCGCCCAGCTGGGAGCCGCGCGGCCGGGTGGCGAAGTAGGCCTCCGACTCCGCGCGGGGGACGCGGCTCGCCGTCCCCTCCACGCGGACCTGGCGCTGCAGGGGGTACCAGCCGAAGTGCAGCGCGACGGCGGGCTGCGCCGCCAGCTCGCCGCCCTTCCGCGAGGTGTAGTTGGTGAAGAAGACGAAGCCGTCGGCGTCCAGCTCCTTGAGCAGCACCGTCCGGGCGCTCGGGCGGCCGCCGTCGACGGTGGCCACGACCATGGCCGTCGGCTCGGGCAGGACCCCGTCGGCCTTGGCCTGGAACGCGGCGTCCAGCCAGCGCTCGAAGAGGGGGAACGGCGTGGCCGGCACCGCCGACTCCAGCAGCTGCTCCCCGGAGTAGTTGACGCGCTCGGCGGCGAGGTCGGGCATGGCGCCAGTCTCCCAGGGTGGGGAAACGGCTCCGCCGGCTCCGCCGGCCCGTGAGAGGATCGGCGACCGTGACCGCCCTCGAGATCCCTGCCGAGCTGCTGCCCTCCGACGGCCGGTTCGGGTGCGGCCCGGCGAAGATCCGCGACACCGCGGTCACCGCGCTCGCCACCCGGGGGGCGGCCCTGCTGGGTACCTCCCACCGCCAGCCGCCGGTGAAGCGGCTGGTCGGCAGCGTCCGGTCCCGGCTGGCCGAGCTGTTCGGCCTGCCGGAGGGCTATGAGGTGGTGCTGGGCAACGGCGGCTCGACGACCTTCTGGGACGTCGCCGTCTGCTCCCTGATCGAGCGGCGGAGCGCCCACGCCAGCTTCGGGGAGTTCTCGGCCAAGTTCGCCGCCGCCGCGGCCGCGGCGCCGCACCTGAGCGACCCGCACGTCGTCACCGCCCCCGTCGGCTCGGTCGCGGTGCCGACCGCCGTGCCAGGAGCCGACGTCTACGCCTGGGCGCACAACGAGACCTCCACCGGAGCCCTCGCCCCGGTGCGTCGGGTGGCGGGGGCCGACGAGGGCGCCCTGGTGGTCGTCGACGGCACCTCGGCCGCGGGTGGGGTGGAGGTCGACGTGTCCGAGACCGACGTCTACTACTTCGCCCCGCAGAAGAGCCTCGGCTCCGAGGGCGGCCTGTGGATCGCCCTGCTGTCCCCCGCCGCCGTCGAACGCACGGCGCGGGTCGCGTCCACCGACCGCTGGATCCCCGAGAGCTTGAGCCTGGCGACGGCGCTGTCCAACTCCCGGCAGGACCAGACCCTCAACACCCCGGCCATCGCGACGCTGTTCCTGCTGGACGAGCAGCTGGGTTGGCTGCTCGACCAGGGCGGCCTGGCCTTCGCCGCGGATCGCTCCCGCGACTCGGCCCACCGGCTGTACGGCTGGGCCGACGTCAGCCCGTACGCGACGCCGTTCGTGGCCGAGCCCGCGCACCGCTCCCCGGTCGTGGCCACGGTGGACTTCGAGGGGGTCGACGCGAAGGTGCTGGCCGCCACCCTGCGCGCCAACGGCGTCCTCGACACCGAGCCCTACCGCAAGCTGGGCCGCAACCAGCTCCGCGTCGGCATGTTCCCCAACGTCGAGCCCGACGACATCACCCGGCTCACCCGGTGTGTCGACTGGGTGGTCGAGCAGCTGGCCTGAGCCGGTCGGTGCCGGCGCGCGTCAGCCGCTCAGGGCTTGCGGACGACGGCCACGACCACCCCGGCCACCACCGCGACCACGGCGGCCAGGCCGACGGCCAGCAGCGTCCCGCGACGCCCGATGGAGGGGGACGCGTCCTCCTCAGCCGGGTCGGCATCGAGGTCCTCTCCCGAGTCCGCCGGCGTGGTGGTGGGGCTCGGGTCCGCGCTGGGGCTCGCCCCGGCGCCGGGCAGCGGCAGGGCGAAGACCTTGCTGCGCCGGCCCTCGCTGCCGACGAGCAGTCCCTCCCCGGCGAGGTCGAGGGCCAGCGACTCCGCCTGCGGCTGCCGCGGGATGGGGGTGCTGGACCGCGGCGCGTACGTCTCGCCGTCCAGGACCTCGACCGAGCCGTAGGTCAGCAGCGCCAGGGTGCCGTCGGGCAGGAACAGCCCGTCGGTGACCATCGCGGGCGCGTCCCCCACGCGGCGCAGCACGTTGGTCGCCGAGCGGGACGGCGACGAGGGCGCCTGGTAGATGCCGCCCTGGGCGCCCTTCGTGACCACCAGCAGCCGTCCGTCGGGATCGACGAGCAGGGTCTCGGCGTCGTGCGGGCCGTCCTCGTAGCGGAAGTCGAGGGACTGGTACATCACGGTGAGACCGCTGGCCCGCGGATTGAAGAGGATGTACACGCTGACCTGGTCGCGCACCGCCTCGTTGTCGCCGATGTCGGCCACGTACAGGCGGGTGCCGTCGACCGCCAGGGCCTCGACGTCCCTCGGCTGCGCCCGGAAGTTCAGCGTCCCGCGGAGCTGCCCGTCGTCCCCCAGCCCGTACACCGTGCCGCCGGAACCGGAGTCGTTGACGGTCCAGTACAGGTCGTTCGCGACGTCGCGGGCCAGACCCGAGGACTCGGTGATCCGGGAGTCGGCGATGGTGAAGGCGACGGTGTCCGCGGCGCCGGCGGCAGCGGGCAGCCCACCGGCCAGCAGCAGGGCCAACGTCCCGACCCCGGCAGCACGGCGCGCGGGGCTCGACCGTCCTCGTCCGCGCGCCATGGTGCTGCGAAGCGTACGCGAGCCGAGCCGACCACGTCGGCACGTCCTGGCCCATCGGCGACGCGCCCCACCCGCGCCGCGGCGCTGTGGGAAGCCTGTGACGCATGCGTCCGCGCTACACCCCTGCGGCTACGGTCGGTGCGCTGATCGGCTGCTCCCGCGCGAGCGAGGCCGCTCAGCCGGCCCCTGAGTCCGGGTGGCCATCGTGTGCGCGGAAGGATCTGTCTGCAGTGACCTCGCTGACCAAGCTGAGCCTGGCCAACCGGATGCTGGTCGGCCTGGTGAGCGTCGCCATCGTCGTCTTCGGCCTGTTGGCCGCGGCCTCGCTGCGTCAGGAGCTGCTCCCCTCGACCCAGATCCCGACGGCCTTGGTGACCGCCACGTACCCGGGCACCTCTCCCGAGACCGTCGCCAAGGACGTCGCCGAGCCCATCGAGCAGGCCGTCAGCAGCGTCAAGGGCGTGACCAGCGTCCGCTCGGTCTCGGCCAACAGCTTCGCCACCCTGACCGTGGAGTGGGACTACGGCCTCGACGCCGAGGCCACCGTGGCGGCCATCCGCACCGCCGCCGACGGGGTCCCGACCCTGCCGGACGCCACCGAGGTCACGGTCCAGGCCGGCAGCACCGACGACATCCCGGTCCTCGTGCTGGCCGTAGCCTCCGACGCCGACCTGCGCGACCTGAACCGGGCGACGACCGACATCGCCGTGCCCCGCCTCGCAGAGGTGGACGGGGTCCGCCAGGTCCAGGTGACCGGGCAGGACACCACCGAGCTGGCGGTCACCCTGAAGCCGGAGGAGCTCCGGGAGAACGACCTGACTGCGGCGGCCGTGACGCAGCTGATCCGGGCGCAGGCCCTGGTCGTGCCCGCGGGAACCAGCTACGACGCCGACACCGAGCTCGCCGTCGAGGTCGGGACCGCGCCCGGCTCAGCCGCCGCGGTCGGCAACTGGCCCATCCCCACCGCGGACGGGCCGGTACCGCTCAAGCGGCTCGCCACCGTCACCGTGCGGTCGGTGGAGTCCAGCACGGTCGCCCGGCAGGACGGCCGGCCGGCCCTCAGCCTCACCGTCCTCAAGGACAGCGACGCCGACGCCGTCGACATCTCCCACGCCGTCGAGGACCAGCTGGGCGACCTCGAGCGGTCGATGGGCCCCGGCACCAGCTTCCGCACCGTGTTCGACCAGGCCCCCTCCATCGAGCAGTCGATCCACGACCTCGCCGTCGAAGGGGGTCTGGGCCTCGCCTTTGCGGTGCTGGTGATCCTGGCCTTCTTGTTCTCCGTGCGCTCCACGGTCATCGCCGCGATCTCCATCCCCCTGTCGCTGCTGATCGCCCTGATCGGCCTCCAGGCGGGGGACTACTCGCTCAACATCTTCACCCTGGCCGCGCTCACGGTGGCGGTGGGACGGGTGGTCGACGACTCGATCGTCGTCACCGAGAACATCAAGCGCCGCGCCGTGCCGGGGGTGCCCCTCACCCCGGCCGACATCGTCGCGTCCGTGCGCGAGGTCTCGGGCGCCGTCACGGCCTCGACGCTGACCACCGTGGCCGTCTTCCTGCCGGTCGCCCTCGTCTCCGGGGTCACCGGGGAGCTGTTCAAGCCGTTCTCGGTGACCGTCGCCATCGCCCTGGTGGCGTCACTGCTGGTCTCGATGACGATCGTGCCGGTGCTGGCCTTCTGGTTCCTGCGCAGCGGCGCGGCCCGGACGACCCCGTCCGGCGAGGGGGTCCGGCAGCCCGGGAACGAGAGCGAGGTGACCCGGCTCCAGCGCGGCTACCTCCCCGTCCTGGGCTTCGCGCTGCGCCGGCCGCTGGTCGTGCTGGTCGCCGCCGTGGTGATCTTCGCCGGCACCATGGCCTCGACGACCCTGCTGAAGACCGACTTCCTCGGGTCGGTCGCCGACAAGAGCTCGCTGCTGATCACCCAGGAGATGCCGGCGGGGACCCGGCTCAGCGCCACCAGCGACGCCGCCGAGCGGATCGAGCAGGTCCTGGCGCAGACCCCGGACATCACCGGCACGCTGACCACCGTCGGCACCCCCGGGTCCAACAACGCCAGCATCACCGCGACGGTGGCCGACGAGGACCGCTGGGAGGAGCTGAAGAGCGACGTGGAGGCACGCCTCGCCGCCCTCCCCGACATCGGCGAGACCAGTGTCGACGCCGTCAACACCTCCGGGGCGGGCTCCGACGTCACCGTCACCGTCACCGGAGACGATCCCGAGCTGCTGGCCACCACCGCCGAGCAGGTGCGGGACCGGCTCGGCACCGTCTCGACGGCCTGGACGAGGTGACCAGCGACCTGGCCGAGCAGCGGCCGATCCTCAAGGTCGACGTCGACGCGGACCGAGGCAGCCGAGCAGGGCTTCACCCCGTCCGAGGTCGGGCAGGCCGTGGCCGGAGCCCTCCGCGGCACCTCGGTCGGCACCGTGACCCTGCAGGGCGAGTCTCGGGACATCATGGTGCGCACCGAGGGCACCGACGCCAGCCCGGCCGACATCGCCAGGATCGAGCTGCCGGTCAGCCAGCTGCAGCAGGCCAAGGCGGTCGAGGAGGCCACCGACGAGGTCACCGAGCGGCAGGAGTCGGCCGCCGACCAGGCCCAGGAGGAGGCCGAGGCCGCCGCCGAGGAGCAGCGCCAGGAAGCTGGTCGAGCAGCGGGCGGAGACCGCGCAGGGGCTGACCGAGGCCCGTCGCCAGCTCGAGCGGCTGCAGGCCACCCCGCCGCCCGCGCCGGTCGCCCCGCCGGCCCCCAGCCAGCCTGCGGTCCCGCTGCCGACGACGCTGCCGCCCGAGGTGGCCCGGCTGCTGCCCAGCCCCCTCCCGACGACGGCCGACGGCGCGGCCTCGGCCGCCCCCTCGCGGGAGGAGGCCGAGGAGGCCTCCGCCGCGGTCCAGCGCGCCGTCCTCGCCGCCGCACGCTCCATCGCCGCCGGCCAGGCCGCTCAGGCGGCCGCCGCGGCGCAGGCCCAGGGCGTCACGGCGGCGCTGGCCGCGCAGATCGCCCAGCAGACCTACGCCCAGCAGGTCGCGCAGGTCTCGGCCGCCGTCACCCAGGCCCAGGCCGGCCTGGAGCAGATCGACGCCCAGCTCACCGCCCTGGACGAGCAGACGGCGGCCGCGGCCGAGCAGCGGGAGGAGGGCGAGGACCTGGCCCGCGAGCAGCAGGCGGTGGCCGACGTCCGGGCCGGCGCCCTCACCGTCGGCGACCTGGCCGAGGTGAAGCAGGTGCTGGCCCCCAGCACGGTGACCCAGATCGACGGCACCCGCGCCGTCACCGTCTCGGCCACGCCGACCGCCGCCGACCTCGGCGAGCTGACCCAGACGGTGCAGGCCGAGCTGGACGCGATGGAGGTGCCGGCCGGGATCACCGTCGAGCAGGGTGGTGCGTCCTCCGACCAGCGGGAGGCGTTCACCCAGCTCGGCCAGGCCATGCTGCTGGCCATCGTGCTGGTCTTCCTGATCATGGTCGCGACCTTCCGCAGCCTCGTCCAACCGCTCATCCTGCTGGTCTCGATCCCGTTCGCCGCGACCGGTGCGGTGGCCGGGCTGCTGGCCACCGACACCCCGCTGGGGGTGCCGGCCATGGTCGGTCTGCTGATGCTGATCGGGATCGTGGTGACCAACGCGATCGTGCTCATCGACCTCATCAACCAGTACCGGGAGCGGGGCGCCGACGTCCGGACCGCGGTCGTGGACGGCGCCCGGCTCCGGCTGCGGCCGATCATCATGACCGCGGCGGCGACGATCTGCGCGCTGATCCCGATGGGGCTGGGTCTGACCGGCGGCAGCGCCTTCATCTCCCAGCCGCTGGCGGTCGTCGTGATCGGCGGCCTGCTGTCCTCGACGATCCTCACCCTGGTGCTGGTGCCGGTGCTCTACACCCTGGTCGAGCGGCGCGGGGAGCGGCGGAAGGACCGCCGGACGGCAGCGGCCTCGCCCGCCGCCGGCTGAGCTCAGCCCAGCAGGGCGCGGACGGCGACCAGCAGCACCAGGCCCAGCAGCACCCCGGAGACGATCAGGCGACGCACCCGGGGTTCCATCGGCCCAGGATAGGAGGCGCTGGGGCAGGTGGGCACTACCGTGGCGGCATGGGCGAGCTCCGGTTGTACGCCGTCGGCCTCGACGAGGTGCGGGCCGTCTTCGGAGCGCCGGACGAGCGGGCCGCGCACCTGCGCGAGGTGGCGCGTCGCGCCTTCACCCCGCCTCCGGACCCGGCACGCTCGGGACTGCTGTCCAAGCTCGGGCCGATCTTCCGCCGACCGCCCGGCGCAGTCGTCCTGTCCCCCACCCAGCCGGAGCCGCAGGACGTCGAGGTGCTGCTCACGGGCGGGCACGTCCGCCCTGAGCGCACCGGCGCGACCTGGCGGGTGCTCGAGACCTTCGTCTGCGACCTGGCCTGGGACTCCACCAAGCTGCCCCTCACGCCGCATTCCCTCGACGAGCTCGACTTCGCCCTCGCGTGCGGCGGCGTCCCGTCTTCGGTGGGGCTGCGGCACCTGCTGGACACCACCACCGCCCTGCGGCTGATGCCGGTCCCGGGGCTCACGGTGGGCTGGCACCGCCACGAGACCGCCCTGGCCATGGCGGCGGCCTACCGCGTGGCGGCGCCCCAGCTCGAGGCTCCCCCGCACCGCGAGCTGGTCACGGCCCTGGCCTCCTGGCTCGACGGCTTCGTCCCCTGGGCCCGCGCGGCGGCGGGATCTGACCGCCCCGCCCCCGACCTCGTCGGCTTCTGGGCCTCCTGACGGCTCCGCGCGGGATCAGGCGGGCGCCACCACCAGGACGAGGTCGCCGCCCTCGACCTGGGTGATGTCGCCGATGGCCAGCCGGGAGACGGTGCCGCCCACCGGGGAGGTGATGGCGGCCTCCATCTTCATCGCCTCGATGGTCGCCACCGTCGCCCCCGCCTCGACGGTGTCGCCCTCGGCGACCTTGACGCTGACCACGCCGGCGAAGGGCGCGGCGACGTGCCCCGGCTGGGTGGCGTCGGCCTTCTCGGCCACCTTCACGTCGACCTTGATGGAGGTGTCGCGCACCCGGATCGGCCGCAGCTGCCCGTTGATCGTGCACATCACCGTGCGCATCCCGCGCTCGTCCGGGCTGCCGATGGCCTCCAGGCCGAGGATGAGGCTCACGCCCCGGCCGATCCGGGCGACGTGCTCCTCGCCCGGCTGCAGGCCGTAGAGGTAGTCGAGCGTGTCGAGCCGCGCCACGTTCCCGTAGGTCTCCCGGGCCCGCAGGAAGTCCTTGGTCGGGCCGGGGAACAGCAGCCGGTTCAGGGTCTCGCGCCGTGTCGTCCCCTCGACGTCGAGGGCGTCGGAGTCCTCGGCCCCCAGCTCGGTCTCGCGCACCGGCGCCGTCCGGCCCTGCAGGGCCTTGGAGCGGAACGGCTCCGGCCACCCACCGGGCGGGTCGCCCAGCTCGCCGGACAGGAAGCCGATGACGGAGTCGGGGACGTCGTAGCTCTGGGGGTTGGCCTCGAACTCGGCCGGGTCGGCACCGACGGCCACCAGGTGCAGGGCGAGGTCGCCCACGACCTTGGACGACGGCGTCACCTTCGTCGGCCGCCCCAGGATGCGGTTGGCCGCGGTGTACATCGCCTCGATCTGCTCGAACTTCTCCCCCAGGCCCAGCGCGATCGCCTGCTGCCGCAGGTTGGACAGCTGGCCGCCGGGGATCTCGTGGTCGTAGACCCGCCCCGTCGGGCTGGGCAGCCCCGACTCGAACGGCGCGTAGACCTTGCGCATCGCCTCCCAGTAGGGCTCGAGGTCCATCACCGCGCGCAGGTCCAGGTTCGTCGCGCGCTCGGTGTTCTCGAGGGCCGCGACCAGGGCTGAGGCCGGCGGCTGGCTGGTGGTGCCGGCCATCGGGGCGCTGGCCACGTCGACCGCGTCCACCCCCGCCTCCACCGCGGCCAGCAGGGTGGCCAGCTGGCCGCCCGCGGTGTCGTGGGTGTGCAGGTGGACCGGCAGGTCGAAGTTCTCCCGCAGCGCCGCGACGAGCTTGCTGGCCGCGGGCGGCCGCAGCAGGCCGGCCATGTCCTTGATGGCCAGGATGTGCGCTCCGGCCTCCACCATCTGCTCGGCCAGCCGCAGGTAGTAGTCGAGGGTGTAGAGATCCTCGCCCGGGTTGTTCAGGTCACCGGAGTAGCAGAGCGCGACTTCGGCGACGGTCGTGCCGGTCTCACGGACGGCGTCGATGGCGGGCCGCATCTGGTTGACGTCGTTCAGCGCGTCGAAGATCCGGAAGATGTCGATGCCGGTGCGCGCCGCCTCGGCCACGAACGACGTCGTCACCTTGGTCGGGTAGGGCGTGTAGCCGACGGTGTTGCGGCCGCGCAGCAGCATCTGCAGGGCCAGGCCCGGCATGTTGTAGCGCAGCGCCTCCAGCCGCTCCCACGGGTCTTCGGAGAGGAACCGCAGCGCGACGTCGTAGGTGGCGCCGCCCCAGCACTCGACACTGAACAGCTCCGGCGTCATCCGGCCGACGTAGGGCGCGATCCGCAGCAGGTCCTTGGTCCGGACCCGGGTGGCCAGCAGCGACTGGTGCGCGTCGCGGAAGGTGGTGTCGGTGACCTCGACGCCGACCCTGTTCCGCAGGTCGGCGGCGAACCCCTCCGGCCCCAGCTCGAGCAGCCGCTGCCGCGAGCCGTGCGGGGACGGCTGGGTCAGGTCGATGCCGGCAGGCCGCTTGACGCCGGGGTCGAGCAGCGTCACGGGCTCGCCGTTCGGCTTGTTGACGGTGGTCTCGGCCAGCCAGCGCAGCAGCCGGGTGCCGCGGTCGGCCGGGGCGTGCGTGGTGAGCAGCTCGGGCCGCTCCTCGATGAAGCCGGTGGAGACGTTGCCGGCGATGAAGTCGGGGTCCTCCAGCACGGCCTGCAGGAACGGGATGTTGGTGCTGACGCCGCGGATCCGGAACTCGGCCAGCGCGCGGCGGGCCCGGGCCACCGCGGCCGGGAAGGTCCGGCCGCGGCAGATCAGCTTGACCAGCATCGAGTCGAAGTGGGCGCTGACCTCCACCCCGGTGTCGGCGGTGCCACCGTCCAGGCGGATGCCCGCACCGCCGGCGGAGCGGTAGGCGGTGATGGTCCCGGTGTCGGGCCGGAACCCGTTGGCCGGGTCCTCGGTGGTGATCCGGCACTGGAGCGCCGCGCCGTTGATGTGGATCTCGTCCTGGCTCAGGCCGAGGTCGGTCATCGTCTCGCCGCTGGCGATGCGCATCTGCGCCTGCACCAGGTCGACGTCGGTGATCTCCTCGGTGATGGTGTGCTCGACCTGGATCCGGGGGTTCATCTCGATGAACACGTGCTGGCCGGCGCGCGGCCCCTCGGTCTCGACGAGGAACTCCACCGTCCCGGCGCAGGAGTAGCTGATCGACTCGGCGAACCGCACCGCGTCCCGGCAGAGCGCCTCGCGCAGCTCCTCGGAGATGTGCGGCGCCGGGGCGATCTCGACCACCTTCTGGTGCCGACGCTGGATCGAGCAGTCCCGCTCGTAGAGGTGCAGCGTCGTCCCGGCGGTGTCGGCGAGGATCTGGACCTCGATGTGACGGGGGCGTCCGACGGCCTGCTCGATGAAGGCCGTCGGATCGCCGAAGGCTCCCTCGGCCTCGCGCATGGCCGATGAGACCAGCTCCCGCAGCTGCGACGGCTCGTCGATCCGGCGCATGCCGCGTCCGCCGCCGCCGGCGACCGCCTTGACGAAGACGGGGAAGCCGATCTCCTCCGCCCCGGCGAGGAGCTCGTCCAGGTCCGCCGACGGCGGGGTCGACTTCAGCGTGGGGATGCCGGCGGCCTTGGCGGCCTCCAGCGCGCGCACCTTGTTGCCGGCGAGCTGCAGCACGTCCGCCGGCGGACCGATGAAGGTGATGCCCGCCGCGTCGCAGGCGCGGGCCAGGTCGGGGTTCTCGCTCAGGAAGCCGTAGCCGGGGTAGACCGCGTCGGCGCCCGCCTCCTGCGCCGCCCGGATGATCTCGTCGATGTCCAGGTAGGCCCGGACGGGGTGGCCGCGCTCGCCGATCAGGTAGGCCTCGTCGGCCTTGATCCTGTGGACGGCGTTGCGGTCCTCGTAGGGGTAGACCGCGACGGTCTGGGCTCCGAGCTCGTAGGCCGCCCGGAAGGCGCGGACAGCGATCTCACCACGGTTGGCGACAAGGACCTTGGCGAACATGCCACGGAATCTATCGGGCGATTGTTACCGCACGGCGACGCGCCCAGCGATGAGGGACCGCCGGTCAGGGCATCGTGGCCCGGACCCGCTCCTCCCGCGCCCGGCGACGGGCCAGCACCGCCACGCAGAGCAGCACACCCAGCGCCGACAGCGTGCCGCCGCCGATCAGCGTCCAGCGGGCCCCGAAGACCTCCCCCACCCAGCCCAGCAGCGGCGCGCCGACCGGGCTGCCGCCCATGAGCACCATCATGTAGAGCGCCATGACCCGGCCCCTCAGCTGCGGGTCGACCGTCATCTGCACCGACGCGTTGGCCGCCGTCAGCGTCAGCAGGGCGGCCAGCCCCAGCAGGGGCAGGATGGCCGCGTAGGTGAGGTAGGTGGGCATCAGGCCGGCCACCACCTCGACGAGGCTGAACACCAGGGCCATGCCGACCACGAACCGCCCCCGGGGGGCCGAGCTGCGGCGGGCGGCGAGCAGGGCCCCGGCCAGCGACCCGACCGCCATGATCGTGCCGAGGATGCCGTACTCCTGCGGCGCCCTTGTGGAACTCCTGCTGCGCCATCAGCGCCGAGGTCATCTGGAAGTTCAGCCCGAAGGTGCCGACGAAGAAGACCGTCCCCATCACCAGCAGCAGGTCCGGACGGCGCCGCACGTAGGCCAGCCCCTCCCGGATCTGCCGCTTGCCCGGGGCTGCCGGTGGACTGATCGTCAGCTTCCTGGGGTCGATCGCGACCAGGACCACGATGAAGGCGGCGTAGGTCAAGGCGTTGACCAGGATGGCCCAGCCCGAGCCGAACGAGGCGATGACCAGGCCGGCGACGGCTGGCCCGACCACCCGGGCGGCATTGAAGGAGGCGGCGTTGAGGCCGATGGCGTTGGCCAGGTGCTTCTTGCCCGCGACCTCGGAGACGAAGGCCTGCCGCGCCGGGTTGTCGAAGGCCGTCCCGAGGCCGAACGCGAGGGCGATCAGGTAGACGTGCCAGGTGGCGGCCAGCCCGGTGACGGCCAGCAGGCCCAGAGCCGCCGCGCAGAGAGCGAGCCAGGCCTGCGTGATCTTGAGGATGAGCCGCTTGTCCCAGCGGTCGGCGATCAGGCCGCCCCAGGGGGAGACCAGCAGCATGGGCAGGAACTGCAGGCCGGTGGTGATGCCCAACGCCAGCCCGGAGCCGCCGGAGAGCTCCAGCACCAGCCAGTCCTGGGCCACCCGCTGCATCCAGGTGCCGATGTTGGAGACGAACGAGCCCGAGACGTAGATCCGGTAGTTGCGGTCGGCCAGGGCGGCGAACATGCCGCCCCGTTCGGCCTCGTGTCCCCGCCCGCCGTGCTCGGCGGGCCGGGCTCGGCGGGTCCGGGCTCGACGGGATCTGGGGTCCTCGGTTTCGCTTCGACCAGGTCGGCACCGCTCGCGGGGCGCCCGTCGGTGCTGGTGCTCACGCGGCGTGGATCCGCTCGAGCAGGGGGATGCAGCGCCCCAGCAGCTCGCGCTCGTCGGGCTGGAGGTCGGCGAGCCGGACGGTGAGCCACTGGTCACGACGCCGGCGGTTGGCCATCAGCACCTCACGGCCCTGCTCGGTGAGGTGCACGCGGGCGGTCCGCCGGTCGTCCGGATCGGGCGTCCGGGTGACCAGACCTCGTTCTTCGAGCCCGTTGACGATCCGGGTCATCGACGGCGGCTGCACCAGCTCCAGCACCGCGAGCTGGCCCATGGTGAGGTCGCCCTGGTCGAGCAGCACCGCCAGCGCCGAGAGCTGGTTCGACCCCAGGCCGGCGGACTCGTCGCGCAGCTGGCGCAGCCGACGGGCCAGGCGCAGCACGGCGGGTCGCAGGGCGTGGGCGAGAGCAGCCGAGCTGCGGAGGTCGTCGGCAGGCAGGGCGCGGGAAGTCACTTGCCGAGGTTAGTCCTTAGCAGTGCTAAATACAAACGCTATGCATGGCCTGCCGCCGGGCCCGTTCAGAGCGCGGTGTGCTCGCCCACCGCGTGGTAGGTCCGGTCGTGGTACACGAGGGGTTCGGTCGGCCCTGCTCGGTGGGCCTCCAGCGCGAGCACCGAGACCAGGAAGCTCCGCCCGACCGCGGTGCGCTGCACGACCCGTCCCCGGACCCAGGACTGGTTGCCGTCCAGGACCGGCTCCCCGCTCGGGAGCAGCGACCAGCCGCCCTCGGCGAAGCGGTCGATGCCCCGCGTCGCGAAGCGCGCCGACACGTCGACCTGCGCGGCGCTGAGGAAGTTGACGACGACGGTGTCGGCAGCCGCCAGCGCCGGCCAGGAGGACGACGTCGAGTCGATGGAGAACGTCAGGATCGGCGGGTCGGCCGAGACCGAGATCACCGAGGTGGCGGTGAAGCCGACGAGCGTGCCGCCCGAGGCGAAAGTGACCACGGCCACGCCGGCGGGGTGCCGGCGGAACACGGCCTTGAAGTCGGTAGGGCTCACCTGGCTGGGCCCGTCGGCGCCGGTCCCGGGCGCGCTCGTCCCGCCGTCGGTCGCCGGCTGCTCCGGGCCGCGGTGGCCGTCACGACTGGGCGCCGGGAAGGAGGTCATGCCGCATGAACAGGTAGAGGCTGAGGAAGATTCCCGGCCTCGGGCGGAGCGGGCTGCGCGGCGCCGAGTCGGAGGCTTCGGCTCCGGCGTCCGCGCCTTCGCGCCGGTCGTGGTTGTCGGTGGCGCTTCCTAGACTGGACCGGTGCAGAGCCAGACCGGGGACGGGAAGCCCAGCAGCGCCGGGAACCCTGGCGTGGCGTCGCCGGCCGACGCCCTCCTCCCGCCTGGCTCGCGCCGGACCCTGGTGGCCGGCCTCGTCGTGCTCGTCACCGTCGGGGTGGCGGTCGGGCTGCTCGGCCTGACCGGAGCCCTGGTTCCCGGCGTCGCCGGGTTTGACGCGGGGGCCGGCGTCCGCTGGGGCCTGCCGGCGGTCCGGGCTGTGCACGACCTGGCGGCGGCGCTCACGGTCGGGCTCCTGGTCACCGCGGCCTTTTTTGTCGCGCCCGAGGCGGGCACCCGGCCCGAGAGGCTGAGCGGTCCCCGGCGCGCCACGGCGAAGGCCGCGGTCCTCGCCGGCCTGGTGTGGCTGGCCACCGCCGTCTCGGTGGTCCTGCTCACCGCGGCCGACGTCGCCGCCCTGCCGCTCGGCTCACCCGGGTCGGCGGGCGTCGTCCTCTCCTTCGTCTCCCAGGTCGATCTCGGCCGCTCGCTGCTGGCCAGCGCCCTGGTCGTCGGGGTGCTGGTCATCCTGGTCCTGTTCGCCACCCGGGTCACCACAGTCGTCTGGGCCGCTGCGCTCAGCCTGGTCGCCCTGTTGCCGCTGGCCCTGGCCGGGCACTCCGCGGGCAGCGCCGACCACATGAACTCCGTCGACAGCCTGGCCCTGCACCTGCTCGGCGTCTGCCTGTGGGTGGGCGGGCTGGCGGCCCTGGTGCTGACGGGCCGACGGCTCGGGAGCCAGCTGCCGGGCGTCGCCGCGCGCTACTCGACGCTGGCACTGTGGTGCTTCGTCGTCGTCGCGCTGTCGGGGCTGGTCAACGCCGCGCTGCGGCTGGGTTCGCTCGAGCAGCTGGGGACGACCTACGGGCTGCTGGTGGTCGGGAAGGTCATCGGGCTCGCGCTGCTCGGCACCGCCGGCTGGTGGCACCGCACCCGGATCCTGCGCCGGCTGAGCACCGACGGCACCGGGTTCGCCCGGCTCGCGATGGTGGAGCTGCTGGTGATGGGGGCGACCATGGGTCTCGCCGTCGCCCTCTCCCGCTCGGCCCCCCCGGTGCCGGAGGTCGGCACCGACCCGGTGGCCGCGCTGCTGGGGTACCCGATGCCCCCGCCCGTCACCGTCGCGAACTACCTGACGGCGTTCCACCCCGAGACGCTGTGGCTGGCGGTCGCCGCCCTGATGCTCGGCCTCTACACCGCCGGCGTCGTCCAGATGGTGCGCCGCGGTGACCACTGGCCGGTGCTGCGGACGGTGGCCTGGGCCGCCGGCTGCCTGCTGCTGGTCTACCTCACCAGCGGCGGGCCCGGGGTCTACAGCCGGGTGCACTTCAGCACCCACATGATCCAGCACATGACGCTGATGGTCCCGGTGCCGCTGCTGCTGGTCTTCGGCGCGCCCATCACCCTGGCCATGCGGACCCTGACGCCCCGACGCGACGGCAGCTTCGGCCCGCGAGAGCTGCTGCTGGCCCTGGTGCACGCCCGGGTCCTCGCCGTGCTCGGGCAGCCCCTGGTGGCCGCCGCCCTGTTCACCGGCAGCCTCGTCGTCTTCTACTACTCGGGGCTGTTCGAGCTGGCGATGGCCACCCACACCGGCCACGTGCTGATGACGGCGCACTTCCTGCTCAGCGGGTACCTGTTCGTCTGGTCGCTGGTCGGCATCGACCCGGGTCCGCAGCGCCCGGCCTACCCGTTCCGGCTGGTGCTGCTGCTGGTCACGCTGGGCTTCCACGCCTTCTTCGGGATCTCCCTGATGTCGTCGGAGACGCTGCTGGCACCCGACTGGTGGCACGCGCTCGGCTACACCGACGACGCCGCCCTGCTCGCCGACCAGCAGGCCGGCGGCGGCATCGCCTGGGGGCTGGGCGACATCCCGTCGCTGCTCCTCGGGCTGGCCCTCATCGTGGGGTGGGTGCGCAGCGACGCGCAGGAGACCAGGCGTCTGGACCGCCAGGCCGACCGCGACGACGACGCCGAGCTGCGCGCCTACAACGAGCGGCTCAGCGCCCTGACCCGTCCGGGTGAGAAGGGATGAGGGCCATCGATCCGGCCCGGGCGGCACGGCTGGGGCTCGGCGCGCTGATGCTGGTGGTCGCGGTGCTGCTCGGGAGCCTGACCGCCGGCCCGGCTGCCGCCCACACCCGGCTCGTCGGGTCGGACCCGGCGGACGGCTCCACGCTCGACCGGACCCCGGGAGCGGTCGTCCTCACCCTGACGGAGCCGAGCGTCCCGCTGGGCACGCAGGTGGTCGTGACCGGGCCCGACGGCCCCGCCTCGACGGGCACCGCGGAGCTCGTGGACGCGACGGTGCGCCAGCCGCTGCTGCCCGGGGCTCCTGCCGGGGAGTACACCGTCACCTGGCGGGCGACCGCCAGCGACGGCCACCCCCTGACCGGTCGGCTGACCTTCACCGCCCGGGCGCCGGGAGCCGGGGAGTACCCGGGTCCGGCTCCCGCTCCCGTCGCCGATCTCACCACCGGGACCGAGAACGGCGTCCCGGCCCTCGGCTGGGCCCTGCTGGCGCTCCTGCTGCTGGGTGGCGCCGCGGTGCTCGCACTGCGGCGTCGCCGGGCTGACCCAGCCGGCTCGCCGCCCTCCGCCTAGCTGGCCAGCAGGTTCAGCACCCCGGAGGCGAAGTAGATGACGAACGCCCCGGCCACGACCCACATCAGCGGGTGCAGCTCGCGTGTCTTGCCGCGGGCGATCTTGAGCACCACGTAGCTGATGAAGCCCGCCCCGATGCCGATGGTGATGGAGAAGGTGAAGGGCATCAGCGCCAGGGTCAGAAAGGCGGGCAGCCCCTCCTCGACGTCGTCGAAGTTGATCTTGGTGACCTGGCTCATCATCAGGAAGCCGACGAAGACCAGGGCCGGGGTCGCCGCCTCAGACGGCACGATGTTGACCAGGGGCGCGAAGAACATGGCCAGCAGGAAGCCGACCCCGGTGACGACGGAGGCCAGGCCGGTCCGGGCCCCCTCGCCAACGCCGGCCACCGACTCGACGTAGGACGTGTTCGAGGAGACGGAGCCGATGCCACCGGCCGCAGCGGCGACCGAGTCGACCATCAGCACCGCGCTGAGGTGCGGCGGGGTGCCGTTCTCGTCCAGCAGGTCGCCCTCGGCGCCCACGGCGACGACGGTGCCCATGGTGTCGAAGAAGTCGGCGAGCAGCAGCGCGAAGACCAGCAGCAGCAGCGGGAAGAACAGCTGGGGCCGGAACCCGCCGGCGAAGGAGGGACCGAAGGCGCCGAGGACGTCGACGTCGCCGATCAGGGACAGGTCGGGCAGCGAGATCACCCCGTTGAGGCTGGGCACGTTGAGCGCCCAGCCCGTGGGGTTGTCGGCGGTCCTGCCCCCGGCCTTGGCGACCAGCTCGATGAGCACGGCCACCACGGTGGCTCCGATGATGGAGATCAGGAGCGCCCCGCGCACCCGCCGGGCGTGCAGCACCGCCACGGCGAACAGGCCCAGCACGAAGACGAGCATCGGCCAGCCGAGCAGGGAGCCGTTGACGCCGAGCTGGACCGGGACGGGTCCGGTGGGCTTGGTGACGATGCCCCCGTCCACCAGGCCCACGAAGACGATGAACAGCCCGATGCCGATCGAGATCCCGGCCCGCAGCGAGCGCGGGACCGCACGGAAGACGGCGGTGCGGAAGCCCGTCAGGACCAGCAGCGCGATGACGATGCCCTCGACGACGATGAGGCCCATGGCCTGCGGCCAGGTCATCAGCGGCGCGATGGTGAACGCGAGCAGCGCGTTGATCCCGAGCCCGGCGGCGATCCCGATCGGGAAGCGGCCGACGACACCCATGAGGATCGTCATCACCCCAGCAACCAGCGCGGTGGCCCCGGCCACCAGGGTGATCGTGGTGTCGACGTTGGCGCCCAGCACGTTGCCGGAGCCGTCGAGGTAGGGCAGGCCACCCAGCAGGTTGCCGTCGGCGTCCGGCGCCGTCCCGATGATGAGCGGGTTGAGCGCGATGATGTAGGCCATCGTGAAGAAGGTGACGAGCCCGCCGCGCACCTCCCGGGCGACCGTGGAACCACGGGCGCTGATCCGGAAGTAGTCGTCGATCCTTCCCGCGGGTTGAGAGGTGGCGGCGGCACGCTGCGCCGGTTGGGAAGAGCTCTGGACCATGACGAGCATCGTAGGATCTCAGACGTGACCTCCCCGACGCCCTCGCCGTCCGCGGGACGGGCGGAGCACCACCACCGGCTCGTGCAGGCCCCGGTCCCGGCCGTCGACGTGGACGGGCTCCGGGTGGTCGCGGTCGGGACGATCCTCTTCGCCGTGGCTGCCGTGCTGACCGGTCTGCGCCGCCCCGAGCTGGCCGCGGAGGGACACGGCGACTGGTTCGCCGTCTGCCTCAGCGGGGCCGGGCTCGGTCTGGTCGGGCTGGTCTACTGCTGGAACCGGGTGCGGCAGCGCCGCTCGGCTGCCGGTCACCGCTGAGCCGTCCCCTCCCGTCTCCGAAGCAGGGGGCCGGTCCGGGCGGGCTCAGAGGTCGGCGGCGTCCAGGCCGGCGATCACCTTGTCGAGGAGCTCGGCGAGCTGCTCCACCTCCTCGGCGGTGAGCGACTCCAGCAGGTCCGCCTCCACGAGGTCGGACTCCCGGATCGCCGCGGCGTAGAGCGCGTAGCCCGCGTCGGACAGCTGGACCAGCACCCGGGTGCGGTTGGCCGGGTCGGGGCTGCGGGTGAGCAGGCCCCGCTCCACCATCCGGTCGAGCCGGTGGGTCATGGACGACGGTGCGACGTTGGCCGCCGCGGCCAGCTGGCTCGGCGTCAGCGGGCTGTCCTCGCCGCTGCGGGCCAGCTCGCTGAGCACCGCCCACTCCCCGGTCGAGACGTCGATGTCGGCGAGCTGCCGGTCGTACCACTGGTCGAGCCGACGCGACAGCCGGTGCACCGCGGTGGTCACGCGCTGGACCGACTCGTCGGCCCCGGCGGCCACGAACGCCGCGACGGCACGCCGGACCTCCTCGACCTCGGATCGCTTCGACGACCGCGCCCTGGCCATGCCCCCGCCCGCTGGCTCAGTCGAAGAGGGAGACGGGCTCGTCCCACTCGATGGTCTCCCAGGCCGGCGGGGGCAGCTCCTCGGCCGGGTCGAGGGTCGGCACGCTGGAGTGCGCCCCGCAGCCGTGGTCGACGCTCACCACGGTGCCGTCGGAGGGTGAGAAGACGTTGGCGCACGCGCCGAACAGCACGCCCATGCCGCCCTGCAGGCGCAGGAAGAACCCGCAGGTCTCGCACGGGGCCGGAGCCTGGCGGGACATGGGGTTGTCCGGACCGCCGTCACCGGAGAGCCAGCGCTCGGCCGCCTGGTCCCGACCTGCGCCGCTGAGCACGCGCTCGCGCCCCAGCCCCAGCTCGGCGACGACGACGCGGGCCTGGCTCGCCTCGGCCGGGTCGGCGTCCGCGGCCTGCTCGCCCCCGGTGTAGCCGGGCTCCAGCCGCGGGTCGTCGGCCGGGGTGGGCATCAGCAGGCCCGGGGTGACGTCTCCCGGCTGGATCCGGTCAGCCCACGGCACCCACTCCTGGGCCAGCAGAGCGCCCTCGGCGGGCAGCAGCACGGCCTCGTCGAGCGTGACCACCTTGGCGCGGGAGGCGCGGGCGACCGTGACCGACCAGCGCCAGCCGCGGTAGGCGGGGTGCGGGCAGGCGAAGAAGTGGGTGAGCACCCGCTCGCCGTCGACCTGGTGGCCGAGGTACTCCCCCACCCCCATCACCCCGGCGACCTCGACCGCCGCCTCGCGCGCGAAGTCGACCGCGGCCAGGCAGATGGCGTCGGGCTTGCTGGTGCGGGTGCTGGGAGCCATGGGTCCATTCTGGCAGCGGAAGAGGCGGTCACCGCCCACGGCGGACGGAGAGGGTGCGGTCGAGGTCCTAGAGCTCGAGCTCGTCTGCCACGGCGCGCAGCACGCTGGCCACCTGGGTGGCGGTCCGCGCCTCCGGGTGCCGGCCGCGCCGGTAGCCGTTGCCGAGCCCGTCGAGCATCTTGATGAGGTCCTCGACGATGACCATCATCTGCTCGGGCGGCTTGCGCTGGGCCTTGGAGAGCGAGGGCGGGGCCTCGACGACCCGGAGCGACAGCGCCTGCTCGCCCTTGCGGCCCTCGACGATCCCGAACTCGACCTTCTGACCGGCCTTGAGACTGGTGACGCCCGGGGGCAGCGCGGTGGCGCGCACGTACACGTCGCCGCCCTCGTCCTTGGTCAGGAAGCCGAAACCCTTCTCGGCGTCGTAGAACCTCACCTTGCCAACAGGCACGTCGTGTCCCCAGTCTCGCGTCGTCGCCGGGGGCGCCCGGCTCGGTCATCAGCCCGCAAGCCTAGACCCATCGAGAGGGGCTCCCAACCGGGTTCGGTCAGCGGCGCACCCGGTCCTGCGGGGAGGCGTGGGGACCCAGCGGCAGGTTGACGATGGCCCGGCTCAGCGCCTCGACGGGCTCCCGGGCCGAGCGCGGGTTGTCCACCAGCGCCATCTCGATCTCCGGCAGCGCCGGCAGGTCGAACCGGCCGGACAGGATCCGCAGGTCGCTCGGCACCCGGCTCTGCGCCAGCACGCAGATCCCGATGCCGGCCCGGGTGGCCGCCAGCACTCCGTTGATCTCACGGGTGTTGCAGGTGATCCGCCAGGTCCGGTGCTCACGCTCGAGGGACTCGATCGCGGCCGAGCGGCTGAGGCTCGGGGCGTGGTAGGTGATGACGGGGACGGGCTGGCCCGGCTCGATCTGCAGCCGGTCGATCCCGACCCAGACCAGCCGGTCCCGCCGGACCAGGGTCCCGCGCCCGAGGTCGGCCTCCTGGTTGATGAAGATGAGGTCGAGGTGGTTGGCGCTCAGCCGCCGGTAGAGGATGCCGCTCTGGGTGACGGTCAGCTCCAGGTTGATCCGCGGGTAGAGCTGACGGAACTCGCGCAGGATCGTGGGCAGCTCGCTGAGCGCCAGCTCGTCGGCGGCGCCGAACCGCAGCCGGCCGACCATGGCGGAGCCGGTGAAGTAGGCGACCGCCTCGTCGTTCGCGGCCAGGATGGTGCGGGCGAACCCGGCCATCGCCTGGCCGTTGTCGGTCAGCTCGACCGACCGGGTGTCGCGACGCAGGAGCTGCCGCTTGCAGACCTCCTCGAGCCGCCGGACGTGCTGCGACACCGTCGGCTGGCTGATGCCGAGCTGCTCGGCAGCACGGGTGAAGCTCAGCCCGGTGGCCACCGTCACGAAGGTCCGCAGCAGCACCGGGTCGAAGTTCGTCTCCGCCGCCACCGGCCCTCCGATCGCCTGTCATTACGAATCGCAATAGGAAATATAGCGCTCATGCCGCCCGGATATGAAGCCCGGCTATCGTACGGTGGAGCAGTCGACTCAGCGCAGAGCCGAAGATCCCCGGAAGCCTTTGGCTTCCTGCCATCCTCGCCCTGTCGAATTAGGTGAACCTGTGTCCGCGGCCACTGCCGAACACGCGCTGTCGTCCCCGCCCCTCCCTCCGCCCACCCCGGCTCCCGGCCGACCACGCCGGTCCTGGCCCCGCTCGCTCGCGGCTCTCGAGGTGCGCGAACTACCGGCTCTACCTGTCGTCGCAGATGGTCGCGACGACCGGGTTGTGGATGCAGCGGATCGCGCAGGACTGGCTCGTCCTGGAGCTGACCGGCAGCGTCACCGCCGTCGGCATCGCCGTCGCCCTGCAGTTCCTGCCGGTGCTGCTGTTCGGCATGTGGGGCGGGGTCCTCGCCGACCGCTACCCGAAGCGGACCCTCCTCATCATCACCCAGTCGCTGGCCACGCTGATGGCGTTCACCCTGGGCACGCTCGCACTGAGCGGGGCGATCCAGGCCTGGCACGTCTTCGTCGTCGCCGCTGCGCTCGGGTTCGTCACCGTGGTCGACAACCCGACGCGGCAGGTCTTCGTCTCCGAGCTGGTCGGTCCGGCCCACATCCGCAACGCGGTGAGCCTCAACTCCTCGGTGTTCCAGCTGGGCGCCCTCGTCGGCCCGGCCGCGTCCGGTGCGCTGATCAGCGCCGTCGGTCAGGGCTGGTCGTTCCTGCTGAACGCGGCGTCCTGCCTGGTGGTGGTGACGATGGTCGCCGTCATCCGGCCGACGTCGGCACCGGCCCTGGCTCCGTCGCGGCCAGAAGGGCCAGCTGCGCGACGGGCTGCGCTACATCCGGCGCACCTCCGAGGTGGGCTGGTCCATCGTCCTGGCCGCGACCATCGGGCTCTTCGGCCTCAACATGCCGGTCATCCTGGCCGCCTTCGCCGACGACGTCTTCTCCGCCGGCGTCGAGCGGCTACAGCCTGTTCAACTCCCTCACCGCCGTGGGCGCGCTCACCGGCGCCATCGCTCTCGGCCCGTCGCCAGCACAGCCCGCGGCTCCGCTCGCTGACCTCCAGCCTGGTGCTGCTGGGCGTCCTGCTGATGGTCGCCTCGCTCGCCCCGAGCATCTGGGTGTTCGGCCTGGTCCTGGTGCTCATCGGCTTCTGCACCCTGCAGTTCCTGACCGGCGCCAACTCCCTGGTGCAGACCACCTGCACGCCTGCCGTCCGCGGCCGGGTGATGAGCGTCTACCTCATGGTGCTGCTCGGCGGACAGGCGATCGGCGGTCCGACCGTCGGGTGGCTGGTCGACCACATCGGCGCCCGCGAGAGCATGCTGGCCTGCGGCGCGATGGTGGCCCTGGTCTGCACCGCCGCCGGGCTGGCGATGGCGCGCCGGTCCCACCTGACGCTCGAGGTGACCGTGCGCCGGGGCACCGGACGGCTGCCGGTGCACATCGTCCCCTCCGACCACTGACCCAGCGCCGCCCGGTCTCGAAGGGCTGCGCCGGGCACCGGCGGGCCCCGTCGTCGACGCGGCCGCCGACCTAGGATGGTGATCATGGCGACCTGGGAGGACGGACCGGAGTACGCGCCGTCCGAGCGCCCGACCGAGTTCACCTCGCCGCCGGCCCAGCCGTTGGAGGTCGCCCCTGCGCGCCCGGACCCCGCCGCCGGAGCCCCCCTCGAGCGGCCGCAGTTCGCCGGGCCCGCCACGCCGGTCGCCTCGCTGGCCAGCCTGGTCCCGCCGGTGCAGGACGCCCGCGACCCCGGTCTGCCGTTCGCGGTCGTCTCCAGCAACGTGACTTCCGGGTCGGCCTGGGGCTCGGCGCACGGCGGGCCACCCGGTCACCTCCCCGCGTCGTCCCCGGCCTTGCTTCGGCAACCCCGACCCCTACGCGGCGCTGCCCGCGACCCCACCGCCCGGCATCGGATTCCCGTCTGGACCGGCACCGACGCCCACCTCGTCGTGGCCGGCGCCGGGATACCCGCCCGCACCGCCCGGGCCGTACCCCGCGCCGGGCACCCCGCAGTGGTTCGGTCCCGGCCCCTACTCCGAGCAGGCCCCACCCGCCCGGGTCGACGTCCGTCGGGTCCTCGAAGCTGCGACGCCGGCGCTGCTGATCGTGCTCGTCATCGGGAGCGTCGTCCCGGTGCTGTCGCCGCTGGTCGTCGTGGCCGCCTTCGTGCTCCACTCCCGCGTCCAGGTCGGGCAGCAGCAGGTGCGCCGGGTGCTGACCTTCGCCGTCGCGGCAGTGGGGTTCTTCGCCCTCGTCGGGCTGACCCGTCTGACGCTGGGGTTCGGCGAGTGGTGGAGCCTCGTCAGCGGCTGGTCGCTCCTGGTGTGCTGGGCGTCCCTGGTGAGCACCCTGCTGATCGTGCGAGCCGCCCTCAAGCGGCGTCCCGCGCCACCGGCTCCCCCTGCCAACCCCTGGGGCTGAGCGGGTGGCCCCTCGTCGCGCCCCCGCCGTGCTGCGGCCGCGCACCCTCACCGAGGCCCTCCGGGCGCTGACCGCGGACCAGCTCGGCGACCTGCTCCGGCTGCGGCCCGACCTCACCTACCCGCTGCCTCACGACCTCACCGAGCTCGCGTCGCGCTCCACCACCGCCACCTCGGTGGCACGCGCGGTCGACGGCCTGGACGCCTGGTGCCGGCTGGTCGCCGAGGCCCTGGCCGCCTGCCCCGACCCCGCCTCGACCGACGACGTCACCGGCCTGCTCGGCGAGCCGGCGGCCGTGGCCCACGCCGTCGAGGAGCTCCGCCGTCGCGCGCTCCTGTGGGGGGCCGGCGACCAGCTGCACCTGGTGCGCCCCGTCCGGGAGGCGTTCGAGCCCTACCCCGGCGGGCTGGCCCCGCCCTCGCCGCGCCCGCTCCGCCCCGAGCAGGTGGAGGAGGCGCTCGCCGCGTGCGACCCGGCGGTGCGACCCGTGCTCGACCGCCTGCTCTGGTCGCCCACCGGCGCCGTCCGCAACGCCGAACGGGCGGTCGCCGTCGACGCCGCCCGATCCCCCGTCGAGCAGCTGCTGGCCCGGGGGCTGCTCCGCCCGGTCGACCCTGACACGGTCGTGCTGCCCCGGGAGGTGGCCTGGCTGCTGCGTGGGCACCGGTTCACCCGCGAGCCCGTCCCGCCCCGACCGCCGACGGTCTCGGGCCAGGTCCGCACGCCCCGCTCGGTCGACTCCGCCGCAGCCGGGGCCGCCTTCGGCCTGCTGCACGACGTCGAGCTCGCCGTGCAGGCCCTCGAGACCACGCCGCACCGGCTGCTGCGCACCGGTGGGGTTGCGGCCCGCGACGTCACCGCCCTCGGACGCCGGCTGGGGACCGACGCCGCGCACGCCACCTTCGTGCTCGAGTGCGCCGCGGCCGCCGGGCTGGTGGCGCCGGGCGGGAACCTCTGCCTGCTGCCCACCGTCGAGTTCGACCGGTGGGCGGCGCAGGACGGGCCGACGCGGTGGCTGCTCCTGGGCCGCTCCTGGCTGGACGCCCCGCGCTGGTTCTCCGCCTCCGCCGAACCCGGGACGCACGCCCTGAGCCCGGCCGCCGACGCGGCGTCGGCTCCGGCCGTCCGCCGTCTGCTGCTCGGTCTGGCGGCCTCCCTGGAGCCCGGCACCGTCCCCGATCTCGAGGAGCTGACTCGGGCGCTGGCCTGGTACCGCCCCCGCCTGGCCCGAGGGCCGGTCGACGCCGACACCCTCGTCGACTGGACCTGGCGCGAGGCCGGCTGGCTGGGGCCGGTGGCCCTCGGCGGGGTGAGCGCCTTCGCGGCCAGCCTGGATCGCGGGGACGTCGTGCTGCCGGCCGAGCTCGCCGGGATGTTCCCGGAGCCGGTGCACGAGGTGATCCTGCAGGCCGACCTGACCGCCGTGGCTCCGGGTCCGCTCGCCCACGACGTGGCGGGAGAGCTCCGGCTGCTGGCCGAGCAGGAGTCCCGGGGCGGAGGCGGGGTCTACCGCTTCAGCGACAGCTCGTTGCGGCGGGCCTTCGACGTCGGCTGGTCCGCCGGTGAGGTGCACGCCTGGCTGGGCGAGCACTCCGTGACCCCGGTCCCGCAGCCCCTGACCTACCTGATCGAGGACGTCGCCCGCCGCCACGGCAGCATCCGCGTCGGCAGCGCCCAGTCCTACCTCCGCACCGACGACGCCACCGAGGCCGCGTCGCTGCTCGGCCACGCCGGAGCCACGGCGCTGGGGCTGCGCACCGTCGCGCCCGGGGTTCTCGTGGCCGCCGTCGAGCCGGCGGAGCTCGTGGCGTTCCTGCACGGCCTCGGCCAGACCCCTGCCGTCGAGGACGAGGGCGGTCGGACGATGCGACCGCCGCCCGGCCAGCGGGCCCCGCGCCCGGCGGGCCAGGAGACCCCGCCAACCGCTGAGCCCGCGGAGGTGGCCGCCGCCCTGCTCGCGGCCGAGCGGAACCACCCCCGGCGCCTGGCCGAGGACGGCGCGGACAGCACGGAGCAGACCCTGGAGCGGCTGCGCCTGGCGACGCTGCAGGCGTCCCCGGTCTGGGTGGCCTGGGTGGCCGCCGACGGCAGCCCGACCGAGCGCCAGCTCGCCCCGCTCGATCTCACGGGTGGGTCGGTCCGCGCGGTGGACCGCTCGAGCGCCCAGGTGGTCACCATCCCCCTGGCCCGGATCTCCCGCGTCGGCGTCGAGCCCAGCGACCGCTGACGGCGTCCGCCGGGCGCGCGGGGGCCCGCTCCGCGACGGCGGCCGTGAGGACGCCACCGCCGACTAGAATGCTCCGGTGAATGCCGTGACCGTGAGACGCCTCCTGGTGCTCGCGGTCTGCGCCCTCGGCGTCACCAGCCTCTATCTCGTGCCCGGCATCGCCCGCTCCCCGCAGCAGGTCACGCTGCCGCCACCGCAACCCCGGGACCAGAGCACGCCCAGCCCGGCCTCGCGCGGGACGGAGGACGCGTCCACCGCCTCGACCGCCTCGACCGTCCAGCCGACGCGGGGCGCCACCCCGAGCCTCCCGGTCAGCACGGCGACCCTGGACGCTGAGCCCGCGGCCGAGACCAGCCCGCCGGTCGAACCGACGCGCGCACCGGTCGAGCCACCGGCGTCCCGCACCGGAGCCACCGCCTTCGACCCCGCCGACCGGCAGGACGACGAGCCGCCCGCTCCCGTGGAGAACCTGACGCACGGCCGCGGTGACCCCGACCGGCTTGACGCTGCGCTGGCCGCCGGCCGAGGACAACGTCGGGGTCGTGGAGTACAAGGTGGTGCTGAACGGTTTCGAGGTCGCCAGCACCCCCGAGACCACCGCCAGGGTCGCCTGGTTCAACGACGACTCCCTCCAGCAGCTCGTGCAGGTGAAAGCTGTCGACGCGGCCGGCAACGAGAGCCCGAGCGGGGCGAACCTGCTCGTCGCGCGGCCGACGCCGGCCCCTGAGCCGGAGCCCACCGAGGCTCCCCCGAGCCCCGCGGACCCCACCTCGACGCCGGAGCCCACACCAGCACCCACCCCCGACCCCACGGGGACGAACGAGAACCCGCCCGACGACGGCTCCTCAGCCGACGACCCGACGTCCTTGGGCTCCCCCGACGACGAGGAGAACTGATGCCCCCCGGACCTGTGGGCGCCGGCCCGCTCGTCGTGCAGTCCGACCGGACCCTGCTGCTCGAGGTCGACCACGCCGACGCGGACGCCTGCCGGATCGCCATCGCCCCGTTCGCGGAGCTCGAGCGCGCACCCGAGCACATCCACACCTACCGGCTGACGCCGCTCGGGCTCTGGAACGCCCGGGCCGCCGGCCACGACGCCGAGCAGGTGGTCGACACCCTGCTGACCTACAGCCGCTACCCGGTGCCGAACGCCCTCCTGGTGGACGTCGCCGACACGATGGACCGCTACGGCCGGCTGCGGATCGAGAAGCACCCCACCCACGGGCTGGTGCTGGTGAGCACCGACCGACCGGTCCTCGCCGAGGTGCTCCGCAGCGCCAAGGTCAAGGGGTTGGTCGGGGCCAGGGTGGACGAGGACACCGTGGCGGTCCACCCGTCCGAGCGCGGCCACCTCAAGCAGGTGCTGCTCAAGCTCGGCTGGCCGGCCGAGGACCTGGCCGGCTACGTCGACGGCGAGGCGCACGCCATCAGCCTCGACCAGGACGGCTGGGAGGTCCGGCCCTACCAGGCCCAGGCGGCCGACGGCTTCTGGCACGGCGGCTCCGGGGTGGTCGTGCTGCCCTGCGGGGCGGGCAAGACCATCGTCGGGGCGGCCGCCATGGCCAAGGCCCAGGCGACGACGCTGATCCTCGTCACCAACACCGTCTCGGCCCGGCAGTGGCGCGACGAGCTGATCAAGCGGACCACGCTCACGGCGGAGGAGATCGGTGAGTACTCCGGCGCCAAGAAGGAGATCCGCCCCGTCACCATCGCCACCTACCAGGTGATGACCAGCAAGCGCGGAGGCGTGCACCCGCACCTGGAGCTGTTCGACGCCCGCGACTGGGGCCTGGTCATCTACGACGAGGTGCACCTGCTGCCCGCGCCGGTCTTCCGGATGACGGCCGACCTGCAGGCCCGCCGTCGGCTGGGCCTGACCGCCACCCTGGTCCGCGAGGACGGCCGGGAGGGCGACGTCTTCTCCCTCATCGGGCCGAAGCGCTACGACGCACCGTGGAAGGACATCGAGGCGCAGGGCTACATCGCGCCGGCCGACTGCGTCGAGGTCCGGGTCACCCTCACCGAGCCGGAGCGCATGACCTACGCCGTCGCCGAGGCTGACGTGAAGTACCGGCTGGCCTCGACGGCGGACTCCAAGACCGAGGTCGTGATCGACCTGGTGGCCAAGCACAAGGGCGTCCCGACGCTGGTCATCGGGCAGTACGTCGACCAGCTCGACGAGCTGGCCGAGCGGCTCGGCGCGCCCCTGATCAAGGGCGACACCACCGTCCGCCAGCGGGAGAAGCTCTACGAGCAGTTCCGCTCGGGCGAGATCGACCTGATGGTGGTGAGCAAGGTCGCCAACTTCTCGATCGACCTGCCGACGGCGCAGGTGGCGATCCAGGTCTCGGGAGCCTTCGGCTCCCGGCAGGAGGAGGCGCAGCGGCTCGGTCGGCTGCTCCGCCCCAAGGCCGACGGGCTCACCGCCCGCTTCTACGCCGTCGTCTCCCGCGACACCGTCGACGCCGAGTTCGCCGCGCACCGCCAGCGCTTCCTGGCCGAGCAGGGCTACGCCTACCGGATCATGGACGCCGAGGACGCGGTCGCCGCCGACTGATCGCGGCGTCGCCCTGGAAATCCAGCGCTCGATGGCCTGGGAGGGCCCGCACGAGGCTCCGCGGGTGATCGGGCGCTGACTATCCAGGGGCTGACGGCGAGCCGGCGCGGGAGGAGTCCGGCGCCCCGGGGGTGAGGGGACGCCGCCCGTTCTCAGACGAGCGCACGTCGCGGCTCGTCCTCGGGCTCCTCGACCGGGGGCGCGTCGGCAGCCAGGTGCCGCGGCAGCCGGCGGGGCCACCAGAACCGGTCGCCGAGCACGTGCACCAGGGCCGGCACCAGCACCGTGCGGACCAGCAGGGTGTCCAGCAGGACGCCGAGGCCGACGATGATGCCGATCTCGGTCAGCACGATGACGGGCAGCACGCCGAGCACGGTGAACACCGCGGCCAGCAGGACGCCGGCGCTGGTGATCACCCCGCCGGTGAGGGCGAGCGCCTCGACGATCCCCCGCCGGGTGCCGAGCCGGACCGACTCCTCCTGCGCCCGGGAGACCAGGAAGATGTTGTAGTCGACGCCCAGCGCCACCAGGAAGAGGAAGGCCAGCAGCGGCACCTGGTAGTCCAGCGCCGGGAAGTCGAACACGTAGGTGAAGGCCAGGCTGCCCGCGCCGAGGGCGGCGAAGAAGCTGAGGATCACCGTCAGGATCAGCACGAGCGGCGCCACCACCGCCCGCAGCAGGGCGACCAGCACGAGCACCACGACGAGCAGGATCAGCGGGCTGATGAGGAGGCAGGTCGCGGATCGAGGCGTCGCGCGCGTCGAGGTTGGCGGCCACGCTCCCGCCCACGACGGCCTCGGGGTCGGCCTCGACCACGGCGTCGCGGATGGCCCGGACGGTGTCGTAGCTGGCCGTGGTGTCCGGGGCGGCCTCGATCACCACGTCGACCTCCGCGAGCGCGTCGGTCGACTCTCCGGGTCTGACCTGCGCGATGCCGGGCAGCGCCTCGACGGCGGCGACCACGGCGTCGGCGTCGGCGGGGTTGGTCATCACCACGACGGGCGACGCGGCCCCGGCAGGGAACGACGCGGACAGGGTGCGCAGGCCGTCCACCGACTCGGCGCGGGTGCGGAAGGTGTCCTCCTGGCTCAGCCCGAAGCCGGTGCTCAGGGTGCCGGCGCTGAGCCCGGCCAGCAGCAGCACCGACGCGGCGATGACGGGCCAGGGCCGGTGAGCCGTGGCGTCGCCGATCCGGCGCCAGCCGCGGCCGCCCGGTGGCGGTGGCCGCGCGATCCGGGTCGACCCGCGGCACCAGCGGCCAGAACAGCCCGCGGGGGCACACGACGAGCGCGGCCGGCAGCACGACCAGGCCGAAGACCAGGGCGACGACGATGCCGATCGCCCCGCCACCCCGATAGCGCGGCGTGCCGCCGAAAGCGGCCGCAAGCAGAGTCAGCAGGGCGAGCACGACGGTGGTCCCCGAGGCGGCGATGGCGGGGCCGGCACCGAGTGATGGCGTCGCGCATGGCCCGGCGCCGGTCCTCGGTGCGGCGCAGCTCCTCGCGGTAGCGCGCGATCAGCAGCAGGGCGTAGTCGGTACCCGCGCCGAAGACGAGGACCGACACGATGCCCGTGGTCGACTCGTCGAACGGGATGGCGCCGCCCTGGGAGACCAGGCCCACCAACGAGGCGACGACCCGGTCAGCCGTGCCGACGACGGCCAGCGGCACGATCCACAGCAGCGGGCTGCGGTAGGTGATCAGCAGCAGCAGGGCGACGACGGCGGCCGTCGTGGCGAGCAGGGTGATGTCGGCTCCGGCGAAGGCCCCTGCTATGTCAGCGGCGAAGCCCGCCCCGCCGGTCACCTGGGCGACGACGCCGTCGGGCAGACCTGCGCGGACCACGTTCCGGATCTCGCGACACGCTCGACTGTTCTCCTCCCCCGTCACCTCCCCGGACAGCGGGACGGCGACCAGGGCGGCCGTCCGGTCGGGCGAGACCTGCGGTGGCGAGACCCGGCCGTCGAGGGCGAGGGCCGCCAGCTCTTCGCCCTGGGCGGTGATCGCGGCGATGTCGGCCTCGTCCAGCGTTCTGGCCGGGGCGGCTGTAGACGACAAGCGCCGGGTTGAGCTGCCCGGACGGCAGCTGCTGCTGCAGCTTCGCCACCTCCGTCGACTGCGCCGAGGCGGGCAGCCGAGCGGTCGGGTCGTCGCTGACGTGGAGCCCCGGGCTGAACCCGATGGCCAGGCCGCTGGCCACCACGGCGAGCGCCAGGATCGCCCACACGGAGCGCCGTCCCGTCACCAGTGCTGCTATACCTGCCCAGAAGCGGAGCACGGCTACTCAATTCTCTCAGTCATCGATACTCTTAGTGAGTAAGAGAGTAGAGTTCGAAGGGCCGGTGGGCAAACGTGGAGGAGGGGAAGTGTCGGACAGCGCACGGCTGGAGAGCCTCCGGGCGCTGGTGGTGGACCACCTCCGCCGCTACGGTGCCGAGGCCAGCCGCGTCGTCGACGTCTTCGCCAAGACCCACGGGATGCACCGAACCGACCTCCAGGCCCTGGTGCTCGTCCTCAACGCCGAGCGGCAGGGCGAGCCGGCGACGCCGGGCGCGCTCCGGCAGGTGCTCAACCTGACCTCGGGTGCGGTCACCGGGACGGTTGACCGCCTGGTCCGGGCCGGGCACGTCCGCCGCGTCCCCGACGCCAACGACCGGCGGCAGGTGCGGCTCCACCAGGCCGAGGCCGGGCAGCGGCTTGGCCGGGAGTTCTTCGGTCCGCTCGGCGCCCGCGTCGAGGCCTCCATGGCGCGCTACGACGAGCAGCAGCTGGAGCTCATCGAGGACTTCATGGCCACCATGGCCGAGGCGATGGCCGAGCACCGCCGCAGCTTGGAGGAGCCGCCCCCAGAGCGATGAGTTCCGCGGTTGCGGCCGGTCACTCCACTCACACCACCTGAGAGGAGCAGCCATGCCCGCCATCATCCCGTGCCTGTGGTTCGCCGGCCAAGCCGAGGAAGCCGCCCGCTTCTACGTCTCCGTCTTCCCCAACTCCCGCGTGCTGAGCGTCAACCCGGCGCCCGAGGGCACTCCGGGCGCCAGCCCGGGCGACGCGCTCACCGTGGAGTTCGAGCTGGACGGCGCCCGGTTCACCGGCCTCAACGGCGGACCCCAGTTCCACTTCGACGAGGCCGTCTCGTTCCAGATCAGCACCGCGGACCAGGCCGAGACCGACCACTACTGGGACGGGCTGATCGCTGACGGTGGCGAGGAGAGCGTCTGCGGCTGGCTCAAGGACCGCTTCGGCCTGTCCTGGCAGGTCGTGCCGCGCCGGCTCGAGGAGCTGATGACCGACGCCGACCAGGCCCGGGCCTCCCGGGTCATGGCGGCGATGCTGCAGATGCGCCGCATCGACATCGCCGCCCTCGAGGCGGCCGCCGCCGCGGACGAGCCCGCCCCCGCCGGGAAGCCGTGAACGAAGTCCTCGTCTAGTCGAGGTTCGTTCACGGCTTCCGCCGGAGGGCGGACGAGGGACTCAGACCTCGCGCTTCTTCGGCGAGCTCTCGGAGGTCCGGGCCGGGTCGTGCTCGACGGCGTCGCCCAGGACCTCGTCGATGCGGGCGAGCAGCCCGGACTCCAGCTTCACGCCGGCGGCCTGGACGTTGTCGAAGACCTGCTCGGGGCGCGAGGCGCCGATGATCGCGGTGGCGACGTTGTCGTTCTGCAGCACCCAGGCGATGGCCAGCTGCGCCATCGAGAGGCCGGCCTCCTCCGCGATCGGCTTCAGCTGCTGCACGCGCTCCAGCACGTCGTCCTTCATCCAGCGGGCGATCATGTTCGCGCCGCCCTTGTCGTCGGTGGCGCGGGACCCCTCGGGCAGCTCCTGGCCGGGCACGTACTTGCCGGTCAGCACGCCCTGGGCGATCGGTGACCACACCACCTGGGAGATGCCGAGCTCCTTCGACGTCGGCACGACCTCGCCCTCGATGACGCGCCAGAGCATCGAGTACTGCGGCTGGTTGGAGATCAGCTGGAAGCCCAGCTCCTTGGCCAGGGCGGCACCGTCGCGCAGCTGGTCGGCGGTCCACTCGCTGACGCCGACGTAGAGCACCTTGCCCATCCGGACGAGGTCGGCGAACGCCTGCATCGTCTCCTCGAGCGGGGTCTCGTAGTCGTAGCGGTGCGCCTGGTAGAGGTCGATGTAGTCGGTCTTGAGCCGGGTCAGGGAGCCGTGCGCAGCCTCCATGATGTGCTTGCGCGACAGGCCGAGGTCGTTGGGGCCCTTGGGTCCGATCGGTCCGAACACCTTGGTGAGGATCTCCAGCGACTCACGACGCTCGCCCTGGAGGGCCTCGCCGAGGACGGTCTCGGCCTTGGTGTTGGCGTAGACGTCAGCGGTGTCGAACGTGGTGATGCCGGCTTCGAGGGAGGCCTTGACGCAGGCGTGCGCCTGCTCGTTCTCGACCTGGGAGCCGTGGGTGAGCCAGTTGCCGTAGGTGATCTCGGAGATCTTGAGCCCGGAGTTGCCGAGGTAGCGAAAGTCCATGGGTTCCAACCTAGACCGCGCGCCCTCGGGCGCTCCGGCGGGTCTGGATCGGTTCAGCCGCCCACCGTGGCCCGGCTGTCGGAGGTCGCAGCTACGGTATCCCCGACCGGGAACCTCCCGACACCGCACGCAGGGAAGGGCCTATGGCTGTCGCCGAGCTCGTCGTCATCCGCCACGGGGAGAGCCGTGGCAACGCCGCAGCCGCCCGGGCCCACGCCGAGGGCGCCGAGGTGATCCAGGTCGACGCCCGCGACGCGGACGTGGAGCTGTCCGACGTCGGCCGCGAGCAGGCGCAGGCCCTCGGCCGCGGGCTGGCCCCGCTGATGGGTGACGGTGTCCCCACCCTGCTCTGGTCCTCCACCTACGTCCGCGCCCAGCAGACGGCGCAGCTCAGCCTGGCCGCCGCCGGCGTCGAGGCCCCGGTCCGGCTGGACGAGCGGCTCCGGGACCGCGAGCTGGGCGTGCTCGACCTGCTCACCTGGAAGGGTGTGGTCAACCGCTTCCCCGGCGAGGCCGAACGACGACGCTGGCTCGGGAAGTTCTACCACCGCCCGCCCGGTGGAGAGTCCTGGGCTGACGTGGTGCTGCGCGTCCGCAGCTTCCTGCGGGACCTCTCCGACCTGCCCGACGGCAGCCGGGTCGTCGTCTTCTGCCACGACGCCCTCGTGCTGTGCTTCCGCTACGTCTGCGAGGGCCTGCACGAGCAGGAGGTCCTCGACATCGGCTCGACGACCCCGGTCATGAACGTGTCCATCACCCACCTGGACCGCGCGGCGGACGGCGGCTGGCAGCTGCGGCTGTTCAACGACGTCTCCCACCTCGAGGCGGCCGACGCGCCGGTCACCCAGCACCAGGGAGACTCCCGTGTCCAACCCCAGACCTGAGCCCGGCTCGCCGCGCGAGGTCACCCCCACCCTGCTCCGCTCCTGGCCGCTGCCGGATGCCACCAGCTCCAAGTACGGCCGCGGCCAGGTCCTGGTCGTCGGCGGCGCCGCGAGCACGCCCGGAGCCGTCCAGCTGGCCGGCCTGGCTGCGCTGCGGGTCGGAGCCGGCCACCTGACCCTGGCCGTGGCCTCCTCCGTCGCCGTCCCGCTGGCCGTCGCCACCCCCGAGGCCGGCGTGGTCGGGCTGCCCCAGGACCAGCGCGGCACCGTCCTCGGTGGCGACCTCGAGGCCATCGCCGACGACCTGGGCTCGGCGGACGTGGTCACCATCGGCGTCGGGCTGGACGATCCGGACGAGACCGCCCTGCTGATCCGGACGGCCATCCCCCTCCTGGGCAAGGAGACCTGGCTGGTCCTCGACGCCTACGCCCTCGGCGTGCTGCCCGGGATGCTGGACGCCCTCGACCCGGTCCGCGGCCGCCTGGTGCTGACGCCCAACCTCCAGGAGGCGGCCCGGCTGCTCGACCGCGAGGTCGAGGACGAGGACGCCGACGTCGCCGAGATCGCGCGACGCTACAGCGCCCTGGTCACCTGCTACAGCACGATCGCCGACGCCGAGGGGCGCATCTGGAAGGTGGGCGCCGGCAACGGCGGGCTCGCCACCTCCGGCAGTGGCGACGTGCTGGCCGGTGCGGTGACCGGTCTGCTGGGCCGGACGGGAGAGCCCGCCCAGGCGACCTGCTGGGCCACCCACGTCCACTCCGCCGCCGGCGACCGGCTCGCGGCGCGGATCGGCACGGTCGGGTTCCTCGCCCGCGAGCTGCTCGACGAGCTCCCCGTGGTCATGAGCGAGCTGGGGGCCTGAGCCGGCGCACCAACCAGCGACGACGTGCTCAGTGCACGTCGAGGACGGTCGACTCCTCCTGCGTGCCCAGGGCGACCGGCCAGCGTTCACGCTCGTCGATGAGGTGCAGGAGCTCGACGAGCTCGTGCGGCCACACCCAGTCGTCGGTGGCCCGCAGCTCCTCGGCGGACCACCAGCGGTGCTGCAGAAAGGTCAGCTGCTCGTCGGGGGTGTGCTCGGAGGTGTCCACCTCGAAGTCGGGCACGCGGGCCAGGTAGAACGACTCGTCCTGCTCGATGACCCGGTCGGAGTAGCCGTGGACGACGTGCCGGCGGGCCACCGGACCCAGCAGGTCGGCGGGGTCGAGGCGGAAACCGGTCTCCTCCCACACCTCGCGGACGGCTGCCTCGGTCTCGGTCTCGCCCGCGTCGATGCCGCCACCGGGGGTCACCCACCAGCGGGCGTCGTCCAGGCCGGGATCGCTGTCCTCGAACAGCAGCGTCTCCCCCGCAGGATTGGTCAGCAGCACCCGCACCGTCGTCCGCGACGTGCGCGGGCGCTCCGCGGGGTTGTCGACCGGGATGTAGGACGCGCTCGGTCTTCCCCGAGATCTGCTTGTCGAAGGTCACCGCCCCAGGGTAGGAACCTGCGGCTCCGGGGCTGCGCCGGGGGGTGCGCCAAAGCCCTCGCCTCCCACCGGAGTGCGGTGTAGTTTGTGCCTCCGCTCCCCCCACCACCCGGCCGACTCCCCGGAGCAGCTCGCATGCCCGCACCCGCCTCGTCCGCCACCCTCGCCGCCGAACAGCAGCACCTCGCCGAGTCCCGGACCGCGCTCTTCCGGATGCGCGAGCACACCGCCGGCCTCACCGCCGTCGGGGGCGACCACGTCTCGACCCAGCACCTCAGGCAGGTGCTCCACCGCAGGATGCAGGCCCTCGAGGACGACCCGGCGGTCCCGCTCTTCTTCGGTCGGCTCGACTACGCGTCCGCACTCGGGGCCGAGCGCGACGAGACGCTCTACGTCGGCCGCCGCCACGTCACCAGCGAGTCCGGAGGCGAGCCGCTGGTCATCGACTGGCGCGCCGGGATGGCCCTGCCCTTCTACCAGGCGCGGACGGGGGACCCGATGCGGGTGCGCCGACGACGCCGCTTCGGCTTCTCCTCCGGTCGGCTCACCGCCTTCGAGGACGAGGACCTCGCCCGTCCCGGCGACCAGGGGGATCTCGCGTCGGGATCGGCGATCCTGGAGTCGGAGATCGAGCGCCCGCGCACCGGCCCCATGCGCGACATCGTGGCGACCATCCAGCCCGAGCAGGACACCATCGTGCGCGCGCGGCTGGACCAGTCGCTGTGCGTCCAGGGTGCTCCGGGCACGGGCAAGACCGCGGTCGGCCTGCACCGGGCCGCCTTTCTGCTCTACGCCTACCGCGAGCAGCTGGCCCGCTCGGGCGTCCTGGTGGTCGGTCCCAACGACAGCTTCCTGTCCTACATCGCCGACGTCCTGCCCGCGCTAGGAGAGATCGACGCCAGCCAGGCGACGGTCGGCTCGCTGGTCAGCGGGGCCACCCACGTCGCCGTCCGCGGGTCCGAGGACCCCGCCGCGGCGGTGGTCAAGGGCGACGCCCGGATGGCCGAGGTGCTGCAGCGAGCGGTGTGGGGCCACCTCGGGCGGGCGGTGGACGCCCTGGTCGTGCCCCGCGGCGCCCACCAGTGGCGGGTGGGCGCCTACCTCGCCGACGAGATGCTGGCGGAGCTGCGGGCCCGGGGCGTCCGTTACGCAGCGGGTCGGGCCATGCTGCCGCAGCGGCTGGCGCACCAGGTGCTGCTGCGGATGGAGGCGGCCGGGGACTCCCCCGACGACCGGGTGCAGAACGCCGTCGCCCGCAGCCGTCCCGTCCGGGTCTACGCCGAGCAGCTCTGGCCCACCCTCGATCCCGCCAAGCTGGTCCTCCGGCTGCTGAGCGACCCTCCCTTCCTGGCGCGCTGCGCCGACGGGCTGCTCGACCCCGACGAGCAGCGGCTGGTCCGTCTGGCGAAGCCGGCGCGGACCGTGGCTGCGGCACGCTTCAGCCTCGCCGACGTCGTCCTCGTGGACGAGGTGGCCGACCTGCTGCAGCGCACCCCCAGCCTCGGCCACGTCGTCCTCGACGAGGCCCAGGACCTGTCGCCGATGATGCTCCGCGCGGTCGGGCGCCGCGCGTCCACGGGCTCGGTCACCGTGCTGGGCGACCTGGCGCAGGCCACGACGCCGTGGGCCACCCGCTCGTGGCGCGAGTCGCTCGGTCACCTGGGACAGCCCGACGCGGTCGTCGAGGAGCTGGTGGCCGGGTTCCGCGTCCCCGGCGCGGTGATCGACTTCGCGGCCCGGCTGCTGCCCCGGATCGCTCCCTCGCTCACCCCGCCCCACTCGGTCCGCCGCTCACGCGGGGAGCTGGACCTGCGGTCGACCGCCGACCCGCTGGCGGCGACGGCCACGGCCGTCGACGCGGCCCTGCGCGCCGAGGGCACGGTGGGCGTGATCGTCGCCGACGCCGCGGTGCCGGGAGTCCAGACCGCGCTGGCCGGAGCCGGCGTGACCTTCGAGCTGCTGGGCGAGCAGGCCCAGGGCTTCGAGAGCCGGGTCGACCTGGTCCCGGCGACGCTGGCCAAGGGCCTGGAGTTCGACCACGTCGTGCTGCTCGATCCCGAGGACATCGTCCGGGGCGAGCCGGACCGGACGACCGGGCTCCGGCGCCTCTACGTCTGCCTGACCCGCGCCGTCAGCTCACTGGTGGTCGTCCACGGCACGCCGTTGCCGGAGGAGCTCGACGACTGAGCGGCGCCGGCGACCGGCTCAGCCGGCGGGCGACTCGTCCAGGCGGGGAGCGTGGGCCTCCGCGGTGGATGCCTCCAGCCGCTCGGTCAGGGCCTGCAGCTGCTCGGTCAGCTCGCGGTACTCCTCGGGCGTCTGCCCGGTGGCCCGGCCCATCTCGGCGGCGACCTCGGCGGTCTCGGCCTCGAGCTCGACGCCACGGTCGGTGAGGCCGATGATCATCAGCCGCTCGTCGGTGGCGTCGCGCGTCCGCGTCACCAGACCCATCGCCTGCAGCCGCTTGAGCAGCGGCGACAAGGTGCTGGAGTCGAGGCTGAGCCGCTGGCCGATGCCCCCGACGGACGAGGGCCCCTCCTCCCACAGCAGGAGCATGACCAGGTACTGCGGGTAGGTGAGGCCGACCCGCCCCAGCGCCACCCGGTACCGGGCCGTCATGGCGCGGGAGGCGGTGTAGAGAGCCAGGCACAGCTGCTGGTCCAGCTGGATGCCGACAGCCGTCAGCGCCGGAGGTACGAGAGGAGAGGGACCCACCATGTAGGCAGGCTAGACGTTCTTGCGGCGTCTCGCCGTCCGGCCCAGGAAGCGGTCCGGACGTGCTCAGCGGGCGAGCCGGGACACCTTGCGCCGGCGGAGCCCGGCCGCGTTCAGCCGGACGACGATCTCCCGGGAGGGCACGAGCACGGCCCCGGCCGCCACTGCGGCGTCGAAGCGTTCGGCGACGACGTCGTAGTGGTCGCGCTCGAACGCTCGACGCGGCAGCCCCAGCGCTGCGGCGAAGGTGTGCAGCTCCTCGAAGGAGGCGTCGCTCGCCAGGTGCGACCACAGCCGCCCGTGGCCCGGCCAGGTCGGGAGGTCGATGAGGACGGTCACGCGCCGGCGGCCGCGTCTGGGATGTCAGCGACCTGCTCGTCGATCAGCGAGCGCCAGGTCCGCACCAGGCCGGGGTCGACGTAGGCCTTCCAGGAGCGGAGCGGCCGGGCCGCCGACCCGATGTGGAAGGCTCGGATGCCGGCTCGGGCCAGCCAGGGCACGTGCTCGGGCAGCAGCCCACCGCCGGCCATGATCGTGCGGCGGGCGAAGTCGTCGGTCCGGGCCCGCTGGACCAGCTCGTCCAGCCCCTCGCTCACCCCGCGGGCGGAGCCGGCCGTCAGCACCTGGTCCAGACCGGGCAGGTGCGCCAGCTCGCGCCAGGCCCGGTCGGTGGAGATGCAGGAGTCCACCGCACGGTGGAAGGTCCAGCCGGGCCGGGCGTCGGCCAGCACCTCGGTGACGACCTCGACGTCGATCTCGGTGTGGGCGTTGAGAAAGCCGAGCACCAGGCCGTCCGCTCCGGCCGAGGCGTATGCGGTCACCAGCCCCTTGAGGTGCGCGACCTCCCCGCCGTCGGTGCCGTACCCCTCCCGGAGCCGGAGCATCACCCGCAGGGGGAGGGTCGTGGCCGCGCGGACCTGCTCCACCAGGCGGGGCTCGGGTGAGAGGCCGTCGTGCTCCATGGTGCCGACGAGCTCGATCCGGTCCGCGCCGCCCGCCTCGGCCTGCTGGGCATCCGCCGCGTGCCGGGCGATGACCTCGAGCAGACCGGTCACGACGAGGCGGCGGCCGGACCGCCGTCGGGGGTGCCGTCCAGGGAGCCGAGGGTGGCCAGTGACGGCATCCGCTCGTCCCGCAACCGGTAGGACACGGCTTCGGCGTCGTGGAAGGTCCGGACGATGTTCCCCGACGCCAGCTTGGTGAGGTCCTCCTCCGACCAGGCCCTGGCTCGCAGCGCGTCCAGCAGTGCCGGGTAGCAGGAGACGTCCTCCAGCCCCTCGGGCAGCACGCCCACACCGTCGTAGTCCCCGCCCAGCCCGATGTGGTCGATCCCTGCGACCTCGCGGGCGTGCTCGAGGTGGCTGAGGACGTCGGCGAGCGTGGACGGGCGGCCGCGGCACGGGGTAGCGACTCCAGAAGCCCTCCATCGCGGTCAGGTCCCGGGGGTCCAGGCCGGCTGAGCGCGCCACCTGCTCCGCCTCCAGCGCCCAGTCCCGGACCCCGGGGCTGACGAAGGTGGGCACGAAGGTGATCATGCAGGTCCCGCCGTTGGTGGCCAGCGAGGCCAGCACGTCGTCCGGGACGTTGCGCGGGTGGTCGCAGACGGCGCGCGCCGAGGAGTGGCTGAAGATCACCGGCGCCTCGCTCACCTCGATCGCCTGACGCATCGTCGACGGGGCGACATGGCTGAGGTCCACCAGCATCCCCATCCGGTTCATCTCCGCCACCACCTCCCGCCCGAAAGCGGTGAGGCCGCCGTGGCGGGGCTCGTCGGTGGCGGAGTCGGCCCAGTCGGTGTTCTGGTTGTGGGTCAGGGTCAGGTAGCGGACCCCGAGCCGGTAGAGCGTCCGCAGGGCGCCGAGGGAGTTGTGGATCGAGTGCCCACCCTCGGCGCCGAGCAGGCTGCCGATCAGGTAGGGGTCGGCCAGGGTCGCCTCGAGGCCGTCCGCACTGGTTACCAGGACGAGGTCGGAGACGTAGCGCTGCACCATGTCGTACACCGCGTCGACCTGTTCGAGCGTGGCGGTGACGGCCGCGTCGCCGGTCAGCGTGCAGGGCACGAAGACCGACCAGAACTGGGCGCCCACCGAGCCGGCGCGGAGCCGCGGGAGGTCGGTGTGCAGCTGCGGCTGGGGTCCGGCGATGTCGACCGCGTCGAAGTCATAGCCGACTCCCCGCATCGCCCAGGGCAGGTCATTGTGCCCGTCCACCACCCGCAGCGCGCTCACGCTCCGACAGTAGCGGCCCGGGCGCCACCGCACCGGGGTCGACGGGGCCGAAGACGCCGAGAGGCGGCCCCCCGCTGGGGACCGCCTCCCGGTCTGTGGTGCTGTGAGCTGCTGGACTCAGAAGTCCATGCCGCCCATGCCACCGGACGGGTCGCCGCCGGCCGGGGCAGCCTTCTCCGGCTTGTCGGCGATGACGGCCTCGGTGGTGAGGAACAGGGCCGCGATGGAGGCCGCGTTCTGCAGGGCAGAACGGGTGACCTTCGTCGGGTCCGGGACCCCGGCCTCGAGCAGGTTCACGTACTCGCCGGTGGCGGCGTTCAGGCCCTCGCCCGCGGGCAGGCCCTTGACCTTCTCCACCACGACGCCACCCTCGAGGCCGGCGTTGATGGCGATCTGACGCAGCGGGGCCTCGACGGCCACGCGGACGATCTGGGCGCCGATCTGCTCGTCACCCTCCAGCTCCAGGGTCTGGAAGACCTTGGCGGCAGCCTGGACGAGAGCGACGCCACCACCGGCGACGATGCCCTCCTCGACGGCGGCCTTGGCGTTGCGCACGGCGTCCTCGATGCGGTGCTTGCGCTCCTTGAGCTCGACCTCGGTGGCCGCGCCGACCTTGATGACGGCGACGCCGCCGGCCAGCTTGGCCAGCCGCTCCTGCAGCTTCTCGCGGTCGTAGTCGGAGTCGGAGTTCTCGATCTCGGCGCGGATCTGGTTGACCCGGCCCGCGATGGCGTCGGAGTCCCCGGCGCCCTCGATGATCGTGGTCTCCTCCTTGGTGACGAGCACCTGGCGGGCCTGGCCGAGCAGCTCAAGACCCGACGCCGTCGAGCTTGAGGCCGACCTCCTCGGAGATGACCTGGCCACCGGTGAGGATGGCGATGTCACCGAGCATGGCCTTGCGGCGGTCGCCGAAGCCCGGGGCCTTGACGGCGACGGACTTGAAGGTGCCGCGGATCTTGTTGACGATCAGCGCGGCCAGGGCCTCGCCGTCGACGTCCTCGGCGATCACGACGAGGGGCTTGCCGGCCTGGATGACCTTCTCCAGCAGCGGCAGGACGTCCTTGAGGTTCGAGACCTTGGAGTTGACGATCAGGACGTAGGGGTCGTCGAGGACCGTCTCCATGCGCTCGGTGTCGGTGACGAAGTAGGGCGAGATGTAGCCCTTGTCGAACCGCATGCCCTCGGTGAGCTCGAGCTCCAGCCCGAAGGTGTTGGACTCGTCGACGGTGATGACACCTTCCTTGCCGACCTTGTCCATCGCCTCGGCGATGATCTCGCCGACGGTGGTGTCACCGGCGGAGATCGACGCGGTGGCGGCGATCTGCTCCTTGGTGTCCACGTCGACGGCGGTGGCGGCCAGCTCCTCGACGATGGCCGCGACGGCCTTCTCGATGCCCTTCTTGAGGGCCATCGGGTTCGCGCCGGCGGTCACGTTGCGCAGGCCCTCGCGGACCAGCGCCTGGGCCAGCACGGTGGCGGTGGTGGTGCCGTCGCCCGCGACGTCGTCGGTCTTCTTGGCGACCTCCTTGACGAGCTCGGCACCGATCTTCTCGTAGGGGTCCTCGAGCTCGATCTCCTTGGCGATGCTGACACCGTCGTTGGTGATCGTGGGAGCGCCCCACTTCTTCTCGAGCACGACGTTGCGGCCCTTCGGGCCGAGGGTGACCTTCACGGCGTCGGCGAGGATGTTCATCCCACGCTCGAGGCCGCGGCGTGCTTCGGTGTTGAACGCAATCAGTTTGGGCATGTTCTCGGCGAGTCCTCCCGCGCGCCGGCGGCGACCGCCGGCTCGATGGCTTCTAGTTGTGTGTCCCTGAGCTGGTGCCCGCGACGGACGACCCCTGGAGGGCCTCACACGCTCAGAGAGGTAGCACTCACACGAGGAGAGTGCTAATCAAAGTATTAGCACTCTGCCCCTCCGAGTGCAAACACCCACCCTCTCCCGCCATCGAGCCGTGAAGTCGGGACACATAGACCGGGAATGCACAGGCGCTGCTGGAGGTTGCCGCCACATGGCCGACACCCAGACACGCTCGATCACTCGAGCGGACGTGGGCCTGCGGTCCGAGCGCGGACCGATCCTGCTGTCGGTGATGCTCAGCGTCGGTCTGGTGGCCATCGACTCGACGATCCTCGCGACGGCGGTGCCGGCGATCGTCGACGACCTGGGCGGGTTCGCCCAGTTCCCGTGGCTGTTCTCGATCTACCTGCTGGCTCAGGCCGTCTCCGTGCCGGTCTTCGCCAAGCTCAGCGACCTGTACGGCCGCAGGCCCGTCATGCTGGCCGGCATCGCGCTGTTCGTGCTCGGCTCGATCCTCTGCGGTCTGGCCTGGAGCATGCCGGCGCTGATCGTCTTCCGCGCCGTCCAGGGTCTCGGCGCGGGTGCGGTCCAGCCGACCGCGATGACGATCATCGGCGACATCTACACCGTGGCCGAGCGGGCCAAGGTGCAGGGCTACGTGGCCAGCGTCTGGGCCATCTCCTCGGTGGTCGGACCCACGCTGGGTGGGGTCTTCGTCGACTTCCTCGACTGGCGGCTCATCTTCTTCGTCAACGTCCCGCTCGGCGCCGTGGCGGCCTGGGTGCTCTTCCGCCGCTTCTCCGAGGACGTCACCAAGGCCGAGCACGCCATCGACTACCGGGGTGCGGCGCTGCTGGCCGTCGGCACCTCGCTGCTGGTCCTCGGCCTGCTCGCGGGCGGCGTGCAGTGGGACTGGCTGTCGGCGCCGGGCGTCGGCGTGCTGGCCGTCGGGACCCTCGCCCTGGTCGCCTTCGCCCTCGTCGAGCGACGCGCCGCCGAGCCGGTCATCCCCCCGTGGGTCTTCTCCAGCCGGCTGCTCAACACCACCAACCTGGCGAGCCTGTCCGTCGGCGTCGTGCTGATCGGGCTCACGTCCTACGTCCCGCTCTACGTGCAGGGCGTGCTCGGCCAGAACGCCCTGGTCGCCGGCTTCGCGCTGGCGGCGCTCACGCTGGGGTGGCCGATCGCCGCGTCCATGGCTGGCCGCATCTACCTGCAGATCGGGTTCCGGCTGACGGCCCTGCTCGGCTGCGGGGTGATCCTGGTCGGCGTCGTCCTGCTGGTGCTGATCGGGCCGGGCAGCTCGGTGTGGTCGATGGCCGCGACCTGCTTCGTCATCGGGCTCGGCATGGGCCTGACCGCCAGCCCGACGCTCATCGCCGGCCAGGCGGCCGCCGAGTGGTCGGTCCGGGGCGTCGTCACCGGGACCAACATGTTCGCCCGCTCGATGGGCAGCGCCCTCGGGATCGCCGTCTTCGGGGCCATCGCCAACGCCTCCCTCGCCCGCAGCGGGGGCGGCGAGGTGTCCACCACCGCCGCCGGCATCCCCGCCGCCGCCCTGGACACCGCGCTGCACGCGGTCTTCGTCGGCACCGCGGCCGTCGGCCGTCGTGCTCACCCTGGCGGTGCTGCTGATGCCGAAGACCCCGCCCCACGGCCTGGACTGATTGGGCGCGCTCCCGAACGCTCAGTCGGCGCTGAGCGCGCTGTACTCGTCGGGCGCCAGCTCGCCCACCAGCGGCACGACGTCGGCGATGGAGTCCGAGCACGCGCGTCGGCCGGTACGGGTAGCGGGCGATCTCCTCCGACCGGGTCGACCCGGTGAGCACCAGGACGGTCCGCAGCCCGGCTTCGATCCCCGCGATCATGTCGGTGTCCATCCGGTCCCCGACCATCACCGTCGTCTCCGAGTGCGCCTCGATCGCGTTGAGCGCGGAGCGCATCATCAGCGGGTTGGGCTTGCCGACGAAGTAGGGCCGGGTGCCGGTGGCCCGGGTGATGAGCGCCGCCACCGATCCGGTGGCCGGCAGCGGACCTTCGGGTGAGGGTCCCGTCGCGTCGGGGTTGGTGGCGATGAACCGGGCACCGCGCTCGATCAGCCGGATGGCCCGGGTGATCGCCTCGAACGAGTAGGTCCGGGTCTCCCCCAGCACGACGTAGTCCGGGTCGCGGTCGGTCAGCACGAACCCGACGTCGTGCAGGGCGGACGTCATGCCGGCCTCGCCGATCACGTAGGCGGAGCCGCCGGCGTCCTGGTCGGCGAGGAACTGCGCCGTGGCCAGCGCAGAGGTCCAGATCGACGCCTCGGGCACGTCGATGCCGCTGCCCAGCAGCCGGGCCCGCAGGTCGCGGGCGGTGAAGATCGAGTTGTTGGTCAGCACCAGGTAGGGCCGGTGGTGCTCCTGCAGCGCGGTGATGAAGTCCGCGGCCCCCGGCAGGGCCTGCTCCTCGTGGACGAGCACGCCGTCCATGTCGGTCAACCAGCAGGCGACGGGTTTGGTGTCCACCCCCTCAGGCTGTCAGCCCGGCGCCGCCGGCGTCCAACGCCCCGGCCTTGACCGCGCCGCCTAGCCTGGGAGGCGATGAACATCCTCCGCACCGTCGGCGCCGTGGCTCTGGCCTGCCTTGCCGCCGCCGGCTGCGGGACGGGGAGCGCTACGGACCCGGCCCCCGTCCCGGCCGCCAGCCCCAGCGCGAGCCCGGAGACGGCTGCACCGACGGCGACGGCTCGTGCAGGGACGACCGGTGGTCAGCGCCTCAGCCGGCTCCGTCGGGCTCACGGTGCGCTACCGGGCTGCGGACGGCTCCATCCGGTCGCTCCAGGTGGAGGACTTCCGCCGCTGACCGGCGCCCGACGCCGGCCTGAGGGCGATCGTGGCCCGCTGTCTGTGACCAGCGGCACGTGACAACGGTGTCCAACGGCAGGTGGGCGACCGCAGCGCGCGGGCGCCGGACGGCATACTGCTGGGGTGGCTGAGAACCAGACGTCTGAGCAGGGCTCCGCGAGCGACGAGCCGACCCTCATCATCCTCTACGGCGGCACGGGAGACCTGGCGAAGCGCCTGGTGCTGCCCGCGTTCTGGGAGCTCTACACCCGGGACCTGCTGCCCCGGCGCTGGAAGCTGGTGGGCAACGGACGCGGGGACGTCTCGCACGAGGAGTTCCAGCAGCACATCCACGACGCGCTGAGCGAGTTCGCCAGCACCCCGGAGCCGGAGGCGTGGGAGAAGTTCGCGCCCCACGTGCTGTTCGCCGGAGGTGGCTTCACCCACGACAACCCGGGCACCCTCCTGGACGTGATCGGGGAGGCCGAGGAGGACCTCGGCGAGGACCGACGGATCATCCACTACCTGGCCATCCCGCCGTCGGCGTTCGAGAAGACGACGCGGGCGATCAAGGCGCACGGCCTGGGGCCGGAGTCCAAGGCGGTCTACGAGAAGCCGTTCGGCACCTCGCTGGAGAGCTTCCACGCCCTCGACGAGCTGGTGCACTCGGTCTTCGACGAGGAGCAGGTCTACCGGATCGACCACTTCCTGGGGAAGGAGGCGACGCAGAACCTGCACCTCGTGCGGTTCAGCAACCGCCTCTTCAACGACACCTGGAACGCCGAGCACCTGGCGCAGGTGCAGATCGACGTCCCCGAGACCCTGGACATCGCCGACCGTGCCGGGTTCTACGACGAGACGGGCGCCTCGCTCGACATGCTCGTCACGCACCTGTTCCAGGTCGCGGCGCAGGTCGCGATGGAGCCGCCCCTGAGCATGGCCGCCGAGCACCTGCAGGACGCCCGGGAGTCGGTCATCGCGGCCTTCCGTCCGCTGGACCCCTCCGAGGTGGTGCTCGGCCAGTACCGCGGCTACCGCGAGACCGAGGGCGTGCCGGACGACTCCGACACCGACACCTTCGTGGCCGCCCGGCTCTGGATCGACACCGACCGCTGGCAGGGCGTGCCGTTCCTGCTCCGCACCGGCAAGATGATGGCCACCAGCGCCCAGCGGGTCAGCCTGATCTTCAAGCCGTCCGACGGCCCGGTGCACTCCCAGGGCTCCTACACCAACGCGCTCATGTTCGACCTCAAGGGCAACGGCGCGATCGAGATCCAGATGACGGTGAAGAAGCCGGGTCCGGAGCCGCTGCCCGCCGAGAGCTGCAGCAGGCTCCACCTGGACAACGTGTCGGAGGGCTCGATGACCGCCTACACCTCCCTGATCTACGACGTGTTCGCCGGCGACCGCTCGCTGTTCACCAGCTCCGCCGGGCTGGAGGCCGCTTTCCAGGCCTTCGCTCCTCTCCTCGGGGAGCAGCGTCCGGCCGTTGAGCCCTACGAGGGCGGCAGCTGGGGCCCCGCTGCCGCCAACGCGCTCACCGGGGACATCGGCTGGCTGCTGGGCAGCTGAGCGGCCCGCCGTGCCGGCCGCCCATCACCCGCCGCCGGGAGCTCAGCGCCGGGCGTCGCCCAGGACGGCCACCAGATCGTCGTAGACCGCCGGCGGCCCGGCGACGATCGGGTTGCCCTGCAGCAGCCCGTCCCCGGCCAGGAAGTCGCTGACCCGCGCGCCGGCGGCCTGCAGCACCGCGACGGCGCCCAGGCAGTCCCAGCTGTTGATGTGCGCCTCCACGTAGCCGATCAGCCGGCCGCACGCGACGTCGCACAGGCCCAGCGCGCCGGAGCCGTTGCGGACGAACATCCCGCCCGCCTGCAGCAGCCGGTCCAGCACCAGCACGACCTGCTGGCGCGGGACCCGCGGGGAGTAGCCCAGGTAGGTGAGGCCGTCGGCGAGCGACGCGCCGGGGTGCGGACGCACCGGTTCGCCGTTGAGCGTGGCCGGGACCCCGTCCCCGCCCACGAACAGCTCGTCGGCGACCGGGTTGAGGACCAGGCCCAGCAGCACCGCCCCGTCCCGGACGTAGGCCATCGAGATGCACCAGGTGGCCAGCCCGCTGACGAACGGCTGGGTGCCGTCGATCGGGTCGACCACCCAGATGCCGGTGCTGCCCGGGAAGTCGGCGTGCCCGGTCTCCTCACCGAGGAAGGCGTCGGTCGGGAAGCGGTCGGCCAGCCGGCCCTTGAGGTGGTTCTCGACGGCGACGTCGGCCTCGGAGACGACGTCCTGCACCCCCTTGCTGTTGACCGTGAGGGTGGAGAGGCGGCCGAAGTAGTCCAGGGCCACCGTGCCCGCCTCCCGGATCAGCTGCGTGGCGAAGTCCAGGCGGGTGAGGTCGTCGTCGTGCACGTCAGTCCTTCCAGAGCCAGGCCGCGCCCCGGACCCCGCTGGAGTCACCGTGCGTGGCGGGCAGGATCGGGGTGTAGAAGCAGGGTGAGAAGGTGGCTGCGGCCACCCGGGACGGGAGCTCGGGGTAGAGCTCGGGGATGTTCGACATCCCGCCCCCGATGACGATGACGTCGGGGTCGAGGGTGTTGACCACGATGGACAGCGCGCGCGACAGACGGTCGAGGTAGCGGTCCCACACCAGCTGGGCCAGGCGGTTGCCTGACCGGACGAGCTCCAGGATCTCCTTCGCGCTCAGCCGGGGCGGGTCAGCCAGGTCGACGCTGGCGTGCTGGTGGTAGTCGCGGGCGAAGGAGGGACCCGAGACCCAGCGCTCGACGCAGCCGTGACGGCCGCAGTAGCAGGCCGGGCCGGGGATCTCGCTGGCGTGCGGGCGCGGGAGCTGGTTGTGGCCGTACTCGCCCCCGCTGTTGTTCGGCCCGTGGTGGGCCCGGCCGTCCACGGCGATGCCCGCACCGGTGCCGGTGCCGAGGATGATCCCGAGGACGACGCGGTGACCGGCACCGGAGCCGTCGACGGCCTCGGAGACGGCGAAGCAGTCGGCGTCGTTGGAGGTGCGCACCTCCCGGCCCAGCACGCGGACGAGGTCGGCCTCCACCGGGCGGCCGTTGAGCCAGGTCGAGCTGGCGCCCTTGGCCAGACCCGTCCGCGGGTCGAGGCTGCCGGGCAGCCCGACCCCGACGGTGCCGACCCGGCCGGCCGAGGCTTCGACCTCCGCGACCAGGGACGCGATCAGGGCCAGGCAGCCCTCGTAGTCCGAGCGGGGGGTGGCGGCCCGGACGCGCGCCAGCTGGCCCCCGTCCTCACCGAGGGCGACGACCTCGATCTTCGTCCCGCCCCAGTCGACCCCGACCAGCATCGCGTTCTCCGTCCCGGTCGCCACGGCCACCCTCCCGGCGCCGTCGGCTGCCCCGGCAGGCTAACCCGGACTCCTCCGGCGAGGGCGGACCGCCCTCAGGGCAGCTGGTGCAGGGCCAGCGGCAGCACCGTCGTCGCCCCGGCCTCGGCCAGCAGCGCGCCGGCCACGGTCAGGGTCCAGCGGCTGCGGATGCGGTCGTCGACCAGCAGGACCGGGCCGTCGAAGGAGACACCCGGCTGAAGCGTCGTCGTCCGCAGCAGGTCCTGGGCCCGGGTCGAGCTGGAGGCGTCCACGGCCGGCGCGGGTCCGCTGGTGGCCAGGGCGTCGACGAGCGGCAGCCGACCGACCCGGGCGAGGTGCTCGGCCACCGACCGGACGAGGGTCGGGTAGCTCCTCGATGGCATGGGGACGACCGCGACCGGCCGCTCCCAGGTACGCGACCAACGCTTCAGGACCTCGACCATGGCCGTCAGGACCTCCGGGGAGGCCGGCGCGTCCTGCTGCCACATCCGGGCGAGGTCCTCGGCCCAGGCCGGGTCGTCGGCGAACGCCAGCGCCCGCCCGGTCGTGAGGAAGCCGATCTTGCCCTTGCGCCCGGGCAGGCCCGAGGCCCAGATCTTCCGCGGTTCGACGAGGACGTCCTGGCCCCGGAAGTAGCGGGCAGCGGCAGCGACGACCTCGGGGTCCGGCTCCGCACCCGGGGCCGGCAGCTGGCCCGTGCAGACCGAGCAGCGGCCGCACGGCTGCGGGTCGGGGTCGTCCAGCGCCTGCTGCAGGAAGCGCATCAGGCAGCCCTCGCCGTGGGCGTAGGACCGCATCAGGTCGGCCTCGGCGGCTCGCACCCTGCGCAGCGCCGCCCACTTGGCCTCGTCGAAGTACCAGGGCTTGCCGGTAGCCACCCAGCCACCCGCGCGGCGCTCGACGGCCTCGTCGACGGCCAGGATCTTCAGGGTGCTCTCCAGCTTGCCGCGCCGCATCCCGGTGGCCGCCTCGAGCGCGGGGACGGTCTGCGGCTCCTCGCCCAGCGCGTCGAGGATCCGCTCCACCTGGTGCTCGTCCGGGATGCCGGCCGTGGCGAAGTACTCCCAGATCCGCTCGTCGGCCTCCGCCGGGACGAGCACGGCGAGCGCGTCGTCCAGGGCCCGACCGGCCCGGCCCACCTGCTGGTAGTAGGCGACGGGAGATCCCGGCGAGCCGAGGTGGACGCAGAAGGCCAGGTCGGGCTTGTCGTAGCCCATGCCGAGCGCCGAGGTGGCGACCAGGGCCTTGACCTGGTTGTCCCGCAGCCGGTCCTCCAGCTCCTCGCGGTTCGGGGTCTGACCGGAGTAGGCGGCCACGTCGAGGCCCTGCTCGCGCAGGAAGCCGGTGACGCGTTCGGTCTCGGCGACCGTGAGCACGTAGACGATCCCCGAACCGGGCAGGGCGCGCAGCGCCTCGGCCACCCAGGCGTAGCGCTGCAGCGACCGTCAGCTGCGGCACCACGGCCAGCGTCAGCGACGCCCGGGCCAGCGAGCCGCGCAGGGTGACGGTCTGCTCGCCCAGCTGGGTGGCGACGTCGGCGGTCACCCGCTCGTTGGCGGTGGCGGTGGTGGCCAGCACGGGGGTGCCGGGCGCCAGGGCGAGGAGGGTGCGGGTGAGCCGCTGGTAGTCGGGGCGGAAGTCGAAGCCCCAGTCCGAGACGCAGTGCGCCTCGTCGATCACGAGCATCCCGCAGGAGCCCAGCAGCTCGGGCAGCTGGGCGGCGAACACCGGGTTCGACAGCCGCTCCGGGGAGATCAGCAGCACGTCGAGCTGGCCGGCCCGCAGCTCGCTCATCACCCGTGCCCAGTCGTCGATGTTGGTGGAGTTGACGGTGGCCGCCCGCAGCCCGGCCCGTTCGGCCGCGCTGATCTGGTCGCGCATCAGGGCCAGCAGCGGAGAGACCACCAGCGTCGGTCCGGCGCCGCGCTCACGCAGCGCCGCGGTCGCCGCCCAGTAGACCGCTGACTTGCCCCATCCGGTGGCCTGCACCACCAGCACCTTCTGGTTGCGCTCGACCAGCTCCTCGACCGCCCGGACCTGGTCGGCCCGGGGTCGGGCGTCCGGGCCGGCCATCGCGGTGATGACGCGGCTGAGCACGTCGGCGGCGGGGGTGCGCTGGGTGGCTGCTGGCATGCCTGCAGTCTGCCCGCCCGCGCTGACACCCGGCGCAACGTCGCCGGCCCTGTGGACACCCCGGCACCCGGCCTGGGGACAGCGGCCTCCCGGCGGGGTCAGGGTGACGCGGTCGGGCTGAGCGGCACCCGCTCGAGCTCGCGGCGCAGCACCGAACGCTGGGTGGCGGCGTCCATCGCCTCTGGGTAGAGCAGCCCCTGGACGGCCAGGCCGTCGAGCAGCACCTGCACCGTGAGCGCGTGCGCCTCGAGCGCCGGGTCCGACAGCGGTTGTGCGCCGCGGGTCTCGGCGTTCCGGAACAGCTCTGCCTCCGGCTCTGGTCCCCCGGCCAGCCAGAGCAGCAGGGTCCGGATCAGCCGCCGGCTCTCCTGGAAGGCCCAGCTGCGGAAGTCCTGGTGCCCGGGCGCCAGCCGGGTGAGGTCGATGAGACCGAAGTAGACGGCCGTCTCGGCTCGGCGCTCCTCGTCCAGCGGGAGCAGCTGCTCGAGCACTCCTTGGACGACCGCGTGCGGCGACCGGTCGCTGGCCTGGAGCTCGGCAGCCATCCGCTCGACGATCCGCTCGACGGTGTACTGGGCGGCGAAGAGCAGCAGGCTCGCCTGGTCCGGGAAGTAGTGCCGCAGCGCCCCGGTCGAGAGGCCGGCCTCGGCCGCCACCGTCCGCACCGAGACGGCCAGGACCCCCTCCCGGCTCATCACCCGCCACGCCGCCCGCGCGATCGCGCGCCGGCGCTCGTCGTGGTCCACCACCTTCGGCACGACCTCTATATAGCACGCTTGTGCTGCTAAGGTGTTAGCACAGTCGTGCTAAAACGGGAGCAGCAGATGTCGATCGCCATCCTCGGAGCCCTCGTCGGGCTCGCCCTGGTCGACTCCACCAGCTTCGGCACCCTGGTGCTGCCGCTGATGATGCTGCTCAGCCCACGGGTGCGGATGCGGAACGTCGTCGTCCACCTCGCCACCCTCGGGCTGTTCTACTTCGGCGTCGGCGTGCTGCTGCTGCTCGGCGCCGAGGCGGCCCAAGCCACTGTCGGTCCGCTGCTGCAGACCCGGGCCGCCCGGTACGCCCAGCTGGCGCTCGGCATCGGTCTCCTGGTGCTGTCGTTCGTCATCGACCCCAAGGTGGTGGCGAAGCGACGGGCCCGGCGGGGTCTGCCGCCGGCCGTGCCGTCACGCTGGCGGTCGCGGGCCCTGGGCGCCGACGTGCGGTTGCCCGTGGTCGTCGGCGTCGCGCTGGCCGCCGGGGCGGTCGAGCTGGCCTCGATGCTCCCCTACCTGGGAGCGGTCGGGTTGATCGTGACCTCGGGAGCCGGCCTGGGCACGCGGCTGGCCGTGCTCGGGGGCTACGTCGTGGTGATGGTGCTCCCGGCCCTGGTGCTGCTCGCGGTCCGGCTGGCGAGCGGCCAGCGCCTCGAGCCGCGGCTGGCGCGGGTCGAGGCCTGGCTCGCGAAGCGGACCTCCGGCGCCGGCGCCTGGGTGGTCGGCATCATCGGCGTGCTGCTGGCTCTGGACGCCCTGGGTGCTCTCGCGGGAGCCGGTGGACCGGCCTAGCCGCCGGCGACCGCCGGGATGATCGAGACCTTGGCGCCCTCGGGGACCGGGAGCCTCCAGCCCGCCGGAGAACCGGACGTCCTCGTCGCCGACGTAGACGTTGACGAAGCGCCGCAGCTGGCCGGCGTCGTCGAGGATCCGGGCCCGGATGCCCCGGTGGTTGCTCTCGAGGGAGTCGAGGAGCTCGCGAGGGTGCCGCCGTCGGCGCTCACCTCACCGGCACCAGCGGTGTAGGTGCGCAGGATCGTCGGGATGCGGACGGTGGCGCTCATCGGTCGAGCCCCTTCCAGAAGTCGGTGAAGGCGTCGTAGCGCGGCGGGATGGTGGTCTTCGGGCCGACCCGGTCGCTGACCGCGTCGAGGGTCTTCAGGCCGTCCCCGGAGTTGATGACGACGGTCTCGGCGTCGGGGTCGAGCACGCCGTCGGCGATCAGCTTGGCGGTGACGCCCACGGTCACCCCGCCCGCGGTCTCGGCGAAGACACCCTCGGTGCGCGCGAGCCGCTGGATGTTGGTGACCACGGCCTCGTCGTCGACGTCGGCGATGAGGCCGCCGGTGCGCCGGACGACGTCCAGCACGTACGGCCCGTCCGCCGGGTTGCCGATGGCCAGGGACTTGGCGATCGTGTCCGGCTTCACCGGGGGCACGAAGTCGAGGTCGGCGCGGTAGGCCTGGGAGATCGGCGAGCAGCCGGTGGCCTGGGCGCCGTAGATCTTCCACGGCTTGTCCTCGACCAGGCCCAGCTTGACCAGCTCGAGGAAGCCCTTGTCGATCTTGGTCAGCTGCGAGCCTGAGGCGACGGGGATCACGAGCTGGTCCGGGATCCGCCAGCCCAGCTGCTCGGCGATCTCGTAGGCCAGCGTCTTGGAGCCCTCGGAGTAGTACGGGCGGACGTTGACGTTGACGAACGCCCAGCCCTCCTCCTCGGCAGCGATCTCGCTGGCGAGCTTGTTCACGTCGTCGTAGCTGCCCTGCACCGCGATCAGGGTGGTGTCGTAGACGGCGGAGGCGATGATCTTCTGCTGCTCGAGGTTCTCGGGCACGAAGACGACCGACTTGATGCCGGCCCGGGCGGCGGCGGCGGCCACCGCGTTGGCCAGGTTGCCCGTCGAGGGGCAGGCCAGCACGTGCAGGCCCAGCTCGCGGGCCGCGGACAGCGCGACGGCGACGACGCGGTCCTTGAACGAGTGGGTCGGGTTGCCCGAGTCGTCCTTGACCCAGAGCTTGCGCAGCCCGAGGTCGGCGGCGAGGTTGGCCGCGTCGAGCAGGCGGGTGTAGCCCGGGTCGGTGGAGCGGAAGGTGGCGATGTCGGCGGGCACCGGCAGCAGCGGGGCGTAGCGCCAGATGCTCTTCGGCCCGGCCTCGAGCTGCTCGCGGGTGATCGTCGGGAAGTCGTAGCCGACCTCGAGCGGTCCGAAGCACTCCAGACAGGCGTAGAACGGGCCGAGCGAGCTCTTCTCGCCGCAGGCGCGGCAGACCAGGTGCGTGGCGTTGCCGAAAGCTCCGGGCCGGACACCGGTAGGGCTGGGCACCCCGGCCGAGGTGGCGGAGGGGGTTGCGAGCGCAGTCATTCCTGTTCCTTCTTCATCTGTCGTGGCCGACGTTCGACCACGGCGGAGTTGGCACCGTTCCTGTCTGGCCAGGCGGTTGCCGGGGAGTCAAAGGGCCGTTCCCTCATCCCCTCTGGATGAACGTGGCCAACCTTACGCGCGCGCCCCGCGCGACAGCACATCGCGGTCCCAGTCCTTGGGCTTCGTGTCCAGCAATCGGGACACGCGGCGGGGACTAGGGTGCCGCCATGGTCCGGCACGCTGCTCCTGCCCTCCAGACCCGAGACCGGGTCCGGCGGCTGGGCAACCGGCTCAACCTCAGCACCGCGCTCGGGTTGGCGGTCGCCCGGCTCGGTCGCGCGCGCGTCGGGCCAGGACCGCGCGGGCTGCTGCTGGCCGAGGGCTACCGGCTGCCGTTCCCCGTGGCCGGCGCGTTCACCGTGGGCGACGTGCTCATCACGGCCGCCCACTGGCACCAGCTCGACCAGGGCCTGCTGGAGCACGAGGAGCGGCACAGCTGGCAGTGGTTCTGGTGCGCCGGGCTGCCGTTCCTGCCGGCCTACGGAGCCTGCATGCTCTGGTCGGTGCTGCGGACCGGGGACCGGGCGGCGGCGAACATCTTCGAGCGGCGGGCCGGGCTGTCCCTGGGGGGCTACCGGGAGCTGCCGGTCCGGCCGCTGGGTCCCGCGGTGCGTGCGGTCCTCGGCCGCCGTCGCCGCCCCTCGCGGCAGCCCTAGGAGTCGATCGTCAGGTCGACCCCGAGCCGCTTCGCGGAACGGTTCCGCTGCCGGGTGGCGCGCAGCCGGCGGAGCCGCTTGACCAGCAGCGGGTCCTGCACGAGCGCTTCGGGCTTGTCGATCAGGGCGTTGAGGATCTGGTAGTAGCGGGTGGCCGACATCTGGAACTTGTCCCGGATCGCCTGCTCCTTGGCCCCGGCGAACTTCCACCACTGCCGCTCGAAGGCGAGGATCTCCGCGTCCCGCTCGCTGAGCTCACCGTAGGGCCCACCGCTCTCGAGCACCGCGTTGGAGGCACTGACCATGGGGCCATCGTAGGGGCAAACCACACCGGTGTCATTCAGCGTGCACCGCCGTGCCGGATCGGACCGCCGCAGCCCCTGTCCGCCACGATGAGCGACGATGGTGCCGTGACTGACGCCGACGCTTCTCCCACCGGCTGGGGCATCCTCAGCACCGGCCACATCGCCTCCGTCCTGACCAAGGACCTGGCCCTGCTGCCCGAGGAGGCCACGCTGGTCGCGGTCGGGTCCCGGTCCGCGGACAAGGCGGCCGCCTTCGCCGCGGAGTACGGCTTCCAGCGCAGCCACGGCTCCTACGAGGACCTGGCCGCCGATCCCGACGTCGACGTCGTCTACGTCGCCACCCCGCACAGCGACCACTTCGCCTCCGCCAAGCTCTGCCTGGAGGCCGGCAAGGCGGTCCTGGTCGAGAAGCCGCTGACGGTCACGCCGGAGCAGGGCGAGGAGCTGCTGGCGCTGGCCGGGCAGCGCGGTCTCTTCGTCATGGAGGCGATGTGGACCCGCACCCACCCGCTGATCCGCCACGCCGCCGAGCTCGTCGCCTCCGGTGAGCTGGGCGAGGTCCGCCACATCGACGCCCAGTTCGGCTTCAACTTCGACGGGCCGGACAGCCACCGCCTCCTCGACCCGGCCCAGGCCGGTGGGGCCATCCTGGACGCCGGCGTCTACCCGGTGCACGCGGTCCACCTCTTCCTCGGCGAGCCCGACGCCGTGCTCGGCTACGGCACCGCCGCCGCCACGGGGGTGGACGACCACGCCGCCGCCCTGCTGACGTACCCGGCGACGGCTGAGCGCGGGCCGGCCACCGCCTCGATCCTGTGCACCCTGCGCGCCGCCCTGCCCAACCGGCTCAGCGTCTACTGCACCCGGGGCCGGGTGATGTTCGACGACTTCTTCCTGCGGCCGGCCGGGATGCGCGTCCACCGCGACGGCACCGACGCCCCCGAGGAGCTCGTCGCCTCCTGGCCCGGCGGCGGCTACACCTTCCAGGCCCAGGAGGTCATGCGCTGCCTGCGGGCGGGAGAGATCCAGTCGCCGCTGGTGCCTTGGGACGACACCCTGGCGGTGTCGCGGACGCTGAGCCGCTGGCAGGACGCGGTGGGCGCTCCCGCGCGGTCCGGGGCCTGAGGTGCCGGAGCTCCTGACCGGGGTCCGGCAGCCCTACGCCTGGGGCTCCCCGACCTTCATCCCCGAGCTGCTCGGCGAACAGCCGACCGACGAGCCCCAGGCTGAGCTGTGGCTGGGTGCCCACCCGTCCGCCTCGGCCACGGTCGGTGGGCGACCGCTCGTCGAGCTGATCGCCGAGGACCCGGCCAGCGTGGTCGGTCCGGCCGTGGTGGAGGAGTTCGGGACCGGCCTGCCGTTCCTGCTCAAGGTGCTGGCCGCCGACCAGCCGCTGTCCCTCCAGGCGCACCCGAGCCGGGAGCAGGCCGAGGAGGGCCACGCTCGCGAGGAGGCCGCCGGGGTGCCGGTGGACGCCGGGCACCGGCTCTACAAGGACGACTGGCCGAAGCCGGAGATGCTGTGCGCGTTGCAGGACAGCGAGGCGCTCTGCGGCTTCCGGGACCCCGAGGAGACCCACGCGCTGTTCGAGGCGCTCGGGGTGCCGGAGGCACTGGCCCTGGTCGCCCCCCTGGCCGACGCCGGCACCGCTCCGGACCGACGCCTGGCGGACGTGTTCGCCCGGCTGCTCCAGCTCGACGGGGAGGAGCTCGAGGTCATCGGGCGCGTCGGCGCGGCGGCCGAGGGCGTCGCGAACGAGGGCGACCTGGGGCTGTTCGCCCGCACGGCGCGCGAGCTGGCCGAGCGCTACCCCACCGACCCGGGCGTGCTGGCCGCCCTGCTGATGAACCGGGTGACGCTGACCCCGCTGCAGGCGGTGTTCCTGGGCGCCGGCAACCTCCACGCCTACCTGCACGGTGGCGGGATCGAGGTCATGGCCAACTCCGACAACGTGATCCGGGGCGGGCTCACCGGGAAGCACATCGACGTGGGCGAGCTGCTCGCCGTCCTCGACTTCACCCCCGGCTTCCCGGGCTACGTCGAGCCGGTCGAGGAGACCCCCGGCTGCTGGCGCTACCCGACACCGGCGCCGGAGTTCGCCCTGTGGCGGCTGGAGCCGCGGGAGAGCCTCGTCCCGGTTCCCTGCCGGGACGCCGCACGGGTGCTCCTGACCACCGACGGGACCGTGGTGCGTCGAGGGCGGGGAGGACGACCTCCCGCTGGGACGCGGCCGGTCCGCGCTGGCGCGCGCCGGCGAGGACCTGGTGGTCAGCGGGACCGGAACCGTCTTCGTGGCGGGTCCGGGCGTCGGCGGCTAGGGCTGGTGGGATCCAGCTCGAAGTCCCGTCCTGCCCGGGGCCACCCGGGCGCGACCGCTGGTCCTCGTGGCGCGCCGACCTCGCCCAGCGCGGCGGCGCGGGCCGCCGTCGTGGCGGCCGGGGCTGTGGCGGCCGTGGTCGGGGTGGTCACCGTGGCGGCCTTCTCGCTGCGTTCCCTGCGTCCGGACCCGATGACCCCCTACGTGGCGCCGTCGTACTGGCTCGGGCTACCAGGACGGCTTCGTCCGCCGCGGCCTGCCCGGGGCGGCGCTCCGAGCCCTGTCGGGCGGGCAGCCGCCGAGCCTGGCCCTGGCCAACGCGTTCGCGGTCGGCCTCACGGCGGCGGCGCTCGCCGCCCTGCTGGTCCTCGGGGTCCTGCTGGCTCGGCGGGCTGGCGACCGGTGGACGGCGGCGGCCGTGACGGCGGCCGTCGTCGCCACCCCGTTGACGCTCTCGCACACCGCGCGCGACCTCGGCCGGCCCGACGCCGTCGGGGTGCTGGTCGCTGTCACCGTCGTCGCTCTCCCCTGGGCACGGCTTCCCGCGGCCGTCGCCGCGGCGCTCCTGGCCCTGCTGACGACGGCCGCCATCGCCAGCGAGGAGCTGCTCGCCGCGCTCGTGCTGCCGCTCGCCTGGCTCGCCGTGCACGCCGCCTTTGCGGCCGACCGCCGCCGTTGGGCGGTGCTGACGGTCCTGCCCGGGACGGCGCTGGCCGTCCTCAGCTCGGTGATCCCCGCTCCCCCGCGTGCGCTGGCCGGTGCCCTCGCCGACGCCGCGGCGGCGGGGGTGCCGACCCCCACCCCGATGCCCGGCGGACCGTTGGACCACGACGCGGTGTCGCGGCTGGGGTACGGCCTGCTCGACAACATGACCAGCTACTACGCCACCACGTCGGTGCTCAGCGTGGCGGTGACGACGCTGGTCTGGGCGGCCTCGCACGTGCTGCTGCTCGGGGTGGTCTGGCGGCTGCTCGGCCGGGACCTGTCCGATCGGCGGTTCGTGCTGCTGGTGGCTGCGTCCTCGACGCTCGCTCTGGCGCTGTCCGTCGCGGGGATCGACTTCCGCCGCTGGTGGGCGCTGGCGGCGGTCGGCGCGTTGTGCGCGCTGGTCCGGCTGCCGCTGGAGCCTCTCCGCGACCGGGAACCGGTGACCGCACGGGTCTCCGGAGCACTGGTGGTGCTGGCGGTCACCGGGCTGTTGCTGCGGCTGATGCCGGTGCTACCGCTGAAGGCCGAGTACCTGGAACGGTTGCTCCAGGGGCTCGGCTGAAGCCGGCCTGCGTCAGCGCGCAGCCACGCCGCTCGTCGCCGCGACCGGACGCGGATCCTCGAGCAGGTGCGGGTGCGCCAGCCGGCGTGGGACGGCCTGGCTCGCCCAGGCAGCGAGGGCGACGGCCCCGCCCCCGAGCGCGAGGCCGGCGACGTCGTCGATGAGGTAGTGCCAACCGAAGTAGATGGTGGCCGTCATCGTTGTGGCGAGGAACGCCCAGAGCGCCCAGCGCACGCCCTGAGGCAGCCCGATCCGGTGCGCGACCAGGGCGGCGGTGAAGACGACGGAGGTGTGCAGGGAGGCGAAGCCCGCCACGCCTGCCAGCCCGTCAGCCGTCACCGGATTGATGAGCACCTCGAACCGGGTCTGCGCCAGCTTCTCCTGCAGGCCGGTCACCCCCGTCTCCGGGAGGTCGGCGTATCGGCTGGGCCGCACGAAGATGGGCCCCAGCGAGGGGAGCAGGTAGTAGCTGAGCGTCCCGAGGAACCAGTTGAGGCAGAGCGCGGTCACGTACAGGGAGGCCGCCTTCACATCGCGCAGCCAGATCAGCGCCGCGGCCAGGGAGAACGGCACGAACCCCAGGAACAGCAGGTAGACCGCCGACAGCACGTAGGCCGTGACGCCGGTGCCCAGCAGAGTGTGCAGCACATGCGAGGGGTCGTAGCCGAAGGCCATCGTCCGGTCCAGCTGCAGCAGAGCGCCGTCCTGCACCTCGGGACGCGCGAAGGGCAGCGCGCCCTTGAGGTTGCGGTAGGACACGTAGGTGACGAAGAAGGTGCCGAGCCCGACAACCACCAGGGCCACGCGTGCTGGTCCGAAGCGTTCGCGCAGCACGTCGAGGATGCGGCGTCGGCGGATCAGCGCACGGGGTACGACGTCCAGGGCGACGAACAGGGCGACGATCGCGGGCAGCCGGATCCACGCCGGACCCAGGAAGCCGTCGGGGTCGCGCAGCGGCAGCTCGAACTCAGCGGCGACGGCCACGGCCACCACACCGGAGACCACGGCAAGCAGGACAGCCAGGGCATACGTCCTCAGGGCGTCTTGGAGGTGTGGCACCGCCTCATGCTATCGACCGTTACCACATCGTTGTGCTCACCTGGCCGCAACCGTGTCGCATCTCACTGTTCGTCCACCCGTGGTCGGGGGGTCTGCTCGTGCTGGTCAGTAGTCTGTGCGGAGCACGCTGCTGGCGTGGCGCAATTGGTAGCGCACCTGTCTTGTAAACAGGCGGTTGTCGGTTCGAGTCCGACCGTCAGCTCCGGTTCTCGGGCTAGTCAGGAAGGCTCTGCTTGAGCCGTCCCGACTTCTCCGGACACGGCGGTTGCGGTGGTGATCACGCCAGGTTCGCCCTCCTGATCCACCCTCTCCGTGAGGTGGGCTTCGCGCCATCTCTCGCACCAAGAACTGACCTCCGCTGGCCGGCTACGGGGCCATCACGATGGAGAACACGCTCGTAGCCCCGATGAGCAGCGCGCTCAACCGAGCCGCCTGGCAGTCTGGGTGTCTCCACAGCGAGCATGGGGCGGCCGAACCTGACAGCACCGTCGGCTCCACCCGTGGGCGGGTCGCCCGCAGGCCGTCGTTGGGCGCGGCCGGTACAGCTAGGCAAGGCTGGGCGCGTCCTGCCCGAACCCATCTCCAGAAGGTGATGGAATTACCTGACCGCCGAGTTCGAGCAAGGCTCCTAGGAGATCGGCAGTTCCCCACCACTCCACCGCGAGTCCCCCGGAGAACCGGACGACGTGGAAGGCAGGGAACTCAACGGTCCTGCCTGTGGCCGGCAGTCCCATGAAGTCGCCAAGGTGACTTCCTCGCCAGATGACCCGGCCGGCAATCTTGTCGCCGTCGGATAGGAGATCCTCGACGGATCCGGCCAGGTCCGGGAAGGCCTCGCGGGCTGAGCGCGCCCACGACTTGAACCCCTCCAGGCCTGTGGATTGCGCGGGCAGGGCATTGTGGTCGACGAGATCGAGAGCGATGTACTGGCTCAAGGACTGGAGTGCGTTCTCACTGACCGCAGTGATGATCGCCCGGTACGTCATCGAGTGGTCCGTCCTTCTCCACCTCCATCGTCTGTCGGTCGGGCCCTGGATTGTGGGCACTCGGCGGGATGGCCGACAAGATCTGGTTGGCGAAATGGATCGTTGCCAGCCCCGCAGGATCACCCACAGGCCAGCCAGGCCTCAGCCGCTCAGGTCTCGCGGTCCGGTCTAAGCCAGGCCGAGTGTTCGTGCCGTTGACAGCGTGTCGCTGAGGATCTGGAGGCGACAGATCCCGTCACCGCGGTAGCGCCAGATGTGCACGACGGGCAGACTCGCTGCTCGATCGCCTTTGGCGACGTCCATGTGGCCCAGCACGACGACGGTGTCGTCTTGCTCGATGAACTCATCTGCGCTCAACTCGAACTTGTCGTAGGCCCCGACCGTCTGCTGCAGGACCTCGATAGCCGCCTGTTTCCCCTCATGCCTGCCCGACCCTGGTAGGCCGGACTCGTCGCCGTCCCAGACGAAGTCGTCGGCCCACAGATCGAGCGCCCCCGCCAGGTCACCCCGACTGAACAGCTCATAGCGCTCCTTCAACGCGTTCGCCTTGCTGGCCATACCTGGCTCCCCTCACCGGCTGCGACTTCAGCTTCTCGACGCTAGCGCCAGGTAGTTGCAAGGGTCAACGGCTCCAGATGAAGACGAGGGATCCACGAACTGGAGCGGTAGCCGGCGACCGGCGGCCGGCACAACGCGGAGGGGGGTGTGAGTGGCGGTTGAGGAGAATTGGGTGGAGCGTGGCCATCAAGACTCACTGGTGTCGGCGGCCGATCCGCCAAGGAGTCAGCTGTCGCAGTCGCGCCGGCCGGGGCACCGACCCGGCTGACCCGAGCGTCATCGCCGGCGCCTTGGTCAGCGTCACTCGCCGGTGCACACGCCAGTGCTCCTGACGTGTCCCCTGCCCGGCTGTTGCCGGCCGCTGCCGCCAACGCTGACCCGCTCGCGATGCTTCTGCCTGTCGTCGAACCCGCAGTGGCAGCGTGCCCTCAACCGCGATCAGTGTTGGCGAGTCGGGGCTGCTCGGCACGTCCCCGAGCCTCCGATGCCACACGTGCAGCGATCTCACGCTGATGATGCTCTGCAGCAGGCACTCTGGGGCGGCCGGCGGTGCGAGCCAAACCAGATCGAACCGTCGGCGGGTGTCCTTGCTGCACTCGCAGGTCGCGCCCCTGCAACTCAATCACTCCTTCCGCGGGTGCCGGGAAGTCCCATCGCTCACCATTCTCCGTTGCGCCCTGACGGCAATGAAAGCCCTGAGCGCCAGCCCCGGACCATCCCGCCGGTCCAGGTCGACCTCGGATCACCCCGCTCCAGCAGTTCCCGCCGCCGCACCCCGAGGTCCGGCCCTCCGGACAAGGCGGAGAGCCGGCCGATGACCCTCAGCGGTACGGGCGGTCTGTGTGGCATGACGACATCGACCGAGCGGCGCGTGATCGCCGAGTGCAGCATCTCCATCGACGGGTACTCCTCCGGCCCGGGAGGCCCGGCGCAGGACGTGTGGCTGTACCAACACGCCATGACCGAGGCGTCGGCCGAGTACTACGAGGGCATCTGGCGCGGCTGCACCTCGGCACTCGTCGGCCGCAACAACTACCTCGGCTTCCACTCCGTCTGGCCGGGCATCGTCGCCGATCCGGCGACCGATGCGCGCACCCGGGAGCTCGGGCAGTGGCTGGAGTCGGTGGACAAGGCCGTGGTTTCCACCACCCTCAGCGAGGCGGTGTGGGCCAACTCGCGGATCTTCCCCGACCACATCACCGCCGTGCGCACTCTGCGCTCCGAGCCTGGGCGCGACATCCTGGTGCTCAACAGCGCAACTCTGATCCAGTCCCTGCTGGCTGACGACCTCATCGACGACCTGCGGCTCACCGTGCTCCCGGTCCTGCTCGGCGGCGGACTGCGGCTCCTGCCCGGCGGCGTCAACTTGGACTGGTCTCTGGTGACTTCCACCACGACATACAACGGCGCGATCGCGGCGCACTACCGCCGGTCCCGCTGAGGGCGTTCGAAGCCGGCCGGCTTGCGTCGGCCCAGTGAACAGGCAACCACCCGGTCAGGAGGCGTACGCTCCCGCAGGATCCAGCAGGAAGGCGACGTCGTCGGGCTGGTCGAGGCGGTAGCTGCCACTGGCGTTGCAATTCGCGTTCAGGTTGAAGGACGTGACGGCGACGATCAGGTTATGGTCCTCGATCGCCGGCGTCGAGACGTCGAAGGTGGGACCACCGGAGTCACCGAAGCAGGTGCCGCCGTTGGTAGAACCGCCTCGCGCGTGGGAGAACACGACCGCGATGTCGCGGTAGCCGGACGCTCCTTGGAAGCTGACGAGCCGGCGGTCAGCTTGCCTGCGGATGTTGCCGCCGGAGGAGGTCTTGGGGCTGCTGCCCTCGAGCCCGTATCCGACGGACTCGAAGAGGGCCTGCTCCTTACCCGAGCCGGCGTAGCGGTCCAGGTAATCGACCCCGGGCAATGACCCGTACTTCGAAAGCAGAATGGGCTCACTCAGCTCGACGACGCCGAGATCATGGAGCACGAATTCACCGTCCACATACTCGGGATGGGTGAACGTCGACTCCGCCTCGGCCCACTCATCGCTGGCGTCCAGCACGGCCGACCAGGCCTCGTAGCGCTCATCATTACTGTCCGGCGCGAAGGTCGAGCTCGACGGCAGGACTGAGTAGTCCGGGGCTTCAGAGACCGCGAACCACACGTCGGTGCCTCCGTGGAGCGGGTCCGCCGGCGCCGCGCCCTCGACCCCGACGGCGTAGGTGCAGTGCCCGGCGGTGACGACCGTGTCAGCGTCGATGAGCGTGCCGGTGCAGTTGAGCCAGTCGCCCGTGTCCTCGAAACCGGAGGCGACCGCCCCGGGCAGGTAGAAGAGCAGCTGCCCGACGTAGGGGTGCTGACCCGCGTCGGGGGCTCCGCCGACGATTGCCGACGCCGGCGTGGAGGACAGGGACAGCGCCGTGCCCAACAGCGCCGAGCACCCCAGAACGAGCGTCTTCGTGAACCGCATGCTGACCTCCGTGCCGACGAGTTGAAAAGACCGTGGCTGTCGCGGTTCCTGCACAAAAAAGAGGCGAAAGACACGTCAGATCGACCGCAGCATCTCCCCGATCGCCGTCACGCCAGCACAAGCCGCTCATTCTGCCCTAATGGAACAAATCGCGCATAGTTCACTCTCGGTGGACGTAGAAAAGCCGGCCTCAGAGACGGTGGCGACCGTGGTCAGAGGCACAGGGCGTCACGCCACGCTTCCCGACGCCAGGATCAGCACGGGGATGCAGCGGCCTCCCCGCGAGGCGAGGCTCAGCGCGCGTCGCCCCGCACGGTGGCTCGTTCCTGCGCCAGCAGGGCCAACCGCATGACCTCGAAGGTGTGCTCCTGCGGGCAGGCCGAGTCCGTGCGCTCGCGGACGTCCCGGACTAGGTCGGCGTAGTAGGTCAGTGGCGCGTCGGAGCTGTCGATGTAGTGGGTGCCCTCCTGGTCGACGCAGAACAGGTGGTCACGTCCCGGCCGGCCGGCGATGTCCACGTACTTCCGCAGCTCCAGGTAGCCCTCCGTGCCCAGGACGACTAGGCGCCCGTCGCCCCAGGTCGGCAGGCCGTCGGGGGTGTACCAGTCGCAGCGGATGTAGCCCTGGGCCGTGTCGCTGCGCAGCAGGACCTCGCCGAAGTCCTGCAGTCCCGGCGTCTCCGGGTTCTGGTAGTTCGCCACGGTGCTGGCGACCACCTCGCCGCGCGTGGACCCGGTGAACCACAGGAACTGGTCGATCTGGTGCGACGCGATGTCGGTCAGGATGCCGCCGTAGCGCTCCCGCTGGTAGAACCAGTCCGGGCGCCCGAGGTGCGCACCGACGCGGTGGGGGCCCAGCCCGAGGGTCTGCACGACCCGACCGATCCGGCCGGCACGGACGAGCTCGCCGGCCCGGGTGACGCACGGGACTCCGAAGCGTTCCGAGAACGTGACCGACCAGAAGCGGCCGGTCGCCGCCACCGCGTCCCGCAGCTGGTGCAGCTGCTCGGTCGTCGTGCAGCCGGGCTTGTCCGCGACCACGTCCTTCCCGGCGTGCAGGGCGGCCAGCGCGATCTCCGCTCGCCGGTCGGGGACGGCCGCGGTCACCACCAGGTCCACCGACTCGTCGGCGAGCAGCGGTTCGGCGTCGTCGAACACCGGCACCTCGGGCCAGCGCTTGCGGACCTCCTGCGCCACCGCCGAGCTGGGGTCGTCGGTGCTCGTGCCGACCAGTTCGCAGCCGGCACCGATCAGGCCGGCGAGCTGGCCGAAGATGTGGTTGTGGTCCAGGCCCACGGCGGCGATACGGACGGGTGCCTGCTCAGTCGACGTCATGGAGCCCCATTCCAGGTCCGAGGGTCGGAGTCCCCATCATCAGCGTTCGACCCGTGGTGGCGAACGGCAGGTCCGCCGACAGCAGTCCCCGTGCCAGGATCGACGGGGAGGAAGGGGCCAGCATGGGCAGTATCGAGACGCCGACCGCAGTCGACGGCGGCCGAACTGAACGCCGGCTGGAGCTGTACCGACGCCTCGTCCGGCCAGCGCTCTTCCGGACCGATCCGGAGTGGGTCCACGATCGGTCCGTCCGGGCCGCCGAGGCGCTCAGCCGCTCCGCGTGGCTCTGTCAATGGCTGGACCGGCACGCCCGAGTCGATGACCCACGTCTGGTCACCACCGTCGGCGGTCTGCAGATGCGGTCACCGCTCGGGCTGGCGGCGGGCTACGACAAGAACGCCCGCGCCACCCCGCTGCTGTCCTCCCTGGGGTTCGGCCACGTCGAGATCGGGTCGGTCTCGGCGTCCCCTTCCCCCGGCAACCCCGCGCCCCGCCTGTGGCGGATTCCGGCGGACGAGGGCATCGTCGTGTACTACGGCGTTCCGAACGAGGGCGCCGAGCGCGTGCGATCCAGGCTCGCTCACCATCCGCACCCAGTGCCGGTTGGGGTCAGCATCGTCAACACCAATCATGGGCCGGGCTGCGCCGAGGAGTCGGTGGACGCGATCCTCGACGACTACCGCCGCTCGGTCGCCCTCCTGCAGCAGGACGCCGACTACCTGTGCGTCAACCTCAGCTGCCCGAACACCCGCGACGGGCAGGGGTTCTTCCACCAGGCCGACCGGTTGGACCGTCTGCTGGCCGTCCTCGCCGACGTCGGGGTGACCAAGCCGCTGTTCCTCAAGGTCGCGCCGTTCGCCGAGCCGAGCGAGCTCGAGTCCTTCCTCGCCGCTGCGGACCGGGCCCCCTTCGTGTCGGGGTTCTCGGTCAACCTCCCACCCGGCAAGCCGGCAGGGCTGCGGACGCCGGCATCGGAGCTGGCGGACAAGCCGGGCGCCGTCTCGGGACCGGGCTGCCGGGACCGAGCCGACCGCACCATCGCCGCGCTCTACCGGGCGATGGACCGGGACCGCTACACGATCATCGGGTCCGGCGGGGTCACCTCCGGGGCCGACGCCTACCGCAAGATCCGGCTCGGAGCCACGCTGGTCCAGCTGTACACGGCGCTGGTCTACCAGGGACCCGGCGTCGTCCACCGGATCACCAGCGAGCTGGCCGCCCTCGCGGCCCGCGACGGTCTGACCGCCGTGACCGACGCCGTGGGGGTCGACGCGCACCAGTCCCGGTAGGCCAGTGGCTCGCGGTTACCCGCGCACCTAGGGTGCGCACATGGCCCACGACCTGAGGGACGTCGCGGTCCGGGACCGTGCCCTGGGCGCCTTCCAGGGCCTGGCCCTCGGCGACGCACTCGGCATGCCCACGCAGTCGATGTCGCCCGCGCAGATCACCGCGGACCACGGCAGCATCACCGGACTCGTCGACGCCGGACCCCACCAGGAGATCGCCGCCGGGATGCCGGCGGGGACGGTGACCGACGACACCGAACAGGCTGTGCTGCTGGCCCGGCTGCTGATCGAGCACCACGGCTCCGTCCCGCTCCTCGCCCAGGCCAACGCGCTGATCGCCTGGGAGCAGCGGATGGCCGCCCGAGGGTCGCTCGACCTGCTGGGCCCTTCGACCAAGGCCGCCCTCGATCGTCTCGTGGCCGGCGTCCCAGCCGAGGAGGCCGGGCGCACGGGGAGCACCAACGGCGCCGCCATGCGGATCACCCCCGTGGGCATCGCCGTGGACGTCAGCGACCTGAGCGCCTTCGTCGACGCGGTCGTCGAGGTCAGCCGCGGGACCCACGACACCGGGGTCGGTCTCGCCGCCGCGGCGGCCGTCGGCGCGGCGGTCAGCGCCGGGGTGGGCGGCGCCACCCGGGAGGAGGCGGTCGAGACCGCGCTCGCGGCCGCCGAGCTGGCCGGCGACCGCGGCCACTGGGTCGCCGGGGCCAGCATCGCCGCCCGGCTCCGCTGGGTGCTCCCCCACCTGCGCGCGCTCGGCCCCGACGAGCGGGCGGCATTCGTCCGGGACGTCGTCGGGACCTCGGTCGCCGCGCAGGAGTCGGTCGTCGCCGCCCTCGGTCTGGCCGCGACGGCCGACGACCCGTGGGCCACCCTTGGACTGGCCGCCTCCTGCGGCGGCGACACCGACACCATCGCGGCGATGGCGGGTGCCGTGCTCGGCGCCACCACCGGCACGGCAGCGTGGCCCGCGCACGCCGTCGCCCAGGTCGAACGGGTCAACACGCTCGACCTCGCCCCGCTCGTCGACGACCTCCTCCAGCTGCGTGAGGTGGGCCGGCGTGGCTGAGGGGCGCGGGCAGGGCCGGCTGGTCTGCACCGGCAGCGTCATCGTCGACCTCGTCCTGACCGTCGACCGGGTTCCCGAGCCCGGTGGCGACACCCTGGCCTCCTCCGCCCTGCTGACCGCCGGTGGCGGCTACAACACCCTGGTCGCCGCCACCCGAGACGGCATGCCCGTCGTCTACGCCGGCCAGTACGGGACGGGGCCGTTCGGGGACGTGGTCCGCCGCGCCCTCGCCGCGCTCGACGTCGAGGTCGTGCAGCCGGGTCACCCCGACCAGGACAGCGGCTACTGCGTGGCACTGGTCGACGCCACCAGCGAGCGCACCTTCGTCACCACCGTCGGAGCCGAGGGCACCCTGACCCGCGGTGACCTCGACCGGGTGCGCGTGCACGCCGACGACACCGTCTACGTGACCGGCTACAGCCTCGCCCACCCGGAGCAGCACGGGCTGCTGCCGGCGTGGGTCGGTGACCTGCCCCCGACTGTCCGCGTCCTCACCGACCCGTCGCCCCTGGTCGACGCCCTGCCGCGGTCCTCCCTCGAGCGGCTGCTGGACCGCACCGACGTCCTCAGCGCCAACGCCCGGGAGTCGCGGCTGATGACCGGACACGCCGACCCCGCGAAGGCTGCCGTGGCCCTGACCGGTCGGGTTCGGGCCGGCGGCCACGTCGTCGTCCGGGTCGGCGCCGACGGCTGCTGGCTGGCCGGTCCCGAGACCGGTGGATCCGCACGGCAAGTCCCGGCCTTCCCGGTCCACCCGGTCGACAGCACGGGGGCGGGTGACACCCACGCGGCCGTCCTCGCGGCCGCGCTGACCCGCGGCCATGGCCTCGAGGCGGCGGCCCGCCGGGCCAACGCCGCCGCCGCCTTGTCGGTGACCCGGCCCGGTCCGGCGACGGCGCCCTCCGCCGCCGAGACCGACGTCCTGCTCGGGGGGGCCAGGTGAACGCCGACGCCGACCCGGTCGCCCGCCTGCAGCGCTGGGAGGCGTTCGGAGCGCACTGGCAGGTCGTCGACGACGACGGCTCCCGCGTCACCGTCGCCCTGTGCCGCTGCGACGGCGGTGAGGAGGTCGACCGCCTCACCTCGGCCGATCCGGCGCTCCGCGCCTTTCTCGCCGGGCGGACCAGGAGCATCAGCGACGAAGACTGACGCCGCCTCAGAACAAGGTCGGCGGCTCGTCCACCGCCGGCGCCGCGGCCACCCGGGCGGAGGCGGGGACGGCGCGCAGCCAGGCCGGCCGATCCAGGCCGTGGCGGCGGATGATCGCCCTGGCCCGACGAGCCAGGTCCTCGGCGTAGGAGCGCAGCACGTAGGAGCCGCCGCGGTACAGCTCGGCGTAGGCGGTGACCAGCTCCGGCCGGTGCTCGCCCAGGTGGCGCAGGAACCACTCCCGGCTGCCCGGCCGCAGGTGCAGGGCCATCACGGTGGCGCTGGTCGCGCCGGCCGCGGCGATGTCGGCCAGGATCGCGTCCAGCTCGTCGTCGGAGTCGGTGATCATCGGCAGCACCGGCGCCACCAGCACCTGGCAGGGCAGACCAGCCGAGGTGATGGCGCGAACCAGGTCGAGCCGGGCCCGCACGCTCGGTGCGCCGGGCTCGAGCAGGGCGTGCAGCCGCTCATCGGCCAGGGCGATGGACACCCCGAGGTTCACCGGCACCGCCGCAGCGGCCTCGACCAGCAGGGGCAGGTCGCGGCGGGCGAGGGTCCCCTTGGTGAGGATCGAGACCGGGGTCCCCGAGCCGGCGAGGGCGCCGATGATGCCGGGCATCAGCCGGTAGCGCCCCTCCGCCCGCTGGTAGGGGTCGGTGTTGGTGCCCAGGGCGACGGGCTCGCGCCCCCAGGAGGGCCGGCGCAGCTCACGCTGCAGCACCTCGGCGACGTTGGTCTTGACGACGATCTGGGAGTCGAAGTCGGCGCCGCTGTCCAGCTCCAGGTAGGTGTGGGTGTTGCGGGCGAAGCAGTAGACGCAGGCGTGGCTGCAGCCGCGGTAGGGGTTCACCGTCCAGCTGAAGGGTGCGGCCGAGGTGCTCGGCACCTTGTTGAGCGCGCTGCGGGCCAGCACCTCGTGGAAGGTGATGCCGGCGAACTCCGGCGTCTGGACCGTGCGCACCAGGTCACCCAGCCGGCCCAGGCCCGGCAGGGCCGTCGTCGGCGACGCGCCTGTCCCGGACGACGTCAGCTGTTGACCCTCCCACCGCACCGTCCTATTAGAACACGCGTTCGAGCACGGTGTGGAACGCGCCTCGTTGGAGCGACGTCTTCCGGCACCGAGTGCGGACTGATGCAATAATTCCTCAGTGTTCTCCCCCTCCTGCAGACGCCGCGGCATCTGCTCCTCGGCTCGGGTGGCCTCGATCTGTCCCACCCTCCGTGCCTGAGCCGACGACGCGAGCCCACCGTCGGCCGCTACCTGGCCCTGCGTACCGGCTGGCTGCGCTGGCCGCCCGGGCCCTTGGCTTCGGAGACGCCACCTTCGCCCTCGTCGACGGTCCGGTCCAGGGGGTGATGGCTTCCACTCGGCCGCGTTTTGCCGCCGACGGCGAGGCAGCGGCTCAGCTGAGCGGGATGGTCGCCGCGTCCGGGGCTCCCGTCGTCGTCGGTGATCTCGCCGCCTCCAAGAACCCCGCTGCGGCAGGCGCCACCGGCGCGTTCGTCGGGGTGCCGCTGCTCGACGCCGCCGGCTCGGTGGTCGGCGTGCTCTACCTGACCGACATCGTCCCGCGGAAGATCAGCCGCGCCGACCTGGAGCTGCTGACCGACTTCGCCGCCGTGGCCGCCGACCAGCTGGACCTCACTCGGCGCGCCAACAACCTGCAGGAGCCGAGCGACCGCGGCGCCGCCGCCCTGGTCCGGGCCATCGGGCACGGCGAGATCGTCCCGTGGTACCAGCCGATCGTCGAGCTGGCCACGCGTCGCGTCGTCGGCCTGGAGGCGCTAGCGCGCTGGGAGCACCCCTCGGGCACCCTGGACGACCCCGACGTCTTCATCTCGCTGGCCGAGCGGACCAACCTCATCGTCGACCTCGACCGTGCGGTCATGCGCCGCTCGTTCGCCGACCTGCAGCCGCTGGCGGTCCCGCCACCCCACCCTGCGCGTGAGCGTGAACCTGTCGGGGCGTCACCTCGACCAGGAGGACTGGGTCGATCAGGTCCGGCTCCTCGCTGCGGGCGCGGACCTCGACCCGTCCGCGATCACGCTGGAACTGACCGAGACAGTGCGGCCCAGCGGCCCCGGACTGACCGCGGAGACGGTCACGCAAGCCCGCGACGCCGGCTTCCAGGTCTGGTTCGACGACTTCGGCACCGGCTGGGCATCGCTGCAGGAGCTCGTCGCCTATCCGTTGGACGGGATCAAGATCGACCGCTCCTTCGCCGCCCAGCTGGGCCGGCATGTGGACGACACCGTCGTCCGGGCGATGACCACGGCCGCGACGGAGCTGGGCCTGGAGGTCACGATGGAGGGTGTGGAGACCCGCGAGCAGGCCATCATGGCCCGCGAGCTCGGGTGCGGCTTCGGCCAGGGCTACCTCTGGTCCCGCCCACTGCCCGCCGCCCGGATGGAAGCTCTGCTCGTCACTCGGGACGGCGAACTGCCCGTCCTGGGCTGACGCTGATCCTCGGCGCCCGGCGACCCTCCACAGGACGCGCCGGCTCAGGTTCAGGTGCGGACGACCGGCACGCGGAGCTGCCGCACGACCTCGGTCGCGTCGAACGGCCCTCCGAAGAACTGTCCTTGAGCGAACCGGCAGTCGACCCGGAGCAGCAGTCCGACATCCTCTGCGGAGCGAACACCCCTGACCGCGGTTCGCAGACCGAACCGCTGCGCGCCGCGCACCATCAGGTCCAACAGCACCACCACCGCGTCAGAGCTCTGGTCGAGCAGGGAGCCGTCCAGCGTGACGGCGTCGACCGGGAGCTGAGCGAGCCGCCGGAGCGAGCTGCGTCCCACGCCGAAGCTGTCGAGGCTCACGGGGGTCCCACCGCTGCGCAGCCGGGCGAGATTGTCGAGCACCGCAGGGTCGTCGACCACGTCGAGGTCGCTCGCCTGCACCATCAGGTGCGCCGGCCGCGACACCGGCGTGCTCGAGGGCGGTCCGGACGTCCTCGACCACACGCGCGCGACCGAGGTGTCGCATCGCGACCGGCAGGCTGACCACGACCGGGCCGAGACCGGCCGCCTCCCAGTCCGCGATCTGTCGCGCGGCCCGGTGCAGGGCCCAGACGCCGAGGTCGATGACCAGCTCAGCGTTGTCGGCGACCGACGGGAGCTCCGGCACCGACACCAGTCCCACCCCGGGCCGGTCCCAGTGCAGAACGGCCTCCCAGCCCTGCGGCACCCCGACGACCAGGTCCATCACCGGGCTGAAGCGCAGCTCCAGCTGGTGGTCCTGCAGGGCTGCCCGCAACCCGTGCTCCAGCTCCCGCCGGCTCTCCAGCTCCTGCCGGACGCCGGCGTCGAAGACCTCGGTCCGGCCACGTCCCCGGCGCTTCGCCCGGTAGGCGGCGGTGTCAGCCTCCACCAGCAGGACACCGGCGTCGGTGCGGCCGTCCTGGCTGATGGCCACGCCGACACTCGCGCCGACGCTGACCTCCTGCCCGTCAGCTCGGTAGACCGGCCTCGACACCTCGGCGACCAGCCGGTCTCCCACGACGACCGCGGCGTGCTCGTCAACCAACGGGTCGAGCACCACGACGAACTCGTCACCGCCCAGCCGTCCGACGAGGTCGCTGGCGCGGACGACCGCCGCCATCCGCTGCGCCACCGCGCGCAGCACGTCGTCCCCAGCACCGTGGCCGAAGGTGTCGTTGACTGCCTTGAACCCGTCGAGGTCGACGAACAGCAGTCCCGTCATCGCGCCGGTGCGCTGAGCTCGGCTGAGCGTGCTGGCCAGCAGCTCCAGGCTCCGCGTCCGGTTGGGCAGCCCGGTGAGCGAGTCGTGGGCGGCCTGGCGGACCAGCTCGGCCTGCGCTTCCTCGCGCCCCCGGTTGGCGGTGACGATCTGGTGCATGGCGACGTTCATCCGCGCCACCACCAGGAGGAACATCAACGCCGAGGCGATGACCACGGCCCAGATGTCCACCGGCACGCCCAGCAGCGTGCTGCGCGGCGAGGGTGCCGGGAGCGACCAGCACCGCGACCGCGCCCGAGGCCTGGCGGCGCCAGCTCATGGTCGCGGGACCGGGCGGCGTGGTGGTCGAGAGCGTCTGCATGGACGGGTGCAGAGCGGCCGCGCCGACGAAGAGGTAGGACAGCAGCCAGACGAAGTCGATGGGATCGGTCTCCACCACCGCCAGTAGCCCCAGGCCGCTGGCAGCGGTGTCCGCGACGACGACCAGCCCGATCGAGGCGGCGAGCAGCCGCAGGGCTGCCGTCCGGGTTCCCGGGGTGGTCACCAGGGCGACCGTCATGGCCATCAGCGTGACGTCCAGCAGCGGGTAAGCCACGGCTACGGCCGCGGCGACCCAGGATCGAGCCGCCTCGTCGAGAGTCGGCCGGGCCAGCAGCACCCAGCAGAGCAGGTACAGCCCGACCGCCACCGTCAGACTGTCGAGCGCGCCCTCGATGTCGCGCCGGGGCCGTCGTCCGTGGGTGAGCAGGAACAGCGCCAGACCCAGCAGGGGGTACCCCGCCAGGTACAGGATGTCGGCCTCGGTGGGGAAGGCTCGGGTGGGGTCGGTCGCCTTCTGCACCGTGTACACCAGATCGGCCGCCACCCACACGAGCTGGCCAGCCGCCATGGCGGTCCACGCCCGGCGTCGCTGGGGCCGGTGCAGCCGCAGCCCGAGCAGGAGCCCCAACGGCCCGAGCGCCGCGGTCGTGAGGTTGACGACGTCCCGCGCCGGCCCCCTGGGCAGCAGCTGGTGGACCCCGACGAGCAGCAGACCCACGGCCAGCAGGATCACCCACGCGTAGGCGCGCAGGTACTGACCCCGGACCGAAGAGTTGCGGCGCTCAGCCATGCTGCCGGACGAGAACTGGACGGCTCGAGCGACCGGCGGGGAGCGTGGCCGCAACCGCGGGCACGTGCGGGGGCAGCCCGGCCACGGCACCCGGTGGGGTGTGGAACAACCACAGCGAGAGATCGCGGTAGGTGTCCCAGTCGTGCTCGGGGACCTGCAGCGAGAGGTGGTCGACATCATCGGCGTGCTGGATCCGGACGACCTCCAGCTGTAGCTCGTGCGCTCCCGGCAGGTGCAGGCTGACCACACTCTTGGCCTGCGTACCCGTGCCCGGGGGCAACTGCACCGCGGCGCCGCCCACGGAGACGTCGACGAGCTCGCCGCGGTGGCCGTTGACGTCCACGGGCGCATGGACGGGGGCCCGGTACGCGTTGCGGCGCGAGGTCGCGTAGGCCGCGGCGCGGATGCGGCGCAGCCCGAGGGTGAGGACCACCACCGCCAGCACCAGCCAGACGCCTGAAGCCATCGTCGACGCGGGACTGACCTGCCAGGGCACCAGGTCGGTGAGGCCCAGCGCTCCGTACGCGACCACCAACCCGGCCAGCCCGGCCAGCGCCCAGAGCACCCAGGGGATCTTGCCGCGGGCCCGGCCACCGGCCCCCGCCTTCGGGGTCACCTCGAACTTCAGCGTCCGGCGGGTGATCAACCACCAGACGCAGGAGAGCCCCACCGGCACGCGCAGGATCCGTAGCGCGAAGGCGGTCCGCCACTGCAGGTGCATCCGGAACAGTCGCTTGGAGCCCCAGAGCCGGATGCTGAACATCGTGAGGAAGGCGAGGGCGAAGGCTGCGGGCGACGCCGTCGACGTCTGGGCGCCGCTGATCAGGATCAGCGCCGGCACCAGGAAGCCGACGACCGTCGCCACGCCCTCGAACCAGAAGACCGTGCCGTTGAGGTACTCGTAGTAGTTGCGCCACGACAGCCAGCTCTTCGCCGCCCAGAGCCGCTCCTTGACCAGGACCTGCATGGCGCCCATGGCCCACCGGCGACGTTGCACCAGGTACTGGTCGGGGGTGTCCGGAGCCAGCCCGACCGCCAGCACCTGGTGGTGGTACGTCGTCTTCCAACCCGACCGCAGCAGGTTCAGCGTGGTGTGCATGTCCTCCACGATGGTCTCGGTGGAGACTCCCCCGACCTGCACGAGCGCGGCGGTGCGGACCAGCGAGGTCGACCCGCACCAGAAGGGCCCGGCGCCGTCGTGGTTCCGCGAGGGCAGCAGGACGTGGAAGAACACGCCCTGCTCCCCCGACTCGCCGTCGTCGTCGAAGGCGCCGGCGTTGAAGTAGCTCTGAGGAGCCTGGACCAGGGCGATCTCCGGGTCGTCGAACCAACCGAGGGTGTCGGTCAGGAAGGTGGGCAGCGGCACGTGGTCGCAGTCCAGGACAGCGATGACGTCCACCGGCTCCGCACCGGCGGCGACCTCGGCCTGCAGCAGGGACAGGGCGTGGTTCATGTTGCCGGCCTTGGCGTGCGTGTGCTCGTCGCGCCGGACGTAGCGCGCCCCGTACCGGGTGGCCATCTCCTGCACCCAGGGACGGTCGCCGTCATCCAGCACCCAGGTCTGGTGCGCCGGTTGCAGCTGGCAGGCCGCGGCGATCGTGGGGACGATCACCTCCGCCGGCTCGTTGTAGGTGGGGATGAACACCACGGAGCGGTGACCGGGGCCGGCTTCGTAGACCGGCTCCGGGCCGACGGTGTCGATGTCCCAGAGCGTGATGACGCGGAAGACGAGGCCGATCAGCGGCACGCCCTCGAAGGTGACCAGCACCAGGGCGGCCACCAGGTCCAGCCCCCCGGAGGGCAGGGTGAAGGTGACCCGCCAGACCAGGTACAGCAGCAGGGCCGCAGCGGAGGCGACGCCGCCGAGATGGGCCATCCTCCGGGAGCGGGCGGACTCCGCGCGCGGGCGTCCCAACAGGTTGGCCCAGCTGGCGAGGCGGGCCTCCTTGGTCACCGAGGCCTGGCCCGCGCGCATGAGCACGGGCAAACGCGGGGCGCGCCGTCATCGTGGGGGCGCGTCGAAGTCGACGGCCTCGAGGGCAGCGTGCACGAAGGGTCCTCCCTAGCCAACCCCCGAGTCCGCTGCGCACATGCTAGCCGCCTGCGGCGGCGACGGCGTTGGGTAAGCCCCTGGAGATCCAGCGCCAGATGCACAACCGGACCCCCTTGGGGGCCTCTGAGCACCATCTGGCGCTGGATCCCCAGGGCGCCCACACTGAGGCGGTGACGGTGAGCGTGTTCGACCTCTTCAGCATCGGCATCGGTCCCTCGAGCTCGCACACCGTCGGCCCGATGCGGGCGGCGGGCCGCTTCGTCACCGCGCTCGCCGACGCCGGCCTGCTGGGTCGGACCACCCGCGTCCGTTCCGAGCTCTTCGGCTCCCTCGGGGCCACCGGCCACGGGCACGGCAGCGCCGACGCTGTCGTGTGGGGCCTGGAGGGCCAGGACCCGGAGACGGTGGACACGCGAACGGCGCCCCTGCGGGCGATCGAGGTGCGCCAGACGCGCCGCCTCCGCCTGGCCGGCACCCACGAGATCGACTTCGACCCCGACGAGGACCTTCGAGTGCTGAGCACGTCCGCGGCCGGCCCGCGGACCGCGTCCACCGTCACCTGCTCGTCACCTCACCGCAGTGCTGCTGCGGCACCATGCGGCCATGCAGCGCACCGTCACCTCGCACCTCGACCTCGGCCTCACCGGGCCCAGCAAGCTCGTGTTCAGCGTGGCCGTGGCGGCGGGGGTCCCGCTGGCCAGCGAGGAGCTCACCCTCCTCGCCGACGGCGAGCCGGTGGAGCCGACCGAGCTCGTCGACGCCCAGGGCAGCCGTCTCCACGTGCTCCGCACGTCGGCGTCGCAGATCACGCTCGACTACCGCGCGGTGGCCGAGGGCCAGGCGGCTCCGCCGGCGGTCGACCCGCTCGACCTGGTCACCTACGTCCGGCCCAGCCGCTACTGCGAGTCCGACACCCTCGGGCCCGACCGCGGCCGGGGAGCTCGCCGGGCTGGAGGAGGGGGCCCTGCTCAGCGCCGTCGCCGACTGGGTGGCCGGCCACCTGACCTACGCCGCCGGTTCCAGCCTGCCCACCGACGGCGCCGTCCGGACGCTGCTGGGCCGCCAGGGCGTCTGCCGCGACTTCGCGCACCTGTCCATCGCCCTGCTCCGGGCCCTCAACGTCCCCGCCCGGCTGGCGGCGGTGTTCGCGCCCGGACTCAGCCCGATGGAGTACCACGCCGTCTGCGAGGCCTACGTCGACGGCGCCTGGTACGTGGTCGACGCCACGCACCTCGCTCCCCGGCAGAGCCTGCTGCGGGTGTCCACCGGCCGCGACGCCGCCGACACGGCCTTCCTGACGAATCTCGGCGGGTTGGTGGAGCTGCGGGGCCTGGAGGTCACGGCGACAGTCGACCAGCTGCCCCTGGATGACGGCCGGCAGCTGCTGCAGCTGGTCTGAGTGCCCCTCCTCCGCGACCGCTGTTGCCGGGGGTTGTGGGCCATGACACACTCCGAGTTGTTATTTCCACTACGGATCGTCGGGCACGTACCTGCCCGTGGAAAGGAAGTGTGGCGTGGCCACAGTCCAGTTCAACGACGCAACCCGGGTCTACCCGGGTGCTGACCACCCCTCGGTCGACAGGCTCAACCTGCAGATCGGCGACGGCGAGTTCATGGTCCTCGTCGGGCCGTCCGGTTGCGGCAAGTCGACCTCCCTGCGGATGCTCGCGGGTCTGGAGGAGGTGAACGCGGGCGCCATCCACATCGGCGAGCGCGACGTCACCGACCTCCCCCCCAAGGACCGCGACATCGCGATGGTCTTCCAGAACTACGCGCTCTACCCGCACATGACCGTGGGCGACAACATGGGCTTCGCCCTGAAGATGGCCGGTGTCTCCAAGACCGAGCGTCAGCAGCGGGTCGTCGAGGCAGCCAAGCTCCTCGGCCTCGAGGACTTCCTCAACCGCAAGCCGAAGGCCCTCTCCGGTGGCCAGCGTCAGCGCGTTGCCATGGGTCGCGCCATCGTCCGCTCGCCCCAGGTCTTCCTGATGGACGAGCCGCTGTCCAACCTCGACGCCAAGCTGCGGGTCTCCACCCGCACCCAGATCGCCGCCCTGCAGACCCGGCTCGGCGTCACCACCGTCTACGTGACCCACGACCAGGTCGAGGCCATGACGATGGGTGACCGTGTGGCGGTCATGAAGGACGGCGTGCTGATGCAGGTCGACACCCCGCTGGGGCTGTACGACACCCCGAAGAACCTCTTCGTGGCCGGCTTCATCGGCTCCCCCGCGATGAACCTCATCGAGGGCACCGTCGTCGACGGCGGCATCAAGGTCGGCGACTACACCGTGCCGGTCCCGCGCGAGTGGCTGGCCAAGGCGGCCGGGGAGGACAAGCTCACCCTGGGCATCCGGCCGGAGAACTTCAACATCTCCGACGCCGGCGAGGGCATCGGCCTCGACGTCGCGGTGGTCGAGGAGCTGGGTGCTGACGCCTTCCTCTACGGCACCCTGACGGGGCTGGACGAGGACGCCCGCCTGAACGCCCAGCAGATCGTGGCCCGCATCTCGTCGCGGCGCCCACCGAGCCGGGGCGCGACGGTCCGCCTGACCGCTGACTCGGAGCACTTCCACGTGTTCTCCACCAGGACCGGCGACCGTCTCTCCTGAGACCGAACCGGTCGCGGTGACCCGCGGCTGAACGTCCAGCAGGCCCCCGGCTCCGGCCGGGGGCCTGCTGCGTTCTCGCGGAAGCTTCGGCGCCGAGCCCGGTCGTCAGCCGAGGTGCGTCTCAGAGCCGGTCGAGCAGCCCGCGCGGTCCGAGGAGACCGGCGCCCAGCTCCGCCACCCGGGTGCGCAGCTCCCGGTCGGCCGTCACCACGACCAGGCGCCGGCCGGCGGCGGCGTGCTCGGCGACGACCGCCACCACGGCGTCGTCGCCCGACCGAGGGCGCCCCGACCACCTCGACGCCGTCGACGGCGGTGACCCCGCGGGCCTGCCCCTCGACCACCAGCAGGAAGCGGGGGAAGGTGCGCAGGCCCGGCGGTCCCGCCTCGCCGAGCGCGTCGAGCCCGGCCGCCGAGGCCGAGGCCAGCTCGTCGCGCAGCCGCTCGGTCGCGCCGGCGCGGTCCTTCCACCAGCCGTCGGGGCGGCTGCCCAGCACGTTGGCCGCGTCGACGACCACCACAGGGGCCGGTCCGACGTCGCGGAGCAGCGGCCAGGTGCGCGCGAAGCCGGGATGGAGGTCGAGGCCGTCCACCTCGGCCAGCGGCACCCAGCGGACGGCGTCGCTCTCCCAGTTCCGCGGCGCGAGGGCCATCGACGACGAGGCGGTCGCGAGCACCGTCGTGTAGGCCCAGCCGCCGTGGTCGTCGACGTAGGTGGCGTCGACGGTGACCCGGTCGGGGGCGACGGTGGCCTCCTCCCCCGCCTCCCGCAGGGCTGCCTCGACGGCGGACTCGGTCGCGTCGCGGGCTCCGCCGAGCACGCCCCAGGTGCCGCCGTGGTGGCTGCGGGCCGCGCGCAGCTGGAGAGCGACGGCGGGCGGCTCGTCCGCGGGGGTGCGGAGCAGCAGGCCGGCGGCCCCGAACAGGCCCCAGTGCCGGTGCCCGGCTGCGCAGGTCGTCCAGCCGTCACCACTTGTCACGACCCGATCGTAGGCGGACCTCCGCGCTAGCGTGGCCCGGCCACCGACCCCTCCAGGAGCGCGCGCATGTCCGTCCAGCACGACCTCCGCCCGGTCGTCCCCGACGACGCCGACGCCTACGTCCGCTGCCACGTCGCCTGCCTGGCCGAGACCTACCGCGAGATCATGCCGCCGGCCTTCGTGGAGCAGCACCGGCGCGAGATCCCGGAGACCGTGGAGCGGACGCGGGCGGCTTGGCTGGCGGCGGCTCAGCAGCCGGAGCCGCGGACGTCCGCCTGGCTCGCCCGCGACGCCGCCGGGGAGGTGGTGGGCGTGGCGAGCTCGGGTCCCGGCATGCAGGACTGGGAGCAGGCCCTGGACGCCCCGCCGACCGACGTCGGCTGGCAGCTGCACCACCTCTACACGCGGGCCCGCACCCACGGCAGCGGCCTCGGCGCGCGGCTGCTCGACCTCGCCGTCCAGGACCGCGAGACCTACCTGTGGATCCTGTACGGCAACGCCCGGGCCGACCGCTTCTACCGGCGTCAGGGCTTCGCCCCCGACGGCGTCGAGATGACCTGCGGCCCCAGCTGGTTCTCCCGTCGGATGTACCGCCTGGTCCGCCCGGCCGTCCCCGGCGCAGGAAAACGCTGACGTCTGGTTGCGGCGCGACGAACGGAGCTGTCAGTCCTCAGCGTTTCCTGCCTGCGCCGCCAGCGGCTCCAGGACGTCCAGCAGCCGCTGCCGCAGCGGCGCGGACCGCGCGGCGAAGGCGCGCTGCGCGTTGGCGTAGACCGCCCGGCCCTCGGCCGTCTCCACCGCGACGGGCGCCAGGCCCAGGCCGGTGAAGTCGTAGGGGCTGGCCCGCATGTCCAGCTCGCGGATCTCCCGCGCCAGCGCGAAGGCGTCGGCGACGAGGTCGGACGGCACCAGCGGGCTCAGCTTGTAGGCCCACTTGTAGAGGTCCATGTTGGCGTGCAGGCAGCCCGGCTGCTCGAGCGCCTGCTGGTCGGCGCGCGTCGGCTGCAGGGCGTTGAGGGGCCGCGCCTGCGGGGTGAAGAAGCGGAAGGCGTCGACGTGGCCGCAGCGCACGCCGCGCTCCTCCACCACCGCCGCCACCTCCTCGGCCGGCATCCGCAGCGGCCAGCCCGGGTGCCGCAGCTCGTCTGGGCCCATCCGATAGACCATCGCCCACTCGTGCAGGCCGAAGCAGCCGAAGTAGCCCGACGCGGCCCGCGGTCGCCCGGAGCAGGTCGCGCACCCAGCGCACCGTCCCCGCCCGCGCCGACAGCACCGCCGCGGTATCGAGGGTGACGCCACCGGCCACCGCGACGTAGCCGCGCCACCCCAGCAGCTCCTCGGCCGCCGGACCGGCCAGCACCACACCGGGTCCGGGGTGCCAGCGGCGCAGCTGGTAGGGCCGCTGGTTGTAGTACTCAAAGAGGAAGTCCTCGACGGGGTGGCTCCGACCCCGGCTCCGCCGCTCCCGGTGGCCGGTCAACCAGGCATCGACGCGGGTCTGGTGGGCGGCGCGGCGGGCCGTCCAGTCCTCCTCGGCCAGCACGGCCCACGCGGCGGCTCGTGCGTCGAGGAGGTCCGTCACGCCCGCCAGCCTAGGGGCGCGGCGCGGGCCGGGATCGGTCGTCGACCGGGCCGCACCGCGATGACAAGATGACGGCATGCCCAGGTTCCTGTCGGCGAAGCCGGACGCGCGGTTGATCACGCTGCCGTGGGAGACCCCGCTCGCGGAGTGGCCCGAGGAGAGCCTGGTCGCCCTGCCCCGCGGCATCTCGCGCCACGTCGTCCGCTTCGTCCGGGTCGGGAGCGACGTCTACGCGGTCAAGGAGGTGCTGGAGCACCTGGCCCAGCACGAGTACCGGCTGCTGCGCGACCTCACCCGGCTCGACACCCCCTCGGTCGACCCGGTGGGGGTGGTGACCGCCCGGGTGGACCCGGACGGCGAGCCGCTCGACCCGGTGCTGATCACCAAGCACCTGCAGTTCTCGCTGCCCTACCGCTCGTTGTTCAGCCGCGGCGTGCGCCAGGACACCGTCAACCGGCTGGTCGACGCGATGGTGGTGCTGCTGGCCCGGCTGCACCTGATCGGCTTCCTCTGGGGCGACGTCTCGCTGTCCAACACCCTGTTCCGCCGCGACGCGGGCTCCTTCGCGGCGTACCTCGTGGACGCCGAGACCGGCGAGCTGCACGACCAGCTGACCAACGGGCAGCGTGAGCACGACCTGCAGATCGCCCGCGTCAACCTGTTCGGGGAATTCTGCGACCTCGAGGCGGGCGGCCTGCTGGACGCCAACCTCGACCCGCTCACCCTGGTGCAGACCATCGAGAACCGCTACCGCGAGCTGTGGGCCGAGCTCACCGAGGTCGAGGAGTTCGACGGCAGCGAGATGCACCGCATCGAGGGGCGGGTCCGGCGGCTGAACGCGCTCGGCTTCGACGTCGCCGAGCTCGACATCACCACCGACTTCGCCGGCTCGACCATCCGCATCCAGCCGAAGGTCGTCGACGCCGGGCACCACTCCCGTCGGCTGCTGCGCCTGACGGGCCTGGACACCGAGGAGAACCAGGCCCGCCGGCTGCTCAACGACCTGGACGCCTACCGGGCCCGGACCGACCAGCAGGGCGCGGACGAGTCGATCGTCGCCCACCAGTGGCTGACCAACCGGTTCGAGCCGGTGGTCGGGCTCGTGCCGGCCGAGATGCGCAAGAAGCTCGAGCCCGCCGAGCTGTACCACGAGGTGCTGGAGCACCGCTGGTTCATGGGAGAGAAGGCCGGCCGGGAGATCCCGATCGCCGAGGCCGCCCAGAGCTACATGGACGACGTGCTGCTCAACCTCCCCGACGAGCAGGTGGCTCTGTCGGCGATGGAGTCGATGGGCCCGCTGGCCAACCCGTTCGACCCCTCCCAGGGCTACGTCGACGACGAGGCGGAGAAGCCCTACGACCCGTGGGAGGACGACGGCGAGGGGCCCGGCGACGACGAGCCGCCGGCCACGCAGCACTTCGACATCGCCGCACTGCGGGCCAAGGCCGCCAAGGGCTGACGCCGTCGCGCCCCTGCGGCACTGTCGCGCCCCTGCCGAACTGTTGCGCCCGGCGCAGCGGGCGCGGCAGTCCCGACGGGGCGCGGGAGCACCTCCACCCGGCTGCGCAGCGCCGACGTCACCGAGGCGGCATCCGCAGCGCACCGTCGAGCCGGATGACCTCACCGTTGAGCAGCGGGTTGCCCACCAGCGCCTCGACCAGCTGCGCGAACTCCTCGGGACGGCCCAGGCGGGCCGGGTGCGGGACCAGCGCCTCCAGCGACGTGCGCGTCTCCTCAGGCAAGCCGGCCATCATCGGCGTCTCCATGACCCCGGGGGCGATGGTCATCACCCGGACGGCACGGCCGGCGAGGTCCCGCGCGGCCGGCAGCGTCAGGGCGGCGACCCCGCCCTTGCTGGCCGCGTAGGCCGCCTGGCCCACCTGGCCGTCGAAGGCGGCGACGCTGGCGGTCATGACCACCAGCCCACGGTCGCCGTCCAGCGGCGGGTTGCGGCCCATGGCGTCGGCGGCCAGCCGGAGCAGGTTGAACGTGCCGACGAGGTTGACCTCCACCACGCGCGCGAAGTCGGCCAGCGGCAGGACGCCGCGGCGGCCCACGATGCGGCCGGGGGTGGCGACCCCGGCGCAGCTGACCGCAACCCGGAGCGGGCCCCGCCCGGCGGCCAGGTCGACGGCGGCGGCGAGCTGGTCGGGGTCGCAGACGTCGGCCGGGGCGAACCGCACCCGCGGCCCCAGCTCGGCCGCCAGCTCGGCCCCCGGTGCGCCGGGCAGGTCGACGACCACCGCGTGCGCGCCCGTCCGGAGCAGGGAGCGGACCGTGGCCTCCCCCAGCCCCGAGGCGCCGCCGGTGACCAGGACGACGTCGTCCTCACCGAGCCGCATGAGAGACCTCCTCCTCGACTGAGCACGCTACCCGTCATACTCACCCGGTTTCCCGGTGATCGGGGCGCTGACCAGGGCATAGGCTGCGCGCATGAGCGAAGACCTGCACGCCCTGGGGGAGGATCTGATCACGACCTCCGCCCGCGTCGTGCGCTGGGTGCCCAAGTCGAGCACCTTCACGCTGAGCCTGGCCGCGGCCCGCATCCTGGCCCGGCTGAGCGACAACGGCCCGACGCGGATCAGCGAGCTGGCCGCGGCCGAGCGCTGCTCGCAGCCGACGATCACCAACCACGTGAAGCGCCTGGAGGCCTCCGGCCTGGTCGGGCGACAGGCCGACGCCCGCGACGCCCGGGCCTGGATGATCGATCTCACCCCCAAGGGCCGCGAGCAGCTGGACGTCCTCCGCGACTCCCTGGGCACCGAGCTGGAGCCGTATCTGGCGCGCCTGTCCCGCCGCGACCTCAAGGCCCTGCGCGAGGGCGTGGAGGCGATGCGGCGGCTGATGGCGCTGGACGCCGGACGCTGACCGATAGGCTGCCGCGGTGACGCAGCACCCCCACGCCTCCCCGGCGGCGGACCCGCGCCCAGCCCCCAGCCTCTCCGAGCAGCAGGGCGGGACGACCGCCCTCCGGCTCTACGACACCGCCACCCGGTCGGTCCGGGACTTCGTCCCCGTCGTCCCCGGCCAGGTCTCCATCTACCACTGCGGGCTCACCGTCCAGTCGGCTCCGCACGTCGGGCACATCCGCAAGGAGGTCGTCTTCGACGTCCTGCGGCGCTGGCTGAGCTTCCGGGGGTTCGCGGTCACCGTCATCGCCAACGTCACCGACATCGACGACAAGATCCTCGCCAAGTCGGCCGAGGCCGGCGTCCCCTGGTTCGCCCACGCCTACCGCTTCGAGCGCGAGCTGCACGACGCCTACGCCGCCCTGGGCTGCCAGCCCCCCACCTACGAGCCGCGGGCGACGGGGCACATCCCCGAGATGCTCGAGCTCATCGAGGTGCTCGTCGAGCGGGGGCACGCGTACGCCGCCGGTGACGGCTCGGGCGACGTCTACTTCGACGTGCGCTCCTGGCCGGCCTACGGCTCGCTCTCAGGTCAGCGGATCGACGACATGGAGGCCGCGGAGGATGCGGACCCCCGCGGCAAGCGGGACCCCCGCGACTTCGCCCTGTGGAAGGGCCACAAGCCCGAGGAGCCGCGGACCGCGTCCTGGCCCACGCCGTGGGGACGCGGCCGCCCGGGCTGGCACCTGGAGTGCTCGGCCATGGCGGGCAAGTACCTGGGCGAGGAGTTCGACATCCACGGGGGCGGGCTGGACCTGCGCTTCCCGCACCACGAGAACGAGCTGGCCCAGTCCACGGCCGCCGGCCAGCGGTTCGCGCGCTACTGGATGCACAACGCCTGGGTCACCGCGGCCGGGGAGAAGATGAGCAAGTCCCTGGGCAACGGCGCCCTGGTCAGCGAGGTCACTCGCGCCTACCCGCCGCGCGCCGTCCGGTTCTACCTGGCGCAGCCGCACTACCGCTCGGCGCTGGAGTTCTCCGACGACTCCCTCGCGGAGGCGACGGCCGCACTGGCCCGCATCGACGGCTTCCTCACCCGCGCCGCCGAGCTGGTCCCCGACGCCCCGGCCGCCGCGCTGCCGGAGGCCTTCGTCACCGCGATGGACGACGACCTCTCCACCCCGGCCGCGGTGGCCGTGCTCTACGCCGCCGTCCGCGACGGCAACACCGCCCTCGACGCCGGCGACCTGGACGCCCTGGCGCTCCAGGTCGGCCGCACCCGGGCGATGCTGGCCGTCCTGGGCCTGGACGCCGACGACCCGGCCTGGTCCCAGGGCCGCGGCACCACGACCGGCCCGGACTACCGGCCCGTGGTCGACGGCCTGGTGGCCGCGCTCATCGAGCAGCGCGCCGCCGCCCGCACCCGCAAGGACTACGCGGCCGCCGACGCCGTCCGCACCGCGTTGGCCGCGCTCGGCGTCGTCCTCGAGGACACCCCGCGGGGGACCCGGTGGTCCCTCGCCTCCCCGTCCACGACCAGCACAGGAGCCTGACATGCCCGGGAACAGCCAGCGCAAGGGCGCCGTCCGCCGCAAGGGCAAGGGCAACACCGCCGGATCCGGCGGCCGGGTCCGGCGTGGCCTGGAGGGCCGGGGCGCGACGCCGAGGGCCGAGGACCGGCCGTACCACAAGGCCTACGTCTCGCCCAAGGCCGCCGCTGCGGCCGCGGCCCGCGGGCGGAACGACCGTGGCGGCTCCAGCTCGCGCACCGGCCGCCCCGGCACCGGTCCGGAGTGGGTGGCCGGCCGCAACCCCGTGCTGGAGGCCATGCAGGCAGGCATCCCGATCAAGACGGCCTACATCTCCGAGGGCGCCGAGCGCGACGACCGGCTCCGCGACATCCTCAAGCTGGCGGCCGACACCCGCACCCCGATGCTGGAGGTCACCCGCGACCAGCTGGACAAGATGACCGGCGGCGCCATCCACCAGGGCGTCGCGCTCCAGCTGCCCGAGTTCACCTACGCCCACCCCGACGACCTGCTGGCCGCGGCCCTGGAGTCCGACGGGGCGCCCCTCGTCGTCGCCCTCGACTCCATCACCGACCCCCGGAACCTGGGGGCGGTCGTCCGGTCCGCTGCCGCGTTCGGGGCCGACGGGGTGCTCATCCCCGAGCGTCGCTCGGCCGGCATGACCGCGGCTGCCTGGAAGACCTCGGCCGGGGCGGCCGCGCGCATCCCCATCGCCCGGGCCACGAACCTCAACCGCGCGCTGCGGGCCTACAAGGACGCCGGCTTCTTCCTCGTCGGGCTGGACGGGGAGGCCGACACCGACGTCGCGGACCTGACCCAGGCGTCGGGCCCGGTGCTGCTGGTGGTGGGCAGCGAGGGCGACGGCCTCTCCCGGCTGGTCCGGGAGGCCTGCGACACGCTGGCCTCGATCCCGATCACCGCGTCGGTGGAGTCGCTCAACGCCGGTGTGGCCACCGGGATCGCGCTCTACGAGATCGCGCGCCAGCGGCGCTGACGACCGCCTCCGACGACGACGAACCCACCGCAACGATGTCGACCCCGAGCTTCGCGCCGCCGTGCGGGCCCGTCCTGGGCTGGCGCCGCGACGGCGTCGTCCGCGTCACCGGGCTGCCCTACGCCCGAGCCCGCCGCTTCGCGGCCCCGGTGCCCGCGCCCGACTGGCAGGAGCCCCGGTCGGCCACGGACTGGTCGCCGGCGTGCCCCCAGCCGCAGACCCCGGTCCTGGACGCGATCATCCCGCCGCAGCTGGTCGGCCGCCCCCAGAGCGAGGACTGTCAGCACCTGTCGCTCACCCTGCCCGCCGACGCCGGGCCGGAGGAGGCACTGCCCGTCCTGGTGTGGATCCACGGTGGCTCCTACACCTCCGGTGCGGGGGACATGCCGATCACCGACCCCACGGCCCTGGTCGCGGAGCAGCGGGTGGTGGTCGTCAGCGTCACCTACCGGCTGGGCCTGTTCGGCTACCTCGGGCTGGGGAACGGGCGTCCGGCCAACCTGGGGCTGCTGGACCAGCTCGAGGCCCTGCGCTGGGTCCAGCGCAACATCGCCGCCTTCGGCGGGGACCCGCTCCAGGTCACGGTCTTCGGCGAGTCCGCCGGCGCCGACGCCGTGGCGCACCTGATGGCCGTCCCGGAGGCCCCCGCCCTGTTCCGTCGGGCGATCCTGCAGAGCCCGCCGCTCGGCATCCGACGTCGGCGCGAGCGGATGAGCGCAGCCATGGCGGAGGCGGCAACGCACGTCACCGCCGAGATGAGCGCCACAGAGGTCGTGGCCCTGCAGCCCGACGTCGAGCAGGCGAGCAGGGCCTTCGGCCTGGTCGCCGCCATGCCCTTCGGGACCCAGTACGGGTTCCCGCCCCTCCCTGCGGAGGACGCCGTCGACGAGGCCTGGGACCGCATCGCCCCGGACATCGATCTCCTGGTCGGTCACACGGCCGAGGAGGCCCGGTTCTTCCTGCCCGGCGCCCCCCGGCTGGTCCGGTGGACGAGCCTGCCGGTTCTCGGCGGACCGCTCGCCTGGCTGGTCGTCACCGCCGTGACCGCCCGGGTCTACAGCCGACCGGTCCGGGCCTTCGCCCGCCGCCACGCGCGCGCCGGGGGCCGCGCCTCCACCTACGTGGTGTCCTGGTCGGCGCCGGGCAACCCGTTCGGGGCGGCGCACGCGATCGACCTGGCCCTGCTGTTCGGCGACGAGCAGGCGTGGGCGCCGGCGGCTCTGGTCGCCGGCGCCTCGTGGGCGGAGATCGAGCGCCACGCCCGGGACGTGCGCCAGGTCTGGGGGGACTTCGCCCGCGGTGAGATCGCTCCGCGCGGCCACCTCCCGGGGGTGCTCCACCACCGCCAGGTCCGAACCGGGAGGCGACGAGGCCACGGACACCCCGGGCGGCCGCCCCGGGGCTAGGCTCGCGGTATGGCCCTCCGCGGCTGGTGGCGACCCTGGACGACCGGGCCCAGCTCGTCGACCGGGACAGCCGGCCGACACCGTCGGACCGCGAGGTCCTGCTCCGGATCGCCGCCGAGGCCCTGATCCTGCAGGACGAGGCGGAGGCGGTGCTGCTGGCGGCGTCGCAGCACGTCCACCTCGGGCTGGTCGCGCCGCGCGGCGGGCCTCTGGTGAGCCGGTTCTTCGCCCTCCGGGAGCGTCCCGCCTGAGCGCCACGGCGGGCCCGCTGGCCCGGCATCCGGTACCCGTCCGGGCCGGTAGATTGGTCCCGGCCCGGTGACGCCGGGCGCCCGCACACCCCACCCGCTGGAGAGACCCGTGACGCTCACCACCGCGACGGCCGCCGCCAACGGCGCCGACTACGCCGCCACCGCCTCCCAGGCCTACCAAGCTGCCCTGTCGGTGATCGAGACCGTCGAGCCCCGGATCGCCGCCGCCACCCGGCAGGAGCTGGCCGACCAGCGCAGCTCCCTGAAGCTCATCGCGTCGGAGAACTACGCCTCCCCCGCCGTGCTGCTGACCATGGGCAGCTGGTTCTCCGACAAGTACGCCGAGGGCACCGTCGGGCACCGCTTCTATGCGGCCTGCCAGAACGTCGACACCGTCGAGTCGATCGCGGCCGAGCACGCCCGTGCGCTCTTCGGCGCCGACCACGCCTACGTCCAGCCCCACTCGGGCATCGACGCCAACCTCGTGGCCTTCTGGGCGATCCTGGCCACCCGCGTGGAGCTCCCGGAGCTGGCCGAGCTGGGGCTCAAGGGCATCAACGACCTCACCGAGGAGCAGTGGGAGTCGCTGCGGCACAAGTTCGGCAACCAGCGCGCCCTGGGCATGTCGCTCGACGCCGGCGGCCACCTCACCCACGGCTTCCGCCCGAACATCTCCGGCAAGATGTTCCACCAGCGCTCTTACGGCACCGACCCGCAGACCCAGCTGATCGACTACGACCTGGTCCGCGCGACCGCGCGGGAGTTCCGGCCACTGGTCCTGATCGCCGGCTACTCCGCCTACCCCCGGCGGGTCAACTTCGCCAAGATGCGTGAGATCGCCGACGAGGTGGGGGCGACCCTGATGGTGGACATGGCCCACTTCGCCGGTCTGGTGGCGGGCAAGGTCTTCACCGGCGAGGAGGACCCGGTCCCCTATGCCCACCTCGTCACCAGCACCACCCACAAGTCGCTCCGCGGTCCGCGCGGCGGCCTCGTACTGGCCACGAAGGAGTACGCCGACTCCGTCGACCGCGGCTGCCCCATGGTGCTGGGCGGGCCGATGGCCCACGTGATGGCCGCCAAGGCCGTCGCCTTCGCCGAGGCCCGGACCCCGGAGTTCGCGACCTACGCGGCTCAGGTGGCCGACAACGCCAAGGCGCTGGCGGAGGGCTTCCTCAAGCGCGGCGCGAAGCTGGTGACCGGCGGCACCGACAACCACCTGGTGCTGCTCGACGTGACCGCCTACGGGCTCACCGGCCGGCAGGCCGAGTCGGCCCTGCTCGACGCGGGCATCGTCTCCAACCGCAACGCGGTCCCGAGCGACCCGAATGGAGCCTGGTACACCTCGGGCGTCCGCCTCGGCACCCCGGCGCTGACCACCCGCGGGTTCGGCGCCGACGAGTTCGACCGGGTCGCGGCGCTGGCCGTCGACGTGCTCAGCCACACGACCCCGGCCACCGCCTCGAACGGCAAGCCGGGCAAGGCGAAGTACGTGCTGGAGGACGGGCTGGCCGACCGCACCCGGGACGCCTGCGCCGAGCTGCTCGCCGACTTCCCGCTGTACCCGGGTCTCCAGCTCTGAGGCGGGTGCTCGGGCGGCGCCCGTGCCCATCCGGGGCGGGGCTCACGCTCGCCGGGGAGCGCTCGGTCCGAGGCTAGGATCAGATCTCCCTCCGACCTCCGGGCAGGCGCCATGGCTCCGACGACCGTCACCACGATCGTCCTCGTGCTCTTCGGCCTCGGCCTGCTCGCGATGGCCGGCTGGGCCTGGTTCGGCTCCTGGCAACCCGTGGTCCGACGGGCGCCGCAGCCGGTGACCGACGACGACGTCGAGGCCGCCGTCGCTCAGATGCGCCGGGCCATCGAGGACTACGAACGGCGGCACCGGGCCCGCTGACGCCTCGGTCACCCGGGGTCCGCGACGGCGACAGGTGCGGCGAGGCCGACCGGCCACCTAGGCTCCACAGAGTCTGCCGACGGGACCCCGGCAGCACCGTCCCCCGAACAGGTGTCCCGGAACGGAATCTCATGCTCCCCCGACGCACGCGATCCCGGGCCCTGCTGGTCAGCGGTGCTGCCCTGCTGCTCGCCCCCCTGGCCCTGGCGGACGTGCCGCTGGCCTCCGCCGCCCCCGTGCGGGGCACCGAGCCGCTGCCGATCGCCCCGCTGGTCGCGAAGCCCACTGACAGCAAGCTGAAGGGCGCCCTGAGCCGGTCGTCGGTCGACCGCCAGAGCGTGTTCGTCCAGCTCGCCGGCCCTGGGGCGGCGGACGTGGCCGCCCGCAGCCTGCGCTCGGCCGCGCGCGCACCCCGCACCGCCGCGCGAACCGCCACCCGCGACCGCCGCGCCGACGTGGTGCGCGACGCGGACCAGGTGCTCGCCGCCGCTCGCCGCACGGACCCCCAGGCCCGCAAGCTCTACGCCGTGTCCAACGCCGTCCCCGGCCTGGGCCTGGTGTCCGACCTGGACACCCTCCGAGCCCTCGCCGAGCGCGACGACGTCGTGGCCATCACCCCGATCGTGCCCAAGAAGGTCACCAACGCGAGCGTCGCCCAGCTCACGCGGGCCGTTCACACCTGGAAGAGCCCGGGTCAGACGGGCCGAGGCGTGCGCATCGGCATCATCGACACCGGCATCGACTACACCCACGCCGACTTCGGGGGCGCCGGCACGGCCGCGGCCTTTCGGAAGGCCAGCAAGAACCAGGGCGACTTCGCCGGCACCGCCAAGGTGGTGGGAGGCGCCGACTTCGTCGGGGACGACTACAACCCCGACCCCGGCTCGCGGACCTACCAGCCCATCCCCTCCCCGGACAAGAACCCCCTGGACTGCAACGGCCACGGGACCCACGTGGCCGGCACCGCGGCGGGTTACGGGGTGGACGCCGGCGGGAGCACCTACCGCGGTGGCTACACCACCCTCGACCGCCCCCGGCTGAACGGCCTGCGGATCGGTCCGGGTACCGCGCCGCACGCCTCGCTCTACGCGTTGAAGGTGTTCGGCTGCGAGGGCCCCACCCAGGTCCTGATCCCCGCCCTGGACTGGGCGCTCGATCCGAACAGGGACGGCGACTTCTCCGACCACCTCGACATCGTCAACCTCTCCCTGGGCAGCGACTTCACCCCGCCCGACGACCCGGACAACCTCGTCGTCAACGAGCTGGCCCGGAACGGCGTGCTGACGGTCGCCGCGGGCGGCAACGCCGGTGACCTGACCGACGCCGGCGGAGCGACGGGCAGCGCCGTCCGCTCGCTGGCGGTGGCCAGCTCGGTGGACGAGCTCCAGCTGCGCGACGGGCTGCGGGTCTCCGCACCGGCGGACGTCGCCGGCGTCGTCCCGGTGCAGTTCTCCCTCGACTACTCCTGGGACGACGCCGCACCCGTCTCCGGCCCGGTCGTCGCTCCGTCCCGGGCCAACGCCGACGGGTGCGCCCCCCTCGGGCGGGCCGACGCCGCCGCGGTCGAGGGCAAGGTCGCCTGGCTCGAGTGGGACGACGACGACGACACCCGGCGCTGCGGCTCTGCCGCCCGTGCCGCCAACGTCGCCCAGGCGGGCGCTGTCGGTGCCGTCTACACCGCCGGCGTCGACGTCTTCGCCGCGGGCATCTCCGGCAGCCGGACCATCCCGGTCGTCCAGCTCGACCGGACCGGTACGAGCGGACTTCGCCCGGCGCTCCGCGCCGGCACGCTGGCGGTGACCTTCGACGGCTCGCTCCGCAACCAGGTGAATAGCATCACCCCGCGCCTGACCGACACGCTCTCCTCGTTCAGCTCCCGCGGCGGGCACGGCCAGCCCGGGGTGGTCAAGCCCGACATCACCGCCCCTGGCGACACCGTCACCTCCGCCGCCAGCGGCACCGGGGACGGCCCGCTGAGCATCTCCGGCACCTCGATGGCGTCACCCGCCACCGCCGGCATCGCCGCCCTCGTCCGCGCGGCTCACCCCACCTGGAACGTCGAGCGGGTCAAGGCCGCCCTGATGAACACCGCGGGGCACGACGTCTACACCGGGGCCGGTCGAACGGGCCGCCGGTACGGGCCCGCCCGGGTCGGGGCGGGGCGCGTGGACGCCCAGGCCGCGGTCCGGACCGAGTTCTTGGCCTACACCCTCGGGCGCGGGGCCGTCAGCGCCTCCTTCGGCGTCGTCCCCGCCGCCGCGGACCAGGCGACGGTCACCCGGACCCAGCAGGTGCGCATCCGCAACACCTCCAAGCAGACCCGCACCGCCACGGTGGCCTACCAGCCGCTGGTCTCCCAGCCCGGGGTCAGCTACCGGGTGAACCGGTCGAAGGTGACGGTGAGGGCTGGGAGGTACGTCGACGTCACCGTCACGATGACGGTGACCACGGCGAAGCTGCGCCACACCCTCGACCCGACCATGGCCGCCACCCAGACCACCGAGTACTTCGAGGGGCCGGACGGGGAGCCGGTCGAGCGGGCCCGGCACTACGTCTCGGACGCCTCCGGCCGTCTCCTCATCAGCCCCGCAGGGAAGCCGGCCCTCCGGGTGCCGGTCTACGGGGCGGCCAAGCCGGCCTCGGTCACCCGCGTCGACGACGCGACGGTCGGCGGGACCCCGGCGATGCTGGTCAAGGGCGTCGGCTTCGCCCAGGGCGGGGGGTCGACGGCCTTCCGGTCGAAGCTGTCGGTGCTGACGCTGGGCTACAACAGCCCGAAGCAGCCCCGCTGCGGCGGGGTCCAGACGGTCGGCTGTGCGGCCACCTACGCCACCCGGGCCGGCGACCTGCACTACGTCGGCGCCGGGGCCGTTCCCGACGCGGACGGCAGCAGGGCGGACGGCACCCTGTGGTTCGGGATGAGCACCTGGGGGAACATGTCGACGGTGGGTCGCTTCAACCTCCCCTTCGTGGACATCGACACCACCGGCGACGGCGAGCCCGACTTCGAGATCGTGGTGGAGGCAGAAGCTGAGGCGGACCTCTACAACGCCATCACCATCGACTACGACACTCTCGAGGTGGTGGACGTCCAGCCGGTGAACTTCGCCGACGGTGACCTCGAGACCAATCTGTTCGACACCAACACCCTGCTGGTCCCGGTCTCGGCGGCCGCCATCGGCGTCACCGACGAGGTCTCGACCTTCCCGATCAGCTACCGCGTCGGCACGGCCAACTTCTACGCCTCACCGCTGAGCGACTACGTCCAGGACCTGACCCCGCCGGTCGCGTTCGACGTGGTCAACCCCGGGGTGGAGGTGGCGGGGCCGCTCTACGCCGACGTGGCCGGGACGAGGATCCCCTACCGGCTGAGCGCCACCGACGGGAAGCTCCCGCGGGCGCTGATCCTCCACCTGCACGGGGTGAACGGGACCCGGGCGGAGGCGCAGACGCTGCGGGCGACGCCGGCCGGCTGAGCCGCGCGGCACGCACCACGACGGGCCCGGTCGACCCCCGGTCGGCCGGGCCCAGCCGGAATCCGGGCGGCTCAGGCCAGGTCGGGGTTCTCCGCGACGAGAACGTCGAGGTGAGCGAGGCGGTCCAGGCTGGTGACCGCCCGCGCCATCCGGTGGTTCGAGGCGAACCGCTCCCGGTTGCGGTGCAGGAACATCCAGTAGCCGGCGGTGAACGGGCAGGCCTTCTCGCCCAGCCGCTGCTTCGGGTCGTAGACGCAGCCGCCGCAGTGGTCGCTCATCGTGTTGATGTAGTTCCCGCCGCCGGCGTAGGGCTTGGTCGCCAGCACCCCGCCGTCGGCGTGCTGGGACATGCCGATGACGTTGGGGACCATCACCCAGTCGTAGCCGTCGATGAAGGAGCGGTGGAACCAGTCCGTCATCTGCTGCGGGCTCCAGCCCTGCAGGAGCGCGTAGTTGGACAGCACCATCAGCCGGGGGATGTGGTGGACCCACGCGTCCTGGCGGACCCCGGTCAGCGCCCAGCTCAGGCACGCGGCGTCGGTCCCGGTGGGGTCGAGATCGACGAACCAGGACGGCACGTCGCGCTCGGCCCGCAGCTCGTTGCGTCCGCGGTAGTCCTCGCCGAGGTACCAGTAGAGGTGCCAGATGTAGTCGCGCCAGCCGATCACCTGCCGCACGAACCCCTCGACGGCGTTGATCGGCGCCTCCCCGGCGCGGTAGGCCGCGACGGCGGCGTCCACCTCCTCCAGCGGGTCGATCAGGCCGAGGTTGACCGGGGCGGACAGCAGCGAGTGCGACATCCACCGGTCGCCGCGTCAGGATCGCGTCCTCGTAGCGGCCGAAGGTCGCGAGCCGGTTCTGCACGAAGTCCTCGAGAGCGTTCAGCGCCTCCGCCCGCGTGACGGCGAACCGGCGCGGGCCGTCCTCCCCCACGAAGCGGACCCCCTCGCGCTCCAGGCGGTCGAGGTCGTCGCGCACCTGGGCGTCGATCTCGTCCTCCTGGGGCCAGGACGGCTCCGGCAGGCCCAGCGTGGGCGTGCGCGGAGGCTTCTCCCGGTTGTCGGCGTCGTAGTTCCACCGTCCGCCCACGGGTTCGCGCCCCTCCATCAGCACGTCGAGGCGGATCCGCGCGTCGCGGTAGAAGTCCTCCATCAGCAGCCGGCGCCCCCGCCGGGCGTCGGCCCAGGCTGTGAAGTCCGCCCGGGAGGTGGCGTAGCCGCGGGCGGGCAGCCGCTCGAGATCGCGCTCGCCCGCGAGCCGGTCGACCAGGTGCAGGGCCTCCCACGACGTCGGCTGGACGACGTCGAGCGGCTCGTCGACCTGCGCCAGCCCTTCCCGGTAGCTGTCGGTGACCAGGTAGACGACCTGGTCGCCCAGCTCGGCGGCCCGGTGCCGCATCGCCGACAGCACCAGGTGCGCCTTCTGCCGGTGGAAGGCCCGGCGGCGGAGCACCCCGTGCGCCTCGATCATCAGGACGGGCTGAGCGGGGTCGTCCAGGAAGGCGGGACCGAGCTGGTCACCGAACAGCCAGCGGCGGCGCATGACCTGACGCTACCCGGGCGTCCGACGGGCGCGAGGCCCCCTCGCCTGCGTCAGCGCGAGAACAGGCTGCCGGTCACGGTGGTGACGAAGTTGCGGAGCGAGTCCGGCAGGTCCCGCAGGTGCCAGCCGGCCGGTCCGTGGTACCAGGACAGGTCGGTGGCGTCGGCGTCGTCGTCGGCGTCGGTCGCGACCAGCGCGTCCAGCCACCGGTCGCTGCCCCCGAGCACGACGGTGTACGGCAGCACCCGCGAGATCTCCATCAGCTCGCGCCCGGCCGGCGCCTGGGTCGTGGGGTGGCTCAACAGGTCCGAGCGAAGGGTGCCCAGGCCGGTCAGCAGGGCAGAACCCTCCGCGGTCCGGCTCGGCATCTCCTGGCCCACCAGCACCAACCCCAGGCCCAGGACGATCAGGGCCAGCCCGATCAGGCCGAAGGTGGTGAAGGCGGCCAGCAGCACGGTGGCCACGACGGCCACGACCAGGGCGGCCACCGCCAGCTGCGTCCACCGGCTGCGGGTGGAGTCGGGCCGGCGCTCGAACCAGCCGTTGTCCACCACCTCGTCGTAGAGCTTGTCCTGGACGTCGCCGACCGACGCGCTCACGCGCTCGGCCACCTGGGAGACGAGGACGCCGCCCCCCTCCGGCGCGAGGCCGTCCAGCAGCGCGCGCTCGAAGGGCCGCAGCTCGTCGGCCCCCGACAGCCGGGTCAGCTGCCAGTCACTGCGGGCGAACGCGCTCGCCCGCGGCAGCTCGGTGATGAGCAGGTGCCCCCGGACGGCGAGGTCCAGCAGGGTGGCGGTGATGTCGATCGGGTCGACCCGCTCGTCGGCGACGGTGCCCACGTGCCCGGGTCGTACCCGGTCCAGGACGCGGAACTCGCTCTGCCCGACGCCGACGGGAGCGAACTCGGCCACCCGGGCGACGTCACCGGCGGCGCCCGCTCGGTCGACCCCGAGGCGGCGGTGGGCGAGCAGCAGGGCCAGCCCACCCAGGACCAGCAGCCCCAGGGCCAGACCCAGCGGCAGCGGCTCGGCGGAGAAGGCCCGGCCGAAGGTCCACCGCTGGTGGATCACCTCGTTGGCGGTGACGGTGCCCGCGGGGAAGCCGATGTCCACGACGACGACCTCGCCCTCGCCGCGGGGGCCGTCACGGAAGGTGGGGGTCCGGGCGTTCTCGCTGCCCGCGGCGGCGAAGTCGCAGGGCACCGTGGAGTTCGGGGGCCCGGCGGTGCACTTGACGTAGCTGAACGCGCCGGGGATCTCCACGACGCCCTCGAACTGCTCCACCGACGCGCTCAGCCCCTGCAGGAGCGGCCAGCGCAGCGCGGTGTCACCGCCGGCCAGGTTCACCACGGCCCCGGTGACCGTGTAGGCGAGGGTCACCTCCGAGGCGCCGCCGGTGGGCAGCGTGAGGGTCGTGAACCGGTCCTCGGTGCGGACCGACGGGGTGACCGCGGTGCCACCGACGCTGCCGGGGACGGCCGTGACCCGCTGCACGTACTGGCGGTCACCCACCAGGTCCTCCCGCGTCTCGAGCCGCTGCTGGACCTCGGCCGGCGCCACTCCGGTGAACGTGATGGTCTCCGAGACCGCCAGGGTCCCGTCCGCGGCCAGCTCCGCGTCCACCACGACCCGCGACGCGGTGCCCTCCGCCGAGGCGGGGACCGCCAGCGGTCCGGCCCACAGGCCGGCGGCCACGGCGCAGGTGGCCAGCAGCGCACCGAGCCCGGCGGCGGGTCGGCGTCGTCGATGCAGAGGTAGCAGGCACGGGCCCACCCTTTCATCCCACCGCGGCCGCGCGCGGTCACCCACCGGGTTTCTCGTCCACCGATCCGCCGGGCCCACCCGTTCCCCGCTCCCCGGCGCTCCGGCCCCCGGTTAGGGTGACCCGGTGAGCCAGCGACCTTGGGGACCCCCGCCGCCGGGAGCCGTCCCCGGACGCGCGCCCTACGGCCAGAACCCGTACGGGTTCCCCGGACAGCCGTCCTGGGGCGGGCAACGGGGCTACGCGCCGAGCCCCTACGGTCGGCCCGGCCTGCAGCCGCCCGGCCGGCGGCCGCGCCGACGGAGCCCCTTCCGGTCGCTCCTCAAGGCCGGGGTCCTGCTCGGCCTGCTGCTGGTGGCCGCGATGGCCCTGTCGGAGCAGACCACGGGCGGGACCACCGACACCGCCTACCAGAACGAGGACTACCGGGTGCCGCCGCCGGACACGAGTCCGCCCCCGATCCCGCAGCCCGAGACCTACGGGGAGGCCGAGCAGCTGCTGGTGGCCAACCCCCTCTACGACCAGACCGTCCCCGCCCCGGTCCGCTGCGAAGCCCGGCCGATCGACGTCAGCAGCGCCAGCAACCGCAGGATCGAGGAGCACTTCAGCGAGCTGATGGAGTGCCTGGTGCGGGTGTGGCAGCCTCCGGTCGAGGGTGCCCAGTGGCAGATCGTCCGGCCCACCGTGACCGTCTACGGTCGCGAGATCACCACCCGCTGCGGCAAGAGCGGGGTGAACGCGTTCTACTGCGGCGCCGACCAGCAGGTCTACTACAGCAACCTGCTCGACGACGCCGTCCCGGTGGTGGCCACCGGCAAGTGGGGCGCCGACGTGGTCATGGCCCACGAGTTCGGGCACGCGCTCCAGGCCCGGACGGCCATCCTCATCTCCTCCCAGGCGCTGGGCCAGGAGTCCGGGGACGAGTCGACCGAGCTGACCTTCTCGCGGCGCCTGGAGGTGCAGGCTGACTGCCTCGCCGGGATGTCGCTGCGCTCGGTGTCGGAGGCGCTCCAGATCGCGCCGTCCGACCGGCGGGGCATCCTGCAGGTCTACAACGCGGTCGGTGACGACACGGCCAGCGGCGACACCGGCATCGAGGGCAACCACGGCCTGGCCCGCTCACGCGAGTACTGGGGGCAGGTGGGCCTGGACAACGCCGACGTCGGCGCCTGCAACACCTACACCGCGGATGCCCGCCTGGTCCGGTGACCCGCCCGACCTGACCGCACGGCGGCCGCAGGCGTCAGGCCCGGTGGACGACGGCGGTGGCGATGGCGGCGATGCCCTCGCCCCGGCCGGTCAGGCCCAGCCCGTCGGTGGTCGTGCCCCCCACCGACACAGGGGCGCCGACCGCGTCGGTCAGCACCTGCTCGGCCTCCTGCCGTCGGGGGCCCAGGCGCGGGCGGTTCCCCACCAGCTGGACGGCGACCGACCCGATCTCGTAGCCGGCCGCGCGCACGCGGGCCGCGGTCTCGCGGAGGAAGGCGACGCCGGAGGCCCCGGACCACGCCGGGTCCGAGGTGCCGTAGTTGCTGCCCAGGTCGCCCAGACCAGCCGCACTGAGCAGCGCGTCGCAGGCGGCGTGAGCGACGACGTCGCCGTCGGAGTGCCCCTCGGGCCCGACGGGCTCGTGGGCGAAGAGAAGCCCCGCGACCGTCATGGGACGGTCCGGGGCCAGGCGGTGCACGTCGACCCCGATGCCGGTGCGGACCTGCATCAGCAGTTCCGCACGCGGCGTCGGGCTCGACCGGGCAAGCTCAGGACGCGAGGACCTCGTCGAGCAGGATCTCGGCCTTGGCCTCGTCCACGCGCTCGGCGAGGGCGAGCTCGGAGGTCAGGATCTGACGCGCCTTGGCCAGCATCCGCTTCTCCCCTGCGGAGAGACCCCGCTCACGCTCACGACGCCACAGGTCGCGGACGACCTCGGCGACCTTCATGACGTTCCCCGAGTGCAGCTTCTCGAGGTTGGCCTTGTAGCGCCGCGACCAGTTGGTCGGCTCCTCGGTGTGCGGGGCGCGCAGCACGCTGAACACCTTCTCGAGCCCGTCGGCGTCCACGACGTCACGGACCCCTACGAGGTCGAGGTTGCAAGCCGGGACCCGGACGATCAGGTCGGTCTGCCCTACGATGCGGAGGACGAGATAGAGCCTGTCCTCACCCTTGATCTGACGGGTTTCGATGTCCTCGATCACGGCGGCCCCATGATTTGGGTAGACCACCGTCTCACCGACTGTGAAGGTCATATTGTTCGGTACCCCTTTCGCGACCTCAAGTTTAGCACGCTCTCAGGTTGGCCAAAGTGGCGTTTGCGCTAGCCAGAGGCCGGTCGGGACCCGTTTGCAGGGTTGACAAACCCGCGTCGGATGTGCAGCGGCGGTGGCCTGGGACACGCTGCGCGGCCACGGGCGGGAGCCGGTGCAGCGGGCGCTGCCGACTGGATAGGCTGCGGGCAGTGTCCAGCGAAGCAAGGTGTCACCTCAGGCAGGCGGGAGTCGACCTCGTGTTCCACAACAGGCGTCCGACGGGACGAGCAGGGGGCGCTCGCGCCCGGGCCCTGGCGGCCACCGCGCTCACCCTCGCCCTCCTCGGCTCCGGGGCGGGATGCGGCTTCGACGCCCAGACCTCCCAGCCCTACACCCCCGCCGACGGGACGAACCTCGACGTCGGGGCGAACAACGAGCTGAAGATCCGCAACCTCGTCGTGGTCTCGCGCACCGAGGGCGAGGGGATCATCAGCGCGTCCATCGTCAGCGGAGCCGGGGACACCCTCACCGCGGTGGCCGTCACGCCGTCCCCGCTCTCGGGGTCCCCGGCGCCGTCGGTCACCGCCGAGGTGCCGGCGCCCATCGAGCTGCCCGGGCGGCGACTGGTCGTCCTGACCAACCAGCCGCTGATCACGGTGTCCTCGCCCCAGCTGGTCGCCGGTGGGGCCGCGTCGGTGACGATGGTCTTCGAGCAGGCCGGCGAGGTCGCGCTCAACTGCCCGGTCGTCGACGGCAACCTGCCGGAGTGGGCCTCGGTCGGGGGCTCGCCCAGCCCGACGCCGTCCACCGAGATCAGCATCACCCCGAGCGCCGAGCCGCAGACGCCGATCCCCAGCCCCAGCGAGTCGGAGTAGCCCCACCGCCGGGCGCGAGCCGCCCGGCGGCGGGTCAGCCGTAGGTCTCGCGGTCGCTGAACAGGCTGCTGACCGACTCCCCGGCGTGGATGCGGTGCACGGCCTCGGCGAAGAGCGGAGCGACCGAGCGCACGACGATGTTCGGCAGCTGCTTCTCCGGCGGCAGCGGCACGGTGTTGGTGGTGACGATCTCCACGATGTCCGGCTCCTGCTTGAGCCGCTCGATCGCCGGCCCGGTGAACAGCCCGTGGGTGCAGGCGATGGAGATCCGGTCCGCACCCTCCTGCCGCAGCGCCCGGAGCAGCTCGATGATGGAGCCACCGGTGGCGATCTCGTCGTCGAGGACGATGACGTCCTTGCCCTGGACGTCGCCGACGATGCGGTCGATGACCACCCGGTCGTCGGACTCGCGCTGCTTGGACCCGGCCGCGACGGGCAGGCCCAGGTTCCGGGCGAACTCGGTCGCCACCTTGGCGTTGCCGAGGTCGGGTGAGACCACGACGGTGTTGCTGAGGTCCTGCCGCCGGAAGTGCGCCGCGAGCTCCAGCACCGCGCTCAGGTGGTCGACGGGCACCGAGAAGAAGCCGTGCACCTGGGGCGCGTGCAGCGCCATCGTCAGCACCCGGGTGGCGCCGGCCGCGGCCAGCATGTCAGCGACCAGCCGCGCGCCGATGGAGATGCGCGGGGCGTCCTTCTTGTCCGACCGCGCGTAGGCGAAGTGCGGGATGACCGCGGTGATGTGGGCCGCCGACGCGCCGCGGGCCGCGTCCATCATCAGCAGCAGCTCCATCAGGTTCTCCTGCACCGGCGGCACCAGCGGCTGGACGATGTAGACGTCGCGCTGACGGCAGTTGGCGCGCAGCTGCACCTGGAGGCAGTCGTTGCTGAAGCGGGTGGTCCGGGTCTGAGCCAGCTCCACCCCGAGGATGGAGCACATGTCCTCCGCGAACTCGTGATGGGCGGAGCCCGAGAAGACGGTGATTTCGCCGGTCACCGGGCCACCCTAACCCCGGGTCGCCGGGTCGCTCCGCCAGCGGGGGCCGTGCTGGCCGGGACGAGCGGCCGCCAGCACTCCCGGGTCGACGTGGGTTCATGGGAGCTCTCCTTTGAGTCCGTAGGTGCTGCACCTACGTCCGGCGTCATCGCACGGTTGCCCGACGCGGGAGCCTGATGCGCGATCGTGACGTCGCGAGGGCACTGGCAGGCGGCAGGCAGCGCTCAGCCGAGGCCGCCCCGGACCGCACCGGCGAGGCGGTCAGCCCTCGAACTTGTAGCCCAGCCCGCGGACCGTCACCAGGTAGCGCGGGTTGGCCGGGTCCGCCTCGAGCTTGCTGCGGAGCCGCTTGACGTGCACGTCGAGGGTCTTGGTGTCCCCCACGTAGTCCGACCCCCAGACCCGGTCGATGAGCTGGCCCCGGGTCATCACCCGGCCCGCGTTGCGCAGCAGCATCTCCAGCAGCTCGAACTCCTTGAGCGCCAGCTTCACCTGGGCGCCGTTGACCGACACCTCGTGGCGTTCGACGTCCATCCGCACCCCTGCCGACTCGACGACGTCGGGCACGAGCTCCACGTCGGTCCCCCGGCGCAGCACCGCCCGGATCCGGGCGACGAGCTCACGGTGGCTGAAGGGCTTGGTGACGTAGTCGTCGGCGCCCAGCTCCAGGCCCACCACCTTGTCGATCTCGGAGTCGCGGGCGGTCACCATGATCACCGGGACCGGTCCCCGCAGGCGGAGCTGGCGGCACACCTCGGTGCCCGGCAGGCCGGGCATCATCAGGTCCAGCAGCACGATGTCGGCCCCGGAGCGGTCGTAGGCGGCGAGGCCGGCGGTTCCGTCCGCGGCCTCGACGACGTCGAAGCCCTCCTTGCGCAGCATGTAGGCCAAGGCCTCGCGGTAGGACTCCTCGTCCTCGACGACGAGCACGCGTGTCATCCGTTCTCCTGTCCTGCGTCGTGGCGGCCGACGGCGACGGGAGCGGTGGCCCCGTCGACCGGCGTGAGGTCCTCGGCCCCCCGCTGGTGAGCGGGGATCTTGATGGTGAAGGTGGAGCCGGCGCCGAGCCGGCTCCACACCGACACGTCACCCCCGTGCGTCGCCGCGATGTGCTTGACGATCGAGAGGCCCAGGCCTGTGCCCCCGTTGGCACGGCTGCGGGCGTAGTCGACGCGGTAGAAGCGCTCGAAGATCCGGTCCACCTCCGCCGGGGCGATGCCGATGCCGTTGTCGGAGACGGTGATCTCCACCCAGTCGTCGTCGCTCTGGGCCTGGACGTGGGCCGCGACGACGACGCGGGCGCCCGCGTCGGAGTAGATGACGGCGTTCTCCACCAGGTTGCCGACGCCGACGCTGAGCTGGCGCGCACTGCCCAGCACGTGCAGCCCCGACGTGCCGGCGATGGACAGCGACACCTGGTTCCGCTCGGCGTCGACCCGGCAGCGGTCGACGGCGGTGCGCAGGACCTCGTCGATGTCGACGAGCTCGGGGTCGGCCAGGGGGTCGTCGGCCTGCAGCCGGGAGAGCTCGATGATCTGGGCGACCAGGTCGTCGAGCCGCGAGGACTCGACCCCCATCCGGCCGGCGAAGCGGCGGACAGCCTCTGGGTCCTCGGCGGCCTGCTCCACGGCCTCGGCCAGCAGCGAGATCGCCCCGATGGGGGTCTTCAGCTCGTGGCTGACGTTGGCCACGAAGTCGCGGCGGGTCTGCTCGATCCGCCGGGCCGTCGTCTGGTCATCGGCCAGGATGAGGATCTGCTCGTCCGCCAGGGGGGCGACCCGGGCGGTGAGGAACGTGGACGCCGCTCGCGGTCCCCGGGAGACCTCCAGGTCGGCGGTCCGGATCAGCCGGTCACGGCGGACCGCCCGGACCATGTCCAGCAGCTGGGGCAGCGCGACCCGGCTCCCCCGGACCAAACCGAGGTTCCGGGCGGCCCGGGTGGCCTCCAGCACCTCGTCGTGGGGGCCCACCACGACCCCGGAGGACGGCAGGACCGCCAGGACCTCGGCCACGCCGGCGGGCAGCACCGGCTCGGCGACCTCGAACGCGTCCAGCTCCTCGGCGCGCTCGCGCCGGGTCCGACGGGCCAGGAGCAGCCCGAGCAGGACCCCGACGACGAGGGCCGCCAGGGCGGCCAGGGTCGGGTTCACACGTGCATCGTAGGGGTGGCGCGGGCTGCCAGCGGCCGCCCGACGTCCCGTTGCTCCCCTGCTCGCGAACCGTTCCCGCCTCGTTCACCGCGCGTTCACCAGCGCTCCCGGTACCGGTAGCACCGGGGCATAGGCTGAAGGACGAATCAGTGTCAACGAGGGGAAAGACCGATGCGGAACTCCTACCGCGAGCAGCTCGACGACATCCTGACGGACCTGGTCCAGATGTCGCAGGTGGTGTCGTCCGCCGTCCGCAGCAGCACCACGGCGCTGCTCGAGGCTGACATCCACCTCGCCGAACAGGTGATCACCGACGACGAGAAGCTGGACGCCAAGCAGAGCGAGGTGGAGGCCCGCGCCTTCTCCCTGCTGGCCCGCCAGGCTCCTGTTGCCGGGGAGCTGCGGACCCTCGTCGCCACCCTGCGGATGGTCACCGAGCTGGAGCGGATGGGTGACCTGGCCGCTCACGTCGCCAAGATCGCCCGGCTGCGTTACCCCGAGATCGCCGTCCCCCACAGCCTGAGGCCGAACTTCGTCCGGATGGGCGACGTCGCCGAGAAGATGGTCGTCGTCGCCGGCCAGACGCTCAACGACCGCAACATCCAGAACGCCCAGGAGCTGCGGGCCCGCGACGAGGAGATGGACGAGCTCCGCCGCACCCAGTTCAGGCTGCTGCTGAGCGACGAGTGGTCCTACGGGGTGGAGGCGGCCGTCGACGTCGCCCTGCTCGGCCGCTACTACGAGCGGATCGCCGACCACGCCGCGTCCATGGCCCGGCGGATCATCTACATCGTCACCGGCGACTTCCCCGAGGACGCCTACTGGCCGCAGCCCTGAGATCGTCGGAGGAACGCTGCACGCGCCCGCACCTTCCGAAGAGCAGGTGCCGCGCCCCTTCGGCACGGCCGCGCCCCGTGTAGCGGGCGCGGCAGTGCTGGCGGGGCGCGAGAGTCCCCCGGGTGAACGTGCAGGGGATGACGAGGAGGAAGCGGGTCTCACCTCGCTCGCCTATGCCAAGATCCAAGCCTTCTCGATCGAGACGGCGGGACCTTCGACCAGGACTCCGAGCTCGACCTCTGGTTCAGCGGCCTGGGCAACGTGCGGCGGAGTTCCGCGGGCAGGTGGACGTCCGGCGCCTGGGGCGGATGATCGCCACCTTCGTGCTCTGAGCCGCACTCCCCGGCCGTTCCTCGCCCCTGCGGCTCCTGCTGGCGCCGCCTCGACGACGACACGCCGCGAAGTGGCTTCCCCTACTTCTTGCCCTGGTTCTTGACCGCCTCGATCGACGCCGCGGCGGCCTCGGGGTCGAGGTAGCGGCCGCCCGCGGTGACGGGCTGCAGCGCGTCGTCGAGCTCGTAGACGAGCGGGATGCCGGTGGGGATGTTGAGGCCCACCACGTCGGCGTCGCTGATCTGGTCGAGGTGCTTGACGATCGCGCGCAGGGAGTTGCCGTGCGCGGCCACCAGCGTCACCTTGCCGGCCAGCAGGTCCGGGACGATCTGGTCGTACCAGTACGGCAGAGCCCTCAGCAGGACGTCCTTGAGGCACTCCGTCCGCGGCCGGGCGTCCGGCGGCAGCGTGGCGTAGCGGGGGTCGTGGAAGTTGGCGAACTCGTCGTCGTCCTCGATCGGCGGCGGCGGCACGTCGTAGCTGCGCCGCCAGGTCATGAACTGCTGCTCGCCGTACTCGGCCAGGGTGGCGGCCTTGTCCTTGCCCTGCAGCGCCCCGTAGTGGCGCTCGTTCAGCCGCCAGGAGCGCTTGGCCGGGATCCACAGCCGGTCCGCGCTGTCCAGCGCCAGCTGTGAGGTCCGGATCGCGCGGCGCAGCAGCGAGGTGTGCAGGACGTCGGGCAGCAGGCCCGCTTCGGCCATCAGCTCGCCGCCGCGCCGCGCCTCCCGCTCGCCCTTCTCGTTGAGGTCCACGTCCACCCAGCCGGTGAAGAGGTTCAACGCGTTCCAGGCGCTCTCGCCGTGCCGCAGCAGGATCAAGGTTGAGCTCATGGGCCGAGAGCCTAGTGGAACCCCTCGCGCGCGCTCCGGGGCCGCCGGACGGAGGCGAGACGGGTCCCCGCACAATGGGCGCCATGACCTCCACGCCCGACCCGAGCCGCCCCGTCGCCGTCGTCACCGGTGCCAGCAGCGGCATCGGGGCCGCCAGCGCCCGGCGGCTGGCCGCGGACGGCTTCCACGTCGTCGTCGCTGCCCGCCGGCACGACCGGGTCGAGGCCCTCGCCGCCGAGATCGGGGGCACCGCCGTCGCCTGCGACGTGACCGAAGGCAGCCAGGTCAGCGCGCTGGCCGCGACGGTCGGCGACCGCTGCGACCTGCTGGTCAACAACGCGGGCGGGGCGCTGGGGCAGGAGCCCGTGGCCGAGGCCGACCTGGACGCCTGGCAGGCGATGTACGCCTCCAACGTGCTCGGCGCCGCCGCGGTGACCAAGGCGCTGCTGCCCGCGCTGGTGGCGTGCTCGGGCCAGGTCATCTTCGTCACCTCCGTCGCCGCCGACGGCCCCTACGAGGGAGGCGCCGGCTACTGCGGCGCCAAGGCCGCCGAGCGGGCGATCGCCGGGGCCATGCGGCTGGAGCTGGTGGACCAGCCGATCCGGATCGCGGAGATCTCCCCCGGCATGGTGGCCACGGAGGAGTTCTCCCTGACCCGCTACGGCGGGGACGCCGAGCGCGCGGCCAAGGTCTACGCCGGCGTCGAGGAGCCGCTGACCGCCGAGGACATCGCGGACTGCGTCGCCTGGGTCGCCGCCCGGCCCGGGCACGTCAACATCGACCGGATGACGGTCCGCCCCCGCGCCCAGGCCGCGCAGCACAAGGTGCACCGCGTCGGCTGAGCGCCGCCCGCCCGGGCGCGGGTAACGTCGCGGTCATGGCCCGATCCATCGCCACCGCGACCGCCGTCGAGCTCGCCGAGCTGCTGGACTTCGTGCGACCCCGCCACCGGATGCTGGTGGCCACCACCCGCGCCGACGGCCGGCCCCAGCTGTCCCCGGTCGCTGGCGGGGTCGACGACCGGGGGCGGATCGTCATCTCCTCCTACCCCGGTCGCGCCAAGGTCCGCAACGCCGAGCGCCGCCCGACCGTCTCGGTCTGCGTGCTCTCCGACGACTGGGACGGCCCGTGGGTCCAGGTGGACGGCGACGCCGAGGTGCTGCACATGCCCGAGGCCGAGGACGCGCTCGTCGACTACTTCCGCTGCATCGCCGGCGAGCACCCCGACTGGGAGGAGTACCGGGCGGCCATGCGACTGCAGGGCAAGTCGCTGATCCGGATCAGCCCCACCCGCTGGGGTCCGGTCGCCACCGGCGGCTTCCCGGCCGACGTGGCCGCCCGCCTCGACGGCTGAGCCGCGCTGGTCAGGGTGGGGGCGCGGCGTCGCGCAGCGGGTCGAGGTGGGCGAAGGCGGCCAGGTTGGCCGTGGACTCACCGCGTGAGCGGCGCCAGGCCCACTCCCGGGCGATGCTGCCGGCGAAGCCCAGCTCCAGGATCGGGTTGAAGCTGGCGTCGGCCGCGTCCGCCACCGTTCCCAGGACCGAGTCGACGGTGTCCGACGTCACCGACGCGAGCGGGAGGGTGCCGGTGAGGTAGATGTCGCCGACGGCGTCGAGGCTGAAGCAGACCCCGCGCAGCTTGAGGTTGCGCTGCAGCAGCCAGCGGTACACCCCCACCTGGTTCTCGTCCGGTCGACGGGCGACGAAGGCCCGGACGGAGACCCCGTGCTGCCCGACCTCCAGGGCGCAGGCGGTGCTGAGCTTCGCCGTCCCCGGCAGCGTCACCGCGAACACCCCCGGCCGCGTCTCGGACCAGGCCAGCTCCAGGTCGCCCAGCGCGGCCCGGACCGCCGCGCGCGCCGTCTCCCCGGCAGCGCTCAGACCCGACCGGGCCGGCCGGCTGTCCACGCTAGGGCCGCCACCAGGGGCGTAGCGGCAGGTCGGCCCCACCCCCGCGCCCGTCGGTCCGCACGGCGAGGACCTGGTGCAGCTGGACGACGTCGCGTTCGAAACCGAGCCTCGACCCCGCCATGTAGAGCCCCCACACCTTCGCCGTCCCGAGGCCGACCTCGGCCACCGCCTCGTCCCAGTGGCGGACGAGGTTGGCGCACCAGTCGCGCAGGGTGAGCGCGTAGTGGGGCCGCAGGTTCTCCTCGTGCAGCACCTCCAGGCCGGCGTCCTGCGCCTCGCTGATGATCCGGCCCGAGCCGGTCATCTCCCCGTCGGGGAAGACGTAGCGGTCGATGAAGCCCTTGGTGGCCACCGACCGCCGGTTGTCCGGGCGGGTGATCGCGTGGTTGAGCAGCAGGCCGCCCGTCCGCAGCCGGGAGCGCAGGAACCCGAAGTAGGCGGGGTAGTTCGCCACCCCGATGTGCTCGGTCAGCCCGATCGAGGACACGGCGTCGAAGCCGGTCTCGGCGACGTCGCGGTAGTCGCTGTGCCGCACCTGCGCGAGCCCGGCGAGACCCTCGTCGGCGATGGCCTGCTGCGCCCAAGCGGCCTGCGCGGCCGAGAGCGTCACCCCGGTGGCGTGCACCCCCCGGCGCGCGGCGTAGCGGACCATGCCCCCCCAGCCGCAGCCCACGTCGAGCAGCCGGTCACCGGGCTGCAGGCGGAGCTTGTCGAACACCAGCCGGTACTTGTTCTCCTGCGCCTCCTCCAAGGTGGCGTCCGGGGACGGGTAGCAGGCGCAGGTGTAGGTCATGGACGGTCCGAGCACCCAGGCGTAGAACGTGTTGGAGACGTCGTAGTGATGGGAGATCGCCTCGGCGTCGCGGGCGCGGCTGTGCCGGAGCCCCTGCACGGCCCGCCGCCAGCGCGGCTGCATCTCCTGTGGGGGCGGCGGCACGGGCTTGAGCCGCTCGAGCCCGATGGAGCGGACGATGTCGGCGAGCACGGCGGCCGGGGGCCGCTTGATCTCGACGTCGTCGTCGAGGGCCTTCAGCAGGTCGTAGGGGTCGCCGGGGTGCACCCCGTGCAGCTCGAGGTCCCCCGCGACGTACGCGCGGACCACCCCGAGCTCGCCGGGTGCGGTGGCGAGATAGGTGGTGCCGCGCGGCGTCAGCAGGTCGAAGCCCAGCGCGCCCTCCGGTCCGCTGGCGCTGCCGTCGTAGGCGGTGAACCGCAGCGGGAGCTGACCGCCGACCACCAGCTCCAGGATCTGGGCCAGCGACAACCGCTCCGGCGCGGGCGAGGTGGTCGGGGGCTGCTTCGTCGTGGTCATCGTCGTCGCACCGCCTTCGCGTAGAGGTCGAGGAATCGGGAGCCGGGATCGTAGGTCTGCTTCACCGCCCGGTAGGCCGCCCCGTTGTAGAGCTCGTCGAACTCATCCTCGGAGTAGTAGGCGTCGGAGTACAGGGACTTGTGCCCGGCGAGGTCGCGCACCTTGGCCTCGATCCGCCGGTTCGTCGCGCCCTCGGTCGAACTTCCCGGCACGGTGGCCCAGAAGCCGACGTTGACGAAGGTGCGTCCGGCGGGCATCGGGTAGAGCGGCCAGGCCTCGCGCAGCCGCACCGGGCACAGCCACACGGGCTGGATCGGCACCTGCGCCAGGAACCAGTCCAGGAACTCCGCGCACCGCTCGACCGGCACCTCCACATCCTGCACCACGCGCTCCCGCGGGGGCCGGCCGTGGTGCCGCTCCAGCCGGTCGAGCAGCCCGAACCGCTGCTCGAGCGCGAGGAGCCGCCCGTAGGAGCTGCTGCGCAGGTGCCGGCGCGGCCACCAGCGGCGCAGCCGTGGGTGCTGGGCGCCGAAGGCACGGGAGCACCAGAACCAGTCGGTGTCCCAGCGCCAGAGGTAGTCCGCGATGGTCAACCGGTCGTGGAGCACGCCGTGCTCGTGCTGCAGCGACCGGTAGTAGATGGCCTGCCCGGTGTAGTCGCTGACCGGTCCGGGCTCGCTGGTCTGGGTGCCGAGGCAGAGGTAGCTCTCCTGCTCGCCGAAGACCACCCCGTCGAGGTAGTCCACGCCGACGCCGCCGACCTGGCCGCTCTCGACGACGTCGGACATCGCCGCCACCAGCGCCGCCGTTCCGGAGTAGCGGACGTGACGGAGCGCGACGTAGGGCTGCACCGGCTCGAGGGCGATGCGCAGCCGGGTGGCGTAGCCGAGGGTGCCGTAGGAGTTGGGGAAGGCGCGGAACAGGTCGGGGTGCTGGGAGGGCGAGACCGTGAGCACGTCGCCGGTCCCGGTCAGGATGTCCAGCTCCAGCACCGACTCGTGCGGCATCCCGTTGCGGAACGAGGCCGACTCGATGCCCAGCCCGGTGACCGCGCCGCCGAGGGTGATGGTCTTCAGCTGGGGGACGACCAGCGGCGTCAGGCCGAGCGGCAGGGTGGCGGCGACCAGGTCCTCGTAGGTGCACATGCCCGCCACGTCGGCGGTCCGGGCCGCCCCGTCGACGCCCAGGACCCCGGTCAGACCGGAGGTGTCCAACCCCGGGACGCCGGTGCTCGCCCGCCGGCGGAACAGGTTTGACGTCGGCTTGGCCAGCCGGACGGTGGCGCCGGCGGGGACGGCGTCGAAGCTCGCCCGCAGCCGGGCCACGCCGGCCGCGTGAGCCGCGGCGGAGGTCATGGCTGCACGAACCACCGGGCCTGGTAGGGCTCCAGCACCAGCGGCCCGTCGGTCAGGGGCGTCTGCTCGCTGAGGGCGTCCCAGGCCCAGTTGCCGACGGGCAGGACCCAGCGGGCCAGCAGCTGTTGCTCACCGGTGAGGTTGTAGACCCCGACCATCGTCTGGGTGGGTGCGCGGCGCACGAAGACCAGCACGGCCGGGTTCACCGGGTCGGCGATCTCGGTCTCGACGGAGGCGTCGAGGCTGGGCAGCGACGACCGGACGGCGATGGCGTGCCGCAGGCCGTGCCACACCCGGTGCTCGAGGGTGCCCGGCTGGTGACGGCGGTCGGCGACGTCCCAGGGCATCGCCGGCCGGTGCACCCAGCGGTTGTCGTCGGCGTGCTCGGGGTCGTCGAGATAGGAGTAGTCGTTGCGCAGGGCCAGCTCGTCGCCCATCCAGAGCAGCGGCAGTCCCCCGAAGCCGAGCACGATGAGGTGGGCCAGCGTCAGCCTGCGGACCGCGAGGTCGAGGTGGTGGTCGTCCCCGCTGGCCAGGGCCGCCTCCACCCCGAGCAGGGAGGCCGCCGTGCCGCTGATGCGCCGGTCGCCGGTCTCGAGGTTCTCCTGGAAGACCAGGCCGCGCGCGTCGCTGAGGGGGTAGAGCCCCGCGTAGTAGTCGGCCAGGAAATGCCGGTGCTCGTGCCCGCTGAGGCCCACCGAGGCGGCGTCGGCGTCGTCGATGGCCCAACCGATGTCGTCGTGGCAGCGGAGGTAGGTGGCCCAGACCGTGGTGGGTGGCTTGGCCGGGAACCGGTTGAGCGCGGCGCAGAGCAGGCGGGTGTCCTGGGCGGCCAGGGCGGACCAGATCTGCACCATGAGGGAGTTCTGGTAGGCGAGGTCGCTGACCTTGCCGGCGTGCTTGCCGACGCCGAGGTAGGGCGCCAGGTCGGCGGGGCCGACGATCGCCTCGGCCTTGAAGACCAGCGCCGGCGCCGCGATCCGGGCGACCGTGCGCAGGGCCTGGGTGATGGCGTGCACCTCGGGCTGGTTCTGGCAGCTGGTCCCCATCCGCTTGAACAGGAACGCGATGGCGTCCAGGCGCAGGCACTCCACGCCGAGGTTGGCCAGCCAGCAGACCAGGTCGGCGAACTCGTAGAACACCTCGGGGTTGTGCCAGTTCAGGTCCCACTGCCAGGTGTTGAACGTGGTCCACACCCAGGAGCTGGACTCCTCGTCGTAGGTGAAGCTGCCGGGGGCGAAGTCGGGGAACACCTCAGGCAGGCTGCGCTCGTAGGCATCAGGCAGCTCGCGGTCGGCGAAGAGGTGGAAGTAGCGGCGGTAGTGGCGGTCACCCGACCGCGCGGCCTCGGCCCAGGCGTGCTCGGCGGCGACGTGGTTGAGCACCAGGTCCAGGGTGAGGGAGATGCCGCGGGAGCGGAGCGCGGTGGCCAGGTCGCGGAGGTCGTCGACCGTGCCCAGGTCCTCGCGGACGGCCCGGTAGTCCATGACCGCGTAGCCGCCGTCGTTCGGGCCGGGGCGGGGCTTCAGCAGCGGCAGCAGGTGGAGGTAGGTGACCCCCAGCTCGGAGAGGTAGTCGACCCGCTCGGCCACCCCGGCGAGGGTGCCGCCGAACAGGTCGGCGTAGGTGGCGTAGCCCACCATCCGCGGGGCCGAGAACCACTGGGGATCGGCGTGCCGGCGCAGGTCCAGCAGCCGCAGGTCCGCGGGCCGCCGCCGGAAGCTCTCGGCCGCGATCACCGCGAGGCGCTCCGCCATCTCGGGGGCGCGCTCGGGGTAGGCGCCGGACAGACCGCTCAGCAGGTCGGGCCAGTAGCGCTGCAGCCGGGTCGTGAAGACGACCTGGTCGTGCTCCGGCTCGTCCTCGAGCAGCGGGGCGACGTCAGGGATGCTCATGCGTTTCTCCTATGTCAAGCGGCCGTTGCGAGGGGAGTCGCGGTGGCTGCTTGGTCGGTGGTCAGGTGGTGGAAGACGATGCGGGCGAGGCGGCGTTTGAGGCAGCGCAGGGCTTCTGGGGTGGACATGCCTTCGGCCTTCTTCTTGCGGTAGTAGGTCTGGCCGAGGCCGTCGAGGCGGATCTGGGTGACGGCGATCCGGTGGACGGCGGCGTTGAGCTGACGGTTCCCGGAGCGGGTCAACCTGACCCTGCCGGCGGTGCTGCCCGACCAGACGGGGATCGGGGCGATGCCGGCATGGCGGGCGAACGCCGCCTCGGACTTGAACCGGGCCACCCCCGCCGCCTCGCCGATGATCTTCGCTGCGGTCAACGGGCCAACGCCGGGCATGGCGAGCAGGGTCGGCGCGACCTGGACGGTGCGCTGCTCGATCCGCTTGCCCAGCGCTGTGATCTTCGACGTCAGCTCAACCACTTCGGTCAGCTCGTCGCGGGCCAGTTCGGCCACGAGCCCGGCCACGCCGGCCAGCCGCTCCGCGAGGACCTGCTGATGCTTGGCCAGGTCCAGCGACTTCGCCGGCGGCGCCCACGCCGGGTCCAGCTCGTGGACCCGCCACAACAGCCGGTTGATCGTCGCCGTCCGGGTCCTGACCAGGTCTTCTCGCCGGTCGACGAGCAGCTTCAGCTCCCGCGACACCTCATCATGCGAGGCGACCGGCAGGTCCGGCTCCCGCAGCGCGGCACGCGCGACGGCGAGCGCATCGATCGGGTCCGACTTGCCCCGTGTCCTGGCGATCCGACGCTGCTCGGCCATCATCTTCGGCGGCACCCGCACCACCGATTGGGCGTCGGTGAGCAGGTCACGCTCCAGCCGGGCCGACAAGTGTCGGCAGTCCTCGACCGCCCACCGCAGCTCAACCCCGAACATCTTGCGCGCCCACCGAACCGCGGCCCGGTGACCCTCGGTGGTGGCCGGGAACGTGTGGTGACCGAGCTCCCGTGCGGCCTCGTCGACCGCGACGAACGTGTGGGTCCGCTTGTGCACATCAGCACCAACGACAACCATGAAGGCTGCCTCCTTCACTCAGAAGAGGGACGGTTGGGCCGGTCGGCGGACACATCTCAGTCGGGGCGACGCCACGCTCCTATCAAGTCACGCCGGCCGGTCCTTCACACCAGACGCCGGCAAAACGCATGCACGTCAACCCGAAGGTGACACGGAGGCTACGAGCCAGACGCCTGGTGCTCAGGACCCAACCACCGCAAGGCGGCGCTGTCACCCTGACACTGACGGGAGGCTAGAGGCTGGATCGCCCGGGCTTCCGGCGGGCTCGCCGACCAGGCCTCAGACGCCGGTCCTGTCCCCTCGGCGGATCTTGAGCCGGGACCGGAACTCCGCGACGAAGGCTTCCCGGACCGCGTCGTCCTCGAGCGCGAGGCCGACGCCGCCGAGGCCCCCTCTGGCCACGCGCTGGCAGACGGCCAACCACGCCTGGCCCATGGCGTAGGTGAAGCTGGTGGCGACGCCGGCGCTCACCACCCCGCCAGCGATGGTGCCCGCCCCGGGCACCAGCTTGAGCAGCCCGCTGAAGGTGGCCCGACCGGCCTGGGTGGCCGCGGTGGTGGAGGCGATGGCGAGCAGGGCGGCGCGGTCGACCTTGATCTGGTAGAGCTGCGCGATCTTGGCCATCATCCCCAGCTGGATCGGCACCAGGGCGGCCGCGTCGGAGAAGGGGATCGGGATGAAGGCCGCGCCGGCCGCCGCGGTGACCGCCGCCCCTATGTAGCCCTGGGCCTCCTGAGCCTTGCGAACCTGGTCGATCGTCTGCGCCGCGACGAGGGCTCCGTGGACGCCCTCGGGCGCAACGCGAAAGGTGGCATCGAGGACGTCCTGCAGGCCGTGCGCGGGCTGGCCGGCGAAGTCGTCGGCCCGGGCGAACACGAAGTAGGGCCGCCCACCGGCCAGCGGCAGCCGGTGCTCCTCGATCCGCCGGGCCAGCTCCACAGCGTCGGGGTGGTAATGGCCGTCCCGCGCCGGCACCTGGGTGAGCACCAGCACCACGGGCAGCCCGAGGCCGTCGAGGCGCCGGACGAAGTCGGCCTCGGCCTCCTCGAAGCGGCGGTCCATGCCGCGGACGCAGTACCAGGCGACGTGGATCTGGTCGGCCAGAGGTCGACGGCGCATCTCCCTCATCGCCTTGCCGAGCTCGGCGAGGATCTCCTTGTTGTCCTTGCCCACCTCGAGGCCCTGGGTGTCGACGATGCCGAGGTGACCGATCCGGTCGAGGTAGAGGTGGCTGCCCCGGGTGACCGGCTCCCCGATCCCCGTCGCGGCCACGTCCTCACCGAAGATCGAGTTCACCAGCGTCGACTTGCCCACCCCGGTCTTGCCGAAGATCGCGAGGTTGAAGCGGCCGATCGCGGTGAAGTGCTGCTCGTACTCCTGCCGGAAGGACTCCTGGAACCAGTCAGTGCCGCCTGCCACCTGGGTCTCCGTCCTGTCGGGGCGCCTCCAGCCTACGGGTGGAGCAGGCCCCGCCGGGTGAGCACCGCTGCCGGGGGCCCGATCAGCGATTCGGGCTCCGACGCCGGGGTCGGTAGACTCACCGGGTTGCGCGTTGCCGTTGCGACCGCGCGACCCCCATTCGTCTGTACAGGAAGTCCTCACGCATGCCCACTCGCTCAGACCTGCGGAACGTCGCCATCGTGGCCCACGTCGACCACGGCAAGACCACGCTCGTCGACGCCATGCTCTGGCAGTCCGGCGCCTTCCGGGCGAACCAGGACGTCAACAACCGCGTGATGGACTCGATGGACCTGGAGCGCGAGAAGGGCATCACGATCCTGGCCAAGAACACCGCGGTGCTGCACCACGCGCCCGACGGCCAGAACGTCATCATCAACATCATCGACACCCCCGGGCACGCCGACTTCGGCGGTGAGGTCGAGCGCGGCCTCGAGATGGTCGACGGCGTCGTGCTGCTCGTCGACGCCTCCGAGGGCCCGCTGCCGCAGACCCGGTTCGTGCTCCGCAAGGCGCTGGCCAAGAACCTGCCCATCATCGTGGTGGTCAACAAGGTCGACCGCCCCGACGCGCGGATCACCGAGGTGGTCGAGGAGACCTACGAGCTCTTCCTCGACCTGCTCGACGACTCCGACACCGACGTGCTGAACTTCCCGGTCGTCTACGCCTCGGCCAAGGCCGGTCGGGCGTCCCTGACCGCGCCCGAGAACGGGCAGATGCCCGACTCCGAGGACCTGGGCCCCCTCTTCGCGACCATCCTGGGCAGCGTCCCGGCGCCGGAGTACGAGGAGGGCGCGGTCCTGCAGGCCCACGTCACCAACCTCGACGCCTCCCCCTACCTCGGCCGGCTGGCCCTGTGCCGGGTCTTCGCCGGGGAGATGCGGCGCAACCAGGTCGTCGCGTGGTGCAAGCAGGACGGCACCATCCAGAACATCAAGCTGTCGGAGATGCTGATCACCGAGGCGCTGGACCGCGTCCCGGCCGATCTCGCCCGCCCGGGCGACATCGTGGCCATCGCCGGCATCCCCGACATCACCATCGGTGAGACGCTGTCGGACCCGGAGAACCCGAAGCCGCTCCCGCTCATCACGGTCGACCAGCCCTCGATCTCCATGACCATCGGCATCAACACCTCTCCGCTGGCGGGCAAGTCGGGCAAGCTCCTGACGGCCCGGCTGGTGAAGAACCGCCTGGACGCCGAGCTCATCGGCAACGTCTCCATCCGGGTCCTCAACACCGAGCGTCCCGACACCTGGGAGGTCCAGGGCCGGGGCGAGCTGCAGCTGGCCATCCTCGTGGAGATGATGCGCCGCGAGGGCTTCGAGCTGACGGTCGGCAAGCCGCAGGTCGTCACCCGCGAGATCGACGGCAAGATCCACGAGCCCGTCGAGCGGCTCACGATCGACGCCCCCGAGGACTTCGTCGGCGTGGTCACCCAGCTCATGGGGCTGCGTCGCGGACGCCTCGAGCAGATGATCAACCACGGCACCGGCTGGGTGCGGATGGAGTACCTCGTCCCGGCCCGCGGCCTCATCGGCTTCCGGACCGAGTTCCTCACCGAGACCCGCGGCACCGGCATGATGCACCACGTGTTCGAGGCCTACGAGCCCTGGCACGGGGAGCTGCGCACCCGCCCGAGCGGTTCGCTCGTGGCCGACCGCAGCGGTGTGGTCACCGCCTACGCGCTGTTCAACCTGCAGGAGCGCGGCACGATGTTCGTCGGCCCCACCACCGAGGTCTACGAGGGCATGATCGTCGGCGAGAACGCCCGCGCCGACGACATGGACGTCAACCCGACCAAGGAGAAGAAGCTGACCAACGTGCGCTCCTCCACCGGGGACGAGCTGGAGCGTCTGATCCCGCCGAAGAACATGGCGATGGAGCAGGCGCTGGAGTTCTGCCGCGGCGACGAGTGCATCGAGGTCACCCCCGCCGCGGTCCGCATCCGCAAGGTCGTGCTGTCGGGGAACGAGCGTTCCCGCACGCGCTCGCGGGCCAAGAACGCCTGACGCTCCACCCCACCGGACGCCCGCGGCGCCGAGCCCTGGCTCGGCGTCGCGGGCGTTCGTCGTCCGGGGAAAAACACGGCAGATCTCGGGTTATTGTGTGCCCAGCGAGGCAACCATCGGCTCATCCCCGGCGTAGACGGTGCAGAGAACCAACTCACCACCGCGGACCTCGAAGTCCGACCACCCGAGGGGATCAGCATGAAGAAGCTTCTCCGGCTCCTGCTGGGCGTCACCATGGCGACGGCACTCATCGGCGGGCTGTCCGGCACCGAGCCGGTCGCTCCACCCGCCGAGGCCGCCACCCGCTACGTCTCGGCGAAGTACACGGCGCCGAAGCTGGGGCAGACCAACAGCGGGGTCAAGGCCCTGCAGCAGCGCCTGGTCAAGGCCGGCACCCTGGACCGGAGCCTGGTCACCTCCTACTTCGGGACCAGGACCCAGACCGCGGTGAAGAAGTTCCAGCGCGCCAACCGGCTCAGCGCCAGCGGCCGGGTGACCAGGGCGACCTGGACCAGGCTGGTGGCCAAGACGGGCCGGATCAAGCTCAGCACGTCCAGTGCCAAGCTGGACCCCCGCTGCAAGGTCCCCGGCCGTGCGCTCTGCATCGACAAGACCAGGGACAAGCTGTACTACATGCGGAACTCCAAGGTCATCCGCACCTTCGACGCCCGGTTCGGCTGCGCAGGGATGCGGACTCGTGAGGGCAGGTTCTCGGTCCTGTGGAAGAGCCGCAACCACGTGTCGTCGATCTACCACACGCCCATGCCGTACGCGATGTTCTTCAGCGGCGGGCAGGCCGTGCACTACTCGGCCGACTTCGCCGCCCGCGGCTACAACGGCTGCAGCCACGGCTGCGTCAACATCCGCGACCGGGCCGGCATCCGCTGGGTGTTCGACCGGGTCCGCAACGGCGACCGGGTGGTCGTCTACCGCAGCTGACCTGCTGGTCACCGGACGCAGGAGGCGGGCACCCCGAGGGGTGCCCGCCTCTTTCTTTTCCTACAGTCAGCGCTCGGTCCGGGCGTCCTCGTCGGAGGAGGCGAAGGGGGTGGTGTCGGCCACCACGATCTCCTCCACGACCACGGCGTCGGGGTGACCGAGGTCGGAGGTCTCGGGCTCCGGCGTGGTCACGCCACCGTCCGACGCCGGAGCCGACGCTGCAGCAGCGGCGGCCGGCGTGCTCGGCTTCGGGGCGGCGGCCCCGCGGATGGCGCGCCGGGCGCTCTCCAGCCGCTCCTGCAGCCGCTCGAACGCGGGGTCGATGCGGTTCACGACCTCCGAACGCACGTCGTGCAGCACCCGCTGGCCCCGGTTGGCGAGGTCGCTGTAGGTGCCGGTGGCCTGCTGCTGGAGGTCGGCGACCCGGGTCTTGGCCGCGTCGGGCACGGACTTGACCTCCTCGGGCAGACCCTCGGCACGCTGCCGCATCTCCTCGGCCTGCTTGGCGAGCTCGGCACGACGGAAGCGCAGCTCCGAGAGCCGGGCGCTGGCCCAGCGGGAGGTCTCGGTGACCGTCCCCCGCACGGCGCCGACCAGCACCTCGGTGGCGCCGGCTGCGGCGTAGAGAGCCCGGAGGTCGGCTTCGCGCATCGAGGCCGTGGTCTTCCCGACCCGCGGAGGCACGTCCTCGCGGACCGGGGGCAGCTCCTCCTCAGCAGCGGCGGGAGCGGCGACCGGCTCCTCCGCGGTGGGGGTCGGGTCGGGGTCAGGCACGGTGTAGGCGTCGAACGGGCCGTCGACGGGGGTGGGGTCGGGTGTGGTGGACATGGTTCCTCCTGGGGCGATCAGTGGGTGGGTGCCGACGGCGCGCGGTGTCCGTCGGCACCGGTGTCGGTGGGTTCCGGGGCGGCTGCGGCCAGGTCGGCCGCGTTCCGCTCGTTCTCCTTGACGAAGGAGCTGTGGACCTCGATCAGGACGTGCTTCTGGCGCTCGGTGAGACCGGGGTCGGCGAGCACGGCCATCTCGACGGTCGTGCCCCGGTGGTCCTCCGGGTCGAGGATCCCGGCCTTGACGTACAGGCTCTCCGCCGAGACGCGCAGGGCCTTGGACAGCTGCTGCAGCACCTCTGCCGACGGCTTGCGCAGCCCCCGCTCGATCTGGCTGAGGTAGGGGTTGGAGATGCCCGTCTGCTCGGCGAGCTGGCGCAGGGACAGCTCGGCCGTGCGTCGCTGGGCCGCGATGAAGTTCCCCAGCGTGTTCAGCTGGTCCCCGAGGTGAGGAGGTCGTAGGCGGCTCACCCCTCCATAGTGCTTGCAATTGCAAGCAGACGCAAGCGGGAGCAAGCACCTTTCCGGGTGCCCGGCCCCCACCGGCTCGACCAGGACGCCGGGTCGTCCGTGCACGTCCTGCCCGCGCGGCCCGGCACCGGCGGGACGACGCCCTCCCCGTCCCTGGACATCGCCACCCGGACGGGGTACGAACATCTCGGCTCCTCCGCGGCCGACGGGGAGGGAGGAGCAGCCGGGCACGCCCGGGACGGGCCCGAGCGGCGACGGGGCCGGACCGGAGGAGGTCCGGCGGTCGGCTGTCGATCCGGCTCCGCCCGTTCGACGAGAGGGTGTGGACGCACCGTCCGCCCTGACAGCAGGAGGAACCGATGGCCCAATACGCCGTCCTCATCTACGCCGACGACTCGGCGCACGCCCCCGAGGCCACCGCGGCCGACACCCAGACCCACGACCAGCACGCGGAGGAGCTGACGGCCGCGGGCTCGATGCTCGTCGCCTACGCCCTGACCCCGCGCGAGCTGGCCACCTCCGTGCGTGCGGACGGGATCACCGACGGCCCCTTCGTCGACGCGAAGGAGGTGGTGGCCGGCTTCTACGTCCTCGAGGCGCCCGACCTCGACGCGGCACTGGCGATCGCCGGCAGGAACCCCGTCGTCCGCGCGGGCGGCGGCGTCGAGGTCCGGCCCGTGCACAGCGGCGGGGTCGTGGAGCGCCCCGCCCCGTGACCGACGACGCCGCGGTGGCGGCGGTGCTCGCCGACGCCCACCGCCAGGCGTGGGGCCTGGTGCTCGCCGCCACGCTGCGTGTGGTGCGCGACCTGGACCTCGCCGAGGAGTGCGTGCAGGAGGCCTACGCGGCAGCCCTGCGCCGTTGGCCGACGGACGGCGTCCCCGCCAACCCGGCGGCGTGGCTGACGACGACCGCCAAGCGGCGCGGGGTCGACGCCGTCCGGCGGGAGCGCACGCTGCGCGCGAAGCTGCTGCTGCTGGTCGAGCCCGAGGAGGAACCCGTCGTGGACGAGGCAGCGGCCGTCGGGGACCCGGAGGGTGCCGTTCGCGACGAGCGGCTGCGGCTGGTGTTCCTCTGCTGCCACCCCGCCCTCGCGCCGGAGGCCCAGGTCGCGCTCACCCTCCGGCTGGTCTGCGGCTTGGCGACGGCCGACATCGCCCGCGCCTTCCTGGTCCCCGAGCCGACGATGGCCGCCCGGCTCACCCGGGCCAAGCGCAAGATCGCCGGCTCGCGGATCCCCTTCCGCCTCCCCGGCGCGGCGGAGCTGCCCGACCGGCTGGGGGCGGTGCTCGGCGTCGTCCACCTGCTCTTCACCACCGGCCACACGGCACCCTCGGGGGAAGCGCTGGTGCGGGTGGACCTGGTGGAGACCGCCGTGCGGCTGGCGCGGATGCTGCACGCCCTGGTCCCCGGCGAGCCCGAGGTCGACGGGCTGCTCGCGCTCATGCTGGCCACCGACGCCCGGCGGGCCACCCGGCTCTCGGCGACGGGCGGGCTGCTGCGACTGGCGGAGCAGGACCGCTCGCGCTGGGACGCCGGCGCGGTCGCCGAGGCCCGGGCCCTCGTGCTGGCCGCGCTGCCCAGCCCCCGGGCGGGCCGCTACGCCCTGCAGGCGGCCATCGCGTGCCTGCACGCCGGGGCGCCCTCCTACGCCGGGACCGACTGGCCGCAGGTGCTCGGGCTCTACGACGCGCTGCTCGCGCGGTGGCCGTCGCCGGTGGTCGCGCTCAACCGCGCGGTCGCGCTCGCGGAGGTCCGCGGGCCGGCAGCCGCGCTCGTCGAGGTCCGGGCGCTCGCCGACGAGGGACGGCTTGCGGGCTACCACTACCTGCCCGCCGTCGAGGCCGAGCTGCTGGCGCGGCTGGGCCGGACCGCCGAGGCCGCCCAGGCCTACCAGCGGGCGCACGACCTGGCGGAGAACAGGCCGGAGCGAGCGTTCCTCGCCGAGCAGCTCGCCGCCCTCCCAGTGCTGTGACAACCGGCGGGCGTGCCCGGCCGGGCGCCAGCAGCCCTAGACTGCGGCGCAACCGCACGGCCACCCCATCCCCGGCCCGCCTGGAGGACCCCGCCATGGTCGCCAACGCCCCGTCCACCGCCGCCGGCACCGCCCTGGAGGACCAGCCAGGGCTGAAGCGGGTGATGGGCCCGAAGCTGCTGCTGCTGTTCATCGTCGGGGACATCCTCGGCACGGGCATCTACGCCGTCACCGGCACCGTGGCCGCGGAGGTCGGCGGCGTCGTCTGGCTGCCGTTCCTGCTCGCCTTCGTGGTCGCGACCATCACCGCGTTCTCCTACCTGGAGCTGGTGACGAAGTACCCGCAGGCCGCCGGCGCTGCGCTCTACGCCCACAAGGCCTTCGGCATCCACTTCGTCACCTTCCTGATGGCCTTCGCCGTCACCTGCTCCGGCATCACGTCCGCGTCCACGGCCTCCCGCGCCTTCGCGGCCAACCTGGAGGCGATGGTCAACGTCGTCCGCGCCGACTGGATGGGGCTCCCGGAGGTCGCGGTGAGCGACGGCCTGACCACCGTGATGGCCGTGCTGTTCCTCGCCCTCGTCGCGCTGATCAACCTGCGCGGGGTGGCGGAGAGCGTCTACGCCAACATCGTGCTGACCTGCGTGGAGCTGAGCGGTCTGCTGATCGTGATCTTCATCGGCTTCTTCGCGATCACGCAGGGAAAGGCCGACCTGGGCCGGACCGTGGTCTTCGACACCCCGGAGGACAAGTCGATCTTCATCGCGGTGACGGCGGCCACGTCCCTGGCGTTCTTCGCGATGGTGGGCTTCGAGGACTCGGTCAACATGGCCGAGGAGGTGCACAACCCCGAGCAGGTGTTCCCCAAGATCATGCTGACCGGGCTGGGCGTCACCGGCCTGATCTACGTCCTGGTCTCCCTGTCGGCGATCGCCATCGTGCCCGCCGGGGAGCTCGGCGAGGGCGGTGCCCCGCTGCTGAAGGTGGTGACGGCGGGCGCGCCGAACCTGCCGATCGACCAGATCTTCCCGCTGATCTCGATGTTCGCGGTGGCGAACTCGGCCTTGATCAACATGCTGATGGCCAGCCGTCTGCTCTACGGGATGGCCCGCCAGCGGGTCCTCCCGCCCGGGCTGGGTCGGGTGCTGCCGGGGCGGCGGACGCCGTGGGTGGCCATCCTCTTCACCACCTTCCTCGCCTTCGGGCTGGTCACCCTCGTCGGCCGGATCAGCGCCCTGGGCGGGACCACCGCACTGCTGCTGCTGGCCGTCTTCACCGTGGTCAACATCTGCTGCCTCGTGCTGCGCAAGGACACCCAGGAGCACCGGCACTTCCGCGCGCCGACCGTGCTGCCGGTCCTGGGGGCGCTGCTCTGCGCCTACCTCGTCGGCCCCTGGACCGGCCGGGCCAGCGAGCAGTACACCATCGCCGGCATCCTGCTCGGCATCGGCGTCGTGCTGTGGGCGCTGACCTGGGTCATCAACCGCGCCCTGTGGGGCCGCAAGACCTACGTCAAGGACCCGGCGGCGCTGAGCGGCGACGACCACCGCTGAGGGGCAGCGTTCAGGCGACGCGCGGCCGGCGCACCGCAGCCTGGGGCACGGAGGCGGTGATCAGGCTGCCGTCGGGGCGGCGCTCCCCCGTCTGCAGCTTGATGGTCCCGTCCAGGGAGGGTCCCTGGCCCTGCAGCTGCACCGTGACCGGGGAGGCGGCCGTGACCGAGAACCAGCGGCCGCGGACCTTGACCCGAGCCCCTTCGCCGTGCAGGACGGTGAAGCCGATGGCGTCCGCGGTGAGGTCGACCTCCAACCGGGTCCCCTGGAGCATCACCCGGAAGGTCAGGCGCTCCCAGTCCGCCGGCAGCCGCGGGTCGAAGGTGATGTCGCCGTCGTAGTCGCGCATGCCGCCGAAGCCGTAGACGAGCGCGTTCCACACCCCTCCGGTCGACGCCACGTGCACGCCGTCGCTGGCGTTGCCGTGCAGGTCGGCGAGGTCGACGAACAGCGAGCTGTGGAAGTAGCGCAGCGCCAGGTCCCGGTAGCCCACCTCGGCCGCGACGATCGACTGCACCACCCCCGACAGCGTGGAGTCGCCGGTGGTGATCGGGTCGTAGTACTCGAAGTCCAGCCGCTTCTGCTCGCTGGAGAAGTGGTCGCCCTGGAGGAACAGCGCCAGCACGACGTCGGCCTGCTTGAGCACCTGGAACCGGTAGATGACCAGCGGGTGGTAGTGCAGCATCAGCGGCCGCTTCTCCACCGGCGTCTGCCGCAGGTCCCACACCTCCCGGTCCAGGAACTGCGCGTCCTGGGGGTTGATGCCGGTGACGGGGTCGTAGGGGATGGCCATCGCGCGGGCGGCGGCGTCCCACTCCTCGACCTCGTCGGGGTGCAGCTGCAGCCGGTCGACGGCGTTGCGGTGGGCCTCGGGCAGGTCCTCGCACATGTGCCGGACCAGCTCGGCGGCCTGGCCCAGGTTGTAGCGGGCCATGACGTTGGTGAACAGGTTGTCGTTCACGACCGTGGTGTACTCGTCCGGTCCGGTCACGCCGTGGATGTGGAAGCTGCGCGAGCCGTCCCCGTCCTCGCGCCAGAAGCCGAGGTCGGCCCACATCCGGGCGGTCTCGACGAGGATGTCGATGCCCTCCCGCCACATGAAGTCCTCGTCGCCGCTGGCGGCCACGTACTTGCACAGGGCGTAGGAGATGTCGGCGTCGATGTGGTACTGCGCGGTGCCCGCCGCGTAGTAGGCCGACGCCTCCTCCCCGTTCACCGTGCGCCACGGGAAGAGCGCACCGCTCTGGGCGAGGTCACGGGCGCGCCGGCGGGCCGCGTCGAGCATGTTGTAGCGGAACCGCAGCGCGCTCCGCGCCATCCCCGGAGAGGTGTAGGTGAGGAAGGGCAGGACGTAGATCTCGGTGTCCCAGAAGTAGTGCCCCCCGTACCCCGAGCCGGTCACACCCTTGGCCGGCACGCCCGACTGCTCGGCCCGGGCCGTCGCCTGGGCGAGCTGGAACAGGTTCCAGCGGATGGCCTGCTGCAGCGCCGGCTGGCCGTGGACGACGACGTCGGTGCGCTCCCAGTACGCATCCAGCCAGCGCCGCTGCGCCGCGTACTGCGCCGCGATGCCCTCGGACAGGGTCCGGTCCAGCGTCCGCCGGACGCGGTCGACCAGCTCGCGCACCGGGACGCCCCGGGAGGTGTGGTACGAGACCGTCTTGGTGATGGTGATGGGTTGGCCCGGCTTGGCCGCGACCCGGTACACCATCTTGCCGGTGTCGTCGTCGGCGCTGATGTGGGCGGTGTAGGCGTTCTCGGTGGCGATGGCGTGGTCCACCCCGACAGCCAGCGTCATGCCCGAGTTCGCGCAGCGGTAGCCGAGCGCGATCCGGTTGTCGGCGCACCAGTGCATCTCCGGCTCCAGCACGCGCGCGTCGAAGGCCTCGGCCTTGCGGGGGTCGGCCCCGCTCCCCATCGCCGCCGAGCGGACGTGGTACTCGTCGCGGCCGTCCTGCCGGTTCAGGGTCTGCGACGAGACCACCACGGGCGCCTCGTCGTCCAGCATGGTGACCTCGATGCTCAGCACCGCCAGGTGCCGCTGCGGGAAGGAGACCATCCGGGTGGAGGCGACCCGGACGCGCTTCCCGCCGGGGGTGCGCCACACGATGGTGCGGCGCAGCACGCCGTCCCGGAAGTCCAGGGAGCGCTCGTAGGACTCCAGGTCGGCCACCGAGAGCAGCATCGGCTCGTCGTCGACGTAGAGCTTCATGGTCTTGTTGTCGGGGACGTGGACGATGGTCTGCCCCACCCGGGCGAACCCGAACGCCTCCTCGGCGTGGCGGATGGGCCAGGTCTCGTGGAACCCGTTGATGAACGTGCCGTGGGCGAAGGCCTCGCGCCCCTCCTCCACGTTGCCGCGCATCCCCAGGTAGCCGTTGCCGACGGCGAACAGGGTCTCGGTGACGCCGAGGTCGGCCGCGCTGTACTGGGCCTCGGTGAGACGCCACGGGTCGACCGGGAACCGGGTGCGGTCGAGCGGGTCCTGCGCCTTCATGGGGATGTCGCCGCTCGACCCGTACGTCATCGCGCCAGCTCGGCGAGGTCGGCCACCACGACGTCGGCCCCGGCGGCCCGCAGCCGGTCGGGCCCGACGCCCCGGTCGACGCCCACGACCAGGCCGAACCCGCCGTCGCGCCCGGCCTCCACGCCCGACAGCGCGTCCTCGAACACCACCGTCCGCTCCACGGGCACGCCCAGCTGCTCGGCCGCGTAGACGTAGGTGGCCCCCGACGGCTTGCCGGGGAGGCTCTCCCGCCCGGCGAGGGCCCCGTCGACGACCACCTCGAACCGGTCGGCCAGGCCCGCGGCCTCCAGCACCGCCGGGGCGTTCCGCGAGGAGGAGACGACGGCCATGGCGGTCCCCCGCTCCGCCAGGAAGTCCAGCAGCTCGACCGAGCCCGGGTAGGGAACGACGCCGTCGTCGGCGAGCACCGCGGTGAAGAAGTCGTTCTTGCGGTTGCCGAGCCCGCACACCGTGTGCACGTCCGAGCCGTCGTCCGGGTCGCCCTCGGCGAGCTTGATCCCGCGGGAGGCGAGCAGCGAGCGGACGCCGTCGTAGCGCGGCTTCCCGTCGATGTGGTCGAAGTAGTCGGCCTCGACGTAGGGCTGGTCGACCACTCCGCGCAAGGTGAGGAAGTCGACGAAGAGGTCGCGCCAGGCGCGCATGTGCACCTCGGCGGTCGGGGTCAGCACGCCGTCGAGGTCGAAGAGAGCCGCTTCGTAGTCGTCCCAGTTCACAGCAGGAGCCTAAGTCCAATCCGGGGTGCAGACGGCCAGGTCGGGCGGTGGGGTGGAGCGGCGTCTGCTGCCTCGCGGCCCGCGTAGATTGCGCGCCATGACGCGGCCCGAGGAGAACGACCCGATCCTGGTCGAGGTGGTGCGCAGCGGCTTCGTCGAGAGCGTGCACCGGGCGCGGGTGGTGGTGACCGGCCCGGACGGAGCCACGCTCGGCTCGCTGGGCGCGGCGTCCGCGCCGATGTACCCGCGCAGCTCGAGCAAGCCGCTGCAGGCCGTCGGCCTGCTGCGCTCGGGACTCGACCTGGACGGGGCCCTGCTGGCCCTGGTGGCGGCGTCCCACTCGGGCGAGTCGTTCCACGTCGACGGCGTCCGGCAGATCCTCACCGGCGCCGGGCTGGACGAGTCGGCCCTGCAGACGCCGCCGGACTGGCCGCTGGACGACGCCACCCGCGAGGCGGCCCTCCGCGGCGGGCTCTCGCCCTCCCCCGTGTTCATGAACTGCTCCGGCAAGCACGCCGGGATGCTGGCGACGACAGTGGCGCTGGGGGCTGACGTGAGGACCTACCGGGCGCCGGAGCACCCCACCCAGCTGGCCGTGCTGGCCGCCCTCGAGGAGCTGACGGGTGAGGAGGCCACCGCTCTGGCCGTCGACGGCTGCGGCGCCCCGCTGTTCGCGCTGACCCTAACCGGACTGGCCCGCGCCTTCGGCCGGCTCGGCGCGGCGACCGACGGCCCGGAGCGGCGGGTGGCGGACGCCATCCGCGCCCATCCCGAGCACGCCTCGGGCACCACCCGCGACGAGGCGGCCCTGCACCACGCCGTCCCCGGACTGGTGGGCAAGGCCGGCGCGGAGGCCGTCTACGCCGTCGGGCTGCCCGACGGCCGGGGCGTCGCGCTGAAGATCAGCGACGGCGGTACCCGGGCCCGCACGGCCCTGATGGCCGCGGTGCTGCAGTGGCTCGGGTTCGACCACCCGACCCTCGACGCGCAGGTCAGCGAGCCGGTCCTCGGTCGCGGCGAGCGCGTCGGGGAGATCCGTCCCGTCGCCGGGGTCCTCGACGGTCTGCGCCGCTGACCCCGCGAGCGGTGTCAGGGGTGCTGGACGTCGCCCTCGATGATGCTGCTGGCGCCGGCGCTGCGGAGCTCGGGGTGGTCGAGGTGGGACCGCATCTCCTGCATCAGCTCTGCGTCCCCGCGGGGCAGGGCGGCGGTGAGGTGCTCGGCGGAGTCGGCGACGGCCGCCTCGTGCACGGCGGTCGCGACCCGGCCCCGGGTGCCGCTCGGCAGGATGCCCGGATCGACGTGCACCTCGGCTCGGGCGTGCGCGTCGGAGGACGTGGTCACGGTGGCCTCGGCGACGATCGAACCGTCCACCTCGACCTTGATCTGCTGGTCGTCGCTCATGGTGGCGTCCTTCGCTGGCCGGGTGTCGTGTTGAGCATGACAGGCCGGAGGCACCGGGCCTAACGAGCAGGAAGAGCAGGCAGTCGGGCGCTCGCTCAGAGCCGGGGGCGGACGTGCAGGCCGACGTCGGGGTCGACCAAGATCTCGGCCAGGGCGGCGACGCCGTCCACCAGCAGCTCAGCCGCCGGGTCGGTGTTCCGCTTGACCAGGGCGAGCGCGATCGGACCCAGCTCGTGGTGGCGGGCGGAGCCACCGACGAAGCCGACCGGGCGGCCCGCCAGCGCGACCGGGGCCCCCGGAGCGGGCAGCTGGTCGACGCTGCCGTCCAGCAGCAGCCGGACGAGCCGGCGCGGCGGACGGCCGAGGGTGTGGACCCGCGCGACGGTCTCCTGGCCCCGGTAGCACCCCTTGTCGAGGTGCACGCCGACGCCGAGGAGGCCGACCTCGTTGGGGATGGTGCGGTGGTCGGTGTCGAGCCCCACCCGCGGGACCCCCGCCTCGATCCGGCGCGCCCCCAGGGCCCAGGTCCCCGCCCGCGGGGCCAGGTCGAGGACCTCCAGCAGCTGGCTGCGGGGGACGAAGAGCTCGCGGCCGCCGAGGGAGTCCAGACCCTCCCGGGCCAGGAGCCCGTCCGGGGCGTCGCCGAGCTGCCACACGAGGGCGGTGTCGGCGGTGCGGTCGGCGACCTCGACGCGCATCAGAAAGCGCATCCGGTCCAGCCAGGCCACCAGCGTCGGCGCGGCGCCCGGCTCGGTGTGGACCCAGAAGGTGGACCCGTCGTCGACGCCGTAGAGCGCGTGCTCGAGGTGGCCCTGGGGGGAGAGCACCAAGGTGGTGACGCCCTGGCCGGGCAGCAGACCCGTGAGGTGCTGGGTGGTCAGGGAGTGCAGCCAGGTCAGCCGGTCCGGGCCGGTGATGCTCAGCACGCCGCGGTGGGACAGGTCCACGACCGCGGAACCGGAGACGAACAGCCGCTGCTCCCGCATCGGGTCGCCGTAGTGCCACGGCACCCCGGCGTCCACGCCGGACTCAGCGATGATCGCGGCTGGGAGGCTCATGCCGTTCTCAGCGCCCAGCAGCCGGGGTTTCTTCCCGGACCCTCAGACGCGGACGAGCCGGGCCCAGAGGTTGGACTGGAGCGGCAGCCCGTTGGCCGCCTTGTCCAGGGTCCAGAGCATCTCGCCCTCGACGTTGCCGTACAGGCGCTGACCGGCCGCGTAGTCCTCGGCCGTGGCCGTGCGGACCACGGCGTCGGTGGACAGCTCGATCTGGGCGCCGTTGATCTTGCCGTACCAGATCTCGGTGTAGCCCTCCGGATGGCTCATCACGACCTCGAGGGTGCCGTCGGCCTGGGGGCGCCAGAAGCCGGTCTCCATGGTGAGCGGCCGGACCGCCTTGCCGGCGGCGTCGGTGACGAAGGTCTGGGAGAGGTAGTGCAGGTAGTTGCCGCCGTTGTGGGCGAAGTCGACCTGCTGGCCGAAGTCGAAGTCCTCGGTGCCGGGGTAAGTGCCCTTGCCCGAGCCCTCCCAGCGGCCGATCATCCACGCGATGGGCATCAGGTCGCGGTGCAGGTCCTGGCTGATCTCGAAGGCCATGGTCAGCGCACCTCGCCCTGCACCCGCACGGGGACCGGGGTCGGCCGCAGCACGAGGCCGAGCAGCACCAGGGTGCCCAGCCCGAGGGCGGTCACCCCGACCAGCAGGAGGACGGCGAAGGTGGCAGACACCCGGGCAGTCTACCGACCGGGGCGAGGGGAGCGGAGGTCGCGCTCGAGCAGGGCCGTCGTCGTCACGTAGGTCCGGCCCCCGGCCACGGGCCAGCTCTCGACGCGGGAGCCCACCTCGCGGTAGCCCAGCCGGAGGTAGAGCGCCCGGGCGCGGGGGTTGTCGTGCTCGACGCTCAGCCGGGCCGTGTCGAGGCCCCGGCCCTGCACCCGCTTCTCCAGCGCGCGGACCAGCCGGGTGCCCAGGCCGAGTGACTGGAGGTGCTCGTGCACCGCGAGCATGGTGAGCTCGCCGGCCTCAGGGTCGGGCCGGAAGTCGACGGCGCCGGTGGCGGCCAGCCGGCCGTTCTCCAGTGCGACGACGAGGATGTTCATGCCGCCGGCGTAGCTCGCCTGCAGGGCGTCGGCCATGGCCCGGACGTGCTCGGACCCGCCCGACCAGTCGAGGTCGCCCAGGTCGGTCGGCTCGAGGTCCCGGACGGTCAGCCGCAGCTTCACCGGCCTCACCCTAGAAGAGCCCTGGGGATCCAGCACCAGTGTGGCCAAAGAGGGCCTGGAGGGCTCGATTCGCTTCACGGGCGCTGGATTCCCAGGGCAGCCCGGCGCCGGCCCTGCTGCACCGCTGCGGCTAGCGTGCAGCCATGCCTGCTTCTCCCCCGGCCGAGGTCCCTCCCACGCCCGGAGGGGCACGGTGACCCGCTACGTCATCGTCGGCGCCGGCGCGATCGGCGGGGCGCTCGGCGGCCGGCTGACCCACGCCGGTCAGGACGCGGTGCTGGTGGCCCGAGGCGATCACCTGACTGCGCTGCGCAGCCACGGGCTCCGCCTGCGCACGCCTGGCGAGGACGTGACCGTCCCCGTGCACGCCGTGAGCGGCCCGGACGAGCTGGAGCTGACGCCGGACGACGTGCTGGTGGTGGCGACCAAGACCCAGCAGGCGCCGGAGGCCCTCCTCACCTGGGCCGACGCCCCCGTGCACGAGGCGGGCCGGGCGGTCGGCACCGCCGGTGAGCGTCTCCCGGTGCTGATGGCCCTCAACGGGGTGGCCAGCGAGTCGATGGCGCTGCGGTACTTCGCCCGGGTCTACGGCGTCTGCGTCTGGATGCCCGCGGTGCATCTCACCCCGGGCGAGGTGATCGTCCGCGCGGCCCCGCGTTCGGGGATGCTGCACCTCGGCCGGGTCCCCGCACCGGCCGACGAGCAGGACGTTGCCCTGCTGGCGCAGATCCAACGGGACTGGACCGCGGCCAACTACGACGTCCCGCTCCCCGCGGACGTGATGCCGTGGAAGTACCGCAAACTGATCAGCAACCTCGGGAACGTGTTCCAGGCACTCGTGCACGGCAACGGCGACACCCGCCCGCTGGCGGCCGTGGCCGAGGCCGAGGCCCGAGCCGTGCTCGCCGGAGCCGGCATCGCGGTCACCAGCGACGCGGATGAGGCCGCGGCCCGCTCGGCAGGCTTCACCATGCACCCGGTGCCCGGCGTGCCCGACGACGTCGGCGGCTCCACCTGGCAGTCCCTCACCCGGGGGACGGGGAACGTCGAGACCGACTACCTCAACGGCGAGATCGCCCTGATCGCCCACCGCACCGGGCAGGCCGCACCGGTCAACGCCCGGCTGGCGACCCTGGCCCGGCGCGCCGCCGCCACGGGGATGCAGCCGGGCGCGATGAGCGCCGCCGACCTCGCGGAGCGGCTCGGCCTCAGCCTCGACTGAGCCCCAACGAGCACGTCCCGGCGGCCGCGATCACCAGGAGTCGGGCGTGCTCCCCAGCGGCACCGGCTCAGGGCGCTCGACCGAGGTGGTCAGGTCGACCACGAGGTGCTCCCCGCTCGACCGCGTCACCGCGTCCATCACCTCGAGCACGTGCAGAGCCAGGTCGCCGGACGCCCGGTGCGGCCGCCCGGTCTCCAGCCCGCGCGCCAGGTCCGCCAGCCCGTACCCGCGGCCGGCGTCGGCGTAGCCTCCGGCCACCGGGGCGGGCTGCCACTCCGCGGTGGCCGTCGTCCACAGCTCCACGGTGCCGTCGAAGTGGTTGGGGTCGGGGACGGCGAGGGTGCCCTCGGTCCCGTACACCTCGAACAGCGGCTGCCGGGTGGCCCAGCGGTCGAAGGACATCGTCATCGTCGAGGTCACCCCGCCCCGGTGCTCGAGGATCGCGCTGGTGGTGGTGTCGGTGTCCACCGGCACCGGGGCACCGGCTCGGGGACCCTTGCCCACCGTCCGCTCCCGGCTGGAGCGCCGGCTGGTCCCCATCACCCGCTCGATGGGACCGAGCAGGGTGACCAGGGCGGTCAGGTAGTACGGGCCCATGTCCAGCAGCGGCCCACCGCCGGGCTGGTAGTAGAAGAACGGCGCGGGGTGCCAGCGCTCGTGCCCGGGCGAGCTCCACGCGACGGCCGCCGCGTGCGGCTGGCCGACGGCTCCGTCGTCCAGGAGCCGGCGGGCGGTCTGGATCCCGGTGCCCAGCACCGTGTCGGGCGCTGAGCCCACCCGCAGCCCGGACCGCTCGGCGAGCGCGAGCAGGGCGGCGCCCTCCGCCGGCAGCAGGGCCAGCGGCTTCTCGCCGTAGACGTGCTTTCCGGCCTCCAGGGCGGCGGTGGCGACGGCCGCGTGCGCGGCCGGGATGGTGAGGTTGCAGACGACGTCGACGTCCTCGGCGGCCAGCAGCTCGGGCACCGAGCACGCGCGCACGCCATGCTCCCCCGCGACGACCGCGGTCCGGTCGGCGTCGAGGTCGGCCACGGCCGTCAGCTGGAGCCCCGGCAGCCGGGGCAGGGCGGCGAAGTACTGGGTGCTGATGTTCCCGACGCCGACGACGCCCACCCGCAACGGGGCGGTCACCGGGCTGCCCAGAGCAGGCCGCGCTCGATCAGGCCGCGCACGTCCGGCAGGTTGAGCACGTCCATGCTGTGCCCCGGGGTGGCGACGAAGATGCGGCCCCGTCCCCACTGACGGGTCCACACCGCCGGTGAGGTGACCGGGCGGTGCCACGGGTCCCAGGACCGGACCGCCTGGGTGGTGGTGGCCAGCACGTCGATGTAGTCGTCGGTGAGCACCCAGTACTGCTCGGTGGTCAGCGACAGCCCGGGGAGCCCGGCCGTGATGGGGTGGTTCCGGCCGGCCTCGGTCAGCTCGATCGTGTACGGGACGTAGTTGTCGCTCGCGTCCCCGATGCGCTCCTCGGGGGCCTTGCCCGGGTGCTCGGCGAACTGCCCGCCGATGAAGTGCAGGTACGACGCGGAGTTGCGGTAGGAGTCGGCGATCCCACCGTGCCAGCCGCCCAGGCCGGTGCCCGCCTCGACCGCAGCCATCAGCCCGGCCAGCGCCTCCTTGCTGATCTCGCTCATCGTCACGCACTGCACGATGAGGTCCACCCCCGCCATCCGGTCGGCGTCGGCGTAGACCTCCGGGGAGTCCTCGACGCTCACCTCGAACCCCTGCTCGCGCAGGAAGGGGAGGAAGCTGTCGGTCGCCTCGACCGGCGCATGGCCGATCCAACCGCCACGCACGACGAGCGCGCGGCGGGTGGCGGAGGGCTGGGGGGCTGCGTCGTCGCTCACGGTCGACCAGCCTAGGCCCTGCCGTCCGCCGTACCGCCGGGCGTCCGGGCGCGCCTACCGTTGCTGCATGCCCTCACTGCCCGGGACCCGCCCGCCCCTGATCCTCGAGCTGGACCTCACCGACCCGCCGGTCGACCCCGACCCCACCGACCCCGTCGCCCGGCTGCGCGGGCGCGGCCGACGGCAGCTGCGGCCGACCCTGCGGGCGCTCCACGAGGCCGCCGAGGACCCCCGGGTGGTGGGGCTGGTGGCGCGGGTGGGCGGCGCCCTGCCCTGGGCGCTGATGCAGGAGCTGCGGCTTGGCGTGCAGGCGTTCGCGGCCGGCGGCAAGCCCACCGTGGCCTGGGCGGAGAGCTTCGGCGAGATCGCCGACAGCGCCTCCTACGTGCTGGCCACCGCGTTCGGCACCCTCTGGCTCCAGCCGGGCGGGTCCGTCGGGCTGCTGGGCGTCGCGGCGGAGACGACCTTCCTGGGTGGGGCGCTGGCCAAGCTCGGCATCCGGCCGGAGTTCGAGCAGCGGCACGAGTACAAGAACGCGGTCGACACCTTCACCCGGACCGGCTTCACCGAGGCCCACCGCGCCTCGCTCGAACAGCTGACCGCCTCGTTGCTGGACGAGGCCGTCGAGCGGATCGCCGCCGGGCGCCGGCTGGACGCGACACGCGTGCGCGAGCTCGTGGACACCGGCCCGCACACCGCGCAGGAAGCGCAGGCGGCCGGGCTGGTCGACCGGCTCGGCTACCGCGACCAGGTCCACGACGCCCTCCGCGCCGAGGTCGGCGAGGACGCTCAGCTGCTCTTCGCCGACCGCTGGTCGCCGCGCCGGAAGCTCCCGGCACCCCCGTGGTCCAAGCCCGGCCGGATCGCGCTGGTCCGGGCGCACGGCGGCATCGGCAGCGGGCGCAGCCGCCGGGGCCCCCTGGGCCGCCACCTGGGCAGCGACTCCGTCGCCGCGGAGCTGCGCGCGGCGCTCGCCGACGACCGGGTCAGGGCCGTCGTGCTGCACGTCGACTCCCCCGGCGGCTCGGCCGTCGCCTCCGAGACCATCTGGCGGGAGGTCTGCCGGGTGCGTGACTCGGGCCGACCCGTGGTGGTGTCGATGGGCGCCCTGGCTGCGTCCGGCGGGTACTACATCGCGGCTCCGGCCGACGTGATCGTCGCCCTGCCGGCCACCCTGACCGGCTCGATCGGCGTCTTCGGCGGCAAGTTCGTGGTGAGCGAGCTGCTCGAGCGCGGTGGGCTGACCACGGGCGCCGTGCAGCAGGGTGAGCACGCGCGGATGTACTCCTCCCGCAAGCCGTTCAGCGAGGAGGAGCGGGAGCGGCTGGCGGCAGCGGTCGACGCCATCTACGACGACTTCGTGGGCAAGGTCGCCGCGGGCCGCGGGCGGCCCGTCGCAGAGATCGAGCCGCTCGCCCGGGGCCGGGTCTGGACGGGCCGCGACGCCCGGGAGCGGGGACTGGTCGACGAGCTGGGCGGCCTGCGCGACGCCGTCCGGATCGCCCGCCAGCGCGCCGGTCTCCCCGACGACGCCCCGGTGGGACCAGCCATCCACCTCCCACCGGCGGCCCGGGTCGGACGCCCGCGGAACAGCGAGGACCCGCGCGCCGCGTCGACGTCGACGGCCTGGCCGGGCCTGACCGACCTCACCCGGGCCCTGGGGCTGCCGGCCGGCAGCGAGCTGACGATGCCGGGCCTCCGGCTGCGCTGAGCCGAGGAGGCCGGCCGGTCCCCGGCACGAGATCCCGCCCACTGTGCGCGGGAGGTCGCGGCCGACGTCGCGGGAGCACCTTCCGCGCACACTCGACGCGGACAGCACTCCCGCATCCGGCCGACGTCGTCGCCGGCGGGGTGTCGTTCAGCGCCGGAGCAGCCGGATCCCGGTGCCCACCAACCAGAGGGCGAGGCCGGCCTGGAAGGGGAACAGGACCGCGAAAGCCGGGTCCCCGGACAGCACCGTCAGCGGACCGGCGGCGGCCGAGCCCAGGCCGCCGATGACGGCGGGGACCGCGAGCGCCCAGGCCGCCCACGACCGCGAGGCGAGGGCGACCACCACGGCGAGGGCGGCACCGGTCAGTCCCACCGCGGGCGAGGCGACCACCTGCATCACGACGTGCAGGTCCAGCACCGGCGTCGCCTCGTGGTGCGCCAGCTCGTGCGCCTCGTTGGCGGCCAGCAGGTGCGGGACCATCTCCAGGGCGCCGAACCCCCAGCCGGCGATCGCCACCGCCCACCAGCGCCGCAGCCGCGGACCGAGCACCTGGAGGCGCCGGGCGGTGGCGAAGGCCGCCACGCTGACGAGCGAGCCGACCAGCAGGACGACGTGCGCCAGCGACCAGCTGGGGGACGCGAACATCGACAGCAGGTGGTCCTCGAGGGTGCCGCCGGATCCCTGCGGGTGCATCGCTCCACCGGCCGCCAGGAGGACGCCGCCGGCGAGGAGCAGGACTGCGGGACTGCGGTACCGCCGGCCGGCAGGGGTGGCCGGGGCCGGCGGGGTCGGCGCCGCTGCGGTGGTCGCCGGCGTGGGGGTCGAGGGCCCGGTGTGGAGGGCCATCTCAGGCCGCCACGAGGGTGTTGGCGGTGGCGGCGATGAGCCAGGAGCCGTCGACGTCCCGGCGGACGACGTTGGTGGAGAACGCCTCGCGGCGCCCGGCCAGGGGGCCTGCCGGCACGTCGAGCGTGTGGTGCGAGACCAGCAGCAGGACCCCGTCGGCGAGCTCCTCGGCGCGGACCAGGCGCATCCGGTTGGTGCTGCCCGCGTAGATGCTGCGGAAGATCCCGTCGTGCCCGGACGCGATGACCGCGCGGCCCACGAGGTGCTCGCCCCGGACGGTGACGAAGGACGCGTCGGGGGTGTAGACGGCCCCGAATGCCTGGCCGTCGGCGTCGTTCCAGGCTCGTTCGAGCCGGGCGAGCACCTGGCTGGCCACGGACGTCGCGTCGGGGAGGAGGGTGGTGGTGGGGGGCATGACCAGCCTTTCGCTGGAGTAAACGCTACTTCATTAGAGCGATGCTCAGTGAATGTAGTAGTGATCACCCGAGCTGTACAGTGCTGACGTGACCACCCGCCCCTACCGGTCGCGACTGCGCGAGGACCAGGCCGAGCGCACGCGCGACCTGATCGCGGCCGCCGCCCGCGCCCGGTTCCTGGAGAAGGGGTGGGGCGGTACCACCGTCCGCTCGGTGGCGGAGGAGGCCGGGGTCTCCCAGGCCACCGTCTACAACGTCTACGGCAGCAAGGCCGGACTGGCGACCTCGCTGATCGACGCCGCCGAGGTGAGCGCGGACGTCCAACGGGCGATCGCCGAGCTGGCCGAGCGGACGGGTGACCCGACCGGACAGCTGCAGGCGTTCGTCGCCTTCGACCGGAGGCTCTACCAGCACGGTGGGGACGTCCTCCGGGTGCTCGCCGAGGGCCGGCGCCAGCACCCGGAGCTGGGGACGGCCTACGCCGAGGGCCGCCGCCGGGGCGACGCCCAGCGGCGCCAGGTCTTCGCGTCCTGGCCGGCGGACGCCTGGCGAGCGGGCGTCGAGGTCGACCGGGCCGTCGCCGTCTACGGGAGCCTCGTCTCCCTCGACAGCTTCTCGACGGCCACGGGCGAGTACGGGTGGTCTCCTGAGGAGGTGGAGCGGTGGTGGACGGACGCCCTGACCGCACTGCTGCTCGGACCGGGCTGAGGGACGGGGCCGTGCGCGTGTTCGCCGACCGCGCCGACGCTGGTCGTCGGCTGGCGGGACGACTCGACCACCTGAGCGGAGGACGAGTCGTCGTGCTGGGCCTGCCGCGGGGTGGCGTGCCGGTCGCGGCGGAGGTGGCCGCAGCCCTGGGGGCACCCCTCGACATCGTCGTCGTGCGCAAGCTCGGCGTCCCCGGCCGGGCCGAGCTCGCGATGGGCGCCCTCGCGGAGGACGGGGTGCGGGTGCTCGAGGAGTCCGTGCTGCGGACGAGCCGGGTGCAGCCCGAGGCGCTCGCCGCCGTGCACCAGCGGGAGGAGGAGGTCCTCGCCGCGCGGGTCGCCCGGCTGCGCGGGGGACGTCCCCCTGCCGACCTGGCCGGGCGCGTCGCGGTGGTGGTGGACGACGGGCTGGCGACGGGGTGCTCCGCCCGGGCCGCGTGCCTGGCCGTGCGGGAGCGGGGCGCCGCACGGGTGGTGCTGGCGGTGCCCGTCGCCCCGGTCGGGGCCGCCGATCGGTTCCCGGAGGCGGACGAGGTGGTCATCGCCTGGAGCGTCGAGCGGTTCCGGGCGGTGAGCCTGCACTACCGGGACTTCACCGCCACCACCGACGACGAGGTGCTCGCGGTGCTGGGAACCGCCGAGCGCGCGTGAGCAGCCGGGCTGGTGGAGCACCTCCGCCCCGGCACCGGGTCGCGGCGGGGGCAGGGTGCCAGACTGCCCGCCATGATCGGACGACTGCACGGCGTCGTGGTCGGCTCCCGGACGTTCCGCGTCCTCGCCGACCCCAGGGCGGTCTGAGGCCGTGCGGCTGGTGGTGCAGCGGGCCTCCGCGGCCCGGGTGGAGGTGGACGGAGCCGTCGTCGGCTCGCTCCCCCGGCCCGGGCTGCTGGTGCTGGTCGGGGTGACGCACGACGACACGGCCCAGGACGCGGCGCGGCTGGCCGAGAAGGTCTGGACGCTGCGGGTGCTCGCCGGCGAGCGGTCCGCCGCTCAGGAGGAGGCACCGCTGCTGGTGGTGAGCCAGTTCACCCTCTACGCCGACACCCGCAAGGGCCGTCGACCCTCCTGGAGCGCCGCGGCGCCGCGCCCGGTCAGCGAGCCCCTGGTGGCGGCCTTCGTCGCCGCCCTCCGCGAGCAGGGGGCCCACGTGGAGACGGGCGTGTTCGGGGCGGACATGCAGGTGAGCCTGACCAACGACGGGCCGGTGACGCTGGTCCTCGACTCCTGACCGGTCACGGTCGAGCGGGCCGGCTCAGACGGAGCGGACCACCCAGGGCAGCAGCAGGGCACTGGCCAGTGCGCCGCAAGCAGCGCCACCGCAAGCAGTGCCGCCACGGGCCAGCGTCGAGCAGCGGCGCCGAGGCGGAGCGGCGGGGCCGGCAGCACAGCCGCCAGGCCGGAGGTGGTGGTGGCGCGCAGGCTCTGCTGTCCGGGGAGGGAGAGCGATCCCTCGCTCCCGAGCAGGGCGCTAGCGACGACCTCGGACTGGTCGGGGCGGAAAAGCCACCCGTAGTCCGAGGTGCCCTCAGGCGGTCGGAGCGACGGCTCGTAGGGCCGCAGGAGCCCCGGCTGGCCGGGCGCGCCCCGATAGAGCGACTCGACGACATCGCGGCCGGGATCTGCCGGTCCGCCGGCTCCGAGAGGGCTGGAGGACGCCGAGGAGGGGGACATGATGGGGCTCAGCCTACCGGAGCGGCCGAGCCGAGCCGGGGGACGACGGCGCGGGGCCGACGTCCCCCGCCGCTGCTCAGGCAGCCTCGAGCTCGACGTCCACCTCGGCGACGCTGCCTCGCGTCGCGCGGACGACCCGGTCGGCCTTGGCGCCGGGGGCCAGCGTGCGCAGGGTCCAGCGGCCGTCGCCGGCGAAGAACCGGAAGTGGCCGGTGGCCGAGGTCGGGACCTCGGCGGTGAACTCGCCGTCGGCGTCGAGCAGGCGGACGTAGGCGCCCGACACAGGGTTCCCGGACCGCAGCACGCGCCCCTGGATCACCGCTTCCTTGGTGGTGTCGATGCCGGCGACGCTCAGGCCGCCCGTGGTGGCTCCGCACATGGTGTTCTCCTCGGGTGTGACGCGGTTGGGGTAGTGGGTCGGACCGTCAGGCCTGGCCGGGCTCGTCGCCGACGGCGATCGGGACGCCGACCAGCGAGCCGTACTCGGTCCAGGAGCCGTCGTAGTTCTTGACCTTCGGCTGACCGAGCAGCTCCTGGAGCACGAACCAGGTGTGCGAGCTGCGCTCGCCGATGCGGCAGAGGGCGATGATCTCGTCGTCCCAGTTGACGCCGGCCTCGGTGTAGATCTTCTTCAGCTCGTCGTCGGACTTGAACGTGCCGTCGTCGTTGGCCGCCTTGCTCCACGGCACGTTGACCGAGGTGGGCACGTGGCCGCCGCGCTGCGACTGCTCCTGCGGGAGGTGGGCCGGGGCCAGCAGGCGACCGGCGTACTCGTCGGGGCTGCGGACATCCACCAGGCTCTTCTTGCCGATGGCCGCGACGACCTCGTCACGGAACGCCCGGATGGACAGGTCGGGCTCCTGGGCGACGTACTGGGTGGCCGGCCGGGTGACGGTCTCCGAGCTGAGCGGTCGCGCCTCGAGCTCCCACTTCTTGCGCCCGCCGTCCATCAGGCGGACGTCGCGGTGGCCGTACAGCTTGAAGTACCAGTAGGCGTAGGCGGCGAACCAGTTGTTGTTGCCGCCGTAGAGCACCACGGTGTCGTCGTTGCTGATCCCCCGTTCGGAGAGCAGGGCGCTGAACTGAGCCTGGTCGACGAAGTCCCGACGGACCGGGTCCTGCAGGTCGGCCTTCCAGTCCAGCTTCACCGCACCCTCGATGTGCCCGCCGTCGTAGGCGGTGGTGTCCTCGTCGACCTCGACGAGGACCACGCCCGGGTCGCGACCGTGCTCGGCGACCCAGTCGATGTCGACAAGTGCTTCTGACCTGCTCATGGGCGATGACTCCTGTGTGCTGGTGCCCGGAGGATCCCGGGCGCGCTGAGGTCCACGCAGATCCGTGCGTGAGCGGGCGGTGAGGGGGTCGGACGCGAGCCGTGCGCAGAGCGCGACAGGGTGAGCGTCCTAGGACCGGGAGGCCAGACACAACGAGGAGCGCATGCGGCCGTGGTCCACGGCCCTGCGCCGGGTGAGCAGCAGCGCCCACACCTTCTCGATGGTCACGTTCCGACGGTACGGCCTCGGGTGCCGCGCGCCCAACCCCCCGATCAACTGATGAGACGGTCGTCCACATATTGGACGGCACCGCCGGCGAACGGGGGCAGCACCTCGACCCGGACCGGACCCGAGAGCAGGGCGTCGAGGTCGGCCTCGTGGGCGGCGAGACCGTCCAGGAGGAGCGAGCAGGCGTCGAGCACCCGGGCGAAGTGCGCATCCCGGCCGGCGGCCACGAGGGCGAGGGCCTCCCGCACGGTGGCCGCCTCGACCTGCTCGGCCTCGGCGCCGGCGGCCGCCCGGGCCCCCGCCCAGTACTGCAGGTGAACACTCGGCATTGCAGTAGTGTCGGGCACGCACCGTGGCCCTGCCACACGGTCGGGCCCACCGGAGCGCCGCGCGTTCCAGACCACCCCCTGCCCAGGAGGCCCGAGATGGCGACCCTTCTGCTCCTCACGAACGACATGCACACGTCGTCGGAGATCCTGCCGGCCCTCGACCTCCTGCCGCACCGGGTGTTGGTGGCCCAGGCGGAGGCCACGGCGCTGCTGGACGCCCCGGCAGCCGACGCCATCCTGCTGGACGCGCGACGCGACCTGGTGGGGGCGCGGTCGCTGTGCCGGCTGATGGAGACCACGGGCAAGGAAGCACCGCTGCTGGTGATCGCCAGCGAGGGGGGCCTGGCCGCCCTGTCCTCGGACTGGGGCTTCGACGACGTGCTGCTCGCCACCGCCGGTCCGGCGGAGGTCGACGTCCGGCTCCGGCTGGCCATGACGCCGTCGGCCGCTGCGGGGGCCGATCCGCTGATCCAGTCCGGCAACATCGTCATCGACGAGGCGGGCTACTCCGCCAAGCTCAACGGGACCCAGCTGGACCTGACCTACACCGAGTTCGAGCTGCTGAAGTACCTGGCGCAGCACCCGGGCCGGGTGTTCAGCCGGCAGCAGCTGCTGAGCGACGTCTGGGGCTACGACTACTACGGGGGCACCCGGACCGTCGACGTCCACGTCCGCCGGCTTCGGGCCAAGCTCGGACCCGAGCACGAGTCGGTGATCGGCACGGTGCGCAACGTCGGATACCGCTTCGTGGCGCCGGCCGAGGAGCCCGACCGCGTCACCTCGGGCTGAGGCCGCCCGCGACGAGCACCGTCTCGGCGACGGCCCGCTGCGGGAGCGGGACGGTCTGTGACCGCCCGGCGACCAGGTCCCAGCAGGCGTCCTGCAAGATCCGGGCCAGCGTCCAGGCCGCGGCACGCTCCCGGTCCAGGCCCATGATCTCGGTCATCTGGTCGAAGCGGCGACGCACGGCGCCGGCGACGTCCCCGCTCGCCACGACGGCCTCCCACCGGTTCCGCAGCGCGGGGAGCAGCTCGAACCCCGGGTCGCCGGACAGCGGTTTGGGGTCGATCGCCCGCCAGTCCCGGCCGTCGAGCGTGGCCAGCACGTTGGCGTGGTGCAGGTCCCAGTGCAGCAGCTGGTTCCCCACCGGCTCGGACAGCAGCGCGGTGAGCAGGCCCGCGGCCGTGTCCAGCAGGGCCCGGTCCTCAGCGTCCTCGACGGCGGCCAGGGCCTCCGGCACTGAGGCGAGGGTGGCGGCCGCCACGTCGGACAGCGGGCGCAGGCCGGGCGGCGCGGGCACCGCGTTCAGGCGGACCAGCAGCCCGGCCACCACGGACGTCGCCGCCTGATCCGAGACCCCCAAGAGCAACGTGCGGGTGGCGTCGAGCCGCTCCAGCAACAGGGTGCCGGTCCCCGCGTCGTGGTCCAGCAGGCCGACGGCACCGCGACCGGCCCAGAGCCGGAGCGCCACGCCTTCGCCGGCGGTCTCGTCGTCGACGGGCTGCAGCTTGAGAGCCGCGGGGGTGCCGTCCGCCCGTCGGACGGGGAGCACCAGGGCCACCGCCCCGGACGCCGCCGGCCCGTCCCGGGTCAGCTCCCAGCGGTCGAGCCAGGTCTCGGCCAGCGCGGGCAGCGCGGCCACCCAGCGGTCGCCGGCCGGGCCGAGGTGGTGCCGGTGCGAGGCGACCAGCGCGGCCGGCACCTCGACGGCCGCCCGCCGCGGGCGTGGCTGCGGGACGGGCGGCTCAGCCGCGGGGGGCATCGCCCGGGTGCGGGGTGTCGCGTTCGACGATCGCCGCGGCCGCGGCCTGACGTGCCCGCTCGCGGGCCAGCAGCCGCCGCATGTGGGCGGGCACCGTTCCCGGGGGGCCCTCGGACCGGACGTACTGCACGCCGCCGAGGATCTGGCCGCCGAGCAGCAGCGCCAGCGACAGGGCCATCAGCGTGGCCGCCGTGGCCGACCAGCCGGCGATGGCGCTGCCCGCCATGGCGGCGAACAGGGCGGCGAGGGCCACCGGGTACGAGGCGACGTGGGCCCACCAGGAGAAGGGGGCCAGGGTGCGCGGACCGGTGTCCCGCTCGCCCTTCCACCAGCCCATGGCCTGCCGCCAGGCCAGCAGCTGCAGCACGCAGATGCCGAGCATGAGCACGGCGCAGACCAGCAGCAGGACGCTCCAGCCCAGGCCCGTCGCCGTCACCGTGGTGAAGCGGGGGAAGGTCGCGACAGCCCCGGCGGCGGCCAGCACGGACGCGGCCGCGGCCGCGGTCCCCACCTGCGTCATCCGCAGGTGCGGGGTCATCCGCGCGACGACGGCCGGCTGACCGCTCGCCCCGTAGGCGGCGACCTGGTCGACCTGGTACTCCTCGTCCCGCATCCGCGTCCCTCCCGCGACGCCGGCGCGCCGCACCGGCCAGCATAGATCCCCTACTGTCGTCGCCATGGCGCTCGCGGTCCGCACCTCCACCCTCGATCGTCTCGCGCCCGCGGAGGCCGACGCGGTCCGCCGGCTGGTCGCCGACGCCGCAGCCGTGGACGGTTCCAGCGCCCTCAACGAGGCCGCGCTGCTGGCCCTGGACCACCCGGGGAGCACCCGTCACGTGCTGGCCCTGCCGGATGAGGACCCGACGGACAGCAGCGGGGCACCCCTGCGCGGGTACGCGCAGCTCGACCCCGGACCCTCCGCGAGCACCGGGCAGCTGGTGGTGCACCCCGACCAGCGCCGCCAGCACGTGGGGAGGGCCCTGCTCGGCGAGCTGCTCGCGCTCGCCCCCAGCCGCCTCCAGGTCTGGGCGGTGGGCGACCGCCCGGCCGCCCGGGCGCTCGCGGCCCGCGTCGGGCTCGTCGCCGCCCGCGAGCTGGTGGTGATGACCCGCCCGCTGGACGACCGGCTCCGGGTCCCGGAACTCCCGGCCGGCACCACCGTGCGGACCTTCGAGCCCGGGCGGGACGAGGCGGCGTGGCTGGCCGTGAACGCCCGTGCCTTCGCCACCCACCCCGAGCAGGGCTCCATTACCGCCGAGGACCTCGCCCTGCGGATGGCCGAGCCCTGGTTCGACCCGCGGGGCTTCTTCCTGGCCGAACGGGCCGGCACGCTCGTCGGCTTCCACTGGACCAAGCGGCACGCCGGCACCCTCGGCGAGGTCTACGTGCTGGGTGTCGACCCGGACGCGGGCGGCCGCGGGCTGGGCAAGGCGCTGCTCGACGTCGGCTTGCGGCACCTGCGCGCGGCGGGCTGCACCGAGGTCGAGCTGTACGTGGAGGGCGACCATCCCCGGGCCATCGGGCTCTACGCCGGCCGTGGCTTCCGCCCGGCCACCCGTGATGTGATGTACGCCCAACCGTGAGCCCTCGGACACCCGGACCCCCCGCCGCCGCGACTGCGATGCGTGACCCGGACGCCCGCAGGCCCGCACCTCAGGAGATCCGGATGAACGCCGTCGACGTGTCGAGCTTCACGAGCATCCGGGGGACGGCCGGCGATCCTGTCGCCGACCCCGACGCGCCGCCGCCGCACCTGCCTCAGGACCGCTTCCTGGACCGGGAGCTGTCGTGGCTGGCCTTCAACAACCGGGTGCTCGACCTGGCCAAGGACCGTCCGCGGGTCCCGGTGCTGGAGCGGGCGAAGTTTCTGGCCATCTTCGCCAGCAACCTCGACGAGTTCTACATGGTGCGGGTGGCCGGGCTGAAGCGCCGCATCGCCGCCGGGGTGGCCGTGCCCACCGTCAGCGGCATGATGCCCCGCGACGTGCACGGCGCCATCCTCACCCGCACCCGCGAGCTGGTGCGCGAGCAGGCCCGGATCTTCCTCGACGAGGTCCGACCCGAGCTGGTCGAGGCCGGCATCGAGATCCTCAAGTGGCACGAGCTCACCGACGACGAGCGCGACCGGATGGACGAGCTGTTCGCCGAGCGCATCTTCCCGGTGCTGACCCCCCTGGCCGTCGACCCCTCGCACCCGTTCCCCTACATCTCCGGGCTCTCGATCAACCTGGCGGTGTTGGTCCGCAACCCCGAGACCGGCGTGCGGCAGTTCGCCCGGGTGAAGGTGCCCAGCGTCCTGTCCCGGTTCCTGCCGCTCACCGAGGGCCGCTACGTGGCGCTCGAGGACGTGATCGCCCAGCACCTGGACCAGCTGTTCAGCGGCATGGAGGTCGTCCAGCACCACACCTTCCGCGTGACTCGCAACGAGGACGTCGAGGTCGAGGAGGACGACGCCGAGAACCTGCTGCTGGCGCTGGAGAAGGAGCTGCTGCGACGCAAGGTCGGTCGGCCACCGGTGCGGCTGGAGGTCGAGGACGACATCGACCCGAAGATGCTCGAGCTGCTGATCGGGGAGCTGGACATCGCCGAGAAGGAGGTCTTCCTCGTCCCCGGCCCCCTGGACCTGCGAGGGCTGTTCGCGCTGGCCGACATCGACCGGGCCGAGCTGAAGTACCCGACGTTCCTGCCCTCGACCCACCCCCACCTGTCGGAGGTGGAGACGGCCAAGCCGGCCGACATGTTCGCCGCGCTCAAGCAGCGCGACGTGCTGCTGCACCACCCCTACGACTCCTTCGCCACCAGCGTGCAGCGCTTCATCGAGCAGGCGGCCGACGACCCCCAGGTGCTGGCGATCAAGCAGACGCTCTACCGGACCTCCGGCGACTCCCCCATCGTGGACGCGCTGATCGAGGCCGCGGAGGCCGGCAAGCAGGTGCTCGCGCTGGTCGAGATCAAGGCCCGCTTCGACGAGCAGGCCAACATCGCCTGGGCCCGCCGGCTGGAGCGGCACGGCTGCCACGTCGTCTACGGCCTGGTGGGGCTGAAGACGCACTGCAAGCTGTCGATGGTCGTCCGCGACGAGCCAGAGGGGCTGCGTCGCTACGTCCACATCGGGACGGGCAACTACAACCCGAAGACGGCCCGGACCTATGAGGACATGGGGCTGCTGACCGCGAACCCGATCATCACCGAGGACGTCGGCCGGCTGTTCAACCACCTCTCCGGGATGAGCCAGGAGACCTCGTACAAGCGCATGCTGGTGGCCCCGCACGGCATCCGCACCGGCCTGCTGGCCCGGATCGAGAGCGAGATCGACCACCAGCGCGCCGGCCGGCCGGCGGGGATCAGGATGAAGGTGAACTCCCTGGTCGACGAGGTCATCTCCGACGCGCTGTACCGGGCCTCGCAGGCCGGGGTGCCGGTCGACCTGTGGGTCCGCGGCATCTGCACCATCCGCCCCGGCGTCCCGGGGCTGAGCGAGAACATCCGGGTGCGGAGCATCCTCGGCCGCTTCCTCGAGCACAGCCGGCTGTTCTGGTTCGCCAACGGGGGCTCGCCCTCGGTCGGCATCGGCTCCGCCGACCTGATGCACCGCAACCTCGACCGGCGCGTGGAGGTGCTCGCCTCGATCACCCACCCCGCGCACGTGGCGGAGATCGGCGAGCTGTTCGAGCTCGCCTTCGCCAAGGGCACGGCGTCCTGGAAGCTGCAGCCCGACGGGTCCTGGACCCAGTTCACCGAGGCCGAGGACCGCCAGCCGCTGCTGGACTTGCAGGAGCACCTGATCGGCGTCAAGAGCCGGCGACGGGCCAAGTGAGCCAGGGCAGCGGGCGTGCGGTGAGCTGGTTCATGGTGCGCGGTGCGACCTGCGCGCGGAGGCCCGGGGCGGTGCCGCGGTGCCGGTGAAGACGCTGGAGCGGCCCGAGTCAGCCGGTCGGGTCGGCGACCGCTCCCGCGCGGTGCTCGCCGCCGGGGCCGTCGTCACCCGCGAGCACCCCACCCGCGGCACCGAGGTAGTCATCATCCACCGCAAGCGCTACGACGACTGGTCCCTGCCCAAGGGGAAGGTGGAAGCCGGGGAGTCGCTGCCGGCCTGCGCGGTGCGGGAGGTGCAGGAGGAGACGGGGGTCACCGTCCGGCTGGGAGGTCCCCTGGACCAGATCAGCTACGAGCGCGGCGGCAGCCTGAAGCGGGTCGACTGGTGGTCCGGGTCGGTGGTCTCGGTCGTCCCGCGGGCGCCCGACCACGAGGTCGACGTCGTGTCCTGGCTGCCGATCAAGGCTGCGCTGAGCCGCCTGAGCAACGAGTCCGACCGCTTCCTGGTCCGGCAGCGGATGGACCAGCCGGTCACGACCCCGCTGGTGATCGTCCGGCACGCCAAGGCCATGGACCGCAAGGACTGGTCCCGCAAGGACGCCGCCCGGCCCATCAACTCCCGCGGACGCCGCCAGGCGCGGCTGCTGATCCCGATGCTGGCGGCCTACGGCGCCGAGCGCCTGGTCAGCTCGACCTCGACCCGCTGCATCAGCACGCTGATGCCCTACGCCCACCACCGCGAGCTGCGGGTGGAGACCTTCGGGCAGCTCAGCGAGGAGGAGGGCAGCGGCGACCCCAAGGGCGTGGGCCGGCTGGTCGCCCGGATCCGCAACCAGACGGTGGCTGACCGCAAGCCGACCGTCATCTGCGTTCACCGGCCGGTCCTGCCGCACATCCTCGAGGCCCTCGACATGGTGCCGACCACGCTCGTCACCGGGGAGTTCCTCGTCGCGCACCTGACCGGGGACGGCGAGGTGCACGCGCTGGAGCGGCACCGGCCCCAGGCCTGAACCGTCCACTCATCGACGCCTGGCGCGGCGGCGTCAAGACCCGGGACCCCGGACCGGGTGATCGTTCACCCAGCGTTCACCGCAGGCGACCCGAGCGGACAACTCCGCTGCGTAGGTTGACCGCATCGGGAGGGTCGAACCCTGCCGTGCGCCCGGCGGTCAGACCTCCGGGCCCTCCTGAGGGGAACGCCCCTCCTGTCTGCAAAGGACACGCATGACCATGCTCCACGCACCCGCGAAGGCTCGCCAGGCCTCCAGCCGGGTCGTCCAGCTGGCGGCCGTGCTGGCCCTCGGCACGCTGAGCCTCGCCGCCTGTGGCTCCGACCCGGTCCCGGCCGGCTCCGCTCAGCCCGCCGCGGGCTCCGCCTCCGACCTGACCTGCCCGGCCGGCTCGCTCAACGCCGAGGGTTCCAGCGCCCAGGCCAACGCCATCTCCGAGGTCATCGCCGCCTACAACGCCGAGTGCGGCGACGCGGCCACCATCGAGTACAACCCCACCGGCTCCGGTGCCGGCATCAAGTCCTTCTACAACGGCCTCGTCGACTTCGCCGGTTCCGACTCCGCGCTCAAGACCGAGGAGAAGGACGGCGTCGTCGAGTCCGACAAGGCCGAGGAGCGCTGCCAGGGCAACCCGGCGTGGAACCTGCCGATGGTCGTCGGACCGATCGCCTTCGCCTACAACGTGGACGGCGTCGACCAGCTCGTCCTGAACGCCGAGGTGCTGGCCGAGATCTTCAACGGCTCCATCACCACCTGGGACGACCCGAAGATCGCCGCGCTCAACGAGGGCGCCCCGCTGCCGGCCGAGAAGATCACCGTCTTCTTCCGCTCCGACGAGTCGGGCACCACCGAGAACGCGACCAAGTTCCTCACCGCCGCGGGCAACGGCGCGTGGAAGGACGAGCCGTCCAAGGCCTGGACCGGCACCGGCGAGGGCAAGAACAAGTCCTCCGGGGTGGCCGAGGGCGTCACCAGCACGAAGAACTCCATCTCCTACATGGAGTGGAGCTACGCCAAGGACAACGAACTCAAGACGGCCCAGCTGGACAGCGGCAGCGGCCCGGTCGAGCTGAGCGGCGAGGCGGTCGGCAAGGCCGTCGCCGAGGCCACGCAGGCCGGCAGCGGCAACGACCTGAGCCTGGAGCTCAAGTACGCGGACAACGCCGAGGGCGCCTACCCGGCCCTGCTGGTCACCTACGAGATCGTGTGCAGCAAGGGCCTGGAGGCCGACAAGACCGCCATCGTCAAGGACTTCCTCGGCTACTTCGCCTCCGACACCACCCAGGCGGGTCTCGAGGAGCTCGGTTACGCTCCGATCCCGGCCGACCTGCTGACGAAGGTCAAGGCTTCGGTCGACGCGATCTCCTGATCGCCCCACACTGGTAGCGCGACGTACCGCCGGGAAGTTCCGGCGGTACGTGGTCCGCACCGCACCCGCACGACAGGAGAGCGATGTCTGCCACCGAGACCGGACGCACCGGCCCGGACGTCGGCCAGCCGCCGGCCACCGCCGCGGAGGTCGATCCCGCGGTCTCCCCCGCCGAGACCCAGCACGCGCCGGAGACGACCTCCACGACGCCCCGCGTGCTCGTCTCCCGGCCTCGAACCACCGCGGCGTCGGCATCGAGCCGCTCCGAGCGGCCCGCGGACAAGAGCACCGGCGTCAAGCTCGCCAAGATCAGCCGCACCGGTGACCGCGTCTTCCGCGGCCTCGCCTCCAGCTCCGGCATCCTGATCGTGGGTCTGGTGCTCTTCGTGGGGTTCTTCCTGCTGGCCCTGGCCCTGCCGGCGCTCCTGCAGAACCAGGACAACTTCCTGACCTCGCGCAACTGGATCGTGGCCGGCGACCAGCTCCGGTTCGGCATCCTCGGGCTGCTCTGGACCACGGTGCTGTCGTCGGTGCTGGCCATGGTGATGGCCGTGCCCGTCGCCGTCGGGGTCGCCCTCTTCCTCACCCAGTACCTGCCGCCGCGCTTCGCCGGTCCGCTGTCCTTCGTCGTCGACCTGCTGGCCGCGGTGCCCTCGATCATCTTCGGGCTCTGGGGGCTCACGGTCCTCGGCCCGTTCCTCAACCCGGCCGGGCTCTGGATCTCCTCCCAGCTCGGGTTCATCCCCTTCTTCGAGCCGGGGACCCAGCCGCGCAACTCGGTCTTCGTCGCCTCCGTCGTGCTGGCGATCATGATCCTGCCCATCGTCACCGCGATCTCCCGCGACGTGTTCGCGCAGACCCCGCGCGACCACGTGGAGGCCGCCCTCGCGCTGGGCGCCACCCGCTGGGAGGTGATCCGCGCGGCGGTCCTGCCCTACGGCCGGTCTGGCGTCATCAGCGCCTCGATGCTCGGCCTCGGCCGCGCCCTCGGGGAGACCGTCGCCGTGCTGATCATCCTCAGCCAGGTGGCTCCCGGCAGCGACTTCAGCCCGTCGATCTTCGCGGGCGGGGAGACCTTCGCCAGCAAGATCGCCAACAACGCCGCCGAGTTCGACACCCCGTCCAAGACGGGGGCCTTCATCGCCTCGGGCCTGGTGCTGTTCGTCGTCACCTTCGTCGTCAACGCCTTTGCCCGCATCATCGCCGAGAGAGGGGGAGCGAAGTCGTGAGCGCACCCAGCACCACCACCCCGACCACCGGTTCGGAGCCGCTGTCCCTGGGCCGGCCCAGTGGGCCCCGCGCCTTGAAGAACGGCCTGGTCTGGGTCTACGTGAGCCTGGCCGCCGTGCTCGCCGTCATCCCCCTGGTCTGGGTGCTCTACACCGTCATCAGCCAGGGCTGGCGGCTCCTGCTCACCTCCGAGTGGTGGCTGCAGAGCCAGCGCGGCATCACCCCCCGCCGCGAGGGCGGCGGCGCCTACCACGCCATCGTCGGCACCGTCGAGATCGGCCTCATCTGCGCCGTCATCGCCGTCCCGCTCGGCGTGCTCGGGGCGATCTTCCTGATCGAGTACGCCCGCGGCACCCGTGCGGCCCGGGTGGTCAGCTTCATGGTCGACATCCTCAGCGGCATCCCCTCCATCGTGGCGGCGCTGTTCATCTACGCCCTGTTCATCACGGTCTTCGGGTTCGGCCGGTCGATCTTCGCGGTCGGCTGCGCCCTGGTGCTGCTGATGCTGCCCGTCGTGCTGCGCTCCACCGAGGAGATGCTCAAGCTCGTGCCCGACTCGCTGCGGGAGGCGTCCTACGCCCTGGGCGTGTCGAAGTGGAAGACGATCGTCAAGGTGGTCATCCCCACCGCCTTCAGCGGCATCTCCACCGGCGTGGTGCTCGGGCTGGCCCGGGTGATGGGCGAGACGGCTCCCCTGCTGATCCTCGTGTCCTACGCGGTGGGGATCAACTTCTCCCCGTTCGCCCCCACGATGGGCTCGCTCCCCACCATGATCAACGCGGGCCGCGACCAGGCGCCGACCCTGCCCGGCTACGAGCGGGTCTGGGGCGCCGCCCTGACCCTGATCCTCATCGTCATGCTGCTCAACCTGCTCGCCCGTGGGATCGCCCGGGCCAGCAAGCTGCGGGAGAAGTAAACCCCTCTGCGGAGGAGAAAGCAGGAGTCCACTCCATGGCCAAGCGCATCGACGTCAAGAACGTCGACATCTACTACGGTGCCTTCCACGCCGTCCAGGACGTCTCGATGACGGTCCAGCCGCGCACCGTGACCTCGTTCATCGGGCCGTCCGGCTGCGGCAAGTCGACCCTGCTGCGGACGCTCAACCGGATGCACGAGGTGATCCCCGGCGCCCACGTCAAGGGCAGCATCGCCCTCGACGGCACCGAGCTGTACGCCTCGGGCGTGGACCCGGTGGCGGTCCGCCGCGTGGTCGGCATGGTGTTCCAGCGACCCAACCCGTTCCCCTCGATGTCGATCTACGACAACGTCGCGTCCGGGCTCAAGCTGAACGGCGTGAAGAGCAAGTCCGTCCTCGACGAGGCGGTGGAGCGCTCGCTGATGGCGGCCAACCTCTGGATCGAGGTCAAGGACCGGCTGGGCAAGGCCGGCATGGGGCTCTCCGGTGGCCAGCAGCAGCGGCTGTGCATCGCCCGGGCGATCGCCGTCGAGCCGCAGGTGCTGCTGATGGACGAGCCCTGCTCGGCCCTCGACCCCATCTCGACGCTGGCCATCGAGGACCTGATCGGTCAGCTCAAGGAGCAGTACACGGTCGTCATCGTCACCCACAACATGCAGCAGGCCGCCAGGGTCAGCGACCAGACCGCGTTCTTCAACCTCGCCGCCCAGGGCAAGCCCGGCAAGCTGATCGAGATCGGCAGCACGGAGAAGATCTTCTCCAACCCCCACGAGAAGGCCACCGAGGACTACATCACCGGCCGCTTCGGCTGATCCTCGGCCCGGCCTGATGGTTTCCCAACACCCGGGCACGGCCCGGACCAGCACCTAGACTCGACGCCGTGAGCGCACCCGCAGGCTGGTACCCCGATCCCGGCGGCGGGCAGGACCTCTACCGCTACTGGGACGGCCGGTCCTGGTCGGCCGCGACCTCGCCTCACCCCAGCGCGCCACCGCCCGCGACGGGCCTGATCGCGTCGCCGGCGCCCGCGTCAACCCTGCCGCTGGGTACCCAGCCGGCTACGGGGCTCCGCCCGGGAAGCGGGAGCTACGGCGGCAGTGGCTACGGAGGCGCTGGCTACGGCAGCGGTGGCTACGGCAGCAGCCCGGCCGGCGGCGGCTCGTACGAGAGCGTCCTCCCTCAGGGCGGCTACGCGGGTGCCGGGACCGGCTCGGCGTACGCCGCCTACCGCTCAGCCGCCCCCCGGCGCAGCCCGGTCGGCTGGTGGTTGGCCGGCGCGGCTCTGCTGCTGGTGCTCGTCGTGGTCGCGGTGGTCGCGGTGCGGGCGGCCACCGGGGCGGGCGGCGGGTTGCTGCCGGTGCCCGGCGACCAGGGGAGCCAGAACGCCTGTCCCGAACCGGAGCGGAGCCCCAGCCCGAGGCCGGACACGAACGACGGCCGGGTGCACGGCGGCCCGGTCTCCTACCCGCGCCTCGGTCCCCCGTGGTCGGCGCCGTCCTACGACGACCGGGTGCCCTTCGGCACCGACGCGCGGGTGCAGCAGATCACCGTCGAGGCGGGCTACGACCGGAACGCCAACTGGGTGGCCTCCATCCTGGTGGCCGAGCTGCAGGCTGGTGACGGCTTCTTCTCCCCCGAGCAAGGCTCCCAGGTCGTGGTGAAGTGCATCCTCGGCGCCTTCTACGGCGACGCGCCGGTCACCAGCGACGTCAAGGTCGACGAACGAGCCACGATCGACGGCCGCGACGCGTGGATCGTGGAGTCGCAGCTGAGCTTCGACATCCCCGGTCTGGAGACCAAGGGTGAGCTGCTGCTGGTGGCGATCGTGTCCGCGGGCGCCACGTCCGGGCTCTACTACGCCTCGATCCCCGACACCCGGCCCGAGCTCGTACCGGCGGCACGGAGGTCCCTGGAACAGCTCCAGGTGGACGGCTGAGCGGTCACGCCGCGGCGCTCAGCAGCGGGTGAGGCCGCGGCGCTCCTTGAGCGCCAGCACCCGGGCGGCGCTGCCGCGGACCCGGGCCGCCAGCTCGGGGTCGGCAGCGGCCCCCTCCACCAGCGCGGTGGCCATGGTCGCCGCCTCGGCGGGGTCACCGACGATCGCGAGGTCGCCGCCGGCCCGGACGAACCCGACCCCGCGCCGCTCCGCGGAGAAGCTCTCCAGGGCAGCGGCGGCGAGGTCGTCGGAGACGACGACGCCGTCGAAGCCCAGGTCGCGCCGGATCATGCCCTCGACCACCGTGGTCGAGAAGACTGCGGGCTGGCGCCGGTCGATCCTGGTGTAGACCACCGAGGACACCATGACCATGTCCGCGCCGGCGTCGACGGCAGCCTTGAAGCCGGCCAGGGAGGGGTCGCGGCGCCGGGTCGTGGTGTCCACCACCCGGTTGGCGAAGTCGGTGTTGCCCCGGACCTCGCCGATCCCCGGGAAGTGCTTCACCGCCGTCGCGATCCCGGCCCGGTCCATGCCCCGGGTGAAGGCCCGCACCTTCTCCGCCACCACCGAGGGTGAGGAGCCGTAGCCGCGCTGCAGCCGGGCGACCGGCTCGTTCACGCCGGTGAGCTCGCGCGGCACCACGTCGGCGACCGGCGCCAGGTCTGCGTCGATCCCCGCCTGCTCGAGCTCACCGCCCCAGGTCCTGGCCCGCCGCGTCAGCTCCGCCGTGGGCAGGGTGGCCTGCTCCGAGGCGGCGGGGATGTCGGAGAACCCCTGGCCCGCCAGCCGCTGGACGGTGCCGCCCTCCTGGTCGACGGCCAGGAGCACGTCCACGCCCCGGGGCTGGTCGGCGATCCCGCGGACCTCAGCCACGACCTCCCGCACGGCCCGCTGGCCCGCCGTCGAGCCACCCAGCAGGATGACGCTGCCCGCGCGGGTGCGGCGCACCGCCGCCGCCTCCTCGTCACTGGGCCCGGTGGACCGGACGGCCACCATGAGCAGCTGCCCGACCCGCTGCTCCGGCGTCAGCCGCTCCACCAGCGCGGCGCAGCGTGCCCCGAGGTCGTCGGCGGGGGTCGCACCGGCGGTCGGCGTCGGTGCCGGGGACGTCGTGGTCCTCCCGCCGCCCGCCGTCGGGCTCCCCGACGCCGCCCCCTCACCCCCCGCGCCGGATCCGCCCGACGGCGCAGGGCTCGAGCTGAGGGAGGTCGGGGAGGGCGCTCCCGCCGGGACCGTGCAGGCCGGCAGGACCGCCAGCGACCCGATCAGCAGCCCGGCGGCGCCCCGCCAGGGACGGGGGGCCCGCAGGGTCGGCGCCATTCCTCACCTCCCGGTAGCGGTTCGCCCGACGCCGGCCTGTTGGCGGCACCGGGCGCGTGAGCCCTAAGGTTGCCTCAACCCGTGCGGGGCGCAAACAGCGTCCGCACGCATCGGACGATCTGTGCTGGAAGGACCGACCTACATGTCGAGCATCACGAGCGTGAGCCCCCGGACCCTCGGTGACGTCATCCCCGGAGGCCTCGCGCGCAGCGTCGCCCTCGTCGTGGGCGGTGCCGCTTTCGTCGGCCTGACCGCGCAGGTGACGGTGCCGCTGTGGTTCACCCCGGTCCCGCTGTCCCTGCAGACCTTCTCGGTGCTCCTGGTCGGGGCGGTGCTCGGTTCCCGCCGGGGCGTGGCCTCGATGGGCCTCTACCTGCTGGCCGGTGTCGCCGGGGTGCCGTGGTTCGCCCAGCAGCAGAGCGGGTGGGCCTTCGCGTCCTTCGGCTACATCGTCGGCTTCGTCCTCGCCGCCTACCTGGTCGGCCGGCTGGCCGAGCGGGGCGCTGACCGCACCGTCCCGCGCACCGTCGGCCTGATGGTGCTCGGCAACCTGGCCATCTACGCCGTCGGCGTGCCCGGTCTCGTGCTCATCACCGGGATGGACCTCGGCAAGGCCCTGCTGGTCGGTGTGGTGCCGTTCCTGCTCGGCGACGCGGTCAAGATCGCTCTCGCCGCGGGCCTGCTGCCCGCCGCCTGGAAGCTCGTCGGCCGCCGCCGCTGAGGACCGCCTGGCGCATCCGCCGCCCCTGACCGCTCAGGACCGCCCGGGCGGTCAGGCGTCCGAGCCGGCCGGGAGCTTCAGCAGCGCGTTCTCCACCACCTCGGCCAGCGCCGGGTGGATCCAGTACTGCCCCCGGGCGACCGCGTGCGGGTGCTGGCCGAAGCTCATCGCCTGGATCAGCGTCTGGATGAGCGAGGAGGCGTCCGGGCCGATCAGGTGGGCCCCGACGAGCAGCCCGGTCCGGCGGTCCGCGACCAGCTTGACGAAGTGGTCCGTGTCCTCCATCGCCCAGCCGAACGCCACGTCGCCGTACTGCTGGGTGACGGCGACGACGTCGAGCCCCTGCTCCCCGGCCTGCTCCTCGGTGAGCCCGACCGAGGCGACCTGCGGGTCGGAGAAGACCGCGTGCGGGACGAAGCGGCGGTCGCTGGCCACCGGCGCGTCGGGGTGCAGCAGGTTGTGCTGGACGACACGGGCCTCGTGGTTGGCGACGTGCTTGAGCTGGTGGGGCGAGGAGACGTCGCCCAGGGCCCAGATGTGCTCGGCGGTGGTCCGCTGGTGGGCGTCCACCACGACGTAGCCCGCGTCGTCGACGTCCACCCCCGCCGCGGGCAGGTTCAGCGTGTCGCCGTTGGGGACCCGCCCCGTCGCGACCAGCAGCACGTCCGCGGTGAGCTGCCGCTCCCCGCCGGGTCCCTCCAGCACCAGGGTCACCCCGGCGTTCCCGTCGCCCGGCCGGACCCGCGACACCGATGTCCGCGGGTGCAGCCGCACCCGCTGCCCGAACAGCTCGGTGAACCGCTGGGAGACCTCCTCGTCCTCCCCGCGCAGCATCCGGTCGCCGCGGAGGACCACGTCCACCCGGGTGCCGAAGGCCGAGAACACGTGGCCCAGCTCGGCGGCGACGTAGCCGCCGCCGACCACGACCATGGATGAAGGCAGCTCCGGCAGCCGCATCACGGTGTCAGAGGTGTGGTGGACGACGGAGTCGAGCCCGGGCAGGTCCGGGATGACCGGCCTGCTGCCGGCGGCGAGCACGAAGCGCTCCCCGGTGATCGTCTCCTCCCCCACCTGGAGGGTGTGGGGGTCGAGGAAGTGCGCCGGCTCGGTGAAGACGGTGACGTTCTCGTTGGACGCACGCCAGGTCAACCCGTCGGCCGAGATCGGGTCGATGCGGCCGAAGATCCGGTCGCGTATGTCGGTGAAACGGGCTGCGCGCAGGTCGAGGTCGACCCCGACCCGGGCCGCATGGGCGGGACCGGCGGCCAGGTCTGCGGGATGCACGAACATCTTGGTGGGGATGCAGCCGACGTTGAGGCAGGTGCCGCCGAAGACCCCCTTGTCCACCAACGCCACGGACAGCCCGGCGAACCGCTCGTCCGGGATGGAGTTGCCCGAGCCCGAGCCGATGATGACGAGGTCGAAGTGCCGCATCAGGCCATCGTGCCAGCACGGGTGAGGCCACCCCTCGTCCTTGCCGCGGCCCGGGCCGGACGGCACCATGGGCGCGTGAGCGCAGGCTGGGGCAGCCGGTGGGGGCAGGGCCGGCGCGACCGGCTCGCCTACCTGGCCATGCTCCGACGTTCCAGCACCTACAACCTGCGCTCGCTCGCGCTGCGCGTGGTCGCCGTCGCCGCGGTCGGCGCCGCGTCCGTGCAGAGCGAGCAGTGGCTGCTCGCCCTCGCGCTCTGGCTGCCCGCCGCCTCCCTGGTGGTGCTGCAGCTGGCCAAGGCGCGCCACGAGCACGCCGGGTCGCTCCCGCGGTGGTGGCCGGCGAGCGCGCTGTACGCCGACGTCAGCCACAAGAACGGCCGGCACGACCTGGCACTGGAGACCTACACCGAGATGGTCGCCGGCCTGCTGCTCGTGGCCATCGCGTCCTGGGTCGCGACCGACCTGCCCTCGCCGGCGCGGGTGGCGGCCCTGGCCGCCGCGGTCGGCCACTTCGTCTGCACCTCCGCCGCCATCTTCACCGACCACGCCTGGTACAACCCCGACGAGACCGACCGGCCTCACTGGCACGAGGTGGTGCGCTGGTTCTGCGGACCCGTGACCGCCGGGCTGGTGTGTGCGGTGGCGCTGCCCGCGCGCTGGCCGGAGAGCACCTGGCTGGCTGCCGTGGTCCTCTGCCTGAGCCCGCTGCTGGTCTCGGTCCGCGTCCGTGACGCCGACCTCACGGCCACCCATCTGGGTCCCCTGGTGCGCGAGGAGGCGCACAGCGGTCGCGAGCTGGTGATCAGCGAGACCCACGGCGCGCTGTCGACCCACCTGCGCCTGCTGGAGCAGGAGGCGCGGACGGTCCGGGCCAGCGCCCCCACGCTCTACGAGCTGGCGGTGAGCGCCAACGCCCGCCTGCGCGAGACCATGACCCTGGCGCGCATCGGGCAGACCAGCTCCACCGCGCCCGACAGCCTGGCTGCCCCCGTCCTCACTCTGGCGCGCGCCGTCGGGGCCCAGGTGAGCGTGGACATCGAGGCCGAGCACCTGGGCCGCGAGGACCGTGACCTCGCCCGCATCGTGCTGAGCGACCTGGTCGGCAACGCCGTCAACGCTGGGGCCGGCGTCATCGCGGTGCACCTGTCCGATCGGGGAGGGCTGCTCGTGATAGAAGTCGTGGACGACGCGTCGCCGATGCCTGCAGGGGTGTGGAAGAGCGCGGGGACGAGCTCGGAGCGGTTGGAGGCTCGGCTGACCGGGCTGCAGGGGTCGCTGACGTGCGAGTGGGGGCCCGGCACCAAGACGGTCCGGGCGCAGTGGGTGCTGTCCGGCGCCGCGGCCGAGAGGGGGCAGGGAGACGACCACGACGACGCCGGCCACGGGCCGGGTGCTGCTGGTTGACGACGTGCCCGGGGAGCGGGCCAACTTCGAGCGCGCCTTCGGCCGTGGCCTGGCCGTCGCCCCCGGCGTCGACCAGCTCAACGTGCTGCTGCGGGCCGGGCACAGCTGGGAGGTCGCCTTCGTCGACTTCAACCTCAGCTCGCCCACCAGCACCGGGCTGACCGCGCTGCTGCGGCTGCACCACGAGCGCCCCGCGACCCAGATCGTCACCTACAGCCAGTTCACCGAGAGCGGCCGGACGTTGTACGCCGCCGCCGCCCGGCACTGGTTCGGGGCAGCCGCGCTGCTGGACAAGACCCGCAACGACCCCCACACCCTGGTCCACTACCTGACGACGCTGCGGATCGGCCAGAACCCGACGCCGGCGCCGTGGCAGCGGCGGCTGCAGTGGGCACCGCTGCTCGACTCCCTGTTGGCTGACGCCTCGTGGGTGCGCATCTGGGGGGCGCTGCGCGAGGCGGCCGGTGACATGGCCCGGGTCGCGGAGATGCTCGGCGTGGAGCCGGGCAGCCTGCGCGGCTTCAAGGACCGGGCCACCGAGGCGGCCATCGAGTTCAACGAGAAGTTCCACGACGCCCCCCACCCCGGCCGGACGCGCAACAAGAAGGGCATCCTCTCCGCCTTCGCCGCCGAGCACCGGCACTTCCTCACCGCGCCGGACCTGTCCACCGTCATGTCCCCGGGGTCACGTCGACGTCGCTAGGAACCGCTGCGCTGCTGCCGTGGTCGTGCCCGGGAGTGCCTTGAACGACCGGCACGCCCTCCTGGGACACGCGTCCCGACCCCGCTGGTCGAGGGTCGAGATGAGGGGGTGGACGTGCTCCGGATCGCTGCTAGAGTTTTGTCCGTCGAAACTGGTCGGGGTGAATTGGTGAGCGTCCTCATCCCGCCAGCCACCACGGCCCGCACCGTCGCAGGACCATCCACGACGTGCTGGAAACGGCCCGGGGGCGCCTCGCAAGGCTCACCCCAGCACAGGCCCGGATCCTCTGGAGCGCCGGTGCGGTCGTGGTGGACACATCGGCTCTAGCGCGGCCTTCGGTGCCGCCCTCCCCCGAACCGCCTCCGGCAGCCGCCTCCCCTGACGGTGCTGAGCCAGGGTGACGCCGCTCCTCAGACGCCGGCGTAGGAGTGCAGACCGGAGACCAGCAGGTTGATGCCGACGAAGTTGAACCAGAAGGTGGCCAGACCGAGGATCGCGATGGCGGCGGCCTTGCTCCCCCGCCAGCCGGCCGTCGAGCGGGCGTGCAGGTAGCAGGCGTAGACCACCCAGGTCACCAGGGCCCAGGTCTCCTTGGGGTCCCAGCCCCAGTAGCGGCCCCAGGCGTACTCGGCCCACACCGCGCCGGCGGCGACGGTGAAGGTCCACAGGGGGAACGCGAAGGCGTGGAAGCGGTAGGTCAGCAGGTCGATGCGGCGCGCGGAGGGCAGCAGGGTCAGGTAGCCCCTGACCGTGCCGCGGTCCTCGGCCCGCTTCCTCAGCAGGTACAGCACCGACATCAGCCCACCCACGTTGAAGGCGGCTCCGGAGATCGCCGCCGCGACGATGTGGATGACGAACCAGACGGAGTGGAGCGCGGGCACCAGGGGCGCGACGGCCACGTAGAACACGGTGACGGCCAGCCCGTTGGCCACCGCAGCCAGCAGCGTCAGTGGCAGCCCCAGCCAGCGGATGCCGGCCTTCCAGACCATCAGCAGGTACGCCGCGACGACGAAAACCATCGCGGTGGTGGTGAACTCGAACATGTTGCCCCAGGGAGCCCGGCCGGCGGCGACTCCCCGGGCCAGGACCCCTGCGAGGCTGAGCGCGAAGCCGACCACGGTCAGGGCGACGCCGATCCGGCCGAGCTGCTCGATCCGGGCGCGGCTGCCGGCGCTTTCCGCTGCGGGCTCCAGACCCGCGTCCGGCGTCGCGGGCGTCGCCGGCCCACCCGGACCGAAGACGGTCTCGCCGCGCGCTCCGACGCCGACCAGCGGGCGGGGGCCGGGTGCGACGTCGACCGGGGCCAGGCTGCGGGCGGCCGCCCACTCCCCCGCGTGGGCGAACATCGCCAGCATGTAGGCCACGACGGACGTGACCAGCGCGATGCTGGAGAACTGCTCGGGTGTCATCTTCCTGCTTCCGTCGGGGTGGTGCTGCTAGAGGATTCGGAGGGGGAGTCGCCGGAGGATGCGCCCGAGCGCGTGGTCGTGGTCTCAGCCAGGACTCCCGCGAGCTCGTCGACGTCCTCGGTGAGACCGCCCCGGGCGTCGGCGCGGTCGAGTCCGCCCACCTCGAGCAGCCGACCCCCCGCGGGGTTGTCGCTCACCCGCACCCAGACCCGCCGGGGCCGGACGAACAGCGACAGGCACAGCCCGAGGACCGCGAAGCCGATGGCCAGGAGCGCGAGGGGCACCCCCGGGGAGTTGCCGACCTGCAGCTTCACCCAGCGGTCCCAGCCGTCCATGGTGAGCGACCCGCGCCCCTCCGGCAGCTGGACCGTGGCCCCCTCCTGCAGGGCCACCCGGAACGGCGCCCCCTCGGCGTCGACCATGGCGGTGAGGCCGGTCGTGTCCAGGGAGTAGATGTTCTCGGGGGTCCCGGTCTCCACCTTCGGCGGTCCGTACCACCCGTTGAGGAACAGGACCGGGTTGAGCGCGTCCGGGAAGCCGGAGGTCGGGGCGGCGCCACCGGAGGTGACCGCGGTGGGCAGGAAGAATCCCTCGAAGGCCAGCCGGTCCGGGCGCGCGTCCGGAGCCTTGACCGCCCCCGCCGAGGTGAACTGGCCGTCCTGGGGCAGGAAGGGCACGGGCCCGGAGAAGGCGACGTTGCCGTCCCCGTCCCGGATGGTCACCCGGGGCGCGTAGCCGTGTCCGATCAGGTGCACCGTGGTGCCGTCGATGGTGAGGGGCTTGTTGACCTCGAGGGTCTCCGTGCGCGGGGACTCACCGGGGGCGTCGGTGACCTCGACCTGGGCGCGGAACAGCCGCGCCGCGCCACGCTGCACCGGGCCGGTCTCGAAGGCGACGTCGAAGCGGTTGACCACGACGCTGAACGGTCTCAGGTCTGACTCCTCGAACCGCGCGCCGGCCTGCAGGTCGTCGTACTGGGTGAGGTTGTTGGCGAAGCCCTGGCCGACGACGACGACGCTGCTGCCGCGGAAGCCGTAGAGGCTGGCTATCGCCACTCCGAGCAGCACGAACAGCAGGCTGACGTGGAAGACGAGGTTGCCCGCCTCCCGGAGGTATCCCCGCTCGGCCGACACCGACCCGTCCCCGACCTCGACCCGGTAACGGCGGCGGCGCAGCTCCGCCGCGGCCCGGCCCAGCAGGTCGGTGTCGGCGGCGACCTCCGCGCGGGCGTACGCGGGCAGCCGGACCAGGTTCCTCGGAGTGCGCGGCGGCCGGGCGCGGAGGGCTCGGGCGTACACCCCGACCCGCGGCACGATGCAGCCGATGAGGGAGACGAACAGCAGCAGGTAGACCGCCGAGAACCAGGGCGAGGTGAAGACGTTGAAGAGCCCGAGCCGGTCGTACAGCGGTCCGAGGGTGGGGTTGTCCCGGACGAAGTCCGAGACCCGCACCGGCGAGACCGCGCGCTGCGGGATGAGCGAGCCGGGGATGGCCGCGAGAGCGAGCGCAAACAGCAGCACCAGCGCGGTCCGCATGGACGTGAGCTGGGTCCACACGAAGCGGGCGCCGCCGCTCCAGCCGAGCTGGGGAGGTCCTGCGGAGCCGCCCGGCGGCGGTGTCTCGGTGCCGGCCGCGGGCCGGCGGATCTCGGTCTCGGTCATCAGATCACCGGGACGAACGAGGCGAAGGTGGCCCGCAGGTCGGCCGTCAGCGTGGTCCACAGACCGGTCACCAGCAGCACGCCGACGACCACCATGGCGATCCCGCCCACGCGCAGCAGGGTGAGCTGGTGGCGGCGGAGGAAGCCGACCGCGCGCGCCATCTTGGTGTACACCAGCCCGGCGACGATGAAGGGCACCCCCAGGCCGAGCGCGAACACGAAGGCGAGCAGGCCGCCCCGCAACGCCGTCGCCTCGGTGAAGGCCAGGCTGTAGACCACCCCGAGCGTCGGCCCGATGCAGGGTGTCCAGCCGAGGGCGAAGACGATCCCCAGCAGCGGGGCTGCGGCGACGCCCGCCGTCGGCATCCGCGACAGCCGGAACTCGCGCCGGCCCAGGTTGAGCACCCCCGCAAAGACCAGCCCCAGCGCGATGATGACCACGCCCAGCACGCGGCTGATCGTGTCGGCGTGGGTGAGCAGGGTCGCCCCCAGACCGCCGACGAGGGTGCCGGTGGCCACGAAGACGACGGCGATGCCGAGGACGAACAGCGAGGTGCCGGCCAGCATGCGGCCGCGCCGTGCGGTCCCGCCCAGCACCTCGGCCGCACCCAGGCCGGTGGCGTAGGAGAGGTAGCCGGGCAGCAGGGGGACGACGCACGGGGAGAAGAACGACACGACGCCGGCCAGCAGCGCGACGGGCACGGCCAGGGCCATCGAGCCGCCGACGGCCGCCTCCGCCCAGCCGGCGAGGTCCAGGGGGGTCACTCCGCAGCCACCTCGTCCACCATGGTGACCAGGGTGAGCTCGGAGATCTCGCCGAGCACGCGGGCCGCCAACCGCCCCTGCTTGTCGAGGATGAGGGTGGACGGGATCGCTGACGGCGGCAGGGTCTGGGCGAAGGCCAGCAGGGCCTTGCCGTCGGGGTCGTAGATGCTCGGGTAGCCGATGCCGAACGCGCGGACGAAGGCGCGGGCCTGGGCCGGGTCGTTGTCCCGGGTGGTGATACCGACGAACTGCGCCCGGCCCTGGGTGGCGACGCTGGCCCGCTGCAGGGCGGGCGCCTCGGCGCGGCACGGAGCGCACCAGGAGCCCCAGACGTTCACCACGACCACCTGGCCCCGGTAGTCGGCGGTCGAGAGCGGCTTCTCCTCCAGGGTGGTCCCGCGAACCGGCGGCAGCTCGGTGCGGTCCGCAGGGGGGATCTGGGTGAGGTTGCCCTGTACCCCGACGTAGCCCTCCTGGCCCGCGCTCCGGGTGCCCTCGTCCGCGCCCGTGGTGGTGCACCCGCCGAACGCGAGCAGCACGACGACGGCCAGGGCAGCCTGCAGCGGGGCTATGGGGCGGGCGTGACGCCGAGAACGGGGACGGGGACGCACTAGGAGCCTGCGACGAACTTCCGGGGCAGCGCAGCGGCGTAGAGGGAGGCCGCGGGCTCCTCGTACGCGACGCCGGCCACCCGACCGTCGACGACGGTGATGGACGTGACGCTGGCCAGCCGGCACTCCCGGCGTCGCGGGTCGTGGAACAGCCGTCGGCCCTCGGCGTCACAGCGGGCCATCCAGATCGGCAGCTGGTGGGAGACGATGACCGCCTCGTGCCCCGCCGCCGCAGCGGCCGCGTCGCGGACCGCGAGCCGCATCCGGGCCACGATGTCGCGGTAGGGCTCGCCCCACGTGGGCCGCAGCGCGTTGCGGAACAGCCACCAGGACTTGGGGTTGCGGACGAGCGCCGACGCGGTGACCTTGAGCCCCTGCAACTGGTTGTCGGCCTCGATCACCCGCTCGTCGGTGACCACGGGAAGACTGAGCTGCTCGACCAGCGGCTCGATGGTCTCCTGGGCGCGCTCCAACGGGGAGCACCTCAGGTGGGTGATGTCGCGGTCTCGCAGGTGCTCGGCGACCAGCCCGGCCATCGACCGGCCCCGGTCCGACAGGTGGTAGTCGGGCAGCCGGCCGTAGAGCAGACCGGCGGGGTTGTCGACCTCACCGTGGCGGACCAGGTGGACGACGGTCCGGGTACCGGCGGAGGAGACGGGGTGCGGCGTGGTCACGAGCTCATCCTCTCCCGCCCGCCGCCGCGGCTGCAGCCGCAGCACGCGGGAGGGCGTCGACCACGCGGTCCAGTGCGGCGTCGTCGTGGGCGGCGGAGAGGAACCAGCCCTCGAAGGCACTCGGCGGCAGGTAGACCCCGGCGTCGAGCATGGCGTGGAAGAAGGCGCCGTAGACCGCCGCGTCCTGCGTCGCGGCCGTGGCGTAATCGGGCACCGCCGTGACGCCCTCGGGCACGAAGAAGACGCTGAACAGGTTCCCGGCGGCCTGGATCACGTGGGGCACCCCGGCTGCGCCGAGCGCCGTCGCCACCTCGGCCTGCAGGCGGGCGGCGGCCCGGTCGACGTGGGCGTAGACGTCGTCGGTGGCCAGCCGCAGGGTGGTGAGGCCGGCCGTGCTGGCCACCGGGTTCCCCGAGAGCGTGCCCGCCTGGTAGACCCCGCCGACCGGCGCGAGGCTCTGCATGAGCTCGGCCCGCCCGCCGAACGCGGCCGCCGGGAAGCCACCGCCCATCACCTTGCCGAACGTCATCAGGTCGGGCACGACGCCGTCGAAGCCGTACTGGCCGGAACGGCTGATCCGGAAGCCGGTCATCACCTCGTCAGAGACGAACAAGGCCCCGTGGGTCCGGCAGAGGTCGGCCAGGAACTGGTTGAAGCCGACCCCGTCCTCCACCCCCGGTGGGACGACGCCCATGTTCCCGGCGGCCGCCTCGGTGACCAGGCACGCGATCTGGTCGCCGAAGGTCGCGAACGCCTCCCGCACAGCCGCCCGGTCGTTGTAGGGCAGCACGAGGGTGTCCGCGGTCGTCGCCTCGGTGACCCCGGGCGAGCCGGGGATGGCGCCTCCGGCGACTCTGGAGCCCGCACCATGGCGAAGCGTCGCCACGCCCGAGCCGGCGGCGGCCAGCAGCGAGTCGACGTGGCCGTGGTAGCAGCCCGCGAACTTGATGATCTTGTCCCGGCCGGTGATCCCGCGGGCCAGCCGGAGCACCGACATGGTGGCCTCGGTGCCCGAGTTGACCAGCCGGACCTGCTCGACGGGGGTGCGGTCGACGATCTCCGCGGCCAGCTCGACCTCGGCCGTGGTCGGGGCGCCGTAGGACGTGCCGTGCGACGCGGCCTCGGCGACGGCGGCGATCACCTCGGGGTGCGCGTGCCCGAGCAGCATCGGCCCCCACGAGCAGATCAGGTCGACCAGCTCGTTGCCGTCCACGTCGTAGAGGTAGGGCCCGGACGCACGCGCGATGAAGCGTGGGGTGCCGCCGACCGACAGGAACGCCCGCACGGGCGAGTTCACCCCGCCGGGGATGACCTGCTGCGCCCGGGCGAAGGCCGCCGCGGACCGGGCGTCGGTGGAGGTGTCGGGCAAGGCCCGGGAGGTGGGGAGAACGGTCATCGGGACATCCCTCGGTGGTAGCGCTCGGCCCACTCCTGGGCCCAGTAGGTCAGCACGATGTCCGCGCCGGCGCGGCGGATCGACGTGAGGGTCTCCGCGATCGCGGGCTCCCGGCTGATCCAGCCGTTCGCCGCGGCGGCCTCGACCATGGCCAGCTCGCCGGAGATGTTGTAGGCCGCCACGGGCACCGGGGAGGCGTCGGCCACGGCGCGGACCACGTCGAGGTAGGCGAGCGCGGGCTTCACCAGAACGATGTCGGCACCCTCGGCCACGTCCAGCGCGACCTCGCGCAGCGCCTCGCGGAGGTTGGCGCCGTCCTGCTGGTAGGTCTTGCGGTCCCCGGTGAGCGAGGAGGCCACGGCCTCGCGGAAGGGGCCGTAGAAGGCCGAGGTGAACTTCGCGGCGTAGGCCATGATCGTGGTGTCCTGGGCGCCGTCGGCGTCCAGCGCCGCACGGATCGCCGCCACCTGGCCGTCCATCATGCCGCTGGGCCCGACCACGTGGGCGCCCGAGCGGGCGTGCAGCACGGCCATCTGCGCGTAGATCGCGACCGTGGCGTCGTTGTCGACCAGGCCCGAGGGCGTCAGCACGCCGCAGTGCCCGTGATCGGTGAACTCGTCCAGGCACACGTCGCTCATGACCAGCAGGTCCTCGCCCACCTCGCTGCGGACGGCGGCGATGGCGCGGGCCAGGATCCCGTCGGGATCCAGGGCACCGCTGCCCTCGGCGTCCTTGTGCTCGGGGACCCCGAACAGCATGATCCCGGCCAGCCCGGCCTGGGCCGCGTCGACGGCGGCCTTGCGCAGTGTGTCGAGCGTGTGCTGGACGACGCCCGGCATCGAGCTGATCGGGCGTGGCTGCGCCAGCCCCTCGGCGACGAAGGCCGGCAGCACCAGCTGGCGCGGCTCGAGCGTCGTCTCGGCCACCATCGCCCGCATCACCGGTGAGGTCCGCAGCCGCCGCGGACGGTGTTGGATGGCTCGCTCCGCTCGCTGCGGATCGCGCTCAGACCCCATGCCTTCCTCCCTCGCTCGCGGGACGAAAAGCGTGTCCCGCTCGCTCCGTCGTCCAGGCATGGGCGCGCGATCCGGCATCGCTCAAGCTGCTGGGTTGGTTCATCATCGCCCAGCAAACCTAGCGCGGGGGACTGACAATCAGACCCGTCGGCGAGGTGACGTGCGCCTCTGTGACGGCTTGAGGACAGGCTCTCCCTCGGCCAAAAAGGCGTCGCGCCGATCGGCGGCGAAGGCAGCCAGGGCGTCGGCCAGGTCCACCACCGACGGCTTCTGGGCGACGACGTCGACCCGCAGGCCGTGCTCCTCGCAGGTCTTCGCCGTGGCCGGACCGATCACCGCGATGACGGTGGAGGGGTGCGGCTTGCCGGCGATGCCCACAAGGTTGCGGACCGTGGAGGAGGAGGTGAAGACGACGGCGTCGAACTTGCCGGTCTTGATGGCCTCCCGGACCGGAGCGGGCGGCGGGGTGGCGCGGACGGTCCGGTAGGCCGTCACGTCCTCAACCTCCCAGCCCAGCTCGGTGAGGCCGGCGGTGAGCGTCTCGGTGGCGATGTCGGCGCGGGGCAGGAAGACCCGGTTGATGGGGTCCAGCACGTCGTCGAAGGGGGGGAACTCCGCCGCCAGGCCGGCCGCGGACTGCTCGCCCTCGGGCACCAGGTCGGGCTCGATCCCCCAGCCGCGCAGGGCCTCGGCGGTCACCGAGCCGACGGCGGCCACCTTGAGCCCGGAGAAGGCGCGGGCGTCGAGGCCGTACTCCTCGAACTTCTCCCGGACCGCCTTGACGGCGTTGACGGAGGTGAAGGCGACCCACTCATAGCGGCCCTCGACCAGGCCGCGGACGGCCTTGTCCATCTGCAGCGGGCTGCGCGGCGGCTCCACCGAGATGGTGGGCACCTCCTCGCTGTGCGCGCCGTAGGTCCGCAGCCGCGCCACCATCGGGGCGGCCTGGTCCTTGGTCCGGGGCACCAGCACCTTCCAGCCGAAGAGCGGCTTGGTCTCGTACCAGCTGAGCTCGCGACGCTGCTCGGCGGCGGCGCCCATGATCACGTGCAGCGCGTCGCTGGGCGGGGCCTTGATCGAGTCGACGGCCAGCACCAGCTCGTCGAGGGTGCTGGGCAGCGTGATCTGCTCGGTGCTGCCCCCGTGCAGGGTGACCACGACCTGGTCGGTGCCGGGCCGGCCCGCCGCCTTGGCGGCCTCCACGAGCGAGCCGACCATCGAGACCAGGGTGCTGCAGACCACGCTCGCCGCACCGCCCCACTGGGACGTGTTGGCCTTGCTGAACTTGCCGTCGGTCACCGAGGCGAACTGGACGCTGCCGGAGTGGATGAGGTCGATCCCGGCGTACTCCGGGACCGCGGTCAGGCTGGAGACGCCCGGCACGACCTCGAAGTCGATCCCGCCCCGGACGCACGCCGCGGCCTCGTCGGCGACGGCGTTGTCGAGGAAGGGGTCGCCGGTGACCAGGCGGACCACGCGGGAGCCGGCCGAGGCGTGCTTGAGCACGAACTTGGCCCGCACCGACGGGGACAGCGGCCGGCCGGCCTCGGTGGTGCCCAGGATCGAGATCTCCGCCTCGGCGGCGACCTTCACCGCCGGGTGGGCCAGCATCTCCGACTGTCGCTCGCTGTCCAGGATGACGGCGCTGGCGTCAGCGAGCGCGGCGATGGCACCGAGGGTCAGCAGGTCCGGGTCGCCCGGGCCCGTGCCGACGAAGATGACGCGACCGCGGGCCGCGGGTGCAGCGGTGGTGGAGGTGCCGGGGTGCTGCACCGATGATGTGCTCACGGACGTCTCGCGTTCTGTTGTCCACCGCAGTCGGCTGACGGGCAGTGGGAGTGGGGGTCAGGCAGGGGCAGGGCGGTCCTGGGACTGCAGAGTGGCGAGTACCCGTCGAGCGTGTTCCGTCCCAAAATCCTCAGGCCGATCTGTGGATCCCTCGACCTCGAGACGAAGCGGCGGACCACTCCCGGCAGGTGTCTCCACACTGCTCAGTAACGTTCTCCCAATTACCGCGCGCAGAGTCAAATCGTGACTTGTACCACGGACCGACTTGACAACGGCGCGGGCACCGACCGGTGCGGTGCAGCCGGCCTCCAGGCAGCCGAGGAAGGCGCGCTCGGTCCGGGCCTCTGCGTGGCTGACCGCGTGGTCCAGTGCGCGCACGTGCGTGGCGAGCTCCTCGTCGAGTCCGTGGGCGACCTCCAGCGCCAGGGCGCCCTGCCCGGGCGCGGGCAGCATCAGGGCCAGCGGCAGCACCTCGGCCCGCAGCCCCTTCACCACCGCCGGCGTCGCCAGGACGCCGTGGCTGGCGGTCGCCGGGTCCGGCTCCTCGACCTGCAGGTAGCCGAGCCGGCGCAGGCCGGCGGCGGCGAGCAGGACAGCGTCCACCGCGCCGCTGCGGACCAGGCCCAGCCGCGTGTCGACGTTGCCGCGCACCGGCACCACCGTGACCGCCCGGCCCTCGCGCTCCGCCCACTCCTGCAGCTGCAACGCCCGGCGCGGGGCTCCGGTGCCGATGCGGGCTCCGCGGTCGAGCTCGGCCAGCCCCCGGCCCACGAGCACGTCGCGGGTGTCCTCGCGTTCGGGAACCGCGACCACCGCCAGGTCCGGGTCGGGGGCGGTCGGGAGGTCCTTCAACGAGTGCACCGCCACGTCGATCTCCCCGGCCCGGAGGGCGTCGCGGACGGCGCCGGCGAAGACCCCGGTGCCGCCGATCTCGGTGAGCGCCCGCTGGTCCACGTCGCCGCGGGTGGTGACGCCGACGAAGGTGCAGGGCACGCCGCGCCGCGCGAGCATCTCCGTCACCGCGTCGACCTGGGCCCGGGCGAGCGGGGAGGTGCGGGCACCCAGCCGCAGGGGGCGGGAGCTGGTGGCGGCGGTCACGGGGCGGGGACCTCCGCCGACAGCACGGCCGCCACGGCGTGGGGATCCAGGGCGAAGAGCTCCCGCAGGGCGGCCGCGTAGTCCACCGCGTCGGGGTCGGTGGACAGCTCCTGCACCCGCACCGTGGGCTGGTGCAACAGCTTGTCGACCACGCGGCGGACGGTCCGCTGCACCTCGTCGCGTTCCCGCTCCCCGAGCGCCGGCAGCCGGGTGGCCAGCCGGGCCATCTCCCCGGCCACCACGTCGGAGGCCATCGAGCGCAGGGCGACGACGGTGGGCGCGACCTGCGCGGCCCGGCGCAGCCCGAGGAAGTCGCGGACCTCCGCGTGCACCAGGGACCGGGCCTCGGCGACCTCGGAGGAGCCGGTCTCGTCGTCGCGTCCGGCCACCAGGCGGTCGAGGTTGACCAAGCTGATCCCGAGGGTGTGCACGTCCTCCGACACGTCGGGCGGCAGGGCGAGGTCGACCACACCGGTGACGGGGGTGCCGGAGAGCTGGTCGGCACCGATGGTCATCGAGCGGGCGCCCGTGCAGGTCACGAGCACGTCGGTCTCGGCCAGGGCGGCGTCGAGCTGGTCGAGCGGGACCGCCCGGCCGCCGACGGCCTCCGCCAGCCGCTCCGCCCGGCTGAAGGTGCGGTTGGCGCAGCTGACCTCGGCCCCGGCGGCGGCGGCGGTGCGCGCGGCCAGCCCGGCCATCTGCCCGGCTCCGACGACGAGCACCCGGCGACCGGCCAGGCTGCCGCGCTCGCTGCCCAGCAGGTCGTAGGCGGCGGTGACGAGTGAGCGGCCGGCCGAGCCGATGCCGGTCTCGGTCTGGACCCGCTTGCCGACGCGCAGGGCCTGCTGGAACAGGGAGTTCAGCACCGTCCCGACGGTGCCGGAGCTCTGGCACACGCTCAGGGCTGCTCGGACCTGACCGAGGATCTGGCTCTCCCCCACCACCACCGAGTCGAGGCCCGCCGCGACCGAGAACGTGTGGGCCACCGCGCCCTCGTCGAAGTAGACCGCGCAGAGGGTCCGCAGCTCCGCCACGCTCAGCCCGGCCACCTCCGCCAGCGCAGCGACGGCGTCGTCGAGGCCGCCGTGAAAGCGCGAGACCGAGGTGTACAGCTCGGTGCGGTTGCAGGTGGACAGCACCACCGCCTCGTCGACGTGGTCGGAGGCCACCAGGCGCTCGGCCAGCTCCGCGCTCGACACCGCGTCCATCGCCAGCCGGGACAGCATGCCGACGCTCGTGGAGCGGTGCGAGACGCTCACCACCAGAATGCTCATTCGCTCTCGTTCTCGTCGTCGGGGTGACCGGCCGCGTGCACGAGCTCACGGGCCGCCGGGCCGAGCCGGGCCTCGGTGGTCCGGGACCCTGCCGCAGCCGTCCCCCCGATGATGCCTGCTCCCGACCCCGCCCCGGGTGGCGTTTCGCCAGGCTCCTCGGCGCGCCGGTGCTCGTGGTAGGCGAGGATCTGCAGCTCCTGGCCCAGGTCGACCTTGCGCACGTTCACCCTGTCGGGCACCGAGAGCACGACCGGGGCGAAGTTCAGGATGCTGGTCACCCCCCGGCTGACCAGCCGGTCGGTCACGTCCTGGGCCGCCTCCGACGGCGTCGCGACCACCCCGATCACCGCTCCGGTGGCGACGAGCAGGTCCTCGAGGTCGGCGAGGTCGGTGATGGCGAGCCCGTGGAGGCGGCGCCCCACCAGCGCCGGGTCGGGGTCGACGAGCCCGACGACGCGGAAGCCGCGGGAGCGGAAGCCGGAGTAGTTGGCGAGCGCGGTGCCCAGGTTGCCCAGCCCCACAATGACGACCGGGTACTCCTCGGCCTGACCGACCTCGCGGGCGATCGAGAAGCGCAGGTGCGCCACGTCGTAGCCGACGCCACGGGTGCCGTAGGAACCCAAGGACGACAGGTCTCTGCGGAGCTGGGCCGGACCGACCCCGGCCGCGGCGGCGAGCGCCTCGCTGCTGACGGTCTGCGTCCCGCCCGCGGCGAGCTGGGCCAGAGCGCGGAGATAGACCGGCAGCCGGGCCACCGTCGCCCGGGGCAGGCCCTTCGCCGTCCCGAGTGCGGGAGCGGGGTCGACAGCGTCCCCTAGCCCGGCGTTCGCCTCGTCATGAGACTGCGATGAGGAGTCGGCGGAGGACACACCTCTCCTGGTCTGTGGGCGGCGGTACCGTCCCACTCTAGAAGCCGTGACCGGGCCGCACAAATGCGGTCGGGCTAGGCCTCATGCTTCAGCGCCGTGCGCAACCGAGCCGGGTCGACGGCCCAGAAGTCGTGCTGGACGCCGTCGACGAACGTGACCGGCACCTCGTTGGTGTACCGGGTCAGCAGCTCGGGGTCGGTGGTGATGTCCTGGGTGGCCCAGCCGGTCCCCGACTCCGCGCACACCCGCGAGACGACCTCGACCGCCTGGTCGCACAGGTGGCAGCCGGGACGGGTCAGCACCAGCACCCGGTCCTCGCTGCTCATCGGCTCCTGCTCGGCTTGTGCCATCTCTTCGCACCCCTTCTGGTCGTTCCCGTCCCCGCAGCGCCTCCGCCCGGCGCGGCCGCCAGCCGCCGGCCACCCGTGCTGAGCCGTGGCCCGGGAGTCCGCGTCCGACGCCCTGCAGCGAGCGGGCGCGGCTCTGCACACGTCGAGTCTGGCACAGCGGCCCAGGACCGGTCTCCGGCTCCAGCCGGCGGTCGGGCGTTAGGGTGAACGGGTGAGCGATGCCGAGGGCCCGGCCCCGGCCGCGGGGAGCGCGCGTGCACTGGAGGTCAACTTCGAGGACGTCCACCCGCTGCATGGCGTCGGCGCCTCCGCCGTCGAGGTCGCCCCCGTGGTCGGCGAACCGGACCCCCGGGTCGCGGCGTTCTTCGACCTGGACAACACCATGATCAAGGGCGCGTCCATGTTCCACCTGGCGCGGGGCCTGTACCGGCACGGGTTCTTCGGCACCCGGGTGATCGCCAAGGGCGTCTGGCTCCAGGTCTACTTCCGCGTCGTCGGCCGCGAGAACCCGTCGCACATCGAGCACGCGCGGTCGTCCTCGCTCTCCTTCATCGAGGGCCACACCGTCGCCGAGCTCGAGGCCATCGGCCAGGAGACCTACGAGGACGCGATCCACGCCAGGATCTGGCCCGGGACCCGGGCCTTGGCGCAGCAGCACCTGGACGCCGGTCAGCAGGCCTGGCTGGTGACGGCCGCTCCCGTGGAGATGGCGGGCATCATCGCCGCCCGGCTGGGGCTGAACGGGGCGCTGGGCACCACCGCGGAGCACGTCGACGGGGTCTACACCGGACAGCTGCGCGGTGAGCTGCTGCACGGCGCGGCCAAGGCGGACGCCGTCCGGGCGCTGGCGCTCGAGGAGGGCTTGGACCTCGACCAGTGCGCGGCCTACTCCGACTCCTTCAACGACCTGCCGATGCTGTCCCTCGTGGGCCACCCCGGCGTCATCAACCCGGACCAGCGCCTGCGCCGGCACGCCCTGCAGCAGGGCTGGCCGGTGCGGGACTTCCGGCGCGGACGCCGAGCGGGCCGGGCGGGCCTGCTGGGAGCCGGCGCGGCCGGCGGGGCCGGCGGCGCGCTCGCCGTGGGACTGGTGCTGCGACGGGTGGCGCGCCGGCTGCTGCGTCGCTGAGGCGGGACCGGGCCGGTCGGGTTTCAGCGTCGACGGGTGAGGACCGCGGCGGCCGCGACGTAGACGAGGTAGGACAGCAGGCCGAGCACCGCGACCTTGGCCCCCTGGTCGGGTCGGCCGGTTCCCAGCACGACCAGCGTGACCGCGACCGCGAGGAGGCCCAGCGCGACCGCACCGGCGTCCAGCAGGTCTCGGAGGCTACGTCGCCCGTCGCCCGGCGACGGGTGAGCCGAGCGGCGGGCCGCCAGGGAGGTGAAGGCCGCCGTGGCCACCACCAGCAGGACCAGGGGCCAGGCCACGGGACCGCTGCCTCAGGCAGCACGCAGGCGACGCGGGCCGCCCGGCCTCAGGAGAGCAGCCCCTGTGGCCTGGAGGACCCGCGTCATCGCTACGTTCGACCGGGGCTTACTTGCCGGCGCGGCGGCGCTGGATGCGGGTGCGCTTGAGCAGCTTGCGGTGCTTCTTCTTCGCCATCCGCTTGCGGCGCTTCTTGATGACCGAACCCATGAACAACCTCTCGACTACCGAGACGCCGACGGCCTCGGGCTGCTACGAACACGTCCGGTCGACCGCCGGACAACCCTGGCATGCTACCCGGCGGGCAGGACCACGCGCGAACCGACGACCGCGCGGCAGCCCCCCGCCGGCGTCACGGTAGCCTCGGGGCCCGTGGCTCACTTCGTGGAGGACTTCAGCCCCGGATCCGGCTCCCGGAGCGCCCCACGCGCCTGGGTGAGCAGCGATGCTCCCTCGCTGAGCCTGGACGGGACGTGGCAGTTCCGGCTCCACCCGACCCACCGCGGCCTGGCCGAGCCACCCGCGAGCGAGGGCGGCTGGGGCTCGGTCGCCGTCCCCTCGCACTGGGTGCTCGGTCCCGAGGGGGTGCCGGTGAGCGCCGAACGCGGCCGCCCGATCTACACCAACGTGCAGTACCCCTTCCCGGTCGACCCGCCGTGGGTGCCGGACGAGAACCCGACCGCGGACCACCGCCGCACCTTCGACCACCCGGGCTGGGACGTGGAGCGCGTCCTGCTCCGCTTCGACGGGGTGGAGTCGGTGTACAAGGTGTGGCTCAACGGCACCGAGATCGGTGTGGGCACGGGCAGCCGGCTGGTCTACGAGCTCGACGTCACCGCGGCCCTGCGGCCGGGGGAGAACGAGCTGCTGGTCCGGGTCTCCCAGTGGTCCGCGGCCAGCTACCTGGAGGACCAGGACCAGTGGTGGCTGCCCGGGATCTTCCGCAGCGTCACCCTGCTGGGCCGTCCCGTGGGGGCGCTCGAGGACGTCTGGCTGCAGCCCGGGCTGCTCCCCGACGACGAGGGCGCCGGAGTCCGCGGAACCCTGCGGCCGGTGCTGCGGTCCGAACCGGCCGCCTACCCCGTCACCCTCCGCGTCCCCGAGCTCGGGGTCGAGCAGACCTTCCCCGACGCGGCGTCGCTCGCGCCGGTGGAGGTCGGGACGGTGCAGCCGTGGACGGCCGAGACCCCGCGCCTCTACACCGTCGAGGTGGCCTCCGCCGGTGAGACGGTGACGGTCCGGGCCGGTTTCCGCGAGGTGCGTGTCGAGGGCGACCGCTTCCTGGTCAACGGCTCTCCCGTCACCTTCCGCGGGGTCAACCGGCACGAGACCCACCCCGTCCGCGGGCGCGTCTTCGACGAGGAGCATGCGCGCGCCGACCTGCTGACCATGAAGCGGGCGAACGTCAACGCGATCCGGACCAGCCACTACCCCCCGCACCCACGGGTCCTCGACCTGGCCGACGAGCTGGGTTTCTGGGTCATCGACGAGTGCGACCTGGAGACCCACGGGTTCGAGTACCAGGGCTGGCGCGACAACCCCAGCGACGACCCCCGCTGGACCGCGGCCTACCTCGACCGGATCGAGCGGACCGTCGAGCGCGACAAGAACCACCCCTGCGTGGTCATCTGGTCCCTCGGCAACGAGGCGGGCACCGGCCGCAACCTGGCGGCCATGGCTGCGTGGGTGCACCGCCGCGACCCCGGCCGCCCCGTGCACTACGAGGGCGACTACACCGGGCAGTACACCGACGTCTACTCCCGCATGTACCCGGCACTGCTCGAGGTGGAAGCCATCGGCAGCGGGCTCGGACCCATCCGGCACACCGGTCCGGCTGAGGGCGAGCGGGTGCGCTCCATGCCTTTCTTCATGTGCGAGTACGTGCACGCTATGGGCAACGGCCCCGGGGCGATCGCGGAGTACGACGCGCTGGCCGAGCGCTACCCCCGACTGCACGGCGGATTCGTGTGGGAGTGGCGCGACCACGGGCTGGCGACCCGGACACCGGACGGCACCCCCTTCTACGGCTACGGCGGGGACTTCGACGAGGTGGTCCACGACGGCAACTTCGTGATGGACGGCATGCTGCTGCCCGACGACACCGCCACCCCGTCGGTGGCCGAGTTCGCGGCGGTGCACACCCCGGTGGTCCTGACGCTGGCCGGACCGGTGCTCGGAGTCCGCAACCGCTACCACACCGCCGACACCGCTCACCTGCGCGTCGTCGCCGGGGTCGTCTCCGGCACCGACGGTCGGCTGGGCCAAGAGACGACGGTGGACGTCCCGGTCCTGGCTCCCGGCGCCTCGGTGAGCGTCCCGCTGCCGGACGCGCTGGTCGACGGCGCCGACGGCGGCTGGTGGGACGTCCGCGTCGAGCTGGCCACCGACCAGCCCTGGGCACCGGAGGGGCACGTGCTCGGCCGGGCTCAGGCGGCCCGGCCGGTGCGAGCGCCCGCCGAGCCACTCCGGCCCCGGGGCGTGAGCCTGCCGCCGCTGACCGGCCCCAGTGCCCCGGCCACCCTGGGGCCGGCCACCTTCGACCCGCTGACCGGCCGGCTGACGCGGCTGCACGGGCTGGCGGTGGACGGCCCGCGGCTGGAGCTGTGGCGCGCACCCACCGACAACGACCGCGGCGCCAGCTTCGGCTCCTACGAGACCGCCAGGCCCGAGGACACCCCCCACGGCACCGGGGCGCCGGGGCCGTCGTCGGAGCAGCGCTGGCGGGCCCGGGGGCTCGACCGGCTCGTGCACCGGCTGCTCGAGCTGCGGGTCGGACCCGAAGCCGTCACCAGCACCGTCCGGGTCGGGACGGCCAACAGCCGGCTCTCCGTCGAGGTCCGGACGCGGTGGGAGCTGGTCGAGGGCGGCGTCGGCTGCTTCGTCGACGTCGTCCCGTCGGCGGACTGGGACTGCACCTGGCCGCGCGTCGGCGTCCGGCTGGACCTGCCCGCCGCGGTGGACCGCGCGACGTGGTTCGGCACCGGCCCGGCCGAGTCCTACCCCGACACCCGGTCCGCCGCGCGGGTCGGTCGGTTCACCGCCGGGCTGGAGGAGCTGGGCGTGCGGTACTCGCGTCCGCAGGAGACGGGTCACCGCTCGGGGCTCCGGCGCCTGGAGCTGGGTGGGGCTGACGGACCGGTGCTGGCCGTGCGCACGGCTCCCGACACCGCCGGCCGTTGGCCCGGCTTCACGCTCAGCCGCCACACCCCTCAGCAGGTCGACCGGGCGCTGCACCCCCACGAGCTGCCGGTGAGCGAGCAGACCCACCTGTTCCTCGACGCGGCCGTCCACGGCGTCGGCAGCCGGGCCTGCGGCCCCGACGTGCTCCCCGAGCACGCGCTGTCGGCGGGGGCACACCAGCTCACGCTCGTCTTCGAGGACCCCGCGTGAGCCTCCCGCGGGCGATCCGGCCGCAGACTCGTCAGGGGTAGCCGAGGACGACGCGGCGGTGCCTGAACCACTGGACCCCCGAGGCCACCGCTTCCTCCAGTCCGGACTCGGCACTCCACCCGAGCAGGCGGCGGGCGAGGTCGACGTTCGCATAGGCTCCGGCCGCGTCCCCCGGCCGACGCGGCCCCTCGCGCACCGGCACGGGGCAGCCGAGCGCCAGCTCGACGGCCCGGACCAGCTCGCGCACCGTGACGCCCCGTCCGGTGCCCACGTTGACCGTGACCACCGGGGAGCCGACCTGCGTCAGCACGTCGTCGAAGCGGTCGACTGCTCGGACGTGCGCTCGCGCCAGGTCCCACACGTGCACGTAGTCCCGCAACCCCGTCCCGTCACGCGTCGGGTAGTCGGTGCCGGTGATCTCGAAGGCGTCGCGGCGGCCGTCCGCCGCCAGCAGCAGTTGCCCCAGCACGTGCGACGGTTCCCGGACGTAGTTGCCCGAGCGCAGGCCCGGGTCCGATCCGATGGGGTTGAAGTAGCGCAGCACCACGGCGCGCAGGGACGTTGCCGCGGCCAGGTCCGCCAGGACCTGCTCCACCATCAGCTTGGAGCGGGCGTAGGGGGAGGCCGGTCGAGTGGCGGAGTGCTCGAAGACCTCCCAACCCTCGGGCTGGGCGTAGACCGAGGCCGAGGAGGAGAAGATCACACGGGGCCGATCCAGCTGCTGCAGCTGGTCGAACAGCTCGAGGGACTTGGCCACGTTGTCCCGGTAATAGAGAGCGGGCAGCTGAGCGGACTCGGGCACGACGACCCGCGCGGCCATGTGGATCGTGCAGCCGATCTCGGGATGGTCGCAGACGATCTGCTCGAGCAGGGATCCATCGGCGATGTCCCCGCGGTAGAACAGCCGGCCGCGGGTGAATGCCTCCGCGCCGGTCACCAGGGAGTCCAGGACCACAGGCACGTGCCCGGCAGCCTCCAGGGCGGTCGCGGTGACCGAGCCGATGTAGCCGGCGCCGCCGGTGAGCAGAACTTTCACCCGCTTCTCCTCATGTTGAGCGGCCGCGGCGAGATGGGTAGACCGGTGATGGGACACGATAAGGGCGAGGCGGCGCGTGAGCCAGCGGCAGAGTTCAGCACTCTACGGGCCCGGCGCTCTTCTCGAGGTAGTAGGCCTCCCAGCTGTCAGGATCGATCTGGATGAGCGCGATCCGAAAATGGCTGCGGACATGTCCCGCGTCCTCGCGATCCGGCGCTGCTCGACCATCGTCTTCGGCGGCACGCGGACCACTGGTTGTCCGGCGCGGATCAGGTCACGCTCCAACCGGGGGGGGTGCCGGCAGTCCTCGACCGCCCGTAGCACGTCGACCGCGCAGCTGAGCTCGAGCCCAGCGCACCGCGGCTCGGAGGCCTGGTCGTCGCCGGGATCGCTCCTGCTGAGTCACGCCGGTCGGTTCTCACACCAACGGGTGGACGCCAGGCCAGTGACGGCAGGCAAGCGACGAACCCAGACGACCGGGCGATCAGGCCAGGTACCGCCAAAGGGTGTTGTCGCTCTGGCGGCGGCGCACACGCACGCAGTCCAGCCGCGGAATGCTGCGGCAATGATCAAGGTTCGGTAACGCCGCTGCCGAACTGTTGGGCCTGCGCTAGCGTCTCGTCTCGAGTGACCTGCGGCGTCATCGTTGACTATGTTCGGCGGTGGCTGCTGCAGTTTCGAGAGCGAGGGTCGGGGGGCCCGTGTCATCACCGAGAGGTGCTAGCCAAACGTCGCGCGGGCTGCTCGAGAGCCCGGAGCGCTCCCCGTCGAGGGCCGACTAGGCCCAGCCACGCCGCGCCGCTCGATCGTCCCGCCGCAGCAAGCGACCGGGCACGTGACCACGGAGCCGCGGCTCACCAGGAGATCCGCACACCATCGACGGGGGTAGATGTGAACGCGGCTTATGAGTCGAACGCGAGATTTGAGTCAGCGGGAAGCAGGACCGAGATCACGAGGAGGGAACCAGCCGCCGCAGGTCTTCCACTGCCCGAGCAGGTCAGGGTCAGCCTGGTCATCCCGACGCTCAACGAGGCGGACAACCTGAGGTGTGTCCTGCCGACCATCCCGGACGTCGTCGACGAGTTGGTCGTCGTCGACGGGGGGTCAACCGACGGAACCCTGGACGTGGTGATCATGCTGCGCCCAGACGCCGTGGTGGTCATCGAACCCCTGCCCGGCAAGGGCAACGCTCTCAAGCGGGGCTTCCAGGTCGCCACCGGGGACATCATCGTGATGATGGACGCCGACGGGTCCATGGACCCGCGCGACATCTCGACCTTCGTGGCTGCGCTGAAGGCCGGCGCCGACGTGGCCAAGGGCTCGCGCTTCTTGCAGGGCGGAGGGAGCACCGACCTCACCACACTCCGGACCGTCGGCAACTTCTTCCTCACCCAGACGGTGAAGCTGGCCTTCGGGGGCCGCTACTCCGACCTCTGCTACGGCTACATGGCCTTCTGGCGGCACGTCCTACCGACCTTCGAAGGCGGGGCCACCGGCTTCGAGGTGGAGACCTTTCTGAACGTCCGGGCGCTCGCCGCCGGCCTCCGGGTCGTCGAGGTGGCGTCGTTCGAGAACCCTCGGATCCACGGCGAGAGCCACCTGCGCACCTTCCGCGATGGTTCACGTGTCCTTGTCACCATCGTGCGGGAACGTCGTCGGCTGGCCCGGGCTCGTGCGGGTCAGGGGGTGCCCCGCCCCATCGCCCGTACCGTCACCATCGAGGTGCGCATCGAGCCCGAAACCCAAGTCACCCCGCTCGACCTGCCCGTGCAGCCCGCCGTCGAGCTCGCCGTCTCAGAGCTCGAGTCCTCGTGAGCCTGTCGACGTCGGTGGTCGTCTGTGCCTACACCCTGGATCGGTGGGATCAGCTGCGGGCGGCCATCGGGTCGGTGGAGTTCCAGCAACCACCGGTGGACGAGATCGTGGTGGTGGTTGACCACCACGAGGAGCTGCTGGCCCGCGCCCTCCAGGCCTGGCCCGACCACCAGGTGCTGGCCAACCAGCACCCACCCGGTCTGAGTGGAGCCCGGAACACCGGCGTGCAGGCCTCGACGGGTGAGGTCGTGCTTTTCCTGGACGACGACGCAGTCGCCGAGCCGGACTGGGCGCATCGACTGCTCGAGCACTACAGCGATCCCCGGGTCCTCGGCGTCGGCGGCGCGGCACGCGCGGTCTGGGCGACCGGCCGGCCCGCCTGGTGGCCCGAGGAGTTCGACTGGGTCGTCGGCTGCAGCTACCGCGGCCAGCCGACTGCGACGGCCCCAGTCCGCAACCTGCTGGGCTGCAGCATGTCCCTGCGCCGCAGCGTCCTCGACGAGGTCGGAGGCTTCGACACCGGGCTTGGCCGGACCGCGTCGGTGGCGCTCGGCGCGGAGGAGACCGAGCTGTGCCTGCGAGCCGGCCGCGCCTGGCCCGACGGCCTGTTCCTTCTCGAGCCCCGCGCGGTCGTGCACCACGCCGTGCCATCGGCGCGCGCCTCGTGGGGCTACTTCAGCCGGCGCTGCTGGGCGGAGGGGGTCTCTAAGGCTCGGATGGTCCGGTTGCTCGGGTCGGTGACCGTCCTGTCCACCGAACGGGACCACGTGCTGCGCGTCCTCCTACCCGCGGTGGCGTCCGGCCTGCTCGGCGCCCCACGGACCCGAGGGGTCTCGGCGGCGCGCGCCGGAGCGGTGCTCGCCGGCACGGCGCTGGCCGCGGCCGGCTACCTCCGCGCCCGGAGAGGCGCACCCGCTTTCGAACCAGCGGCGGTCGGGTCGACCGAGCCGGTGCTGCCGCTGGTGGTGGACCTGAGCGAGGGGGGTGGGACGGTCAGCCCGGATCTGACCTCGTTCACGCGAGCGCTCTGCCTGGTCACCTGCCACGGCGCGCCGCTGGCGCGGGTGCCGGTGGACCTGGCCGACCGGGCTGAGCTGAGCCGCGACCTCACCACACGGGTGCGAGCGGCCCTGGCCGCTGACGCCCGGGAGCAACTCGCCCGGTGTTCCGAGCACCACCACGGGGACGCGCGCGCCACGGGCGACGACGTGACCGTGGTGGTCGCGACCCGGGACCGCCCCGCAACCCTCCAGGAGTGCTTGCGCTCGGTCCTCGGGGGCACGCTCACGCCGGCCTCGGTCGTGGTCGTCGACAACGCACCGACCAGCGAGGAGACCCGCGCGCTGGTCACCTCGCTGGCCGCAGCCGAACCGCGCCTGCACTACGTGCGGGAGGACCGGCCGGGCCTGGCCCGGGCCCACAATGCCGCCCTGCCCCATGTCAGCACCCCGCTCGTCGCCTTCACCGATGACGACGTGCTGGTGGACCGACACTGGCTGGCCCGGCTCAGCGCCCCCTTCCGGGAGGACCCCAGGGTCGCCTGCGTCACCGGGCTCATCGCGCCGCGCGAGCTGGACACGTTGCCGCAGCAGTGGGTCGAGGGAAACCTGACCTATGACAAGGGCCTCATCCGCCGGGTGTTCGACGACAGGGAGCACCGCCCGGCTGACGCTCTCTTCCCGCTCAACGCCGGCGCTTTCGGATCCGGAGCCAACATGGCGTTCCGGATGGCCCACCTGCGGGAGTGCGGCGGTTTCGACCCCAGTCTGGGCACGGGGACGACGGCCATGGGCGGCGACGACCTGGCCGCCTTCTACGATGTCATCGCCGCCGGGGCGCGCCTCGTCTACGAGCCGGCGGCGATCGTGCTGCACCGGCACCACCGCACCTACGCGGGACTCCGCCGGCAGGTCTACGGGTACGGCGCCGGCCTGGGCGCGCACCTGACCCGGTGCGTGGTGCGCGACCCGCGGAACGCCGTGCGGCTGGTGCGCCACGCCACGGTCGCTGGCCGCCGGGCGGCCAGCATCGTCGCGCCGCCGACGGTGGCAGGTCTGCCGGCGTACCCGGCCGACCTGCAACGCCAGCAGCTGCTCGGGCTCGCCTCCGGCCCATGGCGCTACCTCCGCAGCCGTCACCTCGAGGGGAGCGTCCGGTGACGGCGCCGATCCCCATCCTGCTGTACCACTCCGTCTGCGACAGGAGCACGGGCCAGTTCGGCCCCTACACCGTCTCCCGGCAGCAGTTCGCCTCCCACCTCGACCTGCTGCAGGACCAGGGGTTCCAGACCCTGACTGTCGGCCAGTTCGTGCAGCTGCGCGACGAGGAGGTCGCCGCCCTGGGCCGGGTCGCCCTGATCACCGTCGACGACGGGTTCGCTGACTTCCACCGCAACGCCTGGCCCGAGCTCACGGCCCGCGGCATGGCGGCGACGCTCTACGTCGTCTCGGGAGCCGTCGACGGACGGAGCGCCTGGCTCGACCCCCTTGACGCCGGCGGACTGCCCATGCTCAGCCGCGAGCAGCTCCACGAGCTCGCGGCAGAGGGCTGCGAGATCGGGGCCCACAGCATCACCCACCCGCAGCTGGACTGCATCCCCTTGGAGCGCGCCCGGCAGGAGATCCGCGACAGCAAGACCGCGCTGGAGGATGTGCTGGACCGTGAGGTGACCACCTTCGCCTATCCCCACGGCTTCCACGACCGGCGGGTCCGGCAGCTGGTCGTCGAGGCCGGCTACAGCTCCGCTACCGCCGTGCGGAACGCGCTCAGCCACGAGCAGGACGACCGCTTCGCCCTGGCCCGGTTGACCGTGCTGTCGCACATCGGGTCCGGGGACCTGAACCACGCGCTGCACGGCCGCGGGGTGAAGGTGGCACGCAACCGCGAGCAGTGGCGGACCCAGGGGTGGCGGCAGGTGCGTCGGCTGCGCTACCGCACGGCCGTCCCGGCCGGGCAAGAGTGAGGGACGACGTGTTCGCCCTGGAGGAGCCTGAGCCAGCAATGCACGCTGCTCCCGCGCCTCCGGCGTCGGGGACGCCGGTGGCTGCTCCGGGCCCGCAGATTGCCTCGCACGTCATCACACCTGCCCCACGCGACGCCTGGTGCGCGGTCGTGGCTGAGGACCCGGCGGCGCTTCCCGAGCACGGACCGGCGTGGACCGACGCGTTGTGCGCGCACGGCTCTTACGCCGACGCCAGTCGGCTCTACACGTTCCCCGACGGACGACGTTTCGTGCTCCCGCTCGTCCGCCGGACCGGCCTGGCCGGGATCGGAGGGGCACTGGCGTCCTATCCCCCGGCTTGGGGGATCGGAGGCCTGGTCGGGTCAGCCATGGACGTCTCCGTCGCGCGAGCCGTGTTGGATGACCTGCGTTCGCTCCGCGCCTCGCGTATCAGCATCCGGCCAGACCCCACACGCTGGTCGGATTGGGCTCCGGTCACCGACGGGCTCACGCTCGTCCCGCGCCGCGCCCACGTGGTGGATCTGACCGGCGGGCCCGAGACCGTGTGGCAAGGCCTCTCGAAGTCCGCTCGTCGGGGCATCCGGACTGCCGAGCGGGCCGGCGTGCGGGTGGAGGTGAGGAGCGGCGAGGAGCTGCTCGAGCCGTACTACCGGCTCTACCTGCTGTCGGTGGACCGGTGGGCGGCCCAGCAGCACGAACCCCTGGCTCTGGCCCGGGCACGGGCCCGCCTGCGCGACCCGCTGCCCAAGCTGCGGGCCCTCGCCACCCACCTGGGGCCGGACTTCGTGGTCACCCTGGCCCACCACGATGACGTCCCCGTGTTCGGGTCCATAACCGTCTTTGGCCGGACCGCCCACGACATCCGGGCGGCGATGGACCGGGAGCAGGTCGGACGCAGCGGAGCCGGCGATCTCGTGCAGTGGACGACCCTGCGGCTGGCCTGCGAGCGCGGTTGCCCGACGCTCCACCTGGGCGAGTCGGGTCAGTCGAGCAAGCTCGCCCAGTTCAAGGAGAAGTTTGGCGCCGAGCCCTACGACTACGCTGAGCTCCGGATCGAGCGCCTGCCCCTCACCCGGGCCGACCAGGCGGTCAGGGCCTCGGCCAAACGACTGCTGGGCTTCCGTGACGTCTGAGCGCCTGGGGACGGCGCGTCGCGCTGCCGCGCCGGGCGCGATCGGCCCGGCGCTGACCGCGCACCTCCGCGACCCGATGCGGCGGGCCTCCTACAGCCTGATCCTGGGCACGGTGCTGACTTCGGCGCTCGGGTTGCTCTTCTGGGCGCTGGCCGCCCGGGCCCTCCCGGCTGCCACGGTGGGGCTGGGCGCCGCCACCGTGTCGGCCGTGACATTCCTCGCGAACGTTTCGACCCTGGGTCTGCGCAACGGTATGGTCCGCTTCCTGCCCGGCGCCGGCCAGGCGACCCGACGGCTGGTGCTCACCAGCTACGCGGTCTGCTCGGCGACCGCGGTGCTGGCGGCGTTGGTCTTCCTCCTCGGGCAGCCCCTGTGGGCGGGCAAGCTCGCCTTCCTCAACGCGACGGCCTGGGCGGGTGCCGCCTTCGTCGCTGCCACCGCCGTCTGGGTGGTCTTCGTCCTCCAGGACCAGGTGCTGCTCGGGCTCCGCCACGCGGGCTGGGTACCGGTGGCCAACGGCCTCACGTCGGTCGCCAAGATCATCCTGCTGCCGCTGCTGGTCTCGATCGGGACCTGGGCGGTGATCGGCGCCTCGGTGCTCCCGGCCGCCGTGGCGGTGGTCGCGGTGGGTGCGCTGGTCCTCCGGCTGACCGCCGCGCCCGTCCTGCCCACGAGCAGCCGCAGGGTGCCGGTGGTGAAACTGGTCCGGTTCGCCGCCGCCGACCACGTGACCGCGCTGCTCTGGCTGGCGACCTCCGACCTGCTGACCTTGCTCGTCCTGCACACGTCGGGGGCCGAGGCCAGCGCGTACTACTTCATGGCCTCGATGATGGGGTACTCCCTCTACCTGGTGGTGAGCAACATTGGCAGCGCGCTGGTCGCCGAGGCAGCCCGCTACCCGGACCGCGCCGCGGTGCTGACCCGGGCGGCGCTGCGGAACGCAGCTCGTCTGGTCCTGCCGCTGACCGTGCTGGGCATGCTCGCCGCCCCCCTGGTCCTGCGCGTGCTCGGCCGGGACTACGCGACCAACGGCACGGTCCTGCTCCAGCTGCTGCTGGCGTCCGCCGTGCCGCAGATCGTCGTGGGGCTGGCCCTGAGCGCGGCCCGGCTGCGGCACGACTACCGCACCATCCTGACCATCTACGCCGCGATGGCGGCCGGCACCTTCGGTGGCAGCTGGGCGCTGATCGGGCGCTGGGACCTGCCCGGGGTCGGCGTGGCCATCCTGGCCACGCAGACCGCGGTCGCCCTGGCCTTGCTGGCGAGCGGTCGGAGCGGTCTGGACCTCGGCAGCGACGGCCTCCGCACCAGGATCGAGCGGATCCCGTCGGCGCTGCGGCTGCGGCGCAGCCGCCGGGCGGCCCGGCGGCTGCTGGGCCCCGCGCTCCAGGCCTGCGGCCTCCCGCCCGCGGACACCAGCCACTGCCTCCTGACCTCCACCAGCGACGTCGTCGTCGTCGCGCTCGACCGCCCGCAGCCTCCCCTGATTCTCAAGATCGCCACCTCTGCGGCCGCCTCCCGTGGCCTGCACCAGCACGCTGAGACCGTGGAGTGGCTGCATCAGCGAGGGCCTGCCGACGTCGGAGCGCTGCTGCCGCAGATCGTCCGGCGGGCCGTGGTCGGCGGGGAGCAGGTGGTCCTCGAGACCCGCCTGCCCGGAGCGGTCGAGCCGACGGCCGTCCCAGCGGCCGACCTCACGAGGAGCGCCTTCCGCACCGTCGGTGCTCTGCACGCCCTCACCGCCGCCCCCGCGACGGTCGACGGCTTGCTCCTGAACGCCTGGGTCGACGAGCCGCTGCAGAGTCTGCGCCGGCTGCCCGCCCTGGCCCGGGAGGGCTCGGCACTCGACCGCCTGGCGGGGACCCTTGCTCAGGCCTGGACCGGGCGGGAGGTGACGACCTCGCTGATCCACGGCGACTTCTGGCCGGGCAACGTGCTGGCCGAGCCCTCCGAGCCGGGCTGGCGGGTGACCGGCATTGTCGACTGGGAGAACGCCCGTCGGGGCGCGCTGCCCGACGTCGATCTCGTGCACTGGCTGCTGTCCACCCGACCGCTGGAGCTGGGGGCGGCCGTGACCGCATCTCTCCAGGCACCCGAGACGCTGAGCGCGGAGCTGGCGGCCCTCGACGTGGCCCTGCCGAACCCGGACCTGGCGCTCGAGCACGTGGTGCTGCTCGCCTGGCTCTGGCACGTGTCAGCCGGGCTGGAACGGGCGACGGAGAACCGGCTGGGACGGGTCTGGCTGACCCGCAACGTGGTGCCGGTGGTGCGGATCTTCCGCCTCGACCGGCCCCTGATCGTGGCGGCGAGCCGCTCGTGACCGCGACTGCCCGGGAGGCCAGATCGTCCGAGACCGGGGCGTCTCCCCGCCGGGCCGCTGCAGCAGGCCGGACGAACGCCCTCCGGGACCGGCCCCGGCTGCTGCTCTGCGTGCCCGGCCTGGCCGTGGTCTTCTGGGTTGCAGGCTTCGCTGCGGCCGACCCGCGGTCGATGACCGGCCTGGGGCTGCTCTCCCTGTTCTCGACGGGCACCGTGGTCGCCCTCGTCCTGCTGTCGACAGGGATGCTGCTCGCCATCCACCGAGATGCGCCGGAGTCGGTGGCCGCCGCCCACCTGGTCACCTTCCTCGTGCTGGTGCACGGGACGCCCGCCGTGCTGTACGGAACCCTGCGCTACCCGTGGGCCTACAAGCACGTCGGGATCGTCGACTACATCCTCCGCACGGGGACGGTCGACCCGACCATCCCCGTCGGGACGATCTACCACAACTGGCCGGGCTTCTTCGCGGGCGGCGCGCTGCTGACCTCGGCGGCCGGACAGCCGGATGCCCTGCAGATCGCCAGCTGGGCGCCGCTGTTCTTCGACCTCGCCAACCTGTTGGTCCTGCGCTACGTCCTCCGCGGTCTCACCCGCAACCGACGGCTCATCTGGCTCGCCCTGTGGTTCTTCTTCATCATCAACTGGGTCGGCCAGGACTACTTCTCCCCGCAAGCCCTGGCCTACGTCCTCTACCTCGCCTGCATCGGCTTGCTGATCCGACGCCCGGTCCGCCGCGGGACGGTCGCCGCGTTCATCGTCCTCGTCGCCGTGGTCGCGGCCAGCCACCAGATCACCCCACTCATGCTGATGATCGCGGTCACGGCGCTGGTCGTCCTCCGCCGGACACGGGGCTGGTACCTCCCGGCGCTGACCCTGGCCCTGACGGCGCTCTGGGCGCTCACCGTCGCCCGCAGCTACACCGTGCCGAACCTGTACGAGCTGCTGGTCTCCTTCGGCCAGCCGTTGGAGAACGCGAGCGAGACCCTCGAGAAGACCGAGACGGTCCGCTCCGCCGCTCAGCAGCTCGTGCTCGCGGGCGGACGGAGCGTGGTGGTGGTCTCCACGGGGGTGGCACTGCTGGGTGCGTGGCGCAGCTGGCGCGTCCGCGGCCTTCGGGTCACCGCGACCCTGCTGATGACCGTCCCCGGCATCCTCATCCTGATCACGGGCTTCGGCGGCGAGGTCCTCTTCCGCTCCTTCCTCTTCGCCGCCCCGTTCGTCGCCTTCCTGGCGGCCGCAGCCTGCTTGCCGGCCGACGGGATCGGCTCCTCCTGGCGCAACCTCACGGCGGCGCTCGCCCTGACGACCGTGCTGCTGCCCGGGTTCCTGCTCGGGTACTACGGCAAGGAGCAGCAGAACTACTTCACCCCCGGCGAGGTGCAGGCGGCCGCCTGGGTCGACGAGCACGCCGCGCCCGGGTCGCTGCTGGTCGAAGGCAGCCGGAACTACCCGAACCAGTTCAAGAACTACGAGCGGTTCACCTACGTCCCGATCGACCGCGAAGACCGGGAGTCCTGGCAGGAGCTCCTGGACGACCCGGCCGGCCGGCTGCAGGACTGGCTCAGCAACGAGCGCTACACCGACGCCTACGTGCTGATCACCCGGTCCCAGGAGCTGCAGGTGGACACGTTCGGGCCGATGCCGGCCGGCTCGCTCGGCGAGGTGGAGGAGGCCCTGCGGCGTTCACCCCGGTTCCGGGTGGCCTTCGAGACCGACGACGCCACCGTGTTCGTCCTCGCCCCGAGCGAGGAGGCGGACCGGTGACCACGCACCAAGGCGTCCACCGTCACCGTCCTGGGCTCGCTCGGGCTCGTCGCCTGGGCCCTGGTCGACCTGTCGAGCCTCCGGCTGGCCGTCGCCCTCACCATGTGCCTGCTGGTGCCCGGGCTGGGCTGGGCGCGGAAGCTGCGGACGTCCGATCTCGGCGACACCTTGGCCCTCAGCGTGGTGCTGAGCCTGTGCGCGACCACCGCTGTGGCGACGACCATGGCGGTCACCGCTCGTTGGTCGTCCCCGGTGGGACTGGTGGCCCTGGGCTTGGTCGCCGTGCTCGGCTTCCTCCCGCAGCGACGCCTCCTGGCCGCGACGCTGCGCGTGGTGCGCCCATCTCCGACGCTGCCGGACCAGGAGGACACGCAGGCCTGGACCGACTGGTACGACGCCCAGAGTCGACGGTCGGCTGAGGATCGACAGCGAGAGCTCGCCCTCGCCGAGGAGTCGGCCCGCTCCTGGTCGGACTGGTACGCCGCGGCGGGGCAGACGCCGGTGGAGCAGGAGGCAGTGGAGCAGAGGGTCGAGCGCCTCGGCGGCTCCGCACCAGGCGCTGGCCCGGCCGAGCCGTCGCGGGAGAGACCCGGATGAGGCGAGCAGGCAGGAGCACCACGGTCAACGCCTCGAGCGGCGGGCGGAAGTCACCTCGTCCCATCGCCGTCGGGCTGAGCCTGCTCGCCGTGGCGGCCCTCCTGGTCGTGGTCGGCGTCCGGGCCGGCGGGGAGACAGCCGACCCGCTCGGCGCCCCTCAGGTCATCCTCGAGGACACGTTCGACGGCGGCGATCTCGACGCCTCGGTCTGGAACCGGTGTCACTGGTGGGACGACGACGGCTGCACCATCGCGTCGAACAAGGAGCTGGAGTGGTACCGGCCCGAGCAGGTGTCGGTGGTCGACGGGGCCTGGAGCTGACGGCGGTCCGGGACCAGATCCAGGGTTCTGACGGCGAGACCTACCCGTTCCGCTCCGGCATGGTCACCACCGGGCCGCCCCGCCACGACGCGCCCCCGAAAGTGGCCTGGACCTACGGCACCGTCGAGGCCCGGGTGCGCGTTCCCGCCGGTCGCGGCCTCTGGCCGGCGATGTGGATGCTGCCCGCCGACGAGGACTCGCGACCCGAGATCGACGTCCTGGAGGTGTTGGGCCAGGACCCGGCGGAGGCGATCATGCATCTGCATCCCGAGGACCGGGAGGCCGACTCCCCCGGGCAGCGGTACCGGCTCGAGCAGTCGACCTTTGCCGAGGGCTGGCACGTGGTCCGGCTGGAGTGGACGCCGGGGTTGCTGACCTGGTTCATCGACGGTGCCCAGGTGTGGCAGCTGCGGGGAAAGCAGGTCCCGGACGAGCCGATGTACCTCGTCCTCAACCTTGCCGTCGGCGGCGTCTACCCGGGTTCACCTGACGACTCGACCACCTTCCCCGCGACCTTCGCCATCGACCGGGTCCGGGTCACGGCGATGGACTGACTGCCCGACCCCCCGTCGTGGAGGGACCAGCGCGCTTCAGCGGCGCTTCCACACCCGTACGTACTCGACCTGCATGGTCTGCGGCACTGCGACCGCCGGCGCCGACACCCCGAGGTTGAGCACCAAGTAGTGCGGTCGGCCGGTGATGCGCGAGCGCTGGACCCCGACCTTCTTCCCGTCGTAGTAGAAGGTGGCGCTGCCAGGGGCCCAGTCAACGCCGAACGTGTGCCAACCGCTGCTGCCCGGCATGTCGTCGCGCCAAGCGCGAGGGTAGCCGCCGTTCGAGTACTTCTTCCCGGTGCCGTGGTGGTAGTGCCAAGCGCCATCATTCCCATTGAGACACTCGAAGACGTCGATCTCACCATCGGTGCGCCAGTTGGTTCCGTTCAACCAGAAAGCTGGCCAGTTGGGGCCGCACGAACCCCGTGGGGCACCGCGGCCGCTCGACGGCGGCAGATAGACCCTCGCCTCCGCGTATCCATAGGAGAACCGGAAGTCCTTGCTCGAGTGCACCAGTCCCGAGGCATAGCGGTAGGTGCGGCCGTCATTGGCGCGGCAGGACCGCTTCTCGGCCCTCAGCTTCAGCGTCCCTCTGGAGACGCTCACGTTGCGCGGGTCGTAGCAGGAGAGCTCGGCCCCGTTGACCGGCTTGGTGACACTGCGGTCGGAGCTGCCCAACCAGTTCGGTTGCCAGTTACCCGTCTTCAGGCTCGTACCGCTGAACCCGTCCCAGAAGATCATCCTCCACTGCCCGCCCGGACCTCGGGGCTGCGGCGTGGCGGCCTCGGCGAGAGCCTGCCCGCCGCTGCCCACGAGCTGCGGGACACTCGTCGACGCGAGCAGGGAGAACTGAAGACCGAGGATCAGGACGAGCAGGAGGCGCAGGAGGCTGTAACGCTTCATCGGTATCCATTCCGGGGTCCGATTGCACGCCCTCCAAAGCCGGCTCGACGAGCAGGACCCGGGAAGTCGTGAGGGGGAGAACGTCCTCGACCAGTGAAGCCGCGGCTCCCCTGACCTGTCAACAGTTGCTTGCCCAAGACCGCTCGCGCAGCTTGGGCTGGGGCGAGGTCGAGCTTCGCGAGGTCGACCTGTCAGCGGTCGAGGGCGGGCGGCGTAGGTCTAGCCGGTCTCGTAGAAGGCGTCGCGGACGTAGGCCTGCACGGCCTGCTCAGACACCCGGAAGCTCCGGCCGAAGCGGACGGCCTCGAGATCGCCGTGGTGGATGAGCCGGTAGACCGACATCTTCGACACCCGCATCATGGCGGCAACCTCAGCCACGGTGAGGAAGTGCACCGCGGGCGGATCGCCCTCGCCGGGGGAATGTCCCCCGAGCCGGAACTCCTGCGTCATGCTCACCCTCGCTGTCCGAGCCACTCCCCGCAGCCCCTCGGTATGTCGAGTACTGGTGTGAGGGTAGTGGCACAAGGGACGCCAGCGATAGGACGAGTTCTGGTCCTGTGGACGGCCGGAACGCCGGTCAGAGGCCGGGGTCGAGCCCCAGCTCGGGGTAGACCGCACGCCGGGTGGCGAGCACGGCCTGGTCGACCCGGCTCGCCGGGTTGACCCCCTCCTCGAACGGGGTCCAGGTCGCGTCCGCCCCGTCCGACATCGACTCCGGCGCCCAGGGCCCGACCTCGTCACGCCAGGCCTGCGGCGTGAGGGTCCCCGGCGCGACGGGCTCACCGCTGACGATGCCCAGCAGGTGTGTCCAGGCCCGGGGCACGACCTGCAGGAGGGCGTAGCCACCGCCACCGGTCGAGACCCAGCGGCCCTCGCAGAACCGGTCGGCCAGCTCGGCCAGCGCCAGGTAGGAGGAGCGCTGGCCGTCCAGCGACAGGTCCAGGTCAGCCAGCGGGTCGTGCTCGTGGGAGTCGCAGCCGTGCTGGGTCACCAGGACCGTCGGCCGGAAGGCGCCCAGCACGTCCGGGACGATGGCGTGGAAGGCACGCAGCCAGCCCGCGTCGGTGGTGCCCGGGGGCAGGGCGACGTTGACGGCGGTGCCCTCGGCGCCCGGCCCCCCGGTCTCGTCGGGGAACCCGGTGCCCGGGAACAGGCAGGCGGGCGTCTCGTGCAGGCTGATCGTCATCACCCGCGGGTCGTCGTAGAAGATCGCCTGCACGCCGTCGCCGTGGTGGACGTCCACGTCGACGTAGGCGACCCGCTCGCAGCCGGCGTCGAGGAGCCAGCGGATCGCCACCGCGATGTCGTTGTAGACGCAGAACCCGCTCATCGCGCGGGGCATGGCGTGGTGCAGGCCGCCGCTGATGTTGATGGCCCGCCGCGCCTCCCCCGACCACACGCTGCGGGCAGCCTCGACCGTGGCCATGGCGACCAGGCCGGCGACGTCGTGCATCCCCTCGAAGACCGGGTTGTCCGAGGTGCCCAACCCGAACTCCGGGTCGGGCAACCCGCGCTGGACGGCGGCGATGTAGGCCGGGTCGTGGACCCGGGCCAGCAGCTCGAGGTCGACGGGTGGCGGCGGGACCACGTCGAGCCGGTCCAGCACCCCCAGCTGGCGGGCCAGCTCGACGGTGTTGCTGACCCGTCCGGGAGCCATCGGGTGGTCGCTGCCGAAGTCGTAGCGGCTGAGGTCCGGGGAGTGGACCATGCGGCCCCTCACGGCCGGGTCCCGGGCTGCCGGGCGCCCTCGGCGAGCTCCCGGCTGCGATCGCGGGCGGCTTCCATGGCGCTCAGCAGGGCCGCGCGGAGCTGGTGCTCCTCCAGCCGGCGCAGGGCCGCCGCGGTGGTCCCTCCCGGGGAGGTGACCCGCTCCCGCAGCAGGGCGGGGTGCTCGCCGGTCTCGCGCAGCAGCTTGGCCGAGCCCAGGAGGGTCTGCACCACGAGCTCGGTGGCGGTGTCCCGCGGCAGCCCGAGGTGCACCCCGCCCTCGATCATCGCCTCCGCCATCAGGAACAGGTAGGCCGGGCCCGAGCCGGAGACCGCCGTGACGGCGTCCTGGTAGCGCTCGGGGACCACGACGACGCGGCCGGTGGCGGCGAGGATCTCGCTCACCCGCGCCAGGTGCTCGTCGGTGCAGGCCGAGCCCGGCGAGAGGGCAGCCATCCCCTCGTCGACCTGGGCCGGGGTGTTCGGCATCACCCGCACCACCGGGGTGCCACCCGGCAGCGCCGCCTCCATGGAGGCGGTGTCGACCCCCGCGGCCAGGGAGACCACGAGCGTGCCGGGATCCAGGGCGGGGGCGATCTCGGCCAGCAGACCGGGGACGTCCTGGGGCTTGACCACCAGGACGACGGTGTCGACGCCGGCGACGGCCTCCACGTTCTCGAGCATGGCGATCCCGTAGCGGGCGCTGAGCTCGTCCCGGCGCTCGGGCCGCCGGTCGGTGGCGACGATGCGCTCCGGCGACCAGCCCGCCCTCACCAGGCCGGACAGCACCGTCTCGCCCATCACGCCGGCTCCCAGGATCGCGATCCGGGGCCCGGCGCCGGGCTCACTTCCGCTGTGGTCGACGGACCCCCCGGTCGCCGTCACGTCCTCAGGCCTGGCCAGGGACGAGACGGTCCACGAGCAGCTCGGCGATCTGGACCGCGTTGAGCGCTGCCCCCTTGCGGAGGTTGTCGTTGGAGATGAACAGGACCAGGCCCTTGCCGGCGGGCGCGGACTGGTCGGCTCGGATCCGGCCGACGAAGCTCGGGTCGGCCCCCGCCGCGTCCAGGGGAGTGGGGACGGCCATCAGCGAGACGCCGGGCGCGTCCGCCAGCAGCTCGGTGGCGCGCTCGGGACTCAGGTCGTCGGCGAACTCGGCGTGCACGGCGAGGGAGTGGCCGGTGAAGACCGGCACCCGGACGCACGTCCCGGCCACCAGCAGGTCCGGCGCGTGCAGGATCTTGCGTGACTCGTTGCGGAGCTTCTGCTCCTCGTCGGTCTCGCGGCTGCCGTCGTCGACGATCGAGCCGGCCAGCGGCACGACGTTGTAGGCGATCGGCTTGACGTAGGTCTGCGGGGCCGGGAACTCCACCGCGTCGCCCCGGAAGGCCAGCCCGGCCGCCCGGTCGGCGACGGCGCGCACCTGGCCGTCGAGCTCGGCCACGCCCACGCCGCCCGAGCCGGACACCGCCTGGTAGGTGGCCACCTGCAGACGGGTCAGCCGGGCCTCGCGGTGCAGCGGCGCGAGCACGGGCATCGCGGCCATGGTGGTGCAGTTCGGGTTGGCGATGATGCCCTTCGGCGGCCGCAGCGCGTCCTCGGGGTTGACCTCGGCGACGACCAGCGGGACGTCGGGGTCCATGCGCCAGGCCGAGGAGTTGTCGATCACCAGGGCGCCGGTGGCGGCGACCCGGGGAGCGACGGCCTTGGACGCCGCCTTGCCGTTGGAGAACAGCGCCAGGTCCAGGCCCGAGAAGTCAGCCGTGTCGGTGTCCTCGACGACGACCTCGGTGTCCCCCCAGGCGAGCGCACGACCCGCCGAGCGGGCTGAGGCGAAGAACCTCAGCTCGGTGACCGGGAAGCCACGCTCCGCCAGCAGGGTCCGCATCACTCCGCCGACCTGACCGGTCGCTCCGAACACACCTACGCGCATGGGCCCAGCCTAAGACCTCCCCGGTCACGCCCTTGCCGGCTTCCGAACCGTGGTTCTTCCCGAGGCTCCTCTCCCGCGGCGCCTCCGACAGAAGATCCTTTGGTCAGAGCCGCCTCGACTCGCCCTCGGGGCGGGGCAAGATGGTCCGGTGAGCGCGCAGCCCGCGGTGGCGACGGTGGACCGGCGGCGGATCGGGCTCGAGGTCGTGCTGGTGCTGGCGCTCTCGCTGGGCCAGTCCGCCGTCTACTCGGTGCTGCGGATCATCGAGCGGATGACTCGCGCCGTGCCGCTCTCGGCCCAGACGTCCACGCTCAACGCCTCGACCACCCCCGACCGGCCGTGGCTGGACCTGGCCTACCAGCTGGCCAACATCGCCTTCGCCTTCGTCCCGGTGCTGCTCGTGCTCCACCTCCTGGGCCGGACGGACCGGCCCGCCGGCGCCCGGATCGGCTTCGACCTCCGCCGGCCGCGCTTCGACCTGGTCACCGGGGTCGTGCTCGCCGCGGCCCTGGGCATCCCGGGCCTCGGCCTCTACCTGGGGGCCCGCGAGCTGGGACTCAACACCGACGTCCAGGCCTCGGCACTGGCCGGGGCGTGGTGGACGGTGCCCGTGCTCGTGCTGTCGGCGTTCCAGAACGCTGCCCTCGAGGAGGTGGTGATGGTCGGCTACCTCTTCACCCGCCTGCGGCAGCTGGCCTGGCAGCCGTGGGTGTTCCTCCTGGTCAGCGCGCTGATCCGGGGCTCCTACCACCTGTACCAGGGGTTCGGAGGCTTCGTCGGCAACCTCGTCATGGGTCTGGTTCTCGGCCTGGTCTACCTCCGCTGGCGCCGGGTCGGCCCGCTGGTCGTCGCCCACACCCTGCTCGACGTCGTCGCTTTCGTCGGCTACGCGGTGGTCGCCCCCTACGCCTCCTGGCTGTGAGCCCGGCTCGGGTGCACGGGCGTCAGAGGCTCTCGGTGGTCCCGGCGCCGTCCGTGGCGAAGGACGGCTGCACCGGCGCGGTGAGGTGCGACCGCGAGAAGGCCAACGACTCGGCGAGGTCCTCCTCGCGGCTGGCGCGCGTCGGGTTCCTCCGCGTGTTCAGCTCCAGCACCACGTGGCCGGAGAAGTTCTCAGCGGCCAGGTGCTGGAGCAGCGCACCGGCCTGCTGGTCGCCGCGACCGGGCACCAGGTGCTCGTCCTTGGCCGAGCCGGTGCCGTCGGTCAGGTGGACGTGCCGGAGCCGGTCCCCCCAGGAGCGCGCCAGGTCGAGCGACTGCTGACCCGCGGTCGAGGCGTGGGAGAGGTCGAGGGTGAGGTCGGCGTAGTCGAGCCCGGTGGGGTCCCAGCCCGGCACGTAGGCCTTGAGCTCACCCGCCGGCGTCCGCCAGGGGTACATGTTCTCGACGCAGAAGGTGATGCCGGTGGACTCGGTGAGCCGCCGGATGCCGTCGACGAAGGTGCGGGCGTACTCGCGCTGCCAGCGGAACGGCGGGTGGACCACGACGACGTCGGCGTCCAACCGGCGGGCCGCCTCGGCCGAGCGCTCGAGCTTGGCCCACGGGTCGGTCCCCCACACCCGCTGGGTGATCAGCAGGCAGGGAGCGTGGATGGCCAGCACCGGGATGCCGTGGTAGTCCCGCAGCTTCTCGACCGCGTCGATGTCGGCAGCCACCGGGTCGATCCCCACCATCACCTCGACGCCGTCGTAGCCGAGCCGGCGCGCCAGCTCGAACCCGCTGGCGGTCGTCTCGGGGTAGACCGAGGAGGTCGAGAGCCCGATCCTGGCGGGAGGCACCCGTACCTGCTCCCCGGAGGACCCCGTCGGGGGCGTGGCGGCATCTGGCACGGGCCCAGCGTAGTGCGCACGACCGATTCACGGGTGGAGCCGGCGCTTAGGCTTCCCCTGTGCCCGAGGTGCTGATCGGCTTCCCCCGCGCCTACGTCGACTTCTCCGACCCCGCGGAGGAGGACCAGGTCTTCCACTGCGACCTCACCTGGCTCACCTCACGCTGGACCTGCATCTTCGGCCGGGGCTGTCAGGGGATCTACGCCGACCGGCCCGACGACGGCTGCTGCACCCTCGGCGCCCACTTCGCCGACGAAGTGGACGAGGCGCGCGTCGCCGCTGCGGTCCGCCGGCTGACGCCCGAGGTGTGGCAGCTCCACGGCCGCGCCGCCCGGGGCGGCTGGGCGGTGCCGGAGGGCGCCGAGCACATGGCCGAGGGTGAGGTGCCGGGACGCAAGACCCGGGTCGTGGACGGGGCCTGCGTCTTCCTCAACCGTCCCGGGTTCGCGGGCGGAGCCGGCTGCGCCCTGCACCGGCTGGCCCTGGACGAGGGCCGCCCGATCACCGAGACCAAGCCGGACGTGTGCTGGCAGCTCCCGATCCGACGGCAGTACCGGACCGTCACCCGGACCGACGAGACCACCTACACCGAGGTGTCCATCGGGGAGTACAGCCGGGACGGCTGGGGGCCGGGAGGACACGACCTGGACTGGTACTGCACCGCGAACACCGACGCCCACGTGGGGTCCGAACCGGTCTACCGCTCGGCGCGGGAGGAGCTGGTCGCCCTCATGGGCGCGGCGGCCTACACCCTGCTCGCCACCTACTGCGAGGACTTCGACCGCGCCGGCAGCCCCCGGCTGCGTCACGCCGCCGACCCGGCGCCGCCCCGGGGCGGGGTTCGGGAACCGCGGCCCGGGGGCGACAATGAGAACCATGCACCTTGATCACCTGTCGTTCGCCGCGGGGCCCGAGGGGCTCGAAGCGACGACGCAGCGGCTCAGCAGGATGCTCGGGACGCCGTTCCGCGAGGGCGGCTTCCACCCGCGTTTCGGCACCCGCAACAAGATCCTCCCGATGACCGACGGGCAGTACCTGGAGGTGGTCGAGGTCCTCGACCACCCCGCTGCCGACAAGGCCCCCTTCGGCCAGGCGGTGCGCGCACGCTCCGAGGACGGCGGCGGGTGGCTCGGCTGGGTCGTCGCCGTCGACGACATCGCCCCGCTCGAGCAGCGGCTGGGCCGGGCCGCCGCCGAGGGCCACCGGGTGCTCCAGGACGGCACCCGGCTGGAGTGGCAGCAGCTGGGAATCCGAGGGCTGCAGTCGGACCCGCAGCTGCCGTTCTTCGTGAGCTGGCGCAGCGACCAGGCCTTTCACCCCTCTCGCGGTGGGCGGGAGGTCGAGCTGCTCAGGATCGAGATCGCCGGCGACCGCGAACGCGTCGACGACTGGCTCGGGGGGCGCTCCGACACCATCCTGCACGACGTCGACATCGACTGGGTTGCCCCGAACGGCCAGCCCGGCCTCGTCGCCGCCCTGTTCAGCACCCCGCGCGGCGAGGTGCGGATCTAGCCGGACACGGCTGGGAGGATGGGCACCATGCCGGTCCGCATCCGTCCCTCCGTCGCCGCCCTGCCCGTCTACAAGCCCGGCCGGCCGGCGCAGGCCGGCTCGGGTGCGCCGGCCTACAAGCTCTCGAGCAACGAGAACCCCTACCCACCGCTGCCCGGGGTGCTGGCGGCGACCCAGGCGGCGGTGGCGGGCATGAACCGCTACCCCGACCTGGCCAACACCGCGATGGCGGCCGCAGTGGGGGCGCGGCTGGGCGTCGCGCCCGACAGCCTGGCCTTCGGCACCGGGTCGGTGGCGGTGCTCTACCACCTGCTCAGCGCGGTCTGCGAGCCCGGCGACCAGGTGGTCTACGCCTGGCGCAGCTTCGAGGCCTACCCGATCGCGGTGCGGATCACCGGGGCCACCGCGGTACCCGTGCCGCTGGGGACCGGCGCGGTGCACGACCTGGACGCGCTGCACGCCGCGATCACCCCCGCCACCCGGGTCGTGATGCTGTGCACGCCCAACAACCCGACCGGCCCCGCACTCGCGCACGACGGCCTGGAGCGCTTCCTCGACGCCGTCCCCGAGCACGTGCTGGTGATGGTGGACGAGGCCTACGTCGAGTTCGTCGACGACCCCTCGGCGGTGCGGGGGCTGGAGATCGCCCGCGGGCGACCCAACGTCGTCGTGCTCCGGACCTTCTCCAAGGCCTACGGCCTGGCCGGCTTCCGGGTGGGCTACTGCGTGGCCGAACCCGGCTTGGCCGCCGCCGTCCGGGCCGTCTCGCTGCCGTTCGGCATCTCGGTCGCCGCCCAGGCCGCCGTGCTGGCCAGCCTCGAGGCGGAGCCGGCCCTTCAGGAGCGGGTGGCCGCGCTGGTCCACGCCCGAGGCGTCCTGCGCGACGGCCTGCGGGGTCTCGGCTTCGATGTCCCGGCCGCGCAGGGCAACTTCGTCTGGCTGCCCGCCGGACCGCTCACGGCGGCCTACGGTGAGGCGTTCGACGCCGCCGGCGTCACGGTCCGCCCGTATGCGGCCGGGGAGCCCGGCGACGGCGTCCGGATCACCGTCGGCGAGGAGGCCGCCTGCGCCCGCGTGCTAGAGGTCGCCGCGACCCTGCCCCGGCCCTGAGCGCGCCCGGCGCGACCTGAGGCGGGCGCCTCCCCGGAACTGTCGGTGGGTCCGCCTAGCGTGCAGCCATGGCCAAGACGACGACGCGTCCCGCGTTCACCTGCACGGAGTGCGGCTGGACGTCGGGCAAGTGGGTGGGGCGCTGCAACGAGTGCATGACCTGGGGCAGCGTCGCGGAGGTGGGTGCCCCCAAGCTGGCCTCCGTGCGCTCGTCGGTGCCGGTCGCCAAGGCCGTCCCGATCAGCCAGGTGAGCGCCGACGCGGCCACCCGCACGCTCACCGGGGTCGGTGAGCTGGACCGCGTGCTGGGGGCTGGTGTCGTCCCGGGGGCCGTGCTGCTGCTGGCCGGCGAGCCGGGCGTGGGGAAGTCGACCCTGCTGCTGGAGGTTGCCGCCCGCTGGGCCAAGGCCGGCCGACGCACGCTCTACGTCAGCGGCGAGGAGTCCGCGGCCCAGGTCCGGTTGCGCGCCGGTCGCACCGACGCCCTCGCCGACGAGCTCTACCTCGCCGCCGAGACCGACCTCGGCACCGTGCTCGGTCACATCGAGGAGGTCGCGCCGTCGCTCATGGTGCTGGACTCGGTGCAGACGGTGGGCACGGCCGAGGCGGACGGTTCCCCCGGCGGGGTCACCCAGGTGCGCGAGGTGACCGGCGCCCTGGTGCGGGTGGCCAAGCGACGCGGGATGGCTGTGATCATCGTCGGGCACGTGACCAAGGACGGCGCCATCGCCGGGCCCCGCCTGCTGGAGCACCTCGTCGACGTGGTGCTGGCCTTCGAGGGCGACCGGCACTCCGGCTTCCGGATGGTCCGGGCCACCAAGAACCGGTTCGGGCCGGCCGACGAGGTGGGCTGTTTCGAGATGGGCGAGCAGGGCATCGTCGAGGTGCCCGACCCCTCAGGCCTGTTCACGTCCCGCCACGCCGAGCCGGTGCCCGGCACCTGCGTCGCGGTGACCATGGAGGGCCGGCGACCGCTCCTCGCCGAGCTGCAGGCCCTCGTCGCCCCGTCTCCGCTCCCCCAGGCGCGCCGCACGATGCACGGCGTCGACACCGGTCGGATCGCCATGGTCCTGGCGGTGCTGGAGCGGCGCTGCCGGGTGAGGCTCTACGACCGTGACGTCTACGTCTCCACCGTGGGCGGCGCCAAGGTGACCGACCCCTCCGCCGACCTGGCCGCGGCCCTGGCCATCGCGTCGGCGGCGACCGGGACCACGATCCCGAACGGCGTGGTCGCGCTGGGCGAGGTGGGGCTCGCCGGGGAGCTGCGCCGGGTGCCCGGCACCGACCGGAGGCTGGCCGAGGCGGCCCGGCTGGGGTTCACCGAGGCCGTCGTCCCTGCGGAGACGGGCCAGGCCCGCGACCGGATGCCCACGGTGCGGCACGGGATGCGGGTGCACGCGGCGGCCACCCTGCAGCAGGCGCTCGACGCCGTCGGCCTGCTCCCCCGCCGAGGCGCTGACCCGGCGCCCAGCGCCGACGTGGGGTGAGCGTCCCCGCCCCTAGGATGGTGCCGCAGGCGGAGGGAGGTGAGGACGATGGCGGGCACGGACCGCAGCGCGATCTTCGAGCACCTCGCCCGGATGGCCCCCGGCACCCCCTTGCGCGACGGCTTCGAGCGGATCCTTCGTGGCCGCACGGGCGCCCTGGTCGTCCTCGGCCGCAACGACGTCACCGACGCCGTCTCCACGGGAGGTTTCGACCTCGACGTCGCCTTCAGCCCCACGGTCCTGCGCGAGCTGGCCAAGATGGACGGCGCCATCGTCTTGGACCTGGAGGCCATGCGCATCGTCAGCGCCGGGGTCCAGCTGATGCCCGCCGCCACGATCAGCACGGTGGAGACCGGCACCCGGCACCGGACCGCGGACCGCGTCGCCCAGCAGTCGGGCCTGCCCGTCGTCTCGGTCTCGGCCTCCATGTCGACCATCTCGCTCTTCCTCGACGGTCACCGACACGTGTTCGAGCAGTCCGACGCCATCCTGTCCCGGGCCAACCAGGCGCTGCAGACCCTGGAGCGCTACCGCGCCCGCGTCTCGGAGGTGACGGCGCGCCTGTCGTCGCTCGAGGTGCAGGACCAGGTGACGGTCGCCGACGTGGCCCTGGTGGCGCAGCGGCTGGAGATGGTGCGGCGGCTCAACGCCGAGCTGGACGGTTACGTCGTCGAGCTCGGGACCGACGGGCGCCTGCTGGCCCTCCAGCTCTACGAGCTGAGCGCGGGGCTCGACGACCTCCGCGAGCTGCTGGAGCGCGACTACCGGCCCGACGGGGACTCCGGGTTCGCAGTCTCCTCCCTCGCCGGTCTCGACCTCTCCGAGCTGCTCGACCCGCTGGCGGTGGCGCGGGCCCTGGGGTTCTCCGGCCAGAACCACCTCGACACGCGGGTGGCAGCCCGCGGCTACCGTCAGGTCGCCCAGATCAGCCGCCTGCCGGCCGGCCTCGGGGCTCGGCTGATCGAGCACTTCGGCTCGCTGCAGGCTCTCTTCGGTGCCACGTCGTCCGACCTCCAGGCGGTGGAGGGCGTCGGGGAGAGCCGGGCCCGCACCATCCGCGACGGGTTGTTGCGGCTGGCTGACGCGGCCTACGACGACCGCGTCGACTGAGCGCGCTCAGCCCCCGAGGATCATCCGCAGCTGCACCGGCTTCGCCCCGTCGAGCTGCGCGGTGGCGAAGTAGGTGCCAGGACGCGGCACCTCCGTCCGGCTCCGGCAGTCCTTGCGCGAACGCTGGCCGTTCCAGGCCGTCGTCCACGTCACGGTGTCGCCGCGCTTCACCTGGACGGACCGCTTCTTGACCGCGGTGGAGCAGTCGGCCGTGCTCCAGATCCGGTCGGTGCCGGAGTAGATCTTCAGCTCGAAGCTCCGCGGCGTGACCGTGAGGACGCACGTCTCGTCGCTGGTGTTGGTCACCCCGACGGTGAAGGTGGACTTCTGCTCCGGCTTCAGCCGCTGCTTGCCCGTCAGGGTCGTCCGCAGCGCCTGGGGGCGGCAGGCCACCGGGCCGGTGGGGGCGGGCTTGCTCTTCTCGCTCCCCGCGGCTCGACCGGACGGCTTGGTCGAGGACGCGGCCGGTTTCTTCGTCGACGCGGTCGGGCTGGGGGTCGGCGACGCGCCGGCCCGAGCCGAGGGGGACGCCGACGCCGAGGTCGAGCTCGACGGGGACGGGGACGGGGACGAGCTGACCGTCTCCGGCGCGGTGACCGGTGGCGGCGAGGGGTCGGCCGCGACGGCCGAGCCGGTGCTCGACCCGTTGACCACGAGCGCCACCACTAGCCCCGCCAGCCCCACGAGGGCGATCAGCACCGCGACGCGACGAGCCCAGTAGGTCTCCTCCGGCTCGGGCCCCACCGGATGCAGCACACCGCTCATGCGGCGAGCGTAAGCAGCCCTGCGTGCCCGGGCCGTCAGCCACGCCGGACCGCCGCGGGCGGACGCGGGTACGGTGTCGGCCGTGACTGCTGACCCCGGGCTCCGGCGCGCCGCGGTCGTCGAGAGGGTGCTCGCCTGGTACTCCGTGCACGCCCGTGACCTGCCGTGGCGCCGGCCGGGGGCCACGCCGTGGCAGGTGATGGTCAGCGAGTTCATGCTGCAGCAGACCCCCGTGGAGCGGGTGCGCGGGCCGTGGGCGACCTGGGTCGAGCGCTGGCCCGTGCCCGCCGCGCTGGCGGCGGCACCGTCGGGGGAGGCCGTGCGGGCCTGGGGCCGGTTGGGCTACCCGCGCCGCGCGCTCCGGCTGCACCAGGCGGCGGTGGTCATCACCACCGAGCACGGCGGGTTGGTGCCCGCGGACCGGGAGGCCCTGCTGCGCCTGCCCGGGGTCGGCGCCTACACCGCAGCGGCGATCGCGAGCTTCGCCTTCGGGCACCGCGAGGTCGTCCTCGACACCAACGTCCGGCGGGTGCTGGCCCGGGTCGACGGCGGGGTCGCCTTCCCCGCCCCCACGCCGACGGTGGCCGAGGTGGCCGCCGCGCGCGCGTTCGTCCCCGAGGAACCCGCCGTGGCGGCTCGCTGGGCGGTCGCGGCGATGGAGCTGGGGGCGCTGGTCTGCGTCGCCCGCAGCCCCCGTTGCGACCCCTGCCCGGTGCACGAGCTCTGTGCGTGGCGGGGGGCCGGGTACCCGGCATGGGACGGGCCGCCGCGCAAGGGTCAGGCCTACGGGGGCACCGACCGCCAGTGCCGGGGCGCCCTGCTGGCCGTGATCCGCTCCAGCGACCAGCCGGTGGGCCTGGAGGAGCTGGCCGCCGTGTGGCCCGAGCAGGACCAGCGCGCCCGGTGCCTGGCGTCGCTGGTGGCCGACGGCCTGGTGGTCGGACCCCCGACCGGTCCGCTCGCCCTGCCGGGCTGAGTCAGACGGTCGCGGGGGCGCTCTGCCCACGCGACGACCGGGTCGACCCCACGCTGGCCACCACCACGCACGCCATGGCCGCCCACTGCACCGGACTCAGGAACTCCGCCAGCAGCAGCATCGCGGCCAGGGTGGCCACAGCCGGCTCCAGGCTCATCAGGATGCCGAAGACCCGCGGGGACATCCGACGGAGCGCGATCAGCTCCAGGCTGTACGGGATGACCGAGCTCAGCAGACCCACGGCCAGACCCAGCAGCAGCACCCGCGGCTCGAGGAGCCGGGCGCCGGCCTCCAGGACCGCCGGCGGGGCCAGGGCGAGCGCCCCGACGAGGCTGGCGACCACGAGGCCGGAAACGCCGGGCCAGCGGCGTCCGGTGCGGGCGCTCAGCAGGATGTAGGCGGCCCAGCCGGCCGCGGCCAGCAGGGCGAAGAGCACCCCGGCCAGGTCGAGCCGGGTGCGGGAGAACCCGAGCAGGGCCACCCCGAGCCCGGCGAGCACGACCCAGGCGAGGTCACGCGGGCGGCGCGAGCCGGCGACCGCCACCGCGAGCGGACCCAGGAACTCGATGGTGACGGCGATGCCCAGCGGGATGCGGGCGAAGGACTGGTAGATGGCCCAGTTCATGGTGGCCAGGCTGACCCCGAACAGGAGGGCCGCCACCCAGTCGTCCCGGCTGTGACCCCGCAGCCGCGGACGCACCACGACCAGCAGCACGGCCGCGGAGGTGACGAGCCGCAACCACACCATCGCCGTCGGGGGCACGAGGGGGAACAGCTGCTTGGCGATGGCGGCGCCAAACTGCACCGAGACGATGCCCCCCAGCACCAGCCAGACCGCCGGGATCCGCTCCAGCGACCATGTCCCCCGGGAGAGGCTGGAGGTCTCGGCGGTCACCGGACCACCCTTCCACAGGGATGGACGACCGTCTCCCGACGTCCGGGCGGCGGATCAGGCCGGTGTGCTGTGGCCCGTGCCCGGGGCCGCGGGCAGCCGAACGGCCAGGCCACCACTCCCCGTGGTGACCTGGCCGTCGTGGACCTTCGGCGACGCTCAGTCGCTGCTGGTCGGCTCGGTGCCTTCGTTGAAGCCCTCGATGATGCCGCCGAACTCCACCGGCGGGGCGTCCGGCGCCGAGGCCCGGTCGTTCCCGGTGAACGTGAACGGCTCCTCCGCGCCCGGCTCAGCCACGTCCACCACGACGATCTGACCCGCGTGCAGCTCGGAGAACAGGATCTTCTCCGCGAGGGTGTCCTCGATGTCACGCTGCAGCGCACGCCGCAGCGGACGCGCCCCGAGGGTGGGGTCGAAGCCCCGCTGGGCGATCAGCGTCTTGGCCGCGGGCGTGAGCTCGATGCCCATGTCCCGGTCCTTCAGCCGGATCTCGATCTGCGCCACCATCAGGTCGACGATGTGCTCGATGTCGGTCTGCGTCAGCTGGCGGAACACGACGATCTCGTCGACGCGGTTCAGGAACTCCGGACGGAAGTGCTGCTTGAGCTCGTCAGCGACCTTGGCCTTCATCTTCTCGTACGAGCCGCCGCCGTTGCCCGCGCCGCTGAACCCCAGCGACACGCTCTTGGCGATGTCCCGGGTGCCCAGGTTGGTGGTCATGACGATGACGGTGTTCTTGAAGTCGACGACCCGGCCCTGGGCGTCGGTCAGGCGACCCTCGTCCAGGATCTGGAGCAGCGAGTTGAAGATGTCCGGGTGGGCCTTCTCGACCTCGTCGAACAGCACCACGCTGAAGGGCTTGCGGCGCACCTTCTCGGTGAGCTGGCCGCCCTCCTCGTAGCCGACGTAGCCGGGGGGCGAACCGAACAGCCGGGACGCGGTGTGCTTCTCGGAGTACTCGCTCATGTCGAGCTGGATGAGCGCGTCCTGGTCGCCGAACAGGAACTCGGTGAGCGCCTTGGTGAGCTCGGTCTTCCCGACACCGGACGGACCGGCGAAGATGAATGAGCCGCTGGGACGCCGCGGGTCCTTGAGGCCGGCCCGGGTGCGCCGGATGGAGCGGGACAGCGCGCGGACGGCGTCGTGCTGGCCGATGTAGCGCTTGCCCAGCTCCTCCTCCATGTTGAGCAGGCGGGCGGACTCCTCCTCGGTGAGCTTGAAGACCGGGATGCCGGTGCTGGCGGACAGCACCTCGGCGATGATCTCCTCGTCCACCTCGGCCACCACGTCGAGGTCACCGGACTTCCACTGCGCCTCCCGCTCGGAGCGGGCGGTGAGCAGCTTCTTCTCGTCGTCGCGGAGGCCCGCGGCGCGCTCGAAGTCCTGCGCGTCGATCGCGGCTTCCTTCTCCAGCCGGACGGCCGCCACCTTCTCGTCGAACTCGCGCAGGTCCGGCGGCGCCGTCATCCGACGGATCCGCAGCCGGGCGCCAGCCTCGTCGATCAGGTCGATCGCCTTGTCGGGCAGGAACCGGTCGGAGATGTAGCGGTCGGCCATCTGCGCCGCGGCCACCAGGGCCTGGTCGGTGATGGTGATCCGGTGGTGGGCCTCGTAGCGGTCACGCAGCCCGCGGAGGATGTCGATCGTGTGCGCGATCGTCGGCTCCGCCACCTGGATGGGCTGGAAGCGGCGCTCCAGCGCGGCGTCCTTCTCGACGTACTTGCGGTACTCGTCGAGGGTCGTCGCGCCGATCGTCTGCAGCTCACCGCGGGCCAGCATCGGCTTGAGGATGCTCGCCGCGTCGATGGCGCCCTCGGCGGCCCCCGCACCCACCAGGGTGTGGATCTCGTCGATGAACAGCACGACGTCACCGCGGGTCTTGATCTCCTTGAGCACCTTCTTCAGGCGCTCCTCGAAGTCACCGCGGTAGCGGCTGCCGGCCACCAGCGCGCCGAGGTCGAGGGTGTAGATCTGCTTGTCGCGGAGCGTCTCGGGGACGTCGCCGCGGACGATGGCCTGCGAGAGGCCCTCCACCACGGCCGTCTTGCCGACGCCGGGCTCACCGATCAGCACCGGGTTGTTCTTGGTGCGGCGGGAGAGCACGGTCATCACCCGCTCGATCTCCTTCTCGCGCCCGATGACCGGGTCGAGCTTGTTCTCCCGAGCCGCCTGGGTGAGGTTGCGGCCGAACTGGTCCAGCACCATCGACGACGACGGGGTCCCGCCGGTCTCGGGGGCGCCCGAGGTGGCGGCCTCCTTGCCCTGGAAGCCGCTGAGGAGCTGCAGGACCTGGTTGCGGACCCGGTTGAGGTCGGCGCCCAGCTTGACCAGCACCTGGGCCGCGACTCCCTCGCCCTCGCGGATGAGGCCCAGCAGGATGTGCTCGGTCCCGATGTAGGAGTGGTTGATCTGGAGCGCTTCGCGCAGGCTCAGCTCGAGAACCTTCTTGGCGCGGGGAGTGAAAGGAATGTGTCCGCTCGGCGACTGCTGGCCGTGGCCGATGATCTCCTCGACCTTTTGCCGCACCGCCTCCAAGGAGATGCCGAGGGATTCCAGGGCCTTGGCGGCGACACCCTCACCCTCGTGGATCAGGCCGAGCAGGATGTGCTCGGTCCCGATGTAGTTGTGGTTGAGCATGCGAGCCTCTTCTTGTGCCAGCACCACGACACGACGGGCTCGGTCGGTAAACCGCTCGAACATGATGTTTGCTCCTCGCCTGCGGCGCGACCCTCACCCTCGTGGAAGGAGCCGGCGCCGTCGCTCTCACTGTAGTAGGCCGCACGGACGGGGACTCATGCTCGAGCCTCCCACTGGCGTTCCTCCGGAGAGGACGGACCGCGCAACCAGGAGACACAACGACATTTTCGCCCGGCAGATTCCAGATCCGCGGGCGCGATCCGGGCGAGGAGCCCGGTCCGGCGGCACCAGCGTTCGCGCAGAGCGCACAGACCGGCGGCCTCGCGAGGTCAGCGCTTCGCCGGGATCAGCCGTTCGCGCGCTCGTAGGCCTCGCGGATCTCGGAGGAGATCCTGCCGCGGCTGCTCACCTCGTGGCCGTTGGCCAGGGCCCAGGCCCGGATCTCGCCCGTGTTGCCGGCGCCGCCGGAGGTGTCCGCGGACTTGGTGCCGGCGCTGGGGCCCGAGCCGGCACCGGCCCGACGCCGCCGACCGCCGGTCTTGCGCGCGTGCCCGATCCAACCGGCGAGCGCGTCGCGCAGCTTGGCGGCATTCTCACTGCTCAGGTCGATTTCGTAATCGGCACCGTCCAGCGAGAAAGTCACCGTCTCGTCTGCCTCGCCACCGTCGAAATCGTCCTCGAGAATGATCTGCACCCGCTGCGCCATTTCTTACCTCCACTATTGAACCGGAACCGTCGGTGGAACTTTAGCGGTCACAGGTCAATATCCCCAAACAAACTCGCGCACGTTATCGAATGCCCCGGTGGCCCGGTCGAGCTGTTCGCTCCGCAGGAGAACCGAACGGCCGGCCAGCCCTGGCCGGAGGGCCGCTCCGGCTGGGCCGGGACGGCGTCGGGCACCATGGCCCCCGTGCCCACCCCGTCCGTCTCCTTCTTCGACGCGTGGGTCGGCGCCGCCTCCGGGAGGGACGGCTTCTGGAGGGCCGCCCTCCCGTCCGAGCACTTCCGCACGGCGTCGACGCTGGGACCCGAGCTGGCCGCCGCAGTCGCCACGCTGCTCGCGGCCTGCCCCGAGGTGCGCCGGGTGCTCGAGGTGGGCGCTGGGGACGGCGCGCTGCTGAACGGGCTCCGGGCGTACCGCAGCGACCTGGAACTCGTCGGTGTGGACCTGCGGACCCGGCCGGCGGGCCTGGACCCGGCGGTCGGCTGGGCCACCGACCGCTGGGACGTGCACCGCAGCGCCTGGAGCACCGGCGCCGTGCCCGCGCTCCTGGACGACCCCGTGCCGACGCTGGTGCTGGCTCTGGAGTGGCTGGACGACCTGCCCTGCCGGGTCGCGGCACCGGCCCACGGAGGATGGCGCGAGCTGGACGCCGACCTGGTCCCCGCGGGCCCGCTCCCCGACGTCGACCGGGCCTGGGTGGAGCGCTGGTGGCCGCACGCCGACCGGGCGGAAGTGGGCACGACGCGCGACGCGGCCTGGTCGGCGCTGGTCCGCGGCCTGCGCGCCGGGGGCGGCGCCGCCCTGCTCGTCGACTACGGCCACCTCCGCGACGACCGGCCCGCAGGCGGGAGCCTCGCCGCCTACCGGGCCGGACGAGCGGTCGAGCCCCGGCCGCGCCCTGACCGCAACCTCACCGCCCACGTGGCGCTCGACGCGGTGGCGGCGGCGGGCACCGCCGCAGGCGCCCGGACCGTGCTCGCCGGGTGCCAGCAGCAGGTGCTCCCGGGCCTGCTTCCCGCGCTCGCCGCCACGGAGGACCCGCTGGCTCGCCTCAGCGGCCGCAGCCGGCGCCACGCCCTCACCACGCCGGCCGGGTGGGGCGGGCACGGCTGGCTGATGCAGGAGGTGCCGGCCGGCGCTGTGGCAACCTGAGCGCGTGCACGCGCCGCTCCGGGTCCTCGTCGGATCGCTGGCCGCCGGGGTCCTGCCCGACGCCGCCGCCGGCCCGCCCGCCGGCACCGTGCTCCTCGATCTCGGCGCCGACCATCCCAGCGGCACGGGCCTGGTGCAGCTGGACCTGTGGACCGAGGACGGGACCATCACCGGCGCCCAGGTGGTGGTGGGAGCGCTGCACCGCGGCGCGGAGAAGCTGTTCGAGGTCCGCGACTACCGCCAGGTGGGCATGCTGGCCGACCGGCACGACTGGCAGGCACCCTTCTTCGGCGAGCTCGGCGTGGCCCTGGTCTGCGAGCAGCTCCTCGGGCTGGAGGTGCCGCCCCGGGCCTCCTGGCTGCGGGCGCTGCTGGCTGAGCACACCCGGGTCCTCAGCCACCTCGGGTTCCTGGTCGCCGGTGTCGGCCCGGCTGGCCGGCGCACCGCCGCTGCGCCCGCTCCGGGAGGCGCTGCGTGAGCAGACCCGGCTGCTGACCGGGAACCGGGTCCACCCCATGGTCGCGCGCATCGGGGGGCTTGCCGCCGACGCGGACGCCGACTGGCTGGCCGCGGAGACCGCGCTCGTCGCGCGGGTGCGGGACGCGGTCCGGGAGACGGCCGCCCGGCTGGACGCCGACCCGGCGGCCGGTGCCGGCGTGGCGCCGGTGGACCCGGCCACCGTGACCGCCTTCGGGCTGGGCGGGGTGGTGGCCCGGGCCAGCGGTGTCGGGCTGGACCTGCGCTGCGCCCCTTCACCGCTGCCCTACGCCGAGCTGGCACCCCTGATCCGGCCGGCTCCCTCCACGCAGGGTGACGCCCGGGCCCGCTGGGCGGCCCAGCTGGCGGAGGCGGCGGACGCCTGCACGCTGGTGGAGGCCTGCGTGATCCGGCTGGCCGACCTGCCGGGTCCGCTCGCCGTGCGGCTGGGCAAGGTCGTCAAGCTGCCCGAGGGCGAGGCCTATCTGGCGCTGGAGGCTCCGCTGGGCGTGGCCGGGTTCTTCGTCGTCTCACGCGGGGAGAAGACACCCTGGCGGTTCGCGTTGCGCACGCCCTCCTTCGCCAACGCGGCGGCTCTGGAGCACGTGCTGGTGGGGGTGCGGGTCGCGGACCTGGAGGTCGCCCTCGCCTCGATCGGCTACGTCGTCGGCGACATCGACCGCTGACCCGGCGCGGTGACGGGGTCCCCCGGTGCCGGGCCTCCGAGGTCTCGCTCGACCCGGGACGGCGCTCAGGCGTAGCGGCGGTCGGCCTCGTAGTTGGGCAGGACGCCGCGGACGGTCTCCAGCGTGCGGAGGTCGAGGACGAGGGAGTCCTCGCGCTCGGTGATCTCGTCGAGGCCGTCCTGGGGGCGCAGGGGCAGCTGGTGCACCTCGGCGCCCCCCTGGTCCAGCGTGCGCTCCAGGTCGGCGATGCGCGCGACCAGGGCCGACAGCCGCGCCTCCAGCTTCTGGACGGTGGTGCGCAGCGAGGTGATGCTGCGGTCCCGGTCGGCCACGGTGGTCAGCAGCGCCGAACGCTCACCCTCCAGGGTGGCGACCTCCTGCCGGAGCCGGACGAGGGTGACCCGTTGGCCCTCCACCACCCCGACGGTCGCGCGGACCCGCTCGGTCAGGGTGTCCACCACCTCGGCGTTGCGGCGGCGCTCGTCGCGCAGCTGCGCACCGTGCCGCTGGCTGGTCTGCACCAGGGTGCGCGCGTGGCGGCGCTCGGCGTGGAACAGCTCGCGCCAGGCGCAGACACAGGCCACCACCGCCGCGGCGACGGCGACCGCGACCCCGGCACGGGTGGCCCAGACCGGTCCGAACGCGGCCGCGGCCGCGGTCACGCTGCCGACCACCAGGACCACCTGGGCGGCGCGGCGCAGCCGGGGGGTCTCGGCGGTCCGGGTGGCGGAGATGCGTGCGGTGGTCACGGCGGAAACCCTAGTGCTGAGCAAGCCGCCCCCCGGGGAACGGCGCGCCCGTCACCGGGACGTCTCAGCGGGGCTCGTCCTCGTCGTCGGCGCCGGGCACCTTGCAGGCCCGCTCGAGCATCAGCCCGCCGGCCACCAGCGCCAGGCCGGCGACGACGGCCACCAGGGAGCGGACCACCCGCTCCCGGGGCGCCGCGGCCTCCAGGGAGGTGAGGAAGTTCAGCGCGAACCCGAGGTAGCCGCCCGCGACCAGCGCCCCGGTCAGGGCCGAGGCCTTGCCCAGCACCAGGAACGCGACGGCCCGCTGCGGCTCCACCCGCTCACGTCGCACCTGGATCCGCTGGTGCGTGCTCCGGGCGAGCGCGCCGACCAGCACGGCGAACACCAGCAGGCCGACGGGTGCCGACCACGGGATGCGCGGCGGGAAGACCCCGAAGGCCTCCGCGGTGACCACGACCAGCCAGCCCGCCAGGCCGCCGAACAGAGCCGCCACCACCAGGGCGCGGCGGGGGGTGAGGTCGACGGAACCGCCCCCGGATGGCTCGGCCAACCGGTGTCAGTCGCTCTCGATGCTGAGGTCGTTGCGCAGGGTGACCCCGCTGACCTCGGCGGCCGCGGCGAGGTCGCCGACGCTCCCCTGCCGCCCGGGCAGCGCGCCCTGGGGGTCGATCTCGGCCCACGGCACCAGCACGAAGCCGCGGTCGCCGGCCAGCGGGTGCGGCAGGGTCAGGTCGGGCAGGTCCAGGCGGCTGGCGCCGACGACGATCAGGTCGACGTCGAGCGTCCGGGGGCTCCAGCGGCCCCCGCTGCGGTCGCGGCCGTAGGCGTCCTCGATGGCGTGGGCGCGCTCCAGCAGGGTGCGGGGCTCCAGCGTCGTCTCGGCCACCACCACGATGTTGAAGAAGGCGGGACTGCCTTCGGGCCCGCCGACGGCGTCGGTCTCGTAGACCGAGGAGACGTCGACGACGATCACGTCGGGGGTGTCGCGCAGCGCGTCGACCGCCCCCTGCAGGTTGCTGAGCCGGTCACCCAGGTTCGAGCCGATGGAGTAGACCACCTTGCGCAGCGGCTTCATGCCGCTGAGGGTGTCGGTGTCGATCGCGTACGGGTTGGGGGAAGTCATGCCTTGCTCCTTGTCAGGGTGACGGCGACGTCGGTGGCGGGCACCGGCATCGGGGCGTCCGGCTTGTGCACGGTCACCTCGACGCTCTCGACCGCGGGACGACGGAGGCAGGTGCGCGCGACGCGGTCGGCCAGGGCCTCGATGAGGTCCAGCGGCTGGCCCTCGATGTCGGCCACCACGTCGGCGGCGAGCCCGCCGTAGTCCACGGTCCGCTCCAGGTCGTCGTTCTCGGCGGCGGGGGCCAGGTCGAGGGTGCAGACGACGTCGACCACGAAGCGCTGACCCTGCTCGCGCTCGAAGTCGAAGACCCCGTGGTGCCCGAACCCGGCCAGGCCGCGGAGCACGACCCGGTCACGCGCGGGCCGAGCCGCACCCGTCGCTGTGTCGACAGCCATCCGCACCTCCTTGGAAAGGGGCACCCTACCCGGCTCCGGCTACGGGACTGTGACGAGCAGACGTCAGCTGGACGGGCGTCCAGCGAGCCGATCGACGACGGCGACGGCGTCGCGGCTGGCGCGGACCGCGTGCACCCGGACCCCCCAGACCCCCTGCATCGCCAGCACGGTGGTGAGGGCGGTGGTGGCGTCGTCGCGGCCGGCGGCGGGTCGCGGCGACCCGTCGGAGGCCGCCAGCAGCTTGCCCAGAAAGGCCTTGCGCGACACCCCGACCAGCTGCGGGACCCCCAGCCGGGCCAGGGCCTCGGGGTGGCGGAGCAGCGGTCCAGTTGTGCTCGGCGGTCTTGGCGAACCCGTAGCCCGGGTCGAGGAGCAGGTGGTCCTCGGCGACCCCTGCCGCCCGGGCCGCGTCGAGGCGGGCACCGAGCTCGGCGACCACGTCGGGAACGACGTCGCGGTAGGCCGTCCGATCCTGCATGACCCTGGAGTGACCACGCCAGTGCATGCAGACGTAGGCGACGTCCAGGCCGGCCACGCAGGGCAGCATCTCGGGGTCGGCCAGCCCGCCCGACACGTCGTTGACCAGCCGGGCGCCCGCGGCGACCACGGCGGCGGCGACCTCGGCGCGCATGGTGTCGGTGCTGACCACGACGCCCGCGGCGGTGAGCGCCTCGACGACCGGGACCACCCGCCGCAGCTCCTCGGCGAGGTCGGGGCGCTCCGCCCCGGGGCGGGTGGACTCGCCCCCCACGTCGACGATGTCGGCTCCCTCCCTCGCCAGGGCCAGCCCGTGCGCGACCGCGGCCGCGGTGTCGAACCAGCGACCGCCGTCGGAGAACGAGTCCGGGGTGACGTTGAGGACGCCCACCACCAGCGTCCGGCCCGGCGCGGGCAGGCCGCGGACGACCGGGAGCGGGCTCACCCGTTCACCCTAGGCGGGCCGGTCAGGACCGGATCAGGCCCATCGCCTCGGCGCGGGTGGCCGAGTTCCGCAGGTGACCCCGGACGGCACTGGTGACCGTCCTGGACCCCGGCTTGCGCACGCCGCGCATGGTCATGCAGAGGTGCTCGCACTCGAAGACCACGATCACCCCGCGGGGCTGGAGGATCCGCTCCAGGGCGTCGGCGACCTGGGTGGTCAGCCGCTCCTGCACCTGCGGCCGCTTGGCGTACAGGTCGACCAGCCGCGCCAGCTTCGACAGGCCGGTGATCGTCCCGTCCTTGCTGGGGATGTAGCCGATGTGGGCCACCCCGGTGAAGGGCACCAGGTGGTGCTCGCAGCAGCTCCACACCTCGATGTCCTTGACCAGCACGAGCTCGTCGAAACCGAGGTCGAACCGCTTGGCCAGCACCTCGTCCGGCGTCTGGTGCAGCCCGGAGAACATCTCGGCGTAGGCCCGCGCCACGCGGCCCGGGGTCTCGCGGAGACCGTCGCGGTCGGGGTCCTCCCCGATGCCGATCAGGATCTCCCGGACGGCGGCGGCCACGCGGTCGTGGTCGAACGGAGCGATGGGCTGCGGGACGCTCGCCGGCGCCTCGGCCGGGGTGAGGCCCCGCGTCGTCCCGACCCCGTCGACGTCGACGACGCGCTCGGCGCTCACCGCGGCCGCCCCGTCTCCGGCGTGCAGCTCACCGGAAGTCGGGCCCGCGCGGAGGCTGCCCGTCCCCGTGGCCCTGCGGCGGGGACGCGCTGACACCTCCACCGTGCCCCGGCAGCTGCGGGGGGACGCCCTGGTGCCCGGGCGGCAGCGGCGCACCGCCGGGCGGGAGCTCAGCACCCGGTCCGGGTGATCCCGGCAGCTGGCCGCCGGGCGCGTGCCCGTTGCCGTTGACCGAGGGCGGCGGCAGGACGGGGGCGGAGGCATGACCGGGGGCACCGAGGACGGCACGCGGGAGTCCGACCCGGTCCAGGCCGGCCGCTTGGGCCACAGCCGCAGCGACTGGAACACCTCGGCGACCTCGGCCCGGTCCAGCGTCTCCCGCTCGAACAGCGCCCGCACCAGGTCGTCGAGCACGTCCCGGTTGGCGGTGAGGATGTCGAAGGCCTCCTGGTGGGCGTTGCCGATCAGCTTGGAGACCTCCTCGTCCACGATCGCGGCCACGTCCTCGGAGTACTCCCGGCCGTGGCCCATGTCGCGGCCCATGAAGGGCTCGGACTCCCCCGAGCCCAGCTTGACCGCGCCGAGCCGGTCGGTCATGCCGTACTGGGTGACCATGGCCCGGGCCACGTTGGTGGCCTTCTCGATGTCGTTGCTGGCCCCGGTCGTCGGGTCGTGGAAGACGAGCTCCTCGGCGGCCCGGCCGCCCATCATGTAGGCCAGCTGGTCGAGCAGCTCGGCCCGGGTGCTGGAGTACTTGTCGTTCTCCGGCAGCACCATGGTGTAGCCGAGGGCGCGACCGCGCGGGAGGATCGTGACCTTCTGCACCGGGTCGGTACCGGGCAGCGCCGCCGCGACGAGGGCGTGACCGCCCTCGTGGTAGGCGGTGACGAGCTTCTCCTTCTCGTTCATCAGCCGGCTGCGCTTCTGCGGCCCGGCGATGACGCGGTCGATCGCCTCGTCCATGTACTCGTCGGTGATCACCTGCGCGTTCTCCCGCGCCGTGAGCAGGGCCGCCTCGTTCAACACGTTGGCCAGGTCGGCGCCGGTGAAGCCGGGAGTCCGACGGGCCACGGCGGCGAGGTCGACGTCGGGGGCGACGGGCTTGCCCTCCGAGTGCACCTGCAGGATCGCCAGGCGGCCCTTCATGTCCGGAGCCTCGACGGCGATCTGGCGGTCGAACCGGCCCGGCCGGAGCAGCGCCGGGTCCAAGACGTCGGGCCGGTTCGTCGCGGCGATGAGGATGACGCCGCCCCGGACGTCGAAGCCGTCCATCTCGACGAGCAGCTGGTTGAGGGTCTGCTCGCGCTCGTCGTGACCGCCACCCATGCCGGCGCCGCGGTGCCGGCCGACGGCGTCGATCTCGTCGATGAAGACGATGGCCGGGGCGTTCTCCTTGGCCTGCTCGAACAGGTCCCGGACCCGGCTGGCGCCGACCCCGACGAACATCTCGACGAAGTCTGACCCGGAGATGGAGAAGAAGGGAACCCCGGCTTCGCCGGCCACCGCTCGGGCGAGCAGCGTCTTGCCGGTGCCGGGAGGACCGTAGAGCAGCACACCCTTGGGGATCTTCGCGCCGACGGCCTGGAACTTCGCTGGCTCGGCCAGGAACTCCTTGATCTCCTCGAGCTCCTCGATCGCCTCCTCGCAGCCGGCGACGTCACCGAACGTGGTCTTCGGCGTGTCCTTGTTGGCCACCTTGGCCTTGGACTTGCCGAACTGCATGACGCGGCTGCCGCCGCCCTGCACGGAGTTCAGCAGGAAGAAGAAGAGGACGCCGATGATGAGGAAGGGGATGAGCGTGCCGAGCAGCGAGGAGAAGAAGCCAGGCGTCGGGTTGTCCCCGTTCCAGCTGCCCAGGGTCTGCTCGTTCACGCGCTCGTTCAGCCGCTCGATCAGCTGCTGGCTCTGGTCCCCGACCCAGACCGCCTTGTACTTGGTCGAGGTGGGGTCGTCGACGGTGACGCGGATCTCCTGCTCGCCGTCGACCAGCTCGACCTCCTTGAGGGGGTCGGTGCCGTTGATGATCGACACGACCTGGGAGGTCGGCACGTCCTGGAAGCCGCCATTGAGCCGGCCGCTGAAATCAACCAGGATGCCGATGGCGAGCACGGCGAGCAGGATCCAGATCAGGGGCCCGCGGAAGATGCGCTTGAAGTTCATGACCTGCCTAGGAGTGTGGGGGCACAGTCGTGCCCTCTACCGACCAAGGCTAGCGGTCGCGGTAAAGATCGAGCCCGCTCGGCCAGGCTCACCGGCGAGCGTCGGGCCCCCGCGAGCGTCCGCAAGGCGCGAGCGGGAGGTTGCCGGGCCTGGCGAGCGTCGGGCAGGTCCGGGCCGGGCGCCGTCTGGACGACGAGGCCGGCATCGACACGCTCTTCGTCGATGCCGGCCGAGGAGGAAGACGGCGTCTTGAGGCCCGGACCGGGCGCGAGCCGGGACTACGAATACACGTGGGGCGCGAGGGTCCCCACACAGGTCAGGTTGCGGTAGTGGCCGTCGTAGTCGAGGCCGTAGCCGACGACGAACTCGTTGGGGATGTCGAAGCCGACGTAGGCGACCTCGACGGAGTTCTGGGCGGCCTCGGGCTTGCGGAAGGCCGTCATCACCTGGAGGCTCGCGGGGTTGCGGGAACGCAGGTTGCTGATCAGGTAGGACAGCGTGAGACCGGTGTCGATGATGTCCTCCACCACGAGGACGTGCAGGCCGGTGATGTCGGTGCTGAGGTCCTTGAGGATCCGCACGACGCCCGAGGACTGGGTCCCGGAGCCGTAGGACGACACGGCCATCCAGTCCATCCGGCAGTGGAGCGCCAGGGCCCGGGACAGGTCGGCCATCACCATCACCGCACCGTTGAGCACCCCGACCAGGAGCAGGTCCTTGTCGGCGTAGTCCCGGTCGATCTCGGCGGCCAGCTCGCGCATCCGGTCCCCGACCTCCTCCTTCGTGTAGAGCACGCGGGTGAGGTCGCCGGAGAGCTGGGTGTCATCCACGGGCGACAGCCTGCCACAGCAGCCGGCCCGCCTGCCGGGCCACGGTTCCTCCCGGGAGGTCCACCCCGCGCTGCCCGCGCCAGGCCAGGACCAGGGCCTCGACGGCCCGCACGTGGTCGGCTCCCACGTCGCCGGCTGCACGGGCGCCGAGCCACCGTCGCAGCACCCGGCTGCGCAGGGCCGCCGGCAGCGCGGCCAGCCGCGCGCAGTCCGGTTCAGGTCCGGGGTCGGCCTCGGCGGCCAGGGCGTCGAGCAGGTCGGCGTCGTCGCGGAGCAGGCGGGCGGTCCGGGCGAGGGCCGCGGCCACGCCCGGACCCAGCGCCTCCTCCAGCACGGGCAGCACGCGGTGCCGGACCCTGACCCGGGCGAAGCGGAGGTCGTCGTTGTGCGGGTCGGCCCAGGGCTCCAGCCCCAGCTCGCGGCAGGCCTGCTCGGTCGTCGTCCGCGGCAGGTCCAGCAGCGGGCGAAGCAGCCCGGCGCCGCGGACGGCCATCCCGGCCAGGGACCGGGGGCCCGACCCGCGACCCAGGCCCAGCAGCACGGTCTCGGCCTGGTCGTCGCGGGTGTGGCCCAGCAGGATGGTCGCGGGCGGGGTCCCGGCCGCCGCCCGCAGCGCGGTGTAGCGGGCGTCCCGGGCCGCGGCCTCGGTGCCGCCGACCGCCCCGACCGTCACCGGGACCACCTCCACCGGCGCGAGGCCCAGCTCGTGGAGGACGGTGGCCGCCTGCTGGGCGACCGTGCCGGAGCCGGTCTGCAGCCGGTGGTCGACGACGACGGCCGCGCAGGGCAGGCCCCGTCGCTCGGCCACGACCTGGGCCCCGGCGGCCAGCGCGAGGGAGTCCGCGCCACCGGAGCAGGCGACGAGGAGCCGGAGGTCGGCGGCGACCAGGGCGCCGTCGACGGCCTGGACGACGGCGAGCGTGGCGGGGCCGAGGGCGCGGCGGGCCATCCGGTCGCCCTGCTCAGGCGCCGGGGGCGACCCGGGCCAGCCAGAGGGTGGGGTCGGCGATCTCCTGCCGGGTCGGCAGGGTGTCCGGGGAGGTCCAGACCCGGTTGAAGCCTTCCATGCCGACGCTGTCGATGACCGCCCGGCAGAAGCGGGCCCCGTCGCGGTACTGGCGCATCTTGGCGTCCAGCCCCAGGAGCCGGCGGATGACCTTGTCGAAACCCTGACCCGCCCGACGGGCGGTGAAGCGCTCCCGGATGGTCGCCACGCTGGGCACCACCGCCGGCCCGACGCTGTCCATCACGACGTCAGCGTGCCCCTCGAGCAGCGACATCACCGCGGTGATCCGGTCCACGGTCTCGCGCTGCGCCCGGGTCTGGACCAGGTCGACGATCGAGAGCTCCTCCCCGGTGCGCAGTGCCGCGGCCACCCTCCTGGCGCCGTCGGCGAGCATCTGGAGCAGCGCCATGGCGTCCAGCTCGGTCGACCCGACGATCTGGGCGATCTGGGTGTTGAGGTGGTCGCGCAACCAGGGCACCGCGGTGAACTGCACCCGGTGGGTCTCCTCGTGCAGGCAGACCCACAGACGGAAGTCGGCCGGGTCGACGCCGAGCTCGCGCTCGATGGCCACGATGTTGGGGGCGACCAGCAGCAGCCGCCCGCCGGCCTCGCCCGGGGCGCCCGGGAAGAAGGGGTCGAACTGGCCGAGCACCTTGGGCGCCAGGTAGCTCAGCAGCGCACCGACCTCGGCGCCGGTGACCAGGCTGCCGACGGCCGTCATCCCCGGGTTGGTCCCCAGCTTCTGCGCCGCACGCGCCTCCAGCGGCGCCAGCACCTGCCGGAACCCGTCGACGTTGGCCTGGAGCCACCCCGGTCGGTCGACGACCAGCACGGGCGCGGTGGAACCGGGCACCGGGAGACCGGTCACCTCCACCACGTAGGCCTCGGCCCGGACGGCGCTGGACCGCAGCTGCGCGACCACCTGCTCGGCGCCGCTCCGGGAGATCTCCGGCCCTGGCTTGACCAGCCTGCGGGCCGTGCCGAGCGCGACCGTCCAGTCGATCATCGGGGTTGTCATGGTGTGAGGGTATTCCGCTCCCCGGCCGGCGCGGCCGCTCAGCAGCCGCAGCGGCTGACCGCGGTGCTCACGCGGTCCAGCCAGACCCTCGCCGCCGCGTCGTCGGTCGCGTCGTTGACCACGAACGCGTAGGCGAGCTGAGCGCCGTCCGCGGTCCTGACGTACCCGGCCAGCGCGTGCACCCCGGTGAGCGTTCCGGTCTTGCCCCGGACCAGACCGCGGCCGGCCCGGGCAGCCTGGTCGACGTAGCGGTGACGCAGACTCCCTTCCACCCCGGCGACCGGCAGGCCGGTCAGCACCGCCCGGAGCTCGGGGTGCTCGGGGTCGGCCGCCAGCCGCACCACGTCGACCAGCGTGTCCGCCGGCACCTTCGACTGCCGGGCGAGGCCGCTGCCGTCCTGCACCCGTGCGCCGGCCGGCCACCCGACGAGCGTGTCCAGCGTGCGGCTGACCGCCTTGGTGCCCTCCGCCGAGCTGCCCCGCTTCCCCGCCGCCAGCGCGACCTGGCGCAGCAGCACCTCGGCCGTGTCGTTGTCACTGACCAGCAGCAGCCGTTCGACGATCCGGTCGAGCGGCAGCGAAGTCACCCGGGCCAGCCGCTTCGCCGACGCCGGCGCCTTCGTCTCGGTGGTGCGGGTGACCTCCACGCCTTCCTTCTCCAGAGCCCGGGCGAAGGCGCGCGCCGCCTCACGGGCGGGATCCTGCGCCCGTGGGCCCGGGGAGACCCCAGCGGTGCGGCCCCGGTCCACCCAGAGCGCGGAGACGGGCGTGACCTGCTCGGCGTAGCCCGGCGGCCAGGACGGGTTCCACGCAGGGCCGGCGAACAGGGACGCGTCGTAGCCCAGCGCGACCTCGGTGGTGCCGGCTCGGCGCAGCGCGGTGGCCGTCGCGGCGGCGAGGGCGGGCAGCGAGGCCCCCGTCGGGGCAGCACCGGCGACCGGCGCGCGACCGGAGAGATAGGGGTCACCGCCGCCGACCAGGACGATGCGGCCACGGCCGCCGCGGACGACGTCGGTGGCGAAGACGTGCTGGGGACCGAGCAGCGACAGGGCGGCGGTGGAGGTCAGCAGCTTCGTCGTCGAGGCGGGGATGGCGGGCGATCCGGCGCGGCGCGCGTACAGGACCTTCCCGGAGGTCAGGTCGGCGACCTGTGCGGAGAAACGTCCGCCCATCGGCTCGGGGTCGACGGCGGCGAGCCGGGCGGCGAGCCGGGCCGCCGCCGGCACCCGGTGCTCGGTCTCGGCGGTGAGGACTGCGGGGGGCAGGTCCGCCGGCACCGGCGGGGGTTCGGCCACCGCGCTCGGCAGGCGGTCGAAGGTCCCGGGGGGCAGGGTGGGGGCCCCGCCGTCGGTCCACACGCCGGTCGCCCGCAGGCCCTGCGCAGTGGCCGCGCCGAAGAAGCCGCTGACCAACCCCGTCGCCAACCCGAGGACGGCGAGCATGGCGACCAGAGCCAGCGCGATCCGCCTGGGACCCATCGGACCGGCTCGCTCCCTTGAACGCTAGGCTCACGCTCGACCGGCCGCGCCTCCGCTGAGGAGCGGCTCGGGTCCCATCCTAAGGAGGTTCTGTGACCGCACCGAATGCCGAGAACGAGGCGAACCCTCTCAGTGGCATGGAGTTCGACGTCCTGGTCGAGATCCCCAAGGGCCAGAAGAACAAGTACGAGGTCGACCACGCGACGGGTCGCATCCGGCTGGACCGCACCCTGTTCACCTCCACGGCCTACCCGGCGGACTACGGGTTCATCGAAGGCACGCTCGGCCAGGACGGGGACCCCTTGGACGCCCTGGTGCTGGTCTCCGAGCCGACCTTCCCCGGCTGCCTGATCAAGTGCCGCGCCATCGCCATGTTCCGGATGACCGACGAGGCGGGCGGGGACGACAAGGTCCTCTGCGTGCCGGCCTCGGACCACCGCCGCGACCACCTCCGCGACATGAGCGACATCCGGCAGTACCTGCTGCTCGAGATCGAGCACTTCTTCACCGTCTACAAGGACCTCGAGCCCGGCAAGTCGGTCGAGGGAGCCACCTGGGCGAACCGGGCCGAGGCCGAGGCCGAGGTCGAGGCCAGCTTCGCCCGGGCGAAGGCGCAGAACTACTGATCTGTTGTGCCTTTGGTCCTCGCTCCGCTCGGACGCGGACGGGGCTCTGATCCGCCGACTTCGTCGTCGCGCGTGAACGAAAAGCGTGTTCACCCGCTCCTCCTCAGACCGGCGGCGCCCCGTCCGGCGTGAGTCGGGACAGCGGCCGTCCGTCCTGCGGTGGTCGGACCAGCGCTGGCGGGTGGTCCTCTTACTCGACCTCGCGGGAGCGGGTGGCGAACTCCTCGCTCTCGGGAGGGAGCACGCACAGCAGCAGGCCCGCCGGGTCGGCCAGGACGACGAGGCCCTCCCTCCGGGACACCTCGGTGGCCCCCAGCCGGAGCAGGCGAGCGACCTCGGCCTCGACGTCGTCGGACTCCAGGTCGAGGTGGTAGCGGGCCGGAGTCGTGCCGACGTCCTGGAGCGCGATGTGCGCAAGGGCGGCCGGCTCCTCCAGGGCCGTGAACTCGCCGTCGTCGCCGTCCACGCGCGGGGTGGCCGCAAGAGCCCCGGACCAGAACCGGCGGGACGCCTCGAGCGTGGCCGAGGGGACGTCGACGATGACGTGGCGCAACAGGATCCGGTGCATGGCCGTGAGCCTAGGGGGGAGCGGCGCAGCCCAGCGGGAGCCGGCCCGGTCCCGGCTGCGGCGTCCGCTCAGCGGTCGAGCGGGTACGCCCCGAGGTGCTCCAGCACGAGCGCGGCCAGCTCGGCCGGACGTTCCTCGGGGATCCAGTGGGTGACCCCCGGCAGGACGACGAACCGGTACGGGCCGTCGCAGAAGGCGGCCGCCCCCTCCGCGGCCCGCCGCCCCAGGGCGGGATCGCCGTCGCTCCACACGTACAGCGTGGGCACACGGACCCGCCCGGCCCGCAGGGTGCGCGGCAGCCGCAGAGCCCGGTACCAGTTGAGCGCCCCGCTGGCCACCTCCGGGTCCCGCAGCAGCCGGACGGACGGCTCGGGGTCCGGCATCCCCGTCCGGGCCAGCAGCGCTCGGACGAGGGCGCCGTCCCGGGCGCGAAAGGCCCGCTCGGCCAGCCCGGGCACCTGGAAGGCGGCCATGTACGCCGAGCGCAGGACCTGCAGACCGGCGAGGGAGCGGAGCAACGAGGCCGGGTGCGGGACCGAGACCGCGGTCAACGTCCGCACGCGGTCGGCGTGCCGCCCGGCCAGCACCCAGCCGACGGCGGCACCCCAGTCGTGACCGACCACGTGAAAGCGGTCGGCCCCTGCGGCATCGGCCAGGGCCAGCGCGTCCCCCACCAGTGCAGCCATCCGGTAGGACCGGGCGTGCCGCGGCCGGGCGCGGGGGGAGTACCCCCGCTGGTCCGGGGCAAGAACCCGGTACCCAGCCGACACCAGCGGCGCCACGACCCGCGACCAGCAGGCCGAGGTCTGCGGGAACCCGTGCAGGGCCAGGACGACGGGGCCCTCGAGCGGCCCCTCGTCCCGGACGTCGAAGGTCAGCCCGTCGGAGGTGAACTCGGTCAGCCGCGCCGTCACAGGCCGAGTCTCCCCCACGGGCCGAGTCTCCCCGACCCGCTCATCCGGCCAGGGCCAGCCCCAGCGCCAGTCCCGCCCCCACCAGCAGGACGGCGGCGACGAGCTGTCCCGCTGCGTGCACGAGGGCGGCGGCGCGGCGGCCGTCCAGGACCAGCCGGACGGCCTCGACCGCCGCCGCGGAGAAGGTGGTGTAACCGCCGAGGAAGCCGGTGCCCACGACCAGCCGTGCCGGACCCGGCAACAGCAGCGCGGCCGCGAGTCCAGTGAGGAGCCCGAGCAGGAAGGAGCCGCTCAGGTTCACCAGCACCGTGCCGCCGAAGAGCCGACCATCGAGCCGGCGGACCTCGCCGTCGACCACCAGGCGTGCGACGGCGCCCAGGCCCCCGGCCAGCGCTACCCCCAGCAGCAGCAGGCTCACCGCTCCCCCACCCGCAGTCCTCCGCAGCGCAGCCCGGCCAGCGCGGCGGCCAGGCCGAGGAGGAGGGTGCCGCCCGCGTACAGAAGGGCGGCCGCGCCCCGGCCCTCGACCAGCAGCCCGGCCGTGTCGGCGGCCAGCGCGCTGTAGGTGGTGAAGCCGCCGAGCACGCCGGTGCCGACCAGCAGACGAAGGGCACGACGGCGACCCTGGTCCGGGCCGGCGCGGTGCAGGCGCTGCAGGAGCACCCCCAGCAAGAACGCGCCCACCACGTTGATCCCCAGGACCGCGACCGGTACCCCTGACGCCGCGGGGGTGGCCGCGCTGAGAGCGGTCCGCGCGCCGGTGCCGACCGCGCCGCCGACGAAGACGAGCCCGATGCTGGCGCCCTGCAGGTGCACCGGTCGGCTCGCCCTCACGCGGTCACGGTAGCCCGCCGCCGCTCACTAGAGTGGTCGCCCATGCAGCCCGGAGTGAAGGACGAGCCGACCGGCGCGACCGTGCCCGAGACCTCGGTGCCCGAGGGTCGCGAAGTGGTCAGCAGCGGCCACCTGGTCCTGCTGTCCCCCTCGGCCAACCGGGTCTACGCCGGAGCCGCCGACGCCCTGGTCGCGGCGGAGCTGCGCATCCTGCTGGGCGCCGGCGACGCCGACCTGGTCGAGCCGGTCGAGGTCGCCGGCGTCGGCTACCTGGCGGTGGCGGTGGACGACCTCGACGCGCACACCGCCGATGCCCTGGGCCGCCTGTCGGCCGGGTTCGCCGTCTACCGCCGCGAGGGCGACCTCCTCCGGCCGGCGCCGCTGGTCCGACCGGACCGCTTCGACGACGACCTCGTCACCATCCCGAAGTACCCCGGCAAGACCAACGAGCAGTTCACACGGCTGCTGACCAACGTCACGCTCGCCTCCGTCACCCGCCCCGCCGACGGCGCACGCGCGGTGCTCGACCCGATGTGCGGCCGCGGCACCACCTTGAGCACCGCCCTGATCCTCGGTCACGACGCGGCCGGTGTGGAGTCGAACCTCAAGGCCGTCGAGGCCTACACCGCCTTCCTCAAGACCTACCTCCGTCGCAAGCGCGTCAAGCACACCATCGAGATGACCCCGGTGCGACGCGAGGGCAAGAGCCTGGGCCGGCGGTTGGACCTCGCGGTCACCCCCGAGTCGGGCGGGCGCACCCAGAACCTGTCGGTCTTCTCCGGTGACACCCGGCAGTCAGCGGCCCTCTACGGCAAGCGACGCTTCGACGCGGTGGTCACCGACGCGCCGTACGGCATCGTCCACGGCAGCCAGCCGCTCTCGGGCAAGCGTGACCGCTCCGCGGCGGCCCTGCTCGGTGAGGCCCTGGGTGTGTGGGCCGGCCAGCTGAAGACCGGCGGCGCCCTGGGGTTGTCCTGGAACACCTACGGGCTGACCCGGGAGCGGCTCAGCGCCCTGGCCAGCGACGCGGGGCTGCGCCCGCTCGAGTCCGGGCCCTACCTGGAGTTCGGGCACCGCGTCGACGCGTCCATCCACCGCGACGTCTTCGTCGCGGTCAAGGACGCCTGATCGCCGTCACCCGGCGGCCGTGCACGAGCACCGGGTCACCTCAGGCGGCGAAGCGCTCCGCGCACCAGTCGAGCTGGGCGGCCAGCTGGTACCCCTCGCCGCCCTCGTGGTCGTTGTAGGGGTAGACGTTCATCTGCTTGTCGGCACCCCGGTAGTGGTTGAAAGCGGCGTACACGGTCGAGGGCGGGCAGGTGAAGTCCATCAGGCCCACCGAGAACAGGGCCGGGGCCACCGCCCGCTTGGCCAGGTTCACCCCGTCGAAGTAGGAGAGGGTGCGCAGGGCGACGTCGGCGTGGTCGCGCCAGCCCGCCAGGTAGTCGGCGATCTCGCGGTACGGGTAGTGGTCGGTGAGCGCCACGGCGCGGGCGAAGTGGCACAGGAACGGGACGTCCGGCGCGCACCCGACCAGCTCCACGCCGACCAGGGGGGCCAGCCCGGCGGCCGCGATGGCGAGTCCGCCACCCTGGCTCCCGCCTGTGACCACGACGCGGCGGGCGTCGAGCAGCGGGTGGACCTGGGTCAGCTCCAGCAGGCGCACGGCGTCGGTGTAGACGCGGCGGTAGTAGTAGGTGGACGGGTCGAGGATGCCCGCGGTCATGAAGCCGGGTGCGTGGTTGAGCCCGGCGTCGGCCGAGAGGTCCCCGGTGCTGCTGCCGCCGCCCATCCGCCAGCCCTGTCCGCGGGTGTCCATGGACAGGTGGGCGTAGCCGGCCTGCGCCCAGACGGTGTCGCTGTGCGGGAACCCCCGGCCGCGGGAGTAGCCGTGGTACTGCACCACCGTCGGCAGCGGCCCCGTCGCCCCGGCCGGCACGTGCAGCCAGGCCCGCACGGGGGTGCCGCCGAAACCGGCGAAGGTGACGTCGTAGGTGTCGACCAGCGCGAGCCTGTTCGGCACCGGCTCCAGCGTCGGCGCCAGGTCGAAGCCCCGAGCCTCCGCCAGCGTGGACGCCCAGAAGGCATCGAGGTCGTCGGGCTCGCTCACCTCCGGTCGGTAGGACTCGAGCTCGGCCAGCGGCAGATCGAACATGCTCATGGGTGCGGAGTCTAGGCAGATGCAGGTTGACCCTGTGATGAAGGTCAAGTCACCCAGAGGTCCCGTATCCGCCCCCGGCTGTACATCGCTTGGTAACCTCTGGGGACGCGTTGATCCAGCGTGTGCCATCGAGACCTGACGTCCGCACCGTTCGAGGTGCGTCCAGGCCGAGCGGACAGCGAGGCTGGACAGAGCGCGACGCAACCTTGCCGAGGGGTTGGCAAGAGCTACGGGGGAGTAAGGCTAAATGGTGATGGCAGAGTACTCGTCAGCGCGCGCAGAGGCGCAGACACACTCAGGACCGGGTAGGGCTTCAGCGCACGAGGACCCGGCCGCCGAGGCGCGCTCGATCGACAGCACCGCCACCGGCGTCACGGTTGGTCGGCACGACGACGACAAGGCGAGCCCGCTCGTGCTGCGGTCGCCCAGCTCTGACACCGCCCCCTCCGACACCCGCTCACCGAAGACGTCGGCTGCCGCTGATGCCTCCACGCGCAGTTCCGGCGCCGGCTACCCGGCCCTACCGGCGGTCGAGCCCGGGCGCCCCCGTCTGCAGGAGTGGACGCGGCGTTACACCCGCGGACTGGCCCTGTCCGACGTGGCCGTCGGGGTGCTGGCCGTGCTGGTCGCCCTCCCGCTCCTCAACTTCCCCTTCTCCTGGCCCAAGATGGTCGCGCTCGCCCTCGGCGCGGCGCTCGCCTGGCCGCTCGCGGTGGCAATCAACCGCGGGTACGAGCACAGCGGGCTCGGGGTCGGCGACGACGAGCTGCGCTCGGTGATGCGGGCTGGCGTGTTCGCGGTGGCCGTGGGCGCGTTCCCGGCGGCCATCAGCCAAAGCCTCGGGGTCGTCGCGACCTCCGTCATCGCGGTCCCGGTCGCCGTGGTGGGTAGCGCCCTCGTCCGCCTCATCGCCCGTCGACGGTTGCACGCTCAGCAGCGGGCCGGCCAGAACCTCCGTCGGGTCGTCGTGGTGGGCAGCGCCTACGCCGCGGCCGACCTGGCCACCGTGCTCCGGCGCGAGCCGGACAGCGGGATGCTGGTCCTCGGGGTCTGCGTGCCGCACGCGGACGCCGGCCGCGCGCGTGAGACCGGCCTGCCCGTTCTTGGCAGCCTGGACGAGGTGCCGACGGTGATCCGGACGTACGGGGCCGACGCCGTGGCCGTCACCGGCAGCGACTCCACCCAGCACAACTACCTCCGCGAGCTCTCCTGGGCCCTCGAGGGCGCCGGGGTCGAGCTGCTGGTGCATCCCGGCCTGGTCGAGGTGGCCGGTCCCCGCATGCACATCCGGCCGCACGTCGGGCTGCCCCTGCTGCACGTGGAGCAGCCGCACTTCACGGGGTGGCGCCGCTTCGTCAAGCGGGCCACCGACCTGCTGCTCACCTCGGTCGGGCTGCTGGTCATCTCGCCGGTCATGGCCGCCTTGGCCTTGGCCGTCAAGCTGCAGGACGGCGGACCGGTGATCTTCCGCCAGACCCGGGTGGGGCTGGACGGCAGCACCTTCACGATGCTCAAGTTCCGCTCCATGCACGTCGACGCCGAAGCCCGTGTCGCCGAGCTCCGTGCCGCCAACCCGAACATGGGCCACCTCTTCAAGATGACCGACGACCCGCGGATCACCCCGGTGGGCCGTTTCCTCCGCAAGTACTCCCTGGACGAGCTGCCCCAGCTCTTCAACGTGCTCGGCGGCTCGATGTCGCTCGTGGGACCGCGGCCGCCGCTGCAGTCCGAGGTCGACGGGTATGAGGACCACGCGCGCCGGCGGCTGCTGGTGACCCCGGGCCTCACCGGGCTGTGGCAGGTCAGCGGTCGTTCGCTCCTCAGCTGGGAGGAGACGGTGCGCCTCGACCTGCGCTACGTGGAGAACTGGACGTTGTCCTTCGACCTCCTCATCCTGTGGAAGACCATGTTCGCGGTCCTCGCCAAGCGCGGGGCTTTCTGACGCCATGACGCCGGGGCGCGCTCTGACCGGGGTGGGTCGATGACTCTCGTTGAGCGCAACCCGGCGTCGCGGCGCACGTTCCTGGCCGGGATGGTCGGGCTGGCGCTGGCCGGCAGCGCGTGCCGTTCGAGCGCCGGGCCGGTCGCGGGCCCGTCCCCGGCTGCCGCCGCTCCGACGGTCGCCTCCTTGACCGCTGCGGACCCCTTCTACATCGCCCACCGCGGGGGTGGGGGCAACTGGCCGGAGATGACGGCCCACGCCTACGAGCAGGCGACGCGCATCCCGGGCCTGCAGGCGTTGGAGATCTCGGTCGTGCTGAGCGCGGACGGGGTGCTGGTCTGCCACCACGACCCCACGACGACGCGCGTCACCGGAGTGGCCACGACCATCGCCGACGAGACCTGGGCCGACCTCTCCCGCCTCCAGGTCTCGGCCGCCGACACGACCGACCCCGAGCAGAGCCCTCAGCCTGTGGCCCGCCTCGACGACATCCTCGAGCGCTACATCGACCGCTTCGTGCTCTTCATCGAACCGAAGGTCAAACCGGCCGAGGCGCCTCTGCTGGCGCGGCTCACCGGTCTGCTGGCGCCGGAGCGGATCGTGTGGAAGCAACCTCTGGTCGCCCGCGGCTTCCGGGCAGCCGCGGACGCGGGGTTCACGACCTGGGGGTACGTGCTCGACGACCCGTCCTTCCTGGGCGCCAACCTGACCAGGCTGGGGTCCGCTCGGGAGATCGACATGCTCGGCATCCCGGTGCACGGCCGCCCGGCACTGGTGAAGGCGGCCGCAGACACTGCTGCGGCCGCAGGGAAGAAGACCATCGCCTGGGCCATCACGACCGAGGGCGAGCGCAAGCGGGCGCTCTCGTTCGGCGCTTCCGGGCTGATGACGTCCAACGTCCTCGGGCTGGTGCCCGGCGCGTCCGCCGCCTCCGGCTGAGCGACGACTGACGGGTCGGCCCCTACGAGCTCAGAGGCGGGCTCGCCGACGCCCGGAGCCCGAGGTTGTCGAGCAGCCGGGCGGCACTGCGGTCGTCGTGGAACCGGTGGAAGCGGACGAGTGCCCGCTGTCGCTCCTCAGCCATCGCGTCACGTCCCGCCGCGATGTCGGCGAGCGCGACCTCCAGCTCGTCGATGGTCCTGGTGAACGGCCCGGGAACCCAGTCCTCGTACGGTTCGAGGTTCAGGCCGCGACCCCGCCGGTACTCCTCGATGTCGGGGAAGGCGAAGATCAGCGGCTTGTCCATGAGCAGGTAGTCGACCCAGACCGACGACACGTCGGTGATGAGCCCGTCGAAGGCGGACAGCACGGGGTAGAGCGTCAGACCCAGGTCCTCCAGGTCGGCAGGCGCCAGCACGCGGATGGCCTTGTAGTCGCCCGACAAGCTGTCCGCGTCGTGAGGGTGCGGCTTGACGACGATCCGCATCGCGTGCTGGACGAGCCAGTCGTCGAGACGGTGGATGTCCTCACTCGGATAGGGAAGACCCGGATAGGGCTGCGCGGCGACATCGAGGCGTTGCCGCCCACCCCGCCACTGACCGGACCGGAAACTGGGCAGCCAGAGGAGCGTGGTCGAGTCGACGTCCTCACCCAGGAGCGCGCGGCGCAGGGCTAGGCGATCGGCCCGCAGCATGCGGTCGTTGCGTGGGGCTCCGACGATCGGCACCTGGAACGGGGACAGGTTGAACTCGGCCGCCCGGTAGGCGCGGCCGAGATGGGAACACACCGGCGCGACCGAGCAGGCGACGCCGCTCTGGCCGGGGACGAAGCGCGAGGTCTCCTTGGTGGGCGGCTCGCCGTGCCAGATGTTCACCTGAACCTGCCCGGGAGGAGGCGGCTCGTTGGCGAAGACGCTGTGGGTGGTGACCACCCAGCGCGAGCCGAGGAAGTGGACCACACCGTTCAGGGACCGCTTGGGGACCAGCGTCAAGCGCGGAGCGGCGAGCACCGGGGGCCGTTCCGGCTCCTCCACCAGCACCGCAGCAGCGAAGCCGCGAGCAGTGAGCTCGTCCAGCAGGGCCTGGACCCCGTCCTCGAAGCCTGAGGTGCAGTGCAGCAGGATCCTGTCCTGCTTCGGCCAGACGCGGTTGACCGCCCGGAACGCGGAGTAAGCCAGGCGACGACCCAGAGGGCGAGGCGGCGGCAGTGTGGCGGCGTCCAAGGCTGGAGCCTGCTCGACGGTGCTGGTGTCAGACGTCATGTACCCGTAGCTCCTCGGCTCGCCCCCGGACCGACCCGCCGGCTTGAGCGAGCCGACGGGCCGTGGTCCGCTCACCCTACGAGACCTCGTCTCCGCCGCACCGCCGGCGTCGCGACGCCCACGATGAGACTCTGGGCTACCAGGTCTGACGTAGATTGCCATCCCGTGTCCGTAGCCTCGCGCCTCCTCCGCCTGACGCGGTGGTTCCGCAAGCCGCTCACCGTCTCCCAGGGTCTGTCGAGCGTGGCCGGAGCCGGGGCACTGGTGCTGGCCGGGGCGTCGATGGAACCGGTGGAGTTCGCTCAGTTCGCCCTGTTCAACCTGGCTTTCAACCTGATCACGGGGCTGGTCCGCGCCGGCCTGTACACCCCGTCGCTGATCGCGTTGCGCAGGCTCCCGTCCGCTCACGTCCCTGCTCGGTACGCCCTGCTCGCCGCGGCGGGCACCTCCCTGGCCATGCTGGCGACGATCTGGGCCTTGGGCGTTCGAGCGCCGCGGGATCTTGCCCTCGTCGCCGGCTCGGCCGGGGTGGCCGCGGTGTTCGACTGGCTGTACAACCGTGCGGTGGCCCTGGGCCGCCGGTGGGATGCGGCCGGGGCAAACCTGCTGCGCGTGCTGCTCGTCGGCGGCATAGCCCTGGTCCCGCAGATCCGTTCGGACAGCGTCCTGTTCCAGACCGTCCTGGCGGCGTCCCTCGTCGTCCCGATGAGCTATCTGCTGTGGCGCCTGCCCCGCGTGCGTGAATGGCTGAGCTACCGCAACTACGCCCGACCGGCCGGCTTGCAGCTGCTCGACTTCGCGCTCGGGCAGTCCCTGAACACGGTGCCCCTCCTCGTGCTCGGCACGACGTCGGCCACGGGGCCGGTGGCGGGTCTGCGGCTCGCGCAGGCCCTGCTCGGCCCCCTCAACCTCGCCTTCGCGGCGTCCACCGCCAACCTGGTGGCGGACGGCTCCACCCGGCCCGAGTACGCCGAGGCCCGAGCGGTGATCGCCGGAGGGACCCGGATCGGACGGGTCCTCAGCCTGATGGCCCTGGTGCTGGTCGGCGTGCTCGTCGCGGTCGTGTGGGCCACCGGGTTCGCCCTCAAAGGGGTCGGGAACGACGCCCTCGTCCTCGGCCTCGGACTCGTCGGACTCTCCCTGGTCACCACCGGCTGGGCGAACATCCACGCGGTCGTGCTGCGGATCCTCGACCTGCAGGCCCGGGTGACGATCGGGCGGTTCGTCATCGCTCTGCTCACCACCACCGGGTTCGCGGTGGGCTACCTGGCGAACGGGACGACCACCAGCCTGGTCGCGGGCTTCCTCACCCTGACCGTCGTGTCCCCGGCCGTCTTCATCACCATGGCCGCCTCGAAGTACCGCCAGCTGCGCTGAAGGGGGTCGTCAGGGGGCTGTCCCTGCCCTGCGTCTGGTTGATGGAAGCGGTATGCTCGGAGATCGCGCGGCACGGGGGCGGCGCGGCGTCCATCCGGGACGAGCCGCAGGGAGAGACCCCTCCGCCGCGGGCCCCGGATCATTCTCAAAGCCGGAGGCATGTTGACCAAGACTGCTCTGATCACGGGCATCACGGGCCAGGACGGCTCCTACCTCGCCGAGCTGCTGCTCGACAAGGGCTACGAGGTCCACGGCATCAAGCGCCGCTCGTCGTTGTTCAACACCGAGCGGGTGGACCACCTCTACGCCGACCCGCACGACGAGGGCCGCCACTTCACGCTCCACTACGGCGACCTCAGCGACGGCTCCAACCTGACCCGGATCATCCAGGCCGTGCAACCGGACGAGATCTACAACCTGGGTGCGCAGTCGCACGTCGCGGTCAGCTTCGAGGCGCCGGAGTACACCGCCGACGTCGACGCCCTGGGCACGCTCCGTCTCCTCGAGGCGGTTCGGCTGCTGGGCATGACGGACCGGGTGCGGTTCTACCAGGCGTCGACCTCGGAGCTCTACGGACTGGTGCAGGAGGTCCCGCAGCGCGAGACCACGCCGTTCTACCCGCGGTCCCCCTACGCCGTCGCCAAGCTGTACGCCTACTGGATCACGGTCAACTACCGCGAGTCCTACGGCATGTACGCGTGCAACGGGCTGCTGTTCAACCACGAGTCGCCCCGGCGCGGCGAGACCTTCGTCACCCGCAAGATCACCCGGGGGCTCGCCAACATCTCCCAGGGCCTGGAGAACTGCCTCTACATGGGCAACCTGGGCTCGCTGCGGGACTGGGGACACGCCCGCGACTACGTCCGGCTGCAGTGGCTGATGCTGCAGCAGGAGCACGCTGAGGACTTCGTGATCGCGACCGGGCAGCAGTACTCGGTCCGCGAGTTCATCAGCTGGAGCGCAGCCGAGCTCGGGATGACCCTCGCCTTCGAGGGCGAGGGTGTCGACGAGGTCGCGGTCGTCGAGACCGTGGCCGACCAGAGCACCTGTGCGGTCAAGCCAGGCGACGTCGTCGTCCGGGTCGACCCGCGCTACTTCCGCCCCGCCGAGGTCGAGACGCTGCTGGGTGACCCGACCAAGGCCCAGGAGAAGCTCGGGTGGGTCCCGGAGACCACGGCGCAGGAGATGTGCGCAGAGATGGTCGCCGCCGACCTCACCGTCGCCAAGCAGCACGCGCTGCTGGGGGCCCACGGCTACCCGATCAAGATGAGCACGGAGAACTAGTGACACCGACAAGCGCACGCGTCTACGTCGCGGGTCACCGCGGCATGGTGGGCTCCGCCATCGTCCGCCGCCTGGAGGCCCTGGGCTACACCCAGATCATCACCCGGACCCGCGACGAGCTCGACCTGCTCGACGCGGCCGCGGTCCGGCGATTCTTCGCGGAGGAGAAGCCGGAGGCGGTCTACCTGGCCGCCGCGCGCGTCGGGGGCATCATCGCGAACAACACCGAGCCTGCCGACTTCATCTGGGACAACCTCGTCATCGAGACCAACCTCATCCGGGCTGCTCACGACCACGGCGTCCAGAAGCTGCTCTTCCTGGGCAGCTCCTGCATCTACCCGAAGCTGGCGGAGCAGCCGATGCGGGAGGACAGCCTGCTGACCGGTCAGCTGGAGCCGACGAACGAGCCGTACGCGGTCGCCAAGATCGCCGGCATCAAGCTGTGCGAGAGCTTCAACCGCCAGTTCGGGCGCGACTACCGCAGCGTCATGCCGACGAACCTGTACGGCCCCGGGGACAACTACCACCCCGAGCACAGCCACGTGGTCCCGGCCATGCTCCGCCGGTTCCACGAGGCGGTGCAGAACGGGGCCGAGAGCGTCACCATCTGGGGCACCGGGACCCCGCGGCGGGAGTTCCTCCACGTCGACGACATGGCGGCGGCCAGCGTGCACGTCATGGAGCTCGACCCGGAGGTCTACTGGTCGACCGTCTCCCCCATGCTCTCCCACGTCAACATCGGGACCGGGTCGGACGTCACCATCGCCGAGCTCGCTCATCTGGTCGCCGAGGTGACGGGCTTCGCCGGTCGCATCGAGTTCGACACGACCAAGCCCGACGGCACCCCGCGCAAGCTGTTGGACGTCAGCCGGGTGAACGCGCTCGGCTGGTCGGCCGAGGTCGCGCTGGCCGACGGGCTGAAGGACGCCTACCGCTGGTTCGTGGAGAACCGCTCTGCTGTCCGGGAACGCTAGGTGAGGGTGACGCTGGTCTGCCTCAACTTCCCACCCGAGCCGACCGGCATCGCCGTCTACAGCGGCGGGCTGGCGGCCGGGCTGGCCGAGCGGGGCCTCGAGGTCCAGGTCGTGACCGGGCTCCCCCACTACCCGCAGTGGCGCCGCTACGACGGCTACCGCCCGGGCACCCAGCTCGGTCCCGACGGCGTGCGGGTCACCCGGACCTCGCACACCGTGCCCGAGAACCCCCGGCTGGTGAACCGGCTGCTCATGGAGCTCACCTTCGGGGTCAGCTCCGCGCTGTCGCGTTGGCGGCGGCCTGACGTGGTGGTGGTCATCAGCCCGGCGCTGTTCGGCAGCCTCTTCGCCGGTCTGCGGGCCGTGCTCACCCGCCGACCCTTCGTGGTGTGGGTGCAGGACATCTACACCCTGGGGGTCAGCGAGACCGGCCGCGGCGGCCAGCTGGCGGCGCGGGCGCTCGCCCGGGCCGAGCGACTGCTGCTGCAGCGGGCCGACGGCGTGGTGGTCATCCACGACCGCTTCAAGTCCTACCTGGTCAGCCGCCTCGGGATCGATGCGGATCGGGTGTCGGTGGTGCGGAACTGGTCCCACGTGGCTGTGGACGCCGTGACCGACCGGTCCGCCACCCGGGCCCGGCTGGGGTGGTCCGAGGGGACCACGGTCCTGCTGCACGCGGGGGCGATGGGGGCCAAGCAGGGGCTCGAGAACGTCGTCGAGGCCTCGCGCCTCGCTGACGCCTCCGGGGCGGACCTGCTGTTCGTCCTGATGGGCGACGGCAACCAGCGCCCGGCGCTGGAGGCCATGGGAGTCAACCGCTGCCTCCGCATCATCGACCCGTTGCCGTCGGAGGAGTTCCTCGACGCCCTGCGCGCAGCGGACGTCCTCCTGGTGAACGAGCGAGCGGGCATGACCGAGATGGCCGTGCCCAGCAAGCTCACCTCCTACTTCGCCACGGGCCTGCCGTTGATCGCCGCCACCGACGCGGGCAGCGTGACCGCCCAGGAGGTGGCCCTGGCCGGCGCCGGGCTCCGCGTCGACGCCGACGAGCCCGCCCAGCTGCTCGAGGCCGCTCTCCGCCTCCGGGAAGACCCCGCGCTCGCTGCGGAGCTCGGGGCCAGCGGGGCGCGCTACCGCGAGGCGAACCTGACCGAGGAGGCGTCGCTGACCGCCTTCGCGGCAACGCTCCACGAGGTCGGCGCGGCCTGACCCGGACCGCTGGCCCCACCGCCGCGCCGGCCGGCGCCCGCGGGCGGGGGCCGGGCCGTGTTGGTGATCGGCCTGCGAGCCGCCGGTGCACAGCGTATGGTTTGGGTGCGCTCCCGGAGGTCAGTGCTGTTGCGGTCGAGGACCTCGCCGGCGGCGCAGCTGCCGACGAGCAGCCGCTGCGCAGGGGGTTGGGGCTCGCCGTCACTCCCTTCTGCGGTCGGAGACACTGCCGGGCACGACACCGAGGGGAGGCCGAGGAGTGAGCACGTCGACCAGCGCGGCCTACGCGGCGTTGAAGGGTGCCCAGAAGTCCGCCAAGGGCGTCTCGCTGTACTCCCGGTTCGTCAACCGCCCGCTCGGCCGGCTGCTGGCGGCTGGAGCCGCCGGCCTGGGAGCAACTCCCAATCAGGTGACGGCCCTCTCGGGGCTGATGACGGCGGCCGGGGTGGTGCTGGTGTCGACCCTGGTCCCCAGTCCCGCGGTCGGGGTCAGTGCCGCTCTGCTGCTGGTCCTGGGCTTCGCCCTGGACTCCGCCGACGGGCAGCTCGCCCGCCTGCTGAAGAGCGGCTCGCCGGCCGGAGAGTGGCTCGACCACGTCGTCGACGCCGGCAAGTCGGTCCTGGTCCACACCGCCGTGCTCATCGCCGCCTTCCGTCACTTCGACGTCGGCCTGACCTGGCTCTTCGTCCCCCTGAGCTTCCAGCTGGTGGCGGTCGTCGTCTTCGCCGCGGGGACGCTGCGGGAGCTGCTCGGCCGCGGACGAGGGCTCGCGAAGTCCTCGCAGGGTCAGTCCAAGCTGTCGAGCGTGCTGCTGCTTCCCGCGGACTTCGGCATCCTGGCGGTGGCCTTCGTGACGCTCGGCTGGCCACCGGTCTTCGTCATGGTCTACACCGCCTTGTTCCTCGCCAACCTGGTCGTGGGCGCCCTGCTCCTGGGTAAGTGGATGCGGGAGCTCACGACCATGCCCAGCAGCTGAACCGCTCAGCGACCCGCACCCTCAACCAGGAGCACCATGGACCGTCCTCGGATCGGCTACGCGGCCGGCGCGTTCGACCTCTTCCACGTCGGCCACCTCAACATCTTCAAGCAGGCCCGCCAGCACTGCGACCACCTGATCGCTGGTGTGGTGTCGGATGAGATGCTGCGCCTGACCAAGGGGCTCGAGCCCGTGATCCCGCTGTCCGAGCGGTTGGAGATCGTCCAGAGCGTGCGCTACGTGGACGAGGCTCGGGCCGAGGTGGTCCCGGACAAGCTGGAGACCTGGCGCGAGGTCCGCTTCGACGTCTTCTTCAAGGGCGACGACTGGAAGGGCACCGAGCGCGGTCGCCGCCTCGAACGGGAGTTCGCCGCCGTCGGCGTGGAGGTCGTCTACTTCCCCTACACGACCCACACCTCGAGCAGCGTCCTGCGCCGTGCGCTGGACGACCTCCAGGTGATGGCCGCCGGCCGGTTGCTGGAGCGCGAGGGCACACCGCGGTAGCCGGGGCCCAGCCGACCAACGCGCGCACGGCTTGTCGGCGGCGACGTCGCGCTAGCATGGCTCGGCTGCGCGGGTCCGCGTGGGTTGCTGGCGGCGAACGGGTGGACGTGCGGATGGACGTGGGGCGCATGGTGCTGCTCGCGCTCGCGCGGCTCGTCGAGCTCCTCCTGCCGGTCACCCCACGCCTCCAGCACGCCTACCTGGCCGCATGGCCCTCAGACGAGGGCAACGCGGTCGAGACCGCGGCCGCCCTCGTCGCCCGGCGGCAGGGCCGACTGGTCTGGGCTGACGCTCCCGAGCCGGGACGCCTCCGCGAGCTCGGCATCGACGCCGCACGGGTCCGGGCGGTCCGCAAGAACTCCTTCCGCGGGATCTGGTCCTTCCTGACCGCCGACGTGCGGTTCTTCACCCACGGCGTCTATGGCTGCCCGCGCTCACCGCGCAGCAAGCCGATGGTGAACCTCTGGCACGGCGACGGCCCCAAGGCCACGACCGGCGCTCGCGTGCACTCCACCTACCTGGTCTCGAGCAGCCGGGTGCTGGCGCAGTCACGGCTGCAGCACTTCCGCGTCTCCCCCGACCGGCTGCTCCTCGCCGGCTTGCCGCGGATCGAGCAGCTCCGCCGACCCAGCTCCCCGGAGCAGCTCCGCGCCCTGGGCCTGGACCCGGGCGGGCCCTTCGCCGTCTGGATGCCGACCTACCGGCAGGCGGGCGGCGCCGGCCTGGACGGCTCCTTCGTCGACACCACCGACGTCGCCGCCGACGCGACCATCGCCCAGGCGATCACCCCGGGCCTGGCCGAGCTGCGCCGGCTCGGCATCCAGATCGCGGTGAAACCCCACCCGCTGGACCCGGTGTCGCGCGACGACCCGAGCCTGATCAGCATCACCGACGAGGGCATCCGCCGTGCCGGCACCACCCTGTACCAGGTGCTGGGAGCCTCGGCCGGCCTGCTCACCGACTACAGCTCGGTGTGGACCGACTACCTCGCCCTCGACCGACCCATCGGCTTCTTCATGCCGGACCTCGAGGGGTACCTCGCCGGGCGTGGCGTGGAACCCCCGGACGCCATGGACCACCTGCCCGGGGTGCGCTTGGTGACCCCGGAGGACTTCTCCACCCTGGGCGAGGAGATGCTCGGGGACGGCCCGGGGCCGGGCCGCCGCCTGCGCGAGCAGGCCGTGCGACACTTCGGGCTCGTGCACCCGCCCCGACCAGCGGAGCTGCTCCTGAGGCTGTTGGAGGAGCGCGGGGCACTCCGGGCGATGACCGACCAGGAAGGCTGAGACCCATCACACGACGCTTGGACCTCTTCACCGGAGCCGGTTACGACAAAGGCAGGCCGGCGGGCGTGCAGATCCTCTGGCTGCTGGCCAGCGGGCTGGTCGTCCGGCGCTGGTGGTGCCCCTCGTCCCTGCGCGCGCGCATCCTGCGCGCTTTCGGCGCCCAGCTCGGGGAGGGCGTGCTGATCCGGCACGACGTGAAGATCCACTGGCCCTGGAAGTTCACCGCCGGCGACCACTGCTGGGTGGGGGAGGGCACCTGGATCCTCAACCTCGAGCCGGTGACCCTCGGCGACCAGGTCTGCGTGTCGCAGGGAGTGCTGCTGTGCACCGGGAGCCACTCGCGGACCTCGCCCAGCTTCGAGTTCGACAACGCCCCCATCCACCTCGAGGACGGGGCCTGGGTGGCGGCTCGGGCGACCGTGCTCCGGGGCGTGACGATCGGTCGGAACGCGGTGGTGGGCGCGACGGCCCTGGTGACGCGGGACGTGCCGGCTGACGCGCTGGTGGTGGCCCCGGCCGGGCGTCAGGTCGGGACCGGCGAGGCCGTGACCTGACGTGCGGATCCTCAGTGTCGTCACCCTCGTGACCCCCGACGGCGACTACGGCGGGCCCCTGCGGGTCGCGGTCAACCAGGCGCTGGCCCTGCGCGAGCGCGGGCACGAGGTCACCCTCGTCGCCGCGCACCGCGGCTTCTCCGGCCCGCCGCCCACTTCGGTGGGCGGGGTCCCGGCCCGCCTGTTCCCTGCGCGGCGGGTGGTCCCTCGGACGGGCTTCGCCGGCCTCAGTGCCCCCGGGATGATCCCCTACCTGCGCTCGGCGGCACGCGACCACCAGGTCGCCCACATCCATCTCGCCCGCGACCTCGTCACCCTGCCGGCCACCGTGGTCGCCCGACGCGCCGCCCTGCCCTACGTCGTGCAGTGCCACGGCATGATCGACGCCTCGAAGTCGCCGCTGGCCCGCTTCGGGGACCCGCTTCTCACCCGCCCGGCGCTGGCCGACGCGGCGAAGGTCCTGTACCTGACGCCCGCCGAGCACGAGGGGCTCCGCCCGCTGGTGCAGGACCCCGACCAGCTGCAGCACCTGCCCAACGGCGTGCCGGTGACCGATCTCGTCGCCGATCCCGGCACCCCAGAGGTGCTCTACCTCGCCCGTCTGGCTCCGCGGAAGCGACCAGGCCTGCTGGTGCACGTCGCCGACGCTCTCGCCACGGAGTTCCCGCAGGTGCGCTACCGGCTCGTGGGACCGGACGAGGGCGAGGGTCCCGCCGTGCGGGCGGCCATCGCCGGCACGCCGGCTGACGTGGTGTGGGAGGGCCCGCTGGACCCCGACCGGACCCTGGAGCGGATGGCTCGGGCCGGCATCTTCGTCCTCCCGTCGGTGGACGAGCCGTATCCGATGTCGGTGCTGGAAGCCATGTCGACGGGGCTGGCGGTCGTCCTGACCGACAGCTGCGGTCTGGCTCCCCTCGTCGAGCGCACCGGTGCCGGCATCGTCGTCGACTCCCGTGCCGAGAGCCTGGTGGCTGCGGTGCGCCTGCTCCTCGGCGACCCGGCACAGGCCCGGGACATGGGTCAGCGGGGCCGGGAGGCGGTGCGGCGCGAGCAGGGCATGGCGGCGATCGGCGGCACCCTCGAGACCCTCTACGCCTCTGCTGCGGCTGCCCGGGGCTGAGGCCGGTGCACCAGCACCAGGCTGGCGATCATCACCACCAGGGCTCCGGTGGCCTGCAGCAGCGACCCACGCAGCAGGATCAGGGAGTAGGCGGGGAAGATCGCCCCGACCACCAGCCAGATGCCGGACGTGCTGAGGCCGCGCAGGACCAGCCGGTCCATCCGCTGCACCGCGTACCCCGCCACGAGGAACACCAGGACCAAGGCGACCAGACCCCCGTTGGCCACGGCCTCGGCCCACAGAGGCGCTGACAGGTTCGTGAAGTCGTAGCCCTTGAAGTTCGCCAGCAGGATGCCCGTGTCGGTCGGCTTGTCCACCCAGATGCTCCGGGGCACCCAGAAGAGCACGAGCCCGAGCGCCTGCCGCCCCACCTCTCCGAGACCGCTGCCCCAGTAGCTCAGGGCGTTAGCCACCTGCCACACGGCGTCGTAGTCCGGGTTGCCGAGGTACTCCTCGAAGAAGCCCGACCGGGAGATGGACACCTCCTGGCGCCGGAAGGCGTCGGCGATCGGGAAGACGAAGAACAGCCCGAGCACCATGGCGATCATGCTGAGGCGCGTCCGGACCGCCGTCTGGACCGCGCCGAAGAGCACTGCCAGCGCGAAGACCACGGTTCCCAGGGTGTAGCGGGCCGAACCGATCGGATTGACGACGATGGCGAGCAGGACCACCCCCAGCAGGATCAGCAGCAGGTAGCCCGCACGCGCCCCCGTGCTGCTGGTCGTCCGGCGCAGCGCGTGGAGCGCCCCGACGGCGACCAGCATGGGGTAGACCGCCAGGGCGGCCACCACCGCCTTGACGGCCGGGTCGGGGAAGGCGACCGTCCGTGCGTTGGAGGCCGCGTCGCGGCTGGTGAACAGAGCCGCCACGCCGACACTGCGCAGGTAGTAGGCGGACAGCAGCACCCCCAGGACGAACAGCACCAGCGAGGCACGGGGACGCAGTGCGGGCGACGTCGTCGTCGCGCCAGCCGGTCCCGTGTCCTGCCGGGCCGGGACCAGGAACGCCACGAGAGCACCCAGCTCGAAGACCGCCACCCCCAGCAGCACCGTCCACATCATCGTGGCGTCGCCGAAGGCCGAGATCCCGGGCATGGTCCTGGACGGCTGGTCGCCGCGGATCTGCACGGCGGGGGCCAGCCCCATGAAGATGTAGGTGAAGAGCCAGAAGAAGAAGGTGAACAGGCGCGGTTCGCCTCGGGCCAGCAGGAGGGAGAGGCGGAACCCGGCCCAGATCGCGATGGCCAGGGCGATCAGCCACGCGTCGCTGCGTCCGGCGTCGGCCACCCGGGCGACGGCCAAGGCCGGGAGCAGCACGCTGAGCAACGTCAACGAGACGAAGAAGAGCGTCCAGGGCACGAACCGGATCGGCTCTGCCACCGCGGTCTCGCGAGGGAGTGCTTGGACACCGGACACGCGACCACCTTAAGCGTGCGGGCCGTCCGGCGCCGGATCATCACAAGAACCCCTTCTGACCCGGCAGCCCCGGTTATGCTGACACCCCGTTGCCGACCGCGGTCGTCCAGACCGCCAAGAGAAGGATCCTCAGTGGACTCCGGACACATCACCAGAGCCCTCCGGCGCGGATGGCCTCTTGTCCTCGTCTGCGTCGCCCTGGGCCTCATCGCCGGGCTGGCGTACCTGCGCACGGCACCGGAGACGTACACGGCGCGTACCGACGTGTACGTCTCGACCGTGGGCGGGCTCAGCGTGAGCGAGCTCAGCGCCGGGTCGAACTTCGCGCAGCAGCAGGCTCAGAACCTCAGCCTCATCGCGACCAGGCAGCGCGTGCTCGGTCCCGTGGTGACCCGGCTCAAGCTCGACGAGACCGCGGAGGAGCTCGGGGACGCGATGACCGCGACGGTCCCCGCCGACACGTCGATGATCCTGCTCGAGGTGTCCAACAGCTCGCCCCGTGAGGCCGCCGCCATCGCCAACGCCGTGTCGGCCAGCCTGGTGAACACGACCGCAGACCTGCTGCCCCCCGCGAGGAGAGGTGCACCGGCCATCCGCGTGCAGATCGTCCAGCCGGCTGCCGTGCCCAACTCGCCGTCCGAGCCCGGCACCCTGCCGTCCCTGCTGGTCGGGCTCTCCGTCGGTCTGCTCCTCGGTCTCGCGCTGGCTCTCGCGCTGGAGGCGCACCGCCAGCGACGCCTCAGCGACGGCCCCGACCAAGCCGCATCCGCTACGCCGCAGCTGCAGCCTCAGCCTCAGCCTCAGCCGGCAGCAACACCACCCGGGCAGGTCCCCGTGGACCAGACCGCGGCGACGTCTGCCTGGTCCTGGGGGGCCAGCCGGCGGTCCTGAACCGGTAGCGGCGCGGGGGCGACGGCGACTTTCCTACCTCCGCGGGCATTCTGTACGGGCAATTTTGCACGTCCTGTTTGATAACGCTATGGTAACGCCACGCCCGTCGCCGAAGCCCATTTTTCTTGACCTCGGATCGGCACGGTCGTAGGCGGACCACGCGTCCGCCGGCTCCGCTGTCACTGCGACGGCGGTGCCGAGGACACCGCCCACTGTCTCGGGGAGATATCGCCATGCCTTCACCCGCCCTACGACCGCGCGCACGACGGCTGATCGGCCTCGTCACCGCGTCGGCGATCTCGGCCTTGTTCCTGGCCCCGGGGGCTCCAGCGCCCGCGGCCGCGGTCACCACGACGGCGGCGCTCCCCTTCGACCTGCCGAGCACCAGCTCGCTGCGCTCCTCCCCGAAGAAGGCCTTCGCCAACTGGGTTCCCTCCCTGCCGATCTCGCTGGACAACCGCGCCGCCGGGAGTGACTACTACCAGCGCAACTACCTGAGCCCGGCGGGCGAGGGCGGCAAGCACGCGGCCTACGGCGGGTTCCTCCGCGACCGCCCCAAGGGCCGACCCGTGCTCGGCTCCACCTGGCGCCTGGACGACATGAAGACCGAGGTCCGCAACGCCATCGCGGCTGGACTCGACGGCTTCACCGTGGTGCTCTACAACTTCCCCGCGGCCGGCCAGACCAACGCCCAGTGGACCAACATCAAGTTGATGATGCAGGCTGCCGCAGCCGTCGACCCCGGGTTCAAGATCATCCCGATGCCGGACATGACCAGCTCGCTCAGGAACACCGACGTCGCGACCATGAGCAAGCGGATGGCCGAGCTCGGGCGCTCCAGCGCGGCCTACCGCGTCAACGGCGGTCTCGTCCTCTCCCCGTTCACCGCGGAGCGGAAGACCCCGGCGTGGTGGGGGTCGGTCAAGACGACGATGAAGAACACCCACGGCACCCCGGTGACCTTCTGGCCGCTGTTCCAGAACGAGCAGCAGTGGGCTCCCTCGTTCGCCTCCATCTCCTACGGGATGGCGAACTGGGGCTACCGCGACCCCACGTGGAACAACCCCAACAGCGCGGGCGGACCGGTCGGGCGCATGAACAAGATCCAGGCCATGGGCAAGCGGTGGATGCAGCCCATCTCCGTCCAGGACGAGCGTCCCCGCGAGGGCCGCTACTTCGAGGCTGCGAACACCCAGAACCTCCGCAACAGCTGGGAGATCACCCGCAAGGGTGGCGCTGAGTGGACGCAGCTCGTCACCTGGAACGACCTCCCGGAGGGCTCCGGGATGCTGCCCTCGGCCAACCACGGGTTCACCTTCCTCGACATCAACGCCTACTACCTCACGTGGTGGAAGACCGGCGTCGCCCCCGTGATCAAGCGGGACGCGATCTACCTGACGCACCGCCGGCAGAAGGTCGGGGCCAAGGTCACCTACCCGCAGCGGCTCTTCATGCAGCGCGACGGCGGGACCGCTCCCAAGGACACCGTCGAGGCCCTCGTCTTCTCCAGGGCCGCCGGCACCGTCCGGGTGACGGTGGGCGCTACCACCACCTCCTGCGCCGTCGACGCCGGCGTGGACACCTGTGTCGTGCCCCTCAACCCGGGCAGCGTGAGCGCCCAGCTGGTCCGCGGCGGCGCTGTCGTCTCGAGCCTCACCTCGCCCACCCGGGTCACCAGCACCCCCTACGTCCAGGACTTCGAGTACACGGGTTCGAGCAGTCTGCGCAGCGGCACGACTTCCCTGACCGCTCCGGTCTCGGCTCCCGCCGTGCCCGGCACGACCAGCACCAAGACGGTGGCCCCGGTGGCCGACAGCTTCGTCTCGGCGGCCACGCCGACGCGCACCCACGGCGGCGGTCCGTCGATCCTGGCCGACGGTGTCCCCGACACCAACGCCTACCTCCGGTTCAACCTGCCCACCGCTCCGGCGGGCAAGACGCTGAAGGGCGCCTCGCTCCGCGTCCAGACCACCCGCGAGTCGCTGGCCGGGTCCCCGTCGGCCTTCGACGTCGTCCTGGCCGGGAACTCCTGGACCGAGACGGGCGTGACCTGGAACAACCGCCCCGCCTTGGCCGCCCGGCTGGGCAGTCTCACGGCCCGGAGCGCCGGCACCACCTACACCAGCTCGCTCTCCGCGTCCGCCCTGCAGCCCAAGCTGGGCACGCAGGTGACCATCGCGATCTCGGGCACCGCGGCGGACGGGATCTTCCTGGCCTCGCGGGAGAACGCTTCGCTGGGTGCCCGGCCCTCGTTGGTGCTCACCTACGGGTGAGCCGGGGCCGGCGCAGGGTGTGACCTGTTCGAGCCAGGAGTTGGCTCGAACAGGCCCACGGCCGCCAAGGAGCCGATAGCATAGGGCCCAGTTCCATGGCCTGCGTGGTCGGGGGGCAGTACAGGGGTCGGGGACCCCCAGCGGCGGTTGATCCGCCGGACGCGCGCAGCGGCCAACGACGGACCTGCGCCCCGGGAGACCCCGGCCGACGTCACCAGAGAAGTGGGTCGGTTTCATGCTCAAGCGTTCGCTGTTCAGGATCGGGGGAAGCGCCCTGGTCGGCGCGGCCCTGGTGGCCTCCACGCTGACCACGCCGGCGACAGCGCTCGCGCCGGAGAACCTGTTCACCGCCGACGCGGCTCCGACCTGGCAGGCCAACGGCACCGTGTGGGCGATGGCGTCGGCACAGGGCAAGGTGTTCGCCGGGGGTGGTTTCACCACGGTGCGGGCACCGGGGACCGCCGAGCTGGACGCCTCGACGCTGAACCGCAGCAGCATGGTGGTGCTCGACGCGGCGACGGGGGTTCCCACCGACTGCCTGGTCGAGGTCGGCCTGGGCACCGCGAACGGCAGTGTGCGGTCAGTCGCCGCCTCCCCCGACGGCTCGACGATCTACCTCGGCGGGTCATTCAGCAGGGTGAACAACGTCTCCCGCTCGAACGTGGCGGCCGTGGACGCCGCGACCTGCGCGGTCCTGCCCTTCAACCCCGGGGCCAGCAGCTTCGTCTACGCCATCACCGCGACGGACACGAAGGTCTACTTCGGCGGCACCTTCACGACCTTCGGCAAGGGAGCCGCGCGGGCACGGCTCGCGGCCACGACGCCCGCCGGGGACCTGCTGGACTGGGCGCCGACGGCTGAGGACGCCATCCTGGGTCTCGCGGTGGACCCCACCAACGGCAACGTCGTGCTCGGCGGCCGCATGGACCTGGTGAACGGTCAGGACTCCCACGACCTCGCCGTGGTCGACGGCGTGAACGGCGCCCTCGTGCGCGCCTACCCCGCGCCCTTCTTCCCCTACTCACCCGGCGACGGTCAGCGTCAGGGGAACACCGCGATCAAGACGGTCACCTCCGACGCCACCGGCTTCTACATCGGGGCCGAGGGGACTGGTTTCCAGCTGTTCGACGGCCGGGCCGCCTTCAACTGGGGCACCTACGACCAGCGGTGGCGCGACACCTGCCTGGGCGCCACGCAGGCGCTGGCAGTGCACCGGGGCGTGCTGTTCAGCGGGCACCACATGCACGACTGCGAGACGGAGGGGTTGTTCGAGGACGGCGTCCGCCACCACCTGAGTGCCCAGACCACCGACGGTGAGGACTTCCTGCCCTGGTGGCCCAACTCCAACGGCGGCAAGGGTGAGGCGCTCGGCCCGCGTGCGGTGACCGTGGCCCAGAGCGGCGCCGCCCACTACCTCTGGTACGGCGGCGAGTTCACCACCATCAACGGCAAGCCGCAGCAGAGCCTGACCCGTTTCGCCGAGAGCCCGGACACGGGCGCCCCCGTGACGCCCAAGACCCCCAACCTCACCAGCGATAGCGCCGGTCAGGTGCAGGTGATGATCCGCACCACCGACGACACCGACGACGCGAAACTGACCTACGAGCTGTACCGGGGCACCGGCACCACCCCGATCGCCACGCTGAGCGCGTCCTCGCAGTTCTACGACCACCCCCAGCTCAGGTTCACCGACACCGGGCTGGCGGCTGGGTCCTCGCAGAGCTACCGGGTCCGGGCCTTTGACGGGACGACCTACAGCTCCTACTCCGCGGCGAGGTCCATCACGGTCGCCGGAAGCGCCAACGCCTACGCGAACCAGGTGGTCGCCGACGGCGCCACGGAGTACTTCCGCATGGAGGAGGCCAGCGGGAACGCGGCCGGGTCGAACGGCTCGAGCACGCTCGGCGGCACCTACGTGAACAGCTCGACCCGCGCGGGCCAGGCCGGGGCACTCGTGAAGTACCCCGGGACGTCAGCGCTGTTCGACGGCACCAGCAGCTTCCTGCGGACGGACACCCGCAAGACCCTCTCGGCCGGCTACTCGGTCGAGCTGTGGTTCAACACCACCTCCACGGCGGGCGGCCGCCTGATCGGCTACGGCAACAAGGCCTTCATCAACGGCACGCCCGGGACGTCTCCCAACTCGACGAAGATCGACCGCAACGTCTACCTCGGCCCGGACGGCAAGCTGGTCTTCGGCGCTCTCAGCACCAACGGCATCGCCAGCGTGGCCTCCACCGCCGCCTACAACGACGGTCGCTGGCACCACGTGGTCGCCACGCATGGAGGGTCCGGGATGACCCTCTACGCGGACGGCGTCAAGATCGGTTCGAACGGCACGGCGAGCACGCCGTCTCCGAGCGGGTACTGGCGCATCGGCGGCGACGGCATGCCCGGCACGTGGCCGAACGAGCCGACGACCGGATTCTTCGCCGGCAACATCGACGAGGCCGCGGTCTACCCGACCGTCCTCACCGCCGCGCAGGTCACCAATCACCACACGCTCTCCGGAGCACCGCCTGCACCGACCCCGACGCCGACACCCACGCCGACGCCGACGCCCGAGACGGCCCCCTTGACCGCCACGGCCGACAGCTACGCCGCCTCAGCGACCCCGACAACCAACTACGGCACGGCGACGTCGCTGGCCGCCGACGGAAGCCCCGCCACCAACAGCTACCTCAAGTTCGCCCTGCCAGCGGCGCCGGCGGGCAAGACCCTGACCGGGGCCAAGCTCCAGGTGCGGACGACGTCCTCCACCTCGGCCGGGTCCCCCGGGGCCTACACGGTGGCCCTGAGCGGCACCAACTGGACCGAAGGCGCGCTGACGTACAACAACCGTCCGGCCACCAGCACCTCCCTGGGGTCCCTCACCGCCTCCGCGGCGAACACCACCTACACGAGCACGCTCTCCGTGGCCGCGCTCAAGCCACTGCTCGGGGCGGCGGAGGCCTCGATGGTCATCTCCAGCACCTCCACCGACGGCATCACGCTGCTGACCCGTGAGAACACCACGGCCAGCTCCCGGCCGCAGCTGCTGCTGACCTTCTCTCCCACGACGACCAGCACCGCCACGACGGTCCCCACGACCGCCACGGCCGACAGCTACGCCGCCTCGGCGACGCCGACGACCAACTACGGCACGGCGACGTCGCTGGCCGCCGACGGGAGCCCCGCCACCAACAGCTACCTCAAGTTCGCCCTGCCAGCGGCGCCGGCGGGCAAGACCCTGACCGGGGCCAAGCTCCAGGTGCGGACGACGTCCTCCACCTCGGCCGGGTCCCCCGGGGCCTACACGGTGGCCCTGAGCGGCACCAACTGGACCGAAGGCGCGCTGACGTACAACAACCGTCCGGCCACCAGCACCTCCCTGGGGTCCCTCACCGCCTCCGCGGCGAACACCACCTACACGAGCACGCTCTCCGTGGCCGCGCTCAAGCCACTGCTCGGGGCGGCGGAGGCCTCGATGGTCATCTCCAGCACCTCCACCGACGGCATCACGCTGCTGACCCGTGAGAACACCACGGCCAGCTCCCGGCCGCAGCTGCTGCTGACCTTCTCGTCCGAGACGACCACCACCAACACCACCACGACGACCACCACGACGGACGAGACGCCTCCGGCGACGCCCACGACCGTCCCCACGACGGCCACGGCCGACAGCTACGCCGCCTCAGCAGCGTCGACGACCAACTACGGCAAGGCGACGTCGCTGCTCGCTGACGGCAGCCCCGCCACCAACAGCTACCTCCGGTTCACCCTGCCGGCCGCCCCGGCCGGCAAGACCCTGACCGGGGCCAAGCTCCAGGTGCGGACCACGTCCTCCAACTCAGCCGGGTCCCCCGCGGCCTACACGGTCGCCCTGAGCGGCACCGGCTGGACCGAGGGTGGGCTGACCTACAGCAACCGTCCGGCGACCGGCACTGCGCTGGGCTCGCTCAAGGCCTCCGCGGCGAACACCACCTACGCCAGCACGCTGTCCGTGGCCGCGCTCAAGCCGCTGCTCGGGACGCAGACCTCCATGGTCCTCTCCAGCACCTCCGGCGACGGCATCTCCCTGCTCACCCGCGAGAACTCCACGGCCAGCTCACGGCCGCAGCTGCTGTTGACCTTCAGCTGAGCAGACGACAAAGCGGTGCCGCGTGGGTGGAGACATTCACGCGGCACCGCTGTCGTCGAGGTGGAGCAGGGTTGCGTCCGATCCCCGCCCTCCCCGGCAGGCTGGGACCTGGGCCGACGTCACGCTGGGCCGGTCGAGCAACGGCACCCGGGTTCTAGGTGAGGCAGCCCTAGCCAGCCCGGGAGCCGATCGGTCGCAGCGTCAGCGGTCAGGCCGTCATCCATGGACAACTCCGCACAAGCCGTGAACGAAGTCCTTGTCCACTCGGACTTCCTTCACGGCTTGCGGTAGGGCCGGCAGGGTCACCGCCGCCGAGAGGGGTCAGCGTCCCCTGTCCGCCCGAGAGGAGGCTGCGTAGTACTGCAGGTCCCAGAAGGGCAGCGACCGCTCGACCTCGTGAGGGGACGTCACCTGAGCGACCTGCACGCCGTCGCGGGAGGCACTGGCCGACACGGTTCCCTCATGCAGCGGCACCAGGAAGGTGGAGACACCGGCCGGTGCCGAGAACGACGCCGCGCTGGAGCCGACCTCGACGGTGACCACGGCCGGCGCCCTCAGCATCGCCAGCACCTCGACGGTGTTCCGTGGGACCACCGACTGCCCGGACAGCGTCGGAGACATCGTGCTCTGCTGCTCGGTGGGGCGGACGTCGAACTTCTGGATCCGGTGGGTCAGCACGAGCTGGTCCCCGGTCACCGCCGGTGCTGAACCGCGCTTGTACTGGGTCAGGTAGTACCCGTTGACGTCGAGGAAAGCGGAGCCGTGCGCCACTGACGGAGCGAAGTGCGTGGACTCGCTGTAGTCGTTCCAGGTGATCAGCTGCACCAGGTCGGCCTCGTCCGCCAGCGCACGTGTCCAAGAGGCACGTAGGGCCTCGGTGTTGCCCGCCTCCGCGTAGGTCAGCTGCTCGTGCCGGACGTCCTGCACCGCGACCGGGGACATCCACCTGACCCCGGCGGCTCGCGCCTGGGCGGCCCAGTCGGGGGAGCGCAGGATGCTCGTCGAGGTCCGGACGCCCCAGGTGCTGAGGGCGTAGCTGACCGGCGCGTACGCCTTGAGGTTCTCCGAGGAGGCGTCGAGCAGGACCGAGATCAACGCGACCTCGAGCCCGTGCGCCTCGTCGAGCCGGGTGACGACGCTCTGCCACCAGGCCGGAGGCCGCTCCTCCGCCTTGAAGGAGGACAGGACGTGGCGCCCGTCCGGCAGTCGGTAGGCGGCCGGTTCCCGGAGCATCTCGGCCAGGCGGTCGGCGATGAACTCGACCGAGTCGTCGTCGGCGTTGGAGGAGAGGTCGAGGTTGGGGACGACGACGAAGCCGTCGCCCTCGCGCTCGGCGGCCTCGGTCAGCAGGAACGCGCGGTCCCAGAGCGGACCTGTCCAGTCCATGATGTTGAACGTGAACCCGTCGATGCCGGCCGCGGAGGCTTGGCGCACCTCGGTCGTGGCGTCGGCGAGCTGGTAGTCGTCCCCGAGGGGAGGCCGGGGCAACGGGCGGTCACGCAGCAGACCGCCGACGGACCGGTACTTGCCGTTCTCGCCCGCGGGGTCGAGGTAGTTGCGGTTGTAGTAGTCCTCCCTGGGCTCGTCGTCGTCCAACGAGATCGGGTACGGCGGGAAGTAGTGGGCCAGCACCTTCTTGTCCGAGGACCCCACGGGAGCCACCGCGTAGGGCAGGACGGTCGAGGCCGGCGCCGGCGTGCCCTCGGTCCTCACTACCACCCGCAGGACCGGGGGCTGGGCCGTCGAGAGCTGCACCTCTTGGCCGTCGGAGGCGAACCCGAGCTTGAAGCTCACCCGACCCTGCGCGACGACCCCCGACCGGTCGACGAGCGGCAGACCCACCGAGGAGCCTGCGGTCGGGGCCGCTGTCTCGGGGCCGCTGATGACCTCCGAGGTGGTCTCGGGGCGGTTGGTGTAGCGCAGGCGGTCGGCCGCCCAGTCGGTCGAGGTGTACCACGCGCGCAGGCCCGTCTCCTGGGACCCCTGCTCGCCGACCTGGAGCCGCAGCTCGGCGGACAGGATCTCGTCGTCGAAGGCGATGCGCGCGGTGTCGTAGGTGAGATAGGTCGCGAACTGGTACCGGGACAGGCTCAGGCGCCCCTCGCCGGCGTAGTTGCCGAAGGGCCACGCGAGGTTGGTGTAGGACATGGCCGAGGGGGCGATGTCCACCGCGTAGGTGGTCGTGGCCCGGGCGGGGACCACCGCGAAGGACAGCAGCGCGAGGGCCAGGGCCGCGACGAGGGCCAGCTGCGCACCGACCCTGCCCCTCCCTCGCCGGAGCCGGTCCAGGGCAGGTCGGAGAACCGACGCCGAATGGAGGTGCAGCACGTGACCCTGACCCTTCCGGTGCGGCTTGACTCGACCTCCAACTGTAGGCGGTGCGGGGTGGCCTGGAGGCTGGTCGCGGCGTGCAGGAGGTGGGAATCACCTGAGGAGAGCCCATGAGGGTCCCCGGCGGCTGGCTAGAGTGGGGCGATGGACGCCCGTCGCAGCACCCGCCCCCTCGGTCCCGGCCGGTGACGGCCGCGGAACCGGCCGTGGCCGCAGACACCGCAGGCGAGCACGTCGTCCTGCTGGACCGCGATGGTGCGCCCATCGGGCAGCACCTCAAGTCCGAGGTGCACCACAGCGAGACCCCGCTGCACCTGGCCTTCTCGCTGTACCTGTTCGATGTCGACGGTCGCGTGCTGCTCACCCGCCGCGCTCTCGGGAAGCGCACCTGGCCCGGGGTGTGGACCAACACCTGTTGCGGTCACCCGGCCCCCGGCGAGTCGCTGGAGGAAGCCGTCCGCCGCCGGGTGAGCCAGGAGCTGGGCCTGGCGGTGGGCGTTCTGGAGTGTGTGCTCCCGGACTTCGCCTACACCGCCACCGACGCCAGCGGGGTGGTCGAGAACGAGATCTGTCCCGTCTACCGGGCCGAGGTCCTGCATCCGGGTGCGGACCCGCTGCCGAACCCTGCCGAGGTGATGGACTGGAGGTGGGGAGCGTGGGACGACGTGGTGCGGGCCGTCGCGGCCACCCCGTTCGTCTTCAGCCCCTGGTCGGTGCTCCAGGTCGAGCGCCTGGCAGTGGCCGGATGAGCTGCACCTGGCCGGCTCGGGAGACGCGGTGAGCTCCCAGCTCTCAGCCGCCAGCCGGCCCAGCCGCCGGTCCGGCGCGTCCGCGGTGGTGGCCCTGCCCTCACGGCGGACCGGCGAGCTGAACGAGGAATTCCTGGTCCGGGTCGACGCGCGGATGGCCGAGGTGGTCGACGACCTCGAGCGCGTCTGGCACGACGAGCTGGCCACCCCGGGTGCCGTGGTCGACATCCTCGCCGACCGGGACCTGCCCGAGCTGCTCCGCGGTCTGGTGCGCACCGGGGGCAAGCGCATCCGGCCGAGCATGTGCCTGTGGGGCTGGGTCGTCTCGGGCGGCCAGCGGAACGACCGGGGCGCCGAGGACGTCCTCCGGGTAGCCACCGCGCTCGAGCTGCTGCACATCTTCGCCCTGATCCACGACGACGTCATGGACGAGTCCGCCTCCCGCCGAGGGCAGCCGTCGGTCCACACCCTGGCCGCGCAACTCCACCTGCACAGCGCAGGCCGTGGCAGCGCCAGCCGGTTCGGGGACAGCATCGCCGTGCTCGTCGGGGACCTCGCCCACGCCGAGGCCGACCACCTCGTCAGCTCCCTGCCCGCCCCGCTGCGGGCGATCTGGCGGCTGCTGGTGGTCGAGCTGGTGCGGGGTCAGAGCCGCGACCTGACCGGCAGCGCCGCCGGGCGACGCGACCTCGAGCACGCTCGTCAGGTCGCCCAGGCGAAGTCGGGCTGCTACACCGTCTGGCGGCCGCTGCAGCTCGGTGCCGCCGCCGCGGACGCCCCGGCGGGCACGCTCGCGGCGCTCGCCGCCTACGGCGCCGAGGTCGGCGAGGCCTTCGCCCTGCGCGACGACCTGCTGGGCGTCTGGGGCGACCCGGCGCTGACCGGCAAGCCCGCCGGGGACGACCTGCTGTCGGGCAAGCCGACGGTGATTCTGTCGTTGGCCCACGACCTGCTGGAAGGGCCGGCACGCTCGGTCCTGGCGCGCGTCGGCACCCCGGCACTCAGCCCCGCTGACGTGGTCTTCCTCCAGGACGCGCTCCGAGCCGGCGGCGTCGTCGACGCGGTGGAGTCCCGCATCAGCAGTCACGTGCACCACGCGGTGGCCGCCCTCGAGGCCGACGGCCTCGACCCCGAAGGCGTCGCCGGCCTCACCCAGATGGCCCACCGGATCGCCTGGCGCGACCGGTGAGCGCCTGCCACACCGTCCCCTCTCCCCCGTCCCCTTCCCCCACCTGCCGAGGAGCACTCCACCGCATGGCCACCCCGCTGACGTCCCCGGTCCGCCCATGAGCTCGGTCGTCGTCATCGGCGCCGGACTCGCCGGCCTCTCCACCGCCTGCCACCTGGCCGGCCGCGGCTACGACGTGACCGTCGTCGAACGGGAGGACATCCCGGGCGGACGCAACGGCCTGCTGCAGCGCGAGGGTTTCACCTTCGACACCGGCCCCAGCGTGCTGACCATGCCGGACCTGATCGCCGACGTGCTGCGCGCCGCCGGCAGCGACCTGTCGGCGCTCGGACCGCTCAAGCGGCTCGACCCCGCCTACCGGGCGGTCTATGCCGACGGCAGCACGATCATGGTCCGCGGCGACCGCGAGGCGATGCGCCAGGAGATCGCCGAGACCTGCGGCAGCGTCGACGCCGCGGCCTTCGAGGGCTTCGTCGAGTGGCTGCGCAAGCTCTACGTCGCCGAGATGCCCAACTTCATCGACACGAACTTCGACTCCCCGCTGGGGCTGCTGAAGAACCCGCGCGCCGCAGCCAAACTGGTGCAGCTCGGCGCCTTCCGCCGGCTGGGCCCGGCGGTCCGTTCGCACTTCCGCGACCCGCGGCTGCACCGGCTGTTCAGCTTCCAGGCCATGTACGCCGGGCTGGCGCCGGAGAAGGCCCTCGCCCTCTACGCCGTCATCACCTACATGGACAGCATCGAGGGTGTCTTCTTCCCCGAGGGCGGCATGCACGCGGTGCCGCTCGCCCTGGCGCAGGCGGCGGAGAAGGCCGGCGCGCAGTTCCGCTACGGGGCGTCGGTCGAGACGGTGCTCCGCTCTCCCACGGGCCGCGTCGCCGGTGTCCGGCTCGCGGGCGGCGAGGCCGTGACCGCCGACGCCGTCGTCTGCACCCTCGACACCCCGGTGGCCTACGAGCACCTGTTGCCGGAGCTGAGCCCCCCACGGGCCGCCCGTCCGGGCAAGGGGGACTACTCCCCGTCCGCGGTCGTGTGGCACGTCGGGGTCCGGGGGCTGCCGGCTCCCGAGGCCGCGCACCACAACATCCACTTCGGGCAGGAGTGGAACACCGCCTTCGAGGCGCTGCTGGACCGCGGCGAGCTGATGCCGGACCCGTCCCGGATGGTCACCATCGCCTCGCTCGACGCCCCGGGCGCCGCTCCGGAGGGCTGCTCCTCGCTCTTCGTGCTGGAGCCGGTGCCGAACCTGTCGGGCGGCAAGATCGACTGGGCGAGCGAGGGGCCGGCGATGCGGGACCGCCTGCACGGCTTCCTGGGCGCCAACGGCTATCCCGACGACGTCGTCACCGAGGAGCTCGTCGACCCGGTGGCCTGGCAGAACCAGGGGATGGCCGCGGGGACGCCCTTCGCTCTCGCCCACACCTTCCCTCAGACCGGCCCGTTCCGCCCGCCGAACGTCGAGAAGCGGGTGCCCGGGTTCTTCTTCGCCGGTTCGGGCACGGTGCCGGGCGTGGGCGTGCCCATGGTGCTCATCTCGGGCAAGCTCGCCGCCCAGCGGGTGGGCGACTACCTGCCGGGGCCAGCCCGGTGAGCAGGGCCCTCGACGGCACCCGCGCCGCCCTGCTGCAGGAGGGCTACCGGCGTGCCGCCCAGCTGACCTGGCGTCACGGCACCACCTACTACTGGGGCGCCGCGCTGCTGCCCCGGTCCCGACGTCGTCACGTCCACGCCGTCTACGCGCTGTGCCGGCTGGCCGACGACATCGTCGACGACCAGGCCGTCGTCGACCTCGGCGACACCGCGGCGACCGGTGCCGCGCTGACCGCCTTCGCCGACCGCTTCTGGGTCGCGGTCGCCGCCGAGCGCGCCGGCGCGCCGGCCGGGGACGACCCCGTGATGGCCGCCGTCGCCGCCACGGTCGTCGCCTGCGCCATCGACGACGAGTGCTTCGAGCGCTTCTTCGGGGCCATGGCGATGGACCTGACGACGAGCACCTACGAGACCTGGGACGACCTCTGCGGCTACATGGAGGGGTCGGCGGCGGTCATCGGGGAGATGATGCTGCCCGTGCTGGAGCCCGCCAGCCCGATGGCGAAGGAGCCGGCCCGGGCGCTGGGGCTGGCCTTCCAGCTGACCAACTTCCTGCGCGACGTCGACGAGGACCTCGACCGCGGGCGGGTGTACGTGCCCCAGGAGGACCTGCGGCGCTTCGGTGTCGAGCTCGACCTCTCACCCCAGGCCCGGGGACGGCGCCGGGCCACCCCGCAGTGGCGCTACGTTCCTGGCCTTTGAGATCGCCCGCAACCGCGAGCTCTACGCGATCGCCGACACCGGCATCGCCCTGCTGCCCGGGCGGTCGGCCCGCTGCGTGGGTGCGGCTCGCGTCCTCTACAGCCAGATCCTCGAGCGGATCGAGGCGGCCGACTACGACGTCTTCACCGCGCGGGCGCGGGTGCCGACCTGGCGCAAGGCCGGCACCACCGCCAAGATCCTGGTGGCCGGACCGCCTCCGACCCCTGCGCTTCCCGGACCAGGAAGGACGGCCCACCATGTCGCTCCGCACACCCGCTGAGACCGCGGGCCAACCCACCGGTCAGCAGGCCGCTGCGGCCAGTCTGGTCCCCGGCCTGCCGATGCCGGCGTCGGTCCGCAACCGGATCCCGCTCTACCGGGTGCCGCAGCCCCGGGAGGACCGGATGGCCTCCACCTGGCGGCTCGCCAAGCCGCGCCGCATCGCGGCCGCGCTCGCCGTGTCCCAGGCGCAGAACTCCGGCGGCTGGTACGTCGCCGGCGCCAGCACCGACATCGGACGGACCGAGTCCGTGGCCCGCACCGTCGCCGGCCGCGAGGTCGTGCTCTGGCGCGACGGCGACGGCGCGCTGGTCGCCGGGCCCGGAGCCTGCCCGCACCTGGGCGCGCTGATGGATCGCTGCCCGGTGCGGGACGGCACGATGTACTGCCGCTGGCACGGGCTCGCCTTCACCGACTCACCGCAGCCCGGATGGAGCCCCTACCGAGCCTTCGACGACGGGGTGCTCGTGTGGGTGGGCCTGCCCACCCCCGGCGAGGAGCCGACGGACCGGCCGTCCCTGCCTCCCCGTCCGCCGCGGCTGGGCTCGGTCGCCGCGGTGATCGCCCAGCCGGGGCGCTGCGAGCCCCAGGACGTCATCGCCAACCGGCTGGACCCCTGGCACGGTTCCTGGTTCCACCCGTACGCCTTCAGCCACCTCGTCGTCGACGACGAGGCGAGCGACGACCGCACCATGGTCGTCGACGTGACCTTCCGGCTGAGCCGGACCTGGGGCGTCCCCGTCCGGGCCGAGTTCAGCTGCCCCGACGCCCGCACCATCGTGATGCGCATCGTCGAGGGCGAGGGTGCCGGCAGCGTCGTCGAGACCCACGCCACCCCGCTCGCACCCGACGCGGAGGGCAGACCGAGGACGATGATCACCGAGGCCACGATCGCCTACTCCGACCGTCCCGGCTTCACCGCCGCGCGCTGGTTCTCCCCGGTGCTCAAGCCGCTGATCCGCCGGACCGCCCGCCAGCTCTGGGTCGACGACCTCGATTACGCCGAGCGCCGCTACGACCTCCGCCAGCGGGGCGAGTTCCCCGGCTGAACCGGCCCGAGGGGCCTCCTGCGAGGGCCGCCGACCGCGGGAAACGCTGACGTCTCGCGCCGCCCAAGGAGCTGGCGGACGCGACATGTCAGCGTTTTGTGCAGCGGGAGGGCAGCGCTCAGGCGTCGACTGGGCGGCGGGCCCGGAACGTGTGCAGGATGCCGCGCTGCCAGCCCGGCACCGTGGAAACCTCGACGTCGACGAAGCCGACGGCGTAGAGCCGGTCGACGAAGGTCTGGACGGCGTCGAAGTCCCGGACGCTCTGCCACAGGTAGCGGTACAGCCGGGTCTGGCGGGCGGTGACCCAGCTCAGCGGGATCACCACCAGCCAGCAGACCAACGACCAGACGAGGTCCGCCGACCGCGACTGGGCCACCGAGTACTCCTGCACCACCAGGACGCCGCCGGGACTCAGCAGGTCGTGGACGTCACGGAGCACCTCGTCACGTTCGCTGACGTTGCGGAAGAGGTAGGCCGCGAGGACGCCGTCGACGGGTGGCTCCAACCCGAACTCCGCCCGCCGGTCCCCCAGGTCCTGGGCCAGCCCGTGCTCGAAGCGGACACCGTGCGGCCAGGACTTGGCGCGGGCCTCGGCCAGCATCCCCGACGAGGCGTCGACGCCGGTGACCTCGACCTCGCGTCCCGCGCGGCGGGCCGCCGTCACCAGGGCCCGGGTGGAGGCGCCGGACCCGCAGCCGAGGTCGAGCAGCCGCAGCAGCCCCCCGGGCGTCACCGCCTCCAGCAGCGCGCCCGCGGCGGCGGCCAGATGGGCGTGGTAGCCGGGGTTGCGCGCGACCATCGTGTCGTAGCTGGGCGCGGCCTCGTCGAAGGCGGCGGGCACCTCGTCGGTGGTGATCACGGTGGGGTCCTCACCTCGTCGTGCCGGCGACGCCGGCGTGCTACCTGCAGGAGCCCCACCCGGCACGAGCCGGGCCGTTGGGACCTCGACAACCCTAGCCGCCCGCCCGCAGCCGCCCCCGCACCTGAGGGCGGGGCAAGAATGCAGTGAGAGGCCCGGAGCCCCCGCTGCGCAGCCGTTAGGGTTCCCGCCATGCTCCGCAGCCCGTCCCCCACCGCGACGCGGCGCAGCGTGGGCCCGGGTGACCTCCGCCAGGGCAACCTCACCGAGATCCTGCGTTTCGTCCGCGACCACGGGCCCAGCAGCCGGCAGGCCATCGCCGAGGGGTGCGGGCTCGGCACCTCCACCCTGACCGACCTGCTCGGCGAGCTCCGCTCCCGCGGCCTGGTCCGTGAGCTCGGCCCGGTCCGCCGCGTGGGCGCGGGCCGTCCGACGAGGCCTCTCTGCCTCGACGGCGAACCCTGGGGTGTGCTGGGCGTCCAGCTCGACGCCGTGGGCGCCTTCTTCGTCTGCACCACCGTCGGCGGACGTGAGCTGTGGCGGGAGCAGGTCCCGCTCCCCCTGCGGCACGCGGGGCCCGTGCAGGGTCTCAGGGCCTTCCGCGAGGCGCTCGGCGCCCAGCTCCGCCGGCTGCCCGCAGGGAAGTCCCTGGTCGCGGTCCACCTCGGGCTGCCCGGTCTGCTCAGCCCCGGCGGAACGCTCGGCGCCTGCCCGACCCTGGGCTGGGAAGGCCTGGACCTGCGCGCCGCCGTCGGCGACACCGTTCACGACGCCGGCCGGGGGCCCGTCGCCGTCGGCATCGACGACGCCGGCCACCTCGCCGCCCTCCAGGCGGTGCGGGTCGACCTGCCCGCCCCGATGCCGGACGTCGCGGTGTACCTCGGCGGCCTGCGCGGGGTGTCCGGCGGCGTGGTGCTGGGCGGCGCCGTCTTCCGCGGAGCCGACGGCGGGGCCGGGGCGGTCGGACACGTGCGGGTGCAGCCGGACGGACCGCGGTGCGTGTGCGGCCGGCACGGCTGCCTGGAGTCCCTGCTGGGCCCGGTGCCCCTGCTGGCGGGCAGTGGGCTCGTGTCCCCGGAGGAGGCCGAGCGGCTGACCGACCTCGACCCGGTGGGCGGGGTCGAGCTGCTCGCCGAGGCGGCCCGGGAGGGGCATCCCGGGGTGCGGCGGGTCCTGGCGCAGGGTGCGGCGGCGCTCGCCGTGGCGCTCGACGGGATCATCGGCACCCTCAACCCTCAGGTGGTCGTCCTGGGAGGCTTCCTCGGCGTGCTGCGGCCCTGGCTCGCGCCCGCGCTGGAGGAGGCCATCGACGCGCGCGCCTCGTTCCGCCCCCGGGCGCGGACCCAGCTCCTCGGCCTGGGCTGCGGGACCGCCGACCGGGTCGTCCTCGGTGCCGTGCTGGCCGCGCGCGACGCGGTGCTGCAGGACCCGCTGAACCTCACCTCACCGCTCTGAGCACTCAGCCGGCCAGCTCGGCGCCGGCGAGGACCACCGCGGCCGACGCCCAGGCCAGCGGCGCCACCGCGGCCGGCCGGCCGTCGGCCAGCACCTTCTCCGGCAGGGACCCGGCCGCCGTCCGGTGTCCGTCCAGCCACCCGAGCCAGGCCTCCGCCGCGTGGCGGTCGCCGAGCGCGGCCGCGGCCAGGGCGTAGCTGGAGGTGGACGTCGTCCAGCTGATGCCGTCGTCCCGCCAGGACCCCCCGGGAGCCAGCCCACCCGCCGGCCGGAGCATCGAGCGCGGCGCGGACCGAAAGGCGGCGACGGCCCTCGGGTCGGGCTGCACGGTGAACGGCGGCAGCAGGAAGACGACTCCGAGGTCGACCGAGGACGCGGGCCCGCCCGGGTGGCGGGGGTAGCCGTCGTCGGCGAAGCGGGCGCGGAGCGTCCCCGACAGGCGCTCCGCCGCTTCCCCCACCGGGACCGCGGCGGGGTCCCCGACCAGCGCGTACAGCCGAGCGGCCGCCTCGAGACCCGCCCGCAGCAGGGCGGCGGTGGCCAGGGTGGGTCGGCGCTCGGTTCGCTCCCAGTAGTCCTGGCCGGCCGGGGGCAGCCGGTGCCCGTCGCGCACGGCGGTGCGGGCGGCCCCCGTCGAGCGGTCCAGGAGCAGGCGGTACCGGTCCACCAGCGCGGCCCGGTCCTCCGCCGGCGCGGCTTCGACCACCGACGCCAGCGCCCACAGCGCCCAGCCGGTGCCGTCGAGCTGCTCGCCGCGGTCGTCGGGCACGCCGGAGCCGTCGGCCCGGTAGCGGGCGGCGAAGACCCCCGACGGCGGCTGGACGCGCTGGAGGAAGGTGAGGACCGCCTCCGCGTCCGCCCCGTGCCCGGTGCGCGCCAGCGCAGCCGCGGCCAGGGCCGAGTCGCGGGGCCAGACGTGGCGCCAGGCCGGGGTCCACCCGGCGACCGGCACCCCGGCGTGCAGGCTGAGCGTCCGCAGGTCCAACAGGGCGTCCCGGACGAGGGTGCCGTCCCCCACCCCGGCCACCGAGGGGATGGTTCCCGCCGCCAGCCAGGCGCGCTCGGCCAGGACCTGATCCTCGGTCCCCCAGGTGCCGGCCAGGACGCGGCTGCCCGGCACCAGTGTGGCCGGGTCCTGGACCTGCTGCACCGCACCGTCGGCGCCGACGCCGAGGGTCTGGGCGTGGAGCGCGATCACCTGGTCCCGGACCGCTCGGCTGGCCGCACCGGCCCCGGAGAGCCCGTAGACCAGGGCCAGCGCCAGGCCGAGGGCCACACCGCTCGCCCACCGGCGGGTCCCGCGCCGCCCCGGCCGCACGGCGCAGGCCAGGGAGGTCATGCCGATCAGCGTAGGTCCGCCGCGGCGCTCCGGTCGCGGACCGGAGGTGCCGCCCGGACGCCGGCCGGCACCGTGTAGAAAAAGGGGATGGACTATCGAACTCTCGGCCGCAGCGGCTGCGCCGTGTCGAACCTCTGCCTGGGCACCATGACCTTCGGCAGCGAGACCGACGAGGCCGGCTCGCACGCCCAGCTGGACCGCTTCCTGGAGGTCGGCGGCACGCTCGTCGACACCGCCGACGTCTACACCACGGGGGTCTCGGAGGAGATCATCGGGCGCTGGTTCGCCAGCCGCCCCGCCGACGTCACCGAGCGCGTGGTGCTGGCCACCAAGGGCCGCTTCCCGATGTCGAGCGAGCCCAACGGCCTCGGCCTGACCACCCGCCACCTGACCCGCGCGCTGGACGCGTCGCTCAAGCGTCTGGGCGTCGAGACCGTCGACCTCTACCAGGTGCACGCGTTCGACTCCTGGACCCCGCTCGAGGAGACGCTGCGCACCCTCGACGGCTTCATCCGCGCCGGCAAGATCGCCTACTACGGGCTCTCCAACTTCACCGGCTGGCAGCTGACCAAGGCCGTGCACCTCGCGGCCGCCCTCAACCTCGCGCCGCCGGTGACGCTGCAGCCGCAGTACAGCCTGCTGGTCCGCGACATCGAGTGGGAGATCGTCCCCGCCGTCCTGGACGCCGGCATGGGGATGCTGCCGTGGAGCCCGCTGGGCGGCGGCTGGCTGTCGGGCAAGTACAAGCGCGACGAGCGGCCCACGGGGGCCACCCGGCTGGGCGACAACCCCCAGCGCGGGATGGAGGCCTGGGACCGCCGGGGCACCGAGCGGACGTGGGACGTCATCGACGCCGTGCAGTCGATCGCCGAGGCGCGCGGCATCTCGATGGCCGAGGTCGCGCTGGCCTGGGTGACCAACCAGCCGGGGGTGACGTCGACGATCCTCGGTGCGCGGACCCTGGAGCAGCTGGAGATGAACCTCGCCGCGGCCGACCTGCGGCTGACGCCTGAGGAGACGACCCGTCTCGAGGAGGTCTCCCGCACGCCGGTGGGCGACTACCCCTACGGCGAGCTCGGTGTGCAGCAGCGGAACCGGAAGCTCTCCGGCGGCCGCTGACCGGGCGGGAAGACGACGCGAGGGGCCGCCGGGATTGCCCAGGCGGCCCCTCGTCGTCACACCTCAGCCCAGCGTGGCGGTGTCGATGACGAAGCGGTAGCGGACGTCGCTGGCCACGACGCGGTCCCAGGCCTCGTTGATCTTGTCGGCACTGATCACCTCGATCTCGGCGCCCAGGCCGTGCTCGGCGCAGAAGTCGAGCATCTCCTGGGTCTCGGGGATGCCGCCGATGCTGGAGCCGGCCAGGCTGCGACGCCCGGGCATCAGCGAGAAGGCCTTGACCGACATCGGGTGCTCGGGAGCGCCGACCTCCACCAGCGTGCCGTCGACCGCGAGCAGCGCCATGTAGGCGTCGAGGTCGAGGTTGGCCGAGACGGTGTTGACGATCAGGTCGAACCGGCCGGCCAGCTGCTCGAACGTCTCGGGGTCGCTGGTCGCGTGGTAGTGGTCGGCCCCCAGGCGCAGCCCGTCCTCCTGCTTCTTGAGGGACTGGCTGAGCACGGTCACCTCCGCACCCAGGGCGTGGGCGATCTTGACGCCCATGTGACCCAGGCCGCCGAGGCCGATGATGGCCACCTTCCGGTCCGGTCCTGCGTTCCAGTGCTTGAGCGGGGAGAAGAGGGTGATCCCCGCGCACAGCAGGGGGGCCGCCTCGTCCAGCTCGATGCCCTCGGGAATGCGCAGGACGAAGTCCTGGTCGACGACGATGTGGGTCGAGTAGCCCCCGGCGGTCGGCTTCCCGTCGCGGCCGATGCCGCCGTAGGTGCCGATGTTGCCGTTCAGGCAGTACTGCTCCAGGCCCTGGAGGCAGGACGCGCACTCCCGGCAGGAGTCGACGAGGCACCCGACCCCCACGCGGTCCCCGACGGCGTGCTTGTCGACCTCGGCGCCGACCTCGGCGACGACGCCGGCGATCTCGTGGCCGACGACGATCGGCCAGCCCGGGTCACCCCATTCGCCGCGGGCCGTGTGGATGTCGGAGTGGCAGATGCCGGCGAACTTGATGTCGATCAGGACGTCACGCGGTCCGAGGTCGCGGCGCTCGATGGTGGTGGGGACGAGCGGCTCGCTGGCGCTGGGCGCGGCGTAGGCGTTCACGGTGAGCAAGAGGTTCTCCTTCGGCAGGCGGTGCCCGGCCGGGGCTCGCTCCGCGTGGTCGCGGGCGTCAACGGCGGCGGGCAGGCGGGTCCATGGGACGGACTCCGCAAGGAATCAGCCTACCGACTGCTCCCGTGCCGGCGCGGGGGGTCAGCCGACCACGGCCTCGGGACCCCGCCGTCCACGTCGCTGCGGACTGGCTCGGGAATGTACGCCCGCGCCAGGATCACCGCAGGGTGTCAGAACGTTCCAGGTGCGGGCGCGGACGCTCGGGCCGGTTGAGCCACAGCCCGCCGGCCACCAGCACGGCGGCGACCAGCAGCGTCCAGGACAACCGCTCTCCCAGCAGCAGCACGGCGCCGGCGGTGGTGACCACCGGGATGGCCAGCTGGGTCGAGCCCGCGGCGGTGCCGGTGAGGAAGCGCTGGCAGACGTACCAGCCGACGTAGGCGAACGCCGTCGTCCCCGCGCCCATGACGACGCCCCAGACCAGACCCGCGGCGGTGAGCGGCAACCCGAGCGCCAGGCCGACGCCGGTGGGCACGGCCAGCACCAGGGCCAGCAGGGTGAAGTTCGCCGTGGTGGCCAGCCGCGGGTCGCCCGCCGAGCGGCCGAGCGCGGTGTAGACCCCCCACGCCACCCCCGTCACCGCCAGCAGGGCCACACCCAGCGGGGTCACCAGCTCCAGCCGGCGGGCGGTCAGCACCGCGATGCCGAGCAGCGAGACCAGCGCGCCGACCCGACGGCGGGCGGGGACGGGCGTCCCTCGGACCAGGTCCGAGCCGACCAGGGTCACCATCACCGCCGCGTAGAAGACGAAGGTGCCGGCCGCGGCCCCGATCAGCACGTAGCCGTAGGAGATGCACACGGCGTACACCCCGAGCGCGAGCGCGGGCAGCACGGTGGTGCGGTCCGGGCGGACGCCGCGCTCTCCGCGCAGCAGCCCGACGGCCAGGAGCGCGAGGGCGCCGGCGAGCACGCGGACCCCGGTCAGCAGCCCGGGGTCGGCCAGGCTCTCGGTCACGACGTGCCGGGTGATGAGGGAGTTGGCCGCGAAGGCCAGGATCACGAAGGTCAGCAGCAGGGGGACCCTCGCCCCCCGAGTCGCCTGCTCAACCATCCGTGGGCCGGTTCAGCAGGGCGCGGGCGGCGGCGAGCACGTCGTCGGCGGTCACCGCGAGCAGGGCCGGGTCGGGCACGTTGCCGAAGGTGTCCCCGACCCGCAGCCGGGCGTCGGTGAGCACCACGTGCGGACCGGTGGCGGGCGGCCCCCACTCCTCCGGCGGTGCGGGCCCGAAGATCACCACCGAGGGCGTCCGGTAGGCCGAGGCCAGGTGCGGGACGCCGGTGTCGACCGAGATGAGCAGGGCGGCGTCGGCGACCAGGGCGGCGAGCTCGGCCAGCCCGGTGCGCCCGGCCAGCACGTCGGCTTCCGCGAGCCCGGCCAGGGAGCCGACCTCCAGCGCGCGGTCCCGCTCGCGGGCGCTACCGGTGAGCACGACGTGCTCGCCGTCGGCCGCCAGGGCGCGGGCGACGGCGGCGAAGCGCTCGACCGGCCAGGCTCGGCAGCCGTAGAAGGCCCCGACGTGCACGACCACCGCGCCCGGAGCGGGGCTCGGGGTCGGGCCGCGGAGGAGCCCGACGTCATCGGGGTCGGCGGGCATCTGGTGCTCGGTGACCAGCCGGGCCCAGCGGTAGCGCTCCAGCACCCCGTCCTCCCAGGCCGGGCCGTCCCACCCGGGTGCGGCGTGACCGAGCCGGTGCCGTGGCGCGAGCGCCTCCAGCACCCGCCGGCTGTCCGGCCCGCCGTGCAGGTCGACCACGGTGTCCACCCGGCCCGGCGGTAGCGGGAGCAGGTCGTCGAGACCGGGGGTGGGCAGCAGGGCGTCGACCCCGCCGACCAGGTCGAGGACCGGGTCGAGCCAGCCGGGGACGGCGAGCACCAGCCGGTGCTCCGGGCGCGCCCGCCGGATCGCGTGGATCGCGGGGACCGCGACGAGCAGGTCGCCGAGCTTGAGGGCGCGCAGGGCGACGAGCTCCGGTCGTCCGTCCGGGTCGCCGAGGATCTGCACGAGGTCAGTCTGGCCGCTGTCGGCCGGTGAGCAGCGCCCGGGCGTCGCCCAGCACCGCCTCGACCCCGACGTCGGCGACGAAGGAGACGTCGTGCCGGCAGCGCGGCATCCCCACCACGGTGACGTCGGCGCCGCAGACGGGGCAGTGCGTGGTCCAGGCCAGCTGCAGCCGGTGCCGGCCGCGGCTGAGCGCGCCCGCGTTGAGGGCGTTGCCGAACCAGTAGACGCCGACCGTCGGAACCCCGAGCGCCGCGGCGACGTGCCGGGGCCCGGAGTCGTTGGCCACCACCACGTGGGCGCGGAGCAGCAGCTCCACCAGGTCGCTCAGGGAGCCGCGACCGGCGGTCGAGCGGACCCGGCCCGCCTGTGCCGGGTCGACCGCGGCGAGCAGCTCCTCGGCCAGCCCGACCTCGGAGTCGTCCCCGACCACCACGACCTCGGCCCCGTCGGCGGCCAGGGCTCCGGCCACCGCGGCGAAGGACCCCGGGGGCCAGCGACGGCGGGGGTCGGTGGCACCCGGGTGCAGGACCACCAGCGGCGGTCCCTCCGCCGTCGCCCGGCGGACCGCCTGCTCGGCCGGCGTCCGCCGCAGCCGCGGCTCCAGGTCCACCGCGCGGGCCCCGGCCAGGGCGACCACCTCGAGGGCGCGCAGGACCTCGTGCTGGTAGTAGAGGTAGGGCACCGTGCGCTCCAGCGCCGGCGCGCCCACGTCGCGGAGACCCACGGTGTGCCGCGCCCCCAGGGCCAGCAGGAAAGGGTTGGAGTTGCCGCCCCCGCCGTGCACTTGGACGGCGAGGTCGAAGCGGCGGGCCTGCATCCGGGCCAGAAAGGCCGCGGTGGCGGCCGGGTCCTCGACGCCGTCGCGGACCCCCGAGCGGACGGGCAGCACCTCGACGTCGGCGAACGGGGAGGGTCGCCCGGCCAGCAGCGCGGCGTGCCCCGGCGTTCCCAGGAGGGTGAGCTCGGCGTCGGGGTAGGCGCCCGCCAGGGCCTCGACCGCCGGCAGGGCGAACATCAGGTCGCCCAGCCCCCCGCCGCGGAGCACGGCGATCCGGCGGACGTCGGCGAACGGGGGGGCCGGCTCACCGACGACACGGTCCGGGCCGGTCGCTCACGAGGCGCCCGGGGAGCGGGAGCCGGCGACGCTGGGCACCGCGCCCTCCTCGGTCAGGTCGGGCTCGAGGTCCTCCCGGGCCGGGACGCGCACCGAGGCGGTGGCGGCGGCTCCGGCGGCCACGTACGCCGCGGCCTCCCGCACCGCGCGCCGGACGGCGTCCTCGGCGTCGGCCCCGGCACGCAGGGCGACCGCCGCGCTCGCCGCGAACTGGTCCCCGGCCCCGCACGTGTCCGGCCGGCCGAGGCCGGTCCGGGTGGTGGGGCCGACCAGCGGCACCTCGACCCCCGGCTGCCCGTCCGCCCGTCCCAGCACGGCACCCCGCTCGCCCTGGGTGACGGCCACGGCGCGCGCCTCCCAGTGACGGCACAGCCAGCCGGCCCCGCCGAGGTCGTCGTCCGGCGCGCCGAAGTGCCGCGCCTCCGCGGCGTTGGGTGTGGCCAGAGCCACCCCAGAGACAGGGGACGCTCCGCGGGGGTGCGGGTCCCAGACCACGGGCACGTCGGTCGCCACGGCGTGCAGCCGGTGCCGCAGGGCGGGCAGGGTGGTGAGCCCGCGTCCGTAGTCGGCGACCAGCACCGCCCCGGCCGCGCCGAGCACGGCGTGCACCGCCCGCGGCAGCACACCCTCCGCCGGGTGCCCACCGCCGCTGTCGAGCCGCAGCAGGGGCACCCCGTGCGCCCCCACCCGGGTCTTGACCACGGTCTCGCCGATCCAGCGCAGGGGCTCCACCGCGACGTGGCGGGCCAGCAGCTCCTCGAGCCGGACCGCCGCGGGGTCCTCGGCCAGCGCCGTGACCAGCACCACCTCCACACCACTACGGGCGGCGAGCAGCGCCGCCAGCCCGGCCCCGCCCGGCCGCTCCCAGCGCTCCTCCAGGTCGACGACGGGCACCGGGGCGTCCGGGGCCAGCCGGGTGGAGGTGCCGCTGAGGTCCACGTCCAGCAGGGAGTCGCCGACGACGACCAGGGGTCCGGCGCGCCTCATGCCGGCACCTCCAGCCCGAGTCCGACGCGCGCGGGCGGGGTGGCCACCCGGGCGACGGCGGCGACGACGTCGGCCGGTGCGATCCCGGTCAGGCAGGGGTGCCCGGGAACCGGGCAGGTGCGGGCCCGCGTGCCACGGCAGGGCGCGTCCTGGTCGCCGAGCAGCGCGACGGGGACGCCGTACGGCGCCCAGGCCGACGCGGCCACCACGGGCGCGAAGAGCGAGACCACCGGCGTGCCGACGGCAGCGGCGAGGTGGGCGGGGCCGGTGTTGACCGCGACCACCGCCCGGGCCCCGGCCAGCACGGCGGCCAGCTCGCGCAGGCTGAGCCGTCCCCCGAGGTCGGTCGCCAGTCCGTCCGCCGCGGCGGCGGTCAGCTCCCGGTCCCCGGTGCCCCCGGTGACGACCACCCGGTGCCCGGCGGCGACCAGCGCCGCCACGAGCGAGCGGGCGTGCGCCGCGGTGGTGGCCCGCGCCGCGACGGCCGCGCCCGGGTGCAGCACGACGTAGGGCCCGGCACCGGCGGACGGCTCCGGGTCGGGCAGCGGTCCGGCCACCGCGAGCCGTGCCGTGCTGCCGGGCGACCCGAAGCCGGCCGCCCGGGCCAGCTGCAGGGCGCGCTCGGACTCGGGCAGCCCGTCGACGGGCCGGTGCCGCAGGTCGAGCAGCGAGCCCGGGTAGTCCTCGCTCGCCGCGCCGACCCAGCCGACCCCGGCCATCCGCAGCAGCAGGGCCAGCGGCAGTGGCGACTGGTGGTACGACGTCAGCACCAGGGCGGCGTCGAAGCGGCCCTGCGCCAGGGTGGCCACCAGGGCCTGCACGGCGTCCGGGTCGACCGGCGGCGGGTCCAGCACCACCCAGGGGGCGGTGAACTCCAGCACCGCATCGACGCCGGGGAGCAGCTCGGCGGTCGGGCGCTGACCCTCGGCGACGAGCAGGGTCACGTGGGTAGCGGTCTCGGCGACCGCCCGGACCGCCGGGCCGGCCAGCAGCACGTCGCCCATGCTGTCCAGCCGGGCGACCAGCACGCGTCCGTCCCGCGGGGCCGGCGTCATGCCCATCCCGGGAGGTGCAGACCAACGGCCTCCTCGAGGCTGGCGGCGACGGCCGCGGCCGACCGGGCCCGCTGGACCTCCTCGGGCCGGGTGACCGGGGTCGGCACCAGCACGGCCCGGGCGCCGGCGGCCAGCCCCGCCTCCACGTCCGCGCCGATGTCGCCGATCATCAGGCACTCCGCCGGCTCCAGCCCGAGGGCGCCGGCTGCGGCCCGGACCATGCCCGGGGCCGGCTTGCGGCACCCGCAGCCGTCCGCCTCGCCGTGGGGGCAGACCTGCCAGGTGTCGAAGGGGCCCAGCTCGGCCTCCACCCGGGCGTTCACCCGGACCAGCGCGTCCGGGGTGATGAGACCTCGGGCGATGCCGGACTGGTTGCTGACGACACCGACGGCGATGCCCTGCGGCTCGCAGCCGGTCCAGCAGCTCCCGGGCGCCGTCGACCGGGCGGACGCCGGTGGGGTCGTCGAGGTAGGGGACGTTGTGGATCAGGGTGCCGTCCCGGTCGAAGAGCACCGCGCGCACCAGCCGCTCGCGGTCTCCCTCCCGGGCGGGCGCGGCGCTCACCGGCCCGGCCGGGACGGGGCGACGGGGCGACGGTCGGGGGCCGCCGCGCGGACCTCGGCGTAGACCTCGGCGGTGGCCGCCGCGACCCGCGGCCAGGTGAACCGCTGCAGCACCCGCTGCCGGCCGGCGGCGCCGAGCCGGGCCCGCAGGTCGGCCGCGGGCAGCAGGGCGGCGAGCGCCGAGCGCAGCGCGGCCGGGTCCTGCGGTGGCACGAGCCGGCCGGTGACGCCGTCGGCCACGCTGTCGAGCAGCCCGCCGACGGCCGAGGCGACCACGGGGACGCCGCAGGCCATCGCCTCCAGCGGGACCAGGCCGAACGGCTCGTACCAGGGGGCGCAGACCACGACGTCCGCGGAGCGGATCAGCGCCGGCATCGTCGCCCGGGGCACCTGCCCGAGGCAGAACAGGCGTTCCGCCACTCCCAGGCGTCCCGCCAGCTCCTGCAGGCGTCGGAGCTCGGGGTCGGGCCCGTCGCTGCCCCCCACCACGAGCAGCTCGGTGTCCGGCAGGCCGGCCAGGGCCTCCACCACGACGGCGAAACCCTTGCGGGCCACCGGCCGGCCCACGGTGACCAGGCGGTACCGCTGGGTCCGGGCGGGGACGGGAGTGCCGTCGTCCTCGGGGGTGAAGCGGTCGGCGTCGACCCCGCACGGGACGACGGTGGCCTGCTCGCGCGACAGCCCCATCGCTCGCAGCTCCCGGACCTCGTCGGAGCAGGTGGCGATGACCCGGTCGGCGGAGCGGGCGACCGCGAGCTCGACGGCCGCGCGGGCCTGCGGGCTGGTGTCGGCGAGGCCCTGGTGACGCCGCTTCACCGTGCCCAGCGCGTGGAAGGTGACCACCCGGGGCAGGTCGAGCGCGTCCCCGGCCCGGTCAGCCGCCCAGGCCGACATCCAGAAGTGGCCGTGCACGACGTCGGGCCGCAGGGCGCCGAGCTGCGCGGTGAGCGCGTCGGCGAAGGCCGGCATGTGCGGCCAGAGGTCGTCCTTGGGCAGCGGCTCCGTGGGGCCCGCCGGGACGTGGAGGACCTGGTAGCCGGCGCCCGTCGCGACCTGCTCGGGCTGGGCCGGGTCGTCGCGGCGGGTGTGCACGCTGACCTCGTGGCCCTGGCCCGTGAGGGTGGCGGCCAGCGCGTCCACGTGCACGTTCTGCCCGCCCGCGTCGACGGCACCGACGAGCGCCAGCGGACTGGCGTGCTCGCTGACCAGGGCGATCCGCACCACACCACCTCCTCCGTCGGCGACCAGGGAGGGAGAGGACTACCCCCGTGGGGCAGCACCCTAACCAGCACGGCCTCCCCGCCGTACCCGGCGCGAACCCGCACGGGGGAGCGGACGCGTCGCCGCCGGCACCCCCGCGGGGCTGCCGGCGGCTCTCCAGCCGCGCTCAGGCGTCGGTCATCAGGACCTGGACGTCCCAGGGCCCGAGCGCGAGTCCGCCGCTGAGGTCGCGGTCGGGGTGGCGGGCGTCGACCGCGCCGGCCGGGGCGGCCACCTGCTGGGCCTCCCAGCTCCAGTTGTGCACCACGTGCAGCCGTCGGCCGTCCCGGGTGCGAGCCTGGTTGACCGTCACCGACACGGGCAGGTCGCCCCAGCCGGGCCGGGGGTCCGGCACCAGCCAGGCCGCCAGGTCGCGGGCCAGCCCGGGGTCGGGGACGGTGCCGACGGTGGTGATGCGGCCCTCCCCGTGCTCGGTCGTGGTGACCGCCGGGAACTGCCCGAACTGGGGGTGGTCGTACTCGAGCAGGGTCTTGGCGCCGTCGCTCTCCAGCAGGTCGACCCAGCGGGTCGCGTGCGCGTCCGGGCCCACCGGGAGGTCGCTAGCCGGCCGCACGTCCACCGGGCTCCGCAGGTTGGAGAACTCCTGGAACCGGACGCCCGCCGCGTCGGCGAGCAGGGCCGGCTTCGTCTCGGTCCTCGCCCGGCCCTCGCCGTCGCCGTAGCCGGTGCGGATCCCGATCACCAGGTGGCCACCGGCCGCGGCGTAGTCGCGCAGCCAGGCCAGCAGACTGTCGTCGGCCACCAGCAGGCCGGGCACGACGAGCACGGGCAGCTCCGCGGCCACCTCGGCCGGGGTCCGCTCCGCCAGCTGCTCGTCGTGGATGACCCGGATGGAGACGCCGGCGTCGAACGCTCCCCGGTAGAAGGCCTCGTAGATGCGGTGGAAGGCGCGCGGGTCGCCGTCAAGAGCGCTCGGGTTCGCGTTCTGGGACGGGAACGGGGACTGGAAGGCCAGTCCCCACTTCGAGCGCGCGGAGTAGACCAGCCCCATCGAGGCGTGCGGGGTGAGGCCGGTGAGCACCGGCCCCAGCTCCGCCAGCTCCGCACCCAGCCCGGCCAGCTCCCGGAAGACCCGGCCCGGACGCTGGTCGTGCGGCAGGATGCCGATCCAGTACGTCTCGGTGCCGAAGTGGTTGGTGTGCCAGTGCCAGTACTCGATCATCTCCGCGCCCCGGGAGATGAAGCTCCAGGCGGCCTGGCGCCACTGCCCGTCCCAGGCGGGGAAGTTGGTGGTTGGCCCCCCGATCGCGCCGGCGTTGGTCTCGGTGACCAGGAACGGCGCCTGCTTGGAGGCGTACATCCGGTCGGCGCTGGCGAAGAGCGTCCAGGCCCCGCTCGTCGTCCATCCCTGAGGGGCGTCGTTCCCGAGCGGCAGGGCGAGGTCGTCCTGCATCGCGTAGTACGGGTTGCCGGCGGTGACGTCGAGGCCGCGGGTCAGCCCGACGTCGTCGATCCCGGGCCGGTCGTAGGCGATGCAGGTGGTGACGAACTGGTCAGGCGAGGCGTACTCCCGCACGATGTCGGCCTGCCAGGCGATGAACTCGGTGGTCAGCTTGGCCTGGAAGGTGCGCCAGGCCAGGTCGTACTGCGGCTGGGCGTTGCCGTCGGGGCGCCACAGGTCGGCCCAGGTGGAGAGCCGGTGCGACCAGTAGACCAGGCCCCAGGCCTCGTTGAGCGCCTCCACGGTGCCGTAGCGCTGACGGAGCTCGTCCACGAAGCGCTGGAAGACGCCCTCGTTGTGGAACGTCAGCAGGCCGGGCTCGTTGTCGACCTGGAACCCGACGACGGCCGGGTGGCCGGCGTAGCGCTCGACGATCTTGCGGACCACCCGCTCGGCGTAGAAGCGGAACGCACCGTGGCTGTAGTCGACCTCCTGCCTCGAACCCCAGGTCATCGGCTGCCCGGTCTGCACGTCGGCGGCGATCTCGGGATGGCGGCGCACCAGCCACGGGGGGACGGCGTAGGTCGGGGTGCCCAGGACGACCGAGATGCCCCGGGCGTGGGCGCCGTCGAGGACCGGCTGCAGCCAGTCGAGGTCGAAGACGCCCTCCTCGGGCTCCCAGGTGGACCAGACGGACTCCCCCACCCGGATGACGGAGAAGTTGGCCTCCACCATCAGGTCGAGGTCGGCTTCCAGCCGGGGCGAGGGCTGGTACTCGTGGTAGTACGCGGCGCCGAAGAGGACGCGGTCAGGACGCGGGGACATCGGATTTCCTTTACGAGAGTTCGAGAGTGTGAGGGCGTGGCCCGGTCAGGCCTTGACGCCACCGGAGGACAGACCGGACTGCCAGTAACGCTGCAGGAAGATGAAGGCCACGATCAGCGGGACGACCGACACCATGGACCCGGTGATCACCGTGGAGAACAGCGCCTGGCCGCCGGATCCGGCGCTGGAGATGGACTGCCACTGGGCCAGGCCGACGGGGACGGGGAACTTCTCCGGCGAGTTGAGCATGATGAGGGGCAGGAAGTAGTTGTTCCACGTGGCCACCAGGGTGAACAGCAGCACGGTGACGGCGCCGGGCACCAGGAGCCGGAACGCCACCCGGAAGAAGATGCCGACCTCGCTCAGGCCGTCGACCCGGGCGGCCTCGATCAGGGAGTAGTCGACCGCGTCGGCGGCGTAGACGCGCATCAGGTACACCCCGAACGGACTCACCAGTGAGGGCAGGATGATCGCCCAGTAGGTGTCGGTCAGGTTGGCCCGGGCGAACAGCAGGTACGTGGGGATGGCCAGCGCCGTCGTCGGGATCATGATGGCGCCCAGGATGATGGAGAACAGCGCCTTGCCGCCCGGGAACTGGTACTTGGCGAACGCGTAGCCCGCCGCCGTGGCCAGCAGGGTGGCACCTACGGCGCTGGTCACCGAGTAGATCAAGGAGTTGACGAGCCACCGGCCGAACACCCCGTCCTGCAGCGTGAAGGTGTCCCGGAGGTTCGCGAGCAGGCTGAAGTCGGCGAACCAGAGCCCGAAGGAGGAGAAGAGGTCGGCGTTCGACTTGGTGGACGCGATCAGCAGCCAGTAGATGGGGAGCAGGAAGTACAGGGCGCAGGCGAACATGACCACTGTCAGCAGCGTGCTCTTGCGCTGCTTCTGCGCTCGGTTGACCCGGACCGCGTCGGCCGCGTCGTCGGCGACGTCGACGTCGTTGGTGACCAGGGAGGTCATGACCGCTTCTCCTTCCGCTGGTTGCCGAGCTGCACCGCGTACGACAGCGCCATGATCACGATGCCGAGCAGGAAGGCGATCGAGGCGGCGTAGTTCACGTCCTGGTTCACGAAGGCCAGGGTGTAGGCGTAGAGGTTGGGCGTGTAGGAGCTGCTGATCGCGTTGGGCGCCAGGATCCTCAGCAGGTTGGGCTCGTTGAAGAGCTGGAAGCTGCCGATCACCGAGAAGATCACCGTCAGGATCAGGGCCGGTCGCACAGCCGGGATCTTGATCGACCAGGCGATCCGGGGCTCAGAGGCGCCGTCGACCCGGGCGGCCTCGTAGAGGTCAGCCGGGATGGACCGCAGGGCGGCGTAGATGATGATCATGTTGTAGCCGATGAACTCCCAGTTCACGACGTTGATGATGGAGAACAGGACGAACCCGGGCTCCAGGAACGGCGGGGCCGGCAGGCCGACCATGCCGGAGACCTGGGCGAAGGGGCCGAAGTCCCGGCCGTAGAGGTAGCCCCACATCAGCGTGGCGACGACGGCGGGGACGGCGTACGGCACGAAGATCGCCAGGCGGACGAACTTCCCCAGCCGCACCATGCCGCTGTCCAGCGCCAGCGCGAAGAACAGCGACAGGGCCAGCATGATCGGCACCTGGACGACCAGGAACAGACCGACCCGACCGATCCCGGACAGGAAGACCGGATCGGTCAGGGCGCGGGTGTAGTTGTCGAAACCGGCGAACGAGACCCCGCCGATCAGCTGCTGCCGGAAGAACGACAGGTAGCCCGCGTACCCGAGGGGCACGATGATCATCGCGAGGAAGATGAGGAAGAACGGGAGGACGAAGAGGTAGGCCGCCCGGTACTGGCGCTTCTTGGCCACGGTCAGGGGCTTGCGGGTCGGTCTGGTGGCTGGGCTCGAGATCTCGGCTGTGCTCGTCGCAGTGGTCATGTCTCACCCCTTTCAGGAGGAGGAACAGGGGCGCCGGGCGCCGACCGCCGGGACCACCTCGCGCGAGGTGACCCCAGCCGCCGGCGACCCGGCAGGGGGCTCAGGCGACGGTGAACCCCTGGGCCTTGGCGTAGCCGGCGACCCCGTCCTGCCACTTCTGGAGCCCCGCGACCAGGTCGCCCTTGTCGGCGATGGCCTTGCCCAGCGTGTCGGTGAAGTTCGAGTAGACGAAGTCCATGAACGGGACCCAGGCGAAGTCGGGCGTGACCGTCGCCGAGATCTCGGTGAACTTCTCGTTGACCTTCTGGCCGCCGTAGAACGGGGACTCCTGGTCGGCGAACTCCGGGTCCTCGAGGATGGTGGTCGAGGGCGGGAACAGGAACTGCTCCGTCGCCAGCCGCAGGGCCGACTCCTTGTCCGTGTTGATGAACAGGGCGAGCTGGGCCGCGGCGATCGGGTTGGCGCTGCCCTTCAGGACGGCGTCGGTGGAGCCGCCCCAGTTGCCCGACGCCGGCGTGGCGGGGTCCCACTGCGGCAGGTCGGCTGCGCGCCACTTGCCGGAGGTCTTCTTGGCCGTCCCCTGCAGGAAGACCGGACCCCAGGCGGCCGCCGGCCACGCCGCGTACCGACCGTTCGAGAAGCCCTGGTACCACGCGTCGTTGAAGTCCGCGTCGACCGAGACGACGTCCTTGGCCACCATGTCGCCCCAGAACTGGGCGACCTCCTTCGCCTCGGCGCTGGCCAGGTTCACCGTCACGGTCTTGTCGCCGTCGAAGGCGAAGGGCCGTGCGCCCCGCTGCCACAGGTACGACACGAAGTGCCCGGGGTCGTTCGGCGCCAGGTTGGCCAGGTAGCTCTTGGCGTTCGCCGCGCGGTACTTGTCAGCCGCCGCCGCGAAGTCGGCCCACGTCGTCGGCACCTCGATGCCGGCTTCCTTGAGCAGGTCGTCGCGGTAGAGCAGGCCCATGGGGCCGACGTCCTGAGGGACGCCGTAGACAGCCTCGCCCTTGCTCACCTGGGACCAGACCCACTCGGGGAACTGCGACTTGATGTCCCCGCCCCCGTAGGGCGAGATGTCCAGCAGGTTGTCCCCCAGGGTGAAGGAGGGGAGGTACTGGTACTCGACCTGGGCGACGTCGGGGGCGCCCTGGCCGGACTGGATCGCGGCGCGCATCTTCTGGTAGTGCGGGGCGCCTGCGCCGACGTTGACCAGCTTGACCTTGACCGCCGGGTACTTCTTCTCGAAGAGGTCGACCTGGTTCTGGAGGTCGGGCACCCAGCTCCAGAAGGTGAGGGTCGTCGGCTTGGTCATGGCCGCGTCGATGTCGGCCTGGCTGACCTTGGGGCCGGCGGAGGGTGCGGCCGGACCGCCGCCGCCGCCGTCACCGCCACTGCAAGCGCCGAAGAAGACCGCGGCCGAGGCCAGGGACATCGTGCCGAGGAAACCGCGGCGGGAGAGTGAGGTGGACATGGGGGCTACCTGCCTTCGTTGGGAGGATGGACGGTGCACGCCTCGGACGAGGGTGCGTCGGGCCGGGCCGCGAGGGTCCGGCGGGCTGGGCGGGAGATCACGGGACGGAGCATCACGGGACGGGGCATCACGGGACGGAAGCTCGGGGACGCGCCGCGAGCGGACCGCTGGAGCGTCGCGGGATCAGCAGGGGGGGCGGGTCGGGAGGGTGGTCGAGGCGCTGCTCGCCCTCGATCATCGCCACGAGGTCGTGCAGCGCACGCTCGGTGGACTCGGTGTCGTCGATCCGGACGGTGGTCAAGGGGATGACCTGGAACTCGGCCTCGGGGACGTCGTCGACGCCGACCACCGAGACGTCCTCGGGAACTCGCAGCCCGGACTCCACGAGCGCCCGGACCACGCCCATGGCCATGGAGTCGTTGGCCACGAACAGCGCCGTCACCCCCGAGCGGGTCAGCTCCAGCCCGCAGGCGTAACCGGAGCGGGCGGACCAGTCGCCCTCGAGGACGAGGGACCCGTCGTGGCCGCTCGCGGCGAGCTCGGACTGCCAGCCCACCCGGCGGGCGACCGAGGCGTCCCAGGCCGCAGGCCCTGCGACGTGGCCGAAGCGGGTGTGGCCGAGGCCGATCAGGTGCCGCGCGGCGACCCGTCCGACCTCGGACCCGTCGCCGCCGAGCGGGGCCAGGTGCCGGATGCCGGGCAGCGGTCCGACGCTGCTCACCACCGGCACGTCCCGCAGGAGGTCGGTGTCCAGGGCCGGGTCCACGGACGGCACCTCGAGGATGATGCCCTCCGCTCCCCGGTGCAGGAGGGTCTCCACCGCGCCGCGCAGGTCGTCGATCCAGGGGTCGGGAGTGGAGTGGATGGCCAGGGAGTACCCGCGAGCGCGCACCGTCTGCTCGATCGACAGCAGGCGGGTGGCCGGGCCGTAGTAGCGGGTGCCGACAGCGATGGCGCCGATTACGTGCGTCCGCTGGGTGACCAGAGCACGGGCGGCCGGGTTGGGCCGGTAGTTGAGCTCGAGGATGGCCGCCAGGACCCGTTCCCGCACGTCGGCGCGGACGTGAGGCGCGTCGTTGACCACGCGCGAGACGGTCTTCTGCGAGACCCCCGCGACGCGGGCGACGTCCCTCATCACCGGCGTGCGCACCGCCCGGTCCGACACTGTCGGCATTCCCCCGCCCGCCTTCTTGACTACGCTGTCAACTGACTACGGAGTCAACCGGCCGCTCCGGGCCCTGTCAAGGGGTGCGAGGTCACGAGTCGATGTCGCGCGGGACCAGGACTCGGGTCGAAGGACCCTGGCTGCCGGGCTGGTGCGCCTCTAGGCTTCCCGGGTACCGGACCCCGGCGGGGCCCGCGAACCCGATCGAGGAGCGCCGTGCCCCGTCTGACTGCCCGGCCCATCCTGTGCGTCGTCGCCGCCCTGCTGGGGCTGCTCCCCGTGCTCGCCGCACCCAGCCCGGCTGCTGCCGCCCTCGTCCGATCGGGCTCCTGCATCGACGGCGGCGGGGTCCGCTGGGACGTCGCGGTGACCTGGGGGGCCCCGTACACGGTGGACGGGGTGACCAAGGTGGCGCTGGACCGGGCGGCTTGGACGACGTCCAAGGCTGGGCTCGTCGCGACCGACTCCCGCGTCCGCACCTACGGCCCCAACGGGACGCTGCTGCAGAACCTGACCTGGTCGGGCGGCGTCGACTACCGCGGGGGCACCGCTTGGAGGTCACGCAACCCGGTCAACCCCCCGAGCGCGCCTGGTCACACCAAGGTGGCGCTCTCCCTCGGGGTGGACGGCGACGGGTTCGGCAGCTGCTCGGTCACCGTGGTCCAGCCCGCTACCGCGGCGCCGAGCACCGCGGACCGCTACACGAGCGACGTCCTCGCGGCCACCAACACCGCGCGCACCAGCCGCGGCCTGCGCGCCCTGACACCGCAGGCCTGCGTCGGTTCCTACGCCCGGGCGCAGGCCCAGCGGATGGCCGTCGAGGGGCGGATGTTCCACCAGGAGCTCCGCCCGGTGCTGGAGGCCTGCGATTTGCGCGCCGTCGCCGAGAACGTGGCGTGGGGGTACCCGACCGGGGCGAGCGTGACCGCGGCCTGGCTGGCCTCCCCCGGCCACCGGACGAACCTGCTCAACCCGGGCTCCACGCTGATCGGCGTCGGGGCCGCGCAGGGCGCCGACGGCCGGTGGTACGCCGCTCAGGTGTTCGGCACCCCGGGCTGAGGCCCCGCGGCGTCACCGAGTGTGCGCTCCCGCAGGTCATCAGGCCCGTCGAACCTGCGGGAGCGCACACTCGGTTCCTGCTCAGCTGACGGGGTTGCCGCCGGTGACGCCGAGCATCTCGCCGGTGATGTAGCTCGACTCCTGCGAGGCGAAGAACACGTAGGACGGGGCGACCTCCGCAGGCTGGCCGGCGCGGCCCAGCGGGGCGGACTCGCCGTGCTTGGAGGCGCGCTCGACGGGCATGGTCGCCGGGATCAGCGGCGTCCAGATGGGGCCGGGGGCGACGGCGTTGACCCGGATCCCCTTCTCGGCCAGCTGGGAGGCCAGGCCGCGGGTGAAGTTGTGGATCCCGGCCTTGGTGGTGGCGTAGTCGAGCAGCTCGGGTGAGGGGCTGACGGCCTGCACGGAGGCGGTGTTGATGATCGTGGCCCCGGACTCCAGGTGCGGGAGCGCCTTCTGGCAGAGCCAGAACATCGCGTAGATGTTGGTCTTCATGACCCGGTCGAGCTGCTCGGTGGTGATGTCGGCGATACCCCCCGACTGAGCCATCTGGTAGGCCGCGTTGTTGACGAGGATGTCGATCCCGCCGAGCTCGGCGACGGCGGTGTCGATGACCTGCTGGCAGACCTGCTCGTCGCGGATGTCGCCGGGGCAGCGGACAGCCTTGCGGCCCGCCTCCTCCACGAGCCGGACGGTCTCGTCGGCGTCGGCCTCCTCCTCGGGGAGGTAGCTGATCAGGACGTCCGCGCCCTCCCGGGCGAAGGCCAGGGCGACGGCGCGGCCGATGCCGGAGTCGCCACCGGTGATGACGGCGCGACGGCCGGTCAGCCGGTCGGAGCCGCGGTAGCTCTCCTCGCCGTGGTCGGGCTCCTCGGTCATGTCCTCGGTGAGGCCGGGGTGCGCGATCTGGTCGTCCATGCCCTCGGGCTGGTCGTACTGGTCGGTGGGGTCGGTCTTCTGCGTCTGGTCGCTCATGTCGGCCCCACTACCCGAGCGCCGCACTCCCAACACCGGGATCGCGTCCCGAGATCGACGGCGGCGGGTGCAGCCGGCGCAGCCAGCGCTCGGTCTCGGCGACGTGCGCCGCCGCTGCCGTCTCGGCGGCGCCGCAGTCCCGAGCGGTGACGGCGGTCGCGATGGCCCGGTGTCCGTCGTCGCTCACCCGCTTGATCTCCGGACCGGAGGCGGAGTCGAAGATCTGGTAGTTGCGGCTCCGGCTGCGGAACACCTCGAGCAGGGCGGCCAGGGTCGGGTTCCCGCCCGCCTCGGCGATCATCGTGTGGAAGCGGTGGTCCAGCTCGGCGGTCTCCTGGGGGTCGGTGCACGCCTCGAGCTGGTCCAGCAGGGCGTCCATCCGCTCGACCAGCGACTCCGGGCGGCGCGCGGCCGCCTGCGAGGCCGCATGCCCTTCGAGCACCCGGCGCAGCTCGTAGATCTCCAGCAGGCCCTCCAGCGGCAGCAGCCCGACCGTCAGGCTGAGGCTACGGACGATGTCGGCTGCGCGGAGCTGGGAGACGTAGGTGCCCGAGCCCTGGCGCACCTCGACGACGCCGAGCGCGGCGAGCATCCGGACCGCCTCCCGCAGCGAGCTGCGCGAGACCCCGAGCTCGGAGCACAGCTGGCTCTCGATCGGGAACCGCTGTCCGGCCCCCAGCTGGCCGGAGGCCATCATCTGGCGCAGTCCCTGGAAGGCCGTCTCCACCGCTGACACGCGCACTCCCTCCGTCAGCCCGGGATCGGGTCGACTCGGGACGCCATTCTGCCCGTATCCCCGGCGACTGCGGCGCCGTGTCTGATGAATTAACCACTCCGACACCCGTGAGGCTTCCCGGACGGCGATTCATCAGACAGGATGAGCGGCACCCCAGCCGAGGAGCGCCCGTGCCCACCACGACCGACGTCACCGCGCCGGCCCCGCTGACCTTGCCCGACGGGCGCCCGGCCGCGACGCTCTGGGCGCTGCACCCACACCTGCGCCACCTCAACCACGGCTCCTTCGGCGCCGTGCCCCGCGCGGCTCTGGCCCACCAGGCCGAGCTGCGCCAGCAGACCGAGCTCGCACCGGTGGCCTGGTTCCCGGGCCTGCCCCAGCGCATCGCCGCCGCCCGGAACCAGCTCGCCCCGTGGTTGCCGGCCGCGCCGGAGCGGCTGGCCCTGGTGCCCAACGCCAGCGGTGGCGCCAGTGTCGTCTTCGGCAGCCTCGCCCTCCCACGCGGGGTGGAGGTGCTGGTCACCGACCACGGCTACGGCGCGGTCACCGCCGGCGCCGAGCGGGCCGCCCGGCGCGCCGGCGGCCGTCTCGTCATCGCACCGGTGCCGCTGGAGGCCGAGGAGGACGAGGCCTTCGAGGCCATCTGGGCCGGCGTCACGGCCCGGACGGCCCTGATCGTGCTCGACCACATCACCTCCCCGACCGCCCGCCGGCTGCCGGTCGGGCGGGTCTGCGCGGAGGCCCGCCGACGGGGCATCGCGACCCTGGTCGACGGTGCCCACGCCCCTCTCCTGCTCGCCGACCCCGTCGGGGAGGCCGACGCCGACGTGTGGGTGGGGAACCTGCACAAGTTCGGCTGCGCGCCCCGGGGCACCGCCGTCCTCGTGGCCCGGCCGGAGGTGGCCGACGGGCTGCACCCGCTGATCGACTCCTGGGGGGCCGGGCTGCCCTTCCCCGAGCGGTTCGACCACCAGGGAACGCTGGACCTGACGAGCTGGCTGGCGGCGCCGACCGCGCTGGCCACCCTCGAGACCAACCTCGGCTGGGACACGGTCCGCCGCTACACGACCGCGCTCGCTGGCTGGGCCCAGGAACTGGTGGCGGACGCGCTCACCGCGGCCTCCGGCGTCGACTGCCACGCCCGCGTCGGGATGCCCGTGGGGCCACTCCGGCTCGTCGGTCTGCCCGGTCGGCTGGCGACGGGGCACCTCGAGGCGAACGCTCTGCGCGACCGAGTGCTCGCCGAGGCCGGGATCGAGACCGCTTTCACCGCCTTCGGCGGCCGTGGCTACCTCCGTCTGTCCGCCCACGCCTACAACACCCAGGAGGACTACCTCGACCTCGTCGAGCGGGCCGTCCCCCTGCTCCTCGAATGGGCCGTCGAAGCCCCAGCAGCACCACCCACACCCGTCAACCCCCAGGAAAGAAGAGAGCAGTGAACCGCAGAAAGTTCCTCCTTGGCACCGCCGGTCTGGCCTCCGTCTCCGTCACCGGCCTCAGCAGCTGCGGGAGCGGCGGCTCCGACGCCGGCAGCAGCGCGGACGGCGGCGAGATCACGCTGCAGATGGTCGAGAGCCTGACCAACCCCGCTCGCTCCCAGGTGCTGAAGAAGCTGCTGGGCGAGTTCGAAGCGGCCAACCCGGGCATCAAGGTGCAGCTGGTCTCCCCACCCACCGAGCAGGCCGACCAGAAGATCCAGCAGATGCTGCAGGCCAGCAACGGCGTCGACGTGCTCGAGGTCCGCGACCTCACCGTCGGGCCCTTCGCCAACAACGGCTGGCTCTACGACATGACGGCGGCCACCGAGTCCTGGACCGGCTTCAGCGAGCTCACCGACCAGGCGCAGAAGTACAGCAAGCACAGCGACGGCAAGATCTACTTCATCCCCTACGGCTTCTACGGCCTGAGCTTGTTCTACCGGACCGACCTGGTGGCCGAGGCCGGCTTCTCCGGCCCGCCGAAGAGCTGGGACGAGCTGCTCGAGCAGGCCGCCAAGATCCAGGACCCGGACAAGAACCGCTACGGGTACGCCTTCCGCGGTGGCAAGAACGGCAACGGCAACGTGGTCGCCGCCATCGAGGCCTATGTCGGCGACACCATCGACCGCGAGAACGCCTTCAAGATCCAGAGCGGCCAGTCGATCTTCGCCGCGCCCGAGGCTCAGGCCGCCGTCGACACCTACTTCGAGCTCTTCCGCCGGGCGTCACCGCCCTCCTCGGTCGCCTGGGGCTACCCGGAGATGGTCGAGGGCTTCAACAACGGGTCCACCGCCTTTTTGCTGCAGGACCCCGAGGTCATCGCCACCGTCTCGGCCTCGAAGAGCATCACGAAGGACCAGTGGAACACCGCGCCGCTGCTCACCGGCCCCACCGGCAAGGCGTCGCAGCCTGTGGCCACCGCCGGCTGGGGGGTGGCCTCGGCGAGCAAGAATCCCGAGGCCGCCGTTAAGCTGGTGCAGTTCCTCTCCGGGGATGCCTCGACGGTGTTCGCCAAGGAGAACAGCCTGGTCCCGATCCAGAAGACCGCCGGTGCGGACCCGTTCTACACGACCGGCCCGTGGGCGTCCTACGTGACGATGACTGAGAACCCCGACACCTACCTGACGGTCGTCCAGCCGCGGGGCGTGGCCTGGTGGACCGAGTGGTCGACCAAGGCCGACAGCGACGTGCAGAAGGTGCTCATCGACAAGCTGTCGACGGCTGACCTGCTGAAGGGCTGGGACGCCTACTGGACCGAGAAGTGGAAGGGCTGAGCTGAGGATGGTGATCCTCGACCGGGCCCCGTGGGGGAGTCGTCCGGCCACGGACCGCTCCCCCTCCCCGGCGGGTCCACGTCGCCGGGCGTTCACGGTGCGGCGGGGGCTCGGTCTGCTGGGGTTCCTCGCACCGGCGCTGGTCTTCGTCCTCGTGTTCACCTACTACCCGCTGCTCCGAGGCAGCCAGATGGCCTTCCAGCGGTGGAACCTCTACGACCTGCGCAACACCCCCTTCGTCGGGCTGGAGAACTTCCGGACGCTGCTGGCCAACCCGACGTTCTGGACGGTGCTGCAGCACTCGGTGGTGTGGGTGGTCGGCTCGATCGTCCCGCAGCTGCTGATCGGCTTCGGCCTGGCGCTGCTGCTGCGGAGGCGGTTCCGCTTCCGCGGGCTCTACCAGGCGCTGGTCTTCTTCCCCTGGGCGGTGTCGGGGTTCCTGATCGGGATCCTCTTCCGCTGGATGTTCAACGGCGAGTTCGGCGTGGTAAACGACCTGCTGCGCAAGGCCGGGGTGATCGAGACCAACGTCGCCTGGCTGGCCGACCCTCAGCTGGCGATGTTCTCGGTGATCGTGGCAAACGTCTGGTACGGGGTGACGTTCTTCGCGATCATGATCCTCGCGGCGCTGCAGTCGGTGCCCGACGAGCTGTACGAGGCGGCCGCCCTGGACGGGGCGGGAAAGGCCCGCACGCTGTTCTTCATCGTCATCCCCTTCATCCGCACGACGCTGCTGCTCACGGTCCTGCTCCGGGTGATCTGGGTGTTCAACTTCCCCGAGATCATCTACGGCATGACCGGCGGCGGGCCGGCGGAGCAGACCCACATCGTGACCAGCTGGATGATCAACTTCACCTCGCAGGGGGACTACGGCCTGGCTTCGGCCCTGGGGCTGATCGTGCTGTCGGTGCTGGTGCTCTTCACGACCTTCTACCTGCTCGCCCTCAAGGAGCGTGACTCCCGATGATCGACAAGGCCTCCACCACCGCCCGCGTGCTGCGGGTCGTGCTGCTGGGGCTGTGGCTGGTCATCACCCTGTTCCCGCTCTACTGGATCGTGGTGACCTCCTTCAAGGACCCGGGGACCATCGCAGCGTTCCCGCTGCGCTACCTGCCGGCCCCGTGGTCCCTGGCCAACTACGCGAGCCTGTTCCAGAACTCCGCTTTCGGCACGTACATGGCGAACAGCCTGCTGGTCGCGGTGCTCGCGTCGGCGGTGGCGACGCTGATCTCGCTGCTGTCGGCCTACACGCTGGCCCGCTTCGAGTTCCGCGCCAAGGGGACGCTGCTGATGGCCTTTCTGGTCACCCAGATGATCCCGGCCTTCATCGCCCTCGGGCCGCTGTACGTGCTGATGGTCGACCTCGGGCTGGTCGACCGCAAGGGCGGGCTGGTGCTGCTCTACATCGCGGTCTGCATCCCGTTCTGCACGATCATGCTGCGCGGCTTCTTCGAGAACGTCCCCGATGCGCTCGAGGAGGCGGCGATGGTGGACGGCTGCTCGCGTCTGTCGGCGCTGTTCCGGGTCATCGTCCCGGTGATGACTCCCGGGATCATGGCCGCGTTCATCTTCAACTTCGTCAACTGCTGGAACGAGCTGTTCCTCTCGGTGACGCTGATGAACTCCGACAGCAACAAGACCATCCCCACTGCGCTCAACGGCTTCATCTCCAGCTTCAACATCGAGTGGGGGCCGATGGCGGCCGCCGCGGTGCTCACCATCGTGCCGACCATGGTGATGTTCGCTCTGGCCAGCCGGTGGATCGTCGAGGGTCTCACCTCAGGAGCCGTGAAGGGTTGAGCACCAGTTCCGGCCCGGCCGGGAGCGGACCCCCGTCGAACTCAGCGCCGCTCGGACCGCGGACGGGTGGGCCCGCGACGCTTCCCGGCGTCGAGGGGAAGGACCGCGGGCGGCAGGACTGCGGTGCCGACCCGGTTCCCGGTCAGCACCTCCGGGTCGAGCTCGAGGGCGGTGACGCGGGCCGCGACGGCATCCAGGGTGCTGCCCTGACCGACGGCGTAGTCGCGCAGCGCGTCCAGGCCCTCGCCCTGGGTGACCCCGAGGCCGTGCACGAGGATCCCGACCGCCTTCCAGACCTCCATCCGGTCAGCGACGGAGCGACTCGCGAGCCAGGCTGCCACCGGTTCGTCGGTCCAGTCGGCGCTCACCAGCGGGGCACCGAGCAGCAGGCCGCTGATCTGGTCGGCGATGGCGCTCTGCACCTCCGGCCCGACCGCGGCCGGGTCCATCTCGGTCGAGGTGGAGTACAGGTCGAGGGCCCCGATGGGCGGGTGGTCGGCGACGCGCAGCGGCAGCGAGGCCACCGAGCGGAAGGGCGTCTGCCGGACCAGCTCCCGGTGGTACACCGGCCAGCGGGCGGCGATCTCGGGCTCGTCGGCCCTCAGCGCCTCGCCCGCCTCGATGGCGCTCAGGCACGGCCCCTCTCCCAGGGTGGTCTGCAGGCGCTCGGCCCGGACCGCCGTGTCGTCGCTGCCGCCCAGCGGCACCCGCAGCTTCTCGACGAGGCCGAGCCCGGCACCCATGACGGGGAGCACCGCCACACAGGCGCGGGCGAACACGGCGGGCAGCCGGTCACGCCCGCGCGGATCCGCCTCGAAGCCCTCGACCACCGCCGTCAGGTACCGGTCCGCCAACCGACGCATCGGCTCCTCCTCGATCGAGGCGCCGTGTGGCGCCACCGATGCCGAGGTACCCCTTCCGAGGCTCGCGACGCAGGAGGACGAGCACCTCTAGCTGGTTTCCACGCTCGGGGCCGGTCGTGAAGCACGGAGTGCCCCGACCTCACGGTGGACCAGAGGAGCCGGTCAGGAGAACACGGCGAGCAGGTAGGTGCCGAACACGGCGAGGTGGGCCGCACCGTGGATCGGGGTGAGCTTCGGCGCGGTGAAGGTGGTCACGGACAACAACAGGGTGACCGCCAGGACGAGCAGGTTGGCCGGGGACTCGGCCAGGACGACGGTCTGCCCGGTGAGGAGACCGATGACCAGGACGGCCGGGATGGTGAGCCCCACCGTGGAGACCAGCGCCCCGTGACAGAGGTTGCTGACGCGCTGCCCCTCTCCGCTGAGGGCAGCGCGGACGGCGGTGATGGACTCGGGCAGGAAGACGATGACGGCGATCACCAGGCCGGCCAGCGCCACCGGCGCCCCGGCACGGCCGAGGCCGTCATCCAGGAGGGCCGCCATGTCGTGCGAGAGCAGCACGATGGGCAGCACGGTGATCACGAGCAGGCCCGTCCGCACCAGCAGCTCGCGGCGGTGTTCGGCGACCACCTGCACCACCCGCGTCCTGCTGCCGACCGCAGCACCGCCTGCCGGGGCGGTCGAGGTCGAGCCGGTCTCCTGGAAGTCGCCGGCCTGGGCGCCCATCTGCCGGACGAGGAAGAACGTGTAGAGGGTCAGCGTGGCGATGACGACCGGCACCTCCTGCGCGTCGGTGTAGGCGCCACCCCGACCGACCAGGGCGGGCAGTGCGAGGGCGAGGGCGGACAGCACGAGGATCAGGGCGAGGTAGCCGGAGGTGCCGGACCGGTTGTAGGTCAGCCCGCCCCTCCTCAGCCCGCCGACCAGGAGGCAGAGCCCGACCACCGCGTTGAGGATGATCATCGAGACCGCCATCACCGAGTCTCGGGCGATGGTCGTGTGCTCACCGGGCGCGAGCATGACCGCGGCGATCAGGACGACCTCGATCAGCACGATCGAGAGCGTGAGGACCAGCGAGCCGTAAGGGTCGCCCAGCCGGCGCGCCAGGTGTTCAGCCTCGTGGACCACCCCGAACGAGCAGACCAGGATGACGGCGACGGTGAGCGCCAGGGCGGCCACCAGCAGCGCTGCCGGGACTGGCGGCTCGAGCAGGGGACGAGCGAGCAGGAGCCCGACGAAGGCACCCCAACCGAGGACGGGCCGCGCGACGGCGGACGAGCTCAGGATGGACTCAGCGATGGCGGTCATGACAGAGGAAACCCCTGGATCTCACAGGGCCGTCCCCGTGTCGGCTGAACGGCGGGTCGTCCCGTCCGCGGCACACCTTGGTGAGGTGATACTAATCATTTCAACCGCCGTCCGGCGGCCGCACGTCTGGCCGGCGACACGGCCGTCACCTTCTGTCACACCAGCACGGCCGGCCCTGGTCGCCACGGTTCCGCCAGCCGCCGACCACCGCCCTCATCGCTGCCTGTCCGTCCGTCCACCTCGGACCCTCACCACGAAGAGGACTCCTCATGCTTGATCCGAGAGACGGAGGCTCCTCGACGGAGACGCCCGAGGAGAGCCTGGTCCTCGCCGACGTCAGTGACGTGCTCGGTGTGCCCGTCCGCACCCTCCGCTCCTGGGAGTGGCGCTACCACCTGGCCACCGGACGACGCCGCGTCGACGGCCAGCGTCGCTTCACCCCGGACGACGTCGAGACGCTGGCGGCGATCCGGGACCAGACGGCCCCCGGTGCCGCCGGATCTCGAGCCGTCGACTCCTCCCCGGCCGACTCCGGGACCGCGCCCCCGCAGGTCGTCGACCGCTTGGTCGCCGCCACCCACCGGCTGCACACCGAGAGCATCGTGGAGGCGCTCGAGCAGTCCCGGCTCGTTCACGGCCTGCCGGTCACCCTCGAGCAGGTGGCCTTCCCCGCCCTGCGCGAGATCGGACACCAGTGGGCCAGCGGCAGCAGCGAGGTCATCCACGAGCACCTGCTCGCCGGAGCGGTGCAGCGCTGGCTGTCGGCGCGACAGCAGGATGCGGGCACGCCGACCCGCGCCGGTGCGGTGGTGCTGGCCTGCAGTCCGGATGACCAGCACACCCTGGCCCTGCAGGCGTTGGGCGCGCTGCTCGCCCACCAGGGCTTCCCCTGCCGCTACCTCGGGGCCAGGACACCCATCGCCTCGCTCGTCCTGGCCACCGAGCGGCCCCCGGCCCGCGCGGTCGTCGTGGTGGCTCATCTCAAACGGAGCCGAGCCGCGGCCATCTCCGCGCTGGAGGCCGTCGCCGAGCTGCCCGTCACCCGGTTCTACGCCGGCGGGGCGTTCGACGACCCCACCTCGCGTCGCGACGTGCCCGGCACCTACCTCGGCGACAACCTCACGCACGCCGCTGACCTCATCGCCGCCGCGATCGACTAGCGCTGCCCGGCACCAGCACGGCGAAGCAGCCGGGACCACCGACGGAGGCGACGACGCGGGGAGTGCGAGCCGCGACGAAAGCAGGACGGTTCTCCTGGGCGGGCCCAGCGTGGGGTGGCGCCCCCGGCCGGTAGCGTGAGCGCATGCCCTCCCGATCGCGTCCCGCACGATGAGCGGCGGCCTCGTCGCCCTGCTCGACGACGTGGCGGCCATGGTGAAGCTCGCCGCCGCCTCCGTCGACGACGTCGGTGCAGCGGCCGGCCGAGCCAGTGCCAAGGCGGCCGGTGTCGTGGTCGACGACACCGCGGTGACCCCGCGATACGTCCACGGGTTCACCGCCGACCGCGAGCTCCCGATGATCAAGCGGATCGCGGTCGGCTCCCTGCGCAACAAGCTGCTGATCATCCTGCCGGTGATCCTCGTGCTCAGCCAGTTCCTGCCCTGGCTGCTGACGCCCATCCTGATGGTCGGCGGCACCTACCTGTGCTTCGAGGGTGCGGAGAAGATCTACGAGAAGATCACCGGGCACCACGCCGAGAGCGAGGAGGTGCCTGCAGCCGCCCAGGGCGCGGACCAGGAGAAGCTGATGGTCAAGGGGGCCATCCGCACCGACTTCATCCTGTCGGCCGAGATCATGGTCATCTCGCTCAACGAGGTGGCGGACGAGGGCCTGCTGTCCCGCGCGGTCATCCTCATCGTGGTGGCCATCGGGATCACCGTGCTCGTGTACGGCGTCGTGGGGCTGATCGTGAAGATGGACGACGTCGGGGTCCACCTCGCCGAGCGCGACTCCCCCGCCGCTCGCAAGTTCGGTCTGCTGCTGGTCCGGGGCATGCCCAAGCTGCTGGCCGTGCTCTCCACGGTCGGGATCGTGGCCATGCTGTGGGTCGGCGGTCACATCCTGCTCGTCGGCGCCGACGAGCTCGGCTGGCACGGCCCCTACGACCTCGTGCACGGGGCCGAGGAGGCCGTCGCGGGTGTCCTGCCGGCCCTCGGCGGGGTCCTGAGCTGGCTCGTCAACACCCTGGCCTCGGCCCTCATCGGGGCCGTGGTGGGCGCGCTGGTCGTGCTCATCCTGCACCTGGTCCCGCGGCGGGAACGGGCCGCACAGCACTGAGGCTGGCAGCCTCCCGCATCGTCCAGGAACGGGAACAGCCCCGAGACCGACTGCGGGGCTGTTCCTGTTCTCGGGAGTCCGTTCAGCGGCGGACCAGGGGCTGGCCTGCCAGGCTCTGACGCAGAGCCTGCTGCCGGGCGGCATTCTGCTCGAGGTCTTCCTCGTCAGCGGCGAACGGCTGCACGTCACCTCGGCAGACCTGCCCGGTCTTGGGCAGGGTGCCGTTCAGGAGGTAGGCGTCGACGGCGCTGGTGGTGCAGGCAGACGTGCCGTAGGCGGTGTGGCCGAAGGAGTCGCTGGTCAGCAGCCGGCTGTTCGGCATCCGCTTGGAGGCCGAGACCGCGGCGTCGTAGTTGGTGGCCGGGTCGTAGTAGTTGCCGAGGTACAGCACCGGGGCCTGCGTCTTGGTGTTGAAAGGACCCTTGAAGGCGTCCTCGTCGTTCCCGGTGAACGCGTCCCCGGCACAGATCGAGGTCCGCCACAGCCAGGGCCGACCGAAGTACGGCGCACGCCTGTCCGCTTCGACGGCGTAGGCAGGGAACTGGCTGCTCTTGGTCGTCTCCTTGGAGTCGGTGCAGGTGACGGAGGCGAAGACGTCGAAGCTGTTGTCGTACGGGAAGCCCCAACGCGGTCGGGGTCCCTGCGCGCTGGTGGTGCGCTGCACCTCAGCCAGCCTGCTAGCGGCGTCAGCGTAAGAGCTGCCTGCGGTACGGGCCGAACGCGCAGGTGGCTCGGTCAGGATGTACAGGTCGGACAGCATCGCGACGAGCTCGCGGTAGCCGGCCGGGTCGTAGAGCATGCCGAGCATGGTGACCACCAGGTCCTGGTAGGTGAAGGTGAACGTGTCACCGAATTCCTCGTCCTCGATCACCAGCGGCTTCGCGCGAAGACGGTCGGTGATCAGCCGCAGGTTGGCCACCGGGTCACCGGCGGCGAAGCGGCACTTCCCGCCGCCCACGCGGTCGCAGCGGAGCAGGATCTCGCGGAGCCCCTTGTGAGCGCCGACGGCAGAGTTCAGGCGCATCTCCAGCGGCTGGTTGACGTTGCTCTTGTCGCCCGCCCAGGCGACCGGGTCCAGCACTCCGTCGACAGCGACCGAGCGGAACCGGTTCGGGAACATGTTGGCGTACACCTGTCCCAGGTAGGAGCCGTAGGAGATCCCGAGGTAGCTCAGCTTCTTGTCACCAACCGCACGTCGCATGAGCTCCATGTCGCGCGCGACCTCCGCGGTCGACATCGACTTCGCCAGCCTGTCCTTGCTGCAGGCCCGCCCCAGCGCCTTGTCGGAGGCGATCCACGCCTTCTCCTGGGCTGCGCCCAGCGGGAACGGAGTGCGACGGTAGGCGTCCAAGGCGTCGTCCTGGGTGCGTGGCGACAGACAGGTGACGTTCTGGCTGAACGCGACGCCGCGCGGGTCCATGCCGACGATGTCGAACCGGTCGAGCAGCTCTGGGGACAAGAAGAACGGTGAGAAGTAGGCCGCCGCGGTCGACGAACCACCCGGACCGCCAGGGTTGACGAACAACGACCCGATCCGGTTCTTCGGGTCCCGGGCCTTCAAGCGCAGCACCGCCAGCTCGACCTTGGCTCCCTTCGGCCGGTCGTAGTCACGCGGCACCTTGACAGTCGCGCACTCGGCGGTGTCGAAGCATCGGTACCAGTCCGGTTTCGGAGTGGCGATCGCGTCCAGCTTCTTCGCCTCCGCGGCCGCCGAGAAGGCACGAGGTTTCGCCGCGGCCGCGCTTCCGCCGCCCAGTTGAAGGGTGCCCACCGCTAGCGCCAGCGCGATTCCAAGCGCGCTCGCCCGTTGTCTGAATGCGCGACTCATCGAAACTCCCCCGATCACCGATGCCCCCGCGGGGAATCTCAAGGGTCCTCAACCTAGGGCCCTTTCACGTCTTCCCACCACAACAGGCCGGCAACGCTTCGGTAACGAGAATCCACATTCGAGAACATATTCCTGCTGCAGGACCGAAGCATCAAACTGACTCCAAAAGCCCCGCCGAAGGCGGATCTTGACCCACTTCTGTGTCGATACGAGTATCGGCAGGCGTTCTCACCGTGCGAGAGCGGCGGTCAGGCGTCACGCCCGTCCGCCGGCCTCGACTCACGCGCTGCAGCTCGCTCGTGGAGGTGGTCCGGCTCCGCTCCCGGAGTCGCCCTTGCTCTACAGGAGGTGCACGCTAGTTGCGCCCGGCTGGTGGAGACGTCGGCATCGCCCGACGGCTGTGGCTGACCGACCGCACCGTCGAGACCCACATCGCCGGCATCATGGCCAAGCTCGGCCTGACCGAGACCGGGGAGGAACACCGGCGCGTGCTGGCCGTGCTCACCTGGCTCGGGGTTCGCCAGGGCCGCTGAGCGCCGCCCTCGATCGGACGTGCGCCGACGCCAGACCAGCCGCACGGTCAGGCGCCCGAACTGCTGTGCCAGCGCGGGAGGTCAGGGCAGGTCGAACGGGAGAGCCAGTCCGTCGAGCACCCGGCGGCAGGAACACCCCGCGACGGCGTCGACCTCGGGGTCCCCGAGGGTGCCGACGGTCTCGACCAGCAGGGCCCTGAGCCGGTCGATGTTCTCGCCGAACAGGCGGAGGACCTCGGCCTGGGTCACCGCTCCCCCGCTGTCGACCCCGGCATCGTGGTCGGTCACCAGGGTGACGGCGGTGTAGCAGAGCGCCAGCTCGCGGGCGATGGCCGCCTCGGGCGCGCCGGTCATCCCCACGAGGGACCAGCCCTGGGCGGCGTGCCAGACCGACTCGGCCCGGCTCGAGAAGCGCGGACCGTTGATCACCACCAGGGTGCCGCCGTCCACCACGGCCTCCCCGGACCCCGCAGCGGACAGCACCGCCCGGCGCCCCGCGGGCAGTACGGATCGGCGAACGACACGTGGACGACCGGCCCCTCGGTGTCGTAGACGGTCTGGTCGCGGCCGCCGGTGCGGTCGACGAGCTGGTCGGGCACGACGAAGGTTCCCGGTCCGAGCTCGGCCCGCAGCGACCCCACGGCGCACGGCGCCAGCACCTGCCGGACGCCGACCGACCGGAGCGCCCAGAGGTTCGCGCGGTAGTTGATCCGGTGTGGCGGGAACTCGTGGTGCACGCCGTGCCGGGGCAGGAAGGCGACCGTCCTCCCGCCGACCTCGCCGAGCGCGAGCGGTGCGCTCGGCCGCCCGAAGGGCGTCTCGACCTCGACCGACCTCGGGTCGCTCAGGAACGTGTACAGGCCGGTGCCACCGATGATCCCGATGTCGGCCTGGTTGTCGTGGGTCCGCACGCAGGGAGCCTAGGCACTCGCCTCCGCCGTCGCGACGGCGGACCGGACCGGGAAGGCTGGCGGCCCCCGGAGCAGCGGCGGATCAGCCGGAGGACCCGATCGCTCCGACGCCGCGGCGCAGCAGGACCGCGGTGAACTGCTGCCGGGTCCCCCAGGGCGTCACGTGGTCCTCGCCGCTGGTGGAGACCAGCGAGTAGCCGGGGAACTGCCCGGCCAGCTCGTCGTGGGTGTAACGGACGATCGGGAGCCCGCTGCAGGTCGTCGGGCCATCCGGACCGAAGGTGGCGACGACGGCCCAGCCGCCCGGCCGCAGGCACCGGTTCAGCGAGGCCAGGTAGTCGTCCCGCTCGTCCTGCTCGGTGAGGAAGTGGTAGACGGCCCGGTCGTGCCAGAGCGCGAAGGTCCGGCCGAGGTCGAGGTCGAGGACGTCGGCCACCTCGAGGACGACGTCGGCGCCGGCCGGGCCGATCCGGTCCCGGACGGTTCGCAGGGCGGTGAGCGAGAGGTCGATGGCCGTCAGATCCTGGTAGCCGCGCTCCAGCAGGTGGTCCACGAGCGTCGACCACCCAGCGCCGACGTCGATCACCGGCTCGTCGCGGGCGACCGCCGCCTCCGCCACGAGGCCCAGGGACAGCTCGGGGACCGACTGCCACCAGGAGACGCCGTCCACGTCCTTCTCGCCGTGGACGTCCTCCCAGAAGGTCTTCCGGGCTTGAGCGTCTTCGGGGCGTGGTGCCGCTGACGTGCCCATGCCGCTGACCGTACCCGCTGCCCCGGGAACGGCATTGCTGGGGGAATGCGGGTCGCGCGATTACTGTGGCGGACATGGCCCCTCCGCCCGTCCTCGAGTCCCCGGTCGCGACGCCCGTCGGAGCGGTGAGCCGGCTGGTCGACGGCGGTGAGATGGACTGCGGGAGCGGGCTGCTGCTGCTGATCACCCGTGCCATGCGGCGCCTGGGTGGAGGTGACCTGCTGGCCATCCGCAGCGCGGAGGCCAGCGTGGACATCGACCTCCCGGTCTGGGCCGAGCTGGTGGGCCACGAGGTCGTGGCCCGGCTGGCCGAGTCCCCGGACGGGCCCTGGTGGTTCGCGGTGCGCAAGGCCGACAGCGGGGTGACCGACTCGGTGTTCTCCTCGGGGTCGCGCACGCCGCTCGGTCAGCGGCTGTGGGTCTACACGAACTTCGACTGCAACCTCGCCTGCACCTACTGCTGCGCGGAGTCCTCTCCCAAGGCGGCGGCCCGCCGGGTGTCGCCCGAGCTGGCGCGCGACCTCGCCGCCGAGTTCCTGGCGATGGGCGGCCGCGAGCTGTACCTCACGGGCGGCGAACCCTTCATGCATCCTGAGCTGGCCGAGCTGGTCGAGGCGGGGGCAGGCCTGGAACGGACGATCCTGACCAACGCGATGGTCTTCGGCCGCGGACGGCGGCGCGAGACCCTGGAGGCGATGGACCGGTCGGTCCTGCTGCAGGTCAGCCTGGACTCCGCCTCCCCGACGCTGCACGACCGCCAGCGGGGCGCGGGGTCCTGGGCCCGCGCCGTGGACGGCATCGGCCTGGCCCGCTCCCTCGGCTTCCGCGTCCGGGTGGCCGCGACCCTGTACGAGGAGGACCCGGTCGGGGTCCGGGCCCTGCACGCAGCACTGGACGAGCAGGGCATCGACCGCGAGGACCGCGTGATCCGGCCGGTCGCCCAGGAGGGCTTCGCCGACGCCGGCGTCCACGTCTCGCTGGACACCCTGGAGCCCGAGCCCACGGTCACCGCCGACGGCGCCTGGTGGCACCCGGTGGCGGTCACCGACCCCCACCTCCGCATCGCCGACGCCCCCCTGCCGCTGACCGAGGTGTTCGGAGTCGTCCGCGACACGATGGCCGTGCAGGACGCGGCCGCACGGTCCGGACGCGAGGTCTTCCGCTGTGCGTGAGGCGCTGAGCGGGTTCCTGCGCTGGGTGGTCGCACCCGCGACGGAGCCGGCTCTGCGCCACCAGGCCGTGGCCTCCTGCGCGGTGCGCGTGCTGGTCGCGCTGCTCTGGGTGACCAACGTCGGCTGGAAGACGCCTCCCGACTTCGGGCAGGCCGAGAACGCGGGGCTGTTCGTCTACACCTCCCACGCCGTCGAGAACCCGGTGTTCGCCCCGTACAGCTTCCTGGTGGAGAACCTCGTGCTGCCGGCCTTCGTCGCTTTCGGCTGGGGCGTGCTGGTGGCCGAGACGGTGCTGGCCGTGCTGCTGCTCACCGGCACCTGGGTGCGGGTCGCGGCCCTGCTCGGCATCGCGCAGTCGGTGGCCATCGGCCTCTCCGTCGCCGCCACGCCGAACGAGTGGCCCTGGTCGTACTGGCTGATGATCGCCGTCCACGTGCTGCTGCTGGTCAGCCCCGCCGGGCGCCTCCTCGGCGCCGACGGAGTCCGGGCCGGCGTGAGCTCCGCCCGCACGCTGGGCCGCGTCGCGGGAGCGCTGGCCGTGCTGGTCGGGCTGGTCGCCGCGGTCCGCGGGCTCGCCGACCCACTGGCCGGGCGGGGTCCGACGCTGCAGGTCGCCCGGCTCGCGGTGAGCCTGGGCGAGTACAACCTGCTCGGCGGCCTGCTGCTGGTGGTGATCGGGGTGCTCGTGCTGGTCGCGTCGGCCGGTCGGCGTCGCCCGGCCGCCCTGCTGGGTGCGGCGCTCGGCATCCTCGCCGCCCTCCTGACCTACGTCCAGCTCGCGGCCCGCGACGCCCCCCTCCTCGGTGGGACGCCCAGCTCAGCTGCGGTGTTCCTGGCCGCGGCCGCCATCGCCGGTCTGCTCAGCCGCACCGGCCGTCACGACTCCGAGAGCCCGCCAGCTCCCCGGGGCCCCCTCCGACAGCAAGGAATGGCATGAGACTCACCCGACGCACCCTCCTGGCCGGCACCGCCGGCCTGCTCACCCTGAGCGCCTGCGGGGGCGGCGGGGAGGCCGCCGGCTCGGCTCCCAGCCTGGCCCTGTCCGCCATCCCCGACCAGGACCCGGAGAAGCTCAACCGCCTCTACCCGGCGGTGGCTGCGCGGATGGCCGAGGGCACGGGCCTCGAGGTGACCTACCGCCCGGTGACCGACTACGCCGCTGTGGTGCGAGGCTTCGAGGTCGGCGACGTGCACCTCGCCTGGATGGGGGGCCTCACCGGCGTGCAGGCGCGCAGCCGCGTGGCCGGGGCGCAGGCCATCGCCCAGCGCGACATCGACGCCGACTTCCACAGCCTGTTCATCGCCAACCGGTCCTCGGGCCTGAAGCCGTTCCAGGACCAGGCCGGGTTGCAGGACCTGGCCGGCCGCACGCTCACCTACGGCAGCGAGACGTCCACGTCGGGTCGCCTGATGCCGCAGTACTTCCTGCAGCAGGCCGGTCTCGACCCGTCGGAGCTGAAGGGTGCACCTGGCTTCTCCGGCTCCCATGACGCCACCATCGAGGCGGTGGCCGCCGGCAGCTTCGAGGTCGGGGCCGTCAACGAGCAGGTCTGGAAGGCCACCCAGGAGGCGGGCGAGGTCGACCTCGACGACGTCGTCGTGCTGTGGCGGACGCCCGGCTACGCCGACTACCACTGGCTCGCCCGTCCCGACCTCGACGAGACCTTCGGGACGGGCACCACCCAGAAGGTCACCGACGTGCTGCTCGGGCTGGACGCCAGCCGGTCCGAGGACGCCGAGGTCCTGGACCTGTTCGGGGCGAAGAAGTTCGTGACCACCGAGAACTCCAACTACGACCAGATCGAGGCCGTGGCCCGTCAGCTGGATCTCGTGGCGTGAGCGAGGCCGCGGCCGTCGTCCGGCTGGCCGCCGTCGGGCGGCGGTTCGGTGACCGGGACGCCCTGCACGACGTCGACCTCGTGGTCGCGGCGGGTGAGCGGGTGGCCGTGCTCGGGGCGAGCGGTGCCGGCAAGAGCACCCTGCTGGCCCTCCTCAACGCCTCGCTGCGCCCCACCGCCGGTGAGGTGGAGGTGCTGGGCCAGCGGCCCGACGTCCTGCCGGCCCGCCGGCTGCGGCTGCTGCAGCGCCGGATCGGCACGGTCGGCCAGCGGCTCGACCTGATCGACCAGGTGCGGGTGGTGCACAACGTCAACGCCGGTCGGCTGGCCCGGTGGAGCACGCCGCGGGCCCTGCTGTCGCTGGTCTCGCCCCGCTCGGTCGACGTGGTCCAGGCTGCCCTGGCGCGGGTGGGGATGGAGTGGGCGCTGTACGAGCGGACCGAGCGGCTGTCCGGCGGCGAGCGTCAGCGGGTCGCCATAGCTCGGCTGCTCGTGCAGCAGCCCGAGCTGGTGCTCGCCGACGAGCCGGTCTCCAGCCTCGACCCCACGCTGGCCGCGGAGATCCTCGAGCTGCTCGCTGCGCCCGCGAAAGACGCAGGCGCGCCGGTGACCCTGGTGGTGAGCCTGCACCAGCCGGAGCTGGCCGTCCGCCACTGCACGCGGGCGGTGGGCCTGCGCGAGGGGCGCCTCGTCTTCGACGTCCCCGTCTCCGAGCTCCGCGCCGAGCTGCTCGACGAGCTGTACGCGCTGGTGTGACCGCCCAGCTCGAACGGGTCGGGACCCCACCGCGCCAGCCGCCCGGTCCGGCCCGCGTCGGTCCGACCCGCCGCAGCGTGCGGCTGAGGTGGCTGCTGGCTGCTGCTCTTCTCGTCGTCCCGCTCGCCTGGGCCCTCTCGCGGTCGGTGCCCCCGGGCGGTGACGTCGTCAACCGCGGTGGGCTGCGCCTGCTCGGCGACCTCCTCGGTTCGGCGCTGCGACCGGCCTGGGGCCAGGAGTTCCTGACCCGCGTGGGCGAGGCCGCGGTCGTCACCGTGGTGTTCGCGCTCCTCGGCACGGTCGCGGCCCTCCTGCTCGGCGTGCTGGGCGCGCTGCTGCTCAGCGACGTCGTCTGGGACGCGCGCCCGCCCGCCCCGGTCCGCGCGGTACGCCTCCTGCTGCGCGGGGTGCTGGTGGTGGCCCGGTCGGTGCACGAGCTGGTGTGGGCGCTGCTGCTGGTCAGCGTTCTCGGCCTGGACCCGCTGGTCGCCGTGCTGGCCATCGCCATCCCCTTCGGCGCCCAGACCGCGAAGGTGTTCGCCGAGACCCTCGACGGCGTCCCCGGCGCCCCGCTGGCCGCCCTGCGCCGCGCCGGTGCACGGCCGGCCCCCGCCCTGGTCTACGGCCTGCTGCCCGGCGCGGCGCCGCTGCTGCTCTCCTACGCCTTCTACCGCTTCGAGTGCGCCATCCGCTCGACCGTGCTCCTGGGCGTCGTCGGGGTCGGCGGCCTCGGGCAGGAGCTGGTGGTCAGCCTGCAGTCCCGCAACTGGGACGAGGTGTGGACGCTGGTCGGCGCGGTCCTGCTGCTGTCGGCCGTCGTCGACCTGTGGAGCGGCCGGGTCCGGGCCGAGCTCGCCGTCGTCAGCTCCTCGGACTGGTCGGCCGGCCAGGACCGCAGGCGCGCCGGGTCCCGCCGGCCCCGGCGCGGGCTGCCCTGGGGCCGCTGGTCAGCCCTGCTGCTGGTCCCCGGTCTGGTCGTCGCCTGGGTCCTCTCCGGCGTGGAGCTGGCGGGTCTGGTCGACCCGAGGACCGGGGACCTCGCCGCGCGGCTGCTGGGCGACCTGTGGCCGCCGCAGCTGCCCCGCGGCGGCTGGCCGGTCCTGGCCGGCTCGGTGCTGGACACCCTGGCCATGGCGCTGCTGGCGATGGCGTTGGCGGTCGGCCTCACCGTGCTGGTCGCTCCCTGGGCGACCCGGGTCCGCCGGGACCGGGCCGGCAGCGGCACGTCGCGGCTGCGCAGTTGGTTGCGCCGCCTCGGCTGGGCGCTGGCCCGGCTGCTGCTCCTCGTGCTGCGGTCGGTGCCCCCGACGGTGTGGGCGGTCATCGCCCTGCTGGCCCTGTTCCCCGGGGTCCTGCCCGGCGCGCTGGCCCTCGGCCTCTACACCGGCGGCATCTTGGGTCGGCTGGTCGCGGAAGCCTGGGAGGACGTCGACCTCCGCCCCCGGGACGCGCTCCGGCACATCGGGGTGAGCCGTCGGGTGGCTGCGGTGGCCGCGGTGGGCCCGCCGTCGGTGCACCAGCTGGTGGCTTACACCCTCTACCGCTTCGAGATCTGCGTCCGTGACACGGCGGTGGTCGGCGTCGTCGGTGCGGCCGGCCTGGGAAGGCTGCTGGCGGAGAACCTCGCCGTGTTCCGGTTCCCGGTGGTGACGACCCTGCTCCTCGCCTCGTTCGCCGTCAGTCTGGCGTCGGAGGTGGGAGGCCGGTGGCTGCGCCGCGCCATGCGGGCATGACCGCGGCCGGCAGCGGAGCGGAGCTGGCCGCGGTGGTCGTCGTCCTGGCCAAGCAGCCGCTGGCCGGCCGCAGCAAGACCCGGCTGCAGACCGTGTTCACCCCCGCGCAGGCCGCCGAGCTCGCCGCTGCTGCCCTCGCCGACACCCTCGCCGCGGTCCGGGCCTGCCGGGTGGGGCGTCGCCTCCTCGCCTGGGAGGGGGACGCGGCGGGCTTTGACGTCGGCTTCGAGGTCGTCGCCCAGCCGCCGGGCAGCCTGAACGACCGCCTGGTGGCGGCGTTCCGCGCTGCACACCCGCTGTCGCCGGACGGGGCCGGAGCCGTGCTGCTCATCGGGATGGACACCCCGCAGGTGACCCCGACGCTGCTCGAGGCGGACTGGGCCGGGGCGGACGCCCTGCTGGGGTTGAGCGAGGACGGCGGGTTCTGGGTGATCGGGCTCCGCGGCGTCGACCCCGAGGCCGTCTTCGCCGGCATCCCGATGTCGACGGACCGGACGGGTGCCGAGCAGCTGGCCCGCCTCCGCGCGCTCGGGCTGTCGGTCCGGCTGCTACCGCCGCTCCGTGACGTCGACACTCCCGCGGACGCGGCCGCGGTGGCGGCCCTGCACCCTGAGCTCGGGTTCTCGGCTCGGCACCGGGCGCTCCTGCCCGCGGTGCGGCGTCCCCCGCGGGTCAGCGGCGGTTGACCGGCCCCGGTAGTCGGCGGCCAGGCCGCCCGGCGCGCCCCGGGACGGCGTAGCGCTGCCGGAGCACCCTGCCGAAGTCCGCCGCGACCCGGAGGGTGCCTCCCACCGTCCCGCTGATCTTGGAGCGGCCCCCCGGGGTGCGGCGCCGGTAGGTCACATCCACCTCGACGATCCGCCAGCCCTGCTGGGCAGCCGCCAGCACCGTCTCCAGGGGGTAGCCGAACCGGCGGTCGGTGAGGCCGAGGCCGAGCAGCGCGTCCCGGCGGGCGACACGGACCGGCGCGATGTCGTGCACGGCGACCCCCGTCGACAGCCGGATGGCCAGGGCCAGGACGGCGTTGCCGGCCCGGGCGTGCCACGGCCAGGCACGGCTCTGGATCAGCCGACGTCGGCCGCAGACCAGGTCCGCCCGCCCCTCCAGGACGCTGGTCACTGGTCCCACCAGCTCCGCCGGGTCGAGGGAGCCGTCGCAGTCGATGACGGCCACGATCTCACCGGTGGCCGCCTCGAGGCCGGCGTGCACGGCGGCCCCGTAGCCGCGGGCCGGCTCGTGCACCACCCGAGCCCCCAGCCGGCGGGCCACCTCGGGGCTGCCGTCGCGGGACCCGTTGTCCACGACGAGAGCGGTCCAGCCCGCCGGGATGGCGGCGAGGACCCCGGGCAGGGCTGCCACCTCGTCGAGACAGGGCAGCACGACGGTCACGCTCCGGGCCTCCGCGGCACCGCCTGACTGCTCCTGCGTCACGCCGCGAGGATAGGGTGCGTCCCCAGCCGGCCCGTCGTCCGGGCTGGAGCACGCGCACCTGCGCCCCGAGGAGGCGACCCTGTCCCCGGTCCACGCTGCGCCCGACCGCGGACGCGGGTCCGCTCCACCCGCGGCCCTGCCGGACCCGCCGGCGCCCGTCCCCCGCTTCGGGGACCCCCTGGCCCTGGCCGGCGCGCTGGTGCTGATCGCGGTGTCGGCGGTGGTCGGGCGGGTCCTCGTCGCGCGCGGTGCCGAGCTGTTCCTCGGCGACCCACCCCTGCTCGGCTTCTGGGCGCCCCACGTCGGCTGGGGCACACCCGTGGCGTTGGCCTGCCTGGTCGCCGGGCTGCGGCTCCAGCAGGCGGCTCCCCGGCTGGGGTGGCGGCGCCTGCTCCTGACCGGCTGGCTGCTCAACCTCGCGTGGCTGTGCTCGCTGGCCCTGGTCGACGGGTTCCAGCGCGGCTGGGCCCGCGTGCTCCTCGACCCCAACGAGTACCTGCAGGACCTGCCCCGGATCACCGGTCCGGCGTCGTTCCTGCGGACCTTCACCGACTTCATCGCCTTCAGCGACACCGTCGACGGGACGGAGGTCTGGACCACCCACGTCGCCGGTCACCCACCGCTGGCCACCCTGGTCTTCTGGGGGCTCGACCGGGTCGGTCTCGGGGGCGGCGCCTGGGCGGGGGCGCTCTGCATCCTGGTCTCCTCGATCGCTGCCGTGGCGATGCCGGCGACCCTGCGCGAGCTGGGCGCGCCGGCCGCGGCCCGCCGGCTCGTCCCCTTCGCCGCCCTCTTCCCCGGGGCGGTCCTCATGGCGGTCTCGGCCGACGGGCTGTTCGCCGGGGTGGCCGTCGGCGGGCTGGCGCTGGTCTGCCGGGGCGCCGCCCGCGACCAGGTCACGGCCGCCCTGCTGGGCGGGGTGCTGCTCGGGGCCGCACTGTTCCTCAACTACGGCCTGGTCCTCTTCGGGCTCGTCGTGCTCGTCGCCGGACTGCTCGGCGTCGCCCAGCACGGGTGGCGGCGCGCCCTGGGGCCGTGGGCGGCGGCCGTCGCGGGAGTGGCCGCCGTCGCCGTCACGCACCTGCTGGCGGGCTTCAACTGGTGGACGGGACTGGTCCAGCTCCGGATCCGTTACTACCAGGGGATCGCGGCCGTGCGTCCCTACTCCTACTTCATCTACGCCAACCTCGCGGCCTGGCTCCTCGCGTGCTCGCCGCTCCTGGCGGTGGGCGCCGTCCGCTCGGTCGGCGCGCTGGCGGCCGGCCGCGGCCGGCCGTGGTCACAGGACCGGGTGGTGGCCGCGCTCGCCCTGGCCGGGGTGCTGGCTGCCGTGCTCGCCGACCTCTCCGGGCTGTCCAAGGCGGAGACCGAACGGATCTGGCTGGCCTTCGGTGTCGTCGCCTGCACCGGGTTCGCGCTGCTCCGCGGACGGGCGGCGTCCTGGGGCCTGGTCGGCAGCGCCGGGAGCGCGCTGCTCCTCAACCACCTGGTGCGGACCGGCTGGTGAGGACCGCCGGTCACCGGCTGGCGGAGGTGCGCATGGGCGCCTCGGCGAAGCGGCGCATCCCGGTGGCGAAGTCGACGGCGGGCCGGAACCCCAGCTCCGCGGCGGCCAGGCCCGGGTCGGCGACGATGTGCCGGACGTCGCCGGGCCGACCGCCCCCCACGACCAGCGGCGCGGGCCCGCCCAGGAGCTCGGCGAGCTGGGTCGCCACCTCCAGGATCGGACGGGGGCTGCCGGAGGCGACGTTGTAGGCCCGGTGACCGGGCTGGTCGGTCGGCGTCGGCTCCACCAGATGGGTCAGCGCGAGCACGTTGGCGCTGGCCACGTCGCTGACCTCGACGAAGTCGCGCATCTGCGCCCCGTCCTCGAACACCCGGGGCGGCCGGCCGGCGGCCAGGGACGACCGGAACAGGCTCGCCACCCCGGCGTACGGGGTGTCGCGCGGCATCCGCGGCCCGTAGACGTTGTGGTAGCGCAGCGAGATCACGCGGCCGCCGACCTGGGTGACCCAGGCGGCTGCCAGGTGCTCCTGAGCCAGCTTGGTGACGGCGTAGGTGGTCCGCGGGTCCAGGCGGGACTCCTCGGTGACCCGCCGCCAGCCGAGCGGTCCCGCACAGTGCGGGCAGGTGGGGTCGAACCGGCCGGCCTCGAGGTCGGCCGGGCGGCGCGGCAGCGGCCGGACCAGGCCGTGCTCGGGGCAGGCGTAGGCGCCGTCGCCGTAGACCACCATCGAGGAGGCCTGGACCAGCCGCAGGACGCCCGCCCGCGCCATCGCCGAGAGCAGCCGGGACGTGCCCAGGACGTTGTGGGAGACGTAGTCCGGCGCGTCGTGGGCGTCCACGCCGAGGCCCACCATCGCGGCCTGGTGGCAGACGACGTCCACGCCGGCCAACAGCCCGGTCATGGCCGCCTCGTCGCGCACGTCGACCGTCTGCAGTCCCGGCGCCGACCATCCCGGGCGTTCGGCGTGCGCCGCCTCGATCAACAGGTCGACGGCCACGACCTCGTGGCCGTCGCTGTGGAGCTGGTCGACGATGGTCGATCCGATGAAACCGGCAGCCCCGGTCACGAGCACGCGCATGGGCCCACTGCAGCAGGACACGTGGTTCTGAGCAACCCGAGGACCACGCACCTACGCTTTTGGTGTGCCGTCGTCCTACGTGGTCAGCCTCGTGCTCCTGGTCGCGGTCGCCGTGACCCTGCGTCTGCTCCTGGGCGGCCGCCTCCGCGCGCGGGGCTCCGTGCGCGCGAGCCGGTGGGACGCGGTGCTGGTGCTGCTCGGCTGGCTCGGTCTGACGCTGCACTGCGGCGCCATGTTCTACCGCTCGACGGTGGAGGCCGTGCCCGGTACCGACGCCCTGGTGGAGGCGATCAACGCGATGGGCACCGCCAGCGTCGTCGCCTTCGTCGTCCCGGCCGTGCTGGTCCTCCTCGGCCTCCGCCGGGCCCGGCGCTGGATGCTCGTCGGCGTCGTCGCCGCCCTCACCGCGGTGGGGGTGACGATGTACAACGGCGCGAGCCTCGAGGTCCACCTGGCCACCATCGTGGGGGCAGCGGTCCTCCTGGCCCTCACCAGCGTCGACCTGTTCGCGGGCGGATGGACCGACCGGCGTCGGTCAGCACTGCCCGCGACCTGAGTCGAGCCCGGGTCCCGGTGCGGTTCGTCACGCGGAGCTGCGGCGGAGGTCGTCGAACAGGTGGTGGAGGCGTGCGCAGGCTTGGTCGAGCTCGGCGGGAGTCTTGTTCTCCACCCACCAGGCGAGGTTGTTGTAGGTGACCGCGACCGCGCACCGGGCGAACACCGGCTGGCCCTCGGCGGCGATGCCGGCGGCTCGCAGCCGGGCGGCGCCGGTGTTGGCGGGGTGCGGGTAGACGAAGGTCTGCCGGTAGAGGTCGACCAGGTCGCGGACCCGGCTACCGCGGCCGATGGTCTGGCAGTCGACGAACCTGGCCGTCCTCCCGGTGGCGCTGATCACGATGTTGGAGCTGCTGTAGTCACCGTGCACCACGTCGGTCGTGGGGATCGGTGCAGCGCCCGCCCAGGCCACCACCTGGTCGCCGTGCTCGACCAGTGCGGCCGCGGCAGCGGTGGAGCCGGCGACCAGCCCCTTCCAGGGATGGTCCCCGCTCAGCACCGCTTCGAGCTGGGCGGAGTCGTCGAACGCGCTCGCCAGCGCGCGTCCCGCCTGGGTGGCGTTGGCGGCGATCACCGCCTCCGCTGCTGCGCTCGTCGATGACCGTGAGCGGGGTGCCCTCGACGTGCTCCTGCAGGACGAAGGCGCCACCGGCGGCCAGCGGACCGACCGTCAGCCAGCGAGCCGCCGGCCAGCCGCCTCTCGTGGCGTGCACGACCGCGGGAAAGGCTCGGAGCAGCTGCTCGGCTCTCGCACCGGCGGGCTCCCACTTGAGCACCACCACCTCACCGCCCTCGGCGACGAGGTGGGCGCCGGCCTGCTCACCGCCGGCCAGCCGACGCTGCCAGCGGAAGTCACGGCCGAGCTGCGCGTTGACCTCGGCCAGCACGGCAGCCCAGGCCGGACCGTCGGCTGGGGCAGGAGGCACATCCCATTCTTCCCCGCCAGGGGCGGTGCCCTCAGCCATCGAGCCCCAGACGGCGGGCGGCGACCGTGAGGGACTCGAAGCCCGCCTCCACCCAGCCCTCAGCCAGTGATGCGGTGCCCTGGAACGCCGGCTTGCCGATGAGGTGGAAGTGGAGGTTCTCGATGATGTTCAGGACGCGCAGCCAGGGCAGGGCCTCCAGCTCGACCGGTGCCAACGGTCGGACGGCGGTGTAGCCGGCCAGGAACGCCTCGGCGAAATCCGTCGCCAAGGGCGGGGTGAGGTCCTCGACCTGCCAGCCCGGCCCAGCGAGGTCCAGGTCGTAGAAGTGCACGCCCGCGTCGCCGACGTGGATGTTGTCCAGGGAGACATCGCCGTGGCGAGTTCCCCAGCGCAGGCCTTGGTCGGCGAGCCGCGCGATCTGTCGCTGCGCCTCGGCGCCGGCTTTCTCGACCAGGCGTCGGCGCGCGGAGTCGGTGCCGAGCACCTCGCTCACCTCACGGACCTCCCGTCCCGTGCGGACGGGGCGACGCGGACGGCTGCTGCGGAAGTCGTCGGCGGCACCGTGCAGCTGCGCCAGCAACGTTCCGACCTTCCCGTAGAGATCGTCGGTCCACGGCGGCCGGGGCTTCTCGCCAGGCACCCACTCCACCAGGGCGACCGGACGGTCTCCCTCGGGTGCGGACAGGATCGCCACCGTGTCACCGTCGGACGACGGCACGGCGGCGGCGATCGGGACGCCCGCGCCGGTGAGGTGGCGCGCCAGCTGCTGTTCCCACCGCACCTCGTCGGGAGTCCACCGGCCCGCCCCGTAGACCTTGAGGGCGTAGGAGCCCACGGTGGTGTCCACCCGGTAGACGTCGTTGGTGAACGAGCGCACCAGCACCGCGTCGGTGACCGCGAATCCGTACCGGGTCTCGACGAGGCGGCTCACCGCGGCGACGCTGGGGATCGACCGCACCCAGTCCCCCGCGTCCGTCGGGCTGCCCATCCCGGCACCCTAGCCACGCCGGGCGAGCGGCCACGAGTCGCGGCTGCGACGGTGGGCGACCGGTCAGACCCGGCTGAGGTCCTCGTCGAACCACTGCAGGGCGGCCCGCTCGTACCGCAGGCCGAAGCGCAGGGTGACCAGGTCACGGTCGCCGGCTCCGCCCTCCAGCGCGGCGCGCTCCAGCGCCTGGTAGCGCTGGAGCCGCTCGGCGTGCTGCGCCCGCTGCGCCGCCGCCATCTCGGCGAGCCGCCGGGGCTCGAGAGCGTCGGCGAACGCCAGCCGGAGCAGCAGCGGGATCCGTACGACGTCGTTCCCGGAGTCGTCGTGCAGCCAGACCAGAAAGGCCTGCTGGCCCGCGTCGGTCAACTGGTAGGGCCGCCGCTCGCGAGCACCCGGCTTCTGAGCCTGCACGAGCCCCTGCTGCGCCAGCGCACCGAGCTCCCGGTAGACCTGGCTGCGGGTGACCGTCCAGAAGTCCCCGAGCTCCTCCTGTGCCCGTCGGGCGAGGTCGTAGCCGGTGGCGGCACCCGTTCGCAGCAGGCCGAGGAGGGCTGCAGCCGTCGCGTTCAAGCCCGGACTGGCTTCCCTGCTCATACCTTCCACAGTAGACGGTTGAATGCTAATCTCGTTCGTAGTCCACAGTGGAACGTCAGCGAACCTACGAGAGGAGCACCCATGCCAAACGCCCCTGTCCGCCTCTCAGAGCCCGAGCGCGAGCAAGCCATCGCCTCGTTGTCGGACCACTTCGCCCAAGGCCGGATGACCTTGGACGACTTCCACCAGCGGGTCGATCAGGTCCTCCGGGCCACGACCCGGGACCAGCTGGGAACCGTCCTGTTCGATGTACCCACCGACGTCGGAGCACCGGCGCCGATAGCGGTCCGCTCCGACGTCACGCGTGCTCGCGACCCGCTGGAAGCAGCCCCCTGGGCACCCTGGGCGGTCACGGCCGTCATCTGCCTCGTGATCTGGCTCGCCACCTCGCTCGCGGCCGGGGCGGCCCTGTACTTCTGGCCCGTCTGGGTGATCGGTCCGTGGGGAGCCGCCCTCGCTTCCCGGTCCCTCCGCTGCCCAGGAAGCGCTCACCCTGGGCGGTGATGCGCTCGGTCGTGCCGACCGGGTCGAGCCGAGCCCGCTGGTCTACGCGCCGGCGTCCGGTGCCGCAGTGTCCAGGCGCCTCTTGGCTTCGGCGTAGGTGTCGGGCGGCAACGGTCGCGCGGCGGCCGCGATGTTCTCCTTGAGGTGCTGAACGTTCATGGTGCCGACGATGTTGGTGTTCATGCCGGGATGCGCGTTGGTGAACCGCAGCAGGAAGCCGGTGCGCGTCTCGCCCTCGTCGAGGAGCTCGTCGAGCTTGGCTGCCTCCCAGGCCGCCCAGCTGTCCTGGTTGCCCAGCCCCGCACCGGGTTCCCCCCGGGCGACGCCGCCCCGGACGATGACCCCCGCTCCTGAGTCCGAGGCCGCCTGGATCAGCTGCTCGTGCTCGCGCTCCAGCGCGGAGTAAGGGATCTGGAAGGCGTCGAACACGCCCCACCCGATGTAGGTGTCCAGGTGGGGGTTGGTGGCCGAGATACCGATCCAACGAACCTTTCCCTGCTCCTTCATCTCCTGCAGTGCGGCGACCAGATCCTCGGTCTCACACTCCTCGACGGTGGGGTTGTGCAGCTGCATCAGATCGACGTAGTCGGTCTTCATCCGGTCGAGGCTCTCGTGCAGGCCGCGAAACAGGTTGTCCTTGGTCCAGACGTGCGGGGTGTCGTCGGTGGTCTCGTCACGGTGGACGACCGTGCAGCCGCACTTGGTGGCCAGGACGAACTCGTCCCTGCGGTGGGACAGATAGCGTCCGATGTACTCCTCGCTGCGCCCGTAGTCGTTCGCCGTGTCGATGAAGTTGATGCCGTTGTCGACCACCGCCCCCAGGATGGTCTCGGCCTCGCTGTCCTCGATGGGCCGACCACCCCAGATCCGCGACCCGCGGACCTCCATCGCGCCGTAGCCCAGCTTGCTCACCGGCAGTCCTGTGCGGCCCAGGGCGTTCTGCGGCAGCGTGGTGTCACTCATGCGGGGATCATCGCGCACCCCGTCGTCCACGACTCCAGCGGGGTCGTTGTGGTCCCAGGTTCAGCAGCCACGACGCGCACATCGAGCGATCTCGCCACGCTGGGTCTTCAGTCCACGGTCACCCGAAGGAAGGCTGACTAGCGAGAAGGCCCTCGACCGACGCCAGTGGAACGGCCGCGCGGCGCAGCAAGCCGGTCGGTCGGTCACTGACGCGCTCCCATGAGGGTCGGCTCGCGAGACGGTTCACGGCCCTGGTCGGGCTGGTTCGAGTGGATCTCTGGTCATGCCTGTCGATGGGTTGCTGGGGTTAGGGCAGGTCGGCGAGCACGTCGCCTCCCTCGGTCTGGTGAGTCCTCGGTCTCGCGTGGCCCCTGCAGACTCAGAGTCATGTCGGCGAGGTGGCACCCGCGTCAGCCGTGGTCAGTGTCCCGCACGAGCAGGCCGGCGTAGCTGATGACGCCCTCACGACGCCGCGAACCTGCGCCTGCCAGCCGGTGGAGAACATCGCCGACCCTCCCTCGACGCAGGAGGTGAGACGGCCGGCGGGCGAGCTGCGAGCAGCCCTCGCCTCGTCGCGGGTGTCGTGGTGTGCGGGAGGCGCCGCATCATCACGAGGTTGTCCCGGGGTCTTGCCGCAAGGTCCGGCGGATCTCCTGGCTGAGCCCGTTGAGGCGGCCGGTCTCGGCCCTGTCGAGGTCCTGCTCGCCGACGGTGTCGTCGAGGCGGCGGAGCTGGTCGAGCACGGGCTGGTGGTGCTCGGGCCGGGCGCGCCAGGCGAGGTCGGCGAGCAGCCCGTAGAGGCGGCCGAGGACCTGGGGGTCGGACTCGCCGTAGGAACGGGGCTGGGAGACGGCGAGCTCGAGGAGCTCGGCGAAGCCGGGCCGGTGCAGCACGACTCGGGGTTGGTCGTCCTCGTCGTGCAGGACGACCGGTCCGAGGTCGTAGCCGGTCAGCTCGCACAGCAGGGCTGACATCTGACCGAGGCCGTGGATCGCGGTCGTCGGGTCATTGATGCCGGGAGAGAGGGCCTTGTTGACGATGTCGGTGACCTGGCGCATGCCGTAGCCGACGTCCTGGGCGCCGGTCCGTTCCGGGCCGAGCTTCACCGCAGCGGCCGCTTTCTCCCGGAGCAGGTCGAGATCGTCGGAGCTCATCTGGGCGCCCCTGCTGGACCAGACGTGGCCGAGTGGAGTGCCCTCGACGACGAAGCCGCCTGGGTGGCGCTCGACCGTCACGACCACGTCGGCCGCGGTGGCCGCCTCGAGGAGGTCGTCCTGGTCGATGCTGGTCAGAAAGCCCGATGAGGAGGCGGGCAGCACATGCCCGCCGTCGGTCGGGCGGTCGGGGGCCGACCGGTTCGCGTCGGGATCGTCGTGGCGGGTGAGGTTCGTCGCCATGGTGGCGACGGCGTCGTCGTGGACGCGCTGCAGCATGGTCTCGACCCGGATCTGGCGGGTGAGATGGGCCAGGAACAGCACGAGCGCGACGACGCTGGCCAGGGCGAGCAGGAACGCGAGGGTGACCGAGAGGCGTGGGACGAATATCGCGCCGCCCTCCGAGGGTGAGCGCACCGAGCGCAGCACGGTCAGCGAGAACGTGAAGGTGGCCAGGAAGATCGCCAGGGTGACCTGGACGAACAGGTCCTGAGTGAAGGTGCGCAGCAGTCGGGGGGAGAACTGGCTGCTCGCCAGCTGGAGCGTGACCACGGTCAGGGAGAACGTCAGCGACGTCACGGTGATGAGCGAGCTCGCGACCGCGCTGAGCACGGTCCGGGCGGCGCCGGGGTCGCCGTTGAAGATCAGGGTGTCCAACAGTCCGGACAGGTTCTGGTCGAGTCGGACGTCGAGCAGCGGCACCAGGATCCCGGCGACGACAGCCAGGACCACGCCGAGGATGGGCAGCGGCCAGAGCTGGGTGCGGACGCCGTCCTGCACCGTCTGCACGGCTCGTCGGAGGGAGTGGTTCACGCGGTCGGGGCCTTCCGGTCGGGTTCGGGGTGAGGGTCGGATCGGGACGTGGGGTCGGGTGGCCAGCCCTCGCGCTGCCGGGTCCGGTCGCCGTCGGCGGGTTCGGTCTGGTTGTGGAGCAGGACCTGCGAGGTGGGCAGGGGCAGGTCGATGCCGGCGGCGATCAGGGCGGGCTTGAGCGCGGTGAGGACCTGGTCGGCGACCTCTACGGCTTCCTTGCGGGCGGGCGGGTCGATCCAGAACCGGACCTCCAGGTTGACCGAGAAGTCGCCGAGCGCGGTAACCAGCACCGTTGGGGCGGGGTCGGCCACTACCCCTTTCAGGTTGGCGATCGTGCGCAGCACGATTTGTTTGGCGGTGTCGATGTCGTCGCCGTAGCCGATCCCGACGTCGACGGCGAGCCGGCGGTGCGCGTACGCGGTGTTGACAGTGACGCGGTTGGTGTAGAGCTCGCTGTTCGGGATGACGACGCGGCGGTTGTCGTAGGTCCGCAGCGACGTGGAGCGTACGGCGATGTCCTCCACGGTGCCCTCGTGCGCGCCGGAGACGATCTGATCGCCGATCCGGAACGGGCGAGTGAGCAGGATGAGGATGCCGGCGAGCAGGTTCTGCAGGATGTCTTTGAAGGCGAACCCGATGGCCACGCTGCCGATGCCGAGCGCGCCAAACACCGACGCCGCGGTCACGGTCGGGAAGACCACCGCCAGCGCCACCAGCAGCCCCAGAACCAGGACGACCCAGCCGGTGAGCCGACCCAGGACGACCTGCACGCCCCGAGGCCGCCCGGCCTTCGCCACGACCGAGCGGACGAGCCGCGCGAGGAGGCGGGAGACCAGCCAGAAGACGAGCAGGACCACGACACCGACGGCCAGGTTCGGCAGCGCGAGCAGCACCGACCGGCCCATCGACTCCAGCCGGGCGAGGAGACGGTCGATCACGTCAGGTCGTCTCCCATCCTGCCCACCCGTCGCACGCCGCTGCCCCGCCGGCTGCTGAGGAGGGGTACGACCCTCAGACAATCGAAGGCCTTGCGGCTGGCCTTGACGACCGTACCGCTTCTCGCAGCGCGCCGGCGGTCCCCCAACGGCGACACCAGCGCCGAAGGGCAGCAGCGGGCCAGGGCGGTCGCCGCCTGCGCGACGCCGTGCCTGCAATGAACTTCCATTCAGGTGCCGTGGACCTGGCGCACGACCTCAGCGGGCAGGCCGTGCGCGACGAGGACGCCCCCGTGCTCGCCGCTGTCGTCCAGGACCTTCTCCACCAGCCGGGTCCCGCTCCCGCCGAGCAGCACCGCCATCAGCAGGACGCGGCGCCGGTCGACGTCGTCGACCACAGCACCGGTCGCCTCGGCGTAGGACAGCACGTACAGCATGGTGGCCTCCTGCTCAGGCACGCCAACTCCCTCATGAGGGAGTGTCAAGGATCAGCCGAAGGAGGTGTCAAGCATCCGCCGAAGGCACACAGGGCAACGGGGCCGCCTGAGAGAATCGAACTCTCGACCTACGCATTACGAGTGCGTTGCTCTGCCATCTGAGCTAAGGCGGCCTGCGCGCAGGCGGCAGGCCGCTCGCGCACGGTCGCTCACTATATCGAGCGCGACCGCCCGCGTCGAAGCGGGAGGACCTCAGGCCAGGCAGCGGACGCCGTCGGCGGGCGGTGGGCCACCGAGCAGGTAGGGCACCACCAGGCCGCGGACGCAGCTGCTCTGGTCGTAGGCGGTGTGACCCTCGCCCTCCAGCGTCACCAGCACCCCGGACCGCAGCTGGGAGGCCATGCTCACCGCGTTCTCGTACGGCGTGGCCGGGTCGCCCGTCGTCCCCAGCACGACGATGGGAGTCGCGCCCGCGGCGGTGATCCGGGGGGCCTCCGGGGCGGGCGCCACCGGCCACAGGGGGCAGGCGAGGTCGGCGCCGGCGAAGGCCCCCAGCACCGGCGCCTCCTTCCGCTCCTCCCGGGCCTCCCGCTGGGCGCGGGCGACGCTGGTCTCCTGGCTGTCGAGGCAGCGGATCGCCGGGAAGGCGTCGTTGACCTGGCCGTAGGTGCCGTCGGGGTTGCGGTAGCTGCCCCGGTCAGCCAGGGCCAGCAGACGGCGCCCGTCGCCGTCGACCGCCCCGGCCAGCGCCCGGAGCAGGTCCGGCCACTGCTCTCGGCCGTAGAGGGGGCTGACCACCCCCAGGACGCCCTGCTGCTGGCTGAGCGCCCGGCCGCCCGGCGTCGCCAGCGGCTCCTGGTCGAGACTGGCGAGCAGCCGTCGTACGCGGCTCAGCACGGCCGCCTCGCTCGAACCGAGGGACTGCCCCTCCTGCGTCGAGGCCCAGCGGGCGAAGCGCTGCAGGGCCCGCTCGAAACCCTCGAGCTGGCTCACCTCCTGCTCGTTGATGCTCACGGCCCCGTCGAGCACCATCCGGCCCACCGTCGCCGGGTACAGCTGGGCGTACAGCGCCCCGATCGCCGTCCCGTAAGAGGCGCCGAGGTACTGCAGCCGGGGGTCGCCGACGAGCTGGCGCAGCAGCTCCAGGTCCCGCACCGTGTCCTCGGTGGAGATGTGCTCCAGCAGCGGACCGCTGTGCCTCAGGCACGCCTGGCCGAAGGCGTAGTTCTCGGCCAGCAGCGCCTGCTCCTCACCCCTGTCGTCGGGCGACACGTCGACGGACAGGTACCGGTCGAGGTCGCCGGCCCCGTAGCAGCGGACCGGAGTCGACGCGCCGACGCCGCGCGGGTCCCAGCCGATCACGTCGTAGGACTCCAGGCCTTCGGCGTCGAAGTAGCCGACGTAGTTGCGACCGGAGCCGCCCGGCCCGCCCGGGTTCAGGAACAGGGCGCCGCGCCGCGCCTCCGTCGTGGCCGGCCGCTTGGCCAGCGCCAACGTCAGGGCCGGTCCGTCCGGTGCGGCGTGGTCGAGCGGGGCCAGCACGGTGGCGCACTGCAGACCGCGGCCGCAGGGCCGCCAGCGCAGGGTCTGGGACCGGTAGCGGTCCATCCCGGCACCGGGCGGCGGGTCGGCGAACCCGGCAGGCCGGACGTCAGGGACCGGGGTCAGCGGGCGCCCGTCGACCGGCAGCGAGGGCACGCTCGGGGTCACGGTGGCGGGAGCGGGGGAGGATCGGGGGGCGCCCCCGTCGCCGGTCCCGGAGCACCCGGTGACCAGCAGAAGGACGACCAGCCCGCGAGCCACGCGGTGGCGTCGACGGGCGGCGGGCATGGCCCGAGGGTACGGCCGGCCCGCAACCACGGGGCCGGCTCCGGGAGCCCCGGTCAGGCGGGCGGAGCCAACCGACGGCGGCGGCGCGTGCGGGGCTTCCCCTCGACGGTCGGCGCGGAGCCGTCGACGTCGCCCGGCGCGACGGACCGATCCTGCCCTGGGACCTCCGCAGCCGGCTCGGCTTCCGTGCGGGTCGCGAAGACCTGCCGGGAGCCGCAGACACCGGCCTTGGAGCAGCTCGAGACCTGGCCGCTGTCCCGCATCCGAACCAGCACCGCGTCGGCGGGGACGGAGTGCCCGACGACGACGCCCTCGCCCTCCGGCGTGGTGACGGCGGTTCCGACGGCCGGCGCGGTGGCGGCGAACTCCGCGTAGAGCGGGTGCTCGTACTTCAGGCAGCACATGAGCCGGCCGCACGCGCCCGAGATGCGGAGCGGGTTGGAGGGCAGGTCCTGCGCCTTCGCCAGACGCAGGCTGACCGGCTCGAAGTCCTTGAGGAACGTGGCGCAGCAGAGGTCGCGGCCGCAGCTGCCGAGCCCGCCGGTGATGCGGGCCCCGTCCCGGCTCCCGACCTGCCGGAGGTCGATCCGGCTGTGCAGCGCCCGTGCCAGCTCGCCGACCAGGACGCGGAAGTCGACCCGGTGCGGGGAGGTGAAGTAGAGGACAGTCAGGCGGTCCTGCCCGCCGGAGCCGAGGACGTCGACCCCGACCACCTTCATCGGCAGGTCGTGGCCGCGGATGAGCTTCTTCGCCACCATCTTGGCCTGGGCCCGTCGACGGCGGTTCTCGGCGTCACGCTCCAGGTCGGCGTCGCCCGCGGGGCCGGCGCACACCGGCAGCCGGGCGAAGCCGCCGTCGTCCACCCACTCCGGTGCCCACACGCACTCCGCCACCTCGGGACCGTCCTCCGTGGGCACGAGGACGCGGTCACCGACCCGGTATTCCTGAGCTCCGGGATCGAGGTAGTACAGCCGTCCGTAGCGTTCGAACGAGACCGCCATGACCCGAGCCATGGGTCGAGCCTAACGGGGTCGGTCCAATCCCCAGTAGGCACAGGAACACGGAAGCCCGGCAGACGGGAGTCTGCCGGGCTTCCTCGGATGGGCACTCCAGGGGGAGGGCGCCCATCCGCGCCAGTTGGTCAGCGAAGGCGGAGGACCTGACCGACGCGAATCCGGTTCGGGTTCTTCAACGTCTTCTTGTTGAGCTGCCAGAGGCCCTTCCAGCCGCCCCTGACGGAGTGGCGGTTGGCGATCCGGCTGAGGGTGTCACCGCTCTTGACCCGAATGGTCTTGCTCTTCGAGGCCTTGGAGGAGAGCGGCTTCCGGGCCGCCGACCGCGAGACCGGGGCCTTCCGCGGGGTCGAGCGCTTGACCGTCGAGGACCCGGGGTTGCTTGAGGGCGTCGCGTTCCTGCTGGCCTTGCCGTTGCTCTTGGTCAAGCCGGCCTTGCGGCTGCAGGTCGGCCAGGCGCCGGGTCCCTGACCAGCGAGGACGCGGCGGGCGATGGCAATCTGCTCGCCCTTGGTGGCGCGGTTGGCCCGGGAGGCGTACTTGCCGCCGCCGAAGCCCGACCAGGTGCGCGCCGAGAACTGCAGGCCGCCGTAGTAGCCGTTGCCGGTGTTGATCTTCCAGTTGCCGCCGCTCTCGCAGCGGGCGACCCGGTCCCAGACGGTGCTGGCGGCTGCGGCCGGCGGGGTGGCAAGCGAGACCAGTCCGAGGGCGAGGGCCAGCGAGGCGAGCACGCCGACAAACCGCTTCATGAATGTAGACGTCAACAACGTCGTGAGACCTTTCCTGACTGACGCCTGTGAAGTGAGCTGACGGGTTCGGGCGAGTCAGGTGCCCGGCGCTCGCCGAAAGAACGGTCTGAGCGCTTCACCCCAGAGACCCCGCGAGCGGGTTCTCGAGTGGTTCCTCCACCTTCGCTGCGCCCGGGACTGTCCCGGCGAGGGGCCCGGCCAGCGAAGCTCGGCGCGTCGGACCCGCGTTCCATCCGGCGCCCGAGCGCCGACTGGCCGTACGGTTGGTCACGCTTCCGACACCGTCATGTCACGGCTAGGTCACGAACCAGGGATACCGTACGGGCAGGAATCGTCGGAACGCAACTCCGGAGCCGGTGCAGGATCGGGAAGGGCGACGTCCCGCTCAGGCCTTGACCAGCGCGACCAACGTCGCCTCGACCGCCAGAAGCGGAGCGACGTTACCCTCTAGCGCGGTCCGGCAGGCGAGCAGTGCGTCGATCCGACGCAGGGTCGACTCGGGCGTCGAGCGCCGCGCCTGCACGCGGACGGTCGGCTCCAGGTCGAGGTTGACCAGCGGCGCACCCGAGCGCGTCTGCACGCTGAGCACGTCGCGGTAGTAGCCGGTCAGCTCGGTGAGCGCGCGGTCCAGGGCGTCGCGCTGGTACCGCTTGGCCCGGGCCTTCTGCTGGTCGTCGAGGTCCTTCATCGCCGACGCGGCCTGCCGGGGTCGGGCTCCACGGGTGCCGAACCCGAGGGCCTCCTCCAGGGCCGAGCGCTCACGGGCGTCCAGCTCACCGGTGGCTGCGCTCGCCTCGGCAGCACAGGCCTCCACCAGCTTGGCGGCCGCCCGCAGGCAGGCCCCGAGGTCGCCGAGCTGGCTGGGGATCTGCAGGATCTGGCGGCGGCGCTCCCGAGCCGACTCGTGCCGGGCCAGGGCGCGCGCCCGGCCCACGTGGCCCTGGGCGGCACGAGCGGCGAAGGCGGACAGCTCGGGGTCCACCCCGTCGCGGGCCTCCAGCAGCCGCGCGACGGCCTCGGTGGTCGGCGTCTGCAGCTTGAGGCTGCGGCAGCGGGAGCGGATGGTGACCACGACGTCGTCAGCGGTGGGGGCGCAGAGCACCCAGACCGTGAGCGGGGCCGGCTCCTCGATGCTCTTGAGCAGCGCGTCGGCGCCGCGCTCGGTGACCCGGTCGGCGTCCTCGACCACGATCACCTGGCGGCGTCCCAGCGTCGGGCTCATCGCCGCCCGCCGCACCAGGTCGCGCACCTCGTCCACCCCGATCGAGAGCAGCTCGGTGCGGACCAGCGTCACGTCCGGATGGGCGCCGCTGAGCGCGGTCCGGCACTGGGTGCACTCCCCGCAGCCGTGCTGCGGGCACTGCAGCGCCGCGGCGAAGGCCCGGGCGGCGTTGGAGCGGCCCGAGCCGGGAGGGCCGGTGAACAGCCACGCATGGCTCATCGCGTGGGGCTCCCCGGCGACGGCCCGGCGCAGCGTCGCCGCTCCCGCCTCCTGACCGACCAGATCACCCCATACCCCGGGCAGGGGCTCAGCGGTCGCTGTCGGAGCGCTCACCCGAGGCACCCGCGGACGGCCAGCCAGATCATGGGCCCAGTCTGCCCGAGGGCTCCGACAGCGGCGGGGTCCTGCCGTCGTCGTCCAGCAGGGCGAGCACCCGTTCGGCGACGACCGCCGCCAGGTCCTCGATCGTCCGGCGGGCGTCCAGGACCAGGTAGGTCGACGGCTCACGGGCGGCCAAGGCCAGGAAGGAGGCCCGCGCCCGCTGGTGGAACGTCTCCCCCGCCGACTCCAGCCGGTCCTTGTCGGTCTTGGTGTGCACCGCCTGCTGCGGGTCGACGTCGAGCAGGACGGTCAGGTCCGGCCGGAGGTCCTCGGTCGCCCAGCGGGCCAGCTGCTCGACCTCGTCCTCGACCAGGACCCGGCCGGCGCCCTGGTAGGCCAGCATCGAGTCGACGTATCGGTCGCAGACGACGACGGCTCCGCGCTCCAGGGCCGGGAGGACGACCGCGTGGAGGTGCTGGGCCTTGTCCGCGGCGTACAGGAGGGCCTCGGCTCGGGGGGCCAGGTCGCCCGTGCCGGGGTCCAGCACCAGCGTCCGGATCCTCGCGCCGAGCACCGAGTCCCCCGGCTCGAAGGTCCGTACCACCTCGCGACCGGTCCCGGCCAGCGTGGCGCACAAGCGCCCCACCTGGGTGGACTTGCCGACGCCGTCCCCACCCTCGAAGACCACGAACACCCCGGGTCGGCTCACCGGCCGGCGCCCGAGCGGGCCAGCTTGCGCGTCGCCCGGCCGGCCGCGGCGAGGAAGGCTTGACGCGCCCGACGGGACTCCCCCACCCGGAGCTCCCAGGCGCGGCCCGCGGCGAAGGCCGCGGCCGGGTCCAGCCCGGTGACCGCGGCCAGCGCCGCCTCCTCGCCCCACGGCTCCACGCAGACGGCGTCGAGCTTGCGCCGGGGACCGGCGAGCCGGCGATCGACCTCGGCCGAGCGGGCCGGCAGGACCGGGGCAGCGAGCGCGGCCAGCGACTCGAGCCTGCGCACGCGCAGCGCCAGGTCGGCCCAGACCGCCGGCGGCGCGTCGACCGTGGCGGACTCCACCGCCCCGGCGAGGCCGGCGACGGCAGCCCCGAGCAGGACGCCGAGCTCCTCGTCGGCCGCGACACTGCCGCGCTCACCCAGGCGAGGCGCCCGGGCCGCGCCGACGAGGGCGTCGAGCAGCCCGAGGTACCGCTCGCCCTGCAGCCGGGACACCAGCCGGTCCAACGGATCGTCGTCGGCTCCGACCAGCCAGCCCAGCTCGTCGACCAGGTCGACCAGCCACCCGAGGTCGCCCCCCACCCGCAGCCCGTCCAGCTCGAAGGCCAGGGCCCGGGCAGCTTCCCGCAGGCGGTGCGCGGCGGCCACCTCGCCACCGCGGACCGCCAGGTCAGCCTCGACCAGCGCGCGGAGCCGCCGACCTACCACCTGGCCGAGGAAGCGTTTGAACGCCGCCTCCGGCGCCGGGGCCGCGACCGGTTCGGGGATGTCGCTCGGTCCGGTGGCCGGGGCGCCGAGCCGGCTCACCAACCGCGGGAAGCGGGTCACAGGGGTGCAGCCGGCGGAGGTGAGGACCTGGTCCAGCCACGCGGTCTGGTCCTCGGCCAGGCCGGGCCCGACCGGGGTGAGCACCACCTCGCGGTAGCGGGCCGTGGTCAGACCGCCGCGGCGGACGGTCACCTTGTCGTCGCGGAGCAGGGCGAGGGTGTCCCCCTCCCCGTCCCGCAGGGCGAACTCCCGGCGGTCACAGGTCAGTGCCGCCACCGGGCCCAGCGGCGCCCGCCGGCGCAGGGGCCGGATCAGGGCGGCGAGGTCCTCGGGGAGGTCGCTGTGCCCCATCAGCTCGATCCGGTCCTTGGGCAGGAGCGGCTGCCAGTCCGGTGCAGTCAGGAACCACTCGCCGCGACCGTCGAGCACCCGGTGCGCCAGCAGCACGCCGGACCGGATCAGCCGGTGGTCGGGCGCGTCGAGCAGGGTGACGTCGATGGAGTAGGCGGCGTTGTGCCCGGCCCGCGCCACCAGGTTGTGCAGGCCGAGGTCGGGATTCACCAGCCGTGGGGCGACCGCGCTGTACGGCATGTCGTACAGCCGCTGGCCCGGCGGGCGCGGGCGACCGGTGGGCGACGGCGCGGCGGCGTCACCGACGGAGGCCGGCAGCAGGGCCGGCGCGGCCTTCTGCGGACGGGCCCTGCGCCGGGAGTCGCCAGCCCTCCGGCTCCTGCGCGGGCTCACACGTCCGTCCTGGGCACGGGCCCAGCCTTTCACAGCGGCTCGCGGACCGGCTCGGGCCGGGTTCAGCGGCTGGCTGGCGTTGCGGCCTTGGCCGAGGCGACCGCCTTCTTCGCCGGGGCCTTCTTGGCCGCCGCCTTCTGGGCGGGGGCCTTGGCCGCGGTCTTCCCGGCCGATACCTTCTTCGCCGGTGCCTTCTTCGCCGGTGCCTTCTTCGCGGTGGCCCGCTTCTTCGGGGCGGGGCCCTTCGCGCGCTTCTCCGCCAGCAGCTCGGCGGCACGCTCGGACGTCAGGGTGGCGATGTCGTCGTCGCGGCGCAGGGTGGCGTTGACCTCACCGTCGGTGACGTAGGCCCCGAACCGGCCGTCCTTGACCACCATCGGCGCACCCGAGACCGGGTCCGGTCCCAGCTCCTTGAGCGGTGGCTTGGCGGCGGCCCGCCCGCGCTGCTTGGGCTGGGCGTAGATGGCCAGGGCCTCCTCCAACGTGATGGAGAAGATCTGGTCCTCACTGGTCAGGGAGCGGGAGTCGGTGCCCTTCTTCAGGTACGGCCCGTAGCGGCCGTTCTGCGCCGTGATCTCCACGCCGTCGGCGTCGGCGCCCACGACCCGCGGCAGGCTCATCAGCTCCAGCGCCTGCTCCAGGGTGACCGTCTCGACGCTCATCGACTGGAAGAGCGAGCCGGTGCGTGCCTTGGCACTCTTCGGGGCGTCCTCGGGCAGCTGCTCGGTGACGTAGGGCCCGAACCGGCCGTTGCGGGCCACGACCACGTGCCCGGACTCCGGGTCGAGGCCCAGCTCGCGCTCCTCGCCCATCGGCTTGGAGAGCAGCTCGCGCGCCAGCGCAGGCGTCAGCTCGTCCGGCGGCAGCTCGTCGTCGACGTTGGCGCGCCGACCCTCCGCGTCCTCGACGTAGGTGCCGTACCGGCCGACCCGGACGACGATGCCGTCACTGTCCTCCAGGTCGCCCACGGGGAAGGTGGAGAGCGCGCGGGCGTCGATGTCGCCGAGCTCGGAGACCAGCTGCTGCAGGCCCTCGTGGCCCGCGGCCTCCTCCGCGGCCGGCGAGCCGAAGTAGAAGTCGTTGAGCACCGCCAGCCGGGCCGCGTTGCCGCCGGCGATCTGGTCCAGCGTCTGCTCCATCTCGGCGGTGAAGGCGTAGTCGACGAGGTTCGGGAAGTGCTCCTCCAGCAGCCGGGTGACCGCGAAGGCCAGCCACGTCGGCACCAGCGCCGAGCCCTTCTTGAACACGTAGTCCCGCGAGGTGATGGTGCGGATGATCGAGGCGTAGGTCGAGGGCCGGCCGATCTCCAGCTCCTCGAGCTTGGCCACCAGCGACGGCTCGGTGTAGCGGGCGGGCGGGCGGGTCTCGTGACCCGACGCCGTCACGCTGTCCGGTCGCAGGTTCTGGCCCTCGCTGAGCTGCGGGAGCCTGGTCTGGGCGTCGTCGGAGGCCGAGTCGTCGTCGGAGGACTCGACGTAGGCCTTGAGGAAACCGTGGAAGGTGATCGTGCGCCCGGAGGCGACGAACGTGCAGGCCTCCCCCTCGGCAGGCTGGGCGGCGATCCGGACGGTGATGGACTGGCCCTCGGCGTCCTTCATCTGCGAGGCGATGGTCCGCATCCAGATCAGCTCGTAGAGCCGGAACTGGTCACCCTTGAGATTGGTCTGCGCCGGGGTGAGGAAGGTGTCCCCGGCCGGCCGGATCGCCTCGTGGGCCTCCTGCGCGTTCTTCTGCTTGCTGGCGTAGGTGCGCGGCTTCGCGGGCAGGTAGGCCGAGCCGAACAGCTGGGTCACCTGGTTGCGCGCCGCGGTGATGGCGGTGTCGGAGAGCACCGAGGAGTCGGTGCGCATGTAGGTGATGAACCCGGCCTCGTAGAGGTCCTGGGCCACCGACATGGCGCGCTGGGCGGTGAAGCCGAGCTTGCGGCCCGCCTCCTGCTGCATGGTCGTGGTCCGGAAGGGCGCGTAGGGCTTGCGGGTGTAGGGACGCGACTCGACGCTCTGGACGACGTAGCTCGCGCTCCGCAGGCCGGTCGCGAGCTGCTGCGCGGTCGTCTCGTCGAGGTGGGCGAGGGTCTCGCTGCCCTTGGCGACCAGGACACCGTGGCTGTCGAAGTCGCGGCCTTGGGCCACCCGGCGCTCCCCCACGTGGGTCAGTCGGGCGGGGAACAGCGGCGGGTCGGCGGGGGCACCGGCGTCGAGCACCGCGTCGAGGTCCCAGTACGAGGCGGCGCGGAAGGCGATGCGCTCGCGCTCGCGCTCGACGACCAGGCGGGTGGCGACGGACTGCACGCGCCCGGCCGACAGCCGGGGCATGACCTTCTTCCACAGGACCGGGGAGACCTCGTAGCCGTAGAGCCGGTCGAGGATGCGCCGGGTCTCCTGGGCGTCGACCAGGTCGGTGTCGAGGTCGCGCGGGTTGGCCACGGCGTCGGCGATGGCCTTGGCGGTGATCTCGCGGAAGACCATCCGGCGGACCGGGACCTTCGGCTTCAGCTCCTGCAGCAGGTGCCAGGCGATGGCCTCGCCCTCGCGGTCGTCGTCGGTGGCCAGCAGGAGCTCGTCGGAGCCGGCCAGGGCCTCCTTGAGGGTCCGCATGGTGGCACGCTTGTCCGGGCTGACCACGTAGATGGGCTCGAAGCCGTGCTCGACGTCGATGCCGGTGCGGGCCCACTTCTCACCCTTGTACTTGGCGGGCACCTCCGCAGCACCCGTCGGCAGGTCGCGGACGTGCCCGCGGCTGGACTCCACGATGTAGCCGTCGCCGAGGTAGCCGGCGATCGTCTTCACCTTGGTGGGCGACTCGACGATCACGAGCCGCTTGCCACCTGCTGTGCCTGCCACGCTGTTCCTCTTCTCCCGGCTCCGGCCGGCCTCTCGGGCCTGCTCGCCGGACGACCCTCGCATGTCGACGCCGGCCGGTGCTGGACCGGCGCGGCGCGCTCACTCTACGACCGACGTCCAGCCCACCCCTGCAGCCCGCGGCCGCACCGGCGCCCTGCCGCCGTCCCCGCCCCGGTCGCCGGACCGGGCTCAGTGCAGGAAGCCGTCCACCACCAGGCGGCGCACCTCGGGCACAACCTCTGCGATCAGGGCGGCGGCGTCCACGTCCAGCAGGCCCGCCACCGAGGTCACCACCGTGCCCAGGGGGAGCTCGCCGTCGCAGGCGCCGAGGACGCCGGCCAGGGCAGTGCCGGGTTCGGTGGCCCGGCGGAACCCGCGCTGCTGACGCAGCACCAGGTGCTGGGGGTCGGCCTCGCCGGGCACGCCGGTCGTCTCCTCCACGACGTCGGCGGCGAGCACCCAGTGCCGGGCCAGCAGCGCCTCGTCGGTCAGGGCGTGCACGGTCCCCACCGCCTCCAGCTCACGCTCCAACGCGGGGGCCAGCGGTTGCTCGACGGCGTAGGGCCACTCCTCCAGCCGGACGTGGGGAACGTCGCGACCGGCTCGGTGCAGCAGCAGCCACCCCATCCCGACCGCCTCGATGCCCAGGGCCTCGAAGTAGTCCAGCCACTCGGCGTAGCGCGGCAGGTACTCCGGCGACCCGGCCAGCCCGGCGTCAGCCAGCCACAGCTCGGCGTACTCGTGCACGTCGAGGACCTCTCGCTGCACCACGTGGGCGTCGCAGCCCGAGCCCGCGAACCACCCGCTCACCCGGTCGGTCCAGTCCTCGCCGCGGGCGTGCGCCCAGTTGGCCAGCACCTGCAGCGTGCCGTCCTGGGCGAGGTGGCCGACGCCGCCGCGCACCACCTGTTCGACCAGCCCGTCGGAGGTCCAGCTGCCCTCCCGGTAGGCCAGCCGGTCGCCGTCGCTGCGCGGTGGGGACATCACGTAGGGCGGGTTGGTGGTGATCAGGTCGAAGGTCTCCTCGGTGACCGGCTCGTAGAGGCTGCCCAGCCGCAGGTCCACCTCGACGCCGTTGAGCGCGGCGGTGACCGCCGCCAGCTCCAGGGCTCGGGGGTTCAGGTCGGTGGCCGTGACCGAGGCGGCGTGCCGGGCGAGGTGCAGGGTCTGCACCCCGCAACCGGTCCCCAGGTCCAGCGCGCGGTCCACCGGCCGGCGGACGGTGAGCTGGGCCAGCGTCGTCGAGGCGGAGGAGACCCCCAGCACGAAGTCCGGCCGGATGGGCCGCACCTCGGTGTCCAGGTTGGGCGAGAGGTCCGACACCACCCAGCCGCTCGCGCCGTCGTCGCTGGCGTAGGGCCGGATGTCCAGGGCCGCCCGGACCTCGTCGCCGTCGCGACGGAGGAACCCGGCGGCCGTCATCGGCGCGACCAGCCCGGGCAGGGCCGTCTCCAGCGCTCCGGCGGGGACGGTGCGCTGCAGCAGCCAGAGCCGGGCCAGCACGGCCAGCGGATCGGCGTCGTCGCCGAGGGCCCGGGCACCGGCGACGGTGGAGTTCCGGCCCAACGCGGCGTGGGCCGGCTCGCCCATCCGTTCGACGACGGCGTCCACTTCGTAGCGGTGGCGGACGAACGCCTCCCGCAGAGCGTCGACGCGGTCAGGGCTCAGGCTGGGCATCCCGTCATGCTCCCACCCGCGCGGGAGAGGCGGTCACGACGACGGAGCCGTCGGCGTCGAGGAAGCCGCGGTCGCCGCTGGCGGACCATCCCGGAAACGGGTCGACGTCGTCCTCGACGGTCGACCGGGTGCCGGGCGGGAGCGGCAGCCGCAGGCACAGCTCACCCTCCTGCCCAGGCGGTAGGACGGTGCCGTCGGGTCCGAGTGCCCGGACGTCGAAGCCGGGTAGCGGCACCGTGGCCGAGCCGGCTGACAGCGGCCGTGGGTCCAGACCTCGTGGGCTGGCGGCGACCGGGACCCCGGTGCCGCTCGGCCACCACTGGTCGACGACGGGGACGCCCAGCTGCTCGCCGGCCCAGCGACGAGCGCCGGGGTCCGGGGGCTCACCGGTCAGGACGAGCGTCCTGAGGCTGGTGAGGTCGTGACGGCGGACCAGCTCGGCGTCCGGGTCCTCGCGGCGGATCGCCTCGACGGCGCTCGGGGACGTGAGCAGCACCGTCGCACGGTGCTCGCTGACCAGGCGCCAGAACGAGCCGGCGTCCGGGGTGCCCACCGGCTCGCCCTCGTAGAGCACCGTCGTCCCGCCGACCAGCAGCGGGGCGTAGACGACCGAGGGGTGCCCCACGCCCCAGGCCGCGCCGGTGGCGATGACCATCCCGTCGTCCGGTCCGAGGTCGTGCACGGAGCGGACCGCGGAGGTCAGCCCGACGGCGAGCCCACCGTGGTCCTGGAGCACCCTCCGCAGCCCGCCCGTGTTGCCCGGGGCGTGGTGGAGGGAGACCGGGTGGGTGGCCGCCAGCTCCGCGCACCCCGCCGGCTGGAACTGCCCCGGCCGCATCAGCAGCGCGAGGTCGAGCTCACGCTCACCGCCCAGCACCGCCCGGACCTCCGGCCGCTGGTGCACGACGACGTAGTCGGGTCGGTGGGTGCCGGCCTGCAGCGCGGCGTCGAGCAGCGGCTTGTACTCCTCGATCCCGCCAGGCCCCCAGCCGCAGGAGGAGAGGAGGACGACCGTGGGGCGGGCGTCATCGATCCGGGTGGCCAGCTCGTCGGCCGGCGGGCCGCCCGGCACCAGGGTGGGGACGGCGCCCAGCCGGGCGCAGGCCAGCAGGGCGACCACGGCCTCGGGGACCATCGGCATGAGGAGGAGGACGCGGTCCCCGGGCTCCACGCCCAGCTCGCGGAGCCCGCCGCCCAGCTGGGCGACCTCCTGCAGCAGGTCGGCGTAGCTGGAGGTCCGCCGCGTCCCGGAACGCACGGAGTGGAAGACCAGCGCCGGCTCGTCGGCCCGTCCGCGGATGACGTGGCGGTCGAGGGCGTTGTAGCAGAGGTTGAGGATCCCGTCGGGGAACCAGCGTCCGGCCGCCGGGGCTTCGGGGTCGAGCAGCACGCGGGGGCGGGTGAACCAGTCGACAGCCCTCAGGCGCTCGCGCCAGAAGCCGTCGGGGTCCTCCAGGCTCCGCCGGTGGTCCGCGGCGTACCCGCCCATGGGGCCTCCTCGTCGGGGTCGGGCGGAGGACGGCGGACCGCCCCGGGCGCTTGTGGGGCCAGCGTACGATCCGCCTGATGCCTACCCTGCCGCTGGATCCCCGCCCGCTGGTGGCGCGGCAACGGGCCGGTCTGGCCAGAATGCTGCGCGACCGGGTCGGGGGTGCGGAGTTCAACGAGAGCCACGAGCGCATCTGGTTCACCGAGGGTGAGCGCTGGTTCTCCGAGGACGACGTCATCTGGGAGGTCCACGCCGACGCGTCGATGTTCATCGGCGGGATCCGGGCCCTGCTCCTGCAGTCGCTGCACCCGGTGGCGATGCAGGGGGTCAGCGAGCACTCGGCCTTCCGCGGCGACCCCTGGGGCCGGCTGCAGAACACCAGCCGCTACCTGGCGACCACCACCTACGGCACCGTGGAGGACGCCGAGCGGATCATCCGGGTGGTGCAGGCCATCCACCGCAGCGTCACCGGCATCACTCCGGCCGGCCGGCCGTATGCGGCGAGCGACCCGCACCTGCTGGGATGGGTGCATGCGGCCCAGGTGGACAGCTTCGCCGCCAGCTTCCAGGCCTTCGGCCACCGCCGGCTCAGCGAGGCCGAGGTCGACGCCTATGTCGCGCAGTCAGGTGAGGTGGCCGCCCGGCTAGGCGTCGTCGACCCGCCCCAGACCTGGGAGGAGAACGTGGCGCTGCTGGCGCGCTACCGCCCCGAGCTGCGGAGCACCCCTGCGGCCCGCGACGTCGCCGCCCTGCTGCTGCTGAAACCTCCGCTCACCGGACCGGCCCGGCTCGGTTTCGGCGTGCTGGCGGCCGGCGCGGTGTCGACCCTGCCGCCCTGGGTGCGCAGCACGCTGCTGCTGCCGACGTTGCCCTCGACGGACCGGCTGCTCGTCCGGCCGCTCGCCCGCTCGGCGATGGTGACGCTCCGCTGGGCGCTCACCGACACCACGGACCTGCCGTCTCCGCCGCAGCCGCGTGATCCCGCGACGATGGGGTCAGCCGCTCGTCGGCCCTGACGGGGTCGGTTGCCACCCGGTGGCCGGAAGGGGCGCCCCCGGCGGGGCTAGTGCTGGCCGGGGGTCGGCCCGGGTCAAGGGGGACAGGCCCGCACGGCGCGCCTGCCGCCAGATCAGGGCGAGGGCGAGGGCGTGCACGACGACCGAGGCCGCGAACTGGAGGAACGTCCCCTCGGTGCCAGCACTGATGAAGGCCCGGTCCCAGCCTCCGAAGAGGATCGTGGAGAACAGGGCGAGGACGTTGTTGACGGCGTGCATGGCGATGGCCGCCTCCAGCCCGCCCGTGCGCCAGGTGGCCAGGCAGCCGGCCACCGCCAGGCAGGCGATGCTGCCGAAGACCCACGGGTCGCTGCTGCCGTGGGCGGCGGAGAAGGTGACCGTGGAGATCGCGGTGGTGACGACGAGGCCCACGACCGGGCGGGCGAACCAGGACCCGAGCACCTGCATGATCCAGCCGCGGAAGAAGTACTCCTCCCCAGCGGCCTGGAACGGGGTCATGAGCATCACGATCACCAGCAGCGTCACCCAGTGCGCCGGCCGGGGGCCGCTCGGCTGGTCGATCACCAGGCTCAGACCCACGAACACGACCCAGACGGGCACGACGATGCGCAGGCACTGGCCCATCCAGCCCCAGCGGATGCCGCCGGTCACCGACATGAGGTAGCGCGGCCGCAACCCGTGCACCGCCCAGACCGAGAACATCACGGCGGGGATGAGGAGGATCAGCGTCAGGTTCAGCCCGATGAATCCGGCAGGACCGAAGTTCGCGGTGTCGGTGAGGGCACCGAAGACGTACTGGTCCAGATCCGGGACGCCGGTGGCGAGCCCGACGACCAGGGGCGGGACGACGGCGACGATGCTGACGCCGAGGACGATCGCCCCGGTGAGCAGCATGGTCAGCAGCGGCTTCCACCAGCGGTGCCGGGGTCCGCGCAGCATCTGGGAGTAACGGACCGGCTCCGACGGGAGCACCGGCGGCCGGGGCGGCGGGCCCCACGGCACCACCGGTCCGTAGCCCGGCGGAGGGCCGGGCTGGCCGGCCCACGGCTGACCGGGGTACCAGGGCTGCTGCCCGGAGGCCTGCGGGCCCGGGTAGGGCTGTGGTGCCGGGTAGGGCTGCAGGCCCGGGTAGGGCTGCGGGCCGGGGTACCAGGGCGGTGGGGGGGCCTGGTCGGGCTGCGGCTGCGGGACGGGCTGCGGGCCGGCGTTCCCGGACTGGTCATTCATCGCTGCCCAGTGTGCCATCGGCCCCGAACCGCAGACGCGGATCGGGGCCGATGGGCGGTGGATCTGTGGACGGCGGTGGCCGCCGTCGGTCAGGCGGTGTGCTCCGTGCGCGGGTGAGCCGCCACGCCCTCCCCGGCCTGGTGCCCGAGCGTCCCGGCCGAGCCGGTGGGGCCGGTGGGGCCGGCCGAGCTGTCCTCGGCCATGGCCATCCCGCGACGGCTGCTGATCACGACCGCAGTGACGATGATGGCCAGGGCGACCAGGGCGATGACGAACCGCCAGCCGCTCTCGGTGTCACTGTAGGGGGACATGGCCACCACGGCGGGAGCGATCAGCACCGCGACCAGGTTCATCACCTTGATCAGCGGGTTGATGGCCGGACCGGCGGTGTCCTTGAACGGGTCGCCCACGGTGTCACCGATGACGGTGGCCTCGTGCGCCGGGGAGCCCTTGCCGCCGTGGTTGCCGTCCTCGACGAGCTTCTTGGCGTTGTCCCAGGCCCCACCGGAGTTGGCGAGGAAGACCGCCATCAAGGTGCCGGAGGCGATGGCGCCACCGAGGTACCCGGCCAGGGCGGGTGCCCCGAGACCGAAGCCGACGGCGATCGGGGCGAAGATCGCCAGCAGGCCCGGGGTCGCCAGCTCGCGCAGCGAGTCCTTGGTGACGATGTCGACGACCTTGCCGTACTCGGGCTTGCCGGTCCCCTCCATGATCCCGGGGATCTCGCGGAACTGGCGGCGCACCTCGTAGACCACGGCCCCGGCGGCCCGACCGACGGCGGTGATGGCCAGCCCCGAGAACAGGAAGACCACGGCGGCGCCGAGGATCACCCCGACCAGGGTCTGGGGGGCGAACACGACCGACTCGGCCGCGAAGTCGGCGTACCGGTCGGCCAGCACGTCGCGGATGGCATCGGTGTAGGAGCCGAACAGCGCGGTCGCGGCCAGGACGGCCGTCGAGATCGCGATGCCCTTGGTGATCGCCTTGGTGGTGTTGCCGACCGCGTCCAGCTCGGTGAGGATCTGGGCGCCTTCCCCGTCGACGTCCCCGGACATCTCGGCGATGCCCTGGGCGTTGTCGGACACGGGACCGAAGGTGTCCATCGCCACGATGACGCCGACCGTGGTCAGCAGTCCGCATCCGGCGAGCGCGATGGCGAACAGGGCCACGACGCCCGAGCCGCCGAGCAGGAACGCTCCGTAGACCGCCGCCGCGATGACGAGGGCGGTGTAGACCGCCGACTCGAGGCCGACCGAGATGCCGGCCAGGACGACGGTCGCCGCACCGGTCAGCGAGGTCCGGCCGATGTCCTTGACGGGGCGGTCCTCGGTCCCGGTGTAGTAGCCGGTGAGCGCCAGGATCACCACGGCCAGCACGATGCCGATGACCACGGCGCCGATGGCGACCACCCGCGGGTCGTCGATCGGACCGGTGAACTGCTCCGCCCCCTCGACGCCGAGGGCGGCGAAGGAGGACGGCAGGTAGGCGAAGGAGGCGATGGCACAGAGCACCGCCGAGATCCCGGCGGACAGGTAGAACGACCGGTTGATCGTCTTGAGCCCGTTCTCCCCCGTGCGCGGCTTGGTGAGGTAGATGCCGATGAGGGCGGTGACGACGCCGATGGCCGGGACGATGAGCGGGAAGACCAGGCCGGCCTCGCCAAAGGCAGCCTTGCCGAGGATGAGCGAGGCGACCAGGGTGACGGCGTAGGACTCGAAGAGGTCGGCGGCCATGCCCGCGCAGTCGCCCACGTTGTCGCCCACGTTGTCGGCGATGGTGGCGGCGTTGCGCGGGTCGTCCTCGGGGATGCCTTGCTCGACCTTGCCCACCAGGTCCGCGCCGACGTCAGCGGCCTTGGTGAAGATGCCACCGCCGACCCGCATGAACATGGCCAGCATGGCGGCACCGAAGCCGAAGCCCTCCAGGATGACGGGGGCGTCGCTGCGGAAGGAGAAGACGACGAGCGAGGCGCCCAGGAGGCCGAGGCCGACCGTCAGCATGCCGACGTGGGCACCGGTCCGGAAGGCGATCTTCATGGCCGGGTCGCGGCCGGCGCTGCGGGCCGCGGAGGCCACGCGCACGTTCGCGCGCACCGCCAGGGACATGCCGAGGTAGCCGATGAGGGCGGAGAACACCGCGCCCGCCAGAAAGGCGATGGAGCGGAAGATCCGGAGCGTCCATTCGGCGAATTCCTCGCTGCCCCGGGCGGGCAGGGCGAGGAGCAGGAAGAACGCGGCGATCGCGAACACCGACAAGGTGCGGAACTGACGGCCGAGGAAGGCACTCGCGCCTTCCTGCACCCCGAGCGCGATCTCGCGCATCCGGTCGGTGCCGTCGTCGGCGGCGAGGACCTCGCGGCGGAAGATCACGGCCATCGCCAGAGCCAGCAGGGCGATCACCCCGACGATGGCGACGAGGGTCAGGTTGCCCCCCGACACCGGGATGGCGCTGACTTCCAAAGGAGCTGGAAGTACGGGCATACAAAGTCCTCCTCGACCAGGAATGCAAAAGAATGGCTCGGGATCAGCCGCGCGCAGTCTAACCACACGGGCCACTGGTCCGCCCCGTCTGCGGCGCGTGCGCGGGACGCATCCGCTGGCCCGGCGTGTCAGGCTGGGCCGATGAGCAGGGGGGCGGAGCCGGCGCCGGGGACGGTGGACGGAGCGCCGGTCCTGCTACCGCTCGAGGCGGCGGAGTCCGGCGTCCGGCACGTCCGGCGGCTGCCGGCCCGGGAGGGCACGCAGGCGCCGTGGCCGCCGTGGCTCCCGGCCGGCGTCCGCGGGGCCCTGGAGCGCAGCGGGGTCCAGCAGCCCTGGCAGCACCAGGTCGAGGCCGCCGACGCCGCCTGGCAGGGCCGGCACGTCGCCCTCTCGACCGGCACCGCCTCGGGGAAGACGCTGGGTTACCTCATGCCGGTGCTGGCCGCTACCTGGGCGGGCCTCGACCCGGCGGGCCCGCCGCGTCCGGAGGCGACGGGTGCCGACGCGTGGCGGGTGAGCAGCCGCCCGCACACCGCGCTCTACCTGGCTCCGACCAAGGCGCTCGCCCACGACCAGCTGCGCGCCTGCGCCGACCTCGGCCTCGCCGGCTGGCCGATCGCCACGGTCGACGGGGACACCGGCCCTGACGCGCGCACCTGGGCCCGCGAGCAGGCGGTCTACCTGCTGACCAATCCCGACCTCCTGCACTTCTCGCTCCTGCCCGGCCACGCCCGCTGGGCGGGCTTCCTGTCCTCCCTCCGTTTCGTCGTCGTCGACGAGGCCCACCGCTACCGGGGGGTCTTCGGCTCCCAGGTGGGTCTGGTGCTGCGCCGGCTCCGCCGGCTGGCCGCCCGGTACGGCGCGGACCCGGTCTTCGTCGTCGCCTCGGCCACGGCCGGGAACCCCGGACGCACGACGGCGGACCTCCTCGGCGTGCCGCCGGAAGCGATCTCCACCGTCGACGTCGACCGCTCGGCGCGTGGCCCGGTGGAGATCGTGCTCCGCGAGCCGGGTGCCTCGACCGAGGACGAGACCGCCCGCCTGCTGGCCGCCTCCGTGCAGGCCGGGGCGCAGACGATCGCCTTCGTCGCCTCCCGCCGCGGGGCCGAGGTGGTGGCCCGCCAGGCCCAGCAGCAGCTGGAGGCGTGGCGACCGCCGGACCTCGGCGTCGTCCCCTCCCCTGCTCCCCGGGTCGCCGCCTACCGCGGCGGCTACCTCGCCTCGGACCGCCGCCGGCTCGAGCAGGCGCTGCAGGACGGGCGGCTGGCCGGGGTGGCGGCGACCAACGCCCTCGAGCTCGGGGTCGACATCGCCGGGATGGACGCCGTCGTGATGGCCGGCTTCCCCGGGACCCGGTCGGCCTTCTGGCAGCAGGCGGGGCGCGCCGGCCGGCGGGGCCGGGCGGCGCGGGTGACCCTCGTGACGCGGCCGCACCCGCTGGACGCCTATCTCACCGAGCACCCGTCCGCCCTGCTCGACGAGCCGGTCGAGGAGACCGTGCTGCACCCGGGCAACCCCTACCTGCTGGGCCCGCAGCTGGCGGCCGCGGCGCAGGAGCTGCCCTTGACGGCCCGGGACGCGGTCTGGTTCGGTCCGCACACCGAGGCCCTCGCCGACCGCCTGGCCGCCTCCGGCGCCCTCCGGCGGCGGGGGGACAGCTGGTACTGGACCCGGGCCGAGCGCGCCTGCGAGAGCGTGGACCTGCGCGGCTCGCGGGCCGACCAGGTGGAGATCGTCGAGGTCGACACCGGCCGGGTGCTCGGCCACGTCGACCCGGGAGCGGCGGACCTGGCGGTGCACCCTGGCGCGGTCTACCTGCACGGGGGCGAGAGCTTCCTCACCGAGGAGCTCGACCACGAGGGCCGCGAGGCCCTCGTCCGGGCGGCCCGACCGGGGTATCTGACGCAGCCACAGACCAGCACCGCCGTCGAGGTGGTCGCCGAGCACGACCGCCGCCCAGCCGGGCGTGGCCACCTGCACCGGGGGCAGCTCGCGGTGACCCGCCAGGTGACCAGCTACCTCCGGCGCGACGAGGTGCTGGGCACCGTCTGGGACTCCACACCGCTGGACCTGCCGGAACGCCGGCTCCTGACCGCCGGGACCTGGCTGACCCTCCCGCTCGACGAGGTGGACGAGTCGGTGGCCCTGGCCCGGTTGGCTGCCGGGGCGCACGGCCTGGAGCACGTGGCGCTCGCCCTGCTGCCCATGCACGCCCCCTGCGACCGGTGGGACGTCCGCGGCTACTCCAGCACCGCAGACACCGCGACCGGCCTGCTGACCGTCACCTTCTACGACCAGCAACCCGCCGGGGCAGGCTTCACCGAGCAGGCGTTCCACGCCGGGCCAGCCTGGCTGCGGGCCTCCTGGGAGCGCGTGCTGGCCTGCCGCTGCGACCACGGCTGTCCGGCCTGCGTGGTAGCGCCGGACTGCACCGAGGCTCAGCGTGGGCTGGACAAGGAGCGGGCCGCGACCCTGCTCGGACTGGTGCAGCCACGCTCCGGCGAGTGACCCGGCTCAGGATGCCCCGTCCGGACATACTGGCTCCATGGTCGCCCTCGCTCTCGTGCTGCTCGTGCTGGTGCTGCTGTTCGCCGCCGCCGTGCTGCTGGGCAGCTCAGAGTCCTACGACCTGGCGGTGCTGGGTGCGACCGTCCCGGTGACGAACGCCGGGGTCTTCCTCGCCGGGGCGGCCGCGATGCTGGTGGCCTGCCTGGCCGTGACGCTGCTCGTGGTCGGCCTGCGTCGCAACCGAGCTCGTCGGCGCCGGATCAAGGCGCTGCGTTCCGCCGCCACCGCCACCGCTGGCCCGTCATCCCAGGGAACCGGCGGCCTCCGGGCCGAGAGCGGCCGGTCGGGGGACGCGGAACCAGAGGGCACGGAACGGGCCAGCGGCACCCTGCCCACCGCGAGCGCCGACACCACCGACACCGCCACCACCGCTGCCGAGCGGCAGTCGCCGGCGGACGAGGCGGACGAGATCACCCGCGACCCGCCGCACCGATGAGCTTCGGGGAGATCTTCAACCCCGGCTTGCGGCACCTCCGAGAAGAGAAGGAGCGTCAGAAGATGCAGGTCTCCAAGCCCACCCCCGGAGGGGGCGCACCCTTCGGCATCGACCTCGAGGCCGGGGTCGCGAAGATCACCCTGCGTCGGCCCGCGGCGGAGCAGGACCCGGTTGATGAGACGCCCGAGGACCCTGACACCCCGCAGCCTGACGGCCCAGACCCTGACGGCCCGGAAGCGGATGGCCTGAGGAGCGACGGCGAGACGACCGCCCTCTGAGCTGGGGGGCAGCGATCCTGCGCTGCCGGCAGGACAGACGTAGGTTGGAGACGCGAGGGTGCGGGTGCCTCGCAGGCTGCTGACCACGGCGTCGGCACGTCCATGGCACGGCCCTGCAGGTCCTCTTGTTCGACAGCCGAGATGGACCGGAACGGATGCTCATGGTGCATGCGCGTAGTCCCAGCGACGGGGGCGGGTCCCGCCACGAGGTGGACGAGCTCGCCTGGTTGATGGCCGACGCCGCGCGGTACCTCAACGAGCCCACTGAGGACGTCGAAGCCGTTCTGGGTCGCCTGGCTGAGGCAGCGTCGCGGACGGTACCCGGTGTGGACGTGGTGAGCATCTCGGTGGCCACGCGGGAGGCCGTGAGCACGAAGGCCGCCACTGATCCCCTGGCGCAGACGCTGGACCAGCTGCAGTACGACCTGCAGGAAGGGCCCTGCATCGACGCCCTGCGCGATCCCGCCTTGGCTGAGGTGATCGTCGACGACCTGGAGAGCGACCAGCGGTGGCCGCTGTACGGCCCGGCCGCCGCCAGTCGGGGGCTCCGGTCGCAGATGGGGATCAGGGTCTACCGGGAGAGCCGCAGCGTGGGTGGGCTCAACCTGTACGCGCGCCGGGCTGGCGCCTTCCACGCCGGGACCCGCGCCGCCGCCGAGATCTTCGCCGTGCACGCCGCCATCGCGATGGACAGGGCCCGCACGGTCACCACGCTGACCGATGCCCTCGCCAGCCGGCAGGTCATCGGCCAGGCGATCGGGGTCGTGATGCACACCTACACGGTCACCGAGAGCGCCGCATTCCAGTACCTCGTCCGCGTCTCCCAGACCTCGAACACCAAGCTTCGAGACGTCGCCGCCCGGCTGGTCGCCATCGCGGATGAGGAGGCGAGGAAGACGTCCGGCTGACCCCAGCGTCGGTGGGTCAGCGGTCCGGGGCGAGGGACCCGGCGGGCCGGGCAGCCGCCTCGGTTGGGCAGCTCAGGTCAGGTCGGACGGGTCGGGTGGTTCACGAGGATCGGGGACCCCAGGCTCGTCCTCCGGCTTCCGGTACGGCGCACGCGGCGGCGGCGGAAGCTCGGCGAGCCGCTCGTTGATGGCATGGGCCAGCACGTTGTGCTCGTGCGCACTGAGCGGCATGAGCTCCGCCAGGTAGGCCTCCAACTCGTAGCGGCCCGCACTGCCTCCGAGCGCGTAGTAGGCCAGCCAGAGCTCCTCGACCGGCATCTGGCTGCCCCTGTAGGCCTTGACGAGGCGACTGCGATCCTCCTCCGGGGAATCCTGTGACACAGCGCCCTCCTAGCGGCCAGCGATGACGTCGACGGCGTGGTCAGCCACCGTCCGACCTCGCCGACCAGCCTCCTCGGCCAGCTCGAGGAACGCCTGCTCAGGGCGGAGGCCATGCCGTCCGACGAGGATGCCTTGCGCGAGCGCGACCTGCTGGCGCACCTGCAGGGCCGCCATCACCGCAGCACTGGTCTGCTCGACCTGGACCAGCACCTCGAGGTTCTCCAGAAGCAGGGTCACCTGCTCGGCGATCTGGAGCAGCACGTCCTCGTCGGCGCGACCGAAGGCGCGCGGCCGCTCGCTGTAGACCTTGATCGCGCCCAGGTTCCGGTGCACACCGCGCAGCGGCGTGCTCAGGACCGACCGGAGGTGCAGCTCGCGCGCAGCCGCCGTCCAGGCAGGAAAGCGGGTCTCGTGCTCCAGGTCGTCGATCCGGACGAGGGTGGTGTTCCGCCAGGAGGTCAGGCAAGGTCCCTCGTCCAGCTCGTACTGCCTCTCGTCGGCGAGCTCGACCAGAGCATTCGTGCTCGCGGTGCTCGTCCGGGAACCGTCCTGCCCGATGAGGGAGATGCCGGCTCCGGCAGCGGCGACGACGGCCCTGCCGGCGATCGAGGTCGCGAGGGTGAGCACGGGTTGCAACGACTGCCGGACACCGACGAGGTCTGAGGCGACGACGAGGTCAGGCGCAGGGCCGGGTCCGGTCACCATGCGCGCGGGTTGCTTGTCGTCATGGTTCCTTCATACCCCTGCTGCTGAATTCCCACCACCACGAGCTGCGAGGCCGGCCGGTGCTGCCAAGACGGTGGGAGGATGCGGGATGCCCCGACCCTTGCCGGACCCTGACCTGGACGCCGTCTTCGACCGGGCCGCTCGGGACCTGCAGGACGAGGGCGACACCCAGCACACGCTGGAGCGCGGCCTCGCGATCGCGGTCCGCCTCATCCCCAGCTGCGCGTACGCCGGGATCTCGGTCGTCGGAGCCGACGGTCGGATCGACACCCCGGCCTCCACCGATCCGCTGGTCGCGCGCATCGACGAGCTGCAGTACCGGGTGCGCCAGGGCCCGTGCCTGGACGCCATCGCGAGGAGCGAGATCGTCTCGAGCACTGACCTGCGGGAGGAGGACCGCTGGCCCCGGTGGACTCCGGAGGTCGTCGGGCTGGGTGTGCTCAGCATGCTCTGCGTCCGGCTCTACACCACCCGGAACACCCTCGGTGCACTCAACCTGCTCGCGACCCGTCCGCACGCCTTCGACGAGGACGCCGTCGTGACGGCCGGGCACCTCGCCGCCCACCTGGCCGTCGCCCTCGCCGAGGCTCAGCACGCCGCGGACCTGCACAGCCGCGCCCTCGACCGCAGTGTCCTCGGTCAGGCGGAGGGGATCCTGATGGAGCGCTTCTCGCTCACGCCCCGCCGGGCCTTCGAGGTGCTGAGCCGGGTCGCTCAGGACCACCACGCCCCGCTCCGCCGGGTGGCGGCCGAGCTGGTCCGCACCCGGGCCACGCCCGGTGGCCGCTCCACCGTCGCCGCCCTGGCGGAGCGGGAACCGTGAACGATCCCAGCCGAGCCGGCCCTCACGCGGCTCACGGACCAGGCCGGTGAGGGCGCTGAACGGAGGCGTCTCCGAGCCCGCGCCGAATCCGCTCCCGGTGGTGATCACGGCGTCGACCCCGCATGGGACGTCCCGACCACCCGGCTCGGCAGCCCTCGCACCGTCGTCCGCACCGGCAGCGCCACCTGCACGGTCACCACGTACGCGACGAGGTCACCCGCGGTGCTGCAGCTGAGCAGGGAGGCTCCGTTCGCGCGTGCCGTCCGCCGGGCCTGGGCGCAGGCGTCCTGACCCTGCCCGAAGGCGACGGCGGCGCTGACCGCCGCCAGGTCGGCGGCGGCCCGCACCCGGTGCTGGGCGACCTCGTAGCCCGCGATGAGCAGCGCAGCACCGGTCAGCACGACCACCACCCCCATCACCGCGGCCACCAGCATCGAGGCACTGCCTCGCTCAGACCGCGACCCTCCGGCAGCCCTCACCGGTCGCCTCCCCCGGGCTCGGGCACGACGGCGGCCTCGGCGGTCAGCGGCACGGAGAGCCGACCCGGCCCTAACGGCGCGACCCGGACGTCGACCCGCACCACCACCTGGCCCGGACGCCGGCGCACTTGGATCCGGGCGCCGTCGGGGGCCTGAGACCGCGCCGCCGCTGCGGCCTGCCGGTCACCGCGTGCCTCCTGCCGCGCCACCGCGGCCGCGGTGTCCACACACCGCAGCTGCTGGACCACCAGCACGATGCCCCAGCACAGCAGCAGGAAGAGGCTGAGGGCCGCCAGGATGGCGACGGCCAGCTCGGCCGTCACCATCCCGCGTCCGCTGCGCGGGCACCTGCCACCCCGCGCGGGAGACATCGCCCCGACCCCTCAGAGCCCGCGGGCGAAGGCTTCGATCACCATCAGGATGAAGCCCAGGATGGCCTTCTCCACCGGCCCGCTGGTGACCACCGCCAGCAGCACGCCGGCGATCCCGATGGCGGCGATGATGCCCACCGCCCACTCCGCGCTCACCATCCCCCGCTCACCGCGACGCGGGGCAGGCCAGCCGCCCGTCGTCGCTGCCGGGAGCGCCGACGCAGCAGTCGCATCGCCCCTTCGCTCCGTCAGCGGGACCGCCCCGCCGATCTCGTCCGTCGTCGTCATCGTGACCTCCTGGAAGTTCCACACCGTGTGCGGCAGCCCCGTTGGCTGCGCCGAGATCCTCCGGATCCGGTCACCTCGCGCAGCGTCCGGTGACCGCGCTGTGCATGACCGCCGGCAGGCGGAGGATGTTGTGGACGGCCATCCCGTCAGCCGAAGGCCTGCACGACGGCCGAGACGACCGTCGGCACCACCCCGAGCAGGAGGAACGCCGGGAGGAAACAGGTCATCAGCGGCAGCACGCTCCGCACGCCGACGCTGCGGGCCCGCTGCTGCAGCACCGCCCGTCGCCGATCCCGGGCGGCGGCCGCGTGGTGCCGCAGGGCCGCCACCAGCTCGGTGCCCGAGTCAGCGGCTCGGGACAGGTCGGCGGCCGCATCACCGAGCTGCGGATGCCCCCGCAGCACCGCCCAGGCCGCGGCCTCTCCGGTCCCCAGCTCGATCGAACGCAGGACCACCCCCAGCTCCTCAGCCACCGGGCCGTCGAAAGCCTCGACGACCGCCGCGCACGCCGCGCGCAGCGGGCGGCCGGCGGCGAGCCCGTCCGCCATCAGCTCCAGCGCCTGGGGGACGTCGCTGACGAACCGGGCCGCCCGCGCCTGGGCTGACCGAGGCTCGAGGCGACCGAGCAGCACGACCGTCGCAGCGACCAGAGCCGGCCAGCCGAGCAGGGCCCGGCCACCGAGGTCCGTGCTCTGAGCCAGGGCGACACACAGCGCCGACGCCATCCCGGCGCCCAGCGCGAGCCGGTTCCGCAGCGGCGTCGCGCCGGCGCCACCCAGGACCGCACGGGTGAGCCACCCGGCTCCCCCGGAACGCGCCGGACTGACCGTGTCACCGATCCGGTGCCATCCGGCTCCCGGAGGAACCACGACCAGGAGACAGGCGAGCCCGGCCAGGACGGCCGGCAGCAGCAGGCCGACGGGGCTGCCGGCGAGGTCCACGGCGCTCAGGGCCGCACCGACGCGGCTCGGGCCAGCGCCTCGATCCAGAGCACCCCACCGCAGGCGAGAGCGACGCCCAGCACCGAGCAGGTCCAGCCCGCCGGGCCCGCCGCAAGCCACCGGAGGGGTTCTCCCCCGAGCAGGTAGCCCATCCCGAGGCCGAGCGCGGGCAGGACCGCCATCACCTTGCCGGTGGCCCGCGGGGCGGCCAGTTCACCGGCCACGACCTCCCGGAGCGCCTGGTCGCCCGTCTGGCCGGCTACCACCTGGTCCAGGGTGCTCGCCAGCGAGGCCCCCGTGCGCTCGGCCACCCGCCACGCTCGGGCCAGCTCACGGAGCCCGCCTGCTCCAGGTCCGGCCGCCTGCCGGAACCAGACCGCGGCGACGTCACCGCCCAGGAGGAGCGTTTCGTGGGCAGGCTGCAGGGTCGGGCAGGCTGCGGCCGCGGTCTGGAGCGCCCGGCTGGGGACCTGGCCCACCCGCAGGTTCGCGGCCAGCACGGCGCAGCCCTCGACCACGTCCTTGGCCACCCGGTCGGCGGCGCGACGCCGGAGCCACAGCACGGTCAGCCGGCCGCCCGTCGCCAGAACCAGGCCCGCGGACACCGCCAGCACGGCCCCGCGCGTCCCGTCGAGGGACAGCGCCAGAGCCAGCAGGCCGCCTGCACCCGCTCCGCAGACCAGGACCAGCGGCACCGGCCGACGTGATGTCGAGGCAGTCGTTGCCGCGCTGGTCGACACGGAGCGGCTCCAACCCGCGCCGGGGCGCCGCACCCCGAGCAGGGCAGCAGCAGCGGCGAGCAGCGCAGCCACGGCACTCACCGGTCCAGCAGCCTCTCCAGCCGAGGGCTGCCGGGTCCGAGGCGGGACCGCCCACCGGGCCCGAAGGTGACGGCGGGCGAGGTCCGGGTGAGGCCGGACGCCTCGTCCCGGACCATCACGTGGACCTCGGCGACCCGACGGACCCCGTCCTCGTCCCGGCGGATGTGCAGGACGGCGTCGAGAGCGGACCCGACCTGCGCGTGCAGCGCGGCGCGGTCCAACCCACCCAGGGCACCCAGCGCCTCCAGCCGGGCGGGCACGTCCTCGGCGGAGTTGGCGTGCACCGTCCCGCAGCCGCCTTCGTGACCGGTGTTCAGAGCCCGGAGGAGATCACAGATCTCCCCACCCCGGACCTCACCGACCACGAGCCGGTCGGGGCGCATCCGGAGCGCCTGACGGACCAGCTCGGTCAGCGTCAGCTCACCCACGCCCTCGGCGTTGGCGGGCCGGCCCTCGAGCCTGACGACATGCGGGTGGGCGGGGTCCAGCTCTCGGGAGTCCTCGGCCACCACGATCCGCTGGTCGGCGGGCACCAGCGCCAGCAGGGCGCTGAGCAGCGTCGTCTTGCCGGAGCCCGTCCCGCCGCTGACCAGGAAAGCCAGCCGCGCCTCGACCAGCCGACGGAGCAGCGCCGCCGCCCGCGGGCCCATCGCCCCGGAGGCCACGAAGTCGTCCAGGCCCAGTGCGCGCCGGGCGGGGATCCGCAGGGACAGGCAGGTTCCCGGCTGAGCCACCGTGGCCAGCGCGGCGTGCAGCCGGGTGCCGTCCGGCAGCCGGGCGTCGACGAAGGGGGAGGCGTCGTCGACCCGACGGCCCGCCGTCGCGGCCAACCGCTGAGCCAGGGCCCGCACCTCGGCCTCGGATCCGAAGCGCACCCCGGTCCGCTCCAACCCGGCACCCCGGTCGAGGAGCACCTGGTCCGGGCCGTTGACGAGGACGTCGGTGACCCCGGGCAGCTGTAGCAGCGGTTCCAGCGGGCCCGCGCCAACGCTGTGCCGCCGCAGCGCCTCAACGGTCTCCACCAGGACGGCGTCGGTGACCAGGCGGCCCTCGGCGCGCATGGCCTCGGCCACGTCGTGGGCCGTGTGGGGGCGACCCAGGGCGACCAGCCGGGTGCGCAGGGGCTCCAGCCCTGCCGGCGCGCTCACGCTCCCTCCCGTGCCAGGTCGCACGAGTCGAGGACCGCCGCGCAGCCGCGGGCCAGCACACTGCGGGGCACTCGAGCGGGCGCCTCGCCCCGCTCGGCGGCGCGTGCCACCGCCGGGTCGTCGCGCACGACCCCGGCGGCCTCCAGCCCGAGCGCCTCCGCGGCCGCGTCACCGACGACCAGCCCGTGCCGTCCGCAGCGGACGAGCACCCGCAGGGAGGCGCAGGCCGGAAGGAGCGCCTTGGCCGCTGTGCGCCCGGCGGCCACTCCGCGCACGTCGGCACGGACCAGCAGCATGACCTCGTCCGCCTGCCGCAGCACCGCGCTCGCCGCTGCGGTCAGCTCCCGGGGAAGATCGACGACGACCAGGCCGCGGCTCCGGAGCAACGAGAGCAGCACCGCCTCCACGGCCTCGGCGGTGAGCCTCGACGCCACCGCCGGCACCCGGTCGACCGAGAGCAGGTCGACCCCCTCGACAACGGGAAGCTGCCCACGCAGGTCACCGAGGAAGCCACGAGCCCCGGCCAACCGCGGCCAGCGCCAGCCGTCCTGCTGCTCGGCGCCGAGCAGCAGGTCCAGCCCACCCCCGCCCTCATCCAGGTCGACCAGCGCCGTCGGGGTGCCCCGCCGGCCAGCGACCAGAGCGAGGCCGGCCGCCGTCGTGGAGGTCCCGACCCCGCCGGAGCCACCCACGACCGCCAGCAGCCGTCCGGCCCCCGGCGGTCGGCCGCCGCGGCCGCCGACCGCTGCGGCCAGCGCCTCGGCCCCACTGGGCAGGGTGAGCACAGCCGCCCCCAGCGGCGGGGAGAAGCGCACGGCCTCGGCCGGGTCCTGGTCGCGGCCGACCAGCAGCACGCCCTGACGCGAGGGCAGCCGGAGACCGGCGAGCTCTCCCGCCGCGTCTGGGCCCACGACGACCAAGGGCGCTGAGGTCCACCATCCCCGGACGTCGGCTGCTCGGTTCACCAGCAAAGGCTGCAGGGCCAACGTCGCGGTCACGGCCTGGATGCGGCTCAGCAGCTCGGGGTCCGCGGTGACGACGACGGGTTTCTCAGGTCCGGTGCGGTCCATGACGTGAGTCTGCGGAGTCCCCACGCGGTCCGGCCGGACGCCGGCGCACCTGTGGACGGGAGACTGCGACCGATGTCACCTGTGGAGAACGCGTGAGCTGACCGGCGGTTCCGTCACCGTGGTCCGGGCCCGCCTTCCGGGACCTTGTCCGGCCAAGGAAGATCCGTTCCCAGAACCCTTCACCTCCGCCGGTTTCCCGTGTAGAAAGGGACCCAGGAAGGACCGCGACGCTGGTGGCGAAGAGCCCCGGACGGCCGGCTCGGTGACTCATCGAACCGGTCCCTGGGGACGTCACCCCCCGAACGGTCAAGGGCTCGACTTCGGCAGTACCCACGCGGCGATCACCCATCCCTGAGGGGCAGTTGCGATCCAGGACCACCTGGGCCAACGCGGAGAAACAGCACGCATGGTCGCTCCGGAGCCGAGCCCGGCACGGCGTCCGCCCTGCGGGCGTCGTGCCCATTCCTGTGCTCCGCGATGGGCAGCTCGGCAGGAGCGTGGCTCAGCGGTGCACCGAGGACAGTTCTGCGCCACGTCCCAGGGCCGTCGTGCACTGCAGCAGCCACACGCGCACCCCGACCGGGGTCCCCGTCCGGTAGGCCGCGAGCGCCGCTCGGTAGTTCTCCGGCGACTCGGCATGCCCGGCCTCCACCGGGACCGCGCCCCGGGGGTCGACACCCGCGGCCACCAGGACCATGTGCTCGGCCGCGCGGGCCACGACGTCGTCACCGGTGCCGAAGGGGCTCAGGACGACCAGCTCAGCGTGCACCACCGCCCCCAGCACCACCGCGGACGCCGCCGTGGTCCCGGTGAGCAGCGCCGTCAGCCCGGCCAGCCGCTCGCTGGTGACCGCGTCGTCGCGGACCCGGCCCAGCTCGGCCTCCGGGACGATTCCGTGCGCCACGAGCACGTGGGCGCGGGCCAGAGCCTGGCCCGGGGCGACGCGCAGGGTGGCGGCCAGGGTCGTCAGCTCGGCGGAGAGCCGGACCGCGCCCGGGAGCCAGCGTGGGCCGTCCCCGGTCAGGGCCGAGTTAGCGCGGGCGCCGCGCAGCAGGGACGCCGCGACCGTTCCCGGCTCGAGCCTGCGTTGGCCGCGGTCGCGGAGCACCGTGTCCACGGCGTCGAGGGCCGAGGCCACGGCCGACGGCACCCCCTCCAGCCGCGCAAGATCGGCGAGCGGATCGGGCACCACTAGAGTTTGCCGCATGGATCAGGCCCGCCGGACCCCCTACCCGGAGGCTGTCCCCCGCTGGATGGTGGGCGAGCGCAGGGCTCGGGTCCTGGACCTCGGCAGCGGCCGCGGCGGGTTCGCGGCCATGCTCCAGGACGCGGGTCACGAGGTGTTCGGTCTCGACCGGGACGTCGCCGCCGTCGCTCACCTGGCGGGACGTCTGGGCACCCGGCTGCACGTGGTCGGCCAGGTGGAGTCGCTGCCCTACCTGTCGTGCCACTTCGACGTCGTCACCGCGTCCCAGACGTTGCACCATTTCGCGCCCGGGTTGGCGCTGACCGAGATCGCCCGCGTGCTCCGGCCGGGCGGCCACCTCGCCGTGGCCTACAACACCCGTGACGACACCGTGCCCTGGGTACGGCGCCTGACGGCCCTGCTCCGCGAGGCCGACCCCCAGGCCATGGGCGGCGACTTCGGCACCGACGCCGTCGACGCCTTGACCGACAGCCCGTACTTCACCCACCTGGAGCGGCGGAACTTCCGCAACTGGCTCCCCATCACCAGCAGCGGCCTGGTCGCCATGGTGCAGCGGCAACCGTGGGCGGCGGCGTTGAGCGAGGAGCGCCGCGCCCGGCTGCTCGCCGAGGTGGAGGACCTCTACAACAGCTCAGCCCGCCGGCCGGAACCGCTGCTGCTGCCCTTCCGGGCGTCCTGCTGGCGCGCCGAGGTCGACCACACCGAGCTGGTCCTGGTCGAGGACGAGGACGCGCTCGAGATCCGGGTCTGAACTCCGACGCGCCCTCGGAGGCGTCGCCTGCGCAGTGTCGGAGGAGCCGGTTATGGTGCCACCACGACTACGTGTGGAGGGCTTCGATGACGAACAGCACCACCCCCAGGCCGGATGCCGGCGGGCACAGTGCCCGCAGCGCCCACGAGGACGCGTACGCCGAGATCGCGGCCGAACCTGACTTCGTGGAGCTGAAGCGCCGCTACACGCGCTTCGCCTTCCCCGCGACGATCGCCTTCATGGCCTGGTACATCGCCTACGTCGTCGCCAACAACTGGGGCCGTGGCTTCATGGACAACCAGGTCATCGGCAACATCAACGTCGCGGTCGTCTTCGGGTTGCTGCAGTTCCTCTCCACCTTCGCCATCGCCTACCTCTACTCCCGGCACGCCAGCAAGGCCCTGGACCCGCTCGCCACCCGGCTGCGTGAGCGCTTCGAGCACGGGACCAACCGGTGAGCGCGCCGCTGCTGCTCCCGCTCGCGGCGGGTGACAACCGCGCCCTCACCATCGCGCTGTTCCTCGTCGTGGTGGCGGTCACGCTCGGGATCACCTTCTGGGCGTCCCGGCAGAACAGCACCGCCGCGGACTACTACGCCGGCGGCCGGAACTTCTCCGGCTTCCAGAACGGCCTCGCCATCGGCGGTGACTACATGTCCGCGGCGTCCTTCCTGGGCATCTCAGGGGCGATCGCCCTCTACGGCTACGACGGCTTCCTCTACTCCATCGGCTTCCTCGTGGCCTGGCTCGTGGCGCTGCTGCTGGTGGCCGAGCTGCTGCGCAACTCCGGCCGCTACACGATGGCCGACCAGCTCGCCTACCGGATGCGCCAGACCCCGGTCCGCTCGGCGGCGGCGTCCTCGACCATCGTCGTCTCGATCTTCTACCTGCTGGCCCAGATGGTGGGCGCCGGCAGCCTCGTCGGGCTGCTGCTGGGCGTGAACGACGCCGCGCTCAAGAACCTGGTCATCGTCAGCGTCGGCATCCTGATGATCATCTACGTGACGCTCGGCGGCATGAAGGGCACCACCTGGGTGCAGATCGTCAAAGCCGTCCTGCTGATGGTCGGCACCCTGCTCATCACGGTGCTGGTGCTGGCCAAGTTCAACTTCAACCTGTCCGAGCTGCTGGGAGCGGCCGCGGAGAAGTCCGGCAAGGGCGCAGCCTTCCTCCAGCCCGGCCAGCTCTACGGCAAGGACCTGATCGGCAAGTTCGACTTCCTGTCGCTCGGTCTGGCCCTGGTGCTGGGCACCGCCGGCCTGCCGCACATCCTGATCCGCTTCTACACCACCCCCACCGCCCATGCCGCGCGCAAGTCGGTGCTGTGGGCGATCGGGCTGATCGGTTCCTTCTACCTCATGACCCTGGTGCTCGGCTTCGGTGCCGCCGCCCTGGTCGACACCGCACCGGGCAGCCAGATCGCCACGAGCTCGGGCAACGCCGCCTCACCGTTGCTGGCCCAGGCGGTCGGCGGTGGCGAGGGGACGCTGGGCGGCTCGGTGCTGCTCGCGCTGATCTCAGCCGTCGCCTTCGCCACCATCTTGGCGGTGGTGGCCGGGCTGACGCTCACCTCCGCCTCCTCGGTGGCGCACGACCTGTACGCCAGCGTGTGGAAGAAGGGCCAGGCCAGCGAGCGGAGCGAGCTGATCGTGGTCCGGATCGCCGCCTTCGGCATCGGGGCGGTGGCCATCGCCCTGGCCATCCCGGCACAGCGGCTCAACATCGCCTTCCTGGTGGCGCTGGCCTTCGCCGTCGCGGCCTCGGCCAACCTCCCGGCCCTGCTGTTCAACCTGTTCTGGCGGCGGTTCAACACGCTGGGAGCCACCTGCAGCATCTACGGCGGGCTCGCGGCGGCCGTCCTCCTGGTCGTCTTCTCCCCGGTGGTCTCGGGCACGCCGACCTCGCTGGCCCCGAACATGGACTTCGCCTGGTTCCCGCTGCGCAACCCCGGGCTGGTCTCCATCCCCATCGGCTTCCTGTGCGGCGTCCTCGGCACCCTGCTGAGCAAGGACACCGAGGCCGAGCGACGCTACGACGAGCTGTCGGTGCGCTCGCTGACCGGAGCCGGCGCAGAGAAGGCCAGCCTCCACTGAGGCCGGTCGTCGCGTCCTGCCGTCGCCCGGATGGCAGGACGCGAACCCCACCCCTTCGCTACCCCTGAGCAGCGTCGGGCACCGCCACACACCGCACCGTCATGGAGGAGGACCACCGTGAGCGAAGAGGGACTGTCCAACCTGATGCACGAGGATCGCCGCTTCCCTCCGCCACCCGAGCTCGCCGAGCACGCGAACGTCACCGAGGCCACCTACGCGGAGGCCGAGGCGGACGTGGAGGCCTTCTGGGCCAAGCAGGCGCAGCGGATCAGCTGGGACGTCCAGCCCACCGAGGTCCTCGACTGGAGCAACCCGCCCTTCGCGCAGTGGTTCGCCGACGGTCGGCTCAACGCGGCCTACAACTGCCTGGACCGCCATGTGGAGGCCGGGCTCGGTGAGCGCGTGGCCTTTCACTTCGAGGGGGAACCGGGCGACACCCGCACGATCACCTACGCCGACCTGGCCACGGAGGTGCGGCAAGCCGCCAACGCCCTGACCGAGCTCGGGGTGCAGGCCGGCGACCGCGTGGCCATCTACCTGCCGATGATCCCCGAGGCGGTCGTGGCCATGCTCGCTTGCGCCCGGATCGGTGCCCCGCACACCGTCGTCTTCGGCGGGTTCTCCGCCGACGCGCTCGCCTCCCGCATCCAGGACTGCGGCGTCGAGGTGGTCATCACCGCCGATGGCGGCTACCGCCGGGGCAACCCGTCGCCCCTCAAGCCGGCCGTCGACGCGGCCCTACAGACCTGTCCCGACGTCCGGAACGTGCTGGTGGTCCAGCGGACGAAGCAGGACACGCCGATGACCGAGGGCCGGGACCTGTGGTGGCACGAGTTCGTCGCCGGGCAGCCCACCGAGCACGCGTGTGAGTTCTTCCCCGCCGAGCACCCGCTGTACATCATGTACACCTCCGGCAGCACGGGGAAGCCGAAGGGGATCCTGCACACCACCGGCGGCTACCTCGTCGGCACCGCGTACACGCACTGGGCGACCTTCGATCTGAAGGCGGACACCGACGTGTTCTGGACCGCAGCGGACATCGGCTGGGTGACCGGGCACTCCTACCTGGTGTACGGACCGCTGGCGAACGGCGCGACGAGCCTGATGTACGAGGGCACCCCGGACACCCCGCACAAGGGACGCTGGTGGGAGCTCATCGACAAGTACGGGGTGACGATCCTCTACTGCGCCCCGACCGCCATCCGCACCTTCATGAAGTGGGGCGCCGACATCCCCGACGGCTTCGACCTGTCCTCGCTGCGGCTGCTCGGCTCCGTCGGGGAGCCCATCAACCCCGAGGCCTACGTCTGGTACCGCCACCACATCGGCCACGACCGGACCCCGGTCGTCGACACCTGGTGGCAGACCGAGACCGGCATGCACATGATCTCCCCCATGCCGGGGGTCACCGTCGGCAAGCCGGGCGCAGCCATGACCCCGGTGCCCGGGGTCAAGGTCGAGGTCGTCAACGACGAGGCCCAGCCGGTCGGCAACGGCGAGGGCGGGTACCTCACCGTCACCCACCCGTGGCCCGCCATGCTGCGGACCCTCTGGGGGGACGACCAGCGCTTCGTCGAGACCTACTGGTCCCGGTTCCCCGGCATGTACTTCGCCGGCGACGGAGCCAAGAAGGACGAGGACGGCGACATCTGGTTCCTCGGCCGGGTCGACGACGTGATGAACGTGTCCGGTCACCGGATGTCGACCACCGAGATCGAGTCGGCCCTGGTCAGCCACCCCAAGGTGGCCGAGGCGGCCGTCGTCGGCGCGACTGATCCGACGACGGGCCAGGCTGTCGTGGCGTTCGTCATCCTGCGTTCCGAAGCCGGTGACGGCGGACCGGACGTCGTGCAGGAGCTCCGGACCCACGTCGCGAAGGAGATCGGTGCCATCGCCAAGCCGCGGCAGATCATGGTGGTGGAGGAGCTGCCCAAGACCCGGTCGGGCAAGATCATGCGCCGGCTGCTGCGAGACATCGCCGAGAACCGCGAGCTCGGCGACGTCACCACGCTGACCGACTCGTCGGTGATGAACCTGATCCAGGAGAACCTGGCGGCCAGTCCCGCCTCCGAGGACTGACCCCGCGTCAGGAGCACACGCGGAGGCTGTCGCGCGTGCCTCCTCAGCGCTCGGCGGCGTCCTGCTGCTCGTAGACGTCGGGCGTGCCGTCAGCGTCGTCGTCGCGCTCCTCTGCCTCCCGGATCCGCCGGTAGGTGCGGTTCCTCAGCTTGAGGATCAGCGCGGCGATCAGCGCGGCGAGCAGTGAGCCGCAGAGCACCCCGACCTTGACGTTGTCGTCGCGCTCGCTGCCCGCGCCGTAGGCCAGGTCGCCGATCAGCAGCGACACGGTGAAGCCGACCCCGGCCAGGACCGACAGGCCGAGCACATCGACCCAGCGGAGGTTGGTGTCCAGCTGCGCGCGGGTGAACCGGGCCATCAGGTAGGTCGAGCCCAGGATGCCGACGGCCTTGCCGACGACCAGCCCGGCGACGATGCCCAGCGCCACCCGGTCGCCCAGGGACGCGACGAGCCCGTCCAGTCCCCCGACCGTGACCCCGGCGGCGAAGAAGGCGAACACCGGCACCGCGAAGCCCGCGGAGATCGGGCGCACCCGGTGCTCGAAGTGCTCGGCCAGCCCCGGACCGGCGTCAGGGCCGCCGGCCGCATGGCTGCGGAGGACCGGCACGGTGAAGCCCAGCAGGACACCGGCCACGGTGGCGTGGACACCGGACTCGTGCACCAGCACCCAGGTGGCTGCAGCCAGGGGCAGCAGCAGCCACCACGACCGGACCCGTCGCTGGACGAGCAGCCCGAACAGACCGAGCGGCACCAGCGCGAGCAGCAGCATCAGCGGGGCGAGGTCGCGGGTGTAGAAGATCGCGATGATCGTGATGGCCAGCAGGTCGTCGACCACAGCGAGGGTCAGCAGGAACGTCCGCAGGGCGATCGGCAGGTGGGTGCTGATGACCGCCAGCACGGCCAGGGCGAAGGCGATGTCGGTCGCGGTGGGGATGGCCCAGCCCTGCAGGGCGCCGCCGCCGGTCCGCAGGTTGATCAGGACGAACACCAGCGCCGGGACGGCCATCCCACCCACGGCGGCCACCACGGGCAGCGCCGCCCGGCGGGGGTCACGCAGGTCCCCGGCCACGAACTCGCGCTTGAGCTCCAGCCCGGCCACGAAGAAGAACACCGCCAGCAGCCCGTCTGCCGCCCAGGTGCCCAGGGTGAGGTCCAGGTGGAGCGCGGCCGGGCCGACGGTGGTGTCGCGGAGGGCCGCGTAGCCGGCCGACCAGGGCGAGTTGGCCCAGACCAGGGCCGCCACGGTGGCGACCAGCAGCAGGGCTCCCCCGACGGTCTCGCTGCGGAGCAGTGCGGTGACGCGCGTGGCCTCGGGCCAGGAGCCCCGGCCGAAGAGGGGCGGACGGTTGGTGGTGAGCGAGGGCACGGGCACTCCAGCGGTTCGGGGTCGGCGAGATCGTTGCCGACCAGACTTCCCGGCGCACCGGCGAACACTCTACCGGCGACGACGCAGTCCCCGCGACGCTCCGCCGGGCCCACCGCGCGCGGCGGGCCGGCTCCAGACACTAGGCTCCACCCTGACGAGAGGAGCATCCATGGCAGACCAGGGTGTGAGCGACCTGATCAAGGGCATCAGCGACGACGTGAAGCTGTTGGTGCGTGACGAGATCCAGCTGGCGAAGGCCGAGCTGGTCCCGGCGGCCAAGAACGCCGGCATCGGCGCCGGACTGTTCGGAGCGGCCGGCTACTTCGCCATCTGCGCGCTCTCCGTGCTGTACTTCGCGGCGGCCTTCGCGCTGGCCCAGGTGGTGGAGACCTGGCTGGCCTTCCTCATCGTGGGCGTGGCGCTCCTGCTGATCGCGGGTCTGCTCGGCGCGGTCGGCTTCGTGCTGGTCAAGCGGGTGAAGGCGCCGCAGAAGACCATCGCGAACGCGAACGCGACCGTCACCGAGATCAAGGCCGCCGTCCAGCGGGGCAACGCCGCGGCGAAGGCCCCGCAGATCGAGGCCGAGGTCGTCAGCAGCCGCGCGATCAGCTGAGCCGATGGGCCTCCCCCGCCGGCGGCGGGCGAGCGGTCAGAAGCGCTCGGCGCTGTCCTGCTCGTCGCCGGGCACCGGGAACTCCTGGCCCGTGTCGGTCTCCGGGCCCGGGTCGTCGTCGGTGTCCACCAGCGCCTGGTGCGACGCGCCCCGCGCGTCCTCGATCAGCTGCTCAGAGCGCTCCAGCGCAGCAGGGTCGGCGGTCTCGGGCACGTCGTTGCTGTTCTCTGCGGTCACCCGCTCAGCCTCTCACGCGCCCCGCCGCGCCTCGGAGCCCAGCCAGGCGTCCATCACCCGGTAGGCGTTGGCGAAGATGGTCAGCACCGGGTTCACCCCACCGTTGGTCACGTTCAGGGACCCGTCCACCACCCGCAGGTTGTCGTGCCCCCACACCCGGCCGTACGGGTCGGTCACCGAGTGTGCGGGGTCGGTGCCCATCCGGCAGCTGCCCGCCTGGTGCTGGCCGCTGCTCGGACCCAGCTCGTCGGAACGCCGGCCGTTGACCACGACCGAGGACGCGCCCGCGGCGCGCAGCCACTCCGCGGCCCGCGCACTGAGGAACGCCGCCGTCCGGTGGTCCTCGGCGTGCAGCTGCCCGCTCAGCCGGGCCACCGGAAGGCCGAGGCTGTCGGTGACGCGGGGGTCGAGCCGCACGCGCGAGTCGGCCGACGTCACCTCCTGGACCGGACCGACGACGCGCTGCATCCGCGGCATCAGGTGCCGCATCCCCCGCTTCACCTCAAGCCCGTGCCTGGCCAGCACCCCGGCCTGGCTCAGGTACAGGAAGGTGCTGGTCGGGGTGGGCACGAACTCGTTGGCGATCATGCCGCCGCCCACCAGCCGGCCCTCGCCGTCGGAGTTGTGGTGCCGGAAGTCGTTGGTCGCGATGTTCGGACCGGGCCCGACGAAGTCGTTGACCGGGTCGTCGAACACGCCCAGCGCACCGGCGTAGAGATGTCCCTGCAGGTGCCGGCCGACCTGGTCGGCGTCGTTACCGGCCCCGTGGGGCTCCCGGTCGCTGGTGCTCGTGAGCAGGAACCGCGCCGACTCGACCGCGCCCGCGGCCACGACGACGTCGGCGGCCGCCACCTCGGTGCGCCAGCGACGCCCGTCCACCTCGGCCACCAGGACGACGCCGGTCACCCGCCCTGCGCGGTCGAAGGTGAGACGCTCGGCCCGGGTCTCCAGCAGCAGGTGCAGCCGGCCGGTCGTCGCCGCCCTGACCAGGGTGGTGTTGTGCGAGCCGTTCTTGGCCTCGACCGGGCAGGCGAACCCCACGCACTGGCGGCAGCGCTCGCAGGCCGGGCGACCGTCGTAGGGGGTGGAGTTGATGGCCAGCGGGACGGCCACGGTCTGCAGCCCCAGCCGGGCCCCGGCGTCGGCGAGCAGCCGGGCGGGGGCGGACAGCGGCATCGGCGGCATGGGGAAGTCCCTCGAGCGCGGGGCGAGCGCGGAGTCGCCGACGGTGCTGCCGCACACCCCGATCTCCCACTCGGCGCGGCTGTAGAACGGTTCCAGGTCCTGGTAGCTGATCGGCCAGTCGGCGAGGGCGCTGCCGTCGGGGACCCCGTAGGTGCTGGCCATCGTGAAGTCCTCGGGGACGAAGCGCCAGGCCTGCGCCCCGTACACGCGGGTGCCGCCGCCGACCGTGTTGGCGTTGCTGCCCCACCGGGGGTCCCACGGCGACACGGTCTCGGTCCGGCCGGCGAGCTCCAGGGTCCGCGGGTTGTCCCGCGAGGGCACGAGCGTGCGGTGGTCCAGGCCGATGTCGGTCCGGGCGTTGCGGAGGTGGTCCTCGGCCAGGGTGGAGGTGTCGGGGAACCCGCCGCGCTCGACGACCAGCACGGTGCGGCCCGCCGCCGTCAGCTCGGCGGCGGCGACCCCGCCGCCGGCCCCGGACCCGATGACCACGGCGTCGTAGCGGGTCCGGACCTCGGCGTGGCCGATGACGGCGCGGCGGTCCGGCGGGGGGACGTCCACCCCTGACCAGCCGCCGTACGGCTCGGGCGACCAGCCCAGGGCGGCCCACACCGCGGGTTCGGCGTTGCCGCCGGAGGCGGGGTCGGCGTAGTAGGCGGCCTGGACGGTGGTGGTGAACCACTGCACCTCCGGATCGCCGTCGAGCTCGCGGAGAACCTGCTGCTGCGCGGCCGGGCCGAGGTGCCCGAAGCCCCCGGGCTCGCCCGACGCCGTCGCGCTCGCGTCCAACCGGTCCAGCACCGCGGCCACCCGCTCGGCCCAGCCGTAGGAGCGGACGGCCTCCGACAGCAGGAAGCCCGCGACCCCCACCTGGGAGGCCGACGGCAGGTCGTCGGCCGGCACCACCGCGTCGACGGCTGTGCGGAGCCGACCCAGCTCGTCGTCTGCTGCCGCGGCAGGTCCTGTCATGTCGTCTCCCACGTCGTCGTGTCCTGCCCGGCCCTGTTCCCCCGCGGCCCGCGCCGAAACCGGCAGCCTCAGCCGATCAGGTGGATGCGGGACTCCCAAGGCACCAGCTCGGCCGTCGTCGCACCGGGGTGCGTGCTGAGCAGCAGGCGTGCTCCGGTGACGTCGGGCAGCGTGCCCGCGGGCACCGTCACCGGTCGGGAGGAGCAGTTGGCGACCACGAGCAGGACCTGGTCACCGAGAGTCCGGGTGAGCGCCCAGATCTGGTCGTGGTCAGGCAGCAGCAGCGCGAACCGGCCCTCCACCACGACCGGCAGCTCGTGGCGCAGCTCGATCAGCCTGCGCAGGTGGTGGAACGTCGAGTCCTGGTCGGCCATCGCGGCGGCGGCGTTGACGTAGACGTAGTTCGGGTTGACCGGTAGCCACGGGATGCCCTGGGTGAAGCCGGCGTGCGACGTGTCGTCCCACTGCACCGGCGTCCGGGCGTTGTCGCGGCTGCGGGCGGCCAGGGAGCGCATCACGGTCTCCGCCTCCAGACCCAGGCTCATCGCCTCCGCGTGGTAGTTGACCGACTCGATGTCGGCGAACGACGCGATGTCGAGGAACTGGGTGTTCGTCATCCCCAGCTCCTCGCCCTGGTAGACGTAGGGCGTCCCCTGGTGCAGGTGCTGCACCGTGGCGAGGGTCTTGGCGGAGTTCACCCGGTGCTGGGGGCTGTCGTCGCCGAACCGGGAGACGGCGCGCGGCTGGTCGTGGTTGTCCCAGTACAGCGAGTTCCACCCGACCCCGGCCAGCCCCTCCTGCCATGCCGCGAGGTTCTGCTTGAGCGCGGGCAGCCGGAGCGGCGCGAGGTCCCACTTGCTGCCGCCGGGCTCGACGTCGAGACCGACGTGCTCGAAGGTGAAGACCATGTTGAGCTCGTGGTTCGCGGGGTCGGTGACGCGCCGCGCGAGGTCGACCGTGGCGCCGGGCATCTCGCCGACGGTGAGCAGGTGCCGGTCGTCCAGGCCGACGGCGGCGTTCATCTCCTGCAGGAACTCCTCCAGCCGGGGGCCGTTGGTGAACTGCTCGAAGGCGGGGGCGAACGGGCGGCCGGGTACCGCGGCGGCGTCGCGCAGCTCGGCCTGCTTGGAGATGAGGTTGATGACGTCCATCCGGAAGCCGTCGACGCCGCGCTCCACCCAGCGGTTCATCATCGCGTAGACGGCCTGGCGGACCTCGGGGTTCTCCCAGTTGAGGTCGGGCTGCTTCGGTGAGAACAGGTGCAGGTAGTACTCCCCGCTGCGCTCGTCGTACTGCCAGGTCGAGCCGGAGAAGAAGGACCCCCAGTTGGTGGGCTCCGCGCCGGGCGTGCCGGGCTCGAAGCCGGCGCGGGCCGGGCGCCACCAGTACCAGTCGCGCTTGGGCGACGCCGGGTCGCGGGACTCCTCGAACCAGGCGTGCTCGTCGGAGGTGTGGTTGACCACCAGGTCCATCACGAGCTTGATGCCGCGGGCGTGCAGGGCCTCGACCAGGACCTCGAGGTCGGCCAGCGAGCCGAAGGTCGGGTCGATGTCCTCGTAGTCGCTGATGTCGTAGCCGTTGTCGTCCTGCGGCGACGCGTACACCGGCGACAGCCACACGACGTCCACCCCGAGGGTGGCCAGGTAGTCCACCTTCGCGGTGATCCCGGGGATGTCGCCGATGCCGTCGGCGTTGCTGTCGGCGAAGGACCGCGGGTAGATCTGGTAGACCACCGCGGACCGCCACCACCCCGGCTCGCGGGTCAGGACACGTCCAGGGGCCAGCGAGGGCGAGGGCTGAGGGCTGCTCACCTGCGGGAGTCTGGCACAGCCCCCTCGTCCTCCGGCTGCTCCAGCCCCAGGCGGTCGCGCAGCGACCACAGCTCCGCGTCGAGGTTCGCCCGGGCCGCCGCCTTGAGGCTCTGGGCCTTACCGCTGCGGAAGATCTCGCTGTCCGCGAGCGGCTCCAGGACCGCCAGCCGACCCGCGAGGAACTCCTTCTCCGGGACCGAGACGTGCTCCGCGCGCACCGCCTCCACGTAGGCGGCGTAGCGCTCCGGCGGCGCGGCGAGGATGGCCAGGTCCGCGTCGCAGAGCAGCTCCCCCTCCGGGTCGCGACCGCCCGGGGCGTGGGTGGCGGTGAGCCGGACCAGCCGGGCCACCTGCGTCAGGTCCTCCTGCTCGAAGCCCGCGCGGCCCAGCTCGCGCACCGACAGCCGGGCCGAGGCCTCCTCGTTGGCCAGCTCCCGCTCGGGCACGTCGTAGACGGCGTCGTGGAACCAGGCGGCCAGCCGGACGACGTAGAGGTCCTCGTCGCCGGCCAGGCGGTCGACCATCCGCAGGACCTGGAGCAGGTGGGCCTGGTCGTGGTAGCGCCGGTGCGGCTCCGCGTAGCGGGCGCGGAGGGCGGCGCCGAGCTCCGGCAGGGCCGGCATCAAGGCGTCCCAGCGCTCCGCGAGCTCCGCCTCGACCGCGTCGGGTGGCAGGTCGGTGACGGTGAAGGGGTCGGTCGGGTCAGTGGGCATCAGGACCTCCGGGGTCGGGGCTGTCGGGGTGGCGACGGGGGGTGAGATAGCGGGCCGGGATGGGCACCTTCCGGTGGCGGTCCCAGGGCCGCTGCCAGCCACCGAGGTCGAGGACACCGTCGAGCAGGTGCGCGGTCAGCCCCCAGATCAGGTGGCCAGGAACCTCGAAGGCGGGACCGGTGTAGCCCGAGGGGTGGCGGACGGAGGCCCGGCGGGCGGGATCGGTGAGCACGGCCACCGGGACGACCGCGACGGAGGCGACCTCGCGCAGGTCGAGCTCGGTCAACGGCGCCCGCTCGCGCCACCAGCCGACGACGGTGGTGACGTCGAAGCCGCTGACGGCGACGTGGGCAGGCGGCAGGAGCCCGAGCACCTCGACGCCGCTGCGCCGGAGCCCGACCTCCTCCTCCGCCTCGCGCAGGGCGGTGTCGACGAGGTCCGCGTCGGCCGGGTCGGCCGCCCCGCCGGGAAAGGCGATCTGGCCGGCGTGGGTGCGCAGCGTGGCCGCCCGCTCCACGAAGAGCACCTCCGGACCGGCGGGCCCCTCGGCGAGCAGACAGAGCACCGCCGCAGCCCGGCCGCCGACGCCCGGTCGCAGCGACACCACCTGCCGGACCCGGTCCGGCGTGGCCAGTGCGGTGGTCAGCGGCTCGAGCCAGCCGGGTGACGCGGCCGAGGCGGGACCCGTCACGGCGTCACCCCGAGGTGCCGGCGGGACAGCTCCCGGATCTCCTCCGCCGAGGTGAAGGGCTTCAGGTTGCGGTGGGCGATGGTGCCGTCGGCCCGGACGAAGAAGGTCTGCGGCAGGGCGACGACCTGAAGCTCGCGGCGCAGCACCAGGTCCCGGTCCTGGATCTGCGGGTAGCGCCAGGACGCGGCGCGGGCGAACTCCAGGGCCCGGGCGGGCTGGTTGTCGGCGTGGTCGATGCCCAGCAGCTGCACCGGGGATGCACCGGCGCCGGCGACCTCGGCGAGGAACGGGGCCTCATCGCGGCAGGGCGCGCACCACTGAGCCCACACGTTGATGATCAGCGGCTGCCCGCGGAGCCCCGCCAGCCGGACCTCCCGCCCCCCGCCGAGGCACGGCAGCACGGCGTCGGGCAGGCCGTTGCGCACCGCCGCGACCCGAGGGTCCGAGGCAGGGCAGTCGGCGATGCCCGCGGCCGCCTTCTCCGCCGCCAGGGCGCTCGAGTCGGGCGCGCGGGAGGCCGACGCGGGCACCGAGGTGCTCGGCGCCGCCGAGGACCGCGTGACGGGGGGTTCGCTCGTGCAGCCGGCAGCCAGCACCAGCGCGAGCAGGGCGGCCGCCAGGGGCCGAGGGCTCATCCGCGCGGTTCCCGGATGAGCTTGGCGGCCTTGGCCGGATCGGTCTCACCCTCGCCGAAGGACGGGCACCAGCGAGCGACCGGACAGGCCCCGCACGCCGGGTTGCGCGCGTGGCAGCAGCGGCGGCCGTGCCAGATGACGTGCTGGCAGAGTGGCACCCAGTCCTTGCGCGGGAACAGGGAGCCGATCTCCGGCTCGACCTTTTCCGGGTCGGTCTGCTGGGTCCAGCCGAACCGGCGGGACAGCCGACCCACGTGGGTGTCGACGGTGATGCCCGGCACCCCGAAGGCGTAGCCGAGGACGACGTTGGCCGTCTTGCGCCCCACCCCCGGCAGGGTGACGAGGTCGGCGAGGCGGCCCGGCACCTCGCCGTCGAACCGCTCCGTCAGCGCCACCCCGAGCTTGATCAGGCTGTCGGTCTTGGCGCGGAAGAAGCCGGTCGGGGTGATCAGCGCCTCGAGCTCGGCCCGGTCGGCGCCGGCGTAGGCAGCGGCGTCGGGGTAGCGGGCGAACAGCACCGGCGTCACCGTGTTGACCCGCTTGTCCGTGCTCTGGGCCGCGAGGATCGTGGCGACGAGCAGCTCCAGCGGGGTCCGGAAGTCGAGCTCGATGTCCGCTTCGGGGTAGGTCTCGGCCAGCGTGCGGCCGATCTGTCGAGCGCGGCGGACCAGGGCGGTACGGGAACGGTCGCGGGGGAGGTGGTCGGCTGCCGCGCCGGCCGGGGGGACCCCCGGAGGCAGGCGTGCGGTCATGGTGGCCACCCTATGCCGCTCGGGGCTTGTGACCAGGGGCGCAAGGGCGGGGGACCGTTGGCCGGGCGGCCCGCCGACGGGCCGCGCCCCCCGGTCTGCCACGGTAGCCTGACCGCGTTGGATGAGACGAGCGTCACTCAGGAGGTCGTGCGTGGATCCGGAAGTCTTGAAGAAAGCACCGCTCTTCGCCGGTCTCGAGGACGAGGCGGCGAGCGAGCTTTCCGCGGCCATGGGGACCATCCGCCTGACCAAGGGTGAGGTGCTGTTCCACGAGGGCGACGCCGAGGACCGGCTCTACGTGGTGGTCAGCGGCAAGATCAAGCTGGGCCGCAGCGGGTCCGCCGGCCGCGAGAACCTGCTGGCGGTCCTCGGACCAGGGCAGATGTTCGGTGAGCTGTCCCTGTTCGACCCGGGGCCGCGCTCGACGACCGCCACCGCGGTCACCCCGTGTGAGATCCGCACCCTGGAGCACGACGAGCTGATGGGCTGGCTGACTGGCCGTCCCGAGGTGGCGCAGGGTCTGCTGGGCCAGCTGGCGGCCCGGCTCCGGCGGGCCAACGACGTCGTGGCCGACCTGGTGTTCTCCGACGTCCCCGGCCGGGTGGCCAAGCAGCTGCTCGAGCTCGCCGGCCGGTTCGGGGACAAGCGTGACGACGGGGTGCACGTGCACCACGACCTGACCCAGGAGGAGCTCGCCCAGCTGGTCGGCGCCTCCCGCGAGACGGTCAACAAGGCCCTGGCCGACTTCGCCGCCCGGGGCTGGATCCGCCTGGAGCCGCGCTCGGTCACCATCCTCGACGTCGAGCGGGTGGAGCGCCGGGCACGGTGACGATCCGGGGCCGGCTCACTGCCGGCCCAGGGTGACCTCGACGGTCTGCGGGTCCCCCCCGTCGCGCACGTAGGTGACGGTGACCCGGGTCCCCGGGGCGTAGAAGCGGGTGGCGGCGATCAGGCCGTCAGGGGTCGTGGTGGCGAAGTCGTCGAGCCGGGTCACCACGTCTCCTGAACGCAGGCCGGCCGCTGCGGCGGCCCCGCCGTCGGTGACCGACTGCAACGTCACCCCGGTCGCGCTCGAGACCGCAGTGTCCGAGCCGCCGACCGTGACGCCGAGTGCCGCGTTGGCCGACGTCCCGTCCTCGATCAGCTCGGCAGCGACGCGGGTGGCCACGTCGGCCGGGATGGCGAAGCCGATGCCGATGTTGCCCGACTGGCCCTCGCTGCCGGAGCCGGTGCTGGCGATGGAGGAGTTGATCCCGACGACCGACCCGTTGAGGTCGACCAGCGGACCACCGGAGTTCCCGGGGTTGATGGCCGCATCGGTCTGTACCGCGAGGTAGACGGCGTCATCGTCCTCCCCCGAGCGCACGGGCCGTGCGGTGTTGGAGACGATGCCGCTGGTCACCGAGGCCGACAGGCCGAGCGGGGCCCCGGCAGCGACGACCGCCTGACCGGTCTCCAGCGAGGCGGATCGGGCGAACACGGCCGGCTTCAGGCCGGACACGTCGTCCACCTTGATCACCGCGAGGTCATTGGTCGGCGAGGTGCCGACGACCCGGGCGTCGGCCACGGTGCCGTCGGAGAACGTCACCGTGATGGCGGCCGCGCCACCGGGCCGCGGGGCCGAGCCACCCGCGCGGGCCGCTCCGGAGACGACGTGCTCGTTGGTGAGGATGTGCCCCTGGTCGTCGAGGACGACGCCGCTGCCGATGCCGCCCGAACCGGCCCGCACGGCGATCGTGACCACCGACGGCTGGATCTTGTCGGCCGCCGCCGAGACGGTGCCGTCCAGGACCGGGGTCACCTTGGCGGGGACGGTGGTCACCGCGATGGGCCCGCCGGCCCCGGCGGCCCCTCCCTCGGTCAGGTAGGCGTAGGAACCGACCCCGGCTCCCGCCCCGACCACGGCCGCCAGCGACGCGGCGACGAGCAGGGCGCCCAGGCCCCGTTGCCGTCCCCGGCCCCAGGCCGGACGCCCGACCGGCGGCGTGGGGAGCGCGCTCACCCCGGCCGGCGCCGGGAAGTCGCTCCCCCGGTGGTCGACGGGCGGCGCGGAGGCTGCTCCGTCGGGGCGGACCACCGTGGGCTCAGAGCCGTGGGTGGCCTCGGCCGCCGAGCCCCAAGGGGACTGGTCCGGTGCGGCGAACCCCTCCGCAGCCGTCGGGGTGGACACGTACTGCGGTCCCGGGGAGCTGGTCGGTGCGGGCTGACCGCCGGGGACCGGCAGGCCCGACCTGTCGTCTGTCGTCATGCTTCGAGGCTGCGTCGCCGTCCTGTGCGTTCCCTGTGAGCTCCACATGAGACGGCTGGGAACTGCCGACCGTTCTCGCGGAGGGTCGTCAGTGGTCCGCGGGAAGCTCGCCGAGGTGGCGCAGCTGGGCCCGGACCGACTGCTCCGCGGCGGACCGGACAGCCGGGTCGACGCCGCCGTACACCTGGTCCAGGACTTCGGCGACGCCGCGCGCTCCGCGGCGGAGCGCGTCCCGCACCTGCTCGAGCCGCTCCTCCCGGTGCCGCCGGTAGGCGGCCAGCCGTCCAGCCGGGTCGGGGACCCGGGGACCGTGCCCGGGCAGCAGCTCCGACACCGCGGCGTCGGCGACCACGGCGACGAGCCGGTCCAGGGAACGCAGGTAGGCGGTGAGGTCGCCGTCGGGGGCCGCGATGACGGTGGTTCCCCGACCGAGCACCGTGTCCCCGGTGAGCAGCCGGACCGCCCCGTCGTCGCCGTGCAGCAGCAGCGAGCACGAGTCCGCGGTGTGCCCCGGGGTGGCGAGGACCTGCAGGCGTGCTCCCGCGACCGTCACGGTGTCCCCCTCGGCGAGGTCCCCGCGGCCGACCCGGTGCGCGGGGTCGAGGGCGCGGACCGCGCACCCCGGCACGGCCGCCGCGAGGGCCGGCGCCCCTGCGCTGTGGTCGGCGTGCCGGTGGGTGAGCAGGATCGCGGCGATCCCGCCGGTAGCCGTGGCGAGCAGGAGGTCGCGGTGGCCGGCGTCGTCGGGCCCGGGGTCGACGACGACGACCGGGCCGCGCTCAGGGTCTCCCACCAGCCAGGTGTTGGTGCCGTCCAGGGTCATCGGGCCGGGGTTGGGAGCCAGCACCCGCCTCAGGAACGGGCTGACGACCTCGACGACGCTCACCCCGGCCCCTCGGTCACGTCCGCGGGGCTACAGCGGGCGGATGGTCGGCGTGCTGGTCAGCTCGACCACCAGCTCGACCTCGACGGGGGAGTCCAGCGGCAGCACGGCCACCCCGACCGCGCTGCGCGCGTGCCCTCCGGTGCCGGCGAACACCTCACCGAGCAGCTGGCTGGCTCCGTTCGCGACCTGCGCCTGCGCGGTGAACGCGGGGTCGCTGGCCACGTACACCACCACCTTGACCACCCGGGCCACCGCTTCCAACCCCCCGGCGACTGAGGCCACGGCCGCGAGCGCGTTCAGGGCGGCCCGGCCGGCGCACTCGGCTGCGGTCTCGAGGCTGACCCCGGCGCCGACCTTGCCGACGGTGGTGAGCGCACCGTCCACCACGGGCAGCTGGCCCGAGGTGTGCACCAGGTCGCCGACCCGGACGGCCGGCACGTAGGCCGCGAGCGGCGTCGCGACCTCGGGCAGCGCGAGTCCCAGCCCGGCCAGCCGCTCGGTGGGGGTGCTCACGCCCCGGAGCCGGGGAGGGGGCGCTTGAGGTAGGCGACCAGGTTCTCCGGGTTGAGACCCGGCACGACCTGGACGAGCTCCCAGCCGTCCTGGCCCCAGTTGTCGAGGATCTGCTTGGTCGCGTGCACCAGCAGCGGAACGGTCACGTACTCCCACTTCGTCATGGCGTCACTCTAGTGACCGGCGCCGACCACCCGAGGCGTGCAGGGAGGCCACACCGCTGCGCGGGAGCGGCCGGGCGGACCCCCACTACGATGACCGGCATGACCGCCGTCCACCGCCGTCGCCGCGGCCGGCGCCCCCCGGTCGGCCAGGCGGTCCGGTGAGGATCGGGATCCTGGGCGGCACCGGTCCCCAGGGGCGAGGGCTGGCCCGCCGCTTCGCCGTCGCCGGCCACAGCGTCGTCCTCGGCAGCCGCTCGCCGGAGCGCGCCCAGCAGGTGGCCGCCGACTACGTGGCGCTGGGCGACGTCACCGGCGGCAGCAACCTCGAGGCGGCGGGAGCCGAGCTCGTGGTCGTCACCGTCCCCTACGCCGGTCACGCCGCCCTGCTGGCCGAGCTGGCCGCACCGCTCGCGGGCAAGGTCGTCGTCGACTGCGTGAACCCGCTCGGCTTCGACGCGCAGGGGCCCTACGCGCTCCCGGTCGCGGCCGGGTCCGCCGCCCAGGAGGCTCAGCAGCTGCTGCCGGACTCCACCGTCATCGGGGCCTTCCACCACGTGAGCGCGGTGCTGCTCGACGACCCGTCCGTGACCCAGCTCGAGGGGGACGTGCTCGTGCTCGGCGACGACCGCGAGGCCGTCCAGACGGTGTGCGACCTGGCGGCCGTCATCCCCGGCGCCCGCGGCGTCTACGCGGGCCGGCTCCGGCTGGCCGGGCCGGTCGAGGCGCTCACCGCCAACCTGATCGCCGTCAACCGCCGCTACCGGGTCCACGCGGGCCTGCGGGTGACCGACCTCCCGTGAGCCGCGCCGCCCGCCCAGCCGCGACCCCGACCGCCGCCCCGCCCCGGCACGAGCTGCACATCGTCAGCGGCAAGGGCGGCACCGGGAAGACGACCATCGCCGGTGCGCTCGCCTGCGCCCTGGCCACCCAGGGCCGTCGGGTGCTGCTCTGCGAGGTGGAGGGCCGCCACGGCCTCTCCGAGCTCTTCGGCGTCCCGCCCCTGGTGGGCGATGAGGAGCGGAGGCTGCTGCGGACCCCCGCCGGCGGGGTGGTGCACGGTCTCTCGATCGACGCCGAGGACGCGCTGCTGGAGTACCTCGACACCTTCTACCACCTGGGCCTGGCCGGCAAGGCCCTCGACCGGTTCGGGGCCATCGACTTCGCCACCTCCATCGCGCCGGGCCTGCGGGACGTCCTGCTCACCGGCAAGGTGTACGAAGCCGTCCGCCGTGGGCCGACGAACCGGCCAGGCGCCTACGACGCCGTGGTGCTGGACGCCCCGCCCACCGGCCGGATCGCCCAGTTCCTGAACGTCCACGAGGCCGTGTCCGGGCTGGCCAAGATGGGGCCCATCCGCAGCCAGGCCGACTCGATCATGATGGTGCTGCGCGCACCGACGACGGTCGTGCACCTGGTGACCCTGCTGGAGGACATGCCGGTGACCGAGACCGAGGAGGCCGTCGCCGCGCTCGCACCCACGGGGATCGCGATCGGCAGCGTCATCGAGAACATGGTCACCCCGACCCCGCTGGAACCCGGGGTGCTGGCGCGCGCGGCCGGCGGGGACCTGCGGCTGGCGGTCCCGGGGTGGAGCGAGACCCAGAACGCCGTGCTGGCCGCCGAGTTCGCCGTGGAGGCCGGGCGCACCCTGCAGCAGCAGGCCCGGCACGCCCGGCTGACCGGGCTGGGGCTGCCGCTCGCCGCGGTCACCTTCGACCCGGCCGGCATCGACGAGGACGCCCTGGTGAGCATCGCCCACCAGCTCCGCGAGCAGCTCGCGCTCGAGGTGGACTAGATGGCCCGCTCCACTCGACCGGGCCGGGCCGAGGAGCCCCCGGCCCGCTTCCTCGACGTCGACGCCGTGATCGCGGACCGGGAGACCGAGATCGTCATCTGCTGCGGCTCCGGCGGGGTGGGCAAGACGACCACCTCGGCTGCGCTCGCCCTCCGAGCCGCGGAGGCCGGCCGTCGGGTCGTCGTGCTGACCATCGACCCGGCCCGTCGGCTGGCCCAGTCGCTGGGTCTCGGCGAGCTGGACAACACGCCCCGGCCCGTGCGGGGCATCGACACCGCGGCCGGGGGCAGCCTCGACGCGATGATGCTCGACATGAAGCGGACGTTCGACGACGTCGTGCTCGCCCACTCCAGCCCCGAGCGGGCCCGGGACATCTTGTCCAACCCCTTCTACGTCGCCTTGTCCTCCTCCTTCGCGGGGACGCAGGAGTACATGGCCATGGAGAAGCTGGGGCAGCTGCACACCCAGTCCGGCGTGGACGGCCGCTGGGACCTGATCGTCGTCGACACCCCACCGGCCCGCTCCGCCCTGGACTTCCTGGACGCACCCGAGCACCTGAGCTCGCTGCTCGACGGCCGCTTCATCCGGCTGCTGCTGGCTCCGGCCCGGGGCCCGCTGCGGCTGATGAGCGTCGGCTTCACGCTGGTGTCGACGGTGATGAACAAGGTGGTCGGCGGTCAGCTCATCCGGGACCTGCAGACGTTCGTGGCCGCCTGCGAGGCGCTCTTCGGGGGGTTCCGGAACCGGGCGCAGGAGACCTACCGGCTGCTGTCGTCACGCCACACGACGTTCGTCGTCGTGGCCACGCCGCAGCGGGACGCCCTGCGGGAGGCGGCCTACTTCGTCGACCGGCTGACCGAGGAGCAGATGCCGCTGGCCGGGGTGGTCATCAACCGCACGCACGGCAGCGACCTGGACGTCTCGGCCGAGCGCGCGCTCTCCCTCGCCGAGGACCTGTCCGACACCGCCGAGGTGGAGGTCGAGGTGGAGGCCCTGCGACGCCACGCCGACCTGATGCGCGTCGCGGAGTCCGAGCAGCAGCTCCTGCGGCGCTTCTCCGGAGCACGGCCGCAGGTGCCACGCACCCTGGTGGAGACGCTGCCCACCGACGTCACCGATGTGCAGACGCTGCGCACGGTGGGGGCGCTGCTGGCGAAGCAGGACTGAGACCGGCGCCGGAGCGAGCGTCCAGGACGCTCAGGTGCGCCGGACCAGCAGCTGGGCCCAGGAGGTCACGTCGCCGCGCTGCCGCAGCAGCTGACGGCGCTCCCGCTCGGTCATGCCGCCCCAGACACCCCACTCGATGCGGTTGTCCAAGGCCTCGGCCAGGCACTCGGGGCGCACCGGGCACCCGGCGCAGATGAGGCGTGCGCGCTTCTGCTCGGTCGCCTCCGGAAACAGCGCGTCCTCCTGGCCACGGCACTTCGCGCTCATGGTCCAGTCCTCATGGTGTACTGCGGTCACTGACGGTCTCCCCTGTCGGTTGCGGCGCACCGGGCTTCCCCGACCCATCTGGTGCGACGCCGTCAGCCTAGGGAGGGGCTGCAGGGGGTGACTAGGGTACAAAGTAACTAGTTCCCAGTTTGTGACCTAGGTCCGCACATTTGTGTCGCCCAGGTGGTAAGAGCCGGGCAGGTCCGGGGCAACCCGGCCGGCCGGCACCCTCGCCAGAGATTCGGTTTGGCAGAAATCCTCACGTACCCTGGCGTGCATGCCACTCAGCCCCAAGCGCGCAGGGAGCGTCGCGTACTCCCTGGTGATGTTCGTCATCGTCAGCGTGCTCGCGGGCGTTCTGGTCGCCGGACTCTTCGTCCCCCTCGCCGGTATGGCCGGAGTCAGCAGCCGAGCCGCAGCCACCGAGCTCGAGAGCCTGCCGACCGAGCTGTCCACCCCGGCTCCGCCCACCCGATCCCGGGTGCTGATGGCCAACGGGAAGACCCTCGCCTACTTCTACGACGAGAACCGGGTCCCGGTCAAGCTCGCCGACATCGCCCCGGTGATGCGCCAGGCCCAGCTGGCCATCGAGGACCACCGCTACTACGAGCACGGCGCGCTGGACCTCAAGGGGACGCTGCGGGCCCTGATCCGCAACTCGACCACCGACGCCGGCACCCAGGGCGGGTCCTCGATCACCCAGCAGTACGTCAAGATGGTGCAGGTCGAGGCCTGCAACGGCGAGCGGACGTGCGTCGCCGAGGCCCAGGCCAAGAGCATGGAGCGCAAGGTCCGCGAGCTCCGGTACGCGATCGCTCTGGAGAAGAAGTTCTCCAAGGACGAGATCCTCGAGCGCTACCTCAACATCGCCTACTACGGCGAGGGCGCCTACGGCGTCCAGTCGGCGGCCCGGCACTACTACTCCAAGGACGCCGAGGACCTGACGCTCCCCGAAGCCGCCATGCTGGCCGGGCTGGTGCAGAACCCCGACGCCAACAACCCGGTCGACAACCGGGCCGCCGCGCTCGACCGTCGCGACGTCGTCGTCAACCGGATGCTCGAGCTGGACATGATCACCGCCGCGCAGGCCAGAAAGGCCAAGAAGGCCGGCTTCGACGAGGACGACGTCAAGCCGACCCGGGCCGGCTGCGTCGGCACCAAGTACCCCTTCCTCTGCGACTACGTCCGGCGCTCGCTGCTCAAGATGCCGAGCCTGGGCAAGTCCGAGGAGGAGCGGGAGAACATGCTCAACCGGGGCGGGCTGACCATCCAGACCGCCATCGACCCGAAGACGCAGAACCTGGCCCAGCGCAAGGTCTCCTCGGTCGTCGGTCCCACCGACCCCCTCATCTCGACCATGAACATGATCCAGCCGGGCACCGGGCTGATCGTGGCCATGGCGCAGAGCCGTCCGGTGATGGGGAACGACCCCAAGAAGGGCGAGACCTACTGGAACCTGGCCGCCGACCCCGCCATGGGCGGCATCCAGGGCTACCAGGCCGGCTCCACCTTCAAGACCTTCACGATGGCTGCCGCCCTGGAGAAGGGCATCCCGATCAGCAAGAAGTTCAACGCGCGCTCGCCGTACGACTTCACCGGCAAGCGGTACGAGTCCTGCGAGGGCACCGAGACGGTACCCAAGTACAAGGTGAGCAACTCGGTCGGCCACAGCAAGGTCATCGACATGACCGAGGCCGCCGAGTTCTCGGTGAACACCTACTTCGTGCAGCTCGAGCTGGCCGCAGGGTTGTGCAACGTCACCAAGATGGCCGAGAAGGTCGGGGTGAAGCTGGGCACCACGGACCGGGACCTGGTCGACTTCTACCAGACCATCCCCTCGTTCACCCTCGGCAGCGTCGAGGTCAGCCCGCTGTCGATGGCGGAGGCCTACGCCACCTACGCCGCGCGCGGCGTGCACTGCAACCCGATCATCGTCTCCAAGGTGACGAACCGGAACGGCAAGGAGCTCGAGGTCCCTGACGCCGGCTGCGAGCAGGTCGTCGATCCTGCGGTGGCCGACGGCGTCAACAAGGTTCTCAAGTCCGTCATGGACCGCGGCACGGGTCAGCGGGCCAAGGTCTCCAACGGCTACGACATGGCGGGCAAGACCGGGACCATCGACAGCAACGAGGCCGTGTGGTTCGCCGGGTACACCCCCGAGATCGCCGGTGTGGCCATGATCTCGATCGACAACACGCAGAAGCCCTTCCTCAAGAAGAAGCCGGGCTTCCGGCGCAACGGGGTGAAGAACTACACCGTCCCCTCGACCGACGTCTTCCTCCAGGGCTCCGGCAGCGGTGACGCCGGTATGAAGATCTGGAAGCCGGTGATGGAGTCCTACCTCAAGAAGGTGCCCGACACCTCCTTCCGGGCTCCCTCGCGCAAGGTCCAGGTGGGCGAGCAGGTCCAGATTCCCAACCTCTTCGGGCTGAGCATCGCCGCGGCCACGAAGAAGCTGGAGAAGGAGGGCTTCACCGTCACCCGCCGGCAGGTCTACAGCAACTCGACCGTGGGCACCTTCGTCGGGTTCTCCCCCGGCTCCAACGCCACGGTGCCCGCCTTCAGCACCGTGTACGCGAACTACTCGGCCGGGCGCGACCCCGCTGTGGTCGCCGCGGAGCGACGCGCTCGTGAGGATGCAGCCGACCGGGCCCGGGAGCGGCAGGCTCGAGAGGAGGCTCAGGAAGCGCGTGAGAGGCGGGAAGCGCGCGAGAAGGCCGAAGCTGAGGCGAAGAAGAAGGCGGCCGCCGACAAGAAGAAAAAGGCCGAGGACGGCTAACTGGTTCGCGGAACGTCGGCGCGGCTCAGCCGGCGAGCTGGCGGCGCACCTCGGCAGCGACGGCCCCGCCGTCCGCTCGGCCCTTCGTCTGCGGGGTGACGAGAGCCATCACCGGGCCCATGCCCTTCGGCCCGAGCTCCGCGGCACCGGTGCGCGCCACGGCCTCCCGGACGATGGCGCTCACCTCCTCGGCGGTCAACGGCTGCGGCAGGTAGTCGGCCAGCACGCCCGACTCCGCCCGCTCCCGCTCGGCGAGCTCGGGACGGCCGGCGGCCCGGTAGGCCTCCTCCGCCTCGCGTCGCTTCTTCGCCTCCCGGACCAGCACGTCGAGGACCTGCTGGTCGCTCAGCTCGACGGCCTCGGCGCCGGCCACCTCGGCCTCGCTGATGGCAGCCAGCACCATCCGGATGGTGCCGGAACGGAGCTTGTCGCGGCCACGGATGGCGGCGGTGAGGTCGGTGCGGAGCCGGGCCTTGAGCTGGGTCGGAGCAGGAGACATGGCTTCAGTCTCCCAGGCACCCCTCCCTTGTAACCTTCGCGCTATGACGGCAGCCAGGACGGCCACCTTGCTGGCCCGCAGCACCCTCGGGCTGGCGGGGGCGAGCCTGGGCTGCGTCGCCTACGGCTCCCTGGTCGAGGCCCGTGCCTTCGCCCTGCGCCGGGTGGAGGTTCCCGTGCTGCCGGCCGGGGCGGACCCGGTGCGCGTGCTGCACATCTCCGATCTGCACCTCACCCCGTCGGCGGTGGCACGCCAGCGGTGGGTCGCGGGTCTGGCCGCCCTCGAGCCGGACCTGGTGATCGACACCGGCGACAACCTCGCGCACCCCGCGGCCGTGCCGTCGGTGCTGAGCAGCCTGGGCCGGCTGCTGGACGTCCCCGGGGTCTACGTGTGGGGCTCCAACGACTACTACGCGCCCGGCTTCAAGAACCCGCTCTCCTACCTGAGGCACCCCAGCCGCCCACGCGGGGCCAGCCAGCGGGAGCTGCCCTGGCGCGACCTCGACGCCGGCTTCCGCGCAGCGGGCTGGACCGACCTCACCCACACCAGCACCACGCTCCAGATCCGTGGCCTGCGGCTGGGCTTCCGCGGGGTCGACGACGCCCACCTGAACCGCGACCACTACGACCTGGTGGCCGGACCCGTCGACCGGTCCGCGGTCGACGTGAGCCTCGCGGTCACCCACGCGCCCTACCTCGCGGTCCTCGACGCCATGACGGCCGACGGGCACGACCTGCTCGTCGCCGGCCACACCCACGGAGGGCAGGTGTGCGTGCCCTTCTACGGCGCCCTGGTGACCAACTGCGACCTGGACCCCGCCCGGGTGAAGGGGCTGTCCCGACACACGGCCGGCGGCCACACGAGCTGGCTGCACGTCTCCGCCGGTCTGGGCACCTCCCCCTACGCCCCGTTCCGCTTCGCGTGCCGTCCCGAGGCCACTCTGCTGACCCTGACGGCTCCTCGGACGGATGCGGCTGGCCGGTCGGCCATGGGCTAGACTCTCCGAGGCTCTTGGGCCGCGGGGTGTGGCGCAGCTTGGTAGCGCGCGTCGTTCGGGACGACGAGGTCGCAGGTTCAAATCCTGTCACCCCGACTGTGAAGAAGGGCCCCTTGATCTGCGAAGACGTCGATCAAGGGGTTCTTCGTTTTCCACCGCGTGCAACAGACGTGCACTAGCGCTGCCGCCAACCGGGACAGGCTCGCCGACACGGGCGGGCATCGAGTCACCGCAACCCGGCCAGAGCTCAAGCTGCGCTTTTGTCGAACGCTCTATCTCGACATCGCTGACCGTCTCTTCCCGACGGTCCACTGACCGCTGCCTCCTCCCCTACAGCCGAACAGCCCGATCGGAGGACTGTCGGGGCAGGGTGGCCAGCCGGACGCGAGCTAGGGCTGCACGCCCTCGGCCAACGGGACCTCCTGCGGTGCGCGGTCCACCGCCTCACGAGCGGCAACGTCAGGGATCAGTGCGTCCCTGCGCTTGTCGAAGAAGTAGAGGGCAACCGCCGCCCCGTACATCGCGGCGACGAGCAAGATGGAGCGGGGCCACAAGAGCACGGCGGAGACCCACCAGTCGATACCCAGGTCGACGCCGAGGGCACGATCGAGGACCCACGCGGAGGCGACGGCGATCAGTACCACCGACCCCGCGTGCATCGCCGGCACGAAGGCCCGCGTCCGCCTGGCGATGAACAGTGCCGGGAACACCATCAGGATGATGATCGCCTGACCCAGCTCGATGCCCAGGTTGAAGCCGAGCAGGGAGACGAGCTGGCGGCTCTGCGTGAGGCCGAGATCCCCCAGGAGGCCGGCAAAGCCGAATCCGTGGAAGAGCCCGAACACGAACGCGATGATCCATTCCCTGTTCCTGAACACGGGTCGGATGTTGTGAAGGGCCGCGAGGATGATGGAGACGGCGATGATCGTCTCGACGAGGGCCGGCGGGAACTCGACGATTCCCAAGCCGCCGAGGGTGAGCGTGATGGTGTGCGCAACGGTGAACATGGTGACGATCTTCAGCACCCGCCAGAGGCTGGACCCGAAGCTGGCTGAGGGCTGCCATCCGGCGAGCTTGGAGAAGACGAGGACCGACGGCAGCAGGAGGGCCACGATGAACAGGATGTGGTCCGAGCCGATCTCGATGTGCTCGGCGCCGAGGAGCACGACCCCGGTGAACCCCCTCCAGAACGACGTGCCGCCGAGATCGACCTCCTGGACGGGTTGTTCTGCGGTGAATCGAAGGAGCTCGTCGGCCTCGTTGTTGAACGTCCCCGATCCCCAGTCGGTACCGATGATCAGCAGCGCACTTCGCTCGGGCTTGGCGTGGATGATCCCGTCGTACGTGGCCGTGAACGACCTGGGGACAGATGCGAACTCCTGGTCCACCGCGAAGTTCACGATGATGTAGCCGCCGTTCGCCCCCAGCGTCTCGAGGTCGCCGAACACGAGGGGCCACTCGCCTCCCGCCTGCTCGCTCAGCTCGAGGTGCTGCTCGGTGTACTCGTAGAGCAGCTCGCGCTCCGCCTCAGCTGCCACCAGGGCGCGATCGGCCTTCTTCGGGAAGTCGGTACCGAGGACGTCGTTGAGGTCGTTGATCGGGAACTCGACTCGGCCCTCGACGGTGTTGTCGTAGATGTCGAGGTAGACGTAGCTCTCGTTGCCGGTGTGCCCGAAGGCGACCCCCGCCTGGGCGAGGACCAGGAGCAGCGTTGCCACCGCCAGGGCTCTCAGCCGCCTCGCCGCACTCCCGGTCATGCTTGGCCCTCCGCGCTTGTTCCTGAGTAGTGCGCCGTCAACCAGTGGGCGCCATCCGGGTCGTTCTCGGCAGCACGAGCCAACTCCGCACGAACTCGCCGAACCAGGCCGAGTGTATGTCAAAGGTCCGATCCGGAAGGTAGTCCTCATCGACGGTCTCCACGAAGGCCGCCACGAACCCGGAAGGCGTTGGTTCGAGCGCCACTGCCTCGAACCCGAACCAGGTGCCGACCCTCGGGAAGAACGCCTTGTACAAGGCTTCCTTGGCCGAGAACAGGGCCAACAGCATCCGATCACGCTCAGCGACGTCGCCGATGGCCCGCAACCAGCGGTGTTCCACGGCACGCGGCACCTGATCCCACAGCTCGGGAGCGGGCCGATTCACCTCGATGTCGATGCCGACGCCACCCGTGCGCTCGAGGGGCGCCGCCATGGCGACCGCGACGTCGCCGGCGTGTGACAGGGAGGCAGCGATCCCGGAGGGCCACAGCGGTTGGCGCATCGCACCCGCGAGGATCGAGGGGACATCACGGTCGATGTCGGCCAGTGCGGCATGGGCCGCAGTGCGGCCCGCCACGAATGCCGCCCGGCGCGCGGCCACAGATCGCGGGTGGAGCACGCCGAGTTCGGCATCCGTCGCCGTGTTCGCCGGATCCCTGACCCGGCGCAGCGCGTAGGACGCGAATGCAGGCAACGACTCGGGTCGTGTGGCCAGGGAACGGTCAACGCCGTGCCTCGTCATGCGCCACCTCGATCTGCCCGCCACGCGCCCCGGCTACCATGCGGCTGACCGCAGGCCACCTTTACTTCTCGCGTAGGCTCGCCGCGCGGAACCATCCACCCTGGGAGACAATCATGCGGCATCAGACGTCAGCGCTCGCCGACGAGGGCGGGGATCGACTCGGAGGAGGGGCCGATGACGAGAGCTGACGAGTCCGCCACCACACTGGTCATCGGACGCGAGGACGTCGCGTCGGTCGTCGCCGCCGTGGGCCTCGACTCCCTCATGGATGAGATGATCGACGGGCTGACCACCGCCATCGTCACCTTCGACGATGAGACCACGCAGGTACGTACCCGAGACGGGTTCCACTACTCGCGCCCCGAGACTGGCTTGCTCGAGTGGATGCCGGTGATGCAGTCCGGCGAGTCGACCACCATCAAGGTCGTCGGCTACCACCCGCACAACCCGAGGACTCTCCAGCTCCCGACGATCCTGGCCACGATCAGTGTGTACGACACGACCTCTGGTCACCTGCGCTGCCTCATCGATGGGACGTTCCTGACGGCGATGCGGACCGGGGCAGCGTCGGCCGTCGCGAGCCGAGTACTGGCCCGTCCCTCGAGCCGCATCCTCGGGATTGTCGGATGTGGCGCCCAAGCCGTCACCCAGGTCCACGCGCTCGTCCGCACTTTCCCCATCGACCGGGTGCTCATCCACGACGCCGACCCGGACGCGATGGCGTCGCTCCCTGGGCGTCTCGAGCGGTTCCTGCCGCCGGGGGTCGACGTGACGACGATGCCACTGGAGCTCCTGATGCAGACGTCCGACATCGTGAGCACCGCGACCTCCATCGGTATCGGCGAGGGACCCCTCTTCCAGGACCTGCCCACGAAGCCGTGGCTCCACGTCAACGCCATCGGGTCGGACTTCGAGGGCAAGTACGAACTGCCGGTCGAGTTCCTGCGCCGTGCGTTGGTGTCCCCCGACGTGCTCCAGCAGGCCCTCATGGAGGGCGAGTGCCAGGTGCTCGCCGCCGAGGAGATCGGCCCGTCACTGGCCCATGTGACGGCACATCCTGGGTTCTATCGCTCGTGGCAGGATGCGCTCACCGTGTTCGACTCGACGGGCTGGGCCCTCGAGGACCAGGTCGCCGCCCGGATCATGGCGAAGCACGCGTCGAGGCTCGGAGTCGGTACCGCCATTGCCATCGAGGACATCGGATCCGATCCACTGGATCCCTATCACCTGGCCGCAGTGGCTGGCGGGGGTCCACGGATCGGTGCGGTGGACGCCTCCCTCGGGGTGACCTGATGCCCCGGTCGACGCCTGCCTCCCGCACCCGCATGACCTACCTGCTGACGCACCTCGTCGAGCAGGCAGCGGACGCCGACCCTGGGCACACGGCCCTGCGGTACCGGGGCGAGTCCCTCCCGTACGGCGCGCTGTGGGAGCGTGCGTCGGCCCTCGCCAACGCGCTCATCGAGGACGGGGTGCAGCCCGGGGACCGGGTGGGCATCCTCCTGCAGAAGTCGTTCGACAGCGCCATCGCGCTCTACGGGATCATGGCCGCGGGCGCTGTGTACGTGCCCCTGGATCCCGGTTCGCCGGCCTCGCGGCTCGCATTCGTCGTCCGTGACTGCGGCATCACGAGGCTCGTGAGCGAGCGTCGCAGCCTTCCCCCGCTCCTCGAGCTGCGGGAGGCAGGGGCGTCGATCAACACGGTGTTCGGGATCGATGACGCCGGCGACGCCCCGTTCGCCACCATCGGGTGGGGGGAGGTCGACACCCGGTCGTCCACGCCGCCACGGATCCGCACCACCGAGCAGGACCTGTGCTACATCCTCTACACGTCCGGCTCGACGGGGACCCCGAAGGGCATCATGCACTCCCACCGCAGCGCCCTTGCCTGGGCCGAGGTGACCTCTGCTGAGTACGAGCTGACGAGCAGCGACATCATCAGCAACTACGCCCCACTGCACTTCGACCTCTCCACGCTCGACTACTTCGGGGGCGCTCGGGCAGGTGCCACGACCGTGATCATCCCCGAGGAGCACACCCGCTTCCCGGCGAGCCTTGCCTCCCTGATCGCGGACGAACGGATGACCGTCTTCTACACCGTGCCGCTCGCGCTCGTGCGCCTGGCCACACCGGGCATCCTGGACGGCAACGACCTCTCGAGCCTCCGACTGGTCCTGTTCGGCGGCGAGCCGATGCCGATCAAGCACCTGCGACAGATGATGTCGAGCCTGCCAAGGGCCCAGTTCGTCAACGTGTACGGGCCGACGGAGACCAACGGCTGCACCCACTACCGCGTCCGGACGATGCCCGACGAGCACGATCTCGGGCTTCCGATCGGTCGCCCCTATCCGAATGCCAGTGTCCTGGTGGTCGACGGCGACGGGAGGCCGGTGCGGGTCGGCGAGACGGGTGAGCTCCTGGTTCGGGCACCGACCATGATGCGCGGCTACTGGGCCCGTCCGGACCTGAACGAGACGGCGCTCGTGCATGTGCCCGGGCCCGGCGGGACAGCCGAGGTGTATCACGCGACCGGCGACCTCGTGTCGCCGACCGAGGAGGGCGACCTGGCCTACCTGGGCCGGCGGGATCGCCAGATCAAGGCACGGGGTAACCGGGTCGAGCTCGACGAGGTCGAAGCGGTGCTGCTCGATCACCCGTCCGTGCACGAGGCAGCCGTGTATGCGCTCGCGGATGCCGAAGGCAGCCTCCAACCACATGCGGAGGTCATCCTGATCCCGGGATCCGGCACGACGCCGACGGACCTGCGGACGCATGCCTCCCGCGCGCTACCCTCGTACGCCGTGCCCGCGTCGATCTCGATACGGGAGGGGTTTCCGCGCACGTCGACGGGCAAGATCGACCGACGCGAGATGCAGAACGATGCTCAAGCACGAGGTGCGGCGATGGCGGGAGCCCAGGCATGACGACACAGCAGACGATCGCGCGCTTCATCAGCGCGCAGCTCCTCGAGGGCAGCAGGGAGGTCGGGGTCGATGACGAGGTCGTCCTCGACGGAACGATCGACTCACTCGGGGTGACGCGGCTGATCGACTACCTGGAGAAGGAGTTCCGCGTGACGATCGCCCCGCAGGACGTGACGATCGAGAACTTCCTCTCGGCCACGACCATGGCTGCCCTTGTCGAGGCGCGGCAGGCGACGGTGTCGGGACGGTGAGCGGCGCAGGCGCAGGCGCCGAGCTACCGCTGACGAGGGCCCAGGAGGCGTTGTGGGCCAGCCAGCGCATGCATCCGCAGGCGCCCCTGTACAACATGGCGTTCGTCTTCCACATCGACGGCGCTGTCGACGAGGCCGCCTTCGTCCGGGCCTTCGGCGAACTCGTGGCCGAGGCTGATGCCCTGCGCACGGTGATCGTCACCAGCGACGGTGTTGCGGGACAGGTCACCGTCGACGCGACAGCCGATCCCATCGAGGTCGTGGACCTCACCGACAGGGCCGAGCCGGACGTGGCCCTCTCGTGGGCCCAGGAGCGCTGTGCTGTCCCGCTGGACATCGAGAAGCGGACCTACGAGTCGGCCCTGCTGCGGCTCCCCGGGGGACGGTACGCGTGGTACCTCAACCAGCACCATGTCGTCACCGACGCCTGGGCGATGACGATCCTGTTCCAGCGCATGGAGCAGCTGTACATCGCGGACCGGACGGGTGCGGTGCCCGAAGGACAACACCTGCAGGGGTACCGCCCATTCGTGGAGCACGAGCGGGGGCTGCGCGCGGGGAGGGATCGCCCGTCGGCGACGAGCGGCCGCTCGATCGTCCCTCCCGCCATGTACGGGGAGAGGGGTGACGGGACCCGCACGCGCAATCAGCGGATCACCGTCGAGCTGGACGCCTCGCGACGTGGCTCGTTGGCAGCCCTGGCCGCCACACCGGGGATCCGCGCCCTGACCCCCGACATCACCTGGTTCCAGCTCTTCGCGACGGCACTGTTCGCCTTCCTCCACCGGACGAGTGGCCAGGCGTCGATCACCATCGGCGCGCCGGTCCACAACCGCTCCACCATGACCTTCCGTCGGACTCCGGGGCTGTTCATGGAGGTCTACCCGCTGGGCGTCACAGTCGACGCGGGGGACACGTTCGCCAGCCTTCACGCGCGGGTCAGGGATGCCGCGGCATCGATGATGCGGTCCGCGCAGCCGGGCACCATGGAGGCAGACACCGGTCGGCGGATCAACACGGTCCTGAACTTCATCCGCGCCGATTTTGGGACCTTCGCCGGGCTTGCGGTGCGGGCGGAGTGGCTGCACCCGGGGCATGTCGACGCCAACCACGATCTCCGACTCCAAGTCCACGACTTCGACCGCACGGGCCATTTCACCCTGGCGTTCGACGTGAGCGTGGACGCATTCGACGCCGACCTTCGCACGGCGATCCCAGGGCACTTCCTCCGGGTGCTCGACGCGATGGCTGAGGGCTGGGATGCGCCGATCGACGCGGTGGACCTCCTGTCCGAGTCCGAGCGGTCCGACGTGCTGGCTGCGATCAGTGGCCAGCCGGCGGCCGGGATCCCCGAGGATGTCGTCGCATCGTTCCTGCAGCATGCCGCCAGCGCGCCCGACGCCGTCGCGATCGTCGAAGGCGGCCGGTCGTGGACGTACCGGGAGGTCGAGCAGCTCAGCGCAGCCGTTGCCGGCCGAATCCGGCGGGGTTCGGTCATCGGGGTGGCCCTTCCTCGCTCGATGGCCGCCATCGTCACGTTCCTGGGCGTCCTGCGGGGGGGTGGCGCCTATGTGCCGATCGATCCACGCTGGCCGCTGGACCGCATCCGGTTCATCGTCGAGGACGCCGGATGTGCGTTGGTGGTGACCGAGTCCGACCTCGATCTGCCCGTCCGGTCGGTGTCCTTCCCCGACGTGGTGGCCCGAGGCACCATCCCGGCGGACGACTCGTCGGTACCCGAGGATCTGGCCTATGTGCTCTTCACCTCGGGATCGACCGGGACGCCCAAGGGCGTGATGATCGAGCGCAGGTCGCTGGCGAACTACATCTCCTGGGCCCGGGAGTTCTACGGCCGCGGCAAGGCCCTCACGTTCCCGCTGTTCACCCCCCTCACGTTCGACCTGACCATCACGTCGGTGTTCGTCCCCCTCACCTCGGGTGGAGCGGTCCGGGTCTACCCGGAGCCGACCGCGGGAGCGGACCTGACCGTCCTGGACGTCTTCGCGGACGACGCCGTCGACATCGTGAAGCTCACCCCCTCGCACCTGGCCCTTCTCGGCTCCGAACGGCGGTCCGGGCGACGCATCAGGCAGTTGATCCTTGGAGGCGAGGACCTGACCACGGCCGCGGCACGACGAGCATCCGGACTCTTCGCCGACGAGGTCAGCATCCACAACGAGTACGGCCCGACTGAAGCCACAGTGGGATGCGTCATCCACACCTACGACCTGCTGCTGGACACCTCGGGCAGCGTGCCGATCGGGCGGCCGATCGCCAACATGGGGGCGCTCGTGCTCGACCCGGGCGGGAAACCTGTTCCGTTCGGTGTGGCCGGCGAGCTCTGGGTCTCGGGCGTCGGAGTGGCCCGCGGGTACGTGAATCGCGAGGAGCTCACCACGCAGCGGTTCCGGCCCGATCCCCGTGACGCGACGGTGCGGATGTACGCCACCGGTGACCTCGCCAGGGTTCGGCGTGACGGCATCATCGAGTACCTCGGACGTCGAGACGACCAGGTCAAGATCAAGGGGGTGCGAGTCGAGCTCGGCGAGGTCGAGAGCGCTCTCGCGTCCCATCCGGTGGTCACCGCTGCGGCAGCACGCATCTGGTCGCAGACCGCGGACCAGGCGGCGGTGGACCTCGTGCACTGCGCACGCTGTGGTCTGGCCTCCAGCTACCCTGGCATCTCGTTCGACGCCCATGGGGTGTGCAGCGAGTGCCTGGCGTTCGACGGCTACGCCGACCGGGCACGGGTCTACTTCAAGCCCGAGGCAGAGCTGGCTCGGATCCTCACCCCCTCGGGCCCCCGTCGGGGCGAGTACGACTGCATCGCCCTGCTCAGCGGCGGGAAGGACAGCACGTACGTCCTAGGTCGTCTCGTGGACATGGGGCTGAAGGTGCTCGCCTTCACCCTCGACAACGGCTACATCTCCGACCAGGCGAAGGGCAACATCCGCAGGGTCGTCGACACCCTCGGGGTGGACCACATCTTCGGCGCCACCCCCGCGATGAAGGACATCTTCGTCGACAGCCTCCAGCGGCACTCGAACGTGTGCCAGGGCTGCTTCAAGACGATCTACACACTGGCGGTGCAGGAAGCCCACGACCGGGAGATCCCCTTCATCGTCACCGGTCTGTCGCGGGGCCAGTTCTTCGAGACGCGTCTCACTCCCGAGCTGTTCACCGAGCTCACCGTGACCTCCGACCAGATCGATGCCAACGTCCTCGAGGCCCGTCGTGCCTATCACCAGGTCGACGACGCCGCCAAGCGCCTGCTCGACACGTCGGTCTTCGATGACGACCAGATCTTCGACAAGGTCCGCTTCATCGACTACTACCGCTACGTGGACGTGGGGCTCGATGAGCTGTACGCGTACCTCGACGAGCGTGTTCCCTGGATCCGGCCCACCGACACCGGCCGGTCGACCAACTGCCTGATCAATGACGTGGGCATCTACGTCCACCGCAAGACGCAGGGCTTCCACAACTACGCACTGCCGTACAGCTGGGATGTCCGCCTCGGGGCCAAGACCCGCGAGCAGGCCATGGAGGAGCTCGACGACGAGATCGATGTGGCCGCCGTGTCCCGCATCCTCGGTGAGATCGGATACCCCGAGGACATCACCGAACGGGAGGCCGGCAACCGTCTGGTGGCCTACTACGTGGCATCCGGGGAGATCCCGACCGCAGAGCTGCGGTCCCACCTGGCCAGGACGCTTCCCGAGCAGATCATCCCCTCACAGTTCGTCCGGCTGGACAGCCTTCCGCTCAGCCAGAACGGCAAGGTGATCCGCGACGCCCTCCCGGCACCGGACACGCACCGCCCCGACGTCGGGTCCGCCTTCCTCGCTGCCAGGTCGCAGACCGAGCGGGCCCTCACCGACATCTGGGAGAGCGTGCTCGACATCGAGGGGATCGGCATCCGGGACAACTACTTCGATCTCGGCGGGGACTCCATCACAGCCGTCCAGATCATCGCCCGGGCGCATCGTCGGGGGATCCCCATCACCCTGCACCAGCTCTTCGCCGAGCTCACGGTCGAGGGCCTGGCCAGGGCCGTCGACGATCAGGGCTCGCAGGTCGCCGAGCGCGTCGCCGGACCGATCGGCCTGACACCGATCCAGCACTGGTTCTTCGCCGGGACCACGGATCCGAGCCACCTCCACCAGGTCCTGCGGGTCACCATGCCGCAATCCCCGGACGCCGCCGCCCTGCAAGGCGCGCTGGACGACCTGGTCGCCCACCACGATGCCCTGCGGCAGCGGTTCCGGCCCGGGGCCCAGGGGTGGGTCTCCTCGATCGACGCCGACCCCACGTCGATGCCCTTCGAGGTCATCGAGGTGCCCTCCCTCGCCCCCGGTGAGGTCGCGGCCGCGGAGCAGGCGGTCGTCGCACCGATGGACCTCGACACGCCGCCGCTGGCCAGGGCCGCGCTCGTGACCACCCCGGACGGTCACGCAGTCCTCTGCCTCGCGGCTCACCACCTCATCGTCGACTCGGTGTCGTGGTCACACCTGGTGGACGACCTCGAGCACCTGTACGACCAGCGCCGCGCCCACCGTGATCCGGCGCTCCCCGGGGTGATGACGTCGGTCCGGCAGTGGGTGGACCTGCTCGCCGGGACCGCGCCCGGGACCGACCCGGAGCCGTGGGTGCGGATCGCGCAGACCGATGCGGGCTCGTGGCCCGGCCAGCGCACAGGTCCCGTGGGCTCGCACCGGCGCACGATGTCACCGGAGCTCACCGAGAGGCTCGTCAGCGGCGCGTCCGAGTGGCGGATGGGGGTGGACGAGATCATCGTCGTGGCAGCCGCCCGGACCCTGGCTGAGATCCAGGACTCACCCTCGGTTCGCGTGTTCGTCGAGGGCCATGGGCGCGGCTCGGACAGTGACAGCGTCGACGTGACGCGCACCATGGGCTGGTTGACCGCTCTCTTCCCGCTCGCGCTGGAGGTGCCGGGCCTTCTGGCACCCGACCGCGCCGCCCTGCACCTGCGGGACCAGATCAGGGAGGTCTCGTCCGCCGGGCGTGACTACGGCGTGCTCCGGTACCTCCACGGGGATCCCGCGGTGCGCGAGGCACTCGCACTGGACCCAGCCGCCCACGGGGTGGTCAACTACCTCGGCCGCGTCACCGCTCCGCGCGCCGGTGGATCGATGCACGGTGCGGGTGTGGTCCGACTTGCTCGACCGCTCGACACGGCCACCGTGTTCGGCGCCGAGATCACGGCCTACATCGACGACGACGCACTGGTGCTCGACTGGACCGGGAACGATGACGCCCTTCTTGCCGCGGGCGTCGCGAAGATGGCGGGCCACGTGACGGACATCGTCGAAGCCTTCCACGCCGGCGGGTCCGGGAGCGGGTCAGGGGGCGGCATCGGAAGCCTCGACGATGCCACGACGCGCAAGCTCGCGGCTGCGCTGGGCAGACCACGGGGCAGTGCGTGATGGACCCGGCGCTGGCAGGCGTCATCGACGCGTATGGCCTCACAGCCATGCAGGAGGGCATGCTCTACCACACGCTGGCTGACCAGGGATCCGGCGTCTACGTCAACCAGATCGTCACCCCGGTCTCCGGCGACCTGGACGCGGCGGTCCTGCGTCGGGCCTGGGACTCGGTCGTCGCCCGCCATGACACCATGAGAACGGCTTATGTCTGGGACGGCCTGGACGACCCCCTGCAGGTGGTCCACGCGGCCGTCGACCATCCGTGGGAGCACGTTGACCTCGCCCATGTGCCGCAGGCCGATCGGGCCGCGCAGGTGGACCACGTGCTCACCTCCGACCGGGAGCGTGGATTCGATGTTGCGGTGGCCCCGCTGTCGAGGATGCTGCTGATCCGGACGGGAGAGCGCCAGTGGCAGTGGGTCTGGAGCTTCCACCACCTGATCGCCGACGGCTGGTCGGCCCAGATCCTGCGTGACGAGGTCATCGCCACGTACCGGGCAATGACGGAGGGCCGCCCCCTCGAACTGCCCGAGCCGCCGCCGTACCGTGCCTTCGTCGCCCACTACCTCGCTCGGGACACCGAGGCCGAGCAGACCTACTGGACCCAGCGGCTCGCAGGGTTCGCGGAGCCCGCTGATCTGGTCGTCCCCGGGCTCCCGCCGGCTGCGGGAGCCACGGGGTACCGGACCCAGTACCGAAGCCTGAACCAGGCCCTCACCGATGACCTCGTGGCCCTCGCGCGGAGCCACCACGTCACGCTGAACACGGTGTTCGTCGCGATCTGGGCGCTCGTCGTGTCCCGGTGGGCGGGGACGAAGGACGTGGTCTTCGGGACCACGGTGGCAGGACGACCGCCCAGCCTCGAGCGGGCCGAGCAGGCGACGGGCCTGTTCATCAACACCCTGCCCACGCGGGTCCGGCTGCCACCTGCGCAACGGCTCGGTGAATGGCTGAACGACATCCAGCGGGGGCAGCTCGACGACCGGCGCTTCGAATTGGCCTCGCTGGCCGGCATCCAGCGGTGGAGCGAAGTTCCGGGCGGAGATGCCCTGTTCGAGAGCATCCTCGTGTTCGAGAACTACCCACCCCGCGTCGATCGACGGCTCGGCGACTCGATCAACCTCGGGCAGTCGCACCACATCGAGCAGAGCAACTACCCCCTGGCGGTCCTGGTCATCCCCGGCGACCAGCTCACCGTGGGGATGGTCCACGACCTCTCGCGACTGTCCGAGCCAGCGGTGGAGTCGTTGTTGGACCAGGTCAGCGCCGTCGCTCGCGCATTCGTCGCGAACCCGGCGGGGACCGTGTCCGGGTTCAGCGTGGTCGACGATGCGCAGCAGACCCGGATCGCGGCCATCTCCCGCGGTCCCGAGCTCGCGGCCGACAACCGGACGGTCGTCGACATGATCGCCGAGGTCACGACACGAACGCCGGAGCGGCTGGCCGTCACCTGTGCAGGCCGTCACCTCACGTACGTCGAGCTCGACCAGGCCTCGTCACGTCTTGCCCGGCAGCTGGTGCGCCGCGGCGTTGAGCGCGGCGCCGCCGTCGGGGTCCACCTCCCGCGTTCCCTCGATCTCCTCGTTGCCATCCTGGGGATCCTCAAGGCTGGCGCGGCCTACGTCCCCCTCGATCCGGCGTACCCGCGCTCCCATCTGGTGGGCCTGATCGATGACACTGCCATCACGACCGTCGTCACGGACTCGGACCTGGCCCACGCCATGGGGGAGGTGGCCGACCTGGTCGTCGTCGATCGGGAGGAGCACGACGATCCCACCACTGCCCTCCCGTCGGTCTCAGCCGACGATCTCGCTTATGTGATCCACACATCGGGTTCAACCGGACGCCCGAAGGGCGTCATGGTGGCGCACGGCACGCTGGCCGCCTCCACGCGGGCACGACCCGCGCACTACAGGGACCCGGTGGACCGATTCCTGCTGCTGTCGTCGTACGCGTTCGACAGCTCCGTCGCAGGCATCTTCTGGACCATGACGACCGGCGGAGCCCTCGTCCTGCCCGAGCCTGACCTCGAACGGGACGTGGATGCACTGCTCGCACTGGCCGCGCGCGAGCAGGTCACGCACACGCTGTGCCTGCCCACGCTCTACCAGGTGATCGTCGAGCACGCTGGCCGCGGCGAGCTTGCCTCACTCCGGGTCGCGATCGTGGCGGGCGAGGCCTGTCCCGCCGGTGTGCTTGCCAGCCATCGCACCGCCGTAGGTCACGCCGAGCTCCACAACGAGTACGGACCGACTGAGGCGACGGTCTGGTGCACGGTGCACCGGGCCGACGCGAGCGACCAGGATCGCCCGCTGCCCATCGGGCGGCCGATCGCGGGCTCGCAGATCCATCTGCTCGACCCCTACGGCCATCGGGTTCCCCTCGGCTTCGCCGGAGAGCTCTGCGTCGGCGGTGCCGGGGTCACCCTCGGGTACTTCGGGCGACCGGATCTGACCGCCGAGCGCTTCCTGACGATCGGAATCGACGGGCAACCCCAGCGCATCTACCGGACCGGCGACCTCGCGGCATATGCGCCCAACGGCACCCTGGTGTTCCTGGGCAGGACCGACCAGCAGCTGAAGATCCGCGGCCATCGCATCGAGTCGGGTGCGATCGAGGCGCAGCTGCGGGCACATCCCGACGTGGTGGAGGCGGCCGCGATCGCACGACCACTGGCGGGGCGATCGGGTGCCCAGCTCGTCGGGTACGTGGTGCCCAGCGGCCCCGGGATCGATCCGCGGGCCGTCTCCGAGACCCTCCGCCGCGAGCTCCCCGAGTACATGGTTCCCGACGTCCTGATGGCGATCGATGCCCTTCCGCTTCTGCCTAACGGCAAGCTGGACGTGGCCTCGCTGCCTGATCCGCGGACGGATGCCCACCGCTCGGACCCCGCGCGCGAGATGGCGCGCACCCCGGAGGAGGCGACACTAGCCGGTATCTGGTGCGACCTGCTGGGCCTTGAGTCCGTGGGGATCCACGACGACTTCTTCTCCCTCGGCGGGGACTCCATCGTGAGCATCCGCATGGTCTCCCGTGCTCGTCAGGCGGGCCTTCACATCGAACCCGCCCGGCTCGCCGCCGACCTGACCATCGAACGACTGGCCGCGCACGCCCGGACGACCGCCCTCGAGCCGACGGGCAACGACCGGGTGACGGGCCCCGTCCCCCTGTCCCCGATCCAGGCATGGTTCTTCGAGCAGGACTTCGCCGTGCCCGACCACTGGAACCAGGCGGTGCTCCTCGGCCTGCCCGACGGCGTTGACGAGGCCGCCCTGCGTGCGGCTGTCACCGCAGTCCTGGACCACCACGACATGCTGCGGGCGCGGTTCGTCCACCAGGGCGGCACCTGGGGCCAGTCGATCGACGATGACCCCGCCACCGGCTTGGAGCGGATCCCGGCACCCTCGGCCGAACTCGACCCGATTGTCGCCGGACTCCAGGCGGGCCTGGACCTGGCCGACGGACCCGTGGTGCGCTGCGCGCTGATCGAACCACCTGCACCCGCACGGCCCGTGCTGTGCATCGTCGCCCACCACCTGGTGGTTGATGCGGTCTCGTGGTCGATCCTGATCGAGGACCTCACCACCGGCTACCGACTGGCCGCCTCGGGGGCGCCGGTGACGCTGCCCCACCGGACCACGTCCTTCCGTGCGTGGACGGACCACCACCTGGCATCGAGCACGGACCAGGGCCTGTCACGATGGCGCGCGCAGCTGCCTGCTGGGCCGCAGGGGGCTTCCACTCCCGGGCTCGAGGGAGGGCGGTTGGTGGTGAGTGCCCGCCTCGATCGTGAGATGGCCAACCACCTCGTGACGGATGCGAACGATGCTTATGGCACGAGGCCCGACGAGCTGATCCTCGCCGCCCTGGCGCCCGTCCTCGCCGACGACTCCGGCACGCTGCACGCACTCCTGGAGGGGCACGGCCGCACGCCCTCGCAGGGGTTGGACGTGTCGCGGACCGTCGGATGGTTCACGGCGCAGTACCCGCTCGCGCTCCAGGCGTCGCCCGACGAGGCCGAGGCGATCAAGCGCACCAAGGAGGCGGTCCGATCGGCCTCGGACGCTGCCATCGACTACGGAGTGCAGAGGTACATCCATCGACACCCCGAGTTGTCGACGGTCAACGAGCCCGCCGTCCTGTTCAACTACCTCGGACGGACAGATCTCCCCACTGGCGGCCTCCTCGAACCGCTGGCTGCGCCCGACGCCTCGTCCCGGCACCCCGAGAACCGCATGACGCACGAGCTCGAACTCGTCGCGCTCATCGACGAGGCCGGCCTGACGGTCCACTGGTACCACAGCGATCCGCTTCGCACCGCTGAGGTGGCGCACATGGCCGATGCGCACATCTCCACTCTGCAGTCCCTGATCGCGCACTGCCTGGGGGAGGACGTCGGGGGCTTCACGCCGTCGGACTTCCCCGTTGCTGGCCTGGGGCAGGATGAGCTCGACGACTTCCTGGATGGGCTGACATGACCAGCGACCTGCGCAGTGCTCCCGCCGACACGGGCTCCTCGGGCGCACGCAAGAACATCGAGGATGTGCTGCCCCTGCTGGCCAAGCAGCATGCGCTGGTGCTCTTCTCCGGGCTCCCCGGCGACGAGGACCCCGGATTCCTCCAGGTGCGCTTCACCCTGACCGGCGCCCTGGACGAGGACCGCTTTGGCCGGGCCTGGAGGATCGTCGTCGGGCAGCATCCGGCGTTACGGGCCTCGATCCACGAGCGTGCGGGCGGGGCCCCTCTTGCCGTCGTCCGTCGCACGGTGGACGTGCCCATGGATGTCATGGATTGGCGAGCCCGGAATGCTGACGAGCGAACCGCTGCGCTGGCGTCGCTGGTGGAGGACGACCGCCGTCGCGGGCTGGACTTCTCGGTGGCCCCGGTGATGCGGCTTGCCGTCATCCGGATGACCGACACATCGGCTGAGGTTGTCTGGACGTGTCACCACATCCTCATCGACGGCTGGTCGTCGGCCATCGTCCTCGAGGACCTGATGGCGGCCTACCACGCGCTCGGCGAGAGTTCCACCCACGTCGTACCGCAGGAAGAGCGGGGCGGCCTGCGTGCCTACGTCCAATGGGCGACAAGTCGGGATCCCCACTCCACCGGGGACTGGTGGCGGGGTCGGCTGCAGGGCTTCGACGGGGCCGAGCCGCTGTACGTCGACACCGACCCTGCCCTTTCGGCCTCGGGCCTCGCCTCGCACGCCATCGACCTCCCCGAGGCCCTGACTGTTCGAGTCCTCGAACTGGCTGCCGCAGCCAATGTCACGCCCAGCACCATCATGATGGCGTCCTGGTCGCTGGTGACGGCCCTGCTGACCGGCGAGCCTGCCCCAGTCTTCGGCACCACCGTGTCGGGTCGTACGGCGCCCATCGACGGCGTCGACCGCCTGGTCGGGTACCTGTCCAATGCCGTACCGGTCCGCATCGACGCCCAACCCGAGCTCCGGATCACGCAGTGGCTCCAGGGCATCCGGGATCAGCAGTTCGAGATGCAGCCGCACGAACACGCATCCCTCGACGACATCGCACGATGGTGCGGGGTGCCGGGTCACCGTCGACTCTTCGAGACCTTCCTGGTCGTCGAGAACTTCCCCCTGGCCGACGGCCACGCCACGGACCTGCGGCTGTCGGGCTTCAGCAGCGGGCTGACGAGCACGTCACCGGTCACGGTCGCCGTGGGCATGGCCGAGCCGTGGTTCATCCACCTGCGCTACGACCTGGGTCGTGTGTCGGACCGTGGCGCGCGGGCGATCACCGACCAGTTCGTCGCCACCCTCGAGGCCATGACCAGGGAACCCGACCGAACCGTCGCCGAGGTTCGCGAGGCGGCCGACGACCGCGTGGGTGCTCTGCTCACCCGGGTCGTCGATGACCGCACCGAGTTCGTCGCACCCCGATCCGACACCGAGAGGGCGCTGACCGGGATCTGGGCCTCGCTGCTCGACCGACCGGACATCGGTGTCCTCGACGACTGGTTTGCCCTCGGTGGTTCCTCGCTGGCCGCGGTCGGCCTCTTCGGCGCGATCTCCGAGAGGTTCGGCGTCGACCTGCCGCTCCACACCCTGCTCGCACACCCCACCATCGAGGCCGTCGGGAGGGTTCTGGACGGTCCGAGCAGCGTGGAGGCGGAGCGGAGTTGCCTGGTTCCCCTGCACACCGAGGGCAGCCGTGTCCCCCTCGTCGGCATCCATGGCGGTCGGGGGGGAGTGCTCTACTACCGCAAGCTGTGGAAGCGGCTCGGCCCGGACCAACCGATGTACCTCCTGGAACCGGCCGGTCTCGACGGCGTCACGAAGCCCCTCGACACGGTGCCCGCGATGGCCGAGAGGTACGTCAGCGAGCTGCGTGAGGTTCAGCCGTCGGGCCCCTATCAGCTCATCGGGTTCTGCTTCGGCGGGGTCGTCGCCCTCGAGATGGCCGGCCTGCTCGAGGCGGCGGGCGAGGAGGTCGCACTGGTCGCCGTGATCGACGGTGGACTGCCCGTCTCCGCCCCGGCACACGCGAAGTCCACGCTCTCGCGGGCCGTGGGTGTGTACCGCAAGCGAGGGGCCAAGGGCTTCTTTCGCACCGCAAAGGCTTGGGTGGCCAAGAGGCGGGTGGCCAAACGGGGGGAGACGCGGGTGGCCGAGACGCGGGTGGCCGAGAAGCGGGTGGCCGAGAAGCGGGTGGCCGAGAAACGCTCCACCGTCGCCTGGGATGGCTCCTTCGGCGGGGAGGACAAGGCCAAGGTCACCGTCTACGACAAGGTCGGCGAGGCGTGCCGCCGCGCCTTCAGCACGTACGAGCCGAAGCCCGTCTCAGCGCCCATCGTGCTCATCAGGTCGTCCTGGGACCAGGGTGGCGAGGGTCGTGACTGGCATGTGGGATGGGGCCAGTACACGCCCACCTTCGTTGCGGCGACGGTCGATTGTCGCCACCAGCGCATCTTCGACATGCCCGCCGTGGAGTCGCTGGCTGAGATCATCCGGACCCACTACCTGCACACGAGACGAGGCCTGATGATGGAACGCACGATCTTCACCGAGGATCACGACCTGTTCCGCGCCTCGGTCCGCCACTTCATCTCCACCGAGATCGCGCCGTTCCACGCACAGTGGGCCAGCGATGGGGTGGTGCCCCGCGCGATCTGGCACAGGGCCGGGGAGCTGGGGTACCTGTGCATGGCGGCGCCGGAGGAGTTCGGGGGCGCCGGGGTCAGCGACTTCCGCTACGACGCGATCCTCGGCGAGGAGCTCTCGCGTCAGAACTGCACGGGCCCCGGATTCGGAGTGCACGGAACGATCGTCGCTCCCTACATCCTCCACTACGGGACCCCGGACCAGTTGCAGCGGTGGGTTCCCGGGATGGTCACCGGGGACACGATTCTTGCTGTCGGCATGACCGAGGCGACCGCGGGAAGCGATCTGGCGTCGCTGCGGACCACCGCCGTCGCCGATGGCGAGGACTACATCGTCAACGGCCAGAAGTCCTTCGTGACCAACGGGTCCCTCGCCGACCTGTTGATCGTGTCCTGCATCACCAATCCCGCGCACAAGCAGTGGGGGGTGAGCCTGCTCGCGATCGAGCTGCCGACGGACGGCGTCACGATCAGCAAGCCGCTGAAGAAGATCGGCTGGCACGCCCAGGACACCGTCGAGGTGTTCCTCGACGACGTGAGAGTGCCCAAGCGCAATCTCATCGGCCAGCCGGGCCAGGGGTTCTACCTGATGGGCAAGGAACTCGACCAGGAGCGCATCCTCATCGCCGTCAACGCGATCGCTGCTGCTCGTGCCGCACTCGACTGGACCCTGGCGTACTGCAAGGAGCACGAGGCCTTCGGCGAGCCGATCGGGTCGTTCCAGAACTCGCGCTTCCGGCTGGCGGAGATGGAGACTGAGCTGACGGTCGGTCAGGTGTTCATCGACCGGTGCATCGCCGAATGGACAGCGCGTTCGCTCAGCTCGGCCGAGGTCGCGATGGCCAAGTGGTGGGCCACTGATCTCCAGCAGCGCGTCATCGACGAGTGCCTGCAACTCCATGGCGACGACGGGTACATGACCGAGTACCCCATCGCCCAGGCCTGGTTGGACATGCGCTGGACACCGATCGGGGGGGGCAGCAACGAGATCATGAAGGAGCTGATCGGGCGGTCGATGGGCCTGTGAGACGGGTAGGCGGCCGAGCTGCTTGTGTCGCCGCACGTTCTGTTGCTCACTCGTCGAATTCGCTCCTTGACCAGGAGACGTAGGCCAAAGGCTCTCGGACCGGTCCGGGGGCCTTCGTGCTCTCCCGGCGCGGCGGCCCGATTCAGGCTGGGCGACCCGCCCGGTCCGGCGAGCCGAACCAGAGCCTTTCGAGCCGCAGCACCCGCGCGTCGTCCAGCACGGCACGGCGCTCGCGCAGGCTCTGCAGGTCGAGCACCGGCTGCGCCCGCGCAGGCGCCGAGTGGCAGAACCAGACCGCATGGGTGAACTGTCCGTCGTCATGCCGGCCGATGATGCCGCCGATCGCGCCCAGCGTGGGGTCGGCCGTCAGCTCGGTCAGCCGGTCTCGGAGGTCTGAGCCCTCTCGCCCGGGTCGTGCCCGGCCCAGCAGCACCTCCACCGAGCCGGCGCCGTCGGCGCCACCGTCCCCCAGCACCTCGACGTCGTCGTAGTTGTCGAAGAAGACGTCGCCGGTGAACAGCAGCACACTCCCCGCCCACCACTGGCCCTGCTCGACGCGGTCACTGCTGCGGCGGGCGTCGGTGGCGGTGGCGAAACGGACGAAGGAGACCAGCTCCCGCTCGGCGGTGACCCCGGCGGTGGTGCCCAACCAGCCCTCGGCCCCGGGCGCCAGGTGCTCCACCCAGTGGTCGAGCCGGGCGAACGTGGCCACCGGGTCAGCGATGACTCCCCGCACGACCTGGACGAACATAGAGGCGCCTCCAGCGCGCAGGGTCGGACCCGCGGTCCCCTCATGATCGATCAGCGCCCCGTCTCAGCACCCACCGGGGGCACCGAGCGCGCCGCGACGGCACCAGGCCGAGCAGGTCCCGGTCGGGTCAGCGACCGGTGCCGGCGTACACGACGGCCTGCTGGTCCTCGCTGTCCAGGCCGAACGCGGTGTGGGCCGCGACGACGGCACGGTCGACGTCGTCCTGGTCCACGACCACCGAGATCCGGATCTCCGAGGTCGAGATCATCCCGATGTTCACCCCGGCGCTGGCCAGGGCGGAGAAGAACTTGGCGGTGACGCCCGGGTGCGAGCGCATCCCCACGCCCACCACCGACACCTTGCCGATGAGGTCGTCGTAGAGCACGTCAGCGAAGCCGACCTCGGCCTTGAGCGCGTCGAGGGCCGCCATGGCCGCGGGGCCGTCCGTCTGCGGCAGCGTGAAGGAGATGTCGGTGCGGCCGGTGGAGACCGCGGACACGTTCTGCACGATCATGTCGACGTTGATCTCCGTCGCCGCCACGGTCTCGAAGATGCGAGCCGCCTCGCCCACCCGGTCGGGGACGCCGACGATGGTGATCTTGGCCTCGCTCCGGTCGTGGGCCACGCCCGAGATGATCGCCTGCTCCATCGCGCTACCTTCCTCTCGCTCCTGCACCCAGGTGCCGTCTTTGGTCGAGAACGAGGAGCGGACGTGCACGCGCACGTTCTCGCGGCGGGCGTACTCCACGCACCGCAGGTGCAGGATCTTGGCGCCACAGGCGGCCATCTCCAGCATCTCCTCGTAGCTGATGTGGGGGATCCGCTTCGCGCTGGGCACGATGCGCGGGTCTGCGGTGAAGACCCCGTCCACGTCGGTGTAGATCTCGCAGTGGTCGGCGTCGAGAGAGGCGGCCAGCGCCACCGCCGTGGTGTCGGAGGCCCCACGGCCCAGGGTGGTGACGTCCTTGGAGTCCTGCGCCACCCCCTGGAAGCCGGCGACGATGACGATGTCGCCCAGGTCGAGCGCGCTGGTGATCCGGCCGGGGGTGATGTCGATGATCCGCGCGTTGCCGTGCGTCCCGGTGGTGATGATCCCGGCCTGGGAGCCGGTCAGCGACCGGGCGTGGTGACCCTGGTCGTGGATGGCCATGGCCAGCAGGGCCGCGCTCATGCGCTCGCCCGCCGTCAGCAGCATGTCCAGCTCGCGCGGAGGCGGCAGGGGGGAGACCTGAAGAGCGAGGTCCATGAGCTCGTCGGTGGTGTCGCCCATGGCCGAGATGACCACCACGACGTCGTTGCCCGCCTGCTTGGTGGCGACGATCCGCTTGGCGACGCGCTTGATGCTGGCGGCGTCGGCGACCGAGGAGCCCCCGTACTTCTGCACTACGCGACCCACACCGTCTCCTCCACCTCATGCCGGTCCGGGGACCGCCGCAGCGTTGCGTCGACCACTCTAACGGGCAGCGGTGACCCCACCGTGCGTGTTCCGCGACGGCGAAGGGCGGGAACCAACCTGAGTTGGCTACTCCACGTCAATCGTTGCCATAACGTTTCGGTCACGGTAACGTGACAACGCGACGGGTGCGGAGGCTGGTGTTTCCGTACCCGGAGGGCTGGCCCAGCGGAGCGCGTCGGGGGAGCTCGAGGCGCGCAGGTTCCGTCCTCGGACCTCGAGCCAGTCGCCCGTCACGTGGCAGGAGAACCGGCGAGCCGGCGAGCCTGTCGCGCGCCGCGTCCCGGGATCCCAGCAGGCCGTGCCCCTTGTCGGGGGAGCGCCGCTGCTGGGACCCGGGCCGGTCGTGCCCCATCCGGATGCCGCCGGAGCGCGGTCCTACAGTGGCGCGATGAGCAGCTCAGGAGCCGTCCGCTGGGGCATCCTCGGCCCAGGTCGGATCGCGCAGGCCGTGGTGCGGGATTTCGCCCACGTCGACGGGGCCGAAGCGGTGGCGGTGGCCAGCCGCTCCCTGCACCGCGCTCGGGAGTTCGCCGCCGAGCACGGGCTGCGCGACGCCTACGGCTCCTACGCCGATCTGGTGGCCGCCGACGACGTCGACGTCCTCTACATCGCCACCCCGCACCCTCAGCACCACGCCCTCGCCCTGGCCGCCATCGAGGCCGGCAAGGCGGTCCTGGTGGAGAAGACCTTCACCGCCACCGTGGCCGGTGCCGAGGAGGTGGTCGCCGCCGCCCGTCGGCACTCAGTCTTCGCGATGGAGGCGATGTGGACACGCTTCCAGCCCGCGATCCTCGCCGCTCGCGCCCTGGTCGACGACGGAGCCATCGGTGAGGTGCGGCAGGTGCAGGCCGACCTCGGGGTGGACCGGTCCTTCGACCCGGCCGACCGCCTCTTCGACCCCGCTCAGGGCGGCGGAGCCCTGCTCGATCTCGGGGTCTACGTCGTGTCCTTCGCCCAGTACTTCCTCGGCACCCCCGACCGGGTGGTGGCTCACGGCTCGTTGACACCCACCGGCGTCGACGCCGAGGCGGGACTCCTGCTGGGTTACGAGGACGGGCGCGCGGCGACGCTGCTGGCCTCGCTGCGGCACCAGACCCCGGGAGCGGCGCGGATCCAGGGCACCGCCGGCTGGATCGACGTGCAGCCACGCTTTCACCACCCGCGCACGATCGTGCTGCACCGCCGCGGGAACGAGCCCGAGGTCATCACCCGCCCACCGACCGGCGGCGGCTACGCCCATGAGCTCATCGAGGTCACGGAAGCGGTGGCGGCCGGCCGGACCGAGAGCGCCCTCATGCCGCTGGACGACACCCTCGCGGTCCAACGGGTCCTCAACGAGGCCTGCGAGCAGCTCGGCGTGTTCCACTCCGAGGACGCTGCGGCAGCGCAGTAGGGGGCACCGCTGCGCTTCAGCCCTGGCGGGCGGGGTCACCGGGTACTAGGACCAAAGGGCAACTGGTCGTCGACGCCGGTCAGGACCTAGCGTCGAAAGGCGCCCCCGAGCAGCCCAGAGTGTCACCGCGACACGGTCGCCCGACCAGATCTGAGGACGCCATGCAGCAGCGGGCCCGGGCGCCGCCAGGAACGGCCACACGCTCCGCGCACGCGCACCCGGTGAACGACCCTCGACACCCGAGCCTTGAACGGCTCGGCTCCCCCGGTCTCCTGGGCCCCGTCGATCTTGTTCGAACCCGCTCTCGGAAGGCACTCCGATGAACACACGACCATCCGCCCGGCGCGGACTGGGCGGTGCGGTCCTCGCCGCAGCACTCGCCCTCACCGTTGCCGGACCTCCAGGGGCCGCTCTCGCCGCTGACCCACCCTCACCCACCGTGCCCATCAACGACCCGATCCCCGGCCACATCGAGAACGGCGCCATCCAGCTGGAGCTCCAGACCCTGACCGAGGGCCGCGGTCTGACGGCCCCCAACTGGGGGACGTTCGCTCCCGGAGTCCCCGGGTTCCTGTACGTGGTGGACCAGGACGGACCCCTGTGGGCCATCAGCACCGCCACCGGCGCGAAGCGTCGGGTGCTGGACACGGCACCGCTGCTGGTGCCCCTCATCCCCGACGCCGACGAACGCGGCTTCCTGGGCGCGGCGTTCCACCCCGGGTACGCCAGCAACGGGCTTCTCTACACCATGACCTCCGAGCCCATCCCGGGCACCGCCTCGACCCCTGACCAGCAGCCGAACCACCTGGCGACGGTGCGGGAGTGGATCGTGCCCAACCCCACGGCGAACCCGCTGACCAGGACGTCCCTGACGCCGGCCGCCAGCCGCGTGATCCTCACGATCGAGGAGCCGCAGTTCAACCACAACGGCGGCGCCCTCTTCTTCGGCACCCGAGCCGAGGACCGCAACCTGCTGTACATCACCTCCGGCGACGGCGGCTGCGCCGACGACCAGCAGAACCAGCAGGGGCTGGCCGGTGAGGGGCCCTGCATCAGCCACGAAGGCCCGGGCAACGCCCAGCGGCTCGACACCCTCCTGGGGAAGATCCTGCGGATGAACCCGCTGGTGGGTGGCGCACCGGAGATCTACGCCTACGGCTTCCGAAACCCCTTCCGGGCATCCTCGGACCGAGCCGACCTCGGCGGCACCGGGCTGATCTGGACCGCTGACGTGGGCCAGAACCACATCGAGGAGGTGGATGCGCGCATCGTGCAGGGCGGGAACTACGGGTGGCGCAAGAAGGAGGGCACGTTCCTGTTCAACCCCAACGGCTTCGAGCTGAACGGCTTCGCGTCCGACGGCTTCGTCTTCGCCAACTCCCCCGGCCAGCCGGCGGGCCTCATCGACCCGATCGCCCAGTACGACCACGACGAGGGTGTGGCGTCGATCGGCGGGTTCGTCTACCGAGGCGCCCGCTTCCCCGAGCTGCGCGGCAAGTACGTCTTCGGTGACTACTCCGACGGCTTCCACTCGGCGAACGGTCGGGTGATGTACGTCGACGAGGCCGACCGGGCCGATCCGGAGCGTCGGACGCCGAAGGTGTTCAACCTGGTGAACGGGCACATCAACCTGTTCGTCCTCGGGTTCGGCGAGGACGCGAAGGGCGAGCTGTACGTCCTTGCCAACAAGACCGGTGGGCCGGTCGAGGAGACCGGGGTGGTGATGAAGCTGATGCGGGAGTGCACCGGCGACGCCGACTGCCGCGACTGAGCGGTCGACCGCGGCCTCCGGCGCCCACGGGCGTCGGAGGCCGCACCGGCGCGCCGGGACGACGGGGCCCTGGCGTCGCGCCAGGTCAGACCTCGACGAAGCGCCGACCCTCGAAGGCCCGCCCGAGGGTGACCTCGTCGGCGTACTCCAGGTCGCCGCCCACCGGCAGGCCGCTGGCCAGCCGGCTGACCCGGACCCCCAGGGGCAGCAGGAGCCGGCTCAGGTAGGTCGCAGTCGCCTCGCCCTCGAGGTTGGGATCGGTCGCCAGGATGACCTCGGTGACCGTGCCGTCCGCGAGCCGCAGGCACAGCTCGCGGATCTTCAGGTCGGCCGGGCCGATGCCGTCGATCGGGCTGATGGAGCCGCCGAGCACGTGGTACGTGCCGCGGAACTCCCGCGTCCGCTCCACCGCGACGACGTCCTTGGACTCCTCCACGACGCAGATGGTGGTGGCGTCACGCCGCGGGTCACGGCAGACCCGGCAGCGAACCTCCTCTGAGACGTTGAAGCAGACCTCGCAGAACCTGGACCGTGTCCTTGACCAGCCGCAGGATGTCGGAGAGCCGCCGGACGTCGTCGGGGTCAGCCGCGAGGATGTGGAACGCCAACCTCTGGGCGCTCTTCGGACCGATCCCGGGCAGCCGCCCGAGCTCGTCGATCAGATCCTGAACCGGACCTTCGTACACCCGTGCTCGTCCTTCCGTGTCGCGCTCGTCGGGCGGCGCCCGCCGCCCCGCCTGGGGTCAGAAGGGGAGGCCGCCCATGCCGCCGGTCAGCGGCCCCAACGTGGCCGCCGCGAGCGCCTGCGACTTGCCGGTGGCGTCCCGCACGGCGGCGAGCACCAGGTCCGCCAGCGTCTCGGTGTCGGTGGGGTCGACCGCTTCCGGCTTGATGACCAGACCGAGCAGCTCACCGGCCCCGGAGACGGTCGCCGTCACGAGGTCACCTCCCGCCGTACCCTCGACGGTGGTCTCGGCCAGCTCGCGCTGAGCGTCGAGCAGCTGCTGCTGCATCGCCTGCGCCTGGGCCAGCAGACCGGCCATGTCGCCTTCGGGGATCATCGTGGTGCACTCCTCGTCCTGTGGACCGTCCGCGGATGCGGGGCCTCGACGCCGGGTTGGCCCCCGATCGTCCGGTCAGCCTATGCGCGTTCGGTCTCCTCGGCGATGATCTCGGCTCCCAGGTGGCGCGCCAGCAGCTCGGTGTGCGACTCCGCCGACTCCTCCAGGTCGCTGTCACCGCGGGTGGCGGCCGCGTCCCGCTCGTCCGCCGCACCGGGTGCGGCGCCCCCCTGCCGCGTGGGCCGGATCTGCTGGCGCAGCTGCTCGCGTGACTCGGTCCGGGGCGGTTCCGGGGCTGCCGGCTCGGCCTCCGTGGCTACAGGGGCCGCCGGCGCGGCGGGAGCCGGAGCGGCCCAGGACGCCGCGGCCTGCTGGTCGACGGGTGCGGGCCGGCCGGGCAGCGGTGGGGCGGCCGGTCCACCCTCCACCAGGGTCTCGATCCGGAAGTCAGCCCCGAGGACCACCACGAGCGCCTCGCGGAGCACGTCCTCGCTGCCCCCGCGGGAGAAGCTGTCGCGGGCGCCGACGTTGGCCATGGCCAGGACCATGACGCCGTTGCGCAGCTCGTGCACCTGGGCGTTCTGGCTGAGCAGGATCCAGGTGAACCGACGCTTGCCCTTGACCTCCTCGAGAACCTCCGGCCACAGACGCCGGACGTCGGTCACGGTGAGCTGGGCACTGGACGCGGGACCGGAGGGCGGGCCCGGGTCGGGAGCACCCAGAGCCGTGTCGTCGGAGTCGCCGCCGGAGGGCCCGCGCAGGTCCTCGGGAGCGGCCTCCGCGAGCGTCGCGGGCGGCTCGGTCCGGGTTGAAGCAGGGGTGCGGCCCGGCTCGTCCTCCTGCTCGCGCCCCTCGCCCGGAGGGGGTCCGGAGGTGGGCTGCTCGTCCGGTGCGGCCGGGTCGGTGGTCGGGGCGGGGGTTCGCGTGGCGCTGGAGGGAGGGGCCGGCGGCGGGGACGCCGGAGCCGCGGTTGTCGGACGGGCGGCCGGGGTCGGGTCGTGCGCGGGCGGAGCCTCGCCGGCGGGGACGCTGACCCCCAGCCGGCGTTCGATCCGGTCCAGCCGGGCGTGCACGCCCCGCTCGTCGACGTCAGCGCCGGGCAGCAGCACCCGGGCGCACATGAGCTCGAGGTGCAGGCGGGGTGCGGTGGTGCCCCGCATGTCGGTGAGCCCGGCGGCGATCACCTCCGCGGCGCGCGTCACCTCGCCCGCACCCAGCGCCGCTGCCTGCGAGGACAGCCGCTCGGCCTGGTCCGGCGCGACCTCGACCAGGCCCGAGCGCAGGGCGTCGGGAACCGCGGCGACGACCACCAGGTCGCGGAGCCGGCGGAGCAGGTCCTCGGCGAAGCGGCGCGGGTCCTGGCCGACCTCGATCACCTTGTCCACGCAGGAGAACACCCCGCCCGCGTCGCCGGCCGCGAAGGCGTCGACGAACTCGTCCAGCAGCGAGTCAGGGGTGTAGCCCAGCAGCGCGGTGGCGTGCCGGTAGCTGACGCCGGACTCCTCCGCACCGCCGAGCAGCTGGTCGAGCACCGAGAGCGAGTCGCGGACCGACCCGGCTCCGGCGCGCACCACCAGCGGCAGCACCGTCTGCTCCACCGTGATGCCCTCGGCGGCGCAGAGCTTGCCCAGGTAGTCGGTGAGGACCTTCGGCGGGACCAGGCGGAACGGGTAGTGGTGGGTCCGGGAGCGGATGGTGCCGATGACCTTGTCGGGCTCGGTGGTGGCGAAGATGAACTTGACGTGCGGCGGCGGCTCCTCGACCAGCTTGAGCAGGGCGTTGAAGCCCTGCGTCGTCACCATGTGCGCCTCGTCGATGATGTAGATCTTGTAGCGGCTCTGCACCGGGGCGAAGAAGGCCCGCTCGCGCAGGTCGCGGGCGTCGTCGACTCCGCCGTGGCTGGCCGCGTCGATCTCGATGACGTCGATGCTGCCTGCGGCGCCGCGCGCCAGGTCCTGGCAGGAGCGGCAGGTGCCGCAGGGCTCCGAGCGCGGGCCCAGCTCGCAGTTCAGGCAGCGCGCCAGGATGCGGGCCGAGGTCGTCTTGCCGCAGCCGCGCGGGCCCGAGAAGAGGTAGGCGTGGTTGACCCGGTTGTTGGTCAGGGCCCGCTGGAGCGGCGCGGTGACGTGCTCCTGGCCGATGACGTCGGCGAAGGTGTCCGGCCGGTACCGGCGGTAGAGGGCCAGCGGGGCGGCACCGGAGGAGGTGCCCGACGACCCCTCCGGGCCGGCGAACAGCGCCTCTTCCTGGGTGTGCTCGGGGTCCTCGAGCAGCGCTTCCTCCACGTCCAGAACCATATGCCCCCGCGCTGACAGCGACCGCCGCTCCGCGGTCGCCGGAGGCCGGGCGGCAGCCGACCGGCGCCCGTCCCCACAATGGGCGGATGGACGTCCGCATCGGCATCTCGGGCTGGACGTACAAGCCGTGGCGCGGGACGTTCTACCCGTCGGGTCTGCCCCAGCGACGCGAGCTCGCCTACGTCGCCGAGCGGATGAACAGCCTCGAGATCAACGGCACCTTCTACTCCCGCCAGCGCCGGACGAGCTTCGAGGCCTGGGCGGCGGCCGTGCCCACGGACTTCGTGTTCGCGGTCAAGGGACCGCGCTTCATCACCCACCTGAAGAAGCTGGGCGACGTCGCCGTTCCGCTGGCCAACTTCTACGCCTCGGGGGTGCTGGCGCTCGGGCCCCGGCTCGGTCCGTGCCTGTGGCAGCTGCCACCGACGCTCGGCTTCGACGCCGCGCGCATGTCGGCCTTCTTCGACCTCCTCCCCCGCACCACCGGCGAGGCGGCCGAGCTCGCGGACGGGCACGACGACCGCGTCCCGCAGGACCAGGCCCTGACCACCACGTCGGACCCCGGGCACCGGATCCGCCACACCGTCGAGGTCAGGCACGAGACGTTCCGCGATCCCGCGTTCTACGCCCTGCTGCGCCGCCACGACGTCGGCCTGGTCATCGCCGACAACCCCGGGAAGTGGCCGGTCATCGAGGAACGGACGACCGACTTCACCTACGTCCGGCTGCACGGGCACGAGGAGCTCTACGCCAGCGGCTACGACGACGAGGCGTTGGACGCCTGGGCGACGCGAGCCCGCGGCTGGCTGGCCTCAGGCCAGGACGTCTACGTCTACTGCGACAACGACATCAAGGTCCGGGCGCCCTATGACGCGATGGGGCTGCTCGCCCGGTTGCGGGGCGACCCAGGCGGGGTCAGCCCGGGCGACGAGAGCGCCGCCCGACGCGACCTCCCGCACCCGTGACGGCCGAGCCGCCTGGGTGCTCCTGGCTCGAGGCAGCACGAGGTCCCTACAGGCCCCCCGTCTCCATCACCGGGCCTTCGGTAGTCTGTCTGGCCTCGGGGTGGCGACGACCAGGGCGAGTCCGGTCGAGCCACTGAGGAAAGGCACCTGATGGCTTTTCGACCCGAGTTCGTGGACAGCGCGGCCAACCGCGCGTCGGCCGTCGTCGTGCAGGGGGCGACGGGGTCTCCCGTAGCGTCCACCATCACCCGCCGGCGCATGCTCAACGAGGTCGCTCTCAGCGGTGACTGCGGTGCGCCCAGCGGCGCGCTCGGTGACGTGCCTGCTCCCCGAAGCCGCCCGCTCCGGGGCTGACCCTGGTCAGCATCGACGGGTACTGGCCCGCCTGAGCTGAGGACAGCCCGCCGGTGCTGAGGACAGGGAGCCCCCCGCGCACCCGATAGAGCCCACTTACCCTTGCTGCCGTCAAGCCCTGGGGGAGTTGGGTGAGGTGTCGCCACGCGGGGGACCGCCCGAAAGCATACGGGATCTCGGCCATCCCTCCCAGTCGTCCTGGGTGCCTCAGGGGTGGAGCGCCGATTTGCTCCGGCCCCCAGGCGAGCGGGTAAGGTTCCCGGCGGAGGATTCGCCTAGAGGCCTATGGCGCTCGCTTGGAAAGCGGGTTGGGTGTGAAAGCCCTCACGAGTTCGAATCTCGTATCCTCCGCCAGTCCACCAGGTGGCACCGGCCTACAGGCGCGGTCGGCCGCCTCGTGGAGCGGGTCGGTGACTTATCGGGTGTCGCGCCACCGTCGCGAGGCTCGACCAGGGCTCAGATGCCCCGTCACCTCACGCCGAGCGGCGCGTTGCCCACCGAGGGGCGGGCGTCGACCGTTCGAACCTCCACCGAGGATCCGCCCCGCACGTCGACGAGGCAGGTCTGCTGCGGCTTGATCGGATGAATACCGGTGATGGCGCCCGTAGCGAAGACCGTGCCTGCGCTGACTCGCCGTCCTCGGGCGCTGAGGATGTTGAGGGCGGTCGCCAGCCCATGATGCATCCCGCCGGGCAGGTTCTCCACGGACCCCTCCCCCATCACGTGCCCGTCGATGGAGCAGGTCAGCTGCACGGCCGCATCATCAGGAGAGTCGGGCAGCACTGTGCCCAGCATCAGGCCGTTGTTGTTGCCGAAGTCGGCGGCGATGACCATTGGGCCCAGAGAGTTGATGTCGGGGACCGGGCTGCTCGCCACCTCGACGCCGAGAAGCAACTCTTGCGGCAGGTCCGCCACCTCTTCGGCCGTCCACGCGCCGTCCCGCGAGGGCAGGTCCTCGAGCAGCCGGACGACCAGCTCCGCTTCGACGGCCGCGAAACCCGCCGCGAAGATCTTCATCTCGACGGGGAGCGTGTGCTCCTCACTCAGCACGCACTGCTGAGCCCAGATGGGGCCGACCAGCCGGTCCGGATCCCCGGCGGCTCGCCGGTCGGGGGCGATGTAGCCGATCTTCCAGCCCACCAGCGAGTCAGGCCAGCGCGACATCGCCGACTCCTGGATGCGGTAGGCCTCCGCCATGTCGGCGGGTACCGCACCGGGGAAGCCCATCAGGCTCCGCCCCTCGCCTCGCGCGCTGACCAGCTCGGCGGCGACGAGGTCCTCAGCTACCGATGGATTCATAAGACCTCTTCTCTGCCCTCAGCTTCGCGAAGCAGGCTACGCAACGCCAGACGACGCGAGGAGAATGGCCGGACTGATCGTGTGGCTAAAGGGGCAGTCGCAGCCCGCTGTACTACTACAACAAGCAAGGTCCGGTCGTCGGCAGCACGACGTCCACTAGCGTCCGGTGAGCGGGCCAGGGGGTCGCCTACCGGTCCTCGTCGTCGAGCTCGACCAGCTGCTCCTGCTCGACGACGTCGGCCTCGTTCGCCTCCAGGCCGCCGCTCGCTCCTGCATCCGCGTGGATCGGCGGTGCGGCTTCGGCCAGCGGACCGGCTTCGGTCGCCTGCTCAGCCCAGTCCGCCTCCGGGACCTCGTCGCCGGGTGTGCCTGCGGGAATCGTCATCACGCCACCTCCTGGTCGGTCATGGTCGAGGACCACCAACCCTGCCAGACCGGCGAGTGCTGCCTGTCAGGGGGCAGGGCCGGTCAGCGACGACGGGCGGCGCCGAACAGGCTGCGCACGATCTCGCGGCCGGCCGTCCGGGCGAACTGCTTGAACGCCGACGACGCCACGACCTGCTCGACCACGGAGCGTTCCGCCCGGGCGGGGGCTCGACGGCGCGAGGCCCGGGTCGTCGGGGCTGCTCGCTCGTCCCGCTCCCGCTCACGCTGCTCGAGCGCGTCCTGCTCGGCCTGGGCCCGGGCGTCCTCCGCCCGCTGCTCGTCCGCCGCCCTCGCCGCGCCGGCCTCCAGCTTGCGGGCGAGCATCTCCCGGGCCGAGTCCCGGTCGACGGCTGCGCCGTAGCGCTGGGTCAGGGCCGAGGCGGCGATCCCCGGGGCCAGCACCTCGGCGGGGGTCGGGGCCATCAGCGACTGCGGTGCCCGCATCCGCGTCCAGGCGACCGGGGTGGGGGTGCCGTCGGGATCCATCACCGTGACGACCGCCTCGCCGGTCCCCAGCTGCTGCAGCGTCTCGCCCAGGTCGTAGGGCGAGCGGGGAAAGGTGGCCACCGTCTGCTTGAGCGCCTTGGCGTCGTTCGGGGTGTGGGCCCGGAGCTGGTGCTGGACCCGGGAGCCGAGCTGCGCCAGCACGTCGTCGGGAACGTCCTTGGGGGTCTGGGTGACGAAGAAGATGCCCACGCCCTTGGAGCGGATGAGCCGGACGGTCTGGGCGATGGCGTCGAGGAAGGCCTTGGACGCGTCGGTGAACAGCAGGTGGGCCTCGTCGAAGAAGAACACGAGCTTCGGCTTGTCGATGTCGCCGACCTCGGGCAGCTCGTGGAAGAGGTCGGCCAGCAGCCACATCAGAAAGGTGGAGAACACCGCCGGCCGGTCCTGCAGGTCCGGCAGCTCCAGCAGCGAGATCACGCCCTGGCCGTCGGGGGTCACCCGCATCAGGTCGGCGGTGTCGAACTCGGGCTCGCCGAAGAAGGCCTCCGCGCCCTGGGCGGCGAAGGTGACCAGCGAGCGCAGGATCACCCCCACCGTGGCCGCGCTCAGACCGCCGATGTCCTTGAGCTCGGCCTTGCCCTCGTCGCTGGTGAGGTGGGTGAGGACAGCCCGCAGGTCCGCCAGGTCCAGCAGCGGCAGGCCGGTGGCGTCGGCGTAGTGGAAGACGAGCCCGAGGGAGGACTCCTGCACGGCGTTGAGGCCTAGCACCTTGGACAGCAGCACCGGACCGAAGGAGCTCATCGTCGCCCGCAGCGGCACCCCGAGTCCCTGGCCGCCGAGCGCGAAGAACTCGGTCGGGCAGCCACGGGCCTGCCAGTCCTGGCCGATCTCCTGGGTGCGGGTGGTCAGCCGGTCGCTCACCACGCCCGGCGAGGCGATGCCCGAGAGGTCGCCCTTGATGTCGGCGGCGAAGACCGGGACGCCCGCGGCGGAGATCTGCTCGGCCATCAGCTGCAGGGTCTTGGTCTTGCCCGTGCCGGTGGCCCCGGCGACCAGGCCGTGCCGGTTGAGCATGGACAGCGGGATGCGGACCCCCGCCCCGGGGACGGGCACGTCGTCCTCGACGACCACACCGAGCTCGATGGCCGGCTCGTCGAACGTATAGCCGGCGACGATGGCCGCGACCTCCGGCGAGAGAGCCAGGGCCGCCGGGTCGGACGCTGCCCCTGCGCCCGTCGCAGGGGTGGACGGAGTCGTGGCGGGGTCGGTCATGACCGAATCGTAACGACGCCCGTCGGTGGCTCCGGCCTTTGGCTGACTACAGTGGCCAGGTGATTTTCAAGCGCGTGGGCGACCTCCGCCCGTACCCCGACCACGGGTACGTGCAGAAGCAGTGGGCGGCCATCGCCCCTCACCAAGTGCGTTTGGACCAGTTGGTGACCACCAAGCGGACGTTGGACCTGGAGGCCCTGCTGGAGGAGGACTCGACCTTCTACGGAGACCTCTTCGCCCACGTCGTCGCCTGGCGCGGCGAGCTGTACCTGGAGGACGGCCTCCACCGTGCCCTGCGGGCGGCGCTGCAGCAGCGCCAGACCATGCACGCGCGGGTGCTCGACCTGAAGTAGACCCGCGACGCCGCTGGACCCGGTGTCGTGGCCGGGGCGGGTATGGTTCCTGCACCGGAGGGGGCCGCTGCCGCGCGTCCCGTCACAGACGAGGAGGAGCGTTGCTCGGTCGCATTCTCCGCGCCGTCCGCACCCCGTTGACGATGCTCGTGCTCCTCGCGGTCCTCTGCTACGGCGCCTGGTGGGGCTACAGCAACGTCATCCGGGAGGTGCCACCGGCTCCGCCGGCTCCCTGCGTGGAGCAGGACCTGCCGAAGAATCGGCTCAAGTCGAGCCAGGTCACGGTCAGCGTCTACAACGGCGGCGACCGGCGGGGGCTGGCCGGCGACGTCGGCCGCGCGCTGCGCGAGCGGGGATTCCGGGTGCAGACCACCACCAACACCCTGCAGCGGGTACGGAAGACGGTGATCGTCGGCGCCAGCAAGAAGAACCCCGAGGTCCTGCTGGTGAAGGGCTTCTTCAAGGACGCCGAGGTGAAGGCCGACAAGCGGGTCGACGGCTCGGTCGACGTGCTGGTCGGCAACCGTTACGGGGGCTTCAACAGGAAGGCGAAGACCACCTACACGGTGAAGAGCGCCAAGGCCTGCCTGCCGGCACAGCCCTCACCCACCCCGACCCTGGGGAGCTGAGCCGCTCAGAGCGTCCGGTCCCCGTCCCGCCACCGGGCCAGCCGCCCTCCGCGTCCGATCGCGCGCAGCCGGTCCTCGGTGTGCTCCCGCTGCGCCGTCGGGGTGACGACCAGCAGCTCGTCGCCCACCCGGATGCGCTCCCGGGGTGCCGGGTTGAAGGGCTCGTCGCCGCGGATGATCAGCGTGACCACGGTGTGCCGGGGCAGCCTCAGCTCACCGATCTCCACCCCGGCCAGCCGCGACCCGGGCGGGATCCGGACCTGCAGCAGGTCGGCGGAGATGCGGTCCAGGGGCGCGACCTCGACCTCGACGTCGCTCGCGGCCTGGTCGTCCAGCAGCCCCAGCGAGCGGCCGACGAACGGGAGCGTCGGAGCCTGCAGGCAGGTGAAGACGATGACGAAGACGAGCACGACGTCGAACAGGAAGATCCCGCCGGGAACGTCCTCGGACAGCGGGATGGTCGCCAGCACGATGGGCACGGCGCCGCGCAGGCCGGCCCAGGACAGGAACAGCTGGTGCCGCACGGGCAGCCGGAAGGCCACTGAGGACACCCAGACCGACGCGGGCCGGGCGAAGAAGGTCAGGAACAGCCCGGCCAGGAGGGCCACCACCACCGCGTACAGGGTGACCCGTTCCGGTGAGGCGAGCAGCCCGAGCATGACGAACAGCCCGATCTGGGCGATCCAGCCGATCCCCTCGATGAAGGAGCGGGTCGCCATCCGGTGCGGCAGCTGGGCGTTGCCGAGCATCAGCGCGCACGCGTAGACGGCCGCGAACCCGCTGGCGTGGACCAGCGCGCCCATCCCGTAGGCGAACACCGCCCAGACCAGGGCAGCCAGCGGGTAGAGCCCCGACGAGGGCAGCGCCACCCGACGGAGGATCTGCACCCCGACCCACCCGAGCCCCACCCCCACGGCCAGCCCGGCCACCAGCTCGAGCAGGATGAGCCCGATCAGGCCGGGGACGCCTCCGTGCGTCGGCTGTCCGATCGCGACGGCGCTGGCCAGGGAGACCAGCAGCACCGTGGGGGCGTCGTTCAGTCCGGACTCGGCCTCGAGGGCACCACGCAACGCGTGCGGGATGGGCACGTTCCGCAGCACCGAGAACACCGCCGCCGCGTCGGTGGGCGAGGTGACCGCACCCAGCAGCACCGCGATCTGCAGGTCCAGCCCCAGCACGTAGTAGCCGAAAGCGGTCATCAGCCCGACGCTGACCCCGATCCCGACGGTGGCCAGGACCAGCGCGAGTGCGGTGGAGCCGCGGATGTCCGCCCAGCGCGTCGTCAGCCCGCCCTCGGCCAGGATGATCACCAGCGCGCCGAAGCCGAGCGCCCGAGCCAGGTCGGCGTCGTCGAAGCGGACGCCGAGCCCGGAGTCCCCCATCGCCATGCCCAGCCCGAGGAACAGCAGCAGCGACGGCAGACCCACCCGGGCGCCGATCCGGGCGCCGACGATGGCGACGATCACGACCACGGCCCCCACGAGGAGGATCTTGTCGAGGTCGATCACGCGCCCCATCCTCCCTGACGCGTGTGACCGTCAGGAAACGTCGGGATGGACGGGCCTCCTGGGGACCTCAGCGCGCCGGCGCCACCAGGACGCAGAGGTAGGCGCCGAGCAGCATGGCGGGACCCAGGGCGATGGCCCCGCTGCGCTCGACCCGACGGGTCACGAGCAGCACCAGCGAGATCACGGCGGCGAGCGCGAAGCCGCTCAGCAGGCCGATGAAGGCGTCGGACCAGCCCCACCAGCCCAGCAGCCCTCCGAGGACCCCCGCAAGCTTGACGTCCCCCAGGCCCAGGCCCTGCGCGACGGGGCTGAGCAGGGCGAGCGCCAGGAAGGCGGCCACCCCGGCGCCGGCGCAGGTGAGCGCCCGCAGCAGCGCGGCGGGCTCCCCGACCGTCAGGGCGCACGCGGTGAGCAGCAGGGCGGCGACCGGGTAGGCCGGCAGCACGAGGCGGTCGGGCAGCCGGTAGACCTCGAGGTCGACCACGGCCAGCACCACCGCCCAGACCAGCGCGAGCACGAAGGTGCCCAGCACGACGGGAGGCTGATCGGCGAAGAAGGGCCCGGCGGCGACGGCACCCAGCACGGCCAGCAGCGGGACCGACCAGGGCCGCACGACGAGGTGGCGTTCGTCGTCGGGGCGGCGGTACGCGCGGCCGTGCAGCCAGCCGGCAGCGAGCACGCCGAGGAGCCCGGCCAGCCCCACCCAGATCCAGACCACGTTCGCTCCCTTGCTGCCAGCTTGGCCGCGCAGCCACGGTACTGATGGTCTATGAGGTGGCAGCGCCGACGCTCCGCCGCCACCGACTCCCGGTACCGTCGTCATCCTGCTGAGCGGTGGAGGCGACAGAACCTGAGCAGCAGCCGCCCCGCCCGAGCAGTCCACCCGGCGAAAGGTCCCGACCGTGCAGCAGGAACCGAGTTTCACCGTGTTCGGCCACGACGAGGCCTGGCGGCTGGGCAGCAGCCTGGTCGAGGCCTGTCGCGCGGAGCAGCTTCCCGTGACCATCAGCATCCACCTCGGCGAGCAGCGCGTCTTCCATGCCGCGCTGCCCGGGACCTCCGCCAGCAACGACGACTGGGCCCTGCGCAAGACGCGCGTCGTCCGTCACTTCGACCGGTCGTCGCACGAGGTGGACCAGGCCTACGTCGGCGGCGACGTCGCGGCGTTCCACGCCGCCTTCGCGCTTCCGGCCAGCCACTACGCGCCCACCGGCGGCGCCGTCCCCATCCGGGTCAACGGCACGCTGGTGGGGGTGCTGGCCGTCTCGGGGCTGGCGTCGATCGACGACCACGAGCGCGGACTGGCCGCACTGCGAGCAGCCGCCGAGGAGCAGGCCGGGCTGGCTACCTGAGGTGAGACCCGCCTTGCTGCCGCGTTCAGCGGGTGGAGCCGGTCGCGTCCATGTAGGCGACGACGCGGTTGAGCAGACCGCCCACGTTGATGAGCTCGATCGGGGGGGCGGGCGGGTTCTCGGCGAGCTCGTAGAGAAGGGGGGCAGCCTCCTGGTGGCCGAGCTGCAGCGCCACCTGAGCGCACGCGCGCGCCGCGTCACGGACCACGGCTGGCTGGACGGTCCAGATCGCCTCGAAGAGCCGCTGCCGGTCCGGGACCATCGACTGGCCCGGTAGTTCCCAGGCCGTCAGCATCGCAGGGAAGTCCTTCGCGTCGCAGACGACAACCCATTCCCTCCGCATCGGGGCGTCCTCCGGCAGGTGGACGAGCCTCACTCCTCCGCGGGACTCGGCCCCCTCGGAGAGCCCGGCGAAGACGATCGTGGACCGGGAGATCCTGGCCAGCTCGCTCCACCGCTCCTCCGCGAGTCGAAAGTAGCGCTCGTGTTCGAACGCGCCGAAGATCATCGGGCGTTCGGCACGCGCACAGCACTCGTCCTCGATGGCCCAGGAGAGGGCGATGAGCGTCGACTTCTTCAACCGCTGAGGAGCCAGACCAGGATGCTGGCGGCGGAGGACGGCGTAGACCGTGGGGGCACCGGGAGGGTCCTCGACGCGGGCCTGCAGCAAGGCCAGCTCAGCGATGGCGACCTCCAGGCGGACGCCCGTCTCCTGTCGTCGGAGGATCTGTCGGACCACCTCCACGTCGGTCTCGGAGTAGCGGCGATGGCCGCTGTCCCGGCGCTCCGCGCGGGGAAAGCCGTGGCGGGACTCCCACATCCGCAGCGTCGCGGGCTTGACGCCCGTCCGCTCGGCCAGTTCGCCGATGGACAGCGTGGCCGTGCTCGCCGACGGAGCGGCGATTTGCGCTGATTGCGTTTTCGGGTGCATGATCTCACCATAACTTACACAAGCCGTTGAGATCTCTGTTTAGAATTCCGTTGAGAGCTTCGAGGGGAACCATGCCACCGCACGACCACACGACCGACGGCCGCACCGACCGCACCGACCGCACCGACCGGAGCCCCGCCCACGAGTCCATCACTGAGAACGCTCCGGCCGGGATGTCGCGACGGTCCCTGGTCCAGCTGGCGGTCGCTGGCGCGGGCGTCCTGGCGTCCGGCCCGGTGCTGGCCCGAGCGGGCTTGTTCGGCGGCCAGGCGGGCGCGGTGCAGCAGGCGCTCGTGCCCGGGGTGATCAGCGCCAGCGCACCGATGAAGGGGCCCAACATCCCGAAGTTCCAGCGCGAGATGCTGCTCATGCCGCAGATCCAGCCGGTTCGGACGACCACGGAGACGGTCCTCGGCCAGCAGGCCAAGGTGAACTACTACGACGTGACGCAGAAGGTCGGCTCGGCCGACCTCCTGCCGGCGCCGTTCCCCCGCACCGAGATCTGGGGCTACAACGGCATCTACCCGGGCCCGCTCTTCCGCCAGACCGAGAACGGTGCCTACACCGTCGTCTCGCAGACCAACGAGCTGCCGAACCCGACCAGCACCCACCTGCACTCCTCGCCCACGCAGCCGGCGCACGACGGCCACCCGGACGACCTGACCTACAAGAAGGGCACAGTGCCGGCCGGCAAGGTGTCGGAGTTCGACGGCGGCCCGATCTACGACGGCACGCACGTCTACCGCTACCCGAACCGTGCGGAGGCACGCACCCTCTGGTACCACGACCACGCGATGCACCAGACGGCAAAGAACGTCTACAAGGGCCTCGTGGGCATGTTCATCCAGGACCCCGACGCCGCCCGCATCGCGAAGTTCGACCTGGACAAGCTCCCGAGCGGCAAGTACGACGTGCCGCTGGTCATCGCTGACATGCAGTTCAACGAGAAGGGCCGGGTCGCCTACGACGACAAGGGCCAGGACAGCTTGTGGGGCAACGTGATCCTCGTCAACGGGCGGGCGTGGCCGAAGATGACGGTCGACCGCACCCGCTACCGGTTCCGCATCCTCGTGGCCGCCCTGTCCCGCGGCTACAGCCTGGAGCTCTCCAACGGCAGTGCGGGCTCCCCGCCGCCGACGGTGACGGCGATCGCCACCGAGGCGGGCCTGCTGACCAAGCCCGTCGTGGTCAAGGAGTGGCGCCAGGGGATGGCCGAACGCTACGAGTTCGTCATCGACTTCAGCAACGCCAAGGCGGGGGAGAAGTTCACGCTGCTCAACCGGGCGGATGACGAAGACATGGGGCGGGTGATGCAATTCGTGGCCGCCGGTCCCGTCGTGGCCAGCAGCCCGGTGCCGCCGCAGCTCAACGACTACGTGTTCGGCGCTGAGGAGCCGGAGGCCGTGAACCTCGCGAACCCCCGGAACTTCCGTTTCGAGCGGAGCAACGGTCTCTGGGTCATCAACGGCTTGCCGTGGAACGGTCGAGTCGCGGCCGCCCCCAGGGTGAACACCGTCGAGAAGTGGGTGTTCGAGAACAAGTCGGGCGGGTGGTTCCACCCGATCCACATGCACCTCGTCGACTTCCAGATCATCTCCCGCAACGGCGAGCCGCCCTACGACTACGAGAAGGGCTGGAAGGACGTGGTGTACCTCGGTCCGAACGAGACCATCGAGCTGGTCATGCGTTTCACCGCGGCCGACGAGGTCGACCCGTCCAAGCCGATCACCGGCAAGTACGTCCTGCACTGCCACAACCTGGTCCACGAGGACCACGACATGATGACGCAGTTCTCCACGGACCCGGCCGACGGCCGGGTGGCCACGAACGCCTCGATGGACATGGGCGCGAGCATGATGGTCCAGTGGACGCTCGAGGCATGACGCCGACCTCGCTGGCCACCCAGCCGCTGACCCCGAGCGCCCTCCGGATCGGTCCAGGGACAGGACGTCCGAGAGTCCGTCCGCGTCCTGCTCGTCGCCAGTCTGCTCGGCGGCGCCGCCGTGCACGGCGCCGTCGTGCCCGAGCACGTGGACCACTGGCCCGCTGCCGGGTGGTTCTTCGCCCTGCTCGCTGCCGCCGGGCTCGTCGTGGGCGGGGCGCTCCTGCGCCGGGTCGACCGTCCGCGGCTGCTCGCGGCCCTGGCGCTCTCGGTCGGGCCGCTGCTGGTCTGGCTGGTCTCGCGCACCGCCGGCCTGCCGTTCGGGCCGGAGGCTGGTGTGCCCGAGCCGGTCGCCCTGGCTGACTCGGCGGCCTCGCTGCTCGGGGTGATCGCGGTCGGGGCGGCGCTGATCCTGCTGCGCGCCGCTCCTGCGTTGCGGGCACGCGCCTTGCCTGGCGCCGCCCAGCTCGTCACCCTCGGTCTGGTCGCCGTCGTCACGGTCGTCGGGCTGACGGGCGCGGCCGTCCCGCACCCGCCACAGGCGGAGGGCCCGTCCCCGGAGAACGTGAGCGGCGGCGGGCACAGCCACGGCGTCGCGGACGGGCACCACACCTGATGCCGCGAAGGCGCACGAGCCCACCGTGATCCCCATCCAGGTGTCGTCTCCGGCCACGACGCGCTGGCCGGTCGTGACGGTTGCGCTCGTCGCCGTGCTCGTCGCGATCTTCGTGCATGCGCTACGGCTGGAGCACGCGCCGCCCGTGCCCTACTGCACCGATCTGACCGAGTCGCCGCAGGCTCTGCGGGCCAGCGCTTCCACCGTGCAGGGGTTCGTCTGCCGATGGGGTGCGATCCCTGATGACCTGCACGAGGGTCGAGGGTTGGCCACGCTCATCACCTCCGTCTTCATCCACACGTCCTGGCTGCACCTGGTGTTCAACCTGGCGTTCCTCGGAGCCTTCGCGCCACGGGTCGAGGAGGACCTCGGGCACGCCGGCCTGCTGGGCGTGTTCCTCAGCAGCGCCGTTGTCGGCGGCGTCGCGCACGTGCTGCTCGTCCCCAACCTGACGGTGCCGAGCATCGGCGCGAGCGGAGGGGTTGCGGGTGTCCTGGGCGCCCACCTCCTGCTCGCCCCCCTCGGGCAGGTCCGCGTCCTGGTCGGGCCGGTGCCGGTGCGACTGCCCACCTGGTTCGTCCTCCTCCTGTGGGTGGGTCCACAGGTGCTCCTCACCGCCCTGGTGCTGCGCCGGGCGGAGTACCAGGGCGGAGTGTCCTACGAGGTGCATGTGATCGGCTTCCTGCTGGGCCTGCTGCTGGCGGGAGCAGTCCTGCTCCGGCGCCCCGACCTGCGTCGGTGGCGCCTCCCGGCCGCCAGTGCGCCCAGCACCTCCCGCGGTGAGCAAGTCTGCACTCCCCAACGCCACGTGCCCTAGTTCCGGCAGACCCTTGCCCTCTCTGGGCCGAGCCGGTAGGAAGAGCCCCAGTACCGGTGCGCGATATTGCCGTCCGCACCCATCGGGGGCCGCTGTGGCCAGGGTCCTCCGGGCGACGGCGCGCACGCCGTCCCACCCCGAGAGGCTGGCCGTGCCGTCGATCCTGCGCAAGAGGACCCTGGGGCTGCTCGCTGCGGCAACCCCGCTCGTCCTGGTGGCGGCTTCGCTCCCCGTTCCCGCGGCCGCCGCCGCGCCTCCCCTGGTCGATGCTGGTCTGGCGCGATCGCCGGAGCTGTCCGAGACCAGCCGGCTGGCCGACCGCCGGGTCGTGGTCACCGGCGACCGGGCCTGGGCGCTGGGCACGGCCGACGGCTACTACCCGGCGGCCGGGTTCCACACCCGGGGTGAGATGGGCGGCTTCTGGCTGCCCAACCTGAAGCTGCTGGACGGCATGTGGTTCGGGATCAACGGCGACTGGATCGGGCCGGCGTCCCGGACCACCTCCGGCTGGGGCTACGTGCGGGCCGACCTGCCGACCACCAACGGCGTCCGGGCCAGCCGGACCGACTTCATCCCCGACGGCGTCTCCGGCGCGCTGGTCGGGCTGAGCCTGGAAGCCAACCGGGACCGGACGATCCGGCTGCGCGCCGACGCCCACTCCGAGCTGCTGGGCTCCTACCCCTGGGGTGAGACCACCCCCAGCCAGATCACCGAGAACCTGCCGGACACCGCCAGCATCGGTAGTCGGCACATCCTGTTCCGCGACCGCGGAAGGCCCCAGCACCCGAACAGCTCGCGCCACGACTGGTCAGCCGCGTTCGGCTCCTCGCTCGAGCCGAGAGCTGCCCGGGTCGGTGAGAACTTCCGCGGCCCCCAGGACCCGGCGGTGATCTGTCCGGCCTCCGGGCCGAACGCGCCGACCCAGCCCGATCGCTGCGACGACACCGAGTACGGCGAGGGCGCCGGCGGCCGGCTCACCTACAAGGTCAGGCTCCGGGCCGGGGAGGTGCGCACGGTCTGGTTCGCGGTCGGCGGCTCGGCCTCCAGCCCGGCCGACGCCCGGGCCCAGCTGCGCAAGGCCCTCGACGACCCGGAGGAGGCGCTGGCTGACAAGGTGGCCCGACGGAACCGGATCGAGCGGCGGACCGAGGTCGACCTGCCGGGGAACCGGCTCGCGGAGGAGAGCGTCCGTTGGTCCAAGCAGATGCTGGCCGCCTCCGAGCAGCGGGTGGACGACCTCGACCTGCGGTGGGTGGAGGCCGGCAAGCGGTACCCGGCCCCGGAGGGCACGCTGGATTCGATGCGCTGGTTCGGCGCCGGTTGGCCTGACTACACCTGGCTCTTCGGCACCGACGGTGAGTACACCGCCTACGCCGCGGTCGTGGCCGGGCAGTTCGGGGTGATCAAGGACCACCTCCGGGCGCTCCGCGACGTGTCGGACGTCATCAACCCCGACAGCGGCAAGATCGTGCACGAGGTGACGCCGGACGGGGCGGTGTACTTCGGGGCGGACGAGGATGCGGGGAACACCGACGAGTCGTCCAAGTACCCGTCCGCGGTGGCGTTGGTCTGGCGCTGGACCGGGGACGAGGCCTTTCTGCGCGACCTGTACCCGGCGAGCCGAAAGGCCATGGAGTTCGTCGCCAGCCTGGACGAGGACGGCGACGGCTGGCCGGAGGGGCTCGGCAACGTCGAGCGCGAGGGGATGGGCGAGGAGAAGCTCGACAACGCCGTCTACACCATCCGCGGCTACGCGGACCTGGCCGACATGGCCGCCGCTGTCGGGGACGACAAGACCCGGCGCTGGGCGGCCGGCAAGGCCCGGGTCCTGCTGGAGAAGTTCGAGCAGGACTGGTGGTTCGGCGGCGACACCCGGTCCTACGCCGACTCCTTGAAGGACCCCGGCAACGAGAAGGTGTTTCAGCGGCACTGGATCGGGCTCACCCCGACCGACGCCGTGCTGCCGCGCCTTCGCGGTCGGGCCGCCGGCCCCTTGGCCTCCCGGGCCCACGCCCGGGCCACGCTGAACGAGCACGAGCAGGACTGCTATACCGGCCTGCTCGGGCTGTACCACACCGGGACCGGTCCGACCTCGGCGCCGGGAGGCAACCCGGGCACGAGCTGTGACTCGGTGGTGTCGGAGCGACCCAGCGAACGGAGCGTCTTCACCCTCAACTCGGCCATCGCCGCGGTCAGCGAGGGCAACTACGGCCGGCTCGGCGAGAACCAGCAGGGCGTCTACCTCCGCGGCAACGCCCAGTCCCAGATGGACCCGGAGCTCTGGGAGATGCCGGGAGCCATGCCGGAGATCGTGCCGGGTGGCGACTTCGGCGCCAACATCGACCGCAAGTTCACCGAGCGGTCGATGGTGCTGCAGGCCTGGGGCGCCTACGGGGTGCTCTGGCCGGTGGTGCATCAGTGGCTGGGCGTGTCCCCCGACCTCGGCCGGGGGCGGGTGGCCGTCGTGCCGCAGCTCCCGCCGGACCAGGGGGAGGCCTCGGCCAGGGGGATCCGGCTCGGCGACGAGCTGAGCATCGCGGTGGCGGCGAAGCGGAAGGGCACGACCTATACGACGGAGGTACGTCGCAGCGGCGAGGCCCGGCTGGCCATCGGTGCGGTGGTGCCGCGCGGCTCGGACATCCGCTCCGTCCGCCTCGACGGCCAGCGGGTGAAGCCCACCCTGGTGCGAACCGCCCGCGGGCTCGAGGTCCGCGTCCGGGTCGGCCTGGGCTCGGGCACCTCGAAGCTGGTGGTTCGCCTCCGGTAAGCGTCCTCATCCGGCATCGAGCGATTGGTCAGGGCCGACCCGGTCAGAGGTGGACAGGGTCACTCGGTCGGGCTCCCCCTCGGTGCCGTCGGATCACCGCGGTCGCGGGCGACCCGCACGGCGTAGAACCCCAGCGTGGTGACCGCGATGATGGCGATGATCACGGTGAGGTTCGCTCCGTAGTCCCGCAGCAGCAGGGCCTTGACCGAAGGCTGGCTGCCGCGGAGGTAGATCATCGGCACGGCGACCACCGTCACCAGCCCCGCCGTGATCAGAGCGAACTGGAGGTGACGCCGGGCTCGGTCGGGCACCGAGCGCCGCAGCAGGACGCCGATGCCGACGACGGCGGGCGACAAGACCCCGTCGTGCACGAGAATGGCTCCACCCAGCCAGAAGGCAAGCGCGATCAGGTTGGGCAGCGGGATCTCGGTGAGGAACCGGAACCCGCCGTAGCCGATGGTGAGCACGCCTGCCACGACCAGGATGATGCGCCACGCCTTCACGACAGCACCTCGATCCGGGCCAACCACTTGGTGTTGAGGACCCCGGCGCGGTTCGGTGCGATCAGGCGCAACGGATAGCCGTGGTCGAGGTCCAGCCGCTCCCCGTTGAGGTGTGTGGCCAGCAGCGCTGCCGCGACCTGCGGTCCCATCACGAAGCTGTGGTTGAACCCTTCGGGCTCGAGCGAGACCACCTGCACCCGGGATGCGGCGGTGCCACCGGCGCGCTGCACGACCTCGAGCAACGACAACCCCCGCCAGCGGGCGCCGACGCTCCACCCTTCGACACAGGTGATCGGGAGCCTCGCCTCGTGCCGGGCCAACGCCTCGAGGTCGGCCAAGCCCAGCTGGTAGGGCTGGGGGCCCGTCACCTCGAGCCTCCAGGTGCCCGAGGTGGCGAGGCCGCCCACGCCGGCCTGTTCGGCGGTCCGGTTGACCGGGACGCCCTGGGGGCCCGCGCGCCACTGCCGTGCAGCCAGCAGCCCGACAGGTTCGAGCGGGGTGATGGTCTGGCCGACGGTGGTGACGACGACGATCCCGACGCCGGTACCAGCGGCCGTCAGCACACCCCGCCGGGAGATCCCGGGGGTCGGCGGGTCCGGCAGAGTTCCCGCGTTGCTGTGCGAGTCGGGGTTCTCATCCCACCCGATCTCGCTGAGGACGTCGGCCTCGGCGACCTTGGCCTTCAGGCCGTAGACGATGTCGGGCAGCTTCACCCCCACGTGCAGCAGGACCGAACCCACCACCACGTAGCCCAGGAACCGGTGCACCGTCGTGAAGTACCAGGGGAAGGGATACCAGTTGAGCACGTTCAGGAATCCGGTCGTGACCTGCACGAGGGTTGAGGAGACCAGGAGGGCGACGCTGGCCCGCTCGACTGCGTGCTTGATCGACCGGACGGGAGGAAAGCGGAACAGGTTGGGAAAGACCGACCACAGCTTCACCAGCAGCAGCGGGATGGTCGCCGTCCCGACCGCAACGTGCAGGCCCTGCGTCAGGCGATAACCCCACACCGGCCGCGCCGGCTCGGGCAGCCACAGCCACGGCTCGTACTGGTAGTGGCTCAGCAGACCGGTGACGAGGAGGACCACGATCGCGATCCCGAGCAGCCGCCCGATCCGCGCCGTGACCGCGGTCGAGCGGAGTGTGCTGGTGAAGTGCGGCCACCACCGGGGGCGTTGCTGGAGCATGGGCTCAGCCTCGCTCGCTCCCCCCGCCGGGTGAAGAGCTTGCGCCAGCCAGACGGCTTACCGTTCGATGACACTGCCCTCGGTGATCGAGCCGTGCGCGCGGCTGACCTCCCGACTTGTCAGCGCCGGTGGTGGCCCTGGCGACCACCGGCGCTGACAACTCGGGGTGTCACGTCGCTCGATCCGCCCGTCACCCGACCCGCAGGGCCACGAAGGCCCGGCCACCCGCCACCCACTCCTCGGTCAGCACCAGGTCCAGGGTGGCAGCCAGCCGCGTCAGCGCCGCCGCACCCACCCGGGACCAGGCCATGGGGACCGAGGCGACGGCCGCCGTCCGCAACACCACCTGGTGGACCTCGTGCCGCTCGGGGTCGGGGTCGACCTCGCAGATGACCAGGCCGCCGGGCTCCACCAGCTCGCGGCAGCGGCGGAGCAGCGCGACCGCGTCGCCGCCGATCCCCACGTTGCTGTCCATCAGCAGGGCGGTGCCCCAGCGACCCTCGGCCGGCAGCCGGTCGGTGACGAACCGGCGCAGCGCGGGCCCGCCGGCGGCCAGGCTGGTGGCGACGGCGACGGCCGACATGTCGACGCCCAGGGCTGCGCGTCCGGACCGGGTCAGGGCGCGCACCATCCGTCCCGGCCCGCAGCCCAGGTCGATCACCGGCGGCTCGCAGCGCGAGACCACCAGGGCGTCCACCACGTCGGCCTCGGCCGACCAGCGACCGACGTCCAGCGGCAGGGCCTGCTCGTCGACGAGGTCGGCCGCCGTGCCGCTGGTCACCCGAGCGCCACCGGTGTAGACGGAGTCGAAGAGCCGGTCCGTGCTCTGCTCGGCGCGGCAGGCTTCGAGCTCGCGCCACAGGCGCGAGAACCGCAGTCCCGGGTGAGCGGTCGCCACGGCCTCGGCGTCCTCCGGCCCGTCGACGTCGCGCTGGGGCGGCAGCAGCAGCACCTGCAGGCCGAGGTCGAACAGGCGGGCCAGCTGCGCGGCGCCGGTGCGGGAGGTCGACGTCGGCACCCCGTCGAAGACGCCGGCCGGGTACCCGGCGCGGAGGCCGATGGTCCAGTAGCCGCCGTCCTCGGCCAGCCCGAGCACCGCGTCGGCACCCTCCCAGTCGACCTCGAGGTCGCGCGGCCGGACCTGCGGGGTGTCCATGCCCACCAGCAGCACCCGCTCGGCCCCGCCCTCGGCGAAAGCGGCCTCGAACGCCGCTGTGAGCCGGGCGCCCAGCCCACCCTCCGCCTGGGCCGCCACCGCGAACCCGTCAGACCAGCCCGTCGGGTCGCCGTCAAAAGCCAGCAGCCGCCGGCACACCGTCGCACCGCGGACGGCGGCCAGGGTGTCGGTCAGCGCGGCCGCGCCGAGGGCCGCGGCCCCCTCCGCGGTGAACCGGGTCTGGAGCCGGGTCTTGACCCGGCCCGGGCGCGGCTGCTTGGCCAGCACGACCAGGGTGTCCGCCGCTGACCTCGTCGTCACGCTGCCCGCATCGCGGTCGGCCGTCGGCCCACCACCCCGGGGCGGGGCCGCGGCCTCGTCCAGGCAGGGCAGCACCACGTCGCAGGAGGCGGTGCCGGGAGGGCTGGCCGCGTGGTCGCTCATCCGCCCTCACGCTAGCGGCGCGGGCAGCCCAGGCCAGGACGATGCGCTTTCGGACCGCTTACAACTCCGGGCGGGCGCTCGCGGCTCTCGTCCGTCCACGCTCCTCGGCCTAGGCTTCCGGGCATGGCGGCCCGCATCCTCCTCGTCGAGGACGACGACGTGATCGCGGAGGTGCTGCTGGCCTACCTCGGCGACGCCGGGCATGAGGTCGAGTGGTGCCGTGACGGCACCACGGCCGCCACGGTCTGGCAGCGGTGGCGGCCCGACCTCGTGGTGCTGGACCTCCTGCTACCCGGCCTGTCGGGACTGGAGCTGCTGCGCCGCCGCCGCCGGGACGCCGACCCGGCACCGGTGATCGTCCTCTCCGCCCTCGGCGAGGAGGAGGACCGGCTCGTCGGCTTCGAGACCGGCGCCGACGACTACGTCGTGAAGCCGTTCTCCCCCCGGGAGATGGTGCTGCGCATTGACGCCCTGCTGCGCCGGGCCGAGCGACTGGCGGTGGAGCCAGTACAGGCCGCGCCGGTGCGGGTCGGGGCCGTCGTCCTCGACCTGGCCGCCCGTGAGGCGCACCGCGACGGCCGGCCGCTGCCGCTCACGGTCCGCGAGTTCGACCTGCTCACGTTCCTGGCCGCGCACCCGGGCCAGACGTTCTCCAAGGCCGAGCTGCTGAGACGGGTCTGGGGGTGGGACTTCGGCGACAGCTCGACGGTCACCGTCCACGTCCGCCGGCTGCGGGAGAAGGTGGAGGCCGACCCGTCGGCGCCGCAGCTGGTGCTCACGGTCGGCCGTGCCGGCTACCGCCTGGCCCGCCCCGACGAGCTCGCCGACCAGGCGGCGGAGACCGCGCGTGGCTGATCTGCTGGTGGTCGTAGGCCTGACCCTGGCCAGCTGCCTGGGGGTCGGGCTGCTGGGGGCGGCGATGCTCAACCTGGGCCGGCGCCGCTCGACCCGCTACCTGCTGCTCGTCGCGACGCTGCTGCCGGTGCTGGCCGTCGTCGCCGCCGCGCTGGTCAACGTCGGCTACATGTTCCTCTCCCCGCACGACGCGGGCGTCGTGCTGATCGCGCTCGGCACCTCACTCGTGCTCGCCGTCCTGGCCGCGGTCTGGGTGACCCAGCGGATCACCAGCGCCTCACGGGCGGTCGGGCTGGGGCTCAGCCAGCTGGTCGCCGACGCCGACCAGCCGGGCGGAGGGGCGGCCGAGGACGCCGCCGCAGGTCGCGTCGACGCGCCGCAGGAGCTCACCCGTCTGCTGGACGAGCTGGCGGCGACCCGCCGCGCTCTCGCCGAGTCGCGGGCCCGGGAACGAGCCGCCGATGAGGCGCGGCGCGAGCTGGTCCTGTTCATGTCCCACGACCTCCGGACGCCGCTGGCCGGGCTGCGGGCCCTTGCCGAGGCCCTCGAGGACCGGATGATCGCCGACGTCCCCCGGGCCCTGGGGCATCTGCGGGGCACGGTCACCCGGATGTCCAGCCTGGTCGACGACCTCTTCGCGCTGTCCCGGGTGCAGGGCACGAGCCCGGCCCCGCCGCAGTCCCTCGTCTCGTTGACCGAGCTGATCAGCGACGTCGCCTCCGACCTGGCCCCCGCCGCGGACGCGGCCCAGGTCGCGCTGGAAGTGCAGGTGCCCGTCGCCGACCGGCTGGCGGTGCTCGGCTCGCCCGACGACCTCACCAGGGCCCTGGCCAACCTGGTGGCCAACGCCGTCCGGCACACCGACCCGGGCGCGGAGGTCCGGCTGGAGGGCAGCCGGTCCGCCGACGGGCACATCGTCGTGGCGGTGGTCGACGGCTGCGGGGGGATCCCGGCGGCCAACCTGGCGCGGGTCTTCGACACGGGCTGGCGCGGCACCCCGTCCCGCACCGGGGACGACGGCGGCGCCGGCCTGGGCCTGGCCATCACGCGCGGGGTGGTGGAGTCCCACGCCGGTTCGATCGGCGTCCGCAACGTCGACGGCGGCTGCCGCTTCGAGGTCTCACTGCCCGCGCCGCGGGAGCAGGCGGGGCGCGAGTCCCGGCGATCGAGCGGACGTGAGATCCGCCCGACGACGTGAGCATGCAACGCCCGGTCTCGGCAGGACCGTCCTTCCGCACATCGTTCGACCCTGAGGCCCGGGTGAGACGGGAACGGACACCGGAACGCCGGCGCCGCCCTGAGGGGCAGCGCCGGCGTTCGACCTGGAGAGGCTAGCGGAGGCGGCTGCCCATGAGCCGCTCTCGGTCGATCAGAGCCCGCTCGTCACCTGTCCAGGTGAAGGGCGATGTCAGTGACGTGCTTGGTGAAGTAGCCCCGCAGGTCGACCTGGCCGGTGAGCAGGTTCACCGAGTACAGGCCGGACCGTCCGTCGACGCTGAGGACGGCGAAGCCCTGGACGCTGACCGTCTTGCCCCTCCTCAGGTCGGAGTAGATGTCGAACCCGGCGTCGCTGCCCGCGTCGACGCCGAACTTCCCGGTGGCCGCGAGGGCGCCGGAGTTGGCCGGGGACTGGAGAACGACCTGGTCGAGGGTGGTGTCGAGGTCGAACAGCGAGGTCGCGGTGGCGGCGTCGAGGTCGTTGTTGGTGTAGGCGGCTCCGGCCACGCCGGTCGCGGTGGTGGCCAGGTAGTTGAGCGTGCCGTCGGCCACGGTGGGCGCTGTCGGCCCGTCGGTGGTGCCGAACGGCTGACGCAGGTTCTGACCGGTGTTGCTGACGATCCGCAAGGCGTTCGCGGCCGGGTTGAAGTCCACGCCGAAGCTCGTGCCCTGCAGGGCGATGGTCAGCTGGCCGACCTTGGTGGCCTTGGCCGAGCGCGAGGACAGCGTGTAGATGCCCCCCTGGTCGCCCACGCCGTAGAGGCGGCCGTTCTGGACCCGGCGGTCGATGCCGACGAGCGCGGTGTCGCCGGTCAGGCGCGGGGCGCCGACGGTCCTCGGCTTCGAGGGCTTGTCGGTGTCGAAGCGCACGAGTGCCGTGCCGTCCTTCACCAGGCCGACGGCGTAGGGCCCCTGCGAACCTGAACCGGTCGCGGTCGCGACGGCGGGGACGGCCATGGCTCCGATCGAGATGGCGGCGATGGCGACGGCTGCTCTGCGAAGTCTCATGACGAACCTTTCCTCGCCCAACCCGGGACCAGGTGCCGCCAGTGGGCGACAGCACTGCTTACGCGGCCGATCCGGCCCGCGTTGAACGCGGCACCCACCTCCTCGGTGGACCGAGCGTCCGTCGACGCCGTGCCCAGACCCGACCGATCGGCACCACCGCTCCGAACCTGCCGTGAACAGCCGCGGGTCGAGCGGCGTAGGCACCACGGCACTGACCGCGACGACGGGGTCGGAGGGAGGTTGCGGTGCTGCAGGCTGGCGACCTGTCGGGCGAGAGCGGCCTGCGGGCGGCGTACTCCGCCCACGCCAACGAGCTCTACCGGTTCGCCCTGCGCGGGCTCGGCGACCCCGGACTGGCCCAGGACGCGGTCCAGGAGACGTTCCTGCGTGCCTGGCAGTCGGCCGGCCGCTACGACCCGACGCTGGCCAGCCTGCGCGTCTGGCTGTTCGCCATCGCGCGGAACGTGATGGTGGACCTGCACCGGCGTCGGTCGAAGGCCTCGTTCGCGGTGGTCACCAGGCAGGACGGCGAGGTTGCCGAGGCCCTGCCGCCGGTGGCCGACGCGACCGATGCCATCGTCGACCGGGCGGTGGTCGTCGCCGCGCTGCACCGGTTGAGCCACGACCACCGCGAGGTGATCGTCGAGACCTACCTCCGCGGGCGCAGCTACGACGACCTGGCAGCGGAGTCCGGGATCCCGGCGGGCACGCTTCGCAGCCGCTGCTACTACGCGTTGAAAGCCATGCGAGCCACGATGGAGGAGATGGGGGTGTCGCTGTGACAGAGCACCAGGAGCTGCGCGAGCAGCTCGGGGCTTACGTGCTGGGCCAGCTCGACCTGGCCGCTCGGACTGCACTGGAGACCCACCTGGCCAGCTGCGCGTCGTGCCGGGCAGAGGTGGTCGAGCTGCAACCGGTGGTCGCCATGCTGGACGTGCTCGGCCCGGCGCCGTCCGCCGGTCCCGCTCTGCCCCCTGAGCTCGAGGACCGGGTGCTCGACGAGGTGGGCCGCCGCCGACGGGCGACGCTGCGTCGACGCGGGGTCCGCCGAGCCCTGGGCTCGGTCCTGGTCGCGGCCTCGGTGGCGGCAGCCTTCGGAGCCGGGACCTGGTACGCCGGACCTCGGAACAACCCGCCGGTCATCCCGGTCGTCATGACGCTCGACCAGCCCGGACTGACCGTCGACGCGGGACTGGTCCGGCACACCTGGGGCACCGAGCTGAAGCTCGAAGCCACCGGGCTGCGGGAGGGCCAGAGCTACGACGTCACCTTCCTGGCCGGCGACGGCTCCCGAGTCAGCGCCGGCTCATTCCTGGGTACGGGCGCCCAGCCCGTCCGGTGCAGCGTCAACGCGGCGATCCCTGTCGACGACGCGACCCGGGTCGAGGTCACCGACCCCCGCGGGCAGCTGGTGATGGACGCGAACCTGAGCTGACCAAGGCGGCGCGCCTCACGCCTCACTGGAACCATCGTTGGGACCACGAGCGCAGAACACCGGTCAGCGCGGGATGCGCTGAGCGGCGTCAGCGCCCCGGACGGTGCCCAGGAAGGCGCAAACCGGCCGCCGCCGTCGGTGTCTTCGGGTGGTATCACGTCAGGAAACCCGACGGCAGGTGTCCTTCTCCGGGAATCTCGATCGTCCCTAGAGTGAGGCGGGACCATCAGGGCCCCCCATCGGAGAGGAACGATGATGGCTCAGTACGCGACACTCATCTACAGCCGCGATGTTGACTGGTCCGAGCCGCAGTACGCGGCCGAGATGGCCGACTACAACGAATTCGGAGCGGCGGCGGCGGCCGCACTCCGTGGAGGCGCCGCGCTCTACCCCACGAGTACCGCGACCACGGTTCGGGTGACGGGGGGCAAGGGGGGCGAGATGGTGACGAGCGACGGCCCTTACGCCGAGACGAAGGAGGCGCTCACCGGCTTCTACCTGATCGAGGCCGAAGACCTGGATGCGGCGCTCAAGCTGGCGGCGCAGATTCCTGCTGCCTGGGACGGCGCTGTCGAGGTGCGACCGGTGCTCCAGTTCGGCCAGTGACGTCAACGACCGCCCGGGCTGCCGTCGCCCGAACCGTTCGAGACGAAGGCGCCCGGGTGGTCGCCACGCTGGCTCGCATGACGCGCGACGTCCAGCTCGCCGAGGACGCCGTGCAGGATGCGTCCATTCGTGCTCTGACCGCGTGGGAGGCCGAGGGGATACCCGACACGCCGCGGGCCTGGCTGACGGTCGCGGCCCGCAGGCGGGCCCTCGATCTGTTGCGCCGAGAAGCGGCCCGGGACGGCAAGGAGGAGGAGGCGATCCGGGTGCAGAACCTCTTCCGGGCCGAACCACCGGACTCTGATGTCCCGGACGACCTCCTGCGTCTGATCTTCACCTGCTGCCACCCAGCCCTGTCCACGGAGGCGCAGGTCGCACTGGCGCTGCGGACCCTGTGCGGTCTGAGCACCGCCGAGGTGGCGCACGCCCTGCTCGTGCCAGAAGCGACGATGCTGAAGCGGCTGACTCGCGCCAAGCAGAAGATCAAGCAGGCACGGATCCCCTACCGGGTCCCGCCGGCCGCCGAGCTCCCCGACCGCGTGCGCGGAGTGGTCTCGGTCGTCTACCTGCTGTTCAACGAGGGGTACGTGGCCTCCGCAGGCGACACGGCCATCCGGACCAACCTGGTCGACGAAGCCACGCGGCTGGCGCGGTTGCTCCACGAGCTGATGCCCGACGAGCCGTCGGTGTCCGGCGTGCTCGCGTTGATGTTGCTGCACGACTGCCGACGCGAGGCCAGGCTGGACAGTCACGGAGATCCGGTGCTGCTCGCCGACCAGGACCGGAGCACGTGGGACCAGGACAAGATCCGCGTCGGCGTCGAGCTGCTGGGCCAGGGGCTGAGCCGGACGCCCGACCGTCCCGACCCCTACGTCGTCCAGGCGGCCATCGCCGCCTGCCATGTGCTCGCCCCCAGCTACGCCACGGTGCCCTGGTCGGCGATCGTCTCGTGGTACGACGTCCTGCTGACGGTCAGCGACACGCCGGTCGTTCGACTCAACCGCGCTGTCGCCGTCGCGGAGCTCTGCGGTCCAGCGGCGGGGCTCGCCGAGGTGGACGGGATTCCGGACCTCCAGCACTACGCCTGGTGGCACGCGACGCGATCCCTGCTGCTGGCCAGACTGGGACGCCACGAGGAGGCCGAGAAGGCCCGCGAAGTCGCCCTCGGCCTGGACGCCAACCTCGTCCTTCACCACGGGCTGAGCGGGGGCGAGGTGGTCTCGTGATCGACGCGTCAGCCCTCCTCGGGGCAGTGTCCGTGCCATGCCGGCTGCGGGCGCCGTCCCCTCGGGGGACGACAGGCCCTGCTGCAGCTCACCTCAAGGCTCACCGGACGACCCCTACAGGCAACGTCCGCACCCCGTGCACGAACTCGCTGAAGACGAACTCGGGCTTGCCGACCTCCAGCTGGGGCATCTGTCGGAGGATCTCGCGGAACAGTGACTTCAACTGGACACGCGCCACGGCGCTGCCCAGGCAGAAGTGCACGCCGCCGCCGCCGAACGCCACGTGCTGTGCTCGTTGTCGTCTGAGGTCGAGGGTTCCCGGTGAGGTGAAGAGCTCCGCATCACGGTTTCCCGAGCAGTAGAACAGGGCGACCTTGTCGCCGGCGGCGATCGAGACGCCGTGGAGCTCGATGCGGGCACGGGCCGTCCGGGTGAAGGCGATGACCGGGGAGGCGTAGCGGATGAGCTCCTCCAGCGCTGCGTCGATCCGCCCTTCGTAGTCCTCGCGGAGCCAGTCGAGCTCGGCGGGGTGGGCGTGCAGCGCGAGCAGGCCGAGCGTGGCAGCCTGCTTGGTGGTGTCGTCTCCTGCGACGACGAGCAGCAGCATCGTGGAGAGGATCTCCTCCTCGCCGAGGGGTCGGCCGTCAAGCTCGGCGTTCACCAGGCAGGTCATCAGGTCGTCGCCGGGGACTCGTCGGCGGTAGCGGGCGAGCGCGGTGCACAGGTTGTTGAGGTACGCGACCTGGGATGCGTGGAACGCCTGCATGGTGATACCCGGTGGCAGCTGGGCGGGGAAGCCCGACCCGACGTAGGCGTCAGCGGCTACCACGAAGGAGTCGTGCTCGCTGGGCGGCAGGCCGAAGAGGTCCGCAAGGGTCCGCAGCGGGAGCTGGGCGGCGACATGGCGCACGAAGTCGAACTGGCCGCGGGCGGCCGCGCGGGCGACGATCTGCTTGGCTCGCCGCTCGATGGTGCGCTGCAGCCGGGCGACTGCCTTGGGGGTGAAGGCGGCACTCACCGCCCGCCGGAGGCTGTCGTGGGCCGGCGGGTCGAGAACCAGCATGTTCGGCTGCACCCGGAACGGCGCGGGGCGCAGATTGACCTGCCCGAGCTCGGAGCTGAACAGCTCGTGATGACGGCTCGCGTAAACGATGTCCTCAGCCGTGGTCACCGCCCAGAAGCCGGCCTCGTGGTGCTTGCTCCTCGGGTAACCGGGCGTCTCCAGCGCGGGGTGCCAGCTCACGGGCCGCGTGGTGCGCAACCGTTCGAAGGCCACGTCGCGGACGTCGAAGGGCTGCTGCCAGAACGCCACGCTTGAGATGTCGACGCCGGTGTCGACCCGGTGATCCGTTCGGAACAATCGCATCATTCCTGCGCTACCGGTCTCGGCCAGGTCGTGCGCGCCGGAAACCGTCCGGCTCGGCCGGAGGTGCGGACGAGGCGCGCCTCCACGGGCAGGTCCGGAGGGTGGGCACGCGTGCTCGGCGGACAGCTGATGGAGTTTGCGAGCCCGCCGTTGGGAGACAGGTGCGGAAACGCTCCTCACGCCACGCAGGGTGGTGGCAGGCGCTGCTCGGCAGCCCTCCGGGGACCAGCTCAGCTACTCCCTCGAAGCCGGCCGTCCGCGGTGACGCCTGGCTGTCCCAGAGAAAGCGCCGCAGACCGTCGTCCTTCGCCATGCCCCCATCCTCTACGGCTCAGCGGCATCGCGCCTGCGGTGAGCACCAGTCGCCAGGGAGCCGACTGAGACTGGAGACCAGAACGCCGGCGCCGCCCCGAGGGCTGCGCCGGCGTCTCGCCTCACCAGGCTGGCGGTGGCGGAGAGATTTGAACTCTCGGAGGTTTTACCCTCACGCGCTTTCGAGGCGCGCTCTTTAGGCCGCTCAGACACGCCACCGCCGGAAAGGCTACTCAACGGGAGGCCTTCCCCGCCAATCGAGGCCCGCGGCTCAGCGGGCGAGGAAGAAGTCCCTCAGGAGCGCGCCGCACTCCGGCGCCAGGATGCCGCCGCGAACCTCCACCCGGTGGTTGAGGCGGGGGTCGCGGACCACGTCGAACAGCGAGGCCACCGCTCCCGCCTTGGGGTCGTAGGCCCCGAACACCAGCGTCTCCACCCGGGCCAGCACGAGGGCCCCCGCGCACATCGTGCACGGCTCGAGGGTGACGACCAGGGAGCAGCCGCTCAGCCGCCACGTACCCAGCGCCTCGGCAGCGCGGCGCAGGGCGAGCACCTCGGCGTGGGCCGTCGGGTCCCCTCGGAGCTCCCGCTCGTTCCCGGCCGCCGCCACGAGCTCCCCACCCGGGCCCAGGACCACGGCCCCGACCGGGACGTCACCGTGGGTCTCGGCACGCCGTGCCTCGGCGAGGGCGAGCCGCATCGACGGCAACCAGCCGCCGGCGAGAGCGGGCACGGGTGAGCCGCGCTCAGGACCGGGCGGCCGCCTCGGCCACCCGTCGGAACTGCGGGTTGAGGTTGATCTTGTCCGCGATCTCGATGAGCATCTGGTCGCTGCCCAGGTCGAGGTCCTCGATCAGCGCGGCCATGTCGAAGTCGCTCATGCCGAGGTCGGCGAGGATGCTCAGGTCGCCCATCGGCTCGCTCTCGTCGTCAGCGTCGGGGATGTCCTCGTCGAGGAGGTCGGCCACGTCGTGGGCGATGGGCCAGTCCGCGGCCGCGGCGGCGTCGTTGAGGAGCACCTGCACGTGCTGACCGCGCACCCGGACCAGCACGAACACCTCCTCGACCAGGCTGACGAAGCCGAGGGCCCCCGCGTCACCGGGGAGCCGTCGCAGCTGAGCGATCAGCTCTTCCAGGTCGTTGGCCAGGTCGGGGTCCATCGCCTGGACCAGCGGCTGGCCCTCCTCACGGTAGGCCGCTACCACGAAGTCGATCTCGTCCTCGGCGGCGTCCTCGAGCTCGTCGTCGTCATCGTCGTCGTCGTCGTCGTCGGTCTCGGCCACAGCGACGGCTCCCGCCGGCGCGACCGTCCGTGACCGGGTGTCCGAGCCGGGTCCGTCCAGGTCGAACGACTCGTACTCCTCGTCGTCGAAGTCCGGCACCCCGCCCCTCCTCCACGCTGGTCCAGCCGCCCGGACAACCGCCGGACCGACCGCCCCATCGTGTCAGACATCAGCAGCGGGCACGACACCGAATCCCCAGCCGTGCAGGACCGCTAACGTTCAGCCCGTGGACCTCCGCATCGTCGAGCACCCGCTCGTGTCGCACAAGCTCACCGTGCTGCGCGACCGCCGGACCGACTCCCCCACTTTCCGCCGGCTGACCGAGGAGCTGGTCACGTTGCTGGCCTACGAGGCGACCCGCGAGGTGCGGGTGAGCGAGCAGTCGGTGGAGACGCCGCTGGCCACCACGGTCGGGGTCCGGCTCACCAGCCCGCGGCCCCTCGTGGTGCCGATCCTGCGGGCGGGCCTGGGCATGCTGGAGGGGATGACCCGCCTCGTGCCGACGGCGGAGGTCGGCTTCCTCGGCATGGTGCGCAACGAGGAGACCCTGGAGGCCGCCACCTACGCCGAGCGTCTGCCCGACGACCTCTCCGGACGCCAGTGCTACGTGCTCGACCCGATGCTGGCCACGGGCGGGACGCTGGCCGCCGCCGTGCAGTTCCTGGCCCGGCGCGGCGCGGACCACATCACCTGCATCTGCCTGATCGCCGCACCCGAGGGCGTCGAGCGGCTGCGCGGGCTCCTCGACGGGCTGGGCGTCCCCTGCACCGTGGTCCTGGCCGGCATGGACGAGCGGCTCAACGAGGTGGGCTACATCGTCCCCGGCCTCGGCGACGCGGGCGACCGGCTGTACGGCGTCGCTGACTGAGCCGGGCCCACCCCCTTCGCCGCGTGCCGACGAAGGGGGCGAGCGGTGGCTGCTCTCAGCGGATGGTGAAGCCGCCGTCCACCACCAGATCGGCGCCGTTGACCATGTCGGCGGCCCCGCTGGCCAGGAAAGCCGCGATGGCCGCGATCTCCTCGGGCATCGCGAACCGGCCGACGGGGATCTCGGCCATGTGCGCCATCCCCTTGGGGTTGTCCCAGGCGTTGATGCCCAGCGGGGTGAGCACCACCGTCGGGGAGATGGTGTTGACGGTGATCCCGCGCCCGCCCCACTCCAGGGCGAGGACCCGGGTGAGGCCGAGGACCCCGGACTTGGAGGCGCAGTAGGCGGCGTGGTCGCTCAGGGCCACCGACGCCGCCTGGGAGGCGAGGTTGATGATCTTGCCCCGTCCCCGCTCGAGCATCCCCGCCCCGACCTCGCGGCACATCCGGTAGGTGCCGCTGAGGTTCACCGCCAGCGTGGCGTCCCAGTGGGCGTCGCTCAGCTCCTCGGCCGGAGCGAGCAGGGCCACCCCAGCCGAGTTCACCAGGATGTCGATCTGCCCCGCGGCCGCCACGACGGCGGCGACGGCCTCGCGCACCGACGTGCTGGAGGTGACGTCACAGGCGTGAGCCGTTGCGCCCGCTCCGACCGTCGCCGCGGCGGCCTGTGCCGCATCCTCGTCGCGGTCGAGGATCATCACCTGCGCACCGGAGGCGGCGAACCGCTCCGCGATGGCCAGGCCGATGCCCGAGGCGCCGCCGGTGATCACGGCGACCGAGCCGTCCAGCCGTACCGACACGCTCGAGGTGTCGACGACCGGCGGGGTCAGCACGGCCGGCCCTCGGCCGGAGCGTCCGTCACTTCTCCTGCCCGGGGATGCCCTCGTAGGCGATGTTGCCCGTCTTGAGGTTCTCGGTGGTCAGCTCCGGCAGGGCGTCCAAGAAGGCCTGACGGTCGGTGACGACGTGCTCCATGGCGACGTCGACGTTCTCCTGGGTGATCTTGGGCATCAGGTAGACCGGCTCAGTGTTGACCTCTTCACCGCGCGCGATGGCGGCGGCCACAGCCAGACCGGCGGAGAGTTCCACAGTGCCGTTCTGCAGCATGGTGCCGATGAATTCGCCCGACTCGACGGCCTTCAGTCCGTCCTCGATGCCGTCGATGCCGACGACCGGGATCTTCTTCCCGGACTCCTTCAACGCCTGCAGGGCGCCGAGGCCCATGTCGTCGTTCTGGGAGACGACGCCGTCGATGTCGTCGCCGTAGGCGGAGATCCAGTTCTTCATCTTGTTCACCGCCTCGTCACGCTTCCAGTTGGCGGTGTCCTGAGCCAGCACCTTGATGTCGGGGTTGTCGGCCAGAACCTGGTCGATGCCCTTCTGCCGGTCGATCTGGCCGGACTGGCCGAGGGGACCCTGCAGGACGACGATGTTGCCCTTGCCGCCGAGCTCGTCCACCATCATCTGCATCTCCTCGGCACCCGCCTTGACGTCGTCGGGCTGCACGTTGCCGGAGATGTCGGGGTTGTTGAGGGCCGCGTTCACCGGGATGATCGGCACGCCGGCCGCCTTGGCCGCGGCGACCTGCGGCTGCAGCGAGTCGGCCTGCACCGGGACGACGACCACCGCGTCGACCTTGGCGTTGATGAGCTGGTCCATCTGGTTGGCCTGCGTGCTCACGTCGAGGTTGGCCGAGTTCCACAGCAGCTCGATGCCGTTGGCCTTGGCGTAGGCCTCCATCCCCTCCTTGCCGGCGGTGATGAAGGAGCTCATGTCGTAGACGGTGACGCCGATGCGGAGCTGCTTGGCCTCCCCGCTGGCGGCGGGCTCGGCGTTCTGGCTCGTGTCGCCGGCGCCACAGGCCGCCATGCTGAGGGTCAGGGCAGCGGCGGCGACGGTCGCCAGCGTGCGGGTGAGTCGGGTCATTCGGGGGTTCTCCTTGGATCGGGGCGTGTTGGGCGGACGAACGGACAGAGGGAAAGCGGTCGGGACCGGAGGGCCCAGGTCAAAGTCGCGGCAGCTACTGCTGTCGGCGTGTGGTCCAGACGTCGACCGCGACGGCGAAGACGATCAGGAGGCCGGTGATGACGTTCTGCCAGTACGAGGGCACCAGCAAGATGTCGAGTCCGTTGTTGAGGGTCTGGATGAGGATCAGTCCGAGGGCGGTGCCCCAGACGGAGCCGCGGCCACCCATCAGGCTGGCACCGCCGATGACGACCGCGGCGATGGCGTCAAGCTCGTAGCCCTGGCCGAGGTTGGGCGGACCTGAGATCACGCGCGAGGCGAGCATCACCCCTGACAGGCCGGCCAGCAGGCCGGAGATGGCGTAGACGCTGAAGAGCACCCGGCGGGCGTTGACACCGGCGATCTCCGCCGCAGCCCGATTGCCGCCCACGGCATAGACGCGCATCCCGTAGGCGGTGCGGCGCATGACCACGGAGAAGGAGATGATGCCGATGATCATCACGATCACCGGGATCTGCAGGCCGAGGATGCGGGTGTTGGCGATGGCGCCGAACTCGGCGGGCAGGCCGTTGATCGGGGCGCCGCCGCCGATCGCGTAGGCGATGCCCGACCCGGCGGTGAGCATGCCGAGTGTGGCGATGAACGGGGGCACGCTGATCACGGAGACGAAGAAGCCGTTGATGGCGCCGGCCAGCAGCCCGACGACCAGAGCCGTCAGCAGCGTCATCCAGACCTGGCCGGGGTTGGCCTTGGCGACCGCAGCGGCGGCCATCGCCGACATGGCGATGATGCTGCCCACGGAGAGGTCGATGCCCCCGGTCAGGATGACCAGCGTCTGCCCCAGCGCGATCAGCGCGAAGGGCGCGGCGGCGATCAGGATCGTGGTCAGGTTGTCCACGCTGGTGAACCGCAGGCTCCGGTAGCTGAAGTAGCAGATCACCAGCACGACGACGATCAGCATCGCGTTGCGCAGGGCCAAAGCCGCCCACCAGGCCCGGGAGAACCGGCGCACCGGCTCGCCCGTGGTCGGGGAGGTCGTCACCTGGCCCGAGCCCTGCTTGGCCAGGGCGTCCTGGTTCGTTGCCTTGACGGTGTCAGTCACGTCGGGTCCTCAGCGTTCGGGATGTGGGTGGTGCCGGCCGGGGTCATCGAGCGGGGTGGTGGGGTGTCGAGGCCGGCGGCCAGGGAGAAGATGCGGGCCTGGACGTCGTCCTCACCAAGCTCGGCCTGGCTGAGCTCACCGGCGACGGCGCCGGCGCGCATGACCAGGGCGCGGTTGGCCAGACCGAGGATCTCGGGCATGTCGGAGGAGGCCATGACCACCGCCACTCCGGTGGCAGCCAGGTCGACGATGATCTTGTAGATCTCGGCGCGTGCGCCGACGTCGACCCCGCGGGTCGGCTCGTCCAGCAGCAGCACCTGGACGTCGCCGGTCAGCCACCGGGCCAGGACCACCTTCTGCTGGTTGCCTCCCGAGAGGGTGCCGACTTCCTGGCTCAGGCCGCTCGAGCGCAGCTGGACCGACTGCATGGCTGAACCGACCTTGTCGACGCGGGCGCGGTTGCGCAGCCAGCCGGCGACGCTGAAACTGTTCAGCCGGGGCAGGGTGCCGTTCTCGAGCACGGTCATGCCGAGGATCGCGCCGGAGTGCTTGCGGTCCTCGGGGACCAGAGCCATGCCGCTGCGGATGGCGGCGGCCGGCTGCTGCCGTGGCACCTGCTTCCCCGCGACGGCCACCGTGCCGCCGACGGTCCGCCGTACGCCGAAGATGCCCTCGATCAGCTCGGTGCGACCGGCGCCCACCAGGCCGGCCAGTCCCAGGATCTCGCCCCTGCGGACGGTCAGGCTCACCGGCGCCGAGGCGCCGACGACCTGCAGGTCGCGGACCTCCAGCACCGGCTCGGTGCCGGGGGTCGGTCGCTCGGGGAACAGCGTGCCGAGCTCACGCCCGATCATGGCCGTCACGATGTCCTCGTCCGAGGTCTCACTCATGGGCTGGTCGAGGAGCAGATTGCCGTCCCGGAGCACGACCACCCGGTCGGCGAGGGCGCGGATCTCCTCCATCTTGTGCGTGGTGTAGATCATCGCCACACCGGAGGCCCGCAGCCGGCGGACCACCTTGTAGAGGCCCTCGACCTCGCGCTCGGAGATCGCCGAGCTGGGCTCGTCGAGCAGCAGCACCTTGGCCCCGGTCCGAGTGGCCTTGACGATCTCGACGATCTGCTGCAGACCGACCGGGAGCGAGCGCATCCGCGCCGTCACCCGGATGTGGACGTCAAAGACCTCGAGCGCCTCCTCGGCTTCCCGGATCATGGCCCCACGGTCGAGCACACCGAACCGGCGGATCTCCTGACCGACGAAGAGGTTCTCGTACACCGTCATGTCCGGCAGCGAGGCGAGCTCCTGGGGCACGATCGCCACCCCGGCGCGGTGCGCCTCGGCCATGTTGCCCCCGCGGAGCTCACTGCCGTTCACCGTCACCGTGCCCGAGTCAGCCCGGTACTGACCGGACGCGATCTTCATCAACGTCGACTTGCCGGCACCGTTCTCCCCAGCCAGGGCGGTCACGGTGCCGTGCTCCAGCACCAGGCTCACGCCCTTGAGCACGGGGATGCCGCCGAACCCCTTCTGGAGGTCCCGGCACTCCAGTACTGCCGCCACGTGCTCTCCTCGACATCACGCGCCCGACGTGCTGCTGAGCGCGACATCCGTCCGGACGTCCGAGCGGAACCCTAAGCGCCAGACGAGCGGCCGGTCAACATCTATGCTGCTCATATGAGCAGCGCCGGCGAGGGCACGGACGGCTCCGAAGCGGCTCTCGCCGGAGTCACCATCGATGACCAGCTGCTGATGGCGGCGTTGGCGCAGCGCTACTACGTCGCCGGCCACACCAGGGTCCAGCTCGCCGAAGAGTTCGCCCTCTCGCGCTTCAAGGTGGCGCGACTGCTGGAGGCAGCACTGCGCCATGGCATCGTCCGCATCTCCATCGCGCTGCCGTCCTCGGTCGACGCCGACCTCTCCCTCCGGCTGCGCGAGACCTTCGGCCTGGACCGGGCGTTGGTCACGGTGCTGCACGACCACAGTCCCCAGGCGGTCCGTGAGGGCCTCGGGCGGGCCACGGCGACCCTGCTCAGCGACATCGTCACCGACGACGACGTCCTCGGGGTGGCGTCTGGTCGCACCATCGACGCGGTGGCGCGGCACCTGACGAAGCTGGCGGGCTGCGAGATCGTCCAGCTCACCGGGATGAGCGGCGACCTCGACGACAACCCCGTGGAAGTCCTTCGTCGGGTGGCCGTCCTCTCCGGGGGCCGCGCCCTCTCCATCTACGCCCCCCTGACCGTGGCAACGGCGGCTGCCGCGTCGGCCTTGAAGACCGACCCGCGGATCGCCGAGGCTTTTGCCCGGTTCCCCTCGGTGACGACCGCTGTCATCGCCGTCGGCAGCTGGGACCCTCCCGAGTCGAGGTTCTACGACGGCCTCCCCGTCGAGGACCGGCAGCGGTTGCTGGCCCTCGGGGTGACCGCTGACGTCGGAGGGGTGCTGCTCGACCGCGACGGGTCGGCCGTCCCGGCGTTGGACGACCGCATCCTCGGGGTCACGGCCTCCCAGCTCGCGGGCATCCAGCAGGTCGTCGTGGTGGGCGGGGGGCCGCGCAAGACCGAGGCGATCGGCGCCGCCCTGCGTTCGGGGCTGGTCTCCTGCCTCGTCACCGACGACTCGGTGGCCCGGGCACTGCTGGCCGACGCCGGGCGGTGAGACCCTCAGTAGTAGTAGGGAAACGGCGACCAGTCGGGGGCACGCTTCTCGAGGAAGGCGTCCCGGCCCTCGACCGCCTCGTCGGTCATGTAGGCGAGCCGGGTGGTCTCCCCGGCGAACACCTGCTGCCCCACCAGTCCGTCGTCGACGGCGTTGAAGGCGAACTTCAGCATCCGCTGGGCGGTTGGGCTCTTCCGGCAGATGGCCCGCCCCCACTCCAGCCCGACGGCTTCCAGCTCCGCGTGCGGCACGACCCGGTTGACCATCCCCATCCGGTGGGCGTCCTCGGCGGTGTAGGTCTCCCCGAGGAAGAAGATCTCGCGGGCGAACTTCTGGCCCACCTGACGGGCCAGGTAGGCCGAGCCGAAGCCCGCGTCGAATGAGCCCACGTCGGCGTCGGTCTGCTTGAACCGGGCGTGCTCGGCGCTGGCCAGGGTCAGGTCGCAGACCACGTGCAGGCTGTGCCCGCCGCCGGCAGCCCACCCGCCGACCAGGGCGATCACCACCTTGGGCATGAAGCGGATCAGCCGCTGCACCTCCAGGATGTGCAGTCGACCGAAGTCAGGCGAGGGGGGGACGACCCCCCCTGACCCCCCCGCAGACCACAGGGCGGGATCAACCCTCCCGGGAGCCTCGTCGTCGGCGTAGGTGTAGCCCGACCGGCCCCGGATGCGCTGGTCGCCGCCGCTGCAGAAGGCCCAGCCCCCGTCCTTGGCCGACGGCCCATTCCCGGTGAGCAGCACCGCGCCCACGTCGGAGGACCGGCGGGCGTGGTCGAGCACGCGGTAGAGCTCGTCCACCGTGTGCGGACGGAAGGCGTTCCGCACCTCCGGCCGGTCGAACGCCACCCGGACGACGGGGGCGTCGACCGCGCGGTGGTAGGTGATGTCGGTGAGCTCGAAGCCCGGCACCTCACGCCAGAGGTTGGGGTCGAACGGCTGCGCGGGGTCGGACTGGCTCATCGGGTCACCGTAGCCGGGTCGGTTCAACCTCAGCCCCGCCCCAGGAAGGGCATCGTGGTGGCCATCACCGTCATCTGCGGGACGTTCGCCTCGAGTGGCAGCGAGGCCATGTAGACCACTGCGCGGGCCACGTCGGCGACGTCCATCCGCGGCTCCGGTCGGCGGCTCCCGTCGGCCTGGAGGATGCCGTCGGCCATCCGTGCTGTCAGCTCGGTCGCGGCATTGCCGATGTCGATCTGGCCGCAGGCGATGTCGAACGCCCGGCCGTCGAGCGCCGTCGCCTTGGTCAGCCCCGTGATGGCGTGCTTGGTCGCGGCGTAGGGAGCCGACCGCGGACGCGGGGTGGTCGCCGAGATGGACCCGTTGTTGATGATCCGGCCACCCCGGGGCTGCTGGCCCCGCATGACCCGGAAGGCCTCCCGGGTGCAGAGGAACGCTCCGGTGAGGTTGACGTCGACGACGTTGCGCCAGTCCTCCAGCGAGACCTCGTCGATGCCCTGCTCGAAGGAGCCGCGACCGGCGTTGTTGAAGAGCAGGTCGACGCGGCCGTGCTCGGCCACCGTCGTGGCGAACAGCGACTGCACCGAGCCCTCGTCGGTGACGTCGGCGACGGCCGGGTGCAGCCGGCCCGGTCGTTGCGCCGCGACCTCGTCGAGGGCGTCCCGGCGACGTCCGGCCAGCACGACCACCCAGCCCGCGTCGGCGAGGGCGACGGCAGTCGCCGCGCCGATCCCGCTACCCGCTCCCGTCACCACAGCCACCTGTGCGCTCATCGCGCCAGCCTCCCACGCCCGCTCGACGCCGCCGACCCTCAGCGGGACCGGAGCAGCTCCGCGACCCCGGGCAGCACGTCGCCCGTCGGGCCGCTGAGCCCGCACTCCATGGCCAACCAGCCGTCGAAGCCGATGCGGTCCAGCGCAGCCAGGGTGGCCGGCCAGTCGTAGTGACCCGCACCCGGCTCCAGCCGGTTGCTGTCCCCCAGCTGGACGTGGCGGATGTGCGCACCCGCGGCCTCGATCGACGCCGCGCAGTCCGCCTCCTCGATCGACATGTGGTAGGTGTCGGCGATCACCGCGACGCCGGGCGAGCCCACCTCCTCCACCACCGACACCGCGTCGGCGAGGGTGTTGACCAGGTAGTCCTCGTACCGGTTGAGCGGCTCCAGGAACAGCGTCGTCCCGGCGCTGACCGCGTGCTCGCCCAGCTCGACGAGCGCCTCCACGAGCAGCCGGCGCGACTCCTCCTGGCTGCGCGGCGGCGTGAACGGCGGCAGCTTCAGGCTGAACGCCCCGAACGCGTTCGGGCTGACGATCCCCAGCCCGCCGGCCTCGGCGATGGTGCTGAGCAGCACCTTGAGGTCGGCGATGGCCGTGGCCCGGGCCGCCGGCTCGAAGCTGCCGAGGAAGGTCGGGGTGTGCATCACCGCCGAGCACATCTGGACCCCGGCGGACCGGGCCCGGCGCAGCTCCTCGGCGCGGGCACCGAAGACGCCGTCACCCTTCCCGGAGAGCTCGATGCCGTCGAAGCCACAGTCGAGCGCGAACTGGAACTGCTCCTCCAGGTTGGCGCCGGGCAGGGTCGCCTCCTGGGCCGCCAGCCGGATCACGCAGCCACCTCCAGGTCCTCGTCGAAGCTGAGCACGACCTGCAGCGCCTGCTCCGGGTGCTCGTCCAGCAAGGTGAAGGCCGCCGGCGCCTCCGCCATCGGGACGGTGTGCGAGATGAGCTCGGTCAGCCGGAGCCGACCGGACACCGCCAGGTCGATCGCCGTCCGGGCCAGCCGGTCGCCGTCCCAGCGGTGCTGCAGCGCCGGTGCGACGCCGGAGATCTGCGAGCAGACCAGCTGCACGCGGTTGTGGTGGAACTCCTCGCCCAGCCGCAGCCCCATCCCGTCGCCCTGCATGAAGCCGGCGGCGCAGACACGGGAGCTGTAGGCGACCGACCGGATGGCCTCGTGCAGCGCGCGGTAGCTGCCGGTCACCTCCAGACACACGTCCGCCCCCCGACCGCCGGTCAGGTCGCGGATCCGCTCGGCCACGCCGCCCGCGGTGGCGTCGACGACGGTGTCGGCGCCCAGCTCGAGCGCCAGCTCCCGGCGGGAGGGGAGGTTGTCCACGCCGATGACCCGCGCGCCGTTCAGCCGGGCCAGCTGCGCCGCGATCTGCCCGGGCACACCCAGGCCGAAGACGGCCACCGTCTCCCCGATGTGGATGTCGGCGTCGAGCACCACGTTCAGCCCGATCGCACCGATCTGGGAGAAGATCCCCACCCGCGGGTCGGCCGTGGGATCCAGCACCCGCGCTGCGGCCCGCTCGGCCTTCTGCACGGTGGTGGCGCGGTGCCCCCACGTCCCCCACACCCGGTCGCCGAGCGCCAGCCCGGTCGCCTCGGCTCCCACCTCGACCACCTCGCCGACCTCCTCGTAGCCCCAGCCGTCGACCGGGTAGGAGAAGCTCGTCGAGCCGTCGACGAAGAGCCGCTGCCGCTCGTCCCACTTCTTGGTCAGGTACGGGTTGCTGCCCCGGTAGGCGGTCAGCTCCGTGCCCGCCGAGATGCCGGAGTAGAGGGTGCGGAGCCGGACCTCGTCCGGCCCCAGGGGGCTGAGCGGCTCCTCGACCACCTCCGAGCGGTGCGGGGAGGTGAAGCGGATGACGGACGGCATGGGGGGCTCTCTTCCTGGTCGTGTGGTGGGAGGGTGGTGCTGCGAGCGTCGGGCAGGTCGGGCCCGGCCCCGGTCTGGACGACCGAGCGAGCGGGACACGCTCTTCGTCCCGCGAGCGAGGGAGGAAGACCGGGGCTTGAGGGCACGACCGGGCGCGAGCAGCAAGATGAAATATCAGCCCTTGACGGCGCCGGACATGAAGCCGGCCGTCACCTGCTTCTGCAGGACGACGAAGAGCACGATGATCGGCAGGATCGTGAACAAGGTGCCCGCCGCCAGCGGCGCGACGTCGATCGAGCGGCCACCGGTGAAGACGTAGAGCGCGGTGGTGAGCGGTCGGTAGCCGCCGGTGGGCAGGTAGAGCAGGGGCACCAGGAAGTTGTTCCAGGTGCTGATGAAGGTGAAGACGGACAGCGACCCGATCCCGGAGCTGACCAGCGGCAGCATCACCCGCGTGAAGATCTGCCACTCCGAGCAGCCGTCGATGCGGGCCGCCTGCTCGAGCTCCTCCGGCAGGTCGGAGAAGAAGGCCCGCATGAAGAAGGTGCCGAAGGAGGTGCCCATGGCCGTCAGCACGAGGACCGCTCCGGTCAGCGTGTCCAGCAGTCCCATCGAGCGCAGCTGGAAGTAGAGCGGGATCATGTAGGTGAAGAACGGGACCAGCAGCCCGAGCACCACGAGGTAGAAGAGCACCGTGCGGCCGGGGAACGGCAGCCGGGCGAAGGTGTAACCGGCCAGCGTGGAGATCACGATGATCAGCACGGTGCTGGGCACCGAGAGCAGCACGCTGTTCAGCAGGTAGCCGCTGAAGCCTCCCTCGGTCCAGGCCCGGACGATGCTCTCCATGGAGAAGGACGTGAACAGCCCGAACGGGTCGACCCTGGCCTCGGCCTCGGTCTTCAGCGCGGTCGAGACCACCAGCAGCACGGGGATGACGGTGGTCACCGAGAGAGTGACCAGGACCAGGTGCCGGACCGCGAGCCCGGCCCGCTTGCGGCCCGAGACCCGGGTCGACCCGACGTTCCGGGGCTCCGGCGGCAGGTCGGGCAGCGTCGGCAGGGCCTGCGTCGTCGTGGCCATCAGGCTCCCGTCCCCTGCAGCGACAGCTTGCGCTGCAGCCGGTTGAGCGCCACCGCGAAGGGCACCGAGAGGACGGTGATCAGCAGCGCGAGCGTGGTCCCGTAGCCGATCCGGCTCAGCTGGAAGGCCTGGGTGTAGGCGTAGGTGCCGATCACGTTGGTGGCGTCGGCCGGGCCGCCGCCGGTCATGATGAAGATGATGTCGAAGACGCTGAAGCCGCCCACCAGCGTGAGGGTCAGCACCATCAGGAACACCGGCATGATCTGCGGCAGGATGATGAACCACAGCCGGGCGGGGGCGCCGGCCCCGTCGATCCGGCTGGCGTCGACCAGCTCGACGTCGACGTTGCGGAGCGCGGAGATGAAGATCACCACCGCGAAGCCGGTGGCGCCCCAGATGGCGGTGACCAGCACGGCGTAGAGCGCCCAGTCCGGGTCACCCAGCCAGCCGCGGGTCAGCGAGCCCAGGCCGATCGCGGTCATCAGCTGGTTGAGCAGCCCCTGGACGGGGTCGTAGATCCAGCCCCAGACGATGCCGACGGCCACGCCGGGCAGCACGTAGGGCAGGAAGAAGCAGAGCCGGTAGAGCATGGTGCCCCGCTCCACCCCCCACAGCAGCAGGGCGAGCAGCAGCCCGATGGCGATCGGCGCGATGGTGCCGATGACGATCCAGATCGCGTTGTTCGACAGCGCGTGCCACACCTCGTCGTCGGCGAACATCTCGCGGAAGTTCGCGAGACCGACGAACGGCGGGTTCGCGCTCACCCCGTCGAAGTCGACGACGGAGTAGACGAGCGCGTTCCCCAACGGCAGCAGGAAGAACGCCACCGTGATCAGCGTGACCGGCACGACGAGGAGGACGCCCAGCCTGCGCTGCGCCCTCCTCGTCACCGCCGGGGCGTTCGAGAGGACAGAGACCACCTCAGCTGGCCGGCTTCTTGTAGTTCTTCTGCAGCTGCGCCGCCACCTTCTCCGGCGTCGTCTGGCCGGTGAGCAGGCCCTGCATGCCCTTCCACATGGCGTTGTTGAACGTGTCGTTGGTCAGGACGTCGATGTTGTAGCCGAAGTCCCCGGTGCCCTCGGCGATCTTGGCGGTGTCGGCGAGGATCTGGGTGAACAGCGGGGAGGCCTTGATCCCGCTGGTGTCGATCGGGAACGCCGGGATGTCCTGCAGGTTCTCCACCGCCCAGCGGCCGTGCTCGGCGCTCATGCCGTAGTCCAGGAACTTCTCGGCCGCGTCGATCTTCTGGCTGCTGGCGGAGACGAAGGTGCCCGACCCCAGCCCGCCGGAGAAGATGCCCTTGCCCGTGGAGGAGGGGAAGGGGATGAAGCCCACGTCGAACTTGGCGTTGCGCTCGATGTCGAGCGCCAGCCAGCTGCCGGTCGGGTTGATCGCGGCCTTGCCCGAGTAGAAGAGGGCGTTGCCGTTGTCGTAGCCGACGGCGGTCGGCGAGGGCGTCAGCAGGTCCTGCGCCGCCATGTCGGACCACACCTTGAGCGCGCTGACGACGCTCGGGTCGTCCCAGGGCGTCTCGCCGGAGAGCAGCTTGTCCATCCCCTCGCTGCCCACCTCGCTGGACAGCGACATGCTCAGCAGGTGGCCGCCCTGCCAGCCCTCCTTGTCGTTCACGCCCATCGGGATGACCCCGGCGTCCTTGAGCTTGGTGGCCCCGGCCATCAGGTCGGCCAGGTTGGTCGGCTCGGCCAGGCCGTTCTCGGCGAAGAGGTCCTTGTTGTAGAAGAGCCCGACCTCCTCCATCTGGCTGGGGATCCCGACGAGCTTGCCGTCGAAGGTGACCCGCTGCTTGGCGAAGTCGTAGACCGGCCACTGGTACTTCTCGTAGGCGCCGGTGAGGTCGTGCACCAGGCCTGCCTTGGCCAGCGCGCCGGCGAAGCCCGGTCCGGTGTCGTAGCCGAAGACGTCGGGAGCGTTTCCCGAGCGCAGCTGGGTCTGCAGGACGGTGCGGAAGCTCTCCGCCGGCAGCACGTCGAGCTTGACGGTGATGCCGCCGCTCTGGGCCTCGAACTTCTTGATGTCCTCCTTGATCAGCTTCAGGTCGGCCGCGTCCTCCGGCTGGCCGATGAGGTAGCGGATCTGCACGGGTCCGGCGGAGACCTGCGGAGCCGAGGACTGCTCGGCGCTGGGCGCGCCGCCGAAGCAGGCCGAGAGGGTGAGGGTGAGCGCGGGGACGAGCAGGAGCAGAGGTTTGCGTGCAGCCACGGTGACTTCCTTGTCAGAGGTGCGAGGGGTGCGGCGGGACGCGACCGGACGCCGGAGGTGCCGCACGCGACCGCGTGGGCGGCCTCCGCGGCCGCGCAAGTTCTAACGTTAGAAGACGATGGTCCCGAACCTGTCGGATTGTCAAGGACTCGGGTATGAACGACGTATGCCCGTGACCGAGCCGCCCGCTGTGCACTCCTCCGGGGGCGGGCCGGCCGGCCCGCATCAAGGACGTCGCGGCGATGGCCGGCGTCTCGCTCAAGACGGTGACCAACGTCGTCCACGAGCGGCCCTACGTGAAGCAGGAGACGCGCGACCGGGTGCTGGCGGCGATCGCCGAGCTCGACTACCGGCCGTCGCGGGCCGGCCGCCAGCTGCAGAGCGGGCGCAGCAACCTGATCGCCCTGGTGGTGCCGCGGATCGACGAGCCCTACCTGGGCGGGCTGGCGCACGCGCTGATCACCGCCGCCACCCCGCGGGGGCTGCGGCTGCTGATCGACGAGACCTCGGGTGCCGTCGAGCAGGAGCTGGAGGCGGCGAACGGCTACCCCGGGCACGGCATCGACGGCGTCATCTTCAGCCCGTTCGCGCTCAACCCCGAGCACCTGGCGGCGCGCAGCCACGACGTCGCGATGGTCATGCTGGGCCAGTTCCTGCCCAGGAGCACCGCCGACTACGTGGCCATCGACAACCTCGGGTCCGCCGCGGACGCCGTCGCGCACCTGGTGCAGCAGGGGCGTCGACGGATCGGCTTCCTGGGCGCCCAACCGGAGCAGCCCGGCGCCCTGGGTGAGGTCCGCCGGCGGCGGCTACACGGCCGCGCTGGCCGAGCACGGGCTGCGGCCGCCCCCCGGCGGGATCGCCCCCGGGGTCCGCTTCACCCGGGAGTCCGGCCGCGCCGGCGTCCGGGAGGTGCTGGCCCGGGCGCCCGACGTCGACGCGCTGGTCTGCGCCAGCGACCTGATGGCCATCGGCGCCATCCGCGCCCTGCAGCGCCACGGCCGTCGGGTGCCGGACGACGTCGCGGTGCTGGGCTGGGACAACATCGTCGACGGCGAGTACACGACGCCGAGCCTCACCACCGTCGCGCCGGACCTGGCCGCCCTGGCCGCTCAGACGCTGGACGCGCTGATCCGACGGATCGAGGGCGACCGCACGCCGGGACGGGAGTACGTCGTCCCGCACCAGCTGGTCGTCCGGCGGTCCACCGGCGAGGTCGACCCCCCGGGGTGAGACCGGCTCAGTGCAGCCGAGCGGCCTCCGCCGGCTCGGCGCTGCGGGCCTGGGCGTCGGCGGGCCGCTCGTTGCGCAGGAAGAGCCCGCAGACCACCGCGCCGAGCCCGACCACCATGGCCACGCTGAACGCGGTCTGCAGACCCTCGCTCTGCGCGACGGTGGCGGGGGTGCCGCCCGCCGTCAGGGACGCCGCCCGGCCGGCCATGATGCCCACCAGCAGCGCTGTCCCCGCCGCCCCCGCGACCTGCTGCAGCGTGGAGAGGATGGCGCTGCCGTGGGAGTACAGCGACGGCGGCAGCGGGTTCAGCGCGGTGGTGAAGGCCGGGGTGAACAGGCAGGCCAGGCCGAGGGACATCACGAGGTGGTAGCCGATCAGCAGCCACACCGGCGTGCCGGCGTCGACGGTGCTGAGCCGCCACAGCGTCACCACCAGCAGCAGGGAGCCGAAGGTGGAGAGCCCTCGCGGACCCCAGCGGTCGAACAGCCGACCGACGACCGGACCCAGCAAGCCCATCAGCAGACCGCCCGGGAGGAGCAGCAGCCCGGTCTGCAGCGAGTCGAGACCGCGCACGTTCTGCAGGTAGATGGGCAGCAGGATGATCACCCCGAACAGCGCCACCATGGCGATGCAGAGCATGGTGAGGCTCACGCTGAACATCGGGAACCGGAAGGCCCGCAGGTCCAGCAGCGGGTCGCTGCCCCTGGCCAGCCGCAGCTGGCGCCAGCCGAACGCGACCAGGCACAGCACGCCGACGGCCAGGAACACCAGAGCCGAGCTCAGCCCCTCACCGGCGCCCTCGCCGAGCCGGCTCAGGCCGTAGACCAGGCCGCCGAACGCGGGCACGGACAGCAGCACCGACACCACGTCGAGCCGCTGACGGCCGGGCTGGCTCACGTCGCCGAGCAGCCGGGTGCCCAGAACGAGGGCGGCGAGGGCGATCGGGAGCACGAGGACGAACATGAAGCGCCACGAGAGGTACTGCAGGATGACGCCGGAGACCGTCGGCCCGATGGCCGGTGCCACCGAGATGGCGATGCTGACGTTGCCCATGACCACACCGCGCCGCGCGACCGGGACCAGGGTGAGGATGGTCGTCATCAGCAGCGGGAGCATGATCGCGGTGCCGGAGGCCTGGACGACCCGCGCGGCCAGCAGCATCCAGAAGCCCTGGGCGACCGCGGCCAGCAGGGTGCCGGCCGAGAACAGGCTCATCGCCAGGATGAAGACGGTCCGGGTTGCGAGCCGTTGGAGCAGGAAGCCGGTCGTGGGGATGACCACCCCCATCGTCAGCAGGAACGCCGTCGACAGCCACTGCACCGTCGAGGCGCTCACGGCGAGGTCGTCCATCAGCTGCGGCAGGGCCACGCCCATGATCGTCTCGTTGAGGATGACCACGAAGGTGGCCACCAGCAGGGTCATGATCGCCGTGCGGTGGGCCGCCGGCAGCGGCTGACCGCGGCCGTCGTCGGTCCGCTCGCTGGTAGCCGGGGTTCCGTCGATCGCCGTCATGGCCCACCTGTTCTCGTTCATCGCTGCTGGTCCCGCCGGCGCCACTGCCTGCCCCTCCGACCTGCACGGAGGGCCGAACTCATCGCCTCCGCCAACAGCGGCCGGGCCGGTTCTGTTCCCCCGCTAGCGTGGCGCGGTGCACCCCGTCCGTCTCGTCGTCGGCGCCATCCTGGTCGACCGCCTCGAACGACCCGCCCGGGTGCTGGCCGCCCGGCGCACCGGGCCACCCGCGCTGGCCGGTCGCTGGGAGCTCCCCGGCGGCAAGGTCGAACCCGGGGAGGAGCCCGAGCAGGCGCTGCACCGCGAGCTGGCCGAGGAGCTCGGCATCGCGGTGCGGCTGGGCGCCGAGCTGCTCCCGTCGTCGGGACGGACCTGGCCGCTGACGCCCGGGCTCGAGCTGCGGGCCTGGTGGTGCGAGCTCGTCGAGGGCGTCCCGCAGGCCGGTCCGGCCCACGACGCTCTCTGGTGGGGGACGGCCGACGACGTCGCGGACCTGGCCTGGCTGGAGCCGGACCGGCCCCTGGTGGAGCGTGTGGTGGCCGCACTCACCGACCACCGGAGCGTGGACAGGAGCACACTCGACCCATGAGACGCACCCTGGGCGCAGCCATCGCCGTGGTGCTCACGCTCACCGCGTGCACCCTCGGCGAGCCCCGCACCGCCCCGCCACCGGTGGCCTCGACGGCCAGCAGCACGCCGCTCCCGCCGTCGGAGGACTCGCCGCTCTCCGCGTCGCCGACCGCCGCGGCACCGAGCAGCGGCAGCCCGAGCCCGAGCCGGTCCCCGAGCCCGCGGGCGACGCCGACGCCCAAGCCGCACCCGATCTCGATGGCCGCGCTCATCCAGCGCCGCTACGACGGCCGGGACCTCAAGGTGGGCCGGTCCCTGGGCGACATCGGGCCCTACGAGCGGTTCCTGGTCACCTACCGCGGCGACGGCCTCAGGATCTCCGGGGTGATGGCGGTCCCCGACGGGAAGGGTCCGTTCCCTGTCCTGGTGCTGAACCACGGCTACATCAACCCGCGGACCTACTTCCCGGGGCAGGGCATGCCGCGGGAGATGGACTACCTGGCCCGGCAGGGCTACGTGGTGCTGCACATCGACTACCGCAACCACGCCGGGTCCGACCGTGACGACGACGTCGACCACCAGCTCCGGCTGCCCTACACCGTCGACACCATCAACGCCGTGAAGGCGGTCAAGTCCTCCAAGCTGCGCTCCCTCGATCGCGACCGGGTCGGCTGGCTGGGCCGCTCGATGGGCGGCGAGGTGACGCTGCGGGCGCTGGCGGCTCAGCCGGGGCTCGTGGACGCCGCCGTGGTCTACGCCTCGACGAGCTCCCTGGCCGCCGACAACTGGAAGCAGTTCTACCGCGGCGACGGGGACCGGGCGCGCACCAACCGGCGGATCGACCGCACCTACGGCCTGCCGCAGGACAGCCCCGCCTTCTGGCGAGCCGCGTCGGCCCGCTCGGCGTTCGACCGCGTCACCGAACCGGTCCTGGTGCACCACGGCACCGAGGACGACACCTGCCCGCCGCGCTGGGCCCGAGCCACCGTGGACGCCCTGGAGAAGGAGGGCGTCGACGTCACGCTGCGGATGTACGAGGGCGAGGGGCACACCTTCGAACGGCAGTGGCAGACCTCGATCGAGCGCACCGAGGCCTTCTTCGACGAGCACCTCGACTAGGTCGGTTCAGCCCTCGACGACGGCCCAGCTGTGGGGGGCGACGGCACCGGACTGCACCGGGTCCCCGGACTCCAGCACCGTCCCCGCTCCCTCCGGCAGCGGGAAGGGCACGTCGCCCAGGTTGAGGGCCAGGGTCAGCCGCCCCCCGTCCTGCTCGGACCAGGCGTGCACCAGCAGGTGCTCGTTCGACACCGCCGAGGTGTCGGTCTGCGCCCGGGTCAGCCACGGGTGCCGACGACGCAGCCCGATCATCCGCTGGTAGACCCACCAGGTGTCGGCGTCGGCGTCGGCGACCTCGGACGGGGCAGGGGGCATCTCCGGCCGGATGGCGTCGTCCCCGCCCACGCGGTCCTCCTTGACCGCCCGCAGTCCGTACTCGTCGCCGTAGTAGACGCTCGGCACGCCGGGCAGGAAGAACAGCAGCGCGACGGCGTGGGCGACGTGGCGCTGGTCGGCGACCTGGGTGGCGATCCGGGTGACGTCGTGGTTGCCCAGGAACGTCAGCGGCAGCAGGTCCCCCACCAGGTCGCGGTGCCGGCCGAGCGTCCACTCCAGCTCGAAGAAGTTCCGCTCGCGGAGCGAGGACCAGATCGCCTTCCACAGCTCGTACTGCGTGACGGAGTCCAGCCCGGAGCGGTGGACGTAGTCCTGGTAGTCCCCGTGGATCATCTCGCCGACGAACCAGGCGTCGGGAAAGCGTTCCCGGACCCGCGGCAGCACGGCGGCCCAGAACTCCGGCGGGACGGCGTAGGCCGCGTCCAGCCGCCAGCCGTCAGCCCCGCGCTCCAGCCAGTGCGTCATCACGTCGACGACGTGGTCCTGCACCTCCGCCGCGCCGTGGTCGAAGGCGACGAGCTGGTCGTGGCCCTCGAAGAAGTAGGGGTGCCCCTCGCTCCAGCGGATCCACTGGCCGGCCTCGGACCCCGCACCGGCCTCCAGCGCCGCCTTGACCGGGGGGAAGTCCCGACCGGCGTGGTTGAAGACCCCGTCCAGCAGCACCCGGATGCCGCGCTCGCGGCAGGCCGCGACGAGACGGTCGAAGTCGGCGTCGTCACCGAGCCGCGGGTCGATGCGGTGGTAGTCGGTGGTGTCGTAGCCGTGCGTGCTGGCGGTGAAGACCGGCCCGAGCGCGAGCCCGTTGGCCCCGAGGGCGACCAGGTGGTCGAGCCAGCCGTGCAACCGGCTCAGCTGGTGCGGCGCCGGACGCGCTCCCGCCAGCTCCTTCTCCGCTCCGACGAAGCCGAGCGGGTAGACCTGCCACCAGATGACGTGCTCCACCCACGCACCCATCGACACACGCTCCTCGCTCTCGGACGGACCGGGCATCAGCATCGCAGAGCCATCCGACGGGTCGGGGTCGCGTCCCCACCCCGGTCTACGATGGCCGGACCACCGCCGGTCAGGCCATCAGGCCGGTTCCCTCACCTCAGGAGCTGCGATGTCGAACCACGACGTGCCCGCTGACCCCGACGAGAGCGTCGACCCCGCCGTCCGGCCCGAGCCCGAGGGCTCCGGCCTGACCGACCCGGACGAGTACGGCGGCCTGAGCGTCGAGGACGACCCCGAGGGCACCGTCGACCCCGGCGACCTCGCCGGCGGAGCCGACGAGACCGACGAGGACGTCAGCTGACCCGCTCCGTCGCTCAGCCGGCGTTGGTCGCCAGCACTCTGAGCCGCGCGTAGGTCGAGCTGAAGCGGTTCTGGTCGATCGGCTTGTCGGTGTACTGCCAGAAGGTCGCCCACTTCCAGCCGCCCGGCAGGGTGCCCGGTGAGGTGCCGTAGCGCGCCAGCCACAGCGGGTTGGTCCGGGAGAAGGCCGCGCTGTTGCCGGTGCAGCGCGTCCACCAGTCGGTGGTGGTGTAGATGACCGCGTCCCGGGTGGTGAGTCGCCGGTACTCCCGGGTGAACGACTTGATCCAGGCGCGCATGGCCTTCTTGCTCTTGCCGTAGCAGGTCGCCCCGTAGGGGTTGTACTCGATGTCGAGCACCCCGGGCAGCGTGCGGCCGTCGGCTGACCAGCCGCCCCCGTTGCGAACGAAGACCTGGGCCTGCTTCCGCCCGCTGCTGCGGTTCGGGAGGGCGAAGTGGTAGGCCCCGCGCACCATCCCCGCCTGGTAGGAGCCGGTGTACTGGGAACGGAAGTAGGGGTTCCGGTACCGCGTGCCCTCGGTGGCCTTGACGTAGGCGAAGGCCTTGCCCGCGTCCACCTGAGCAGCCCAGTCGACGTCCCCCTGCCAGCTGGACACGTCGATGCCGAGGACGCCCTGAGGGACAAAGGCCTTCCTGGCGGGAGGCGCGACGGCCTGGGTCCGGAGCTGCGGGGGGACGGAGGAGAGCCGGTCCGGACCGGCCTCGCGGGTCTGGTGGCGCCAGCCCATGGTGGCCTCGCCCGGGCGGACCCCGGCCGCCCTGGCCTCCGCTGTCACGACTGGACGGTTTGTTCCCGCTCCGGCGGGAGCGGCTTGGAGAGCGGTGGTGCCGGTCACGGCGGCGGCCAGCAGGGCCGCGGCGAACCGGCGGGTGGTGCGAGGAGAGGGAGGCATGGCGCAGTCCTTGTGCGGGAGGCAGGGGGAAGTCCGGGTTCCCGGAGCACCCGAGGGGCGCGCCGCCCCACGAGGAGACCAGGACGAGCGCGAGCCTACGCACACCGGGCCGTCGCGGGAAGACCCGGAGCCTTCTTCTCGGGCTGACCGGGAGACCGAGGAGAATGGCGCCGTGCCCGATCGCGCCGACCCCAGCCCGCCGCCCAAGTCCGTCCACACCTGGTCGCTGTTCCGCACCCTGAACCGCTACGTGGCCCCGGGGTCGATGCCTCTGGGCGGGTTGCCTGAGTCCTCCGGACCGGCGCCCGATCTCCTGGGCCTCCCGGCCGAGCTCGCTCGCCGCGGGTACGCCAGCGCCCAGCTCTGTCACTTCTACCTGCCCCGGAGGGACCCCTCCTACCTCGACGAGCTCCGAGCGGCCTTCGCCGAGGCGCGGGTGGTCCTGGAGTGTTTCCTCATCGACGACGGTGACCTCGCCTCTTCCACCGACGGCGACGCCCAGCGGGACTGGATCTCCTCCTGGCTCGGCGTCGCCGAGCACCTGGGAGCCGAGCGCGCCCGGGTCGTCGCCGGGCAGCAGGCGCCGGAGGAGCAGACGCTCAGCGCCAGCGCTGTCCGGCTGCGGGAGCTCGCCGACCGGCACGCCGACCTCCGCCTGGTGACCGAGAACTGGCACCGGCTGCTGCCCGACGCCGCCTCCGTCCTGACCCTGCTCGACCGGACCGAGGGCCGGATCGGCTTCCTGGTCGACCTCGGGAACTGGCAGGGGCCGGACCGGCACCGCGACCTCGCCGCCGTCGCCGGCGTGGCGGAGACCTGCCAGGCCAAGGTGCGGACCTTCCCGGACGGCCGGCTCGACCTCGAGGAGTACCGGACCTGCCTGACGGTGCTCGCCGACGCGGGCTACGCCGGACCGCTGGCCCTGGTGCACGACGGCCCCGACCCCGACGAGTGGGGTCGTCTGGAGGACGCCTACGCGGTCGTCCGGACCGTCTTCGGTCAGGCTGCGGCGACTTCGACCTCGTGACACGCGTGCTCGACGTGTCCTGTTGAGGACGTGTCGTCAAGAGGACAGCGCTATGGCTGTCAAGGGCCGCGGGAACGCTCTACAGTAAAAGCGTGTCGGGGGCCATGAACCCCCGAGCTTGGTCCCCGACACCACACAGACGGAGTCCGTGGCCACCTGAACCCCCGAGCAGGTGGCCACGGACTTCTCTTTTCTGCGTTCCTCGACCCCGGCGGTCAGCCGTCCTCAGGCGTGGCGCTCGGCGGTCGACAGCGGACCGCGCGAAGGTCTCCGGTCAGACGCACCTCGCCGAGGCCGTGCGGGAGGAGCACCACGTCGCCGCGGGCGGTCTCCTGCTCGCCGCCGTCCCAGGTCAGGGTCCCGCTCCCCTCGGTCACGGCCAGCACCGCGAACGACGGGTCGAGGGTCACCCCGTCCCTGGTATCGAGGTGGTCGGCCCGGAAGAAGGGGTCCGCCTGCCGCGGGAGGAGCCTGCGGACGCCGGTCGGCGCTGGCGTCGTGCGCGGCCCGAACAGCGCGTCGACGCTCTCCCTGCGACGCCCCGTGGAGTCCAGCGCCTGGTAGATCTCCGCGGCGCTGAGGCCGAGGGTCGCCGACTCGGCGGTGAGACCGTCGAAGCCCCGCCACTCGAGCAGGACGGACAGGTCCGAGGGCTGCTGCAGCTCCACGAGCACCAGACCCGGACCTAGCGCGTGCGGGAAGCCGGCCGGGACGAGCAACGCGTCGCCGGCCTGCAACGGGACCTCGTGGAGGAGACCGAGGAGGTCGGCGGTGTCGCCGCGGTCCACCCACCGCGCCACGTCCCCGGCCGTGACGTCCTGCTGGAAGCCGAGGTAGGCCGTCCCGCCCCCCTCGGGGGTGTCGAGCACGCACCAGGCCTCGGTCTTCCCGTTGAGGGCATCCAGGCGGCGCTGAGCGAAACGGTCGTCGGGATGGAGGTGGACGAACAGCCGTTGCTCCGGGTTCAGCAGCTTGACGAGCAGCTGCGTGGACGCGCCGAATCGCTCGACGTGCGCAGCCCCCAGGAACCACTCGGGGTCGCCGAGGACGGCTTCGCGGAGCGGGGTGCCGTCGGGCAGGGAGGACTGTCCGACATCCTCGCTGCCGTAGACCGAGGTGGTCGAGGCGAGGAAGTCCTCGGGCCGGTGGTCGTCGACCTGCGGCCGGCCGCGCAGCGCGGCGATGGCCGCCCCACCGCGGTACGGGCGCCGCGGTTGGTTGGGCTCGAGGAGGTAGGGCCGACGATCGCGACGCAAGCCTTCAGCAGCTCGGGACGAAGCTTCCATGGGTCCGACCTTAGGCAGCAGCAGACGGCTCGCTCAGCCCGGCCACCCGGACGGGGCGGCCGGTGGCCAACGACTCCTGGGCGGCGTCGGCCACCCTGGCCGCGGCGAGGGCGTCCTCGGGCGTGCACGGGTTCGGCCGTTCCCCCCGGATCAGCTCGAGGAAGGCCGTCATCTCCGCCCGGTAGGCGGGGCCGAAGCGCTCGGCGAAGGTGCGGTGGGGCGGACCGGGAGGGAAGGTCATCCCCGGTTCGGCGGACCGGACCGCCGTCGTCGCGTCCAAGCCGACCATCAGCGACGCCTCGGAGCCCTGGATCTCGAGCCGCACGTCGTGCCCGGCGCCGTTGTAGCGGCTGGCCGACACGGTGGCGAGCGTGCCGTCGGCGAGGGTCACCAGGGCCAGAGCGGTGTCGACGTCGCCGACCGCGCCGATGGCCGGATCACCGTTGTTGGACCCCCGGGCGTAGACCTCGACGACCTCCTGACCGGTGAGCCAGCGCAGGATGTCGAAGTCGTGCACCGAGCAGTCGCGGAAGAGCCCGCCCGAGGTGCGCAGGAACTCCACCGGCGGCGGAGCCACGTCGCAGGTCACCGCGCGCAGCGAGTGGATCCAGCCCAGCTCGCCGCCGAGGTAGGCCCGCTTCGCCTCGAGGTAGCCGAGGTCGAAACGCCGCTGGTGGCCGATCATGACCTGACCACCGTGGTCGGCGATGTGCTCCAGCACCGGCAGCGACGTCGCCACGTCCAAGGCCACCGGCTTCTCGCAGAACACCGGGATGCCCGCGTCGACCCCGGCGCGGATCAGCTCCGGGTGGGTGCTGGTCCCGGTTGCGACGATCAAGCCGTCCAGCCCGCGGCCGAGGAGCTCGGAAACCGACGCGACGTACTCCGCCCCCACCCCCGCGGCCACCCCACGCGCGTGCTCGGCCGCGCTGTCGGTGAGCACGAACCCGAGGTGGTCCCCGCGCGCCTCCAGGTCGTCGCGGAGGGCCGCGATGGTCTGAGCGTGCATGGCGCCGATGCGCCCCACCCCCACCAGCCCCAGGGTGAGATCAGTCATCAGGTCCTCGCGGTGGTGGGAGCGGAAGGGGGTCAGTCGTTCTGCGGGAAGCCCAGGTTGAGGCCGCCGTGGCTCGGGTCGAGCCAGCGGGAGGTGATGACCTTGCCCCGGGTGAAGAAGTGCACCCCGTCCATGCCGTGCGCGTGGCTGTCACCGAACAGCGAGTTCTTCCACCCGCCGAAGGAGTAGTACGCCATCGGCACCGGCACCGGCACGTTGACGCCGATCATGCCGACGCTCACCTCGTTCTGGAACTGGCGCGCGGCCCCTCCGTCGTTGGTGAAGATCGCCGTGCCGTTCCCGTAGGGGTTGTCGTTGATCAGCTTCACCCCGTCGGCGTAGCTGTCGACGCGGACGACGGCCAGCACCGGACCGAAGATCTCGTCGGTGTAGACGCTCATGTCGGTGGTGACGTGGTCGAACAGCGTCGGGCCGACGAAGAAGCCCTCGCCGTCGCTGTCCGGGTCGACCGTGCGCCCGTCCACGACCAGCGTCGCTCCGGCCTGCTCGCCCGCGTCGACGTAGCCGGAGACCCGGTCCCGGGCGACGGCGGTGATGAGCGGGCCCATGTCGCAGCCGCGACGCCCGTCGCCGGTGCGCAGCCCGACCGTCCGCTCCCTGATCTTCTGGACCAGCTGGTCCGCGATCGGCTCGACCGCGATCACCGCGGAGATCGCCATGCACCGCTCCCCCGCCGAGCCGTAGCCGGCGTTCACCGCCTGGTCGGCGGCCAGGTCGAGGTCGGCGTCCGGCAGCACCAGCATGTGGTTCTTCGCCCCGCCGAGGGCCTGGACGCGCTTGCCGGCGCTGGTGCCGGTCTCGTAGACGTAGCGGGCGATGGGCGTCGAGCCCACGAAGGAGATCGAGGCGACGTCGGGGTGGTGGAGCAGCCCGTCGACAGCCACCTTGTCGCCGTTCAGGACGTTGAAGACGCCGTCGGGCAGCCCGGCCTCCTTCCACAGCTGCGCCATCCACAGGGCGGCGCGTCGGCACCTTCTCGCTCGGCTTCAGCACCACGGTGTTGCCCGCGGCGATGGCGATGCGGGAAGAACCACATCGGCACCATGGCCGGGAAGTTGAACGGGGAGATGATGCCGACGACCCCGAGGGGCTGGCGCACCGAGTGCACGTCGACCCGGGTCGAGGCGTTCTCGGTGAAGGCGCCCTTGACCAGGTGCGGCATGCCGCAGGCGAACTCCACGACCTCCTGGCCGCGGCTCACCTCGCCCAGGGCGTCGGAGAGGACCTTGCCGTGCTCGTTGGTGATGAGCGCCGCCAGCTCGCCCTTGCGGGCGTTGAGCAGCTCACGGAAGGCGAACAGGACCTGGGTGCGCTTGGCCAGCGAGGTGTCCCGCCAGCGGGGGAACGCGGCCTTGGCCGCTGCGACGACCGCCTGGACGTCGTCCTCGGAAGCCAGCGCGAGCTGGGCGCTGACCGCGCCGGTGGCGGGGTCGGTCACGTCGGAGAACCGGCCGCCGCTGCCTTCGAAGGTCGCGCCGTTGAGCCAGTGGTGGAGCGTCGTTGCCATGAGTCGTCCTTCGTCCTGCTCAGTGTCGGTCTGGTGAGATGAGGGCCGCTCCGGCGTCGCCGCCGAAGTGCTTGTCGATCAACGCCGCTGCCTTGTCCCGCTGGCGCTCGGAGATGCCGCGCGCGTCCTCCTCGAAGCCGAAGACGCAGCTGGAGACGACCCCGTCGAAGCCGACGGCAGCCAGGGCGGCGAACACGGCGTCGTAGTCGACCTCACCGCGGCCCATCTCCATGTGCTGGTGCACCCGGACCGGGTTGCCCGGCGGGTTCGTGATGTAGCGCAGGCCGTTTGACGCCAGGTGGTCGAACGCGTCGGCCAGGTGCACGTAGCGGACCTTCTCCCCCGCGGCGGCGATGATCGTCGCCGCGTCGTGGCCCTGGTGGAAAGCGTGCGGCGTGCAGTACAGGAAGCCGATCCAGTCCCGGTTCAGCCCGCGGACCATCCCGACGGCGTCCAGACCGTCCTCGATGAAGTCGTCGGGGTGCGGCTCCAGGATCAGCGAGATGCCTTCGCGCTCGAAGACCGGCAGCAGCTCGTCCATCGACCGCAGGAACTGCGCCTCTGCGTGCTCCGCCGCCTCCGGGCGCCCGTTGAACTCGGTGTTGATGGTGTCCACGCCGAGGTCGACGGCGATCTGGATGGTCCGCCGCCACGCCCGCACGGCGGCCGACCCGCTCGTCCTCGCCCGGTCCGGACCACCGCAGCACCGGCAGCAGGGAGGCGATCCCCACCCCGGCGTCGGCGGCGACCTTCTTGAGCTTCCGGACGCCCGCGTCGTCGACCCGCGGGTGCTTGAAGAACGGGACGAAGTCGGCCTTGGGGGACAGCTCCATCCAGGAGTAGCCGAGGCTCGCCACCACGTCCGGGAGCTCCCAGACGGTGTGGGTGGCGAAGAACATCTGCGGATCGAGGGCGAGCTTCACGGCTGGGCTCCCTCCAGGTCGGGCGCGGTGATGCCCGCGCTGGACTCGGCGATGCCCGGCTGGGTGGAGGTGCTCCCGTCCGACCCCGCGGCGACGGGGGCGGCCGGGCGGGCACCGAGCACGACGGGGACCTTCTGGCCGGTTCGGACCGCCTCGACGCCGGCCTCGCAGACCGCCACGGCGGCGTAGCCGTCCCAGGCCCCGGGCCCGTCGATGGTCCGCCCCGACGGGCCGCGTCGACCCAGCGCTGGAGCTCGGCGTCGTACGCCGCCCCGAAGCGCTCCACGAAGCCGGGGGTGATCGAGCCGCCCCAGCGTCCGTCGGTCCGCTTGACCACCAGGTTCTGGTCGAGCCCGATGGTGGCGCTGCCGCGCTCGCCCACGACCTCGGTCCGCACCTCGTAGGCCACGCCGGTCCGGACGTAGATCTCGTCGGTCACCACGCGTCCGGACTCGGTCTCGAAGACCACGATCATCGGGTCGAACGTGCCGGCCGGGGCCGCCGAGGTCGCCACCCCCTTGATCACCTGGACGCTGGTGATCTCCTCGTCCAGCAGGAACCGGGCGACGTCGACCTCGTGCACGACGGAGTCCCGGATCATGAACTCGGAGTTGAAGAAGTCCGGCGACCGCCGGGTTGCGGTGGGTGCAGTGCACGAGCAGCGGGTTGCCGAGCTCGCCGTCGACGATCAGCTTCTTGAGCGCCACGTACTCGGCGTCGTAGCGCCGCATGAAGCCCGACCTGGATCAGCTGCCGGCCCAGCGCGTGCTCCTTCTGCACGATGCGCGTGGGCCGAGTCGATGTCGGTGGTCAGCGGCTTCTCGCACAGGACCGGGATGCCCCGGTCCAGGCAGGCGTTGACCTGCTCCTCGTGCGCCGTGCCCGGGCTGGCGATGAGCACCGCGTCCACGTCGTCGGCGTTGATCGCGGCGATCGGGTCCGTCTCCACCCGCGCGCCCACGCGCTCGGCGACCTCGGCGGCCTTGTCGGCGAAGAAGTCGCTGACCACGGTGACCCGCGCTCCGCGGACGCGGTTGCTCAGGGCGTCCACGTGGAAGGCGCCCATCAGGCCGACGCCCAGGACGGCGATCCGGAGGTCGGAGGTCTTCGAGGTCATGAACGGTCTCCCAGGTCGATGTTCGCCCCACCGCAGGAGCTCAGGTAGGTCCGGGTGCGCTTGGCGATCGGCAGCGGGCACGTCCGGGGCGCAGGGGTAGAGGTCGTGCTCGATGATCCCGCTGATGTCGCGGTCCAGGCCGTCGAGGGCCTCCAGCAGCGAGGGCATGTCCGGGACGCCGAGCGGCGGCTCGATCATGGCGCCCATCCGGACGGCCTCGGGGAAGGACAGGTCATGCCTCCAGCACCCGGGCGACGACGTCCGGGTTCACCTGCTTGAGGTGCACGTAGCCGATGCGCTCGGGGTACTTCGCGATCAGCTCGAGGCAGTCCCCGCCGTAGTAGGCGACGTGGCCGGTGTCGAGGCAGAGGTTCACGTACTCCGGGTTGGTGCGACTCCAGGAAGCGCTCGATCTCGGGCTGGTAGCCGACGTGGCTGTCGGCGTGCGAATGGAACTGCGACTGCAGCCCGTACTCCTGGAGGATCCGCCGGCCGAGCTCGTCGGTCTGGCTGGTCAGCAGGTCCCACTGCTCGGCGGTGAGCTCGCGGGTCCTCCTTCGGGGCGCCCGTCTTGTGGTCGCGCCACGGCTCGGGGATGACCACGATGTGCTCCCCGCCGACCGCCTGGGTCAGCGCGGCCACGTCGGTGACCTGCTTCCAGGTGTAGTCCCAGGCCCCGGGCTGGTGCAGGTGGGAGAACACCGTCCCGGCCAGCACGGTCAGCCCGTGCTCGTCCAGCGCCTCCTGGCAGCTCGGTCGCGTCGCTCGGCAGGTACCCGTAGGGGCCGAGCTCGATGGCCTCGTAGCCGGCCTCCACCACCTCGCGGAGGAAGGTGCTGGCCGGGGACTTGCTCGGGGTCGCTCGGGGAACCACACCCCCCATGAGTCGGGGGCGGTGCCGATGGTGATCTTCGATGCCACTGGGGTCTCCTGCTTCGTCGCTCGGGTCGTGTTCAGCGGGTGGGGTGGAGGAAGTGCTGCTGGGTTGCCTTGTGCTCGTCGTAGACGCTGCCGGGCGGCCTGCGTCGACTCCAGCGTCGAGGTGGCGCTGACGGGCACGTCCCACCACGACTCGGAGTCCGGCGCGCCGATCAGCGGGTCGGTCTCGACGTAGATGACGCACGGGTGCTCGGACCGGCCTTGGCCGCCCGGATCGCGTCGGCGAGCTCGGCGGCGGTGGAGGCCTTGATCACCTCGACGCCGAAGCTGGCCGCGTTCGCGGCGAGGTCGACCGGCAGGACGTCGCCGTCCAGGCGGCCTGGGTCGGGTTGCGGTAGCGGTAGCGGGTGCCGAACCGCTGCGAGCCCAGGGACTCCGACAGCGAGCCGATCGAGGCGTACCCGTGGTTCTGCACCAGGACGGTGATGACCTTGATGCCCTCCTGCACGGCGGTGGCCAGCTCGGTGGCCATCATCAGGTAGGAGCCGTCGCCGACCATGACGAAGACGTCGCGGTCGGGGCAGGCCATCCGCACGCCGATCCCGCCGGCGACCTCGTAGCCCATGCTGGAGTAGCCGTACTCGACGTGGTAGCCCTTCGGGTCCCGGGTCCGCCACAGCTTGTGCAGGTCGCCCGGCATCGAGCCGGCTGCGCACACCACGACGTCGCGGGGGTCGGACAGCTCGTTCACCATCCCGATGACCTCGTTCTGGGTGAGCAGTCCGCCGGCGCCGGCGTTCGGCGCAGCCGGGGAGTAGACCGACGCGACGGTCTGGTCCCAGGCGGCGTCGAGCTCGGTGTAGCGGGCGCGGTAGGCGTCGTCGACGCGGTGGCCGCTCGAGCAGCGTGGTGCAGCGCCTCCAGCGCCTCCCGCGCGTCGGCCAGGACGGAGAGCCCGGCGTGCTTGACCGCGTCGAGCGCGGCGACGTTGAGGTTGACGAACCGCACGTCCGGGTTCTGGAAGACGGTCCGGCTCGCGGTGGTGAAGTCGGAGTAGCGGGTGCCGATGCCGATCACCAGGTCGGCCTCCGCGGCGACCGCGTTGGACGCCGTCGTGCCGGTGGCGCCGATGGCGCCCAGGCACTGCGGGTGGTCGTACACGAGGGTGCCCTTGCCCGCCTGGGTCTGGCCGACCGGGATGCCGGTGGCCGCGCAGAAGGCGGCGAGGGCGTCGACGGCGCCGGAGTAGTGCACCCCGCCGCCGGCGACGACCAGCGGCCGCCGCGCCGCCCGGATGAGCTCGGCGGCCCGCTCGATGCACCGCTCGCTCGGGCAGCGGGCCGGGCGACGTGCCAGACCCGCTCGCTCGAACAGCTCGACCGGCCAGTCGTGGGCCTGGGCCTGCACGTCCTGCGGCAGGCAGAGGGTGACGGCGCCGGTCTCGGCCGGGTCGGTGAGCACCCGCATGGCGCTCAGCAGCGCGGCCGGGCAGCTGCTCGGGCCGCCAGACCCGGTCGAAGTAGCGCGACACCGGGCGGAAGCAGTCGTTGACCGTGACGTCGCCGGCGTAGGGCTGCTCGAGCTCCTGCAGCAGCGGCGACGCGCGTCCGGTCGGCGAAGGTGTCGGCCGGGCAGCAGCAGCACCGGCAGCCGGTTGATGGTGGCCAGCGCGGCGCCGGTCACCATGTTGGTGGCGCCCGGGCCGACGCTGGTGGAGACCACCCAGGTCTGCAGGCGGTCCTTCATCCGCGCGTAGGCGACGGCGCTGTGCACCATGGCCTGCTCGTTGCGACCCAGCACGTAGGGCAGGGCCTCCGGCTCCTCGAGCTCGGCCTGCAACAGGGCCTGGCCGAAACCGGCCACGTTGCCGTGGCCGAAGATGCCGAAGCAGCCGGCGAACAGCTTCTGCTCGACCCCGTCGGACTCGGAGTACTGGGCGCTGAGGAACTTCACCATCGCCTGGGCGACGGTCAGATCGTCATCGCGGGGTCGGTCGTCCCGGGGACAACACGGTCGGCGGGGGGTTCGGGGTCGTCCCCGTGGGAGACAACACGGTCTTGGCGGGCACGTCAGGCATCCTTCTGCTTCGGGGCGAGTCGGGGGTCGACCTCCTGGTCGGCCCAGCTGCGGCGCACCCAGGCCTGGTCGGGGTGGTCGGAGATCTTCCAGGCCCGTTCGGTCGACGGGCCCGGCCATCACGTTCAGGTAGTACATGTCGTGCCCGGGCGCGGCGACGCAGGGGCCGTGCCAGCCGTGCGGCACCAGCACGGTGTCGCGGTCGTGGACCTCCTCGAGGATCTCGATCGGGTGCCCGGGCGAGGACGAGGTGCGCATGAAGCCGAAGCCGGGCTCGCCGTGCGGGCCCGGCGGCGATCTCGAAGTAGTAGATCTCCTCGAGCTCCGACTCGGTCTCGGTGACCTCGTCGTGCTTGTGCGCCGGGTACGACGACCAGTTGCCTCCGGGGGTGATGACCTCGCAGGCGATGACCGCCGCCGCGTCGAAGGCCTCCGGGGTGGCGAAGTTGCGGACCTGCCGGCTGGAGGGCCGGCCCCGCGCAGCTCGACCGGGACCCCGCCGGCCGACCCGTGGCGGAACGGCAGGACCTGCTCGGTGACGCGCCCCGCACAGCGCGAACCGGCCTCCCGCCACCGAGTGCAGGGTGGCCACCGCGCCGACGGGCAGGTAGGCGAAGTCGGTCGGGCCGGCGAAGACGTCGGCCCGGCCGTCGAGCTCGAGGTAGGCACCGTCGACCTCGACGTCGACCGCGCCGCTCAGCGGCACCACGACCACCTCGTCGTCCCCGGTGTGCAGGGTGTGCGTCCCCGCCGGCTCCAGCGTCAGCACCCGCAGGCTCGAGCTGGCCCAGGCCGCGGACTCCGGGGTCACCTCGAGGTCGTAGCCATCCCGGGCCGCGGTCCCGGCGGGCAGGACGTGGTCGCTCAAGACGGTCACCGGACCATCGAGACGGCGGTGTCGACCGCGCCCGGCGACGTCGTCGTCGGCCGGGTAGAGCATGGTCCGGCCCAGCACCAGCCCGCGGACCGACGGCAGGGCCAGCGCGGCCTGCCACCGGGCGTAGGTGGCGTCCGGGGCGCCGTCGGGGTCACCGCCGAGCAGCAGGGTCGGCAGCGTCGTGGCGTCCATCACGCGCTCCATCTCCTCGACCACCGGCAGCTTCAGCCAGGTGTAGGCGCTGGAGGCGCCCAGGCCCTGGGCGATGTGCACCGAGCGGATCACCGCGTCGGGGCTGAGGTCGTTGACCACCTTGCCGCCGACCCGGCGCGAGAAGAAGGGTTCGACCATGGCCACGAGCTGTGCCCGGTTGAGCTCGGTGACGGCCTGGCCGCACTGCTCGAGCGTGGCCACCGTGCCCGGGTCGTCGAGGTCGATCCGGGTGAGCATCTTGGCGCCCGTCGAACCCGGCCTCGAGCGTCCCCTGCACGTCGTAGCCGGTCCGGCGGTCGTCCAGCTCGAAGCTCGCCCCCGCCAGGCCACCCCGGTTCATCGAGGAGAACACGAGCTTGTCCTCCAGGGCCCCGAGCAGCAGCAGGTCCTCGGCGATGTCAGCCGTGGCCAGCAGCCCGTCCACCCCCGGCCGGGCCAGGGCGGTGGCCAGCCGCTGCAGCAGGTCGCGGCGGTCGTTCATGGCCGTCGGACGGCCCGCGGCGGCCAGGGCACCGCGGGCGGGGTGGTCGCAGGCGACGATCATCAGCCGGCCGTCCGGGCCGAAGAGCTGCGGTCGGCGGCGGCGCGCGGCCAGCAGCTGCGGGATGCGCTGAGGCTCGCGGGCCCGCACCTCGTTGATCTCGGCGATCGAGCTCACGAAACCGCTGCCGGCGGAGACCGCCTGGCTCGTCCCCGCGCTCATCGCGCCACCCCACCGAGGTGCACGGCGTGGGCGCTGTCCAGCTGCGCGTTGGGGTCGCCGCCGGCGAGCAGGGTCTCGATCTCGGCCTCGGTCGGCATGGCGGTCGAGCACTCCAGGCGTGAGGCCACGATGGCCCCGGCGGCGTTCGCGTGGGCGAGGACCTTCTCCAGCGGCCAGCCGGCCAGCAGGCCGTGGCAGAGGGAGCCGCCGAAGGAGTCGCCGGCGCCCAGGCCGTTGAGCGGGGTGATCGGGAGCGGTGGGCTCTCCACCCGCTCGCCCGAGCGGGTCTTGGCCAGCACGCCCTTCGGGCCCTGCTTGACCACCGCGAGCTCGACGCCGGCGGCCAGCAACGCGTCAGCCGCGCGCTCGGGGTCGGTCTCCCCGACCGCGACCTCGCACTCCTCCCGGTTGCCCACGGCCACCGTGACCTGCGGGAGCGCCTTCTGCACCTGCTCGCTGGCGTGCCCCGAGCGTCTCCCAGAACATCGGCCGGTAGTCCAGGTCCAGCACGGTGTGGGTCTTGCGCTCCCGCGCCTCGAGCACGGCGAAGTGCGACTCGCGGCTCGGCTCCTCGCTGAGCCCGCTCACCGACAGCCACATCAGCTCCGTCGCGCGGACCGCGTCGAAGTCGATGTCGGCCGGTCGCACCTGCAGGTCCGGTGCGCTCGGCTTGCGGTAGAAGTACAGCGGGAAGTCGTCGGGCGGGAAGATCTCGCAGAAGGTGACCGGCGTGGCGAAGGTCGTGTTGGTCACCACGTGGGCGTCGGTCACCCCGAGGTCCTGCAGCTCGCGGCGCACGTACCGGCCGAAGGGGTCGTCCCCGACGCCGGTGATGATGCCGGCCCGTCGACCCAGCCGGGCCGCGGCCACCGCGACGTTGGCGGTGGTGCCGCCGAGGTACTTGCCGAAGGACGTGACGTCCTCCAGCCCCACGCCGATCTGCAGGGGGTAGATGTCGACCCCGGCCCGCCCGAAGGTCAGGACTTCCAGGGGTCCCTGCGCACGGTCGGCGCGCAGGTCGGTGGATCCGTGGGCGTCATGGCTCATGACTCTCCTTTGAGGGGCTTTCGGTGCAGGCCGCGGGCGACCTGGAGGACGACTCTTGCCGAACGGGCCGGCGCTACAGCTCGCCGGTCAGGAACTGGGCGCGACCGAGACCGAAGGACCAGTCGGCCCGCTCGTTGGCGGTCACGGAGACGATCAGGTCCTCGGGCCGCACGAGGTCCTCCGCCGCGAGCCGGTCTGCCAGCTGGGCGTAGGCCGCCTGCTTCTGGACGGCGTTCCGGCCCTGCTGGAAGATCTGCACCACCGTCACGCCGTCGCTGCGCTGCAGCCCCAGGCCGGTGTCCTCGGCGATGATCTGGCCGGCCTTGTGCTCGGTGATGATCTGGTAGCGGTCCTTCGGAGGTGCGGCGAAGACCTCGAGCATGACCTCCTGCACCACGTCGGCGAGGCGGCGCAGCTGAGCCGCAGCACGGCCCTCCTGGACATCGATCCGGACCAGCGGCACGGCGCTCCTCCAACTCTGGGGACGATCTTGGTGGGACCCTATCTTTGTCAGGACAAAACCGTCAAGAGTCCCGGTCCTGGGCTTCCGGTGGGCCTTCCCGACGCCGCCGCCGGACCTCGGACTCAGTCCTTGACCACGAGCACGGGCATGTCCGCCTCGAGGATGATCGTCTGAGCCACACTTCCCAGCAGGAGCTTGCCTACCGGCGAGCGACGTCGGGCGCCGATGACCAGCAGCTCGGCGCCGGCTTCCCCGGCCAGCCGCAGCACGGTGTCAGCGACGTTGCCCTCCACCGTCGCGGGATAGAGCGTCCACTCCACCTGGTCGTTGCCTGACGCGGCGATCGCCTGGGTGACCTCGTCAGCCAGGCCGGCCTGCAGGGCCTCCACCTTGTCCAGGTCGAGGTTGTCGACGACGTGGATCACCGCGAGGGAGGTCCCGCGCAGATGTGCTTCGGATGCGGCTTGCCGGAGAGCAGGGGCTGAGGTGGGGGACGGCTGGTGAGCTACCGCAACGCTCATGGGAAACCTCCTGGTCGGGGACGTGGGTCGTCAACGTAGCGGAGCAGGGTGCTCGTCAGGACGGTTCCCGACGCCACTTCAGTTCCCTGACCGAATGTTAGAACAAAGCCTTGACAGCCCGCTAGCCCTCGGCCAGTCTTGCTCCCGTCGGCACTGGCGCCGTCCACGACAGGGAGGTCCGCCCGATGGCCACCATCGTCATCCCGCTCCACTCTGGCTCGACCGGCTCGATTCCTGTCCAAGAGGAGTCAAGACCCCACCTCGAGACTGCGCCCGACGTCGAGACGAGAGCTCGTCCTTGCTCCCCAGCGGATCCTCGACCGCATCGTCAACCAGTGTCCTTCCAGCGCGGCTGGGCAGGCCTGTGAGAACAGACAGATCACATTGCTCCACCCAGGTGCCTTCTCCGGTCCCTGCTCCCCACGAAAGGAATCACCGATGATCCCGAAGCGATCGCGCAAAGGTATGACGCTGACCGCGCTGGCGGCCTCGACCGTTCTCGTCCTCGCCGCCTGCAGCGAGGGCGGCGCGCCAGAATCGGCCCCAGGCACCGACAGTGGCGGCGGCGGAGACAGCGGCTACACGTTCGCCATGATCACGCACGAGACCCCCGGTGACACCTTCTGGGACCGCATCCGCGCCGGCGCCGAACAGGCCGCCAAGGACACGGGCTCGACACTGAAGTACTCGGCCGACCCCGATGCCACCCGGCAAGCCACCCTGATCCAAGGAGCGATCGACTCCAAGGTCGACGGCATCGCCACGACCCTGGTCACGCCGGACGCTCTGGTGCCGACGGTCAAAAAGGCTGTCGACGCCGGCATCCCGGTCGACTCCTTCAACTCCGGCTCCGGCGCCTTCGCCGAGGCCGGTTCGATCGCGCACTTCTCCTCCGACGAGCGGCTCGCAGGCCGGCAGTCGGGCACGAAGGCGAAGGAGGGCGGGGCTACCAAGGTGCTGTGCGTCATCCAGCAGACCGGGTCGGTGGCGCTGGAGGACCGCTGCGCTGGAGTCAAGGACAGCTTCCCGAACACCGAGAACATCCAGGTGAACGGCCAGGACGACGCTGCCGTCACCTCCGCTCTGCAGGCCAAGCTCGCGCAGGACAAGGACGTCAACTGGATCGTGACCCTGGGCGCCGCCCAGGCGTTGGACGCGATCAAGGCCAAGGACGCCGCGGGGCGGGACGAGGTGAAGATCGGGACGTTCGACCTGAACGTCGAGGCGGCGAAGGCGGTGCAGTCAGACGACCTCCAGTTCTGCATCGACCAGCAGCCCTACCTGCAGGGTTACCTGGCGATCAACCAGCTCTACCTCTTCAAGAAGAACGGCAACATCATGGGCGCGGGTCAGCTGTCGCTGACCGGACCGACCTTCGTGGACAAGACCAACGTCGACACCATCCTGCCCTTCATCGAGCAGAACACCCGCTAATCCTCGCGGCTCGGTGGCCAGGCTCACGAGCTTGGCCACCGGACCAGCCCTCACCTCGGAGTTGAGTATGAGTCAAGCTGTCAAGACCGCCCCGGCGGGTCCACCAGCAGAGGCGTCGAACCGCGTCACTATGGGCCTGTCCAACCGGCTGCTCGCTCGCCCCGAGGTCGGGGCGCTCGTCGCAGCCATCGCCATCTTCGTGTTCTTCCTCGCCGTTGCGCCCTCGTTCAGGTCGCCGTCCTCGCTGTTCACCATCCTTTACCAGTCCTCCACCATCGGCATCGTCGCCGTGGCGGTCGGCCTGCTGATGATCGGCGGCGAGTTTGACCTGTCAGCCGGGGTCATCACGACCACCGCGGGCCTGTTCAACGCCATGTTCTGCTATCAGCTCGGGATCAACCTTTACGTAGGCGCCGCCCTCAGCCTGGTCTTCTGTCTCGCCATCGGCTTCTTCAACGGCTACATGGTGATGAGAACGGGGATTCCAAGCTTCCTGATCACCCTTGGCAGCTTCTTCGTCCTTCAAGGCGCCAACCTCGGTGTCACGAAGTTAGTCACCGGCTCGGTGTCGGGCCCCAACCCCAGCCAGCTCGACGGCTATACGTCCCTCAAATTCATCTTCGCCCACGTGTTCCAGATCGGCCCGGTGCAGCTAAACATCACCGTGATCTGGTGGCTCGTCTTCGCCGGGTTGGCGGCCTACGTCCTGCAGCGCACCCGCATCGGCAACTGGATCTACGCGGTGGGCGGCAACGCGGCCAGCGCCCGCGCGGTCGGTGTCCCGGTCACGCGGGTCAAGATCGGCCTGTTCATGACGGTGTCCTTCTTGGGCTGGTTCACCGGTATGCACCTTCTCTACAACTTCAACGTGCTGCAGGCCGGACTCGGGGTGGGTAACGAGTTCCTCTACATCATCGCTGCGGTGGTGGGCGGGACGCTGATGACCGGTGGCTACGGCAACGCCATCGGCGTGGCCATCGGCTCCTTCATCTTCGGCATGACCAGCCTCGGCATCGTCTACGCCGGGTGGGACCCGAACTGGTTCCGCGCCTTCCTCGGCGTCATGCTGCTGCTCGCCGTGCTCGTCAACCTGTACGTCAAGAAGCTCTCGACCACGAGGAAGGTGGGCTAGCGATGACCGACACTCTGCACGAGCACGCCGACCCGAACTTGCACAAGGGCGAACCCCTGGTCCAGATGGTCGACGTGGGCAAGACCTACGGCGCCATCCGGGCCCTCAAGGGCATCAACCTAACCGTCAACGCCGGCGAGGTCTCCTGTGTCCTCGGCGACAACGGCGCCGGCAAGTCGACGCTGATCAAGATCATCGCCGGCCTGCACCCGCACAACGAGGGAGAGGTCCTCGTCGACGGGCAGCCCGTCGCGTTCTCCTCGCCTCGCGAGGCGCTGGCCCACGGCATCGCCACCGTCTACCAGGACCTGGCGGTGGTGAGCCTGATGGAGGTGTGGCGAAACTTCTTCCTCGGCTCGGAGATGACAGGCAGCAAGTTCCCGCTGTCCGGGTTGAAGACCAAGGACATGAAGCGCATCGCCGACGAGGAGCTGCGCAAGATGGGCATCGTCGTGAAGAACATCGACCAGCCCATCGGCGAGCTGTCCGGCGGTCAGCGCCAGTGCGTCGCCATCGCCCGAGCGGTCTACTTCGGAGCCCGGGTGCTCATCCTCGACGAGCCGACGGCCGCGCTCGGCGTCAAGCAGTCTGGGGTGGTGCTGAAGTACACCGCTGCCGCTCGCGACGCAGGGCTCGGGGTGGTCTTCATCACCCACAACCCGCACCACGCGTTCCTGGTCGGAAACCACTTCATCATCCTCAAGCTCGGTCGGGCCGTGCTCGACAAGAAGCGGTCCGAGGTGACTCTCGACGAGCTCACCCGCCAGATGGCCGGGGGCGACGAGCTCGCCGAGCTTTCCCACGAGCTGCAGCGCTGAACCTCCTACCGAAGGAGTTCAGCGGCCCTGAGCCTGTCGACGCGGTGTGACAGGCTCAGGGCTCCCCATCCGGAGCGAGCGACAACGGGAGCACACCATCGAGTACGCGCGGCTTGGCGAGACCAGCTTGACCGTGTCCCAGCTGGCGTTCGGCACCGCTCCGCTCGGTGGGCTCTTCGGGGCGGTCGAGGAGAACGACGCTCACGCACTCGTCGCTGAGGCACTCGACCTCGGCATCACCCTGATCGACAGCTCGCCCTACTACGGCAACGCCGAGGAGCGGCTGGGCAAGGCACTGGTCGGGCGCCGTCACGAGGTGGTGCTGGCGACCAAAGCGGGCCGCTACGGGCCTGCGGACTTCGACTTCACCCCGGCTCGGCTGCGGCGGAGCGTCGAGCAGAGCCTGCGCTTGCTGCGCACCGACCACGTCGACATCCTCCAGCTGCACGACATCGAGTTCGTGCGGCTGGAGCCGGTCCTTGAGGACTCGTACGCCGCACTGGTAGCGATGCGTGACGAGGGTCTCTGCCGCTACGTCGGCATGACGGGCTACCCGGTCGCGACGATGGCACGGGCGCTTCGGGAGACCCGGCTGGACGTGTTGCTGACCTACGCCCACGCCACGCTGCTCGACGACAGCCTGCAGCGTGACCTCGCCCCGCTGGCCGCGGATCGTGGGACAGGACTGATCAACGCGGCGGCGGTGAGCCTTGGACTGCTGACGAAGCACGGCAGCAGCATGGGTGACAACCACCCGGCGAGCGGCCCGGTCCGCGCTGCCGCCCGAGCGATGGCTGAGCACTGCAGCACCCGTGGCATTGACCTCGCGTTCGTCGCCAACCAGTACGCGATCCAGCGTTCGGGCTGCGCGACCACCCTGATCGGCACGGGGAAGTCACACCACCTCCGTTCGGCTGTCGCGGCAGCAGAGGCACCACTCGACGAAACCCTCGTGGCCGAGCTATTGGCGATGCGGCCATCGGCCGAGAACCGCAGCTGGTCAAGCGGCCTGCCCGAGAACAACTGAACCCGGCGGCCGCTGCCGCTCGGCGCTGCTCGCTTCCCACGCTCCATTGAATGGCCCCGCGCTTTGTCTATACGTCCCGACCTGGCCGTCACCCGTGGTCTAAAGTCAGTCCATGAATGCGGCTCCTGTCATGCGTGAGCTTGACATCACCCTCGACCGCAACTCCCCCGTACCGCTCTACCACCAGCTCGCCCAGTCCATTGAGCACGCCATCAGCACCGGCGTCCTCGCGCCGGGTGACCGCCTGGAGAACGAGCTGGCGCTGACCAGCCGGCTGGGGCTCTCGCGGCCGACGGCCCGCCAGGCCATCCAGGAGCTGGTCAAGAAGGGCATGCTCGTCCGCAAGCGCGGCGTGGGCACCCAGGTCGTCCGCTCTCAGTTCCGCCGGGACGAACGGCTCAGCAGCCTCAACGAGGACCTCACCAAGGCCGGCCGGCGTCCCGGGACCCGGCTGCTGGAGTTCAGTGTCGGCGAGCTCGACCCGGCGATCAGCGACGCCATCGACTCAGCGGAGGTCACGGCGGGAGAGTTCACCAGGATCCGTCGGCTCCGGCTCGCGGACGACGTCCCGCTCGCGGTGCTGACCAACTACCTGCCGGCGAACCTCCAGCTCGACGAGGCCGAGCTGCTGCGCCGCGGCCTCTACGCCTGCCTCGGCTCGTTGGGCGTCAACCTCAAGATCGCCCACCAGCGGATCTCCGCCCGGATGATGACGGAGGAGGAGGCGGAGCTGCTCGACGAGGCGCACGCCCGCCGCCTGCCTGACCGTGGACCGGATCGCCTACGACGACGTCGGCCGGTTCGTCGAGTTCGGCCGGCACATCTACAACGCCGCCCACTACTCGATCCAGTCCTCGCTGGTCGTCTGACGCCGCTCGAGCCGAGCGGACGGCCCCACCGAGAACCGAGCGGAGAAGCAGTGGAGACGACCGCCGTCGTCGCCTCCGAGGAGCGCCGGCTCGAGGTGCGGGCCGAGCTGTGACGCATCATTCACCCACGTCACGCTGCGGGCGCTCTCGTCCGGCGCCGAACCGTGGGAGGATTGGGTCGTCACAACACCTGGCGATGACGCGGTGCTCGGGGGGGACGTCCATCCTTGCGAGCCGTCAGGACCCACTCATGCTCTTCGTTCTCAATGACTCCGATCAGGCTCCCGAGCACCAAGGTGAACTACGGCGCTGGCTCTTCGCCAACGGGGTGTCGTACACCGAACTGACCGCTCCTGTGCTCGTCGACAGCGTGGCGCGGACTCTCACGGTCCGCAGGTTCGTGCCGGTTTCCGGCCAGGAGAGCCTCGACTATCCCGAGCTGGTGCTCGACGCTCACGGCGCGCCGGTCACGGTCGAGCACGTTCTCGACCTCGCCGTGATGCCGTTGTCGTGGATGTTCACCAAGAGGGGAGCGTGGACGCGACGGGGGCCGGCGCACGCGGAGCAGTCCTCGATCGCCCGGTGAGAGGGAGGCGCTCGAAGGCGCCACCCTCGCCGAGGCCTTCCGGAACGGTGGAAACGACAGGCACGAGCTCAATGGACCCGGGCCCAGCGGACAGTGAGCGGCCGGGCGCGCCGGCGATGCCGGCGCGGCGGGCGGCGTCCAGGAGCACGCCGGCCGCGACCTCGAGGCCCTCGGTCGGGGAGAGGCTCACGTCCTCGTGCTCGATGTTGACGAGCATGTCGGGGTTCGACGGCGTGCAGCGCGGCGAGCCAGGTCGACCAGTAGACGGCGTCGTGACCGCGCCCGAGCGCGACGAAGTCCCAGGCGGCGTCCTTCGGCCACTCGTTGGCCCACTCGTCGCCGCCGAGGTTGGTCCGCGGCTCGTCGGGTCCCAGGCGGCGGAAGCGGTTGTCGAGCACCCCGTAGACCGCGGCGGCCGGATTGATCCGCACGTCCTTGGCGGCGGCGTGGAAGACCAGCGGTCCGAGGTCCTGGACGACGGCGACCGGGATCCATCCACTGCCAGAACAGGTGGGAGGCGTCCAGCTCCACCCCGAGGTGCGTGGCGTTGGTCCGCTCGACGAGCTCTCGGATGCCGGCGGGGTTGAAGACGAGGTTCTGCGGGTGCAGCTCCAGCGCGACCTGCACGTCGAGGTCGGCCGCCTCGCGGTCGATCTCGCGCCAGAACGTCTCGGCCACGCTCCACTGGTGGTCGAGGACGTCCAGCGCGGCGGTGTTCCAGGCGTTGACGACCCAGTTGGGTCGCGTCGCCCGCCGGGCTCACCGGCCGGCAGCCCGGACATCGTGACGACCTGGCGCTGACCGAGCCGGTGCGCCAGGCTGGATGCTGCGACGGATGTCGCTCGGCGTGCTTGGCCGATCACGGGGTCCGGGTGCAGCGGGTTGCCGTTGCAGTTCAGCCCCGCGATCGCCGACCCCGGTCCCCTCGAACTGCCCGAGGAAGTCGTCGCGGGCGGTGTCGGAGGTGAGGATGTCGTCGAAGGTGGGGATGTGGACGGCCGGCAGGAAACCGCCCGAGTTCAGCTCGATGCCGGTGAGCCCGAGCCCGGCCGATGACCTCGATCGCCTCCGGCAGCGACCGGTCGTGCAGGATCGCGTTGTAGACCCCGAACTTCATCGCGCGACCTCCGCAGCGGGCGCGACGGCCCGGCGCTGGGGGGCCACGGGGACCGAGGCACCGCCCGCGGCGGCCGACTCGGTCGACGGCGGCGAGGATCTCCATGTTGTGCACGCCCTCGTCGAAGGAGGCGCAGCGGGGCAGGGAGTCCGCCTCGTCGATGCCCAGCGACCTCTTCGAGGAAGGCGCGCGCCTGGTAGACGAAGCCGTCGTTCTGGCCGACGCCCACCCCGGGCGCGTCCATCGGCAGGCCGCCGGCGACGTAGGGGTGCTCGGGTCCGATGATCACCCGCCGGAAGCCGCGTTGGGCCGACGGGCCCTCGTTGAGCATCAGCTGGAACTCGGCGGGCGCTCCTGCTCCCACTTCGCCGCGCCCTCGGTCGCCGAAGACCTCCAGCGCGAGCCCGTTCGGGTGGCCCGCGGCCACCCGGGACACCTGCACGACGCCGACGCCCCGCGCGAACTGCGCGCTGAAGCCGCGTAGTCGTCGTTCTCGACCGGCTCGAGCTGGTCGCTCACCGCGACCTGCCCGTGGCCGATGACCGCGCCCAGCGGGACAGGTCGCTCGGTGATCGCGGTGGCGAACCGTCCGCCGCTCACGCTCTGCACGTCCCCGCACAGGAACTCCGCCAGGTAGGCCGCGTGGCTGCCGACGTCGGCCAGCGCGCCCGAGCCCGGGGCGCCCTGATAGCGCCAGCTGATCGGACCCTGCGGGTCGGCGGCGTAGTCGCACCAGTACCGGACGTCGGCGTGCAGGACCCGGCCGAGGGCTCCGGACGTCGACGAGCTCACGCAACGCGGCCACACCGGGGGAACGGCGGAAGGTGAAGCCGATCCGCACCACGGTGTCCGCGGTCCGGGCCGTCTCCGCCATCGCCCGCGCGTCGACCAGGGTGTCGCTCAGCGGCTTCTCGCACAGCACGTGCTTCCCGGCCGCGACCAGGCCCTCCACCATCTCCCGGTGCAGCGCGTTCGCGACGACGACGCTGACGACGTGGATGTCCGGGTTCTGCGCGATCGCCTGCCAGGAGGTGTCCGACGCGCTCGTAGCCGAAGCGACGGGCCGCCAGCGCCCCGAACTCGGCACTGACGTCGGCGATCGACACGAAGCGCAGAGGTGGCAGCGTCGGCCGGTAGAGCAGGGGGGCGGTGCGGTAGGCCGCGGCGTGCGCGCGACCCGCCATGCCGGCACCGATGACAGCAACACCAAGGGTCATCTCAGGACCTGTCCTTCTCTGGGAGCAGCGACGGTCCGAGGCTGGACGGGCTGCTGGCAAACGTGACTCGCGCCACTAGAGCGCTCTAGTCACCGACTCTAGGAGCCGGCCTTTGTCCTGTCAAGGTTGGTCAGGACGTGGGCGGGCGGTGGTGCCCCGGACCTGCAGGCGGGGCTCGAGGACGATCTCGCGGTCGGTCACCCGCCGGCTCTCGAGCCGGTCCACGATCCGCTGCACGGCCAGCCTGGCCATCTCGGCGGGTTGCTGAGCCACCGTCGTCAGCGGGACGGGAGACAGGGCCGCGGCCTCCGTGTCATCCCACCCCACCACCGACACCCGGTCGGGCACCGTGACCCCGTGCTGGGCGAACAGGCTCAGCACCGCCACGGCGATGTCATCGTTGTAGGTCACCAGGCCGGTGGGCAGGTCACCGTTCTCGAGCAGAGCCCGTGCCGCGCGCTGGCCGTCCAGCTGGGACTGGCCGCCGGGCACCACCTGGATCTCGGCCTTCAGGCCGAGGGCGCGCATGGCGGTCGCGTATCCGTCACGCCGCGCCGTCGAGATCGCGCTGTCGCCGCCGTCGATGTGGGCGATCCGGCGGTGGCCGAGGCCGGCGAGGTGCCGGACCGCCTGCTCCATCCCGTGCTCGTCCGAGGTGCGCACCACGTCGACGTCGGGGTGGTCCACGTGCCAGCCGACGACGGCCAGGGGCACCTCCCCGGCCAGCAGGGGTGACCCCGACGGCGGGCCGAGCATGATGAGCGCGTCCATCCGGAAGTCCAGGAGCGAATCCGCCGCGCTCTGCTCGTCCCGTCCTCGGGTCAGTGCGCTCAGCACCAGGTTGTGCCCGTGCCGACCCACGGCGGCGTACAGCCCCTCCAGCAGGTCGAAGTGGAAGCTGCCCACCCCCAGGCCGAACATCACCCCGATCAGCCGTGACTTCTGGCTCGCGAGCGACCGTGCCCGGACGTCGGGCCGGTAGCCGAGCTCGTGCGCCGCCGCCCACACCCGCTCCCGCGTGGCCGCGCTCGCCCCCGGAGCGTCCCGCATCACGATGGAGACCAGGGCCCGGGAGACCTCCGCCCGCTTCGCCACGTGCTCGAGGGTCACCCGCCCCGATGCCGGCTGACCTGGCCTTTCGCGCACTCGTTCCCTCCCCTCGTCGCAATCCATACTGCCTGGTCTGAATGAGCACCCGGCGCTCTCTTGCGACGTTTCTGCCAGGAGGAGCAAGATCAGGACGTCCATCCCCCTTCCTGTGCCGGGTTCCGAGACCTGGCCGGGCGTCGGCAAAGGAGCTGACATGGATGTTTCACTGTCTCGTCGTACCCTGCTCACCGGCACCGCCGCCGGCTTTGGATTCGCCTTTATCGGCAGCATGGAAGCCTTTGCCCGACCGATTCCGCGGATTCCTGGAGGAGTCACCGGTTATGGGCCGCTGGTTCCCGATCCCCGCGGAGTCCTCAGTCTCCCCGCCGGCTTCCGGTACGTGGAGGTCGCGCTCTCGAACGTCACGACGACCGACGACGGGAATCCCTACCCCAGCGACCCGGACGGCATGGGCGTCTTCGCCGGCGCGGACGGTGGGTCGGTCCTGGTCACCAACCACGAGATCAGTGCCCGGGAGCCCGCCAAGGTCCCGACGCTTCCCGGGCTGACGTACGACCCGGGCGCCGCGGGCGGCACGTCGACCGTCACCGTCGACGCCGACGGCCACCGCCTCGGTGCCTACACCAGCCTCGCGGGGACCGACAACAACTGTGCCGGTGGCGTGACCCCGTGGGGCACGTGGCTCACCTGCGAGGAGACCGAACGCAAGGCGGGCACCGTGATCGGCGAACGCACCCTGACCAGGGACCACGGGTCCGTGTTCGAGGTCGACCCGGTCAGCCGATCGGCGAACGTCGACCGGAGTCCGGTCCCGCTGGCCTTTCTGGGCCGGTACTCCCACGAGGCTGTCGCGGTCGACCCGGACACCTCGCGGATCTACCTGACCGAGGACGCCGTGAACCCCAACGGGTTGTACTACCGGTGGACTCCGCCCCGTGACTTCCGGCCCGGGAAGGGAGCACTCCGCACGCTGATGGAGACGGCGGGCGCCGGAGCCGGGCGCTTGCAGGCGATGAGCTGCCGGGAGGGTCGTCGGCACATCGTGGACCTCTCGAAGGCGACCGAGGTCGGCACCCGCTACCGGGTGCGGTGGGTCGACGTCCCCGACCGGTTGGCCACCGAGACGCCCGTCCGCCAGCAGGAATTCGAGCGGCGGGTCACCCGGTCGCGCAAGCTCGAGGGTGCCTGGTGGGGAACGGCGGGGCCTACTTCGTCGCGAGCTTCGCCCGTCCCGAGGCCACCGGGGACGGCAGCCTCAACGCCCACGACGGGCAGGTCTGGTTCTACGATCCCCGCAGCAGGACCGCCACCCTCAAGACGCTGTTCGGCTTGGCCCCCGTCCCCGAGGTCGCCGGGACCTTCGACGGGCCCGACACCATCACGGTGTCCCCGCACGGCGGCCTGATCCTTGCCGAGGACGGCGAGGGGATCAACCATCTCGTCGGGGTGACGCGCCGCGGACGCCCGTACGCTCTGGCCCGTAACGAGAACGAGGAGAACGGTGAGTTCTGCGGGCCGGCCTTCAGCCATGACGGTCGGGTGCTGTTCACCAACATCCAGTCACCCGTCTTCGGGGCCACCCTGGCCATCACCGGCCCCTGGCGCCGCGGCTGACCAGCCGCTCCCCACGAGTCCCCCGCAGAAGCTCGGGGGCTGCGGCTACCGGCCGGCGGTGTAGAGCTCCTGCAGGATCCGGGAGACCTTGGTCCCCTCGGCCGGGCTGATCCAGAACGGCTCAGGCTGGGTGAGCTTGTCGTAGAAATCCGCGATCAGCAGGTCGTGCGAGGCCCCCCAGTAGGAGCGACCTCCGGTGGGTGCCGACCGTTCCGCCACGGTCTCCACCCGCCCGTCGGACCACAGGACCGTGAGGTCACCGCGGATGGCCAGGGTGGCGTTCTCGGCCACGATCTCCACCGTGACCGCGGAGTCGGTCACGTGAGCGGTGGTGGCGAACAGGACGCTGCGTCGCGCCTCGCCGTGGTGGAGGACCATCTGCGCCGTGTCCTCGACGTCGACGAAGGCACCGAGCTCGTTCGTGCCGACCTGCCCCGCGACCGAGGTGACGTCCCCGAGCAGCCACTGCAGCAGGTCGAGGGTGTGGATGGCCTGGTTGATCATCACCCCGCCGCCGCTCAGGGCCCGCTGACCCCGCCAGGGCCGCCTGGCGTAGTACTCCGGCGTGCGGTGCCACAGGACGGTGGCGGACGCGCCCAGCACGGTCCCGAGATCTCCGGACTCGACCAGCGCCCGCGCAGCCTGGACGGCGACGTTGTACCGGTTCTGGAAGCAGACGCCGATCTTGACGCCGGAGTGGCGTTCGGCGGCGCTGACCAGCCGTTCGGCCTCGGCCACCGTGTGGGCCACCGGCTTCTCCATGATGACGTGGACGCCGGCCTCGAGGCAGTCGATGGCGACCGGGACGTGCTGGTGGTGCGGCGTGGAGATGTGGACCACGTCGGGATGCAGGGTGGCGAGCAGCTCGCGGTGGTCGGTGAACCACGGCACCCCCGCCGCCTCGCCGGCGGCGGCCGCGGTCGCGGGGTCGGTGTCGCAGACCGCCACCAGCTGGGCCCCCGGCATCTGGTCGATCGCCCGGAGGTGCACGACCGACACATCACCGCACCCGATCACGGCCGTCGTCGCCACGGCGCCCTCCTCCGTCCGTCCCTCGGTCCTGGTCATCCCTCGAGCCCTGCCGCATCCGGTCCACGGCCGTCGGGCTCGGCGGCGCCGCGGTCGGTGCACCCTGCGGCCGGTCGGCCGGCCGCAGCCGGTAGAGCACCTCCCCGGCGTGCGGTTCGACGAAGGTGTCGGGGTCCGCCTCGTAGGCGGCGACGTCGACGGTCGCGGGGTCGAGGTAGTTGAGGTTGACCGCCTCCACCACCTCGCGGGGGATCGCGGTGGCGAGGGTGACGGTGACCCGGTTCCGCTCCCCGTGCTCGGCGTCCCAGGTCCCCTGCCCGCGGAGATGGGTGGAGTGGGCCAGGTCGCCCCAGGGCACCTCTCGGAACCGTTCCCACTGGCCCACGAAGTAGTCCCGGTTGTGGTACCCGATCTCCACGATGTGCGGGTGCATCACCGACACCTCGCTGATGTGCGGGGCGTAGATGATCACCTCACCGCCGTCAGCGACGATCGGCTCCAGCTTGTAGAAGCCCTTGGCGGCGGTCCAGATGTCCTCGTACTTGGTCGGCATCACCGACAGCACCCGGCGCACCGGGGCCTCCCGGTAGCTGACATGGGTCTCCGCGGAGACCGCTGCGCACGCCGCCCAGGCGTCCTCCGGGGTGCCGAACGCCGCCGCGTGCAGTGTGTCCGTCCCCGAGGCGACCACCAGGCACAGGGCCAGGCGCCGGGCGGGGACCATCGCCGCCGCCTCGTCCACCAGGGCGCGCACCGGGGTCACCCCGCGGGTGCCGATCATCTCCGCGCTGGTGATCAGGGCCCCGACCCAGTGCGAGAGGTCGATCAGCTCCTGCCCGGAGACGCCAGGGAAGAAGTACTTGTTGCCGCCGGAGAAGCCGACCACCTCGTGCGGGAAGACCGGTCCGACGACGACCGCCACATCCGCCTCCGCCACGTGGCGGTTGATCCGCACGTCCACGCTGACGTCGCTCATCAGTCCGTCGGTGAGCTCGGTGAGCCGGTCAGCGCCGATGGTGCCCAGGGGCACGAACGTCTCCGGGAGCCACGACTCGTGGTTGAGGATCCGCCATCCCGGATAGGTGAGCTCGCTCTTCCCCGGTTCGTAGCCGAGGTGGCGGCCCAGCTGCTCCTCGCTCATCCCCTGGTGGGTGCCCAGCGCGATCACCACCGTCACCGCGCGGGCCCGTCCGGCCAGGGCGTCGCGCACCGCTCCGAGCAGCAGGGGCAGGGGGCAGGTGCGGGTGCCGTCCGGCACCACCAGGCACACCGAGGCGCCGTCCAGGTCCGCTCCGCCGAACGCCTCCAGCACGAACCTGGTGACCTCCTCGACCGCCAGACGCTCCCCTGGTCCGCCGACAAAGGCGGTGGGGGCGACCTCCGTGGGACTGGTCGTGCTCGGTGCGGTGATGGCTGGTCCTCCTCGGGCTGCTCGCTCGACCGGTTCGCCGCCTGCCTGTCGTCAGCGACCCTCGCTCAGTCTGACCGACGCGTGGCCGGTGCCGGTATCGGTTGCCGTGAGTTGCCACGGCCGACTCCTCGACGGGCGGGGCAACCGAACCGGAGCCGGGCCGGTGGAACCGCGGAGGATGAGCCGGGCGGGCAGGACGACCGCGCTGTCGCGCTCGGTGGTGAGGTGAGACGTCGCCAACAGGTGGTTCACCGCAGCGGAGCCCAGGCTGACCAGAGGCGAGGCGATGGTGGTGAGCGGTGGCTGCACCAGAGCAGCGTCGCGGATGTTGTCGAATCCGACGACGCTGACGTCCTCCGGCACGCGGAGACCGGCTTGGGCCAGGGCCTGCATGAACCCGATCGCCACGAGGTCGTTGTAGGCCACCACCCCGGACGTGGGCGAGGCGAGCCAGGCCTCGGCCGCCTGCCGACCGCCGTTCATCGTCGGCAGGTGCGGCCCGAGCCTGCGCACCTTGATGTCGAGCTCGTGGCCGGCTTCCAGCAGCCCGCGCCACCGCATCCCGCTGGCCCAGGAGGCATCGGGCCCCGCGAGGTAGCCGAGCGACCGGTGACCGTGCGCGACCAGGTGCTCGACCGCCTTCTTCACCGCTCGGACGTTGTCGCTGGCCACCGACGGGACCTGGGCGACGAGCCGGTTCAGCACCACCAGCGGGGCGATCTTGGCCACGCTGCGGATGGCGGCGTCCGAGAGCCGCGACGACGTCAGGACAGCACCGTCGACCGCCGGCAGGATCCGCGTGAGCAGCGCGTGCTCGGCCTCCTGCGACTCCTGCGTCTCGACCAGCACCATGGTGTAGCCCGCGTGCACGGCCGTCCGCTCGGCACCCCGGATCATGCCGTAGAACACCGGGTTCGTGATGTCGGCGACGACCATGGCCAGCATCGACGTGGACGCTCTCTCCAGACGTCGGTCCTGCAGGTCGGTGCGGTAGCCCAGCCGGGCGGCCACCTCCCGGACGTGCTCGGCGGTGCGGAAGCTCACCCGCTCCGGCTTCGACAGGGCGCGCGACACCGTCGACGGCGCGACTCCCGCCGCTGCCGCCACGTCGTAGATCGAGGGGCGGCGTGCCGGTGGCCGGGTCGGCACGCCGTCCGGACCCCGAGCCGTGGAGCCCCGCCCCACATCCTCGGAGGCCACGTCGACAACTTACGGCAACAACTGGCTCCCTCCCTGGGGAGATGGCTGAATGGCGACTCACCCCGTTGCGCAGGAGGAAAGGCCGACCGATGTGGACCCTGTCCGGTTTCGTCGACGAGATCTCGAATGACTTCAGCGAGCAGTGCGCGGTGGCCGCGGACCTCGGGCTGAGACACCTCGAGCTGCGCAGCGCCTGGGGGACCAACATCTTGGACCTCGATCCCGAGCAGCTCGCCCAGATGCAGCAGATCATGGCCGGGCACGCGCTCGGGGTGTCCAGCATCGGCTCACCCATCGGCAAGATCTTCATCGACGACGACTTCGCCCCTCACCTGGAGCGGATGCGGCACGCGGCCGAGGTCGCCCAGCTCTTCGGCGCCCCCTACATCCGGATCTTCTCGTTCTTCCTGCGCCCTGGGAGCAAGCCGGCCGACCACCGGGACGAGGTGCTGCGCCGGATGCGCGCGCTCGCCGAGGTCGCCGAGCAGGCCGGGGTCCAGCTGCTCCACGAGAACGAGAAGGAGATCTACGGCGACACCCCGGAACGGTGCCTCGACATCGTCACCTCGGTCGACTCCCCCGCCCTGCGGCTGGCCTGGGACCCGGCCAACTTCGTCCAGGTCGGCGTGCAGCCGTTCACCGAGGGCTACACACTGCTCCGTCCGTACCTGACGTACGTCCAGATCAAGGACGCTCAGGCAGCGGACGGGAAGGTCGTCGTCGCCGGCGCCGGTGACGGGCAGGTGGTCACCACCATCCGGGCGCTGCGCGACGACGGCTTCGACGGCTTCTTCTCCCTCGAACCGCACCTGGGGGCCGTGGACTCCACCGGCGCGTTCTCGGGCCCCGAGCTCTTCCGGAGCGCCTGGCGGGCGTTCACCGACATCCTGCGCGCCGAGCAGATCCCCTTCGCCTGAGCCAGTCCCCACCCAGCCCACCCCGACCAGGGAGCACTCGATGACCATGGCGTCCACCCCAGGTACCACCGCCCAGCCCGGCCCGCAGGGCCAACGGCTCCGGTTCGCGCTCGTCGGTGCTGGCGTCATCGGGCGCCACCACGGCAAGGTGATCGCCGGGCTGGCCGACCGGATCGAGCTGGTGGCCGTGGTCGATCTGGAGCAGGACCGGGCGGAGCAGGTGGCCGCCGGGCACGGCGCCCAGACCTTCGTGACCCTGGCCGAAGCCCTGAGCACCGTCGCGGTCGACGTCGTCGTGGTGTGCACCCCGACCGGTCGGCACGGCGAGGTGGCCATCGAGGCCCTGCAGGCGGGCAAGCACGTGATCATCGAGAAGCCCGCCGAGGTCACGGTGAGCAAGACCGACGAGATCATCGCCGCGCAGCAGGCGGCCGGGAGGCTGGTGACGGTCATCTCCCAGCACCGGTTCGACCGCTCCACCGAGGTCGCGGTGGCGGCCATCGCCCGCGGCGAGCTGGGACGGCTCACCACGGGCATCGCCTCCGTGGACTGGTGGCGCGGCCAGAGCTACTACGACTCGGGCGACTGGCGGGGCACCTGGGAGCTCGACGGCGGGGGCGCTCTGATGAACCAGGGCGTGCACACCGTCGACCTGCTGGTCGCCACCATGGGCCGTCCGGTCGAGGTGTTCGCCTACGCGAGCACCCTGGCCCACGAGCGGATCGAGGTGGAGGACGCGGCCGTGGGCGTCGTCCGGTTCGAGAGCGGCGCTCTCGGGGTCCTGCACGCCACGACCGCGGCCTACCCGGGTCTGAGCGCGCGGCTGCAGGTGCACGGGGACCAGGGTTCGGTCGTGATCGACAACGACCAGCTGACCTTCATCCACGTCACCCCCCAGGGCAGCGCCCCGGAGGAGAAGATGATGGGGTCCAAGTCCACGTCGCTCAACCAGGTCGAGGACTACCTCGGCGTCGGCACCGAGCCGGGTGCCGGTGCGGGCAGCAACCCGGGCCAGCTCTCCGACGCCCACCGCTCCCAGTACGAGAACTTCCTGGCCGCGCTCGCCGGCACCGAGCCGTTGCGGGTGGATCTGGCCACCAACCGCCAGGCGATCAGCATCATCACCGGGGTCTACGAGTCGGCCCGGACCGGCAAGCCGGTGGCCCTGTGAGCGGGACGGCGACGGCGACACCGACCTCGACGGACGGGCCTGCCGCGGTCCGTCAGCACCGACCTCGGCTGGCCGCCAACCCGATCCCGTACTGGAGCCGGAACGGCAGGGTCGACAAGTCCAAGGAGGTCTTCGACGGAGCCTTCGCCGACCTCGCCGCCATCGGCTTCACCGCCGTCAAGGCCGACGTGCCCGACGGGATGGCCGCACAGGACTACCTGCCCTGGATCAGTGGCTACGGCCTGGCGCCGGCCTTGAGCCTGTTCAGCTCCCCCTTCGACGAGACGGTGGACATCAAGACCGAGGTCGAGCGGGCCAAGCGTTTCGCCGCCACCCAGGTGCAGCTGGGGCTGGACCGGACCATGGTCTCCTCCACTGCCATCCCGGCGCGGCTGACCAGCCCGGCGATCGGCGCCGACTTCAACCCGGACCGGCTCGCCCTGGCCATCGAGAACACCGGGATCACCTGCCAGATCCTCCAGTCCGAAGGGCTGCGCCCCCTGCTCCACTCCCACGTCGGAGGAGTGTTCGAGACCGAGCAGGAGGTCGTCGCCGTCCTCGACGAGCTGGGTCCCGACGTCCTCGGCTTCGGACCCGACACCGGCCACCTGCGGTGGGCCGGGATCGATCCCGCCCCCTTCATCGCCCGCTACGCCGACCGGGTCGGAGGCATCCACATCAAGGACTGCTTCCCCTACTACCTCGACGGGGCCGCGGCCGGCCGCGGCCTCAGCTACGCCCAGCTCCAGGCGACGAAGCGTCTCTGGTCCGAGCCGGGGCTCGGCGTGGTGGACTTCGAGGCCGTGCTGGCCGCGATGCCGCAGGACTACGACGGCGACTACATGATCGAGATCGACGAGCCGAGCATCGACTCGCGACTGGAGTCCCACCGGATCTCCTTCGACTGGGCCAGGCGCAGCCTGCCCGCCTCCGTGTGACCACGTTCGCGCTGGTCGGCAGCGGCTGGCGGGCGCAGATGTTCCTCCGGGTGGCCGCTGAGCTGGGGACGGTCGGCTGCGCCGGCGTGGTGGTCCGGACCCCGCGCCGCCTGGACGTCGCCACCTTCCCCTCCTTGGAGGACTGCCTGCGGGAGCGCCAGGTGGACTTCGTCCTCACCACGACCCCACGGGAGTCGACTCCGGGGGTCATCGCCGAGGCGGTCGACCGCGGGCTCCCGGTGCTGGCCGAGACGCCACCCGCCGCTGATCTCGACGCCCTGCGCGCCCTGTGGTCGGCGGTCGGCGACTCGGGGCTGGTCCAGGTGGCCGAGCAGTACCTGCTGATGCCGTCGCACGCGGCGCGGGCGGCCCTGGTGGCCACCGGGGCGATCGGCCGGCCCACCCAGGTGCAGGTGTCCTCCACGCAGCAGTACCACGCCGTCTCGCTGATCCGTGGGCTGCTCGGCGCCGGCCGGGGACCGGTCACGGTGCGAGCCAGCCGGTTCACCGCCCCGCTGGTCAGCCCGCTGAGCCGCGCCGGCTGGACCGACGACGAGGAGGAGCGTCCCACCACCACGACGATCGCCACCCTCGACTTCGGGGACGGACGCTCCGGCGTCTACGACTTCACCGAGAACCAGACCCGCAACCAGTTGCGGTTCCGGCGGCTCAGCGTGCGCGGGTCCGCCGGTGAGCTGCGCGACGACGAGGTCGTCCGGATGACGGGGGCCAGGACCCTGGTCCGCACTCCCCTGGTCCGCCGCCAGACCGGTCATGACCTCGACCTGATCGGGTACGACACCGAACACATCACCTTCGGCTCCGATCTGCTGTACCGCAACCCCTACCCCGGGCGGCGCTGGATGGACGAGGAGATCGCGATGGCTACCCTGCTGGAGCGGACCGCGAGCTGGGTGCGGGGCGAAGGACCGGAGCCCTACCCGCTGGCTGAGGGAGCCCAGGACCAGCAGGTCGCGCTGGCCATCGAGGAGTCGGCCGACCAGGACACGACGGTGACCACGTCGTCGGAGCCGTGGAGCGAACCGGCGTCGTAGGTAGCGCCACCGAGCTCTATTCCGGTAAATGCTTTCCGCATTTTCGGGTTGTCCCGTCTGCGCGACGCGAGCGGGGCCATAGCCCGCAGCGACGTCGCACGCTATGCTGCCGTGGAAGACGCATTCCAACGACCAGCAACCTTCCCGGACGAGTGCTCCGGTTGTCGTGGCGATCCTGACAAGGGGGCCCTCCGGTGCCTGTTGAACGGCCTTCAGGTGCAGCCACGCTCGAAGAGGTGGCGCGCGTCGCCGGGGTGTCGCTGGCCACGGCGTCCCGCGCCCTGAACGGGAGCACCCGCAAGGTGAACGCCGCGTACCGCGAGCGGGTGCTCGCTGCGGCTCGCGACCTGAACTACTCGCCCAACCTGGCCGCTCAGGCGGTGGCCAAGGGCGGCACCTCGACGGTCGCCCTGCTGGTGGCCGACATCTCCGACCCCTACTTCTCCAGCATCGCCTCCGGGGTGATGCAGGCTGCCGAGGAGCGCGGCCTCATCGTCACCATCAGCTCCACCGAGCGCCGGCCCGCCCGCGAGGCCGCGCTGGTCCGGGTGCTCCGCGGCCAGCGGCCACGCAGCGTCATCCTCGTCGGCTCACGCTGGGCGGCGACCGGCGCCGACCCCGAGCTGAACCAGGAGCTGCTGGCCTTCGAGAAGGCCGGCGGCCGGGTCACGATGGTCTCCCAACCCCGGCTCCCGTTCCGCACCATCGACATCCGCAACCGCGAGGGGGCGGCCGCGCTGGCCGAGAAGCTGGTCAGGAGCGGTTACCGGTCCGCCGCCATGCTGACCGGCCCCGCCGGGCTGATCACCACCGAGGAGAGGGCGCAGGGCTTCTCCGAGGTCTTCGCCGCGCACGGCCACCCGATCGACGAGCGGTGGCAGGTGGCCTGCGACTTCACCCGCGACGGCGGCTTCCTGGGCGCGGCAGAGCTGCGGCGGCGAGGGCTGGGCGAGATCGAGGTGATCTTCGCCGCCAACGACGTGATGGCGGTGGGGGCGATGGCCTACCTGCGCAGTGCCGGGGTGCTGCTGCCCGAGCACGTGGCGGTCGCCGGGTTCGACGACATCTCCAGCCTGCGCGACGTGGTGCCGGCGCTCACCACCGTGTCCTTGCCGCTGGAGCTCATCGGTCGGCGCGCGATCGAGCTCGCGATGGACGATGGTGAGAGCGGCGACACCCGGGTGCCGGTGTACGGCGTGCCGGTGCTCCGGGAGAGCACCCCACCGCTGGTTCGCGTCTGACGCCGGCCGGCCCGGCCGTCCTCAGAGCCCGGCGACCAGGGCGGTGACGGCATCGCGGTCGAGCCGCCCGTCGGCCACCAGGATGTCGAAGCGGCGCTCCAGGCTCTGACCTGCGGGCAGGGCCAGCGGGCGGTCCCAGGCCAGCGCCGAACCGATCCCCGGGTAGTCGCTGACCCGGATGAACCACGGCTCAGCGGAGCCGAAGGCGTCGGGGGAGGCGACGACGAGGGTGGCCGGTCCGCTGGCTCCCGGCCCCGCGGCGAAGTCGGCCGACCAGGCCAGCCACGGCGCCACGGTCCCGTGCACGCCCTGCTCGCCCTGAGCGGTAGGGGTGAACACGTCCACGTCTGCGCACGCCGGCAGCCGCCAGAACAGGCCGCCATAGCCCCCGGCGGCCCGGCCCTTGCTGCCCGGTGAGCCGATCGTGACGTCGTGGTCGGCGGTCAACGAGGTCGCGAAGGTGAGCCGCCACGCCTGCGGAGTGAGCGCGGCCCACTGCACGCTGCGCTGCTCGACGAGCTCGCGTCGGCCGCCGTGCCCCAGCCAGTCCAGCTGCTGCCGGAAACCGGACGGATCCGGCTGCAGGGGGCCGCCGGAGACGACCCCGTGGTCGTCCAGCAGCTGGTAGCCGCCCTCGGGCCGGTAGGTTCCCCCACCCCAGAAGTTGGTGCCGTTGACGTCCGGGATGGCCAGCCCCAGGCCCGTGTGCCAGTCGTGGTCCGCGGGGTGGGTGGCCGACACCACCACGCCGCCGGCCGTGCGGATGGGGTGGAGGTAGGGGCGGGGGGTTGACGTGGGGATGGTCCCGGCGCCGTCGCGGTAGTCCAGCACCTCGACCGCGTCGACCCGACCACGGACCAGGACGCGGTCGCGGCCACGGTGCGCCCAGGGGGCGCCGAGCTCAGTGAAGGTCAGCCCGGTCTCTACCGCGCGATCCATCCAGTGCTCGACGTCGGCGATCACCGCCCGGCGGTCAGCACCCTCCCCCGACCAGGCGATGGAGCGGGGGTCGACCCGGACCGGCTCGTCCGCCGTGGCCACCGCCTCCAGCACCCGCATGAACGCCCCGGTGCTGGCGAGCGGGACGAGCAGCTGAGCCGTTCCCCGACGGTACGCGATCAGGTTCTCCAGCAGGTCCTCGCGGGTGGCCCTGACCGTGGTGGTCCCGCCGTTGACCTCGAGGTCGAGCACGTCCTCGGTGTAGGCGAACCGCGCGCGTCCTCGGGTGCCGTGCAGCTGCACCAGCGGCGTCCGCTGCTCCTCGGCGCAGAGGGTGAACGCGCAGGTGACGGTCATCCCGGTGGCGGTGTGGATCCGCACCACGGACGTGTCGTCGCTGTCGATCGCGTTGGCGCGGTAGAGGTCGGTGTCGACCGCGACCACGTCCTCGAGCCGCCGGCAGCCCACCACGGCCAGGGCCGTCGCGGTGGCGTGGGCCAGGGGGTTGGTCACCACGCCGTCCACGACCGGCTGCCCGCGCAGGCTCCGGCGCCCGGACCACGCCGAGCGGTTCCAGTAGCCGACCGTCCGCGACCAGGCCCCGATGGCGGTCACCTTGGTGAGGCTGCCCAGCTCGTAGGCGTCCTCCTGCAGCAGCCGGACGGCGGACGATCCCAGGCTCTGGAAGCCCACCTGGACGACCTGGCCGGTCTGGCGCTCGAGGTCGAGCAGTCGGGTGAACGCGGCCACGGTGGCCACCGGCGGCTTCTCCAACAGGACATCGGCGCCACCCAGCATGGCCAGCTCGGCCAGCCGCGCGTGCTCCCCGATCGGCGCGGCGACCACCACCACGTCGACCGGGCCCGCGGAGGCTAGTGCCTCCGGCAGATCGGGATGGATCGGCGTACCGGCGATCTCCTCGGGGGCGGTCAGGTTGAACGGGTCCACGGCCGCCGCGAGCTGCACCACGCCGTCGGCCTGGAGCTTCGCGATGCGCCTCGCGTAGACCAGGCCGAAGCCGCCGACGCCGACCAGGATGAGCCGCACCGCGGGCTGGGACATCGAACTGCACTCCTTCTGGGGCCGGGCCATAGGGGTTGCTCCGTCGCGAGAGGGAACCTGCCACCGGCCGCCGTCGTGGGCACCGTCGGATCTGGTGTGAAAGCGCTTTCTGACACACTACAGGAGCGGTTCCGACGGCGGGCAGTCGTATCGAGCACACGGTGCTGCCCGGCGAACCTCGACCACGAAGGAGCGAACGTGAGCCCATCACCGGTCCGTCCCAGTCCGATCGCCGGGTACGAGGACTGGCCCGCCGCGGTTCGCGGCGCAGCCCCCTTCCGGGGCCCGACCGACGGTGCGACCGCCCTGGGGCGGTTGCTCGGCGTGCACCGGCGGCCGGTGCCCAGCGTCGTCCACGAGGGGGAGCGAACCGTGGACGGGGTGCACATCCGCCGACTGCGCTGGCGGGTGGGCTTCGGCCCGGACACCACCGGCTGGCTGCTCCGACCGGCCGGGGTGCGGGGTGACCTGCCGGGTGCGCTCGGCCTGCACTGCCACGGCGGCGTCCGCTCCGTCGGCGGCGAGCAGCTGGTCGACCTCGGGGACGGGTCATCGCCCAGGGCAGCGCAGCTGCGGGCGGGCTGGTACGCGGACCGCGCACCAGCCAACGCGCTGGCTCGGCGGGGTTTCGCCGTGCTGGTCCACGACGCCTTCTCCTGGGGCAGCCGCAGGTTCGACCTGTCCGCCCCTTCCCCGCGGCTCGCCACCACCCTCGAGGCCTACGCCGCCCGGTGGCGCGAACAGGGCTCGGCTCCCGACGCCGACGAGCAGTTTGACCTGGCCTCCAGCCTGCACGAGGACACGGTGGCCAAGGCCGCCGGGACACTCGGCCAGACGTTCGCCGGAGCCGTGCTGACCGACGATCTGGTTGCGCTGGACATCCTGGCGAGGTCGCCCGGTATCGACCCGGACCGGCTGTCGACCTTCGGGTTCTCCGGGGGTGGTGGCCGCAGCCTGCTGCTGGCGGCCCTCGACCACCGGGTCGAGGCGAGCGTCGTGACCTGCATGATGGCCACCTTCTCCTCGCTGGTCCCCTCCTACCTGGACGCCCACTCCTGGCTCCTGCACGTTCCCGGCCTGTGGTCGTTCTCGGACTGGCCGGACCTGGCCGCGGTGGCCCGCGCCCGCTTCCTGGTCCAGTACCGGCTGGACGACCCGCTGTTCCCCGACGCAGGGATGCGGTCGGCCCACCAGCGGCTCCGCACGCTCCCCGCCACCGCGAGCCGCTACACCGGCGACTTCTCCGCCGGTGGCCACGAGTTCGACGTGCCCATGCAGGACCGGGCCTTCGCCTTTTTGACCCAGGAGCCCGCCTTTTTGGCCCAGGAGCCGGCGTGAGGCCCGGCTGACCGGCTACCGGGCGCTGCTGGCGAACGGCCGCAGGTGCTTGACGAAGTGGTCGGCGATGACCCCGTACAGCTCCTCCTCGTGGTCGTCCCACACCTGGTAGAGCCGAGGGCGGAACTCCTCCAGGATCGCGCCGTAGCCCACGTGCAGGACCTGCCGGGAGTGCACGACGTCCATCAGCCGGCCCACCTCGTCGTCGGTCGGGTCGGTGGGGATGAGGCTCGGGTCGCAGGACAGGTGGTAGCTCTTGCGGTTGGCCTCGAAGCTGTCCAGGGCCAGCGTGAGCATCTGCCGCATCAGGTCGGGGTCGTTGGCCGCGATCACCCGCAGCGCCTCCGCCCAGCTGGTGCCCGCCGTCTTCAGGTGCACCATGCCCGAGGTCGCCTCCGCGATCAGGGGGTAGGTGGAGTACTTGTCCGACCCGGAGTGCAAGGACAGCTTGTAGGGACCCAGCGCCTGCGCGAGCTGGGCGTGGATCTGGAAGTCCCTCCTCAGCTCGTCGAGGTCGCCGATGTACTCGACCCCCTTCTCGAAGCGGCCGACGAAGCGGGGCGCGAACGAGACGAAGTCCATGCCGAGGCGCTGCAGCTCGCGGACGACCACGACGTGCTCGACCGGCTTGGTCGGGTAGTCGGTCTCGTCGACGGCGAACTCCACCTCGCAGTCGATGCCCTTCTCCTGCAGACGCCGGTACATCGCCATGGCGTGGCTGAGGGACGGTCCGTACTTGGCCATCGCCCGCAGCACCGACTCCTCGTCGAGCTCGACCGACTCGTGCTCGAGGTCGAGGCGCTGGCCCACATAGGCCCGGGTGAAGCTCGCCAGGTCCGAGTCCAGACCGGCCCAGTCGAGGGCCTCGACCTTCGCCGAGACGGTGGCCGGGTCGGCGTGCTCGGCCTCGGCGTCCACCTCGGCCTTGGGGTCGAGGGTGAAGAAGGCGAAGCCGGCCGCGGCGGTCGCGTCGATGTCCTCGAGCTGCTCCAGGTGGTCGGCGTCGCCCCCGACCGGCTTCGTCCAGCCGGCCTGGAAGGCCCCCCAGGTCGCGTCGTCGAGCACGTTACGGGGGGTGCGGTGACAGCGCCCCATCTCCCGGATCGACTGCTGGGCGAAGACGGGCATGATCGGTGCGTCCACCTGCTGCAGGGCCCGCACGTGGCCGGGGGTGGCCAGACCGAGCCGGTCGCCGCAGCCGATCGAGGTGTGCAGCCCCAGCCGGGACGGCGTCAGCCAGGGCAGGGCCTCGCGCAGGGCCACGGCGTTGTCGGCGCTGGCCTCCGCGCTCAGGCGGGCCTGGCCGTCGACGCTGTCCACCGCACCGGCGAAGCCGCGAAAGGCCGACTCGTCACCGGCCACTCCCCGCAGGCGCTTGCCGCCGCCGACGGAGCGCTCCAACCAGTAGGTGGCGCCGTTGAAGGCGACCTGCGACTCGGGGTAGGCGCCGTCTCCCAACAGGGTGGCGGCGGAGGCATCCAGGGGCTCGGGTTGGGCGCTCATGCGTTGGCCTTTCGGTGGTCCGAGTCCGTGCTGCCCAGCCCGTCCAGGCGCTGGTAGGACTGCTTCGGCAGGTTGTAGGTGAGGTCGATGGCCGTCTCGACCGCCTCGTCGAGGCCGAGGCGGTGCTCCAGCACCAGCCGCGCGAGGTAACCGGCGTCGACCCGACGGAAGAGGTCGTGGCGGGCGGGGATCGAGGCGTAGGCACGGGTGTCGTCGACGAAGCCGGAGGTGTTGTAGAAGCCGGCCGTCTCGGTGGCCGCCTCGCGGAACCGGCGCATGCCCTCGGGTGAGTCGAGGAACCACCACGGGGCACCGAGCCGCACCGAGGGGTAGGCGCCGGCGATCGGAGCCAGCTCACGGCTGTAGACCGTCTCGTCGACGGTGAAGAGGATGACGCGGAAGCGGGGGTCGGTGCCGAACCGCTCGAGCATCGGCCGCAGCGCACGGGTGAACTCCGCCTGGACGGGGATGTCGTGGCCCTTGTCCGCACCGTAGGTCTGCGCGATCCCCGCGTGGTGGTCGCGCAGGACGCCGGGGTGGATCTGCATGACCAGGCCGTCCTCGCAGGACATGGCCGCCATCTGGAAGAGCAGGTTGGCGGCGAACGCCGCCACCTCGGGTCCCGTCGGCTCCGCGCCGCCGAGCACGCGGTCGTACAGGCCGGCGGCGGCGCCGGCGTCCATGGGGGTCGTGTCGGCGAGCAGGTGGCCGTGGTCGGAGGCCAGGGCGCCCGCCTCGACGAAGGCCCGACGGCGCTGACGCAGCGCCTCCAGGAAACCGTCGTAGGACGTCGTGTCGACGCCCGACACGTTCGCCAGCTCCTCGACGTCGGCACGCCAGCTCGGTCGGTCGAGGTAGACCAGGGCGTCGGGACGGAAGGTGGGGGGCACCCGCTGCCCGAGGCCGTCGGCGGCCAGCTTGGCGTGGTGCTGGAGCCGCGACGTGGCGGGGTCGGTGGTGGAGATGACCTCGATGTTGAAGCGGTCCAGCAGGGCGCGCGGACGGAACTCCGGCTCGGCCACGCGGGCGGCGATCTGGTCGTAGAGGGCGTCGGCGGTCTCGACGCTGGGCACCTGGTCGACTCCGAACACCTCGACGAGCTCGTGCTCCAGCCAGTAGCGCGACGGGGTGCCGCGGTACAGCTTCCAGTTCTCGCAGAACGTGCGCCAGATCTTCCGCGAGTCCGACTCCACGGCACGGCCGTCAGCCCGCGGCACGCCGAGGCTGGAGAGGTCGACGCCCTGGGAGGCCATCATCCGGAACACGTAGTGGTCGGGGACGATGAGCAGCTGTGCGGGGTCGGCGAACGGGATGTCCTCGGCGAACACCTCCGCCTCCACATGGCCGTGCATGCAGATGAGCGGCAGGTCCTTCGTCGCGGCGTAGATCTCCCGGGCGACGGTGCGTTGTTCGGGCGCGGACGGCAGCGCCCGGTCGGGATGGAGCTCGAGACGGGTCACGGGTCACTCCTGTCGGTCATGCGGGGTCAGGGCGGGTCCGCCGACGTGTCGGCACTGCTCGACGACCAGGTCGACCAGCTCGGCGTCGGCTCCCAGGCCGGCGCGCAGGGTGTCGAGCACGCCGGCGACCGCGCGGGGAAGGTCCTCGGCTCCGGCTGCCGCCTGGGCCGGCCCCGCGCCGTCGTCCTTGATCGGTGCGCCGTGACCGCGCAGGTGGAGCACCCAGGCGGCGACCGCGGTGGCGCAGCCCACGGGCAGCCGGCCGGCTTCCCGCTCGGCGAGCAGGGTCGGCAGGATGCGCACCGGCAGCTTCACCGAGCCGTCGGTGGCGATCTGGCTCAGCAGGTAGCCGATCCGCGGGTTCGCGTAGCGCTCGATGAGGGCCCGACGGTAGTCGGCGAGGGAGTCCGCCGGCAGCGTGAGGTACGGGCTGGCTTCCGCCCAGAACGCCTCCACCCACTCCCGGCAGGCCGGGTCGCCGATCGCCTGGTCGACGCTGGCGTGGCCGCGGACGCTACCGGCGTAGGCCAGCAGGGAGTGGGACCCGTTGAGCAGCCAGAGCTTGCGCTGCTCGTAGGGGGTGACGTCGTCGACGACCTGGACGCCGGCGTCCTGCCAGGCCGGGCGGCCGGCCGGGAAGCGCCCGGCGACCACCCACTCGCTGAAGGGCTCCGTCGGTACCGGGGAGGCGTCGTCGTAACCCTGAGCCGACGCCACCACCTCGCGGTCCTGGTCGGTGGTCGCCGGGGTGATCCGGTCGACCATGGACGTCGCGAAGTCCACCTGCTCGTCGATCCAGCCGAGCAGGGTGTCGTCCACGGCGCCGGCCAGGTCCATCACGACGGACCGGGTCACCGGCCCGTTGTGGGGCAGGTTGTCGCAGGAGAGGACGGTGAGGGGGCCCGACCCCGCCGCCCGCCGGGCCAGCAGGCCGGCCACCAGCTTGCCGGGCAGCGACGTCACCGGCGCGGAGGCATCCTGGCGGAGCGCCGCCACGTCGTCCTGCACCACGGCGCGGCCCTGGTCCAGGCGGCCGTCGGGACCGCGGAGGTAGCCGGCCTCGGTGACGGTGATCGTCACCAGGGCCACCTCGGGGCGACGCAGGTAGTCCAGGTAGGCCTCGTGGTCGGCGGCGGGGTGGACGGCGGCGAGCGATCCCACCACGCTGAAGGTGTCTCCGTCGGCCCCGCGGGTGATGAGGGTGTACAGGCCCTCCTGCGGTCGCAGGTCGTCGGCCGTGTCGGGCCGGCGTCCGGTGAAGCCGGCGATCCCCCAGGCGGCGGCGTCGGAGGCGTGGGCGGTGTACCAGGCCTGGTGCGCCCGGAGGAAGTTCCCGAGCCCGAGGTGGACGATGCGGACCGGCGGGGCCGGCGGCATGCCCGGCAGTGCCCGGCTCAGTCGAGGGCGGCTCACGACGTCGTGCGGGAGAGGCTGACGCCGAGGTCGAGCTCGTCGATCGTGACGGCCCGCCCGGTCCTCAGCGACTCGTTGCCGGCCATGCCCACCGCGATGGAGCGGACCCCGTCCACCCAGCTCGACGGCCGCTCCAGCCAGTCGTCCCCCGGACCGACGAAGACGTCGGCCAGCAGGAGCGCGTCGCCGCCGCCGTGGCCGCCCTCGCCGCTGACGATCTTGACGTCCTGGGCCGTCTCCCAGTGACGCTGCAGGGTCAGCCGCTCGCCGCCGGCCCGGTTCGAGGAGGCCGGTTGGGCGCTCGGGTCGAGGATGAGTCTGCCGTCGGCGTCGGTCAGCACGGCGGCCCGCTCGATCACCTCCAGCTCGGCGCGACCCTCGGTGCCGTTGACGTAGATGCGGTAGCCCTCCCACGGCGCGTGGGCGTTCAGTGCGTAGCTGAGGGTGACGCCGGACTCGTAGTCCACCACCACCGCCAGGTTGTCCTCGGTGGTGATGCCCGGCCCGAAGACGTCCTGGTCGCGGCGGTAGCCGTCGTGGCTCTCGTTGTCGAGGTAGAGCGCCTTCAGCCGGGCGTCGTTGCGCAGGTCGAGCTCCCAGGGGTCGTGCGGACCGTCGTGGGTCCCCCGCTCCGGCCGGCTCGCCAGGCCCCGCGCAGCAGCGTTCTCCGACCCGTAGAAGCGCAGGCCCCCACTGGCGTAGACCCGTGCGGGAGCATCGCTGATCAGCCAGTTCACCAGGTCGAAGTGGTGGGAAGCCTTGTGGATGAGCAGACCGCCCGAGAACTGCTTGTCCCGGTGCCACCGGCGGAAGTAGTCGGCTCCGTGCGCGGTGTCGAGGACCCACTCGAAGACCACGGACAGGGGCCTGCCGACGGAGCCGTTCTTGATCAGCTCCTTGAGCCCGGAGTTCCGGGGCGAGTAGCGGTAGTTGTGGGTGACCACCACCTGCTTCCCCGAACGCGAGACCGCCTCGGCGATCTGGCGGGTGCTCTCGGGGTCGATCGTCAGCGGCTTCTCCACCACGACGTCGGTCCCCGCGTCCAGGCTGCGGACGATCAGCCCGGCGTGGGTGTAGTCCGGGGAGGTGATGATCACCCGGTCGGCGCGGGTCTCCGCGATCACCCGCTCCAAGTCCTCCGGCACTCCGGTGACGACCCCGCTGACGTCGAGGCCCGCCCCGGCCAACCGGTCGAGGTGCACCTGCAGCCGGCCCGGGTTCGGCTCGACCACCCCCACCAGGTCCGCGTGCTCACGGTGGGCGCCGGCCATCGCGTCGAAGTACATCTGGACGCGATGGCCGGTTCCGACCACGACGTAGCGCTGCTTGGAAGTCACGATGCGTGCTGCCCTTTCGAGGTTTGGGTGGCCGCGCGGGCCAGGACGTGGCGTTACTTTCCGCCGGTGGTCGCGATGCCCTTGACCAGGAAGCGCTGGCCGAACAGGAACGCGAGGAACAGCGGGATCAAGGTCACGACCGACATGGCGAACATGGCGCCCCAGTTGCTGCCTGACGGTGGCGTCCAGGAACGAGCGCAGCGCCACCGGCACGGTGTAGGCGATCAGGATCGGTCAGGTAGATGAGCGGGGTGAAGAAGTCGCTCCAGGTCCAGATGAAGGTGAAGATCGCGGTGGTGGCGATCGCCGGCCCCATCAGCGGCAGCATGACCCGGCTGAAGATCGACCAGTGGCCGCAACCGTCGATCCGAGCCGCCTCGTCCAGCTCCGAGGGGATGCCGCGGATGAACTGGACCATCAAGAACACGAAGAAGGCGTCCGTGGCCAGGAACTTGGGCAGGATCAGCGGGACGAAGGTGTTCACGAACCCGAGCTGGTTGAAGATGATGTACTGCGGCACCACGACGACGTGGAACGGCAGCATGATCGTCATCAGCATGATGGCGAACCACACCGTCCGCAGCCGGAACTTCAGCCGGGCGAAGGCGTACGCGGCCAGCGAGCAGGAGAACAGGTTCCCGGCGATCGCCCCGATGACCACGATGGCGGAGTTGATGATGTAGACGCCGAAGGGACTGCTGAGGGCGTACCAGCCCTTGGTGTAGTGCTCGGTGTACAGGTCGTTGATCCACAGGCCGGGCGTGCGGAAGATGATCTCGTTCGGCCGGAGCGAGCTGACGATCAGCCACAGCAGCGGGATAGATCATCACCAGGCTGGCAGCGATCAGCAGCACGTGCTTGAGCACCGAGCGTCCGCGGTCCGCCCCGGTCGGTCCGCGGTGGATCTGCTCCTGGGGAGCCGATCCCGCCACTGAGGTCATCTGGCTGGTGGAGGTCTGCAGATCAGTCATCGTAGAACACCCAATACTTCGAGAGGTAGAAGTTGATCGCGGTGAAGGCCGCGATGATGACCAGCAGCAGCCAGGCCATGGCGGCGGCGTAGCCCATCTGGAACTGGACGAAACCTCGCTGGTACAGGTACAGCGTGTAGAACATCGTCGAGTCCGACGGACCACCGGTCCCGTTCGACACCACGATAGGCCTGCGTGAAGGACTGGAAAGCGCCGATGATCTGCAGCACCAGGTTGAAGAAGATGATCGGCGACAGCAGCGGCAGGGTGATCCTGCGGAACTGCGCCAGCTGGCTCGCGCCGTCGACCGAGGCCGCCTCGTAGTACATCCCGGGGATCTGCCGCAGCCCGGCGAGGAAGATCACCATCGGCGACCCGAACGTCCAGACGTGCAGCAGGATGATGGTGGACAGTGCCGTGCTCGGGTCACAGATCCAGCCCGTGGTGGCGTCCGAACCCGACGAGCCGGAGGACCTGGTTGACCAGGCCGTCGAACCGAACATCTGCCGCCACAGGACCGCGATGGCCACCGAGCCGCCCAGCATCGACGGCAGGTAGAACACCGACCGGTAGAACGGCAGCCCCCTCATCCCCTCGTTGAGCAGCAAGGCGATGCCCAGCGCCACGATCAGCTGCAGCGGGACGGACACGAAGACGTAGATGAACGTGACCTTGAGCGAGTTGTGCAGGCGGCTGTCCTCGAGCATCCGGACGTAGTTCTCCAGGCCGATCCACTCCGGGGCCTGGATCAGGCTGTAGTCGGTGAACGACAGGTACAGGGAGGCGAGCATCGGGCCGATGGTGATCACGACCAGCCCGATGAGCCACGGAAGCAGGAACAGGTAACCAGCCTTGTTGTCCCGTCCCGCTTCCTTGGCCTGCGCCCGCTTCTCCTCCGGCGTCTTGGCTTTGACGCGACGGATGCTCGAGAGCTCAGAGATGGCGCTCATGCGTTAGACCCGGAGGTCCGACTTCATCTCGTCCACGAACCTCTTCGCCGCCTCGGCCGTGCTGGCCCGCCCGAAGAGGACATCGGTGCCCTGACGGAACAGCTTCTCGGCGATGGTGCCGCCGCCGGGCGGCGGGGCGATGGGCGTCTCGCCCACCTCGTTCTGGATGTCGGTGATGTACTTGGCGACCCGCTGCTGCGCAGGGGACAGCTTGGGCTCGATGAATTCCAGGAGCCCGGCGTGCGGCGGGGATCCCGCGCTCAGCCTTGTCGATGCCGACGGCCTCCTCGGAGTTCGCGAACCAGTTGATCCAGCGCGATGGCCGCCTCCGGGTTCTCGGTCCTGGCCGATGCTGACCACAGCATGCTGGCCTTGTACCAGGTCTTCCGGTCGGTGGCGTTGCCGGTCTGGCTGGGACCCCGCAGCATGTCGATCTCGTCGTTGTCGGCCGCAGCCCGGACCGCTTCCAGCTGGTTGGAGTTGTAGTACTGCATGGCAGCCCTGCCGACGACGATGGCGCTCTGGTCCAGCGGCTTCGCGGACTCCTCGCTGATCTGCTCGACCGGTTCCCAGCGCCTTGGCCTTCTGGCCCTTGAGCATGAGGTCGTACCAGCTCTGGGCGTCGGACTCGTCGAACCCCAGGCCGTCGGGGGTGAAGAGCTCCTTGCCGTTCTGCCGGACCCAGGTGCCGAACAGGGCGTCGGAACCCACCAGAGCCGGCCATGCCGAACGGCACCTTCGCCTTGGCGGCGACCTCGGCCCCCACCTCGAACATCTGGTCCCAGGTCCAGGTGGTGTCGTCCGGCAGGTCCATCTTCGCCTTCTCGAAGATCTTCGGGTCGACGAAGAAGAGGGCGCTGTTGATGCCGGCGTTGATCCCGACCAGCTTGCCGTCGATCCTGCCGGAGTCGACCGTGCCCTCGACGAACTTCGAGGTGTCGACCGCCCCGAGGTCCAGCAGCGCGTTGCGGCTGCCGTACTCGGAGATGTAGTTCATGTCCATCTGGATGATGTCGGGAGCCGTCCCGCCGGCGGTCTGGGTGGCCAGCTTGTCCCAGTAGCTGGCGAACTCACCCGGCTGGGACGAGATCTTCACGTCGGGATTGGCCTTCGTGTACGCGTCGATCATCTTCTGGGTGTTCTCGTTGCGGGTCGGGTTGCCCCACCAGGCCAGAGCCAGGTCGTTCCCACCTCCGCCACCGCCGTCCCCCGACGAGCCGGCGCCGCCACTGCGACCGGGGGCGCACCCGACCAGCCCTCCGCTCAGGGTGGCAGCCGTGAGACCGGCCCCGGCCAAGAAGTGCCTACGGCTCAAAGCCATGACGTTTCCCTTCGACATTGATGTGAAAGCGTTTTCCACAGGCTAGGACAGGGCTACCACCCTGTCAAGGGCTCCTCGACGCCCATCTGAGGACCCCCGGACCGACCTCTCCGGGTGGACTTCGACCCTTCGGAAGCCGACGCCCGCCGGCATGGCCGAGGTCGCCCGGCGAGAAGGTTTCGGTGCGATAACGGAAGCGCTTACCCGTAGGACCCGGCTGGGCGCGACCTGGGTCGACCGTACGACGGACCTAGTCGCTCACCAGCAGGCCGGGGGTGCCCAGCAGGCCTGACCTGACGCCGTCCATCGCCTTGTCGAGCTCCTGCATCCGGAACCGGCGCCCGTAGCGGCGCTCGCTCTCCTCGACCATGGGCCCGAGGTGCGGGTCGTGGGCGAGCCGGTTGGCGGCGGTGTTGGCGACGGTGAGCTCGATCTGGTTCCGACCTGGCCGCAGTGCCGCCGTGACGTCCACGACATAGGGCGGCGCCCAGACCACGCCGCAGGCGACGCCGTTGACGGCGACCTCCGCCACCACGCCCACCGGCGGGTTGTTCCGGGCCCGGTAGGAGTGGCCCAGGAGCCCGGTCGGCGGCGGTGGTGCGGCCGCCAGCCCCGCTTGCTCCCCGAGGTCGAGCTCGACCCGCGACCCCTTCAGGTCAGCCAGCTCGGTCGCGATCCGGTACGTCGCCCGACCCGAGAAGGCCTGGCGGCCAGGGTCGCTCTCCCACACGTGCGGGAGCTCGACGGCCGAACCGGAGTCCTGGTCCTCGAACTGCACCTCCCAGCCCTCCCGCAGGGCCAGCCGGCGCGGCTCACCCCGACCACCCTCCGCGCCGGCGGGCAGGGGCGGCGGCTCGGAGCCGGTCAGGATGACCACGGTGGCCTGGTAGGGGTGCAGTCGGAGGTGCACCCCGCTCCGGGTGCCGCCCGAGCCGACCACCGTCCCGGTCAACGGGTCCCACTCCTCGTAGTGGGCGTGGCCCAGCCCGGAGCTGAGCGTGACGGACTGGCCGACGGGGCCGGTGTTGACCACGAGGCAGACCTCGGCCGCGTCGGTGCGGCGTCGGACGAGCCCGACATCGGTCGAGCCGGAGCTCAGCCGGATGTCGGGCGGGTGGGTCAGGGCCAGCTGGGTCGCCAGCCCCGCGACGTCGCAGCTGGCCGCCCCGACGAGCCCCACCGTGGAGTCGACGGTGATGACCGTGCCGCCGGCCGAGACATACCGCTCGAACCACGCCCGGACCGGGTCCGGGAGGGAGGTGGCTCCACTGATCACCACCGGCCGGGAGGGGTCGGAGGGGAGGACCGGCAGGGCCGCGTCGTCGACGAGGTCGAAGTCCCACCCGCCGTGCCGGATCGCCCGGACGACGTCGTCGCCGATCACCCGCCGGGCCTCGCGCCAGGCGTCCAGCGAGCCACCGACAGCGGTCCCCATCCGGGCGAAGACGTCCTCGCCCGGCACGTAGACCAGCAGGTCCGTCACGGGGGCACCTTGGCGCATCAGCCAGCACAGCCGGGTGAGGTAGCGGGCCAGGGACGGCATGGCCGGCCACCAGGGGTTCCGGTCATCCAGTGCGCCGGCCGCGTAGAACAACCGCCCCAGCCCTGATCCGGTGGTCGAGCTCTCCGCGGGGCCCGGGCCCGTGCGCCGGGGGGAGTGCGGCCAGCCGTGACCGATGAACTGGTTCACCCCGGCGAGCAGGTGCTCGTGCGCCTCGCCCTTGAGGTCCAGCGGGGTCGCGCGGAAGGAGGGCGAGTGCACCCAGGTCCAGGTCTCCGACGACACGACGTCTCGACCGTAGAGGTGGGCCGCCGAGGACGCCCAGCGGGTCTGGGTCAGCTCGGTCCAGCCCCAGCCCTCGCCTTCGAAGAGGTCGGCGTGGCGGTAGCTGCTGACCATGGCCGGTGGGGCGCCGTAGCCCTGGATCCGGAACGGGACCCCTCGCCCGGCGGCCCAGTCGGTGAAGACGGCGACGAAGTGGTCCTCGTACAGCTCGCTGAGGGTCCGGTGGTAGTCGGCTCGCAGCTGCGCTGAGTCCGGGCCCTCGACGACCAGTCGGTAGAGCGTCGGCAGCAGGTCGTAGCCACGGCGACGCCGGAACTCCGCCGCCAGGTCGGGCGTCCAGTCGCTGCCGTAGACCTCGAGGCTGTCGCAGAAGACCGAACCGAGCAGCTCGGCGGGGACGGCGTCCAGCAAGGGGTCCCCCACCTGCTGGAGATGGAGTCGAGCGGCCGCGGCGCTGTAGTGGTCCAGGACGGGGCCCTCCGCACCGTAGGCGGCCCGCTTGACGTTCTGGCCGGTGAGCTGGGCGTACGCGAGCAGCACCGATCGGGTGCCGGTGCCGTCGGGGATCTCGATCGCCCCGTCCACCACCGGCAGCGGGGTGAGCTCCTCGGGCGGTTCCTGCAGCGATCCGGGTCCCAGGTAGGCCGCGACCAGCTCGTCGCCCGGCCAGGACCCCACCACCGGGACGCGGTGCGCCCCCGGGCTGATCTCGCGCCGGTCCCAGGCCAGCTTGCGGGCCGCGTGCTCAGGCGTGACGTGCGGGCCGCCGAAGGACCAGCCCGAACCGAGCGTCAGGTCGAAGCGCAACCCGTGGCGGCGCGCTGCCTCCGCGGCATAGCGGAGGTCAGCCAGAAAAGGGGCCGAGAGGAAGCGCTCCGTATTCTCGGAAAGCGGATACACGAAGGCTGCCTCGACCCCGCCCAGCCCGGCCTCGGCCATCACCGCCAGCTCGCGGTCGACCTCGGCTCGATCCACACTGGGCCCGAACCACCACCAGCGCATCATCGGCGCGCTGCCGGCCGGCGGCGAGCTGAACCCGGAGCGTAGATCGCGGATGTCCATGCAGGCTCAGGCCCCCCTGGTGACGATGCGTGGCTCGTGCGGACCGGAGCCCTTCGCAAGGCTGCAGCCGCCTCGCCACCCTAGTCACGGAACCGGTTCCTCAACAGGCATTGACCCGCCGCACCCGGAGCCGCTAGGGTGGAAAGCCCTTTCCGGCAACGCCTTCGCCCTCCAAGGAGCCACCGTGCCAGCCTCCACCCCACCGGCCCCCGCCGTGCTCCGGATCGCCATGAACGGCGTGACGGGGCGGATGGGATACCGCCAGCACCTGCTGCGCTCGATCCTCCCGATCCGCGACGCCGGCGGGGTCCAGCTGAGCGACGGCACCCGCGTCCCGGTCGAGCCCATCCTCGTCGGCCGGAACGAGGCCAAGATCACCGAGCTGGCCGAACGGCACAAGGTCGAGCACTGGTCGACCGACCTCGACGCCGTGATCGCGGACCCGACGGTGCAGGTGGTCTTCGACGCCTCCATGACCAGCCTGCGGGCGGCGACGCTGCGGCAGGCGATGCTGGCCGGCAAGCACATCTTCACCGAGAAGCCGACGGCTGAGACCCTCGCCGACGCCGTCGACCTGGCCCGCGTCGCCCGCGACGCCGGCGTCACCGCCGGTGTGGTGCACGACAAGCTCTACCTGCCGGGACTGGTCAAGCTCCGTCGCCTGGTCGACGAGGGGTTCTTCGGTCGCATCCTCTCCCTGCGCGGCGAGTTCGGCTACTGGGTCTTCGAGGGCGACACGCAGGAAGCTCAGCGGCCCTCGTGGAACTACCGGAAGGAGGACGGCGGGGGGATGACCACCGACATGTTCTGCCACTGGAACTACGTGCTCGAGGGCATCGTCGGCCCGGTCAAGAGCGTCACCGCCCGGTCCGTCACCCACATCCCCACCCGCTGGGACGAGCGCGGCGAGCCCTACACCGCGACCGCCGACGACGCCGCCTACGGCGTGTTCGAGCTGGAGACGCCGGCCGGGGACCCCGTGATCGCCCAGATCAACTCCTCCTGGGCGGTCCGCGTCCACCGCGACGAGCTGGTCGAGTTCCAGGTGGACGGCACCCACGGCTCGGCGGTGGCCGGGCTGACCAGCTGCGTGGCGCAGCAGCGCGCGCACACCCCGAAGCCGGTGTGGAACCCGGACCTCCCGGTGACGGAGTCGTTCCGGTCGCAGTGGCTGGAGGTGCCGGCCAACGCCGAGCTCGACAACGGGTTCAAAGCCCAGTGGGAGGAGTTCCTCCGCGACGTCGTCGCCGGTCGGGAGCACCGGTACGGGCTGCTGTCCGCCGCCCGGGGCGTCCAGCTCGCCGAGCTCGGGCTCCGCTCCTCGGCCGAGCGGCGCACCCTCGACATCCCCGAGATCACGCTGTGACCGCGCTGCGCCTGCCGACCGCCGACGGGGAGACCCGGTCCTACGAGTTGCGCGAGCCGGGACCGTGGCGCAAGCCCAGCGCCCCGATCACCTCGCGACTCGCGTACGCGGCGGCTCACGTCGTCCCCCTGCCGCTGGCCGAGAACATCCCCGGCGCTCCGGCGTCGATCGACTGGGACACCACCCTCGCCTACCGCCGCGAGCTGTGGGCCTACGGGCTCGGGGTCGCGGACGCGATGGACACCGCCCAGCGCGGGATGGGCCTGGACTGGCCTGCCACCCAGGAGCTGATCAAGCGCTCGGGTGCGGAGGCGGCCGCGGTCGGCGGCCGGCTGGCCTGCGGAGCCGGTACCGACCAGCTCGACCTCAGCACGCTCCCCACCGGTCGGGCAGGGCTGGACCAGGTCATCGAGGCGTACCGCGAGCAGATCGCCCTGGTCAGCGAGGCAGGGGCGCGCGTGATCGTGATGGCCTCCAGGGCGCTGGCCCAGGTCGCCCGTACCCCCGAGGACTACCGCCACGTCTACGACGCGCTGCTCACGGAGGTGAGCGAGCCCGTCATCCTGCACTGGCTGGGGCCGATGTTCGACCCCGGCCTCGCCGGCTACTGGGGGAGCGACGACGTGGCCTCGGCCACCGCGACCTTCACCGACCTGGTGCGGGACCACGCTGCCCAGGTGGACGGGGTGAAGGTGTCCCTGCTCGACGCGGCACACGAGACCGCCCTGCGGGCGGAGCTGGCGGCGCTGCCGCACCAGGTGCGCCTGTACACCGGCGACGACTTCAACTACCCCGAGCTCATCGACGGCGACGGGACGCACCACTCCGACGCGCTTCTGGGCATCTTCGCCGCCATCTACCCGGCCGCGTCGACCGCGCTCCAGGCCTACGACGCCGGACAGCCCGCCGAGGGCCGGGCGATCCTGGACTCGACCCGCGAGCTCGGGCGCCACCTGTTCGAGGCGCCGACGTTCTACTACAAGACGGGTGTGGCCTTTCTGTCCTGGCTGAACGGGCACCAGCCGGGGTTCAGCATGGTCGGCGGGCTCCAGGCGGGCCGGTCCGTGCCTCACCTGGTCCGAGCCTTCCAGCTCACCGACCGGGCCGGCCTCCTGCTCGACCCCGAGCTGGCGGCCCGCCGGATGACCTCGCTGCTCGCGGTCCACGGAATCGAGGCGTGACGTGGACGTCGCCCAGCGGCTGTCCCTGAACACCGCGACCACCAAGCGGCTGACCCTCGCGGAGGCGGTCGCCGCTGCCCAACGCGCGGGACTCACCCACGTCGGCCTGTGGCGGGACCGGGTGGCCGAGCTCGGGCTCGACGACGCTGCCGCTCTGATGGCGAAGTCCGGCCTGACGGTGTCCAGCCTGTGCCGCGGCGGCTTCCTGACCGCGGACGACCCCGCAGGTCGCGAGGCGGCCCTGGCCGACAACCGGAGCGCCATCGTCGAGGCCGCCACGCTGGGCACCCGCGAGCTGATCATGGTCGTCGGTGGTCTTCCCGACGGGACCAAGGACATGGCCGCCGCACGTCAACGGGTGGCCGACCGCATCGCCGAGCTCGTCCCGCACGCCGAGGCCCACGACGTCCGGCTGGTGCTCGAGCCGCTGCACCCGATGTACGCGGCCGACCGGGCGGTGCTGTCGACGCTGGAGGAGTCGCTCGACCTCGCGTCGGCCTTCCCTGCACGCACGGTCGGCGTGGTCGTGGACACCTTCCACGTCTGGTGGGACCCGAAGCTGGCGCAGCAGATCGAGCGAGCCGGTCGGGAGGGACGCCTCGCCTCCTACCAGGTCTGCGACTTCAACCTGCCGATCGCCGCGGACGCGCTGCTCTCCCGCGGGATGATGGGCGACGGGGTCATCGACTTCGCGAGCATCACCCGGTGGGTGGCCGAGGCCGGCTACGACGGGCCGGTGGAGGTGGAGATCTTCAACGCCGACATCTGGGCCGCCGACGCCGACGCGGTGCTGGCGACCATGAAGCAGCGCTGGAGCGAGCTCGTCGCGCCCTTCCTCGGCTGACGACGGCGAGCGCCTCGGCGAGAGACCGACCGTAGCGGCGGCCGCTAGGGCACCGAGGTCACGCTGCGGGATCAGTGGGGCCACGCTTTCGCACACCCCTTCCGCACCAGCACCGCCCGGTGGTACAGCAGGAAGGAGGGGACCGCTCCGTCCCCGTTCCGGGGGGAACCATGAAGCGACGACGTGGGGTCAGGGTCGGTCTCGTCGGAGTGCTGACGGCGGTGCTGTGGTTGGGGCTGGGAGTCGTGCGTCCCCTCGAGGCGGGCGCGGTCGGGGTCCGGCTGCTCACGGCGAGGACCAACACCCCGACGAGCACCCTCACCCTGCGCTCCTGCCCCGCCACCAGCTGCGCGGTCCTGAAGCGGATCCCCCACTTCACCCTGCTCTCCATGACGGCGGCCCAGGGCGACTGGTTCGCCACCAGCTACGGCGGGCGCAGCGGTTGGGTGCACTCCCGTTACACCGTTCTGCGCGGCACGCCGGCCCGGACGGTCAGCCGGGGCAACACCAGCCGTCGGATGGTGTCCTACACCTTCGACGCCGGGTCCGACCTCGGCCACACCGACGCCATCCTGGACCACCTGGACGCGCAGAAGATCCCCGCCAGCTTCGGACTCACGGGCGCCTGGGCGAACCGCTATCCCTCAGCGACCCGGAGGATCGGCACCGACGGGCACCACCTCATCAACCACACGTGGGACCACGGATCGTTCACCGGGTTCTCGACGAGAACGGCGGCCCTGACGCCGGCTCGGCGCACCGAGCAGCTGGTGCGCACCAACAATCTGGTGATCAAGCTGACCGGCCGCTCCACACGCCCGTACTTCCGGCCTCCCTACGGCGACCACAACGCGAGCGTCCTGCGCGACGTCGGCGCCAACCGCTTCGGGACGAACGTGATGTGGAGCGTGGACTCCCTCGGGTGGAAGGGCCTCACCTCGACGGAGATCTGCCAGCGCGTCGTGGGCTCCATGGCGAAGGCGACCCACGACGGCAGCGGCTACATCATCCTGTTCCACGTCGGGAGCCAGTCCGCCGACGCCCAGGCCCTGCCGTGCATCACCCGTACGCTCAAAGATCGCGATTTCACCTTCGGCACCGTCCCGCAGGTGCTCGCGCCCTGATCCCTCGCCGGGTCACCCTCCCTGGTGCCCTCGGGCGGCGAACAAGGCTCCCGCGCTGGGCTACCGCCGACGAACAGCGCGCGGCGGCGTGGTCAGCCGTGGTCGTCAGGATCGGCGTTCGCGACCGGGACGCCGTCGACGGCGCCTCGCCCGGCGGTACGAGCCGGCGGCCCGGCTCTCGGCTCCTGTCGAGCCGGTCGAGGCGACCGAGACGAGGAGCTGGGAGGCGGACATGGTCAGCTGCGCCTCCCGGTCGGCCTGAAGCCTGCCCTGGGGGCTGGTGCCGGCGGCCACGTCGACCTGAGCTCGGGCGTGGTCAACCGCCGCTCCCGCCCACCCCGACCCTCGGAGGTGGAGAAGCGGACCAGGTAACCGGTGGCGCCCGGCACCTCGTTCCAGCGCAGCACCCAGTCCGTCCGCCAGTCCACCATCGCGTCGGGCCGCTTCGTCTCGGCGTGCTCAAGGCTGGTGCGGAGGGTGCCCGGCGCCGCCAGGTCGACGGCGACCGGGGACGCCGGGGTGCTCGAGGCAGGCGTGGGCGGCGAGGACGAGGGGTCGGAGGCTGAGCAGCCGACGGCAACCGAGACCAGCAGCGCCGCCACGACGGCGCTGCCGGTTCGGCGGAGGGTCACCACTCAACCGGGCCGAACACCGCGTCGTTGACGTAGATGGTGCGGTCCGGGATCCGCTGTCCGGCGGCGAGCTCGCTGCCCACGACAGCGCTCCGTCTTCCGACGTCAGCGCCGTTGCGGACGAGCGCGCGGAACACGACCGCGCCGTTGCGCAGACGGACGTCGTTGCCGATCACGGTGGGGGCGGCCACGCCGGTCGTCGGGTCGAGCTGGGGTCGACCGCCGCCGTGCACGATGACCTTCTTGCCGTAGCGGACCCGGTTGCCAACCCTCAGGTCGCTCCCCTCCAGGGCGTGGAAGATGACGGCGTCGTCCATCCGGGCGATCCTGCCGATCCCGAAGGGTCCGCCCTCGTCAGCGCGCAGCGAGATCCGCTCGCCCATGCGGCGGTCCAGCTGGCGAGCCGAGTCCTCGAAGCAGACGTCACCGATCACCCGGTTGCGGAAGGAGGGGTCGCGCAGCGTCGGTCCGGTGCACAGGGCCGACTCGACGGTGGCGGTGTCCCCCTCCTCGTCGAAGACGTTGCCGCCCGGATCGACGTTGATGCCGCGGACGTTCCTCACCGACTCCTCCGCCAGGCGCGAGTACTCCCGGGCCAGTCCGACGTTGACCTCGACGACCCCGGCGTTGAACTCGCGGTCGGCGGTGGTGATGGGGCGGACCTTGCCCAGTGCTGGGTCGTCCGCCTGCCGCTGGGTCGTCACGTTCTTGCCGGGCAGCACGATCATCCCCGAACGCAGCCGGACTCCCGGACCCACCCGCGCCAGGGCCGACAGGCCGCTGTCCCGCTCGATCACCGCGCCGTCCACGCGAGCACCGAAACTGACGAAGACCCCGGAGTCCTCGGTCTGCCCACCGTCGCCGGCGGGGACCTCGATCTCGGGCCCGACGCCGAGCTGCGCCGGACCCGGACCGACGACCCGTGGGCCAGGATGACCCGCTCACCGGTCCGCACACCGCTGGACGGGGTGAGGGACAGCCGGTCCAGTGCCTTGGTACGGCGGCTGCTCGACCGCGGACCCCCGATCACCTTGACGTTGTCCTGGACGTTGGACTCGGGGCCGACGTGCACCCGGCCGCCGCGGGCGTCGATGTGAGCGAAGGGCGCCACGTAGACGTGCTCACCCAGCTTGACCCGGCTCGGTTTCCGGACGCGTGCGGTCGGGTCGAGGAAAGCCGCCGTCGTGATGCCGCCCTCCCCCACCTCGCACACCGGCCGGTGCTGCCGCGTCGGCGAGCAGGTCTCCTTGCTCTCGGCTGAAGCCGAGGGGGCACCGGGTGCGGATCCCAGGGAGGTGGCCGTCACGGCGAGGGCGAGAGCGGCGAGGGCGAGAGGTCGGGCAGAACGCATGCGGTCCTCCGAGGTGAGGCCCAGCCACGTTGCTGAACGTCATCACTATGCGCTCACGTTTGCATAACGTCTAGGTGCCGCGTTCGACCGGCCGTCCGCTGCCGACGCGGCGGTCGCGCCGAAGGTCGGTAAGCGTCTGAGCGACCACCGACGACCGGGTGTGCGATATTCGGCACGGCTCGGTTCACCCAGCTGGTCCGGCTGGACGGCCAGGCCCTGGCAGGTTGAGCTTCGGCTCCAGCCCGGCCGCTGCAGAGCCGTGAGCCGGACTGGGAGGAGTGACCGGGATGTTCCCGATGCAGAACGCCGCGGGTACGCGGCTGCAGGTCATCGTCGCGCATCCCGATGACGAGACGTTCGGGTGCGGCTCGCTGCTCTTGCACGCCCGAAGTGCCGGTGCGGTGACCGCGGTGTGCTGCGCGACCCGCGGAGAGGCCGGCGAGGTCACTCACGGGGTCGAGGTCCCGTCGGGCGGCGTGGGTGACCTGCGCGAGGGCGAGCTCCGCGCTGCTGCTGAGCTGCTCGGCGTCGAGCGGATCGACCTGCTGGGCCTGATGGACTCCGGGATGGCTGGCGACCCGGAGCCCGGGTCTCTGGTGGCTGCCGAGACAACCCTTCTGCGCCGCCGGGTGCTCCAAGCGGTCGACGCGTTCCGTCCCGACGTGATCGTGACCCTGGACGGTTCCGACGGGCATCGTGACCATGCCCGGGTGCGGGACGCCGCCATCGAGGTCGCCGCTGAGCGTGGCGTGCCCGTCTACCTCCACTGCTTGCCCCGCTCAGTCATGAAGCAGTGGGCGGACTTCATGTCGCGGGAGCACGCGGACTCCGCCTACCTGGCCCTGGGGGAGCTCGGCACCGCCGAGGAGCAGATCACCCATGTCGTCGACACCACCGAGTTCTGGGAGCAGCGGTGGACGGCGATCCGTGCCCATCGGTCGCAGACGTCCCCGTTCGAGGACCTGCCGGAGGACTTGGCGCGGGCCTTCCTCTGCCGGGAGCACCTCGCCGTCGTCCGAGACGCCCCGTCCGCCGGTGTGCAGTCCCAGCCGCCCGAGGCCTGAGCGTTCCCCGGACAGGACGGGTCTCGAGGGCCTGAGAACTTCGGCCGAAGCCACCGTCCGATCTTTAGGCTGACCTGATGGCGATCGGGCAGTGGGAGCGTGCGACGAGCTGGCTCTTGACCGCGGCGGCCATCGTCTTCCTCGGCGTCTATGCCGCTCCGATCATCTGGCCGACGTTGCCCCAGGCTGTGCGGGAGGCGTGCTCGATTGCCGCCTGGGCGACCTGGACGTTGTTCGCGGTGGACTTGCTGGTGCGAGTGGTGCTGGCCCCCGACCGGCTTCGCTACCTCCTGCGGCACTGGATCGACGTGATCGTGGTCGCACTGCCCCTGCTGCGGCCTCTCCGGCTTCTCCGGTTGGTCCTGCTGCTCCGAGTGCTCAACCGGCACGCGACCACGGGCCTCCGCGGCCGTGTCGCCGTCTACGTCGCCGGAGGGGCGACCCTCCTTGCCTTCTGCGGAGCGATCACGGTGCTCGACGCGGAACGTGCCAATCCGGAGGCGAACATCACCAGCTTCGGCGATGCCATCTGGTGGGCCGCCACCACCATGACCACCGTCGGCTACGGAGACCGCTACCCGACCACCGGTGTTGGCCGATTGGCTGCTGTAGCCCTGATGGTGGCCGGCATTGCCGTACTGGGTGTCGTCACGGCGACCCTCGCGTCGTGGCTGGTCGAGCAGGTGAAGACGTCAGAGCAAGAGCAGACCGAGCAGTTGCGTGCCGAGATCGCCGATCTTCGCGCTCAGCTGAGCATGGTCACGGGCCCTGACGGGGAGGGGACTGAGCCCTGAAGCGGCGATCAGTGTGCGCGAGCGCCGATCGAACCCTGGCGCGCCAGCGATGCCAGCTGACACTGCAAGGCGCCCGCACCAGACCAAGCCCGTCAAGCTCCTCGCACGACAGGGAGACCGCCGCTCCTCGTCGGTCCAGCATCTGCGACGGGACCTGAGGGGAGTGGCATCTGCGACCGGTCAGGAGCCGCGTTGCCTCGGGGCTGCTGTCGATGCAGGCGTCCGTCAACTTCTGCCTTGTCAGGGATGGCGCGCCGCTGGAGCGCGGATGGTGACCGCGTATGAACGTCCGGGCATTCCGCGGTGGTGGGCTCCGCGAGCAGGCCGGGTCCTACCCTCTTGATGCTCACAGGCTTGTGGGCTAGGAAGTAGGTGTGGCCGCGAGCAACTCGGGGAATCGCACCCCCATGCTGGTCGAGCAAGCAGGCACGTACCACGACGCAGTACGGGCAGTGTTCGAGCGCGCCAAGACCATGAACTACGTCGGAGCCCTCGAGATCGAGGCCATGCCCGTTCTCGCGTACATCCTCCTGTTGGCCAACCGCAGCGGACTGACCGACGGACAGATCCCTGGCCGCATCCCCCACAACGACGATCTTCGAGCCATGGCGGAGCGAGGGACCCGAGGTGCGGACGTCGAAGAGCAGCTAGCCGGCTGGTGGATCCTACGCTGGTTGGACGAGCCGATCCTGCCTGAGATGGCCCACAAGAACTTGGTGTTGGACGCTGGCCTTTCCATCCTCGTCTGACCCGTTGGTAGCGATTGTCCGACACACAGGACCCTGGTCGATCGTTGGCATACAGCGTTCCGGCGGGGTCGCGTCGTCTGTGTGCCGTTCCTCGAACGGGACAAGAAGGCACTGCACGCGCTTCCGGACCGTCTCCTCCGGACCAGCAGCCTTACCGAGGAAAGCAGCGTGTGGGCCAAGGCCCTGTCGAGTCCTGCGAATCCAGCACTGAGTGCCATGGCGACCGAGGTGCTGAGAACAGTCAACCCGGTCCTACGACCAGCACACTGCGACCCACGGCCGCTCGCATTCGCGCGGTGTCCTACATCGCCGCGAACTGGCCCGGTCCCCCGACCCTACCCACCGAAGCAGCGCTCGACGCCCTGGACGAACTCGACCTTCCGCTCCTCGGCGTCGCCCGATCTGAGTTCGCGGTCGGCAACGAGTGGTCGGCCTGGTCGATCAGCCGCCTGCGCCGGTGGGGCCCCAGCTGGTGCTGTCGCCATGGGCGCGGGACTCGGCACTGCACAACTTGGAACATGCGGGGCTGATCAGGAGACACAAGACCCGCACGCGGTTCCCCGGCCGGCTCGCCGGCAACCTGATGATGCCGCTCCGGCGGGCGCGGCACCTCTAGCGCAACTCCTGCCGCCTTCAACTCTGCCACCGGCCGAGGCGCAGAGACCCAACCCGCTCTGCGGAGCGACGCTGCAACGCGCTGCTGAGGGCGTTGGCTCCCCGATTGGCTCCCAGCAGCCACGGCGGCCCGCGGATTTGCCGCACTGACACCCAGTGAAGTGGTGCGGACGGGGTTTCGCTGGCGCACCCGGAGAGACTCGAACTCCCAACCTTCTGATCCGTAGTCAGATGCTCTATCCGTTGAGCTACGGGTGCCCGTCCCCGCTGCGGGGACTGCACGAGGATAGCGGAACGTCGCGTCGAGGTCGAAACCGAGAGCTGGGGCCCGTCACCACACCCGAGCCGCGGCGCTTCGGTGATCACGAGCATCTCCTCTCCGCTCTCAGTTGAGTTCCCGCTCCGGGCGGAGGCGGAGCCGGTAACGTGCGTCACAGGAGGTCGACCCATGGACACCACTGTCATCGTCATCATCGTGATCGTCGTCGTGCTGCTGATCCTCGCCCTCGTGCTCATTCCGCGGGCCCGCGCGAGGGCCGGAGAGCAGAAGCGGGTGCAGGCCCAGTCCCACCTGCGGGACTCCCAGGAGCTGAGCGCGAAGGCGGAGTCCGCGGCCGCTGAGGCTGACGAGCGGGCAGCACGCGCTCGCCGGGAGAAGGCCGAGGCCGAGCTGCGCGCCGCCGAGGGCCAGCGGGAGGCGCAGCAGCAGCTGGCCGAGGCCGACCGCCAGCGGTCAGAGGCGGACACCCTGCGCGAGAAGGCCGCCCGGCTGGACCCCCGCCTGCGCACCGAGGGCAGCGACCCGGACCGCCACGTCGACACCCGGCGCGACCTCGACGAAGGACGTGACGACGGCGCCGTCGGAGGAGCCGACGCGAGCCGCGAAGGCCGTGACGACACTCCGCGCTGAGGTGCCGACGTCGGGCTGAGGTTCCCATCTCGGGCCGACGCCGCCGCCCCTTCGGGCTCGGTACCGGTGGTCACCTGATGCGCTCGTGCAGGTTGAGGACCACCCAGAGCCGCTGGGGCGACCCGGTCCCCTCGCGTTCGAAGCTCAGCTCGAGTCTCATCTTGTCGTTGCTCATGCTGTGCGAGCGGCTGTGGATGTCGATCGTCTCGGCGGGCACGATTTTTCCATTGTCCAGCTCGACCATGCCCGGGTCGTCCACCTCCCACCCTGCGGCTTTGGCGGCCTGCTCGTAGTGCTCGAGGAGCTGCTCGCCGCGGAGATCGACGTGGAACCGGGCGGTGCAGCCGTTGTCGGGTTCGGACTGGAAGTCCGGCTCGGGCGAGCCGGGCGGTGGCGGGAACTCCGCCACCGCAGCTAGCTCGGACGGTGTGCACTCACGCGTCTTGAGCGACGGGTCGACGGCGAGGAGGACCTGGGTGAGGAGGAAAGAAGCCAGCACCAGGGGCAGCACGCGCAAAGGATGCTTCCGGAACCAGGCGAGAGCCAGGACGACGATCGCCACAATCTGCCCGAGGTTGGCGACGTAGCCGAGACCGCCCCAGCCCAGCCCCATGAAGAAGGAGCGGGACAGCAGCACCAGCTGCACCGCGACCGCCACACCGGCGAGCACGTGGTACGGGCCCCACGGGGACGCGGCAGCCCCCGGCGAGCGGCCCTTCGCCGACGACCGCCGGCGCGTCCGCAGGTACTGCACGACGCCGACGAGGGTGATGACGCCCCCGGTGACCCCGACGACGTCGATGAGGATGATGCCCACGCTGGTCGGGAACCCGACCTCCTCGTACCAGAGACGGTCGACGATGGGCGACCCAGCGAACGTCCACAGCAGCCAGGCACCGAGGACCGCCGCCCACACATGGGCTGCCAGCCCCAGCTTCCAGACCAGCCCGGCCGAGAGCAGCAGCAGCGAGCCAGAGACCACCCCGAACCCGGCGCCATCCGGATCCACCAGGGCGGCGGCGACCAGAGCTACCGTCGCCACGAGGAGTCCCAGGATGGTGACGCGTGTTCCGGTCCACCGACCTCGGCGCGTCGTCGCTGCCGTCATGGTGGACCCCTTGCCTGGAAGCCTGTCCAGCACGCTAGCCGCTCCAGCAACCAGCCTCCACACCCTCGAACAGACCTCGTCCTGGTCAAGCGTGATCCCGCGCCCTCTCGGACCTGCCGCGCCCCTGGGAAACCGCCGCGCCCGCCCCGCCGGGCGCGGGAGTGCTCCCGGGGCGTGGCGGTTGGAGCCGGGCGTCGCAACGCCGACGTAACAGGCGCTCGCTAGCGTGACCGCGTGTCTGCGGGCCCACCGCCGACGGAGGGGGAGGCGCCGTGCTGGCTCCGTCGGAGACCGAGAAGCTGCTGCAGGCCGTCGCCGGCATGGTGGCGCGCGACCGCCTCGCACGGGGGGTGAAGCTCAACTACCCGGAGTCGGTGGCCCTGCTCAGCACCTGGGTCATCGAGCGCGCCCGCGAGGGGGCCCGGGTGGAGGAGCTGATGGCCACCGGCCGCGAGGTGCTCTCCCGCTCCGACGTCATGCCGGGGGTGCCGGAGATGGTCACCGACGTCCAGGTCGAGGCCACCTTCCCCGACGGGCGCAAGCTCGTCACCCTGCACGCGCCGATCCAGTAACCCGGCCCCCATCCAGCGCAGCACGACCACCGAGGAGCAGGCATGGCGGGAACGTCCAGCGACGGACCAGGCGCGGTCCGGGTCCGCCCCGGCACCGTGGAGATCAACGCCGACCGGTCACCGCAGGAGCGGGGGGAGCTGACCTTCACCAACTGCGCGGACCGGCCCATCCAGGTCGGCTCGCACCTGCACCTGCCCGACGTCAACGCCGGCCTGGACTTCGACCGCGCCGCCGCGACCGGCTTCCGGCTGGACATCGCCGCCGGCACCTCGGTGCGGTTCGAGCCCGGCGCGTCGCGGACCGTCGGCATCGTCGCCCTGCGCGGAACCCGCTCCGTGCCCGGGCTGCAGCTGCGCGGGTCGGAGAGCTGACATGGCCTACCTGGACCGCGCGGACTACGCGGCGATCTTCGGGCCCACCGCCGGCGACCAGATCCGGCTGGGCGACACCGACCTGTGGATCGAGGTCGAGGAGGACCTGACCTTCGGCGGGGAGGAGTCGGTCTTCGGGGGCGGCAAGTCCATCCGGGAGTCGATGAACCAGTCCCTGCTGACCTCGGCCGAGGGGGCCCTGGACACCGTCATCACCAACGTCGTCGTCCTCGACCACTGGGGGATCGTCCGCGCCGACGTCGGCATCCGCGACGGCCGGATCGTCGGCCTGGGCCGGAGCGGCAACCCCGACATCGCCGACGGCGTCGACCCGGCCCTCGTCATCGGACCCGGCACCGACGTCATCTCCGGGGAGGGCCGCATCCTCACCGCCGGCGGCTTCGACTCCCACGTGCACTTCCTGTCGCCGTCGCAGATCACCGAGGCCCTGGCCGCCGGGCTGACCACCCTCGGCGGTGGCGGCACCGGACCATCGGAGGGCTCCAAGGCCACCACGGTCACGCCCGGGGCCTGGCACCTCAAGCAGGCCCACCGCGCCCTCGACGAGTACCCCGTCAACCTGCTCCTGCTCGGCAAGGGCAACACGGTCTCGGCCGCCGCCTTCGAGGAGCAGGCCCTGGCCGGCGCCGGGGGCTACAAGGTCCACGAGGACTGGGGCTCGACCCCGGCCGCCATCGACGCGGCCCTGCGCGGCGCCGAGGAGTGGGGGTTGCAGGTGGCTCTGCACGCCGACTCCCTCAACGAGACCGGCTTCGTGCAGGACACCGTCCGCGCCATCGCCGGCCGCAGCATCTCGGCCTTCCACGTCGAGGGCGCCGGCGGGGGGCACGCCCCCGACATCCTGACCATCGCGGGCCTGCCCCACGTGCTTCCCGGTTCGACCAACCCGACGCTGCCGCACACGGTCAACACGGTGGCCGAGCACCTGGACATGCTCATGGTCTGCCACCACCTCAACCCCGCCGTGCCCGAGGACCTCGCGTTCGCCGAGTCGCGGATCCGCGCCACCACCATCGCGGCCGAGGACCACTTGCACGACCTGGGCGCCATCTCGATCACCTCCTCCGACGCGCAGGCGATGGGGCGGATCGGTGAGGTCATCACCCGGACCTGGCAGGTGGCGCACGTGATGAAAGAGGTGCGCGGAGAGCTGTCCGGAGGCCTGCCGGCGGACAACTTCCGCGCCCGCCGCTACGTGGCGAAGTACACGATCAACCCCGCGGTCTCGCACGGCGTCGACCACGAGATCGGGTCGGTCGAGGTGGGCAAGCTCGCCGACCTGGTGCTCTGGGACCCGCGCTTCTTCGGCGTCCGCCCCAACCTCGTGATCAAGGGCGGCGGCATCGTCTTCGGCGCGCTCGGCGACCCGAACGCCTCCATCCCGACACCGCAGCCCGTGCTGATGCGGCCCACCCTCTACTACGGCAGCGGCTCCTGCCGCTCCCAGTCCTACGTGGCCCCGGCCGCTCTGGATGCGGGCCTGGCGGACGAGCTCGGGCTGCGCCGTTCGCTCGTCGCGCTGCGCCCCACCCGGGACGTGGGCAAGGCCGACATGGTCCTCAACGACGCGCTCCCCGACATCGTCATCGACCCCGAGACCCACCAGATCACGATCGACGGCACCGAGATCGTCCCGGCACCGGCGCACGAGCTGCCCCTGGCCCAGCTCTACTCCCTGTTCTGATGGGCAGGCCCTGAGCGCCGTGTCGGCCTACCTGAGCATGTTGCTGGCCGACGGCCGGCTCCCCAGCGGCGCGCACACCCAGTCCGCCGGGGTGGAGCCGGCCTTCCACGCCGGCATGGGGCTGGCCGACGTGCCGGCGTACCTGACGGTCCGGCTGCGGACGGTGACCGAGGTCGAGGCGGGCGTCGCGGTGCTGGCCCGGCTCGCCTGGCTCGGCGACCCGACGGGCCGCCCCGCGGCCCTGGTCGAGCTGGACGAGGCCTGGCGGGCCCGGACGGTCTCCGACGCCCTGCGCGAGGCCTCCGACCTGCTCGGCCGCAGCTACCTGCGGATGGCCGGCGGCGTCTGGGACCTCCAGGCCCTGAGCGCCGCGGGCCGCACCTGGTGCCGAGCGGTGGTGGTCGGGGTGACGGCGGCAGCAGCCGGTCTCGGCGCCGCCGACACCGCCCGCCTGGTGGCCTTCGACGACGTCCAGACGGTGCTCGCGGCGGCCCTGAAGCTGGTCCCGTTCGACCCCACCCGCAGCGTCGCCTGGGCCGTCGCCGCCCGGCCCGAGGTCGAGCAGCTGGTGCTGCGGACCGCCGACCTGGCCCACCTGAGCGACCTTCCCGCCTCCTCGGCCCCCCTGCTCGAGCAGTGGGGCCAACAGCACCGCGACACCGAAAGGCGGCTCTTCCGTGCTTGAACCCCTCTCCTCCTCCACCCCCGGTCCTGACCTGCCCCCCCTGCTTCCTGCGCCGACCCGCGCGCTGCGGCTAGGGGTCGCCGGCCCGGTCGGCACCGGCAAGAGCTCCCTGATCGCCCTGCTGTGCCGCGAGCTCGGGCAGGAGCTGAGCGTCGCTGTGATCACCAACGACATCTACACCGACGAGGACGCCCGCTTCCTGCGCTCCGCCGGCGTGCTCGACCCCGAACGGATCCGCGCGGTCGAGACGGGCGCCTGCCCGCACACCGCCATCCGGGACGACATCAGCCAGAACCTGCTCGCGGTCGAGGACCTGGAGCGCGACTTCGCACCGGTCGACCTCGTCCTGGTGGAGTCGGGTGGGGACAACCTCACGGCCACCTTCAGCCCTGCCCTGGTCGACGCCCAGTTCTTCGTCCTCGACGTCGCCGGTGGCGGCGACGTGGCCCGCAAGGGCGGTCCGGGCATCGCGCGGGCCGACGTGCTGGTGGTGAACAAGACCGACCTGGCCCCGCACGTCGGGGTGGACGTCGCCGCCATGGTGCACGACGCCGAGCACGCCCGCGACGGGCGGCGCGTCATCGCGCTGTCCCGGACCGACGCCGCCTCGGTGGCTCAGCTGCGGGGGTGGGTGCTGGAGACGCTCAGCCGCTTCCGGGCCGGGCATCTGGTGCCGGTCGACCCCGGCCCCATGGCGCCCCACAGCCACGGCGACGGGGAGGCCCACGCGCACGGAGACGGGCTGGTTCACCAGCATTGAGCCTGCTCGAGGCAGGGACCGACCCGGCGACGACGACGCTGGTCGCGGTCACCCGCGAGCACGGCCGGCTGCGTACCCGCCTGCGCACCGGACTGCTGCGACCCCAGCTGCTGCATGGTCCGCCCGACCGTTGCCGGGTCGGTCTGCTCGCCACCACGGCGCTGCTGCTGGGTGGCGACGCCGTCCGGCTGGAGGTCGACGTCGGCCCGGGTGCCACCCTGGAGCTCTCCGACATCGCCGGGACGGTGGCCTACGACGGGCGGGGCCGGCCCGCCTCGTGGTCGGTGCACGTCACGATCGCCGAGGGTGGCCGGCTGCGCTGGGCGGGTGAGCCCTTTGTCGTCGCCGACGGGGCCGACGCGACGCGCGACCTCAGCCTCGAGCTGGCGGGCGACGCCCGCGCCCTGGTCCGCGAGACGGTGGTGCTGGGCCGCGCCGGCCAGGTCGGCGGCCGGCTGCGGAACCGCACCGCGGTGCGCGTCGACGGACGACCCGTGCTGGTCGAGGACACCGTGCTCGACCCGGCGACCCACCGGCGGCTGCCGGGGATGCTCGGCGGCTGCCGGGTGGTCGACTCGCTGCTGGCTCTGGGCCTCGAGCCGCCGAGCACTGGCGGGGAGGGCTCCACGCTGTACCGGCTGGCCGGCGCGGCAGGGACTCTGCGGAGGCACCTGGGCACGGAGCTGGCGGCCTCACCCCTGCACGCGGTCTGGCGGTCGGCGACGTGGTGAGGGCGCGCCAGCCGGACCGTGGAGCGAGCCATAGTCCGGCTGGCGTCATCATCACCCGGGCCGGCGGGTCGACCTACCCGCGGGCCGCGGCCAGGGTGGCGGGGCTGACCTCGGCCTGCTCGAGAGGCGGCACCTCGCGAGGGGTGGACGTCACGTCCTCGGTGCTCGCCGGTGACCCGGCGGCGTCGTAGGGCAGGCCCGCCATCGGGGCCGACTCCACCCCGATGTAAGGCCGGGTGAGCTCCTCGACCTGCCGCTGCGCCTGCGCCGGGTCCTGGACCCAGGTGCGGTAGAAGTCGAACGGGCACTCGGCCACGCCCTTGTCCCCGTCACCGGACTGGATGACGCCGGTGTAGCCCCGGTGCAGGAGCTTGAACATGTGGTTCTGGGACTGCCAGGTGGCGCGGGCGTCGCGGATCAGGGACACCGACAGCTCCGCGTACTGGATGCCGTACTCCTCGGTCCCGCACTCGCCGAGCGTGCGGCCGTCGAACCCGACGATCGCGGAGTGCCCGAAGTAGGAGTAGACGCCGTCGAAGCCGGCCGCGTTGGCGACGGCGACGTAGACGTTGTTCATCCAGGCCATCGCCTTCGAGACCATGACCTGCTGGTCCTTCGCCGGGTACATGTAGCCCTGGCAGCGGACGATGAGCTCAGCCCCCTTCATCGTGCAGTCCCGCCAGATCTCGGGATAGTTGCCGTCGTCGCAGACGATCAGGCTGACCTTGAGGCCCTTCGGCCCCTCGGCGACGTAGGTGCCGCTCCCCGGGTACCAGCCCTCGACGGGGACCCAGGGCAGGATCTTGCGGTACTTCTGCACGATCTCGCCCTGGTCGTTCATCAGGATCAAGGTGTTGTAGGGGTTCTTGTGCGGGTGGTCCTCGTGCCGCTCGCCGGTGAGGGAGAACACGCCCCAGACCTTGGCGGACCGGCAGGCCGCGGCGAAGACCTCGGTCTCGGCTCCCGGGACGGTGGCCGCCGTGTCGAACATCTCCTGGCGGTCGTACATGATCCCGTGGGTGCTGTACTCCGGGAAGATGATGAGGTCCAGGCCGGGCAGCCCCGTCTTGACCCCGACCACCATCTCGGCGATCTTCCGGGCGTTCTCCATCACCTCCTCCTGGCTGTGCAGGCGGGGCATCTTGTAGTTGACGACGGCCACTCCCACCGCGTCGGGGCTGCTGCTGATGTCTCCGTGCCTCATGCCGGTCCTTCTTCCTTCTGGGGGATGATCGACGGCCGCTACGCCTGAGCGGGCAGCACGTGGTCACGCACCTTGTCGGTGCTGAGGCAGAGCGAGCAGACCAGCGCGTCGTGGGTCTGGCAGGCGGCCATGTCCGGGCGCTCGTAGTCGTGACCACACACGTGGCAAGCGAGCATCGTGTCCGAGGGGTTCCCCAGGTCGTCGTACATCGGGAGGTCGATGCCGTCGTCGGTGCGGCGCAGGTAGTACCGGCCCTTCGTGGCGATCGCCAGGACCGGCGGCAGCACCAGGGCCAGGCTGATCGCCACCAGCGGCGAGTAGGGCTGGACGGCCTCACCCAGGCCGCCGAAGAACACCAGGATCGACACGCCGGCCGCGATGACCATCGAGCCGAAGCCGACGGGGTTCACGTCGTAGAGCATCCCGCGACGGAACTCGGGCTTCAGCGGCGACAGCTTGAGCAGGTACTTGTTGAACGTGATGTCCGACGCCACCGTCACCACCCAGGCCATGCCGCAGTTGGCGTAGAAGCCGAGGATGGTGTTGAGGAAGTCGAACATGTTCGCCTCCATCAGCACCAGGGCGACCGCGAGGTTGAAGCCCAGGAAGACCAGGCGTCCGGGGTAGTGCTTGGTGACCCGGGTGTAGGAGTTCGTCCAGGCCAGCGACCCGGAGTAGGCGTTGGTGACGTTGATCTTGACCTGGCTGATGACCACCAGGATGACGGCCAGTGTCAGGGCCAGCCAGACCGGCATGATGTCGCTGTAGATCTCGAGGAACTGGTGCACCGGCTGGTTGGCGACGGCCGCCCCGTCGGCGATGTTCGCGATGAAGTAGACGGCGAGGAACAGCCCGATGATCTGCTTCAGGGCCCCGAAGATGACCCAGCCCGGACCGGCGAGGATGACCGCACGCCACCACTTGGCGGAGTTCTCGGGCGTCTTGGCGGGCATGAAGCGCAGGTAGTCGATCTGCTCGCCGATCTGGGCGATCAGGGACAGGCAGACCCCGGCCGCCAGCATGATGGAGCCGAGGTTGGTACCGCCGACGCCGCCCTCGCCCTGGTAGGCGAAGAACGCCCCGACCGACTCCGGGTGGCTGATCAGCAGGTAGGCGAACGGGATGACCATGAGGACCAGCCACAGGGGCGTGGTCCACAGCTGCAGCTTGGTCAGCACCTTCATCCCGTAGATCACCAGCGGGAAGATGACCAGCGTGGAGATCGCGTAGCCGGCCCACAGGGGGATGCCCATGCCGAGCAGCAGACCTTGGGCCATGATCGAGCCCTCGAGGGCGAAGAAGATGAACGTGAACGTGGCGAAGATGACGTTGCTGACGATCGAGCCGTAGTAGCCGAAGCCACTGCCGCGGGTGATGAGGTCGAGGTCGAGGTTGTAGCGCGCGGCGTAGTAGGCCAGCGGCAGTCCGGTCAGGAAGATCACCACGGCGAAGACGGCGATGCCCCACAGCGCGTTCGAGGTGCCGTAGGCGATGCCGATGTTGGCACCGATGGCGAAGTCCGCGAGATAGGCGATACCGCCCAGCGCAGAGACCGCCACCACATTGCTGGACCACCGGCGGTAGTGGCGGGGAGCGAAACGAAGGGTGTAGTCCTCCATCGTCTCCTTGGTCGCCGCACTCACCTGACGGTGGTCAACGGCTGATGGATCGCGAACTTCTGTCGCTTCCTGGGTCACGTCTGGTCTCCTGACGAGCATGGGGAAGTGCTGACGCCGCAGTGCGACAGCGGAGGGGCCCGGGTCAGAGGAATGCACCTACCAGCCCGTGAGCGCTACGTTCTCCCACCCGTCCGCCCCTGCGGTTCCAACGGTGTTCCGGTCGTGTTTCCGCTTTTCCGGTCCCTCGGCAAGCGTCTCCTCGGCCTCACGAGCACCCCGCAGGGGCCGGTTCACCAGGGCAGCCGCGTGCCCGCCGGGAGGTTTGACATCGCCGGACGTTCTCCTAGAGTTCATCCGACGGCTGCCTCCAGCGTCACCCCAGGTGCGCGGGGCGCACCACCGTCAGATAGGAAAGCGACGTGACACTGCTGTTCGTCGTCACCGCCGTCGTCGTCGTCGCCCTGATCTTCGACTTCACCAACGGCTTCCACGACAGCGCGAACGCCATGGCCGGTCCGATCGCGACCGGCGCGCTCCGCCCCCGCACGGCCGTGATCATCGCCGCAGTGCTCAACCTGGTGGGCGCGTGCCTGTCCACCGAGGTCGCCAAGACCATCTCCGGCGGGTTCTTCGACGAGGCCCTCATCACCCCGGCGATCATCCTGGCCGGCCTGGTGGGCGCCATCATCTGGAACCTGCTCACCTGGCTGCTGGGCATCCCCTCCAGCTCGTCGCACGCCCTCTTCGGTGGGCTCATCGGTGCCGTGATCGTCGGCGCGGGCCTGAGCACGGTGAACGGTTGGGTGATCGTGTCCAAGGTGCTGCTGCCCGCGCTGGTCGCGCCCCTGGTGGCCGGCCTCGCCGCGGCGGCGGCCACACGCATCGCCTACCGGATCACCCAGCGAGCGGACCGCTCCCGGACCGACGCCGGCTTCAAGTACGGCCAGGCCTTCACCGCCTCGCTCGTCGCTCTCGCCCACGGCACGTCCGACGGGCAGAAGACCATGGGGGTCATCACCCTCGTGCTGGTCGCCGCCAACCTGCAGCAGGCCGACACCGGCCCCCAGTGGTGGGTGATCATCGCGGCCGGCGTGGCCATCGGGCTCGGCACCTACTCCGGCGGCTGGCGCATCATGCGCACGATGGGTAAGGGCATCGTCGAGATCGAGACGCCGCAGGGCGCGGCTTCCGGCGCCGCCACCACCGCGACCATCCTCGCGTCCTCCCACCTCGGGTTCGGCCTCTCCACCACCCACGTCAGCACCGGCAGCATCCTGGGGTCCGGCGTCGGCCGTGAGGGTGCCGAGGTGCGCTGGGGTGTGGCGCGACGGCTCGTCTTCGCCTGGCTGCTGACCCTGCCCGGAGCAGCGCTGGTCGGCGGGTTGTCCGTGCTGATCGCCGAGCGCGGCACCGCCGGGGTCGTCGTCCTGCTGATCCTGCTGGCCCTGGCCTGCAGCATCATCTACGCCTTCTCGCGACGGCACAGGGTCGACCACGAGAACGTCACCGACAGCGCCGAGGTGATGGTCTTCGCCAGCGCCAACCCGCGCAGCTACAGCACCCACGCGCACGGCGACGACAGCGACCACGACACCCCGTCGAAGCACACCGGGGCGGCTCGGTGAGCATCGACTGGTGGGCCCTGGTGCTCGTGGGGATCGTCTCGATCAGCATGTCCGTGCTCTTCGTGATCCTGCTCTCCGCCGGCATCCGTCTGGTCGTCGCCGCCCGGGAACGCACCAGCTACGGGTCGGTGGCGCTGTCGGCGGGCTACGGACTCCTGGGTCTGGCCGGCCTGCTCGTCCTCTTCGGCATCTACCTGATCGTCCCGCAGTTCCACTGAGCCGGCCGTTCGAGGACGGCCGGCCCGTCCGCACCGGGTCAGAAGAACGTGTGCACGACGTCGAGCACCGCCGGGTCGGCGGCGTGGGCCGAGTCGATCAGGGCGACGGCCCGCCACTTGTCGAAGGCGGTGCACGGGTGCGAGATCCCGAGCCGGACGACGTCGCCGACGGCCAGCTCGCTGCTCGGCTCCACCTCAACGTAGGCGTGCTGGTCGTTGAGCCGGACCACCTGTGCGGGGCCGGTCGCCACCGGCGCGGGCGGACCTGACGGCCCCCGGCGACGGGCGTCCAGCACGACGGGGAGGTCGAGGTCGAAGGGCAGGTCCCGCTTGCCGGCGTCCAGCACCACCAGGCCAGGCTCCGGGCGGGACAGGACCTGCGCCCAGACGTGGACGGCCGGGAGCAGCTGCGGCCCCTCACCCCGGGTGCTGGGCGTGACCTGGGCGTAGTGGACGTCGTCGTGCACGAGGTAGGCGCCGGAGCGCAGCACGACGTCGACGCGGCGGCCGCCGCGCTCGCCCGCCAGCGGACCCAGCACGCGGGCGACAGCGTCGAAGTGCGCACTGCCGCCGGCGGTGACGGTGACGACCGCCGTCTCGAACCGGTCGGCGAGCAGGTGGTGGGCGGCGGCGATCCGCCGCAGGAACCCCTCCACCGCGGCAAGCCCCTCGGGCGTCCCACCCGCTCCCGCCACCGCACCTTCGTATCCGCTGACCCCCGCGAGCACGCAGGTCCGGGAGGCGACGACCCGGTCGGCGACGGCAGCGATCTCGGCGTCGGACCGGGCGCCCGTGCGGCCGCCCGGCGCTCCCAGCTCGACGCAGACGGTCAGGGGGCGCTGCGGGGGCACGTCGGCCAGGGCTGCGTCGACCCGCTCGACCGCGGCCACGGAGTCGACCCAGTGCAGGACCTCCAGACCCGGGTCGGCGTCGCGGGCAGCGGCGAGCCAGTGGAGCTCGGCCGGGGCGACCAGCTCGTTGGCGACCACCAGCGCTCGGACCCCGAGGGCGTGCGCGACCCGCAGCTGCGCGGCGTTGGCCACGGTGATCGCGGTGGCACCCGCGTCCAGCTGGGCCAGCCAGAGCGCGGGCGCCATGGTGGTCTTGCCGTGCGGCGCCAGTCCGACGCCGTGGTCGGCGCACCAGGCCGCCATGGCTTCGAGGTTGGTCCGGAGCGCGCCGGCGTCCAGGGTCATCATCGGCGAGCCCAGGTCGGAGAGCCGCAGGCCGGCGGCGGCCAGGTCGCGGGCGGCGAGGCGGCCCTCGAGGTCGGCGTACCCCTTGTGCCGCCAGCCGAGCGGCTCAGCGGCGAGAGCGGTGACGACGGAGCGCAGCGCCGCGTGCCGGTCCTGCACGGGGCCCCCGCCCGGGGAGGACGCGGCTTCAGGAAACGGGACCTGCGGCATGGACGTCTCCCAGAGGGTGGGGTCGAGGCGACCGAGCGCCCCCAGGCCCCGCGAGGCGGCGAGACCCCGGCCGAACGGGCGTCGGACGGGGCTCGGCCAGCGGACTCGTGTGGCGGAGGCGGCGAGATTTGAACTCGCGATGGGCTTTAAGACCCAAACCCGCTTAGCAGGCGGGCGCCATAGACCGGACTAGGCGACGCCTCCCACACCGAGCGCCCACCCGGGGGTGAGCGCCCGGCAAGACTACCGACCGCACGCACCGAGAGGCAAAAGCCCCTCGGCGGGCGCCGCCCGTACCGCCTGGCGATCGCGAACTGCCACGTACAGTGGAAGGCGTCCGTGCGCCTGCCTGACACCCAAAGCCCTGTGGAGCCCGCATGACCGACGAGCCGCCCGAGCAGGGTCCGTGGAACTGGAACCTGCCCGCGAGGTCGGGAAGCTCGGCGCTGGACGTCGGCCGCAGCTTCCGCCGGACGGCGGCCCTGACGGTGGCCGGCACCGTGCTGCCGGGTCTCGGACTCATCCTGGCTCGGCGACGCCTCGTGGGCGGGATCGTCCTGGGCACGTTCGCGGTCGTGCTGCTCGTCCTGGGGGTCTGGGCCGCGCTCGACTGGCAGGGCCTGCTCGCCCAGTTCGTGAAGCCCTCGGTCCTCTACGCCGTCAGCTCGGCCCTGGTCGTGCTGGCCCTGGTCTGGGTGGGCGTGGTGGTGGCCAGCCACCTCAGCCTGCGCGGTCGGACCACAGGCTCGCAGCGGGCCCTCGGCGGCCTGCTCGTCGGGGTGCTGGCCTTCGCCGTCGCGGCTCCCATGGCCGTGGCCGCCCGCTACAGCTACGACACCGCAGCCTCGGTCCAGGGCGTCTTCAAGAGCCAGACCGACAGCCGAAGCGCCACGCGCCCGACCCTGGGCGGCCGGCCCACCGGCGGCCCACCTGCCGCTGACCCGTGGGCGGACAAGCCTCGCCTGAACGTGCTGCTGCTGGGCGGCGACGCCGGTCGAGGCCGGACGGGCACCCGGACCGACACCATCATCCTGGCCAGCATCGACACCCGCACCGGGGACACGACGCTGTTCAGCCTGCCGCGCAACACCGGCCGGATGCCGTTCCCGAGGAAATCCCCGCTCAGGCAGTACTACCCCAACGGCTTCACCAACGGCAACGGTGACGACCCGAACTACTTCCTCAACGCCATGTACGACAGCGTGCCCAACACGGTGCCCAAGGGCGTGCTGGGCGAGACCGACAACCTCGGCGCCGACGCGATGAAGCTGTCCGTGGGCGCAGCCCTCGGGCTCGAGGTGGATTACTTCGTGCTGATCAACCTCCAGGGCTTCAGCAAGATGATCAACGCCCTGGGCGGGATCACCCTGAACGTCAACACCTACATCCCCATGGGCGGCAACACCGACCTCGGGATACCCCCGACGGATTTCCTCAAGCCGGGACCGAACCAGAAGCTCGACGGCTTCGAGGCGCTCTGGTACGCGCGCGGTCGGTTCGGCTCGAACGACTTCGCGCGGATGGACCGGCAGCGCTGCGTGATCGACGCGATCATCAAGCAGGCCAACCCGGCGAACATGCTGGCGCGCTACGAGGACGTGGCCAAGGCGGGCAAGCAGATCGTCCTCACCGACATGCCGCAGGAGGTGCTGCCCCTGATGGTCGACCTGAGTCTGCGGGTCAAGGACGGAAGTGTCCGCAGCATCGTCTTCCGGCATGGCGAGGACGGCTTCGAGAGCCCCGACCCGGACTTCGGCCGCATGCGGCAGCGGGTCAAGGTCGCGATCGGCGAGGCCAAGTCGGCCTCACCCTCGCGCTTCGACGACGTCCGCGGCCCCGACGGCAGGGGGCAGCGCCTCCGCCAAGCCCAAGGCCAAGCCGAGGAAGGCTGAGAGCGAGGACGTGGCCGACTCCTGCGCCTACAACCCCGAGATGGCGGCCACCGCGACCCCGTACCGGGGCTGAGTCACTCCAGGGGGCGGTAACCCCGGCCGGCGTCCAGCCGCTGCCGCAGGGCTTCCAGCAGCGCGGCGAAGCGCGGGTCGCGTGGGCCGCGGGGGTTGGTGATGACGACCTCGTCCGCGGGGTCGGCGGCAATGACCCGCAGCTGCGGGTGCAGCAGCGTGACCTCCCGGACGGCCTCCCACCGGAGCGAGCGCGTGCGTCCCGTCCGGGTGACGCGGACGGCGTCGTCGCTCAGCTCGACGGTCGTCCGCAGCCGTCGGGTGAGGATGACGGCGGCACCGAGCAGGGCGGTCCCTGCGGCCAGCAGCAGGGCGCCGAGCACCCCGGCGACCAGGGGCAGGTCCAGGGCCTGCCAGCCGACCAGGAGCAACGCCCCGAGGACCTCGGTGACGGCAGCGATGGCCAGGGCCCGCAGGGGCGGGGTCGCGACGAGGACGAAGTGCTGGGACGGAGCGCGGTCGGCGGGAGGTGAGCTCACCAGGGAACCCTAGCGATCGGCAGGCTTCCGGATCGCCGACTGCGGACAGCAAGGCCCGGCAGCGAATCTGTCTGCTCTGCGGCGAGGGTGGGATTCGAACCCACGGAACGGTCTCCCGCTCGGGCGCTTTCAAGGCGCCTGCACTAGTCCACTATGCGACCTCGCCCGAGCGACCACCGAGGACCTGGCCGCAGGACCACCGAAGCGTAGCCGAAGGGTGCGTGACAGGCTCGTCGTCATGAAGGCGATCGTGGCCGAGCGGACCGGGGGCCCCGAGGTGCTCCAGCTGTCCGAGGTCGAGGACCTGCAGGCCGGTCCGGGCGAGCTCCTGCTGGACGTGACGGCGGCCGGGGTCAACCGCGCCGACCTGCTGCAGCGCCAGGGACGCTACCCCCCGCCCCCCGGTGCGAGCCCCCTTCTCGGGCTGGAGGTCTCGGGGCGGGTGGCTGCGGTCGGGGAGGGCGTGGAGGGCTGGTCGGTCGGAGCGCCCGCGGTCGCCCTGCTCGCCGGCGGAGGCTACGCCGAGCAGGTCGTGGTGCCGGCCGGTCAGGTCGTCCCCCCGCCACCCGGTCTGAGCCTGGTCGAGGCGGCCGGGATCATCGAGGTCGCGGCGACGGTCGTGTCCAACCTCGACCTGGCGCACCTGGCGGCGGGCGAGGTGTTCCTGGTCCACGGGGGCGCCGGCGGCATCGGCTCCTTCGCCATCCAGTACGCGCGCAGCCTGGGCGCGACGGTGGCCACCACGGCGGGGTCGCCCGACAAGCTCGCCTACTGCCGATCGGTCGGCGCCCAGCACGCCTTCTCCTACCGCGACGACTGGGCGTCGGAGGTGCGGGCCGCCTTCCCCGACGGGGTCGACGTGGTGCTCGACAACACGGGGGCGAAGTACCTCGAGGCGCACCAGCAGCTGATGGCGCTCGAGGGGCGGCTGGTGGTCATCGGGCTGCAGGGCGGCGCGCGCGCCACGCTCGACCTCGCTGCACTGCTGACCCGACGCGGGACGGTCACTGCCACGTCGCTGCGCCCGCGACCGCCGGCGGAGAAGGCGGAGATCTGCCGGCGGGTGGTCGAGCGGGTGTGGCCCCTGCTCGCCGACCGGACCATCGCGATGACGCCGCAGACGACGTTCCCGCTGGCGGAGGCGGCGGCGGCTCACGCCCACCTCGAGTCCGGGGACAACCTCGGCAAGGTCGTGCTCGTCGTTCGCGGCTGACGGTGTTGTCCTCTTCTCTCTCGTGTTGTCGTGGTCGGTCGAGGCCGCGTAAATCGAACAGGTGTTCTCTTAACGTGGAGGCATGGATTCCGAGCCCGACCCACCGCGGGTGGTTCAGCAGTTGACCGTCCTGGCGGACGCCTTGACCTTGCTGGTGGAGGAGGTCGAGGCGGGTGGACTGGACCACCTGGACGCCGCCGGGCTGGTCGCCTTCCTGCAGGACCTCGAGGCGGTGCGGAACCGGTTGCCGCTGCTCGACCACCGGGCCCTGCGGGACGCGGCGTCCCGGGACGTCGCCGGCACCCTCGGCCAGGGCCGGCTCCCCCGGCTGCTGACCCAGGCGCTCCGGATCTCGCCGGGCGAGGCGCACCGGCGGGTGCGGGCGTCGGAGCAGGTCGGTGACCGGGTCACCCCGCTCGGCGAGCAGCAGGCGCCGGTCCGCGCGGAGCTCGCCGAGGCGCAGCGCAGGGGTCAGGTCACCCCGGAACAGGTCGACATCATCTGCCGTGGCCTGGCCCGGGTGGACATGGTGGGCTACGACGCCGCGGCGCTCGTTCGCGGCGAACATGATCTGACTGAGCTCGCCTTCGTGCTGGGACCCCGCGACCTGCAGGTCTGCACCGAGCGCTTCGTCGAGCACCTCGACCCCGACGGCAGCCGACCTCGAGACCAGCTGGACGAGGAGCGCCGCTACCTCGAGCTCCGGCGCGGACGTGACGGCAGCTGGCGCGGCGAGCTGCGGCTGACCGCGACGGTCGGGGCGAAGCTCCGCGCCGTGCTGCTGCCCCTGTCCCGACCGCGGACGGACCTGGTTCCCGGACCACAGGGCGGCCCGGTGGAGCTCCCGGACGAGCGCACGCATGGCCAGCGGATGCACGACGCGCTCGAGGAGGTCTGCGACCGCCTGCTGCGCGCGGGCGACCAGCCGGCGTCCGGCGGTGTTCCCACCACCGTCCTGGTGACCATCGACCACGAGAGCCTCCTGCAGCGCACCGGCTACGGGACCACCGCGGAGGGTGACCTGATCTCGACGCCCCGGCTGCTCGAGCTGGCCGCGGAGGCGGAGATCGTCCCGACGGTGCTGGCTCGGTCGGGCGCGGTGCTGACGCTGGGACGGTCCCGGCGGATCGCCTCCCGAGCACAGACCCTCGCCCTGGCCGCGCGCGACGGCGGGTGCAGCTTCCCGGGGTGCGACCACCCACCGCCGTGGTGCGAGCGTCACCACATCGTCTCGTGGATCGAGGGTGGCCTCACCGACCTCGACAACCTCACCCTGCTCTGCCGCTACCACCACCTCCACTTCGCCGCCCGGGGCTGGACCTGCCGCCTGGGTGAGGACCGGCTGCCGGTGTGGATACCGCCCCGGCTCGTCGACCGCGAGCAGCGACCGCTGCGGAACGCGCGGATCGCGGCACGGCGTCCGGGTCGGGTGGTGAGCGAGCCCGGACTTACGCTCACCGGATGACCGCCGACGGCCCGACCATCCTGGCGACCTCGGGTGGTCTTCGCCCCGGACGTCGCACGCACTGGGAGTTCTCCGAGCTGACCGAGCACGCCCTGGACCTCGCCGGGGTCTCCGGCCGCGCCCCCCGGATCTGCTTCCTGGCCACCGCGGCAGGGGACAACCCGGCGGTGCTCACCTGGTTGTACGAGGCGGCCATGCTGCGCGGGCTGCACGCCTCGCACCTCACCTCGTTCGGGATGCCCAACGTCGAGGACCCGACCGCTCACCTGCTGGAGCAGGACGTCGTCTGGGTGATGGGTGGCAGCGTCGCCGGGCTGTTGGCCCTGTGGCGGATGCACGGCTACGACCGTGCCCTGGAGCGTGCCTGGCGGGCTGGGGTGGTCCTCACCGGAATCTCCGCCGGGTCGATCTGCTGGCACCAGGGCGGCACCACGGACTCGTTCGGACCCGACCTGCAGCCCGTCACCAACGGGCTGGGGCTGCTGCCCTGGAGCAACGGTGTGCACTACGACAGCGAGCAGCAGCGCCGACCGCTCTTCCAGGCGCTGGTGCAGGACGGGACGCTGCCCGCCGGGTACGCCACCGACGACGGGGTGGGGCTGCTGTACCGAGGGACCACGCTGGTCGAGGCGCTCACCGAGGAGGACGGAAAGGCTGCCTACCACGTGCAGGCCGGGAGGGAGGTGGCCGTCGAGACCCAGCTGGACACCCGACGCCTCTGACCGCGAACGACCGGTCGCCCAACCCGCCCCTCCCGAGGCAGCCGGGCCACCCGGCTGAGCCAGAGCTCAGAGCAGCTCGGTCGAGCCCTGACCGGCGACGGCGGCCTCGGCGCGGTCCCGCGGGACGTCGATCGTCCGGGCGCAGAAGGTGCAGGTGTCGGCATACCGGGTGCCGACGGGGAAGATCGGGATGAAGAAGAGCGTGAAGCGCCGCATGTGCTTGACCAGTTGGTGCGCCGCCTCGTTCCCGCAGACCTCGCACACGTAGTAGAGCGTGGCCAGGAGCACCTGCTTGCTGCTCAGCCCGAAGATCAGCACGACGTCCCCTCCACCTCCGACCGCCTCTCGGTCGTGCGTCAAGCCTGTCACGCCCGTTACGCCCGAGGCGCTTGGCCCAACCGCCCGCGCCCACCGGGCGGACCAGGGACGCGGTAGGCGACCCGCTTCCGTCGTGTCCCCGGGGGGACCCCGTGTGACCCGGGCCACGCCGGGTTAGGGTGCAGCCAGGAGGCGAAGATGGACATCCGTAAGACGTTCCTCGAGTGGCCGGTGCTCCGGCAGATCACCGGCAAGGACCCCCTGGGTCGCGGCTCAGCCGTGCAGTCCGAGCGCTCGCGCAACCTCGCGCCGCGCACGAAGACCGCCGACCGTGTCGTCCGAAGCATCTGCCCCTACTGCGCCGTCGGCTGCGGGCAACGCGTGTACGTCAAGGACGAGCGCGTCGTGCAGATCGAAGGCGACCCCGACTCCCCCGTCTCGCGTGGTCGGCTGTGCCCGAAGGGCTCGGCCAGCGAGCAGCTGATCAACGCCCCCGGCCGTGCGACGACGATGCTCTACCGCCGCCCTCGCAGCACCGCCTGGGAGAAGATCGGCGTCGAAGAGGCGACCGACATGATCGCCGACCGCATGGTCGAGTCCCGCCGCCGGCACTGGCAGGACACCGACACCGAGGGCCGGCCGCTGCGCCGGACCATGGGCTTCGCCGCCCTGGGCGGTGCGACGCTGGACAACGAAGAGAACTACCTGATCAAGAAGCTCTTCACCGCCATGGGCGCCATACAGATCGAGAACCAGGCGCGTATTTGACACAGTGCCACGGTTCCCAGTCTGGGAGCCTCGTTCGGCCGGGGCGGCGCCACCGGTTTCCTGCAGGACATCCAGAACGCTGACTGCATCGTCATCCAGGGCTCCAACATGGCCGAGTGCCACCCCGTGGGGTTCCAGTGGGTGATGGAGGCCAAGGCGCGCGGCGCGAAGGTCATCCACGTCGACCCGCGGTTCACGCGGACCTCCGCCGTGGCGGACACCCACGTCCCGATCCGGGCCGGCAGTGACATCGTCTTCCTCGGCGCGATCATCAACTACATCCTCAGCAACGAGCTCTACTTCGAGGAGTACGTCCGCTCCTACACCAATGCGGCCAACCTGGTCTCGGAGGACTTCCGCGACGTCGACGACCTCGACGGCGTCTTTTCCGGCTACGACCCCGAGACCGGCACCTACGACTCGACCAGCTGGGCCTACGAGGGCCACCAGGGCGGCGCCGACGGCAGCGGGCAGGGTGACGAGGGCGAGCAGTCCACCTCCAGCCGGGCCGGCGGGCACGAGCTGGGCGGCCACGGGGCCGCGCTGGAGGACGCCGCCGTCGCCCGCGACGAGACGCTGCAGCACCCCCGCTCGGTCTTCCAGGTGCTGAAGCGGCACTACGCCCGCTACACCCCGGAGATGGTGCAGGAGACCTGCGGCGTCAGCCCCGAGCAGCTGCAGGAGGTCTGCGAGGCGGTGACCGCCAACAGCGGCCGCGAGCGCACGACCTGCTGGGTCTACTCGGTCGGCTGGACCCACCACACGGTGGGTGTGCAGATGATCCGGACGTCGGCCATCATCCAGCTGCTGCTGGGCAACATGGGTCGTCCGGGCGGCGGCATCATGGCGCTGCGCGGTCACGCCAGCATCCAGGGCTCGACCGACATCCCCACCCTGTTCAACCTGCTGCCCGGCTACCTCCCGATGCCCAAGGCCGGCACCCACGACAGCCTCGACGACTACGTCGGGCAGATCGCCAGCCCGGACCAGAAGGGCTTCTGGACCAACGCCAGGAGCTACACGGTCAACCTGCTCAAGGCCTGGTGGGGTGAGGCCGCGACGGAGGAGAACGACTTCGCGTTCGACTACCTGCCGAAGCTGACCGGTGACCATGGCACGTACGCCACGGTCATGTCGATGCTCCGCGACGAGGTCGACGGCTACTTCCTGCTGGGCCAGAACCCCGCCGTCGGGTCCGCTCACGGGAAGATGCAGCGGATGGGCCTCTCGCACCTCAAGTGGCTCGTCGTCCGGGACCTCAACATGATCGAGTCGGCGACCTTCTGGAAGGACGCCCCCGAGATCGAGACCGGGGAGCTGAGGACCGAGGAGATCGACACCGAGGTCTTCTTCTTCCCCGCCGCCGCACACGTGGAGAAGGAAGGCACCTTCACCCAGACGCAGCGGATGCTGCAGTGGCACCACAAGGCTGTCGAGCCGCCCGGGGACTGCCAGAGCGACCTCGACTTCTTCTACCTGCTCGGCCAGAAGATCCGCGCTCGGCTGGCGGACTCGACGGACGCGCGGGACCGGCCGATCCTGGACCTCACCTGGGACTACCCGCTCCGTGAGGACGGCGATCTCGACGCCGAGGCGGTCCTGAAGGAGATCAACGGCTACTTCCTGAGCGGGGACAAGAAGGGCCAGCTGCTCAACACCTTCAACGAGATGAAGCCCGACGGCTCGACCAGCGGGGGCTGCTGGATCTACACCGGCGTCTACGCCGGCGGGGTCAACCAGTCGGCACGTCGCAAACCGGGCCGCGAGCAGTCGTGGGTGGCGCCAGAGTGGGGGTGGGCGTGGCCGATGAACCGGCGCACCCTCTACAACCGGGCCTCGGCCGATCCGGACGGCAAGCCTTGGAGCGAGCGCAAGGCCTACGTCTGGTGGGACGAGGAGGCGCAGAAGTGGACCGGGCACGACGTCCCGGACTTCGAGGTGGGCAAGGCCCCGTCCTACCGGCCGCCGGCCGGAGCGTCAGGTCCTGCGGCCCTGCGGGGCGACGACCCGTTCATCATGCAGGCGGACGGGAAGGGCTGGCTCTACGCCCCGACCGGGCTGCTGGACGGGCCGCTACCGGTGCACTACGAGCCGCAGGAGTCCCCGATCAGCAACCCCATGTCGCGGCAGCAGTCCAACCCGACGCGTGAGCTGTTCTCCCGGGAGGACAACTACCAGAACCCCTCAGGCGACGAACCGGGCTCGGAGCTGTACCCCTACGTCTTCACCACCTACCGCCTCACCGAGCACCACACCGCGGGAGGGATGAGCCGTTGGCAGTCCCACCTGGCGGAGCTGCAACCGGAGTTCTTCTGCGAGGTCTCCCCGGAGCTGGCCCGGGAGCGCGGCCTGGTGAACAACGGGTGGGCGACGATCATCAGCGCCCGCACGGCCATCGAGGCCAGGGTGATGGTCACCGAGCGGATGGCCCCGCTGCGCGCCGGGGGGAAGACGATCCACCAGATCGGGCTGCCCTACCACTGGGGGGTCGGCAACGACGCCCTCGTCACCGGGGACTCGGCGAACGACCTGTTCGGGATCACGCTCGACCCGAACGTGCACATCCAGGAGACCAAGGTGGCTTCCTGCGACATCCAGCCCGGGCGCAGGCCCCGCGGTCCCGCACTGCTGGACTACGTGGCCGCGCACCGCGACCGGGCCCACGTCACCCTGGCCACCGGCAACCAGCAGCGCACCCCGCCCGAGGGGCCGGACGGCCGTCACCCGAGTGAAGCCGGGAGCCACGGCCACTCCACCGAGGGCCAGGTCGCCGAGGGCCACTCGGCTCCGGGGCAGGACACCCAAGCCGGACCAGAGGGGGGACATGCATGAGCCCGCAGAACGGCACCAGCGCTGAGCACCGGGGGCATGGGCTGAACGGTCACGACGACGGTCACCTCGGCCTGGACCAGGCCTTCACCTCGGCGGGCGGCGCCGGACCGGCGGCGCACGCCGGGTGGGAGGCTCCGCCCGCCCGCAAGGGCTTCTTCACCGACACCTCGATCTGCATCGGCTGCAAGGCCTGCGAGGTCGCGTGCAAGGAGTGGAACGGGGTGCCGCAGGACGGCATCTACGAGCTCCTCGGCAGTTCCTACGACAACACCGGCGCCCTCGGGGCGAACACGTGGCGCCACGTCGAGTTCATCGAGCAGCGCAAACCGATGGGGGGCCTGGACACCGGGATCACCATCGGGGTGCCCGAGACCGCCGTCGGGCCTGACGTCCTGGTCTCGGAGGACATCCTGGGCTCCCTGGCTCGCTCGGTGCACGACAAGCCGCTGGTCGACCTGGGGATGCCGGCCTTCGACCTGCCCAGTGCCTCGCCCGACGCCGGCGAGCGCACCGACTTCCGCTGGCTGATGGCCTCCAACGTCTGCAAGCACTGCACCAACGCCGGCTGCCTGGACGTCTGCCCCACCGGCGCGCTCTTCCGCACCGAGTTCGGCACCGTGGTGGTCCAGGACGACATCTGCAACGGCTGCGGCTACTGCGTCGCCGGCTGCCCCTTCGGCGTCATCGACCGCCGCATCGGCGAGAAGTCCAAGGAGAAGCCGCAGGTCAAGAACCACGGCGTCGCGCAGAAGTGCACCCTGTGCTACGACCGGCTGCTCGACGACCAGACCCCGGCCTGTGCGCAGGCGTGCCCCACCCAGTCGATCCAGTTCGGCGACGTGGACGAGCTCCGCGAGCGGGCGGAGAAGCGCGTCGCCACCCTGCAGGCGGCCGGGGTGATGAACGCCCAGCTCTACGCCGAGGACCCCGAGGGCGGCGTCGGCGGAGCCGGGGCGTTCTTCCTGCTGCTCGACGAGCCCGAGGTCTACGGCTTCCCGCCCGACCCCATCGTGACCACCGCCGACCTCCCCCGGATGTGGAAGCACGCCGGGCTGGCGGCCGCCGGGCTGCTCGCCGCTGCTGCCGCCGCGTTCCTGGGAGGGAGAAGGCTGTGAGCGAGGGAGGCTACGACCGCGGTCAGCAGAAGGTCGGCAAGGCCGCCAACCCCGACAGCAACGAGGGCGGACCTCCCAACAGCACCGAGGACCTCAACGCCGTCCCGGGCAGCCAGGGCGGGAGGAGCGCGGCAGCCACGGCCGAGCGCACCGCAGGCGGCGGACGCGGCGAGCGGGACGGCGGCGGACGCGGTGGGCGGCGCCGGCGGCGTCGCGCCGAGGAGCAGATGGTCCCGGACGCGACGTTCACCTCCTACTACGGCCGCCCCGTGGTCAAGGCGGCTCCCTGGGAGGCCGCGATCCCGCTGTACCTGTTCATGGGCGGCATCGCCGGCGGGTCCTCCCTGCTGGCGGCCGGCGCCGACCTCACCGACCGGCCGGCCCTGCGCCGGGGGCTCCGGATCAGCGCGACGGGGGCGCTCACGGTCAGCCTCGCCGCCCTGGTCGCCGACCTCGGCCGCCCGGAGCGGTTCCTGAACATGCTGCGGGTGTTCAAGCCCACCTCGCCGATGTCGGTCGGCACCTGGATCCTGACCGCCTACGGGCCGGGCGCCGTCGTCGCCGGCGCCGCCGAGGTGGCCAAGCTGCTGCCTGTCCGCTTCGGCGTCCTCAGCACCCTGCTCGACTGGGCTGCCCGGCCCGCTGGCCTGGCCGCCGCGGCCCTCGCACCGGGCGTCGCGTCCTACACCGCGGTGCTGCTGACCAACACCTCCACCCCCGCCTGGCACGACGCGCACCGGGAGCTGCCCTTCGTCTTCGTCGGCTCCGCGGCCGCGGCCTCGGGAGGTCTGGGCATGCTGCTCGCTCCCGTCGCCCAGGCGGGCCCCGCCCGGGTGTTCGCGATCGCCGGGGCCGCCGCCGAGCTGGCGGTGGAGCACCGGATGGAGGACTCGATGGGCCTCTCCGCCGAGGTCCTGCACACCGGCCACGCGGGCACGCTGATGCGGGCCAGCAAGATCCTCACCGCAGCCGGGGCCCTCGGCGCCCTCCTGGTCGGGGGTCGCAGCCGCTGGGGCGCTGCCGCGTCCGGCGCGGCCCTGCTGGCCGGCTCGGCCTGCACCCGCTTCGGCGTCTTCGAGGCCGGACCGGCGTCGGTGCACGACCCGAAGTACACGATCGTCCCGCAACGCGAACGCCTCAACCGCCGCCGCGCGGCCGAGGCCGACCGCGACGCCGCCGCAGCCCCTTCCCCCTCCGCTGCCCACTCCCAGGAGCCCGCATGACCGACACGGCCGTCGCTCACACCGACAACCCGACCAGGGGCAGGTGGGGGCTGGTGGCCGCCGCCCTGCTGCTGCAGCTCTCCATCGGCGGGGTCTACGCCTGGAGCGTGTTCAGCCGCGCCCTGCAGGCCGCCGAGCCGTTCCAGCTCAGCAAGGTCGAGTCGACCTACCCCTTCCAGGTGACGATCGGGATGATCTTCATCGGCACCTACATCGGCGGTCGGCTCCAGGACGCCCGCGGACCCAAGATCGTGGCCCTCGCCGGCTCGGTGGTCTACGGCCTCGGCATCCTGCTGGCCTCCCTCGCCCGCAGCGGCGACCAGTTATGGCTGCTCGTGGTCGGATACGGCGTCATCGCTGGCTTCGGCCTGGGCCTGGCCTACATCGTGCCGATCGCCATGCTGCAGAAGTGGTTCCCCGACAAGCGCGGCCTGATCACCGGCCTCGCCGTCGGCGGGTTCGGCTTCGGCGCTGTCATCACCGCTCCCGTGGCCCAGGCCCTGATCGCCCGCAACCCCGACGTGCCGACCTCGGCGTTCCTGCCGCTCGGCCTGGCCTACCTGGTGTTCTCGGTCGCGGGCGCGCTGATGTTCAAGAACCCGCCGCAGGGCTACCAGGTGCCCGGCTACACCCCCTCCACCGCCGGCAAGGTCGGCGGCAGCGGCCGGGACTACACCCAGGGCGAGGCGTTGCGCACCTGGCAGTGGTACGCCCTGGCCGCGATCCTCACCCTCGCCGTCATGGCGGGCATCTCCCTGATCTCCCAGGCGGCCGCCAGCTTCACCGACATCTCCGGCTACACCGCGGCTGCGGCTGCCGCGGCGGTCGGCTTCCTCGGGCTGTTCAACGGGGCGGGCCGCATCGTGCTGGCGACCATCTCGGAGCGGATCGGGCGGATGCCGACGTTCATCATCATCCTCGCCGTCGAGGGCGGGTGCCTGCTGCTCATCCCGCACGTGCAGAACGCGGTGCTCTTCTTCATCCTCGCCGCGCTGGTCTACCTCTGCTACGGCGGGGCGTTCGGCACCATGCCGGCCACCGCGGGCGACTTCTTCGGCGTGAAGTACGCCGGCGCCATCTACGGGCTGATGCTGATCGGCTGGAGCCTCGCTGGTGTGGTGGGCCCGCTGATCGCCGCAGCGCTGATCGGCGGGGACAAGGACTACACCAGCGCCTACACGACCATCGGGATCATCGCCCTGGTCGCGATCGTCATCCCGGTGATCACCAAGCTGCCGCAGGCTCGCTCCCGCGCCGACGACACCGCCGGGGCGTCCGTCCGCTGACCACCTCGCCAGGGCGCAAGATCAGGGTCCCGGCTGTCGCGCCCTGGCCACCGCGTTCGCCGCGCGGGTCCGGGCGGCCTTCTTCGCCGCGGCGCTGCGCTTGCGCTTGGCGGCGGCCAACTCGGCCAGGATCTTCTGCTCGGCCCGCTCCTGGCGCTTGCGGGCGTTCTCTCGCTGCCGCTCCTCGCGCTCGATGACCGCCGGCGAGCGGACCGGCCAGACGTAGTCGATGTCGGGCCGGACGTCGGGGAACCGCTGCCGGTAGAAGCCAGGGTCCTTGCGGACGAGCGCGGACTGGTGGCTCTGCTGCACCGCCTCGTCGAACAGCCACGGCGGCAGCGCGCCCGCCTCCCCTAGCTCGGCCTCGGTCCGGATGTGCGGGATGCCGAACGTCGCCAGGTCGGCCGCGATGGTGGCCGCGCAGGTGTCGCCGAAGCCTCGCTCGAGCCACACCTCGCACATGGTCAGCCCGTAGCGGCCCAGCGCCTCCTCGTAGCCCTGCCACATGAGGACCGCGGGGTGGGACTTCCAGGCGTAGCCCGGCACGGTCAGCGCCCGGACGATCTGGATCACCTCGACGCGCTGCTTGCCCAGGCGCTTGGCGTCCAGGGCACGGGCCGACTCCACGAAGTCGGGGTAGGGGACGAAGGTCTGCATCACGCTCCTCGATGGGGCTGGATCGGTCGTGCGGTCTCAGCTGGGCTGGCAGCGGGGGCAGGCGTAGGCGGTGCGGCCCTGGACCGTGGTGGTGTCGACGGGGGTCCCGCAGTCGGCGCAGGTGTCCCGCTTGTAGACGCGGCGGGCGAGCGCCTCGGGCACCGCCAGCCGGTCCTCGCCGGCGGGGACGTCGACGGTGATGATGCGGCCGTCCTCCATGCCGCGGGCCAACATCGCCCGGAGCCACGACCAGAGCTCGTCGAACTCCTCGTCGGTGACCGCGGTGGCCGCGCGGTCCGGGGCGATCCCCAAGGCGTGCAGCACCTCGGCGCGGAAGACGTTGCCGACCCCGGCCAGCACAGACTGGTCCATCAGCGCGGCGCCGACGCTGCCGCGGTGAGCCCGCAGCCGGCGCCGCGCCTGGCCCGCGTCGGCATCCGGACGCAGCGGGTCGGGACCGAGCCCCGCCAGCAGCTGCGCCCGGCCGACCGGGTCGAGCAGCTCGCAGGTGCTCGGGGCGATCAGGTCCCAGGCGACGTCCGGGGCACTCCCGGACAGCGCCAGCCGCAGCCGCACCTGCTTCATCGCCGCGCCGGTGACCGGGGAGAAGCGCAGCAGCTTGCCGCGCATCCCGAGGTGCACGTGCACCGTCGGGGCGTCCACCAGGTCCACCAGCAGGTGCTTGCCGTACGCCTCGACCGCGGCGACCACCGTGCCGTCGACCTCCGCGGCCGGGAAGCGGCCCTGCGGCGAGGAGGCCGCGACGCGCCGCCCGACGAGCTCCTGCAGCTGGCCGGCCAGCCGGTGGAGGGTGTGGCCCTCAGGCACCCCGACCCCCGCCTCGGCTCACCGGACGACCAGCGGGTGCGGCCCGGCAGGCAGGACCCGTCCGATCACCGGGGCGCCCGGGACCTCACCGACCACCAGCAGACCGCCGCTGGTCTGGGCGTCCGCGAGCAGCAGCAGCTCGTCCTCCCCGACTTCGGTGTCGAGGAACGGCCGCACCCAGTCGAGGTTGCGGCGAGTGCCTCCGCTGACGAAGCCGTCGGCCAGCGCCGTCCGGGCTCCGTCCAGGTAGGGCACGGCGGCGGCGTCGATCTGCAGGGTCACCCCCGAGGCGCGGGCCATCTTGTAGGCGTGACCGAGCAATCCGAAGCCGGTGACGTCGGTCGCGGCCCGGACCCCGAGCGCCAGTGCGGCCTCCGACGCGGCCCGGTTCAGCCGGACCATCGCCTCGATGGCCTGCGGGAACACCTCGCCCGTCGCCTTGTGGCGGTTGTTGAGCACGCCGATGCCCAACGGCTTGGTGAGGCTCAGGGGCAGTCCCGGCTGGGCCGCGTCGTTGCGGAGCAGCTGGTCGGGGTCGACGAGCCCGGTGACGGCCATCCCGTACTTCGGCTCGGGGTCGTCGATGCTCTGCCCGCCGGCGACGTGCACCTCCGCCTCGCGGCAGACGTCCATCCCGCCCCGCAGCACCTCGCCCAGCAGCTCCATGGGGAGCACACCCCGGGGCCAGCCGACGAGGTTCAGCGCGACGAGGGGGCGCGCGCCCATCGCGTAGACGTCGGAGAGCGCGTTGGCCGCGGCGATGCGGCCGAAGTCGTAGGCGTCGTCGACCACGGCGGTGAAGAAGTCCGTGGTGCTCACCACCGCCTGGCCGCCCTCGATCCGGACGACCGCGGCGTCATCGCCCGTCCCCAGACCCACCACGAGGTCGGGGGAGGTCCACGGGCGCAGCCCGGCCAGGGTCTGCTCCAGCTCCCCCGGCGGGATCTTGCACGCGCAGCCACCGCCGCGGGCGTACTGGGTCAACCGGTACGTCTGCGCGGCCTCGATCATGGCGCCCACTCTAGGAGGGCCGGTTACGCTCTCGCCTGGAGGCGTACAGGTGCCTGGTGGCCCTCCCGGTCTTCAAAACCGGTGAAGCCGAGCAGCTCGGCTTGGCGGGTTCGATTCCCGTCCGCCTCCGCCAGCCTTACCGCGCTCCGGCCACCGACCGGGCAGGCGCCGGAGCCCCGCATAGCATCGAGCGGTGACGAGCGCGGAGGTCGACCCCCGGCGGCGCGTGCCCCGGACGGACACGCTGCTGGCCGACCCCCGGCTGGCGGCGGCGGCGCAGCGGCTCGGCAGGGAGGTCGTGAAGCAGCAGGTCACCGCGGCCCAGGCCCGCGTCCGCGCCGGGGAGCTGGCTCCGGAGTCGGTGGCCGACGCGGCGCTCGCCGGCCTCCCCCGCTCGCTCAGCAGCATCACGCCGGTGCTCAACGCCACGGGTGTCGTGCTGCACACCAACCTCGGCCGGGCCTCGCTGCCCCCCACGGCGCTCGAAGCCGTCACCGCGGCCGCCGGCTACGCCGACGTCGAGTTCGACCTGGCCACCGGCCGACGGGCACGCCGGGGTCGCGGCGCTCTTGAGGCGCTGGCGGCGGCGGTGCCGGCCGCGGGGTCGGCGCTCGCGGTCAACAACGGAGCGGCGGCGCTCGTGCTGGCCACCACGGCGCTGGCGGCCGGTCGTGAGGTGGTGATCAGCCGCGGCGAGATGGTCGAGATCGGCGACGGCTTCCGCCTGCCCGACCTCATCGCCTCCACCGGCGCCCGGCTGCGCGAGGTCGGCACGACGAACCGGACCACCGCCGGCGACTACGCCGCCGCGCTCGGAACCAGCACCGGCTGCATCCTCAAGGTGCACCCCAGCAACTTCCGCGTGGAGGGGTTCACCTCCGCGGCCTCGGTGGCCGAGCTGTCACGCCTGGGTGTGCCGCTGGTCGTGGACATCGGGAGCGGGCTGCTCGCGCCCGACCCGCTGCTCCCCGACGAGCCGGACGCCGACACCGCCCTGCGCGCCGGCGCTGACCTGGTCACCGCGAGCGGGGACAAGCTGCTGGGGGGTCCGCAGGCGGGTCTGCTGCTGGGCCGGCTCGAGGTCGTCGAGCAGCTGCGCCGGCACCCGCTGGCCCGGGCGCTCCGGGTCGACAAGCTCACCCTCGCCGCCCTGGAGGCGACGCTGCGCGGACCCACCACCCCCACCTGGGCCGCGCTGCGAGCCGACCCGGCTCTGCTGCGGGCCCGCGCCGAGCGGCTGGCCGCTGCGCTGTCCGCCGACGGGATCGACGTCTCGGTGGTGGCCTCGGCGGGCGCGGTGGGCGGGGGAGGTGCGCCCGGGCTGTCCCTGCCGGGTTGGGCGGTCGCCCTCCCCGAGCCCTACGCCGTCGCCCTGCGCACGGGCACCGACCCCGTCGTCGGCCGGGTGGAGCGCGGCCGCTGCCTGCTGGACCTGCGCTGCGTCCCCGCCGCCGACGACGACCGCCTGCTGGCCGCCGTCCGGGCCGTTCCCGCTGCCCTCAGCCCCCCGCACCCCGGGGGCGCGGGCTAGTGCACGTCGTCGCCACCGCTGGGCACGTCGACCACGGCAAATCGACCCTGGTCCGCGCCCTCACCGGCATGGAGCCGGACCGCTTCGCCGAGGAGCGGCGTCGCGGCATGACCATCGACCTCGGCTACGCCTGGACGACCCTCGCGGAGGGAGGCGGCGACCAGACGCTGGCCTTCGTCGACGTCCCGGGCCACGAACGCTTCATCGCCACGATGCTCGCCGGTCTGGGACCGGCTCCCGCCGTCCTGTTCGTCGTCGCCGCCGACGAGGGCTGGCGCCGGCAGTCCAGCGAGCACCTGGCCGCCGTGGACGCGCTCGGGCTGACCGCCGGTCTGCTCGTGGTCACCCGCTCCGACCTCGCCGCCCCCGGCCCGGCGCTCGCCGAGGCGCAGGCCAAGATCGCCGCCTCCAGCCTCGGCCGGGTACCGGCCGTCGCCGTGTCGGGCCGGACGGGAGACGGTCTGCCCGAGCTCCGCACGGCGCTCGCCGACCTCGTCGGCCGGCTGCCGGCGCCCTGCGCCGAGGGCCGGGTGCGGCTCTGGGTCGACCGGTCCTTCACCATCCGCGGCGCCGGGACGGTCGTCACCGGCACCCTCGGCGCCGGTCGGCTCCGGGTGGGCGACACCCTGCAGCTCGGGAACCGACGCGTCCGGGTCCGCGGCCTGCAGAGCCTCGGGGCACCGGCGGATGCCGTGACCGCGGTCGCCCGGGTGGCGGTGAACCTGCGGGGCGTCGAGGTGGACGAGGTGGGCCGCGGCGACGCCCTGCTCACCCCGGACACCTGGCCCACGACCGCCGTCGTGGACGCCCGGGTGGTCCCTGCGGTGGGCGAGGTGGCCGAGCTCACCGCGGGCCTGGTGCTCCACTGCGGGACGGCAGCCGTGCCGGTTCGGCTGCGGCCGCTCGGCGGCAACACCGCCCGGCTGACCCTGCACACCCCGCTGCCCCTCGAGCCGGGGGACCGGCTGGTGCTGCGCGACCCCGGACGTCACGCGGTGGCGGCCGGCGCCGTGGTCCTCGACGCCGATCCCCCCGAGCTCCGGCGCCGGGGCGCCGCGTCCGCCCGGGCGGACGCGCTGGTGCGGGAGGCCCAGGCCGCACCCGGTGAGGTGCTGGCCGAGCAGGTGCGACGACGGGGCGCCGTCCGAGCCGCCGAGCTGGCCGTCCTCGGCGTGCCCACCGAGGACGTCACCGGGGTCCGGGTGAGCGGCGACTGGCTGGTCGACCCCGAGGTGTGGACCGGCTGGCAGCGCGCCCTGGGCACCGCCGTCGACCAGCACGCCCGCACCCACCCCCTCGACCCCCGGCTGAGCGTCGAGGCGGCCCGCCGCGAGGTCGGCCTGCCGGACCGGGCCCTGCTGCTGCAGGTGGCCGACGCTGCCGGGTTGGAGCACGCCGACGGCCGGCTCCGCCGCCCGGGGTCCGGCCATGATCTCGGACCGGCCGAGGTGGGGCTGGCCCAGCTGGCCGCCCAGCTGGCGGCGGACCCGTTCCTGGCTCCGGAGAAGGGGGACCTGGAGCAGTGGGGACTAGGGGTCGCCGAGCTCGCCGCCGCGGAGCGGGTCGGACGGCTGGTCCGGCTGTCCAGCGACGTCGTGCTGCTGCCGAGCGGTCCGGCCCAGGCCATGCGCGTGCTCTCGGGACTGCCTCAGCCGTTCACGCTGAGCCAGGCGCGCCAGGCCCTCGGCACGACGCGACGGGTGGCGGTCCCCCTGCTGGAGCACCTGGACCGGCGCGGCTGGACCGTCCGGGTGGACGACCAGCTGCGCAGGGTCAAGGGGCGCTGACCTCCGCGGTCGTCCGCCGGCCCACGACGTGCCAGGCCCGGCCGACCAGCAAGAAGGCCAGCAGTGTCAGGGTCAGCGGCGCCCACGGCACCCCCGAGAAGGCCGCGGAGAACTCGTTGGCGTTGGCCACCGCGCGGACCTGGGTGCCCAGGAAGCTGCCCTCCGCCGCCCCGGTCGAGCCGGTGGAGCTCAGCGCGTCGAGCATGCCGAGGGCGTAGAACAGGGTCGCGTAGACCCAGGCGGCCAGCACCAGGGCGGCGGCGACCGCCCCCTGGTTCCAGTGCGGACGGGGCTGCGGCTCGGCGTCGAGGTAGTGGCGGGCCAGCTGCCGGGGCGACCCCAGGTCGGCGAGGGCCGCCTCCAGGCCGACGTCGGCGCTCGCCGCGTCGAGGTTGGTCCGCAGCTCGGCCAGCACGGCTCGGCGGCGGCGTCGCGGCATGGGGTCCAGCCACAGCTCCACGCGCTGCAGGTACCAGGAACGGCGCCAGCGGGCCGGCAGGGACGAGGTCGAGCTCATGCGGACTCCTTGGGATCGGGAAGCAGGCGGGCGACCACAGCGGTCAGGTCGTTCCAGGCGCGTCGGGACTCGGCGAGCAGGCCCAGCCCCGACGGGGTCGGGCGGTAGTACTTCCGGGCGGGGCCGGCGGCCGACGGCACCAGCCGCGAGCTCAGCCGACCCTCCCGCTCGAGCCGGGTCAGCACCGGGTACACCGTGCCCGTGGCGATCCCGTGCAGGCCGCCCCGCTGCAACCGGGTCACCAGCTCGTAGCCGTAGGACTCCTCCTGCTCGAGCAGGGTGAGCACCAGCATCGGCAGCACCCCCTTGAGCAGCTGGGGGTCCCGTTCGACCAGTCCGGCGGACTCCATGCTGAGAGGCTATGACTGCTATTCGGCGTTGTCAACTACCGGGCAGTGGAGAGCAGCGAGAGGGACATCGCTTCCGTCAGGAGGTCCAGGCGCGCCAGAGCCGTGCGTACTCGCCCTCGGCCGCGACGAGCTCCTCGTGGCTGCCCAGCTCGGCGATCCGGCCCTCGATCACCACGGCGATCCGGTCGGCGTCGTGGGCGGTGTGCAGCCGGTGGGCGATCGCCACGACGGTGCGCTCCTCCAGCAGAGCCGCCATCGACCCCTCGAGGTGGCGCGCGGTCCGCGGGTCGATCAGGGAGGTGGCCTCGTCCAGAACGAGCGTGTGCGGGTCGGCGACCACCAGCCGGGCCAGCGCGATCTGCTGGGCCTGAGCCGGCGTCAGCTTCTGGTGACCGGCGCCCAGCAGGGTGTCGAGCCCGCGCGGAAGGCGTTGCACCCAGTCCCAGGCGTCGACCGTGCGCAGGGCCTCCACCACGGTGGAGTCCGGCGAGCTCTCCCGGGCCAGGATGATGTTGTCACGGACGCTCCCGACGAAGACGTGGTGCTCCTGGGTGACCAGGGCCACCTCCGTGCGCAGCACGTCCAGCGGCAACGCCGTCAGCTCGACGCCGCCGACGGTCACCGCGCCGGTACGCGGACCGTTGATGCCCGCCAGCAGGCGCCCCAGCGTCGACTTGCCGGACCCGCTCGGTCCGACGATGGCGAGCCGCTCGCCGGGAAGCAGGTCGAGGTTCACCCCGTGCAGCACGTCGTGACCCTCGCGGTAGGCGAAGCGCAGGTCCGTCCCGACCAGCCGGCTGCCCAACGGTCGCTCCTCGCCGGCCACCCGGTCCTGCGGCACCGAGGCGATGCCCAGCAGGCGCGCCGTGGAGGCGATGCCGACCTGGAGGCGGTCGACGTTGCGGATCAACCGCTGAAGTGGCTCGATCAGCGCCTGGACGTAGAGCACGGCCGTGGTGACCTGGCCGAGGCTGACGACGCCGTTGACGTAGCCAAAGGCCCCGACCAGCAGCACCAGGACCTGCGGGCTGTCGAAGGCGATCCCGAGGGCGCCGAACAGCAGGTTCCGCAGCGCCATGGTGTAGCGCTCAGCCTGAGAGGAGACGGCGATGTCGCCATCGCCCAGCTCGACCCTGTTCCGCTGCAGCCCGAGCGCCTCGATGGTCCGGGCGCCTTCGACGGTCTCGGTCAAGCTGGTGTTGATCCGCGAGTAGGTGCCGCCCTCGGTGATGTAGCCCTTCGGGGCACGCTTCAGGTAGCGCCGGCTGGAGAACCACAGCAGCGGCATGCTCACCAGCAGCGGAAGGGCCAGCAGCCAGGAGTTGAGCACCATGGCGCCGACGGTGAGCACCGTCGTCATCGCGGCGATGATCGCCTCGGGCAGGCCGAAGCGGACCGACTCGCTCATGGTGTGGACGTCCCGGGTGACCCGGGTGACCAGGTCGCCGGAGCTCGCGCTCTCCACCCGGCCGAGCGGCAGCCGCAGCACCGTCCGGACGATGTACTCCCGCGCCTCGGCCAGCAGGTCCTGACCGAAGCGGACCGAGGTCCGCAGGGCCAGGAAGATGAGCACGGCCTGCAGGACGACCACGGCGGTGACGGCCAGCGCGAGGCCGTCCAGGCGGGCGGCGAGCGAACCGCCGGCCACGGCCGCGTCCACCAGCTCGCCCAGGATCCGCGGCACCACCAGCCCGGCGATCGCCGCCAGCGCGTGCAGGGTCAGCAGGGCGGTGACCAGGAACCGACGGCTGGTGAAGAGGGTGCGCAAAAAGGCGACGACCTCGTGGCTGTCGGCGACGGGCAGCGCCCGAGCCGGCCGCCGGGAGCTGCGGAAGTACTCCTCCGCCCGCTCCTCGCGCGCCAGGTGGCGACGGCGCCAAGCGCGCAGCCGCTCCCGGGGAGCGCCGGTGTACGGGGGCTCGAGCTCCGACGGCACGACCGGCTCGCGCTCACCCGAGCGCCAGGTCTCGGCCGAGCCGGCCAGCTCGACGCGGAGATCGGTCATCGTCCCTCCTCCGCGCCCACGCGGTCGTCCGGGTGGTCGTCGAGGCTGCGGGCCACGACGGACCGGTAGCCCGGTGAGGTAGCCAGCAGCTCCTCGTGCGTGCCGCTGTCCACGACCAGCCCGTCCTCCAGAAAGGCGATCCGGTCGGCGTGGTGCAGCAGCAACGGGGAGACGCTGGTGGCGACGGTCGTCCGTCCCCGCCGGTGCGCGGCGAGCCTGGCCGCGATCAGGGCCTCGGTGTGCGCGTCGACGGCCGAGGTCGGCTCGACGAGCACCAGCACAGCGGGATCCATGCCCAGGGCGCGGGCGAGCACCACGCGCTGCCGCTGGCCCCCGGACAGGCCACGACCGCGCTCGTCGATGACGCCCTGCCAGCCGCCCGGCATCGCCTCGAAGACGTCTTCGGCCGCGGCGGCGTGCAGCACCTCCTCGGCCTGTTCCCGGCTGAGCCGACCGTGCGGGTCGACGAGGTCCTGCAGCGTGCCGGCGAACACCTGGCTGGCTGCGTCGCTGACCAGGATCGTGCGACGGACCTCGGCCAGCGGCACGTCGGCCAGGTCCACCGGACCGAGGCTGACGCCCCAGCCGCCGGCGGCCAGCCGGCGGTCGCGCTCAGCCAGCCGTGTCCGCTCCGCCCGCCGCTGCTCGCGCGCGCGACGTGCGGCGCGGCCCTTGACGCCTTCGACGCCCAGGGGCACCGGCTCGTACTCAGCTGGTAGGTAGCGACCCAGCCGGTCGGCGAGCGCGGCGGAGTCGTCCGGCAGCGCGGAGACGATCAGCGTCAGCTCCCCCGGACGGGCGGTGAAGCCGGAGCGGCTGTCGTGCAGCGCGCCCGAGGCGGGCAGCCGGAGCGGCTCCGCGGGAGTGGTCCACGGCGGCTGCTGCTCGAAGAGGGCGATGGCCTTGCGCGCCGAGATCAGGCAACGGACCCACTTCTGGGCCGACTCGAAGAAGGTCTGGATCGGCCACACCATGAACACCGCATAGCCGAAGAAGCTGACCAGCTCGCCGACGCTGAGCCGACCGTCGACGACCTGACGGGCCCCCAGCCAGGTGAGGGCGACCAGGAACAGGCCCGAGAACAGCACGCTGGCCGCGTCGACCGCCGCCTGCCAGCGACCCGCCGACAGCCCGGCGGCGCGGGTCAGCTGCGACTGCGCGGCGTAGTTGCGGGCAAAGGTCTGCTCGCCGCCGATGCCGCGCAGGATCCGCAGTCCGGCCACGATGTCAGTGGCCAGCGACGTCAGCTCCGACGAGCGGGTGCGCTCCACCTCTTGGCGGCGCTGGAGCGGGCGCAGCAGCGGCAGCGCGAGGATCACGATCAGCGGCGCGGCGACCAGCACCAGGACGCCGAGCTCCCACGAGGTGGACAGCACCAAGCCGGCGATCACCAGGTAGGCGACGACCGCGCCGGCGAAGTTGGCCAGCACCTCGTTGAGACCGCCGAACTGGTCGGTGTCGCCGGAGGCCACGCTGAGCACCTCCCCGGTCGGGGTGCGCTGCGGGAGGACGTGGCCCATCTGGGTGACCTTGCGGGTCACCAGCTTGATGGCGCCGTACATCCCGACCAGCCAGGCACGGACGATCAGCGTGTGGCTGAGTACGCCGGCGATCGCGCCGACGACGATCAGCCCGACCAGCACCAGGCTCAGCGAGCCGACCGTGCCGAGATCCCGTGCGCGGATGCCGTCGTCGATGATCCGCCCGACGACATAGGGCCCGACCGCACCGGGCAGCCACTGGAGCACCGTGACGCCGGTCAGCAGCACCACCGTCGACCGCTGCTGACGCAGCAGCCAGAGCAGGAACCGGCTGGGGCTGCGGGTGTCGGGCCGGGAGAAGTCGCCCCGGCTCCGCGGGGGCCGGGGTGCCCCGGAGCCGCCGACCGCCGCGGCCCCGGTGGGGGGAACGGCCGCCGCGTCATCGAAGTCCGGGACGACCGGTGGGAAATCCTGCATGGGCGGCTCAGCCTAGGCGGCGTCCCGACCGGTCTCCACCGGATTTCCCGCCCCGATCCGGGCTCGGCACCGGACCCGCCGCTGTCAGCGGTCGCACCTAGGATCGGGGCATGACCAGCCAGCATGAGGACGAGCAGAGCGGGGCCGGACCGAACAGCCAGGCGGTGGCCGGCGCGACCGAGGACGGCCGGGTCTTCGTGGTGACGCCTCAGGCCATGGCCGTCGAGGGTCCTCCGGCGCAGCAGGTCGAGACCCCCGGGGACCCTGCGCAGCGCTCGGTGACCGAGATGGTGGAGCAGCCGGCGAAGGTCATGCGCATCGGCAACATGATCCGGCAGCTGCTGGACGAGGTGAAGGCCGCGCCGCTGGACGAGGCCAGCCGCGCCCGGCTGCGCACCATCCACTCGGCCTCCATCGACGAGCTCAAGGAGGGGCTCGCGCCCGAGCTGGTCGAGGAGCTCGACCGGATCACCCTGCCCTTCAGCGCCGAGGAGACCCCGACCGACGCCGAGCTGCGGATCGCCCACGCCCAGTTGGTCGGCTGGCTCGAGGGCCTGTTCCACGGCATCCAGACGGCGCTGTTCGCCCAGCAGATGGCCGCCCGGGCCCAGCTGGAGCAGATGCGGCGTGCCCTGCCCGCCGGTCGAGGACCGACGCCGCCCGAAGGTCCCCCGGGTGGCGGCAGCGGGGGGATGTATCTCTGAGCCGGGCCCAGCGCAGGAGGACCGGGACGACCGCGAGGTCGACCTCGCGGTCCTCGGCGGGGGACTGGCGGGTTCGCTCGTCGCCCTCGCGGTAGCCGCCCGGCAGCCGGCCCTGCGGATCGCGGTCGTGGAGCAGGACCGGATCGGCGGCAACCACGTCTGGTCGCACTTCGCCGCGGACGTCGACGACGCGGACGCCTGGCTCGTCGAGCCGCTGGTCACCTACCGCTGGGACGCCTACGACGTGGCCTTTCCCGGCTTCGCGCGCGAGCTCGCGGCCCCCTACCGCAGCATCACCTCCGAACGGCTCGCCGAGGTGGTGCACGCACGCCTGCCCGGCAGCGTCGTCCGCGGCCGGGTCGCCGAAGCCCGACCCGACCGGGTGCGGCTGCTGGACGGCCGGACCATCCGCACCCGGGCCGTGCTCGACGCGCGCGGCCCCGGCGACCTCAGCCTGCTGCGGCTCGGGTACCAGAAGTTCGTCGGCCAGGTCCTGCGCACCGCGGCGCCGCACGGGGTCCGCCGGCCGGTGGTGATGGACGCGACGGTGGAGCAGCGCGACGGCTACCGGTTCGTGTACCTGCTGCCCTTCGGGCCGCAGGAGGTCTTCGTGGAGGACACCTACTACAGCGACTCCCCTCAGCTCGACGTCCCGGGCCTGCAGGACCGGATCGCGGCCTACGCCTGGGCCAAGGGCTGGCGCGTCGAGGGCACCAGCCGGACCGAGAGCGGTGTGCTGCCCGTGGTGGTCAGCGGGGACTTCGAGCGCTACTGGGCCTCCACCGGCACCGAGCTGGCCAAGGCGGGCATGCGCGCCGGGCTCTTCCACCCCACCACCGGGTACTCCCTGCCCGACGCGATCCGGCTGGCCGGGCTGGTCGCCGCGGCGGAGGACCTGTCGCACGACGCCCTGCTGCGGCTCACCTCCGAGCACGCCGCCCGGACCTGGCGGGAGCGAGGGTTCTACCGGATGCTCGACACCATGCTGTTCGGGGCGGCCGAGCCGCACGAACGGTACCGGGTGCTGCAGAGCTTCTACCGGTCCGACCCTGCGCTCGTGCAGCGTTTCTACGCGGCCGCCTCGACCAGGGCCGACCAGCTGCGCATCCTCTCCGGACGCCCGCCCGTCCCCCTCGGCCGAGCCGTCCGCGCCCTGGCTGCGGCCCGCCGACGCCGCTAGGAGCCGGCTCAGGACCGGTCCGGGCGACCCCCGCGAGGCGGTCCCGACCGGGCGTCTACGGTGAGGACCCCGACCAGGAGGCCCCCGTGGACGACGAGACCCGCGAGTTCGCCCGTTCCTTCACCCGGTTCGTGGACGCGATGGTGCGGCTCGCCGCTCAGGACGAGGACGGGTCCGACAAGCTCACCGAGCTCGGCGAGCGGGTCCGGGACTTCCTGGGCACCGACCCGACCACGCTCGAGCCCGTGGTGGAGACCGTGCCCGAGCACCAGGTGGTCGACCTCGACCTCGCGCTCGAGTTCCTGCTCACCGACCTCGGCGGCGAGCGGATCGGCATCCACGGGATCAACCGCGCCCACGTCGAGGGCTTCACCGAGTACCTCGTGCGCAGCCACTTCCCGTTCCGGCCCGGTGCCGTCAGCTACCGGCGGATGCCGACCGGTCCGACCAGCGACCGCCGCGTCGTGGTGCTGGGCATCGGCATGCTCCAGGTGGACGGACGCCCACTGGTCTGGCTGCAGCGCGCGGCGAACCGCGACTACGACCGCGAGAACTACACCCTGGAGCTGCTGGCGTCCGAACCGGAGGTGGTGGACCGCTTCATGCAGCGGGTGCGCGCCGAGATGTCGCGGCTGAGCATCCTGCGGGGCCAGGTCATCTCCTTCGCGGGCGACGCCTTCGACTACCACAACCCGGGCGGCTCGCTCACGTTCCGGACGCGGCCGGAGCTCTCGGCCGAGCAGGTCGTCCTGCCGTCGGGGGTGCTCGACCGGGTCGCTCGGCACGTCGTCGGCGTCGGCCGGCACCGGGACGTGCTGCAGGCGGCCGGACAGCACCTCAAGCGTGGGGTGCTGCTCTACGGTCCGCCCGGGACCGGCAAGACGCACCTGGTCCGCCATCTGCTGAGCCGGACCGCCGGCACCACGGCGGTGCTGCTGTCGGGGCAGACGCTCGCGCTGCTGCGCACCGCGACCGACCTGGCGCGCGCCGCCCAACCGGCGCTGATCGTGCTGGAGGACTGCGACCTCGTGGCCGAGCACCGCGGCGGGGACACCGGCGCTGCGCTGTTCGAGATGCTGGAGGCGATGGACGGCCTGGCCACGGACGCCGACATCACCTTCGTCCTGACCACCAACCGCGCCGACCTGCTGGAGCGGGCGCTGGTCGAACGGCCGGGGCGTGTCGACCTGGCCGTCGAGATCGCCAAGCCCGACCTCGAGGGCCGGCAGCGGCTCTTCGCCCTCTACGGGACCGGCCTCGTGGCGAGCGGACAGGTCAGCACGTCGGCCCTGGAGGCCGCCGCGGCCCGGACCGAGGGCGTGACCGCGTCCTTCGCCAAGGAGGCGGTCCGGCGCACCGTGCTGGTCGCCGCACAAGCGGGCCGTGCACCCGCCGACGCCGACCTGCACCAGGCCCTGGACGAGATGCTCTCCGACGCCGAGGCGCTCACCCGCAGCCTGCTGGGCGGGGCGCGGCACTCCTATGGCGACGACGACCTGGACGACGACGACGAGGACGAGGGTCCTTCCCGCTGGCGCGCCCACCCCGGGCTCGCCCCGCGGGGGATGGCCTGGCGGTCGACGCCCGAGGACGACTGAGCGGCGCTCAGCCGAACCAGCGCCGCAGCTCCGCCACCGGGCCGCCGTCGGCGAACGTCTCGCAGACCACGTCCGCCGCCTGCCGGACCTCCGGCGGGGCATCGCCGATGGCCACCCCGCGACCGGCCCAGCGCAGCATCTCCAGGTCGTTGCGGCCGTCGCCGAAGGCCAGCACGTCGTCGGCGGTGAGGTGGAAGGCCTCGGCCACCTCCGCCAGCGCCGTCGCCTTGTTGACCCCGTCCGGCGCGATGTCGATCCAGGCGCTCCAGCCGACGAAGTAGGTGACGCCGTGCAGCCCGAGGTGCTCGGCGAGGGCGATGAAGTCCTCCGCCGAGCGGCTCGGGTCCCGCAGGATGACGCGGGTCACGGGCTCCGCCCCGAGCTGCTGGGAGTCCTGGATGATCATCTCGCCGGTGAGGTCGTCGTCGGGGAAGCGGCCGTTGAGCCGGTATCCGCGGCCGATCTCCTCGACGGCGATGAGCGTGCCCGGCGCGAACTCCTCCACCCGGTCGATGACCGCGCGCGGGTCGAAGGTGACGGCCTTGACGATCTCCTCGGGCGGGTAGGTCGCGATGACCGCGCCGTTCGAGCAGACCGCCGGACCGGGGGGCAGCCCGAGCAGGTCGATGAGGTCACGGGTGCCGTGCCAGCTCCGGCCGGTGGCCAGCACGACGGGCACCCCGGCCGCGACGACGCCGGCGATCGCGCCCTTGACCGCGCCCGGCAGGGCCCCGTTGCGGTCGACCACGGTGCCGTCGACGTCGAGCGCGACCAGCCGGGGGCGCCACCCCGCAGCGGCGGAGGAGCGCATCAGCGCGGGACCAGGGCCTCGCGCCCACCGAGGAACGGGCGCAGCGCCGCTGGCAGCCGGACCGATCCGTCGGCCTGCTGGTGGTTCTCGAGGATCATGATGATGGTCCGGGTCATCGCGCACAGGGTGCCGTTGAGGGTCGCCACCGGCCCGGTGCCGCCGTCGAAGCGCGCCCGGATGTTCAACCGCCGCGCCTGGAACTCGGTGCAGTTCGAGGTGGAGGTGATCTCGCGGTAGCGGTCCTGGGTGGGCAGCCAGCCGTAGCAGTCGTACTTGCGGGCCGCGCTGAGACCGAGGTCTCCACCCGCGAGCTCCAGCACCTGGTAGGGGATCTCCAGGGCCTCGATGAACTCCTTCTCCCAGCCCAGCAGCCGCTCGTGCTCGGCGGCCGCGTCCTCGGGGGCGCAGTAGACGAACATCTCGACCTTGTCGAACCAGTGCACGCGGAAGATGCCGCGGGTGTCCTTGCCGTAGGAGCCGGCCTCCCGGCGGTAGCTGGGGCTGTAGCCGGCGTAGCGCAGCGGGAGGATGGCCGGGTCGAGCACCTCGTCGGAGTGGTACGCCGCGAGCGGCACCTCGGCGGTGCCCACCAGGTAGAGGTCGTCCTCAGCCAGGTGGTAGACGTCCTGGGCCGCCTGCCCGAGGAACCCCGTCCCCTCCATGGCCGACGGCTTGACCAGCGCCGGCGGGATGACCGGGGTGAAGCCGTTGCGGATGGCCAGGCTCATGGCCAGGTTGAGCAGCGCCAGCTCCAGCTCCGCACCCTGACCGGTGAGGTAGTAGAAGCGGGACCCGGACACCTTGGCGCCGCGCTCGACGTCGATGGCGCCCAGCCGCTGGCCCAGCTCCAGGTGATCGCGCGGGCTGAAACCCTCGGCGGCGAAGTCGCGTGGCTCCCCGTGGGTCTCGCGCACGACGTAGTCGTCCTCACCGCCCTCGGGGACGTCGGGGAAGACGAGGTTGCCGACCTGCTTCACCAGCGCGTCGAACGTCGCGGCGGCCTCGCCGGACGCCGACTCGGCCTTCTTGACCTCCTCGGCGAGCTCGCGCGTCCTGGCCAGCAGGGCGGCGCGCTCGTCGCCGGCCGCCTTCGCGACCTGCTTGCCCAGGCCCTTCTGCTCGGCCCGCAGCTCCTCGTAGCGGCTGATCGCCCCGCGGCGGGCCTCGTCGGCGGCGAGCAGGTGGTCCACCACCTCCACCGACTCGCCGCGGGCCCGCTGGGAGGCCCGGACACGGTCGGGGTCGGCGCGGAGCACCTTGACGTCGATCACCGGCTCAGCCTAACCAGCCGGGCGGACGCCCAGCACCTCCGTTTCCGTCGGTGCGGCCGGAGGGGGCGGACAGGGGAGAATCAGGCCATGCCGCGTCGACCACCCCGCCCCGCCGCCGTGGCGATCCTGGCGGGGCTGCTCCTCGCCCTCCTGGCCTGGACGGCGGCGACGCTGACCTGGCCGGCGTTCCGGGCTCTCGACGAGCGGCTGCTGCCGCCCCCGCTGCGTCCGCTGTCCCCGGTCGCGCAGGTCGCGACCGCCGTCTCCCTGGTCACGCTGCCGACGCTGCAGTACCTGGCGCTCCTCGCCTTCGCCTGGTGGGCGTCGCGCCGACGCTTCCGGCAGCTGGCGACGGCCCTGGTGCTGATGGCGGTCCTGGGCGCCGGGCTCACGGCGCTGGTCCGCCTCCTCGTCGGGCGCCCTCGGCCCGCCCAGGCGCTCGACGTCCTCACCACGCACGGCTCGTCCTACCCCGCCGCCCACCTGGTCAGCGCGACCCTCACCGCCGTCGGCGTCGGCGCGGTGTTCGCGGTCACCCGACGCAGCGTCCGCGCCCGGTTCTTCTGGGAGACCGGCGCCACCGCGGTGGTCCTGGTGATCGCCGTCGACCGCTGGCTGCTCGGTGCCCACCACGTCGGCGACCTGGTCGGCGGCCTCCTGCTGGGCGGCACGACGGCCGTGCTCAGCCTGGTCGTCAGCGGGGTCCGGGTGCCGGTGCCCCACGACCTGGTCACCGAGATCGTCCGCAGCCGCAACCCGGCACCCGACCGGCCGTCGCGCCGGGCCGCCGTGATCGTCAACCCCTCGAAGGTCCTGGACTGGGTGACCTTTCGGCGCCAGGTCGAGTACGAGCTCCACCAACGCGGCTGGAGCCACCCCGTCTGGATCGAGACCACCGTCGACGACCCGGGCCGGACCATGACCCGGCAGGCCCTCGAGGCGGGGGTCGACCTCGTCCTCGGGGCGGGCGGGGACGGCACCATCCGGCAGATCTGCTCCGGCCTGGCGGGCAGCGGGGTCCCCTTCGGCCTGATCCCCTCGGGCACCGGCAACCTGCTGGCCCGCAACATCGGGATCCCGCTGGACCGCGCCGCCGCGCTGGAGGTGGCCCTGGACGGCGTCGACACGGCGGTCGACCTGGTGGAGATCAGCGTCGACGACGGCCCACCGGACCACTTCGCGGTGATGGGCGGCATCGGCATCGACGCCGTCATCATGGAGAGCACCAGCCCCGACCTGAAGAAGGCCGTGGGCTCGGCCGCCTACTTCGTCTCCGCGGCCCGGCACGCCAACCACCCGGCCCTGCACGCGACCATCCAGCTCGACGACGACCCGCCGCTGCGGCGCCGCGCCCACGTGATCCTGGTGGGCAACGTCGGCTTCCTGCAGGCCGGCATCCCGTTGATGCCGGACGCCCGGTACGACGACGGGCTGCTCGACGTCCTGGTCGCCTCACCGCGGACGGCGGCGGACTGGGTCCGGCTCACGGCCCGGGTGCTCACCCGGCAGCGCCGCTCCGACGAGCAGCTAGACCGGCTCACTGGCCGCCGCGTCACCATCACCGTCGAGGAGCGCGACCAGTACCAGCTGGACGGGGACACCGTCGGGGTGTGCAGCCGGATGGTCGCCCAGATCAAGCCGGGCGCCCTCGTCCTGCGGGTGCCGCGCACGCCGGCCCCGGCCGGCGGTCAGCCGGCGACCGCGGTGGCCGCAGTGGCCCGGGCCGACGCCGAGGTGCTGACCGGGGCGGGCGCCTGAGGCCCGGGGCCGCGCTCGCTCAGCCGTGCAGGTCGCGCAGCCAGGAGGACGCGGCGGCGTAGTCGTCGTTGGTCGTGCCCGGCTGGATCGCGGGCCGCTGCTGGTCGGCGCGGGGGTAGCTGCCCAGGAAGACGACGTCGGCGCAGACCCGGTGCAGACCCATGAGGGCCTCGGCGAGCCGGGCGTCGTCGAGGTGGCCCTCGGCGTCGACGGAGAAGCAGTAGTCGCCCAGGGTGCGCTTGGTGGGTCGGGACTCGATCCGGCAGAGGTTGACCCCCCGGCTCGCGAACTGCTCGAGGATCTCCAGCAGGGCGCCCGGGTGGTCCTCGCGCAGGAAGAGCACCAGGGTCGTCTTGTCCGCTCCGGTCGGCGGGGCCACCGGACCCGGTCGGGAGACCAGCACGAACCGGGTCACGGCGTCCGCGTTGTCCGCGATGCCGGCGGCCAGCGGCACCAGCCCGTACATCTGCCCGGCGACCTCCGCGCAGACCGCCGCGTCGTAGCGCGACACGGGATCGGCCACCTCGGCCGCGGCCGCCGCGGTCGAGCCGCCCTCGGTGACGGTGGCCTGGGGCAGGCGGGCGGACAGCCAGCCCCGGCACTGGGCCGCGGCGTGGGGGTGGGTGAGCACCTGCCGCACGTCGGCGAGCGCGGTCCCCGGCCGGGCGTACAGGGTGAACTGCACCGGCAGCAGGACCTCGCGGATGATGACGAGGCGGTCGCCGTACGCCAGGTTGTCCAACGTCGCGGTGACCCCGCCCTCGACGGAGTTCTCGATCGGCACCAGGACGGCGGCCACCTCGCCGTCGCGCACGGCCTGCAGGCCCTGGCCGACGGTGGCGAAGGGGACGGGCTCGCCCTCCAGGGCCGGCAGGGTCAGCAACGCCTGGTGGGTGAAGGTCCCGGCGGGTCCGAAGTAGCCGTACGGGGCTGGCGGGACTCCTGGCACCGGCTCAGGCTAGCCGCGGCCAGGTCTCACCGGGCCGTCATCCCGGCGGGCGAGGGGTCGAGAGCGTCCCGGCCGGGGTCCGGGGCCCGAGGGGTGACCGGGTCCCACCGCGGTGGGGGCCGATCCCCGGTGCACCGTCGCGCCGCCCTCATGGGCGGCCGCGGACACGCGGACCGGGAACAGCTCGGGCCGCTCGGGCCGCCGCCACCACAAGATGACGGCCGCCAGGACGGCGAACTGGATCAGCGGCGACACCGTGTCGCGGACCCGGTTGGCGACGAAGTCCAGGCCCGGGCCGACGTCGATGGCCCGACCGGGGACGTAGGCGAGGGAGAGCGGGGTGATCCGCAGCAGCATGATGCGGTCCAGCTTCTCCGCCGCGACCACGGCCAGCGGCATCCAGGCGATCAGGTCGTACCAGCTGAGCGTGTACATCGAGGTGACGAGCCAGGCGACGCTGAGCACCAGCGAGGTGCGGACGGCGATGGTCAGCGGGTCACGGCGCAGGTCGGCGCCCCGGGGCAGACCCGGCACGGCGGTCCAGGGGACGGTGCGCGAGAGCATCCAGGCGATGACGATGAGGCCCGCGTAGGAGATCACCCCCACCACCACCTTGGCGTGGAACCCGGTCATGAACAGGTCCAGGAACCGGAAGACCGGGTTGGCCCAGGACCCCACCGAGACGTAGCCACCGTTGCGCAGGGCCTGGAAGAACGCGGTCGGCTGCCAGAGGATGTAGGCCCACCCCATGGGGATCGCAGTGCCGGCGCAGAGCAGCAGGGCCTTCTTCGGCTCGTGGCGGTAGGCCCACAGCATGGCCAGACCCCAGATGCCGATGCTCACCTTCGCGCAGCCCGCGAGGCCGATGCCGAGCCCGGCCGCGAAGGGGCTCCGGCGCATCATCAGCAGCCCGCCGACCGCGAACATCACCGCGAGCGCCTCGTTGTGCGCTCCGGCGACCACGGCCCAGATGAGCACCGGGTTGGCGATGGTCAGCAGCGCCGCACGGGACTGGCGGCGCGGGTCGCCCTCCGCGAGCTTGATCACCAAGGCCCCGGCGACGAGAAAGGGCACCACGGCGAACACCTGGAGCCAGAAGACGATGTCGTGCATGTTCTCCCCGCCCAGCTTGTTGGCCAGCAGCTGGAGCCAGGAGATGATCGGGCCGTAGACGCTCGGGGTGTCCTGCCACGGCCGCTCGGTCCAGCGCAGGACCGGGTCGAACTGGCCGCGGAACACCTCGGCGGGGGTGATCTCGTAGGGGTCGCGGCCCAGGGACTGCAGACGCCCGTAGGCGGCGTACATCAACACGTCGGCCGAGGTGAGCGGGGGCACGGTGACGGTGGCCAGGCTCAGTCCGGTACCCAGCGCGAACAGCCGCCGGACGCGCGGCCGCCACCCGTCCGCGAGGGCCCGCATGGAGATGAACAGCCCCGCAGCACCCACGACGATGGCCGCCCACACCAGCGTGGAGACGACCCACTCGTTCGGGTCGAGCACGCCGGCGGGCAGGTACCAGGGCGGCAGCAGCGAGCGGCGCGGCCCCAGCGTGAGCGTCACCGCCGACGGGCCGAGGAAGCCGGCCAGCAGGGTCAGCACCGTGGCGGCGACGGTGGCGCCCATCCCGTACCGGTGGTCGCGGTGCCACAGCACCGGCCGGTAGACCGGGGCGGACGGCTTGGCCGGGTTGCCCGGCCGGCGGCGACGTCGGCGCGAGCTCACCGGCTCCCGTCCCGTCGGGACCGGAGCGTGGGGAGGCCGTTCGCCCGCAGCCCCTCGACCCCGGCCTGCACGAGCCCGCGGGCCGCCAGTGCCCGGGTGACGTCGCGGAGCTGCCTGGCCCGGTGCAGCTGGGCGGCGAGGTCACGGCCCGTGGCCCGGTGCCGCAGCTCGACCGGCACCTCCTCGACCCGCAGCCCGGCTCGAAGCACGTCGATGGTCATGCCCACCTCCACGCCCCAGCCCGCGGCCAGCGGGCTGGCCAGCTCGAAGGCGCGGCGGGTCAGGCAGCGCTGGCCGGACAGCGGGGCCTGCGGGGTCCAGCCGGTGAGCTCGGTGATGCCGCGGGCGGCCGTCCCCATCACCAGGCCGAACCCACCGGGGCTGGCGCCGTCCACGGTCTGCTGCTCGGGCAGCACCGCGATGGTCAGGTCGGCCCGGCCGGAGACGACGGGGGTGAGGAGCGGGCCACAGGCCGACGCGGTGGCGCCGAGGTCGGCGTCGAGCAGCAGCAGGGTGCCGCACTCGGGGCGGCCGTCGCGCTGCTCGAGGACCCCGAGCGCGTTCACCGCGGACTCCACGGCCGCGGCCTTGCCCCGGTTGCGGCGGTGGGTGACGACGACGGCGCCCGCGGCGCCCGCGTGGCGGCCGGTGGCGTCGCTGCTGCCGTCGTCGCAGACCAGGACGATGTCGACGTGCGGCAGCGCGCGTGCTGCCTTCACCGTGGCCGCGATCCGCTCCTGCTCATCCTTGGCCGGGATGATGCACGCGACGCGTGCCAGGGGTGGACTCACCTGGCCATGCTAGAGGGTGCGGTCCCCCGGTCCGAGGGCCTCCGGACGCCCGCCCGGTAGGGTCAGCGCATGGTCGGGGACGGTGTCACGGCGCCCGGGGTGCGCTCCGAGGTCGGCCGGCTGCGGACGGTCATGCTGCACCGACCGGGACACGAGCTGCAGCGGCTCACCCCGCGCAACAACGACGCCCTGCTCTTCGACGGCCTGCCCTGGGTGGACCGGGCCCAGGCCGAGCACGACGCCTTCGCCGCGGTCCTGCGGGGCCGGGGGGTGGAGGTGCTCTACCTCGCCGACCTGCTCGTCGAGACCCTCGACGACGCGGACGCGCGCGAGCAGGCCATCCGGCTGACCCTGGCCGACCTCCGGCTCGGCGACCGGCTGCGGGGCTACCTCCGCGGCCTGGCCGCTGACCTCGAGCCGGCCGCACTGGCCGGGGTGCTGATGGGGGGGCTGCGCAACGACGAGGTGGACGGCTCCGGCAGCCTCGTCACCGCCCTGCTCCCCGACCAGGAGTTCCTGGTCAACCCGCTGCCCAACCTGCTGTTCACCCGCGACTCCAGCGTCTGGGTCCAGGACCGGGTGACGATCACCTCCCTGGCCATGCACGCCCGCCGCCGCGAGACCCAGCTCACCGAGCTGATCTACACCTTCCACCCCCGGTTCGCGGGGGTGGAGCGGATCCACGGCTGGGAGAAGGAGCACCTCGAGGGGGGCGATGTGATGGCCCTGGCCGACGGCGTGCTGGCCGTCGGGGTCGGCGAGCGGACGACCCCGGCCGGAGCGGAGCGGCTGGCCCGGACGGCCTTCGCCGAGGGCCTCGCCCACACCGTGCTGGCCGTGCCCATCGACCAGGACCGCGCGACGATGCACCTGGACACCATCTGCACCATGGTCGACACCGACGCGGTGGTGATGTACCCGAACGTGGCCCACCGCCTGGTCGCCCTGACCGTGCGGGGCGGCCACGACGGCGAGGTCGAGGTGGAGGGTCCGACGCCGTTCCTCGAGGCGGCGGCTCGGGCCATGGGCATCGACCAGCTGCGGGTGATCGACACGGGCCTGGACCCGGTCACCGCCGAGCGCGAGCAGTGGGACGACGGCAACAACACCCTGGCCCTGGAGCCTCGCGTGGCGGTGGCCTACGAGCGGAACGAGGAGACCAACGCCCGGCTGGCCGCGGCCGGCGTCGAGGTGCTGGCCATCGCCGGCTCCGAGCTGGGCTCGGGTCGCGGCGGCCCGCGCTGCATGTCCTGCCCGATCAGCCGCGACTGAGGCCGAAGGGGTTCAGGCGGCGGCCAGCGGCACGAAGGGCGGTTCGTCGAGCACCGCGCGCACCTCGGGCGGGCAGTCGGTGGTGAAGCCCGACACCCCGAGGTCGCGGAGGAAGCGGACGTCGTCGGGGTGGTTGACGGTGTAGGCGTGCACCTCGTGCCCCTGCTCCATCAGGTGCTCGACGAAGCCCGGGTCTCGGCGCAGCAGGCTCAGGTCGACCCCGATCGCGGCGACGTCGGGAAGCGTCGCGTCCCACCAGGGGGTCAGGTCGGTGCGCAGCAGGAGGGTCCGGGCCAGCGCCGGCAGCAGCCGGCCCAGCCGCTCCAGGCTGTCGAGGTCGAAGGTGATCAGCCGCACCGGAGCGCTCGCCGTGTCCCAGCCGCGCTCGACGAGCATGGCGGCGAGCCGGTCCTCGACGTCGAGCGCGCGCGGGTTGGGGTGCTTGGTCTCGATGGCCAGGGTGACCGCCACCCCGGCGGCGCGCGCCTCGGCGGTCATGGTGAGCAGCTCGGCCAGGGTGACCAGCTCCCGCTCTTCGGGTTCCGGCCGCGCCCTGACCCAGGAGCCGAAGTCCACCCGCTTGAGCTCGGCGACGGTGAGGTCGACCGGCCGCTCCGGCAACCCGGCGGTGCGCTGGAGGTTCTGGTCGTGGAAGCAGACCAGCTGGTCGTCGGCGCTGAACTGGACGTCGCACTCCAGGCCGAGCTGCTCGCCCGTCGTCGCTGCCCACTCGATGGCTGCCCGGTAGGCAGCCCGCGTCATCTCGGGATGCCGGGCCGACCACCCGCGGTGCGCGAAGATCGCTGACACAGTCTCACCCTGACACCTGCTCGCCCGGATCGGATCGATTCAACGCCGACACCGTGCCGATGTGACCGACGCCACACTGGGCGGCGTCGGCCTGGCCGGGACCGAGGCCCTCAGGCCTCGATGGGACCACCACCGGCGGCCCAGCCGTGCACCCCGCCCTCGACGTTGAGCGCCTCGCGGCCCTGGCCGCGCAGGTACTCCGTCACCCGGGCGGAGCGGCCGCCCACCGCGCACACGACCAGCGTCTTGTCCCCGACCTCGTCCAGGCGCGCGACGACCTGGTCCATCGGGATGTGCAGGGAGCCCGGGATGCGGCCGCTGGCCCACTCCTCATCGGTGCGCACATCGAGCAGTCGCCAGCCCTGGGCCCGCAGGCCGTCGACGTCGCCTGCGGGAATGGTCGGTACTTCAGAGGTCACCTGTCCACGATAACCACCGCTGGAGGTGCCCCCGGAACGCGACGGCGGGGCCGGCCGGCCTACTTGAGCAGCCGCGAGAGCCGGCGGTCCGCCAGCTTCTTGCCGCCCGTCTGGCAGGTCGGGCAGTACTGGAGGGAGGAGTCGGCGAAGGAGACCTCGGCGATCGTGGCCCCGCAGACCGGGCAGGGCTGCCCGGTGCGGCCGTGCACGCGCAGTCCCGACTTCTTCTCGCCCTTGAGGTCCTTGGCGGCCAGTCCCTCGGCCCGGGCGATGGCGCCCCCCAGCTCGTCCTTGACCGCCTGGTGGAGGGTGGTCAGCTCGTCCGGGGTGAGCGAGCTGGACGGCTTGAAGGGGCTGAGCCGGGCGGCGTGCAGGATCTCGTCGGAGTAGGCGTTGCCGATGCCGGCGATGATCCGCTGGTCCTTGAGCACCCCCTTCAGCTGCGACCGGCCGGCCTTGGTGAGCACCGCGCGGAGGGCGTCCTCGTCGAAGTCGGGGCTCAGCGGGTCGGGCCCCAGCGTGGCCACCATGGCGATGTCGCGCGGGTCGGGGACGACGTGCACGGCCAGCTTGCGCTGGGTGCCGGCCTCGGTCAGGTCGAAGCCCGAGCCGTCGTCCAGCCGCACCCGCAGCGCCAGCGGGCCCTTGCCCGGCTTGGCCGGGGTCTCGGGCAGCGCGTCCTTCCAGCGCAGCCAGCCCGCGCGGGCCAGGTGGAACACCAGGTGCAGGCCCTGGGCGGAGAGGTCCAGGTACTTGCCGTGCCGCTCGACGGCGTCGACCTCCAGCCCGTGCAGCGCCGACAGCGGGGGGTCGTAGGTCTTGAGCGCGGTGAAGGCGGTGAGCTCCACGCGGGCGATCACCCGGCCGACGCAGCGCGAACGCAGGAACACCGCGAGCGACTCGACCTCGGGCATCTCGGGCACGCCCCATCATGGCACCCCCGCGACCAGCCGTCAGGAGGTCGACGCCACCCTCGGCCCGGGCGTCCAGCGGGGGGGCTGCAGGGGCAGGGCGGCGGCCAGCAGCTGGAGGTAGCGCGGCCGCGGGACCTCGACGACCCCGAGGCTCTGCAGGTGCGGGGTCGCCCACTGGACGTCGAGGAGGCGCTCCTGCCCGCCCGCCTCACGGAGCAGGTCGACCAGCGCCACCAGCGCCACCTTGGAGGCGTCGCGGCCGATGTCGGGGCGGTGGAACATCGACTCCCCGGCGAAGAGCCCGCCGATGCTGACGCCGTAGAGCCCGCCGGCCAGCTCGCCACCGGCACTCCAGGCCTCCACCGAGTGGGCGACGCCGGTCGCGTGCAGCTGCCGGTAGACCCGGCGGATCCGGCCGTCGATCCACCCGTCGGGGCGGGAGGGGTCCCCGCAGCCGGCCAGCACCCCCTCGAAGTCGGTGTCCACCCGGATCTCGTAGCGGTGCGTCATCTTGCGCAGCGAGCGCGCCACCCGGAGCGCGTCCAAGGGCAGGACCGCGCGATCCAGCGGCGACCACCATCCGGTCAGGCCCCGGTGCGCCGGCATCGGGAACAGCCCGCAGCGGTAGGCCTGCAGCACCAGCCCGACGTCGAACTCCCGGCTGACGGCGACGAGGTCGTCGGGCCGCCAGAGCTCGGGAGGCCCGAACGGGGAGTCCGTCACGTGCCGATTCTGCGCTCCGGGTGGGACCGGGGTGGGACCCGGGTCTGGGCTGGTCCCGGCGGACCGGTCGACACGTACGCTGGCTGCTGGTGCGCCGCGCGGTCGGGCGGCGCCGCCGACGAACCCGTGCGCACCGTGCGTCGAGCCGTGTTCGGCAGGAACGCGAGGAGGAGACCCGATGCCCTCAGCCCAGGACGTGGGGAAGATGATCGCCCGGGGCATCGGTCCCGTCGCCACGATGGTCGGCCACCCCCATGCCGCCGGTGGGGTGCTGCGGCGGGTCCTCGAGCTGGCCATCGACGGCTACGGCAAGGTTCCCGGGGCCAAGGCCAGCGCCGTCCGCCACCTGCAGCGCCACGAGGGCTCGGTCGACCGGGCGGTCGAGAGCCTCATCGACTTCCACGTCCGGCTCGCCTCGGCCCAGGGTTTCGTCACCAACCTCGGCGGGATGGCGGCCCTGCCCGTCGCGGTGCCGGCGAACCTGACCGGCGTCGCCATCGTCCAGATCCGGATGGTCGCGGCCATCGCCCACCTGCGCGGCTACGACCTCGGCGACAACCGGGTCCGCACCGCGCTGGTCATGTGCCTGCTGGGCGGTGAGGTGGTGGCCAAGCACATCCACGAGGGCACCCTGCCCACCTCCCCGATGGCCATCGCGACCGCACCGGTCTTCGACCCCGAGCTCGACGCCCGGGTGGCCGACGCCGTGGTGAGCGACCTCGCCGGCCGGGTGGGCGGCAAGAACCTCGCCCTGATGCTGACCAAGCGGGTGCCGCTGGTGGGCGGGGGGATCGGAGCGGTCGTCGACGGGCTGGCCACGCGCCAGATCGGCACCTTCGCCAAGTCCGAGCTGCTCCGGCGGCGCGCCCTCGCCGACTGAGGCCGGTCCAGCCGTCCGGCCCGACGCTCTGGGACGATGCCGGCATGGAGCGGCAGCAGCGGGTGGTCGGCGTCCTGGCCCTGGTCGTCGCGGCCGTGCTGGGCGTGGTGGTCCTCGTCGCTTTCGTGCGGGCGCTGGACTCCGGCCGGTGGGCGCTGGTCTCGAGCGCGTTCGTCCTGATGGCGGCGGCGCTGAGCCAGTGGCTGGCTCTGGGGGCACGCCGCCGGGGCGGCCGCCACTCCCGCGGCGGGTTCGCCCTGCTGGTCGCGCTCGGGGTGGTCGGGCTGACCCTGTGCGGCGTCGACTTCGTCACCGGCGACCGCTCCGACCGTCCCTTCACCGCCCTCTTCGCGGCCGGACTGGTCGCCGTCGTCGGCGGGGTGCTCGGCTCCTACCGGCGTCCCGGGGAGCCGGGGCCCACCGCCGAGGGCCCCGCGCGCTGACCCTGGGGCGGGCCGCGCCTGGAGGCGCTCAGCCGGCGATGCGCCGGTACAGGCTCAGCGGCAGCACCCGCATCGGCCACGCGGCGGCGGCCCAGGGGAAGGCCGGGACGTAGGCCTTGGCCGGCTCCCGCTCGATCGCGGCGACGATGGCGCGGGTGGCACGCTCGGGCTCGCTGGCCATCACCACCCGGGGGAGGTGCGTGACCAGCGCGGTGCGCACGTAGCCGGGGTGAACGGCGGTGACGACGACGGAGGTGTCGGCCAGGTCCGAGCGCAGTCCCTCGGCCAGGGCGGAGACGCCGGCCTTGGTCGCGCTGTACACGTTCATCGCCCCGCCCATCCCCCGCAGGGCCGACATCGAGGAGATGAAGACGAGGTGGCCGGCGTCGACGGGCCGGAAGACCCGCAGGGCTGCCTCGGCCTGGTGCACGGCGCCGACGAAGTTGGTCATCGCCGTCGTCCGGTTGCCGGCCGCGGCGTCGAGGCCGAGCGACCCGCCGTGGGCGACCCCGGCGTTGACCACGACGCGGTCCAGCCCGCCCAGCGCGGTCGCGGCGTCGGCGAAGGCGCCGTCCACGGCCTCGTGGTCGGTCACGTCCACCGGGTGCACGCTGATGACGCTGGAGGGCGAGGTGGACGCCAGCTCCTTCCGCAGCCGCTCCAGGGCGTCGAGCCGTCGCGCACAGAGGGCGAGGTCTCGACCCTGCCGCGCCCAGGCCCGCGCCATCTCCAGGCCCAGTCCCGACGAGGCGCCGGTGATGAGGATGCGCGAACGGACCGGCGGCGGGGTGGGCACGGCCCGACCCTACCGGCGCCCAGCCGGCCAGGGCCCTGCCTCGCCGTGCGCCGCCGAGGGCGGGGGCGGTGAGGCACCGCCGCACTAGGATCGGGTCGAGAGGTGGTGCAGATGGCGCCGGAGACAGCCGCAGCCGGCTTCCTCGGCTCCCACGCGCCGGAGCGGTCGCTCGTCGCGGGCTGTGCACTGCTGCTGCTGGGCGACGTCGACCGGGCTGACCGGCTCAGCCAGACCGTCCTGGCCCGTCAGGCCGCCCGCCCGGTGCAGCCGTCTCCCCTGCTCGGGGCTCTGCGCGAGGTGGTCCGGCCGCCGTCCGGCTCCTTCGATCCGCCGTGGGTGCCGGGAGCCCGCGTCGAGCTGCGCGACGCCGGTCCGCCGTCGGTCCGCGACCCCCTGCTGACTCAGCTGGCGTCCCTGCCCGAGGAGCCCCGGGCAGCGGTCGTGCTCGCGCTCTACGCCGGCCTCCCTCCCGCCGACGTCGCCGCCGTGCTGGGGACCGACGAGCAGACCGCCGCGTCGCTGGTCGAGGAGGGCCGGGCCGCGCTCGTCGCCTCCCGGCCCGAGCGGCACCAGCCCGGACGGCTCGCCGAGGAGCTCCGCACGGCCGCGGGCCGGGCCGCCGTCAGCGGCTCCCCGGCGACGGACCTGGCGCACGGCCGACAGCTGCTCCGGCGCGACCGGCTCCGACGGGCTGCGGTGGTCGTCGCCGCCGCCGTGGTGCTGGTGCTCGGCACCGTCAGCCTGCTCGACCGCTGGACCGGGACGCCCCAGGCGGCCAGCACGCCGGTCGTCCCTGCCCCCACCACCTCCGCCTCCGCCCCGGGCGGTCCGGCGCCGGTCACCGCCGCCTGCGACGTCCGCAACCCGTCCTGCCAGGCCACCGTCATGCGTCGCTGGCGGACGGAGATGAGCCAGGTGGTGGTCTCCCACCTCGACCCGGAGGAGGCGTACTTCACCGGCTACAGCTTCTCCTACGACCCGCGCTACGACAGCCCCGCGTTCTGGCGGGGCGGCGACGGTGCGCTCGGACTGGAGGTGTTCCGCCTCAGGGGCGGTGCGACCGAGGTGTACGTCCAGGTGGCGAGCGGCTACGACGTCGCGGTCCGCTGCGGGGTCACCACCGGCGGGCGCTGCGAGGGGCAGCGGTTCATGAACGGCAACCGGTTCACCCTCAGCACCTCCACCCAGATCGAGCGCGGGATCGAGGTCCAGCACCGTCCCGACGGCGACCAGGTGATCACCGTCGTCGCGCGCAACACCACCCGCGGTCGGGTCCTGGGGGTGACCCGGGCCGACCTGATCGAGCTCGTGCAGGACCCGCGGCTCCGGCTGCCGGTGATCTGAGGCGCCGCGGTGGGCGCCGCGACCATCCCGCCCCTCAGCCGGTCCGCATCTGCTCCCCCGCCGCGACGGTGGCGGACAGGGTGTTCCCGGGTGGGGCCAGCGGGCAGAGCCAGCGGCTGTCGTAGCGGCAGGACGGGTGGTAGGCGAAGTTGAGGTCGACCACCAGGTGGTCCTCGTCGCCGCCGAGGTCGGCGCCCTTGGCCGTGTCCAGCAGGTAGCGGCCGCCGCCGTAGCTGGAGGGGCCCGACGACCGGCCCGCGGAGCCGTCCCGCAGCGGCAGGAAGAGCCCGCCCCCGTACTGCTCCAGCCACCAGACGACCAGGCTGCCCCCGACGGGGTCGGGCAGCTCGACCTGCCCGACCGGGCGCAGCGAGGTGCCCGCGTCGTCGCCGGCGCTCAGCTCCAGCCGGGCGTCCGGGTCTCGCGGGGGCAGCAGGGGCAGCACGAAGCGCAGGTCCGGGTCGTAGGCGGCGTAGGGCAGGCCGCTGGCCCGCAGCGGGTCCTCGACCGGCAGCGGGCTCTGCGGGTGCTCGCGGAACAAGAGGTCGCGGCCGGTCCGCCACCGCCGGTGCCCCTCGGCCGGGTCCCGGACGCCCCGCACCTCGGCGTAGAGCTCCGACACCCGGCGACGCCAGTCCAGCAGCTGCAGCGCGGTGGTCATCCGGCGCTGTCCGTCCCTGCCGGGGGACCCGCCGCCGCGACCTGCGCGCGGACGGCGCGGATGTGGGCCGGGGTGACCCGGCAGCAGCCACCCACCAGCCGCGCCCCGTCCGCGAGCCAGCCCCGGACGGCGGCGGGGGCGAAGGCGCCCTGGCCGACCCAGCGGCGGCGGGCGGCGTCCCAGTCCTCACCGCTGTTCGGGTAGACCACCACAGGCTTGCCGCTGGCCCGCGCGGCGACCGCGACGAGGGTGCCGGCGTCGTCCGGGTCGGTGCAGTTGACCCCGACCGCCACCACGGCGTCCACGCCGGCGGCCAGCGCGAAGGCCTCCTCGGCCGGCTCCCCGGCCCGGGTGCGGTCACCGGTGCAGCTGAACGACAACCAGGCCGGTGCGCCCAGGACCTCCAGCTCGGCGACCAGCGCCTCCGCCTCGGTCAGGCACGGGATGGTCTCCACCGCCAGCACATCGGCTCCGGTCGCCGCCAGCACCTCGAGCCGCGGCCGGTGCCAGCGCCGCAGCGCGGTCACGTCCAGCCCGTAGTTGCCGTGGTACTCGGAGCCGTCGGCCAGTGCGGCGCCGTACGGCCCGACCGACGCGGCGACGAAGCGGCGGCGGCCGTCGACCGCTTCCGCGGCCTCCCGGGCACGCTCGGCCAGGGCGACGCTGCGACGCAGCAACGCGGTCGTGGCGGTCCGGTCGTACCCGGCCTTCGCCAGCCCGTCGAACGAGGCCTGGTAGGACGCCGTCGTCGCCACCTCGGCCCCGGCGGCGAAGAACGCCGCGTGGGCGTCCACCACGGCCTCCGGGTCCTCGGCCAGCAGGCGGGCCGACCAGAGGTTCGAGGACAGGTCGTGGCCCTGCGCCTCCAGCTGGGTCGCCAACCCGCCGTCCAGGGTGAGGGCGCCCGCAGCCAGCGCCGCGGACAGGCTCAGGCCGCTCATGCGGCGGGCTCGGACATCCGGCGATCCTCCTGGGCGTTCGGGTGAGCGGAGCCTAGACCGGGCGACCGACCAGCGAGCACTCCCGGCGGCCCGGGAGACTGGGACTCCACCCCTGCCCCTCGCGACGGGAACCGATGACCTCTCCAGCGCACCCCGACCGGCGCCCGGTGCTGGGCCGCCGGGCCCTGCTCGCCCTGACCGGGACCGGCGCCGCCGCCCTCGGCGCGGTCAGCGCCTGCGGGCTCGAGCGGCCGGCGCCCGAGGGCGTCCCTGGTCCGCAGACCGCGTCGACCCGCGACATCCCCGTCGGTGGCGGCACGATCTTCCCCGCGTCGCAGACCGTGGTCACCCAGCCCGTCGCGGGGGAGTACCGGGCCTACTCCTCCCTGTGCACCCATGCCGGGTGCCCGGTGACGGAGGTGAGCGACGCGGTCGTCTGCCGCTGCCACGGCAGCCGGTTCAGCCTGGCCGACGGCTCTGTGCTGGACGGACCCGCGCGGGAGCCCCTGCCGGCCAAGGCCGTCACCGTCCGCGGCGACACCCTCTCGGTCGCCGGCTGACCCGGCGGCCGACGGTGCCACCTCGACGGTCCGGGCCGAGCGCGCCCGGCCTAGGGTGGCAGCGGCCGATGACGTCAATCCCGAACGAGGACTCATGCACGACGACCGGACCCTCCTCGAGGGCCGCCTGAGCCGCTTCACCGCCGACCACCTCGCTCCCGCGACGCACCGGGACCGGGCCCCGCTGACACTGACGGCCTGGCCGGTGCCGGGCGAGCCGGTGCCGTTCGCCCAAGCCGTGCAGCAGGAGTTCGAGCCGCTCGAGGTCGGGGCCGCGTGGGGTCGGCCCTGGAGCACCCTGTGGATCCACGTCACCGGCGAGATCCCCGCCGGCTGGGCCGACGTCGCGGGCACGGTCCCCGAGATCGCCGTCGACCTCGGGTTCGGCACCGGTGCCGGCTTCCAGGCCGAGGGCCTGGCCTGGACCCCGGACGGGCGGACGATCAAGGCGGTCTCCCCGTACAACTCCCACCTCCCGGTCGCTGCCGGCCAGCCGGTGGACTTCTACCTGGAGTGCGCCGCCAACCCCGACGTGGCGCACACCGGGTTCCGGCCGACCCCGGAGGGTGACCTGGCCACCGCTGGGTCGGAGCCGATCTACCGGCTCCGCCGGCTCGAGCTCGTGCTGCGGGACGTGGCCGCGAGCGAGCTGCAGGCCGACCTGTTCACCCTGGGCGGCCTGATGGCCGAGCTGCCGCTCACGTCCAGCCGCCGCGCCGAGATCCTGGCCGCCCTGCAGCGGGCCGTGGACACCGCCGACCCCGACGACCTCGCCGGCACGGCCGCCGACGCCCGCGCCGAGCTGGCCGACGTGCTCAGCCGACCCGCGTCGGCTAGCGCGCACCGGGTCGTCGCCGTCGGCCACGCCCACATCGACAGCGCCTGGCTGTGGCCGGTGCGCGAGACCATCCGCAAGTGCGCCCGCACCTTCTCCAACGTCCTGGAGCTGGCCGAGGCCGACCCTGACTTCCGCTTCGCCTGCTCCTCGGCCCAGCAGTACGCCTGGATGAAGCAGCACTACCCCGAGCTGTTCGCCCGGATCACCGCCGCCGTGCACCGCGGCCAGTTCGTCCCCGTCGGCGGCATGTGGGTCGAGTCGGACACGAACATGCCGGGCGGGGAGGCGATGGCCCGTCAGTTCGTCGCCGGCAAGGGCTTCTTCCTGGAGAACTTCGGCATCGAGACCGAAGAGGTCTGGCTGCCGGACAGCTTCGGCTACTCCGGTGCGCTGCCCCAGATCGTGCGCGCCTCGGGCTCCCGCTGGTTCCTCACCCAGAAGATCTCCTGGAACCAGGTCAACACCATGCCCCACCACACCTTCTGGTGGGAGGGGATCGACGGCACCCGGGTCTTCACCCACTTCCCGCCGTCGGACACCTACAACTCCACGCTGTCCGGCGCGGACCTGGCCCGGGCGGAGCGGCAGTACCGCGAGAAGGGCCGCGGCACGACCTCGCTGCTGCTCGTTCGGCTACGGCGACGGCGGGGGCGGGCCGAACCGGGACATGCTCGCCGCCGCGCACCGGCTGGAGTCGCTGGAGGGGTCGCCCACCGTGGAGCTGGGCTCCCCCGCCAGCTTCTTCGCCGACGCCGAGGCCGAGTACCCCGGCGCCCCGGTGTGGACCGGGGAGATGTACCTGGAGCTGCACCGGGGCACCTACACCAGCCAGGCCCGTACCAAGCAGGGCAACCGGCGCAGCGAGCACCTGCTCCGCGAAGCCGAGCTGTGGGCGTCGACGGCGACCGTCCGGCTGGGCCGGGACTACCCGGCGGCCGAGCTGAAGGAGCTGTGGGAGCTGGTGCTGCTGCAGCAGTTCCACGACATCCTGCCGGGCAGCTCGATCGCCTGGGTGCACGCCGACGCCGAACGCAACTACGCCGCCGTCGCCGAGCGGGCCGAGCGGGTCATCGCCGCGGCCGCCCATGCGCTGGTCGGCGAGGGCGACCAGCCGCTGCTGCTCAACGCGGCCCCGCACGCCCGCTCGGGCGTGCCCGCGCTGGGGGCAGGCGTGGTCCACCCCGCGTCCGGCCCGGTGACGGTCGCGGAGGAGACCGACGCACAGGGCCGTCCGGCGCACCGCCTGGACAACGGCGTCCTCAGCCTGGTCGTCGACGGGGCCGGCCAGCTCTCCTCCCTGGTGGACGCGGCCAGCGGCCGGGAGGCCATCGCCCCCGGCGAGAAGGGCCTGCGGCTCCAGCTGCACCGCGACATCCCCAACCAGTGGGACGCCTGGGACGTCGACGAGCACTACCGGCGCACCGTCCGCGAGCTCGACGCCGTGGACGAGATCCGGTTGGAGCGAGACGCCCGAGGCCGCCACCGTCGTCGTCACGCGCTCCTTCGGCGCCTCCCGCATCGAGCAGCGGATCACGCTGGCCGCGGGGGCCCCGTCGGTGGAGGTCACCTGCACCGTCGACTGGCACGAGAAGCAGAAGCTGCTCAAGCTCGGCTCCGCGTTCGACGTCCACGCCGACCGCTCGGCGGCGGAGACGCAGTTCGGGCACATCTTCCGCCCGACCCACGTCAACACCTCGTGGGAGTTCGCCCGCTTCGAGATCTGCGCCCACCGGTTCCTGCACGTCGGGGAGCCCGGCTACGGCGTCGCGGTGACCAACGACTCGACCTACGGCCACGACGTGGGACGCCACACCCGGGCCGACGGCGGGACGACGACGACGGTGCGGCAGTCGCTGCTCCGGGCGCCGTGGTACCCGGACCCGGCGGCCGACCAGGGCCGGCACGTGCTGAGGACGACCATCCGGCCGGGTGCGGCGATCGCCGACGCCGTCGAGGAGGGGTACCGGACCAACCTGGCCCCGCGGGTGGTGCGGGGAGCGCGCCCGGTCGCTCCCCTGGTCAGGATCGATCACCCGGCGGTGGTGGTGGAGGCGGTGAAGCTGGCCGAGGACGGCAGCGGCGACCTGGTCGTGCGGCTGTACGAGTCCCTCGGTGGCCGCGCCCGGGCCACCGTCAGCGTCGACGCCGACGTCACCGGCGTGACCGCGACCGACCTGCTGGAGCGCCCGCTGGAGGGCGGGCTGACCGCCGACGGCGCCTCGGTCGACCTCGAGCTGCGTCCCTTCCAGCTGGTCACCCTGCGGTTCCGCCGCTGAGTTCGTCCCGGTGTGCTGAGCTAGTCCAGGCGCCCAAGGGAACGGGGGCAGGCGGCTCAGTCCGGGCAGTTGGACCAGACCTTGGTGAGGAGCCGGCCGTCGACGTCGGCTGAGGGGATGGGTCCGAAGGCCCGGGAGTCGATGGAGACCTCCCGGGCGTCACCGAGCACGAACACTGTTCCCTCGGGCACCGTGAACGGGCCGTAGTAGACGCCGTCGATGGTGGCCTTGTCCACGTAGGGCTCGTCCACCTCGCGGCCGTCGACCACCAGCTGGGCGTCCTCGATGGCCACCTGCTGACCCCCGACGGCGACGACCCGCTTGATCTGCTCGGTGCCGTCGGTCGGGCTGGCGAAGGTGACGATGTCGTCCTCCCGCGGCCCCCCGCGGAGAGGGAGGTGGTTGACGATGACGACGTCGCCCGTGCACAGCGTCGGCGCCATGCTGCCGGAGGAGACCTGAACCGGGTCGAACACGGTGAGCCGTGCGGTGGCCACTCCGGCCACCAGCACGACCACCGCCATCCAGGGCCTCCACCCCACGGGACCGGCTCAGCTCCGGTAGGGCTCGGCGGCCGTGATCGGGTCGTTCGGGTCGTCCCTGCCGTTGATCGTGGTGTAGATCTTGCCGTTCACCGTCTTGGTGGGCATCCCCACGCTGAACTGGTTCATCATGTCGTGGTCCTCGTGCGGCAGGTTGTGGCAGTGGATCATGTACTTGCCCACGTGGGGTCCGAACTGCATCAGCAGCCGAACCGTCTCGCCCTCACCGACGTAGACCACGTCCTTCGGCCCCCTCTCGTAGGGGAAGGGCGGCTTGCCGTTCCGGCTCAGGATCTGGAAGTCCACCAGGTGGATGTGCATCGGGTGGAACCAGCCACCCGATGAGTTCTCGAACTCCCAGATCTCGACGTCGTTGAGCTTCGGGTCCGCGATCACCTGGGAGTAACCGGAGTCCTGGACGTCGTGCCAGGTGGTGTCGTTGAGCTGCCACTCGTTGGTGATGTCGCTCTTCTTCACCCTGATCCGCCGCGTGCGCTTCGACTGGCTGGGCGTGAGCTTCATGATCGGGTTGTCGGGGTTCAGCTTGGTCGGGACCGTGGTCACCGTCGGGCTCGGCCGGCCCGGCTCCTCGGCCTTCACGATGAACTGCATGACCTTGCTGGTGAAGTCGAAGTCCCGGTTGTTGGGGTTGCTCAGGTTGCGCAGCTCGATCTTCTGACCGACCGCGAACTTGCTGAAGTCGATCAGGAACTCGTACCGCTCGGCCGGTGCGTGCCGGTAGGAGGTCACCGACTGGGTCTGCGGCATCAGCCCACCGTCGGTGGCCACCATGTGCAGCGGCGCTGAGGGGCTGAGGGTCAACTTGTAGGAGCGCGAGATGGAGGCATTCAGCACCCGGAAACGGTAGATCCGGGGGTAGACCGTCATCTTCGGCCACGGGACGCCGTTGACCAGGATGACGTCACCCCAGAGGCCCGAGTGGCTCCGGTCGTCGTAGGCCTGCGACCCGTCCGCCTTGAACATCATGTCCGACAACGTGATCGCCACGTCGAACTCGTTGTCGACCGGGTTGGGGTTCTCATCCGTCGGCCGGACGTAGGTGGGGAGGAGCTTTCGCTCCAGCGGGTCGTGCAGGTGGTACTGCGCTGCCAGGCCCGAGTAGGCGTTCTGCGCGGTGTAGTGGGCGCCGTGGTCGTGGTACCACAGGGTCCGCGCCGGCTGGTCGTTCGGGTAGAGGTAGGTCTTGGCGTGGTCGGGCGCAGTCGTGTCGTTGGCGTAGCCGTCGTATTGCGGCAGGGACGCGGAGCCGTGCAGGTGCGTGGAGATGTTGATCGGCTTCCCGTACAGGGGGTGCACGCCCAGCTCGTTGCGCATGGTCAGCTCGACCGGAGTGCCCTTCTCGACGTGGATCAGGGGGCCGGGCGCCATTTTGTTGTAAGCCTGGACCGGCGTCTTCTTCGTGGGCAAGATGTTGACAGCGGTGGCCTCCGCGGTGATCTCGTACGTCTCGATCTTGTTGCCGGATCTGTCCCACTTCTCCTCCGGCTCCAGCACCTCCTGACGCTTGAAATTGCTGACGAACCGCTTCGGGAAGTCGGCGGAGGAGAGGGTGCTGGGCGTCGACCCACTCACCGATTGGCCGAGCGGCAGCCCGAGGCCTGCGGCACCGACGGTGGCCAGGCCGCCGACCTTGAGTGCGTCGCGACGCGTGATGTTCATGAGTCCCCCAGACAAGATCATGGTGTTGACGAGGGACCCTGCTCCTCCCGAGGCCTGTGCCTCGGGCATGCACACCGGCTCCGACGACCTCGGCGGAACCCCGTTCCCCACGGACATCAGTCTGTCGAGCGGGGGGTGCGGCCCGTACCCTCAGCGGAGGGGCGGAACGATCCCCCAATTGGGGGATAGCTCGCCGTCCGCTCGGAGCCGGCGGAACCAGCGCCGGCTCTTCACCGGGTACGGACGACCAGGGTCGCTGTCGGCATGTCGCTCTGGTCAGCCGCTGGGCTGCGTTGGCGGACAGCCTTCACCAGCACGAACCGCGGCTGGCCACCCTGCGGTTCCCCGGCTGGCTCCCGCTCCGCGCTCACAGGGCGGCGAGGGCCTCCACCAGGTCGTCGAGGCCGAGACTGCCCTGGCTCAGGGCCGCCATGTGCCACGCCTTGAGGTCGAAGGCCTCGCCGTGCGCGGCACGGGCTGCTGCCCGACCGGCCAGCCAGGCGCGCTCGCCCAGCTTGTAGCGATGGCCTGGCCGGGCATGCCCAGGTAGCGGACGAGCTCGCTGTCGAGGTAGTCCGCGTCGCCGCCGCAGTGCTCGCCCAGGAAGGCGCGGCCGAGCTCCGGCGTCCACGGATGACCCCGGTGGGCGGCCAGGACGCCGTCGGCGTCGTCGGGCACCGGCAGACCCAGGTGCATGCCGATGTCGATGACCACCCGGACCGCCCTCAGCTGCTGCCCCTCCAGGTACCCCAGGCGGGCGCCGGGGTCGGTCAGGAAGTCCAGCTCGTCCATCAGCCGCTCGGCGTAGAGCGCCCAGCCCTCCACGTCGGCACCGACGGCACCGACGGCACCGACGACCGTCTGGAACGTGGACAGGCTGCCGGCCACGGAGGTCCACTGCGCCAGCTGCAGGTGATGACCCGGCACCCCCTCGTGGTACCAGGTGGACACCAGATTCCACAGGGGGAACCGCGTGCGGCCCAGGGTCGGCAACCAGGTGCGGCCGGGCCGCGCGAAGTCCTGCGACGGCTCGGTGGGAGGGGGCCGCCGCGCTGCCGGGCGGAGCGATCATGGCCTCCACCCGCCGGAGCGGCGGGGCCAGGTCGACGTGCGTGCCGTCGAGAGCGTCCATCGCCTCGTCCATCATCTGCTGCAGGCGGAGCCGGATCTGCTCGACGCCCTCGACCGCCTCGCCGTGCTCGTCGAGCCAGTCCATCGCCTGGCGCGGGGTCGATCCGGGCAGCACCTGCTCGGCCGCCGCCCGCTGCTCCGAGCGGATCCGCTGGAACTCCGCCCAGCCAAAGGCGTAGGCGTCCTCCAGCCCCGGCCTCCGCCCAGGTCCGTCCCGTTCCAGAACCGGGCGAACCGGGCGTAGCGCTCCCGGCCGACGGCGTCGGAGGTGCCCTCGACCTGCGGACCGTAGGTGTCGCGCAGGAAGTCCCGGGTGACGACGACGGCCTCGTCGCGGCGGCGGCGGCGCGCTCGAGCTGGTCGCCGAGCTCGGCAGGCCCGGGCGCCACCAGGGTGGCGAAGTACGGGCCGGCCGACCACTCCGTCAGCTGCTCCACCACGGTGGCCACCTGGAGCGGACCGGCGAACAGCCCCTGCTGCGCGCCTTCGGTGAGGGCAGCGCAGTAGCCGCGGTAGGCGGCCGGCACCCGGGCCAGCCGCCGGGCGACCACCTCCCAGTCCTGCGTCGTCGCCGTCGGCATCAGCTGGAAGGCCTCCCGGACCTCGTGCAGCGGGGAGAAGAGGTTGCTGAGCGACCGCAGTCCCTCACCCGCTCTCGTGCAGGTCGAGAGCGGCGGTGAGCCGTTCCTGGAGGAGACGGGCGCACCGCTGCTCCACCAGGTCGGGCTCGGCGGCGCCGAACAGCACACGGTCCAGCTCGGCCAGCGTCGACCGCTGCAGCCCGGCGACCGCCTCCAGCCCGGCGGGTGAGAGGTCAGGCAGCCCGTCCGGCGCGGGGGTCCGACCCAGGACGGTGGCCAGCGTGGGGTCGAGCTCGCACAACCGGTCGACGTAGCGGTCGGCCACCTGGCGGGGCGTGGGGACGGAGTCGGTCATTCGCAGCACCTCCGGACAGCCGGGTCGGGGCGTGGGAGGACCCGTACCGCCGCACCGTAGCCGACGTCATCACCACCGAGCGCAGGTCGGCCTCGGGAGGCGGAGAGACGTCGAGGCCGGGCACCCCGTGCGGGGTACCCGGCCTCGACCACCGGGAGGTGCCCCGGTCCTTGTGCGCGAGGGGGGACTTGAACCCCCACGTCCTTTCGGACACTGGCACCTGAAGCCAGCGCGTCTGCCATTCCGCCACTCGCGCGCGGTCCGAATCCGGGGAAACCCCGTCCGAACCAGCCGCAGAAGGCTAGCACGAACGACCGGCCGCCCCGGACAGCGACGATCGCGGGGGCGCGGGCCCAGACGGGGGATCGGGCGCGGAAGGTCGGATCCGGTCCACCGATCCCGTTAGGCTTCAGTGGACCAAGTCTTCAGAAGGGAGGGACATGGGGATCTTCGAACGCTTCGAGAAGAAGGTCGAGGGCGCCGTGAACGGCGTGTTCGCGCGCGCCTTCAAGGGCGACGTGCAACCCGTCGAGATCGCCGCGCGGCTGCAGCGCGAGCTGGACGCCGAGGCCAAGCTCATGTCCCGGGACAAGCGCCTGGTGCCCAACGACTTCACCGTCGGGCTGTCCCCGCACGACCACGACAAGCTGGCCCCCTACGCGGGCGCCCTGACCGCGGAGCTGGCCACCGAGCTCCGCCACCACGCCTCGGAGATGGGCTACCAGTTCAACGGCCCGATCCGCATCCACTTCACGCTGGCGCCAGCCCTGCCGACGGGTCGCTTCACCGTCGAGTCCGAAGCCGTCGCCGGAGTCGAGGAGCGAGGGGCGGCGTCCCGCCCCGCTCCGGGGGTCCCGCCCGCCTCCCCGAGCCGGCCCGGCCGCGACCGCCGTCCTATGCCGGCGCCCGTTCTCGACCAGCGCGACGAGCTCGTGCTCGAGGTCAACGGCACCCGCCACACGCTCACCCCGCCCGGGCTGGTCATCGGCCGGGGCACCGAGGCCGACCTGCGCATCAACGACCCCGGCATCTCCCGCCGGCACGCGCAGATCCAGGTGGAGGGGTCCGGCGCGTCCCAGCGGCTGCGCATCGTCGACCTGGGCTCCACCAACGGGATCATCGTCAACGGCCACAAGGTGCGCGAGGCCGCGCTGCAGGAGGGCTCGCGGATCGAGATCGGCTCGACCCGGATGCTCGTGCACGCGCCGGCCGGTCGATGACCCGTGTCCGAGATCGCGCTGACCGTCCTCAAGGTCTTGTTCCTGGCCCTGCTGTGGCTGTTCATCCTCTCCGCGGTCTCGGTCATCCGCACCGACCTCTTCGGCAAGGCCGTGCCGGCTCCCGACCAGCCGGAGGCGCGCGAGCTGGAGTCGCCGTCTCCACCGGCCCGTCGCACCCGGCGCCCGCGCGGTGAGCCCCGCGTGCTCAGCATCGTCCAGGGCCAGCAGACCGGCGACGCCGCGGAGCTGAACCCGGGGCTGGTGATGATCGGCCGGGGTGCCGACTGCCAGCTCATCCTCGACGACGACTACGTCTCCACCCGGCACGCCCGGGTGGTCGCCGGGGAGAGCGGGCTCTACATCGAGGACCTCGGCTCGACCAACGGCACCTACGTCAACGGGGCCCGCATCACCGCTCCCACCGCCATCTCGATGTCGGACACGCTGCGGATCGGCAAGACGATCCTGAAGCTGGAGCCGTGACCCGATGGCCCTGACCCTGAGCTTCGTCACCCACTCCGAGATCGGCCTGGTGCGCAAGAACAACCAGGACTCGGGCTACGCGAGTCCTCACCTGCTGGTCGTCGCGGACGGGATGGGCGGCGCGGCCGCCGGGGACCTGGCTTCGGCGGTGGCGGTGGAGGCCATCCGGCAGGCGGACACCCTGACCCCGTCGGCTCAGATGCTCGACGTGCTCGCCCAGGCGGTGTCGCGGGCCAACCACCGGATCGCCGACCTCGTGGAGGCCGACCTCTCCCTGGACGGCATGGGCACCACGGTCACCGCGGCCCTGTTCGACGGTGAGGACCTGGGGATGGCCCACATCGGGGACTCCCGCGCGTACCTCTTCCGCGGCGGCACCCTGGAACGGCTGACGCACGACCACAGCTGGGTGCAGTCCCTGGTCGACGACGGCAAGATCGGCGAGGCCGAGGCGGCCGTCCACCCGCACCGTTCGCTCCTGCTCAAGGTGCTCAACGGCCAGCCGACCAACGAGCCGGACCTGAGCCGGACGACGCTGGCGCTCGGCGACCGGCTGCTGTTCTGCAGCGACGGGCTGTGCGGCCTGGTCACCGACGCCGAGATCGCGAGGGCCCTGGCCCTCCCCGACGCCGCGGCCGCGCTCGAGCGGCTGGTCGAGGAGGCCCTGGAGCAGGGCGGCATCGACAACATCACCGTGATCATCGCCGACGTCGTCGAGTCGGGCGGCAGCACCGAGCGGGTCGTGCTCGGCGCGGCCGCCGACCGGGACCAGCCCACGGCGCCTCTCGGCCTGCTCCGCCCCGACCCGGGCGGAACCGGTGCCACCACCTCGGCCGGCCCGTCCTCGGGGTCCGCTCCTGCGGCCACGGCCGTCCAAGCCCGCGCTCTCACCGTGGAGGACGAGGCCCGGTACAACCCGCAGCCGCCGACCAGGCGACGGCTGGTCCGGCCACTGGTCGGGGCCCTCGTCCTGGTGCTGGTGGCCACCGCCGGCCTGGTCAGCGCCTGGTCGTGGACCCGCACCCAGTACTACGTCGGGGCGGCCGACGAGCAGGTGGCGATCTTCCAGGGGCTGCCCGAGGACGTCGTCGTGCCCCTGTCCCGGGTGTATGAGGTGCAGCCGCTGGTCCTGGGGGACCTGCCGCCCTTCTACGCCGCGCAGGTCCGCGCCGGGATCGAGGTGTCGAGCCTGGGCTCGGCCCGGGAGACCGTCGCCCAGCTGGTCGAGGCCGCCCGACGCTGCGAGCTCGCCCGCCCGACGCCGTCCCCGTCACCGCGTCCCACGGCGACGACCACTCCCCGCGCGGCCCCCACGCCGGCGACGTCGGCGGTGCCCGCCCCCCCGGATGCATCTGCGCCCGCCGGGCCGGGGTGCTGACATGAGCGACGCCGTGCCCATGACGGTCGTCCCCCGCAAGCGCAGGAACACCGAGCTGGCCCTGCTCGTCTTCGCCTGCGCACTCGGGCTGGCCGCCTACGCGATCGTCGACCTGAACGTCCTCGGGGCGGTCGGCGCCGGCTTCTGGACCCTCGCCGCGGTCGGGGCCGGCCTGGTCCTCGCGGCCCACCTCGCCGTCCGCTGGCGCCTGCCCTACGCCGACCCGGTCCTGGTGCCGTGCGTGGTGCTGCTCAACGGCCTGGGGCTGGCCATGATCCACCGGATCGACCTGATCAACGACCCGCCGTCGGCCGGGGCCCGCCAGCAGCTGATCTGGACGGTCATCGGGGTCGCGCTGTTCGTCGCCGTAGTGGTGCTGCTCCGTGACCACCGGCCGCTGCAGGGCTACACCTACACCCTGGGCTTGGCCGGCATCGCCCTGCTGCTCCTGCCCCTGCTCCCCGGCCTCGGGGTCGAGAAGTTCGGTGCGCGGATCTGGATCCAGGTCGGGCCCTACAGCTTCCAGCCGGCCGAAGCGGCCAAGATCGCGCTGGCCGTCGCCTTTGCCTCCTACCTGGTGGAGAAGCGCGACGTGCTGGCTCTCGCCGGCTGGCGGGTGCTGGGGCTGGACCTGCCGCGCGCCCGCGACCTCGGTCCCATCCTCCTCATGTGGTTGGTCAGCCTCGCCGTGCTGGTGCGCCAGCGCGACCTGGGCACCTCGCTGCTGTTCTTCGGCTTGTTCGTGATGATGCTCTACGTCGCCACCGAACGGGCCGGCTGGCCGGTGCTCGGGACCCTGCTGTTCGGGCTGGGCGCCTACCTGGGCTACCAGCTCTTCGGGCACGTCCGGGTCCGGGTCGGCGCGTGGCTGGACCCGTTCTCGGACTACGACGCCTACTTCCAGGTGATCAACGCCCAGTTCGGCATGGCCTGGGGCGGGCTGTTGGGCACCGGCCTCGGCGAGGGTCGCCCGGGCCTCACGCCGCTGGCCCGGAGCGACTTCATCGCCGCGGCCCTGGGTGAGGAGCTGGGGATGACCGGGCTGATGGCCATCATCCTGGTCTACGGCCTGGTGGTGGCCCGGGGCCTGCGGACGGCGTTGCAGTGCCGCGAGCCCTTCGGCAAGCTGCTGGCCGCGGGCCTCGCCTTCACCTTCGCGCTCCAGGTGTTCACCATCGTCGGCGGGGTCACCCGGCTGCTGCCCCTGACCGGCCTGACCACCCCCTTCCTGTCCCAGGGCGGCTCCTCCCTGGTCTGCAACTGGGTGGTCGTCGCCCTCCTGCTCGTGGTGTCCCACCAGGCGCGCAAGCCCGCCGTCACCGTCTCCCCGCTCGACCCCGACGCCGAGACCACCCAGCTCGTCCGGGCGGCCGCGTGAACACCCCGATCCGCCGGGTGGCCTTCGTGGCCATGATGATGTTTGCGCTGCTGCTGGCCAACGGCACCTACATGACGCTGTTCCGCACCGGGTCCCTGGCCGCCGAGCCCCAGAACCGGCGGGTCCGTGACGCCGAGTTCGCCCAGGACCGCGGCGGCATCCTGGCCGCCGGCAACACCGAGATCGCCACCACCGACCCGTCGGAGGACCGGTTCCGCTACCAGCGGACCTATCCGGCCGGTTCCCTGTACGCACCGGTCACCGGGTTCTACTCCTACGACCACGGCAGCACCGGGGTGGAGAGCACCTACAACAGCCAGCTCGCGGGCACCGCCGACGCGCTGTTCGTCCGGCGGCTGATCGACCTGGCCACCGACCGGGCGCCGCAGGGGGCCACGGTGCAGACGACGATCGTCCCCGCCCTCCAGGAGGCCGCCGCCCAGGCCCTGGGGCAGCAGAAGGGCGCCGTCGTCGCCCTCGACCCGAAGACGGGGGCGGTCCTGGCCCTGGTCACCAGCCCGACCTACGATCCCGCCGACGTGGCCAGCCACGACATCGAGAGCGCGCGCCGGGCCTACGACCGGCTGGCCGGCGACCCCGACCGCCCGCTGGCCAACCGCGCGGCGCGAGAGATCTACCCGCCCGGGTCCACGTTCAAGCTGGTGACGGCCGCCGCCGCCCTCGCCGACGGGCAGGAGCCGACCACCAAAGTGGACAGCCCCGACAAGCTCACCCTGCCGGGCACGCGGGCGGTCCTGCCCAACTCCTCCAGCTGCGGAGGCCGGTCCGTCACGCTGACGCAGGCGCTGCGGGTCTCCTGCAACACCGCGTTCGCCAACCTCGGCCTGGAGCTCGGGCAGGACAAGCTCCGCGAGCAGGCGCAGGCCTTCGGTTTCGACCAGCGTCACCTCGCCGACCTCAACGGGGTGGCCAGCCGCTTCCCCGACGACCTCGACGACGCCCAGCTGGCGCTGAGTGCGATCGGCCAGTTCGACGTCGCGGCGAGCCCGCTGCAGATGGCCATGGTGACGGCCGGCATCGCCAACGACGGCGTGGTGATGGAGCCGTACCTGGTCAGCCGGGTGCAGGCCCCGGACCTGCAGACGCTGACCACCCACGAGCCGACCGAGCTCTCACAGGCGATGACCCCGCAGAACGCCCAGAAGCTGCAGCAGATGATGGTGGAGACGGTCACCTCGGGGACAGGCCGCAACGGGGCGGTCGACGGCGTCGAGGTCGGCGGCAAAACCGGCACGGCGCAGTCCGACCCCACGCGCAAGCCGTTCGCCTGGTTCACCTCCTTCGCCCCCGCGGACGACCCGGCCGTCGCCGTCGCCGTCGTCGTGGAGGACGCCGACATCCCCCGCGAGGACATCGCCGGGGGCCGGGTAGCGGCTCCGGTCGCCCGCGCCGTGATGGAGGCCGCGCTGTGACGCCTCAACCCACCCCTCGTGGCCCACAATGGCCCCGGGGACGGGGGCGCACGTCAGGGCGGCTGCAGTGAGAGGAACCACGAGATGACTGGCGAGCCGATCACCGTCGGAGGCCGTTACGAGCTGGGTGACGTCCTCGGCCGCGGGGGGATGGCGGAGGTCCGCGGGGCCATCGACCGGCGTCTCGGGCGGCCCGTGGCCGTGAAGCAGCTCCGCGCCGACCTGGCCACCGACCCCACGTTCCAGGCCCGCTTCCGCCGGGAGGCGCAGTCGGCGGCCGGGCTCAACCACCCGACGATCGTGGCCGTCTACGACACCGGGGAGGAGCCCGACCCGCACTCCGGGATCTCCATCCCCTACATCGTCATGGAGCTGGTGGAGGGGTCCACCCTCCGTGACGTGCTGCGGGACGGCCGCAAGATCCTCCCGGAGCGGGCGCTCGAGCTGACCCAGGGCGTCCTCGACGCCCTGAGCTACAGCCACCAGGCCGGCATCATCCACCGCGACATCAAGCCCGCCAACGTCATGCTCACCCCCACCGGTGGGGTGAAGGTGATGGACTTCGGGATCGCAAGGGCCGTGGCCGACAGCTCGGCGACCATGACCCAGACCGCGGCCGTCATCGGCACGGCGCAGTACCTGTCTCCCGAGCAGGCCCGGGGGGAGACCGTCGACGCCCGCAGCGACCTCTACTCCGCCGGCTGCCTGCTCTACGAGCTCCTCGTCGGCCGGCCGCCGTTCGTCGGGGACTCCCCCGTGAGCGTGGCCTACCAGCACGTCCGCGAGGCGCCCGTGCCGCCCAGCCAGCTCGACCCGGTGATCACCCCCGACATCGACGCCATCACCCTCAAGGCCCTGGCTAAGGACCCGGCCGACCGGTACCAGTCGGCGCGGGAGATGAAAGCCGACATCGCCCGCGTGCTCGCCGGGCAGCAGGCGACGGCCGTGGTGACCGGCGCCGCCGTCGCCGCTGCGGACCTCACCCCGACGGCCGTCGTGGGGCCGGTGGTCCCCGTGCCGCTCGAGGAGGACGACGACGAGACGCCACGCCGTCGCGCCGGGGTGGTGGCCGCCGTCGTCGCCCTGGTGCTGCTGCTCGTGGGCCTCGGGGCCTTCGGGCTGTGGCGCGCCTTCGGTCCGACGGAGCCGACCGCGGTGACCACGGTCGAGGTGCCGGCCGTGCTGACCTACACCGAGGCCCAGGCCCGCAGCCAGCTCGCCGACCGGGGTCTGGAGGCTGAGGTCCGGCGCACGAACGGCGACGACGAGACGGCCGGGACCATCACGGCCCAGGACCCGGTCGGCGGGACGGAGGTGCCGGTCGGCAGCAGCGTCACCCTGACGCTGAACGTCGGCCCCGAGACCGCCACGATCCCCGACGACCTCGTCGGTGCCGACCTCGATGACGCGGAGAAGGCGTTGGCCGACGCCGGCTTCACCAACGTCAGCACCGAGGCGGCCACCAGCGAGGACGCCGATGCCAAGGCGGACGAGGTGCTCGCCGTCTCCCCCGGCGAGGGCGAGACGGCCGCCCTGGACGAGGAGATCCAGCTCAGCTACGCCACCGGGCGGTCGGTGGTGCCGGTGCTGACCGGCAAGACGCCCGAACAGGCGACGGCCGACGCCCGGGCCGCCGGGTTCACCGACGTCAGGCGGGTCAACCGGGAGACCGACGAGGAGACCGCCGGCGTGGTCTTCAGGCAGAACCCGGACGCCGGCAAGCGGGAGAGGCGCAGCCGGGAGATCACCATCACGGTGGCCGTCGCCCCGCCGCCGGAACCCGAACCCGAGCCGGAGCCGGAGCCCGAACCCGAGCCGGAGCCGACCCCGGAGGCCTCGGCGACGCCCGACCCGACGCCGGAGGCGACACCGACACCCCGGGCCACCCCCACGCCCAGCAGCACCCCGTCCTAATCGAACGCCCGTACGATTGGTGCTAGCCTGACGCCATGACCAGCGGGGTCCAGACGTCGCTCTTCGAGCTCCCGGCGCCCGGCGGCGAGCCGGCACCGCTCAGCGGGCTCGTCACCCGGCAGGTCCTGGGACAGGGGGCGTGGGTCGACCTGCTCCCGGGCTGGCTGAGCGGGGCCGACACGCTCCTGGACACACTGCTCGCCGACGTGCCCTGGGTGGCCGAGCGCCGGCAGATGTACGACCAGGTGGTCGACGTGCCCCGGCTGCTCTGCTTCTACGGCGAGCACGACCAGCTTCCCCATCCTGCCCTGACCGGTGCCCGGGACGTCCTGAACGAGCACTACGGGCCCGAGCTGGGTGAGCCCTTCACCACGGCCGGGCTCTGCCTGTACCGCGACGGACGCGACTCGGTGGCCTGGCACGGGGACACCATCGGCCGCGGCCGGCGGGAGGACACCATGGTCGCCATCGTGTCGCTGGGGTCACCCCGGCACCTGCTGCTGCGGCCTCGCGGTGGCGGCGCCACCCGACGCCAGCAGCTCGGGCACGGCGACCTCCTGGTGATGGGAGGCTCCTGCCAACGGACCTTCGAGCACGCCGTGCCCAAGACCAGCCAGGCCGTCGGGCCGCGGGTCAGCGTGCAGTTCCGCCCGCACGGCGTGCGCTGACCGCTGCGCCCGCCGGTCCGCCGAGGCTCGCCCGGGACGGGTCAGGGGTGCGCCGACATCAGCGGTGCCAGCCCCGCGGCGCGGGCCGGCGCCTCGGTGTCGCCGCACACCGCCAGCCAGTTGGCCAGCATCTGGTAGCCGCCCTCGGTCAGGACCGACTCGGGGTGGAACTGCACCGCCTCCACCGCGAGGTCGCGGTGGCGCACCGCCATCACCACGCCGCTCGCGGTCAGCGCGGTCACCTCGAGCACCGGCGGGACGGAGGCCGGCTCGATGGCCAGCGAGTGGTAGCGCGTGGCGGTGAAGGGCTGCGGCAGCCCGGCGAGCACGCCGACCCCCTGGTGCTCGATGAGCGAGGTCTTGCCGTGCAGCAGCTCGGGCGCCCGGTCGACGACTCCGCCGTAGGCCACCCCGATCGACTGCAGGCCGAGGCAGACGCCGAAGATGGGCACCACGCCCGCCTGCGAACGGACGACGTCGACGCAGACGCCGGCGCCCTCGGGTGTCCCCGGTCCGGGTGAGAGCAGGATGCCGTCGAACTGGCTGGCGAATCCGGGGTCGTCGAAGCGCGGGTCGTCGTTGCGCCAGACCTCGACCTCGGCCCCGATCTGGGCCAGGTACTGGACCAGGTTGTAGACGAAGGAGTCGTAGTTGTCGATCACCAGGATCCTCGCGGCACTCACGTCCCCATTGTCCTCCCGGACGCCTCGAACCCCCACCGTGACCAGCTCAGCGCGGGGTACCGGGGCCCTCGCCCGCCGTCGGTGAGGAGCCGGTCCGTCCGGGCGGCGTCGCATGCTGCAGGTCCAGGGAGCCCTGGTGGGCCGGGAAGTCCGCGCGCCGCACGGACCGCTCGCTGTAGACGAGGCCGTAGGCCGCGACGTACTGCTGGTAGATCTGGAGGGCGGGCGACCCCGCCAACGCGGCGCGCAGGCGCTGGGGGTCACCGAGGGCGGTCACCACGTAGGGCGGGGCGTAGGGGATGCCGTGCAGGACGACGGTGTTGCCGACGCACTTGACCCCGGTGGTGGAGATCACGCGCTGGCCCTGGATCGTCATGGCCTCGGCACCGCCGCTCCACAGGGCGTTCACGACGGCTTGGATGTCCTGCTGGTGCACGACGAGCAGGTCGCCGTCGATCCCGTCCCCCGAGACGGTCTCGGGTGCGTCGTCGAGGGTGACCGAGACCGCGGGACCGGTCACGGCCGAAAAGGCGGCAGCGGCGGAGACGCGCTCGAGCCTGGCCTGCAGCGCGGGGTCAGTGCCTTCGGCGCGGGAGAGGGCATCCACCTGGGACCGCACGTCGCTGACCCGGCGAGCCAGGTCGGCGTTGCGCCGCGACTGGGACTGCACCAGGCTGACCAGGTCGGTGTTGCGGCCCGGCCGCAGGTCGGTGCCGCGGGCGTTCACCGCACTCAGCACCACCATCAGCCCGGCGAGCAGGCAGACGGCCCCGGTCAGGACCCGGCCCGCCAGACCGCGGCTGGCGTTCCGCCGCACCTGGGCGGTCCGGGCTCGGCGCAGCGCGGAGCGCAACCGCCGACCCGGTCCGGGCCATGCCGCTCGTACCTCCGGCACCCTGCTCCCCCTGATGGCTTCCGCCGGCCACGGAGAATGGCTCCGGTCCGGTTCGCCGACTACGCTACCCAGCGACACCGAGGAGTGAGCGTGCCAGAGTCGAGAACCCGCAAGTCCACCGACGAGAAGCGCCGGAGCCGCCAGTCGGCGAAGCCGGCCAAGGTCAAGGCACCGTCCAGCCGTCGGTGGGTGCCGCCGACCTTTATCACCGTCGGTCTGCTGGGCGTCATCTGGCTCATCGTCTACTACGTCGCCGGTCCCTCGATCCCCTACATGAGCGATCTGGGCAACTGGAACATCCTCATCGGCATGGGCGGCATGGCTGCCGCCTTCGGGATCGCCACGCTGTGGCGCTGAGCGTCCCCTGGCCAGAGCGTTTCTGAACGAGAGTTACACCGGTGTGATTCATCCACAATGGGGATAACTCCTGTGGACAACTGTCCTGGCGGTGGTGAGCCACCAGCACCGCCTCCCGGCCGGCGTCTGACCGTCGTCAGCCGTTGAGGTCGGGTCTGGTCCAGTACCAGGTGCTGTCCAAGCGCTTGCGCGCTTCCAACCCGCCCAGGACCATGACCAGTCCCGCGACCAGCGTCGCCACCCAGGCGACCCCCAGCCGTGACGGCACCCCGGCAGCCTCGAGCTGCTGGTAGCCGGTGACCACCAGGACGGCACTGAGAGCGAGCAACCAGCCCGACAGCAGGGCGAGGCGCCGGATCCAGCGTCCCAGGGTCTCGGCGGCGAGCGACCAGAACGACCCCAGTCCGGCAAGCAGGCCGATCTGCTGGGCCGCCAGCCCCAGGTAGGTGATGTCGAGGCCGAACGCGAGCCGACCGCGGCTGACGGCACCGAAGCCCTCAGCGTCGGGCTGGGCGGCGACGAAGAACCGGCTGGCGCCGATCAACCCGCGGCCATAGGCGTCAAACGCCTGGATCCCGATGTGGGGCAGGAACGCGCTCAGCACCATGGCGGTCGCGGCGACACCGGCTACCACCCCGCGACGCTGGTAACCGCGCCGACGGCGCAGCCGCGCCTCCTCCGTGGGCAGGATCACGGGCCGACCCTACGTGACCCCGGGGAACCCAGCCGGGCTGCAGCGCTCGGCGAGACCACGGCGCCGGTGCCCGCCTTCACTCCTGGTTCGGGCCTGCGGACAGCACGACGCCCCGAGGCCAGCGGCCTCGGGGCGTCATGGTGCAGCAGGTCGTCGATCCCTCAGGACGCGGCGACCACCGCGAGCTGGACGTGCGCGGTGACCGCGTCGTGCAGCTTCACACCGATGGTGTGGGTGCCGAGTGACTTGATCGGCTTGTTGATCTCGACCGAGCGCTTGTCGACGGACACGTTCCCGGCCTTCTTGATCGCGCCGGCGATGTCTGCGGCGGTGACCGCACCGAAGAGCTTGCCCGTCTCACCGGCCCGCACCGGGAGCTCGACGCTGATGCCCTCGAGCTGCGTCCGCACCTCCTGGGCGTGGTCGATTCCTCGGATCTCACGGGCCGCACGGCTCCGCTTGATGCCCTCGATCTGCTTCTCGCCGCCACGGGTCCAACGGATGGCGAAGCCACGCGGGATGAGGAAGTTCCGGCCGTAGCCGTCCTTGACCTCGACCACGTCGCCAGCGCCACCGAGGTTGTCCACGGCAGCCGTCAGGATGAGCTTCATCTGGGCGTCCCTCCTCAGCGAGCCGTCGAGGCGTACGGCAGCAGCGCAACCTCGCGGGCGTTCTTGATGGCGATGGCGACCTTGCGCTGCTCCTGCACGGAGAGCCCGGTCACCCGGCGAGCGCGGATCTTTCCCCGCTCGGAGATGAACTTCCGCAACGTGGCGGTGTCCTTGTAGTCGATGTGCTGGCCCGCGCGCAGCGGGTTGGACTTCTTCTTCGGTGCGCGCTTGGCGGGTGGGGTGCTGGCCATTGTGGTGCTCTCCTTTCGAGCCCGGCGCGAGTCTTCGCTCGATGGCCGGAATGTGCCGGATGTGAGATGGGTGCCTGATCGGGTCAGCGAGGAGCCAGACCGGTCAGAACGGGGGCTCGTCGCTCTGGGGCGTCGCCCAGGGGTCGGAGCCTTGTGCGCGGTTCCCGCCGCCGCCGCTGCTGGCACCGGTCGCCCAGGGGTCCTCGCCCCCGCCACCACCGCTGCCGGCGTTGCCGCCGCCGTAACCGCCGCCGCCGCCGGAGGGTCGGCCACCACCGCCGCCGCCGTAACCACCACCGCCCTGGCCACCGCCACCACCGCTGGTGGTCCGGGTGACCTTGGCGGTCGCGTAGCGCAGCGCGGGGCCGATCTCGTCGACGTCGACCTCGAACACGGTGCGCTTCTCGCCCTCGCGGGTCTCGTAGCTCCGTGACTTCAGACGGCCCTGGACGATGACCCGCATGCCCTTCTGGAGCGACTCGGCGACGTTCTCCGCGGCCTGGCGCCAGACGGCGCAGTTGAGGAACATCGCATCGCCGTCACGCCACTCGTTGGACTGACGGTCGAAGGTGCGCGGGGTCGACGCGACGGTGAAGTTCGCGACCGCGGCACCCGAGGGGGTGAAGCGCAGCTCCGGGTCGGCGGTGAGGTTGCCGACCAGGGTGATGGGTGTTTCGCCTGCCATGGGGTCTCCTGAGTTCAGATGCGACGGCGTACGAGCGAGCGGAGCGGGAGTCCTCAGCGGTCCCGTTCGGTCACAGCTACCACCCTGCCAGCGACGTCTGACACGGTCGAGAGCCGGACGGGAGCTGTGGACGCGGCGAGGAGGGCGCTGTGGACGACCCGCGCCCGCTCAGTGGGCGTCGGTGCGGATGACCTTGGTGCGCATGATCGACTCGTTGATCGAGAACTGGCGGTCCAGCTCCTTCACGTCGACCGGGTTGGCCTGCATCGTGATGACGGCGTAGATCCCTTCGGACTTCTTCTGGATCTCGTACGCCAGCCGGCGACGACCCCAGATGTCCAGGCTCTCCACGGTCCCGCCACCCTTGGTGATGACGGTCAAGAACTGCTCGAGCGTGGGTTGGACGGTACGCTCATCGGTCTCAGGGTCGAGAATGACCATGACCTCGTAAGGGCGCATGCGCGAACTCCACCTCCTCTGGTCTCAGCGGCTGCAGGCGGTTCCCGCAGCAGGAGGGCGAATGCCGACCGGCTCCACACGGGTGGAACCGGTCCGTGCAGCCACCGGTGGCGGCAGCACAGCGAGCCACTCTACGCCGGTGCGGGGACCGTGGCCAACCGCGTGGCACCGCGGCCGGTCGGCCTGCTGCGGTGAGAACCTCACCGACCTCGTTGCGCCTTCCTGTCGGTCTTATGCATCCTCGTCGGTGCGGTCGTCAGCTTCATCGCCTACCGCACGTCGGCCGCTGCCGGCTGGAACAACAACATCGCGCTCGCCGGGATCAACGTCGGGCTCGTCCCGTTCGTCCTCGGCCTGGTCGACAACCTCAACGCGGGGACGTTCAGCCAGCGGTGGGCCCCGTGAGCTGACCCGTCTCCGGTGTCGGAGGGCGTCGCTAGGGTCGCCCCATGACGACGACGCTGGCGATCGGTGGCCACGGCGAGCAGACGGACCCGGTCGCTGAGGCCCGGGCCCGCTCAGCGACGCTGGCCCAGTTCTTCCTGGGCGACCCTCAGGGCTGGAAGGGCCCCGAGTTCGCCCACCCCGGAGGGGCGGCCGGCCTGCGTTCGGCCGCCGAAGAGGCCGGCATCGCGCTCTACGTCCACGCGCCCTACGTGCTCAACGTGGCCACCAGCAACAACCGCATCCGCATCCCCAGCCGCAAGTTCCTGCAGCAGTACCTGCACGCCGCGGCCGAGGTGGGTGCCGCCGGCGTCGTGGTGCACGGCGGCCACGTGCTCAAGAGCGACGAGCCTGAGACCGGCTTCGACAACTGGCGCAAGTGCATCGAGCGGCTGGAGCTCGCCGTGCCCCTGCTCATCGAGAACACCGCGGGCGGGGACAACGCGATGGCCCGCCGGCTAGAACGCGTGGCCCGCCTCTGGGACGCCGTCGGCGACGCGCCGGGTGGGGGCTCAGTCGGCTTCTGCCTGGACACCTGCCACGCGCACGCCGGGGGTGAGGAGCTGGTCGGCCTCGTCGACCGGGTCCGGGCGATCACCGGGCGTATCGACCTCGTGCACGCCAACGACTCCCGCGACGGCTTCGACTCCGGCGCGGACCGGCACGCGAACCTCGGCGAGGGCCAGCTCGACCCCGAGGCCTTGGCCGAGGTGGTCCGGACCGCCGGCGCGCCCGTGGTGGTCGAGACCCCGGGAGGCCCGGAGGGGCAGGCCCGCGACATCAGCTGGCTGCGGGACCGCGTCTGAGCGGTGAGCTCCCGCGGTCAGCCGATCTCGACCCGGCGGTCGCGGTCACCGCGGCCGAACAGACAGCGGTAGAACCGGTCGCGGCCGTCGGTCTCCTGCGGCGGGAGCACCAGGATCTCCCAGTCGGTGCCGCGGTCGGCCGGGGTGAGCAGCCCGGCCAGCACGTCGGCGTCGCAGAGGCGCTGCACCGCCGCCCGGTCCTCCAGCTGGGACTGCCGGCGCACCTCGTCCCTCAACGGTCCTGCCGCGAAGGTCTGGTAGACGTGGGTCTCGTCGCAGGACTGCAGGGTGCCGAGCGCAGGCGTGTCGAAGACCGAGATGATCCCCGCCCAGCATTCAGGGGTGGTGGGGCAGTAGCTGGTGCCTCCCAGCTCGGCCGAACAGTCCTCGTACCCCTCCGGTGCAGCCGCCGCCTCTGGAGGGGCGGGCGTGGTCGGGGACGGGGACGGGGGGTCCTCCGCCGTGGGTCCGGAAGGCGTCGCGGCGCTCGGGGCATCAGCCGAGGTGCTCGCTGGCGGCAGTGCCGGGGCGGCAGCACCCGGTCCGCGGTCGAGGAGCAGCAACCCGGTCACCAGCACCGCCACCAGCACGGCACCGACGAGCGGCAGCACGAGCGCGCGGATCTTTGGACGCGCCTCCGCCTCCGAGGGGCGGTCGGGGCCGGTGTCGGCCTGCGCGACGACCGCGCTGGGCTCCGCGTCCTCGGACCGGTTCGGGGTCAGCGGGAGGGCGGCGAGCCGGTCCCGCAGGGCGGCGGCGCTGGGCCGGGCGGCGAGGTCGAGGTCGAGGGCCGCCGACAGCACCGCCATCAGCCCGCGATCGACGTCGGGCAGCGGCTCGAGGGGCTCGCGGTGCTGCGCCACCACCTCGGCCAGCGTAGGCTTCGGGCCGCCCGGCCACCGGGGCGGACCGCCGGCCAGCAGGGCGTAGAGGGTGGCGGCGAGAGAGTAGACGTCGCCGGCGGGGGTCGGCGGCGCCCCCTGGAGGACCTCCGGCGCGGTGTAGGCGGGCGTGACGCCCTCGAACGTCGATGTGCGCGGCCCGTCCGGCTCCGGCGGCGCCGCCAGCCCGAAGTCGGCCAGGCCCACCCGGTCGTAGGCGTCGATGAGGATGTTCGCGGGCTTCACGTCGCGGTGCAGCACCCCGCGGGCGTGGGTGGCCGCCAGGGCGTCGGCGATCTGCACCCCGATCTCGCGGACCCGCTGGGGTGATGGCCGCGACCCCTCGTCGAGGTAGCGGGTGAGAGAGCCACCCGGGCAGAGCTCCATGACCAGGTAGGGCCGGTCGTCGGCCAGGATCCCCGCGTCGTGGACGGTGACGATCCCCGGGTGCGCCGACATCTGGCCGGCCGCCCCGGCCTCGCGCAGGAAGCGCAGCCGCTCGGACTCCACGTCCAGTCGCCGCTGGTCGACCTTCACCGCGACGAGGCGGTCCAGCGTCGCCTGCCGGGCCTCCCAGACCACGGCGAAGCCACCGCGGGCCAGCGGGCGCCAGTCCCTGAGCCCGGGGATGTGCGGGGGTACGGTCGCCACCGCCCCACCTTAGGCGGCTTACCGGCGCCGCGTCGGGTTACCCGAGCGGGCACCGCTCGGGCACCGGTTCCTGCCGGCGCCCGAGCCCGGCCGCTACCCTGCCCGCATGAGCCGGAGCGTGTACGTGGCCTCCCCGGAGGGGCTGACGGGGAAGTCCGCCGTCGCCCTGGGACTGCTCGACGCCCTGGTCCGCGAGGTGGGCTCGGTCGGGGTCTTCCGACCGCTGACCACCGCCCGGCACACCGGCGACGACGACGTCGACGTCATCGTCGACCTGCTCGTCAGCCAACCCGGGGTGGACCAGGACTACGCCGACGCGCTCGGGGTCACCTACGACGCCGCACGCACCGACCCGGACGAGGCGCTGCACGTCATCGTCGAACGGTTCGGCCACCTGGCCGAGCGCTTCGAGGTGGTCCTGGTGCTGGGCTCGGACTACACCGATGTCTCCACCGGGACCGAGCTGAGCCTCAACGCGAAGATCGCCGCGAACCTGGGGTCGCCCGTCGTCCTGGTGGTGCACGGCCGGGAGCGGACGCCGGACCAGATCCGGGCGGCGGCTGACGGGGCCATCGCCGAGCTCCGCGCGAACCACGCTCAGACGGTCGCGGTGGTCGCGAACCGGGTCGAGCCGGCCGACGTCGAGGCGGCCATGGCCGCACTGGCCGACCTCGCACCGCTGGTGGTCGCGGCCATCCCCGAGAGCGCGCTGCTCTCGGCGCCGACCTTCCGGGCCCTGGTCGAGGCGGCTGACGGCGCCCTCACCCTGGGCAACGCCGACTGGATGGACCGGGAGTCCCTCGGTCTGGTCGTCGCCGCGATGAGCCTGCCCAACGTGCTGGCCCGGCTGGGTCCGGACGTGACGGTGATCGCCCCCAGCGACCGGACCGACCTCATCCCGGGCCTGATGCTGGCTCACCAGTCCGGCACCTTCCCGACGCTGGCGGGCATCCTGCTCACCGGCGGCTACCCGCTGCCCGACACCATCCGGCGCCTGTCCGAGGGCGTCCAGCAGGACCTGCCCATCGCTCTGACCGGACTCGGCACGTTCACCACCGCCGAGCGCCTGATGAGGGTCCGCGGACCCATGACGAAGGGCTCCACCAGCAAGGTCGAGACCGCGCGGCGGCTCTTCGCCGAGCAGGTCGACCAGGCCGCGCTCCTGGCAGCGGTCGACGTGCCGGCCAGCGAGGTGCGCACCCCCCTGATGTTCGAGTACCAGCTGGTGGAGCGCGCCCGGGCCGACCGCCGGCACATCGTCCTGCCGGAGGCGACCGATGACCGCATCCTCGAGGCGGCGGCGATCCTGCTGCGGCGCGGTGTCGCCGACCTCACGCTGCTGGGCGAGGAGACCAAGGTGCGGGCGCGGGGGTCGGCGCTGGGCCTCGACCTGGACGCGGCCGCCGTCGTCTCCCCCACCGACCCCGAGCTCGTGGAGCGCTTCGCCGAGGCCTACACCGCAGCCCGCGCCCACAAGGGCATGACGCTGGACAAGGCCCGCGAGCGGGTCACCGACATCTCCTACTTCGCCACGATGATGGTGCACCTCGGGCTGGCCGACGGGATGGTCTCCGGAGCGGTCAACACCACCGCGCACACCATCCGGCCTGCGCTGGAGTTCGTGAAGACCCGGCCTGGCGTCGACACCGTCTCCAGCGTCTTCCTGATGTGCCTGGCCGACCGGGTGCTGGTCTACGGCGACTGCGCCGTGATCCCGGAGCCGACCACCGAGCAGCTCGCCGACATCGCCCTCTCCTCCGCCGACACCGCCCGGCAGTTCGGCATCGACCCGAGGGTGGCGATGCTCTCCTACTCCACCGGCAGCTCTGGCTCCGGTGCCGAGGTGGAGAAGGTGCGTGCCGCGACCGCGCTGGTGGCCGGGCGCGCGCCGGAGCTGCCGCTGGAGGGGCCGATCCAGTACGACGCGGCCATCGACCCCGGCGTGGCGCGCACGAAGCTGCCGAACTCGTCGGTGGCCGGCCGCGCCACCGTGTTCATCTTCCCCGACCTCAACACGGGCAACAACACCTACAAGGCGGTGCAGCGCAGCGCGCACGCCGTCGCGATCGGGCCCGTGCTGCAGGGCCTGCGCAAGCCCGTCAACGACCTGTCCCGAGGGGCGCTGGTGGAGGACATCGTGAACACCGTGGCCATCACCGCGGTCCAGGCACAGGCCCTCGCGGACCCGGCATGAGCCGCACGGAGGGCGACGGCACGCTGGTCCTGGTGCTGAACGCCGGGTCCTCCTCGCTGAAGTTCCAGCTGGTGGAGCCCACCAGCGGCCGGGTGCACGCGCGGGGCACTGTGGAGCGGATCGGTGAGGACGGCAGCGACGTCGTCGACCACCACGCCGCGGTCGCGCAGGTCTCGATCGAGCTGGGCCGGGCCGGGATCGACCTCGCCACCGCCGGGGTCCGTGCCGTCGGCCACCGGGTGGTGCACGGAGGACCGGACTTCTCCGACCCCGTCGTGATCGACGACCGCGTGATCGCCCGGATCGAGGCCCTCAGCCCGCTCGCTCCGCTCCACAACCCCGGGGCTGTCGCCGGGATCAGGGCCGCCCGTGCCCAGCTGCAGGTCCCCCACGTGGCCGTGTTCGACACGGCCTTCTTCGCGACCCTGCCGAGGGCCGCCGCCACCTACGCCCTGCCGCGCGACCTGGCCGAGCGGCACCGCATCCGCCGCTACGGGATGCACGGCACCTCGCACCGCTACGTCTCCCGAGCGGTGCCGGAGCTGGTCGGCCGGTCGCCGGCGGAACTGAACCAGGTCGTCCTCCACCTCGGCAACGGCTGCTCGGCCTCCGCCGTGCGCGGCGGACGGGCCATCGACACCTCGATGGGACTGACCCCCCTGCAGGGCCTGGTCATGGGCACCCGCTCCGGTGACGTCGACCCGGGCCTCCACTCCTACCTGCACCGCGAGGCCGGGCTCACGATCGGTGAGGTCGACGCCCTGCTCAACCAGCAGTCCGGCCTCAAGGGCCTCAGCGGGGTCAACGACTTCCGCCAGCTCCAGCAGCGACGCAGCGAGGGCGACGAGCACGCCGCCCTCGCCTTCGACGTCTACGTGCACCGGCTGCGGCACTACCTGGGCGCCTACCTGGTCCAGCTCGGCCGGCTCGACGTGCTGACCTTCACCGCCGGCGTCGGGGAGAACAACCCGGCCCTGCGCGCCGCAGTGGTCGAGGGCCTGCAAGGCCTGGGCCTCGCCGTCGACCCCGCCCGCAACGAGGCCCCCAGCCGCGAGGCCCGCATCATCTCCCCCGACGGCTCCCCGGTCGCCGTCGCCGTCGTGCCCACCAACGAAGAGCTCGAGATCGCCCGGCAGACGATCACCCTGCTCGAGACCTGACGCCAGCCCTCGCGCCGGCACAGGGCACGGCCTGAGCAGCGGCACGAGGGCACGGGCGACCAACGGCACGAGGGCACGGAGGGGACCCGCCGGCGCCGGGCGTGGATGGGCCTGGCGGGAGCCCGCGCACACAGGACCTGGCACAGCAGGAGGCCATGCGCGGGCGGATGGTTGCCCGGCGCCGGCGGGTCCCCGCAGTGACCGGAAGCGGCCCAAGACCGTCGCCCGAGAGCGAGTGGCCCCTAGGCTGCCCGCATGGCGACAGCACTGGTCACGGGCGGCACCTCGGGGATCGGGGCGGCGTTCGCACGGGCGCTGGCGGCGCGGGGCGACGACCTGGTGCTCGTCGCCCGCGACGCCGCACGGCTGGACCAGACGGCGACCGAGCTGGCCGGACGCTTCGGCGTCGAGGTCGAGGTCCTGGCCGCGGACCTGGCCGACCGGGAGGGTCTCGAGCGGGTTGCGGCGCGGCTGGGCGAGGTGGACCGGCCGGTGGACGCTGCTGGTCAACAACGCGGGCTTCGGCATCCGCCAGCGCCTCACCGACGAGGACCTGTCGGCCCTGGAGCACGGCTTCGACGTCATGGTGCACGCGGTGCTCGTGCTCTCCGCAGCCGCCGGGCGAGCGATGGCCACCCGTGGCGGCGGCGCCATCGTCAACGTCGGCAGCACCGCCGGCTACGTCACCATGGGCGGCTATTCCGCCCTCAAGGCGTTCGTCGGCGTCTACACCGAGGGCCTGGCGAACGAGCTCCACGGGACCGGCGTCACCGCCACCGTGCTGTGCCCCGGCTGGGTGCGCACCGAGTTCCACGAGCGCGCCGACATCGGCACCGGGTCGATCCCGTCCTGGATGTGGCTGGACGCCGACCGGTTGGTGGCCGACTGCCTGCGGGACGTGGCCGCCGGGAAGGTGATCTCGATCCCGTCGCGGCGCTACCAGGTGCTGATCCTGCTGGCCCGGCTCGCTCCGCGGCCGCTGGTGCGCCGTGCCTCGCGCCTGCTGTCGGCGGGGCGGCACTGACCCTGCCTCGGTCGTCCCTCGCGGACGCGCGTCGTCGCGGTGTCGACGGGATGAAGACTGTCGGACGGTTCCGATACTGTGTCGACGTGTCCAGCCGCAGCCGTTACACCTCGCCCGTGCACGCTGGGGCGCGGTTCGTCGCCCAGCGGCTGATCCTCAAACCGGCCATCTGGCGGATGACCAGGGTGACGGTCCTCGGCGAGGAGAACCTCGCGGGCGTGTCCGGCCCGTATGTCGTGGTATCGAACCACAGCTCCCACCTCGACGCCCCGCTGATCATCTCGGCGCTGCCGCGCAAGCTCTCGCGCTACGTCGCCGCCGGCGCCGCCGCGGACTACTTCTTCGACGTCTGGTGGCGCAAGGGCCTCACCTCCCTGTTCTTCAACGCCTTCCCGGTCGACCGGACCGGGCTCCGGGGGCGCAAGGGCCTGGCCACCAGCCTGCTCGACGACGGCGTCCCCCTCCTGCTGTTCCCCGAGGGCACCCGCTCGCGGACGGGTGAGATGGGCTCGTTCAAGCCCGGAGCGGCCGCGCTCTGCGTCAGCCGCGACGTACCCTGTCTGCCGGTGGCCATCGTGGGCGCCTCCGAGGCCATGCCACACGGCCGGAGCTGGCCCGACCGTGGCCGCCCGCCGGTGTACGTCACCTTCGGGGAGCCGCTGCGACCGGAGGAGGGCGAGAAGGTCGCCCAGTTCTCCGAGCGGATCGCCAAGGAAGTGCGCAGCCTGTACGACTACACCACCAGCTATCGCGAGGACCACGCCTGAGCCCGTGTCGAGCATCCACGGCACGCCAGGGGCAGCACCGGGACACTCCCGGACAAGGAGAAGGAGTGCGGCCATGCCCGCCGTTCAGCACATGAAGTGGTACGGCTGGGGCGTCGAGGGCGTCAACTTCCACCACGAGGACAAGCCCGGCCTGCAGCCGTTCGTGCAGGAGGTCCTCGACGTCGACCTGAACACCCCGCCCGGCCGCCAGACCCAGCTCTCCGACCTCGACATCCCCGTCCCGCTGATCGGCGAGGGGCTGCTCGAGCAGCTTCGCGGCATCGTCGGTGCGGAGAACGCCGTGACCGAGGACGAGGACCGGGTGGTCCACACCTACGGCAAGAGCATCCGCGACCTCATGCGGCTGCGCGGCAACGACCTGCCCCGGGTCCCCGACGTCATCCTCTACCCGGCCGACGAGGCCGAGGTGCAGCAGGTCGTCGACGCAGCGATCGCCGCCGACGCGGTGCTGATCCCCTTCGGCGGCGGCAGCAACATCGTCGGCAGCCTGCAGCCCCCGGAGGAGGAGACCCGGCCCGTCCTCAGCCTCGACCTCGGCCGACTCACCCGGGTGCTCGAGGTCGACGAGGAGTCCGGCTTGGCCCGGATCCAGGCCGGCGCGCTCGGCCCCGACCTCGAGAGCCAGCTCAAGGCCCGCGGTTGGACGCTGGGGCACTTCCCCGACAGCTTCACCCACTCCACCCTGGGTGGCTGGGTGGCCACCCGCTCCTCGGGCATGCAGTCCGACAAGTACGGCGACATCGCCGACATCACCCGCGGGCTGCGGATGGTCATGCCCGGTCGGGTCCTGGAGCTCCATGCCCTGCCCAGCACCTCCAGCGGTCCCAGCGTCCGGGAGATGGTGCTCGGTTCCGAGGGCCGGCTCGGCGTGATCACCGAGGTCACCGTGCAGGTGCACCGCATCCCCGAGGAGCGGGTCATCCTCGGCTACCTGTTCCCCTCCTTCGAGGCCGGCGTCGCCGCCATGCAGGAGATCTCGACCAGTGACGCCTCTCCCTCGGTCACCCGCGTCTCCGACGCCGCCGAGACGCGCTTCTCTTTCTCCACGCGCAAGAAGACCAAGGGCGTCTCGGTCTCCGGCCTGGTCAGCAAGGGCCTGTTCAAGGTGCTCGAGCGCCGGGGGTGGGACCTCAGTGCCGTCTGCCTCTCCTTCGTGGGTTACGAGGGCGGCCCGGACCACGTCTCCCGGCAGAAGGCGATCGTCAAGAAGATCGTCGCCAAACACGGGGGCATCACCCTGGGCAAGGGCCCCGGGGAGCTGTACGACCAGAAGAAGTTCGACACGCCCTACATCAGGGACTTCCTCCTGGACCGCGGCGCCGCTGCCGACGTCTCCGAGACCTCCGCTCCGTGGTCGCAGCTGGTGCCGATGTACGAGAACGTCACGGCCGCCGCCCGCAAGGCGTTCGCGCAGATCGGCGTGCAGGGCTGGATCATGTGCCATCTGTCGCACAGCTACCACTCGGGCGCCTGCCTGTACTTCACCTTCGCGTTCCGGCACGACGACGACGAGCCGCTGGTCCGCTACGACATCGTCAAGTCCGCGATCCAGCAGGCCTTCGTCGACACCCACGGCACGCTCTCCCACCACCACGGGGTCGGGACCGAGCACGCGCCCTGGCTCGAGCAGGACGTCTCACCCGCCGGCGTGGACCTGATGCAGAGTCTCTTCGCCGGCGTCGACCCGGGGCGCAACCTCAACCCCGGCAAGATCACGGCTGCTCCGCCGACCTCCCGCGCCTGACACCCTGCCCTTCGAGGTCGAGGTCGGCGGCTCGAAGAAGTTGTGGACCTGGTACTCCTGCGGCCCTCCCTGCTGAGCCTGCGCCGCTAGCCTGGGGGAGGCAGCAACGATGCCGGTGAGGTACGGGGTCGGACCGGCCCCTCCCTCGCGGCGGGCGCACCTTCGGGAACCCACGGCCCTGAGCCAGTTCCGGGGGGACCGAGCGCCCGGGATAGGTGGCAACGCACTCGGCCTGCCCGCGTTCCCCGCGCGGCTGCGGCCGGTCCCCTGTGCGGGCGCCTATCCCGGGTCCGACAGCAGCCCTGCGGCCGCTTAGACGTCACCCGGAAGGGGCAGCGTGGCCTCCACGTTGACCTCCTCGTCGGGGGCGATCGGCACCAGCACCAACTCCTCGGGGTGCTCAGGCTCCTCCTCGGGGTCTTCGGGCAGCTCCTCATCCTCAGGGAGCTCCTCCTCCGGCAGTTCCGGGTCCTCGGGCACCTCGACCTTGGGGAACCCGCGGGGGTCGAAGGCTCCCGCCTTGACGATGAGGTCGCCGACGGCGAAGCCGCGGCCCGGGTTGAAGCGCGGGCTCAGGGTGAAGTAGGAGGTCGGGTCCATGGCCAGCAGCCCGAGGAACACCTCGGCCACGATCCGGCCACCGACGGGCCCGAGCCGCTGCCCGCCGCCGAGCTCGGCCTCCTTGAGGATGTAGTACCAGAGCGGCGCCTTCTTGTTCCAGCCCGCCTCCGTCAGGCCCAGCTGGGCATTCGTGAGGGGCTTGACCCCCATGGCCACGGCGACGTCCTGACCGGCCGGCAGGCCCAGCCGCTTGCCGCGCAGCAGGTTCCGCTCGGACAGGGCGACGATGGCGCCGGCGGTCGGGGCCACCACGGTGGACGGCAGGGTCGAGAGCGGCAGGGAGATCTGGGTGTCGATGAGCCGGGCCATGTTGCGGTCGTCCGGGCTCTCCACCCCGGGGATGTCGAAGAAGTAGTTCCAGTCAGCCCAGAGGTCGTGCGGGATCGGCCGGTTGCCCCGCAGGTCCTCGTAGCCGTCCCGCGCGAAGATCGGCACGGTGTGCTGGTCCTGCATCTCGTACTCGGCCCGGATCATCGAGTGCCCGTAGCGGTACGCGGCCCCCGAGAACTCGATGGGCATGTAGGGCTTGGCGCTGTTGCGCGGCTTGTAGTACGTCGTCCGAGCGGTCAGCGTCCCGTCCGAACGCCGCGCGAGGATCGAGTCGACCATCTTCTGGCCGACGATCCGGGGCAGGAAGTCGTGGACGATCAGCCACTGGAAGTGGAAGCGGGTCTGCTTCCGGGCCTCCTCGAAGCCGAGCCCGGAGTCGCGCAGCTTGTTGTGCATGCGCAGGAACACGGTGTGCAGCTGGGCCACGATCAGGTTCTCGTCGTTGCGCGGGTCACCGAGGAAGGCTTTGCCGACCTCGTCGCGCGGCAGGTCGACCAGGCCGTCGTGCTCGTGCACCAGGAGGTAGCCGGGCCGCGCCGGGTCGTACAGCTCGGGGTTGGCCGCGGGGCCGGCCCCGTACACGCTGCCCAGGTCGAAACGCGGTGAGTCGAAGTTCTTGGTCGCGCGCGGGTCCTGCTGCTGCACCGTCAGCGGCGTCTTGTCCAAGGTGATGTCGTGGTCGGCGAACTGGCCGAAGTAGATGTAGCCGGCCGGCATCGACGCGTCGTACTCGGTGTCGCTGAACCGGACGTCGGAGAGCGGGGCCTTGCCGTCGTTCATCCGCTTGGCCAGGGCCTTCAGCAACGAGTCCGACGGCTCGTAGGCCGGCAGCTTCTTGAACATCAGGCCGAACCGCGCCTCCTGCCCGCGGCCGAGCTTCGCGGCGACGTCGAGACCGCGGAGCCCCTGGCCGTGCGTGCCCTTCAGCGCCCGACGGCGGGCGGCCGCGGCGCGGACGGCGCCGACCGGGCCGGCGTGGAGGCCCCCGGCCACCAGCGCGGCGAGGGCGCCTCCGAGGACGGTGCGCCGGCGAACCTGACCGTCGGCTGCGGAGGCGTCCCCGGATGCGGATGTGGGCACGGCGGCCGTCCGTCCGGTGAACGGACAGGTTGCGCCTGGTGCACGGTTGAGCATGCTCGGTTCTTCCCCCTGGAATCGACTGGTACCAGCCTGGCGGACACGGGGATCCGGCAGCAGACGCCTCGGGGGGGTTCCCGTCCCCCCTGGGTGAGGGGGTGCCGGCTCGTCCGGCTCACGTGCGGCCACCCGGCGGTAGACGTGCAGAGGGCCCGTCGCGGGGAACGACGGGCCCTCACGCGGCTGGGTGCTCGGCCGCCCTCCGGGGATGAGGAAGCCGTGCACGGCAGCAGCCGCGCCTCCGGTGTGCGTGCTGGGGACCGACGCTGAGATCCTGTCGCACCGTCAACGGTTGCACACACCACGATCGCGGGCGGCGAGCTCGGGCGCAACGCCCAGCGGTGGGAGTCGAGCACCCCTTGGATGAGGGGTCAGTCGAGCAGGCCGAGGTCGCGCGCCTTGAGCACAGCGTCGAGCTGGCTGGTGGCACCGAGCTTCTGCCGCACGGTCTTGACGTAGCCGCGCGCGGTGTTGACGGTGATGCCGAGCACGGGGGCGAGGTCCTTGACCGCCGTGCCGGCGGCGAGCTGACGCAGCACGTCGATCTCCCGTCGGCTCAGGTCGGGGACCTCGCGGGGAGCCGGTTGGCCGGCGGTCACGGAGAAGGCTGACGGGGCCACCACGAGCTGACCTCGCTGCAGACCACCGAGGACGTCGAGCATCTCCTGCAGCGAGCCGTTCTTGGGGACGAAGGCCGAGGCGCCGGCCTGGGCAGCACGGCTGACCCACTCCGGTGATGCGTGGGCGGTGAGGACGGCCACGAGGGCGTCCGGCGCCACCTCGCGGACCCGCTTGGTGGCCACCAGGCCGTCCTCGCGCGGCATCTGGATGTCCATGACCACGACGTCGGGTTGGAGCTTCCGGGCCATCGCCACCCCTTCGGCTGCCGAACCGGCCACGCCGACGCAGTGCAGCCCGGGCGTGCCGTCGAGGGCGGCCGACAGCATCTCCGCGAAGGAACGGTGGTCGTCGACCACCAGGACGGTCCGGTCAGGGACGAAGCCCTCCGGGACTGCAACAGCTTCGTCCACGTCGTCCACCTCTCCCCGCCGCTCAGCCTCGGCTAGCTCGATCGTGACACAGGGCCCGAGCGGCCCGCCGCCCCGGGGCCGAGGGTCAGAACGCGGTCGGCAGCAGCGCGCCCAGGGCGATCAGGGCGACCAGGATGACGAGCTCGCCCGCGACCAGCGCCACGAGGAGCACCGTGCGGCCGCCGCTGACGACATCCAGAATCCGGGCGCGGTGCCGCTGACCGATCACGGCGACCAGGGCGATCCCGGCCAGCTGGGCGAGGACCACCAGCAGGGACGGGGACGCCGCCGGGAGGAGCATCCCGCCGAGCACGGCGGCCACGCCGGCCAGCAGGGCGGCCGCCGTCACCAGGAACCCGTAACGGGTCAGGTGGTGGCGGAGCAGGTAGGGCGGCGTGCGGAGGTGGGCGACGGCGGAGACGACTCCGAGCCAGGTCGCCAGAGCCAGCACCTGGACGGTCGCCACGACCACGAGGAGCGGGTGACCGATCTCGGCGTGGCCGTGGGCCAGCGCCGGGTCGACGGGCAGCCCGGTCACCAGGGCCGTCCCGGTGAGGACCAGCAGGGCAAATGACTCACGCCAGCCGCCCAGTCGGGTGGCGAACGTGGCGACCAGCAAGGCGACCCAGAGCATGCTCAATCCGGTGCGGGCGGCGTCGCTGGCCGCGGCGACGGACACCAGGTTGTCGACCCCGAGCAGCTGGTAGAACGGCACACCGTAGAGCCCCTGCACCGTGTGCACCAGGCCCGCGGCCGTCGCGGCCACCCAGACCCAGGCCCAGCGGCTCGCCCAGGTCAGCAGGTGGTGACCGGCGATCGTGCGGAAGCGACCGCCAACGGCCAGGCGGAGGCCGACCAGCCCGAGGACCGGCACGGCCGGCAGCAGGAACAGCGCCTCCGCCGGCGGCAGCTGCCAGGTCAGCGGTACAGCGGCCGTCTGCTGCACCCAGCGCAGGCCCAGCAGGGCGGCCAGGGCGAGCAGGGCCGCCGAGGTGAGCAGCCCCGTCAGCCCGCCGGTCCACAACCGGACGCGGGTGCGGGTGTCGAGGACAGCACGCTGAGCGAGGTAGGACATCGGGACTCCTGGTCGGACGAGGCGGGAGATCGGTGGGTGGTGCTGGAGCTGTGGAGATCAACTGGCACCAGCCTGCCGGTCGCACGCGTCCGGCAGCAGACGCTTTGGAGGGGGATGCCACACCCCCTGAGTGGGGGGGTGCGACCTGCCGTCTTGGCTGGGTGGGCCCGATCAGGCCGGAGGTGGCGGTGGCGGGTGGGGGGTGGGGCGTGGCGGGTGGATGCCGTCAGCAGGCTGACCAGAGGCGGCCGGCCAGCTTGCCGTCCACGGCGCCGAGGGGCAGGGCGCCGAAGGTGCGGGAGTCGACGGACAGCTCCCGGGCGTCGCCCATGACGAAGATGCTGCCGTCCGGGACGAGCACGGGGCCGAAGTAGACCCCGTCGATGGTGGCCGCGTCCACGTAGGGCTCGGCGACGGGCTGGCCGTCGACCAGCAGCTGGGCGTCCTCGATGGCCACCTGCTGGCCACCCAGCGCGACCACGCGCTTGATCTGCTCGTCCCCCTCGGTCGGGTGCGAGAAGGTGACGATGTCGTTCACCCCCACCCCGCGCCCGGGAGCCAGGTGGTTGATCACCACGAGGTCCCCGGTGCACACGGTGGGCGCCATGCTGGCCGAGCTCACCCGCGTCACGTCGCAGACGGTCAGGCGACCGGCCACGATGCTGGCCACGAGGCCGAGCCCGACCAGCAGGGCGGAGGTCTGCATGGCCGGCGCGCTCAGTCCTGGTCGGGAGTGGGGCGCTCGGAGCTGATGGGGTCGTTCGGGTCGGGCGTGTCGTTCAGCCCCACGCTGAACTGGTGCATCATGTCGTGGTCCTCGTGGGGGAGGTTGTGGCAGTGCACCATGTACTTCCCCCGGTGCGGGCCGAACTTCATCATGACGCGCACCGTTTCGCCCTCGCCGACGTAGGCGACGTCCTTCGGACCCCGCTCGTAGGCGAAGGGGGGCTTGCCGTTACGGCTCAGGATCTTGAAGTCGATGAGGTGGATGTGCACCGGGTGGAACCAGCCCCCGGAGTTGTTCTGGAGGTCCCAGATCTCGACGTCGCCGAGGTTGGGGTTGGCCACGACCTTCGTGTAGCCCGAGTCGACCACGTCGTGCCAGGTCTCCCCGTTGATGACCCACTCGCCGTTCGTGCGTTCCACCCGGAGGGTGCGCTTCCTCGGGGGCTTGGTCTCCTTCGCAGGGTCCAGCGCCATGACCTCGTTGCTGGGGTCGAGCAGGTCCGGCATCTTGAACGCGGTGTGGTCGTTCCTGTTGAACTCGTCTCCGACGACGTCGAAGGCCATGACCTTGTGGGTGAAGTCGTAGTCGCGGTTGTTGTCGTTGCTGAGGTTGCGCAGTTCGATCCGGGTGCCGGGGGCGTACTTGCTGAAGTCGACGAGGAACTCGTAACGCTCGGCGCCGGCGTGCCGCCACTCACCGACCTGCTGAGCACGCGGCATCAGCCCACCGTCGGTGGCCACCATGGTCACCGGCGCACCGTTGGACAGCCGGAACCGGAAGGAGCGGGACAGCGAGGCGTTGAGCATCCGGAAGCGGTAGATGCGCTTCTTGACCTTCATCACCGGCCACGGCGCGCCGTTGACCAGGATGACGTCCCCCCACAGGCCCGAGTGCGAGCGGTCGTCGTACAGAAGCGAGCCGTTGGCCTTGAACATCATGTCCGAGACGGTGAGCGCCACGTCGAACTCGCCCTGGGGCAGCAGCGCCCGCTCGGCCGGGTCGTGCAGGTGGTACTGGGCGGCCAGGCCGGAGTAGGCGTTCTGCGCGGTGTAGTGGACGGCGTGGTCGTGGTACCACAGGGTCCGGGCCGGCTGGAAGTTCGGCCAGCTGTAGTACTTCTTCTGCATCGGCAGCGTGATGTCGTCGGCGTACCCGTCGTACTGGGGCAGCGACGCGGACCCGTGCAGGTGGGTCGAGAGCGCCAGCGGGGTCCCGAAGGGGTGTTGCTTCGGCTCCAGCCGGTTGTGGATGGTCATGCCGATCCGCGTGCCCTGCTCCACGTCGATCCTGGGACCCGGTACCAGGCTGTTGTACCCGAGCACCGGGGTGCTGAGCCCCGGCACGATGTTGGCGGTCGACGCCTTGGCGTAGAGGTTGTAGAGCGCGAACTTGCCCTTGTCGTCCACGCCGGTCGAACTCGGCGCCAGGACCTTCTGGATGGGCAGTGCGGTTTTGTAGACCTTCGGAAAGTTACGGCTGGCCAGCAGGCTCGGCGTGCTGCCGCTGACCGAGCGGCCGAGCGGCAGGCCCATGCCTGCGGTACCGACGGCGGCAAGCCCGCCGAGCTTGAGTGCGTCGCGACGCGAGATCTTCATGGTGCGTGTCCCCCCGGACTTTTAGTGCTGTCGCGGGCCAGCTGCTCCAAGGCCCCTGGTCCCTGGAGCGGTTCCCAGGGCTTCTGAGCCCCCGGGATTTCCCGCTGCCACAAGACTCGCGGAGCCGACGCTGTCCGAGAACCCTCACGGGTGGGGGACCGGCGCCCCCCCAAACACGGGGGTCGCTCCGCTCAGCTGGACGCGAGGCCGGCGGCCAGGTCCTCGGGCCACGCGGTGCCGCCGTTGGCCACGTGCCGCACGGCGTCCAGCACCTGCGTGGCGTCGGCACCCTTCGCCAGGTAGCCGACAGCGCCGAGAGCCTCCGCGGCCGCACGGTTCCGGCTCACCGGGTCGGAGCTGAAAAAGATGACACGGGCGGTCGAGCCCTGACGCTGGAGGTCCGCGGCCGCCTCCAGCCCCGAGCGCGTGGTCATGCGGACATCCATCAGCACGATGTGCGGGTCCAACGCCGCGACGGCCTCAGCCACGCCCGCGCCGTCCGAGCACTCCCCGACGGCCTCGAGGTCGTCGCTGGCGTTCAACAGGTCGACGAGAGTGCTGCGGAGGAAGTCATGGTCGTCCACGACGAGCACGCGCGTCATTCAGGAGCCTCCTCGGGTGGGGTGCGGTCACCAGAACCGCTTCGTCTCAGGATGAACACCTTGGGGGTGAAATTCCACCAGCAGGGAGGGTTTCAGGGTCCCCCAGGATGAGGGGGTCGGCGTCGCCCCCCTCGTCGGGGGGGACGCCTCGCACCCCCTCCTGAGGCTGTCGTCGGGGGTCGGCAGGTACCAGACTGGGCTCTCGTGGTACGGGGACGATCTCAGCACGTCACCAACCCGCAGGCCGCGAGGCCCCACCGAGCACCGCAGCACCAGATGACCCAACGCCGGGCCTTCCCACGGGAGAACACGATGACCGCAAGCCGCCCCACCTCCCTGACCGCTGCCGTCGGTGCCGTCGCCTCAGCCGGCGACGTGAGCTCAAGCAACCGTCCCGGTCAGGTCTGAGGTGCGGTTTCTCCGCCGCGGGCTCGGACTGCTTCTCCTGCTCCTGCTGGCCTCAGCCCTGTGGGCTCCACCGGCCTCCGCGCACACACGCCTCCTCGAGGTCACCCCGGCCGAGGGCTCCGTGCTCGCGACGGCGCCCGGAACCGTCGAGCTCCGGTTCAACGAGCCCGTCACCGTCGTCGAGAGCGCGTTCGCGCTCTACGACAGCGCGGGCCGGCACACCGTGGACGGCTTGCCGAGCATGGTGGAGGTGACCAGCCGGGACCAGGTCGTCACCGCCACCCTGCCCGCAGAGCTGGTGCGGGGCAGCTACCTGCTCAGCTGGCGGGTCGTCTCCGCGGACGGCCATCCCATCGGCGGGGCCACCGGCTTCGCGGTCGGCGAGCCGTCCGCGCCGCCGGTCGCGCCCGCGCCCGACGCGCAGACCACAGGCGTGAACCGGCTGCACACGGGTCTGCAGGTGCTCAGCTGGCTCGGGCTGCTGGGTGGGGTCGGACTCTGGGTCTTCCGGCGGATCGTGGCGCCCCTCGGCACCCGGGTTCCCGGGGGTCGACGCCTGGTCACGGCGGGGCTCGCCCTGAGTGCGGTCACCACCACGCTGCTGGTCGGCGCGAGTGGTGTCCAAGAGGCCGGGGGCCGGGTGAGCGATCTCGCGCAGGGCTGGGCCTGGCGCGACGGAGCCGTGTCCGCACCCGGCCTTGCCCTGGCCCTGGTCGTCGTCGGGGGCACCTTGGTCGTGGTCGCGGACCGGCTGCCGCCCTCCACGGGCCGTGTCCTGGGGCTGCTGGGGTCCCTCGTGGCTCTGACCTCGCTGCTGGCGACCGGGCACACCCGCTCGGTCGGGCCCGGCTGGCTGATGGGTCTGATGGACCTCGTGCACGTCGGTGCGGGTGCCGTCTGGTCGGGCGGGCTCGCCGGGCTGGGCCTGTTCCTGCTGGCCGCACGCCGCCGACCGGACGGTGCCGTCGCGACCGCCGCCGTCGTCGCCCGCTTCTCGGCCCTGGCCGGGGTCCTGGTCGCCCTGCTGGGCGCGAGCGGACTGGGCATGGCCGTGCTGGTGCTCGACCGGCCGGCCGATCTGACCGGGACCGGCTGGGGCCGCGCCCTGCTGGCGAAACTGGCCCTGGTCGCCGTGGTCGGCCTGCTCGCGGCCTGGAACCGCTTCCACCTCGTCGGCTCGGTCCGCCGACCGTCCGCACCACTGGAGCAGTGGCGTCGCCTCCGGTCAGCGGTCGTCGACGAGGCGGTGATCGTCGTGCTTGCCCTCGCGGTGACGGGCGTGCTGGTCGGGCAGAGCCCGCGGTCTGCCGACGGCGACGCTGGTCCGGCCGCCGTCGCCGCGGCGGCCGCTCAGCGCGTGGAGCTCGGTGAGGGCAGCGTCCACCTGAAGGTCAGCGGCGGAGGGCCGGGGCCTCGCACGGCCGAATTGTCCCTGCGTCAGGCCGACGGCAATCCCCTGCTGACCGACGCGCCGCCCACCGTGACCCTGTCCCTCCCTGAGCGCGGACTCGGTCCGATGCCGGTCCCGGTGCGCTCGCTCGAGCAGCCCGGCCGCTACGCCGCCGACATGAACCTGCCCGTCTCCGGGCAATGGCAGATGCTGGTCAGCGTGCGCACGAGCCGTTTCGACGAGCCGACCGCCGTCCTCGTCGTCCCCGTCTCCGGCTGAGGCGGCAGGGTCAGCGGTCCTGTACCTCGAGCGGCAGCTCCACCTCGATCGAAGTGCCCTGTCCCGGCCCCGTGGCCACGACGAACCGACCGCCCAGGCTCTCGACGCGGTCGGCGAGCAGGCGCAGCCCCAGGTGGCCCTCGGCACGCCGGTCCAGCTGCGCGACCTCGGCACCGACTCCGTCGTCGGCCACGACCAGGCGCACCCAGCGCTGCTCGTGCTCGGCCGGAACCGCCGGTCGGCTGTTGAGCGACACCGTCACGTGGGCCGCCCGGGAGTGCTTCACCACGTTGGCCAAGCTCTCCCGCGAGACGCGGTAGAGGGTGGTGACCTGGTCCTTGCTCAGCCCCGTCACCTCGTCGAGCTGCAGGTCGACCTCCATCCCCGCCGTCCGCGCGGGCGCGGTGAGCGCTCCGATCGCCTCGGTCAGGTTGCCGTCCTGCAGATCGGGTGGATACAGGTCGGTCATCAGGGTGCGCAGGCTCTGGACCGACCGCTGCAGCGCCTCCTGCACCCGCGCGATCAGCGGCGCGTGACGCGGGTCCACCGACGGCGCCACCGCTCCCAGGGCATAGCCGATGCCGGCGAGGTCCTGGATGGGGCCGTCGTGCAGGTCGGCCGCGAAGCGCACGCGCTCAGCGTCCGAGCTCGAGAGGGCCCGCTCCAGCAGACGCGACCGGTCGTTCTCGTGGCGCTTGAGCCGTCGCGCCAGGGAGACCGCGACCGGGATCTGGATGGCCTGCAGGATCAGCAGCGGCACCAGCACCAGGGGCAGGATCTGGCGCACCAACCGGTCGGAGAGCTCGTCCACCCTGCTGTAGTCGTAGTAGGCCTCGAACGCCATCGTCGGGAAGCCGTCGAGCTTCAGCGGGATGTAGACCTCGACGTAGCGGACGGGCGGAGGTTCGCCGTTCGGGGACGTGACGCCCGTGCTGGACTGGCCGTTGGCTTCCGGCGGGCCGTCCTCGAAGTCGGCGGTCGTGCGACCTTCGAGGGCGTCGAGAACCGGCTGGGGAGTGGGCTGGATGATGTCGCCGACGTCCTCGGCCTCGTTGCTGAACAGGACCCGGCCGTCGGCTCCCCACACCGTCACCTCGGTGAGGTAGCCGTCCGACATCCGGTTCTCGATCGTGCTGATCAGCTCCTGCGACTCCGCCGGGTCCTTCTCGAGGTAGCCGGGCAGGTTCGGCTCGATGATCAGGTTGGCGACGCGCTGGGTCGTCCGCACCGACTCGTCCAGCGCCTGGTTCTGCGCTACCTGCCGGGTCGCGAAAGCTGCACCCAGCCCGACGAGGAGCAGTACAACCGATCCGATGCCGACGAGCACTGCGAGCTCTCGACGCGCTCCTAACCGGATGACCCGGACGCCGCGCGCCCGCGACCTCATGAGTCGAGCATCTGCAACTGCCGCGCCCGATTGAGGGCCTCGATCCGACTGCTCACGTGCAGCTTCGCGTACACGGTCTTGATGTACCCGCGGCAGGTGTGGATGCTGATCCCCATCACCTTGGCCACGCTCTTGGCCTGCAGGCCCTGGCCGATGTAGCCGAGCACCTCGAGCTCTCGCGCGGTCAGAGCCTCCGGCGCACCCTCCATCGCGGCCGCGGGCTGGGAGGTGCGGCGCAGGGACGGCGCGACGACCAGCCGGCCCGGTCGGGCCGCGCGCAGCAGGTCGACCATCTCCGACAGCGAGCCGCCCTTCGGAATGAAGGCCGAGGCCCCCGCCTGCGCGGCGCGCGCCACCCACTCGGCGTCGGTGTGCGCGGTCACCACCGCGACAGCGGTACCCGGGCTGACCTGACGGAGCCGCCGCGTGGCAGCCAGGCCGTCGGTCCCCGGCATCTGGATGTCCATCACGACGACGTCGGGCTTGAGGCGGGCCGCCAACGTCACCCCCTCGACAGCCGACGAAGCCGTCCCCAGACAACGGAAGCCCGGAACGGTCGCGAGCGCGGCCGTCAGCAGGTCGCTGAAGCACTGGTGGTCATCCACCACGAGCACCGTGGTCTCAGGACGATCCGCTGCCAGATCTGCTGGCCCTTGCATCGCCTGGTCGTGCGTGATTACACCGTTCGACATTTGTCCCCCCGGAGAACGTCGTGGCTCTCAGGATAGGACGCGCCGGGGCGGGATCGAACCAGATGGACAAAAGCAACGTCAACTTGGAGCACTTTTCTGTGACCAGCCCGCCGCAGTGAGCACAGCATCGGCCAGCGTCGATGGGCGAAGTCCGTCCACCTGGATCGTCTCGTCCTCGACGGCGGCCCTGTCCAGCAGCGTGTCGAGCTCACCGCGGCGGGCCAGGTGCCAGTCCAGGCCCTCAGCGTCGTCCCCGTGCCGGAGACGGAGGCGCACCTCCACGACGGCCGTGGTCCCGCGCAGGCGCACCACCTGCAGGGGGACCCGGAGGGCGTCGGCGTACCGCTCCCGGTCACGCCGGCTCTCGCACACCCCGGCGAGCACCAGCCGCTCGGCGCCGGCGTCGCGGTAGGCCCTGGCCAGGGCCGCCAGGTTCCGCAGCTCCAGCGCGGTGTGGAAGGGGTCATCAGGCGGGGCCGGCCAGCAGCGCCGCAGCTCGTCGAGGTCGACGACGGCGTGGGGCACGCCGAGCTTGCGCAACCGGCTCCCGACCGCGTCCGCGGTGGTCGTCTTGCCGACACCGACGGTGCCGGTCAGCAGGAGCGCGCGGCACGTCATGACCGCAGGCTAGGAGCCTCCTGAGGCACGCTGTGACCGAGGGCACTCAGAGCTTGAGGAATCAGGGTGAGCAGGCCCCGGTTGGCACCGGTATGCCCGAGCTCTTCACCCCCTTGACCCTGCGGCACCTGACGATCCCCAACCGGGTCTGGCTGGCCCCCATGTGCCAGTACTCCGTCCTCGCCGAGGACGGCGTCCCGACGAGCTGGCACCTGGTGCACCTCGGATCCCGGGCTCAGGGCGGGTTCGGGCTGATCATCACCGAGGCGACCGCCGTGGTCCCGGAGGGCCGGATCAGCCCGCAGGACACCGGTCTGTGGAACGACGAGCAGCGCGACGCCTGGGCCCCGATCGTCGACTTCGTGCACGAGCAGGGTTCGAAGATCGGCGTCCAGCTGGCGCACGCCGGCCGCAAGGCCTCCACCTACCGCGGGTTCCCGGGGGAACCGACCGGCAGCGTGGGCGAGGACGAGGGTGGCTGGACCAGCGTCGGGCCGACGACCGACAGCTTCCCCGGCTACACCGCCCCCCGCGCGCTCTCGGGCGACGACCTCACCGGCGTCGTCGGCGCCTTCGCCGACGCGGCCCGGCGCTCCGACGAGGCCGGCTTCGACGTGGTCGAGGTGCACGCCGCCCACGGCTACCTCCTGCACCAGTTCCTCTCGCCGCTGTCGAACACGCGCACCGACGGCTACGGGGGCGACTTCGCCGGCCGCACCCGGCTGCTGCTCGAGGTCGTCGACGCGGTCCGGGCCGTCTGGCCGGTCGGCAAGCCGCTCTTCGTGCGCCTCTCCGCCACCGACTGGACCGAAGGAGGCTGGAGCGGCGAGGACTCCGTCCGTCTCGCCGCGCTGCTGGGTGAGCACGGCGTCGACCTGGTCGACGTCTCCACCGGCGGGAACGTGCTGGCCGACATCCCCGTCGGCCCCGGCTACCAGCTCCCGTTCTCCGAGGCCATCCGGCGGCAGACCGGGGTGCCCACCGGCGCCGTCGGGCTGATCACGAGCCCGCAGCAGGCCGAGGAGGTGCTGGCGTCGGGTCAGGCCGACGCCGTGCTGCTCGCGCGCGCCGCGCTGCGGGAACCGTCCTGGCCGCTGCGAGCTGCCGCCGAGCTCGGGCTCCCCTGGCGCGAGGCCCCCTACCCGCCGGCCTACACGCGCGGCGCGTGGGACGACGTGCTCACGCCTGCCTGACCGGAGGCCGGCCGTTAGAGGACGACGTCGGCGCGCTGCCGGCCCCGGCCCTCCGACACCGTGCGGCCGTCGCTGAACAGCACCCCGTCGGCGAAGCGGGCCTCGACGGCGCCGCCGCTGAACTGCTCGGTGTAGAGGCGCGAGTAGAGCCCGCCCCTCTCCAGCAGCTCGGCGTGGGTGCCCTGCTCGACGAGCGTGCCGTCGTCCAGGCCGAAGATGACGTCGGCGTTCCGGATGGTCGAGAGCCGGTGCGCGATGGCGATGGTGGTCCGGCCGTGCGTGGCGCGCTCGAGGGCATCCTGCACCAGCCGCTCGGTCTCGGAGTCCAGCGCCGAGGTCGCCTCGTCCAGGATGAGGACCCGCGGGTTCATCAGGAACACCCGGGCGATCGCCAGCCGCTGCTTCTCCCCGCCCGAGAGCCGGTACCCACGCTCCCCCGTCACGGTCTCGTACCCGTCGGCGAAGCCCGCGATGCGGTCGTGGATGTTGGCATCGCGTGCCGCCTGGTGCACCTCGGCCTCGCTGGCGTCGGGTCGGGCGTAGGCGATGTTGTCGTAGATCGTGCCGTGGAACAGGTAGGGCTCCTGGGTCACCATGCCGACCGTCTCGGCGAGGGAGTTCATCGTCACGTCCCGCACGTCGACACCGTCGACGAGGACCGCGCCGTCGGTGACGTCGTAGAAGCGGGGCACGAGGTAGGTCATCGTCGTCTTGCCGGCTCCCGACGGCCCGACGATCGCGGCCAGCTGACCCGGCCGCACGGTCAGGTTGAGCGCGCGCAGGGTCCACCCGTCCCCACCCTCCGACCGCGTCTCGTCCTCGGCGGGGGCCGGGACGTCGGGACGGCCGGGACGGGCGAAGCGCGGCGCGCCGCTTCCTCCGGCGCTCAGCTCCCGGGGCTCGGGGTAGCGGAACCAGACGTCCCGGAACTCCACCGCACCCCCCGTCCCGGTCCGCGGCAGCACCCGGGCACCAGGCCGCTCCTGGACGGCCGGGACGAGGTCCAGGTACTCGAAGATCCGCCGGAACAGCGCCAGGGACGTCTGCACGTCCAGGGTCACCCGCATCAGCTGGATGAGCGGCATCTGCAGGCGGGCCTGCAGGGTGGTGAAGGCGACCAGGGTGCCGGCGGTCAACCCCGTCCCACCGCCCAGCCGGCCGGTGATGAGGAACCCGGCGACGAGGTAGATCAGCGCCGGGGTGATGGCGAAGAAGGTCTGCACCAGGGCGAAGAACGCCCGCCCGGTCATGGCCTGCTCGACCTGCAGCCGCGTCTGCCGTCGGTTCTCCTCCCGGTAGCGCGCCACCTCCGAGTCCGCCCGGTTGAACACCTTGGCGAGCAGGATGCCCGAGACCGAGAGCGCCTCCTCGGTGATCGCGCTCATCTCCGACAGCGACTCCTGCGTCCGCCTGGCCAGCCGCTGGCGGCGCCGGCCCACCCGGACCTGCAGGACCACGAACAGCGGCATGAGCACCAGCGTGAGGACCGTCAGCTTCCACGACAGCAGCACCATGGCGACGAACGCCGCCAGGACGGTCACCGAGTTCTGCAGGATCGTCGTCGCGGTGTCGGTGAGCACGGTCCGGACGCCGGTGACGTCGTTGGCGAGCCGCGACTGGATGGCCCCGGTCCGGGTGGCGGTGAAGAACGCCAGCTCCATCTTCTGCAGGTGGGCGAAGAGGGTGCTCCGCAGATCGGCCATCGCGGAGTTGCCGATGGTCGCGGTGAGCAGGTTCTGCCCGATCCCGATCAGCGCGCTCAGCACGGGGATGACGCACAGGCCCGCGACCAGCCAGCCCAGCAGGCGCAGGTCGACCGGACCGCCGTCGACCGGGAAGAGCGCGTCGTCGAAGACGGCGCGGGTGAGGAACGGGGCGACCGAGGTGAGCGCCGCCGCGCCGAGCACGGCGACCGCGACGAGGAGCATCTTGGCCCGGTAGGGCCGCAGCAGTCCGGCGATCCTCGACAGCACCCGCTCGCCGGCGTCGGACGTCGGGGACAGGGGCGCGGGAGCGGCTGGTGCCGCGGTCACGGGCGAGCCGGCGGAGTGCGTCGTCGGGCCAGGTGCCTCATGCGCCGAGCCTAGGTCAGCGCCAGGCTGCATCAGCGGTGCTCGTGGCGAGGCCAGATCGACCGGCGACGTCCAGGTCGCCGCCCGGAAGCGGGCGGCGGGTCGGGGCGTCCTGCCTGCCGCGGCCCGCCCTCCTCCCGTGGCAGACTGTCGACCCAGATCGGGCAGCCGGGAGCCGGCCCCGGCACGACCCGGGCCCGGGCTGGCGGTCGGGACCACGGACGAGCAGGAGTCGGGAATGGAGACGGTGCTGCCATGACGGCGCCCGCGAGCGGTCCGGACACGGCCTTCGAGCCCGTCTACCACCGCTACGGACCGCACCGCGCCGGTCTGCCACCGTTGGTCCCCTACTTCCGCGAGCTCTGGCACCGCCGCGAATTCGCCGCCGAGATGAGCCGCGCGACCATGCGCAGCGCCAACACCTCCACCTTCTTCGGCCAGGCGTGGCTGGTGCTGAACCCCCTGCTGCTCGCCGGCGTCTACTACCTCCTGGTGACCATCATCCGGAACCGGCACGACCCGGAGTTCTTCACCCACCTCACGCTCGGCCTGTTCGCGTTCAACCTCGTGTCCACCTCGATCACCTCCGGCGCCACCTCGGTCACGACCTCGGGCAAGCTGCTGATCAACACCGCCTTCCCCCGCCTGCTGATCCCGCTCTCCGCCGTGCGCACCGCGTTCTTCCGGTTCCTGCCGACCATCCCGGTGTACCTGGTGTTCCACGCCTGGTTCCTGCGGGACCAGTGGAGCTGGACGATGCTGCTGGGCGGCTACTTCCTGGCCATGATGATCCTGTTCGGGATGGGCATGGCGGCCTTCTTCTCCACCCTGCAGATCTACTTCCGCGACACCTCCAGCTTCCTGCCGTTCTTCGTCCGGCTCTGGATGTACCTCTCGCCCGTGCTGTGGCTGCCCGAGGCGATCTTCAACAGCTCGTTCCCGCGGTGGATGATGACGCTGATCCAGGTCAACCCCATGTACTCCATGCTGGGCGGCTACGCCGACGCCGTGCAGGAGAGCCGGGTGCCTGACCTGTCGATGTGGGTGACCTCGGCCGCGTGGGCCGTCGCCGTCGCCCTCTGCGGATTCCTGTTCTTCATCTCGAGGGAGCGTGAGTTCGCTGTCCGCCTCACGTGAGTCCGCAGCGCCCGTCGTCCCCACCGAGCCGCCGTACGCCGTCCGGGTGGAAAACCTCTCCATCACCTACCGGACGACGTTCGAGCGCAAGCCCACCCTCAAGCAGGCGCTGGTCCGTTTCGGCCGCGGACAGCGCGCCGTCCGGGAGGTGCAGGCGATCAAGGACGTCAGCTTCGACGTCCGCACCGGCACCGCGATGGGGATCATCGGGTCCAACGGCGCCGGCAAGTCGACGTTGATGCGGGCGATGGCGGGGATCCTGCCGCCGACCACCGGCTCCATCGAGGTCTGGGGAAAGGCCAGCACCCTGCTGGCGCTGGGCGTCGGCTTCAACAAGGACCTGTCAGGTCGGGAGAACATCATCCTGGGCGGGCTGGCCTCGGGCCTGTCGCGGAAAGAGGTCGAGGAGCGGGCCAACGACGTCGCCGAGTGGACCGAGCTCGGTGAGTTCATCGACATGCCCATGCGCACCTACTCCTCCGGCATGTCGGCCCGGGTGGGCTTCTCCGTGGCCGTGCACATGAAGCCCGACATCCTGATGATCGACGAGGCCCTCTCCACCGGCGACGCCAAGTTCCGCGAGAAGGCGAACGCCAAGATGGCGGAGCTCCGGGAGAGCGCCCGGGCGATGTTCCTGGTCAGCCACGGGCTCGGCTCCATCAAGGAGATGTGCAACGAGGCCATCTGGCTCAACAAGGGTGAGCTGATGATGCGGGGCGAGCCCGAAGAGGTCGTCAACGCCTATATGCGCTTCGTCAAGGTCAAGCGCACCGCGGTCACCGACGAGGACATCTGAGCGCCCTAGGCTGACCCTGCCAGGGTCAGCCGGCGTCGAGGCGCCAGCGCAGGAAGTCGGTCAAAGACCCCGACTCCCCGTCCCGCCCGCCCTTGCCGACGATGAGCGGGGGTGGGCTGGGCCGCAGCTTGACCCCTGACAACCGCTCCTTCAGCCCACCCGGCACCGTCAGCACGTAGTAGTGGCCGTCCTCGCCGATGGCCAGGCTGCGGTTCTTGCGCAGGTACCAGCCGGTCTTGTCGGTGCGGACCGACTGGCCGGTGAGCAGGGTGGCCCGCAGCGGCTCGGCCGGCAGACCTCGCCGTCGGGCCTCGGCGACGAAGCCGTCGATCAGCTTCTGGGCCTGCACCGACTCCCCGCGCTCCTGGGCCGCCGCCAGCTCGGCACGGCGGGCGGCTTCCTCGGCACGCGACATGCTGTCAACCTAGCGCTGCCGGCGGAGCAGGGGAGCCACCGAGCGGGGAACGGCGACGACGACGGCCCGGCCTGGAGGCGGTGCTCCCCCCGCTCGACCCGCATAGACTGCGCGGACCTGCCAGCGGAGGACCGCCTCACATGCCCGAGACCGCAGCGCCCTCCGACCCCGGGTCGCTCTGACGTGGAGCTCGTCCATGGCCTGCGCCGCCTGTGGCGGCACCCGATGTTCCGGCGCCTGCTGGCGGTGCGGGTGGCGACCCAGTCCTGCGACGGTCTGCTGCAGGTCGCTCTGGCCTCGTTCGTCCTGTTCTCTCCCCAGCGGCAGCCCGACGCCGCCTCGATCGCCACCGTGCTCGCCATCACGCTGCTCCCGTTCTCGCTGCTCGGCCCCTTCGTCGGCGTGGTCCTGGACCGGTGCTCGCGGCGGCAGATCCTCGTCGTCGTCGACCTCTGCCGCTCGGTCCTCTGCCTCGGCCTGGCCGCGCTGGTCTCGACCGGACTGCGCACCGCGGCGGTCGAGACGGTCTTCTACGGCCTCGTCCTGCTGGCGATGAGCCTCAACCGCTTCCTGCTCGCGGCGCTCTCGGCCTCCCTGCCGCACACCATCGACGCGGACGAGTACATGGTGGCGAACTCCGTCGTCCCGACCGTGGGGCCCGCCGGTGCCCTGATCGGCGTCGGGCTGGGGACGGGCCTGCGGCTCCTGCTGGGCCGCTCCATGCCCGACTACAGCGCGAACGCCGTGCTGTTCACCGCCGCGGCGGCCGGCTTCGTGGTGAGCGTCCTGCTGGCGCTGCGGATCCCGCGGGACCGGCTCGGCCCCGACGTCGAGGAGCCGACCCAGAGCCGCGACGTCGTCCACGGGCTCGCGGAGGCAATCCGGCACCTCCGGGAACGCTCAGCCGCGGGGATCGGGTTGCTGACCATCGGCGCGCACCGGGTCGTCTACGGCGTCGTCACGGTCTCGATGATCCTGGTCTACCGCAACTACTTCCACACCCTCGACGAGGTCGACGCGGCGATCGCCGACCTCGGGCTGCTCGTCGTGGTCACCGGGGCCGGCTTCGTGCTGGCCGCCGCCGTGACCCCGATCGGCACCGCGCGGCTCGGGGTCCGCCGCTGGCTGGTGGTGAGCCTGGCCGCGTCCGGCGTGCTGCAGGTCCTCCCCGGGGCCATCTACGCGCCCGTTCCGCTCCTGGTGGCGGCCTTCCTGCTGGGGGTGACGGCGCAGAACGTCAAGATCTGCGTCGACACCCTCGTCCAGGCCCACGTCGACGACGAGCTCAAGGGGCGGGTGTTCGTGCTCTACGACATGGTCTTCAACCTCGCGCTGGTCATCGCCGCGCTGGTCGGAGCCCTCATCCTGCCGCCCGACGGCCGCTCGGTGCCCGTGCTGGTGGTGCTGGCCGCCTGCTACCTGCTGGTCGCCGGCGTCTTCGCCGTCGCCACCCGCGGGATGGCCCTGGACCGGGGCACTGAGTCGCTCCACCGCCAGCCGGCCTGACGTCGCGGCCTCTGCTCGCCGACGCGGCCCGAGCGGGAGCCGCAGCGACGACGAAGCGCCGCGGAGTCAGCGGCCGCCGCGGAGGAACGCGCGCCGCAGCCGCTCCTCCAGCCTCCGCTCGTGCTCCAGGTGCCACCAGGTCCACCGCGCCACCTGCCATCCGAGGTCGCGCAGCTCGTCCTCGCGTTGCTTCTCGGCCCACAGGACGTCCTCGACCCGCTGGCCGGGTCGCAGGGCTCGGCCGTACTTGACCCGCCCGTCGAACTCCCCGAGCGTGCGGCGGTTCTCCCACCCGAAGTCGCTGCGGCCGACGAACCGCCCTCCCCCGTCGAACACCTCGAGCTGGAGGGTGGTGGGCGCCAGGCCGAGGCGGTCGAGCACCACCCGGCTGATGGACTCACCCACGCTCTCGCTGCGGCCGTCGAGGAAGGCGGCGACCCGCCTCGCCGCCCCCACCCCCGGGCGACGACTCGCGCGTCCGAGCGCGTCCGCGAGCGCCTCCGGCGCCAGACCGAGCCGCAGGGCGGCGTCCCCGGTGGCGACGGCTTCGGCCAACGGCAGCGTCCGGGCAAGGTCGACGACAGTCCGGGCCAGGCTGGTCACCACGACGCCACCGAGCAGCACCGTCTCAGCCGGGCCGAGCGGAGCGACGTGGAGGTGCACGTAGCCGCGTCGCTTGCCGCGGCCGTCGGGGCGCGTGAGGTGCACCTGCGCCGGGGACCCGAAGTCGGGCAGGCCGTGCAGCACCGCCGCAGACCCGTGGCTCACCACCCCGTCCTCGGTCAGCTGAAGGGTCGCCGCGACCAGCAGCCGGTGCCGAGCCGCCTCGTCCTCGGGTGGCGACGTCAGCCAGGCACCGCGACGCAGGTGCACCAGCGACCCGACCCGCCCCATCCGGGCCAGCTCGGTGGGCGAGTAGCCCGAATCGGTCAGCTCGCGCGTGAGCAGGGGTCGTTGGTCCACAGGTCGAGCCCACCACGCCCGGCCCCGCCCGCACCGTCGGAGGAGCGGATCTGTGGACGACGGGTGACTCCGCGGCCTGTTGTTCTCGACGCGGCGTCCGCAGCCGCCGGAGGAAGAAGCAGACGCCGGGGAGTCAGCCGCGCGGCTGCTGCGGCTGCTGCTGGGCCCACCAGGCCCGCAGCGCCTGCTCGGCCCGCTCGGGTCCGAGGGGGCCCTCGTCGATCCGCAGCTCGAGCAGGTGGCGGTAGGCCCGACCGACCAGGGGGCCGGGCGGGACGTCGAGCAGCTCCATGATCTGGCGGCCGTCGAGGTCGGGACGCAGCGAGTCCAGCTCCTCCTGCTCGGCCAGCACGGCGATCCGGGCCTCCAGGTCGTCGTAGGCCGAGCGCAGCCGCGCGGCCTTGGCCTGGTTCCGGGTCGTGCAGTCGGCCCGGGTCAGGATGTGCAGGCGCTCCAGCTGCTCACCGGCGTCGCGGACGTACCGCCGCACGGCCGAGTCGGTCCAGGTGCCCCCGCCGTAGCCGTGGAAGCGCAGGTGGAGGAACACCAGCTCGCTGACGGCCTTGACCTCCTCGCTGGAGAAGCGGAGCGCGGTCAGCCGCTTCCGGACCAGCTTGGCGCCGACGACGTCGTGGTGGTGGAAGGAGACCTTGCCGGCCTCCTCGAACTTCCGCGTCGCCGGCTTGCCGACGTCGTGCAGCAGGGCCGCCAGGCGGTTGACCAGGTCCGGCGCGGCGGGCAGCCGCGACTCCAGCTCGATGGCCTGTTCCAGGACGGTCAGGCTGTGCTCGTAGACGTCCTTGTGCCGGTGGTGCTCGTCGCGCTCCAGACGCAGCGCGGGGAGCTCCGGCAGGACCCTGTCTGCCAGCCCGGTGCGCACCAACAGGTCCAGGCCCGGCCGGGGGCGGGCGGACAGCAGCAGCTTCGACAGCTCGTCGCGCACCCGCTCGGCGGAGATGATGGCGATCCGGTCCGCCATCGCCGTCATCGCCGCCACCACGTCGGGGGCTGGACGGAAACCGAGCTGGGCGGCGAACCGCGCGGCCCGCATCATCCGCAGCGGGTCGTCGCTGAACGACGCCTCCGGGGTCCCCGGCGTCCGGATGACCTGCGCGGTCAGGTCCGCCAGCCCGCCGTGCGGGTCGACGAAGACGTTGTGGGGCAGCGAGACCGCCATCGCGTTGACGGTGAAGTCCCGCCGGAGGAGATCGCCCTCGAGGGTGTCGCCGAACCGGACCACCGGCTTGCGGCTGTCCTGGGCGTAGGCGTCGGCGCGGAACGTCGTGACCTCGACCACCCAGGAGACGTCGCCGTCGTCGACCTTGCAGCCGATCGTGCCGAACTCCTTGCCGATGGTCCAGACGGCTCGGGAGAACCGGCGCAGCAGCGCCTCGACGTCGTCGGGCCGGGCTGAGGTGGTGAAGTCGAGATCGTGACCGAGGCGGCCCAGGAGGGCATCGCGCACGCTCCCGCCCACGAGGTACAGCTCGTGCCCGGCCTCGGCGAAGAGCCGGCCCAGACGTCCGGCGACCGGCGCGATCCGCAGCAGCTCGGCTACCGCGTTCGCCTGAGCCTGGTTCAGGGTGGGCGTGGACACGCCGAGCCACTCTACCGGCGCCAGCGCCTGCCGACCGCGGTCACGGCCAGCCGCACCGCGGGCGCAGCGGGAGGTCCGGCGCCTCCCCGGCTCTAGGATGAACCGGTGAGGAGGCCGCGCGCATGAGGACGCTCCGCGTGCTGGTGGCGTTGCTGGCCGGCTGCGCGGCACTGCTCGGGCCCCTCGCTCCTGCACCATCGTCGGTCGCCGCCGAGCCCGCCGCGCTGGTACGGATCACCCTCACCCAGATGACGCCGGCCCTGCCCGAGCGGGACGGCACGGTCACCCTGACCGGTCAGGTGCGCAACGTCACCGACGAGCGCCTCTTCCGGCTGCAGGCCATCTTCTGGCGGGACCAGGCACCGATCACCAGCACCGAGGGCGTGGAGCAGGCCCTGGCCTCGGACTCGAACGTCCCGGTCGGCGCGCGGCGCACGGCCTATTACCAGGACCTCTACCAACCCGAGGACCCCTACCTCGACCCCGGAGCCACGGCGAACTTCCGCATCACCGCCCCCGTGGCGGACCTGCAGCTCCCCTCGACCGACGGGCTGTACCTGATCGGGGTGCACGTGCTGCAGGACGGCAACCCCACCGCCGTCGGTCGGGCGCGCATCTTCGCCCCCATCCTGGCCGAGCCTCCGGCGGCGGACCTGCGGTTGACCTCCCTGGTCGTGCTGGCCTCGCGGCCCTCGCAGCTGCGCCGCGGCGTCCTCGACGACGAGCACCTGGCCGACGAGGTCGCGCCCGGGGGCCGGCTGCAGGCGCTGCTCGCCGCAGCCAACACCGACGGCTCCAGCTTCGCCGTCGACCCCGCCCTGGTCGAGGAGCTGACCACCATGCGCGGGGGGTACGAGGTCCAGGCCGCCGACGGCAGCACGACGCCTGGGCGCGGCCAGGCCGACGCCGCCGCGTGGCTGCAGCGCTTCGCACAGGTCCGCGACGACCGGGACGGCTTCCGCCTGCTCTTCGGCTCCCCCGACGTCGCTGCCCTGGTGCACCAGCGCCAGACCGAGGTGCTCGAGGACGCCGTGGAGGCCGGCGAGCGGGTGGAGGCGACCGCGTCGCTCCCGCTGCTGGTACTGCCCGGCGCCGGGTTCGCCGACGAGGCCACCCTGCGCGCCGCCGAGCAGCTGGAGCCGGCGGCCGTGGTGCTCTCCGACGCCTCGGTCGTCGGCAGCGACCAGCCGCTGCTGGGGGGCGGTGAGGGCGCACCGGTCGTCCAGTTCAGCAGCGCGACCTCCGGTGGAGGGCCGGGACCCGACCCGCGCGACACCGCGGTGCAGATGCGCCAGCGCGCCCTCGCCGAGACCTGGCTGCAGGCGGCCGGCGCCGGCGACGGGACCACCCGTGGTCGGGTGCGGCTGGTCACCGGCACCAACCAGGTGCAGGGCGACGACCCTGGCGTCGCAGCGCCGTGGACGCGGCGCACGACCCTCAGCGAGATGCTCACCGGCAACCCCGCGCCCTGGGGCGGCGAGCTCCGCTACCCCGGTGCGGCACGCCGTGCCGAGCAGACGCCGGCTCAGCAGGCGAGCCTGCGTCGCCTGGCCAGGAGCTGGTCGACCTACGCCGAGCTGCTCGTCGACGGCGACGCCGTCGCGGCCGCCGGTCAGGCCTCCGTCGCCCGGGCCGCCAGCACGTCGTGGCGGGGCCAGGAGCGCCCGCTGAGGTCGTTCGTCCAGGCCCAGCAGGAGGCTCTGGACGCCACGCTGAAGGGCCGGCTGCGGATCAGCACCAATCCCCGCGTCAGCACCGTCGCCCAGGACGGCGTCGTCTTCCCGATCACGGTCGAGAACGACCTGCCCGTCGACCCCGACGACCCCGACGCCGGCGCCGTCCAGCTGCGCCTGGTGTTCGTGTCGGAGAACCGGCAGCGGCTCCGGATCGACCCGATCGAGCTGGGTGAGCTCCGCGACGGTCGGAGGACCATCCGGGCCGGGGAGAACTACACCGCCACCGCCCAGGTGAGCGCCAGGGCCAACGGCACGGTCGCCGTGCGCGCCGAGCTGCAGACCCTGGAGGGCACCCCGGTGGGACGGCCGCAGCGCATCGACGTCCGCGTCACCCAGAACGGCACCACCGGCTGGGCCATCGCGGCGGGGGCGCTCGTCGTCTTCAGTGGGAGCACGGCGCTGCGGATCCGTCAGGTCAGCCGCTCGCGGAGCCGTGCGACCGCGGCTCCGGACGGGGTGGACGCCGCCGCCGCCACCCCGAGCGCGCTGACCTCCGCGCCGCCGCGGGAGGCACCGCCCGCCAGCCGCCCCGACTCCTCCGGACGCCCCTAATGACCGAGACCCCCACCACGACCGGCTCCCGGGCGACGGAGCCACCTGGGCCGGGACGGAGCCGCACCTCCGCCCTGGTCTCCGCGAGCGCGCTGATGGCCGCCGGGACCCTGTTGTCCCGGGTGCTCGGCTTCGGCCGTCTGATGCTGCTGGTCTTTCTCTTCGGCAACGCGACCCGGCAGGCCGACATGTTCACCGTCGCCAACACCGTGCCGAACAGCATGTACATCCTGCTGGCCGGCGGGGTGCTCAACACCGTGCTGGTGCCGCAGATCGTCCGAGCCATCCGGGGCGACGCCGACGGCGGCGAGGCCTACACCAACCGGATCATGACCTCGGGCCTGCTGGCTCTGGCGGGGATCACGCTGGTGCTGACCCTCGCCGTCCCCGCCGTCGTCTGGCTCTACTCCGCCGACTCCTGGCGGGACCCCGGGGTGTCGGCCCAGTACGACTCGATGGTCATGCTCGGCTACTACTGCATGCCGCAGGTCTTCTTCTACGGCGTGCACGTGCTGGCCGGTCAGGTGCTCAACGCCCGGGATCGCTTCGGCCCGATGATGTGGGCGCCGATCGCCAACAACGTCGTCTCGATCGCCGTGTTGGGGCTCTTCCTCGTCGTCTTCGGCCGCGGCGACACGAGCGACCCCTTCACCAGCAGCGAGGAGCTGCTGCTCGGGCTGGGCTCCACGCTCGGGATCGCCGTCCAGGCTGCGGTGCTCGTCCCCTTCCTGCGCCGGGCCGGCTACCACTTCCGCCCCCGCTACGACTTCCGCGGCGTCGGGCTGGGGAAGACCCTCCGGCTGGCGAAGTGGACGCTGGGCTTCGTCCTGGTCACCCAGCTGGCCCTGGTCGTGGTGTCCAGGCTCGCCACGGGGGCGACGGCCGGAGGTGCCGGCGGTGGCATCACCGCCTACTACAACGCCTACGCGGTGTGGATCCTGCCGCACTCCCTGGTCACGGTCTCCCTGGCCACCGCGATGCTCCCGGCCGCGTCCCGGATGGCCGCGTCCGGCGACCGGGAGGGGGTGGCCGCTGAGACGGTCCGGGCGATCCGGCTGGCGCTCACCGTCCTGCTGCCCGCGGCCGTGGCCTTCGGGGTCCTCGGGCTCCCCCTGGCCCAGGCGGTGTTCGGCGTCGGCCGGGGCGCCTCGGACGCGCTCCCGGTGGGGTGGGCGCTGACTGCGCTCGCCCTCGGCCTCGCCCCCTTCACGATCCAGTACCTCTGTCTCCGGGCGTTCTACGCGCTCGAGGACACCCGGACCCCGTTCTTCCTCCAGGTCGTCATCTCCAGCGCCAACGTGGTGCTCGGTCTGCTCGCCGTCCAGCTCCTGGACCGGCCCGCGCTGGTGGCCGCCGCCCTGGGGCTGGCCTACTCCCTGTCCTACCTGCTCGGCGCCGTGCTCTCGCTGGCCCAGCTTCAGCGGCGACTGCCGTCCCTGGACGTCATGGGGCTGGTCCGGCACTGCGTGGGGCTGCTGGTCGCGGTGGCACCCGCTGCCGTGGTCGCGGTCCTGATCACCTGGCTGCTCGACCGCGGAGCCGGCTCCTGGGCCGCTCGGGCGCTCGTGCTCGCGGTGGCCGGAGTCGTCGCCGTCGGCCTCTTCCTGGTGACGGCCCGCCTGCTCCACATCGCCGAGGTCAACGCCCTGATCACCACCCTGAGCAGGCGTGGCCGGTCCCAGGCCGCGGCCGAGCCCGAGGAGGTTGCTCACGATCTGGCCACGTCCGGCGGTTCGACGACCCTGCTGGCCCCGGCGTCTCCTACCATCGAGCCACCACCCACCGCCGGTCCTGCGTCCCAGCCGCGGCCCGGCACGAGCGAGAACGCTGACTCCATGGCTCATGCGGCGACTGTCCGCAGGCACCTTGGGTCCGAGGCCGAACTGGGGGACGCCTCGACCCTCCTGCACGCGACCGAACAGCACTCCGTGCTCTCGCGGCCGCCGACCAAGGCGGCCCGGCTGCCCGCGGGGACGGTGCTCGCCGCCCGCTACCGCCTGGAGGAGCTGCTGGCGGGGTCGGGACCGGCCATCACCTGGCGTGCCTTCGACCAGGTGCTGTCGCGTTCGGTCCTCGTGCACCTGCTGGCGCCCGGGGACGAGTCCGAGGCCGAGCTGATGGCCGCGGCCCGGCGTGCCTCCGTGGCCACCGACTCCCGCTTCCTCCGCGTGCTGGACGCCGTCCCCGGGGGGTCGGCGGCGGGACCGAGCGCGGACCCGGAGCTGGGGTCCTACATCGTCTGCGAGTACGCGACCGGCCAGTCGCTGGAACTCATCCTGAGCCAGGGCCCCCTCTCGGGGCTGGAGGCCGGATGGGTCATCCGCGAGGTGGCCGACGCCCTGTCCGGGGTGCACAGCCTCGGCCTGCACCACCTCCGGATCAGTCCCGAGACGGTCATCATCACCCCGACGGGCAACGTGAAGATCGTCGGCCTGCTCATCGAGGCGGCGCTGCGGCCCGCCGCCACCGCGCCGCTCCAGGACCTCCGCGACCCCGTCCTGGTGGACGTCACCGACCTCGGCCGGCTGCTCTACGCCTGCCTCGTCTGCCGTTGGCCCGGCGGCCCGGCCTACGGGCTGGCGGGGGCCCCGACCAGCGGGCGCCGCTGGATGAGCCCGCGCCAGGTCAGGGCCGGGGTCTCCCCCGCGCTGGACGACGTCTGCGACCAGGTGCTGGGCGACCCGCCGCGCCACCGCGTCGAACCGGTCACCGACGCCAACGCCCTGGTGAACGCCCTGACCAAGGTGCTCGGCGCTGCCGACGCGTCGGGCGACCTCGAGCGTCGCCTGCGGCAACCGGTCCCGCGGGTGGGGGTCAGCCAGCCCGGCACCGCGACACCGGTCTCGCCCCTGCTGGACCAGTCAACCGAGCTCACCCCGGTGGTCCAGGACGACGCGCCGCCGTCGAGCCCGCCGGGGGCCGGAATCCTACCGCTGCACGCGCGGAGCGGCGCGGCCGCCGCCAGCCCAGCGATCACCCGTGCTGCCGACCAGAACCGCGCCTCGGTCACCACCACCGTGATCCGTACCCCGGTGCCGGACCGAGCGCCGGCACCGCCGCGCAAGCCGCACCGGCAGCCCCGCTACTGGATCGCCCTCCTGGTCGGCCTGGTGGTCCTGCTCTGCGGTCTCGCCCTGGTCGCGGGGCTCGTGCTGAGCGCCCAGCTCGGGGCCACGGTTCCCGACGCCGGCTCCCGCCCGACCCCGGCCCGGCCGACGCAGGCCAGGCCGAGCGCCGTCGCGCTGCCGATCAGCACCGCGCGCGACTTCGACCCCCAGGGCGCCGACGACAAGCGGGAGAACCCTGACGAGGTCGAACTCGCCTTCGACGGCGACCCCTCGACCCGGTGGCGCACCGTCGCCTACATCGGCAACCCACGGCTGGGCGGCATCAAGCGCGGGGTCGGTCTGGTGCTGGACCTCGGCTCGGTGCAGTCCGTCACCTCGGTCAGGGTCACCCTGGCCGGCACGGGCACCGACCTCGACCTCCGCGTTCCCGCCGACGACCCGGCCGGGACGACGCGGGCCCCCCTGGGCTCGGACCGGGAGTGGGACGTGGTCGCCGAGCAGGAGGGCGCCGGTCGGACGGCCACCCTGACGCCGGCCGAGCCGGTGAGCACCCGCTTCGTGCTCGTCTACCTCACGTCCCTGCCCCGGGAGGGGGGACGCTACCGCGGGGGGATCAGCGAGGTCGAGGTGCGCGGGTGAGCCCTGTGTCGTCCATCCCCACCCGCTCTTGCGGGTGGCGGTGAGGACCGGACGCCCGGGCCGGGGGCCGCGCTGATGGCGCACCCTCTCCCGCTCGCCGACAACTGGCGGACGCCGGCCGTGGTCACCAGCGTGGGCGTGGTCGTCTGCCTGGGCGTGGTGCTGCGGGGGGACGCGGCTGGCAAGGGCGGCGTGGCCGTCGTGCTCGTGCTGCTCTGGGCCGCCTGCCTGGTCGTGGTCTGGGCGCGCTCGCGGGCCTACCTGATGGCGGACGGGACCCGGATCACGCTGCGCCACGTGCGGGCGATGCACACCGTCGAGGCCCGGGACCTGGTGGCCGTCCGCCAGCGGATGTCGGCGTCCGGTCCGGTGTATACGCTGGTGTGCCGGCGCGAGGACGGCACCACCGCCAGCCTCGTCGCTCCCGTCGCCCTGCTGCAGGGCGGGCCCTCCACCCTCTTTCGATGGCTGCTGGAGCAGGCCCCGGACGCCGACTTGGACCGTGGCTCGCGGCGCACCGTGGACCAGCTGCAGGCCAGAGGCCTGCTTCGGTGACCCCCTCGCTCCGCCGGAATACGGCACCGTCGGCACCCGTTGAGCGGAGGTAGGGTGAGCCCCCGCGGGGCCCCCGATCCAGGAGCTCCGGCGTGACCGGAACCTGGGAACCGGTCGAGCAGCACAGCTGAGAGGGAAATGCATGAGCGAGACGTTCGAGAACCAGGTACGGGATGTCATCATCGTCGGCAGCGGTCCCTCGGGCTACACCGCCGCGATCTACGCCGCCCGGGCGAACCTGCACCCGCTGGTCTTCGAGGGCTCCGTCACCGCCGGCGGCGCGTTGATGAACACCACCGAGGTGGAGAACTTCCCCGGCTTCCCCACCGGCATCATGGGTCCGGAGCTGATGGACAACCTGCGTGAGCAGGCCGAGCGCTTCGGTGCCGAGCTGGTCAGCGAGGACATCGTCTCGATGGACCTGACCGGTGAGCTGAAGACGGTGACCGACGGCTACGGCAACACCTTCACCGCCCGCGCGGTCATCCTGGCCATGGGCTCCAACTACCGCAAGCTGGGGATCCCCGACGAGGACCGGCTCTCCGGCCACGGGGTCTCCTGGTGCGCGACCTGCGACGGCTTCTTCTTCCGTGACAAGGACATCGCCGTCGTCGGTGGCGGTGACTCCGCGGTGGAGGAGGCGACCTTCCTCACCCGCTTCGCCCGCTCCGTCACCCTGGTCCACCGCCGCGGCGAGCTGCGCGCCAGCAAGATCATGGCGGCCCGCGCCGAGAAGGACCCGAAGATCCGCTTCGCCTGGCACTCGGCCGTCACCGCGATCCAGGGGACCTCGTCGTTGGAGTCGGTCACCCTGACCGACACCCGCGACGGCAGCACGAGCACCCTGCCGGTCTCGGGGCTGTTCATCGCCATCGGGCACGACCCGCGCTCGGAGCTGGTCCGAGGTCAGGTCCACCTCGACGGCGAGGGCTACGTCATCACCGACGGCTCCTCCACCCGGACCAACCTGCCCGGCGTCTTCGCCGCCGGTGACCTGGTCGACCACACCTACCGCCAGGCCATCACCGCAGCGGGCACCGGGTGCTCGGCGGCCCTGGACGCGGAGCGCTACCTGGCCGACCTCGACGACCTGGGCGAGCCCGTGCTCGCGGACGCCCACGCGGCGCTGATGGGCGCCGGCTGACCTCGGGCCTGGTCCGACCAGGGTCTCCTGTCAGACCCGCCTGGCACCCTCGTCCTCACCCGATCCTCGACCTCAGGAGAACCCGATGGCTGCAGTATCCGACGTGACCGATGCCGACTTCGAGTCGGTCGTCCTCCGCTCCGACAAGCCCGTCGTGGTGGACTACTGGGCCGACTGGTGCGGCCCGTGCAAGCAGGTGGCCCCCATCATCGAGGAGCTCGCCACCCAGCACGGCGACAAGGTGACCTTCGTCAAGATGGACACCAACACCAACCCCGTCACGCCGGCCAACAACCACGTGCTCGGCCTGCCGACGATCCAGGTCTACGTCGGGGGCGAGCTGGTCAAGGCGTTCAAGGGCGCCAAGTCCAAGTCGGTGCTGCTCAAGGCCATCGAGGAGTACCTCTGAGTCGTCGCCGACGACGGCTCTCCGCGACTGTCCTCCCGGCTGCGGCTCAGAAGTAGTCGCGGCAGAACGGGAGCCGTGATCCGGACAGGGCGAGGCTGAGCGAGCCCACGGCACCCGGGGTCTGTTCCTGCACGAGTCCCGCCCGGTGCAACTCGGAGGCCGGCGTGCCCCCCAGGTAGAGCGTCGCGAGCTCCCGGACGTCTAGTTCGACGTCCGCCGGGTCCGCCACGCGGTGCACCGAGGCTCCGTCCGGACCTCCCTGCAGGCGGTAGGTCCCGGCGTTCTGCGGCAGCAGCCCGTCCCGTACGCCGAGCACGACGTCGATGTCGATCGCATAGCGCCGGGCCTCCAGCGCCCGCGCGACGTCGACCACCCGCAGGTAGGTGGGCTCGCTGGAGCTGCTCCGCAGCGACGCCGGGTCCCGCACGAGGTGACGGAGAGGCTCGTCGGCACCGACCGGGCTTTCGAAGTGGCGGACCAGGTCCAGGTCGAGGGCGAACCGCCACAGCCGGGCGTGGCCCTGGCGGTCGGTCGCGTCCAGGGCGGCAACGGTGACGCTGAGCCCGGGGCTGGGGTCGGTCGCGCCGTTCGAGCGCAGACGGAAGGTGAGGTAACCGTCCGGCCTGCCCGCCGGGTCGAAGTGCAGGGCGTACCGGGCGGCCCCGGCTCCCTGCCGACGCGAGGGGTGGTCGGCGAAGACGGCGTCCCACCAGGCGCTCGGACGGTCCAGGGCCCCCGGTCGGTCCGGCAGCAGCCGCGCGTGCAGGTCCTCCACGGCCCGGCGGTACTCCTCCACGTCCACCTCCCCCACAGAGCCACTCCCCAGGTCGACGTCAGGCCGAAAGGCCGTGTGCCGGGTCGAGCCCTCGAGCCGGAGGATGGGTGTGGCGGCCCCGTACCCGAACCGCCCGTAGATGGAGCCCTCCGAAGCCCACAGCAGGGCCAGCGGCTCCCCGCCCGCGGACAGTTCCTGCAGCTGGTGGGCCATCATCTGGGTGAGCAGGCCGCGCCGGCGGTAGGCCGGGCTCACCGAGACCAGGCTGACCGCGGCCGTCGGCACGGTCCCACCCGGCACGGTCAAGACCCGGGTGTACGCGGCGCAGGTCGCGACCCAGGAGCCGTCGACGGTGAACCCGAAGCACCGCTCGGGCTCCAGAACGGCGCGGGCCGACCGGGTGGCGTCCGCGTCGTAGTCCTGGTGGAACCCGCGCGTCACCGCCGCGAGGAAGTCCTCGGCACGGTCCGGCGCCAACGGGGTCAGCTCCAGCGCAGCCAGATGAGGGGGAGTCGCCATGCCCTCAGTGTGCCGCTCCGGGCTCACCGGGGCTGACGCCGGTCAACCCTCGCGCGGCGGCACGTCCTCCCCGCGCAGCAGCGGCCGGACCGGGGTCCCCAGCTCGACGGTGCGGCTCACCGTGCAGAGCCGCTCGCGGGACATCTCGATCGAGCGAGCGAGGACCGACTCCGCGTCGCGTCCCCCCGGGGTGTCGGGGAAGGTGACCCGGAAGTCCAGCGTGATCCCGACCAGGTGGTTCCCGTCGCCGTCACGCACCTTGTCGGCCTCGGCGACCACGTCGAACTGGGCCGGCTCGGAGCGCTTGCCCGTGATGGCGTCCACGTCGAGGGCGCTGCACCCGGCCAGGGCCACGAGCAGCAGCTCCACCGGGGTGAAGTCGTCGGTCTCTCCCGTGCCGAGGTCCAGGGTGTTCCCGCGGCTGTTGACGGCCTGCAGGGTGCCCCGGCCGGTGCGGGTCAGGGCGACGCGGCGGTGTTGGCCCTCGGGCGCGGGGGGCATCGAGGGCTGGGAGGGCTGAGCGGTCGTCATCGGCGGCTCAGCCCGGTGGGGTCGGCAACGGGTCGGCCGTGTCGCGGCGGGCGTAGGTGGCCGGCTCGACGGCGGGCGGCTGGCTGACCAGCCCCGTGAGCCGGCTCCAGGCGGCACCGAGGTCCGGGAGCCAGCGCTGGGTGGACTGCAGGTCCATCCGCAGCCGCGGCGTGACGGGGTGCGGGCGCACCACGGTGAAGCCCGCCTTCTCGAGCCAGGCCACTGGGAGCATGCAGGAGGGGCCCTGGTGGTAGGTCCCGACGGCCTCGAGGGCGCGGATGTCGCGGCGCGCCACCAGCGCGGCCGCCGTCTGCACGAGGTGACGGCCGACCCCGTGGCCGCGATGAGCCTCCGCGACCCGCACGGAGGTGACGACGGCGGCGTCCAGGCTGACGGGGGTGCTGGCGAAGGCGCCGAGCCGCGGGACGTGCCCGGCCGGCGCCAGCGTCAGGTGGCCGATGAGCTCGTTGTCGCTGTAGGCAACGACGCCGCAGTAGCCCCAGTGCGCGCTGACCGCCTCCGCCCACTCCTGCTTGGTGTCCGCCCGTCGGTGGTCGGAGGAAGTCGCGAGGTCCGTCAGACTCGACTCCCAGAAGGTGCATCCCCCGCACGGCTCGGGCAGGTCGGTCAGGTCCGCGGCCGTCATCGGTCGGAAGCGGCGAGCCATCAGGCGACCTCCGCCCGTGGAGGCGTCGGCACCGCACCGGGCTCGGGCACAGCCGAGGCCGCCCCCGCGGTGAGCCAGGACGACCACCGGACCGGGCGCGACCACCCGTCCGAGGAGGCACTGCGCATGGCCTCATCGTAGGCGCCGACGGAGCCGGTGGCGATGACTGCCTCGTCGCACAGCGGCCCTTCGTGGGCGCGGGTGGGACAGCGTGCACGCCGAGGGCCGATGAGGCACCCTTGAAGCGTGAGCGTGCCACCGGTCCCCAGGACAGCAGCCGGCCTGGCTGCTGGTCCCAGCGGCGAGGTCCTGCGGCCGCCGCGTCACGACACCCGGCTGGACCCCTACGTCGACCGCTACGCAGCCCGCACCCACGGCATGCGGGCCTCGGCGATCCGGGCGCTGTTCTCGGTCGCCAACCGTCCCGAGGTCGTCTCCCTGGCCGGCGGGATGCCGAACATCGCCGACCTGCCGTTGGACGTCGTCGGCTCCACCCTCGCCGACCTCGTCACCACCCAGGGCATGCGGGCCATGCAGTACGGCTCCGGCCAGGGGGAGCCGATGATCCGGGAAGCCATCTGCGAGGTGATGCGGTTGGAGGGCGTCCAGGCCCACCCGGACGACGTGACCGTCACGGTCGGCTCCCAGCAGGCCCTTGACCTGGTCACCCGCATCTTCTGCGACCCGGGCGACGTGGTGCTCTGCGAGGCGCCCAGCTACGTGGGGGCGCTCGGGGTGTTCCGCGCCTTCCAGTGCGACGTCGCCCACGTCGCCATGGACGACGAGGGACTGGACCCTCAGGCGCTCCGCGAGGCGGTCACCGCCCTCCGTGCCGCGGGGCGCACGGTCAAGTTCCTCTACACCATCCCCAACTTCCAGAACCCGGCCGGGGTGACCCAGTCCCTGGAACGGCGCCGGGAGATCCTGCGGGTGGCGGAGGAGTCCGACCTGCTGGTGGTCGAGGACAACCCGTACGGGCTCCTCGGCTTCGACGGCGACCCGATCCCGGCCATCCGCTCCCTCGACGAGGACCGGGTCGTCTATCTCGGCTCGTTCTCCAAGACCTTCGCGCCCGGCTTCCGGGTGGGCTGGGTGCTCGCCCCGCACGCCGTGCGCGAGAAGCTCGTGCTGGCCCAGGAGTCGGCGACCCTGTGCCCGCCGGTGTTCTCCCAGTTCGCCATCGCCGCCTACCTCGCCAACCACGACTGGCGCGGGCAGATCAAGGTGTTCCGCGAGATGTACCGCGAGCGCCGCGACGCGCTGCTGGCCGGGTTGGCCGACCACATGCCACCCGGGATGTCGTGGACCGTTCCCACCGGCGGCTTCTTCGTCTGGGCGACGCTCCCTGCCGGCCTGGACTCCCACGCCATGCTGCCGCGGGCCGTGACCGCCCGGGTCGCGTACGTGCCCGGGACCGCGTTCTACGCCGACGGCTTCGGCAGCCGGTTCATGCGGCTCTCGTACTGCTTCCCCACCCCGGAGCGGCTGATCGAAGGCACGCGTCGGCTCGGTGAGGTGCTGCAGCACGAGGCGAACATGCTGGACACCTTCGGTCCGGCTCTGGAGGGCAGCGGCCGGACGCCGTCACCCCCGTACGAGGCCCCTGGTGCGAACCAGGCCTGACGCCCCTCCCCCACCTCCATCCCCGGCTGGTCCGGGACCCCGACGAGACCCCGAGGACGACCGCGTGAGCACAGCAGAGGTTCCCCTGGCCGACCTTCCGGGCACCGTCGTGGTCCTGGCCGGCGGTCTGTCGCACGAGCGCGACGTCTCGCTGCGGTCGGGTCGCCGCGTCGCCGAGGCGTTGCGCTCCCAGGGTGCGGAGGTGCTCGAGTCCGACGTCGACTCGACCCTGGTGCCCCGGCTCGCCGAGCTCGCCGATCCCGTGGTCTTCCCGGTGCTGCACGGCGAGGCGGGCGAGGACGGCGCCCTGCGCGAGGTGCTGGCCCTGCTCGGCGTGCCGTTCGTCGGCTCCGTCGGCGCCGCCTCCCGGGTCGCCTTCGACAAGTCGATCGCGACCACCGTCGTCGCCGAGTCCGGTGTGCGGGCACCGGCCCAGGTAGCTCTTCCGCACGAGATCTTCCGCGAGCTGGGGGCGGCGGCGCTGGTGTCGGCCCTCGGGCAGCAGATCGGCTTCCCGATGATGGTCAAGCCCTCCCGCGGCGGCTCCGCGCTGGGCTGCAGCAAGGTCGTGCGCGCCGAGGAGCTGCCCGCGGCGATGGTGGGCGCCTACGCCTACGGGGCCGTGGCGGTGGTGGAGGAGTTCGTCGAGGGCACCGAGGTCACCGTCGCCGTGGTGGACCGTGGCAACGGCCCGACGGCCCTGCCGGCGGTGGAGATCCGACCTGACTCCGGCGTCTACGACTACACCGCCCGCTACACCGCCGGCGCCACCCGGTTCCTGTGCCCGGCGCAGCTCGACGGCGAGGTCGCCGCCCGCTGCGCCGACCTCGCGCTGCGGGTGCACGAGGAGCTCGGCCTGCGCGACCTCTCGCGCACCGACATCATCGTCACCCCCGAGGGTGAGCCGGTCTTCCTCGAGGTCAACGTGGCGCCCGGCATGACCGAGACCTCCGCCGTCCCCCTGGCCGTCGAAGCGGCCGGCTGGGGACTGGGCCGCATGTGCGCGGACCTGGTGCGCGCAGCCGCCGTCCGGGGTGCCACCCATGGCCTGGCCGGCCCGCGGGTCCCCGCGTGAGGGCTGAGGACTGGCGTCGGTGCGGCTGATCCGCCTCCGGCAGGTCGGGATCCTCCTCGCCGGCCTGGTCCTGGCCGCCGTCATGGTGGTGCTGGGCTTGTGGCAGCTCGACGTCTACCACAGCCAGGGTCGGGCGGCGGCGGACCGGCGCGCTGCGGCCCCCGCCGTCGACGTGGGCAGCGTAGCTCGAGCCGGCCAACCGATTCCTGACGGGTACGGACGCACGGTCACCTTCGAGGGGGCCTACCTGCCCGCCTCGCAGGTGCTGGTCCCCCTCGACGGCTCGGGAGAGCGCTACCGGGTGGTGACGGCTTTGCGCCTGCGCAGCGGCGACGTGCTGCCCGTCGTCCGCGGGGTCACCAACGGGCCGAGCGCCCCCGCCCCGCCCGCCGAGCCGCAGTCCGGCTCGGGCCTGCTGCTGCCGTCAGAGGAGGCGCCTCCGGGGAACCTCCCTCAGGGCCAGATCAGCTCGGTCCGGCTGCCGACCCTGGTGCAGACCTGGCCCGGGCCCCTGGTGAGCGGCTTCATCACCCTCCGCCCGGAGGACGCGGCCGCTCAGGGGCTCGCTCCGGCCGCTGTCGTGCTTCCCGAGGGAAGTGGACGACTGCGCAACGGGGCCTATGCCCTCCAGTGGTGGGTCTTCGCTGTCTTCGCGCTCGGCCTGGCGGTCCGGATCGCCCGCGACCAGGTGCTGTCCCCGCCGTCCCTGCTTCCCGCGGGGTCCGACGGGCGCGACGGCCCGACGTAGGCTCGACTCATGCGCAACGCCCTGCTCCGCTACCGGGTGATGGCCTACTTGGTGGGCACCCTGCTGGTCGTGCTGACCCTCGTGGGGCTGCCGCTGAAGTACGCCTACGGCGACGACCGCGTGGTCACCTGGACAGGGGTACCGCACGGCTGGCTGTACATGATCCTCATCATCACCGCCGTCGACGTGGGTCGGCGGGCGGGCTGGTCCTGGCGCCGGCTGCTCGCCATCGCCCTGGCCGGTACGGTCCCGTTCCTCTCCTTCGTGGCCGAGCGGTCAGCGACCAGGGATGTCCGGGAGAAGATCGCCGTCGCCGAGGGCGCGCGGTCGTCAACGCGGGACAAGCAAAGCTCTTTGCCGCTTTAGTTATTTATCGACTTAGAGCGGGCGCGGGCTCGTCATCATGGCCGCGAGCCGTTCGAGGTCCTCGAGGGTGGCGAAGTCGACGACGATCCTCCCCTTGGAGCGTCCCATCTCGACGCGGACCCGCGTGTCCAGCCGGTCGGAGAGACGCCCCGCCACCTCGCCGGCCAGGGCAGGGGGCTCTCGCCGCTCGCGGCGCGTGGTCCCGTCGGCGGATCCGGTCTCCCCCAAGGCCACCAGCTCCTCGACGGCGCGGACGGAGAGACCTTCGGCCACCACCCGTTGCGCCAGCCGTTCCTGACCGGCGGGATCGGGGATGGCCAGCAGCGCCCGGGCGTGTCCCGCACTGAGCACCCCGGCGGCGACCCGCCGCTGAACCGTCGGTGGGAGGCGCAGCAGACGGATGGTGTTGGAGATCTGCGGTCGAGAGCGCTTGATGCGGCTCGCCAGCTCGTCCTGGGTGCATCCGAAGTCCTCCAGCATCTGCTGGTAGGCGGCGGCCTCCTCCAGGGGGTTCAGCTGTGCCCGGTGCAGGTTCTCCAGCAGCGCGTCGCGCAGCAGGTCGTGGTCCTCGGTCCGTCGGACGATCGCTGGGATCCGGGCCAGCCCCGCGGCCTGGGACGCGCGCCACCGCCGCTCCCCCATGACAAGCTCGAACCGCTCACCGCCCACCGGCCGGACGACCACCGGCTGGAGGAGGCCGACCTCCTGGATCGACGCGGTGAGCTCCTCGAGCGCCTCCTCGTCGAAGACGCTCCGCGGCTGCCGGGGGTTGGCGCTGATGGTCGCGATGTCGAGTTCGGCGAAGTACGAGCCGTCCGGTCCAGCGTGGATCGTTGCCGGCTCGGGTACCTCAACGGCCGAGGCGCTCGGCGACGCCGAGGACGGCGTCTCGGTGAGCTCCGTCCGCTGGAACAGCTCCCCCAGGCCGCGGCCCAGACCTCGTCGATCGGCGGTGCTCATGGCCTCTCCTGTCCGGTCGGTACGACGCCGCGCTCCGCGATCTCCTGCGCAGCCCTGAGGTACGACACCGCACCTGCGGAGTCGGGGTGGTACGTGAGAACGGTCTGGCCGTAGCTGGGTGCTTCGGAGATGCGCACCGAGCGCGGAATGGCCGTCGGCAGCGTCTCGGTCGCGAAGTGGGTGCGCACCTCGTGCGAGACCTGCGCGGCGAGGCGTGTCCGAGCGTCAAACATGGTGAGGAGCACCGTCGTGAGCTGCAGGCCCTGGTTGAGCTCGCCCTTGACGAGGTTGATGGTCCGCATCAACTGCGAGACACCCTCCAGCGCGTAGTACTCGCACTGGATCGGGATGAGGATCTCGTTTGCCGCGACCAAAGCGTTCAGCGTCAGCAACCCGAGTGACGGTGGGCAGTCGATGAAGACGTAGTCGGTGGGGTGGTCGGCAAGGTAGGCACGCAGCGCTCGGAGCAGACGGTTCTCCCGGGCCACGACCGAGACCAGCTCGATCTCGGCAGCAGCGAGGTCGATGGACGCCGGCAACACCTGGAGACGGGGCGCTTCCGTGGACGGAACGGCGTGGTCGGCGATGGACGCGCCGTCGATCAGGACCTCGTAGGTGCCGGGCGTCCCGGGGGAGTGGTCGACCCCGAGGGCCGTGGAGGCGTTGCCCTGAGGGTCGAGGTCGACGACGAGGACCGTCAGGCCACCGAGCGCCAAACCGGCGGCAAGGTTGACCGAGGTCGTGGTCTTCCCCACCCCTCCCTTCTGGTTGGCCACGACGAAGACCCGACTCTCCGGCGGAGCGGGAAGACTGCGCAGCGAAACGGTTTCACGTGGAACAGGGTCGACTTCTTCAGCGGTGGGTGGCAGTCCCTCTTCGACCTCGTCGAATCGCGCGCGGCGTGGGCCCGGCGGCCGAGCGATGGTCAACGGCGCGGTAGTGGCCTGCTCATCCGTGCTCGTTGGCGTCTGCGGCGGAGCCGGTACACCGAGCTCAGGGGTAGCCGGTGCTCGGTCGGTGGGCTCGGTCTCGTGATCAGCGAGGCCTACCCCGTCGGGAGCGGCGGCGGGGCCGGCGCCCGCTGCAGGCTCTGGAGCATCGAGAGCCGGTGATCGGCGCCCCGACAGGAACGGGCGACCGACGCTGCTGTGTCCACTCCAGTGTTTCACGTGGAACGACGGGCCACCCCACCCCCAGGTCGGGGTCGGCCTGCTGCGGCCAGCCGAGTCCTGGCACCACCACATGCTCACGTATTGGTCCGACCGTCACTAAACTCCCCTTGCCTGGCTGAGCGCTCACGGTACCGCCAGGTCGCTGCCGTGCCGGAACGCCACACGGCGGTTGACTGACCGACGCCTATCGACACCCCGGCTCAACACCCGGGCCTCACGCTGCGGCCCGGGGAGACGCGTGAAGAGTGCTACCTCCGAGGAACCCCGAATCTCGCCTCTACCGACGAAGACTTCAAGACCTGAAGGGCCGCCTAGGCGCTCAGTGCACGAAGCCGGACCACCCACGTGGACTGCACCTGCGGGTGAGCCCGTACGGTGAGCACCTCACCCTGCAGCCGGCGACGGCGCAGCTCGCGATCGGCACCGGCGAGCTCGTCGGCGGCACCCCGCCCCTTCAGCGCGAGGACCAGGCCATCGGGACGGCGCAGGGGGTTGCACCAGGAGATCAGGCGGGGGAGTGGGGCGAGGGCTCGCGAGGCGACGACGTCGTACCGGTCGGTGTGCTCCTCGGCTCGTCCCCGAACCACCGACACGCGGTCGCCGAGACCCAGTTCGTCCACGGCCTGCTCGAGGAAGAGGGACCGCCGGAGGAGCGGTTCGATCAGCACCACACGCAGATCCGGACGGAGCAGCGCGAACGGGATCCCCGGCAGCCCTGCCCCACTGCCGACGTCGGCAACCGCCGCCCCTTGAGGGATCAACTGCGCGGCAGCCGCGCTGTTGATGACGTGCCGTTCCCACAGGCGGTCACCCTCGCGCGGACCGATGAGGCCCCAGGCGATGCCTCGCTCTGCCAATATATCGACATATTGCTTCGCCGACTCGAACTGGCCACCAAAGACCTCCGACGCGATCGACGTCACCGTTGCCGGATCAAGGGCCGGCGGGAGCGCATCACCCGGTGGCTCCGGCAAGGGGCTGGACGAGTTCGAGACCATGGGGCTCACCTCAGGTCTCCCTGTCCGTCGACCCGACTGAGCCGGCCGCGGGGCGCCACCGGGGACGTCCAGCCGTGTGCTGATCGGAGCCTTCCAGCAGCCGAAGGCCAGGGTCTCGGGCCGAGCGAGCCGGGTCACGCATGGAACGCATGCCGGCCATTGTCCACCCCGGCCACCGAACGTGCTCCGGCTCCGGAACGACGAGACCCCGTCCGCAACAGCTCCGGACGGGGTCTCCCGATGATGCTCCAGCTGGAAGCCGGTAGGTCACTCGGGCAGGACGACCACGTGTCGTCGGGGCTCCTCGCCCTCGGACTCACTGGTGAGGCCGGCAGCAGCGACGGCGTCGTGCACGATCTTGCGTTCGAACGGGTTCATCGGCTGCAGGGGCACTCGCTCTCCGGAGGTGCGGGCCTCCTGGACCGCGTCCGAGGCCAGGGCGGCGAGCTCCTTCCGGCGGCGGTCGCGGTAGCCCGCCACATCGAGCATCAGCCGGCTCCGGTCGCCGGTGTCGGTCATGACGGCCAGCCGGGTGAGCTCCTGCAGAGCGTCCAGGACCTCGCCGTTGGCGCCGACGAGGACCTGGGACTCACTGACGATGGAGACGTGGGCGCGGTCGCCCTCGATGTAGGTGTCGATGTCGCCGTCGAGATCGGCGATGTCGAGCAGTTCCTCCAGGTAGTCCGCGGCGATCTCGGCTTCGCTGTCCAGGGGGTTGTCCGAGGCGTCGTCCTCGTCGTCGTCCTCGCCCTCCCCGGCCCGCACGTCCTCCTCAGCGCTTCCGCCGCCGGCCTCGCCCGCTCCCGTCCCCGGGGCGGGCGCTGACGCTGCCTCGTCGACAGCACCAGGCTCGGCGGCAGTGGGCAGCTCGACGCCGTCCTCGTGGTCCTCGACCTCGGTGCTGGGGTCGCGCTCGTCGTTCACAGGTCCTCCTGGCGGAGCGCACGTCGCGCTCCTCGTTGGGTCCCGGCCCAGGACGGCTCGGGGAAGTCGGGGGGCGCCGGAGCGCCGGGAGAGCGAGCGGTCAGACCTTGCGCTGCGACCGGGTCTGCTTACGGGGCTGCTGACGGATCACCTTGGCGACGGTGGTGCCGGACGCCTCAGCCTCGAGCTCCAGGTCCGAGACGATCGCCTCGTGCAGGTCCTTGCCCTTGGCCTTGCGGCGCTCCTCCCAGGCGTCGTACGCCGGGGTGCCGGGGGCAGGGTTGCGGCGGATGACGTAGAACTGCTGGCCCATCGTCCACAGGTTCGAGGCGAACCAGTAGATCAGCACACCCACCGGGAAGTTGACGCCGCCGATCGCGAAGATGATCGGGAACAGGTACAGCATGATTTTCTGCTGCTGGGCGAAGGGCCCGGTCAGCGCATCGGCCGGCATGTTCTTGCGCATCAGCTGCAGCTGGGTGATGAACAGCGTCACCGTCATCGCGATGATGAGCACCAGCGTCACCAGGTGCACGGCGTTGATGCCGTTCGCGAACCCGACCTTCAAGAAGGTGTCTGAGATCCGCGCACCCAGCAGGGTGGCGTCGTTCAACGAGTTCAGCAGGTCCGGGTTGTCCCGCAGCCAGCGGCCCCGCGGGATGTCCCGTGCTGCGCCGTCCAGCACCCGAAAGAGCGCCAGGAAGATCGGCATCTGCAGCAGCAGCGGGAGGCAGGAGGCCAACGGGTTGGCGTTGTGCTCCTTGTAGAGCTTCATCGTCTCTTGACCGAGCTTCTCCCGGTCGTGGCCGTATTTCTTCTGCAGCTCGCGGACCTTGGGCTGCAGCAGCTGCATCGCCCGCGAGGACTTGATCTGCTTGACGAACAGCGGGATCAGGGCCACCCGGATGACGATGGTGAGGCTGCAGATGGACAGGGCCCACGTCCAACCCGAGTCGACGCCGAGCAGAGGCGACCAGAGAGAGTGGAAGAGCACCAGGATGCCCGACACCACCCAGTACAGCGGCGTCATGATGGCGCTGCCGATGGAGATGAAGGGGTCCCAGATGCTCAGCGGGAGCAGCAGTAGTTGGTCCATCAGTTCACACCTCGTCGTGACGCCACCTCGGCGTCGTGGTCGTGGGCTTGCGGATCGTGCACTGCTCCCAGTGTCCCTGCTGCGCGGGCTTGCTCGCGTTCTTCCTCAGCAAACTCCGGGGTGCCGGGCACCGGGTCGTACCCTCCGGCTGACCAGGGGTGGCAGCGCAGCAGCCGCTGAGCAGCGAGCCGGCTGCCGGTGAAGGCCCCGTGCACGCCTACGGCTCGCAGAGCGTAGGCCGAGCAGCTGGGGTAGTAGCGGCACACGTTGCCGTACAGGGGGCTCACGACCAGCCGGTAGACCTTGAGCAGGCCGATCAGGAGGTACTTCACCCGCGTTCGCCCAGCCGTCGCAACGCCGTGGTCCAGGCCGAGGCCAGATCCGCAGCCAGGCCCGACCCTGCCTCGGCGGACGCGGGCAACGCACGCACCACGAGCTGGGTGCCCGCAGGGGTGCGGGACAGCTGGCTGGCCGCCAGGTGGCGGAGCCGGCGCTTGACCCGGTTCCGGGTCACCGCGTTGCCGACGGCCTTGGAGACCACCATGCCCACCTGCACGCCCTCACGCCCCGTGCTTCCCGCGTGCAGCACCAGCGTGGGACGTCCGGCACGGACGCCACGCCGGATGGTGGAGCGGAAGTCCGCGGCTGCGTTCAACCGCGACCCACGCGGAAGCACCGGTGACGCTCGGTGTGAGACTCAGGCCGACAGCTCGCCGCGGCCCTTGCGGCGACGGGCCGCCAGGATCGCGCGACCTGCACGGGTGGACATGCGGTGGCGGAAGCCGTGGGTGCGGCTACGACGCCGCAGGCTGGGCTGGAAGGTGCGCTTGCTCACGGGAGAGCTCCCATATCTTCGAAGGGCGAACGATTGACTCTGGTGGCCAGCCCACGACAGACATGGGCGCAGCCGACAGCAGCCGCTGGTGCACAGCGACCTCCCAACGGTACGGGGGCGTGCCGAGAGGGTCAAACCAACGGCGTCCCACCCTCAGAGCAGGAAGCGCGAAGCCAGTGTAGGACGACCCGTCCAGCCGACACGCCGTCTGACGGCCTCGTTGTTCTCGACGGGTTGCGCACCTCCGGGGTCGTTGCTAGCGTCCCCGAAGCCACAACACCTACGCAGTGACAACAGGCACTACGCAGTGACAACGAGCGCCGACGATGACGAGCTGAGCCAGTCCACCCTGCTGACCGACGGTCTCAGGCCTGGTTCAGGTTCTGTCCACCCATTTGTGCACACGGTGTGGATAACTGTGTGGAATGGCTAGGGTGGAGCCATTCCCCCGACCGCAAGACACGCCGCACCGCACGGTTGACGATCCCTGGTGGTCGTCCGCCGACGCACCGGTTGGCCTGCCCGAGATGCAGCGGAGAAACGAGTGAGCGAGCCTGCTGACAATGCCGGCGACGAGACGTGGCGGGCCTGGGACCACATCTGCTCCACCGCTCCTCCGGAGCTGCGCCGCTGGTTGAGCACCGGCAGGCCGGTCGCTCTCCACCAGGACCTCCTGATGGTCGCCGTGGCGAGCAACTTCACCCGCAACCTCCTCGAGGTCCGCTTCCGTCAGGTCATCGAGACCGAGCTCAACACCTTCTTCTCCCGACCGGTCCAGCTGGCCGTCATCGTGGACGAGTCCCTGGTCCCCGCGGAGGAGCCCCCGGCGGCCGACCGCCCCGACGGGGAGTTCGAGCGCCGGACCGGCTTCGACAGCCCGTCCGCCGGCAACCACCCGCCGCTCGGCCGGGACGAGTTCGCCCGGACCGACCACTACGAGAGCCCGGACTTCCGCTCGCCGCCGGATGACAACGGCGACGGGTACGACCAGAACGGCCGCGACCGCAACGGCTTCGAGCACGGCGAGTTCGGGGCCAGCAGCTTCCGGACCGGTGACGCCGGACCGCACCGGCCAGCCGGCACCGGAACCCCGGCCGACGGCTTCGGAGCGCACACCGGCGACCCGAACCGGCCGCGACGCGAGACCGACGCCCGGCTCAACCCGAAGTACTCCTTCGAGACCTTCGTCATCGGCAGCTCGAACAGGTTCGCCCACGCTGCAGCGATCGCCGTCGCCGAGAACCCGGGCAAGTCCTACAACCCGTTGACGATCTACGGCGAGTCCGGGCTGGGCAAGACCCACCTCCTGCACGCGCTCGGCCACTACGTGCGCAACTACTTCGACCGGGTGCGGGTCCGTTACGTCTCGACCGAAGAGCTGACCAACGACTTCATCAACGCGATCAGCCAGAACAAGGGCGCGGAGTTCCGGCGCCGCTACCGCGACATCGACGTGCTGCTGATCGACGACATCCAGTTCCTCGAGGGCAAGGAGCAGACGCAGGAGGAGTTCTTCCACACCTTCAACACCCTGCACAACGCTCAGAAGCAGATCGTCATGACCTCCGACCGGCCGCCGAAGCTGTTGGAGAACCTCGAGCCCCGGCTCCGAAGCCGTTTCGGCTGGGGCCTCATCACCGACGTCCAACCTCCCGACCTCGAGACGCGCATCGCCATCCTGCGCAAGAAGGCGGCTCAGGAACGGCTCACCGCCGGCCCGGACGTCCTCGAGTTCATCGCCAGCAAGATCCAGACCAACATCCGCGAGCTCGAGGGTGCGCTGATCAGGGTCACCGCCTTCGCCAGCCTCAACCGGCAGCAGGTCGACATGGCGCTGGCCGAGATCGTCCTCAAGGACCTCATCCCCGAGGGTGGGGAGACCCAGATCAACACCGGCATGATCATGGCCCAGACCGCGGCCTACTTCGGGCTGACGATCGAGGACCTCTGCGGGCAGAGCCGCACGCACGTCCTGGTGACCGCCCGGCAGATCGCCATGTACCTGGTGCGCGAGATGACCGACCTGTCCCTGCCCAAGATCGGCCAGCAGTTCGGGGGGCGGGACCACACGACGGTGATGCACGCGGACCGGAAGATCCGGACCCTCATGGGCGAGCGGCGCAGCGTGTTCAACCAGGTCACCGAGCTGACCAACCGGATCAAGCAGCAGGCTTCCCAGCGCTGAACGTCTTGACCCTTTCCGAGCCGGTTCTCGTGCACCCGCCATCGGGTGGCGTCGGCCTTCACGACGAGCAGGAATCGGCTGCGTGGTCACGTTCGGCTACCGATACGTGCACAGCTGGGGAGAACCTTGTGGACAACTGTGGACGCGACAGGGGATCCAGGGGATGGGCCTGTGTCGACCGTTCCGGAGCCCGTTGCTCCTCCGCAGATACTCCCCGTGTGATTTGCGGTGCTCCACAGCGCGAACCGCGCGGTTTTGTGATTCCCACGAGGGCCGATGGTGGTTCTCCACAGGTTCCACAGCACCTACGACTACGACGATATGAACTATCGAATGACAACAAGCCGAAGTCTGTGAGCGCCTCGACCTGTGCACAACGGACCGGAGGCCCTCGCTCACGGTGGGGAGGAGCGGGCATGATCGAGTCGACCGCGCGACCTGTCGACCGGAGGAGGAGCTCGTGGGCTTGTGGGGGAAGCTGTTCGGACGTGACCAGGACGACGAGGGCTACGACGCCCCTGTGACGCTGGACGTCGAGACCCGACGCTCGCAGCTGCAGCGGCTGGAGAAGTCGCTGGACGCCCTGGCCCGGCAGATGCGAGAGGCGCAGAGCGTCGACAACCCCGGCTGGCGGGGCCGGGTGAACGAGTACGGCCGGCTGGCGGGGGAGGCGATGACCCTGAGCAAGGGGGTCCCCAACCGTGAGCAGCTCCTCGACCTGGTCTTCCAGGTGCGGCCCGTGTTCAGCGGACCGGTGCCACCCGGCCTGGAGAGCCTGGTCCCGCTGCAGGACGAGGTGATGGCGGCCGCCCACGACCTGCAGGAGCTGAAGCCGCACGAGCGCGGCTGAGGCGCGCCGGAGAGGACGCCAGCCCCGGTGCTCGGTGGCCTGAGCGCAGCTCGTGCGTCGGTATGATCGTCGAGCCCGTCCAGGGCGCGTCCGCCGGCGGGCTGCCCCGAGCCCGTTCCGACCGACCTCGTCAGGGGTGAGGGAATCGCTGTGAAGATCCGACTCGAGCGGGACACGTTGGCCGAAGCCGTCCAGTGGGCGGCCCGGAGCCTGCCGACGCGCCCCAGCGTGCCGATCCTGGCCGGGCTGCTGGTCCGAGCGGACGCCGAGGGGGTCACCTTCTCCAGCTTCGACTACGAGACCTCCGCCCAGATCACCGTCAAGGCCACGGTCACCGACGAGGGCACCGTGCTCGTCTCAGGCCGGCTGCTCGCCGACATCTCCCGCAGCCTGCCCGCCCGTCCGGTGGACATCACCGCGGACGACTCCAAGATGGAGCTCGTCTGCGGCAGCGCCCGGTTCACCCTGCAGACCCTGCCCGTCGCGGACTACCCCTCGCTGCCGAGCATGCCCGAGGCGACGGGCACGGTGCCCAGCTCCGTCTTCGCTCAGGCTGTCGCCCAGGTGGTGGTGGCCGCCGGGCGGGACGAGCTCCTGCCGGTCTTCACCGGCGTCCGCGTCGAGATCGAGGGCGACACCATCTCCCTGCTGGCGACCGACCGCTACCGGATGGCGCTCAAGGAGCTCAGCTGGAACCCCAGCTCGACCCAGATCTCGGCCACCGCGCTGGTCCCGGCCAAGGTGCTCAACGAGACGTCCAAGTCGATGACGGCGGGCGAGGAGGTCACGCTCAGCCTGGCCGGCGGCTCCGGCGACGGCATCATCGGGTTCGAGGGCCACGGCGCCTCCGGCGAGCGGCAGACCACGACCCGGCTGCTCGACGGGGAGTTCCCCAAGGTGCGTCACATCATGAACACCGCCGCGGTGATGAACGTCCGGGTCAGCACCGCCGAGGCCATCGCCGCCGCCAAGCGCGTCGCCTTGGTCGCGGAGCGGAACACCTCGCTGCGGATGCTCATCGGCGACGGCGTCGTCACCCTCGAGGCCGCCACCGGCGACCAGGCCCAGGCCTCGGAGAGCATCGAGGCCACCGTCGACCAGCCCGGTGGCGGTGAGCTGGCCGTCACTGCGGCCGGCTTCAACCCCACCTACCTGCTGGACGCGCTGGGTGCGTTCGACACCTCGTACGTGAACTTCGCCTTCACCGCGCCCAGCAAGCCCTGTCAGCTCACCGGCGTGCCCGAGCTCGACGGGGAGATCCGCACCGACTACCGCCACGTCATCATGCTCATGCGCCTGCCGGGCTGAGGGAGAAACGGGACCCCGGCTCCGGGGTCCGCCGATCGCAACCAGGCACCCGGACCGCGCGCCGCCGGAGTGAGGAGGAGCCCGTGAACACGCTTTTCGTTCATGGGCGACGACGAAGCCGGCGGGTCAGAGCGCGGTCCGCGCCCGAGCGAAGCGAGGGCAGATAGCACGTGTTCGTCGACCATCTGCAGCTGGCCGACTTCCGCTCCTACACCGGCGTCGACGTGCCACTCGGCGCAGGGGTCACGACCTTCGTCGGCGCCAACGGGCAGGGCAAGACGAACCTGGTCGAGGCCATCGAGTACCTGTCGACGCTGAGCTCGCACCGGGTCTCCACCGACCAGCCGCTGGTGCGGTTCGGCGCTGAGCGGGCCGTGGTCCGGGCCCGCGTGCAGGCCGGGGTGGACGACGCCCGGCAGCTGCAGCTCGAGGTCGAGATCACCCCGGGCAGGGCCAACCGAGCCCAGCTCAACCGCTCACCCCTGCGGAGGCCCCGCGAGCTGATCGGCGTCCTGCGCACCGTCGTCTTCTCCCCGGAGGACCTGGCGGTGGTCAAGGGTGACCCGGGTGAACGACGCCGGTTCCTCGACGACCTGCTGGTCACCCGGTGGCCGCGGATGGCCGGGGTCCGGGCCGACTACGACCGCGTCCTGCGGCAGCGCAACACCCTGCTCAAGTCCCTCAGCGGTCGGAGCCGCGGGGGACCCCCGTCGGCCGAGGCGGCGTCCACGCTGGAGGTGTGGGACACCCACCTCGCCGCGGCCGGCGGGGAGCTGCTGGCCGCGCGCCTGAGCACCCTGGCCGACCTCGGACCGCACATGGCCAAGGCGTACGCCGACATCGCCCCCACGAACAACGAGGCGGCGGCGGAGTACCGGTCCTCGGTCGACCTGGGCACCCGACTGAGCCGCGACGAGCTCGCCGAGGCCCTCCGGGAGGCCATGGCGGCGCGCCGCACCGATGAGGTCCAGCGGGGACTGTCGCTGGTGGGCCCTCACCGCGACGACATCGTGCTGAGCCTCGGGGTGCTGCCGGCCAAGGGCTACGCGAGCCACGGCGAGTCCTGGTCGTTCGCCCTGGCGCTGCGGCTGGGCAGCTTCCACCTGCTGCGCTCGGACGGCATCGAGCCGGTGCTGGTCCTCGACGACGTCTTCGCCGAGCTCGACACGACACGGCGTGAGAGGCTGGCGGGCGGGGTCAGCGCAGCGGAGCAGGTGCTCATCACCGCCGCCGTCGCCGCGGACGTCCCAGCGGTGCTCCAGGGCCGCCGTTACGCCGTCCAGTCCGGGAAGGTGACGCCTGATGACTGAACCGCAGCCGTCCGACTCCGAGCGGACCGGAGACGAGGCACCTCCCGAACGCCCCGCTCCGGTGGAGCCACACGACCCCAGCGGGCTGGCCCTGGCTCGCTCGATCGCGCAGTCCCTCGGTGCGACGGCCCGCAGCCGGCCGCGCCGCAGCCAGCGGCCGCGCGGGAACCGGGTGGTGGGCCCCGGTCCCCAGGTCTCCGGCGCCCACCCCGACGACCGCGACCCGCAGCGCCTCGGCGCGGCTGTCGAGCGGCTCGTCGACAGCAAGGGCTGGGCCACCGAGGTGGACCTGCGCGGATTCCTGGCCCGCTGGTCGGCGCTCGTCGGTCCGACGAACGCCGCCCACTCTCGGCCGGAGGCCTTCGCGGACACCGTGCTCACCGTGCGCACCGACTCCACGGCCTGGGCCACCCAGCTGAGGCTGCTGGCGCCTCAGCTCGTCGCCATGCTCAACGGGGCCCTCGGTGACGGCACGGTGACCCGCGTCGACGTGCGCGGCCCGGACGGGCCGAGCTGGAAGAAGGGCCGGTTGTCGGTCCGGGACGGGCGCGGCCCCCGGGACACCTACGGCTGAGCCGGCACCCGGCCGCGAGCGCACGGAGGGTCGGCGGTCATCGGCTGGACCTCAGCCCGCGCCTTGAGAGGTCGTCGTCTCCCACAGTCCGAGAACGTTGCCCTCGGGATCCTTGAAGTAGGCGAACGCACCCATCCCCGGGATCGCGGTCCGGGGGGTCACCGTCGTCCCACCGCTGGCTTCGATCTGGGTGAGGGCCTCGTCGATGGCATCCACGTCGATGGTGATGACCGGCGTCGGCGTGCTCTCGTCCCGTGGCACCAGGCCCCCGTTGATCGCCCCCGGTTCGGTCGGTAGCTGAGTGTCCTGGTCGACCGGCGTGGTCATGGCGACCGTGTACTCACCGCCTTCCATGGGCATCGTCTGCAGGTCCCATCCGAAGATGGAGCCGTAGAAGCTCCTTGCCCGATCCAGGTCGTCGGCCGGGATCTCGAAGTGCACGACCTTGCGCATGGTCACCCTCCTGATGATGTGAGATTCGACGTCTGTCCAAGCCTCGGCGTCTCAGGCCCACTCTGGCTCCTCCTGATGGCTGGGACCAGTAGCTGAGTGCTGCCGTCCACCCAGGATTTCTGCCTAGGTTTGGGCGATGGAGCCTGCGGACGTGGCGGTGGCGATCCGGGCTGCGACGTCGGTTGCCTCAGCGCTCCAGCTGCCGGTCGACGACGCCACCGTCCTGCACAGCTCGAACCGGCTGGTGCTGCGGCTCACACCGTGCGACATGGTCGCCCGGATCACCCCGCTGGACCACGAGGACGCCCAGGTCGAGCTCGATCGCGCTCTCCGGCTCGCCGCAGCCGGTTGTCCGGTCGGCGCCCCCGCGCCTCACCTGGACCCCACCGTGCACACGACCGCGGGCTTCGCCGTGACGCTCTGGACCTACGACGAGACTCCTCCCACCCCGGTGCCACCGGTCGACTACGCCGGAGCGCTCGAGCGGCTGCACGCCGGCATGCGCGAGGTCTCCATGGCGACCCCGCACTTCACCGACCGGATCGCCGACGCAGAACAGGTCGCCGCCGACCGGAGCCTGTCGCCCGACCTCGCCGAGGAGGACCGCGTGCTCCTCCGCCGCACCCTGAGGAGCCTGCGGCAGCGGGTGAGTGGCCACGGGGCGCCGGAGCAGCTGCTGCACGGCGAACCTCATCCGGGGAACCTGCTGGGTACGGAGAACGGCCCGCTGTTCATCGACTTCGAGACGCTCTGCCGGGGACCTGTCGAGTTCGACCTCGCTCACGTCCCCGACGCCGTCAGCGAGCACTACCCGAACGTCGACCGGGAGCTCGTCGACGACTGCCGCCACCTCGTCCTCGCGATGGTCGCGGCATGGCGTTGGAGGCTGGGCGACGAGTTCCCGCAGAGGCGGCGCTGGGGGCAGGAGCTTCTCCGCTCACTCCGCAAGGGCCCTCCCTGGCCGACGCTCGACACCATGAGCAGGCGGTTGGGGTCCCTGCCCCTTGCCTGAGCGCCTTGACTCGGGGCGGGCGGGGTCTCCTGCGGCACCCGTGGAGCCTCTAGCGGGACGCGGGTACGTATCGGGATCCTCCCGGCACCTCCCGATTCGCCCAGATGCCCAGCCAGGCCCAGCCAGCGCACATGCAGCAGTCTCCGACACCCCGCCAGATGCATCGTTCTCCCCGACGCACGCTAGAATGGCATCACCCGGTTGCGTACCGGTTCGTCCCGGTTCCGCGCCGTGGCGGGCCTGCGTGCACCGGAGGAGGGTGGACCGCCGGTCCGGCCTCGACGGTCTAGACGCGCTGCCCGCCTCGTCCCCGCCCGGTCACCCGGATCTGCGGGGCCAGCGCAGGGCGGCGCCCGTGTGACAGGAGCCCGTGCCGGTGCCGGACGCGACCCCCCAGCAGTCCCCCGAGAGCCCCGAGGGCGCGACGCCTCCTACGGCCGGCGACCCCGCGGCCGCCGAGGCGCTGGAGAGCTACCTGCACTCCGAGGACGTCGAGACCACCGAGGTGGACGGCGTCGCCATCGGACCCGAATCCTCCGACGACGTCCCGGCCGACCGCACCGTGGAGGCCCCGAGGAACACCAACGGCAACAACCCGGGCGCCTACGACTCCGAGTCGATCACGGTGCTCGAGGGGCTGGAGGCGGTGCGCAAGCGTCCGGGCATGTACATCGGCTCGACGGGTGAGCGTGGGCTGCACCACCTGGTCCAGGAGGTCGTCGACAACTCCGTCGACGAGGCGATGGCCGGCTACTGCGACACGATCGACGTGCGGCTCCTGGCCGACGGCGGCATCCGGGTGCAGGACAACGGCCGCGGCATCCCGGTGAAGATCCACCCCAAGGAGGGCATCCCGGCGGTCACCGTGGCGCTCACCGTGCTCCACGCCGGCGGCAAGTTCGGCGACGGCGGCTACAAGGTGTCCGGAGGTCTGCACGGTGTCGGCGTCTCGGTGGTGAACGCGCTCTCCTCCCACCTGGTGGTCGAGGTGCGTCGCGACGGGTTCCGCTGGTCGCAGGCCTTCTCACTCGGGGTGCCGGACGGTCCGCTCGAGCAGCACGAGCCGACCGAGGAGACCGGGACGACCGTCACCTTCCACGCCAGCGACGAGATCTTCGAGACGACGGTCTACACCTACGAGACCCTGGCCACCCGGTTCCGGGAGATGGCCTTCCTCAACAAGGGCCTCACCATCAGCATCACCGACGAGCGTCCCGACCGGGTCGACGAGAAGGGCCTCCCGAACACCGACACCTTCTGCTACGCCGACGGGCTGGTCGACTACGTCAAGTACCTGATCGGGAGCAAGGACGTCATCCACGGCAGCGTCATCGCGGTGGAGGCTGACCGACCCGAGGCCGGGCTGAGCCTGGAGCTGGCGATGCAGTGGAACACCTCCTACAACGAGTCGGTCCACACCTTCGCCAACGCCATCAACACCCACGAGGGCGGGACCCACGAGGAGGGCTTCCGGGCCGCGCTCACCGTGACGGCCAACAAGTGGGCCGAGACGTGGGGGCTGGTGAAGAAGAAGGAGGACCGGCTCTCCGGGGAGGACATCCGCGAGGGGCTGACCGCGATCATCTCCATCAAGCTCGCCGAGCCACAGTTCGAGGGGCAGACCAAGACCAAGCTCGGCAACACCGAGGCGCGCTCCTTCACCCAGCAGGTCGTCAACGACAAGCTGAGCGCCTGGTTCGAGCAGAACCCGGCCGAGGGCCGGCAGATCATCCGCAAGGGCCAGGCCGCCGCCATCGCGCGGGTCGCGGCCCGCAAGGCGCGCGACGCCGCCCGTGACCGCAAGGGCCTGCTCGGCCGCAGCGGTCTCCCGGGCAAGCTCAGCGACTGCCAGTCGACGAACCCGGAGGAGTGCGAGGTCTTCATCGTCGAGGGCGACTCCGCCGGCGGCTCGGCCAAGGGCGGCCGGGACCCGAGGATCCAGGCGATCCTGCCGATCCGGGGGAAGATCCTCAACGTCGAGAAGGCGCGGATCGACCGGATCATGCAGAACAACGAGGTCCAGGCGATCATCTCCGCCCTCGGCACCGGCGTGCACGACGACTTCGACGTGGAGAAGCTGCGCTACCACAAGATCGTCATGATGGCCGACGCCGACGTCGACGGCGCCCACATCCGGACCCTGCTGCTGACGCTGATGTTCCGCTTCATGCGGCCGCTGATCGAGGCCGGTCACGTCTTCTTGGCCCAGCCGCCGCTGTTCAAGATCAACTGGAGCAACTCCGCCCACGAGCTCGCCTACACCGACGGCGAGCGGGACGCGCTGCTCCGGGTCGGCGCCGAGGCAGGCAAGCGCCTGCCGCGCGACAACGCGATCCAGCGCTACAAGGGCCTCGGCGAGATGAACCCCGACCAGCTGTGGGAGACCACGATGGACCCGGAGAACCGGGTGCTGCTGCAGGTCACCCTCGACGACGCCGCCCGGGCGGACGAGATGTTCTCGATCCTGATGGGCGAGGACGTCGAGCAGCGGAGGAACTTCATCCAGCGCAACGCCAAGGACGTGCGGTTCCTTGACATCTGAGGCCGGAGCTCGGCTCCGTCGGCCGGCAGGGCCGCTGGAGTCGCGCTCGGGGCAACCATCCGCGCCTCCGCAGGCTCCGGCGCTCCCGCCAGGCCCATCCACGCCCCTTCGCCCGACCCCAGCGGCCCTGCCGGCCGACTCTGGCTCCTGCCAGCCGCGTCAGGCGCCGCGCTGTCGGATTCGCGTCGCTTTCGAGAAGTAGGAAGGTCTTATGAGTGAGACACCGCCCGAGGGTCGGATGACCGACCGGCGGGAGCCGGTGGATCTCCAGGAGGAGATCCAGAAGTCCTACCTCGACTACGCGATGAGCGTGATCGTGGGCCGGGCGCTGCCCGACGTCCGTGACGGGCTGAAGCCGGTCCACCGGCGGGTGCTCTACGCGATGTTCGACGGCGGGTACCGGCCCGACCGGGGGTGGAACAAGTGCGCCCGCATCGTCGGCGACGTGATGGGGCAGTACCACCCGCACGGGGACTCCTCCATCTACGACACCCTCGTCCGGCTGGCGCAGCCGTGGGTGATGCGCTACCCGCTGGTGTCGGGCCAGGGGAACTTCGGCTCCCCGGGCAACGACCCGGCCGCAGCCATGCGGTACACCGAGTGCAAGATGGCGCCGCTGGCCATGGAGATGGTCCGTGACATCACCGAGGACACCGTCGACTTCAAGCCGAACTACGACGGCAAGGAGTCCGAGCCGGTCGTGCTGCCGGCGCGGTTCCCGAACCTGCTGGTCAACGGGTCGACCGGCATCGCCGTCGGCATGGCCACCAACATCCCCACGCACAACCTGCGGGAGGTGGCCGCGGCGGTGCAGTGGTCGCTGGAGCACCCGGAGGCCAGCGCCGAGGAGCTGCTCGACGCCGCGATGGAGCGGGTGAGCGGACCCGACTTCCCCAACGGTGCGCTGATCGTCGGCCGGCAGGGGATCGAGGACGCCTACCGCACCGGCCGCGGGTCGGTCACCATGCGGGCCGTCGTCGACATCGACGAGGACCGCTCGGGCCGGACCAACCTGGTCATCACCGAGCTGCCCTACATGGTCAACCCGGACAACCTGGCCCTGAAGATCGCCGAGCTGGTGAACACGGGCAAGCTCTCCGGCATCTCCGACATCCGGGACAACACCTCCTCCCGGACCGGCCAGCAGCTGGTGATCGTGCTCAAGCGCGACGCCCAGCCGCGCGTGGTGCTCAACAACCTCTACAAGCACACCCAGCTGCAGGACACCTTCGGCTGCAACATGCTGGCGCTGGTCGACGACGTGCCCCGCACGCTGCGGCTCGACCAGTTCATCTCCTACTGGATCGAGCACCAGGTCGAGGTGATCCAGCGACGGACCCGGCACCGGCTCGCCGACACCCAGGCCCGCGCCCACATCTACCGCGGGCTGGTCAAGGCGCTCGACGCTCTCGACGAGGTCATCGCGCTGATCCGCCGCAGCCCCAGCACCGACGAGGCGCGGGAGGGGCTCAAGACGTTGCTCGACATCGACGACGCCCAGGCCACTGCCATCCTCGACATGCAGCTGCGCCGGCTGGCCGCGCTCGAGCGGCAGCGGATCATCGACCAGCTCGCGGAGTACGAGCGGATCATCGCCGACCTGGAGGACATCCTCGCCCGGCCGGAGCGCCAGCGCACGATCGTCAGCGAGGAGCTCGCGGAGATCGTCGACAAGTACGGCGACGAGCGCCGCACCGAGATCATCTCGGCCGACGGCGACCTCTCGAACGAGGACCTGATCCCCGACGCTGACGTGGTGGTCACCATCACCCGTGGGGGCTACGCCAAGCGGACTCCGACCGGGCTCTACCGGGTGCAGAAGCGGGGCGGCAAGGGGGTCCGCGGCGCCACCCTGCGCACCGACGACGAGGTGGACCAGCTCTTCGCCACCACCAACCACCACTGGATCCTGTTCTTCACCAACAAAGGCCGGGTCTACCGCGCCAAGGTGTGGCAGCTCCCGGAGGCCAACCGGGACGCCCGGGGCGGCCACGTCGCCGGTCTGCTCTCGTTCCTCCCGGACGAGGAGATCGCCCAGGTCCTCGCTGTCCGGGACTACCAGACCGCGCCCTACCTGCTGCTGGCCACGAAGCGCGGCCTGGTCAAGAAGACGGCGTTGTCGCAGTACGACTCGCCCCGACAGGCCGGCATCATCGCGGTCAACTTCCGCGACGACGATGACGAGCTCATCGGCGCCCAGTTGGCGAGCACCTCCGACGAGGTGCTCCTGATCTCGCGCAAGGGCCAGTCGATCCGCTTCCCGGCCCACGACGAGGAGCTCCGCCCCATGGGCCGAGCCACGTCCGGGGTCACAGGGATGAAGTTCCGCGACGACGACGAGCTGCTCAGCCTCTCGGTGATCAAGGCGGGGGAGAACGAAGACGACCACTACGTGTTCACCGTCACCGACGGCGGCTTCGCCAAGCGGACGGCGGTGAAGGAGTACCGCCAGCAGGGTCGCGGTGGGCTCGGCATCAAGGCGATGCGGCTCAACGACGACCGGGGTGCCCTGGTCGGGGGGCTCGTGGTCACCGAGCGGGATCAGGTGATCGCCATCAAGGCCAGCGGGCAGATCACCCGCAGCGCTGTCGCAGAGGTTCCTGTCAAGGGCCGTGACACCATGGGGGTCAAGTTCGTCGGAGTGAGTGGGAACGACTCGGTGGTCGTGATCGCGCTCAACCCGGAGACGACCGCCGAGGCCGCCGTGATCGACACGGCAGCGGTGGACGACACCGAGGTCCCGGTGGAGGGTTCGGCCGCGCCGGCGGCGGAGCCTGGTGTGCTGGAGGACGAGGCCCCCACGGCCGCGTCGGCCGAGAACACCGCGCTCGAGGGTGACGGTTCCTCGAGGCACGGCGAGGAGGAGCAGCAGTGAGCGAAGGCAACCAGGGGCCCAGCGGGCCCCCGCGCCCGACTCCGGTGAGCGAGGACGACCGCCCGACCGGTCAGGTCCCGGTGGTGCGGTCGGAGGGAGCTGGACGGTCCGGCCCCGCCGGTCCCGCCAGCACGGGGCCCTCCAGAACGAGGCCCGCCCACAGCCAGGCCGCGACCCCGCCGCGGGCCGATAGCGCGCCTCGCCCTGCTGCCGGCCCGACCGGCCCTCAGCCCAGCGCGTCCGGCTGGACGCCGCCACCGCTCGGGGGCCGCCACACCCCCCAGCCCCCGGCCGCCGCGCGGCCCACGCCGTCGGTCACCCGCCCGACGGCTCCTCCGAGGACCGGAGCCACGACGGCTTCGCCCCTGCCCCCCGGAGCGGCGTCGGGCCAGGAGCCGCAGCCGGTTGTTCCTCCCTCCCCGCCGGCGACGTCGACAAGCTCGGCTGACGGCTCGGCGGGGACCGGCGCCCCAGTTCAGGCGACGCCTGCGCCCAAGGTGCCGATCTGGCAGCGGGTGACCGACGTGCTCGGGATCGAGCGCCGCTCGAACGACCGGGCCGGGGCCGCGGACCAGCAGAGCGAGGGGGCCGCCGCCGCTGCCGCGACCGGGGTCACCGCCCCCGCCGCACGGATGGCTCAGCCCGCCTCCCCCTCGACTGGTGCCCCGGGACCGGCTGTCGGAGCTCAGACCGCCGGCTCGCTGACGCCGGCACCCACCTCCACGGCTCCGACCTCCACGGCTCCGACCTCCACCGCTCCGACCTCCACCGCACCGACCTCTACCGACCCGAACCGCGGCGCGCCGACCCACCCGGGACCCCAGCAGTACCGGGTCGGTGACGGTTACCGGCCCGGCGTGGCCCCCGAACAGCGCCCGGGCCCAGCGCCGGCGGCCAGCACCACGGGAGCGGTCGCCCCGCCGGCCTCGACCGCGCTGCTGGCGACCACCACGCCGGTGGGTGGCCCGAAGCCGGCGGAGTCTGCTCCGGGCGGCTCGCAACCCGTCACACCCGTCCGCCGGACGCGCAAGGCCCGGCTTCGGTTGAGCCGGCTCGACCCGTGGTCGGTGATGAAGACGGCGTTCCTGTTCTCGATCGCCGCCGGCATCATGCTGGTGGTCGCGGTCTACGCCGTCTGGACGGTGCTCAGCACGTCCGGTCTGTTCGCGTCGGTCAACGACATCGTCGCCAGCGTCGTCTCCACCCCGGGGGACACCACACCGTTCCGCGTGGAGGACTACATCAACACCCAGCGGGTGGTGGGTATCGCCGCACTGCTCGGAGCGGTGGACGTCCTGCTCATCACCGCGTTGGCCACGCTCGGGTCGTTCCTCTACAACCTGGCGGCGACGATGCTCGGTGGCCTCGAGGTGACCCTGGCCGAGGACTGAGCCTGGCGGCCGCGAACCGATTTGAGGGGGTCCGCGGCCATGGGCTAGCCTTGCAAGCCGCACCCGGGTCCCCCGGTGCGGACCGCGGTCCTCCGCGGGCCTATAGCTCAGTCGGTTAGAGCGCTGCCCTGATAAGGCAGAGGTCAGTGGTTCAAGTCCACTTAGGCCCACCCATCCCCACCAGGCAGAACACCGCGAGTCCAGACCGGTCGCCTGACTCCAAACTGAGTCTGCGTGACTACTTGAGGGATTACGCACCGTCGGCCCGTTGTGTGAAGAGTCGATCCATCACCGTGGCTTTGGTCTGGATCACGGGCTTCAACTGGTCGATGCCGGGCACCAACTCCAATCCCGCCGGAAGTCGCGCCGGACGTTGGCAGCGTTGCGCCAGACGGTGACCACGACCGGGCGGGCGGTGTTCCACACGGCTGCACCGAAGGACACGACCGCGACAGCAGTGCACCGTTGGCGACCAGGGCCAGCACATCCAACGCCGTCGCATCGGTAGCCGACCCCGCCGCCCACCGCCGTCGCGGTCACCGGGGGCACCAGCTCGACCTGGTCGGCGTCCTCTCAATGACGGTCGACCGCCCCGCAGGCACGGGAACCGTGCCAGCATCAGTGGATGGGACGAGCCAAACTGCGCTGCTCCTGCTGCGGCCGGACCAAGCCGCGGGCGGCGCTCCACGCCCTCGACGGCGGCGCCTACATCTGCCGGCCCTGCGGGCTGTGGGTCGCGCTCCGATGGCATAGCGACCGTTCAGCCGACCACTGAACCGGCCCTTGGCCGGCGGTGAAATTGAGGAACTCGGCCTACTCATCTGTTTCCACGACGGTGGTGGAGTGCCCATGGACCGGTTACCGGCGAGAGCCAGCACTGCTTCACTCAGCGGGTCGACCAGACAAGGCAGAGGTCTTTGGTTCAAGTCCGCTCAGGCCTGCCCTGCTGGAACGGTGTCGCCAGGTTGACGATCCTGAGACGGCTTGCCGCCCATGCTCCGCCGGCAGCGGCGAGGGTGACGAAGAAGATCGCCACGCAGTAGACCGCCACCGACGGGTATCCCGCCGCCGGGTCCAGGAATGGGTAGGGCACCCAACCGTCGGTGGCCCCCCGGAGGAGGACGACGACCACCCACACCAGGGGGAAGACCAACACGACCCATAGTCGCCGCCAGGGCAGCGGTGGACGGTCGTTGAAAAGAACCCAGTCGATCAGCCCGTACAGCGGGAGCACGACATGTGTGACCGTGTTCGCCCACGGCAAGGCCACGCCTCCTGCGAGACCTGCGAGCAGCGTGTTGTAGACGATCCCCACCAAGACGATGTAGGTCGTGACACAGCCCCGGACCAGAACGAGGGTCTCGCTCTGATCTCGGGCGCGCAGAGCAGCTACGCCGACGACGAGCATGGTCAAGCAGAAGATGATGTTGCTCTGGATGGTGAAGAAGCCGAAGAAGTTGAACGGGTTGATCGCGGTCCTGGAAGCCGTGTCGAGCAGTGTCGCGACGACCGCCAAGAGCCCGCTGGCTGCGGCTCCCAGGCGCAGAACCCCGACGACGACGCGCATGATCTCCTCCTGACGGGCTCGGCCGCACCGAGAACGGTTGAGGGGAACCGAGTCGGGAATCGCCTCGGGCACACATCCAAACCATGGTCGACCGCTAGCCTTCGTCACAACCTCTACCACGCGCTCCCGGCCGCCCGCCTACAGCACAGCGGTGCCCAGGGCGATTCGAGAAGGAGCATCATGCGGGAGCCCACTCTTCAGGCCAAGCTCGGCGCTGAGTTTCTCGGCACCTTCGGCCTCGTCTTCGGCGGCTGCGGCAGCGCCGTGCTGGCAGCCAAGTTCCTCACCGAGGACAACACCCAGCTCGGGATCGGGTTCGTCGGCGTCGCCCTCGCCTTCGGTCTCACCGTGCTCACCGGCGCCTACGCCTTCGGCCACGTCTCCGGCGGCCACTTCAACCCGGCTGTGACCATCGGCCTGGCCGTGGCCAAGCGGTTCGACTGGAGGGGGGTGCTTCCCTACGTCGTCACCCAGATCGTCGCAGCCACCGTGGCCGCGCTCGTGCTGTTCCTGGTCGCCAGCGGCAAGGACGGGTTCAGCGCCACGGAGAGCGGGTTCGCCTCGAACGGCTACGGAGACCATTCCCCCGCGGGCTACGGCCTCGGCGCCGCCCTGCTCATCGAGATCGTGCTCACCGCGGCTTTCCTCTACGTGATCCTCGGCGCCACGGACGACCGCGCGCCCAAGGGTTTCGCACCCATCGCGATCGGGCTGGCCCTCACCCTGATCCACCTGATCAGCATCCCGGTCACCAACACCTCGGTGAACCCGGCCCGCTCGATCGGCGTGGCCTGGTTCGCGGGCGGCGACGCCCTCAGTCAGCTGTGGCTGTTCATCGTCGCGCCGATCGTGGGTGCCGCCATCGCCGGCGCCAGCTACGCCGTGATCACCGGAGCCAACGAGGCTGGAGCCGTCGACGAGGGCATCGCCAACAACCCCGACATCGGATCCGCCGGCTCGCGCAGCGCCTGACCATCAGGGTTGGTTTGCGGAAGGCATAGAAGGCTGTCAATGTAGGCCGGTGTCGAACTCCATGCTGCTCACGTCAGCCGAGACCGTGGCGTGCAGCTCGCCGCTGACCCGCGAGCCGCTCAGCCCGGCCCAGGCCGAGCAGATCGCCCCCGTGCTCAAGGCGCTCGCCGACCCGGTGCGGCTCCGCCTGATGTCGCTGGTCGCTTCCCACGAAGGTGGCGAGGCCTGCGTCTGCGACCTGACGGCCGCCTTCGCCCTCTCCCAGCCCACGATCAGCCACCACCTCAAGGTCCTGCACGAGGCCGGGCTGTTGCAGCGCTCGAAGCGAGGTACCTGGGTCTACTACCGGGCGCGACCTGAGGCCCTGGCTGACCTGGCCGCACTGATGAGCGACCGCGAGGCATGAGCACCGACCTCCTGCGCCGCGTCGTGGCCGAGCTGCTGGGGACCGCCTTCCTGGTCGCGGCGGTGATCGGTTCGGGCATCGCCGCCGTCCGGCTGTCCCCGGACGACGTCGGCCTGCAGCTGCTGGAGAACAGCCTGATCACCGGAGCCGCTCTCGTCGCTCTGATCCTGGCCCTCCAACCGGTGTCGGCCGCCTTCAACCCCGTCGTGACGCTCGTCGAGCGCGCGCTCGGCGCCATCACGACCGGCACCGCGGCCGCCCTCATCGGCGCTCAGCTGCTCGGCGGCGTCCTGGGCGCGGCGGTCGCCAACCTGATGTTCGACCTGCCGGCCCTTCACCTGTCAACCCGGGAGCGGAGCGGCGGTGGTCTGTGGCTCGGCGAGGTGGTCGCCACGCTCGGACTGCTCGTGGTCATCTTCGGTGCCGTCCGCTCCGGTCGGGCCAACCAGGTCGCCTTCGCCGTCGGCGGCTACATCACGGCGGCCTACTGGTTCACCAGCTCGACCAGCTTCGCCAACCCCGCCGTCACCGTCGCCCGCATGTTCTCCAACACCTTCGCCGGGATCGCTCCCTCGTCGGTGCTGATGTTCGTCCTCATGCAGCTGGTCGGGGGGCTGCTCGGTTTCGGACTGATCCGCCTCCTCTACCCCAACGCTCCCGCCCTCGCCGAGCACGTCGCCGCCCAGCCGTCACCGCCAGCAAGGAAAGGGTCTCGATGACCGACAAGCCCTCCGTCCTCTTCGTCTGCGTGCACAACGCCGGACGGTCCCAGATGGCCGCCGCGTTTCTCAGCCACCTCTCCGGCGGCGCCGTGGAGGTCCGCTCAGCCGGGTCTGCGCCGGCCGCCCAGGTCAACCCGGCCGCCGTGGCGGCCATGGCCGAGGTCGGGATCGACATCACGGGCGAGCAGCCCAAGATCCTCACCGACCAGGCCGTCCGCGAGTCCGACGTCGTGGTCACGATGGGCTGCGGCGACACCTGCCCGTTCTACCCCGGCAAGCGCTATGAGGACTGGGTGCTCGAGGACCCGGCCGGCAAGGGCGTGGACGCGGTCCGACCGATCCGCGACGAGATCCGTCGCCGGGTCGAGACCCTCATCGCCGAGCTCGTGCCCGGCCTGAGCCAGTCAGCATGACCGAGTCGAAGCCGAGCGTGCTGTTCGTGTGCGTCAAGAACGGGGGCAAGTCCCCGATGGCCGCCGGCCTGATGGACCGGCGAGCCGCCGGCACGGTCACGGTGGAGTCGGCGGGCACTCGACCCGGGACCGCGGTCAACGGCCTGTCCGCGGAGGCCCTCGCCGAGGTCGGCGTCGACCTCAGCGACCACACCCCGAAGCCGGTCACCGCTGAGATGGTCCGAGCCGCCGATGTCGTGGTCACCCTTGGCCGGGAGGCCCAGGTCGACGAGGTGCCCGGGACCCGGTTCGAGAACTGGGACACCGACGAGCCGTCGGCACGCGGCATCGACGGCATCGAGCGGATGCGCCTCGTGCGCGACGACATCGCCCGGCGCGTCGACGACCTGTACCACCGCCTGACCGCCGGGCGCTGACGCCGCCCCCCGAACGGGCGGTCAGGGCCGGGTGAGCAGGGAGCCGATGCTCACCAGCTGCGGCTCCGGGAACCGACCACGCGGAGCGGGCCCGCAGCACCCACCCGGCGTGGCCGCGTCCGGCTCGTCGAACAGTCCGGCGCCCCCGCACACCCCGGTGTCGGGCAAGGTCAGCTCGACCCGGGCGGCGGCCTCGTGGTCTCCGGTCAGCTCCGCCACCACGCTGCGGACCTGCTCGTAGCCGGTCAGCGCGAGGAACGTCGGTGCCCGGCCGTACGACTTCATCCCCACGACGTACAGGCCGGGTTCCGGTTGCGCCAGCTCCGCCGCGCCGTGCGGGCTGACCGAACCGCAGGAGTGCAGGTTCGGGTCGATCTCCGGGGCCAGGCGCCGGGGAGCCTGCAGCACGGGGTCGAGGTCCAGCCGCATCTCCGTCAGGAACGACAGGTCCGGTCGGAAGCCGGTGAGCGCGATGACCGGCTCGGCCGGCTCCAGCCGACGGCCGTCCTCGCCGATCAGCACCACCCCGGAGCCGGTCTGGTCGACCGCTGCGGTGCGGAAGCCGGTGACCAGGGTCACCAGGCCGGCCTCGACCGCTTCACGTGCGCGGGCGCCGAGGGCACCCCGTTGCGGCAGCTCGTCGGCGGCACCTCCGCCGAAGGTGTCGCCGACGGATCCGCGGCGCAGCACCCAGGTGATGCGGGTGCGGGCGGCGACGAGGTCGTTGACCGCCGTCAGGGCCGAGTGACCGCTGCCGACGACGACCACGTGCCGACCCGCGAGGGCGGCGATCTGCTCCGGCGTCGGGGGTCGGTAGGTCAGTCGTCCGGCCGCCGCGGCGCTGCGCTCACCGAGGGCCGGCAAGCCGTCGGCGCCGGCCGGGTTCGGTTGCCCCCAGGTACCTGAGGCGTCGATGACCGCCCGCGCCTGCAGCCGCGACTCGGCCCCGTCGCCGTCGACCAGGTGGACGGTGAACGGCTGTCCCTCGCGGCCAGCCGAGACCAGGCGGTCACGACCTCGCCGCGACACGCCCGTCACCCGGACGCCGTAGCGGACGCTGTCGCGCAGAGCCTGCGCGAGCGGCGCGAGATACCCCGTCACCCACTCTGCGCCGGTCGGGTAGCCCCCGGTCGGTGCCGTCCAGCCGGTCGGCTCGAGCAGCCGGGCCGCGGCCGGGTCGACCAGCTCGGACCACGGCGAGAACAGCCGCACGTGCGACCACTCCAGCACGGCCGCGCCCGGTCCTGCCCCCGCCTCGAGGACCAGAAACCGTTCGCCCCGCTCCACCAGGTGGGCTGCGGCGGCCAACCCTTGGGGTCCGGCGCCGATGACCACGACGGGTTGGACGCTCATCCGTTCCTCCTCCATCCATTGAGAACCATCGATACGACGACTGTAGTCACCCATCGATAGAAGTCAATGCGAATGGCATACTTGGGGCATGCCGACCGCGCCACCGCCCCTGCCCGACACCGCCGCGTGCTGTGCACCCCTGACCGGCGGCGTGCTCGACGACGCAGCCGCGGCGCACCTGGCCCGCGTCTTCAAGGCGCTCGGCGAGCCGACCCGCGTCAAGCTGATCTCACTGGTCGCGGCCGCCGGCGACGACGGTGCCTGCGTGTGCGACCTCGTCGGGCCGGTCCCGCTGTCCCAACCCACCGTCTCCCACCACTTGCGACAGCTCGTCGACGCCGGCCTCATCTCCCGCGAGCAGCGCGGCAAGTGGGCCTACTTCCGCCTCGTCACCGGTGCGCTCGACGCGGTCGCCGGTGCCCTCGCTCCTGCGGCAGCCCGCTGAGTGACGGCTGACGGAGGCGTCATGGGTTGGGAAGCGCTCGAGCAGTGGGGCGAGGCGACGCGGGTGGAGCCCCTCACCGGGGGCATGGCCAACCAGGTCTGGCGGGTGCGCGTCCGGGGACAGCTCGCGGTCGCCCGTCTCGGCGCCCGCAGCGACGCGGACCTCGCGTGGGAGACCGACCTGCTGCGCTACCTCCACCGCGAGGGGTTGTGCGTGCCGGTGCCCATCGAGACGGCGGATGGCCGGATGTTCACCGACGGTCTGGTGGTGATGACCTATGTCGAGGGTGGGCCGCCCTCGACGGCCGACGACTGGCGCCGGGTGGCCGCCACGCTGCGCCGGCTGCACCGCCTGACACGAGGCTGGCCGCAGCGCCCGGGTTGGCGTTCGTCGACCGACCTGCTCCAGGCGGAGACCGGGACGAAGATCGACCTCACCGCCATGCCACCGGAGGGCGTGGCCCGGTGCCGGGCGGCGTGGGCGCGGCTGGCCGGGCGCGCGACCTGCGTCGTGCACGGCGACCCGAACCCCGGGAACATCCGGATGACCGCAGACCGGGTGGGGCTGATCGACTGGGACGAGGCTCACCTGGACGTCGCGGATCTCGACCTGGTGCTGCCCGACGACGCCGCCGGACTGGGCGAGGACGTGCACGACGTCGCCGCGCAGGCGTCGGCCGCCTGGGAGGCAGCGGTCTGCTGGGACGACGAGTACGCGCGGGAGCAGCTCGCCCGGGTCCGAGCGGTCTGACCGACTGGTCAGGGGCAGCGCTGACGCACGCCTCCGAGGGCTGGGGCACGCGACGGCCAGTTCAGGTCACCTGACCGACACCACGCCCTGGCGCGCTCATGTCCCCGGTCGCCGGGGTGCCTCCCGTGAACCCGTAGCGCAGGTAGACGGTGCCGCTCGGGCCGGCGACGGGCGGGGCCAGCAGCGCGAGGTTCGCCGGTACGACGCCGCCGTCGAAGACCTTCTTCCCGGTCCCCAGCACCACCGGGTGCACCCAGAGGTCGAGCCGGTCCACCAGCTGCTCGCGGAGCAGGGTCTGCACCAGGTTCAGGCTGCCCACGACCTTCACGTGCTCGTGCCGGTCGCGGACCTCGCGAACCGCACCGGCCAGGTCCGGGCCGAGGTGGGTGGACCCGGCCCAGGAGAGGTCGGGTCGACCGCGCGACGCCACGTACTTCGGCACGGCGTTGAAGAGCCGGGCGATCGCGTTGTCCTCGCCTCGCTCCTGGTGCGGCCAGTACGCGGCGAAGATGGCGTAGGTCCGGCGCCCGAGCAGGAGCGCGTCCGTGCCCTCGTACGCGGCACCGACCTGCGCGGCGGCGACCTCGTCCAGCAGGGGAGCCTGCCAGCCGCCGAAGGCGAACCCATCCGAGGTCCTCGTCGGGGCTGCCGGGCGACTGCCCGACGAGGTCGAGGGTGGTGAACAGCTCGACGTGGATGAGTCCCATGTGCCCTACTCCTGACCATGTGGCCGACGTGCCGACAGCTCCTGTGACCGGTAACGGCCGACGAACTCATCGTTCCCGCGGAGGGCACCGCCGGGAACCACCGTGCGTCCCGCCGGCGGGCGGGGCGGCTAACGATCTGGTCATGGCCCTGGTCAGCAGCCGACAGCGAGCGCAGGCTGAGGGCATGAAGGACCGGCGGTCACGGGCGCGGGGTGCGGCGACGCAGGCCGGCCTCCTGCTGGTGGTCGCGGCAGGACTCGGCCTGGTGGCCCCATCAACCGCCGCCGCCAGCTGTGCGGGGCCCCAGGTGACGCTCGAGCAGGCCGGTGCTCCTGTCACGCCGCGCAGAGTCGGCGAAGGGGAGGACGAGAGGCTCCTCCACGACGTCACCCGGGCGGAGCCGTTGCGGGTCAACGGCTCCAACCTCACCTTCGACTGCCAGGACACCCCGGCCTCGAACCAGAGAGGCTGCGGACCGCCGGTCCCCGAGCCAGCGGAACCCATCGTGCCGCTGCAGGACGCCGAGCTCGTGCTCACCCAGCGCGACCGGAGCTGGACGCTGGCCCAGGTCGGCGTCATCGGTCCCGATCTCACGACCGTGCTCGACGTGACGCTCCCTCGCGACGTGAGGCCCGGGCCGGCGACCCTCTCCCTGATCGACCCGCAGGAGGACGCCGGGGCCCAGCTCGAGCTGGTGGTGCGGTGACAACGGGGGCCCGGCCGTCGGCCCTGACACCGGCGGACTGAGCTACCGGTGTCCCTGGTCCTCGGCCCGGCGCGTCCGACGCTGGCTCCAGGCGAGCGCCGCGACGCCGACGACGGAGCCGGCCAGCATTCCCCAACCGGCGCCACGGCCGAACGATTCCTCCGGCGTCACGCGTACGACGCCTGCACAGAAGGCGCCGAGCAGCACCAGGTAGGCCAGCAGACGCCAGCGCAGCAACGTCAATCCCGCAGCGTCCTCCATCCTCAGTCCGCGCCCCCGCGTGAAGGCGATCACCACCCAGGACGCCAGGCCCGAGGCGAGGAACATCAGCAGCGCGTACGGGATGGCAGTGGCGCCGCCCACCCACACGGAGACAACAGCAGCGATGGGCAGCAGCCAGAGCAGCAGCTGGAAGCCGACGGCGCTGGCCTCGTTCCAGACGTCGCGCTGGTGCTCCTCGTCGTAGAAGGGGCTGCCGAGATCCCCGATCAGTCCCGCCGTGCGGACGAACCACCCATCTTGCACCTCAGTGGCGGTGGTCACTGGTGCATGATCCTTCATCAGTCCTCCTCGTTCCCGCTGGCGCTGCCAGCACCTCCGGGCGCAACCCCTGCGGCCGCACCGTGCCCGAACAGCTCCTCCACGCTGCGCCCCAGCCGCTCGGCCAGAGCAAGGGCCAGATACACCGACGGCGCGTAGTCGCCGGCTTCGACAGCCACGACGGTCTGGCGGGTGACCCCGGCGGCCGCCGCCAGCTCGGCCTGGGTCAACCCCAGCGTCGTCCGAGCGCCCCTGACCGCATTGCTGCGCCCACGCGCTGACCGTCGTCCCATGACTCCAGTGTCAAGTCAACCAGACACTCGTGTCAAGTAACATCGACACCTCATGAGGATCCCCGTCATCACGTCAGGGCAGCCGGCCTGGACGACCCGGACGCGTCCTGGCCAGTACCGCCACACCGCGACGATCCGGTGCTGCCTACCTGCGGAGCCGGATCAGCCGGGCTTGCGCCTGACGCAGCATCGGTTCATCACGGTGAGGGCGTCCCACCCGGCCCTCCGGGTCACCGGGGAAAGGCGCTCGCCGTCCCGGTGACCACGAGCGCGACCTCGCTGCCCGGTGTGGGGAGGAACGTGCCCGCCAGCCTGGCCATGACCGGGCCGGAGGCACCGGGGAGGTCGAGGTCGACGAGAGCGTCATGACCGTAGTAGTCGACGCTGCGCACCACGGCGTACACGGTGCCGGGACCGGCGAGGGCGCCGGTCCCGCCCGCGGTGAGCATGATCTGCTCCGGGCGCAGGACGAGGTCGACGGCACCGTGGGCGGGACGGACGAGGCTGACGACGCCGAGGGCGCAGTGGGCGGAGGCACCGTCTGCGCGAGCCGGCAGGACCACCGCGTCGCCGAGGAACTGGGCGAGCGCCGGGTCGGCCGGGTGGGCGTACACCTCGGCGGGCGGGCCGACCTGGACCAGGCGCCCGTGGCGCACGATGGCGACCTGATCGGCGAACGACAGGGCCTCCCCCTGGTCGTGGGTGACCAGCAGGGTCGTCGCCTTCCGTTCGGCCAGGGCGGCCGCCGTCGCCTCCCGGGTCTGGGCGCGCAGGCCCGCGTCGAGGGAGGAGAACGGCTCGTCGAGCAGCACGACGGTGGGCTCCCGGGCCAGGGCCCGGGCCAGGGCGACCCGCTGCTGCTGGCCTCCGGACAGCTGGTCGGGACGGCGGCGCCGCAGGTCGGGGGACAGCCCCACCAGCTCCAGCAGCTCCTCGACCACGCCCGGACGTCGCCGGGCTCCTCGGGCCAGGCCGAACGTGAGGTTGTTCGCGACATCCAGGTGCGGGAACAGCGCCCCGTCCTGCCGCACGTAGCCCACCGCCCGCCGGTGAGGGGCGACAAAGGTGGTCGCGTCGCTGACCACCTGGTTGCCGATCTCGATCCGGCCCGCGGCCGGTGCCAGGAAGCCCGCCACGGCTCGGAGCAAGGTGGTCTTCCCGCTCCCGGAAGAGCCAAGGATGGCGGTCGTGCTGCCGCCCTCGACGGTCAGGGTGACGTCGTCCAGCACGGGCGTGCGCTCGTAGCCGGCGGTGAGGTTGCTGATGCGGACCGAGTTCACGGGGTCTGCCTGACCTGCAGGATCTGACGGCGCAACAGCAGCGCCAGGGGGGCGGAGAGCAGGATCATCACGGCCGCGTAGGGCGCGGACGCGGCGTAGTCGAGCTCGTCGCTCGCCGCCCAGAACGCCGTCGCCAAGGTCTGGGTGCCGGTGGGGGCCAGCAGCAGGGTCGCGGTGAGCTCGGTGGTGGTGGCCAGGAAGACGAGCACGAACCCGGCGAGGGCCGAGGGCGCGACCAGAGGCAGCACGACCCGGCCGAACGTCCGGACGCCGCTCTGTCCGAGCGACCGGGCGGCTTCGGACAGCTCGACCGGACTGGCGGCGAGACCGGCGCGCCAGGACACCAGGGCCCGGGGGACGAACAGGATCACGTAGGCGAGCACCACCAGCCCCACGGTCTGGTAGACCGGCCGCGCCCACTGCACCGAGGCGGTCACCAGCGCCAGGGCGACGACCACTCCGGGGACTGCACTGGCCAGGAACGTCGACCGCTCCAGCAGGTGCGCGGTGGTGGAGCGGCGGCGGCTGAGCAGCCACGCGCTGGGCAGGGCGGCCACGACGGCGGCCGCGCCGGCGAGCAGAGCCAGCAGCAACGTCGTGGACGTGGTCGTCAGCAGGGTCGGCACCGAGACGACGCCGCCCTCGACGGCGCGCCCCAACCAGCGCCCCACCAGGGCGACCGGCACCGCCACCGCCAGCAGAACCAGGGCGGTCAGGACGGCCAGGGCCACGGCCGTCCACCGGCCGAGCACCGCAGGCGTCGGCTGCTGCCAGCTGCCCGGGCCGGTGCGGGCGATGCGGGCCCGCCCGCGCGCCACCACCTCGAGAGTCAGCACAAGCAGGCACAGGGTGACCAGGGTCATCGCGAGCAGGCTGCCGGCCGCGTCGCTGAAGCCCACCGCGTACTGCTGCACGATCGCGGTGGTCAGGGTGGAGAACCGCATCATCTGCATCACCCCGAACTCGGCCAGCAGGTGGAGGGCCACGAGGAGGGCACCGCCGCAGATGGCGGGCCGGAGCTGGGGGAGGACGATCCGGCGCACCGCACCCACGGCGGTCTCACCCAGAGCGCGGGCCGCGTCGAGGTCACCCTGGTCGAGGCTGCGCAGCAGCGCCGAGACCGGGAGGTACACGAACGGGTAAGTAGGCCAGCGTCGTGACCAGGACCGCTCCGCTCAGCCCGGTCAGCGAGGGCACCGCCGAGCTCCAGGCGTAGCTGGCCACGAACGCCGGTACCGCGAGGGGACAGAGCAGCAGCACCCGCCAGGCTGACGCCCCGGGGAGGTCGCTGCGCTCGACGAGCCACGCTGCTCCGACCCCGATGACGACCGTCAGCGGCACCGTGATGACCAGGAGCAGCACCGTGTTGCCGAGCAGCTCGGCCATCCGGGGCCGCAGCAGGTAGGCCGACGCCGCCGCCCAGCCCGGCGCGAACGCACGGGCGGCGACGATGACCAGCGGGCCGAGGGTGACCAGGGCGACCAGGGCGGCCGCGACCAGCGGAGGCAGGTCGGTCCACCGGCGGAAGGCGCCGCTGGTCAGGCGGCGGGAGGTGGGTACCAGCGTGGCGGTCACAAGATCCCAGTGTCGGTCATCAGGGCGATCACCCGCTGGGAGTCCAGGGTGAAGGGATCGACGCGCGGCGACTCGAGCGAGTCCAGCGGCGGCAGCGCCGGGTCGGACTTCACGCGCTTGCCGACGGCGTACTCCATCGAGCCTGAATCGGCTAGCACCTGCTGGCCCTCGGCGCTGGTCACGAACCCGAGGAACTCCTGCGCCTGGTCAGCCTTCGCGGCCGAGGCCAGCACGCCACCGCCGGACAAGGAGACGAACGCGCCCGGGTCGTTGTTGCGGAAGTAGTGGAGCGCGGTGTTGGCGCTGCCCTCCTTGGCGCCCGCCTGGTCGCGGTACCAGTAGTAGTGGAAGATCACCCCGCACGGGACCTCGCCGGCGTTCACCGCCTTCATGGTCGCGATGTTGTTCTGCAGGATCTGGGCGTTGGCCTTGAGTCCCGCGAGCCACGAGGACGTGCGCGCCTCCCCCTGGCCGGCCAGCATGCCGGCCACGATCGACTGGAAGTCGGCACCGCCGGCGGCGCAGGCCCAGCGGTCCTTCCACTGCGGCGACGAGAGGTCCATGAGCGAGACCGGCAGGTCGCGCTCGGCCAGCGCCGCCGTGTTGTAGACCAGCACGGTCGACCGGGCCGCGATCCCGGTCCACGCGCCCGAGGAGGGGACGGCTTCCGGGGGCACCTGACGCCGGGTCGCGGCGTCCACGGGCGCCAGCAGGCCCGCGCGCTCGACCAGGGTCATGGCCGGGCTGTTCTCGGTGAGGAACGCGTCGGCGGGGGAGGAGTCGCCCTCGGCCACGATCTGGTGGCCCATCGACGCGTCCTGGCCCTGCCGGATCTGGACGCGTACCCCGGTCTTGGCCGTGAAGGCGTCGGCCCAGGCCTTGGTGATGTTCTGGTGCTGGGAGGAGTACACCTGGAGCGCGGCCTCGTCGGGCACGTACTCATCCGCGGCGGGCGCTCCGGTGGTCGAGCGGCAGCCGAGCAGTCCGAGGGCGCCCACGGTCCCGAGGCCGTTCAGGAAGGTGCGTCGACGCACGTCAGGTCCTTTCGTCGAGGAGCGGGCCTGACCGGCGGGAGCCGGACGGCCGTGAACAGGGGAACCAGCTGCTGGACGCGGCGGAGCGCCCCGTTGCTGACCCACCACAGGAGCAGGCCGACGACGAGGGACGCAGCGAACTTCAGCACCGGTTCGGAGAAGAAGGCGAACACCTGGAACTGGACGAGGTAGACGTGCAGGGACGCGGCCGCCACCACCCCGATCGGGCGCACCAGCGACCCGCGGTACCACGACGGCGGGAACCAGGGTGAGCAGGCCCAGCCCGACGATGATGACGAGGTTGCGCTCCGTCGCCGGGAAGAACCCGACGGTCCCGACCACGGCGACCGCCGCAGCCAGCAGCCGGCGCGGCGTGCTGTCGGCGACCGCGATCGCCAGCCCCGCCGTGAACAACCAGGCCACCGTCCACGGCAGCCCGCGGATCGGCCCCTCGGACAGCGCCAGCACCAGGTAGCGGGGCAGCAGGAGCACGAGGGTCAGGAGGAGGGCCACCCGCCAGGGGTCGCGGGCGTAGGCGCGGCGCAGCCGGGGGACGGACAGCAGCGCCGTGACCGCCACCAGGCTCAGCACCAGCGCTTCGATGAACCAGAAGATGTTGCCCGTCCCCGACCGGAGTGCCCAGTGCAGCAGCACGACGTTGGACCAGTGGGCGCCGCCGAACACGGCGACCATGACCAGGGCCACCGCGACGGCCGGGGCGACGATCCCGAGCGCGACCCGTGCTGTGCGCTGCCACAGCTGTTCCAGCGCAGGCTGCGAGGCGACGTAGAGCCCGTAGCTGAAGCCCGCCACGGCCAGCAGGATGTGGGCCCCTCCAGCCAGCGGGAACAGCCCGACGTGGCTCCCGCAGATCATGATGACCGCGGCTGCGCGCAGCAGCACGCTCATCTCCAGCCGCTGGCCGAATCGGCGGCGCGGGCGGACGCCGGCCAGCCGGGGCAGGTCGCGCAGGGGACGGTGGTGCCAGTCGACGGGGAGGTCGCCCAGCACGCGGACCAGGCGCGTCGAGGCCTGGACGTGGGAGAAGGAGTCGCCGCCGAGCTCGACGAACGAGCGGTCCGGGTCGACGGCGCTCTGGCCGGTCAGCGGCGCGACGACGGCGACCACTGCGGCGAGCCCGCTCGACGTTCCCGCGGAGGTGCTGGTCGAGGACCCCGACGGCTGCTGGTGCCGGGCGGCGCAGGCCGCCCGGTCGACCTTGCTGTTGGCCCGACGCGGCAGGTGCTGCACCGCCTGCACCGAGACCACGGGGACCCCCAGCCCGGCCAGCCGGGCCGCCAGCTCGCGGACGCGGGCCGCACCCGGAGCCCCGGCGGCTTCGTAGGTGACCTGCAGCGAGTCGTCAGCGGCGGTGACGCAGGAACGCACACCCCGGGCGGTCAGCTGCTGCTCCACCCGGCCCAGGTCGATGCGGAGGCCCAGGATCTTCACGAACCCGGTCCGCCGGCCCACCACGCGGACGAGACCGTCGTCCCCGATCCGAGCCAGGTCGCCGGTGTGGAGCTCCTCGACCATCCGTCCGAGCGCCAGGTCGTCAGGGTGCTCGGCGTAACCGAGCATGACCCCGGGGCCGCGGAAGACCAGCTCCCCGACCGGGCTCGGGCCGGTCGTCGCCTCCGGCACGGTCGTGTCCAGGCGGAACGAGGATCCTGCCACCGGCCAGCCCGCGGCATCGGCGTGGGTGCTCACCAGCTCGGGCGGCAGGACGGCCATCCGTGCGGTGGCCTCGGTCTGGCCGTACATGACGGCGAGGTCCCAGCCCCCGGCCCGGCCGAGGGCCGCCACCTCCGTGACCCGGTCGGGAGGGAGGGCGCCGCCGGCCTGGATGAGCAGCCGCAGGTCGGGCAGGCTCCGCCGCAGGACGCCCTGCACGTCGAGCAGGTCGACGACGTGCGGGGTCGCCGGGACGATCGTCACGCCGTGGTGGCGCAGCGCGTCGCCCAGGCCGGGGTCGGCGGCGGAACCCTGCCGGAGCACGACGGTGGCCCCGGCCCGGAGCTGGGTGTGCAGGACGGACAGGCCGAAGCAGTAGTGCAGGGGCAGCAAGGTGACCGCTCGGTCCGCCGGGCCCACCGCGAGGGCGGACGCGATGGCCTCGGCGTTGCTGAGCAGGTTGGCGTGGCTGAGCCGGACGAGCTTGGGGGAGCCCGTGCTGCCCGAGGTGCTCAGCAGCAGGGCGAGGTCGGGGTGCAGCAGGTGCTGCGGCGCGGCCGCTGCCCGGCGGAAGCTGCCGTCGGCCTGCAGCACGAGGTCGGGGCGGTAGTGGGAGCCGATGGCCTCGGCCTCGGGGCTCGTCACCAGGGCGACGTGCCCGGCGAGCAGGACCGCCAGGTAGCCGACGACGGAGTCCACCTCCGCGGCGAGGGGGACCTGCACCAGGCACCGCCCGTGCGCGGCGTCGGGGAGAGCGGCGGCGGCCTCCGAGACGCGGACGGCCAGCTGCCCGTGGTCGAGGCTGCGTGAGGGGTCGGCGGCGTCGACCAGCGCCGGTCGAGCGACGTCGGCGCTCGGGCACTGCAGCTGCAGTCCCCGGGCAGTTTCGGGAAGCCTCACATTGGTGAGGCTAACCTAAGGTCGTGGACGCTGCCAATCCGATCACCCCGGTCGCGCGGGTCTGGCTGGCCACCATCGCCGAGGCGGACCTCGCGCTGCGCGCCTGGCTGGACGACCGGGAGAGGGAGCGGCTGGAGCGCTACCAGGCCCAGGCCGACCAGGCGCGCTTCCTCCTGGGGGCGGCGATGCTCCGCTCAGCCGTGGGTGCGGAGCTCGGCATCAGGCCGGAGGAGGTGCCGGTCGACCGCACCTGCGGCGCATGCGGGCGCTGGCATGGTCGCCCGGTCGTGCGGGGCGCCTCGCTGACGCTGTCGGTGTCGGTGTCGCACGGGGGTCTCGTGGTCGCGCTGGCGCTCGATCCGGGGGGGCCGGTGGGGATCGACGTGGAACGGGTCGGGGGCCGGCCGGTGCCGGAGGTGCGGGCCTGGACCCGGGCCGAGGCGCGGTTCAAGGCCGGGGGCGGGGAGGATCTGCTGGTCGAGGAGCTGACCGCGCCCGTAGCCGGTCACGTCCTCACCCTCGTCCGCCGGCCCGAGGCGGCCCTGCTGGTGCTGCCCGCGCAGGATCTGGTCGGCGCCGGGTCCCGCCCGGACTGAGACGTCGGGGGAGCGCCGTGTCCTCAGGCCGGCCGGGCGGGGGTCACCGCGGGATCACCGAGAACAGGAACCGGTGGCGGACCATCAGCCACACCAGGGCCAGGACGACCGCGTGGGCGGCGGTGTTGACCAGGACGTTCCCGCTCGGCAGCCCGGGCACGTTGGCCACGGCCAGCGCGAAGAAGACCTGCACGACGAAGACGTAGAGCGGAGGCCTGGCCGAGCGGGACGAGCAGCCAGCCGAGAGCGGCCCGGAGGGGGCGCCAGTACGCGGTCAGCAGGGCGTAGAGCGTGACGAACAGCAAGCAGGTGGCCAGCACGCGACCCGGGCCGAGGGTGGGCCGCAGGAACCATGCCTCGTACAGGGCGAGGAACTGGGGGTCGGGGAGGAGCCCCAACCGGGCGTCGTAGCCGTGGGACAGGAAGGGGTTGCTCCAGCTGAAGACGGCCAGGGCCAGGCTCGTCAGCACCGCCAGCACCACCAGCGCCTTGCCCCAGACGGTCCCGGCGAAGGCCAGCAGCCGCGTCCAGTACCAGCCGGCGACCATGCCGTGCACGAACAGCACCTGCCAGGTGAGCAGCGGGAACGGCGTCTCGACCTGCGACGCGAAGACGGTGACCGGGTTGACGGTGTTGATCAGGTAGAGGGCCCAGCTGACCAGGAGCGCCACCCACCAGAGCCGGCGACGCAGGGCGGCGAGCAGCAGCGGGCTGACCAGCATCAGCACCACGTAGAGCCCCAGGATGTTGAACTGGTACGGGCCCAGGCGCAGCAGCAGGATGTCCCGCAGCACGGAGCCCGGCACCGGGTAGTCGAGCAGCCGCTCCATGTTGGGGTAGAGCCCGTAGGCCTGCCCGGTCCGCTGGTCGACGAAGTTCCGGACCACGGTGCCGTCGATGCCGGGCACCAGGGTCACCAGGAAGACGGTCAGCACCACCAGCAGTGACGTCTTGTAGAGCTTGCCGGCCCGCTGCCAGAGCGCACCGGTGGCGCCGAGCAGGTCGATCCGCTGGAGCCGGCGTCGGTAGACGATGCCCAGGACCAGACCGGAGAGGACGACGAACAGCTCGGCGCCCACCACCGGCCCCAGGGTCTCCTGCGTCAGCAGCTGGAACAGCGACGGCATGTTGATGTGGTTGAGCACCACGAAGACGACGGCCACGCCGCGCACCAGGTCGAGCCGTTCGGTCCCGGTCACTCCCGGCGCGGTACCGCCAGCTCCCCGTCCCGAGCAGAGCGACCAGGATCAGGACCACGGTCAGCCCGGCGGCCGCACCCACCACCGCCCAGGCCGCCGCCCCCCGCAGGACGGTCCCGCCGCCCCCGGCGAAGGCGGGGACCCAGCCGCTGAGCCCGACCGCCAGCGAAACGACGGCCAGGGCGAGGAGCACCAGCAGGCCCCACGGTCGTCCCCGGCCGTCCCCGGGCCCCTCGGCTTCGTCGACAGGTCGGTCAGGCGCCGAGACGCTCATGAGGCGGTCACCTGCCTCGGCTCCGCGGCCGGCTCCGCCCCGGGCTCCGGCTCCGAGCCCCGGTAGAGCGCGGCCTGGATGACGACGCTGAGGACCACGAGGTCGAACGCGATCCACCCCAGGTTGACCAGAGTGGGAACGGCGTCCGCCTGTCCGACCGCCAGCCGGATGACCCCGACCACCGCGGCCAGGACCAGGAGCCCCATGGCGATCAGCTGCGGTCGGATGAGCCGCCACGGAGGACCGCCCGCCTGCCGGGTCTTGGGGGTGACCACGAAGCCGAGGCTGCGGCCGAACCACACGTTGTTCACCGCGGTGCTGCAGGCCCGGATCCACAGGGGGAACAGGGCGAGGCTGTACTGCTGGCCGCGCCAGGTCTTGACCCCCCAGCCGACGACGACGAAGAGCAGCTGGTTGACCACGAGGAACGGGATGAGGTGGGCGAAGAAGTCCCCGTCGAAGTCGACCACCGGCTGGGTCCCGAGCAGCATGTAGATGATCGGGGCGCCGATGTAGACCACGGCGGCGAAGCCGGAGAGGTAGCTCCACATGGTGGCGCCGTACATGATGCGCTGGGTGAAGCTGAGCCCGCGTTGGACGAGCGGGTTCTCCCGGAGCAGCACCTGCAGCGTGCCCTGGGACCAGCGGAGCCGCTGGTGCAGCATGGTGCCGAGGTCCTCGGGCGCGAGGCCGTGGGCCAGCACCTCGTGGTGGTAGACCGTCTTCCACCCGTGCGCGTGCAACCGCATGGCCGTCGCCATGTCCTCGGTGACCGAGATCGTGGCCATCGGCATCACCGCCTGCGCCTCGTCGTCGCGGTCGACGTCGAGGGCGCGGATCAGGGCCTGGATCTCCCCGAGCGCGGCCAGCGGCGAGAGCTCGCGCGAGGAGAGGGCCTCCAGGGCCCGGTCGTCGATCACCGGCAGCCCCAGCTCGCTGTCGAGCTCCACCGGCAGCTCCGCCAGCTCGGCGAGGTCCGCGCCGAGCGCGGCCAGGTCGCCGGCCACGGCGGTGCGCGAGGCGCGCTCCACCTTCTGCTGAAAGCGGTAGGTGATCTCGCTGACCGGATCACCGGCCCAGATTCCTCCGCGGGCCTCCGCGACGGCGGCCTCGAGCTCGTCGAGCGCGGCGGCGACCTGCGGGATCTGCGCCTCGGGAGACCGGCGCGCAGCGCTGAGGATGCGTCCGGCAGCCCCGATGGTGTCGCGGACCGCCCGCTCGACGTCGCGCACGTACCCGACGACGCCGATCTGCATCAACGCCTCCCGGCGGAGCACGGCGTTGGAGCCGCAGAAGAACGCGGCGTTCCAGCCGTCCTTGCCCTGCTGGATGGGGCCGTAGAACAGGGGTGCCTGGCTGCCCAGCGGGTCGGCGTCGGTGACGTTGGTGAACCACTGGGGCGTCTGCACCAGGGCGACCTTCTCGTCGTCGAACCAGCCGAGGGTCTTGTCGAGGAGGTCGGGTGCGGGGATCTGGTCGGCGTCGAGGATCAGCATGAACTCACCCGAGGTGAGGAACAGGGCGTTGTTGAGGTTTCCGGCCTTGGCGTGGCGCGGACGGTCCTTCCAGTCCTCGGTCCTGGTGAGATAGCCGATGCCGGCGCCTTCGGCGGCCGCGCGCATCTCGGGGCGGTTGCCGTCGTCCAGCACCCAGGTCTGGTGCGGGTACCGGATGGCCTGGGCGGCGAGCGCGGTCGTCATCACCAGGTCGATCTCTTCGTTGTAGGTCGTGATGAAGACGTCGACCGTGGCGTCCGGCGGCGGCGGCGGCGCAGCCCCCCGCTGCTTGAGGCGCCACACGGTCAGGCCGAACAGCAGCCCGTCGATGTAGCTGTAGGTCTCGGCCAGGACGAGCGGCAGCGCCACGGGCCAGGAGTCCCAGGCGACGGAGAAGAGCCAGCGCCAGACGATGTAGTTGGTCCCCAGCGCGACGGTCAGCAGCACCAGCACCCGGATCAGCAGCAGCCGTCGGCCGATGCCAGGTCCTCGTCCGCGCACCCTCGAGCTCCTCGCTGCCGGTTTCGGTCCCCGCCCCTGATCCCCGGAGCACACCCTTCGAACCGGCTGGAGCGGTCCGGACGACGTCTCAGGGCTCGCTGATTGTAGGCAGGATGACCATCGCGTGCAGCCGTTCGGCCGCGCCGGGCCCTCCCGGCCCTTGGCGTCGGAACGCTCGCGGCCGGAGGCCGGGTCAGGGGCGCTGGTAGACGCGGACGTAGTCGACGTCGAAGTGCTGGGGGAAGGGCGTCGCCTCGTCCGGGGACCCGGGCCAGGTGCCACCCACCGCCGTGTTGACCAGCAGGTACATCGGTTGGTCGAACCAGCCGGTCACCTGCCGCTCCGCCAGCTTCTCGTCGTCGAGGTACCAACGCACCACCCCGCCGGGCTCCCACTCGACCGCGAAGGTGTGGAAGCCCTCGGACAGGTCGGGCACCGGCTTGGACACCGGCCCCGAGGACTCGCTCGTCCCGACGCTGCTGCCGTGGTGCAGGTTGAGATGGAGCGTGGTGGGGCCGTTGACCACCTCCGCGATGTCGATCTCCGCGGCGGCCGGAGTGGGCCAGGGACACGGGTCCCCGAGCGGGTTGCAGGCGTTCCCCAGCATCCACACCGCGGGCCAGATGCCCTGCCCCATCGCGGGCATGCGGGCCCGCACCTCCACCCGTCCGTAGGTGAAGGAGAACTTCCCGTACGTGTCCACCGCGCCCGAGGTGAAGGCGCGCTCCCGGAAGGAGGCCCGGTGGCTGCTGAGCCGCAGGTGCCCGTCCTCCACCCGGACCTCGTTCGGCGTGTAGTACTGCAGCTCCTGGTTGCGGGGGCTCCGCACGTCCTGGGCGTTCCAGCGGAACCAGTCCAGGGCGTCCCCGTCGAACTCGTCCTGCCACCGCAGGGTCCAGCCGTCGCGCTCCACCCGGCGCTCCTCTCCCGCTCGCACCGCCACGACGGCGGCGAGCACGGCCAGCAGCAGGGCGGCAGCGAGGGCCAGGAAGCGGGCGCGCCGGCTCAGCCGCAGGGGTGTGCGTCGCATCGTCGCCCCATGCTGTCACGACGCCGGGCGGGCCCTTCCCAGCCGACGGATCTCCTGCTGGGGCAGCGCGGGCACGTTACGCTCGCGCTGTCTGGGAGGCGGGGGCCCGGGCTGGATGCTGGCGAGGGACGGATGAGATGACGACGCAGAACGAGCTCGAGCGGCTGGCCGCCCTGGAGGAGCTGGAGATCCTGGACACGCCGAGCGAGGAGCGTTTCGACCGCGTTGTGCGTCTCGCCCAGCGGCTCTTCAACGTGCCGATGGTGGCCATCAGCCTGGTGGACCGCGACCGGCAGTGGCACAAGGCCAGCACCGGGCTCGGGTGGCAGGAGGCTCCACGGACCGAGGCGTTCTGCAACCGGACCATCCGCCAGGCCGGTCCCTACGTCGTCCCGGACGCCAAGGTGGACCCTGACTACGCCACGAACTCCCTGGTGCAGCGGGAACCAGGCATCCGCTTCTACGCGGGCCAGCCGCTGGCGGCACCCGGCGGTCAGCTCGTCGGCACCCTCTGCCTCCTCGACGACAAGCCGCGCGACATCTCCCCCGGAGAGCTCAACCTGCTCCGCGACCTCGCCGACTGGGTCGAGAAGGAGATGTCCATCGACGAGGAGCTAGTGCGGGCCGGCGAGGTCCAGCGGCGGCTGCTGCCCCAGTCGGCGCCGTCCCTGCCCGGGTACGAGGTGGCGGGTCACTGCCTCACCGCCCGGAAGGTCGGCGGCGACTTCTTCGACTGGTTCCCCGTCGAGCAGGAGTTCCAGGTGGTGCTCTCCGACGTCATGGGCAAAGGTGTGGCGGCGGCCCTGATCGGCGCGACGGTCCGGGCGGTGGTGCGCGGAGCCTCCCGCTTCGACGACCTCGGTGAGGCGATGAACAAGGCCTCGGCGACGCTCGAGCAGGACCTCGCCGACACCGACACCTTCGCGACCATGTTCTGCGCCCGTCTCGACCCGGCGACGCACCGCCTCCGCTACGTCGACGCCGGGCACGGCCTCAGCTTCCTGGTGGGCCCCGACGGCAGCCTCCGTCGGTTGACCTCCGACGGTCTGCCCCTCGGACTGGGCTTCGGCGAAGAGCTCCAGGTGCACGAGACGACGGTTGGACCGGGCGAGACCCTCGTCGCCGTCAGCGACGGCCTGCTGGACTTCTACCCCACCACCGCCGACGCGCTGCAGGCTGCCCAGGACATCTACCGCCGGGCGACGTCGGCTGAGGACCTGGTGCACCGGTTGTGCGCGGTCGCCGGAGGCAGCCCGCCGCCGGACGACGTCACCGTCGTCGCGGTCCGACGGTCTGGTTAGGTGGGGCCTGCGTCTCCGACGCCAGGGTGCACGGTCATCGAGCAAGGAAGAGGGAGATGGAACTCATCACCGAGGAGCTCGGGCCCTCCTCAGCCCGGGTCGCCTGCAGCGGCCGGTTCAACATGACGGCGGCCGGTGACTTCCGCACGTTCCTCGACCACGTGCTGAGCTCCGGCGCGGTGCGGGTCGTGGTCGACCTGGCCGACGTGACCTTCATCGACTCGTCCGGGCTCGGCGCCCTCATCGGGGGGCTCAAGAAGGCCCGGCAGGCGGGCGGCGACCTGCGCATCGCCGGCGCGCCGGAGCAGGTGCGGATGGTGCTCAGCCTCACCAACCTGGACCGGGTGCTCCGGCCCTACGACGACCTCACAGCCGCCACCGATGGGTGGTAGCCGGTACGTGACCAGCGGCCAGGCCACAGAGGCCGGCCTGGTGGAGTTGCACGACCTCCTGGACCAAGTCCGGAGCGAGCACCCCGAGGTGGCGGAGAGCGACCTGGCCATGCTCGAGACCGCGGTCATCGAGATCGCCGGCAACGTGGTCGAGCACGGCACGCCTCCGGGCGGCATCCACTACGAGTTCACCCTGGACGTCAGCGGGGACGGCCTCTGTGCCCGGCTGACGGACAGCGGTGACGAGGTGGCGCTGGAGCCGCCGGGCGCTGCGCCGGACGCCATGGCGGAGTCCGGCCGCGGTCTGCTGATCGCCCGCGCCGTCCTCACCGAGCTGCGCTACGACCGGCAGGAGGGCCAGAACGTCTGGTCGCTCACCCGGCTGCTCGACGGGTCGGCCCCCACCTGACCCGGCGGTGGTCGACGGGGCCGACCTCCGTCGTCCCGGTGCCGGGGCTCAGGCCGCGGCGCGGCGCCGAGCCTTCTTGATCTCGCTCTTGGGCGTCTGGAGCAGGGCGAGGACCGCCTTCTCCACCTTCCCGTGGGTCGCGCCGTCGGACAGGTCGGCGTCCGTGCCCACCAGTGAGGGGGTGATGGTCGCGCCGTCGTTGAACAGGTCGACCAGGCGCGGGTCGACGTAGGAGGCACGAGCCACCGTCGGGGTGTTGCCCAGGTACAGCGACACCTCCTTCATGGCGGCGGACACGGCACGCTTCCTCGCGCTGGCGGTCTTGGCCGTGTCGTTGACGCGCGCCAAGGCGACCGCGGCGATGACCGTGCCGTGCCACGTCCGGAAGTCCTTGGCGGAGACCTCGCCCCCCACCACCTGCTTGACGTAGCTGTTGATGTCGGTGGTCCCGACGTCCTTCCACTCCCCGTCCTCGGTCTGGTAGGCCAGCAGCTCAGGACCCCCGCCCCGTCGCTCCAGCAGGAGCTGCACCGAGGCGCGCACCAGCTCGTCGCCGAGGGTGATGTAACGCTCCTTCCCCGACTTGGCGATGTAGTCGAAGACCACCGAGCGGCCCTCCAGACTCACGTGCTCCTTCTGGATGGTGGCCAGGCCGTAGCTCTGGTTGGACTCCGCGTAAGCCTCACCGCCGATCCGGAAGAAGCCCAGGTCGAGCAGCCGGAACGCGGTGCCCAGGGCGCGGTCGTAGGGCATGCCGGGCAGGCGCAGGTGCCGGGCCACGCGGCGGCGGGCGAGCGGCAGCTTGGCGGCCACCTCCAGCACCCGGTCGTGCTTGGACTCGTCGCGCTTGCGTCGCCACTGCTCGTGGTACAGGTACTGGCGCCGGCCGGCGTCGTCGGTACCGACCGCCTGGATGTGACCGTTGGGGACGGGGCAGATCCACACCTGCTGCCAGGCCGGGGGGATCACCAGCAGCCGGCAGCGCTCGGCGTCCTCGTCGCTCAGCTCCTGCCCGTCGTGGTCGAGGTAGACGAAAGCGTCACCCGCGGCTTGTCGGGTCCAGCCGGGGTCACGGGGAGAGACAGTTCTCAGGCGAGGCACGGCTCTCCTTCTACCCGGAGGCCCTGGGATGATGCGCCCGCGTTCCTCCGAGTTGTCGCAGAGCCCGTCGACCCGGGGGCCACCCACGGTGACCCGGTCCCGGTCGGCTGCAGGACTGTCGGAGGCTGCGCATACGGTGTGCCCATGAGCGAATTCCAGTCCGAGACCACGCAGGCCGCCCAGGAAGAGGGCACCATCGGCGCCAAGGCCGAGACCGAGAACCCTGCCCTGGAGAAGGACCCGAGCGACTGGGTGAGCGGCGACGACCCCATGACCCCGTCGCAGAAGAGCTACCTCGACACGTTGGCCAAGCAGGCGGGGGAGGAGCTTCCCGCCGACCTGAACAAGGCGCAGGCCTCAGAGCACATCGACCGGCTGAAGTCGGCGCAGGCCGACAAGTCCTGACGGGAGCGTGGGGGCCATGACGCGCTTCGGCTACACCTTGATGACCGAGCAGAGCGGTCCGAAGGCGCTGGTCAGCTACGCCGTGGCCGCCGAGCAGGTCGGCTTCGACTTCGAGGTCTCCAGCGACCACTACTCCCCCTGGCTCGTCTCCCAGGGTCACGCGCCCTACGCCTGGACGGTGCTGGGGGCGGTCGCGCAGGCCACCTCACGGGTGGAGCTGATGACCTACGTGACGTCGCCGATCCAGCGCTACCACCCGGCGGTGGTGGCGCAGAAGGCGGCGACACTGCAGCTGCTCTCCGACGGGCGGTTCACGCTCGGCCTGGGCTCGGGGGAGAACCTGAACGAGCACGTGACCGGGGAGGGGTGGCCCCCGGTCGACCAGCGGCAGGACATGCTGGTCGAGGCGGCCACGATCATCCGTGAGCTGCACACCGGGGAGCTGACGACCTGGGAGGGGAGCTACTTCCGGGTCGACTCGGCCCGCATCTGGGACGTCCCGGACGAAGGGGTCCCGATCGGGATCGCCGTCTCCGGTCCCAAGTCGGTCGAGCGCTTCAGCCCGCTGGCCGAGCACCTGATCACCACCGAGCCCGACGCCGGGCTGCTGCAGACCTGGGACCAGGCCAAGGGCCACTCCGACTCCCGCAAGATCGGGCAGATCCCCATCTGCTGGGGCCCTGACCGCGAGGCCGCCGTCGCCAAGGCCCACGAGCAGTTCCGGTGGTTCGCCGGGGGCTGGGCCGTCAACGCGGACCTGCCGACCCCTGCGGGGTTCGCCGGAGCCAGCCAGTTCGTCCGCCCCGAGGACGTCGCGCAGCAAATCCCCTGCGGACCCGACCTGGATGCCGTCGTCGAGGCGGTGCGGCCCTTCTGGGAGGCGGGGTTCACCGACGTCGCCGTGGTGCAGGTCGGCGACGAGGGTCAGAGCGAGTTCCTGGAGCAGGCGGCGGAACCGCTGCTCGAGAAGCTGCGGGCCGCCTCGGCCTGAGCCCGGGCCGCGTTCGCTCAGGCGGGCGCCACCGGATCGGTGACCTGGGCCCAGCGGTCGGGGCTGGGGGTTGGGCGGGTGCGCCGGCGCTCGACCAGCCACACCACGCCTCCCACGACGGCTCCGACGGTCACCATCATCTTCCACTCCATCGGCCCACCCTAGCCACCGCTCGGTCGTGAGGGGCTGACTCCTCGGGGTGGTCCGCGCCGACCGGGGGACTCGGAGGCCCCGCACACGGCGCCCGACGTTGCGGACCCGGATGGCACGATGACCGGTATGACCGTGATCGTGGTGGGAGCCGGGTTGTCCGGGGTCGCGGCCGCCCGCACCCTGCGCGACGCGGGCGTCGAGGTGGTGGTGCTGGACCGGGGCAAGCGGATCGGCGGGCGGATGGCCAGCCGCCGGTTGGACGACCGGGTGGTCGACACCGGCGCCTCCTACTTCACCGTCGCCGACCCGGCCTTCGCCGCGGTCGTCGAGGACTGGCGGGGGCGAGGGCTCGCCCGGCCGTGGACCGACACCTTCCACGTCGCCGACGCCGGGCGGCTCACGCCGAAGCCCGGCCCGATGCGGTGGGCCGCGCCGGGGGGTCTGCGGACGTTGGTCGAGGACCTGGCCACCGGTCTCGACGTCCGCGAGCAGGACGTCGCACGGGTGACCCCCGGGCTGCAGGTCGACGGCTTCCCCGCCGACGCGGTCGTGCTGGCCATGCCCGACCCTCAGGCCCAGCGCCTGCTCGACCCCTCCTTCACGGCGGTCTCGGCTGCCCTGCACGACTCGTTCTCGCCGGTGCTGGCCCTCACCGCTCGTTGGAGCGAGGCGCTGTGGCCGGCCATGGACGGAGCCTTCGTGGCCGACGACCCGATCGTCTCCTGGATCGCCGACGACGGCCGCCGCCGGGACGACTTTGCTCCCGTGCTGGTCGCGCACTCGACGGCGGAGTTCGCCGCCCAGCACCTGGACGCGCCGCAGGAGGCAGGTCCTCTGATGGAGGTCGCGGTCCGCGACGCCCTGAGGATCTCCGCCCCGGCCGTGTCGACCCACGTGCAGCGCTGGACCTTCGCCAAGCCGCGCGGGACCCGCGAGGAGCGCTACCACCTGGGCGAGGAGCTGATCGGGGTCTGCGGCGACGCCTGGTCCGACAAGCCGCGGGTCGAGGCCGCGTACCTGTCCGGCGTCGCGCTGGGTGCGGCGCTCGCCGAGCGGCTCGGCTAGGTCAGCGGCCGCGGGAGCGGCCCGGGCGGCGGGCGCCGCGCGTGCGACCGGGCGAGGACTCCGAGCGAGCCGGCTTCGGCTCAGCCGCTTTGCGCCCCTTGGCCGCTGGGGTGGTCCGCGGGGTCGTCTGGGCGGCGGGCGGCTGGGACGAGCGCGAGCTGCGGGCCGTCCGTCCGCGGACGATCCCGATGAACTCCTCGATCATCTCGTGCGGGTTCTCGCGCAGCCAGGCCAGCCCGATCTGGGTCGGGGTCGCGTCGGTGACCGGCCGGTGCACGAGGTCCTTGCGGCTCGCCGCCCGGGCGACCGCCTGGGGAAGGAAGACCACGCCCGCCCCGCCGGCCACCAGGTCGAGGGCCTCCTCGCCCTCGAAGCCGTCGACGACGTCCTCGTCGGCCAGGTCCGCGCGGGTGACGGAGTCGAAGACCGCCACCGGGTGGTCCCTCGGTGCCACGACCACCTGCTGCTCGCTCCAGAGCGGGATCAGATGCATCCGGGGGTCGACCAGCGGGAGCCGGACGAAGCACAGGTCGACGACCTCCCCGATCAGGGCGGCGTGCTGGTCGCGCTCGAGGACCTCGACCACGTCCAGGCCCAGCTGGGGGAACCGTTCGCCCCACACCCGGCGCCACTTGGACAGCGTCACCCCGGGCACGTAGCCGACCCGCAACGTCGGGACAGCCCGTCGTCCGCCGGCGGGAAGGGGGTCGATCACCCCCGCAGGCTAGTCCCGCCTCCACATCCAGGACGGTCGGAGCGCCAGGATCGCTAGCCTGGGCCGGTGAGCCAGACCCTGAAGCCCATCACCGCAGCCCAGAAGCTCGGTGTCCACCTGCCCGCCACGCCGGAGGAGTTCCAGCACGCTGCGCTGACCCGCGACGAGGTGGAGCAGCTCAAGGCTGACCCGCCGCCGTGGCTGAGCGAGCTGCGCCGGAACGGACCCTTCCCCCGCGACGTCGTCGCGCAGAAGCTCGGCATCTCGCGAGCGGCCCTGAGCCGCAACGGGCTGACCGAGAGCCTCGACGCCGAGCAGATCGGCACGCTGCTCGCCGACCCGCCTCCGTGGCTCCTGAAGGAACGACGCACCTACCTCGCGACGATCGAGGAGCACGAGCGCGCCAAGAACCACCGCCTGCACCGCTGAGGCACCGCCCGGCTGGGCGGTGCCTGGACTCAGCGGGGGACCTGCCGCTGGGTGCCGGTGTTGCTCCCGCCGACCTGGTCGGCCTTTTCGCCGCCTGCCTCCAGCGAGCTGCCGGCGGGCAGTTCATTGTGGCCGCCGAACTGCTGACGCATGGCCGACAGGACCTGGTTGGCGAACTGGTCCTCATCGCGGGAGGCGAACCGCTCGAACAGCGACGCCGCCAGCACGGGCACCGGGACGCCGATGTCGATGGCGGCCTTGACGGTCCAGCGGCCCTCGCCCGAGTCGGACACGCGGCCGGCCAGCCCGTCCAGCGTCGGGTTGGCCTGCAGGGCGGCGGCGGTCAGGTCCAGCAGCCAGGAGGAGATGACCGACCCCCGGCGCCACAGCTCGGTCACCTTGGCGGTGTCGATGTCGAACTGGTAGTACTCCGGCTCCTCCAGCGGCGCGATCTCGGCGGAGTGCTCACCGGCCTTGATGCCCGCGTCGGCCTTGTGGAGGATGTTCAGACCCTCCGCGAAGGCGGCCATGATGCCGTACTCGATGCCGTTGTGGACCATCTTGACGAAGTGCCCCGCGCCGGAGGGTCCGCAGTGCAGGTAGCCCTGCTCCTCCGCGGCGAGGTCACCGTCGCGGCCCGGGGTGCGCTCGATCTCCCCGGGCCCGGGGGCGATGGTCTTGAGGAGCGGGTCGATGAGGCTGACCGCCTCCGCGTCGCCGCCGACCATCAGGCAGTACCCGCGCTCGAGGCCGAACACGCCACCGCTGGTACCGATGTCGACGTAGTGGATGCCCTGGTCGCGCAGCGTCTTCGCCCGGCGGACGTCGTCGTGGTAGTTCGAGTTGCCGCCGTCGATGATGACGTCGCCCTCGTCCAGCAGCGGCGCCAGCTTCTCGACGGTCTGCCCCGTGATGCCGGCCGGGATCATCACCCACGCGACGCGGGGGTGCTCCAGCTTGTCCACGAACTCCTCGAGAGTGGCGGCGCCGGTGGCCCCCTCCTTCTCGAGGGCGGCGATCGAGTCGGGGCTCACGTCGTAGACCACGCACTCGTGGCCGTCGCGCATCAGGCGCCGGACGATGTTGGCACCCATCCGGCCGAGGCCGATCATTCCGAGCTGCACCGCAGGCTCCCCTCATCGAAGGCTCAGAACATAACAGGGGTCCCGGCGCCGCCCGGAGTGACCAGCGGCGGCGGTGGCCGGCCCGGCAGCGGGTCACAGCCGGTCGGGAGCGCCGTGCTTGACTGGATCCGCATCCGCCCGGACGCGGCCTCACCGCCGGGTCCCCGAACCCGGGAGCGTCTGCCGTGTCCTGCCCCACGCCTCCTCCCTCCCGGCTTCCCCGTCGTCCCGGAGGTCGCTCGTGAGGGCGGTGGTCGTCCACGCGGCCGGGGACGTCCGCGTCGAGGAGCGTCCCGAGCCTGTCGCCGGCCCGGGCGAGGTCGTCCTGGACCTCGAGTGGGGCGGCATCTGCGGCTCGGACCTCTCCTACTGGCGCCACGGGTCGGCCGGGACGTCGGTGATCCGCGCACCGCTGGTACTGGGTCACGAGGTGGCCGGCCGGGTCTCCGCCTGCGGGCCCGGGGTGCAGGGGATCGACGTGGGCCTGCCGGTGACGGTGCACCCGGCGACCCTGGTCGGGCACGGGAGGATGCAGGAGCGGCTGGCCGGTCGCACCAACCTCTACCCGGAGGTCCGCTACTTCGGCTCCGCCGCCTTGGTCCCGCACACCGACGGCGCCTTCGCCGAGAGGAAGGCGGTGCGCGTCGACCAGCTGCGGCCGCTCCCGACGGGGGTCGACACCCTGCACGGCGCGTTGGCCGAGCCGCTGGCCGTCGCCATGCACGCCGTCCACCGGGCGGGCGAGGTGCGGGGACGCGACGTGCTGGTGAACGGTGCCGGGCCGGTCGGCGCCTTGGTCGTCGCCGCGCTGGCCTTCGCCGGTGCCCGGTCGGTGACGGCCGCCGACGTGAGCACGGAAGCCCTGCGTGTCGCCCGGGCCATGGGCGCGGACCACCTCGTCGACGTGGGGGCGGGGGAGAGCCTGCCCAGCGACGTCGAGCTGGTGGTCGAAGCCTCCGGTGCCCCGGGCGCGCTAGGTGCGGTGCTGCACGCGGTCGCCCGCGGCGGGACGCTCGTCCAGGTCGGCAACCTGCCCGGCGAGCCCGCCGCAGCCGCGCTCGGCGACCTCGTCACCCGCGAGATCACCTGGGTCGGCAGCTACCGCTTCGTCGACGAGATCACCGACGCCGTCGCGGCCATGGCCGCCGGTCTGGACGTGTCGCCCCTGATCACGCACCAGTTCGCGCTCGCCGACGCCGTGGAGGCCATGCGCACGGCCGCCGACCGGAGCAGCGGCAGCAGCAAGGTCATGCTCCGACTCTCCTGATCGGTTCCCCGAGACCAAGGCCGAGCCCGGTTCCTTCATGGCGCGCTGGTCAGGAGTAGACCTCCGCGGCCCACACCCACACCAGGCTGGCCGCGATGAGCTGGAGATCGGCGACCAGGCTGGTCGCGAGGTGCACCGCGCCGATCTGGGTCCGGTCCCCGAACTTGAGGACGGTCGCGATGAGGCTCACGGCGAGCGCGGCGAACAGCTCGTAGACGTTGTGCAGCTCCGGCCGGCCGATGTCGCCGAGGAAGAACCCGAAGTTGAGTGTCGCCGCGAGCAGCACGAAGAAGCCGGAGATTACCTTCTTGAGGTTCATGCTCCTCCTGGGGACCCGGCACGCCGGCGCCCTGACACAGGAGCCTCGACGTGCTCGGGTCGGCGTCGTGGGTTGGGACCTTCGACCCTGGTGAGGGCCGTGCCGAGCGCCCAAACTTGCTCGTGGCCGGCATTCCGCTGGTCGTCATGTCGGAACGCTCAGGGCGTCGCGTCACGCGAGTGACGTGCCTGGGACGAGGAGCCCCCTCCTTGCCCCGGGGCCGCCCCGCCCGCGCCGCCGTCGTCCCCTCACGGAGGAGGAACCACCGCATGCGCATGGCTGTTGCGGGCAACAAGCGGCGCTCCCCTGCAGGGACGCGAGCTGCGCCCGATCCCCAGGACGGTGCTCCGGTCGGAAAGCGCACAAGCCGGATCGTCCTGGCCACTGCGTCGGCCGACCTGCAGGAGCGTGTCGAACAGGCCGCCGACGGCACCTGCCTCACCCTGGCTCTGGGTGCGCTGCCCGACAGCCCAGCAGCGTTCTTCACCCAGCTCGGACTCGAGTCGCCTCCGGCGGTCGTCGTGCTGGACTGCGGCGATGACGCCACGTCGGCCCTGGACCTGGCCGCGCAGTTCAACGTGCAGTGCCCGGGCATCAGCGTCGTCCTGGTGAGCGACCTGGGATTCGAGGTCGGCCTGGAGGCGATGCGCGCCGGGGTCCGCGACATCGTCGATCCCGACTCCTCCGTCTCGACCATCCAGGTGGTCCTCTCGCGGGCCGCCGACGCGGCTCGAGCCCGTGGCTCGGAGTCGCGAGCAGTGGACGGCGCCGCCGTGTCCCAGGCCGGGTCCTCCGGCCGGGTGATCAGCGTCGTCTCGCCCAAGGGTGGCGTCGGCAAGACCACGGTGGCCACGAACCTGGCGGTGGGGCTGGCCCAGACGGGTCGTCACTCCACAGTCCTGGTGGACCTCGACCTCCAGTTCGGTGACGTAGCCACGGCGCTGAACGTCGAGCCGGAATTCGCCCTTCCCGACACGCTGCACGGGCCGGCCAGCCGAGACACCATGGTCCTCAAGACCTTCCTCACGTTGCACGACTCCGGGCTCTACGTGATCTGTGGCGCGCGATCACCCGTCGAGGCCGACACCATCACCGCAGAGCAGGTCAGCCGGCTGCTGCAGATGCTCGCCTCGGAGTTCCAGTACGTCGTCGTGGACACGGCCCCTGGGCTGTCGGAGCACGTCCTGGCCTCCATGGACGCGTCGAGTGACTTGGTGCTGGTGACGAGCATGGACGTGGCGGGGCTCCGCGGCCTGCGCAAGGAGCTCGAGGCGCTGACCGAGCTGGGGATGGTGACGGACTCCCGGTGTGTCGTGCTCAACCTGGTGGACCTCAGCGACGGGCTGTCCGAGGCCGACGCCCGGGAAACCATCGGCACGGCAGTCGACGTCATGCTGCCACGGTCGCGAGCGGTGCCGCGATCGGTCAACCAGGGGGTGCCGTTGATGCAGAGCGGTACGCGCGACCCGATGACCAAGGGCCTGCGGGGGCTGGTGGCCAGGTACGCGCCGGCGCCGGGCCATCCCGCGGAGCCGGCTGCACCAGCGCGGGTCGCCATCACGCGGGCACCGGTTGCCGAGGTTGAGCCTGACGTCCGGCCCCGGCGGGCGGCGGCATCGCGTTGGTCCCGGATCCGTCGGACCGCCGTCTGAGCCGTAGACCGGGAGGCGACGGGGAGGGGCCACCCCTGGAACAACACCTTTTGCCCCTCGAAGCAGCACGCGAACTCAACCCAGACCCACGCTAGGGGTGGGACTTCAGTCCCCGCTGGTGTGGACCAAGGTCACCATTATCCCCGGCGCAGTTGTCACGCCGGTTTCACGCTGCTTATGCTCTGGTCAGGCGCCGGGGGCGGCCTTTCCGGTTCTTCCTCTTGTCAGGAGCCCTGCCCGCCCCATGGACCAACGACACGTGTCCCGTCCGGGAATGATCGCGGAGCCGTCGTGACTGCGGCGTCCGCGCTGGCTCCGACAGGTGACAGCACGACCACGCGCAAGTGCTGGCGACATGCGTACTTGGCGTTGATGGGCTCCATCACGGCGATGTATTTCGTGCTGCCCGAAGCCCCGCGGTACCTCTGGACTGCGATCGGATGCCTGAGCGTCGCGGCCATCGTGGTGGGTGTCGTGGTCAACCGGCCGAGAAGAGCGCTGCCGTGGTGGTTGGTGGCGGCAGGGACGGCGACCTTCATCGCCGGCGACACGGTGTACGACCTGCTGACTGGACCCTTGGGGTTCGAGGACCCGTTTCCCTCGGCCGCCGATGTCCTCTACCTCTGCACCTACCCCTTGTTCGCGGCCGGCCTGTTGCTGATGATCCGGGCACGGAGGCGCGAGCACGACGGTGGGGCGCTGATCGATGCGCTGATCATCACCACCGGCGTGGGATTCGTGGTGTGGGTGTTCCTCGCCTCGCCTTACCTGCGGGACGGCACGATGAGTGCGATCGAGAAGGCCTTCTCGATCGCGTACCCCATCGGCGACGTGCTGTTGCTCGCCGTCCTCGCCCGCCTCCTCATCGGAGGCGGGACGGCGTCACGGTCTCTGCTCCTGCTGACCCTCGGCACGTCCGGCTTGATGGTGTCCGATGTCTTGTACGGCCTCATCCAGCTAGGAGGGTCGTGGCAGACCGGTGGCCCGGTCGATCTCGGCTGGATCGTCTTCTACGTCGCCTGGGGCGCCGCGGCACTCGAACCGGACATGACCGATCTCACCGAGCCGGCGCGGGTGCCTCCCCAGGTGCTGTCACTGCCACGACTGCGCATCCTCGGGTTGGTGTCGTTGTTGCCCCCGCTCGTGCTGCTCTACGAAGCCGTGACCGATGACCTGAGTGACATCGTCCTGAACGCCGTGGCCACCGCGGTGATCTTCGGACTGGTGACCGTCCGGCTTGCTGGGCTCATCCGTACCGCCCGGCAGTCGACGGAGCGGGAGAGCGTGCTGCGACGCGCCGGGGAGTCGCTCGTGGGCGCCTCGAGCCGTGACGACATCTACGCCGCTGGCGCCCAGGCGATCGCTGCGATGACCAGGACTGGAGACGAGCCCACGATCTTGATGGCGATGAGATCGGGTGCGTCGTTGAGACTCGTCTACGACTCGGCAGGACCGGTCCCGGACGTGTCCGACGCCGTGACCCCCGACAAGGACGATCTGCTGGAGCGGCACGGCGTCGAGCTGCGTGAGCACTCCTTCGTGCTCTCCCGCTCTGACCAGTCAGGGGCGATGCTGAAGGTCCGGCTCGGTCCAGGCGTGCCGGTGCTGATAGCGGCGTTGGTCCGATCGGGCGAAGTCGTCGGTGTGGTCGTCGTCTGCGGCGTCAAGCTCGAGCGCGGCGACCGGATCGACGCCGTGTGTGCGATGACAGCCCAGATGGCGCTCGCCCTCGAGAGCGCCGACCTGAACGAGCAGGTGCTGCAGCGTAAGAGCGAGGCCCAGTTCCGGTCGCTGATCCAGAACACGTCCGACATCATCCTGGTGGTGGACGCCGATCTCCACGTCACCTACCAGACGCCGTCGGTGCACACCGTCCTCGGTCACGAGCCCGAGTTCGTGCTGGGTCGGTCGGTGCTGGATCTGCTCAGCAGCATCGACACCGCGCCGGCCTCGGTTCTCCTGCGTCGAGTCGCGTCACGACCTGCCCGGGGACAAGCGTCACCTGCCGAACCGGACGACGAGTGGCGACTGGTGGACGCCTCGGGCAAGTACCGCGCGTTCGAGGTGACCTGCAGCAACCTGCTGAAGGACCCCTCCGTGGGCGGTCTCGTCCTCACGTTGCACGACATCACCGAACGTCGGGCGCTCGAGGAGAGGCTCAAGTACCTGGCGTATCACGACTCGCTGACCCAGCTGCCCAACCGGGCGCTCTTCCTCGACCGGGTCGAGCACGCCCTGGCTCGGAGCGGACGTCACCGGGAGCGACTGGCCGTGATGCTGATCGATCTCGACGACTTCAAGCTGATCAACGACACTCGCGGTCACTCTGCAGGTGACGCGCTCCTGGTCAACGTCGCCGAGCGGATAGCGAACGCCCTTCGCCCCGAAGACACCTGCGCACGACTCGGAGGTGACGAGTTCGCTGTGCTCGTCGAAGGTCTGGTCAGCGATGAGGAAGCCGGCCAGCTTGTCGAGCGGCTCCTGACCTCTCTGCGGGCGCCCTACGGGGCCGGGGACGACGAGCTGACGGTGCGGGCCAGCATCGGCCTCTCCACCAGTGACTACGGCGCCGACGCCGCCGAGCTGCTCATGCAGGCCGACCTGGCGATGTATGCCGCGAAGGACGCGGGCAAGGGGACCTACAACCTGTACCGCCCGTCGCTGCAACATGTGATGCAGAGCCGTCTCACCAAGCTGCGGGATCTCCAGCGGGGTATGGATGACCACCAGTTCCTCCTGCACCACCAGCCGATCGTGCACCTCGCTACGGGGCGCGTCGTCGGCACGGAGGCCCTGCTCCGGTGGCAGCACCCCGACCGCGGCCTCGTGCTGCCAGGCGAGTTCATCGACGTGGTGGAGGAAGGAGAGCTGGCCGTTCCTCTGGGCCGCTGGGTGATCGAGACGGCCATCGCGCAGGCCACCACCTGGCAGCCGCTCGAGAGCGGCGCCGAGCCGATCCGCGTGAGTGTCAACGTGGCACCACGCCAGCTCGCCGACCCAGAGTTCGTCGACTACGTCACGCGGGCGTTGGAGGTCCACGGACTGCCGCCCAGAGGTCTGGTCCTGGAGATCACCGAGCGGACCTTGACCGTCCAGGAGCCACAGATCGTGTCGTCGATGCGGCGCCTCACTGAGCTGGGAGTCGGTCTTGCGGTCGACGACTTCGGCACGGGATACGCCGCACTGGGGTACCTCCGCAGGTTCCCTGTGACCACGCTGAAGGTCGACCGGTCCTTCATCAGCGGGCTGGCCGGGTCAGCGGACGACCGTGCGTTGGTTGCGGCCATCATCCGGCTGGGCGAGACGCTGAATCTCAGCCTCGTGGCTGAGGGCATCGAGACGGTGCAGGAACGCGACGCGCTGATCGCCCTCGGCTGCGCACAGGGACAGGGCTTTCTCTACGCGCGAGCTCTGCCAGTGGAGGAGATCCGCCCCTACATCTCGACGCGATCGGCGACCGACGTCGACCACACCTACGTAGCGCTCACCTCATAGGCAGAAGGAGCACAATCACATGACCACCTCACCCTCCATGGTCAGGCCCGTCGACCGGCCCACCAGCGCTCACTTCGACGACCTGGACAGGCTGCGGCGCACCAGCCCGATGTACGACGCCGTCATCGAACAGATCGATGGGCGCCGGATCCGCATCGGCAACCAGTGGCTTGCCGACTTCGCGTCGTGCAACTACCTGGGTTTCGACCTGGACCCGGAGATCATGGACTCCGTCGAGCCGATGATCCGTCAGTGGGGGACCCACCCGAGCTGGTCGCGGCTGTTGGGCAACCCCCGCCCCTACCTCGACATCGAGGAGCGGCTCACCTCCCTGCTGGGGGCTCCCGACACTCTGGTGCTTCCGACCATCTCCCAGATCCACACGACCGTCATCCCGGTTCTCGCCGGGCAGGGCACCGTGTTCATGGATGCGCAGGCGCACAAGACCATCTACGACGGCTGCTCCATCGCCCGGGGTAGAGGCGCCACGCTCAACCGGTTCGTCGCCAACGACTCGTCGGACCTCGAATTGCAGCTGAGGATGGCTGATCCCGACCTCCCGCGCCTGGTCTGCATGGACGGGGTCAACAGCATGACCGGGAACATGCCCGACCTGGTCCGGTTCGCGCAGGTGTGCCGGGACTATGGGGCCCTGCTGTACGTCGACGACGCCCACGGGTTCGGTGTCGTCGGAGAGCGACCGGATGCGGCCCACCCGTACGGGTACCGCGGCAACAGCATCGTGCGCTATTTCGGCGAGAGCTACGACAACATCGTGCTGGTGGGCGGGTTCTCGAAGGCCTACTCGTCCCTGATGGCGTTCCTGGCGCTGCCCACCGGGATGAAGAACCTGCTGAAGGTCGCCGCGCCGACGTACCTCTACTCCGGTCCCTCCCCGACCGCCTCCCTCGCGACCGTCCTGGCCGGGCTGCAGGTGAACGACCTCCGTGGTGACGTCGTCCGCACGAGCTTGCACCGCAAGACCGCCACGGTCCTCGAGACGGTCCACGCCCTCGGGCTGTCTACCCCGAACACGTCGGGCCTGCCGATCATCGAGCTCCCTCTCGCCGACTCCGACGACATCCGGGCCGTGGGGGACTTCCTGTTCTCCCGGGGCATCTACGTCACGCTCGCCGCCTACCCACTCGTCCCGCGTGACCAGGTGGGCTTCCGGGTCCAGGTCACCGCGGCCAACACCGAGGAGGAGATCGAGCAGCTCTGCAGCGTGCTGGGCGAGCTCACCGCGCGTTTCGAGCTGCGCGCGGCTGCGTGAGCATGGGCGACGACCCCGCGAGCAGGGCGACCCTGCGTCTGCTGGCGCCGCTGCGCTTCCGGAACTTCCGGCTGCTGTGGACCGGCATGACGCTGTCCCTGCTCGGCGACGGCGTCCTCCTGGTCGCCTTGGCCTGGCAGGCCTACGAGCTCTCGAACCGGCCGGCTGCCCTGTCTGTGGTCCTGGTGGCCCTCACCGTCCCTCAGATCGTGCTCGTGCTGTTCGGTGGCGTGGTCAGCGACCGGTTCGAACGACGCCGGCTCATGCTGGCAGCGGACGTCGTCCGCGGTGTCAGCCTCGCTGTCTTGGCCTGGCTGTCGATCTCCGGAGTCCTCGAGCTGTGGCACATGGTGGTCTTCGCTGCCGTGTACGGCTCAGCATCGGCGTTCTTCATGCCCGCCTTCGAGGCCCTGGTGCCCCAACTGGTCCCGAAGGCGCACCTCACCGAAGCCAACGCACTCGACCAGTTCGTGCGACCGGCGATGTTGTGGCTGCTCGGGCCCGCACTGGGAGGGGTGATCATCGGGACCTGGGGGACCGGCTGGGCCTTCGCGCTTGATGCGGCCACCTTCGGGGTCTCCGCGTTCTGCCTGCTCCGGCTGACGCCCATCGCTCCCGAGAAGAGCCAGCCGCTCACGGCACGCGCCGTCCTAGCCGACCTCCGCGAGGGGTTCGCCTTCGTGCGCAGCACACCGTGGCTCTGGGTGACGTTCCTCGCAGCCACCTTGACCTACCTGTTGTTCCTGGGGCCCACCGAGGTCCTCCTCCCCTACCTGGTCAAGAACGAGCTGGGCGGCGGTGCGCGCGAGCTGGGGTTGATCCTGGCCGCGGGCGGGGTGGCCGCGCTGGTGGCGGCCGCCGTCATCTCCCAGACGGGTCTGCCACGGCGGACCATGACCTTCACCTACCTGGCCTGGGCGTGCGGCACCCTCGCCGTAGGCGGCTACGGACTGGCCCACACGCCCTGGCAGGCGATGAGCGCCGCCGCTCTGATCAGCGGCTTCGAAGCCCTCGGCGCGGTGGCGTGGACGACGACCAAACAACGGCTCATCCCCGGAGACCTCCTCGGTCGCGTCTCGTCGTTCGACTGGTTCATCTCCATCTCCCTCGTGCCCATCTCCTACGCGGTCACGGCCCCCGTCGCAGCCGCGATCGGCACCCGCCCCACGTTGATCGGTGCCGGCGTGCTGGGAGCCGCCATCACGCTCGCCTTCTTGTTCCTGCCCGGCGTGCGCGACCCGGAACGCCCGCCGGTGGTCACCGCTCCTCCCGCTGTCCCCGTGGGGTCATGAGCCCCGACGAGGCCAGCGACATCATCGAGGCCCTCGGCGAGGCCTTCCGGGCCGGCGACGTCGATGCGGTCACCCACCAGTTCGCGACGCCAGGCGACGTCATGTACGCCGGGTCGGAGCGCGGGGAAGTCGCGGTCGGGCTCACGGAGCTCCGATCACTCCTCACCGACGTGTTCGGGCGGGAGGAGCGCTACTCCTGGCGGTGCGAGACCGTCCGGGTCGCGTCCTGCTCGGCGGGCTTCGCGGTCCTGGCTGAGGCCACCTTGTTCATCGATCCTCATCCCGACGCAACAGAGGGCTCCGGTCGCCTCACCCTCCCCTACCGCGTCAGCGGGCTCCTGGAGAAGGAGGACGAGAACTGGCGGTGGCGGTTCTGCCAAGGGTCGGAGCCGCCCTCAACCGCCAGTTCGTCGTCCTGACCTGACAGTGCGGGGGCGAGCGGCTGGTTCCTCAGGGCAGGCCGGCTTGCTGAAGATCTCCAGCCCGATTGCGAGCGCTCGTGCACGAGTCCTCGATGGGTCACGAGGCGGCCAGGGCGGCCCTGGCGAAGAAGGCCGACGGCATGGGGTGCTGCAGTCTCCACGTGATGGCGATCGGGCGCTCGCCGACATGGCTGACGTAGGAGGCGGGCCCGAGCAGGACGTAGGGCGCGGTGTCGTACTCGCCCTTGTGCTCGGTCCGGCAGAAGAGCAGCACTGTGCTCGAGCCACTGAGGTAGCGCCGACCAGCGGGTGAGTCGAGTGAGGTGGCGTTCTGGGACTCCCAGTGGAAGAGCGTCGGGCTGATCGGGTAGTCCCGGTACATGGTGGTGGGGGAGTAGTCGGCTTCCGACTTCTTCAGCGTGATGAAGAAGGCGTCGACGTTGAGCGGTGGGGAATAGGCGACGCCCTGCATCATGCTCGTCGGCTTGCGCTCGAGGGTGGCGTAGTCGAGGGCCGCGAGGATCTCCTCGCGCTGGTAGGAAGCGTGGACGCGCAGCGGTACCTCGGCCAGGGGCCCGGTGAGGGCCAGCGCGTCGTGACGCGTGGCGTCGAACACCAGGTCGACGACGGCGCCGAGCTCGGCGGAGGCCGCCCGTTCGGCACGGAGTGCGGCGAGACCGTCGTCGTAGGTCGTGAAGCCGGCAGCGTTCGGGTACGCGGAGAAGAAGAGCATGCGCGCCAGCCGCTGTTCGGCTCCGGTGAGATCGCCGTAGCGGGTTGTGGAGTTCAGGAGGCGGCGGTAGCCGCTGGCTCGTACCCCGTCGTCGACGTGAGCGAAGGCGCGAACCCGCTTGAGCAGCAGGCTCTCGAGGGAGCTGCCTGCCTCGGTGGGCAGGCCAGCGTCTCGGCGAAGCTGCGTCCACGACCGGTGGCCGCGACGCAGGATGTCGGGCAGCTCGATCCCGGACTCCTGGACGAACGTCCGGAGATCGAGGTCACCGTACGAGCGGAGCTCCGCGGTCATGGACTTCCAGCTGTTGGCGACCTGCGTCTTGAGGTTCTCCAGGATCAACGCCTGAGCTTGGCGATCCATGACGATCTGGCAGCCGGAGGGCAGGAAGGGAAAGCCCCGTTCGATCTCGCGCACCAGGCCTCGCCGGGTCTCGCCCGTGAGGGCCCGCAGCTTGGTGTCGAAGCGGAACTCCTGGCGTTGGTGTCCGACGAAGTCGAGCACGGTCAGCACAGCCTTGTCGGGTGTACGGCGGAGTCCGCGACCGAGCTGTTGCAAGAAGACCGTGGCGCTCTCCGTGGGACGGAGGAAGAGCACGGTGTCGACCTCGGGCAGGTCGAGGCCCTCGTTGAAGAGATCGGCAGCGAACAGGACGTTCACCCGCTTCGATCTGAGGTCGTCGAGAGCGCGCTGGCGGTCCACAGCCGGTGTGTCGCCGCTGACCGCGAGGGCAGGGATGCCGGCAGCGGTGAAGGTCTGCGCCATGAAGCGGGCATGGGCGACGCTCACGCAGAATCCGAGGGCGCGCATGGCCACCGGGTCGATGACCTTGTCCCGCAGCTGCTGGAGGACGATGGCCGCCCGGGCCCGGTTGCCGGTGTACACGTGCGACAGCTCGCCCTCGTCGTACCGGCCGCGCGTCCAGCTGATGCGCCGGAGGTCCGTGCCGTCGGCGACGGCGAAGTAGTGGAACGGGCACAGCAGGTCCTTGCCCAGCGCGTCCCACAAGCGCAGCTCGGTGGCGGTGCGGCCGTCGAAGAACTCGGCGCGGACGTCGATGCCGTCGGCTCGTTCGGGAGTCGCGGTGAGGCCCAGGAGCTCACGGGGGGCCAGGTGGTCGAGGAGCCTCCGGTAGGTCGGCGCCTGCGCGTGGTGGAACTCGTCGATGACCACGATCTCGTAGGCGTCGGCCGGGATGGTGGTGACGCCATAGGACTGCAGGGACTGCACGCTGGCGAACACGTGGTCCCAACGCTCCGGACGGGTACCGCCCACGTACAGCTCACCGAAGGTCTGGTCGGCGAGCACCTCGCGGTAGGTCCGCAGCGACTGCTCGAGGATCTCCTTGCGGTGCGCCACGAACAGCAGGCGTGGGCGATCGGCGGAGTTGGGGCTGCACAGGCGGCGGTAGTCCAGAGCAGCGACCACCGTCTTCCCGGTACCGGTGGCCGCGACGACCAGGTTGCGGTGCCGATCGTGCACATCGCGCTCGACGGCGAGCTCGTCGAGCATGTGCTGCTGGTAGGGGAACGGTCGCACCTCGAGTCCGGACAGGCTGATGGTGACCCGGTCGTGCTGCCGAAGCCCTGAAGCCTCGGCGAGCGCGTCGTCCAGGCGGTCCCCGTCGACGTCGGGGTCGTAGTGCTCGAAGCTCGCATCGTTCCAGTAGGTGTCGAACGTGCCGTGGAACTTGGTGAGCAGGGACTCGTTCGCGATCCGGGACAACCGGACGTTCCACTCCACGCCGTCGAGCAGGGCGGCGCGGGAGAGGTTCGAGGAGCCGACGTATGCCGTGTCGTAGCGTGTCCGGCGGCGGAACATCCACGCCTTGGCGTGCAGGCGGGTGCGCGCCGCGTCGTACTGGATCCGTACCTCGGCGCCCAGCTCCCGCACCAGCCGGTCGAGCGCGGCCCGTTCGGTGGCGCCCATGTACGTCGTCGTGATCACGCGCAGGGGAGCGTGACGACGGTGCAGGCGACCAAGCTCGTCCTCCAGCAGGCGAAGGCCGTGCCACTTCACGAAGGCGCACAGGAGGTCGACCTCGTCCGAGGTGTCGATCTCGGCCCGCAGCTCGGCAGCCAGGTTCGGCTCGTTGGCGCTGTTCGTCAGCAGCGCCGCATCGGACAGAGGCGTCTTGGGCCGGACGGATTCGATGTCGAGCACGCCGGGGCCGGACGCGACGGCGAGCCGACGCAGCTGCCGCGCCGGGGGGTCGACCTCCGCAGCCGGGACCTCGAGCAGCTCGACGAGCTCGCGGAGAAGCTGGATCCGCTCGTCTGGATCGGCCCTTCCCTCGAGGGCCCGGCGGGTGAGCTCATAGATGTGCCGAGCCAGCACGTGTGGTTGGTCGGCCGGGTCGACCTCGGCGAACTCAGCCCCGTGTTCATCGTCAGCAGCGAGGGCTGACCGCAACCCCTTGGTGACGAGGTCCTCGTAGAGCCCGCGGGCCAGCCGTTGTTCGATCACCCGCCCAAGCTTTCATGCGTGCTGGCCGATCGTGCGGCAACCAATGCCTCAGGTTCCTCCATCAGCGAGCCCGGGGAGGACTGTGTCGACGAGGTAGGCACGGAGGTGAGGAACGTCACGGGTGAGGGTGCGCCAGACTCGCCGAGGGTCGAGGTCGTCGTACTGGTGGGCAGCGAAGCGCATCGCCACGATCTGCCGCCAGGGCTGCTCGGAGAAGAGCTCCAGGATCTCGTCGGGGATCCGGTTGACCGCCTCTCCGATGCGAATGAGGCCCATCTCGGCCGCCCACTGCATGCGGACGTCGGCGGCGAAGGCGTCGATGTCGGACGGGACCAGGTCGGCGAGGATGTCGCAGACGACGACGACGCGTTCGGCCGCGTCGCGCGCCTTCCGGACCGACGTGGTCACACCTCCACTGCTTCTCGCAGTACTCGTTCGCGGATTGGGCCCTTGAGGGTGTCCGAAGCGACCACGTCGACGCTCACGTGGAGGAGGTCCGCCAGCGCGAGGCGGAGCCCGATCTCGTCGAGCAGTGACGCTTCGTCGCTGAAGTCGACGAGGAGATCGACGTCAGACCCGGGTTCGTCGTCTCCTCGGGCGACGGACCCGAAGATCCGCGGCGAGGCGGCGTGGTGCTCCGACACCAGTGCACGGATCGAGTCCCGATGCTGTTCGACCCGCGCGGACGGTCGTACCGCGAGCGCGCGGTTGAGACGCTCGAGCACCTCGGGGGAGGGGACCCGACGCCCGTTCTCGTACGCCGACAGGTTGGGTTGGGGTATTCCCGCGGCCCGAGCCAGCTGGGACTGGCTCAGACCAGCGGCCCGGCGCTTCGCTCTGATGTCCACCATCACAGCGTGACGAGGGGTTATCGCCAGCGATATGGATTGGCTGGACTCGCTTGATGCCACCGCCTCACGGGCAGCCGGGTCAGCGCCTGTCCCCACTATCCGCACGGCAGCCACCTCGATACACTCCTCAAGGAGTGCCGGGAAGCCTGGTCGGCTGTTCTGTCGTCGACCGTAGGAGCGCCGACCGTGCCTGTCCCCGAGCAACTCCGACCTGAGCCCCTAGCCGCCGGCCTGTCCTTGGACGGAAGTCGTGAGGTCCGGCCACCAGAGGTCCTCGACGCCGCAGCTGCAGGGTCGGCCCCTGATCCCGATCGCCGCGGCCTCTATGCCTCCGACCTGTGCCGGTCGTTCGGTCCCGAGCAGGCCGTCGACCACGTCCATCTCCGAGTCTCCCCTGGCCAGATCCACGCCTTGGTCGGGCTGAACGGCGCCGGCAAGACCACACTGATGCGGCTTCTGCTGAACATGCTCCGGCCCGACCGGGGTTCGGTCACCATCTTCGGCCGCCCAGTCGCCCAGGCCAGCATCAACCTGTGGCGCCGCGTCGGCCACATGCTCGACACCGCATTCGGCTACCCCGAGTTGACCGTCACCGAGAACCTGCGCTGCGCTGCCTTGCTGCACGGGATGCCTGCAGCGGCCGCCCGGGCTGCGGCGAACCGCGGCATCTCCGACCTCCGCCTCAGCCACTGGGCCGACCGCCCGGCTCGGACCCTCTCGACTGGGAATCGGCAACGTGTCGGCCTGGCCTGCGCCCTGCTCGGCGAACCCGACCTGTTGGTGCTGGACGAACCGACCACCGCGCTCGACCCCGCCGGGGTCGTCCTTGTTCGGACCCTTCTACGGGCTGCCGCCGCCCGGGGAACCGCCATCCTGGTGTCGAGTCACCACCTGGACGAGATGGCCCGGATCGCCGACCACATCTCCGTCATGCACCGCGGCCGCATCGTCGGCACGCTCGACCCGACCGGGGCCGACCTCGAACGCACCTTCTTCGACTTGGTCCTGGCCGTGGACGAGGCTCGACGACGACGGGCGCGTGGAGTGATGCGCGCCGCCGTCGGGGTCGAGTGGCTGAAGCTCCGCCGGTCCCGAATGGCTCAAGTCACCGCGGTGCTGGTCGGGGTGGGGGTGCCCGCGCTCACCGCCGGGTTCCTCGTCGCCGCCACTCGCGGCCCTGCCGATGCGCCCTTGGCGATCAAGGTCAACGCCATGCTCGTCGGGCAGGGCTGGACCGCCTATCTCGGCATGGTCGCCCAGATTCTTTCCGTCATGTCGTTGCTGGGAGTCGGCTTCGTCGTGGCCTGGTGCTTCGGCCGGGAGTTCACCGACCACACCATCACCGGCCTCTACGCCCTGCCCACATCACTGACGACCGTCGCCGCCGCCAAGTACACGGTGCTCCTCGCGTGGTCCATGGCGCTCAGCCTTCTCACCCTGGCCGCCACGTTCGCCCTGGCACCGTTGGCCGGGCTACCGGCCCCCACCACCGACGTGCTGGAACCGGCCGCCAAGGTGCTCGCCGTGGGCGTCAACGGTGCGCTACTGGCCTACCCTCTCGCGTTCGTCGCCAGTGCCGCCCGCGGCTACCTACCAGCCCTCGCTGCATTGATCCTCATCGTCGTTGCGACCCAGATCCTCACTGTGATCGGCGTCGGCGCCTGGGTCCCGTACGCCGCCACCAGCCTCTGGGCCGGGATGGCCGGACCCGCGGCAGCCGCCACCATCGCGCCGCACCACCTCGCCCTCATCCCCCTGACCGCCGCCGCCGGCGTCGCATCCACTCTCTGGTGGTGGCGCAGGATGCAGGTGGTCTGACATGGCAGCAACGACAGCGCTCCGCCGTTTCGCTGATCTCAAACACGACGTTTTCGCTCGCCACTCCAACCCGTGGAGTGCCTGGACTCGCTGGCTGAGCGCCCCGCTCGTGCTCGTCCCTCTGTGGACACGCCGATGGAGCCACGCCGCGATCGTCGGTGCCTGGATGGCCGCCAACCCCGTCATCTTCCCGGAACCGGCGGACGAGCTCGCTTGGTCCACCCGGGCGGTGCTCGGCGAAGAGCTGTGGATCACCGAGCGGCCCCGCGACGCCGCGATGGCGGTCGACGCGGCGGCCACGCTGGCCGGCATCAGCGCACTGATCGCCGCTTGGCGACGCCGCGCCGCGCCGGCGGCCGGTGCCACCGCAGTCATGATGGCGCTGCTTCTGGTCTACTGGCGGCTCATGGCCGACTACTACAGCCGGCACCAGGGCGCCCACACCGACTGAGTGCCGAAATGCGAGTCGGCTTCTGGGGCGGCTGTGGCTCTTCCAGCCGCCTCGTCTCGCGGCAGGAGTGCGTAGATGCACAGCAGACCTGTAGCGGCGGGACCAATCACTCGGGCCGCCCTCAAGCCGCCGGCGCTCGTCCAGCGGCCGCACGAGCCCGCGTGACGCCAACGGTCAGGCGTCACCGGTATATGCGGTAGGCATCACGACGGTGGACGATGGTCACGACCTCGATCACGATTTCCTCTTCGAGAATCCGATAGATCACCCGGTACTCGCCACGCTGCGCACTGTACAGAGGATGCAGCGGCTCATTGAGATGCTTTCCTACGCGATGAGGGTTGTCAGCGAGGGCACCGGTGATGGATTCGTAGGCCGCAGCAGCCACCTTTTCGGGCAGTTCCGGGGTCAGCGACCGCTTTGCCGACCTCGAGAACCGAACCTCGTAAGGACCCGTCATTCAGGCAATCGACCGGCCTCGACCATCGCCTGGCGAACCTCATCCACGCTCGCAGGCTGGCCTGTTTCGAGATCAACAAGGCCCGCACGGATCGCTGCGACAGTTTCGGAGTCCGCCAAGATGTCCACCATCTCAAGCAGCGCGTCGTAGTCGTCCGCGCCGAGAAGGACGGCGACGCGGCTACCGTTACGGGTCACCTCGAAGCGTTCATGGGTCGTCGAGGCAGACTCCACCAGCTTGGAGAACTGCGCGCGCGCGTCCGCTACCGAGAGCGTGGTCATGTACACGATTCTGGCTTCTGGCCATCGCCCGTTGGGCTGACCCGGCTGGCTTCGAGCCTTGTTGGCGCAGCGCCCAATGGTCATACTTGTGACTATGACGGAGACGCGATCGCTGGCCGAGGCCAAGGCACATCTATCGGAGCTGGTCGCGCGAGCGGGCAACGAGCACGAGCGCTTCACAGTGACCGTCCACGGTCGGCCGGCGGCAGTCCTCCTCGCCGTCGACGACCTCGAAGCCCTCGAGGAGACGATCGCCGTGTTGAGCGACGCAAACGTCGTGCGTGCGCTCGACCAGGCCGACGGCGAGCTGGCTCGGGGGGAGGGCGAGGGCCAGGAGAGCCTGGCAGCGGCCATGGTGGCCAGGCGCGCGAGACGCGCGAGACGCGCCACCGCGTGAGCGATCCGCCGTTCACGCTGGTCATCGCCCCCACCGCTCGCCGCCAACTCGCTGAGCAGTTGCCCGAGTCCATCGCCTTCGCTGCCTACGAGTTCATCATCAGCTCGCTGCTCGAGAACCCGCACCGCGTCGGCAAGCAGCTCCGCCCGCCGCTCGACGACCGCCACAGCGCGAGACGTGGTACCTACCGCGTGCTCTATCGGATCGATGACGCCGCTCACCGGGTGACTGTTGTCGGGGTGTTCGGGCGTGCCGACGCCTACCGATCCCCTTGAGGTTCCTTCGCCGGTGGGACAAGTGTCCGGAAGAAGACCACGAGGCAGCGGTGACCACGCTCATGTTGTCGTGGCGGTTCAAGACGACAGAGAGCTCAGCAGGCGCGCTGCAGTGCTCGAGCCGGCGCACTTGTGGGTGATTGACTGATCGTCGTGAGCAGGCCGGACGACGTCAAAAGCCTCGTGAAGCAGCTGATCGCGGGCGCCACACCCCAAGAGCGCCAGGCCCTTCTCGATGCGCTGCTCAGCGGCCGGGTGTCGAGTCTCCTCGAGGGGCTCGACCACTCTGCGGAGCCTGAGCTGCGTCCACCGCCGTCCGTGGTGGCCGGACTCCGTGTGCGGCTGGACCTGCACGGAGCGAAGCCTCCAGTCTGGCGGCGTCTCGAGCTTCCTGCTGATCTGACGCTGCCCCAGGTGCACGACATGATCCAGGCCGCGATGGGCTGGACCAACAGCCACCTGCATCGCTTCCGCACCGGCCCCGACCACCGTTCGCCGTCCTTGATCACCACCTTCGACGTCGAGGAGGGCGAGGAGGGCGTGCTGGAGGACGACGTCCGCCTCGACCAGCTGGTTGCGGGGAAGGGCGATGAGGTCTGGTACGAGTACGACTTCGGTGACGGCTGGGACCACGTGCTCAGAGTCGAGGAGGTGCTCCAGGAACCGCCAGCAACGGTGCGCTGCCTGGGAGGCCGGATGGCCGGCCCGCCGGAAGACTGCGGTGGTATCGGTGGCTACCGAGAGCTGGCCGCGTGGGTGCGGAGCGAGTACGACGACGCACACCTGCCCGCGAGCTTCGAAGACGCGGAGCAGGGTCGCCGCTGGTTACCCCTCGACTGGCATCCTGACCACTTCGACGTCGACGAGGCGAACGCCGCCCTGGCCATCGCGTTCGCCAAGCCGGTCGTCGTCACCGGCGAGCTCGCGGAGCTGTTCGAGCAGCTGGAACGACGAGGCATCCAGAGCCTGCGCGAGGTGCTCGGTCGACCTCTGTCCCACGGACCGACCGACGTCGCCGACGACGAGGCCGCCCGGCTGACGGAGCCCTACCGCATCCTCCTCGAGGTCATCGGCGACGGTGTCGCGCTGACCTCCGCCGGATACCTGCCACCCAAGGTGGTCGAGCAGCTCGCCGAGCGCACGGGCATCGCGGGGTGGTGGATCGGCAAGGCCAACCGGGAGGACCTGACGCCACCCGTCGCCGACATCCGGGACACCGCGCGAGCCCTCGGCCTGGTCTCGGTCCGAAAGGGCCGGCTCACGCCGACCGCTGCTGGCACCCGCTGCCGGCACGATCCCCCCGCACTCTGGCAGCACGTCGTCGAACGCCTTCCGGTGGGCACGAGCACGTTCGATCGCCAGGCCGGCTGGCTGGCGCTCGCGGTGGTCGGCAGCGGCGTACCGGCGCCGGAGTGGCAGCGCGAGATCAGCGACCTGCTGTTCGCGCTCGGCTGGGGGAGCGGAGCTGACCGGTACTCACCCCCTCCCGCCCGCAGTCCGACCCTGGACGTCATCGACCAGCTGTCCGGCGCAGCGAGCACCGGCCGGCGCCATGTCGGAGGTGGCGACCTCGCCGTCGCGGCGACTGCTCGCGCGGCCGTCAGGCGGGGCTGATGGCCGCAGGCTCCGGTCGAGGATAGGAACGCCGCAATTCCACGAACTCGGCAGGGATGTGACCTGCGGAACGCCTCCCGGAACGCCCTTCTGCGCTCCCAGTCGCGGAGAGCACGGACTCGGGTCAGTTCCATCCGTGGATGTTGCAGGGCTACTGGCAGGTGCGCCAGGCGGGCGGGGCTTTGACCTCCTCGACCACCAAAGCTCGGCCGTACGTCAGTGTGGGAGGTAGCCAGAACCCGGAGATGTCAGCTCTGACGACGAGTTATCTGGTGGAGCCAAGGGGACTCGAACCCCTAACCCCCTGCTTGCAAAGCAGGTGCGCTACCAATTGCGCCATGGCCCCGTGCCAGGGACGTGCACCCGAGAGCGGGGCCCTGACCGGCCAACGATGCTACGTCATCGCTACGGTGCCCGACCAGACGAGCACCGGCGCATCGCCTCAGCGGAGGCAGGGTCTCTCACCGAACCGTGATGTCGGACGTCATCGCCTTCACCCGCCCGTCGGAATGAGCCGCGTAACCTTGAGCCCATGTGGTCGCAGCGGGAGGTCATCGATTACGCGCTGCAGCGACGCTCCACCCTGGAGAAGCTGCGCCGCCCGGGGAAGGCTCTCGCGCGCCTGGACGCCTGCGACGCCGACCCGATGCTGCTGCGCGCCGCCAAGCACCACGGGGAATCGACGGAGATCCCCTGCCCCGTGTGCCAGACCCCGAACCTGACCACCTTGAGCTATGTCTTCGGTGAGCAGCTCGGTCAGTATTCCGGCCGCATCAAGCGCACTCCCGAGCTCGAGGAGATGGCGCACGAGTTCGGGGAGTTCAAGGTCGTGGTGGTCGAGGTGTGCCAGACCTGCCACTGGAACCACATGATCTTGAGCTACCTCCTCGGCGACGGGGTCAAGCGGAAACCCCCGCGCCGCCAGCAGACAGTTGAGGACATCTATGGCTGAGCCCCAGTGGGGGCCCGTCGCGCAGCGTCCGGTGGGCGCCACGTCGAAAGATCAGCGAAGCCGCGGACAGCGGTGGGCGCGGCGCATCCTGATCGCGCTGGTGTCCTTCGTCCTGCTGGGCCTGGTCGGCGGCACCGCCGCCGTCGGCGTCGGCTACGCGACGACGAACCTGCCCGACGCGAACGCCGACTTCGAGACCGCGACGACCTTCGTCTACTACGGCGACGGCAAGGCGGAGCTCGGCAGCTTCGCCATCCAGAACCGGCAGCCGCTGACGCTGGAGGAGATGCCGCAGAGCATCAAGGACGCCGTCATCGCCGCGGAGAACCGCTCCTTCTGGACCGACCGCGGCATCTCCCTGCGCGGCATGGCCCGCGCGGCCTACGTCATCGCCCGGGGCGGCACCCTGCAAGGTGGCTCGACGATCACCCAGCAGTACATCAAGATCAAGTACCTGTACTCCGAGCAGACGGCGACCCGGAAGTTCAAGGAGCTCTTCCTCGCCTACAAGATCAACAAGCAGGTGCCCAAGGAGCAGATCCTCGAGGGCTACCTCAACACGATCTACTTCGGCCACGGCGCTTACGGCATCGAGGCGGCGGCCCAGAACTTCTTCGACACCGAGGCCAAGAAGCTCACCGTTCCCCAGGCCGCCGTCCTGGCCAGCGTGATCAACAACCCCGCGGCGTTCGACCCGGACGACGAGGACAACCTCGACCGACTCCTCAACCGCTACCGCTACGTCCTGCAGTCCATGGCCGACACCGGTGCTATTCCTCAGACCGAGGCGGACAAGCACGCGAAGAAGCTGCCGAAGTTCCCCGAGATCAAGACCAACGAGCGCTACGGCGGTTCCAAGGGCTTCCTGCTCAAGATGGTCGAGAAGGAGCTGACCGACGCGGGGTTCACCTCCGAGCAGATCAACGGCGGAGGACTCAAGATCACCACGACCTTCGACAAGAAGGCGCAGAACGCGGCGGTCGAGGCGGCCCAGAGCGTGACCCGGCAGGCGGCCGACGCGTCGGGGAAGAAGGCGTCCAAGCTGCACGCCGCCATCGCCTCTGTCGACGTCAACACCGGCGAGGTCCTGGCTCTCTACGGCGGCCCCAACTACGTCAAGAACTCCCGGAACTGGGCGACCACCGCCCGCCCGACGGCGTCGACCTTCAAGACCTACGCCCTCGCGGCCGGGCTCAAGGATGGCTACAGCCTCCGGTCGTTGTTCCGCGGCAGCAGCTTCAACCTGCCCGGCGACCCCACGATCGTCCGCAACGAGTACAACCAGAACTACGGCTTCCAGACCAGCCTGCTCAACGCCACGACCTACTCCATCAACACCGCCTTCGTCGACCTGGCCACCACGATGGAGGACGGCAAGGCGAAGATCCTCGACGTGGCCCGGGACACGGGCGCCCCGAAGGCCACCGGCTGGGACGCCGCCGTGCGCAACATCCCGATCGGCACCCCGGAGATCAGCCCGCTGAACCAGGCCAGCGGCTATGCCGCCTTCGCCAACAACGGCACCGCGGTGCAGAACCACGTGGTCAAGAAGGTGGAGGACGTCGACGGCAAGGTGGTCTACGAGGCGGACCCGAAGAAGAAGCGGGCGGTCAGCGAGGACATCGCGCACGACGTCACCTTCGCGCTGTCCAACGTCGTGGAGAACGGCACTGGGACGACCGTCCAGGCGCTCAACCGGCCTGTCGCCGGCAAGACCGGCACCAATGGGGTCACCGACACCAAGGGCAAGGACATCGTCAACTCGTCCTGGTTCGTCGGCTACACCCGGCAGATCTCCACCGCGGTGATGTTTGTAGCCGGCAACAGCGGCAGCGAGAGCCTCGACGACTACCGCCGTCCCGGCGACAGCACCTTCTTCGGCGGCACCTACCCGGCGCAGACCTGGGGCGAGTACATGCGGGTCGCCACCGAGGACCAGCCGGTCCGGGCCTTCGAGCCACCGGCCTACGTCAACGTCGACTCCGCCCCCCGGCCGGCGCCGAGCTACACCCAGCCGCGACCGACGCAGCAGCAGCCGACCATCCAGCGGCCCACCGAGGAGCCGTCCGAGTCGGCCACCACCGAGCCGAGCGACGAGCCGACCGACGAGCCCGGTGAGGACCCGACCACGCAGGAGCCGGAGGAGCAGCCGAGCCAGACCGCTCGTGCGGAACCCGAGCCGACCCGGAGCAGCAGCCCCAGGGGCGGGACCGGTGGCGGCACGGGCAGCGGCACCCAGGAGAACGCGGACGGGGACACGACGCCGGGTAGCGGCGGCTGAGCGTGACGGCCGCCGCTCCGGTCGGCCCTCCGACCACGCACGGCCCAGCGGTGGACGCGCCGTCGCGGACCGACCCCTTCGTCGCGGGCCTCAGCCGTCGGTTCGGGGGGCCCCGGGGCCGGCACGCGCGCGCACCCCGCTGGTGGAACCCGGTCCGGATCGCCCTGGTCGTCGCCACCGCGGTCTACGTGGCCGGGATGGTGTTCCGGCTGCCGTGCCGGATCACCGTGGCCGGGCAGTCGATCGATCAGTACCGGGATCTCTGCTACTCCGACATCGGCCTGCTCTACAGCGGCCGCGGGCTGCTGCAGGGGAACACCCCCTACCTCGACTCCGGCGACTACCCGGTGCTGGAGTACCCCGTCCTCACCGGCTGGTTCCTCGAGCTCGAGCGGCGGCTGGCGGTCCTGCTGGGTGCCCCCACGGGGACCGGCCTGACCGACCAGCAGACCGTGGACGCCACCCTCCGCTTCGTCGACGTCAACGCCGTCCTGCTCGGCGCCCTCCTGCTGGTCACCGTCTGGGCCCAGGCGCGCAGCGTGCCGGGGCGGCCCTGGGACGCGATGATGGTCGCCGTCTCGCCTTGCGTCGCCGCGGCCGCGCTGGTCAACTGGGACCTGCTGCCCGTCGCCCTCACCGCCGCGGCCCTGCTGGCGTGGTCCGGCCGGCGACCGACCGTGGCCGGCGTCCTGCTGGGGCTGGGGATGGCGGCCAAGCTCTACCCGCTGCTGCTCCTCGGGCCCCTGCTGCTGCTCTGCCTGCGCAGCCGTCGACTGCGGGACTTCGGCGTCGCGCTCGGGGGCTTCGTCGTGTCCTGGACCGCGGTCAACCTGCCGGTCCTGCTGGTCGCCCCGCAAGCGTGGCTGAGCTTCTGGCGGTTCAACTCTGACCGCGCGGGCGACTTCGGGTCGCTGTGGTACGTCTTCTCCCTCGCCGGGCACCCCGTGCCGCAGCTCAACGTGGTCAGCGCGGGCCTGTTCGCCGGCGGCTGCCTGGCCATCGGGCTGCTGATCCTGCTGGCCCCGCGCCGCCCCAGGCTCGGCCAGGTCGCGTTCCTCGTCGTCGCCGCCTTCCTGCTGACCAACAAGGTCTACTCCCCGCAGTACGTGCTGTGGCTGCTGCCGCTGCTCGTCCTGGCCCGGCCCCGGTGGCGCGACTGGCTGGTCTTCACCGTCGGCGAACTGCTCTACTTCGTGGCCATCTGGTGGCACCTGGGCGGGCTGCTCAGCCCCGGGGACGGTTCTGCCGACCGCATCTACTGGCTCGCCGTGCTGCTGCGGCTGGCCACCCAGTCCTGGGTGGTGGCCGTCGTCGTCCGCGACATCCTGCAACCGGTCCACGACCCCGTCCGCCGTGGCGGGGCCGACGACCCTGGCGGCGGCTCCCTCGACCACGCTCCCGATGCCGCCTGGGTGACCCGGCTTCGCCGCACGCTGGGAGCCGCTGCGTGATGCAGCTGGCCGAGCTCGCCCCACCCCGGCTCCGCATCGCCGACGAGCCGGCCGGGGCGCCGGGCGACGGTCGCCTGGTGGTCCAGGCCTGGCTGGCCAGCCGGGGTCTGATCGCCCTGGTCGCGGTGCTCCTCGCCCTGCGTGAGGGCCGCGGCTTCTCCGACATGGTGAGCAACTGGGACGTCCAGCACTTCACCGCCCTCGCCCTCGGCGGCTACTTCGCCGAGCCCGATGGCATCCTGATGGCCTTTTTCCCGGGGCTGCCGGCGCTGCTGCGCGGCTTCGTCGCGCTGGGCGTCCCGATCGCCGTCGGGGGCGTGGCCTTGTCCCTGGTCTGCTCCGCCATCGCCGCCGGTGCCCTCCTGCGGCTCGGCGGGCCCTGGGCGGCCGTCGCCTGGCTGTTCGCGCCGCCGGCGGTCTTCACCACCGTCCCCTACACGGAGTCGCTGTTCTGCGCCGCCGCCTTCTGGGCGTGGGAGCGGGCGCGGGCCGATCGCTGGGCCGCCGCCGCTCTGCTCGCCGCCGCCGCGTGCACGGTCCGCGTCTCCGGGCTGTTCCTGGTCGGCGCGCTGGCCGTGATGATCCTGACCTCGGGCGGGGTCGACGCCCGCGGCCGGCTGCGCCGCCTGGTCTGGCTCCTGCTCCCCGTCGCCGTGCTGGCCGCGTTCGCCAGCTACCTGCACAGCCTGACCGGCAGCTGGACCGCCTGGTACACCGCGCAGTCGACGGGCTGGGTGCGGGAGCTGACGACGCCGTGGCAGTCGTTCCTCAACACCGTCCCGGCCATCGTGCCCGGCGCCTTCGCCGACCACCCGTGGTGGGCCGCGGTGTTCCGGGCGGAGGTGGTCTCCATGGCCGTCGGCCTGGTCGTCACCGTCTGGTGCCTGCGCCGCCGGCTGTGGGCCGAGGCCAGCTGGGTCGGCGTCCAGGTGCTGGCGTTCTCGCTGTCCTACTGGTTCTTCTCGGTCAACCGCGCGACGCTGCTCTGGTTCCCGCTGTGGATCATGCTGGCGCGCTGGGGCACCTGGGAACCGGCCCGCCCGGTGGCCGCCCGCGCCCACCGGATGCTGGTGGTCGCCACCTGGGCGGTGGCGGTCGTGCTCATGCTCGGGTGGAGCTGGCTGTTCTTCACCGGCCACTGGGCGAGCTGAGCGGGTCCCTAGACTTTCCGCGTGCAACGGATGTGGATCGAGCTCGACGGACTGGTCAACCTGCGGGACGTCGGAGGGATCCCCACCACCGACGGCCACGCCGTCCGACCCGGGCAGCTCCTGCGCTCGGACAACCTCCAGGACCTGACCGGGACCGACGTCGAGGCGCTGCTGGAGCTGGGGCTGACCGACGTCGTGGACCTGCGCAGCGACTACGAGGCCGAGAACGAGGGACCCGGTCCGCTCGTCGGGCACGACGGCGTCACCATCCACCAGCACTCGCTGTTCCGGGAGTGGCGCGAGGGGATCGGGGAGGACAAGCCGGACCAGCGCCCCGAGGTGCTGCCGGAGAAGTCGCTGCCCTGGGTCGACCTCGAGCCCTCGGTCGAGCTCGACAACCGGGTCGCCTCGGTCTACCTCAGCTACCTCGCGGACCGGCCGGACTCCGTCGTCGAGGCGCTCCGCGTCATCTCCTGCGCCGAGGGCGCCACCCTGGTGCACTGCGCCGCGGGCAAGGACCGGACAGGCACGGTTGTCGCGCTGGCGCTCTGCCTGGTCGGGGCCGACCGTGAGGCCATCATCGCCGACTACGCCGCCAGCTCCGAGCGGGTCCCGCAGATCGTGGACCGGCTGCTGGCCAGCAAGACCTACGCCGCCAACCTCCGCGACCGTCCGCTCAGCTCGCACCTGACCCACGCCGAGACGATGCGCGTGCTGCTCGACCACGTCGACACCCGGTACGGCGGCGTCCGCGCCCTGGCCGAACGGCTCGGCTGGACCGAGGAGGACCAGCGACGGCTGGTGGCCAAGCTGCGCGGTTGAGGCTCAGGGAGGTTGGGGCTCGGAGGGCGGCTGAGGAGTCGAGGGACGGGCTCAGGGTGCGGTCGAGTCGACGACCCGGTCGACCGTCGCCGTGGTCAGCCGCAGCTCGACCGGCACCTCGGCGCCGCGCTCGGGCGGCGTCACCCCGGCGGGCAGGAACAGCTGGCTCGACTGCATGTGCGGCGGCTCCAGGAACCAGCGCTTGCGCCCGTCCACGGTGTAGGGGCTGAGCGCCCGACCGGTCGCCTCCAGACCGCCGCCGGCCAGGGCGACGGCGCGCTGGCGCAGCGTGCTGGCCGACGTCGGCGCCTCCATCCCGACGCCCTGGGAGGTGCCGCCGGCCACGACGACGACGAACCCCGCGCTGGGGGCCCTGCGCTGGCGGTAGCCCACCCGCTGCCCGCGCTGCACGGGGTGCACGTCCATCACGGTCGCGGTGGTCCGACGGCTGTCCGGGTCGCCCAGCCACAGGCGGGTGCCGCTCCGCAGGCGCAGCGGCGCCGGCTCCTCACCCGGACCGGCCAGCGCGGTGACGACCGAGCGGGCGTCGTCCGGCGGCAGGTGGGAGATCCACAGCGGTCCCGGCGCGGCGGTCAGCGCGGCCCGCGCCAGCCGCTCGGTCTCGGCGCGACGGCCCTGCTCGTCCAGGGGCAGGTGGATGGACCACCCCTCGAACTTCACCCGGTCCAGCAACAGCGCCACCCGGTCCAGCTGCTGGGCCTCGATGCCGTGCCGGCACATCGAGGTGAGCACCTCGACCAGCACCCGCGGCCGGGTCTCGAGGTCGGCCAGCGCGGCCAGGTCCTCCAGGCGGGAGACGGTGGTGAGGACCTTCGGGTCCTCGGCCAGCTCGACGGCGGTGGGGTTGGCGGCGTCCCAGGGGTTCAGGATGACGACGGTGCCCGGGAAGGCGTCGCGGACCTCGGCGACCTCGTCGGCCACTCCGACCGCCAGCGCGTCCACCCCGAGCCGGGCGGCCTCCTCGGCCAGCCGGCGCAGCCCGAACCCGTAGCCGTTGCCCTTCACCACGGGCACCAGGCCCGGGGTCACCTCCGCCTCGCTGCGCAGGTGGCGCCGCCAGCGCTCGACGTCGAGGTGCAGGGTCAGTCCGCTCATCTGTCGAGGCTACCGGCCGCGGGGGTGCCGCGCCGAGGCCCCCGCACCGGCTCGCGGGGGCGGTCGGAACGGCCTCAGCCGCGGCGCTTCATGTAGAGGTCGAAGGCCTTGTAGAGCAGCGGGTTCAGCGGCAAATCCCACTCGCCGAGGTACTCCACCGCCTCGCCGCCGGTCCCGACCTTGAACTGGATGAGGCCGAGGTGCGGGTCGTCGGGCTCCAAGCCCTCGGTGATGCCGCGGAGATCATAGACAGTGCAGCCGGAGTCCACGGCGTCGCGGATCATCTGCCACTGGACGGCATTGGAGCCGCGGACCTCGCGCTTGGCCGTGGAGCTGGCGCCGTAGGAGTACCAGGCGTGCTGGCCGACCCGGACCCAGGTCGTCGCCGCCACCAGGTCGCCCTCGTGCTCGGCCAGGTAGAGCCGGATCCGGTCCGGGTCCTCCGCGCGCAGGGCGTCCCACATCGTCTCGAAGTAGGTGAGCGGTCGCGGGGTGAAGTGGTCGCGCTCGGCCGTCTCCACGTACAGCGGGTGGAAGCGGGCCAGCTCTTCCCGTCCGCCCTGGCGTACCGTCACGCCCAGCTTGGCCGCCTTCTTGATGTTGCGTCGCCACAGCTGGTTCATCCCCGCCAGCAGCTCCTCGTGGGTGCGGCCGGCGATCGGCAGCTGGAAGACGAAGCGCGGCTGGCCGGCGGCAAAGCCCTCCTCCTCGTCCGGCGGACGCCAGCCGAGCTCGCGCATGCTGTCGCGGAGGTGGGTGTGGGTGTGGTTCACCTCGTCCGGGATCGCCTCGCTGAGCCGCGGGATGCGCTCGTCGGCGATGGCGGCCTTGATGGTGTCCGGTCCCCAGCGACGGACGACCACGGGGGCGCCGACGCGGATCCCGAAAGCGCCGGCGGCCTTGACGTGGTCGGCGAGCGGGCGCAGCCAGACGCCGATGTCCTCGGCGTCCCAGTCGATGGTGGGGCCCTCGGGCAGGTAGGCCAGGTATTTCTTCACCTTGGGCAGCTGGCGGTAGAGGACCAGCCCGGCGCCGACCAGCCGGTCCTGCTCGTCGAACCAGCCCAGCGACTCGTTCTTCCACTCGCTCTTCACCTGCGCCCACGCCGGGGTCTGCAGGAAGCTGACCGAGGGCTGGGAGGCGTTGAACAGGACATGCCGGTCGGGGGAGATCGTCCGTACGGTGAGAACCACGGACGAGAATCTATCGGCTGGGCGCCGGACCGCTGTCCGCCCGCGCTCCACCCGCGAGGAGATGAGCGAATGCAGGCGCCCAGGGTCGAGCTGACCGAGACCGAGCTGCGGGAGGGCCTCACCGCCTGCCTCGCCGTCCCCCGCTGGGTCGACGACGTGGTGGCCCGCGCCCCGTTCGCCTCCCTGCTGCGAGCTGATGGACGTCGCGGCCGCGGCGGCCACCCCCCTGTCCACCGACGAGGTGGGCCAAGCGCTCGCGCAGGAGCAGGCACGCGGGCAGGCGCCGGGCCAGGGCGTCTCGGCGGCGCAGGCCGCGGCCGACTCTGCCGAGGACCCGGCTCTGACGAGGGCGCTGACCGAGGGCCTCCGGGCCTACGAGGAGCGCTTTGGCCGGGTCTTCCTCCTGCGAACCGCGGGCCGGGACCGGCGGACCGTCGTGGCCGAGCTCCAGCGACGGCTGCTCCTCGACGAGCCAGCCGACGCCGCGGTGGTGGCCGACGAGCTGCGTGACCTGGCGCTGCTGCGCATCCCGCAGCTGTTCGGCCACCTCGACCACCACTCCGGGTACAACGACCCCGAAGCGGCTGGTTGAGCAGCACCCGGACCGGGAACCGGACCTCCGCCCGTTTCTGACCCGGCAACACCTCTTCGGCACGGACAACACCGCCTGGGTGTCGACCACCAGTACGGGCAACAGGCGCTGGCCAGGCTCGGGCCGTGCAGAACAGCGCCGCCCCTCCGGCTCCCCGGTCACGCTTCGCCCTCGTCGACGCCCTCGACCGCGAGTGGGCAGTGCTCCTCGAGGGCCTGGGGTCAGAAGCCGTCCGACTGGACGCGCAGGTCGTGTCGGGTCGGCGGGGCGATGACCGGACCTTGTACCGGCTGGTCGCTGCGGCGCGCGACGGGGACCGGCTCGCCGGGCGGGTGGTCCTCCAGTCCCAGCTGGGCCGGCTCGTGCAGATGGCGGTCCGGGATCGCGGAGCCGAGGTGGACGACTACGTCAGCGCGTTCTGGTGCGTCCTTGCCGGCTACCCGTTGGAGCGTCGACCCGCGCGGATCGCCGCCAACCTCGCCTTGGACACGCTCAAGCTGGTGCACCGGGACCGGCGGTGGCTGGGCCGCAGTCGAGCGGTGGTCCACCCGGTCGGGGCCGGCCTGGACTCCCTGCTGCACCAGGGCCAAAGGTCCGGGGTCGAGTGGGAGCCCGGCGCGGCCGAGGTCCTGTGCGCGGGTGAGCGCCTGCAGCTCATCGACCGGCCCACGCGGGCGCTGCTCCAGGCGGTGTACGTCGAGGGTCTCAGCGGGCGGGAGGCCGCGGCCCGCTGCGCGACGACGCCCGGCTCGCTCCGCGTGCGCTGCAGCCGGGCGGTGCACCGGCTGGCCGACCACGCCGCTGCTCTGGCGGAAGCGGCTTAGCCGTGATCACGGTGGCGCCGCAGGACGGGTGGGACCAACAGGGACGTCGGACAACACTCCAAGCCGCTCACCAACACCGATTCGGCTTCACCCCCTCGCCTCACGGCGCCAAGAGGGGCGATAGTGACATTCACATGTCGGCCGGTGGCGCTCCGCCCCGGACAACACCTCGGGGGTGGACGTGCAGCAGGGCGAGGATCGACGCGCGCCGGGCTTGGGCGCCTGGAGGGCGATACCCGCCCGCACCCCCGTCGGTGCCGAGATCCACCGCCATCCCACTCGGGGGTCCTGCGTCCGCTGGGCCCCGAACCCGGAAGGACCCTGCATGAATGCGAAGAGCCTCGTCCTCTCAGCTGTCGGTCTGCTCGTGCTGCTGCACGACCGCGGGCGACGCGACGAGCGCGGACTGAGCCAGTCCGCGGAGAACGCCATCCTGCTCGCCGGTGCGGTGACGGTCGCGCTGATCGTCATCGGGGCGATCACCACCTACGTCACCGGCAGGATGCCGAAGTAGCACCAGTGCGCCAACCCGATGAGCGCGGCGTCAGCGAGAGCGTGCAGTTCGCCGTCGTCTGGCCCGTGCTGATGCTCCTCACCCTCGGCATCCTCCAAGCGGGTGTCTGGCTGCACGGGCGCAACGTCGCCCAGCGCGCGGCGGCCGCCGCCGTCGACACGGCGCGGGGCAGCGCCGGCTCCGTCACCGCCGCGCGCGACAGCGCGGCCGACCTCGCTCGCCGCGGGGGTCTGGACGACGTCTCGGTCGACGTGGTCCGCGGGGCGACCGAGGTGAGGGTCACCGTCACCGCCACCTCGCCGCTGCTGCTCGACCTCGGGCTCGCCGAGCTGCGCGAGAGCGCCGCCGCTCCGGTGGAACGGGTGACGCCGCCATGACCGGCCGCCGCGCCGAACGCGGGTCGGTCACCGTCGAGCTGACCCTCGTCGTCCCCGCGCTCGTCCTGGTGCTGGGGCTGCTGGTCGCCGGCGGGCGGCTCTGGTTCGCGCGCGCGGCGGTCATCGAGTCCGCCCAGAGCGCAGCTCGTGCTGCCTCGCTGGCCCGCGACGCCGGATCGGCAGCTTCGGATGGACGTGACGCGGGCCGGGCGTCGCTCAGCACCGCGGGGCTGCGCTGCTCAGCGGCGTCGGTAGAGGTCGGGACCGCGGCCTTCGCGGTCCCCGTCGGGACTCCCGCCGTCGTCCGCTCGATCGTGACCTGCTCGGTGCCGCTGGGTGACGTCGCGCTGCCGGGGCTCCCGGGGTCCATCCGGCTGAGCGGGGAGGGCGCGGCCGCGCTCGACACCTACCGGAGCCGGCGTTGAGACGGCCGTCCCACGATGAGCGCGGGCAGAGCATCTCCCTGTTCGTGCTGATGATCATGGGCGCTCTGGTCCTGGTCGCCGGGCTGGTGATCGACGGCGGGCAGCAGGTCGCCGCCGCCGGCCGGGCGGAGGCGGCCGCGGCGGGTGCGAGCCGGGCCGCCGCGAACGCGGCCGCGACCCGTCAGCTCGGCGGAGCAGAGCCGGCAGGGGCTGCCGTGCTCGCGGCGAAGGCGTACCTCGCCGGCGATCCCGCCGTGCAGGGGACCGTCGCCCTGGACGAGGGCGTGGTCCGGGTGAGAACGCGGTCCAGCGCTCCCACCCTCTTCTTGTCCGTCGTGGGGATGACGACAGTGACCGGGACCGGGTCGGCGGAGGCCGTCATCGTGCCCACGGCGGGAGCGGGATGACGCCGTCCTCCCGACCAGAACTTGAACTCGACCTCGAGGGGGACCGATGAGCATCGACCTGCGTCCGCGTCCGCGAACGGGGGCGCGGCCGGCGCGGAGGCGACCGGCGGAACGGGCCGAGAGGTCCGAGGGGTCCGCGGACTCCCCCGAGCTGCCCCGTCTCCCGGGCCGGCGCGACCCCCGGTGGATCGTCCTCGGGGTGCTCGCCCTCTGCCTGGGCGCGTTGCTGGCGGCGGTCGTCTACGCCCGGCTGGCATCGGAGACCACGGTCGTCTCGCTGGCCACCACCGTCTACCGCGGCGAGGTGCTCGAGCGCGACGACCTCACCACCCTCCGGCTCCGCGGCGGCACGCTTCCCGACACCGTCCCGGTCGACCGTCTCGAGAGCCTGGTCGGGCAACGTGCGGTGTTCGACCTGCCAGCCGGTTCGGTGATCCCGTCCGCTGCCGTCGCCCCCACAGCCATCCCCGCCGCGGGGCGCGCCGCCGTCGCTCTCAAGCTGGTCACCGGACGCGCTCCCGAGGGTCTGCTCCCGCCCGGATCCCCGCTACGGCTCGTCGCGCTGCCAGCCGCAGCTACGCAGAGCGGCGCGGGCGACTCACTCGCCGGGAAGACCTACCGCGCCCGCGTGATCGAGCAGGCGCCGGGCGTCGACGGCGCCTCGATCGTGCTCACCGTCGACGTCGACCAGCGCCAGGCGCCGACCGTCGCCCTGCTGGCCGCGCAGGAGCGGATGACCGTCGTCCGGGACGCGGGGCGCTGAGATGGCCCTCCTCGTGCTCACCTCGTGCAGCGGCTCCCCAGGCGTCACCACGCTGTCCGTCGCGCTCGCCCTGAGCTGGCCGCGGCCGGTGATGCTCGTGGACGCCGACCCCGGTGCCCCCCAGGCGGTGCTGGCGGGCTACCTCGCCGGACAGTCAGCCGGCGGGAAGGGCCTGCTGCGGGTGGCCGAGGCGCACCGGGACCGGCGCAACCTCCGGGAAGCCGTCATCGACCAGTGCCTCACCCTGGCCGGGACCGACGGGGATCGGCGGCTCTTCCTCCCCGGCTTCACCCGCCCGGGCAGCGCGGCCCACTTCGCCGCGACCTGGGACGACCTCGCCGACACCCTCGACCGGCTGGGCGACGTCGACCTCGACGTGCTGGTCGACGCGGGTCGTCTCGGGCCGCTGGGGCTTCCGCCGGCGCTCCTGGATCGCAGCGCGCTCACGGTGGTCCTGCTCGGCTCCAGCCTGCGGGCCGTGCTCGCCGCCCGGGTCCAGCTTCCGGTACTGGCCGGGGCCGCGCCGGGTGGTGCGAGGCCGGCCGGCCGCACCGGTCTGGTCGTGGTGGACGAGGGCAGGCCCTACCGTGCCGCGGAGATCAGCAAGGCCCTCGGACTGGAGGTCGTCGCCCGGATGCCGCACGACGCGGCGTCCGCCGCGCACTTCTCCGACGGCGCCCCCCAGCACCGCAGGTTCGCGACCGCGCCCCTGGTCCGGGCGGTCCGGTCGACGGCCTCGACCTTCGCCGGCGTGCTGCAGCAGTCGAGCGACCTGGTGAGGAGCTGAGATGGAGGATCACGTCGCTGCTCCCTCGCTGGACACGGTGCCGGTGCTGCGGGAGCTGGGCGAGGAGACCCTGTGGGGCTCGCCGCCGCCTGCGGCGAGCGCGCCGGCGCGGCCGGGGATGGCCTCTTTCGCCGGCGCCGAGCTCGCGAACCGTCCCGACCTGCTCGCCGCGGAGATCGACTGGGCTCAGGTCGCCGAGCTCCGTCGGCGCACCTCCGAGGTCATCACCGAGGAGAGCGCGGCCCAGACGCGGAGCGGCGGCCGGGCCCTGGGGGCTGACGACCGCCTGCTGCTCGGGCGTGCGGTGATCCGGCGGGTCGTGGGAGACCACGTGCGTGCCCTCCACCGGGCCGGGGCCGAGCTCTGGTCCCCGGCCAGGGAGCAGAGCTACGTCACCGCCGTCGAGAATGCGGTGTTCGGGTTCGGCCGGCTCCAGCCCCTGCTGGAGCTGCCGACGGTGGAGAACATCGAGATCCACGGCTGGGACTCCGTCGTCGTCCAGTACGGCGACGGACGTCGGGAGCCGATGCCACCGGTGGCCGACAGCGACGAGGAGCTGGTCGAAGCCATCCGCTTCCTCGGCCAGAACGGTCAGCCCTCCCGGCCCTTCGACGACACCCACCCGTCGATGACCCTGGCCCTGGGCGAGCGCTTCCGGCTGCACGCGATCGGGTTCGGCCTCTCCTACCGGCCCAGCGTCGTCATCCGGCAGCACACCCTGACCGACGTCTCCCTCGCCGAGCTGGCGGACGGAGGACTGATGCCGCGCGAGGTGGCGCAGCTCCTCGACGCAGCCATCCTCGCCCGGAAGTCCATCGTCATCTCGGGGGACCAGGGTGCCGGCAAGACCACCCTGCTCCGCGCGCTCATCCAGGCCATCCCCAGCAACGAGCGCTTCGGCACGCTCGAGACCGACTACGAGCTCATGACCCACCTGCAGCCGGGACGGAAGAACATCCTGGCTCTGCAGGCGCGCACCGGCCACGGTGAGAACTCGGGCGGCACCCGGGTCGGCGAGGTGACGATCGCCGACCTGATGCCGGAGGCGCTCCGGCAGAACCTCTCGCGGCTGGTGGTCGGGGAGGTCCGGGGCGGGGAGGCTGCGGCCATGTTCGAGGCGATGCAGGCCGGCACCGGGACCCTGTCGACCACGCACTCGCACTCAGCGGAGTCCACGATCGACCGGCTCGCGTCTCGCGTCGCCCAGGGGGGCGTCCTGACCATCGACGAGGCCTACCGTCAGATCGCCCACAACATCCACCTCCTCGTCCACGTCCGGTTGCAGGACGACACCTGGAAGGGCGGCGTCCGCCGCCGCCTCGTCTCGGAGATCCGGCAGGTCACCCGGGCGACCGAGAGCGGTCGGCCGGTCACCCATCTGACCTACTCGGCGACGGGAACCCGCACGCAGCCGCCCGGGTTCTTCCCCGACGCCGACTTCGAGGCCGAGCTGCTGCCCTTCCGCCGACCCCTGCCCACTCGCCCTCGCCCCCGTGGGGTCCGATGACCGCCCTCGCCGCCCTCGCCGGGCTGTTGGTCGTCGGTGGCGGCTGGCTCCTGGGTGCCGGACTGCGCCGTCGCGTCCCTTCCCCCAACCTGCGCGTGCGGGCACCGATGGCGGCGCGTTGGGCGCGATGGAGCCGGCGACCGGCCGGTGCCCGGGGCCGCCGCCGGGACGTCGTGCTGGCCGTCAGCGTGTTGGCGGGCGTCGTGCTGGCCGCGGCCACGGGATGGCTCGTCGCTCTGGTGCTGGCTCCTGCGCTCGCTCTGGGCCTGCCCTACCTGCTGACCGCGCCCCGGCCCCGCGACGTCGCCCTGCTCGAGGCCTTGGACCGGTGGGTGCGCTCGTTGAGCGCCACGCTGGCCACCGGGAAGTCCATCACCGACGCGCTCCGCATCTCCCGGCGCACCGCCCCTCCGCTGCTCGCCGAGGAGGTCGAGACCCTCGTGTCCCGGCTGAACAACCGCTGGAACACCCGCGATGCTCTGGTGAGGATGGCCGACGCGCTCGACTCCCCGGACGCCGACGGCGTCCTCGCGGCACTCGTCCTCGCCTCGCAGCGGGGGGCGAACGGGGCCTCGGTCACCCTCCAGGCGATGGCCGACTCGCTGCAGGCGACGCTGAAGGGGCGTCGCGCGATCGAGGTCGAGCGTTCCAAGCCCTATGTGGTGGTTCGGCAGGTCACCGTCATCTCCCTGAGCACCCTGGCACTCGCCTTCGCGGTCTCTCCCGGCTTCTTCGATGCCTACCGCACAGGGATCGGTCAGCTGGTGCTGAGCGCGCTGCTGCTCGCCTATCTCGGTTCGCTCCTCCTGATGCGGCGCAAGGCGCAGCAACGCGCACGACCGCGGATCCTGGTGGGGGCGCAGAGGTGACGTTCGCGCTCGTGCTGTCCGCCGGTGCGTTGCTCGCCGCCGGCCTGGTCGCGCTGGTCGCGGTGGCCCTTCCGGCTGCGCCGCAGCTGGAGGCGGCGCTGGAGCGGGCCGGCGAGGGCTCACGAGGGCGGGGCTCCCGCCGCGACCCGGGTCCACTGACCAGTCGGTCCGAGCGGGTCGGGGCGGCGCTGTACCGGCGCGCACCGTTCCCGCTGGCGGAGCGGCAGCGACGCGCTCTCGAGCTGCAGGACAAGTCGATCGCGGAGTTCTACGCCGACAAGGCCGTGATGGCGCTCGTCGGCGCCCTGCTCCCCGCCCTCCTCGGCCTGACCCTGCGCTGGCTCACCGGCCCGGTGGGGACCCTGCCTGCCGCCGCGTCCCTGGCGGGAGCGGTGCTCGGCTTCTTCGTCCCCGACCTGCTGCTGCGGCGCACGGCGGTGAGCGTCCGCTCGCAGGCGGTCGAGGCGCTGCTGCTCTACATCGAGCTGGTCACGCTCGAGCGGCTCACCAACGCCTCCGCGCCGCAGGCCCTGTGGAACGCCGCCCAGGTCAGCGAGGTGCCGCTGTTCCTGCAGATCCGGGCCGCGCTGGAGCGGTCACGGCTGGAGCAGCAGCCGCCCTACGCGGAGCTGCGCCGCGTCGCCGACCAGCTCGACCTCCCCGAGCTGGCCGACGTCGCCGACGTGATGCAGCTCGACGAGAGCGGCGCCGCGCTGTCCGGAGCCCTGCGGGCGCGGGTGAAAGAACTGCGCGACGCCCACCTGACCGCCGAGCAGATCAAGGCCGGCGCCGAGGCCGAGGGGATGACGCTCTACATGACCTTGCCGGCCCTCGTCTTCGGCCTGATCTTCCTGGTGGCCGCGCTCCTGAAGATCTTCCATGCCTGAGCACGGACAACACCCTTCCCACCACGACAACACGCAGACGTTCCGCAGCGGCCGGTGGGCCGACAGGCTGGGTGGGTCGGGGAGAGGAGCTGCCGGATGACCCGTGTCGCGCGCGGCATCGCTGCTCTGCTGCTGCTGATCGGTCTGCTCGTCGGGGTCCCGGTCCTGCTGGTCACGGTGAGCCCTCCCTGGCCCACCACCTGGAGCCCCCGACTGCTGCTGCGGCCCGACGACGGGACGGTCCTCCTGGCCCTGCTCACGTTGACGGCCTGGTCGGCCTGGGCGGTGCTGGCGCTCTCCGCGCTCGCCGAGCTGGTCACGGCAGCCACTCGGTCCCGGGTGCGCGTCCGACTGCCAGGGCTCGCGGCCCCACAGCGGTTCGTGGGCGGTCTGGTCGTCGCGGTCCTGGCGCTGGCCGTGACGCCGGCGGTCCCGCACGCCGGGATCCCGCTCCCGGTCGCCAAGGCACAGCCCTCCCATCCCGAGGCGCCGGCGGAGACTGCGCCACCGGAGCCGACCCCCCATGCCGCCCCGAGCCGCACCGACGTCCCGCCCCCTGCGAATCCGTCGGCCGTCGTGCACGAGGTGCAGCCAGGTGACGACCTGTGGTCCCTCGCCGAGCAGTACTACGGCCGCGGGCCGGACTGGCGCCGCATCGCGGCGGCCAATCCCGGTCGGCTCACCGGTGGACCTGATCGGCTGGAGGTGGGGTGGCAGCTGCAGATCCCCGCTGCCCGTCCGTCGGAGGCGTCGGCCGGTGAGGGTGACGGGGTGACCGTGCGCCGAGGCGACAGCCTCAGTGCCATCGCCGAGCGGCACCTGGGGGACCAGCGGCGGTGGCCGGAGGTGTTCCGCACCAACCGCGCCCTGCTCAGCGACCCTGACGACCTCGAGGTCGGGATGCGGCTGGAGCTGCCGTCGCAGCCCGACCGCCGGCCCCAGGACCCGGCAGCCTCGGCACAACGGCGGCCGGTCGCCGACGTGGAGGACCGGGTCGCGCGACCCGGAGCGGCACGACCCGGCGCGCCCCGCACGGCGGCCGCGCCCCCCGTCCGGACGGCACAACCAACAGCGCCGACAGCACCGCAGACGGCGCCCGCTCCCGCGCCCACCAGCGAACCCGCGCAGCCCGAACCGGGAGCAGGGGACGAGCTGCCCCTCGGCGGCGTCGGCGGTCTCCTCGCGGCAGGGCTGCTCGCTGGGCTCGCCGTGCGGCGACGACGGCAGCTGGCCCTCCGTCCGGTGGGCCGCCGGGTCGTCCACCCCGACCCGGGGACGGTCCCGCTGGAAGCCGCCTTGGGCCGACGGCAGCGACCCCTGACCCTGCGCACGCTGGACCTGGCCTTGCGTGCCGTCGCCGCTGCCTGCCGGGAGCAGCAGCTGCCGCTGCCTCCGCTGCAGCTGGTCCTGCTCGCGGAGGACCGGCTCGAGCTGCGGCTGGCCACGCCGTCCACCACCGCCCCGGTCGGCTTCGTGGCGGAGGAGGGGGGCGCGGCCTGGGTGCTCGATGGGTGCGGCGCGCACTACCTCACCGCCCGGCCCGTGACCGACGAGGCGCTGCGACCGTGGCCCACCCTGGTGACGCTCGGTCGCGACGCGCAGGGCCGTACCGTGCTGGCCGACCTCGAGGCGCTGCGGCTGCTCCGGCTGGGGAACGAGCACGACCTCGGCCGCCGCATGCTCGACGCGCTGGCGGTGGAGCTCTCCTTCTCCCCCTGGGCCGAGGAGATGCGGCTGACGCTCCTCAGCCGGCAGACCCGGCTCCCGGACGCCCTGGGGACCCACGGTGTCGAGCGCACCGACGACGCGGACGCCCTGCTCGACCGGCTCGAGCAGCGGGCGGCCGAGCAGCGACGCCACCAGCCGCAGCCTGTCCTCGGGCAGCACCGGCTGGACCCCGACCTCGCCGAGCCCTGGGCCCCCGAGGTCGTGCTGGTGGACCATCCGCTGACCGCCCAGCAGACCCGGCGGCTCCACGACCTGGTCTGCCATCAGCCCTACGTCACGACCGCGGTCGTGGCGGTCGGGGAGGGGGACGCTCCCTGGCGGATCGTCGCCGACGAGTCAGCCGAGGGGGAGGATGCGACGGCGCGGCTCGAGCCCTCCGGGCTGGTCCTGGTCCCGCAGGCCCTGACCCCGAGCGAGACCGCCGGGGTGATCGCGCTGGTCGAGGCGACAGGTCGCGCCGACACCACCGCCGCGCCCTGGTGGCATCCCGACGTGGCTGAGCCGGAGCCGCCACCCGACAACGTGACCCACCTGGGCAGGAGGTTCGGCGGCTGGTCGGCGGAGACGACGGGGGAGGGGGACGAGATGGCAGCGATCAAGGCAGCAGCGGCGCTGGCTGCGGAGGCGCGCGTCGACCACCCCATCCTGCTTCTCCTCGGGCCCATCGAGCTGGTGGGGGCGGCGGGCACCCCACCCGTGCGGGCACCCAAGCAGTGCCTGGAGTACCTCGGCTGGCTCCTCGACCACCCGGGCCGCACCGCGCGGGACATGGCTTCCGCGCTGGCCGTGGCCGAGGGGACCCGGCGTTCCAACATGAGCAGGCTCCGCACCTGGCTCGGCGTGGACTCGGCGGGCGAGGCCTACCTGCCCGACGCCTACACCGGCCGGATCGCCCTCCACCCGGCGGTCAGCTCCGACTGGCACCAGGTGCAGATCCTGACGGCCGGCGGGATCAACCGCGCCGGGGACGCGGCGCTGCGTGCGGTGCTCTCGCTGCTGCGCGGGGCCCCGCTCGCCGACGCCGCCCCCGGCCAGTGGCACTGGGCGGAGGAGCTGCGCACCGACCTCATCTCCTGTCTCCGCGACGTCGGCGTCGAGCTGGCCGGACGGGCGCTCGAGAGCGGGGACCTGGAGCTGGCACGGTGGGCCGCGGCCCGGGCGCTGGTCGCAGCGCCGGGCGACGAGCTCCTCCTGGCGGCGCGGATCCGCACCGAGCACCGGGCGGGCAACGCGGCCGAGACCGAACGGCTCACCCTGCAGCTGGCCGGGCAGGCCCGACGGCTCGGCGTCGACCTGGACCCGGCCACCGTGACCCTCCTCCAGGAGGTCGTGGAGGGGCGGGTCCGGGCCCGGATGGCCTGACGGTGCGGCTGTCAGTGGTCGGTGGGAACCTGCGGTCATGACGACGCAGTACTACACCGCGACGAGCATCGACGGTTTCATCGCCGACGCCGACAACTCCCTGGACTGGCTGCTCCAGATCGACGACCCCGAGGCCGCCGAGCTGCAGCAGGAGTACCCACGCTTCATCGCCGAGGTGGGCGCCCTGGCCATGGGCTCGACGACCTATGAGTGGATCGCCGAGCACACCGGCTTTCTCGACGACCCGTCGAAGTGGGACTACACCCTGCCCACCTGGGTCTTCTCCAGTCGCGACCTGCCGGTGCCGGACGGGCTGGCTATCCGGCTGGTCTCCGGCGACGTCCGGCCCGTGCACGCCGCGATGGTGGAGGCGGCGGCCGGGAAGAACGTGTGGCTGGTCGGGGGCGGCGAGCTGGTGGGGCAGTTCCACGACGCCGGTCTGCTGGACGAGGTGATCCTCGGGGTGGCCTCGGTGTTCCTGGGATCGGGCGCACCCCTGCTGCCGCGGAAGATCACCACGCCGCCGCTGGAGCTGGTCGAGGTGACGCGGTACGGCAGCAGCTTCGTGAGCCTGCGCTACCGGGTGCCGCGCCCCTGATCGGTCTCCCGCGCCGCCAGCCCGTCGCCGGAGGTGTCGCCCCTGATCAGGGCCCTCTTGGTCGCCGAGACCGGAACGGGGAATTGTCCACAGTGTCCCCAGGCGCCTGTGGGTGATAGCCCGCCTGACGAGGCTTGTCAACCCCCCGAGACAGGGTCGGGAGTGTCGGCAGATTTCTGTCGGGATGTGCTCATCCACGGGCAGGGGACAGCGTCACCCCTGGTCAGGCCGGTTTTCCAGGGATATGGGAAGCCTCGTCCCCAGGTGTCCCCTGCCGCGCGCACAGGCCGGCAGCGTGTCCCCCACAGGTTCTCCCCAGTTGTGCACAGGGCCTGTGGATGAGTGGCTTTCGGCGACCCGTCGAGGGGCGTACGTTGACCCCTGGTCATGCCGGGGGGCAGCGGCTGCGGCAGAAATGTCAGCGGTGCAATTCATGATCGAAACAGCGAGCGGGAGACTGCCCGCCGCTGTCGATGTCGGGACCAGAGCAGCTGGGGCGAGAGGGAGATTCACGTGAGCCTGGCCGAGGTGATGACGCCGTACCGGGAGGAGGCGCCGCGCACCCCCGACCGCACGCCGCCCCAGGACATGGACGCCGAGCAGTGCGTGCTCGGCGCGATGCTGATGTCCAAGGACGCGATCGCCGACGTGGTGGAGGCGCTGCGCGGGGTCGACTTCTACCGGCCGGCCCACGAGCAGGTCTACGACGCCATCGTCGACCTCTACGGTCGTGGGGAGCCCGCGGACGCCATCACCGTCTCCGCCGAGCTCAGCAAGCGCGGGGAGCTGGTGCGGGTCGGGGGGGCGCCGTACCTCCACACCCTGCTCTCCAGCGTCCCCGTCGCCGCGAACGCCGGCTACTACGCCGAGATCGTCCGCGAGAAGGCGATCCTGCGCCGCCTGGTCAACGCCTCCATCCGGATCGGGCAGATGTCCTACGCCGGTGAGGGCGACGTCGACGGGATCGTCGACCGCGCCCAGGCCGAGGTGTACGCCGTCACCGACCGCAGTGCCTCGGAGGACTACAAGCCGCTGTCGGAGCTGATGCAGCCGACGCTGGACGAGATGGAGGCCATCTCCTCCCGCGGGGGCAACCTGGGCGGGGTCCCCACCGGCTTCGCCGAGCTGGACGACCTGACCAACGGTCTGCACCCGGGACAGATGGTCATCGTCGCGGCCCGACCCGGGATGGGGAAGTCGACGCTGGCCCTGGACCTGGCCCGGTCCGCGTCGATCAAGCACGGCCTCACCTCAGTCATCTTCAGCCTCGAGATGAGCCAGATCGAGATCACCATGCGCCTGCTGTCGGCGGAGGCGAGCATCCCGCTGTCCCACATCCGGGGTGGCCGGATGAGCGACGACGACTGGAGCCGGGTGGCCACCAAGATGGGCCAGGTCTCCGAGGCGCCGATGTACATCGACGACTCCCCGAACCTGACCATGGTGGAGATCCGGGCCAAGGCCCGCCGCCTCAAGCAGCGCCACGACCTCAAGCTGGTGGTCATCGACTACATCCAGCTCATGACGTCGGGCAAGAAGGTCGAGTCGCGCCAGCTCGAGGTCTCGGAGTTCTCCCGCCAGCTCAAGCTGCTGGCCAAGGAGCTGGAGGTGCCCGTGGTGGCGCTGTCCCAGCTGAACCGTGGCCCCGAGCAGCGCACCGACAAGAAGCCCATGCTGTCGGACCTGCGCGAGTCCGGCTCGCTGGAGCAGGACGCCGACATGGTGATCCTGCTCAACCGGCCCGACATCCACGACAAGGAGTCCGAGCGCGCCGGCGAGGCGGACATCGACGTGGCCAAGCACCGCAACGGTCCCACCAAGACGCTGACCGTGGCCTTCCAGGGCCACTACTCCCGCTTCACCGACATGCAGCACTGAACCGACGTGCAGCCCTGAACCGACGCCGGTCGAGACCTCAGCCGCGTCGTCTGCTCCCGCGGGGTCGGAGCAGCCAGCCCAGCGCGCGGGCGTGCCCCACGGGCAGGGCGCGGGCCACGACGTCCGCCACGACGGCGCTGGGGGCGATGAGCAGCCGCGGGCGGCGGTGCTCCACCGCCCGGAGGATCTGGGCGGCGGCCCGCTCCGGCGGGTAGGTCAACAGCCGCGCCATCACCGCGCGACCAGCCGCGACCTCGTCCGGGTCGACGCCCTCCCCGGCCGGAGCGGTCTCCGCGATCCGGGTGCGGATGCCGCCGGGGTGGACGGTGGTGACCCCGACGCCCCGGCCGGCCAACTCGGCCCGAAGGGCCTCGCTGAAGCCCCGCAACCCGAACTTGCTCGCTGCGTAGGCGCTCTGGCCGGGCGGTGCGATCAGCCCGAACAGGCTGGAGGTGTTGACGACGTGGCCGCCCGGGGCGGCGGCCAGGGCCGGCAGCAGGTGGTGGGTGAGCGTGACCGGGGCGGTCAGGTTCACCCGCAGCACCACGTCGAACTCCTCGAGGCTGATCTGGTCGAACCGGCCGGCCAGGGCGACACCGGCGTTGTTGACCAGCAGGTCGATGCGGGAGTGGGTGGCAAGGATCTCGGCCACCAGGGGCGCGATCCGCTCGGTCTGGGCCAGGTCGACCACGTGGACCTCGACGCGTGCCCCGGGATGCGCCGCCTGGACGGCCGCGGCCACCCGCTCGAGCCGGTCGCCGTCGCGGTCCAGCAGCACCACGGTGGCTCCGCGCCCGGCGAGCTGGTGGGCCAGCTGCTCACCCATCCCGCTCGCGGCCCCCGTGACGACGGCGGTGGCCCCGGCGAAGACGAAGGGCGCCAACCGGCTCATCCGGCGACCCCGGTCGGTTGGGGCGCCGCGGCCCCGGCGGACTCTCGCGGCCCGCCGGCCACGGGAGCGGGGGCGCGGTCAAAGGCCATGCCCTTCGTCACCCGCCCGAAGCGCATCCGCAGCCCGTCCAGCAGGTAGTTCTGCCGAACTGTCCACGGGTCGCGGGTGCCCTGCACGGGCAGCGTCGCCAGGGCACGCTGCACGTAGCCTGAACGCAACGGCATCACCGGTCGCTCCACCAGGTCGGGGGGCCGCACCGGATAGCCGAACGTCCGCCGGCGCCGCCGCAGGTGGTTGAGGTAACGGCAGACGTAGCGGCTGGACAGGTCGGCGCGCAGGGACCAGGAGGCGTTGGCGTAGCCGATGGCCGCCGCGAAGTTCGGAACCCCGTCCAGCATCAGACCGCGGTACACGGCCCGCTCGGGAAGATCGACCGGCGCGCCGTCCACGTCGAGGGAGAACCCGCTCAGCAGCCGCATCCGCAGACCGGTGGCGGTCACCACGACGTCGGCGCCCAGCACGCGGCCGGATCTCAGCCGGATCGCCCTCGGGCACGAACCGCTCGATCCGGTCGGTGACCACCTCGGCCTCGCCGCGCTGCACGAGCTCGAGCAGGTCGCTGTCGGGAAGCACGCAGAGCCGCTGGTCCCACGGGTCGTAGGTGGGCGTGAAGTGCTCGGCGGCCACCTCAGCCCCGAGCCGGCGGATGATCGGCTTGCTCAGGTAGCTGCGGGCGAGGTCCGGGCGACGCCGGGTCAGCTGGTAGAAGAACTGGCCGAAGAACAGGCTTCGGGCCCGGATCGCGCGGTGCGCGAGCCTCGGCGGCAGCGCGCGCTTGAGCCGCCCGGTGACCGGGTCGTTCTGGGGCAGGGAGACGAACCAGGACGGACTCCGCTGCAGCATGACGGGCCGAGCCCCGAGGCGGGCGAGCGCCGGGACCAGGGTGACCGCCGTCGCGCCGGAACCGATGACCACGACCTGCCGGCCGGCCACCTCGAGGTCCTCGGGCCAGAACTGGGGGTGCACGACCGGGCCGGGGAAGTCGTCGAGGCCCGGGAAGTCGGGGGCGTGGCCGCCGGTGTAGTCGTAGTAGCCGGAGCACGCGTAGAGGAAGCGGCAGGACCAGGTCTCGGTCCGGCCGTCCGCGCGCCGGGCCGTGACCGTCCAGCGGGCGGTCGAGGAGGACCAGGAGGCGTGCTCGACCCGGGTGCCGAACTGGATCCGCCGGTCGATCCCGTTCTCGGCCGCCACGTCGGCGATGTAGCGGCGGATGCTCTCCCCGTCGGCGAGGGTCTGCTCACCGACCCAGGGGCGGAAGAGGTAGCTGAAGGTGGAGATGTCGGAGTCGGAGCGGACCCCGGGGTAGCGGAACAGGTCCCAGGTGCCGCCGACGCGGTCACGGGCCTCCAGCACCGCGTAGCTGCGCTCGGGGCACTCGTTCTGCAGGCGGTAGGCCGCACCGACGCCGGAGAGACCCGCCCCGATCACCAGCACGTCCACCGCGTGGTCAGCCTGAACCGGCGCGGTGGGGTCAGCCGGAGTGCGGACGCTCATCCCTTCAGTCTGCCCGCCCCGAGACGGCGGGCGCCGCGCGTTCCGCGGCGCCCGCCGGAGCTCAGGAGACGGCGTCGGTGAGCCGGGCGAACTCTTCGTCGCTCAGCTCGAGGGACGCCGCGGCGAGGTTGTCCTCCAGGTGCGCGACGGTCGAGGTGCCCGGGATGGGCAGCATGACCGGCGAGCGGCGGAGCAGCCAAGCCAGTGCCAGCTGAGACGGCGTCGCCCCGTGCTCCTGCGCGAGGGCGTCGAGCGGCCCGCCCGGACGGGAGAGCTCCCCGGTGGCCAGCGGGAACCACGGGATGAAGGCGATGCCCTCGGCCTCGGCGTGGTCGAGCAGGGGCTCGGCGGAGCGGTCGGAGAGGTTGAAGAGGTTCTGCACCGAGACGATGGTCGCGGTCCGCTGCGCCTCCTGCAGCTCCTCCACGCTGACCTCGGAGAGCCCGATGTGGCGGATCTTGCCCTCGCCCTGCAGTTCCTTGAGCGTGCCGACCTGGTCGGCGAGGGGGACCTGCGGGTCGATCCGGTGCAACTGGTGCAGGTCGATCCGCTCCAGCCCGAGGTTGCGCAAGCTCAGCTCGACCTGCTGGCGGAGGTACTCGGGCCGTCCGACCGGACGCCAGTCGCCGGGGCCGGGGCGGGTGAGCCCGGCCTTGGTGGCGATGACCAGGTTCTCGGCGTAGGGGTGCAGGGCCTTCTTGATCAGCTGCTCGGCCACCACGGGGCCGTAGGAGTCGGCGGTGTCGATGAACGTGACCCCGAGCTCGACCGCACGCTGCAGGACGCGGACAGCCTCGTCGGGGTCGCGCGGGTCGCCCCAGACGCCGTCCCCGGTGAGCTGCATGCTGCCGTAGCCGAGGCGGACGACGGGCAGGTCGCCGCCGAGGGCGAACGTGCCGGAGGCCTGGGCGGAGGGGGTCAGGGTGTTCGTCACGAAGAGTGCTCCTTGGGGTACGCGGACGTGCTCGTTCCTCCGGCACAACCTGGGAATGGCCCCGGTTCTTCCCCCGGTCCCGGCCTCGAGGGCCCCACCGGCGCGTCCCCGGCGGTTCGGCCCGGTAGATTTGGGGCACCAAGCTGCGCCGGGAACGGTGCTTTAAGGAGTGTCGAGATGAGCATGTTCAGAGGCCTGATCAAGGGCGCCGTCGTCGCGAAGGTCATCCAGACCGCGCAGCGCGAGCTGTCCAAGCCGGAGAACCAGCGCAAGATCAAGGACGGTCTGGCCAAGCTCTCCCAGGCCGGCCGCAAGAGGCACTGAGCGCTGACCCTCCCGATGAGCCGCGCCGGCCTGATCACGTCGCCGGCGCGGCCATCGTGAAGTCGTAGACGTGCGGCAACGACTCCAGGCGAGAAGCTTTTCTTGCCTCCGCCGGAGTCTTGCCGGCTTGCTCCCACCGCAGGGACCGGTAATCCCGCCACAGGTCCTCCAGCAGGTCCGCGCCCTCCCGCAGCTGCGGGACCACCAGACCGGGCTCCAGCACATCGCCGGCCCGGTCCACCTCGCCGGCCCCGACCGCGGCCCTCGCCTCGATGAGCTGCACCCGTGGCTCGGCCCGCAGGTCGCCCGACAGCTCGTCCACCAGGCGGAGCGCTGCCGCCGGTCGTCCGGCCTCCAGCACCAGCGTCAGCTGCTCGAGCACCAGCGTCAGGACGCCCGGAGCGAGCGCTCGGGCCTCACCCAAGGCGGCGATGCCGGCGTCGGCGTCCTCCTCACCCGCGAGCATCCCCAGGTTGCGCCACGCCCACGCGGTCGGCAGCGCGGTCACGGAGCGCCGCCAGGCCGCCCGGGCCGCCTCCTGGTTCCCGGCGTAGGCCTCCGCCACCCCGCGCAGCAGGTCCGCGGCCGGCCCGCTGGCCTTCCGCAGCCGCGTCAGCCAGGCGGGCGCCACCTGGTAGGAGGACGGCGGCTCGTGGAGGTCGAGGTCCAGCCGCCCGCTCTGCAGCAGGTCCAGCCACGGCTGCTGCTCCGGGCCCAGCGTGCGGTTCGAGAACGGTGTACCCGGCAGGTCCAGGGGGGCCTCGCCATCGGCCAGCCGTCGGTGGCGCTCCAGCGCTCCCCAGCCCGAGCCCTGGTGCAGGACCTCCACGGGAGGACGGTCGACCAGGCTCGCCGCCGTGGTGGCCTCGGCGGCGAGCCAGGCCTGCGGAGCCGACGCCTCGAGCGCCCGCTCCACCGCGGCGGCCCCGACCGACCAGTCGGCCGCGTGGGCGGTGGCCGGGTCCACCTGCAGGGGTCCGTAGGTCTCCAGCCACGACCAGCGGCTGCGGCCGGGCAGCGGCAGGTGCTCCAGCTGGGTGCGCGCCACCCCGGCCTGGATCTCCAGGTAGGCACCCCCGGCGGGTGACAGCCACTCCTGCCAGTGGCGTCCGCCCGGACTGCTGCCCCAGACGAAGAGCTTCCGGCCGCGCAGCCGTGGCGTCGAGGACTGCACCAGGCCGGCGCCCCGGCCGTCGAGCGCGGCCACCCACGGCCGGGGACTGGCCGCGAGGTCGAAGAAGAAGTCGACCGCAGCGGGGGAGCGGGTGGGGTAGCTGCGGTCCACGCCGTCGACCAGCGGCATGGGCACCTGGCTGACCACCCGGGCGTGGTCGAAGGTCCACGCCGCCGACGCCGGCGTCAGCACGCGGACGTCGTCGGACTCGGGGACCGCGGTGTTGGACCACCAGTAGAACGGGACCGTCGCGTCGGTGGGGTTGGTCACGGTGACGTGCACCAGCAGGTGCCCCGCGTCCTGGGGCAGGCTGACGTCGATCTGCTGGACGAGGCCGCGCATCCGCTCGTACTCGTGCAGCCGCAGGACGGGGCTGCCGTCGTCGGCGAGGACGCGGGAGACGTGCAGGGAGGCGCAGGTGAGGGCCGAGTGGCCGGTCAGGCCCAGGTTCCACTCGACGCCGCCGGCGAACCAGGCGTCGCGCAGGGCGAGGTTGGCCAGCTGCAGCGTGGGCGGGCTGAACAGCAGCTCGCGGCCGGTGCGCAGGTCCACCAGCGACCACAGCCGGCCGCCCAGGCCGAGCAGGAACGTCGCCCGCAGCCGCTCGTTCTCGAGGACGGCGACCCGGTGCTCGACCGGCTCCAGCCGGCGGCCGTAGTCCGACTGCAGCAGGTAGGGCAGCACCGAGGGCACCGCGCCGTAGGCCATGCCCCGGCGCATCTCCTCGTCGGCCGCCCCGGGAGCCGCCGACGCGTGCAGGTCAGCGGGCGAGCGGAGCGGTGGCAGCGGGTCGGGTGGCCCCAGCGGTGACGTCGGCAGGGTCAGCGTGTCCAGGCGCAGCGAGCTCATGCCTGCTGCCTACCACCTGGGCCCTCGCGCGGTCCTCGTGGGCGAAGCTGAGCAGGGCGAGGCCGAGACCGAGCACCCCGAGGCCGACCCCGACCCAGCTCGGCGCCAGGTAGCCGAGACCGGCGGCGATGACCAGCCCGCCCAGAGCCGCCCCGATGCTGTTGGCGATGTTGAGCGCCGAGTGCACCAGCGCGGCCCCGAGCAGCTGAGCCTGACCCGAGACCGCGATCAGCCGGGCCTGGACGCCGGGGATGAGCACCATGTTGGTGAGCCCGACGGCGAACGCGCTGACGAAGACGCCGACGGGGTGGCCGCCGGTCAGCGCCATGGCGACCATCGAGGCGAGGAAGAACGGGAAGCCGGCCAGCACCGTCCGGCGCAGGTTCCGGTCCGCGGCCCAGCCGCCGAACACGGTGCCGAGCGTCATCCCGACGCCGATCGCGGCCAGCACCCACGGAACGGACGAGGTGGGCAGCCCGGCCTCCACCCGTACGACCTCGGCGATGTAGGAGTAGACGGCGAAGAAGCCTCCGAAGCCGATGGCCCCGACGCCCATCATCAGCCAGAGCTGCGGCAGCCGGAGGACCCTCAGCTCCCGGCGCACGGACGCCCCCGCGGCGGCGGGCTGGGCGGGCACGGCGAGGAGGACCGCGACGAGGGTGAGGGCGAAGAGCGCGGCGACGACGAGGTACGCCGTGCGCCAGCCGGCCAGCTGGCCGACCCGGGTGATCAGCGGCACCCCGACCACGTTGGCCAGGGTCAGGCCGGTGAGCACGAAGGCGATGCCCTGGCCCTGCTTGCCCGGTCCGAGGATCCGGCCGGCCACGAGGGCCGCCGTCCCGAAGTAGGCGCCGTGCGGAAGCGCGGCGACGAAGCGGGCAGCGACCACCGAGCCGAAGGTCGGCAGCACGGCCGAGGCCACCGTGCCCAGGGCCAGCACCGCGACGAGCAGCAGGATGAGCAGCTTGCGCGGCACCTTGACCGACAGCGCCGCGAAGACCGGGGCCCCGACGACGACGCCGAGCGCGTAGGCGCTGATCAGCCAGCCGGAGCGCGCGATCGCGGCCTCGGGGTCGGTGGCGGTGAGTTCGGGCAGCAGGTCGCGCGCCAGGTCGGGCAGCAGGCCCATGGCCACGAACTCGGTGGCTCCGATACCGAAACCGCCGAGTGCGAGGGCGAGCAGCGCCAACCAGCGGCGGGTGGGGGAGAGGGTGGGCACGAGACCTCCGGGAGGGGCCACGGGCGGCGGACCTCGGTCAGGGCGGCGAAACAAGGAGGTCGGCGTTGACCCCTGCACGCTACCAACGCCGAGGCGACCCGACCTCAACCCCGCGTGCCCAGGCAGCCTCGCTGACCGTGACGCGCGGGGGTCGCATCACCTACCGTGGAGCGCGCATGCTCTCGGGATGACCGGGAGCGGACCGGAGGGCTGTCCGATGACCGCACGACTGTGGAGCCGAGGCGTCGCTGCCGTGGTGCTCCTGCTGGGCACGGCGGGGTGCGCCGGCCTGCCCGGCCCGCCGCAGGCCGTGGACCGCCAGCCCTCGGCAGCCGCGGGCACGCCCGCCGTGCCGGGCCCAGCGGGGGAGACCAGCGAGACGCCCGGCACCGCCACCGCCAGCCCGCGGCCGTCGTCCAAGCCCAGCCCCTCGCCGAAGCCGACAGCGACGGCGGCCCTGCTCGCCCGCGGCGACACCGGCCCCCGCGTGCGTGAGCTGCAGCACCGGTTGCGCCAGCTCGACTGGTTCGCCGGGGCCATCACAGGCCGGTACGCGGCCTCCACCGTCGTCGCCGTGGAAGGCTTCCAGGGCAAGCGCAGGCTGGCGGCCACCGGTGCCGTCGACGACAAGACGTGGCGCTCGCTGACCAGCCGGACCCGCAAGCCCACCGCCGACGAGATGCACAACCGGTTGACGCCCGGGCCCGCGCTGCTGGCCGCGGGCTCGACCGGGGACCGGGTCCGGGACCTGCAGGCCCGGCTTCGGCAGATCGCCTGGTTCTCCGGGCCCGTCACCGGCACCTACGGCCCGGCCACCACCGAGGCCGTCCGCGGGTTCCAGGGCAAGCGGCAGATCCCGGAAACCGGCGAGGTCGACCAGCGGACGTGGGACCGCCTGACCGCCATGACGCGGACGCCCAGCAACGACGAGCTGCACAACCGGACGCCCAAGCCGTCCGCCGGCGGACTGGACCCCCGGTGCCTGACCGGCCGGGTGATGTGCATCAGCAAGCGGACCAATGCCCTGGTCTGGGTGATCGACGGCCAGCCGCAGCTGCGCTTCGACGTCCGCTTCGGCTCGGCCGAGCTGCCGACCCGCGAGGGCTCGTTCTCGGTCGGCTGGAAGTCGCGCGACCACGTCTCGACGATCTACCACACGGAGATGCCCTACGCGATGTTCTTCTCCGGCGGCCAGGCCGTGCACTACTCGCCCGACTTCGCCGCCCGCGGCTACAACGGCGCCTCCCACGGCTGCGTCAACGTCCGCGACCTCGCCGGGATCCAGTCGCTCTTCGCCCAGGCCCGGGTCGGGGACAGGGTCGTCGTCTACCGCTGAGCCCCCCGCGGGGCCGGGGTCAGGAGCGGGCGGTCAGGACGAGCGGGCCGTCCGGGGTGATGGCGATCGTGTGCTCGGAGTGCGCGCCGCGGGAGCCGTCGCGGCTGCGCAGCGTCCAGCCGTCCGCGTCGGTGTAGATCTTGTCCGTCGTCTCGAGGAACCACGGCTCGATGGCGACGACCAGCCCCGGCTTCAGCGGCAGCCCGCGTCCGCGCCGGCCGTCGTTGGGCACGTGCGGGTCGCCGTGCATGGTCCGGCCGACGCCGTGGCCGCCGAAGTCGGTGTTGATCTTGTAGCCGGCCTGGGAGGCGACCCGCGCGATGGCGAAAGAGATGTCGCCGATCTTGGCGCCCGGCTGGGCCGCCTCGATGCCCGCCTCCAGGGCCGCCTCGGTGGTGGCGATCAGCTTGAGGTCCTGCTCACGTGGGGTGCCGACCACGAGCGAGGTGGCCGAGTCGGAGACCCAGCCGTCGACCGAGACGGCGAAGTCGACGCTGAGCAGGTCGCCGTCGGCCAGGACGTAGTCGTGCGGCAGCCCGTGCAGCACGGCGTCGTTCACCGAGGTGCACAGCACCTTGCCGAACGGGCTCGCGCCGAAGGAGGGGTGGTAGTCGATGTAGCAGCTGGTGGCGCCCCGCTCGGTGATCATCTGGTGGGCCAGCTCGTCCAGCTCCAGCAGGTTGACCCCGACGTCTGCACGCTTCTTCAGGGCCGTCAGCACCTCGGCCACGAAGCGACCCGCGGGTCGCATCTCCTCGATCTCGGCTGGGGTGCGGTACTCGATCACCCGCCCAGTCTGCCGCACGCGGGAGGCGGCTCAAGCCGTGGCGAGGCTGACGTCGACGACGACCGGAGCGTGGTCGGAGGGCAGCTTGCCCTTGCGGGCCTCCCGGTCGACGTAGGCGTCCTCGACCGCAACGCCGGCGCTGGCCAGCACGTAGTCGATGCGCATGCCCTGGTCCTGGTGGAAGCGGCCGGCGCGGTAGTCCCAGTAGGTGTAGGGCCGGTCGTTCTTGCCGGGACGGGCGACCACGTCGGTGAGCCCCCAGGCCACGAGGGCGTCCATCGCCGCCCGCTCGGCCGGGGTGACGTGGGTCGACCCGACGAACAGGGTCGGGTCCCACACGTCGGCGTCGGTGCGGGCGACGTTGAAGTCGCCCATGATCACCTGGGGGGCGGCGGGGTCGAGGCCGTCGAGGCTCCGCCGCAGTGCGGCGAACCACTCGAGCTTGTAGGGGTACTGCGCGTCGTCGACGGCGCGGCCGTTGGGCACGTAGACGCTGGTCACCCGCAGCCCGCCGCAGTCGGCGGTGGCGTAGCGCGGCTCGCTGAAACCGGGCAGGGCGTCGGCCAGCGGGACCAGCCCCACCCGGGACACGATGGCGACCCCGTTCCACCGGCCGTCCCCGACGTGCATCACCTCATAGCCCAGCGCCTCGATCTCGGCGGAGGGGAAGCCGGCGTCGGCGCACTTGGTCTCCTGCAGGGCGGCCACGTCGGGCTGCCGGGTCTCCAGCCAGTCCAGCAGCCGGGGCAGCCGGGCGCCGACGGAGTTCACGTTCCAGGTGGCGATGCGCACGCCGTCATCCTGGCAGCCGGGACAAGAGCGCCTCTGCGGCCTACCCGTGGCCGGGGCCGAGCAGGTGGGCCAGCAGCTCGGCCAGCTGTTCGGGGTGGACCGCGTCGGAGGTGCTCGCCAGCTCCGCGGCCGTCCACCAGCGGTAACCGGTCACCGAGCGGTGCTCGAGCTCGGTCCACCCGGTGGTGACGACGGCGTCCGAGCCGACCCGGCAGAGGTAGAAGTCCTCGGTCTGGCGGTGGTCGTGGCCCTCGAAGCTGAAGTGGGCCACGCGGTGCAGCACCACCGGGCCGAGGTCGTCGGGCAGCACCAGCCCGGCTTCCTCGAACGCCTCCCGCCGGGCCGCGTCGGCGGTGGTCTCGCCGTGCTCGCAGCCGCCGCCCACGGTGAACCACCAGGTGCCGTCCGCGGGGCGCGCCGGGTCGCTGCCGCGCAGCAGGAGAACCGCGTCGCCGTGCACCGCCAGCACCCGTCCCGCCTGCCGCTCGATGACCGCCATGGCCCCGAGCATGTCAGCGGGCGGTGACAGTCACCTGGTGGTACCCCGAGGCGCCGTCCGGAGCGGGTGCCGCCACGGCCGGGTCCTGCAGGGTGCCGGCGGCGTCGGTGGCCCGGACGGTGAGGGTGTGGTCGCCGCTGGTCGCGTCCCAGAGGAAACGCCATTGGCGCCAGGTGTCCGGGCCTGTCGTCGCGGCCAGCTCGGCCGGCTGCCAGTCCCCGCCGTCGACCTGCACCTCGACCGCCCGGATGCCCGTGTGCTGGGCCCAGGCGACGCCGGCGACGGCGACCTGGCCGGCGTCGACGCTTCGCCGCGGCACGTCGATCCGGGAGGCGAGCTTGATCGGTCCCCGCGCGGACCAGCCGAGCGGCGTCCAGTAGCCCCGGTCGCTGGCGAAGGTCGTCACCTTGAGCTCGGTGACCCACTTGGTCGCCGACACGTAGCCGTAGAGCCCCGGGACGACCATCCGGACCGGGAAGCCGTGCTCCAGCGGCAGCGGCTCGCCGTTCATGCCGACGGCCAGCAGCGACTGCCGGCTGGGGTCGGTGAGGGCGTCGAGGGGGGTGCCGGCGGTGAAGCCGTCGTGGCTGGTGGAGAGCACCATGTCGGCGCCGGCCAGGGGGCGGGCGCGCGCCAGCAGGTCGCGAATGGGGTAGCCCAACCAGAGCGCGTTGCCGACCAGCCCGCCGCCCACCTCGTTCGAGACGCAGGTCAGGGTCGCGACGTGCTCGACCAGCGGCAGGGCCAGCAGCTCGGCGAAGGTGACGCTGACCTCCTCTTCGACCATGCCGGTGATGGTCAGGGACCAGTCCCCGGGGTCGATCACCGGCACCTGCAGGGCGGTGTCGATCCGGTAGAAGTCGGCGTTGGGGGTGACGTAGGAGCTCAGGCCCGGCACTCCGAGCTCGGCGGCGGCCGGTACCGCAGGGGCCGGGACGGTCGCCGCGGGCAGCCGCAGCCGCAGCCGCAGCTCGTTGATGCGGCCCGCCGCCGAGAGGAGCACCTCGCCGGCGACGACGCCCGCCGCAGCCAGCCCGCCGGCCACCAGCGTCAGGCGCAGAAAGGCCCGCCGGGCCGGAGAGGCGGGCTCACCGCGGGCCGCCACCTCCTGCCAGGACTCCAGACGGTCGATCAGCAGGCGCAGCAGGATGTAGCCCAGAGCCAGCCCGACCAGGGTCGGGAGGTAGACGGTCACGCCGGCCCCGGCCCGTGCCGCGACGCCGGCCAGGCCCAGCACCGCGACGACGGCCAGCACGGCCGCCCCCGCCAGCCGGCGCCGGAGCTCCGCCTGCCCCGCGAGGGCGCAGACGACGAGGACGGCGACGGTGATGATGCCGACCAGCACCGGCTTGTCCGCCGCGCCCAGCGTGTCCTTGCCGAAGTTGATCAGCGGCGCGGGCAGCAGGTCGAGAACGAGCTCGCCGACGGCGCTGACCGGGGCGCCCTGAGGTCCCACCAGCCAGGCGCCCAGGTTGGCCAGGGCCAGCCCGGTCGCCCCGGCCACCAGCCCGGCCAGCCGCGCCCAGGGCGCCGGAGGGGCGCCGGTCCTGGCGGCGGTCGCGGCGCGCTGGTGCATGGACCCATAGTGCGCCGTTGCGTAAAGCGGCGCGGCGGATCAAGCGCCCGCTCGGGTGCAGCCGGACCGCTACGGTCGGCTCATGCGTCTGCGTCTCACCGTCCTGCTGCCGTGCCCGCCGGAGCGCCTGGTGGCCGAGTTGGCGCAGAGCCGCTGGCTCGACCGGCTGGACGGGCCGGTGCTCCGCTTCACCCCGGTGGAGCCGGCCGCCTTCCCCGAGCGTTGGCGCGTGGGCGACTACCGGGTGGCGCTGCGGCTCGCGGGTCGGCTGCCGCTCGGGGAGCACGTCCTCGGCGTCCGTCACGTCCTCGGCCCCGGTGACGTGCTCGAGGAGGGGGAGACCGAGATCTGGCACGACGCCGGCCACAGCGCCCTGGTGCGGACCTGGGACCACCGAGTGGTGGTCGAAGGGGTGCACGGGATGACCCGCTGCACCGACGTGGTCGAGATCCGGGCCGGTCTGCTCACTCTGCCCGCCTGGCTGTTCGCGCAGGTCCTCTACCGGGTCCGGGGTCAGCGGTTGTGCCGGCTGGCGGCGGGCGGGTTCACCGAGGACGTGCTGGCCCGCTGAGGGTCGCTCCCGTCCCCGGGGGCGGCGCCCGGTCGCGCGACGTCGGAGTCGTGGCTGGGACTTGCCCGACGCGTGACGGGCGCCGCGGGCGACCGTGGTCCCTCCGGTCCTGGGACCTGCGACCCGGTCCTTCCGGGCTGACAGCCGGGTGCCAGAAGGCGGAAGTCCCCGGCAGCACAGGACTTTCAGGACTGAGATCAGGGGCCGGGACCGAGTTGCATGGAGCTATGGGCGAAACGGTGTGAATCAACCGGTTCGTTCTTGGCCAGCAGTGCGGGGGCACTGACGGCGGCCGCAGCGCAGTCAGGCGCCAAGCGGCCACCTCCTCCTCGACTCGGGTCTTTCTCCAGGAGCTCGTCATGCTCAGATCCCGCACCGCGCGCCCTCAGCCCTTGGGGGACGCAGAGCGCCTCCCGCTCACCCCCGCCCCCGCCAGCCGGGACCGCCGCCGGCCCCCGACCGCCGGAGTCGCAGCACTCCTGAGCTTCGCGACCCTGGCCGGGTTCGCCACCGCCGCTGCGGAACCGGCGTCGGCTGCGGTGACCCACACCACGGCTCACCAGCCCCGGGCCATGTCCTACACCAGCACCGCCGAGCCGAGCCGCAACTTCGCGTCCGCGGCCGACCTGCGCTTCTCCCGCACGCAGTACAAGACCTACCTCGCCTTCGACACCTCCTCGATCAAGGCCAAGTCCACCGTCGTCTCCGCGCAGCTGGAGATGTCGGTGACCACCTCCGCCGCTACCCGGCCCGGATTGGAGATCCGTACCACGGGTACGGCGTGGACGGCGGCCTCTCTCACCGCTGCCACCGCGCCCGCGACCAGCACCGCCGTGATCGACCCCGCCAACCCCACCGTCCCCAAGGCCAACACCCGGGTGGTCGCTAAGCTGCCCGCCCTCGCAGGCAAGCCCGTCAGCACGTCCCTGGGACTGCAGCTCCGCTACAACATCGCCGGCACCCCGATCCGGCTGAGCAAGACCAACCCCCCCGTCCTGCGGCTGGTGACTGCTGAGCCCGTCGCCACCGCGACGGCGAACCCGGCTCCCACCCCGACCCCCACGGTGGGCTCTCCTGTCGGAGGGTTCACCCGGCTGGCGTTCTCCGACGAGTTCGCCGGCACCGCCCTCGACCAGACGAAGTGGGCGAACTGCTGGTACCCGAAGTCCTACTCGGCGACCTCGGACACCTGTGGGCGGATGAACGAGTCGACCACCCGCAAGTCGAACGTGACCGTCAGCGGCGGGTTGTTGCAGCTCATGCAGTCGTCCAGCACTGACGGGGCCTTGGTGTCGAGCAACCCCTCCCAGACCAACGGCGCCGGGTTCCGGTGGGCCACCACCGGCTACGCAGAGGCCCGCGTCCACTTCCCCGGGAACGGGAAGAACTGCTACAACTGGCCGGCGTGGTGGAGCAACGGCCCCGCCTCCGGGTACAGCGACGGTGAGCACGACATCGCCGAGGTGCTCGGGTCCGGGTCGATGACCTCGAACTACCACTACGGCTCAACCCATGTGGCGAACAACTACACGGTGCCCGACTACTGGTGCGGAGGGTTCCACACCTACGGGCTGCACAGGAAGGCCACCTCCGCGGACGTCTACCTCGACGGTCGGCTGGTCCGCTCTTACCCGACCTTTGACCAGTTGGCCTCGCACGAGTTGATCTTCAACGTCGGCTACAAGTCGAGCCGCACCCTTGCCACCGGCACCGCCTCGGTAGTGCGGGTCGACTACGTCCGGGTCTGGCAGTGAGGGGTGACCAATGCCTGACGTCAAGGTCTCCGCGCTCCCGGCTGCCCCAGCTCTGACGACCGACACTGGTGTGCTGCCGATCGTCAACGGCAGGCCACCAAGAAGGCCACCCTGCAGCAGCTGACCACCTTCGGCAACCCGACCGCCGCGGCTGACGAGGCGATGCTCGAGATCGACGGCAACTTCCGGCGGTCGGGGCGGGCACTGCGGCCGCCTTGCAGACGGCCGGGGTGATGAACCCCGCCTCGTCAGGACCGGCTTCTTCAACGCTGGCGCGAACGACGTCAAGACGAGCACCTCGGCCGGGTTCGACTCGACGGGCAGAACCGGCGGATCTGCTTCTTGCGGAAGACGGCTCTCACCTGCAGGTCGATACGGTCGTGTTCGTCCAGCACGCCAACCCGGTCGCCACCAGCACCACGGGCAGCGTCTCCCAACCAGCTGCCCCGACCGCCAAGAACCTGCTGGTGTGGGCGATCGGCGCGGACAAGAGCACCCGCAACGCCGCACTCACCGATGGCACCTGGTTCAACCCGATCAACCTGCCTAGCACCAGTTCCGCCGCGGGGCGTAACCGTTCGTCCAACTGGCCGTGTCGAACCCGGTGATCATCGAGTCGACGGACACGAAGGCCGGCCGCCTGGTACTCGGCCAGCCAGATGTTGCTGCCTTCAGATCGGAGCAGTGGTGGACACCGGCGCCGGGGTCTGGACGATCAATTCGCTGCAGGCCGAGTTGTTCAACTGTCCGACCTGGGCGCCGCCTACACCGCCGGTGTTCTGTTGACTGCCGAGAAGATCGAGGCAGCCGCGCACCACGGGAGGTGGCCCGCGACGGTCAGGTCGCCACCGACCGCGACACCGGCTGGAACACCTACCGGCGGGTCACGACTACCCGGACCACCGGGTGGTGGTCGAAGGGGCGCACGGGATGACGCGCTGCACCGACGCGGTGGAGATCCGGGCCGGTCTGCTCACGCTCCCGGCCTGACTGTTCGCGCAGGTCCTCCATCGGGTGCGGGGTCGGCGGTCGTCCCGGCTGGCGGCGGGTGGTTTCGCCGACGAGCTGCTGGACGCCTGAGAGCCGGGCCCGCGCCGGAGCCGCTGGTCGAGCAGCGTCGCGGTCGCGGCCTGGACCAGCCCGGCTCAGGGGCCGGCACCTGGCCGACCTTGGTCTCCCCAGCCCTGGGACCTGCCCGAGCCAGGACGGGCACCGGGGTCGCCCTTGGTCCCTCCGGCCCTGGGACCTGCGACCCCGTCCCTCCGGGCTGACAGCCGGGCGGCCGAAGGCGGAAGTCCCCGGGAGCACAGGACTTTCAGGACTGAGATCCGGAGCCGGAAACGCGTTGCATAGACCTATGAGCAGAACGGTGCGAAAGCACCGCCCAGCTCATGGCCGGCAGTGGTGGGGGCACTGACGGCGGCCGCAGCGCAGTCAAGGACGACGAGCGCCAGGCGGCCACTTCCTCGTCAACTCGGGTCCGTCTTCAGGAGCTCGTCATTCTCAGATTCCGCACCGCGCGCCCCCAGCCCTTGCTGGACGCCGAGCGTCTCCCCACTCTCACCGCCGCTCCCGCCTCTGGCCGCCGGGACCGCCGCCGGCCCCGGACAGCCGGAGTCGCCGCGTTCCTGAGCTTCGCGACGCTGGCGGGGTTCGCCACCGCCGCTGCGGAACCGGCGTCGGCCGCGGTCACCCACACCACCGTTCACCAGCCTCGGGCGATGTCCTACACCAGCACCGCCGAGCCGAGCCGCAACTTCGCGTCCGCGGCCGACCTGCGCTTCTCCCGTTCGCAGTACAAGACCTACCTCGCCTTCGACACCTCCTCGATCAAGGCCAAGTCCACCGTCGTCTCGGCGCAGCTGGAGATGTCGGTGACCAGCTCCACCGCCACCCAGCCCGGGCTGGAGGTCCGCACCACGGGTACGGCGTGGAAGGGGGCGACGATCACCGCCGCCAACGCCCCGGCGCCCAGCTCCACCGTGGTCAACCCCGGCGACCGCGCCGTCCCCAAGGCCAACACCCGGGTGGTTGCGAAGCTGACCGACCTCGCGGGCAAGCCCGTCAGCACGTCCCTGGGTCTGCAGCTCCGCTACAACGTCACCGGCGTCCCGATCCGGCTGAGCAAGACCAACCCGCCCGTCCTGCGGCTGGTGACCGCGGAGCCCTCCGCCGCAGCTGTCGCGACCACGACCACGACCACGACCGCGACCACTTCCCCGACCCCTTCCCCGACCCCCACTCCCACCGTCACGCCGACGACGCCGACGGCCACGGTCGCCAGCACCGGCTCGACCCAGCGGCCCTACACGACTCCCGCCGTCAACGCGACGACCAAGAAGGTCTTCGCCCACTACTTCCCGCCCTACCCGATCTCGCTGGACAACCGGGCTCCGGAGGTCGACTACTACGCCCGCAACTACCTGAACCCCCTGGGTGAGGGCGGAAAGTTCCAGTCCGTGGGCGGGCTCCTGCGCGACCGGCCGGTCGGTCGGCCCGTGCTGGCCGGGGACTACAAGGCGATCGACCTCGGCACCGAGGTCCGCCAGGCCGCCGACGCCGGCGTGGACGGGTTCCTCACCAACATCATGAACATCACCGGCACCTCCTGGACGCAGTCGCTGCTCCTCTCGGAAGCTGCGGCCAAGTCAGGAACCGGCTTCACCGTCGCCCCGAACATCGACATGACGGCCACGATCTCGACGGTCCCGGTCCCCACCATCGCCAGCAAGCTCGCTGAGTTCTACCGCACGCCGGGTGCCTACCGGCTGCCGGACGGCCGCTACGTCCTCTCGACCTTCAAGGCCGAGGCGAAGTCGGTGACCTACTGGCGGAGCCTGATCGCCGAGCTCAAGAACGTGCACGGGATCGACGTCGCCTGGGTCGGGGTCATGCTGAGCCTGTCCGAGGCGCAGGTCCAGGAGTACGCGCCGATCAGCTACGCCCTGGGCGTCTGGGGTGCCCGCGACGCCGACCTGACGATGCGCATGGCCAACCGCGCCGCCACCGCCCACAAGTTCGGGGTCAAGTACATCGCCCCCATCGCGGTGCAGGACGTCCGCCACACCAAGCTCACCTACGCCGAGTCGAACAACACCGAGCTGCTGCGGGCCTCGTGGCAGCGGGCGATCAGCGACGGAGCCGACTTCGCCCAGCTGATCACCTGGAACGACTACAGCGAGTCGACGTCCTTCGCTCCCTCGGCGTCGCACCGCCAGGCCTTCCTCGACGTCAGCGGCTACTACGCTCACCAGTTCCGCAAGGGAGTCCAGCCCACGCTGAGCGGTGACGAGCTGGTCGTGACCCACCGGATCCAGAAGACGACCACCAAGCCGCTGATCCAGACGGGCACGATGACCTACACCCTCGCCGGGAGCAAGACGCTCCCCCGGGACACCGTCGAGGTCTACAGCCTCCTCAAGGCTCCGGCGACCATCACGCTGAACGTCGGCACGACGACCAGGACGGTCGAGGCTCCTGCTGGACCCTCCACCTTCACCCTGCCGCTCACCACCGGGGCCGTCTCGGCCAAGGCGGTCCGCTCGGGGACGACGGTCGCGACGGTCACTTCCCCGAACCTGGTGAAGCCGTCCATCGACTACTGGAACCTCCAGTACTACGCCGCCACCTCGCGGGAGAACCCGACTCCCTGATCGGGGAGCCAGTCAGTGCCCGCCGTCCCCCCGAGGGGCGGCGGGCACTTCTGCGTCCCGGGGCGGTTGCCAAACCGGTCCAGGGATCTCTACGTTATACGTATGCATCTGACGCCCGCCGACAAGACCCGGATCACCGGCAGCTACTCCGTGGTCCGCGAGCCGGCTCGTCCCGACGTCGCGGCCCAGTCCGACCCGGCCGTCATCGCGACGGTGTCCGCCATGCTGTCGGAGATCGAGCAGCACGGTCTGGCGGCGGTACGCCGCTACGCCGAGCAGCTCGACGGCTGGACCGGCGGGGAGGATTTCGAGATCCCTGCCCACCAGGTCGCGAGATTGACCGACGGGCTGCCCCAGGACCTGCGCGACGCGCTGGACGCGGGTGCCGAGCGGACCCGCCGGTTCGCGGGCATGCAGCGCGCGCACCTCACCGACTTCGAGGACGAGGTCATCCCCGGCGTCGTCTGCGGACAGAAGTACGTGCCCGTGCAGAACGTCGGGGCCTACCTGCCCGCCGGTCGCTTCCCTCTGCTGGCCAGCGCGTTCATGACGATCGGGGTCGCCCGCGCGGCGGGCGTGCCGAACATCGTCTCCGCCACCCCGCCGTCGAACCACGGCACCGCCCACCCCGCCGTGCTGTACGCGGCCCGAGCCTCCGGTGCGGAGCGGATCTTCGCTCTGGGCGGGGTGCAGGCGCTGGCGGCGATGGCCTTCGGCCTCCTCGACGGGGTCGCCGCCGACATGATCGTGGGGGCCGGGAACGCCTTCGTCGCCGAGGCCAAGCGGCAGCTCTACGGGAAGGTGGGCATCGACGTGCTGGCCGGGCCGTCTGAGGTGGCGGTGATCGCCGACGAGACCGCCACCGCGACCATGGTGGCTGCGGACCTGCTGGCCCAGGCCGAGCACGGGCCCAGCTCGCCGGCCTGCCTGGTGACCACCTCCGCCGAGCTGGCTGCTGCCGTCGAGGTCGAGATCGAGCGTCAGCTCGAGGGCCTGGCCACGCGGGAGATCGCCGGTGCTGCGTGGCGCGACTGGGGGTCCATCTACGTCGCCGACTCGGCCAAGACCGCGGTGGAGATCATGGACCTGCTCGCTCCCGAGCACCTGGAGATCCTGGCCGCCGACACCGACTTCTACCTGGACAACCTGCGCAACTACGGATCGCTGTTCCTCGGCGAGTGGTCGACGGTGGCGTACGCGGACAAGGGGATGTCGGGCACCAACCACGTGCTGCCGACCGCGCGAGGGGCCCGCTACACCGCAGGCCTCTCGGTGACCGGCTACCTCAAGCAGCTGACCTACCAGAAGGCGACCCGGGAGGCCACGCAGGCCCAGGCCGGGCCGGTTGTCACCATCTCCGACTTCGAGGGCATGCCCGGGCACCGGGACAGCGCCCAGCTGCGGCTGGACCTCCTCGCCGGGACCTGAGGGCCTAGACTCGTCAGCCATGACTCCGGCTCGCCAGCCAACTGAATACGTATGCTTCTTGTGCTCGGCCGTTTGTGATCCCTCCCGCCCCTGATCGAAGAAGAGGACCCATGCGCGTATCCCGCCTGTCCCGAGCACTGGCCGTCGGCCTGCTCTCCGCCTCGTTGGTCGGCCTGTCAGCCTGTGGGGCCGGCTCCCGCACCGGCGCCGAGACCGCCACCAAGGTGGCCTGCGACTTCGAGAACCCGGCCGAGCCGACGACGATCAACGTCCTCGCCTACAACTCCTCGGCCGTCGACCCGTTCTCGAACACGATGGTCTCCAGCTGCACCCACGACAACGTCACGGTGAAGCACGACCCCATCGACTTCGCGGGCCAGCTCGACAAGACCACGGCCACCCTGTCCGGGGACACCGGGACCTACGACGTCATCGAGACCTACACCTACGCCATCCCGGATCTCGCCTCGCGGGGCAAGCTGCAGCCCCTGGACGAGCTGTACGCGAAGTACGAGGAGAAGTACACGCTCAACGAGCTGGACCCGAACACCCTGAAGTCGATGACCTACGACGGGAAGCTCTACGGGCTGCCGATGCAGTCCCAGCTGCTGACGATGGTCTACCGCAAGGACCTGTTCGAGAAGAACAGCCTGACCCCGCCGACCACCTTCGAGGAGCTGCGGACCAGCGCCAAGAAGCTGCAGGACGCCGAGGGCATGGAGTACCCGATCGCGCTGCCGCTGCTCAGCACCGCCGACCTGGACACCGCCTTCGCCGCCACGCTGGGCTCCCAGGACAGTGCCTTCTTCGTCAACCCGGAGACCAAGGAGCCGAACTTCAACCAGGAGCCGACGGCCAAGGCGCTGGAGCAGCTGAAATCGCTTCTCCCCTACATGGACCCCCAGGTCACCACCTTCGACCAGCCGAAGGTCCAGCAGCAGCTCTACAACGGCAAGGCCGCGGTCGCGGTGATGTTCTCGGGTCGGATGAGTGACCTGGTGAACCAGAAGAACACCAAGCTCTACGACAAGTTCGCCTTCGCCGCCCCGCCCGCGGTCTTCGAGGGCGGCAAGGCCTACAGCACAGTCTCGACCGACGGCTGGTCGATCCCGTTCAACACCAAGGTGGACAAGGACCTGCTCTTCCAGATCATCGCCGCGTCGGTGAGCAAGGAGGCCTCGCAGGCGTCGGTCCCGGCGGCATTCCCCGCCCGTACGACGGTCGACCAGAGCTCCTCCCCGTACGCGGAGGCGGCCAAGGAGTCCCTGGCCAAGGGGCCGACCAAGGAGATCCAGCCCTACGTGCCGGCGGTCAGCAACGCCATCCGACCGGTGCTGGCCAACTACATGGCGGGCAAGATCGACATCCCCGAGGCGCAGCGGCAGATGCAGGCCGCGGCCGAGAAGGCCCTGGCCGCCGAGCAGTGACGGCCGCCGCACCCGGAGGGGGAGTCAGGCCATGAGCCGACGGCAGTTCTGGGCCCTGGTGGCCCCCAGCGTGGTGGTGATGTTCGGCTTCATGCTGGTGCCGCTCTACCGCACGGTGCGCTGGAGCTTCGAGCGGGTCAACTACGGCGAGGCGGGCACCTTCATCGGGGCGGCGAACTACACCGCGGCGCTGGCCGATCCGCGGCTGGGGCGGGCGGTGCTGTTCACCGTCAGCCTCACCGCGGTCGTCTCCGTCGTCTGCCTCGTCCTGGGCTACGTCCTGGCCACGTTGGTCAACGGTCTGGGCAGGGCCCGTCCCCTGGTGCTCGGGGTCCTGCTCATCTCCTACGTCTCGCCCCACATCGTCGGAGCGGTCGCCTTCTCGTGGCTCTTCGACTCCAACTTCGGCGGGATCGTGGACTACCTGCTGAACGCCGTCACCGGCGGGGCCTTCGGCGAGCCGCTCTGGTTCACCTCGACCTGGCCCAACCGGCTCATCATCACGCTCAACGTGGTGTGGTTCATGCTGCCCTTCGCCATGTTGCTGATCCTGGCCGGGCTGCAGGGGGTCTCGGCCGAGATGCTGGAGGCGGCGCAGATCGACGGGGCGTCGCCCCTGCAGCGCCATCTGTTCGTCATCGTCCCGAGCATCCGCGGGGTGCTGGGTTTCGTGGTGCTGATCATGACGATGGACGTGGTGCGGGTCTTCGACTCGCTGATACCGCTGGCGCCGCAGTCGCTGACCAACGGCAACGAGTCGCTGATGGTCTACATCTACCGCGTCGCCTTCGCCGAGGCCACGCGGAACCTGGGCCTGGGCAGCGCGATCAGCGTCCTCACCATCCTCCTGATCCTGGTCCTGCTCCTCCCCTCCATCCGCAGCGTGGTCAAGGAGGCCAGGGCATGAGGGTGCATCTTGGTCCCGGGTCGGCGCGTCGCCCGGAACCGCTCCTCACTCCCGAGAGGCTCCGCCCATGACCACGCTCGATGGTCGCGCTCCGCGCTCCCGGGTCCTGAGCTGCGCCCGATCTCGCTCGTTCGTCCCGGTCCCGGGCGACGGAGTTCCGCTCCAGGCCGGATGGGCGCGTCGCCCGGAACCGCTCCTCACTCCCGAGAGGCTCCGCCCATGACCGTCGAGGCCACGGACACCGACGCCCGCTCGCCGCGGACCCCCGTGCAGGCGGCCGGCGACGTCACCCGGCGCCGACCCCGGCCGGGTCGCTCCCGTGCGGGGGTGTTCGCCGCGATCCTGCTGGCGGTCACGTGCCTGCTGATGGTGTTCCCGTTCGTCTGGGCGGCGCTGGCGAGCACGAAGCCCACCGATGTGGCCTTCGCCAACCCGCCGGTGTTCCGCTACACCCCCACCTTCACGCCCTACGTCGACCTCTGGCAGACCACCGACTTCTACCTCTACCTGATCAACACGATCGTGGTGGCGGTGATCAGCACGGTGGTCGCGCTGCTCGTCGGCATCCCGTGCGCCTACGCGCTCTCGCGCTACGGCGGGATCGCCTCGGTCGTCCTGCTGATCCTCGCCCTGGTCTTCCGGGCCCTGCCCCGCTTCGCCGTCGTCCTGCCCATGTACGACATCGCGCGCAGCCTCGGGATCTACGACACCACCTACGCCATGGCGGCGGCGCTGATCGTGATCAACCAGCCGTTCACCATCTGGCTGCTGCGCAACTTCTTCGCCGAGATCCCGCGCGAGCTCGACGAGGCGGCGATGGTCGACGGCTGCACCCGCGTCGGCGTGCTGACCCGGATCATGGTGCCGCTGATGGGGCCGGGCATCCTCACCGCCGGGATCTTCGTGTTCCTCTTCGCCTTCCAGGAGTACCTGACCGCGGCGGTGCTCACCGACACGTCGTCCAAGACGGTGCCGGTCTTCATCGCCACCCAGCTCGGGCAGAACCTGCCGCTGCTGCAGCAGGCCTCGGCCGCCACGGTGCTGCTGACGCTGCCGGTGGTCGGGATCGCCTTCATCGCCCAGAAGTACCTGGTGGCCGGACTCGCATCCGGCGCCGTGAAGGGATGAGCGCCGTCGCGGAGCCGCTCGTGCTGCTGCCGGGAATGGGCTGCACGGGGGCGCTCTGGTCAGGGCTCGACCTGCCCGACGCGCCGCTCACCCCGGTCCTCGAACGGCCAGCCCTGGACGCCGAGGTGGACCGGTTGCTCGACCTGCTGCCCGAGCGGTTCGCGCTGGCCGGGCTGTCGCTGGGCGCGATCGTGGCCATGGCGCTGGTCAGGCGCGCACCGGAGCGGGTGACCCGGCTGGCCCTGCTGTCCACCAACCCCTGCGGGCCGACGCCGGCCCAACGGGCGGGGTGGGCGGAGCAGCGGACGCAGCTGGCCGCCGGCTCGGCCCGGGCCCTGCAGGAGGGCCTGCTGCCGCTGCTGCTGAGCCGGGCGACCCTTGAGCGGCGGGCCGACGTCGTCGCGACCACGCTCGGCATGGCCGACGAGCTCGGCGAGGAGGGCTACGACCGGCAGCTGCAGCTGCAGCTCACCCGGGTCGACGAGCGGCCCGGCCTTGTCCTCCTGCGTTGCCCGGCACTGGTGCTCGCGGCCCGCGACGACCGGCTCTGCGGGCTCGACCGGCACGCGGAGATCGCGTCCCTGATCCCCCGGGTGACCCTGGACGTCGTCGAGAACTGCGGGCACCTCTCACCGCTGGAGCAGCCCGCCGTGGTGAGCGCGCACCTGCGCCGCTGGCTGACGGCGGAGGTGCCGGCAGCGCCGACTGTGCGCTGAGGGTCGCTGAGCGGTAACGGAAACAACCCGAGGCGCACAGTCGCCCGGGGTCATCCACAGATTGACGCGCGACCGGCGTTGCCAGGGTCTGACCGGCCGATGGTGTGGTGGTGCGTCCGCTCCCCGAACCCCTCCCACAGCTGCCCTTCACCACGGCAACCGCGCGGGTGGCCGGGGTCGGACCGGGCAGGCTCCGGGGTCCTGCGGTGGAGCGGCTGTTCCGTGGTGCCTACCGTTCGGGCGCTGGTGTGCTGACCCTGCCGGACCTGGTTCGCGCCGCTCTGCTCGTGGCGCCGGCAGACGCGCTGGTCACCGGGGTGACCGCGCTCCGGCTTCGAGGTGCAGCGGTGGGGCCGATCCATCCCGTGCACCTGGTCACCACACACCGGCACCCGGTCCGGCGACCGGGCCTGCGCGTCACGCGGGTCGCGGTGCTGCCGCGGAGCGTGAGCCGGCTGGTCAACCCGGAGGACGCGTTCGTCGCTGCCGCTCCGGCCCTGGACCTCGTCGAGCTCGTCGCAGCCGGTGATCACCTCGTCCGACGAGGTCTGCTGACGCCGCACGTGCTGGTCGAGGCGGCCGGTCGGCACCGCGGACGTGGCGCCGTCCTCACGCGCCGGGCTGCGGCACTGGTCCGCGAGCGGGTGGACTCACCGCGAGAGACCGAGCTCCGGCTCTGCCTGGTCCTGGCAGGGTTGCCCGAGCCTGCCTGCAACCTCGTCGTCGGGGACGACCAGGAGGTGGTGGGCCGCGCTGACCTGGTGTACCGGCAGCTGCGCGTCCTCCTCGAGTACGAGGGCGACCAGCACCGGCGAGACGTGCAGCAGTGGAACCGGGACATTGAGCGTCAGGAGCAGCTCGACGCCACCGGGTGGCGGATGGTGCGGATCACCGCCGAACGGATGAGGCGACCCCGGTCGGTGGTCAGCCGGGTCCTCTCGGTACTCCGCGCCGCCGGCTACGACGGGCCCGACCCGGTGTTCGGTCCGGACTGGACGGCGCTCTTCGGGCCTGCTGTGCGCTCAGCGCGGTCGGCGCGAGCGTTCGACAACCCTTAGCGCACAGTCGACGGAATGGCCCCGCGCAGGTCCGCCAGGTGGGTCATCACCGTGGCGGTGAGGTTGTAGACCACCAGCTGGGCGCCGTCGGCGAAGGCTGCGCTCGCCGCCGCGCGGCCGTTGACGATGTCCATCCGGTGGCTGCCCGTGGCGGCGAGGGTGCGGTGAACCTGCGCGAGCGCGTCGACCGGGTCGGGGTCGTCGGCGGTGCTCGAGGCGCGCAGGTCGGCGGTGCCCACCATGATCCCGTCCAGACCCGGGGTGCGGGCGATGGCTTCGGCGGCGGCGACGCCGGCGGGGGACTCGATCATGCCGAAGACCAGCGTGCGCTCCGCGGCGGCGCGGGCGTGCTGGTCCGCGCTCACCAGGCCGAAGCGGCCGGCCCTGCCGTAGGTGGCGAAGCCCCGTTGCCCGACGGGTGGGTACTGAGCCGAGGCCACCAGCGCGGCCGCCTGCTCAGCGGTGTCGACGTGGGGGGCGACCACGCCCTGGGCGCCCGCGTCCAGGACGCGGAGCACCAGGGCGGGCTCGTGCCCACCAACCCGGACCAGCACCGGGACGCCGTGCGTCTCGGCCAGCACGAGGTGCCGCCGGAGCTCACCCACGTCGGCGGGGCCGTGCTCGGTGTCGAGCAGCACGAAGTCGAAGCCGCTCACGGCGACCATCTCGACGAGCTCCTCGGAGCCCAGCCTCAGCAGGGCGCCCAGCAGCTGGTCCCCGGCCGCCAGCCGGGCCTTGAGGGAGGGGGTGCTCACGCGACCATCCCAGCAGACAGGTCAACGTCGGCTCCACACAGCCCGGGCATCGCCAGCATCGCGACCACGGCAGCGCCGACCTCGTCCTCGGTCACCATGCGACCGAGCGCGGACCGGGAGACGAAGGCGTCCTCGGCCGCAGCCTCCGTGACGCCGGTCCGCTGGGCCTCCAGCCGGAAGTTGCGTTCCATCCGCGGCCCCGCCACGGGACCGGGGGAGAGGGTGTTGACGTTGACGCCGGCCGGCCCGACCTCGAAGGCCAGCGTCGAGGTCAGCCCGATGACCGCCATCTTGGAGGCTGCGTACGGGGTGCGGCGGACCAGCGGGCGCTTGCCCGAGACGGAGGCGACGTTGATGACGTCTCCCCGGCCGCGCGCGACCATGCCCGGCAGGAACGCCCGGCAGACCAGGAAGACACCGCGGACGTTGACGTCGAAGACCTCGTCCCACTCCTCGACGGCGATCTCGATGAGCGGCGCGACGGGGCCGGCGACGCCGGCGTTGTTGACGACGACGTCGACCTCGACCCCGGCCAGCCCCTGCGCCAGGGCGGCCACGGAGGCCGGGTCCGCGACGTCGCAGGCCTGCCACGACGCCCGCTCCCCCAGCTGGGCGCAGACCTCCCGCAAGGGTTCCGGTCGCCGCCCGGCCAGCACGACGGCGGCGCCCTGGGCATGCAGGGCACGGGCGATGGCGGCCCCCAGGCCGTTCCCGCCCCCGGTGACCAGGGCCGTCCGCCCGGCCAGCGCTGTCACGCTGATCTCCTCACACCGTGCCCGCGGGCTCGGAGGCGAGCGCGGCGTCGATCCAGTCGAACCGGTCGCCGAGGTGGCGGGCTGCGCGGGCGTCGCCGGAGCGGGCGTGGCCCTCGAAGAGCTCGACGCGGGAGGCGCGGCCGCAGACCCGTCCCAGCTCGCCGCTGGAGGTGGTGTCCCGGATCTCCTGGTAGGTGGCCGTGCGCAGGTACTTGCCCACCCACAGGCCGCCGGTGTACCGGGCCGCGCCGAGCGTCGGCAGCACGTGGTTGGTGCCGATCACCTTGTCGCCGTAGGAGACGCAGGTGTTCTCACCGAGGAACAGGGCGCCGTAGTGGACCATCTTGTCCAGCGCCGCCCGCGGTTCGGTGGTGAAGATCTGCACGTGCTCGGAGGCGAAGGAGTCGGCGACGGCGTAGGCCTCGTCGAGGTCGTCGGTGACGATGACCTGCCCGAAGTCACGCCAGGCGGGGCCGGCGTAGTCCGCGGTGGGCATGCCGGGCAGGATCCGCTCGATGTGGGCCATGGCCTCGCGGGCCACCCGCTCGCTGCTGGTCACCAGCACCGCGGGTGACTCCGGGCCGTGCTCGGCCTGGGAGAGCAGGTCGACCGCCACGAGGAACGGGTCGGCCTCCTCGTCGGCGACGACGAGGATCTCCGTCGGCCCGGCAAACAGGTCGATGCCGACCTCGCCGAACAGCTGGCGCTTCGCCTCGGCGACGTAGGCGTTGCCGGGACCGGCGATCAGGTCCACCCGGGCCATGGACGCAGTGCCCACCGCCATCGCCGCCACCGCCTGGACCCCGCCCAGGATCCAGATCTCGTCGGCGCCGGCGAGGTGCATCGCGGCCACCGTGGCGGCCGGGATCTCGCCGCGGATCGGCGGGGTGCACGCGACGACGCGCGGCACGCCCGCCACCTTGGCGGTGACGATGGTCATGTGCGCCGACGCGGTCAGCGGGTACTTGCCGCCGGGGATGTAGGCGCCGGCCGCCTGGACCGGGACGTGGCGGTGCCCGAGGAACACACCGGGCAGCGTCTCCACCTCGACGTCGGTCATCGACGCGCGCTGCACCTCGGCGAAGTGACGCACCTGGGACTGCACGAACACGATGTCGTCGATGACCTGCTGCGGCAGGGTGGCGATGATCTCCTGGACCCGCTCGGGGGACAGACGGAACTCCCCGGTCCAGTGGTCGAACCGCTCCGCGTACTCCTGCACCGCGACGTCACCCCGGTCGCGGATGTCGGCGATGATCCCCTGCACGCGCTCGCGGACGTCGTCCTGGCTGCTGTCGGCGAACGACTTCGTCCGGGCGGTCTTCAGGTGGGTCGGCACGCGTGGCTCCTCGGGTGACGGGGGCGCTGCCAGAAGCAGCGTCTACATACGTATGCTGCCAGTAAAGCCGGAAGCGGCGGCGACGGTCAAGGGCGGGCGTCGCGACGCTATGCTGCCCTCCAGCCCGCCGGAAGGGGAGCCTGTCATGGTGGTGACCAGCCACGACGTCGCGCGCCTCGCCGGAGTCAGCCAGCCGACGGTGTCGCGGGCCCTGCGCGACAGCCCCAAGGTCTCCGAGGAGACCAAGCGCCGGGTGCGGGAGGCTGCCGACGTGCTCGGCTACGTGCCGAGCGAGACCGGCCGGGCCCTCTCCAGCGGGCGGACCCGTCGGATCGGGCTGTTGCTGACCGACCTGGAGAACCAGTTCTACCCCCATGTGATCGCCCCCATCCACCGCGAGCTCGAGGCGCTGGACTACCAGCTGGTGCTCCAGACCGAGTCCTCCGACACCGGCCGGGTGGCGGAGCGGCTGCTGGCCAACGGCCTCGACGGCGTCCTGCTGGCCACGACGACCGTCGACTCGGTGCTTCCGGTCCGATTGCGCGACCGCCGGGTCCCCTTCGTCTACTTCAACCGCACCGCCGAGTCCGTGGAGGCCGACTCCGCCGAGGTCGACCCGGAGGGCGGCCTCAGCCAGCTCGCTGCGCGCATCCTGGCCCTGGGCCATCGACGGGTCGGCGCGATCTTCGGTCCGCGGAACACCAGCACGGCCGAGCAGCGGGAGTCGGCGCTGCGCGAGGCCCTGGCGGCCGGTGGGGTGAGCATCGGTGGCGGCCTGAGCTACCGCGGCCCCTTCGACTTCGCCACCGGGTACGCCGGTGCCCAGCACCTGCTGGACCGGGCCGACCGACCCAGCGTCCTCGTCTGCGGCAACGACGTCGTGGCCTACGGCGCGCTCAACGCCGCCCGCGAACTGGACCTGCGGGTGCCCGCGGACGTCTCGATCGTGGGCTTCGACGACCTGCCGGCCGCGCGCTGGCCGCTGCTGCAGCTCACCACCGTCGCCTTCGACCTCGACGCCATGGCCCGCCGGGCGGCCGGCCTCCTGGTCGACCGGATCGAGCAGCCCGACGTCCCGTTCCGCCACGAGCGGTTCCCCAGCCGGCTCGTCGAGCGGGCGACCCTGGCCGCCGCCCCCTGACCACCTCCCCTTGAGGTCCGGCTGTGCATACGCATACACTGATCGCCGTCAGGCCCCAGCCCAGGAGGACGCATGCCGTTGGACCCCGTGGCGTACCAGCCCTACGCCGACCCGGACGACTTCATCCGGGAGGTGACCGACCTCATCTGGGTCAACCGCTCGATCGGCCACATCCGCGAGAACTACGAGCCGGAATCGATCGTGCACGGCGCGTACGGGACCTCCGTCGGGGTCGAGGAGGTGGTGGCCGGCACGCTGATGCGGATCGCCGCCACCCCTGACCGGGTCGGGCAGGCCGAGGACGTCGTGTGGGAGGCCCGTGGGGACAACGCCTTCCTCAGCTCCCACCTGGTGTTCTCCGCCGACCCGGCCAACGGCTTCGTCCACCGGACGATCGCCAACTGCCTCTACCGGCGTGGCCGGATGGTGGAGGAGTGGGTGGTCCGGGACTCCCTGGCCATCGCCCTCCAGCTGGGCCAGGACCCCGACGCCGTCGCCCGCGAGAAGGGCTACCTCGGCTTCTCGGGCAGCATGACCGAGGCGCCGCCGGCCGACGTGCTGAGCGTCGGGGACTCCGGTCCCCGCCCCGACGACTTCCGGTCCGAGACCTCCCACGTGCTCGAGATGATCGAGCGGGTGTGGAACGGCCGCGACCTCAAGGCCGTCGAGGAGTACTTCGTCCGCGACCTGACCCTGCACACCGTGGGCTACCGGACCTCCATCCGTCCCGAGAACTACCGGCGGGCGCTGCTGCGGATGCTCCGCCCCTTCCCGACGGGGCACTTCGAGGTCCGCGACGTGGCCACCCACCACGCCGAGCGCTACGCGGGGCTGCGCGTCGCCGTCACCTGGGTCTTCAAGGGCGACTACAACGGCGTCGCCGACTTCGGTCCGCTCACCGGGACGCCGGTGGAGATCCTCGGGATCTCGCAGTTCCTCGTGCAGGACGGCCGGATCGTCCGCGAGGTACGCCTCTACGACGAGATCTCGGTCCGCACCCAGATCGCCGTCCGCCGCGGCGACACCCCCTACGACAGCACCAACATCTACTGACGCCGCGGCGGCCCGCTGCGCCGCCCCGTCGCCTCCGCTCCCGCCGAAAGGACCCTGCCATGACCGACGTGGTCGTCCCCTCCACCGAGGTGACCCGACGCACGATCCGGCGCTCCGACTGGGTGGCTGAGAGGGCCGCCTTCATCGACTGCCGGACGCCGGGCTCGGACCGCAAGTCCAACTACGCCTTCATCGGCCCCGGCGTCTCCCAGAACGCCAAGCAGTTCATCAACCTCAGCGAGCCGCACGGCTACAACGTCGGCGCCGCGGGGATGCCCAACGGCGTCAACAACAACCTGCACCTGCACTTCACGGCCGAGGTGTTCATCAACTTCGGCGGCACCTTCCGCATCCGCTGGGGCGTCGACGGGAAGCAGGGGGAGTACGTCAGCACCGACGGCGACATCATCTCGGTGCCCAGCTGGATCTTCCGCGGCTTCACCAACGAGGGCCCCGACGAGGGCCTGCTGCTGACGATCCTCGGCCAGGACGTCACCGGCGGCATCATCTGGGGGCCGTCGGTGCTCAAGGAGGCCGAGTCCTACGGCCTCCACCTGACCGCGGACAACCGGCTGATCGACACCGTGGCCGGTGACGAGCTGCCCACCGACGTCCCGCTGATCAAGCCCATGAAGCAGGAGCACATCGACGCGCTCACCACCTACAGCGTCGAGGAGATGCGCAAGCGGGTCACCCAGGCCGGCGACCGGCGTTACAGCGCCCGCGCGACGCTCGGCCACGCCTTGCCCGGTGGAGGCGCCGAGCTGGCGCTGGTCATCGGCTACGGGATGAGCGAGGACCGCCGGCAGGTGCCCCGGCTGCACGAGCCGCACAGCTTCAACGTGGCGTGGCTGCGGGCGACGCCCGGGGAGGGGCTGCTCCGCCACCGGCACGACGCGACCTCGACGCTGCTGGTCAAGTCCGGGCGCTGGCAGGTCACGCTGAACGGCGGCGCCGACGAGGAGACGGTCGTGCTCGAGCCGCAGGACATGCTCTCGGTGCTGCCGGGCAGCTGGCGGCGCTTCGAGCTGCTGGAGGCCGGGACCCCTGAGAACGGAGGGGGTGCGGCGACCGAGGGGACCGGTGAGCTGCTCGTAGTCAACGCCGGCGACGGCCGGGTCCGGCTGGAGTGGGCGCCCGAGGTCGTAGAGGCCGCCTTCGACGCAGGCTGGATGCTCGACCCGAACGGCTACCTCGCCCCCGTCGCGGTCATGGTGACCGCCACCGAGGACGACTGAGGCGTGGCCGTCGTCGCCGCCTGCCAGGTGCCCGTCGACATCGACGACCCGGAGAAGACCCGCCGGATCGTCGCCGACGCGATCGCGGAGGCGGCGGCCCGGGGCGCCCGGCTGGTGGTGCTGCCGGAGCTGACGCTGTGCGGCTCCATCTGGCGCGACGTCGCCGAGGTCTCCGCGCGCGCCGAACCAGTGACCGGGCCGTCGGTCGAGTTCTTCCGGGCCGTTTCGCGGCAGCACGGGGTGGTCGTGGTCGCCGGGTTCTGCGAGGTCTCGGGCCTGGACAAGCCCTACAACAGCGCGGTCGTCGTTGACGGCGGCGAGCTGGCGGCGGTGTACCGCAAGACGCACCTGTGGGACAAGGAGAAACTGCACTTCACCCCGGGCGACGTCCTGCCGCCGGTGGTCCCCACACGGGTCGGGGCGGTGGCGCCGCTGATCTGCTACGACCTCGCCTTCCCCGAGGTCGTGCTCGACGTCGCCCGCCGGGGCGCGCAGGTGGTGGCCTCGCCGGCCAACTGGCCCGACTCCGACAGCCCGAACACCCGGCCGCCCGAGGTGGGCAAGGCCATGGCGATGGCCTCCACCTACCACCTCGTCGTGGTGGTGGCGGACCGCGTCGGACCTGAGCGCGGGGTCCGTTGGGTGGGCGGCAGCGTGATCTGCGAGGTGGACGGCTTCCGGGCGGCGGGCCCCGAGTTCGGCGCCACCACCGTGCTGGTCGCTGACGTTGACGTCGAGGCCGCGCTGGACAAGCAGATCAGCACCCGCAACCACGTCTTCGGTGACCGGCGGACCGACCTGTACCGTCCATGACCGTGCCTGCTCCTGACCTCACCACCACCGTCGCGGCCTGCCAGCTGCGGATCGACATCGAGGACCCCGAGGGCAACCGGCGACGGGTGGTCGCCGCCGTCGAGGACGCCGTAGACCGCGGCGCGCGGCTGGTCGTGCTGCCCGAGCTGGTCACCTCCGGCTACGTCTTCGCCGACCTGACCGAGGCGTGGGCGTGCTCCGAGCCCGTCGACGGCCCGACGGTGACGCTGCTGGCCGAGTTGTCGGCGCGGCACGGCATCGTCCTGGTGGCCGGCTTCTGCGAGCGTGCCGACGGCGACCGTCCCTACAACAGCCTGGCCGTGCTCGACCGCGGACAGCTGCTGGCGGTCTACCGCAAGACGCACCTGTGGGGGACCGAGAAGGCCGTTTTCGCCCTCGGGCACGCCCTGGCCCCGGTGGTGGACACCAGCGTCGGCCGGGTGGCGGCGATGATCTGCTACGACCTCGAGTTCCCGGAGATGGTCCGGGACGTCGCGCTCCGCGGGGCGCAGATCGTCGTGGCGCCGTCGAACTGGCCCACGAACTCCCCACCGCCGGGTGAGCGGGCGCCCGAGGTGGTCAAGGCGCAGGCGGCGGCCGCGGTCAACCGCGTCTTCGTCGTGGTGACCGACCGGGTGGGCACCGAGCGGGGCGTGGAGTGGATCGGCGGCAGCGTCATCTGCGACGTCGAGGGCTATCCGGTGGCCGGCCCGGCGCAAGGGGAGGAGACCACCCTGTTCGCCGAGGTCGACCTCAGCCGGGCGCTGGCCAAGGACGTCGGCCCCCACAACCACGCGTTCACCGACCGCCGGCCCGACCTGTACTGAGGGTGCCGCTCAGCGCAGCGGCAGCTCGGCGCCGCGCTCGGACTCCGGCCGGGAGCCGAAGATCCGGCGCTCGCCCTCCGCGATGGCCACGTCGTTGATGCTCGCCTCACGGCGTCGCATGTAGCCCTCCTCGTCGAACTCCCAGTTCTCGTTGCCGTGGCTGCGCCACCACTGGCCGGAGGCGTCGCGCCACTCGTACTGGAAGCGGACCGCGATCCGGTTGTCGGTGAACGCCCACAGGGACTTGCGGAGCGCGTAGTCCTGCTCGGTCTCCCACTTGCGGGTCAGGAACGCCTCGACCTCGGCCCGGCCGGTGAGGAACTCCGAACGGTTCCGCCAGCGGGTGTCCGGGGTGTAGGCAGCGGCGACCTTCTGCGGGTCGCGGGTGTTCCAGGCGTCCTCGGCCGCCTGCACCTTCTGGGCGGCGGTCTCGGCGGTGAACGGCGGCACGGGTGGGCGCATGCCTCACATCCTGGCACGCAGAAATAGTGACCACCCGCCGTTCACATCGGTGGCCCTGCGCGGGCCCTCCTGGGTATGAGAGCTTCCACCGACGAGATCAACCGGATCCTGGACAACGAGGGCGTGCTGGTCAGGCGCGAGCACCCCACGCTCGCGAGCGCGGTCGCCTGGCGGTTGCGCCAGGGCCAGCTGGCCCCGGTGCTGCCCGGCGTCTACGCCGTCCCCGCTCGCGCCGGTGACTTCGAGGTGCGGGTGCGCGCCTTGAGCAGTGTCGACCCCGACGCGGTGCTCACGGGAGCGAGTGCGGCCCGGCTCTCCTTCTGGCCCGCGCTCCGTGACGACGTCGTCGAGTGCGCGACGCGGCGCCAGCATGCGCTGCGGCCGGGCTTCGCGTTCCGTCGCTCACGGGTGCCGGCCGAGCTCGTCGCGGAACGCGGCGGCCTGCGCCTCACGGTTCCCGCCCTGACCGCGCTCGACCTGTGTGAGAGCGTCGGTGCGGACGGGGTCGATCAGGTCCTGCGGACGCGGACCGCCACCCTGTCCGACCTGTGGCGAGCGCTCGAGCTGACGACTGGTCGTCCGGGCAACGGAGGCCGCCGGGCGCTCCTGTTGGACTCCCGCGACGCGCCCTGGTCGGCCGCAGAGCGGCGTGCGCACCGGCTGCTGCGCGCGGCCGGCATCACCGGGTGGTTGTCCAACTACCCGGTGCGGCTCGAGGGCCACCAGTATTTCCTAGACATCGCCTTCCCCAGGAATCGGCTGGTGGTCGAGATCGACGGCCGGTTGCACGAGGACGACCGAGACGTCTTCGAGAACGACCGGCACCGCCAGAACGCCCTGGTCCTCGACGGCTGGACGGTCCTGCGTTTCACCTGGCGCATGCTGGACACCGATCCGGCCGGGTTCGTCGCTGCGGTCCGGGCGGCGCTGGGGGAGCAGTGCTGACCGCCCTCAGAAACCCACACCAGATTCGGTCGGAGCCGGCCCCTCAGGCTCGCGACGGCGTGAGAGAGCCGGCGGGTGTGAGGTTCTGAGGGGCGCCGGTCTCGTCCTCGTCGATCGCGGCGGCGAACTGGGATCGGTAGAGGTCCGCGTAGGCGCCGTCCGCCGCCAGCAGCTCGGCGTGGTTGCCCTGCTCCACGATCTGGCCCTCCTGCATGACCAGGATGAGGTCGGCGTCGCGGATGGTGGAGAGCCGGTGGGCGATGACGAAGCTGGTCCGGTCCGTGCGCAGGGCGGCCATCGCGTGCTGCACCAGCACCTCGGTGCGGGTGTCCACCGAGCTGGTGGCCTCGTCGAGGATCAGCAGCGCCGGGTCGGCCAGAAAGGCGCGGGCGATGGTGATCAGCTGCTTCTCACCCGCGCTGACGTTGCTGCCCTCCTCGTCGATCACCGTGTCGTAGCCCTCGGGCAGGGCGTGCACGAAGCGGTCGACGTAGGTGGCCCGGGCGGCGGCCAGGATCTCCGCCTCGGTCGCGTCGGGCCGGCCGTAGGCGATGTTGGCCCGGATGGTGCCGTGGAACAGCCAGGTGTCCTGCAGGACCATGCCGACCTTCGAGCGGAGCTCGGCCCGGGAGATGGTGGCCACGTCGACCCCGTCGACGGTGATCCGGCCGCCGTCGAGCTCGTAGAAGCGCAGGATCAGGTTGACCAGGGTCGTCTTGCCGGCGCCGGTCGGCCCGACGATGGCGACGGTGCTGCCCGGCTCGGCAACCAACGACAGGTCGGTGATCAGGGGACGGTCCTTCTCGTAGGAGAAGGCGATGTGCTCGAACTCCACCCGGCCGTGGGTGGGCAGGGTGGCCCGTGCCGAGAGGGCCGGCTCCGGGGACTGCTCCTCCGCGTCGAGCACCTCGAAGACCCGCTCGGCGGAGGCGATGCCCGACTGCAGCAGGTTGGCCATCGAGGCCACCTGGGTGAGCGGCTGGGTGAACATCCGGGTGTACTGGATGAAGGCCTGCACGTCGCCGAGGTTCATGGTCCCGGTCGCCACCCGCAGGCCGCCGACGACGGCGATCGCCACGTAGTTGAGGTTCCCGACGAACATCATCGCCGGCATGATGATGCCGCTCACGAACTGGGCGCCGAAGCTGGCGCGGAACAGACGGTCGTTGCGTTCGGCGAAGACGGCCGCGACCTCGGACTGCCGGCCGAAGACCTTGACCAGGGAGTGCCCGGTGAAGGCCTCCTCGATGTGCCCGTTCAGCTCGCCAGTCGCCTTCCACTGCTCGGTGAACAGCTTCTGCGACCGCTTGCCGATCAGGCCGGTGATGGCCACCGAGATCGGGATCGTCACCAGGGCGATCAGCGCCAGGGTCGGCGAGACCACGAACATCATGACGACGACGCCGATGACCGTCAGCAGGGAGGTGAGCAGCTGGCTGAGGGTCTGCTGCAGGGCCTGCGCCACGTTGTCGATGTCGTTGGTCACCCGGCTGAGCAGCTCCCCGCGGGTCTGCCGGTCGAAGTAGCCGAGCGGCAGCCGGTTGATCTTGGCCTCCACCTCGTTGCGCAGGGTGAAGATCGAGCGCTGCACGGCCCCGTTCAGCAGGTAGCCCTGCAGCCACAGGAAGAGCGACGAGGCGAGGTAGAGCCCCAGCGCCAGCAGCAGCCAGCGGCTCAGCTGGCCGAAGTCGATCCCCTGGCCGGGTGTGACGGCCAGCCGCTCCACGAGGTCGGCGTAGGTGCCCTGACCGGACGCCCGGAGCTGGGCGACGACCTCGGCCTTGCTCGCCCCGGCGGGCAGGTCGCGCCCGACGACTCCGGTGAAGATCACGTCGGTCGCGAAGCCCAGCAGGCGGGGGCCGTACACGTTGAGGACGATGCCGACGACGGCTAGCGCCACGGCGGCGCCCAGGACCAGCCGCTCGGGGGCGAGGTGGCCGAGCAGGCGTCGGAGCGAGGGCCAGAAGTGCAGCGACTTCTCCACCGGCGCCGGTCCGGCCAGGGGCCCGCCGCCGCGTGTCGTCGGCGCGTACCTGGGCCGCTCGGGAGCCCGGGCGACCGTCGCCGGAGTCGCTGGGGCGGTGTCGGTGCGGGTGTCCTCGCTCATGCCGCGACCTCCTCGGCGCTCAGCTGGGAGCTGACGATCTCGGCGTAGGTCGGGCACGTCTCCAGCAGCTCGGGATGGGTACCGGCACCGACCACCTCGCCGTGCTCCAGCACGATGATCTGGTCCGCCTCCCGGATCGTGGCCACACGCTGGCCGACGATGATCACGCAGGCTCCGGCCGTCTCCCGGGCCAGCGCGGCGCGGAGGCGGGCGTCGGTGGCCACGTCGAGGGCGGAGAACGAGTCGTCGAAGACGTAGACCTCCGGGCGCTTGACCAGCGCTCGGGCGATGGAGAGCCGCTGCCGCTGGCCGCCGGACACGTTGGTGCCGCCCTGGGCGATCGTCGCCTCCAGCTGGCCGGGCATGGCGCGCACGAAGTCCTCGGCCTGGGCCACGCGCAGGGCCTGCCACAGCTCGTCGTCCCCGGCGTCGGGCTTGCCGTAGCGGAGGTTGCTGGCCACCGTGCCGGAGAACAGGAAGGGCTTCTGCGGGACCAGACCGATCCGGCTCCACAGCAGGTCCGGGTCGAGCGTGCGGACCTCGACGCCGTCGACGGTGACCGACCCGTCGGTGGCGTCGATCAGCCGCGGGATCAGCGAGACCAGCGTGGACTTCCCAGCTCCGGTGGAGCCGATGATGGCCGTGGTCTCGCCGGGTCGTGCGGTGAAGGTGACATCGCGCAGGACCGGGGCCTCCGCTCCGGGGTAGGTGAACGCGGTACCGGCGAAGGCGACCTCCGACGTGCGCAGCAGCCGGGTCACGGGACGCTCGGCGGTGACCACCGAGGAGTCGGTGTCCAGCACCTCGCTGATCCGCTCGGCGCTGACCATCGCCCGCGGGGCGATCATCAGCAGGAAGGTCGCCATCATCACCGACATCAGGATCTGGATCAGGTAGCTCAAGAAGGCGGTCAGCGACCCGATCTGCATCTGGCCGCTGGCCACCCGGGAGGCGCCGAACCAGAGCACGGCCACGCTGGAGACGTTGAGGACGAACATGACGATCGGGAAGATCGAGGCCATCAGCCGACCGACCGAGGTGGCGGTCGCCGTCAGGTCGCCGTTGGCGCGGGCGAACCGGGCGGTCTCGTAGGGCTCGCGGACGAAGGCCCGGACCACCCGGATGCCGGTGATCTGCTCGCGCAGCACCCGGTTGAGGGTGTCGATCTGGGTCTGCATGACCCGGAACAGGGGTCCCATCTTGCGGATCACCAGCCAGATCGACAGGGCCAGCACGGGGACGGCGACGACGACGAGCCAGGACAGGCCGACGTCCTCCCGCAGGGCCATCCCGATGCCGCCCACCATGGTGATGGGGGCGGCGACGAACATCGTCGCCGCGAGCATCACCAGCATCTGCACCTGCTGCACGTCGTTGGTGTTGCGGGTGATCAGCGACGGCGCCCCGAAGCCGTTGAGCTCGCGGGCGGAGAAGCTGAGGACGCGGTCGAAGATCGCGCCCCGGAGGTCGCGGCCGAAGCCCATCGCGGTCCGCGCCCCCAGGTAGGTGGCGGCGATCGCGCAGACGATCTGCAGCAGGCTGACACCGAGCATGACCCCGCCGGTGCGCCAGATGAAGCCGGTGTCGCCGGTGGCCACACCCCGGTCGATGATCGAGGCGTTGAGGCTGGGCAGGTAGAGGGCGGCCATCGTGCCGACCAGCTGCAGGACCACCACCCCGGCCAGCACCCGCCGGTAGGGCCGCAGGTAGCGGCGCAGGAGACCGATCAGCATGAGGCGTCCGCCTGTCGGGTCGGGGAAGCGGGGTCGGGGCGGCGGAGGAGGCCGTGCAGCACGAGGTCGGCGATCTGCGCGGGGGTGCTGGGGGTGGGACCGCCCAGCATGGGGTGGGTGAGGGCGAAGGTGACCGTCCGCACCAGCGTCGCCGCCTCCTCCGCCGGTCGGCTGAGCTGGTCCTCGAACACGATCAGCACCCCGGCCACCGCGGCGTCCAGCGCCGCGTTGTCCCGGTCCTGGCGGGCGCGCAGGTCGCTGACGTCCTCCTGGGTCTGGGGCGAGAACCGGAGCGTGTGGAACAGGGCGATCACCCGGCGGAGCCGGTCCTGCAGCAGCTCGACCGCTGCGGCCACCGCCGTCTCGAGGTCGAGGTCGGGGTCGATCGCGTCGAGGTCGGCGCAGGTCGGGCCGACGTCGAAGGCGTCCGCCATGCAGGCGTCGATCAGCGCCTCCTTGGTGGGGAAGGCCCGGAAGATCGTGCCCTCGGCCACTCCGGCGGCCTCGGCGATCTGCCGGGTCGAGACGTCGCGGCCGTAGCGCTGCAGCAGGGGCTCAGTGGCGGCGATCAGGGCGGCGCGTCGTGCGTCGATCGGTAGGGGAGTGGCGCGGGGCACCCGCGAAGCATACTGAGTGAGCACTCACTCAGCAAGTGCTTCGGCGGACCGGGACGGCGCGCAGCGACCGGGTCGGCGAGGATGAACCCGGGCGCATCCGCGGCCGCACGAGGCGAAGGAGTTCCGGTGGGTCTGGGCACGCTGTCCGACAAGGTCTTCGAGGCCGTCCTGTTCGACATGGACGGGACGTTGATCGACTCCACCCCCGCAGTCATCCGGGCCTGGTCGACGTGGATGCGGGAGTTCGGGCTGGACCCGGACCGCACCGGACGCCACCACGGCATGCCGTCCGCCCAGGTCGTCCGCGCCCTGCTGGCCGAGGAGCACCACGTGGAGGCGATCGCGCGGATCGACGCGCTGGAGCTGGAGGACGTGCACGACATCGTCGTGCTGCCCGGCGCGGCCGAGGCGCTCGCGGCGCTGCGGGACGCGAACAGCGCCATCGCCACCTCCTGCACGGTCCCGCTGGCCAAGGCCCGGATCGCCGCCGCCGGGCTCCAGCCGCCGTCGGTGCTGGTCACCGCCGACGACGTGGCCCACGGCAAGCCTGCGCCGGACCCGTTCCTGGAGGCGGCTCGGCGGTTGGGGGTCGACCCGACCCGGTGCCTGGTCGTCGAGGACGCGCCGAAGGGCCTCGAGTCCGCCCACGCGGCCGGGTGCTCGACGCTCGCGGTGGTCACCACCACCGCACGGGAGGACCTGCACGCCGACGCGGTCGTCGGCGACCTGTCGGAGGTGGAGTTCGTGCCGGGGGAGGACGGGATCCGCGTCCAGCTCGCCTCCTGAGGCGGGTTGACGTCGAACGGCTGCAGCCCTGCCGCGGGCTGCCAGACCCCGCCCGCCGAGCCTGTCGACCACGAGGACCGGCCCCGGTCGGCGCGATGGTGGACAGTCCGGTTGGCTGTGGTCCCGTCCTATGAGGAGGTAGGCATGACGTATCCCGGCCATCTCGATGTGGCCCGCCTGCGGGAGGTCCGGACCCGGTCCATCAGCCCGGAGAACTTCGACGGCAGCGCGGGCGGCGGGGCGCGGGCGACCGAGGGTACGGGCGCGGCGTGCGCCCGCGACCTCGGACCCGGTTGGAAGATCTCACCGAGCGTCGACGTGCAGGCTGGTGCCACCTTCAGCCTGGCCACGATCGACGGGCCAGGGGTGATCACGCACGTCTGGGTCACGGTACATCCGGAGCACTGGCGTTCGCTCGTCCTGCGCGCCTACTGGGACGACGCGGAGGAGCCGGCGGTGGAGGTGCCCTACGGTGACTTCTTCTGCAGCGGGTGGGGCGTCTTCGCTCAGGTCAGCTCGCAGATGGTGGCGGCCAACCCGAACGGCGGCTTCAACTCCTACTGGCCGATGCCTTTCCGCAGCGGAGCGCGCCTGACCCTGGAGAACACCTCGGAACGCCCCGCGCGGGTCTACTACCAGGTCACCTATGAGGTCGGTGGCGAGCACTCCGCCGACGGCTACTTCCACGCCCAGTGGCATCGCAGCAACCCGCTCGCCGACCGGACTCCGCACGTCCTGCTGGACGGCGTGCAGGGCGCAGGGCACTACGTCGGCACCTACCTCGCCTGGGGCGTGCACAGCAGCGGCTGGTGGGGCGAAGGTGAGATGAAGTTCTACCTGGACGACGACGCCGATCACCCCACCATCTGCGGGACGGGCACCGAGGACTACTTCGGCGGGGCCTGGAACTTCGACGTCCCCGGCCAGGGCTACACGACGTTCTCCACGCCCTACCTGGGACTGCCGCAGGTGATCCGGCCCGACGGGCTCTACGCCAGCCAGCAGCGCTTCGGGATGTACCGCTGGCATCTCCCCGACCCGATCCACTTCGCCACCCGGTTGCGGGTGAGCATCCAGGCTCTGGGCTGGCGGGACGGACAGCGCTACCTGCCGCTGCGGGACGACATCGCCTCGACGGCGTACTTCTACCTTGACCGGCCGGCCACCCACCGCTGGCCAGCGCCGACCCTTGACACCATGGAGATCCGCTGACCGGTCGTCGTGCGCCTTCGACCACCCTGCAGGTGGTTGCCCGTCCTTTGTAAGGTGAGCGGCAGATGGGCAGCGCGGGGGCGCTCACGACCGAGGTTCCGGGGGGCGGGTACCGACGATGAGCGGGTTCGGGGACCTGGGTGACCACGACGAGACAGTGGCCCGGCCGGGGCCCATCGGGTCGGCCGCGTCGACCGGGAGCCTCCCGCCTGCTGCGTCGTCGGCCGGGCCACCCGCCCGGCCTGCTCCGGCTCCGGGAGCCCGGGATCGCAGGATTCTCGCCGCCACCGCGGTGCTGAGCGCCCTCGTCCTGCTCGGGATCCTCGCCGCGACCCTGCTGCCCGGCCTCGACCGGGGCCGCGACCAGGCCGCCGGTGCGCCGGACCCGGAGGCGTCGACGGACCTGTACGTCAGCGGGAACTTCGTCATCCCGTTCCAGCTGTCCGCTCCGACCTGGGTGGCGCCGGAGCCGGCGGTGGAGAAGGCTCAGCTCGTCACCTGGCAGACGCCCGAGGTGGCGATCCGGGTCATGGTCCCGGTGGAGGTGTACCCGCCCGGGGACCGCACGCCCAGCCTCCCGCCGCGGAACTACGTGACCTACCTGCTGAACCAGAGTGACGCCGGCGCCCGCTTCAGCGACAGCAGCCTGACCACCGTCGGCGGGCAGCCGGCCACCCTGGTCACGGCGACGGCGACCCGTCGGTTGGCCGGCGCCCTCGGCTGTCCCGAAGCGGGCCTGGCCCAGCGGCGCTGCTACGGCCTGCGGCCCGAACGCCGACTGCGGATCGCTGTCGTCGAGATGGGCGATCGCACCCTGCTGATCTGGTCCCGCAGCGACCGCAAGAGCAGGTTCGAGGAGGAGCGGCTGCTGTTCGAGCAGACGCTCAGCACCGTCGAGTTCCGCTGACGGAAGGGGTTGCTGGTCCGGTGCCCAGCCGGACCGGACCTAGCCGGTCTTGCGGCGGAACGTCCGCTTGGCCTCGACCGGGCCGTGCGCGTGCACCGGCTGCTGGCCGGCGTCGAGGTGGTCCTCCCCGCGTCGGCCCTTCTTCGCCTCGAGGGCCTCGCGGAACTTGGCCTTCAGGTCGTCCTCGGGTGCCTTGTTGTCGTCGGGGCTCATGGCGTCATCCTGCCCTGGCCCGCGCCCGGTGCCTAGTGGTTTCCCCGGGACGAGGAGCGGACGGCCCGCGCGGGAGGGCGTCAGCCGAGCTCGGTCATGGCCACGGTCACGAACATCGACGACGATCCGCCGGAGTAGGTGCCGCGCAGCGGGGCCACGTCGCCGTAGTCCCGGCCGTGGCCGACCCGGACGTAGCTGTCGGTGAGCCGTCGCCCCATCGTCGGGTCGTAGGGCACCCAGGTGCCGCACCACCACTCGATCCAGGAGTGGCTCTCCCCGGTCACGGTGGTGTTGGGTTCGCGGGGGCCGGGGTGGAGGTAGCCCGAGACGTAGCGGGCGGGCACGCCGATCGAGCGGAGCGCGCCCAGGGCCACGTGGCTGTAGTCCTGGCAGACGCCGGCGCCCAGCGCCCACACGTCGGTGGCCGCGCTGGTGACCTCGGTCGAGCCCTTCTCGTACCGCAGCCGGTTCTCGAGGATGCGGCAGACCTCGAGCGCCGCCAGCCGGGGCGGCTGGTCGGTCACCTCGGCGGCGAGCGCGGCCAGCTCCTCCGACGGCGCCGTCCTCCGGTTCACCGTGAGGTACTCCGCCATCCGGTCGATGACGCCGCGGTCGCGCAGGGCCGCCCAGCCGAGGTCGCTGGGCGCGACCCGTCGCTCGGTGTCCCACGCCAGCTCGTCGCCGCGGGTGTCGACGACGGCCTGCGCGTGCACCGTCAGCCGCTCGTGGGGCTCGTGCAGCTCGAACGTCGTGACGCGGGTGCCCCAGTAGTCGGTGTAGCTGAAGCTCCAGGCGGCCGGCTCGATGCTGACCCGGCTGCTCCAGACCGTCTGGTGCTCGCTGGCCGCCGGGGTCATCCGCGCCTCGTTGTAGGAGGACTTCACCGGTGAGCTGTACCGGAACCCGGTCTGGTGGTCGATGCTCAGGCGCATGTCAGCGCGTCCCCTCGGTGATCCACGCGGTGGGGTCCTCGGCGGCGAAGTAGTTGTTGGAGACCGCCGCCGTCACCTGAGCCGCCACCTCCTGCACCCACGTCATCTCCGCGCCGAGGTCCTCGAGCAGGTCCCCGACGTCGGCGTACTCCAGCCGGGCGCGGAGCTGACCGAGCGCGCGGGCGGGGAACTCCGACTGCCGCGCCGCCTGGCCGTTGACGGTGGTGAGCCGGCGCAGGCAGTCCGACGCCGCGAGGAGGCCGTGCATGAGCGAGCGGGGGAAGCGCGCGTCGGAGATGAGGAACTGCGCCGCCTCACGGTCGGTCTGCAGGCCCCGGTAGGTGCGCAGGAAGGCGTCATGCCCCCCGCACCCGCGCAGCACCGACGGCCACTGCGCGCTGCCGGAACGCAGTGACGCCGAGGCGACCAGCCGTGACGTCATGTCCACCTGCTCCAGCGACCGGCCGAGCATCATGAACTCCCAGCCGTCGTCGCGCACCATGGTTCCGCGGGCGATGCCGGTGAACAGCGCGCTGCGCTCCTGCGCCCAGTCGAGGAAGGTGTGCACCCGCGCGGTGCGGAACCGGCCGGACGGCAGCTGGTGCCAGGTGGTGTTGATGCACTCCCACAGGTGCAGCGGGATCACCTCGCGCGCCCGCCGGGCGTTGTCCCGGGCAGCCGCCCAGCAGGCGAAGATCGACGTGGGCTCCTTGCTGTCGTACCCCAGCACCCGCACGAGGTCCTCGTGCGTCGGGTGCTCGACGTGGTCGACGCTCATCAGGGCCAGCAGGCTGCGGCAGGTCTCGGTCTCCTCGGTGGTGTCCTCGGTGATCAGCCGGAGGTGGGTCTGCAGCAGGCGGGAGGTGTCCTCCGCGCGCTCGACGTAGCGGCCGATCCAGAACATCGACTCCGCGATCCGGCTCAGCACGAGGTGTCCTCTCGGGTGGGCCCAGCGGCGGACCGGGCTTGCTGCTGCTGCTCCTCCTGCTGGCGCTGGATCACCTTGGGGGCCATCAGGGCCGTCGGCAGCCGGCCGCTGAGCGGCGCTCCGACCGGGCGCGCGGACCGGGCCGGCACCTCCTCGACCTGCGGCTCCTCCGCCTCGCTGGGTTCGGCCTCGTCCTCCAGAGGAACCGAGGGGCGGTGGGCCGGCGGGCTCAGCACCCAGGTGTCCTTGCTGCCGCCGCCCTGGCTGGAGTTGACCACCAGCTCACCCTCGGGCAGGGCGACCCGGGTCAGCCCCCCGGGAAGCACCCACACCTCGTCCCCGCTGTTGATGGCGAACGGCCGCAGGTCGACGTGGCGGGGCTTGAGCTCGTCGTCGATGAGCGTCGGCACCGTGGAGAGCTGGACGACCGGCTGGGCGATCCACCCGCGGGGGTCGGCGGTGACCCGGGCGCGCAGGGCGTCGAGCTCCTCCCGGGTGGCCCGTGGCCCGATGACGATCCCCTTGCCGCCCGAGCCGTCGACCGGCTTGACCACCAGCTCGTCCAGCCGGTCGAGGACCTCCTCGCGCGCGTCGTCCTCCTCCAGCCGCCAGGTGTCGACGTTGGCGATGACGGGCTGCTCGCCGAGGTAGTAGCGGATGAGGTCGGGCACGTAGGTGTAGATCAGCTTGTCATCGGCCACCCCGTTGCCGATGGCGTTGGCCAGCACCACCCCGCCCGTGCGGACGGCGTTGACCAGGCCGGGGACGCCCAGCATCGAGTCGCTGCGGAAGTGCACCGGGTCGATGTAGTCGTCGTCGATCCGCCGGTAGATCACGTCGACGCGCTGCAGGCCGGCCGTGGTCCGCATGAAGACCTTGCCGCGCCGGCACTCCAGGTCCCGGCCCTCGACGAGCTCGACGCCCATGGTGCGGGCGAGCAGGGTGTGCTCGAAGTAGGCGGAGTTGAACACGCCGGGGGTGAGGACGACCACGGTCGGGTTGTCGACCGCCGGCGTGGCCGCGAGCCGCAGCGCCGCCAGCAGCCGCTGCGGGTAGCCGGCGACGGGGCGGATGCGCTGGTGGGAGAACGCCCCGGGCAGCGCGGTGACCATCGCGCTGCGGTTGGTCATCACGTAGGAGACGCCGCTGGGCACCCGCACGTTGTCCTCGAGGACGCGCACGTCGCCCTCGGGAGTGCGGATCAGGTCGACCCCGGCGACGTGGATGCGCACCCCGTTGCCGGGCTGCACCCCCCAGACCGCGCGGTGGTAGTGGGTGGAGCTGGTGATCAGCTGGCTGGGGATGACACCGTCGGAGATCACCCGGGCGTCGGAGTAGACGTCGGCCAAAAAGGCTTCCAGGGCCCGGACCCGCTGGGCGACGCCGGTCTCGATCATCTCCCACTCGGGCGCGGCGATGACCCGCGGGACCAGGTCGAGCGGGAAGGGCCGCTCGACACCGCCGATGTCGAAGGTGACGCCGGCCTGGACGTAGTTGTTCGCCAGCGACTCGGCGATCGTCCTCAGCTCGGCGGGGGAGGAGCGGTCGAGGGTGGCGTGCAGGGCCCGGTAGGAGGGGCGCACCTCGCCGTCGGCGTCCATCATCTCGTCGAACGCGGCGCCGGGCTGGTAGCTCGCGAGGACGTCGGCCATGACGGCACCCTACTCAGGGCCTTGTTACCTCCAGGTGAACAACCGTCCGAGGCCGGCGCCGGGACCCGACTGGGGGCTGCGCCGGCCAGCGGGCGGTGCGGGTGCGCAGCACTAGGCTGACGCGGTGCCTGAACAGACGAGTCCGCCCGGCGGGGAGAACGAGCCCGAGCAGATCCGGGTGCGCAAGGACAAGCGCGAGCGGCTGCTCGCGGAGGGTCGCGAGCCCTACCCGGTGACCGTCCCGCGGACCCACGCGCTGCGCGAGGTCCGGGAGCGCTGGGGCCACCTCGAGACCGGTGAGGAGACCGACGACGTCGTCTCGGTCACCGGCCGGGTGGTGTTCGTCCGCAACACCGGCAAGCTCTGCTTCGCCACCCTCCAGGAGGGCCTGTCGTTGGGCGACCCGGGAGTCCGGCTGCAGGTGATGCTGTCGCGCGACGAGGTGGGCGAGGAGTCGCTGGGCGCGTGGAAGGCCGACGTCGACCTCGGGGACTTCGTCTCGGTCACCGGTCGGGTCATCTCCTCCCGCCGCGGCGAGCTGTCGGTGCTGGCCACCGGCTGGACTTTGGCGTCGAAGGCCCTGCGGCCGATGCCGACGCTGCACAAGGAGCTCTCCGACGAGACGCGGGTCCGGCAGCGGCACGCCGACCTGACCGTGCGGGAGGAGGCCCGGCAGATGGTCCGCACGCGTGCGGCCGTCACCCGCAGCATCCGCGAGACGCTGCACCGGGAGGGCTACCTCGAGATCGAGACGCCCGTGCTCCAGCTGGTGCACGGCGGTGCGCAGGCCCGGCCGTTCGGCACCCACCTGAACGCCTTCGACACCGACATGACGCTGCGGATCGCGCTGGAGCTCTTCCTCAAGCGCGCCGTGGTCGGCGGGGTGGAGAAGGTCTACGAGATGGGCCGCATCTTCCGCAACGAGGGCGTCGACTCCAGCCACAGCCCGGAGTTCACCATGCTGGAGTTCTACGAGGCCTGGGGCGACCAGCGCACGGTGGCCGCGCTGCTGCAGCAGGTCGTCGTCGACGCGGCCGACGCCGCTCTGGGCTCGCGGCAGGTCGAGACCGCGGCCGGGACCGTGGACCTCGACGGCGAGTGGCCCTGGCTGGGCGTCTACCCGGGGCTGTCGCAGGTGCTGGGTGAGGAGGTCACCTGGGAGACCGGGGCCGACCGGCTGCGGGCGATCGCGGCCGAGCGTGGGGTCGAGGTCGACCCGGCCTGGGGGGCGGAGAAGCTGGTGCTGGAGCTGTTCGGTGAGCTGGTCGAGCCGACGCTGCTGCAGCCCACCTTCGTCTGCGACTACCCGCCCTCGGCCCAGCCGCTGGCCCGCCCGCACCGCAGCGACCCGCACCTGATCGAGGCCTGGGACCTCATCATCGCCGGCATGGAGCGCGGGACCGGCTTCTCCGAGCTGGTGGACCCCGTCGTGCAGCGCGAGCGGCTCACCGCCCAGTCGCTGGCCGCCGCCGCCGGTGACCTCGAGGCCATGCAGCTGGACGAGGACTTCCTGGCCGCGCTGGAGTTCGGCGCCCCGCCGATGGGCGGTGTCGGGCTCGGCATCGACCGGTTGGTGATGCTGTTCACCGGGGCCGGGATCCGCGAGACGATCCTCTTCCCGCTGCTCAAGCCGGGCGGCGGCGAGTGAGCGCACCCGACCCCGAGGCGGTCCCCGCCGGGGATGACCCCGTCGAGCTGGCGCACTGGCTGCTGGACCGGGCCCGGGCCGGCGAGGCCGAGCGGCTCGCGGACCTCGCCGACCACGGCATGCCGGTCAACCTGACCGACGCCACCGGCAACACGTTGCTGATGCTGGCCGCGTACCACGGCCACCCCGCCACCGTCCGGGTGCTGGCCGAGCGCGGCGCCGACGTCGACGCCGTCAACGACCGCGGCCAGACGCCGATGGCCGGTGCCGTCTTCAAGGGCTACACCGACGTCGTCGAGGTGCTGGTGGCCGCCGGCGCCGACCCCGACCTGGGCACGCCCTCGGCCCGGGCGTCGGCGGAGTTCTTCGAGCGCACCGAGATCGCCGCGCTGCTGCCGCCGCCGCGGGTCTGACCCAGCCCACTGTGCGCGGAGCGTGCTCCCGGGCGGTGACGGACCGCGTTGAGCGCACACTGACCCGCTGGTGCCTGAGGGCGGTCAGCGGTCGAGGTCGACCACCGTCAGGCCGCCGGCGCCCCCGCTGAGCCGGTCCATGGCCATCAGCGCGGCCGGCGCCTCGTCGAGGCCGATCACCGCGCCGACCAGGTCGGACAGCCGGACGGCGCCGGAGGCGACCAGGGCGAGCATCGGCGGGTAGTCCGCCGCGGCGAGGCCGTGCGAGCCGTACAGCTCCAGCTCGTGGGCCACGACGAGGTCCATCGGCAGGGCGGTCCCGGCCGGGTCCAGCAGCAGCCCGACCTGGACGTGCCGGCCGCGCCGGCGCAGGCTGCGCACCGACGCCGCGGCGGTGGCGGGGGAGCCGAGGGCGTCGACCGAGGCGTGCGCACCGCCGCCGGTGGCCTCCCGGACCGCGGCGACCGGGTCGGCCGAGCGCACCGTGGCGTCGGCACCCAGCTGCGACGCCCGCTCCAGCGCGTCGGCCGAGACGTCCACGGCCACCACCCGGGCGCCCAGGGCGGCACCGATGGCCACCGCGGACAGCCCGACCCCGCCGCAGCCGTGGACGGCCAGCCACTGGCCGGGCTGGAGCCGGGCGTGCACGGTCAGCGCCCGGTAGGCGGTGGCGAACCGGCAGCCGAGGGCCGCCGCGTCCACGAAGCCGATGGCGTCGGGCAACCGGACCAGATTGGTGTCCGCGGCGTGCAGGGCCACCTGCTCGGCGAATGAGCCCGGGTCGGTGAAGCCCGGCTGGGTCTGGTCCGGGCACACCTGGGGGTCGCCGTCGCGGCAGGTGGCGCAGCGTCCGCAGCCGTTGACGAACGGCGTCGTCACCCGGTCCCCGACCGCGAAGCGGGTCACCGCGGGTCCGGCGACGGCGACGGTGCCGGCGAGCTCATGACCGGGGATGTGCGGCAGGGCGACGGGGTCGTGGCCCCGCCAGGCGTGCCAGTCGGAGCGGCAGACCCCGGTGGCGCCGACGGTGACCACCACGCCGTCCGGCGGGCAGGCGGGGGCCGGGACGTCCCGGAGCTGCGGGACCGCCCCGACGGCGTCGTAGACGACGGCCCGCACGGGGTCAGCGACCCGAGCGACCGCTGGGGCCGTCGCTGCTCTCGTCGGGGTCGCGCAGGTCGGCGAAGCCGAAGTCGTCGACGGGCTTGTGCCGGCGCCAGCGGTGCCACTTCGCCTCGGTCTCGGCCTCGCTCGGCGCCGGGTCGGCGGCAGGGGCGTTCCGCTCCGCCCGGGCGGTCGCGGTGCTGGTGGCGTCAGCCCGCGTGCGCTCCCGACGTTCGGGGTCGGGGTCGGCGGCCCCGCCGCCCGCGTCCTCCCGGAGCGGCCGGTCCGCTCCGGGCAGGGGTTCGAGGTCCTCGAACTCATCCTCGGGCTCGGGGCGACGGCTCACGCCCAGGACGCTGCCGCGGTCGCTGGCCCGCACCACCGCGACGCCGATCGCGGTGGTCAGCGGGACGGCGAGCACCAGCCCGATCGACCCGACGAGGGTCCGGATGACCTCGCCGGCGAACTGCTCGGTCTGCAGCACCTCGAGCAGCGGGCGGTCGTAGACCGAGATGAGCAGCAGCACCGCCAGCGACGCGCCGGCGGTGGCGAAGGCGATCGTGTAGATGGTCGAGGCGATGTGGTCACGCCCGATCCGCATGGCCCGGGAGAACAGCCGGCGCTTGCTGCGGTCCTCCCCGTCGGGGTTCTGGCCGTCGGCGAGCTCCCAGACCGCGGAGGCCTGGGTGATGGTGACGTCGTTGAGCACGCCCAGGCCCGCGAGGATGATGCCGCACATCACCACCGAGGTGAGGGAGAGGTTCGGCGCGGCGGCGGCGAGCACGTAGTCGTCCTCGGCGGCGACGCCGGTCAGGTGCGCCCAGCGGGTCGCGCCCCAGCCGAGCAGGGCGATGAGGATCAGCCCGAAGAGCGTCCCGACGAGCGCGGTCGTGGTCCGCGCGCTGAACCCGTGGGCGGCGTACAGGACGACGAACATGATGGCCGAGGAGCCGATCAGCCCGATGAGGATGGGGTTCTCGCCGGCCACCAGGGCCGGGAACATGAACTTGACCAGGATGAAGCCCGCGAAGCCCAGCCCCACCAGCGACGCGAATCCGCGCCAGCGGGCGACGGCGACCACCACGGCCACGAAGGCCAGGCTGAGCAGCAGCAGCGGCGTCCGACGCTCGAAGTCGGAGAACTGGAACTGCGACGGCTGACCGTCGGCCGGTGGGATGCGGATGAGCTTGATCTTCTGGCCCACCTCGACACCGGAGGAGTACAGCGCGTCGGTCAGCGGGACGATCGCGGAGAGGCCCTCGTCGTCGCCCTCCAGCAGCTGGGCGGTGAGATTGGCGCACCGGCTGTCGTTGACCCCGGGGGTGGAACCCGAGAGGCCTTCGCAGGAGATCTGCTCGATGGCGGTGATGCGGGCCGTGGGGTAGGTGACGCCCGGGACGCTGTAGCCCGCCACCTCGGAGTTCACCTGCTCGGAGATGTCGCCGGGCCAGAGCGCGACGAGCCCGACCAGGGTCCAGATGGCCAGGGGGATGAGCACCACCACGAGCATCCGCAGGGCTCGGCGGTGCCGCCGCAGCTCGGCCGCGTCCACCAGGGCGAGCTGCCCGCCCGCCCCCGGCGGTACCGGTCGGGAATGGGTGTGGGCCACGTTCTCCGCCTAGTCTTGGTCGTCGTGAGCGCTCCGTCGGCAGGGTCCCCGCCCGACCGGCCGCACCGCCTCGGGCCCCACCGCCTCGCCGACGGCGGACCTGCCGTGGACGTGAGCGGCTCACAATCTAGCCGAGATCGCCGTCCGCCCCGGCGGATCGTGCTCGCTCTCACCGTCGACGCCGACGAGGCCGCGCGCCTGGTGGCGGCCGTGCTGGACGACGACCGCAGCTGGCGGAGCACCTCGGGGGCCACCCGGGTCCGCTTCCGGCTGGTGGGCCGGGGCCAGCGGGCCGACCTCCACGCCACCATCGCCACCCCGGCCACCACCGACCGGTTGTGCGCCCCGCTGAGGACCTGGGGCGAGGTGTCCTGCCAGAACGGCAACCACGTCGTGCTGAACGCGCGTCGCTGGGTGAACGGGGCGCCGTCCTACGGCGCCGACCGCGCGGGCTACCGGCGTTACCTGGTCAACCACGAGTTCGGGCACACGCTGGGCCGCTCCCACGTCCGCTGTCCGGCCCGCGGCAGGCCCGCGCCGGTGATGCTGCAGCAGACGAAGGGGCTGGGCGGCTGCGACGCCAACCCCTGGCCGCGACGGACCCGCGGGTGAGCTCCTCGACCGCGGTGACGGTCTCGCTGTTCCCCTGGCCGGTCGCCGCGGCCCAGCGGCTGGTCGAGGGGGTCGCCCCGGAGCCCGGGGACCGCGCGACCTGGCACCCCGACTACCCGCTGCCCGACACGGTGGACGCGCTCAGCATGCTGCTGGCCTCGCACAGCGCCATGGGCACGCTGTCCCTGCTGCCCCGCTGGTGGGTGCACCGCATCCACCTCGACGGCCAGGTGGTGGGCGACGTCGGTTTCCACGGGCCGCCCGCCGCGGAGGGACCGGTCGTGGTCGAGCTCGGCTACGCCGTGGTGCCGGCGGTCCGCGGCCGGGGCGTGGCCAGCGCCGCCGTCGCCCAGCTCCTGGAGCTCGCCTGGCGTGACGGCGCCGAGCAGGTGGTCGCCGGGACCGAGGAGGACAATGGCCCCTCCCAGGGGGTGCTGCGGCGCGCTGGCTTCCAGCGCCGGCTCGCGGGGGACTGGGCCCTGCGCCGACCGGGGGCGCGGTGACCGCGTCGACCGGGCTGACCCGACGCCTGAGGCTGGACCGGGACGTCCTGCTCGCACCGGTGCTGGGGCTGCACCGGCGGGGGGCCGGCGACCCGACCCACCGGGTGCTGGGCGACCTCCACCTGCGCACCACCCGCACTCCGGAGGGCCCCGCCCTGCTCAAGCTGGTGGCGAGCGGCGGCGAGGTCGCGGCCCGTGCCTGGGGCGAGGGTGCGGCCTGGGTGCTCGACCAGCTGCCCCGGCTGGTCGGCGAGGAGGACGACGTCCGCGGCTTCCGGCCCACCGAGCCGGTGCTCGTCGAAGCCCAGCGTCGCTACGGTCACTACCGGGTCGGGCGCACCGACGCCGTCTACGAGGCCATGGCTCCCGCCTGCCTCGAGCAGGTCGTCACCGGCAAGGAGGCCTTCCGCGCCTGGCACCTGCTGGTGAGTGAGTTCGGTGAACCTGCGCCAGGGCCCGCGACCGACCCCCGCTCCGCCGCCTACGGCATGCGGGTGCCGCCGACCCCCCAGGTCTGGGCCCGGGTGCCCAGCTGGACCTTCCTGGCCGCCGGGGTGGAGGAGCGGCGGAGCCGGACGCTGGTGGTGACCGCCGGGCGCGCCGCCGCCCTGGAGCGGACCCTGGCCCTGGCGTCCGCCGAGGCCGACCGTGCGCTGCGCAGCCTGCCGGGCGTCGGCCCCTGGACCTCGGCCGAGGTGCGACAGCGGGCCCATGGCGACGCCGACGCCTGGAGCATCGGCGACTTCCACGTGGGCAAGAACATCACCTACGCCCTGACCGGCGAGGTCCTCGACGACGACGCAGCCACCGAGCTGCTGGAGCCCTACCGCGGCCACCGTTTTCGCGTCCAGGCGCTCCTGGGGCTGATGGGCGGCGTCGCCCGCCGTCCCCGCCGCGCCCCTCGGATGACCCTCCCGACCCACACGCCCTACGCCACCCGCGGCCGCTCCTGAGCCGACTTGTCAGCGGCAGTGGTTGCCGGGACGACCACAGGCGCTGACAACTCGGGGAGAAGGCGGCCCTCAGGCCAGGACGAGCAGGACCACCAGGAGGGCGTTGAGGGCGACGATGGCGGCGACGACCCCCCAGGTGACCAGGATGGTCGCGCGCCGAGTGGGCACCAGGGCCATCAGCTGGGGGTCGCGGGCGATGCGGACCAGCGGGATGAGGGCGAAGGGGATGCCGAAGGACAGCACCACCTGGGACAGGATCAGCAGCTGCGTCGGGTCCGACCCCAGCCCCAGCAGGACCAGGGCGGGGATGGCGGTGGCGGCTCGCCGCCACAGCAGCGGGATCCGGCGGTGCAGGAGACCGTCCATGATCACCGCGCCCGCGTAGCCCCCGACCGAGGTGGACGCGAGGCCGGAGGCCAGCAGGGCGAGCGCGAACAGCAGGGCGACGAGCGGACCGAGCACCTCGCCCAGCGCAGCGTGCACCTCCGTCAGGCCGTCCAGCTCCAGCCCGAACAGCGAGCTGCCGGACAGCAGCAGCATGCCGATGTTGACGCTGCCCGCCACGATCATGGCCAGGACGACGTCGGCCTTGACCGCCCCGAGCACCCGGCGGGCGTTGCCGGCTCCGGCGCGACCGTGCCGGTCGCGCACCAGGGCGGAATGCAGGTAGACGGCGTGCGGCATGACGGTGGCCCCCAGCATCCCGACGGCGAGCAGGGCGCTGTCGGTACCGGCCAGGCGGGGAACCAGACCGCGGGCCGCCTCGGCCGGAGCCGGTGGATCCACGACGAGCCCGGCCAGGAAGCCGACGGTGACCACGGCCAGCAGGGCGGTGATGACCTTCTCGAAGCTGGGCTGGCCGTGCCGCTGCACGTAGAGCAGAGCGGTGGAGACGGTGGTGGTGATCAGGGCCCCGGCCACCAGCGGCAGGTCGAAGAGGAGCTGGAGGGCGAGGGCTCCGCCGACGATCTCGGCGACGTCGGTGGCCACCGCCACCAGCTCGGCCTGGACCCAGTAGGCCAGCCGTCCCGACCGGCGGGTGCGGGAGCCGACGAGCGCAGGCAGGGACTCCCCGGTCAACCAGCCGACCTTCGCCGACAGGTACTGGATGAGACCGGCCATCAGCGTGGCCCCGACGAGGACCCACAGCAGGAGGTACTGGTAGGTGGCCCCGGCGGTGGTGTTGGTCGCGACGTTGCCGGGGTCGACGTAGGCCACCGCGGCGACGAAGGCCGGCCCGAGCAGTCGCGCGCGCCCCCGCAGGGTGGCGGTGGACGCGGGCGCCCGGGTCAGCAGCGTCATTCCTCGGCTCTCCTCAGGTCGCTCCATCGTGCCATCGCCGCCAGCCCGGCGACGGTGGGAAGACAACGGCCGGCAGTATCCCGGAGAGGGATGCCGCCGGCCGCCGTCAGGGTGATCAGCCGTTCGCTGCGCTGACCCGCACTTCGCCGTTCACACCGGCCGGGTAGAACCCGCCGCGGTCGACCGACTTCGGGTTGAGGTACACGATGTTCAGCACCTGTCCCGGGGTCCGGGAGTAGGCGATCGCGTTGCTGTCCGTCGGCACCAGGTTGGCCCGCCGGCTGTTGCCGATCCCACGGTCGAGGTCGGACTTGCCGTCCAGGCTGTCCCGCGCGTCCGAGATCTTCTGCGCCGCGGCGTAGAGGCCCTTGGCGTAGAGGGAGGTGCGGACGATGCCGGCGTGGTAGGCCTCAACAGCGAGGATCCCGGCCGCAGCCTCCAGGTAGTCCTTGTTGTCGATGAGCGGGGCGGCACCCTTGTAGGCGGTGACGCCGACGTCTTCGAAGATGAACGCCGCCAGCAGGAAGTTGTTCTCGTTGGCGAACGGGTCGAAGGTCTGCTTGGAACTGATCAGACCGGCCGCACGGGCAGCTGCGGTGAAGCTGCTCTTGAGGTCGATCTTCGGGCGGGCGACCCGAGCCGAGCCCAGCGCCTTGCGCAGGAACGCGACGTGGTTGAGCTCATCCTCGGCGATCTCCTTGGCGTAGCGGGCGATGGCCTTGGACTTGAAGGCCACCTTCCGACCGCCGGTGACACCACCGCGGGTGCCCTTGCCGTCGGTCAGGGCCGAGGGGATGCCCCAGCCGTAGTAGGCGTTGAGGTAGAACTCCGCCTCCAGGTACTCGAGGTTGAGGGCGAAGTTGAGCACGGCACCGTCGCTCGGCGCGGCGGCGGCCTTGACTGGCGCGGCGGAGGCGGTGATGCCACCGGCTCCGGACAGGGCGGTGGCACCGACGACCCCGAGACCGGTGAGACCGGCCGTGCGGAGGAAGTTGCGGCGGTCGGCCTCGTTCTCGGCGCTGCGGTTGATCATGTCGACGACGACATCTTTTCCGAACATGCTGCTCCTCTGGTGAGGTGGAGCTCCGTGGGAGCGTGGCCGACGGCGCCCTCGGCGCGCGGAGCACACAAGGAAGGCAGGAGAGCGGACGCCGACACCCGGAGATGGCGGCAACCCGAACCGCAGGTCACGTGGAGCAGGTACGGAGAGGTGAAACTGCCGGCCGGCTCTTCTCCGAGCCCTTGCGCTCTGATCTGTATACGGAGCGGGAGGTCGACCGGATGGGTCCCGATTCGTCGGTCCTTCTCGCCTCAGCTGCTCGGGAGAGCCGCGGCCGTCCCGCCGATCGGGGGCAGCCCGTCCAGGGTGCTCGCCCCGGGGAGGTGGACGGTGAACTCCGCACCGCCCTGGGCGGACCGGCTGGCCCGGACCCAACCGCCGTGCCGGTCCACGGCCTGGGCGACGATCGAGAGCCCGAGTCCGGTGCCGGGGGTGTTGCGCGCGGTCTCGGCGCGGAAGAAGCGGTCGAAGACGAAGGGCAGGTCGGCCTCGTCGATGCCGGGTCCCTGGTCCGCCACCCGGAAGCGGCCACCCTCCAGCTGGACCCGCACGGTGCCACCGGCCGGGCTCCACTTGACCGCGTTGTCGAGCAGGTTGGTGAAGGCCCGCTCCAGGGTGTCGGCCTCGCCGACGACGTAGTAGGGATTGAGCTCGACGTCGAAGCTGACGCCGTGCGCCCGGCGCCGCACGCGGTCCAGTGCCGAGCGGATGACGTCGCGGAGGTCGATCGGCTCGGGTGAGGCGGCCACCCCGTCCTCGCGGGCGAGCTGGACGAGGTCGCCGATGAGGCTGGTGAACTCGGCGAGCTGGGCGTTGACGTCGGCCAGGATCTCCGCCCGGTCCTCGGGCTTGAGCATGCCGGTGCGGGCGTCGGCGGTGAGCAGCTCGATGTTGGTCCGCAGGCTGGTCAGGGGCGTGCGCAGCTCGTGCCCGGCGTCGGCGATCAGCTGGCGCTGCCGCACCCGGGAGGACGCCAGGGAGGTCAGCATCCGGTTGAAGGTGTCTGCGAGCACGGCGAGGTCGCCGCTGGCGGCGATGCTGATCGGCTGCAGGTCGTCGGTCGCGGTCACGTGCTCGACCGCCTCGGAGAGCTCGCGGACAGGGCGCAGGCTGGAGCGGGCGACCGTGGCGCCGGCCACCGCGGCCAGCAGCACCCCGAGGGCGCCGAAGAGGATGAGCACCAGGGAGACCGAGCGCAGGGTGTTGTTGGTGGGCTGCAGCGGCCGACCGAGCACCAGCGCGTAGTTGCCCAGCTGGGTGATCGGGACGGCGACGATCCGGTACTGCTCCCCGGCGGTGTCCACCCCGGTCCGCGCCGACGCCCCCCGCTGGAGCCGGGCGAGCGCCAGCTCGTCGTAGCCCAGCACCAGGTGCTCCCGCTCGTCGGGGACGAAGAAGGTGGCCCCGTCCGCGCGGTAGGCGGCCACGCTGACGTCACCGGCCCGCAGGGCGCTCTCGGTCAGCCCGCCCAGCCGGGTGATGTCCTGGGCCACCGGCACAGCGAGCGTGCTGGCGACCTCGATCAGCTCGTCGTCGAGCGTGTCGTACAGCGAGATGCGCAGGGTGATGAACGCCGCCACACCGGTGGCCGCCACGGCGACCGCGACGGCCACGGTGGTCAGCAGGAAGACCCGGCGCTCCAGGGGGAAGCCGTGCAGCCACGACCTCAGCTGGGCGAGCAAACCCTCACCCCTGCGTCAGCCGGCGGTGCGCCCGCCGACACCGCTTGGTGGGCCGACGTCACGGCGGGGTCTCGCGCAGCACGTAGCCGACGCCGCGCACCGTGTGGATCAGGCGGGGCTCGTCGCCCACCTCGGTCTTGCGCCGAAGGTAGCCGATGTAGACCTCGAGGGAGTTCGCCGTGGTGGGGAAGTCGAAGCCCCACACCTCGTTGAGCAGCCAGCTGCGCTCCAGCACCCGGCGCGGGTGCTGCAGGAACGCCTCGAGCAGGGCGAACTCGGTGCGGGTGAGGCTGATCGGGCGGGTGCCGCGCACCACCTCGCGGGTCTGGGTGTTGAGCACCAGGTCGGCGAAGGCGAGGTTGGACGTCGAGGGGTCGGAGGAGTCCGCGACGGTGCCCGCGCGACGGACCAGGGCCCGGAGCCGGGCCAGCAGCTCGTCCAGGGCGAAGGGCTTGGCCATGTAGTCGTCGGCACCGGCGTCCAGGCCGTCCACCCGGTCCCCGACGGCGTCGCGGGCGGTCAGCACGAGGATCGGCACGTCGTTGCCCGCAGCCCGGAGCATGCGGGTGGTCTCGAGCCCGTCCAGCCGCGGCATCATCACGTCCATCACCACCGCGTCCGGCCGCACCGCAGCCAGCCGGGCCAGGGCCTGCACGCCGTCCTCGGCCGCGCTGACCTCGTAGCCGCTGTACTCCAGGGAGCGTTTCAGGGAGTCCCGGACGGCTTGGTCGTCGTCGACGACAAGGATGTGCATGGGCCCAGCCTAGGGTGACTGACCCCACGCGCCCGGCCGCGCGGGGCGGGCTCCGGTGCGCCTAATGCTCCGCCTGCAGCTCCCGCACGCGGTCCAGCAGGCCCGGCATGGCGGCCTCGATGGCGCTCAGGGTGTCGTAGAAGCCCTCCGGCGTCCCGTACCAGGGGTCGGGGACGCCGCTACCCGGTGTTGCCGCCGGGTCGTGGTCGCTCAGCAGGCTCAGGTTCTCCGCGTCGGGGACGAGGCGTCGCATCCGGTCGACGTGCAGGTCCTCCATGGCCACCACCAGGTCGGCGCCCCTGATCTCGGCGGTGTCGACCCGGTGGGCGACGTGGCCCTCGGCGTCGTAGCCCCGGTCGCGGAGCACGGCGGCGGCCCGGCGGTCCATCGGGGCGCCGATCTCCTCGCTGCTGGTCGCCGCGCTGGTGAACACGACGTCGGTCAGGCCCGCCTCCACCGCTCGGCGCCGGGCAACCCGCTCGGCGATGGGGGAGCGGCAGATGTTGCCCCAGCAGACGAAGACGACCCTGACCGGACGGCCGGCCACGCGCTCAGGCACGACGACGGTTCGAGCGGGCGTCGGGCACGAAGGCGTTGAGGAAGAAGCTGACGACGGAGACGACCAGGGCGCCGAGGACCGCGGTGCCGAAGTCCTCCACCGACCAGCCGAGGTCGACCTGGGACGAGACCCACGACGTCAGGAGCAGCATCAGGGCGTTGATGACCACGAGGAACAGCCCCAGCGTGAGCAGCACGAGCGGCACGGTGACGAGGGTGAACACCGGCTTGACCACGGCGTTCAGCAGGCCGAAGACCAACGCCACCACCAACAGCGTCACCACCTTGCCCAGCGTCGTGGGGTGGGTGAGGGTGATGCCGCCGAGCAGGAGGGTGGCCGCAGCCAGCGCCGCGGCGTTCGCCAGCAGCCGGAGGATCAGTCGCATGACTCCAGCCTCGCAGAAGTCGCGGCTGGGGCCGGATGGGCGCCCGCCCGTGGCCCTCAGAGCGCCGCTGCCGGTGAGGGTGCGTCCCGGCGGGCGGGCAGACTGGCGCCATGGTGACCTCTGATCCCGACGTCGTCTTCTGGTTCGACCCCGTCTGCCCCTTTGCCTGGATGACGAGCCGCTGGGTCCGCACGGTGCAGGAGCAGCGCGGGCTCGTTGTGGAGTGGCGGTTCATCTCGTTGCGCCTTCTCAACGCCGACGTCGACTACGACGCGCGCTTCCCGGCCGGCTACGAGAACGGGCACACGGCCGGCCTGCGGCTGCTCCGGCTCTGCGCACGCGCCCGGGCGCAACACGGTCCCGACGCGGTGGCCCGGCTCTACCCCGCGATCAGCACCCGGGTCTTCGACGTCGAGCCCCAGGCCTACGACCCCACCGACCTCGACGCCCTGGTGGCCGCCGCGCTCGACGCGGCAGGGCTGCCGGCCGCTCTGGCCGACGCCCTGGACGACACCTCGCTCGACGGGCTCATCCAGGCCGAGACCGACCAGGCGCTGGAGCTCGCCGGTCGTGACGTCGGTACCCCGATCCTGCACGTGGCCCCACCGGAGGGTGCCGCGTTCTTCGGCCCGGTGATCAGCCGGCTTCCCAGCCCCGAGCAGGCCGGCGAGCTGTGGGACCACGTCGTCGGGCTGGCCACCTTCCCTGGCTTCGCCGAGCTCAAGCGGAGCCTGCGGGAGCGGCCGCAGCTGCGGTCCTTCGGCCTCGACCCGGACGCGGTGGGCCAGACCGAGGACTGGCACGGCGGAAGCCGCCGGCTGCAGCGCTAGGGGCGCTCCCGGACCAGCCGGGGGCTAGACCGGCAGCAGCGTCAAACGACGCCGCCCCTGCCGCGGACCGGACCAGTGCCCGGGACGGGTGAGGTTCGGCGGGAGCTCGGTGCGCTCGTCGCCCGCGGCCGAGTTCACCTGGAACTGGCTCAGGAACAGCGCGCCGACCAGGTGCGCGCCGGAGAGGTCGGCGTCGCGGAGGTCGGCGTCCCGCAGGTCCGCCCCGCCCAGGTCGGCGTCGCGCAGGTCGGCCTCGATGAGCAGCGCCCCGGACAGGTCGGCGCCGCGGAGGTCCTGCTCGGCGAAGTCCGCCCGGACCAGGCTGGCGTCGGGCAGGGCCCGCTGGGCGGCGCGCGAGGGGCGGCGACGGCCTCGCGCCTGGGAGCGGACGAGCTCGCTGGCCCGGGCCAGGAGGTCCTGCGCGTCGCGGCGCTGGGCTTGGACGTCGGTGGCCAGGACGTCATGGGCACTCAGCAGGGTCAGCCGCTCGGTCTCGACGAACAGGGCGTCCAGCTCGGCGTGGACCGGCCGGGTCTCGGGCCGCTCGAGCGCCTCCTGGATCACCCACAGCAGGTCCTGCAGGGGCCGCATCACCTGGAACGTGACGAACATCAGCTCGCGCTCGGCCGCGTCCGCGTCTCGCCAGGACCGGCCGCCGAAGGTGTGCTGGGTGACCTTCTGCCCCGTGCCCTGGCAGTCGAAGACGGTGCACCCGGGGAACCCGAGCGGCCGGAGCTCGGCGTGGATCCCGCACGCGAAGTCGGACTGGAGGTGGACGCAGGGGTCCCCGGCCTCCTTGTCGTAGCCGAAGCCGGACTCGGTGCCGAAGGCCAGGGAGACGCAGCACAGCCCGGCGCAGCTCGCGCAGTCCGCGCGGACCGCGCGGGCGCGGTCGCTCTCGGGTCGGGTCGGCGGAGCCAACAGAGAGTCCTCTCGTGCCCCGCCGGCCGCGCACGGGATCGGGCGCGGCCCGCCGGGGAGCCTCGAGCATGTCACCTGGAAGCGCTCCGGCGCATCAGCAGCGCTCCCGACCCAGCCCGGCACGTCCCGCTTCAGCGGGCGGACCCCGCTCGCCTCACCCCCGCAGGATGCCGTCCCGCTCGTCGGCCAGGGTGGTGTCGTCCCCGTGACCGGTCTTGACGATGGTGTGCCCCGGCAGGGTCAGCAACTGGTCGGTGATGCTGCGCAGCAGGAGGTTGCGGTCGCTGAAGCTGCGGCCGGTGGCGCCGGGTCCGCCGTGGAAGAGGGTGTCGCCGGTGAACACGACCCCGAGCTCGGGCGCGTGGAAGCAGACCGCGCCCGGCGCGTGGCCCGGCGTGTGCAGGACGTCGAGCCTGGTCCCGGCGACCGCGATCTGCTGGCCGTCGGCCAGGTCGCCGTCAGGGGGGATCGACCCGTGGGTGAGCCGCCACAGGGGCAGGTCGTCGGGGTGGAGCAGGACCGGTGCGCCGACGGCCCGGCCCAGCTCGGGCGCCACCCGGACGTGGTCGTCGTGGGCATGGGTGCACAGCACCGCCAGCACCCGGCGTCCCGCCACCAGCTTCAGGATGGGAGCGATGTCGTGCGGTGCGTCGATGACCACGCACTCCTCGTCGTCGCCGACCACCCAGACGTTGTTGTCGACGTCGAACGTCGACCCGTCCAGGCTGAAGGTGCCCGCGACGACGGTGTGGTCGATCCGCGCGGTCATGCCGCGGTCCCGGTCGCGGCGGCCGCGGTCGAGCTGGCAGCGGTGGGGGCGTCGGGGAAGAGCACGACGGACCGGAGCACCCCGCCGGCCCCCATCTTCTCGAACGCCGCCTCGACGTCACCGATGCCGATCTCCTCGGAGACGAAGGTGTCCAGCGGCAGCCGGCCCTGCAGGTAGAGGTCGACCAGCATGGGGAAGTCGCGTGAGGGCAGGCAGTCGCCGTACCAGCTCGACTTGAGCGCGCCACCGCGGCCGAAGACGTCCAGCAGCGGGAGCTCCAGCGTCATCTCCGGGGTCGGCACCCCCACCAGCACGACCGTGCCGGCGAGGTCACGGGCGTAGAACGCCTGGAGGTAGGTCTCCGGACGGCCGACCGCGTCGATGACCACGTCGGCGCCGAACCCGCCGGTCAGCGCCTGAATGCCCTCCACGGCGTCCTGCTCCCGGGAGTTGAGCGTGTGGGTGGCGCCCAGCTCGCGGGCGGTGAGCAGCTTCCGGTCGTCGACGTCGACCGCGATGATGGTCCCCGCGCCGGCCAGCCGGGCTCCGGCCACGGCAGCCGCACCGACCCCACCGCACCCGATCACTGCGACGGAGTCGCCGCGGCCGACCCCGCCGGTGTTGATCGCGGCCCCGAGCCCGGCCATCACGCCGCAGCCCAGCAGGCCCGCTGCCGCCGGACGCGCGGCCGGGTCGACCTTGGTGCACTGGCCGGCCGCGACCAGCGTCTTGTCGGCGAAGGAGCCGATGCCGAGCGCCGGCGACAGCTCGGTGCCGTCCTCCAGCGTCATCTTCTGGGTGGCGTTGTGGGTGTTGAAGCAGTACCAGGGTCGACCCCGCTTGCAGGCGCGGCACTCCCCGCAGACCGCGCGCCAGTTGAGGACCACGTAGTCCCCAGGGGCGACGTCGGTGACGCCCTCGCCGACCGCCTCGACGATCCCGGCCGCCTCGTGCCCGAGCAGATAGGGGTAGTCGTCCCCGATGCCGCCCTCGCGGTAGTGGAGGTCGGTGTGGCAGACCCCGCAGGCCTGGACGGCGACCACGGCTTCCCCAGGTCCGGGGTCGGGCACCACCACCGTGACCAGCTCGACGGGCGCGCCCTTGCTCCGCGCGATGATCCCCTGCACCTGCTGCGGCATGCGCTGCTCCTCGTCGTCGACCTCGGCCTGATCCTAGGGCCAGCCGCCGACAGTTCTGCGGGCCCGGGAGGTCGGCCAGGCCCCCGCGGCTGCTGCGGGGGCGGTTATTCTCACCTCTGAGTGGGAACCGGGGGGTACAAAGGGACCTGAACGTTTCAGTCCGCGCCCGTGGTCCTGCTCCGGGACCGGGTCGCCTGGGCTGGACCGGGTCATGTCCGGGCGTCCCACTGCTCCAGCGACGTCGGCTTTCACCTGCCCTGTCCGACCAGATCGAGGATGTCCTTCCATGCCACGCGAAGTGACGGCGCCCGCGCCCGCCAGCGCCCTGCGCCCCTCCGCCTCCTCCTCCGGTACCGAGGACGCGGGCGTCGCGGTCGAGCGGCCCGCGGCCTTCGCCCCGCCGGCGCGGACGCGGCTGGGTCGGGACGGAGCACCGCGTCGCGGTCGCTCGAGCGCCAACCTGTGGCGGTTGCGCCCCTACCTGGTGCCGTTCCGGACCCGTTTCATCCTCACCGTGCTGTTCGCCGCCATCGGCACCGGCGCGACGATCGTCGTCCCCCTGGTCACCCGGGCCGTCATCGACGGTCCGGTGGCGGGGTCGGACCGACGGGGCCTCTGGGCCCTCGGGCTGCTCGCGCTGGGCCTCGGCGTGCTCGAGGCGTCGCTGATGTTCCTCCGCCGGTGGGTGGTCTCGCGGGCCACCAACGGCGTCGAGTTCGCCGTCCGGACCGACCTCTACGCCAAGCTGCAGCGGCTGCCGATGGCCTTCCACGACCGCTGGCAGTCCGGGCAGCTGCTGTCACGGATCATGAGCGACCTGGGGACCATCCGCCGCTTCCTCGGGTTCGGGCTGCTGTTCATCCTCACCAACGTCGCGCAGATCCTCGTCACCACCGCGATCCTGCTCCACCTCTACTGGCCCCTGGGGCTGGTGGTGCTCGCCTCCACCGTCCCGATCACCTGGCTGTGCCTGCGGAACGAGCGGGCCTTCACCCGCCTCTCACGGCGGGTGCAGGACCAGAACGGCGATGTCGCCTCGACCATCGAGGAGGGCGCCTATGGATTGCGCGTCATCAAGTCCTTCGGGCGCGGGGGGCACGCCTTCGCCAAGTTCGACGTCCGCAGCGTCCAGCTGTACGACACGTCCGTCGAGCGCGTCCGGCTCACCGCGCGCTTCTGGACCTTGCTCGCGGTGATCCCCAACCTCACCCTCATCGTCGTGCTGGGGCTCGGCGCGGTCGCCGCCGGTCAGCAGCGGATCACCCTGGGCACGCTGGTCGCCTTCATCACCCTGATGCTCTCGCTGGTCTGGCCGGTCACCGCCCTGGGCTTCCTGCTCGCCCAGGCGCAGGAGTCCATGACGGCCGCCGACCGGCTGGCGGAGATCTTCGACTCCGAGAACGAGATCTCCGACGGACCCGCGACGCTGGAGCACGTGCAGGGCCGCCTGCGCTTCGAGGGCGCCGGCTTCCGGTTCGCCGACTCCGACACCGATGTGCTGCACGACCTCGACCTGGACATCGCGCCGGGGGAGACCATCGCCCTCGTCGGGGCGACGGGCTCGGGCAAGAGCATCCTGACCATGCTGGTGCCACGGCTCTACGACGTGACCGCCGGCCGGATCACCATCGACGGCGTCGACATCCGCGACCTGCGGCTGGAGGAGCTGCGCCGGGTGGTGGCCATCGCGTTCGAGGACCCGACCCTGTTCTCGATGTCGGCCCGGGAGAACCTGACGCTCGGCCGACCCGACGCGAGCGACGCCGACGTCGAGGAGGCGATCGAGGTCGCGCAGGCGCACTTCGTCCACGACCTGCCGTGGGGGCTGGCCACCCGGATCGGCGAGCAGGGCATGAGCCTGTCCGGGGGCCAGCGGCAGCGGCTCGCCCTGGCCCGCGCGGTGCTGGCCAAGCCGGCCGTGCTGGTGCTCGACGACACCCTGTCCGCCCTGGACATCCACACCGAGGCCCTGGTCGAGGAGGCGCTGCAAGCGGGTGCTGAGCGGGGTGACGGGGATCGTCGTCGCGCACCGGGCGTCCACGGTCCTGCTGGCCGACCGCGTGGCCATGCTGGCCGGGGGCACGATCGCGGCGGTCGGCACCCACAGCGAGCTGCTGGCCGAGGTCCCCGCCTACCGGGCGCTGCTCTCGGCCGAGTACGAGGACGAGCTGGACGAGCTGCTGCTGGAGGGGGCCCGGTGACCACCACGACGAGCGCTGCGGACCAGCGCGAGCCGCAGGCGCCGCCCCCGGCCCCGGAGATCGAGGAGTGGCGCGGGGTCTCCGCCGAGGGGAACGACGACCTCAGCGTCCGCGGGACGGTGCTGCTCCGGCGCCGCAGCCGGGCCCTGCTGGCCGACCTGCTGCGTCCCTACCACCGGTGGATCTGGGTGCTCGTCGTCGCCGTCGTCGCCGAGAACGCCGCCCGGCTGAGCGTCCCTTGGATGGTCCGTCGGGGCATCGACCTCGGCGTCCCGCCGCTGCTGGAGGGCGGGAGCGGCCGGGTGCTGTACGAGACGGTCGTCCTGATGGTCGGGGCGGTGCTCCTCCAGGGCCTGAGCCGGATGTTCTTCCTGCGCAACTCCGGCACCGTCGGGCAGAAGGTGCTGCTGGAGCTGCGACGACGCATCTTCCGGCACTTCCAGGAGCTCGACGTCCGCTTCCACGACCGCTACACCACCGGCCGGGTGGTGTCGCGGCTGACCAGCGACATCGACGCCATCATGGAGCTGCTGGCCAACGGCTTCGACAGCCTGGTGACGGCGGTGCTCACCATGGTGGGCGTCGGGGTGCTGCTGCTGGTGCTCGACCTCGAGCTGGGCGCGGTCTGCCTGCTCTGCTTCCCGGTGCTGATGCTGCTGGTGCGCTGGTTCTCCCGGGCCTCCACCCGGACCTACCGGAAGGTGCGCGAGACCTCGGCGCTGACCATCGTGCAGTTCATCGAGACGATGACCGGCATCAAGGCCGTCCAGGCCTACCGCCGCGAGCACCGCAACGCAGCGATCTTCACCGACGTCGCGGGCCGCTACCGCGAGGCCAACATCGACTCCTTCAAGCTGGTCGCGATCTTCATGCCCAGCGTCAAGCTGGTCGGCAACCTGACCATCGCGATCGTGCTGCTCTACGGCGGCCACCGGGTGATCGAGGGTGACATGACCGTCGGCGTGCTGGCGGCCTTCCTGCTCTACCTGCGGATGTTCTTCGAGCCGATGCAGGACATCAGCCAGTTCTACAACACCTTCCAGTCGGCCTCGTCGGCGTTGGAGAAGCTGTCCGGGGTGCTCGAGGAGGAGCCCAGCGTCGTCCAGCCGGCTCGTCCGACCCCGCTGCCGCACGCCGCCGGCGACCTCCGCCTGGAGGACGTCCACTTCGCCTACGCCCAGGACCGGCCGGTGCTGCCCGACCTCGACCTGCACATCCCGGCCGGTCAGACCGTCGCCCTGGTGGGCACGACCGGTGCGGGCAAGACCACGATCGCCAAGCTGATGGCCCGGTTCTACGACCCGGACCAGGGACGGGTGACGCTGGACGGGGTCGACCTGCGCGACCTGGCCGACGCCGACCTCCGTCGCGCGGTGGTCATGGTCACCCAGGAGAACTTCATGTTCGACGGGACCGTCGCCGACAACATCGCCTTCGGCAAGCCGTCGGCGACCCGCGAGGAGATCGAGGCCGCCGCCCGAGCCGTCGGGGTGGACGAGTTCATCACCGGGCTGCCGCACGGCTACGACACCGACGTCGCCAAGCGCGGGTCACGGCTGTCGGCGGGCCAGCGCCAGCTGATCACCTTCGCGCGCGCCTTCCTGGCGGACCCGGCGGTGCTGATCCTCGACGAGGCGACGTCCAGCCTCGACGTGCCCAGCGAGCGGCTCGTGCAGCGTGCCCTGCAGACGATCCTGGCCGACCGGACGGCGGTGATCATCGCCCACCGCCTGAGCACCGTGGAGATCGCCGACCGGGTCCTCGTGCTCGAGCACGGCCAGATCATCGAGGACGGCTCGCCCCGCGACCTGCATGGCCGACGCCGGCGGCCGCTACGCCGCCCTCCACCAGGCCTGGGTCTCCTCCCTCGCCTGAGCCGACCTGTCAGGACCCAGGGCGGTCCTGGCCGACCTGGCGTCTGACCACTCGGGTGGCCTCGGCGACGGTGGTGACCAGGGGGACCCCCGCCGGGGGAGCGGGGCGCTCGAGGACGACGACGGGGAGGCCCAGGGCGGCGGCCGCGTCGAGCTTGGCGGCGGTGAGGGCGCCACCGGAGTCCTTGGTGAGCAGGCAGTCGACGTGGTGGTCGGCCATCAGGGCCTGCTCCGCCTCCCGCTCGTAGGGCCCGCGGGCCAGCAGCACCGTCCAGGAGGCCGGCAGCGAGAGCTCCGGCGGGTCGACGACGCGGGCGAGGACGGCGCGGTCCGCCCAGGCCAGGAAGTCGGGCAGGGACTGGCGGCCGGTGGTCAGGAAGGGCCGGCGGCTGGTGGCGGCGGCACCCCGGGCCGCGTCGGCGTCCGGGACCCACGTCCACCGGTCGGCGTCGGTGTGCTCGCGCCAGCTCGGGCCGTTGCAGCCGGACCAGCGGCACCCCGGTCGCCGCGCACGCGGCGGCTGCGTTCGCCGAGATGCGGGCCGCGAAGGGGTGGGTGGCGTCGACGACGGCGGTGACGCCGGTCGCGAGCAGGTAAGCCGCCAGGCCGTCCGGCCCGCCGAAGCCGCCCACCCGGACCTCCCCGACCGGCAGCGCAGGCCGCGACACCCGCCCGGCCAGCGAGCTCACGACGCGGACCCCGACGGCGTCGAGGGCGGCAGCGAGCCGGCGCGCCTCGCCGGTCCCGCCCAGGACCAGGACCGTGCTCACGCGGTCTCCCTGGAAATCCAGCGCCAGCGTGCGTCTGACCCCTGTATCCGGCCCCGAAGCATGCACTGGTGCTGGATCTCCAGGGCGAGCGCCCGGAGACCGGTGGCCAGCGCCGCCGACGCCAGCCCGACCAGCAGGCTCAGCCGGGCGGCGGGCGCGATGTCGCCCACCCCGACGGTCCGGCCCCGGCCGAGCACGCCGCGGTCCTCGACCACGCCGTCGTAGACGTTCCGGCCGCCCAGCCGCACCCCGAGCGCACCGGCCGCCGTCGCCTCGACGACGCCGGCGTTGGGACTGGGGTGCTGGGCGGCGTCGCGGCGCCAGGCGCGCCAGGCGTCGGCAGGTCGTCCGCCCACCAGGGGCGCCAGGCCCACGGTGAGCGCCCCGCAGAGGCGGGCGGGCACCCAGTTCGCGACGTCGTCGAGCCGGGCCGCCGCCCAGCCGAAGCGGAGGTAGCGGGGCGAGCGGTGCCCCACCATGGCGTCGAGGGTGTTGACGGCCCGGTAGCCGAGCAGCCCGGGCATTCCCAGCAGGGCACCCCACACCAGCGGCGCGACGACGGCGTCGGCGGTGTTCTCGGCCACCGACTCCACGCACGCCCGGGCGAGCTGCTCGGCGTCCAGCGTCGACGGGTCGCGGCCGACGAGGTTGCGGATCTGCCGCCGGGCGGCGGGAAGGTCCCCGCCCGCCAGCTGTCCGGCCAGGGTCCGCGCCTCGCGCTGCAGCGACCGGCCGCCGAGGACGGTCCAGGTGGCTGCCGCGGTGAGCGCCAGCCGGGCGACCGGCCGGTCGCGGACCACCCGCTCTCCGAGCACCCCGAGCCCGGCAGCGCCGGCCACGAGGACGGCGACGTGCCCGACCCCGGATGCCCGACGGTCGGCCCAGGTCCGCTGCTCCAGCCGGGCGGCGACGGCGCCGAAGGCGGCCACCGGGTGACCGCGACGCGGGTCGCCCAGCAGCTGGTCGAGCCCGAAGCCGGCGGCCAGGCCCAGCGCGCCGGCCCACCGGCTGCGGGCGGCTAGGGTCATCGCCGATGTCCTCTCCGCAGAAGGTCCTGGTCACCGGAGGCGTCCGCTCGGGCAAGTCCCGGCACGCGGAGGCGCTGCTGGGCGACCTCGCCGGGGTCACCTACGTGGCGCCGGGTCCGGTGCCCGACCCGGCCACGGACCCGGAGTGGGCCGCGCGCGTCGCCGACCACCGGGCGGCCCGGCCGGCGTCGTGGCGCACGGTGGAGACGTCGGACCTCCCTGCTGCCCTGCGCGCCAGCGACGGGCCGGTGCTGGTGGACTGCCTCGGTACCTGGGTGACGGCCGTCGTCGACGGGCTGGGCACCTGGGACCAGCCGCTGGCGCGTTGGCGGGACCGCTTCGACCCGCACCTGGACGCCCTGGTCGAGGCCTGGCGCGCCCACCCGGGCCTCGTGGTGGCGGTCACGAACGAGGTGGGATGGGGGCTGGTCTCCGAGCACCGTTCGGGCCGGGTCTTCACCGACCTGCTGGGCCGGGTCAACCAGGCCGTGGCTGCGGAGTGCGACGACGTCGTGCTGGTCGTCGCCGGCCGGGCACTGCACCTCTAGACGCCCGGACGCTCCCGCGGTCACCCGGCCCACCCCCCGGTCGCGGACGCTCCCAGCATCAACACGGTCAGCGTCACCTCGACGGCAGCGCCCATCACGTCTCCGGTCACCCCACCCAGTCGGCGACGGCACCAGGCCACCACGACCACCGCCGCGGCCAGGGCGGCCAGCCCGGTCACCACCCCGCCGAGCACCGAGCCGCCCAGCAGCACCCAGGTGCTCCCGAGCAGGGCGCCCACCCCGAGCCAGGTCGCGACGGCCGCCGGTACCGGCACCGTCCCGGCGACGGCCGCCCCCAGCCCCGAGGGCCGGGCGGCGGGCACCCCGGCGCAGCACACGACCGCCAGGGCGGCCCGGGAGCAGCAGACGAGCACGCCCAGCCCTACCGCGCTGGACCACCCGGTGACCAGGCTCCCCGCCGCCACCGCCTGCAGCCCCAGCACCAGCACCAGCGCGACCACCCCCATCGGTCCGACGTCCCCGCGCCGCATGACCTCCAGCGCCCGGTCACGGTCCCAGCCCGCTCCGAGCCCGTCGACGGTGTCGGCCAGGCCGTCGAGGTGCAGCGCCCGGGTCCCCAGGGCCAGCGTGGCCACCACGAGCAGCCCGACGGCCGTGGGGGGCAGGGTCAGGGCGGACCCGGCCGTCGCCACCGCCGAGACCACGAGGGCCAGCGGCACGACGGCGACCGGAGCCAGCAGCATCGCCCCTCTCGCGGTCGCCCGGTCGACGGCGACCGCACCGGTGGGCAGCACCGTCAGGGTCCCGACCGCGAGCCGCAGGGCAGGCCCGGAGGATCCGGGTCGAGGAGGCACGTCAGGGCACGAGGTCGGTGAGCAGGGCCATGTCGCGCAGCAGCAGGGCCGCCGAGCGCAGCACGGGCAGCGCGGTCAGGGCGCCCGAGCCCTCACCCAGCCGCAGCGCCAGGTCGAGGACGGGCTCCAGGCCCAGCTTCTCCAGCGCCAGACGCTGGGCCGGCTCGGTGGAGCGGTGGCCGGCGGCGCACCAGGCGACGACGCCCGGCTGCAGGTCCTCGGCGACAAGCAGCTCGGCGACGGGCACGATGCCGTCCAGCAGCACGGGGACGCGTGCCCGCGCGGCCGCGACCAGGAAACCCGCGCCGGCAGCGAGGTCTGCCGAGCCCAGCGCGGTCAGCCGCTCGACCGGGTCGCCCACGCGGTCGCCCGCCCGCGCCAGGCCGCGGGCGAGGACGTCGGTCTTGTGGGCCAGCCGCTCGTCGTCGACGCCGGTGCCCCGGCCCACCACCTGCTCCGCCCCGACCCCGAGGCTCGCCGCCACGAGCGCGGCCGCGGGTGTGGTGTTGCCGATGCCCATGTCCCCGAGCAGCAGCAGATCGGCCCCGGCGGCGATCTCCTCCTCGGCCACCCGGGCGCCCACCTCCAGGGCGGCCCCGGCCTCACCGGGACCCAAGGCGTCCTCGCGGTCCAGCGCCCCCGAGCCGCGTCGCACCTTGTGCTCGGTCACCCCCGGGAGGTCCGACAGGTCGGCGTCGACGCCGAGGTCGAGCACCCGCAGGCTGACGTCGTGCTGGCGAGCGAGCACGCTGGCCCCGGCCACCCCGGCTGCGAAGGCGCGGACCATCGCCGCGGTCACCTCGCGGGGGTAGGCGGACACCCCGTCGCGGGAGACGCCGTGGTCACCGGCCAGGATGACCGCGCGGACCCGGGACGGCGGGTCAGCCGGGCAGCGCCCCACGCAGGCGGCCCACCAGGCCGCGAGCGCCTCCAGGCGGCCCAACGCTCCCACCGGCTTGGCCAGGGCGTCGAGCCGGAGCAGGGCCGCGGCCCGGACCTCCGGCGCCGGCGGGGGCAGCGGTGCCGGAGCGGTCGGGGCAGCAGTGGTCGGCACGGCGGTTCCTCTCAGGTTGCGGCGGCCGACGGGTGGTCCCGCAGGCAGGTCTGGCTCGAGCGCTGGGCGGCGGTGACCGAGCGATCTCACCGTGGCACGACCGCGGCGGACCTCTCCCGGCCGTCCCGGGCTCTCGCGGTGGCGCGAGCCTAGCGGCAGGGCCGTGGGGACCAAGGTCCCGCCGCAACGAGGACCTTCAGGCCTGCCGGCTCGCGCGGATCGACGGTTGACTGAGGTCATGAGCCAGAACATGGTCCTCGAATCCGAGGGGAACCAACCTGACGACACGGGCGTGACCGCTGCGGACCTCCCAGGTCTCGGGAGTCTCGCCGGTCCCCTGCCCCAGACCGCGGCGTCGGGCGGGCTCCTCTTCCAACAGCTGGCCGCGACCTCCCCGCGACCCTTCGACGCCCAGTACTGGGCCTGCTGGGCCACCGCCGTCCTCCTCCCGCTCCTGATGGCCTACCTCTGGTTCCTCCGCTGAGCTTCCGGGCTCCGCGCTCCTCGGCCGACCTGCCATGGCCATCAACGACACCACCGTCCCGGGCCTGCCAGCGGGTCGCCCCACCGCCCGTCTCCGGCGGCCCCTGATCGGGCACTCAGGCGCTCAAGCCCTTCCCTGCCCGGCCGACGTCGACGCCACCCCACTGCATCTCCGAGCTGGTGAGCGGGTGGCGCGCGCCCCGGTGGACGGCGCGGGCGCCAGCACTCCCGTCGAGGCCACGACCGCGCCGGCACCGCACCAGGCGCTCCGGGCACTGCTGGAGGCCCACCACGCCGTCGCCGCAGAGCTGTCACTGCCCCGCGTCCTGCAGGTTGTGGTCGACGCGGCGCGTGAGATCACCGGCGCCCAGTACGCCGCCCTCACCCTGTTCACGCCCGACAGCACCCCCGGCACTCCCGTGGTCAGCGGCGTGCCGGAGCAGACGGCCAGCGGGGTCCTTCCCGACCCGGGTGGCCCTGCCGTGCCCGACCGGCGGCCCTCCCTCGGCCGGCCGCCAGGCCGTTCCCGGTGCGGGTCGTTCAGCATGCCTCTCACCGCCCGGGGCTCGGTGCTCGGGCACCTGCACGTCAGCGGACCCCCGGCGGGCGCAGGGTTCAGCGCCGAGGCAGAGGATCTGGTCGCCGCGCTGGCCATCACGGCCGGGGTCGCGGTCGAGAATGTCCGGTGGTTGCGCGGCGCCGGAGACCCCGGGCGCGACCTGCTGCACCGCGGCCCTGCCGCCCGGGCCGTCCGGCTGCTGTCGGCGCTGGGCCTCGTCCGCGCCACCTCCGACAAGCACGGGCTGCGCGGCCAGGGCTGACGGACCCAGGCGCGGTGCGGGCCGACCGGGGCGATCACCCTCGGTAGGGTCCCCTCATGAGCTCAGCCCTGCGGGACCTCCTGCAGCCGGTGGTGCGGCACCCGTCGGCGATCCTCCTGGTGGTCCAGCTGGTCGGGGTGCTGCTCTACCCCTTCGCCGAGTCGCTGGCCTGGGGGCGGGGACTGTTCGAGCTGTTCGGTGCCCTGGTGCTCGGGCTGGCCGTCTGGTCGGTGCGCGACTCGCCCGGTCCGACCTGGGTGGCGCTGATCCTCGGCGTCTCCGCGTCCGCGCTCTCGGTCGCCGACGCCCTGAGTCCCAACCCAGCGGTGGCCATGGCCTCGGCGGCGCTGCACGCGCTGTTCTACTTCTGGGCCGCCGGAGCCCTGATGGCCTACATGCTGGCTGACGCGACCATCACCCGCGACGAGCTGTTCGCCGTCGGCGCCACCTTCACCCTGGTCGCCTGGGCCTTCGCCTACGTCTTCAGCGTCCTGCAGGCCGTGCAGCCGGGGTCCTTCACCGCGGCGGTCGACCCCGCCGGGCAGCGGACCTGGATGGAGCTGCTCTTCCTCAGCTTCACCAACCTGTCCAGCACCGGGCTCTCCGACATCGTGCCGGTCACCCCGCACGCCCGCTCGGTGGTGATGATCCAGCAGCTCGCCGGACTGGGGTACGTGGCGCTGTTCGTCAGCAGGCTGGTGGGCCTGACGATCACCCGTCAGCACGAGCAGGCGGGAGGCCAGCCGCCCGCGGTGAGCGGGGTGGCAGGTCCACCGGCCGCGCCGGAGCGGGGGAGCGAGAACCGGGGGCCGGCCCCCTACTGACCGCAGGCCGGCGTGACGGTGACGGGCACGTCGCGCACCTTGGGGGTGTGGCTCACCTCGACGGTCCTGCTGTCCCCGGCCGAGCCGACGAACTCCGCCGTCACGGTGGTCGAGGCCGTCGGTCCGAGCTTGATGCTGACCACCCCGACCGGGCGGCCGTACATGGTGCCCTGGACGGCGGGCCGGCGGTCCGGCACCCCGGTCGCCCGCTGGTTGGTGTTGGCCTCCCAGTTCAGGGAGGTTCCCCAGCGCACCAACTTGTCGTCGACGCGCACCTCGACGAGCTCCCCGCCCACAGGTCCGTACAGCTGGACCCACTGCCGGTCGCCGCCGGGCATGACGCGGTCCTGGTGGGGCTTCACGTACTCCGGCAGCGAGTCGACCTGGTCCTTGGGCAGGGTGTTCACCACGGTGGCCGCCACGGTGTACCGGGGGGTCGGTCCGCAGGTGTCGGTCTCCACCCGCACGCTCTGGTCCATGAAGTAACTCATCTTGGAGGTGGCGTCGTCGTTGTTGTAGACGCCCAGCACCGTGGCCCGGCGATTGTCGTCCGGGAGCATGTTCCCCACCCGGGTGCCGCGCAGGAGGGCCTGCTCGGACTCCCGCACGCTCCACAGCTTGAGCCGCTGTTCGCGCACCATCGGCTTCAGCGCGGCCAGGTACGCCCGCGCATCCCCCTCGCCTGCGGTGAGGGAGTCGAAGACCGCCTGGGTGGCGGAGGCGAAGACGGCGTCCTGCACCCGGCCGTCCGAATGCTTGGCGTACACCTCGTAGAGGAGGTAGGAGACGGCGTTGCCCGCAGTGATCGTGGTGCCGTCGAGGAGCGTCACCGGGCCGGTCACCCGCAGCAGGTAGGACAGGGCGACGGGGTCGAGGGAGACGACCCCGTCCACCGTCCCGCCCACCACGTCGCGCCACATCGCCCGCGCCATCTGCGCGGTCGTCGGGAAGTCCGGCGTCATGGTGATGTTCGTGACGTAGTTCGAGGCGTGGGTGGTGTAGACGGTGTCCCAGTCGGCGTTGCCGGGGCCACTCGGCTGGTGAGGCGCCACGCGGTAGGGGTGGGGGTACTCGGCCGAGCTGCCCTGCCGGCCCAGGCTGATCTTCCCGTCCTCGACGAGCAGCATGGCCATCGCCGCCGGGTTGCCGCCGCTGGAGCGCTCCTCCGCGTTGTTCTGGAAGATCAGGAGGTAGTGCCGGGTGCCCTCGCCGCCCAGCGCCGGGTACAGCGCGGGCATGATCTCCCGAACCTGGTGCACGGTGGGGGCAGCGTCGGCGAGCAGCGACTGCAGGGTCTCCACCTGCTGCGCCAGCGGACGCACCACGCGATCGGTGTCGATGCCGTCTGCGCGGGTGGCCGCCTGCTGCACGGCGTCGTCGAGTGCGGCGACGGCGGGCGTCAACCGGGTGAGCGGCCGGATGTCGATGCGGCCCTGGCGCGGCTTCAGGTCCTCCAGGCTGAGGCCCTCCGCCGCCTCGGCCAGCGGCCCCACTCCGTCGCGGACGCAGTCGTCGACCAGGGTGGCCGCCTGCCGGAACGCGAGGAGGTTCGCCCCCACCACGGGAACGTATTCGGCCACCGACCAGACGGGGTCGTCAGTCTGCTCGACGGCTCGGGACGTGTGACCCTGCACCCGTGCGTGCAGCGCGGTGGTGCTCGGCGCGCCCGGCTGACCCAGCGTCGACCGGAAGGTGGTCAGCTCCTGCTGGGCGCTCTCCAGGGCAGCTTTGGCCACCAGGGCACGCTGAGCCAGGTAGGCGGTGAGGAGGATGATCATGACCACCCCCACCGCGGCGCAGACAGCGAGGACACGCCGTCGGGTGCGGATCCGGGTGTGTGGTCTGCGCTGCTCGAGGTGCGGGGCTGGCGGCATGGCGGTGTTCCTGGGGGATGAGCCGTGCAAGTGGGGGGTTGGCCAGGGTAGCCCGCCGCGCGCCGCCAGGCCCGTAGCCGACGTCGCAGCCGGCCGGCCTGGGCGCGGCGTCGGTCAGGGCTGGAAGGCCGCTACCGCCCCGATCACGGTGATCGCCGGCGGCCGGATGGCCGCTCCCAGGGTGAGCGCCGCGATGTCGTCGACCCGCCCGCGGACGTCGCGCTGGCTGGGCAGCCCGGCGTCGGCGACCGTCGCCGCGGGGGTGTCGGCCGGCATCCCCTGCGCGACCAGCTCGGCGGTGATGGCGGGCAGGGTCGCCACCCCCATCAGGATCACCAGGGTGGTGCCTGGCCCGAGCCAGGGCCGCCCAGTCCAGCGTCGAGCCCGGGTCGCCCGGCGGGCAGGTGCCCGGACACGACGGTGAACCCCTGGGTCAGCTGACGGTGGGTCAGCGGGATGCCGGCCAGGGCCGGGCCGGCGATGGCGGAGGAGACGCCCGGGACGACCCGGACGGGGATGCCGGCCGCTGCGCAGGCCTGCCACTCCTCGCCGCCCCGGCCGAAGACGAAGTTGTCGCCGCCCTTGAGCCGCACCACCCGCCGCCCGGCCCGGCCGTGCTCGACCAGCAGCTCGTTGATCCGCTCCTGGGGGGTGAAGCTGCCGCGCGGGATCTTGGCGACGTCGATGATCTCGGCGCCGGACCTGGCCTGCTGCAGCACCGACAGCGGGGCCAGCCGGTCGACGACGAGCACGTCGGCCGTCCGCACCGCCTCCAGGCCGGCCACGGTCAGCAGGCCGGGGTCGCCGGGACCGCCGCCGACGAGCACCACCTCGCCCTGGCCGTCACCGCCCGGCAGCAGGGGGACGGCCGGCCGGACGGCCAGGACGCCGCGGCGGGCGGCCCGGTCGGTGGCGTCGCCGGTCCTGGTCCGGGTCGCCGGTCGCGGGGACCAGGAGGGCGGCGCCGTCGAGGACGTTGTCGTCGTCGGCGCCCGGGGCGGGCGCGAGGGTGAGCAGCCCGCGCTCGCCGAGGTCGGCGACGGTGGTGCCCGCCTCGTCGCTGACCACCGTCACCTCGCGCGCCGGCCTCCAGCAGGCGCGGTGACCGGGGCGAGGGCCTCCGCCCGGCCGCCCCAGACGACGACGCGACGGCCGGCCAGGTCGAGGTCGGCGACGAAGCCGCGGGTCATCGGGTCCCTCCGAGGATGCGGGCGAGCGCCTCCAGGAAGCGCTCGGTGGTGTCCGGGTCGCGCACGGCGACCCGGACCCAGTCAGGGCCCAGACCGGGGAAGGTGTCCCCGCGCCGCACGGCGAAGCCCTGCTCGCGCAGCGCCTCGCGGACCCAGCCTGGCGGATGCTCGCCCCGCACCCCGGCGGTGTCCACGCAGGACGAACGGGGCGGCGGGCGGTGCCGGCGACCTGCAGCCCCAGCTCGGCCAGCCCGGTCACCAGCAGCGCCGCGGCGCTCGGCGATCACCTCCGCCTGCGCCCCGGCCTGCGGTCAGGGCGGCGTCGCCGAGGCAGGCGACGGTCGCGGCCAGGGCGGGCGTGGACACCGACCACGGCGGCTGCTGCGCAGCGCAGGGCGGCGACCAGGGCCGGGTCGCCGACGACGTAGCCGGCTCGCAGCCCGGCCAGTCCCCAGGTCTTGGTCAGCGAGCGGAGCACCAGCACCCCCGCCATCGTGGCGCTGACCATCGACGGCTCCGGTCCGGGGACGGCGTCCAGGAAGGCCTCGTCGACCACCAGCACCCGTCCCGGGGCCGCGCAGCCGGGCGCAGCGTCTCGAGCGGGTGCAGGACCGACGGTCGGGTTGGTGGGGTTGCCGACGACGACGAGGTCGGCGTGCGCGGGCACCCGCTCGGGGTGCAGGCAGGAAGCCGTCGCCGGCGCTCGAGGATCAGCCGCTCGGGCTGGTGGCCGGCGGCCCGCAGCGCCGCCTCGGGCTCGGTGAACTGCGGGTGGATGACCAGCGGGTGGCGGGGGGCCAGGGCCCGCGCGACCAGGGTGAAGGCCTCGGCTGCTCCGGAGGTCGGCAGCACGTGGTCGACGGGGACGGCGTGCGCGTGCGGCGATCGCGGCGGTCGCCGCGGTGGCGGAGGGGTAGGCGCCGAGGGTCGGGCACGGTGGCCCGGATGACCTCGGCCAGCCAGGCGGGCGGCTCGCGGTGCTGGACGTTGACGGCGAGGTCGACCAGGTCGCCGCCCACCTCGGCGTCGCCGTGGTGGTGCAGGTCGATCGTGTTGTCTGCCGCCTGGGTCGAGCCCTTGACCGAGTTGTCAGCGCCCGTGGCTGCCGGGGCGACCACAGCGGCTGACAACTCGGCGGGGGCGGCGGCCCAGGCGTGCACGGCGTCGGCGAACCGCTGGGCCAGGTGCGGGTGACCGGCCCAGTGCAGGTGCAGGTAGCTCGCGTGCAGGCTGGCCGCTCCGCGTCCGGCCGGGTCGGCGGAGAACCCGACCCGGTGGCCGTCGACCAGCCAGGCCTCGGCGCTGCCCGGCCGGGGGGTCGACGGCGGTGCGGTGGAACTCGTGACCGGTCACCCGGGCGCCCCGGGCGGCGAGCAGCGAGTCCTCCTGGGCCAGCAGGGTCTGGTAGCGCAGGGTCAGCCTCGGCGTCATGGCGGCGTCGGCGTCGATGGCCCCGACCATCGGGGAGCCGTCGACGGTGCGGCACAGGTAGAGCAGCCCGGCGCACTCGGCCACGGTCGGCACCCCGGCTTCGACCGCGCTCCGCAGGGCCGTCCGCAGCGCGGCGTTCGCGCTCAGCTCGGCCGCGTGCACCTCGGGGAAGCCGCCGCCCAGGTAGATCCCGGCGGTGCCGCCGGGCAGCGCGTCGTCGCTCAGCGGGTCGAAGGGGACGGGCTCGCAGCCGGCGGCCCGCAGCAGCTCGTCGGTCTCGGCGTAGCGGAACGTGAAGGCGCGGCCGGCCGCCACCGCGACCACCGGCCGCTGGCGGGTGGGCGGGTGCACGACCTCGGTCGGCGCCCAGGGCTCACCGGCCAGCGGCGGGGCCGCGTGGGCCAGGGCCAGCACCCGGGTGAGGTCGAGGTGCTCGGCGACCTGGGCCGACAGCCGCGCGATGGCCGCGGCCGCGTCGCCCCGCTCGGCGGCCGGGACCAGGCCGAGGTGCCGCGACGGCGCCTCGATGCCGGCGTTGCGCGGCAGCACGCCCAGCACCTCGACGCCGGTGGCCTCCAGCGCTCGGACCACCTCGTCGCTGTGCCGCACCGAGCCCGCCTTGTTGAGCACGACCCCGCTGAGCCGGACCGCGGGGTCGAACGTGTTCAGACCGTGCACCAGCGCCGCGGCGGTCCGCGAGACCGAGCTGATGTCGAGGACCAGCACGACCGGTGCCTCCAGCAGGCCGGCGACGTGGGCGGTGGAGGCGTAGCCGTCGCCGCCCGATCTGCCCGTCGAACAGGCCCATGACGCCCTCGACCACGGCGACGTCGGCCGGCCGGGGCACCGCCAGGCCGTGCAGGAACAGCGGCCGGATCTGCTCCTCGTGGCACAGGTGCGGGTCGAGGTTGCGGCCCGGCCGGCCGGTGGCCAGGGCGTGGTAGCCCGGGTCGATGTAGTCGGGCCCGACCTTGAACGAGGCGACCTCCAGGCCCTCGCCGCGCAGCGCGCCCATCAGCCCCGTGGCCACCGTCGTCTTGCCGTGGCGACGAGCCCGGGGCGGCGATGACCAGGCGCGGGGCCACCGTCGTCGTGCTCACCACTCGATGCCCCGCTGCCCCTTCTGGCCCTCGGCGAAGGGGTGCTTCACCGCGTGCATCTCGGTGACGAGGTTCGCGACCTCCAGCAGCTTGGGGTCGGCCCGGCGGCCGGTGATGACGACGTGCTGCGAGCCCGGCCGGTTCGCGAGGGTCTCGACCACGTCGTCGACGTCCACCCAGCCCCAGGCGATCGGGTAGGTGAACTCGTCGAGGACGTAGAGGCGGTGGGTCTCCGCGGCCAGCCGGCGCTTGATCTCCTGCCAGCCCTCGGCGGCGTCGGCGGCGTGGTCGTCCTCGCTGCCGGCCTTGCGCGACCACGACCAGCCAGAGCCCATCTTGTGCCACTCGACGGGACCACCGCGGCCGGTCGTGCGGTGCACCTCGTCGAGGGTCTCCAGCACGGTCTGCTCACCGATCCGCCACTTGGCCGACTTCACGAACTGGAAGACCCCGATCGACCAGCCCTGGTTCCAGCCGCGGATGGCCAGGCCGAAGGCGGCGGTGGACTTCCCCTTGCCGTCCCCGGTGTGCACCAGGACCAGCGGCCGGTTGCGGCGCTGCTTGGTGGTGAGCCCGTCCTGGGGCTCCACCTCGACGCGTCCCTCGGGCATCAGGCGGCGTCCTGGGTGCGCCGGGCCGGGACGTGCCGCTGGACCACCGACAGCAGCTGGTCGGCCGCTACCTCGCCGACCCCGACGTGCTCGGCGCCCAGGTGGACGCTGAGCCGGCGGGCCAGCCCGAGGCCGAAGCCGGTCTCGCAGTCGACCACCACGCTGGCCACACCCGAGGTGCGCAGCAGGTCGGCGGCCTGGCGGGAGCGGGCCACGGCGTCCGGGCCGGAGGTGGCGCGGCCGTCGGTGACCAGGACCAGCAGCGGACGACGACGCGGGTCGCGGATCCGCTCCAACCGGAGGGTCTCCGCAGCCATCAGCAGGCCCTCGGCCAGCGGGGTCCGTCCTCCGGTCGGCACCTCGTCCAGCCGTCGGGCCGCGACCTCGACCGACGACGTGGGGGGCAGGGCCAGCGTGGCTGCGGCCCCGCGGAAGGTGATCAGGCCGACCTTGTCGCGGCGCTGGTAGGCGTCCAGCAGCAGGGAGAGGGCCGCGGTCTTGACCTCCGCCATCCGGCGGCGGGCGGCCATCGAGCCGGAGGCGTCGACGACGAGCAGCACCAGGTTCGACTCCCGGCCCTCGATGGTCGCGGTGCGCAGGTCCTCCCGGCGCAGCCGGAGCACGTCGGCGCCGGCGCGGCCCCGGGCGTGCTGCTGGGGCGCGGCGGCGCGGATGGTCGCCGGCAGGTGCAGCCGCCCGCCCGGCTCGGGCCGGGAGGCGGCGCCCACGCTGCGGCCGGTCCGGGTGACGGCCCGGCTGCGTCGGCCGGACTCGCCGGCGCCGACGCCGGTGGCGGTGAACAGCCGGGTCCGGTAGGCGGTGCTCGCGCTGGCCAGCGTGGTGGGGACGACGGCGGCCGTCGGCGCATCCTCGGCCGGGTCCGGCGACGGTTGGGAGGTGTCGCTCCGCTGCTCCGGCGGCGGTGGGCCGGCGTCCTGCGCGGAGCCAGACTCCGGGGTGTCGGGGGCGGCCGGGCCGTCGGTCGGGGGGCTCGGAGCCTCGGCGGGCTCGCCGCTGCCGTCGCCCTCGCCCTCCTCTTCGGGACCAGGCTCCTGCTCGGGCTCGGGCTCGGGCTCGGGCTCGTCCTCGCCGAGCAGCCGGTCCAGCAGCTCCTCGTCGAGCCCGGGGGCGTCGAACGGGTTGCGGCGCCGGCGGTGGGGCAGGGCCAGCCGGGCGGCGGCCCGGAGGTCGGCCTTGGTGACCCGGGTCCGGCCGTGCCAGGCGGCGTGGGCGACGGCGGCGCGGGCGGTGACGAGGTCGGCGCGCATGCCGTCGACCTCGAACGCGGCGCAGACCTCGGCGATCAGCAGCAGCTGGTCGTCGCGGAGCTGCACCTGGTCGAGCAGCGCGCGGGCGGTCCGCAGCCGTTCCGACAGCTCATGCTCGGCGGCGGCGTAGCTGGCGGTGAACCCGTCGGGGTCGCGGTCGAAGGCCATCCGCCGGCGGACCACCTCCGCGCGCAGGGCCGGGTCCCGCGGGGCCGCGACCTCCGCGGTCAGCCCGAAGCGGTCCAGCAGCTGCGGCCGCAGCTCGCCCTCCTCGGGGTTCATGGTGCCGACCAGCACCACCCGCGAGGCGTGCGCGACGGAGACGCCCTCGCGCTCGACGGTGGAGCGGCCGGTGGCGGCGGCGTCGAGCAGCAGGTCGACGAGGTGGTCGTGCAGCAGGTTGACCTCGTCGACGTAGAGCAGGCCGCGGTGGGCGGCGGCGAGCAGCCCGGGCTCGTAGCGGACCCGGCCGGCGCCCAGGGCCTGCTGCAGGTCGAGCGAGCCGATGACGCGGTCCTCGGTGGCCCCGACCGGGAGCTCGACCAGCCGGGCCGGCCGCGTCGTCGACGGGGTGGTGGTGGGGTGCGGGCCGTCGGGGCAGCGCGGGTCGGGGTCGGCCGGGTCGCAGGAGAACCGGCAGCCCTCGACGACGGCGAGCGGCGGCAGCACCCGGGCCAGTGCGCGGACGGTGGTGGTCTTGGCCGTGCCCTTCTCCCCGCGCACCAGGACGCCGCCGACCTCGGGGGAGACCGTCGTCAGGATGAGGGCGAGCGCCATGTCGTCGGAGCCGACGACGGCGGAGAAAGGGAAGGTGCGCGGCTCGGGCGGAGCGGCGGAGGGAGACGGCACGGGGAGCCCTTCTGCATGGAGGTCCACGTCCACGCTTGCGGTGAGCCCCGTGGCGAGCGCGACGCGGCCGGCGCGGCAGACGGCCTGACTTCCCAGGCGGACCTGGGTCACAGTGGCGGGACCGTCCCGGACTCGCACCGGGTTCCTCTGCTGCGCCGTGGTCGATGATGGCACAGCGCTCCGACGGGCCGGGCCCTCGTCGGCGCCTGAGACGGTCGACCGCCGGCGCTAGGGTCGTCGGGTGATCGAGGTGGTGGGGATCGCCGCGGCGGGCTGGGACTCCCTCGGCGATCCCGAGCGCGCGCTGGTGCTGGGGGCCGACCTCGTCCTCGGCGGACCGCGGCACCTCGACCTGCTGCCCGACGTCGCCGGCCAGCAGCGCACCGCCTGGCCGCGCGACCTCCGGGGCGCCCTGCCCGGGCTGGTCGCCGGGCACGAGGAGCGCTCCGTCGTCGTCCTGGCCAGCGGCGACCCGCTGCTGGCCGGCGTCGGCTCGACGCTGGTCGACCTGCTCGGCGCCGACACCGTCCGCGTGCACCCGGCGGTCTCCTCGGTGGCCCTCGGCCGCCGCCCGGCTGGGCTGGGCCGCCGGCAGCTACGCCGTCGTCCGGCTGCGGGGCGACGACGTCGACCTGGTCCGCCGCGAGCTCTACCCCGGCCGCCGGGTGCTGGTCCTGGCCCGCGACGCCGGCACGCCGGCGGAGGTGGCCGCGCTGCTGGTCGAGGACGGCTACGGCGACAGCACGCTCACGGTGCTCGGCGACCTCGGGGCGCCGGAGGAGAGCCGGACCGACGTGGTGGCCGCGGACTGGGCGGGCGCCGGGCCGGCGCTCGCCGTCGTCGCGGTGCAGTGCGTGGCCGGGACCACGGCGACCACCGCCTCGCTGGCCCCAGGGCTGCCGGACGACCGCCTACGAGCACGACGGCCAGCTCACCAAGCGCGACCTGCGCGCCTCCGCGCTCGCCCACCTGCAGCCCCGGCCCGGCGCGCTGCTCTGGGACGTCGGGGCCGGGGCCGGATCGGTGGCCGTCGAGTGGATGCGCAGCGACCCGAGCTGCCGGGCCGTCGCCGTCGAGCAGCACGAGGAGCGGGCCGCGCGGGTCCGGCGCAACGCCCGCCGGCTCGGGGTTCCCGGCCTGACAACCGTGGTCGGGGTGGCGCCGGACGCGCTGACCGACCTGCCGGTGCCCGACGCCGTCTTCGTCGGCGGCGGGGGGAGCTCGGCCGTCCTCGACGCCGTCTGGGCCGCGCTGCGTCCCGGCGGCCGGCTGGTGGTCCACGCCGTCACCCAGGAGACCGAGATGCTCGTCGCCGCGCGCTGGCGGGAGCACGGCGGAGCGCTGACCCGGATCGCCGTCGAGCACCTGGAGGCCATCGGCAGCTTCCACGGCTGGAAGCCCGCGCGGGCCGTCGTGCAGTGGGGGGTCGTGCGGTGACCGTCCACTTCATCGGCGCCGGTCCCGGTGCGGCCGACCTGCTGACCCTGCGCGCCGTCCGGCTGCTGGCGTCGAGCCCGGTCTGCGTCTACGCCGGCACCTACCTCGACGCCGAGGTGCTCGGCCACTGCGCTCCGGGGACTCGGCTGGTCGACAGCCAGTCCCTCGACCTGGACGCCATCGTGGCCGTGCTCGCCGAGGCGCACGCCGCCGACCAGGACGTCGCCCGGCTGTGCTCCGGCGACCCCTCGCTCTACTCGGCGCTGGCCGAGCAGACCCGCCGGCTCGACCGGCTGGGCATCCCCTGGGACGTGACGCCCGGGGTGCCGGCCTACGCGGCCGCGGCCGCCGTCGTCGGGCGGGAGCTGACCGTGCCCGAGGTGGCCCAGTCAGTGGTGCTGACGCGCACCCAGGCGGCGTCGACGGCGATGCCGCCGAGCGAGTCGCTGGCCGCCTTCGCCGCCACCGGCGCGACGCTGGTCCTGCACCTGGCCATCCGCCGGACCCGTGAGCTGTGCGCGCGAGCTGGTGCCGGCCTACGGCGCCGACTGCCCCGTCGTCGTGGTCAGCCGCGCGACCCAGCCCGAGCAGGTGGTGCTGCGGGGGACCCTCGCCGACATGCCGGACCAGGTCGAGGCCGCCGGGCTGCGGCAGGCCGCCGTCATCCTGGTCGGCGAGGCGCTCCGGGCCGACGACTTCGTCGAGTCCCACCTGTACGGCCGGCGCCTCCGGCACTGAGTGCTGAAGAATCGAGGCTCACCGCGAGATGTAGCGCAATTCGTCAGCGGTTCGTCGGGTCTCAGTCGCCGCGCCGCGAGGTCCACACCCCGCCGGGGCCGGCGGTCGTCCGGCTGGAGCCGATGATCAGCAGGCAGCGTCATGTCGATCGACGCCGGGTCGAGGTCGGCCAGCGTGGTCACGTCCAGCTCCTCGCCGTCGCGGCCGACGTCACGGCCGACCACCACCGGGGTCGCGGGGTCGCGGTGCTCCAGCATCACCTCGCGCAGCCGCGCCACCTGCTCGCGGCGCGAGCGCGACGCCGGGTTGTAGACGGCCAGCACCAGGTCGGCCTCCCCGACGGCGTGCAGCCGTCGCTCCACCAGCTCCCAGGGCTTCAGCCGGTCCGACAGCGAGACGACGGCGTAGTCCCCGCCGAGCGGCGCGCCCGGCCCGGGCGGCGACGGCCTGGGCGGCGGTCAGCCCGGGCAGCACCTCGACGTTTACGTCGGCGAAGCGCTCGTCCCCGGCCACCGCCTCGAAGACGGCCGAGGCCATCCCGAACACCCCGGCGTCGCCCCCGGAGACGACGGCGACGCGCTCGCCGCGCCGCGCCAGCTCCAGGGCGAAAGCCGCGCCGGTCCACCTCGACGGTGTTGCCGCTCGCGTGCCGCTGCAGACCGGGCCGCTGCGGCACCCGGTCGACGTAGGGGCCGTAGCCGACGACGTGGTCCACCGCGGCCAGCGCGGCGCGTCACCTCCGGCGTCACCCAGCGGTCCGGCCCGGGACCGAGCCCGACGACCAGCAGCCGCCCGCCGTGCGCGCGAGCGCCGGCGTCGTCGTCGGCCTCGGCCGCCGCACCGCTCATCGCCCGCTGGGCGGCGTCGGCCCGCAGGTCCGGCCCGGGCACCAGGACCATCGAGAAGTAGGGCACCTCGTCGGGGTCGACCTCGCTGACCGGCAGCCGGCGCTCGCGTCCGGTGCTGGCCCGCTCGACGTACCAGGCCCCGTCCAGCCGGCCGGCCTGCGCGCAGCGCCTCGCGGACCCCGGCGAAGGTGCGGCCGAGCTTCATGATCGCCGCCCGCCGCCCTCGGCCAGCCGCCGCGCGAGCTCGGGGACGGCCATCGTGCCGGGCAGCACGGTGAAGGTGTCCTCGTGCCGGGCAGATGGGCAGGCGACAGCGCCGCCGACGCGGCGCTGACCGAGGTCACCCCGGGGACGATCTCGGCCGGGTACAGCGGGGCCAGCCGGTCGTGCAGGTAGGAGTAGGAGCTGTAGAACAGCGGGTCGCCCTCGGCCAGCACGACGACGGTGCGGCCGGCGTCGAGGTGCTTGCCCAGCCGCTCGGCGGACTCGTCGTAGAAGTCCTCGATCGCGCCGTAGTAGCCCAGCGGGTGGTCGGTCGCCCCGGTGGTCACCGGGTAGATCAGCAGCTCCTCGTCGCGTCCGGGCTGATCAGGTCGGCGACGATGGTCCGCGCGATCGAGCGGCCGGCGGTGTCCGGAGTGGTAGGCGACGACGTCGGCGTCGCGGATCAGCCGCGCGGCCTTGAGGGTGACGAGCTCGGGGTCACCCGGGCCGACGCCGACCCCGTACAGCCGGCCCGTCATGCGATCTCCGCCTCCTGCGCGAGCGCGTTGAGGGCCGACGCGCACAGCGCCGAGCCGCCCCGGCGACCGTGCACCACGAGGTAGGGCAGGTCCCACGGGTTCTCGGCCAGGGCGACCTTGGACTCCGCCGAGCCGACGAACCCGACGGGGATGCCGAGCACGGCGGCGGGTCGCGGCCCGCCGTCGGCGATCTGCTCGAGCAGGTGGAACAGCGCCGTCGGGGCGTTGCCGATGGCCACCACCGCACCCTCCAGCTCCTCGCCCCAGAACGAGACCGCGGCTGCGGACCGGGTCGTCGACCAGGCCGCGGGCGCGCTCGGGAACCCGCGGGTCGTCGAGCAGGCAGCGGACGGCGTTGTCGGCGGGCAGCCGGCGCCGGGTGACCCCCGAGGCGATCATGTAGGCGTCGGTGAAGATCGCCGCCCCCGCCTGGAGCGCGCCCCGGGCTGCGCTGACCAGCCGCGGGTGCAGGGCCAGGGACCTTGGCAGGTCCAGGTCGCCGCTGGCGTGGATCATCCGGACCGCCAGGGTGGCGGCGTCGGCGTCCAGTCCCGACAGGTCCGCCTCCGCGCGCACCTGGGCGAAGGAGCGACGGTAGATCTCGGCCGGGTCGGTGACGTAGTCGTAGCGCCGGGCCGGCGCGGCCTCAGACATGGGCCCGGAGCCGGGGCTCGGCCACCGCGAGCAGCTCCTCGATCGACGGCGCGACCAGGTCGCGATGCGGCCCGACGGGCGCCCCGCAGCGACGCTCGCAGCCGCTGACGTGGGTGCGCGGCCAGCGGGCCCCGACCGTGGCGACGGACCGGACCAGCGTCTGGGTGTCGATCCGGCCTTGGCTGCACCAGGGTGCCCCGACGCAGGCGCTGATCGCGGTCCAGGGTGAACGGGCGTCGGCGACCAGCCCTGTGGCGGTCAGCGCCTCCAGGGCCGGCCCCGCACCCGGCAGGACCAGGCTGCGCCACGGGGTGACGACCACCTCACCGTCGCCGGCGGCGGCGCTCACCGCTCGGCGCTGGTCCGGGGCCAGGAACCCCAGCCGGACGCCGACGACGGCGTGGTCGCCCAGCCGGCCCAGCGGCAGGGTCTCGTCCTGCAGGGGGTCGGCCGGAAGGGGCTCGACGGGAACCAGCCCGGGCAGGGTCTCCGACCAGCCGGGCAGGTCGCGGACACGCCAGGCGCCCGTGGTCGACGCGGCGGCCGCGAAGTCCAGGGCCAGCGCGACGAGGGTGCGGACGGCATGCCCGAAGGCGACCGGCAGGCCGCGGTCGGTCCCGACGAGGACGACCCCGTCGTCAGGCCCCAGGGCGCGGTAGGTCAGGTCAGGCTGCAGGGCGACCACGTCGCCGCGCCCGTCGTCCAGCCCGAGGAGGAAGCGTCCGGACAGGCCGGCCAGGTCCGGCTCGGCCAGCACGGCCTCGTCCAGGGCGGCCACCAGCGGCCGGAGGTCGGCCCGCCCGCCACGCAGCCCGGTCAGCGGCGAGCAGAGCACGTTGCGGACCCGGTCGTGCGTGTCCGAGGGCAGGAAGCCGGCGTCGACGACCGCCTGCTCGAACGCCGCGGGCAGGTCCTCGGGGAGCCCGCGGACCTGGAGGCTGCCGCGGGAGGTCAGCTGGAGCACGCCCGAGCCGTACCGCTCCGCGACCTCCGCCGAGCGCCGCCAGCGCGGTGCCGGTGGTCCGGCCGCCCGGGATGCGCAGGCGCACCATCGCGCCGTCGGCCGCTTGGTGGGGCCGCAGCACGCCGGGGCAGCGGTCGGGGATCACGTCGGCCATCGTAAGTCGCCGGACTGACAGCGCCGCTCCCTCGCCCGGCGGCGGAGACGTCCGCCGAGCCGCCGGTGCTGTCCCGGGCTTGAACCTCTTCCTGACCAGTGGGACGGGTCTCATCGGCGCGGCCGTCCTAAGCGGCCGTCCTGAGGCAGTCCCTCGAGGCGGGTCACGACGTCACCGCCCTGGTGCGCGGCGAGCACTCGGCGGACACGGTCCCGTGTGAGTCCAACCGGGCGCCGGGCGGAGAAGGAGGAGGCATGACTGCAGACACCTCCACCGAGCCCGCCGGCGTCCAGAAGATCGCCGAGCTGGCCAGCGGCATCACCTTCGCGATGCTCACCACCGTCGACGAGACGGGCGCCTTCGTCAGCCGTCCCATGGCTCACCAGGACACCGACTTCGACGGCAACCTGTGGTTCCTCTCCTCCCGCAGCTCCCGCAAGGTCTCCCAGATCGAGGCCAACCCGCGCGTCGGGGTGGCGCTGACCTCCCGCGACGTCTGGATCTCGGTCAACGGCACCGCCGAGGTGCTCGAGGACCGGGCGAAGGCGGCCGAGCTGTGGTCGCCGCAGATGGAGGGCTGGTTCCCCCAGGGTCCCGACGACCCCTCCGTCGTCGTGGTCAAGGTGACCGGCGAGACCGCCGAGTACTGGGACACGCCGGGTGGCCTGGTCGCCTCGGCGCTGAGCCTGGTGAAGGTCAAGACCACAGGCGAGCGGTACAAGGGCAACGACAACGAGATCGTCGAGCTGTAGCCGATCTGGTGTCGAGTTCAGGCCCGACACCGGGCCCGAACTCGGCAGACCGGGCTTGTCACCGCGAACGCCTAGGCTTCCCGCCATGACGCGCATCGCCCTGGTCTCCACCTCGGACACCGACCTGCTGTCGGCGCGCGCGTCGGGTGCGGACTACGTCTATGTGAACCCGACCAAGGCCGCCCACGCCGAGATGGCGGAGGTCTTCGCGGCGGCGGACCTCATCGTGGCCCGCATCCTCGGCTCGGCGCAGTCGCTGTGCTCCGGCTTCGCCCGCATCCGCGCGGAGGGCCAGCCGATGGTCGTCCTCGGCGGCGAGCAGGCCCCGGACGCCTCGCTGATGGAGCTGTCGACGGTGCCGATCGGGATCGCCGCCGACGCCCACGTCTACCTGGCCCAGGGCGGGCCCGAGAACCTCGCGCAGCTGCACGCCTTCCTGTCCGACACCGTCCTGCTCACCGGCGAGGGGTTCGAGCCACCGGTCGCCCAGCCGGTGTGGGGCGAGCTGGCCGCGCACCGAGCCCGCCCCGCGTCGACGCGGTCCGCCCCCGCGTCGGCATCCTCTTCTACCGCGCGCAGCAGACGGCCGGGAACACCGCCTACGTGCACGCCCTGGCCGACGCCGTCGACGCCGCCGGTGGGGTCGGGCTGCCGATCTTCGCCGCCTCCCTGCGCGACGCCCCCGCCGACCTGCTCGCGCACCTCGGCACCCTCGACGCCCTGGTCACCACCGTGCTCGCCGCCGGCGGGACCCGGCCGGCCACGGCGTCGGCCGGTGAGGACGACGGCGCCTGGGACGTCCAGGCCCTGGCGGCCCTGGACATCCCGATCCTGCAGGGGCTCTGTCTCACCACCCCGCGGGCGGTCTGGGCGGAGTCGGACGAGGGCATGAGCCCGCTCGACGTCGCCACCCAGGTGGCGGTGCCCGAGTTCGACGGCCGCATCATCACCGTCCCGTTCTCCTTCAAGGAGACCGACGCCGACGGCCTGCCCAGCTACGTCCCCGACCCCGAGCGCTGCCGTCGGGTGGCCGAGATCGCGGTCAACCACGCCCGGCTGCGCCACCTCGCGCCCAGCGAGCGGCGGATCGCCCTGGTGCTGTCGGCCTACCCGACCAAGCACTCCCGCATCGGCAACGCCGTCGGGCTCGACACCCCGGTGTCGGTGATCCGGCTGCTGCGCGCGCTCCGCGAGGCGGGCTACGACCTCGGCGCCCCCGGCGACATCCCCGGCACGGGACCGCTGGACCCGGTCGAGGGGGAGTTGGCGGACACCACCGCGGGCAACGCCCTGATCCACGCGCTGATCGCCGCCGGCGGGCAGGACCCGGAGTGGCTGACCTCGGGGCAGTTGTCCGGACAGCCCGCGCGCGTGCCGGCGGCCACCTACCGGCGCTGGTTCGCCGACCTGCCCGACGAGCTGACCGACGCCGTCACGGCCGCGTGGGGCGAGGCGCCGGGCGAGCTGTTCGTGGACCGCAGCTCGGCGGTGACGGAGGGGACCCGCACGGCGAGATCGTCGCGGCCACCCTGCAGGCCGGGCAACGTCGTCATCCTGGTGCAGCCTCCCCGGGGCTTCGGGGAGAACCCGATCGCGATCTACCACGACCCCGACCTCGCGCCCACGCACCACTACCTCGCGGTCTACGGCTGGCTGCAGCACGAGTTCGGCGCCCACGCCGTCGTCCACGTGGGCAAGCACGGCAACCTCGAGTGGCTGCCGGGCAAGAACATGGGCATGTCGGCCGCCTGCGGCACCGACGCAGCGCTCGGCTCGCTGCCGCTGATCTACCCGTTCCTGGTCAACGACCCGGGCGAGGGCACCCAGGCCAAGCGACGGGCGCACGCCACCGTCGTCGACCACCTCATCCCGCCGATGGCCCGCGCCGAGTCCTACGGCGACATCGCCCGGCTGGAGCAGCTGCTGGACGAGTACGGGAACGTCGTGGCCATGGACCCGGCCAAGGTGCCGGCCCTGCGCGGGGAGATCTGGACGCTCATCCAGGCCGCGCAGATGGACGCCGAGCTCGGGCTGACGGACCGCCCCGACGACGAGGCCTTCGACGACTTCGTCATGCACGTCGACGGCTGGCTGTGCGAGATCAAGGACGTCCAGATCCGCGACGGGCTGCACGTGCTCGGCCAGGTCCCCCAAGGCGACGAGCTGGTGAACCTCGTGCTGGCGGTGCTGCGGGCCAACCAGGTCTTCAGCGGCCAGGTCAACGGCATCCCCGGGCTGCGCACCGCGCTGGGCCTGGCCGAGGGGGAGGCGCCGCTGGCCCAGGTCGACGCCGTCGAGGAGCAGGCCCGCGCGCTCGTCGTCGCGCTGGCCGGGCGCGGGTGGGACGTCGACGCGGTGCCCGCCGTGGTGCAGGACGTCCTCGGGGCGCCCGAACGACGGCGTCGCCGCGGCCCTGACCTTCGCCTGCGTGGAGGTCGTGCCACGCCTGGCCCGCACCGGGGACGAGATCGACAACACCCTGCACGCGCTGGCCGGCGGCTACGTCCCGGCCGGGCCGTCGGGCTCACCGTTGCGCGGGCTGGTCAACGTGCTGCCCACGGGCCGCAACTTCTACTCCGTCGACCCCAAGGCCATCCCCTCGCGCCTGGCCTACCAGACCGGGCAGGCCATGGCGGAGTCGCTCGTGCAGCGTCACCTCGACGACACCGGGGAGTACCCGCAGTCGGTCGGGCTGTCCGTCTGGGGCACGTCGGCGATGCGCACCTCGGGCGACGACGTGGCCGAGGTGCTGGCCCTGCTCGGAGTCGTCCCGGTCTGGGACGAGGCGTCGCGCCGGGTGACCGGGCTCGAGGTCCTGCCGCTGGCCGAGCTGGGTCGGCCCCGGATCGACGTCACCGTCCGGATCTCCGGCTTCTTCCGGGACGCCTTCCCGCACGTGCTGGCCATGCTGGACGACGCCGTCCGGCTGGTCGCCGACCGCGACGAGCCGGCCGAGCAGAACTACGTCCGCGCCCACGCGCAGGCCGATCTGGCCGCGCACGGCGACCAGCGCCGCGCGACCACGCGCATCTTCGGCTCCAAGCCGGGCTCCTACGGCGCGGGCATCCTGCCGCTGATCGAGGCGGGCAACTGGCGCGACGACGCCGACCTGGCCGAGGTCTACACGGCCTGGGGCGGTTTCGCCTACGGCCGCGACCTGGACGGCCTGCCGGCCCGGGAGGACATGGAGGCCAACTACCGCCGGATCAGCGTCGCGGCCAAGAACATCGACACCCGCGAGCACGACATCGCCGACTCCGACGACTACTTCCAGTACCACGGCGGCATGGTGGCCACCGTCCGGGCGCTGACCGGTGAGTCTCCCAAGGCCTACGTCGGTGACTCGACCGTGCCCGACGCCGTCCGCACCCGGACGCTCGGCGGAGGAGACGGCTCGGGTGTTCCGTGCCCGCGTGGTCAACCCGCGCTGGATCGGGGCGATGCAGCGCCACGGCTACAAGGGGGCCTTCGAGCTGGCCGCGACGGTGGACTACCTGTTCGGCTTCGACGCCACGGCCGGGGTGGTGCCCGACTGGATGTACGCGTCGCTGGCGGAGAGCTATGTGCTGGACAAGACCAACCAGGACTTCATGAAGCACGCCAACCCGTGGGCGCTGCGCGGCATCATCGAGAAGCTCGGCGAGGCCGCCGAGCGGGGGCTCTGGGCCGAGCCCGACCCCGAGCTGGTGGAGCAGATGCAGCAGGTCTACCTCGACGTCGAGGGCGACCTCGAGGACCGCGGGTGAGCCTCGACCTGGCTGACCTCGGCGGGGAGGTGCTGTCCTTCCTCACCGAGCGGCACCTGGCCACCCTGACCAACGTCCGGGCGAACGGGACCCCGCACGTCGTGCCGGTGGGCTTCACCTACGAGCCGACCACCCGGCTGGCCCGGGTGATCACCAGCGGGGAGTCGGTCAAGGCCCGGTTGGCGGCGCGGCCCGGCGCCGTCGGCGCGCTCTGCCAGGTGGACCGGGCCCGCTGGCTCACCCTCAGCGGGCGGTTGCACGTGGAACGCGACCCCGAGGTCGTCGCCGACGCCGAGCGTCGCTACGCCGAGCGCTACCGGACGCCGCGGGAGAACCCGCTCCGCGTCGTCCTGGTGATGGAGGTCGACCGCATCCTCGGGCGGGGCTGAGCCGTGCATCTGACCTACGACGCCGACGTGGACGCGGCCTACCTCAACCTGGTGGATCGCGACCTACGGCCGGGGGAGGCGGCGCAGCAGAGCGACATCATCCCTGCGCCGGGCGGCACCGGTTCGCTGATCCTCGACTTCGACGTCGACGGACGCCTGCTGGGCGTCGAGGTCCTGTCGGCTCGGGCGGTGCTGCCCCGTGAGCTCCTGCCGCCGATCCCCGGCTGAGTAGGTCCGGGCACCGGGCCGTGCGCGGAGGTCAGTGCCCGAATGCCTCCGGGTCGGCGACGTCGACCTCACCGCGGTCCAGGGCGTCGATCCGGCTCATCTGCTCCGGGGTCAGCTCGAAGCCGAAGACGTCGAGGTTCTCCGCGATCCGGCCGGGGTTGCCGGACTTCGGCACCGCGACCAGGCCGGTCTGGACGTGCCAGCGCAGCACCACCTGGGTGGGCGTGCGGCCGTGCTCCTCGGCGATCTCGGCGATCACGGGGTCGGACCGCAGGCCCTCGCTCGAACCCCCGATCGGGCTCCACGACTCGGTCACGATGCCGTGCTCCTGGTGGTAGGCGCGGTGCTCACGCCGGCTGGCGTAGGGGCTCAGCTGGATCTGGTTGAGGTCGGGGACCAGCCCGGTCTCGTCCTCGACCCGGCGCAGGTGGGCCGGGCTGAAGTTCGAGACGCCGATGGCCCGGATCGAGCCGTCCTCGAGCAGCGCCGCCAGCCCGCGGACGGCGTCGACGTAGCGGTCCTGGCCCGGGTTCGGCCAGTGGACCATGAAGACGTCGAGGTAGTCGACGCCCAGCCGCTCGGTGCTGGCCTGCCAGGCCCGGCGCACGCCGTCGACGCTGTGCCACTCCTTGTTGAACTTCGTGGTGATCACCACGTCCTCGCGGGGGACGCCCGAGTCGCGGATCCCCTGGCCGACGCCGTCCTCGTTGCGGTAGTTCTCGGCGCAGTCGACGAGCCGGTAGCCGGACTCGAGCGCGCTGCGGACCGCAGCCGCTGCGTCCGCCCCGCGCAGCGGCCAGGTGCCGAGCCCGATGACCGGCAGGGCCAGGCCGTTCCGGAGGGTGAGCGTGGGGGCGGTGGGCATGGATCTCCTCGGGTCGGGCGTCGCGTCGTCGCACGCTAGCAAGGCGCCCGGCAGCCCTCGGTCGGGGCACCGGCCCTAGGCCGAGGAACCGCTGACGAATCCCGGACCCCACGCGACGACGGACGTCTGATGTCAGCGTTTCCCGGCGCCAGGCCGGGCGGGCTCACGGGTGCCGCAGCAGGTAGGTGTCCATCACCCACCCGCGGTCCGCGCGCAGCCGCAGCCGCACCCGGCGGAGCTCGTCGAGGACCTCGGCCAACGGGCCCGCCACCAGCGCCTCGTCGGCCAGGCCCAGCTGGGCGCCCCAGAAGATCTCGAGGTCGGGGTGCTCGTCGAGCAGCCGCGCGCAGGTCAGGGTCCCGTCGAGCATGACGACGACGTCACCGAGGTCACGGCGGTACTCAGCCAGCAGCCGTCGGCCGGTGGTCAGGTGCACCGACCCCCCGATGCCGTTGAGCACCAGCCGGTGCCGGGCCGCGAGCAGCTGCACGCTGCTGATGCCCGGGACCACCGTCGTCCGCAGCTCCACGCCGTGCGAGGCGACCGCGTCCACGATCCGGAGCGTGGAGTCGTAGAAGGCCGGGTCGCCCCAGACGAGGAAGCCGACGACGCCGTCGGCCCCCACCTCGCGCTGGATCACCTCGGCGTACCGGGCGGCGCGGGCGGCGTGCCAGTCCCGCACCCCGGTCGTGTAGGCCGCGGTGTCGCGGACGGCGTCCGGTCCGCGCTCGGGGTCGGGCACCTCGACCAGGCGGTAGCCGTCGCCGCCCAGCACCGCGCGGCAGAGGTCGGCCCGCAGGGCGGCCAGGTCGCTCTTCACCTCGCCCTTGTCGGCGACGAGGAAGAGGTCGACGCGGCGCATCGCCGCAACCGCCTCGCCGGTCAGGTGGGCCGGGTCACCGCTGCCGATGCCGATCACCAGCACCTCGACGGTCACCGCGCGCTCCCCGCAGCGCGAAGGGCCGGGGCGACGCGGGTGTCGGCCAGCAGCCGGGGGAGGTCCACGTGGGCGTCGACGGCGTCGGCCAGCGTCTCGATCATGGCCTCACGGCGGTCGGCGTACCCGGCGGCCCCGGGCTCGGGCGACCAGGACGAGCCGGCCGCGTCCGCCACCGCGCTCAGCCAGGCCCGGCGGAAGGCGTCGTTCTCCAGGGTGCCGTGCCACATGGTGCCCCAGACGGCTCCGGACCGGGCGCCGTCGAGGAACGGCTCGGCGCCGTCCTGCAGCGCGGCCAGGCCGTGGTGGATCTCGTAGGCCTCCACCCGGTGCCCCTGCCAGGTGCCGACCGGCCGGCCGAGCACCTTGGCCTCGTGAAAGGCGACCCGGGTCGGCAGCAGGCCCAGCCCGGCGACGGTCCCGGCGCCGGACTCCACCGCGTCGTCGATGGCGGTGGCGAGCATCTGGTAGCCGCCGCAGACCCCCAGCACCGGCCGGCCCCGGGCCGCCCGCTCGGCCAGCACCGCGGCCAGCCCGGTCATCCGCAGCCAGCCGAGGTCGGAGACGGTGGCTCGCGAGCCGGGCAGGACGGCGAGGTCGGCCCCGGCCACCACGTCGGGGTCGGTGGTGACGAGGACGTCCACGCCGGGCTCGGCGGCCAGCGCCTCCACGTCGGTGAGGTTGGAGACCCGCGGCAGCCGGACGACGGCGACCCGCAGGGTGCCCGGTCGCGGGTCCGACCGGCGCCAGGCGCCGACCTCGAGGGTGTCCTCGGCGTCCAGCCACACCCCGGGAAGCCAGGGCAGGACGCCCACGAACGGCACCCCGGTGCGGCGGGTCAGCTCGTCCAGGCCCGGCTGCAGGACGTCGGGGTCGCCGCGGAACTTGTTGACCAGGAAGGAGCGGATGACGGCCCGGTCCGCGGGCTCCAGCAGGGCCACCGTGCCGTAGAGCGAGGCGAAGACCCCGCCGCGGTCGATGTCGCCGACCACCACGCAGGGCAGGCCGAACCGGCGGGCCAGGCCGAGGTTGACGTAGTCGCCGGCGCGCAGGTTGATCTCGGCCGGCGAGCCGGCGCCCTCGCAGACGACGAGGTCGACGCGGTCGGCCAGCTCGGCGTAGGCGGCCCACGCGGCCTCGGCGAGGTGGCGCCGTCCGGTCGCGTACTGCCCCGCCTCCAGCGTCCCGGCGGGCCGGCCGCGCACCACGACGTGGGAGCGGCGGTCCGAGCCCGGCTTGAGCAGCACCGGGTTCATCGCCGACTCCGCCGGCACCCGCGCGGCCTGCGCCTGCAGGTACTGTGCCCGGCCGATCTCGGCGCCGTCGGCGCAGACCATCGAGTTGTTGCTCATGTTCTGCGCCTTGAACGGCGCCACGGAGACGCCCCGGCGAGCCAGCGCACGGCACAGTCCCGTGACCACCAGCGACTTGCCGGCGTCGGAGGAGGTGCCCGCGACCAGCAGACCCGAGGCGTTCACCGTCGGAGTCTAGGGCCGTGCGCTCCCGCGCCCCTGGTGCGCTCCCGCGCCCGCTGTACGGGGCGTGGGAGTACCGACGGGGCGCGGCAGCACCGACGGGGCGCGGCAGCGACCGCCCGGCTCAGCGCTCGGCGACGACCAGGGTGCCGACCAGGTCTCCCGACGCGAGCAGCCGCCCGATCACCGCGGACTGCTCGCCCGCCACCCGCCAGGCCTCGTCGTCGCCGTGCCGGCGTTCGAGCTCGGCCTCGACGGCGCCGGCCTGGTCCTCCCAGCCGGCGGGGACCCCGGGGAACTCCGCGGCGGAGGCACTGTCGCGGACGCGCAGCCCGGCCCCGGCCAGCAGGGCGTCGAGGCGGGGACGGGTGGGGAAGTCGTTGCCCACGGGCTGCTCGGGCAGCGGCCCTGACGCCACGAAGACGAGCAGGCCCAGCCGTCCGCCCGGCCGGAGCACCCGGTGCAGCTCGGCCAGGAAGTGCGGCTGGTCCGGCACCGTGCAGAGCACGCCGAGGGACCACGCGACGTCGACGGAGGCGTCGGCGAAGGGCAGCTCCGAGGCGGCCTGGACCACGGGGAGGTCGAAGAGCCGTCGCGCGGCCTGGCAGGCGCCGGCCTCGGGTTCGCTCAGCAGGGGGCGAACCCCGCTCTCCCGGGCGGCGAAGGCGGCCGGCCCGCCCACCCCGGCTCCGGCGTCGAGCAGCCGGTCCCCGGGCCCGACGTCGAGCCTGTCCAGCAACCAGCGCAGGGCGCCGGGGCTGCCGCTGCCCCGGCAGCCGGCCGGGAGGAAGTAGTCCGGTCCCAGCGCCAGGGCCGCGTCGGCCGTCCAGGCCGCGACGGTGTCGAACTCCGCCCGCATCTCCTCGTTCACGGTGCCATCCTCACCCGGCTGCCGTCTCGGCCCGGATCCGGGCGCCGACCTCGGCCTGCACGTCGGCGGCGAAGGCGGTGCCCCGCCCCGAGGCCAGGCCCGAGAGGTTGACGCCGTGCACCCCCTCGATCGCGAGCAGGGCCTGAGCCTCCGCCACCGCGGCCCGGATGCCCGCCTCCACCGGGTCCGGAGCCGCGAGCACCGCGCGCACGGCGGCCGGGTCGAGCTCGAGCCCAGGCAGGACGGCGAGGGCGGCGGCGGAGCGCTCGTCGGTCAGCACCGCGACCGAGGCGAGCACGGGGATGCGCAGCCCGAGGGCTCGGGCCGCTGCGACGAAGCCCGCGACCGCCTCCGGCCGGCCGACGTGGTTGAGCACGGCGACGGCAGCCCCCGCCTGCTGCTTGCGGACCAGCCGCTCGGGCCGCAGTCGCCGGGGTGGCGCGGCGGGGGCTTCTGCGACCGCCACGCTCAGCCCGCGGGCGGCTGCCAGCCCGGCCAGCCGGGTGCCGTCGAGGTCGAAGACGGACGGACCGCCGGCGACCACCTCGGGCCGGCGCCCGTCGCCGGTGACGCAGACGACCGTGGCCAGCCCGTCCTCCTGCAGCCGGTCGAGCTGGTGCTCCAACGCGGTTCGGGTCCGTTCCCGGCAGGCGAGAGTGACCCACGGCCGGGCGCCCGCGTCGCTGATCAGCCGGGCCAGCACGGCCGGCGAGAAGTCGGGGCGGTCCTGGTGGTCACCGACCAGCAGGGCGTCCGCGCTGCCGGCCAGCCGCTGCACCGTCCGAGTCAGGGTCGCCCGGTCCGACGGGGGCACGCTCAGGTCGGTGAGCACCCGGGGCACCTGGGCCGGCGGGGTCGACGTCGCCGGCTCCACGGCCGGGGGGTGGGCCAGGTCGAGGAAGGCGCAGGGGTGCTCGGCCACCTCGCAACTTCCGTCCGGGCGGACCCCGCCGCACGGGCCGTGCACCATCTGCTTGGGGCAGCCCACCTCCACCGCGGCTCGCACGGGCCCAGCCTTCCACGGTGGCCCCTTGCCGCCGCCCCTCCGGGTGGCGAGGATGCGGGAGTGGCTGAGGAGGTGGAGCAGGTCCACCTGGAGACCCGGGCCGCGTGGCGGGCCTGGCTGGCTGAGAACCACGCGACGGCGCGGGGCGTCCAGCTGGTCTCGTGGCGCTCCGGCACGGGGCGGCCGGCGGTCGGCTACGTGGAGTCCGTCTGCGAGGCGCTGTGCTTCGGCTGGGTGGACAGCGTGGCGCGGCGGCTGGACGACGAGCGCAGCACGCAGTACTTCTCCCCGCGGAAGCCCCGCAGCGGTTGGGCCCGGACCAACAAGGTGCGGGTGCAGCAGCTCCGGGCCGCGGGGCTGATGACCGAGGCGGGGGAGCGCGCCATCGCCGACGCCGTGGCCAACGGCTCCTGGACCCTGCTCGACGACGTCGAGGACGGGATCGAGCCGAAGGACCTGCAGGCGGCCCTGGACGCCATGCCGCAGGCCCGCCGGTCCTGGGACGGCTTCCCGCCGTCGGCGCGCAAGGCGATGCTGCAGTGGCTGGTCCTGGCCCGGACCGCCCGCACCCGCGAGCAGCGCCTGGCTGCGGTCGTCGAGGGGGCTGCTGCGGGCGTCCGGGCCTACCCGCCGTCGCCTGCCGCGAGCCGCGAGCCGCGCGGCTGAGCCTTCAGCGGGCCCCGCGCTGGACGACGGCGATGCCGGCCAGCACCAGGGCTCCCCCGACCACCTGGCTGCCGGAGGGCTGCTGGGCGAGCAGCACGACGGCGAAGGCCACGGCGAACAGGACCTCGGCGAGCGACACGAACGAGGCGACCGAGCTGCCGAGACGTCGCACGGCCACGATCCCGGTGAGGTAGGCCAGCACGGCCGTCACGCCCACCAGCAGCGCCACCGGCACCCACCAGCCGACCTGAGAGCCCGCCAGCACGGTGCTGCCGCCGCGGGCCGCCATCGGCAGCAGGCCGACCCCGGCCGCGGCCAGGATGACCACCCCGCCCACCCCGGTGCCGACGGTGGTCAGCAGCAGCGGCGAGACAGCGCCGTGCCGCCCGCCGCTCTCGCTGAGCACGAAGTAGGCGCAGAGGCAGACGGCAGCGCCGAGCCCCCACAGCACGCCCACGGGATTGAGCGTCACGCCGCTGCGGAGGTCGAGGACGAACACCAGGCCGAGCAGGGCCAGCGCCGCGCCGCCGAACACCGACAGCGCGGGCCGACGCCCGCTGCGCGACCAGTGCCAGAAGATCAGCAGCACCGGGGCCAGGTACTCCAGCAGCAGCGCGACGCCGACCGAGAGGTACTGGACGGCGCTGAAGTAGCAGAGCTGGGCCAAGGCGACGGCGACGACCCCGTAGACCGCCATCCGCCCGGTCTGACGGAGCGTGGGGAGCCCGGTGCGGCGCAGCAGCACCAGGCAGGGCACGACCAGCAGCACGAACGCCCCGCTGATCCGGACGGCCACGACGGCCGCCGGGGTCCAGCCGAGGTCGAGCAGCGAGCGGGCCAGCGAGCCGGACAGCCCGAAGGACGCCGCCGAGAGCAGGGCGATGGCCAGCCCGCCCGCGTACCCGCCCCGCAGGTCGGGCCGGCCGGGAGCCGGGTCGTGCTCGAGCGCGCCGGTGGGAGTGGGGACCGGGGTGGTCGAGGTCATGGGGGCTCCCGTCGGGTTCGGTGTGCGTCCATCGGGGATGGTCGTCTGCGGACGAGGCTCCGCCTCTCCACCTGTCACGACCAAAGCGTGGCTACACTCGTGACATTAGAGGAAAACCCGTCAGGAGTCAACATGCGTTTTGCTCATGACACCGAGCTCGCCCTCGCCGAGGCTGCGTCGCTGGTCAACACCTCCGGCGACGACGGCGACAGCCTGGACGACCGGGCGGGACTGGACGCGTTCCTGGCCCGCCACCCCTTCTCCGGGGTGGTGACGGGCGACGACGAGGAGCTCGACGCCGTCCGCCGGCTGCGGGAACGGCTGCGCGCCTTCTGGGACGTCGCGGACCGCGACGAGACGGCCGGCCTGGTGAACGCGCTGCTGGCCGACTGCGCCACCTCGCCCTACCTGAGCAAGCACGACGTCTACGACTGGCACCTGCACGTCACGCGGCCCGAGGCGCCGCTGGCCATGCGGATGGGCGCCGAGGCGGCCATGGGGTTCCTGGACCTCGTGCGCGCCGACGAGGTGGACCGGCTGCGGACCTGCGCGGCCGAGGACTGCTCCGCCGTGCTGGTCGACCTCTCCCGCAACCGCTCCAAGCGCTACTGCGACACCGGCAACTGCGGCAACCGGGCCAACGTGGCGGCCTACCGCGCCCGCAAGCGGACGTCGGCGTGAGCACCCCCCGCCCCCGGCCCTCCCTGCGGGGCGCCGTCCCGCCCTTCGCGGTGATGAGCATCCTGCAGCGGGTGGCCGAGCTGCGTGCGGCCGGCCGTGACGTCGTCTCGCTCTGCGCCGGCGAGCCCTCGGCCGGGGCGCCCACCGACGTCCGCACCCGGATGAGCTCCCTGATGGCCGGCGACGTCCCGCTCGGCTACACCGAGACCTTCGGCATCCGCGCGCTGCGCGAGGCGTTGGCCGGGCACTACGCGCGCTGGTACGGCCTCGACGTCGACCCCGACGCCGTCGCCGTCACCACCGGCTCCTCCGGTGCCTTCACCCTGGCCTTCTTGGCCGCCTTCGACGCCGGCGACCGGGTGGCGCTGGCCCGGCCCGGCTACCCCGCGTACCGCAACATCCTCACCGCCCTGGGGTGCGAGGTCGTCGAGCTCGACTGCGGCCCCGAGCAGCGCTACCAGCCCGACGTCGCCTCCCTGGCGGCCGCGCACGCGCGGGCGCCGCTGGCCGGGCTGGTCCTGGCCTCGCCGGCCAACCCGACCGGGACGATGGTGAGCGGCCCGCAGCTGGCGGCCCTGACGCGTTGGTGCCGCTCGCACGGGGTCCGGCTGGTCAGCGACGAGATCTACCACGGCATCACCGCGTCCGGGGAGGTCGGCAGCTGCGCCTGGGACACCGATCCGAGCGCCCTGGTCGTCTCCTCGTTCTCGAAGTTCTGGGGGATGACGGGGTGGCGGCTCGGCTGGTGCCTGGTCCCGCCTGATCTGCGGCCCGCCTTCGACGCGCTGGCCGGGAACTTCGCCCTCTGCGCCCCGGTGCCGGCCCAGCACGCCGCTGTCGCAGCCTTCTCCGAGCGCTCCTACACCGAGGCCGCCGCAGCCGGACGCACCTTCGACGCGGCCCGCTCGGTCCTGCTCGGCGCCCTGCCCACGTTGGGCTGGGGTGCGGTCGCGCCCGCCGACGGCGCCTTCTACGTCTACGCCGAGCTAGGCGCCGCCCTCGGTGCGCACGTCGACTCCGTCGCCTGGTGCGCGGCGCTGCTGGAGGAGCAGGGGGTGGCCCTCACCCCGGGCACCGACTTCGACACCGTCCGCGGCGGCAGCGCCGTCCGGGTCTCCCTGGCCGCCGGTCCCGCCGCCGTCGCCGAGGCCGTCGCCCGGATCCACCGCTTCCAGGCCTGACCCTGCCCCTCCCACGCCGACAAGCCGTGAACGACGTCCTCGTCCAGTCGGAACTCGTTCACGGCTTGTGCCGAGGAGGGGCAGGGTCGAGAAGGGCAGGGGTCGAGCCGCCGCAGAGCGCGACTATGCATCCGCGAGCGCCTCGCGTGCGAAAGTCAGGTGTCACCCATCGCGCTGGGTGGCCGTGCACGTGCCGCGACCGGCCGTCCCGCCCGAAGGACCTCCATGACCGAGCAGACCGCGGCCCGCCCCGCCGCCCGACCCACCGGCGAGGCGCCGCCGCCCACCCCGGTCCCGCGGCGCGCGTGGCAAGCGCTGGTCGTGCTGCTGGCGGGGATGTTCATCGCCCTGCTGGACACGACGATCGTGAACGTCGCCCTCCCCACCATCCGGACGAGCCTGGACGCCTCCGAGGCGACCCTGTCCTGGATCATCTCCGGCTACGCGCTGGCCTTCGGCCTGGCCCTGATCCCGGCCGGCCGCCTCGGCGACCGGTTCGGCCACCGGTGGGTGTTCTTCGCTGGCATCGCCCTGTTCACCGTGGCCAGTGCGGCCTGCGGGCTGGCGCAGAGCGAGAACCAGCTGGTCGCCGCCCGCGTCGTCCAGGGCCTGGCCGGGGGCACCTTCGTGCCCGCGGTCAACGCCTACATCCAGCTGCTGTTCCCCGGCCCGGCCCGGGGCAAGGCCTTCGCCGTGATGGGTGCCGTCATCGGCGTCTCCACCGCTCTCGGCCCGATCGTCGGCGGACTGATCATCCAAGCCTTCGGCGAGGAGCGGGGCTGGCGGCTGGTGTTCGGGGTCAACCTGCCGATCGGGGTGGCGACCCTCGTCGCTGCGGTCCTGCTGCTCCCGCGCAAGGATCCCGGCGACGCCCCGGCCCGCACCGGCCTGGACTGGCTCGGCCTGGTGCTGCTGAGCGCCGGGCTGGTGGCCCTGCTGGTCCCGCTGATCGAGGGCCAGGACCGCGGGTGGCCGCCCTGGACCATCGTCAGCCTCGCCGGTGGTGCCGTCCTGCTCGGGCTGTTCGCGGCCTGGGAGGTCGTCTGGAACCGGCGCGGACGCAACCCCCTGGTTCCCCCGCACCTGTTCCGCCACGGCTCGTTCTCCGGGGGCGTGCTGCTGGCGACGGTCTACTTCGCGGCCTTCACCAGCATCTTCTTCACCATCTCGCTCCTGTGGCAGTCCGGGCTCGGCCGCACCGCGCTGGAGTCGGGGCTCGTCTCGGTCCCGTTCGCCATCGGCAGCATCATCGCCTCCTCCCAGAGCAACCAGCTGAGCCAGAAGCTCGGCCGCAGGGTGCTCGTCGTCGGTACCGCCCTGGTGAGCGTCGGCCTGGTCTGGACCTGGTTGGTGCTGCGCACCGCCACCCCGTCGACCCTGACGCACTGGGACCTGCTGCTGCCGCTGTTCATCGCCGGGCTCGGCAACGGGGCCTTCATCGCCCCCAACGCGCAGTTCATCATCGCCACCGTCGACCGCACGGAGGCCGGTGCGGCCAGCGGCGTCCTGGCCACCGTCCAGCGCGTGGGCAGCGCGGTCGGGATCGCCATCATCGGCAGCGTGCTCTTCGGCTCGCTGGTGATCACCGGTCCGGACACCGTGGCCGCCGGCTTCCTCGCCGCCTCCGCCGACGCGATGGCCGTCAGCGCGGCGTTCAGCGTCGCGGCCCTGCTGCTGGTGTTCGTGCTGCCGAAGCAGACCGGTGCGCCGCCGGCGTCCGCAGCGCCGTCACGGGCGACGGCGCCGTCACGGGCGACGGCACCGCCACGGGCAACGGATCCCGCCGACGGCGGCGCCGCATGAGCCCGCCGGCCGCCTTCACCGCCCTCGGCGAGGCGTCCTTCGTCTCGCTGACCACCTTCCGGCGCAGCGGCGCACCGGTCTCGACGCCGGTCTGGGTGGCGGCGGACGGCGACGACCTGATCGTCCTCACCCCGGCGGCGAGCGGCAAGGTCAAGCGGTTGCGCAACGACGCCCGGGTGGAGCTGCGGCCCTGCAGCCGTCGCGGCGGCGTCGCTCCCGGCGCCCCGACCGTTGCCGGACGAGCCACGGTGGAGCCGGCGCACGTAGAGCGCGTGCGCTCGCTCATCCGGGCCAAGTACGGCCTGGAGTACCGGATCTTCATGCTGGTCGAACGGGTGGTCGCCCGTGGCCGGCAGGAGCGGGTCGGGCTGCGCATCACCCCCGCGTAGGTGCACGCTGCGTAGGTGCACGCCGCGTGCGCGAGCTTCGCGCCACACCCGGGCCGCCGGGCCGACCACCGCTGCTCAGAACGCCGAGGCCACCAGGTCGGCGAACAGCTCCTCGGCGTCGACGTCCAGCCCGCGGGCGGCGAACCAGGGGGCGACGTTGCGGCAGTCGCGGGCCAGGAACTCCATCCCGGAGGCGTTGCCGACCACGTCGACCGCCTGCGGCACGTCGATGAGCACCAGCCGGTCCTCGGTGGCCAGCAGGTTGAAGGGCGAGAGGTCGCCGTGGGCCAGCCCCATCCCCGCCAGCACCCGGAGGGCGTCCACCAGCTGCTCCCAGAAGCGGGCCAGCAGGCCCGGGGAGGGGCGGGTCCGGGCCAGGCGGGGGGCGGCGGTCCCGTCGGCCAGGGTGATGAGCTCCATCAAGATCTCGGTGCCGTCCAGCTGCACGGGATAGGGGACGGGCAGCCCGGCCGACCAGAAGCGCGCCAGGTGGTCGAACTCCGCGCTGGCCCACTGCCCGGCCTCGACGGTGCGGCCCCAGCGGGAGCCCTTGGCGGCGGCGCGGGCGTCCCGGGTGTTCCGCATCCGCCGGTGCTCGGTGTAGCCGGCGTCGCGGTGGAACAGCCGGTGGTCGACGCCGCGGTAGCGCTTGGCGGCCAGCACCACCCCGTCCTGGCCGGGGACGGCGCGCTCCAGCAGGAAGACGTCGGCTTCCTTGCCGGTCTTGAGGACCGCCGAGCTCGGTGTCGACGGCGGCGTCGGCGGTCACCAGCCAGTCGGGCCAGGGGAGGGGACCGGCGCGGACGCCGATGTCGTCCCAGGTGGACCAGCGGCGACCGGGGCCGAGGTCGTCGTCGAGGGGGACGAAGGCGAGCGGGCCGGGGTCGAGGGTGCTGGGGGCGAGCGGGCTGGGGTCAGGGGTGGCGTCGGGGTCGCGGACGCCGGGTGCGGCAGGGTCGAAGACGACCATGAGGTGCTCCAAGGAGGTGGGAACGGGTCGAGAGGGACCCGGGGACGGAGAGGGACACGCCACACCTCCTGGAGCTCGGGGGCGTCCCTGCCGGACGCCGTCGGCTCACCCTCGGGCAAAGAAGTAGGCCCTGCAAGTTGTTTTCCGGGCCCCGCCAGGTCGGCGGTACGTTGTCCAGCGCCGCCACCGGGGCGCCTCGAACAGGGCTCGCGCGGCCGGCAGGGCCCGTCCGCCCAGGGCCCGAGGGCGGCACGGACAGGCCTGGGGCGCCGTGCTGGGAAGCGAGGAGAGGGAGTCTGTGAGCGAGATCGGCCGAGTCGGCGACATCCCGCGGAGGGATCCGGACGCCGGGGTCTTCGGCCCGGACGGCGACACCGAGCTGGTCCAGCTGCTCACCCCCGACGGGGAGCGGCGCGAGCACCCCGACTACGCCTTCGCGGGCAGCGACGCGGACGTGCGCGGCTACTACCGCGACATGGTGCTGAGCCGCCGCGTCGACGCCGAGGCCACCGCGCTGCAGCGCCAGGGCGAGCTGGGCGTGTGGGCCTCCAGCCTCGGCCAGGAAGCCGCCCAGGTCGGCTCCGGGCACGCGATGAGCCCGCAGGACTTCGTCTTCCCCACCTACCGCGAGCACGGCGTCGCCTGGGTCCGGGGCGTCGACCCGCTGCGGCTGCTGGCCATGTTCCGCGGCGTCGACCACGGCGCGTGGGACATCGAGCAGACCCGGTTCGGCCCCTACGCCATCATCATCGGCGCCCAGACGCTGCACGCCACGGGCTACGCGATGGGGATCGAGCGCGACGGGCTGGTCGGCACCGGCGACCCGGACCGCGACACCGCCGTCGTCGCCTACTTCGGGGACGGCGCGACCAGCCAGGGCGACGTCAACGAGGCCTTCATCTTCGCCAGCTCCTACAACGCTCCGGTCGTGTTCTTCTGCCAGAACAACCAGTGGGCCATCTCCGAGCCGATCGAGCGGCAGTCGCGCATCCCGCTGTACCGCCGGGCCTCGGGCTTCGGCTTTCCCGGCGTCCGGGTGGACGGCAACGACGTGCTCGCCGTGCAGGCCGTCACCCGTGCGGCGCTCGAGCGGGCCCGGTCGGGCAACGGCCCGACGCTGATCGAGGCCTACACCTACCGGATGGGGGCCCACACCACGTCGGACGACCCCAGCAAGTACCGCCTGGCGGATGAGCTGGAGCACTGGCGCCAGAAGGACCCGATCGCCCGCGTGCGCAGCTATCTGAGCGCGGGCGGCCTGGCCGACGACGCGTTCTTCGCCGGGGTGGACGCCGAGGCGGACGCCATGGCCACCGACCTGCGGGCCGCCTGCCTGGCCCTGCCCGAGCCGGACCTGACCGAGACCTTCGACTGGGTCTACGCCGAGCAGACCCCCTACCTGCGGGCGCAGCAGGCCGCGCACGCCGAGTACGTGGCCACGTTCGAGGACGAGCCGGCCACGACCGCCCCGGGAGATGCCCGATGACCAGCCTCACCATGGCCAAGGCGATCAACGCCGGCCTGCGCCGCGCCCTCGAGGCCGACCCCACAGTGGTCCTCGCCGGCGAGGACATCGGCAAGCTCGGTGGCGTGTTCCGGGTCACCGAGGGCCTGCAGAAGGACTTCGGCGAGGGTCGGGTGATCGACTCCCCGCTGGCCGAGTCCGGGCATCATCGGCACCGCCATCGGCATGGCCATGCGCGGCTACCGGCCGGTGTGCGAGATCCAGTTCGACGGCTTCGTCTACCCGGCGTTCGACCAGATCGTCAGCCAGGTCGCCAAGCTGCGCTACCGCACCCGGGGCGCGCTCCGCATCCCGATCGTCATCCGGATCCCCTTCGGCGGCGGCATCGGCGGGGTCGAGCACCACAGCGAGTCGCCCGAGAGCTACTTCGTGCACACCGCCGGGCTCAAGGTCGTCAGCTGCGCCACCCCGGTGGACGCCTACTGGATGATCCAGCAGGCCGTCGCCTCCGACGACCCGGTCGTCTTCCTCGAGCCGAAGCGCCGCTACCACGAGCGGGCCGAGGTGGACGAGAGCGGGACGCCGCTGCCGCTGCACGCGGCGTCGGTGCGGCGCGCGGGCCGCGACGTCACGCTGCTGGCCTACGGCCCGATGGTCAAGACCTGCCTGGACGCGGCCGCCGCCGCCGCCGACGAGGGCCGCGACCTCGAGGTGATCGACCTCCGCTCCCTCAGCCCGCTGGACATGGCGGTCGTCGCCACGTCGGCGGAGAAGACCGGGCGGGTCGTGGTGGTGCACGAGGCGCCCACGACGCTGGGCCTGGGTTCTGAGCTCGCGGCGCGGATCAGCGAGGAGTGCTTCTACTCCCTCGAGGCGCCCGTCCTCCGCGTCGGCGGGTTCGACACGCCCTACCCGCCGAGCCGGGCGGAGGACGGCTACCTGCCCGACCTCGACCGGGTGCTGGACATGGTGGACCGCTCGCTCGCCTACTGACCCGAACCCCCAAGAACCTGCTGAGGAGCTGCGCCCATGGCGATCCGTGAGTTCCGTCTGCCCGACCCCGGCGAGGGGCTGGTCGAGGCAGACGTCGTGACCTGGCGGGTGGCCGTGGGCGACACCGTCGCGGTGAACGACATCCTGCTGGAGATCGAGACGAGCAAGTCCCTCGTGGAGCTGCCCAGCCCCTTCGCGGGGACGGTGACGGCCCTGCTGGTGGCCGAGGGGGAGACGGCCGACGTGGGCGCCCCCATCATCGCCATCGACGACGGGTCGGCGCCCGCACCCGCGGCGGCCCCGGCGGCGGTGCCCCCGACGGACGACCGCGTCGTCGAGCCGAGCGACGGCATGGCCGGCGACGGCGACGGCGGCCGGCGGGTGCCGAACCTCATCGGCTACGGCCCGCGGACCGGGGAGAGCCGGCGCCGGCCGCGGAAGCCGGGCGGCGCCGCACCAGCCGACCAGCAGGCCCACGACCAGCTCTCGGGCACCTTCGCGACCGATGTGCCGGTCTCCCGGCGGACCGACGACCGCACGGCCCTGGCGCCGGCCGGCCCGGCTCCCGCCGCTCCGGCCGCCCCCCTACCCGCCCCGGGACCGGCGGCCCCCGAGCCGGTCCTCCGCGGCGGGGCGGTGCTGGCCAAGCCGCCGGTGCGCAAGCTCGCCAAGGACCTCGGCGTCGAGCTGGCCACCGTGACCGGGACCGGTCCCGGCGGAGTGGTCACCCGCGACGACGTGACCGCGGCCGCGGCCGCGGCCGCCGCGGCCGCCCCGGCCGTGGCGGAGACCCCGACCCCGGGGACCCGCCGGGCCGATGCGGGTGACCTGCGGATCCCCGTCCGGGGTGTCCGGAAGGCCACCGCGGAGGCCATGGTCCGCTCCGCGTTCACCGCGCCGCACGTGACCGAGTGGCTCACCTGCGACGTCACGGCGAGCATGGACCTGCTGGAGCGGCTCAAGGCCCGCCGCGAGTTCCGGGACGTGCGCATCTCCCCACTGCTGCTGGTCAGCAAGGCCGTCTGCCTGGCCCTGGGCCGGACGCCCGAGCTCAACGCGTTCTGGGACGAGCCGGCCGGGGAGATCGTGCAGCTCGGGTCGGTCAACCTCGGCATCGCCGCCGCCACCCCGCGCGGGCTGGTGGTGCCCAACGTCAAGGGTGCGCAGGCGCTCGGGCTGCTCGAGCTGGCGCAGGCGGTCAACGAGCTGGTGACCACCGCGCGGGAGGGCCGGACCTCGCCGGCGGACATGGCCCAGGGCAGCTTCACCATCACCAACGTCGGCACCTTCGGCGTCGACGCCGGCACCCCGATCCTCAACCCGGGGGAGTCCGGGATCCTGTGCTTCGGCCAGATCGCCCGCCGGCCCTGGGTGGTCGGCTCCGGGGCCGACGAGCGGATCGAGCCGCGCTGGGTGACGACGCTGGCCGTCTCCTTCGACCACCGGCTCGCCGACGGCGCCCAGGGCTCGACCTTCCTGGCCGACGTCGCCGCGATCCTCGGCGACCCCGGGCTCGGCCTGCTCTTCTAGCCGGGAGGACGCTCCGTTGACGACGCTGCACCTGCTGGTCGGCCTGCCCGGCGCGGGCAAGACGACCCGCGCGGTCGCCCTGGCCGCCGAGCACAGGGCCCTCCGGCTGAGCCCGGACGTGTGGATGATCCCGCTCTACGGCGCGTCCGACCCCGACGGCAAGCGCGACGTGCTCGAGGGCCGGCTGGTCTCGGTGGCCCTGCAGGCGCTGGCGCTGGGCGTCGACGTCGTCCTGGACTTCGGCTTCTGGGGCCGGGACGAGCGGTCGGCGCTGCGGGCGCTGGCGCGCGAGGTCGGTGCCGGTGCCCGCGTGGTCTACCTGCCCGTCGACCGCGCGACGCAGCGTGCGCGCGTCGCCCGCCGCTGGGCCGACACCCCGGGGGAGACCTTCGCGATGACCGACGAGGAGCTGGAGGACTGCCGCCGGCTGTTCGAGGAGCCCGACGCCACCGAGCTGGCCGTCGGCCCGGTTCCGCCCGCGCCACCCGGCAGCGGCGGCTGGGCGGCGTGGGCCGCGGCGCGCTGGCCCTCCCTCGACGTGGTGGGCTGACCCGCGCTCGCGGGTCCGGGGCCGCCGGGCGGGACCCGCTCAGCCGGGCCGCGTGCCCAGGTAGACGGTGTTGGTCGCCTCGCGGCCCTGCAGCGGGTTGGGAAAGGCCACCACCTCGGCGGCGACGTCGACGAAGACGCCGGCCAGCACGTCGAGGTAGGCCGGGTCGGGCGGGTCGTTCGACCACAGGGCGTAGACCCCACCGGGCCGGAGGTGCCGGGCCAGCCGGCGGGTGCCTTGAGGGGAGTAGAAGCCCGCGCTCCCGTCGGCCAGCAGGTGGGCCGGCGAGTGGTCGATGTCGACCACCACGGCGTCGAAGACGCGGTCCGGGCGGTCGGGGTCGAAGCCGGCTCCGTCGCTGAGGGCGAAGAAGTCCCCGTGCACGAACCGGCAGCGGGGGTCGCGGGTGAGCGTCGGTCCGACCGGCACCAGACCGCGGCGGTGCCAGTCGATCACCGGCGCCAGGGCGTCCACCACCACCAGCTCCCGCACGCGGGAGTCTCGCAGCGCCGCGGCCGCGGTGTAGCCCAGCCCGAGGCCGCCGACGGCGACGTCCAGCCGCTCGCCCGCGAGCCGGCCGAGCGCCAGGCGGGAGAGCTCCTCCTCGGCGACGGTGAACAGGCTGGACATCAGGTACTCCTCGCCCAGCTTCACCTCGAAGACGTCGACGCCGGAGACCGGGTCCCGCCGTCGTCGCAGGCTCACCTCCCCGATCGGGGTGGGCTGGAAGTCCAGCTCCTCGAGCCGAGCGCTCACGCCGTCACCGTCCTGCCCCTGCTGATCGGACGGCCAGCCTAGGCCTCCTGGTGGACCCGGCCGCGCGCGTGCACCGCCCGGCCCACCCGCTGGGCCAGCCGGTGGAAGCGCGACTCCACGTGCCGCTCGAACAGCACCGCGACGAGGACCGCCACCGGGACGGCGAGGGCGATGGCCAGCCAGGGAGAGGCGGGCTCGGTGAGGAAGCGCGCGGCCAGGACGATCGGCTCGTGCACCAGGTACAGGCTGAAGGAGACCCGGCCCGCCCACTGCAGGAACGGCCTCTCGCACACCGCGCGCGCCGACGGGGAGAACGCTGCGGCCAGCAGCAGCAGCCAGACCCCCGGCACGGCCAGCACGGCCAGCTGCCGGGCCAGCGGCGGGTCGGCGCCGAGGCCGGTGAGGTTCCAGCGGGCCGTGGTCAGCAGCGCCCCCAGCACCACCACCGTGGGCCAGAACCACCGGCGCCCCGCCGACCAGCGTCGGGCGAGGTCCTGCAGGGTGGGCCAGCGGCACGCCGTCAGCACCCCCACGCCGAACATCGACAGGTAGAACAACGCCTCGTTCCCGGTCCACGAGCCCAGCGCCAGCAGGGCCAGCAGGGCGACCGCGCGAAGCCCGTCGAGACGCCGCTGCGGGACCAGCAGCAGGACGTACAGCGGCAGCAGCAGGGAGAACAGCACCTCCCACTGCAGCGACCACAGCGGGCTGATCCGCCCCGAGCTCCCCGCGACCAGGGTGAAGTCCTCCACGAACGCGTCGGCGGTGTACGCGTTCGGGCGCCGGTTGACCCACGTCCCGAGGCTGTCGTCGTTGAAGCGGGGGACGAGGGTGAAGGTGAGGGCGCCGAGGAGGACGGCCGCGACCACCGGGCCGTAGAGCCGCACGAGGCGGCGGGGGTAGTAGGCCACCCAGTCGAACCCCGGCCGGGCCAGCACCGGCAGCGCGAGGACGAGCCCGCTGAGCACGAAGAACAGGTACACCGACTCGGTGCCCGCCCACACCAGGTGGAGCGGTGAGTAGGCGAGCGCGTCCTCCACCGGAGGGAGCACCTGGGCCTTGCGGCCGGCGTAGTAGACCCCCGCCAGTCCGGGGAAGAGCAGCAGGGAGTGGTGCACCAGCACGATGAGCGCGGCGGCCCCGCGCAGCCCGTCCAGGCTGCGCAGCCGGGGACCCGCGGCAGCCGTCGTCGCCCTGGCCCCCGTCACCCGGGCAGCCTAGGGCCGCGGGCCGGGCCCGGTCGACCTGACCAGGACCGGGACCTTCAGCGCACCACCGCGACGGCGGCCGCAGCCAGGGCGAGCACCGCGGTGGCGCTGCGGAGGCGGTCAGCCCGGAGCAGCCGGCCCACCAGCACAGGGTCCCGGCCGGCGCCCAGCCGGCCGTGGAGCGGGGCGGCGACGAACGCCGTCAGCCCGAGCGCGGCGCTGTGCGCGGCCACGGCGGCGACCACCGCCCCACCGGGCGTGGCCAGCAGGGCTGCGGCCGAGGTCGCCGCCACGGCGAGGTAGACCGCCCCGACCAGCGGGGTGATCCGGTGCGCGTGCCGCCGGTGGACGTCGGTCCAGTCCGCAGCGGACGTGGCGGCCAGCGCCGGGTAGACGAGCAGCGTCACCGTGAGCTGGAAGCCGGCGTGCAGGGCGGCAGCCGCCAGCAACCAGACCTCCTCCGGCTGCCCGATCACCCGGCCGAGCCTAGGGGGCTCAGTCCTCGCCGACGTGCAGGCCGACGTGGGCGGCGAGCAGGGGGGCCAACGCCGTCAGCTGCTGCTCGCTGACCCAGGCGCCGGCCAGGCCGGCGAGGCCCTCGATCTCCTGCAGGTGTGCCGAGCGGAGGTCGACGTCGACCAGGGTGGCCCCGTCCAGCCGCAGGCTCCGCACCCGGCAGTCCTCCAGCAGGACGCGGGTGAGCCGGGCGCCGGCCAGGTCCAGCTCGTCCACCACGCAGCCCCGGACGGTGACGTCGGTCCAGTCGCTGCCCCGGGCGTTGAGGTAGCCGATCTTGCTCTCGGTGACCACGACGGAGCGCCAGGTCGACTCGTAGGACTCGACGGCACCCAGCCGGGAGCCGGTCAGGGTGACGTCGCGCCAGCTGCTGCGCGGCACGACACAGCGGGCGGCGTCGAGCTGCGCGAGCCGGCACTCGGCCAAGTGGAGCCCGCGCAGATCGGCGGCGTCGAGGACCACGCGCTCCAGCACGCACTCGGCGAAGGTCGTCGCACCCAGGTCGGCGCCGGAGAGGTCGAGGTCGGCGAGCCGCACCTGCTCGTGGTGCCGGGCGCCCGACAGGGCGTCGGGGTCCACGTCGACGAGCGCCGGCAGCGCCAGCTGCACCTTCGCCGGCGGTCGGGGCCCGAGGGCGGGCGCCATGGCCTCCTCCTCGCGGGTGTTGGGGCTTCGCCCACCCTAGGGGAGCCGACGACCGGCGCCACGCCGCCCTACGCTCGCTCCGTGCGGATCGCGGAGGCCCGGGAGCGGGCCGTGTCCTGGGTGCGCGACCGTCCGGGGTGGCCGGCGCCCCTGGTGGGAGCGTTCCTCACCGGCTCGACGGTGGGCGCGGACCCGGCCGCCCCCCTCGCGGCCACGTCGGACGTGGACCTCACCGTGGTGTTCGACGGCTCGCCGCCGGCGGGACCGGGCAAGCTGGTCCATCGCGGGGTGCTGCTCGAGGTGACCTACCTGCCGTGGTCCGCCCTGGCCAACGCCGACGTCGTCGCCCGGACCTTCTACCTGGCCCCCGCGTTCGCCGCCCGCACTCCCGGCCGGGTCGAGCCCGCTGCTCGTGGACCCGGAGGGCCGGCTCCGGGGCCTGCAGCGCGCCGTCGCCCCGCTGTTCGCGCGGCCGGATGTGGTGCGCGGGCGGTGGTCCTCGGTGCTCGCCCGGATGACCGGCGAGCCGCCCGCGGCCCGGTCCTGGGCCGAGGCGGTCACCGGCTGGCTGTTCCCGACCAGCCTCAGCACCGGGGTCGTCCTGGTCGCGGCGCTGTCCAACCCCACCGTGCGGCTGCGCTACCTGCGGGCCCGGCAGGCGCTGGCCGTCTGCGGGCTCGCGGATCGGTACCCCCCGCTGCTGGCTCAGCTGGGCTGCGCCGAGGTGTCGCCCGCGCTGGTGCGGGCCCACCTCGCCACGATGACGGCGGCGTTCGACGACGTCGCTGCGGCCCCACCGGCGGCTGCCCCCTTCGTGGCCGACCTGACACCCGCCGCCCGTGCGGTGCCGGTCGACGGGGCTCGGGACCTGGTGGCGGCGGGGGACCACCGCGAGGCCGTGTTCTGGCTGGTCGCCACGTTCGCCCGCTGCGTCTGCGCGCTCGACGCCTCTGGAGCCCCGACGGCGGACCGCCACCGCGACGCCTTCGCCGCCGCCGTCGAGGAGCTGCTCGGTCTCCGTGCGCCGACGGACCTGGTCCGCCGGCGCGCGGCGCTGCTCGCGGGGCTGCCCTCGCTGGTCGCGACGGCGGAGGAGGTGCTCGCCGCGACGACCCGCGCCCGCGCCGCCGGGCCCGCGGACACGATCCCCGGCGGCACCCGGGCCGGGTTGTAGCGTCGCCCCATGAGCGGAACCGACGCGCTGCGTGACCTCCTGGTGGACTCCCTCGACCGCGTGCGCGCGCTGGTCGAGGAGCTGGCCCGCTCTTCCGAGGAGGTCCTGCGGTACCGCCCGGACCCCCAGGCCAATACCGTCGCGTGGCTGCTGTGGCACCTCACCCGCGTCCAGGACGACCACGTCGCAGACCTGGCGGGGGTCGACCAGGCCTGGCCGACGTGGCGGGAGCGGTTCGCGCTGCCCTTCGCCGACGACGCGACGGGCTACGGCGATGTCGCCCGAGGAGGTGGCCCAGGTCCGGGTCGCGGGTCCTCTGCTGGCCGGGTACCACGCGGACGTGCACGCACTGTCGGTGCGGTACGTGCGCTCGCTCGACGCCGCCGCGCTGGCGCGGGTGGTCGACGAGGCGTGGGACCCACCGGTGACGGCCTCGGTGCGCTTGGTGAGCGTGCTCGGCGACTGCCTCCAGCACCTCGGGCAGGCGTCCTACGTCGCCGGCCTGGCCGAGCGGGCGGGTGTGGCGCGGTGACGGACTACCACTTCTACACCGACCTCGCCCCGTTCTGGCCCCTGGTCTCCGCGCCCGAGGAGTACGCCGAGGAAGCGGCCTTCGCGGCCGCGCTGCTGCGGACGGCTGAGCCGCCCACCCGTACGGTGCTCGAGCTGGGCAGCGGCGGCGGGAACAACGCCGCCCACCTCAAACGGGAGTTCGCCATGACGCTGGTGGACCTCTCCCCGCAGATGCTCGCCGTCTCCGAGCGGCTCAACCCCGAGTGCGAGCACCTGACGGGCGACATGCGGACCCTGCGGCTGGGCCGCACCTTCGACGCCGTCTTCGTCCACGACGCCGTCGAGTACATGACCACCGAGGAGGAGCTCCGGCAGGCCGTCACCACCGTGTTCGCCCACTGCCGCCCGGGCGGCGTCGCGGTCCTGGTGCCCGACAACATCGCCGAGAACTACGAGCCCGGCACCGACCAGGGCGGCAACGACGGGCAGGACGGGCACGGACTGCGCTACCTGGCGTGGTCCCACCCGGTCGAGGCCGGCGCCACCACGGTCACCACGGACTACGCCTTCCTCGTCCGGGCTCCGGACGGTGCGGTGCGCGTGGCGCACGAGACGCACGTCCTCGGGCTGTTCCCGCGCGAGACCTGGCTGCGGGTGCTGGGGGACGCCGGTTTCGCGGCTCGCTCGGTCGCGGAGGTGACCCAGGAGAACCGGCTGCCCCGGGAGTTCTTCGTGGGCACCCGGCCTGCCGAAGGCGGCTCACCGGACTCGTGACGAAGCCCGGAGCCGCGCCCGGCCTGACCTCGACGTCTGGGCGGTGTGCGGGGCTCCGGGCCCACTGAGGTCATCGTCTTCCTGTGACCTCGGTCACGTCAAGAGGGCCGGCGCTGGCCGGGCGCGTCGGGGAGAGGTGCTGCTCCCCGAGCATTCCGGGACCACGGAGCGCGCGACCACGAGACGGTTCTCGCGCCCGCGCCCGCCACCCGGGTGACCCCGCCCGGTGGACTAGCGTGGGCGCGTACCACCCGAGGTCACGAGTCCGGCAGGAGACCGATGAGCGACAGAGGTGCTGACGACGTTCAGCCCACGGCTGAGGCGCACGAGCCCAGCGAAGTCAGCTACGACGAGCAGCGCTACCCGGCGCGGCCGAAGCGGCTGCGGCCCCGAGGACGGCTGCGCGGGCTGTTCGCGCGCCCCAAGACCGAGCGCAGCGGCAAGGCCAGCGGGGACAACGCCCTCTACGTGAGCTGGCTCGCTGAGCAGTCCATGCTCGCCGACGCGATCGACTTCGGGCGCCAGTTCTCCGGCCAGGGCAGCATGTGGCAGAACCCGTTCGCCAACCCCGACCCGCGGGCGGCCATCGAGAAGGCGTCGGTCTGGTTCACCGCCTACCCGATCTCCATGATCACCAAGAAGGGCACCTCGTTCCTGGGCACGCTGGGTGACGAGGACCTGTGGGCGGCCTTCGAGGCGATCGGCATCGACGGACTGCACACCGGGCCGGTGAAGCAGGCCGGCGGCATCAGCGGCTGGGACCCCACCCCGAGCGTCGACGGGCACTTCGACCGGATCAGCACCCAGATCGACGCCGACTTCGGCACCGAGGAGGAGTTCCGGGCCATGACGGAGGTGGCCGCCGGGCACCTCGGCATGGTGATCGACGACATCGTCCCCGGCCACACCGGGAAGGGTGCGGACTTCCGGCTGGCGGAGATGAAGGTGGGGGACTACCCCGGCATCTACCACATGGTGGAGATCGATCCCAAGGACTGGCACCTGCTGCCCAGGGTCCGCCGCGGCGACTCGGTGAACCTCGACCTCGAGGCCGAGGACCAGCTCACCAAGGCCGGCTACATCATCGGCCGCATGCAGCGGGTGATCTTCTACGAGCCTGGCGTCAAGGACACGAACTGGAGCGCCACGGCGCCCGTGGTGGGCCCGGACGGGGTGGAGCGGCGCTGGGTCTACCTGCACTACTTCAAGGAGGGCCAGCCGACGATCAACTGGCTGGACCCGTCCTTCGCCGGCATGCGGATGGTCATCGGGGACGCCCTGCACTCCCTGGGCGACCTGGGCAGCGGCGCCCTGCGGCTCGACGCCAACGGCTTCCTCGGCGTCGAGAAGAGCCCCGAGGACAGCCCGGCCTGGTCCGAGGGCCACCCGCTGTCGGAGGCGGCGAACCAGCTGATCGCCAGCATGGTCCGCAAGGTGGGGGGCTTCACGTTCCAGGAGCTCAACCTCACCATCGACGACATCAAGAGCTCCGCCGAGCGGGGGGCCGACCTCTCCTACGACTTCGTCAACCGGCCGGCCTACGTGCACGCCCTGGCGACCGGGGACACCGAGTTCGTCCGGCTGACCCTCAACCTGTCGGTGCAGCACGGGGTCGAGCCGGCGTCGCTGGTGCACGCCCTGCAGAACCACGACGAGATGACCTACGAGCTCGTCCACTTCGCCACGCTGCACGCGGAGGACCTGTTCGCGTTCCGCGGGACCGAGGTGCGCGGCGCCGACCTGGCGACCACCATCCGCCAGGACATGCTGGACCACCTGACGGGAGAGGCCGGGCCCTACAACGCGACCTTCACCCAGAACGGGATCGCCTCCACCACGGCGACCCTGATCGCGGCCACGCTGGGCATCACCAGATTGGACGACCTCTCCACCGAGCAGGTCGAGCAGATCAAGCAGGCCCACCTGCTGCTCGCCATGTTCAACGCCCTGCAGCCCGGCGTCTTCGCGCTGTCGGGCTGGGACCTGCTGGGGATGCTCACCCTGGACCGCAAGCAGGTGGGCTCGCTCGTCGCCGAGGGCGACACCCGCTGGATCCACCGCTCGGCCTACGACCTCATGGACTACCGCCCGGAGGCGACCGAGTCGCTGTCGCGGCTGCCGCGGGGCACCAGTCTCTACGGCAGCCTGCCCACCCAGCTCGAGGACCCGACCTCGTTCGCCTGCCGGTTGCGCGACATCCTCGCGGTGCGCAAGCACTACGGCATCGCCACCGCCGTCCAGCTCGACGTGCCGCACGTGTCGAACAAGGCGATGCTCGTCATGGTGCACCAGCTGAGCGACGCCGAGCAGGTGACGGTGCTGAACTTCTCCGGCCAGGAGATCTCCGGCAGCGTCATCTCCGAGCACCTGGTCCCGGGCAGCGGTCTCGTGGACATGTTCACCGACGAGGTGCTGGGCGAGGTCGACGACCTGCACACGTTCTCGGTCACCCTGGGCCCCTACGAGGGCCGTTCCCTGCTCGTGCTCTGCCCGGGCGACCACCCCGTCTCCACCCACCGCTACCCGGAACGGGCCAGCGTCCGCCCCCTCGCCTGAGCCCGGCCCGCGGCCCGGGGCGTGGGCGCGTCGCGGGGGTGAACGTTGACCGGTGCGGCGTCGTCCACACCGGTGGCAGGACGGCGCAGAAGGGGGAGAGGCCCAGAGGTGGCGACCACGGAGAAGGAGACCGCCCTCGCCGAGCTGCACGAGCGGCACGGCGCGGAGTTGTGGCGCTTCGCCCTGCGGCTGACCCACGACCGGCAGGCGGCGGAAGACGTGGTCCAGGAGGTCCTGCTGCGGGCGTGGAAGGACCCGGGTCTGGGCGCCCGGGCCGAGCCGGCGGCCCGGGCCTGGCTGTTCACCGCGACCCGCAACCTCGTCATCGACCGCTGGCGCAGCGCCGCCTCGCGTCACGAGCTGCGCACCGAGCTGCCGCCGGACCGTTCGGTGGAGGACTCCACCAGCGTCGTCCTGGACCGCTGGCTGGTGGCCGAGGCGCTCGCCTCGCTCTCCAGCGACCACCGGGCGGTCATCGCCGCCGCCTACTTCGAGGGCTGTTCGGTCGCCGAGATCGCGACGCGGCTGCGGATCCCGGCCGGGACCGTCAAGTCCCGGCTGCACTACGGGCTGCGCAGCCTCCGGCTCGTCCTCCAGGAGAGAGGAGTGACCCGCTCATGACCACGCCCGAGCAGCCGGACGGCGACCGCTACGGGGACTGGGACGCCGCCTACGTGCTGGGCGCTCTGTCGCCCGCGGACCGCTCCGAGTACGAGTCGCACCTGGCCACCTGCCCGCGCTGCCAGGGCCTGGTGAGCGAGATCGCCGGGCTGCCCGGACTGCTGTCCCAGGTGGGACCCGACGACGCGGCGCGGCTGACCGACCCGCAGCCGCTGGAGTCCCCGCCCGAGTCCCTGCTGCCCACGGTGCTGGCCGCCGTGCGTTCGCAGCGCAACCGCGCCCGCACGCGCCTGCTGGCGGTGGCCGCCGGCCTGGCCCTGGTGCTGGGTGGGTTCCTGCTGGCGCAGGTGCTCGGCCGGGTGGTGCCGGAGGTGGACCAGCGGATCGCTTTCGAGCCGGTCGGTACCAGCGGGATCACCGCGAACGTCCAGCTCGTGCCGCTGCCCACCGGGACGCGGGTGGAGGTGGAGTGTCAGGACGCCGCTGGGGCGGAGGTCGGCTCGAAGCTCTCGGTGGTCGTCGCCGACACCGCCGGCCGTCGGCAGCCGGTGAAGGAGTGGGTCGTCCAGCCCGACAAGGTCAACCGGCCGAGCGGGGAGACCCCGCTGCGGATCTCCCAGATCGACGCGGTCGAGATCCGCAACACGACCACGGACGTCCTGGTGATGCGGGCGCGGGTGGGGTGAGACGCCTCAGCGGGCGCCGCCGCCGATGCCCAGCCCTCGGAAGATCGCGTCCAGGTGACCCTGGACGTCTGAGGTCGACTGGGAGGTGACGTCAGCGATCTGGGCGTTGCTGGCCCCACGGGCGGCCCCGGCGAGGACCGCGTGCTGCTGGGGGCTGAACCGGACCGCACGACGCTCGCAGAGGTCCTGGATCAGGGGCTGGAGCTCCGCCGCGGGCCCGCCCTCGTCGAACAGCGAGCCGCCCGCCGCCACGGTGCGGATGCCGTCCAGCAACGTGTCGCCGCTCAGCTCCTTGATCAGGTAGCCGGACGCGCCCGCCAACCGGGCCGCAACCATGGCCTCCTGCTGGCTGTGGGAAGTCAGCAGCAGGCACCGGACGTGGGGGTGGCGGTCGCGGACCTCGCGGCACACGGTCATCCCGCTGCCCTCCCGGAGCCGGACGTCCAGGACCGCGATGGCCGGCTCGGTGGCAGCGATCCCCGCCAGCGCCGCGTCGACGGAACCGGCGCTGCCGACCACCGTCATCTGCGGGTCGGTGTTGATGTACTCGGTCAAGGCGTCGCGGACCATGGCATGGTCATCGAGCACGAACACCCTGATCTGGTTGCCGGGCAGGCGTGCGTTGTCGTGCATGGTCTTGCGTCCCCCGCATCTCCGGCGCTCTACGCCGGCCCCGATCGGACCCCCCGGCCCGGTCGTCCGTCCCCGACCCGCACAGGTCGCGCCGAGGACGATCACCAGGTTAGCCGCAGCGGCGCCCCTGCGGGGGCGCTTCGCGAGGCGCGGCCGGGTTCACCTCGCTCGGTGCGGAGCGGCGGGTAGCGTCGGGGTCATGAGCAACTGGTTTCGGGACAAGATCGACGCGGTGACCGGCTCGGAGAGCAGCGAGGGGTCCGAGGGTGGGCAGGTCTCGTCCGGTCCGAGCTCCTTCGAGCAGGCCGAGACCTCGACGGGGGGCGCCGACTCGGTCCCTGGCACGCCCGACGCGACCCCCTCGGCCGACCTCGGTGACAAGGACGTCGACCGAGAGGCCGGCGCTTCCTGAGCCGAGCGCTCCTCCCGTCCGGCGAGCGGCGAGCCTGCGCCATTCCCCTCCTCGGCCGTGAGAACAGTCATACCTACGCCCTCGTAAGTTACGGTCCCGTAGGTTAGCCTGGAGTCATGAGCTCGTTCCTCCTGGCACCGCCCCGGCCCGTCCGGCGTGTGGCCCGCGTCCTCCGCCGGCTGGCCGAGTCCGCGGTCACCCCGCTGGTGCCCGCGGACTACCTCGACCTGGTGTCGCCGCTGCGGCGCGGCGCGGACCTGCGGGGGCGGGTGGTGGCGGTGCAGCGCGAGACGGCCGACGCGGTCACGCTCCGGATCCGGCCCGGTCGTTCCTGGCGCAACCACCGTCCCGGGCAGTACATCCGTCTGGGCGTGGACGTGGACGGCGTCCGCCAGTGGCGGGCCTACTCCCTCACGTCCGTGCGCCACGCGGCCGACCAGCTGCTGGCCGTCACGGTCAAGGCCATCCCCAACGGCAAGGTGAGCAACCACATCGTCCGGGCCCTGCGGCCCGGCACGCTGATCCACCTCGACCAGGCTGCGGGCGACTTCGTCCTCCCCGAGGTGCTGCCGGCGCGGACCCTGTTCGTCACCGCTGGGAGCGGCATCACCCCGGTGATGGGCATGCTCCGCAACCACCTCGACGAGCTGACCGACGTGGTCGTGGTGCACTCCGCGCCCACCGCCGCCGACGTCGTCTTCGGTACCGAGCTGCGGGACTGGGCGGCGCAGGGCCGGCTCCGGCTGGTCGAGCGGCACACCTCCACCGAGGGCGTCCTCGTCCCCGCCGAGCTGGACGCCGTGGTGCCCGACTGGCGCGAGCGGTCGACCTGGGCCTGCGGTCCGACCGGCCTGCTCGACGCCTTCGAGGAGCACTTCGCCGCCGCCGGCCTGGACCACAAACTGCACACCGAGCGTTTCCGGCCCGTCGTCATCACCGAGGGCGAGGGCGGGACCCTCCGCTTCTCCCGGCAGGGCAACGTCGTCGAGGCCGACGGCGCGACTCCGATCCTCGATGCTGGCGAGGAGGCCGGCGTGCTGATGCCCTCGGGCTGCCGGATGGGCATCTGCTTCGGCTGCGTCGTCCCCCTCACCTCCGGCGCCGTGCGCGACCTGCGCAACGGCGAGCTCGTCACCGCGGCCGAGGGTGACGGCGTCCGCATCCAGACCTGTGTGTCGGCCGCCGCCGGCCCCTGCACGATCGACCTCTGAGGACTTCATGACTGCGACTGCGACTGCCACGCCCACCGCCACCCGCTCCAGCCGGCTGGAGAACACGACCGCCGAGCGGCACCACGTGCCGAAGCGCTCCGGCAAGCCCGACCCGACGGGACACCTGTCCGCCGCCCAGGTCGACGCGCTGGGCCGCGAGCTCGACGCGCTGCGCCAGGAGATCCTGGACTCCCGCGGCAGCGCCGACGCCGCCTACATCCGCAAGGTCATCAAGGTGCAGCGCACGCTGGACCTGAGCAGCCGCGTCGTGCTGCTGTTCTCGATCTTCCCGCCCGCCTGGGTGGTCGGTACGCTCGGGCTGTCCGTGGCCAAGATCCTCGAGAACATGGAGATCGGCCACAACGTCATGCACGGCCAGTGGGACTGGATGCGCGACCCGAAGATCCACTCCCAGGTCTACGAGTGGGACCACGCCTCCCCGTCGGAGCAGTGGAAGAAGTCGCACAACGAGGTCCACCACACCTTCACCAACGTGCTGGGCCGCGACAACGACCTCGGCTACGGCATCATGCGGGTGGACGAGGACCAGCGATGGAGCCGCGCGAGCCTCGGCCAGCCGGTGTGGAACCTGGCCAACGCCATCTTCTTCGAGTACGCGATCGCCGCCTACGACCTCCAGCTGGGCAAGCAGCTCCAGGGTCGCGGTGAGGACCCGGAGCAGTTCAAGGCCGACGGCAAGAAGGTGCTGGCCAAGATCGGTCGTCAGATGCGCAAGGACTACATCGTCCACCCGCTGCTGTCGGGCCCGTCCTTCCTGCACACGCTCGCGGCCAACATGACGGCCAACCTCGTCCGGAACCTCTGGACCCACTCGGTCATCATGTGCGGGCACTTCCCCGAGGGCGTGGAGACGTTCGCCAAGACCTCCATCGAGGGTGAGAGCCGCGGTGAGTGGTACCTGCGCCAGATGATCGGCTCGGCCAACATCGTGGGCAGCAAGGCCATGCACGTGATGACGGGCAACCTGTCGCACCAGATCGAGCACCACTGCTTCCCCGACCTGCCCAGCAACCGGTACGCCGAGATCGCCCCGCGGATACGGGAGATCACCGCCCGCTACGGGCTCAGCTACACCACGGGCTCGATGCCGCGTCAGGTCGCCTCGGCGTGGAAGCAGGTCATCAAGCTGTCGCTGCCCAATGACTTCTCGGTCAGCGGTGCCGCTAAGACCGGCGCTGGCCGGGTGCTGGGTCGGCTCCGTCGTCGCTCGGCCGCCGTTTCCGCCTAGCGGTTCCGTCGGCACAGGCCAGGCCAGCCCGGGTGAGCGAGCGCCGGGTTGGCTTGGAGCGGCGTCGGTCGACGTAAGGTGGTGCTGACGCAAAGGAGCGGACATGCACGTCGGAATCAAGGACGGCGGTGACGGGGTCCCCTGCTGGAACCGGCAGGCGGTTGCGGCCTACGCCGACGAGGTGAACCGTCGCGAGCAGCAGGTGGCCGAGCGGAACCCGGACGTCGTGGTGCTCCCCGGACGGCTGGTGTGCTACGGCTGCGAGGTCATGGAGTTCGACTACGGGGTCAAGTGCACCGCCACCCTGACCCGGACCCGCTACGCGGTCAGCGGTGAGACCGAGCCGCGCACCGAGGACGCCGCCGGGTCGCTGCTGGAGGTCGAGGGCATGCGCAGCCGGGCCCCGGAGGAGCTGCACGAGCAGGTGCGCAACCGCGAGAAGGCCACCGCCGGTGCGTCTCCGGCTCCGGCGGCTCCGGCCCCCGCCCCTGCGCCCCAGCCCGACCGCGACGACTCCCGCCGGGGCGGGCTGCGGGGGCTCTTCGGCCGCTGACCGCTGGTCAGCGCCGCACCAGCGGAGCCACCTCCCGGCCGAGGAAGTGGAGCCAGCCGTCGAGGTCGGGTTCGTCCTCGACCGGCTGGAAGACCACCGAGGTCGCCCCCGCGTCCGCGAAGGCGCGGACCTCCGCGGCCACCCGTGCGGCGTCGCCCGCCACCCCGATCCCCTTCCCGGGCCGGCCGCCCCACTTCGGGACCTCCGAATCCACCCGTTCCTGAGCCTGCGGTCCGGTCGCCACGATGATGGTGGCCACCAGCGGGTGCCCGGGTCCGCGGGTCCGGTCCAGCAGGGCGCCGACCTCCGCGACGTGGTCGACGCTCAGCGCCGCCGCCAGCAGGGTGCCGTCACCGAGCTCGGCGGTGAGCTCGAGCGAACGAGGCCCCGTGCCGCCGAGCATCAGCGGCGGCGGCGGGCCGGGCGGCCACCTCAGGGCCACGCCGTCCAGCTGCACGTAGCGTCCCTGGACGCTCACCGTCTCCCCGGCCAGCAGCGAGCGGAGCGCCGTGGTGTGCTCCCGCAGCAACGTCATCGGCGACGCCGGGCGGACCCCGGCCTGCCCCATCCAGTCCTGGACGCCGTGCCCCACCCCGGCGACCAGCCGACCCGGGAACATCCGCTCCAGGGTGGCCAGCTCCATCGCCGTCAGCGCCACGTTGCGGAGCGGCACCGGCAGGAGCCCGATGCCCACGCGCAGCTCGCTGGTCCACGCCAGGGCGGCCGCTGCCGAGGCGATGCCGCTCTGCTTGAAGCAGTCCTCCCAGACCCAGAGCTCGTCGAGGCCGACCGACTCCGTCCGGACAGCCAGGGCCCGCAGCCGCTCGGGCGGGAGGGTGGGGACGAAGGCCAGACCCAGCTGCGGGGCCGCCCGGTCGGTGATCGCCATGCCCGCCATCTTGCCCCGACCCACTGACACTCGACGGCGGTACCCCGGACCCCCTGACCTCTCGGTCACCCAGGCCGGGTGGGAGCCGGCTCAGGAACTGTCGGTGCCCGGTGGTGCGATGATCCTGGCCCGGCAAGGGACCGGACGCAGCGGCAACCGGGAGGAGCCCATGGACCGGCAGGAGGTGGTGGCGCGGCGCATCCACGCCCAGCAGCTGGACCGCCCGGCTGAGGATCGTCCGCTGACCGATGCCGCGGTGCTCGATCTCGGCGTGCAGGACAGTGGACGCGACGGCGCCAGCTGGGCGCTGGCCAACCGCGGGGTGCCGGTGCCTTCACCCGCCGCGGTCGAGCAGGCCGGGAACCTCGCGCTGGCCTGGACCCTGCGCGGAGCGCCGCACTTCTACCGTCGGGACGACCTGCCCGACGTCCTCGTCGCCACCTCCCCGTTCAGCGACGCCGACGCCGCCCGGCGGATGATCGGGGCCGCGGCGCCGCTGGCCCAGGACGGTGTGGGCGCATGCGAGGGCCTGGCGGAGGTGGCGACGGCGCTGCGCTCGGTGGTCGAGGAGCCGCTGGCCAAGGGCGAGGCCTCCGGCCGGCTGAGTGCCGTGCTGCCCGAGCGCCACCTCCGGGACTGCGTGCCCTGCGGTGCCCGCCACGTCTGGGAGATCCCGTTCCGCCTCGCCGCCCTCTACGCCGGGCTGGAGCTGGTCCCGGGCACGTCGCCTCCCGTGCTCCGACGCCTCTCGCCCTGGCCGCGGACCACCTGGGGGCCTGCGGAGGATCCGACCGCCGCGCCGGACCGGCTGCAGGTCGTCCGGGCCCACCTGCGGTTGCTCGGACCGGCCACCCCGGCGGACGTGGCGGGCTTCCTCGACAGCACGGCGGGTGAGGTCAAGCAGCACTGGCCCGCCGACGCCGTCCCGGTCGAGGTCGGCGGCCGCCGAACCTGGTTCCTGCCGGAGGAGGACGGCGCGAGCGCGGCAGTCGGGACCGGCGACCTCGTCCGGCTGCTCGGCCCGTTCGACCTCCTGCTGCAGGGCCGCGACCGCTCGGTCCTGGTGCCCGACACCACCCGGCACAAGGGCCTGTGGCCGACGCTCGGCCGCCCCGGTGCGGTGCTGGTCGGGACCGAGGTGGTCGGCACCTGGCGACCGCGAGCAGCCGGCACCAGGCTGAGCCTGCGGCTGGAGTGGTGGCAGCAGGTCCGGCCCGCGGCCCGGGCCCGGGTGCAGGAGGAGGCGGAGCGGTTGGCCGACCACCGGGGACTCCGGCTCACCGGCGTGGCCGAGGAGTGACGGGGTCGCCTTCGGACGCCACAGCCGTCCGGCCTCCGACAACGGTCGGTGAGGCGGCCGGGTCCCTGCGTGCGCCGCCGGCCGAGGTGGACATCAGCCCGGCCCTCATCGAGGCGCTGCTGCGCGAGCAGTTCCCTGCCCTGGCCGGGAAGGTCCGGGTCGTGGCGAGCGGCTGGGACAACGTCATCGCCCGGCTCGGGGACGACCTCTGCGTCCGGATGCCGCGGCGTGCGCTGTCGGCTCCTCTCGTGCAGCACGAGGCCGAGTGGCTGCCCCGGCTGGCCGCCGGGCTCGAGGTCGACGTCCCCGTCCCTGTCGCGGTCGGCGCCCCCGGCGCCGGCTACCCGTGGACCTGGCTCGTCTGCCCCTGGTTCGAGGGCCGCGCGCTGGCCGAGGTGCCGGTGGGCGACCGGGTGGTCCTCGCGCGCCAGCTCGGCGACGTCGTGTCGGCCCTGCACCACCCGGCCCCCCCGCAGGCGCCCGCGAGCCCGTGGCGCGGGATCCCCCTCCCCGCGGTCGCTCCCCGGGTGCTCGAGCGCCTGTCGCGGCTGCCGCCTGCGGACGCCGCGGTCCTGAGGAGGACGTGGAGCCGTGGGATGGCTGCGGCCCCGCACGTCGGTCCGCCGCTGTGGCTCCACGGCGACCTGCACCCGCTGAACGTGCTCGCCGGTCCTGCTGCGGTGCCGGAGCTCCGAGCGGTCATCGACTGGGGTGACCTGTGCTGTGGCGACCCGGCCGCCGACCTGGCCGTGGCCTGGCTCGCGTTCGACCGGCGCGGCAGGCAGGCCTTTTGCGACGCGGTGGCCGCCCGGCATCCCCTCGACGACCCGGTCTGGGACCGCGCGCTGGCCTGGGCCGCCTCGCTGGGGGCGCTGTTCCTGCTGGACGCTGAGCCGGGCACGACGGCCCACGGCATCGGGAGGCACCTGATCGCCCAGCTGCGCCTCGACGTCGACGCGGGCTAGGTCCAGCGGCCCGCGACCGTCGTCGGCTGGCGTGGGTCCCGGCCCGGGAACGGCTCAGCCGGCAGGCACCTCCCACGACACCTCGTCTGGTTGCTTGTCCTCCTGCAGCCCCCGCCAGACCGGGTGGCGCAAGCGGCCGGGACCGGTCAGCTCGCCGTAGGTCACCTCGGCCACCAGCGCCGGCTCCACCCAGCGCGCGTCCCGGGCGTCCTCGCGCGGGACATCACGGAACGGGCTGCTCGTGCGGGCCAGCGGGGCCAGGGCGGCATGCAGGTCGTCGAGCTGCCGGTCCGCGAGCCCGGAGCCGACCCGGCCGACGTAGTGCAGCCCGTCGGCGGTGGGTACGCCCATGAGCAGCGAGCCGATGGTGCCGTCCCGGCGGCCCTGGCCGGGACGCCACCCCCCGATCACCACGTCCTGGGTCTTCGAGAGCTTGATCTTGCGCCAGGCGTCCCCGCGGCCGCCCGGCGCGTAGCGCGAGCTCCGACGCTTGGCCACCACGCCCTCGAGCCCGAACAGCCTGCTGGTCTCCATCGCCGCCTCCAGGTCGCCGTCGAACACCGGCGGCACCTGGACGCGTCCGCCCGACCCGGGCGGCACCAGCCGCTCGAGGACCGCCCGGCGCTCGTCGTAGGTCAGATTCAGCAGCGGCTGGCCGTCGAGCTCCAGCACGTCGAACAGCATCAGCTGCGCCGGGTGGGTGGCCGAGAGCCGCTGGATGTCGGCCGCCCTGGTCAGGTTGATCCGGGCCTGCAGCAGGCCGAAGCTGGGCTTGCCGTCGGCGTCGAGCACGACCACCTCCCCGTCCAGCACGGCACTGCGGGCAGGTACCGAAGCCAGCGCGGCGGCGACGTCGGCGTACGCGGCGGTGTCGTCGCGGCCCCGCCGGCTCCGCAGCTCGACCCGGCCCCCGGCGAGGTAGGCGAGCACCCGGACCCCGTCCCACTTCATCTCGAAGGCCCAGCCCTCCTCCGGGCCGAACCGCTCGGCGGTGGTGAGCGAGGCGAGCATCGGCTCCACCCGCGCCGGGAACGCGGACTCCGGCGCCGGGGCTCCCGCGGGCGGCTCGTCCTCGGGGTCGGTGGCCATCCGGTGCATCAGCCAGTTCTTCGCCGCCCGGCCGGGACCACCGGTGTGGATGAGGGCGAACTTGGCGACACCGCCCAGACCGCCGCCCGGCCGTCCGTGGCAGGTGACGATGACCTCCTTGCCGTCCCGCCACTTGTGCAGCCGGTAGGTACCGGCATCCCAGATCCGGACGTCCCCGCCGCCGTACTCCCCGGACGGGATGCTCCCCTCGAAGCTGCCGTACTCCAGCGGGTGGTCCTCGGTCTGCACGGCGAGGTGGTTGGTCTTCGGGTCGGTCGGGGGAGCCTTGGGGACCGCCCAGCTGACCAGGACGCCGTCGTGCTCGAGCCGGAAGTCGTAGTGCAGGCGCCGGGCGTGGTGCTCCTGGACCACGAAGGTCGGCTGGCCCGGCCCGGGAGGGTTGGCCGCGGGCGGTGCGGCCGGCACCGGCTCGGGTGTCCGCCGGGCGTCCCGCATGCTCCGGTAGGTGCTCAACCGGTCCTGGTGCGGGGCCGGAGGGAGGAGCGGGGCCAGCAGGTCGCCCAGCCTGTCGATCCGCTCGAGGACCTCCGGGTACTCCAGCTGGCGCAGCCCGGGGTCGTCGAGCTCGGCCCACGTCCGGGGTGCAGCCACCGTGGGGTGCGCCCGGCCACGCAGCGAGTAGGGCGCGATCGTCGTCTTGTTCCCGTTGTTCTGGCTCCAGTCCAGGAACACCTTCCCGCCGCGCTCGGAACGCTTCATCGAGCTGATCACCCGGTCGGGCTGCGCCGCTTCGAGCGCCAGGGCCAGCTCACGGGCCACAGCGGTGGCCTGCTCGGGGGTCTGGTCGCCCTCCAGCGGGGCGTAGAGGTGGATGCCCTTGCTGCCGCTGGTCACCGGCACGGGGTCGTGGCCGATGCCCTGCAGGATCTCTCGCGCCTGCCGGGCGATCTCGGCGCAGTCGGCGAGCGTCACGCCCTCCCCCGGGTCGAGGTCGAGGACCAGACGGTCGGGGTTCCGCGGGGCGCCGTCCTCGGTGAATCGCCACTGGGGCACGTGGACCTCCAGCGCCGCCAGCTGGGCCAGCCAGGTGAGCGTGGCCAGGTCGTTGACGACGGGGTAGTCGTTGTCGTGGTCGCGGTGCCGGATCGTGTAGCGCCGCACCCACTCCGGGGTCCCGGCTCCCAGGTCCTTGGCGAAGAAGACCGTCCCGGCCCTCGCCTCGCTGCCGACGCCGTCGGGCCAGCGCTTGCGGGTGGCCGGCCGCTGCCGCAGGTGCGGCAGCATCACCGGACCCACCCGGGCGTAGTAGTCGAGCACCTCACCCTTGGTGGTGCCGGTCGAGGGATACAGCACCTTGCCCAGGTTGGTGAGCTTCACGCTGCGGCCCTCGACGTCGACCACCTGCTCCGAGGCCCTGGTCATGGGCCCCAGTATCGGGGTGCGGGGCGCCGGCCGGGCGAGTCCGTCCCGAAGATCCTGCGCCGATCTTGGGGGAAACCTGGGCCTGCAGTCATGGTGGTGCTGAGTGACCACGGGCAGAGTAACCGGAGTCGGGGGACAGCCCGGGCGCCAGCACACCATCGGGGGATGGCTGGGCCGCCTGGGACAGCAGCCACCGTCCCGGCCGCTCGTTCGGGGGAGCGAGCGCCGGGGCGGTCTGCTCCGGGCGCGGCACGAGCCCGAGACCGCGCGAAGCACCTAGGGTGTGACCAGCGGCCAACGGGGCTGTCGGGGCTGGGAACTGAGGAGCATCACATGGGAATCGGTGTCGGCATCCTGCTGTTCGTGGCGGGGGCCATCCTGCTGTTCGCGCTGGACGTCAACCTGCCGTTCGTCTCCGACGACACGCTGGGGATCATCCTGCTGGTCGCGGGCATCCTCACGATCATCCTGGCGCTGGTGATGAACGCCCAGCGCAGCCGCACCCGCCACATCGAGGACAACCGGTACTCCGGCCCCCCGCCCACCCTCTGATCCTCGGCGCCGTCGGTCACGCGCCGGGGAAGATCTGGGGGAGCACCAGCAGCATGGCGGTCGACCAGGTGATGTGGGTGAGGATCGGCGCGAGCACCCCGCCCCCCGCCCGTCGCTGCAGGCCGACGACGACCCCGAGCACGGCGGCGGCGAAGACGAGCAGCGGGTTGCCGCCCGCGACGGTCGCCAGCGCGTAGATCACCGTGGAGATGAGCACCGGGTGCCTCCGCCCGATGGCCGCGAAGAGCGCCCCGCGGAAGAACAGCTCCTCGGCGATCCCGTTGACCAGGGTGATCACCAGCACCAGCGCCAGGTTGCCGGCTCGGGCGTAGCCCAGGACGCTCTCGGCGAAAGCGGCCAACGGTGGGATCTCGCGCATGACGAGAGCCCCCGCCACGAAGACCACCGCGAGCGCCAGACCCACCAGGATCGGTGTCACCACCGGGCGGCGGCGGGCGCCCAGGATCTGGATGTGACCCAGGTGCAGGGGGCCGGAGACGAGGCTGCCGATGGTCCAGGTCGCGGCCAGCCCGAGGGTGAGCGCGTAGAAGACCGGGTCGCCCTGCTCGGTGGAGAAGGACAGGCCGAGCAGGGTGGCGCCGACGAGCAGGGTGACGGCCACCACGAGGCGACGGTGCCGGAAGGCCCGGTCACTCTGCTGGTGGTCGCGCTCCACCTTGTCCAGCAGGATGGGCCGCACCACGCCCAGGGCACGCCCGAGCAGGCGGGTCCGCCCCGTCATGCGGTGCGGGCGTGCTCGCCCCGCGCGGCGGCGCGCTGGGCGTAGGCGGCCTCGACCGCGGCGGTGTAGTCCATCGGCTCCCCCGGGACCACCCCGCGGATGCTCTGGTCGTGCACGACGACCTCGTTGCTCATGGAGTCGACCAGGTTGCGGGCGGTCGCGGTGTCCACGTCGGTGACGAAGGCCAGCCAGTGCGAGGACAGCCGGGGGGAGAGCAGCGGCACGGGCAGCATCGGCAGCACGCGGTGGTGGTGGAGTCGCGCGACGCGCTGCATCATCTCGGCGTAGGTCAGGATCTCGGAGCCGCCGATCTCGAACACGCGGCCCTTCGCCTCGACCGGCTCGAGGACGCCGACGAGGTAGCGGATGACGTCGGCCAGGGCGATGGGCTGGGTCCGGGTAGCGGCCCACCGCGGCACCACCATGGCCGGCAGGTGCGCCACCAGCTGCCGGGTGATCTCCCAGGAGATGCCGCCGTGGCCGATGACGATGGCGGCCCGGAGCACCGTGACGGGCACCCCGTCCTCGCCGAGCAGCGCTTCGACCTGCCGGCGGGAGCGGAGGTGGTCGGAGAGGTCGCGCCCCTCCTCCCCGAGCCCGCCGAGGTAGATGATCCGCTCGACGCCCGCCTGCGCGGCAGCCGCGCTGAAGTTGCGCGCGGCCTGGGCGTCGAGCTCCACGAAGTCGTCGCTCTGCAGGGAGTGCACGAGGTAGTAGGCGACGTCGACCCCGGCCAACGCCTGGTCCAGGCTCGCGCGGTCGGCCACGTCGGCCGCCACCGGCTCCCCGGCTCCGCCGTAGCGCTCCGGGTGCCGGGTCATCGCCTTGACCCGGTGGCCGGCGTCCACCAGAGCCTGGGCGAGGTGCGACCCGACGAAGCCGGAGGCACCGGTGACGAGCACGGTCGAACCCATGGGGGCCTCCTGGCCTCTCGACGGTCGCCGCGAGCCTACGCGGCGCGGCCGACAGGCTGTGGGGTCGACCGGCCGGCTCCCATCCTTCGCCGTCGCACCGGGCGCGGGATGCAGCCCGGGCGTGCTGGGCCGGAGCTCAGGGGACGCAGACCCGCAGCGCCCCGGGACGGATCACCGCCACCAGCTCCCGCCCCTCGCCGACCACGTCACCGTCCAGCTGGTAGGACTCGGGTCGGCGCAGGGTGACGACCGCGCGCTGGGCCTGCCAGGAGTCCACCTGGTCGTCGCGCTGCCCCCGCCGGGTGATCACGCGCAGCAGCAGCTTGAACCAGTGGGTGACCCTGCGGGGGGAGGCCACGTAGACGTCCAGGTGGCCGTCGTCGAACTCCGCGTCCGGCATCAGCACGAGCCCCCCGGGCAGCTTGCCGACGTTTCCGACCAGGCACGTCATGGCGTTGCGACGGTGCCGGCGTCCGCCGTCGATGCTGATCTCCATCGGCACGGGCAGCCGGCCGAGGGCCTTCCCCGCGGCCACGAAGTAGGCGGCCGGGCCGACCTTCTTCTTGAGGTCGGGGTCCACCTCGTCCATGATCGTCGCGTCGACCCCGACCCCGGCCATCACCGCGAAGTGCTCGCTGCGGCCGCCGTCGACCGTGAGCTCGACCAGGTCGACGTCGCGGGTCCGGCCGGCGAGCGCGACCTCCAGGGCCCCGGCCTCGTCCAGCGGGAGCTCCAGGTTGCGGGCCAGCAGGTTCCCCGTGCCGGCGGGCAGCACCGCCATGGTGACGCCGGACCCCGCCATCACGTCGGCGACCACCCGGACCGTGCCGTCGCCGCCCGCCGCCATCACCAGGTCCACCTGGGCGTCGAGGGCCTCGCGGGTCATCGCCCGTCCCGGGTCGTCCTCGCTGGTCTCCAGCCAGAGCGGCTCCGCCCAGCCGACCGCCGCGGTCCGCTCGGTCACCAGGTCGCGGAACCCGTCGGAGATCTTGATCGGGTTGTAGACCACCGCGCAGCGGGTGCCGGCGTTCGGTGCGTCGGGCATGGGGTCCTCCAGGGTCGTCGGCCGGTGTCCCGGCGCAGGCGGCACCCGGAGGGCCTTCCCGGGTGGGTGCCCATCCTCCCAGGTCCGGGCCGTCGGCACGGCCGCTTGAGCGGTGTGGACGGGACGGGTCGGGGGTACCCGGACCGGCAACCCCTCAATCGACTCGAAGGAGAGTGCCATGCCGTTCGACCCCCGCCAGTTCCAGCCCGCCCGCGCCATCGTCACGGCGTCCGACTCCGGCATCGGCAAGGCGACGGCGGTCGCCCTCGCCCGTGCGGGCCTCGACGTCGGGATCACCTGGCACCGCGACGACGAGGGCGCCCAGGCCACGGCGGAGGAGGTCCGGTCCCACGGCCGTCAGGCGTACGTCGCCCAGCTCGACACCACCGAGCTCGAGTCCTGCGCCGGAGTCGTCGACGGGCTCGTCGAGCAGCTCGGCGGCCTCGACGTCTTCGTGAACAACGCGGGCACCGGGGACGGCACGGCCTTCCTCGACCTGGACCTCGCCACCTGGCGGAGCACCCTCGCCGCCGACCTGGACGGCGCCTTCGCCTGCCTGCAGGCGGCGGCCCGGCACCTCGTGCGGCAGGGCCGGGGCGGCCGGCTGATCGCCGTGACCAGCGTGCACGAGCACCAGCCCCGCGTCGGATCCAGCGCCTACGACGCCGCCAAGCACGGCCTCGGCGGCCTGGTGAAGACCATCGCGATCGAGCTCGGCGCTCACGGGATCACCGCCAACGCCGTCGCGCCCGGGGAGATCGCGACGCCGATGACCGACCAGACCGACGAGGACCCGACCCAGACCGAGCGCCCGGGCATCCCGCTCGGCCGACCGGGCCACGCCTACGAGATCGCCGACGTCATCGCCTTCCTCGCCTCACCCGCGTCCAGCTACGTCACCGGGGCGTCGTGGGTCGTGGACGGCGGCATGCTGCAGATGGGCCCGCACGGCGGGTCGCACATCTCGACGCCGGAGTGGCGCGAGGCCTGACGCCGGCTCAGGGGTCGGGCTCGGCCCGGGTGTCGTCCCGGGCCTGCTCGGCTTCCTCGGCCGCGCGGGCCGCCGCCTGGTGCCGACGACGCGCTGTACGGGCCTCCGCCCGCGCAGCGGCCTCGTCGGCCTCCACCCGCGCGAGCTCGCCCTGCAGCTCCTCGATGCGGTCAGCCAGAGCGTCGGCCCGAGCCGTCGCCTCCTCGGCCTCCTGCTCGGCCGCGGCCAGGTCGGCAGCGGCCCGCTCCCAGGCGGCCTCCGCCTCCGCGGCCCGCGCCCGCCGCTCCCGCACGGCATCATCGACCGGCTCCGGCTCCGGCTCCGGCTCCGGCTCCGGCGGTCCGGCTCGGGTTCCGAGCCGACCGAGGCAGGGCCGGCGACGGGCATGGACGCGGTCAGCGCGGCCATCAGGTCCGGAGAGCCGAAGCCGCCGTAGCTGACCGCGCGTGGTGAGCCGGCCGTGCCGCAGCAGGTCGGCGGTGGCGGGGTCGCCGAGAGCCGCCTGGAGGCTCTGCCCGACCTCGTGCAGAGCTCCCTCGGCGGCAGCCCAGCCGGCTTCGGTCGCCCGCCTGACCGCGTCCCGGGCCAGCTGGTCCACCCGCCGTCGCCGCTCGGCCGAGAGGCGGCGCAGGTCCGGCCCCGAGCCCCGACGCTGGGCGTCCTCCAGCTCGACGGCCAGCGCCAGCAGCGCCGCGACACCGTCGGCGTCGTCACGGGCCAGCCGGTTGAGCAGCCAGGCCGTCCGGGTGGGCCGCCGCAGCGCGGCGATCTCCTTGGCCAGCGGTCGGTCACGGGCCTGGCGCGCCTGCGCCACCAGAGCCGTCCGGCGCTGGACGAAGTCGTCCGGCGAGCCCGCGTACAGCTCCTCGGCCGCGTCCTCGAGGTCCACGGCTGCGTGGGCGATCGGCAGGGCGTCAGACCGCCCGGTCGACCGTCTCCTGCTCGGTGACCGGGCCCGGCAGCTCCAGCAGGGCGTTGTCGATCAGCCGGGTGCCGCTGATCTTGGCGGCCACCAGCATGCGCACGGGGCCGGTGTAGTCGTCCGGCACCTCGACGAAGGTCGACGGGTGCACGAGGACGGCGTAGTCGAGTTCGAAGGCCGGCTCGAACTGCACCCGGTCCAGCACCTCGTTGGCCGCCACCCGGGCCGCAGGCACGCTGTCGGCCGTCGCTGCCTTCTGCAGAGCCGTGGACAAGCTGGTGGCCAGGGCGCGGTCGGCGGCGGAGAGGAAGACGTTGCGGCTGGACAGGGCCAGCCCGTCCGGCTCGCGGACGGTGGGAGCGCCGACCACCTCCACGTCCATGTTCAGGTCGGTCACCATCCGCTGGATGATGGCCAGCTGCTGGGCGTCCTTCTGCCCGAAGAACGCCAGCTGCGGCCGGACGACGTGGAACAGCTTCACGACCACGGTCAGCACCCCGTCGAAGTGGCCGGGGCGGGATCGGCCCTCCAGGACCGCGCCCATCGTGCCCGCGTGGACGGTGACCTGGCGTCCGGCGGGGTAGAGCTCGGCGACGCTCGGGACGACCACGAGGTCCACGCCCTCGGCCGCGCACACCTCGAGGTCGTCCTCGAGCCGACGGGGGTAGCGGGCGTAGTCCTCGCCCGGGCCGAACTGCAGGGGGTTGACGAAGACGCTGACGACGACGGCGTCCCCGCTCGAGCGGGCCAGCCGGATCAGCTCGCGGTGGCCGGCGTGCAAGGCCCCCATGGTGGCGACGAAGGCGACGCGCCGGTGACCGGCGGTGTCGAGGTCGGCGCGCGCGGCGGCGAAGTCGGCCAGGGTGTGGGTGACGATCACGGATGAGCTCCTGGCGCAGCCGGGACGGGTGGCGTACCGGCCGGGGACGGCTCGGACGAGCGGGACGGGCCCGCGGGGGACGGGCTGTCGGCGAAGGTGTGGGCGGCGGTGGGGAAGGTGCCGTCGGCGACCTCGTCGACGTAGGTGGCCGCCGCGGTGGAGATGACCGAGGCCAGGTCCGCGTACTGCTTGACGAAGCGCGTCACCTTCCCTTGCCGCAGACCCAGCATGTCCTGCCACACCAGGACCTGCGCGTCGCAGCCCGGGCCGGCGCCGATCCCGATGGTCGGGATCGGGAGCTCCTCGGTGACCCGCGTGGCCAGCTCGCCCGGCACCATCTCCAGCACCACGGCGAAGGCGCCCGCCTCGGCGACGGCGTGGGCGTCCTCGAGCAGCGCGGCGGCGCTGTCCCCGCGGCCCTGGACGCGGTAGCCGCCGAGCCGGTGCTCGCTCTGGGGGGTGAAGCCGATGTGCCCCATGACGGGAATCCCCGCGCCGGTGACCTTGGCGACCTGCTCGGCGACCCGGACCCCGCCCTCGAACTTGACGGCGTGGCAGCCGCCCTCCTTCATGAAGCGGATCGCGGTCTGCAGCGCCTGCCCGGGGCCTGCTTCGTAGGACCCGAAGGGCAGGTCGCCGACCACGAAGGCGCGTCGGGTGGACCGGACGACCGCGCGGACCAGCGGCAGCAGCTCCTCCACCGTGACGGGCAGCGTCGAGTCGTAGCCGTAGACGTTGTTGGCCGCGCTGTCACCGACCAGCAGGCTCCAGACGCCGGCCTCGTCGAACAGGGCCGCGGTGTACTGGTCGTAGCTGGTCAGCATGGCCCACCGCCGGCCCTCACGCTTGGCGGCGGCGAAGTCGGTGACGCGGATGCGGCGCGGTGGCGCGCTGGGCTCTGTCACGGGTCCCACCTCATGCCTCTCTCGTCCCCTGGTCCTGTCACGTCGTGGTGGCCCGCCGGTCGTCGGTGCACGAACGGTGACCCCGCGGCATTCTCACGCACGGGGGACGGACCTTTCGGTCGTGACCCGCGGGGGCGGGCACAGGCCGATCTTGCCACCTCGGACCCGCCCCGGCCCCACGCAGGGTGCTGTCGTGACCCGACGCCCGATCGGCGGGAGCGCGGTGAGCGCGCACCGGTCAGGGGGAGGGGTTGAGCGCGTCGTAGCGCAGGAACCGGCGCTGCAGGCCGACCACGCCGGCCAGCAGCAGCATGCAGGTCAGGCCGCCCGCCACCGCGGCCCAGCCCTCGCCGATCCAGCTCGACCCCGCCCCGAGCACCAGGTCGCCCAACCGGGGCCCGCCGGCCACGACGACGATGAAGACCCCCTGCAGCCTGCCGCGCAGGTGGTCCGGGGTGGCGGACTGGAGGATCGTCTGGCGGAACACCGAGCTGATGGCGTCGGCGCCACCGGCCAGGGCCAGGAAGACCATGGCCGCCGCCAGCGCGCCACCCAGCACCTGCGCGGGACGGTCGGGCCCGACCACCACGAGGACCGCGCCGAACGCGGCCACGGAGGCGCCGAAGGCCAGGATCGAGCCGGTGATGACCCGGCCCTGCCAGCGCAGCGTCACCAGCCCTCCGGAGAAGACGCCGGCGAGCACCGCGCCGACGGCGAACGCCGCGCTCAGCATCCCCGTCGTCGTGGCGCCTCCACCGAGGAACAGCACGCCGACGGCGGGGAGCAGCACCCGCGGCATGGCGCACACCATGGCGATCAGGTCGACCACGAAGGTCATCCGCACCTGGGGTCGCGTCGCGAGGTAGTGCAGGCCTTCGACGACCGACGCGAGGCCCCGGCGACCCCTGCGGTCGCCGTTCCCCGCGCCCTCCGGCTGCGGCGGCAGGTCGGGCAGCCGCCACAGCGCCCAGAGCGCGAAGGTGAACAGCAGCGCGTCGATCGTGTAGGCCGGCCCGAAGCCCCAGACCGCGACCAGCACCGCACCGAGCAGCGGCCCGACGGTGAGGGCGACGTTGTTCTCGATCGTCAGGAGGACGTTCGCGGACGGCACCAGCCGTGGCTCGACGAGCCGGGGGATGATCGAGGTGCGGGCCGGGTTGTTGATGGCGAACCCGCCCGACTGCACCGCCACCAGCGCGTACAGCAGCAGCACCGAGTCCACCTGCAGCCAGGCCTGGACGGCCAGGGCCAGGGTCACCACCCACAGCCCCGCCGCGGAGGCGAGGGCCACCCGCCGACGGTCGTGGGCGTCGACCAGCGCACCGCCGTACAGGCCGAGCAGGACCAGCGGGACGAGGGCGCAGATCCCGAGCACCCCGACCGACAGCGTGGACCCGGTGATCGCGTAGACCTGCAGCCCGACCGCCACGACGGTCAGCTGGGCGCCCAGGTTGGACACCCCGAGCCCGACGACCAGGCGCCGGAAGGCGGGGCTGGCGCGCAGGGGCGTGAGGTCGAGGAGCAGGGCCATGACGGCGTCAGGCTACGTCGCCGGCTTCCCGGCCCGTGGACGCCCGACCGGGCCTGTCCGCTGCGGGCGGCCCTGCGGCGCCGGTGCCACTAGGGTGACGGGCGATCGTGTTCCCCACCCGCAGGAGTCCAGCCCATGACGACCGTCATCACCTTCGGCACCTTTGACGTGCTGCACGTCGGCCACGTCCGCGTGCTGAACCGCGCGGCGGCCCTGGGGGACCGGCTGGTGGTGGGGATCTCCTCCGACGCCCTGAACTTCGCCAAGAAGGGCCGCAACCCGGTCTTCAACCAGGACGAGCGCACCGAGATCGTCTCGAACCTGAAGGTGGTCGACACGGTGTTCATCGAGGAGAGCCTGGAGCAGAAGCGCGAGTACGTGCTCGAGCACCGCGCGGACATCCTCGTCATGGGGGACGACTGGGCCGGCAAGTTCGACTTCCTGAACGACGCCTGCCGGGTCATCTACCTGCCGCGCACGCCCTCGGTGTCGACCACCGCGATCATCGAGCACCTGTCGGGCGGCGGGACGAGCTAGCCGCGGTCGCCTCCGGACGCAGCAAGGCCTCCCCGTCGAGGACGGGGAGGCCTTGTGCGGAACCGGGGCCGGTCAGGACTTGAAGGCGTCCTTGACCTCGCCGACGGCCTGCTTGGCGTTGCCGGTGACCTGGTCCCCGTGCCCTTCGGCCTGCAGGTCCGGGTTGTCGGTCGTCTCGCCGGTCTTCGCCTTCGCGTCGCCCTTGAGCTCCTCGGCCTTGCCCTTGATCTTGTCGCCCAATCCGCTCATGTCGGTGCTCCTTCCTTGCCACGCGACCGGTTCGCGCAGCACCGACGTCGCGTCGCCTCGATCAGCGGGCCTGGCGGGAGCCAGGTGCGCCGGAGCCCGTGAACCAGGCTCCGAGAGGGTGACTGCGTCGTCTTCTCCCACTGTAAGCAGGCCCTCTGACCTTGTACATGGCGGGGGCGGGCGCCGTGACAGGATGCCAGCCCGGGGGGCCGGGCCGAGCGGGAAGAAGGGAGCCCTGTCGATGGCGGAGGTGTCAGGGTGACCGCCGTGGAGCCCGCCCGTGCTGACGAGCCGGGGGCTGACGAGCCGAGGGCTGACGAGCCGGGGGCTGACGACGGCCGGCGCGAGACACCGGAGGAGCGCCTGGACCGCAACTGGAACGAGCTCCTGCAGGAGCTGCGGGTCACCCAGACCGGGACCCAGGTGCTGCTGGGGTTCCTGCTGGCGATCGCCTTCCAGCCGGCCTTCTCCGACCTCGAGACCTACCAGCAGCGGATCTACCTGGTCCTGGTGGTGGTCGCGGTGCTCACGACGGCGCTGGGCCTGGCGCCGGTCAACCTGCACCGCGCCCTGTTCCGCCGTCGCGTCAAGCTGGTGGTGGTGCGGGTCGGGCACCTGGTGCTGCGGCTGGTCCTGCTCGGCGTCGGCCTGGTGCTCGTCGGGACGGTGCTGCTGGTCTTCGACGTCGTGGTCGGGCTGAGTGCGGCGCTCGCGGTGAGCGGCCTGGTCGCAGCGGTGGTCGCCGCGATCGGCATCCTCCCGGGGGTGCTCCACCGCGGCCGCCGGTCCGGCTCGTCGCCGGCTCGCGGTCCTCAGGCCTGAGGTGCCGGAGGTCCGCGTCGGCACGTCCGGGTGGAGCTACGACCACTGGGAGCACGTGCTCTACCCACCGGGCCTGCCCGCCTCCCAGCGGCTGCCGGCCTACCTGGCCGCTTTCGGCGCGGCTCCACCGCACGGGACGGTCGAGCTGAACGCCAGCTTCTACCGCTGGCCCCGGCCCGCCACCTGGGCGTCCTGGCGGCGTCGGCTGCCCGAGGGGTTCCGGCTCAGCGCCAAGGCGCCCCGCGGCCTGACCCACGGCAAGCGGCTCTACGCGCCCGAGGTGTGGGTGGAGCGGATCTGCGCCGGTTGGCACGAGCTGGGCGAGCGCCGCGGCACCCTGCTGCTGCAGCTGCCCCCTGACCACGCCCGCGACGACGCCCGCCTGGCCTACGTCCTCGACCGGTTCCCCGCCTGGGTCGGTCTGGCGGTGGAGCTGCGGCACCCCAGCTGGGTCGACGACGCCGTCTTCGACCTGCTGGCGGAGCGGCGCGTCTCCTGGTGCGTGATGAGTGGTGCGGGGTTGCCCTGCGTGCTGCGCGCGACCGCCCACCTGGTGTACCTGCGCCTGCACGGACCGGACCAGCACCACCTGTACGCCGGTCGCTACTCCGAGGACGACCTGCGCTGGTGGGCCGACCGGGTGGCGGAGTGGCGCAGCGGCGGTCACGCCGTGCACGCCTTCTTCAACAACGACGGCGGCGGGAACGCGGTGCACGACGCCCGGCGTCTCGCCGAGCTCTGCGGGTGAGCCTCGCTCCCGTCAGCGGGCCGAGCCCGGGCCTGCGGCGGCCTTGGCGGCCTTGCGCTGCAGCCAGAGGGCCTTGCGCCGGTCGTGGTCCTTTTTCATCGAGATCCGGGGGTCGGCGTCGCCGTCGAGCGTGGCCGGTCCGAAGACGTGCATCAGCGTGTACTCGATCTCCCACCAGATCCGGTAGGGCAGTGAGTACCCGTCGCCGCGCGCGACCTTATCCATGCGATGCACCCTTCATCGATCGTCCACCGTTTTCACTAGCGGTCTAACTGTTAGGGTACTAAGCATGGCGGATCGAAGGACAGCCCGAGCACGGCGGCACCGGAGTGAGACCGGACACAGGGGCGGCTGACCTGCTCGAGCTCGAGCGCCAGGTCTGCTTCGCCCTCGCCGTCGCCTCCCGCAGCGTGATCAGCATCTACCGGCCCGTCCTGGAGCCGCTGCGGCTCACACACCCGCAGTACCTCGTCATGCTCGCGCTCTGGCAGCACGCCCCGCTCCGGGTGAGCCAGCTCGGTCGGCTGCTGGCCCTGGAGCCGGCGACGCTCTCGCCGCTGCTGAAGCGGCTCGAGGCCATCGGCTATCTCGAGCGGCGCCGTGAGGAGGGGGACGAGCGCGCCCTCCGGCTCACCCTCACCCCCGCCGGCGCCGCTCTCCGCGAGCAGGCGCTGGACGTGCCACGGGTGGTCATGCAGCGGCTGGGCCTGGACCTGGCCGACGCGGAGCGCCTGCACGCGCTGCTCACCGACGTGATCGGACGGGCCCGGCAGGCCGGGGCGGACGCCGCGCTCCCCGCGTCGGCGCCCGAGGGCCGCCCGCTAGACTGACCGCCCGCGGCTGGGCCGCGCCCCGACGAACGACCCCCCGGGTCTGCGGACAGAGAGCGAGACACGATGCGACGAGCCATCGTCCTGCTGATCCTCGGCGGCCTGTCGCTGGCCCTGTACGTGATCGGCGTGGTCATGATGCTGATGACCGGGGACGTCAACGAGATCCCGACCCCCGGCTTCGGCGTGGTGGGCGGCATGTTCGCCATGTTCGCAACGGTGGGCGTGTTCACCACCTTCTTCGTGCTGATGGCCACCGAGCAGGACTGACCGGCCGGGAGGGTCGGCAGCGGCGCGGGTCGCAGGCCGCGCACGGGCTCGGCCGAGCCGTGCGCGCGGCCATGGCAGAGTCCGACCCGTGTCCCTCGCTCCCGCCCCGAACCCCTTCGACCGACTGACCCTGCCCGAGCTCCGGCAGCGGCAGAGCCAGAAGTGGCGCACCTACCCCGCTGACGTGCTGCCGCTCTGGGTGGCCGAGATGGACGTGCTGCCCGCCCCGGCCGTCCGGTCCGCGCTCGACGCGGCCCTGGACCTCGGGGACACCGGCTACCCGTGGGGACAGGGCTACGCGGAGGCCTACGCCGACGCCGCGGCCGCCGCCTGGGGCTGGCGGCCCGACCCGGCGGGGACCGCCTTGGTCGCCGACGTGATGACCGGGGTCGTGGAGATCCTCCGGCTGGTGAGCGCGCCGGGCGACGCCGTCATCCTCGTGCCGCCGGTCTACCCGCCCTTCGCCGGCTTCGTGCGGCACGCGGAGCGGCGCGTCGTGGAGGCCCCGCTCGGCGCGGACGACCGGCTGGACCTGGCCGTGCTGGAGCGGGCGTGCGCGGACGCGGTGCAGGGCGGGCGCCGGGCGGCCCTGCTGCTGGCCAGCCCGCAGAACCCGACGGGCACCGTGCACACGGCGGCCGAGCTGGCGGCGGTGGCCGCCCTCGCGCAGCGGTACGGCGTCCGTGTCGTCGTCGACGAGATCCACGCCCCGCTCGTGCACATCGGTGCGCCCGTTTTCACCCCGTACCTGAGCGTGCCCGGAGCCGAGGCCGGGTTCGTGCTCTTCTCGGCGTCCAAGGCCTGGAACCTGGCCGGGCTCAAGGCAGCGCTCGCGGTTGCTGGACCGGCGGCGCGGGAGGACCTGGCGCGGTTGCCCGAGGTGGTCGGGCACGGGGCGAGCTCGCTGGGGGTGCTCGCCCACACCGCCGCGCTCCGCGAGGGGCAGGAGTGGCTCGCCGACCACCTGATCGGCCTGGACGTGCAGCGCAGGCTGCTGGCCCGGCTGCTGGCCGAGCACCTCCCGGAGGTGCGCCACCGCACACCGGACGCCACCTACCTGGCCTGGTTGGACTGCCGGCCCTTGGACCTGCCGGCCGAGCCCGCACTCTTCTTCCTGGAGCAGGCCCGGGTGGCGCTGGGCGTCGGGCCGGACTACGGCCCCGGCGGAAAGGGCCATGTCCGCCTCAACTTCGCCACCTCCACGGCGGTGCTCACCGAGGCCGTGCAGCGCATGGCTGCTGCGGTCGCGTCCCACCGGGGGCCGCGCTGAGCCACCTCGCTGCGCGCAGGCGTGTCCTGGCCCGGGATTCGTTGACTCGGCTATGGTCCGACGTGTGTGCTGGATCACAAGGACCGGCGATCGAGGGGATGGCACGTGGTAGCGGTGGAGCGTGAGGGAGAGCAGGTCGGCGCGCCTCGAGGTGAGCTGGCCTTCAGGGCCGTCGGGGTGAAGAAGCACTACCCGGGTGTGAAGGCCCTCGACGGGGTGGACCTGGAGGGGTACCAGGGCGAGGTGCTGGCCATCTGCGGCGCGAACGGCGCCGGCAAGTCGACCTTCGCCAAGCTGCTGGCGGGGGTGGAGACCCCCACCGACGGCGAGATCATGGTCGCGGGCTACGACCACCCGGTGCGCAACGCTGCCGAGGCCGAGCAGGCCGGGGTGCTGATGATGCACCAGGAGCCGTTGATCATCGACGACTTCACCGTCGGGCGAGAACGTGTGGCTGTACAAGCTGCGCAGCGGCAAGGACATCCGTCCCTGGGCGCAGAAGGTCGACACCAACAGCGAGGAGACCCGCCAGGTCCTCCGCGACGTCGGGCTGGGCCACCTGAGGACCAACCAGATGGCCGGCGACCTGGGCCCCGGGCAGCGGCAGATGCTCTCGCTCAGCCGGGCGGCGGTCACCCACCACAAGATCATGATCCTCGACGAGACCACGGCATCCACCAGCGAGGAGCACTTCAAGGACATCCTCGACCTGGTGGCGCGGGAGAAGGCGGCGGGGACGTCGATCATCTTCGTCTCCCACCGGCTCAACGAGGTGTTCGCCATGTGCGACCGGATCGCCGTGCTGCGCAACGGCAGCCTCGTCGACGTCCTGCAGACCTCCGAGACCAACCCGGACGAGATCACCACGCTGATGATCGGGCAGGCCCTCAAGGCGCTGGACCGGCCGGCCGCGGTGGACGTCACCGGTGCGGAGCCGGTCGTCTCCGTCCGCAACCTGCACGGCGGGACCGCCCGGGGGGTCTCCTTCGACGTCAACCCCGGCGAGATCGTCGGCCTCTACGGCCTGGTCGGCAGCGGTCGTTCCTCCGTGGCCCGCACCATCACCGGCCAGAAGCGGGCGGCCGAGGGCACCATCACCGTGCGCGGCCAGGAGGTCGTGCTCGACTCCCCGGGCACGGCGCTGAAGAAGGGCATCGCCTACCTGACCGAGGACCGCCGGCTCGAGGGCTTCGTCAAGGACTTCGACAACGGCGAGAACATGAGCCTGGTCGTGCTGCCCAAGATGGCCAAGGCGGGCGTGGTGGACGGCAAGCGGGAGAAGAGCCGCATCCGCGAGCTGATCCAGGAGTTCCAGGTCAAGGGCGGACCGAAGACCTACACGAGCTCGCTCAGCGGCGGCAACCAGCAGAAGGTCGTCGTGGCCAAGTGGCTGGAGGCCGACCCCGACTTCGTCGTCCTCGACGAGCCGACCAAGGGCATCGACGTCGGCGCCCGGGCGAACATCTACCAGATCATCCACCGGGTGGCCGCCCGCGGGAAGGGCGTGCTCGTGGTCTCCAGCGAGGCCGAGGAGCTGCTCTCGCTCTGCCACCGCATCCTCGTGATGCGCAACGGCACGATCGTCGGCGAGTTCGACCCCGACGACCCGGGCACCGACACCGACGCCCTGATCCGGACGGCGCTGCACAGCGATGACTGAGCCGCGCTCGCACCCCGGACCGGCACGCCCGGTCCGCCGACCCCGCACGTCCCCGACCGCAGACACAGGAGCTCGCGCATGACCGCCACGGCGACCGCCCCCACCTCGTCCCCGCAACCGACCGCAGGAGAACCACGGCAGCGCCGTGATCGACTGGCTGAAGAGCCAGTACGCCCTCTACATCCTGGTGGCCCTGCTGCTGGTGGCCACGATCACCCGCGGTGCGGTCTTCTGGAGCGGCACCAACATCACCAACCTGCTGCTGCAGATGTCGATCATCGGCGTCGTGGTGATGGCCGAGCTGATCGTCGTGCTGACCGGCGGCATCGACATCAGCGTGGGCTCGGCCCTCGGCCTGGCCGCGGTCGTGTCCGCCGGGTTGTTCGGCGGGCCGTCGGTGCTGGCTGGCCCTGGTGGTGGCCATCGTCATCGGCGGCATCGTCGGCGCCGTCAACGGCTGGCTGGTCGCCTTCCGCGGCCTGGAGCCGTTCATCGTGACCCTGGGCATGCTGGCCCTGGCCCGCGGCCTGGTCTACGCCTACGGCAACGGCATCCCGATCAACCCCGCGTCCGCGTCGTCGTTCGCCGAGCTCGGCCAGACCACGGTCCTCGGCATCCCGGTGCTGGCGATCATCTGGCTCGCCGTGGTCGCCCTGATCGCGTTCCTGCTCTACCGCACCGTGTGGGGTCGCCGGGTCTACGCCATCGGCTCCAACATCAACGCCGCCCGCAGCTCCGGCATCCCGGTCAAGACCACCCTGTGGTCGGTCTACATCCTGGCCGGCCTGCTCGTCGGCCTCGGCGGCTGGATCTTCCTGGCCCGATTCGCCAGCGGCACCTCGACCGCCGGCAACCTGCTGGAGCTCGAGGCCATCGCGGCCGTCGTCATCGGCGGCGCCCGGCTGGCCGGCGGCTACGGCAAGGTGTTCGGCGCGGTGGTCGGCACGATCATCTTCGCCGTCATCGCGAACCTGCTGTCGCTGCTCAACGTCTCGACCTTCCTCCAGGACGCCTTCCGCGGCGCGCTGATCCTGGTGGCGGTCACCGTGGCCACGGTGCAGTTCTCCCGGCGGCGTCGGGCCGACTCGACCAGCCCCGCGTCCAAGTGATCCCGGCTCGACCCCCGATGGAGACCCGATGAGAACGACCGCCCGTCTGCGGCGCACCACCGGTGCCGCCGCGGCCGCTGACCGCCCTGGTGACGCTCAGCGCCTGCGGCCAGATCTACCCGTCCCGCGAGCCCGCCCAGGGTCCGGCGAACGGCGTCAAGGCCGACGTCAAGCGACGTCGTGGTCGGCTTCGCGCAGCAGCAGCTGCAGGCCCCGTACTTCGCCGCGATGCAGGTGCAGTCGGAGCAGATCGCCCGCGAGCAGGGGTTCACGCTGCTGTTCCAGGCAGCCAACAAGGACCCCGTCATCCAGATGAACCAGATGCAGGCCATGATCAGCCAGGGTGCCGACGTGCTCGTGGTCAACGCCACCAGCGTGAAGGGCCAGAAGGAGATGATGACCCAGATCGCCTCCCAGATCCCGGTGACCTACATCGACACCAGCGTGCCCGGCACCGGCATGACGAGCGTGCAGTCCGACAACCTGACCATCGGCCGGGAGTCGGGCAAGATCACCGCCCAACGGTTCAAGGACATGGGCAAGACCAGCATCACCATGGTCGTCCTGACCGGACCGGCCACCGACGAGTTCGTCGGCCCGAACCGCCGTCAGGGGTTCCTCGACGGTCTCGAGGAGGGCGGCATGCCGTACGAGATCAAGGCCGAGCAGTCCGGCGACTACGCCCAGGACAAGGGCCAGGTCGCCGCGGAGACGATGCTGGCCGGGAACCCGGACGTCGACCTGATCCTGGGGCTGAACGACTCGATGGCGCTGGGGGCCTACAACGTCGTCAACGGCAAGCAGCAGTACGAGAACGTCTACGTCGCTGCGTCGGCGGACGGGCAGAAGGAGGCGCTCGCCCTCATCAAGCAGGGCGGGTGCGAGGGCCGCTACATCTCGACCGGGCTCAACTCCCCCTCGCTGGCGGCGGAGGAGGCGCTGAAGATCTCCGTCGACGTCGCCACCGGCAAGACCAAGCCGAGTGACTACAAGCCGGAGTCCTTTACGAAGGCCGTGGGCATCGGCTGCGAGAACATCGACGAGTACTACGACCCGAACAGCGTCTTCTGAGGCTGGCGTGGTCGGTGGCGGGCCCGGGGGTTCTCCCCCGGGCCCGTTCGCGTCCACCCCTGGATCCGCCGGCCGGGCCCACCTCCTAGGGTGGCGCTCATGACTTCTTCGACGCCGAAGCGTGTGGCCGTCCTCGGCGCGGGGCTCATCGGTGAGGTGCACCGGCGGGCCGCCGTGCTGGCCGGGGCCGAGGTGGTGGGGGTGATGGCCTCCAGCCCCGAGCGGTCCCGTGAGGTCGCGACGGCCTGGGGCGTGGAGCAGGCCTACGCCGACATCGACGAGGTGGCCGCCAGCGGGCGTCGACGCCGTCCACATCTGCACCCCGAACGCCTCGCACGTGCCGTACGCCGTCCGGCTCATGGAGGCGGGCGATCCACGTCCTCTGCGAGAAGCCGCTCGGGGTCAGCCTGGCGGACGCGCAGCACGCCGCTGAGGTGGCCGAGCGCACCGGCGTCGTCGCCACCATGCCGTTCGCGTACCGCTTCCACCCGATGGCCCGCGAGCTCCGGGCCCGCGTGCAGGCGCCCGAGTTCGGGGACGTCAACCTCGTGCACGGCACCTACCTGCAGGACTGGCTGCTGAGCCCACGGTCGACGAGCTGGCGGGTCGACCCGGCCGCCGGTGGCCCGTCGCGAGCCTTCGGCGACATCGGCTCGCACTGGTGCGACCTGGTCGAGTGGGTGACGGGAGACCGGATCGCCTCCCTGGTGGCCACCACCTCCATCAGCATCAAGCAGCGACCGGCAGCCCTCCCGGCCGGGGTGGCCGCCTTCACCGCTGTTGAGAGCGACGCCCCGCTGGTCGACGTCACCACCGAGGACAGCGCGCTGATCCTGTTCCGGACCGCCCGCGACGTCGCCGGCTCGGCCGTGATCACCCAGCTCGCCGCCGGCCGCAAGAACCGGCTGTGGGTGGAGGTCGACGGCATGCAGCAGAGCGCCGTGTTCAACCAGGAGCTGCCCGAGCAGCTGCTGCTGGGCGACGACGAGGGCTACCGGACACTGGTCCGCGACCCCACCCACGGCTCGTCGGAGCAGCGCCGGCTGGCGACGCTGCCCGCCGGCCACGCCCAGGGCTACGCGCAGTGCTTCGAGGCCTACGTGGCCGACTCCTACGCAGCCATCGACGCCGCGGCCGGGCACGGCGAGCGGCCGGACGGCCTGCCCACCTTCGCCGACGGGGTGCGGGCGGCCACGGTCTGCGACGCCATGCTCCGGTCGGTGGCCGAGCGGGCGTGGGTCGACGTCGGCTGAGGAGGACGGCGCCGGCCTGACGCTGGTGCGGTGGCTGGAGGAGCCGACGACCCTGGGCGAGGTGGGCGGCAAGGGACTCGGCCTGGCCCGGCTGACCGCGGCCGGGCTGCCGGTGCCGGCCGGCTTCTGCCTCACCACGGCGGCCTTCGACCTCTGGTCGCGCGACGGCGAGCCCGACGCCGTACCGCAGCCGGTGGCCGACGCCCTGCGCACGGCAGCCCGCACCCTGGCTGCCGACGTGGTGGCCGTCCGCTCGTCGGCGACCACCGAGGACCTCGCCGACGCCTCCGCCGCCGGCCAGCACCGCAGCGTCCTCGGCGTGCGCGACGACGACGCCCTCGTCGCTGCCGTCCTCACCTGCTGGCGCTCGTTCGGGAGTGCTGAGGCGTTCGCGTACCGTGCCCGCCACCAGCCGGAGGAGGGCGAGGGTGCCCTGGCCGTCGTCGTGCAGCGGCAGGTCGACGCCCGTGCGGCGGGCGTGGCCTTCAGTCTGGACCCCGTCACCGGGGACCGCCGCGCCGTGGTCGTCAACGCCGCCCCCGGCCTCGGCGAGGCGTTGGTCGCCGGCCGCGTCCCGCCCGAGGTCGTCCGCGTCGACCGAGCCGGCGGCGCCGTCGACCCGCCGTGCCCGGCGCTGCTCACCGCCGACCAAGCCCGGGCGCTCGCGGCGCTGGTGCAGCGGGCCGAGGTGACGCTGGGTGCCGACGTCGACGTCGAGTGGTGCCAGGCGGGGGAGGAGCTGAGCCTCGTGCAGGCACGGCCCGTGACGGCCGCGGCTCCCGCCGATCCCTGGAACGACAGCCTCGCCGGGGACTTCCTGTGGACCAGCACCAACGTCGGGGAGGCGGTACCCGACGTGATGACCCCGCTGACCTGGTCGATGGTCCAGGTGTTCCTGCGCGACGCCATGGCCACCGCCACCATCCCGCCCCACCGGGGCTGGGGACGGATCGGGGGGCGCGTCTACCTCAACGTCAGCGTGATGGCCACTCTGGCCGCTGCGGCCGGCGTGGGGGAGCGGCGCTTCCGCGCGCTGACGGCGGAGGTCTTCGGGCGGCTGCCCGAGGACCTGGAGATCCCGCCGGTCCGGGCTGGCCGGCGGACGGTGATGCGGGGGCTGGTCCGGCTGGCCCGCCACGTGCTCGGTGAGGTCCGGCGCGAGGCCCGCGACCTCGACGCGTACCTTCCGGACCACCCCGGGCGGTGCGAGCGCCGCCGCGCGGAGGTCCGGGCGGTGACTGAGCCGGAAGCCCTCGCCCAGATGTGGAGCGCGGTGCTGGAGCCTGAGCTCCACCGCGTGAGCCGGATGCTCTCCGCCGCCACGCGCGCGAGCGGGGCGTTCTTCGTCGTCACCCGTTACCTCCTGCGGTTCGGGGGCGGTGCGGACGCCGACCTGCTCACCACCGGACTCGCCGGAGGGGCCGAGCCGCTGGCCAGCCTGGGTCTGCTCGAGGGCTTGGACGCCGTGTCCCGGGGCGAGATCGACGTCGAGACCTTCGCCCACCGGTACGGGCACCGCAGCCCGCAGGAGTTCGAGCTCCGCGCGCCCCGACCCGCAGAGGACCCGGGGTGGCTCGCGGCTCAGCTGGCGGCGCGGGCCGCGGGCCCGGCCTCGGAGGACCGGCGGCGGCAGCAGGAGGACGCGCGTGCCGCGGCTTGGCGCCGCTTCCGCCGCGCGAACCCGGTGCAGGCGCCCCCGGTCGGGTGGGCCCTGAGCCGCTGGCGCCGGCGGGCGCGCGACCGCGAGCGGGCGCGTGACGAGCTCATCCGCTACTTCTGGGTGCTCCGGGTCTTCGCCCTCCGCGCCGGCGAGCTGACCGGGCTCGGCGACGACATCTTCTTCCTCGAGCTGTCGGAGGTCCTGCAGGTGCTGGGGGGCGGCGCGCCCCCGGCGCGGCTCGGCGGACGACGCGCGGCGCACATGGCCTATCGCGCCCTGCCGCGCTACCCGGCGCTGGTCCGCGGCCACTTCGACCCCTTCCGGTTTGCGGGTGACGCGGCCCGTCGCTCCGACCTCGGCCAGCCCGGGGTCTCCTCCGCGGGTGCGACCGTGCGCGGCTTCCCGGGTTCGGCCGGCGTCGTCGTGGGTCGGGTGCGGGTGCTCACCGACCCAGACCAGGCCGGTGCCCTGGTCGCAGGGGAGGTGCTGGTCACCCCGGTCACGAACGTGGGCTGGACCCCCCACTTCGCGCGCGCGGGCGCGGTGGTCACCGACGTCGGCGCCCCGCTCTCGCACGCGGCGATCGTCGCGCGGGAGCTCGGGCTGCCGGCCGTGGTCGGCTGCGGCGACGCGACGGCCGTGCTGCGCACCGGGGACCGGGTGCGCGTCGACGGCGCGGCCGGGACGGTCGAGCGGCTGGAGCCCGGGTCTCCGCACGCCGGGACCGGGGGCGACGGTGCGGCACCGTCCGGGACGGCAGGACCGGGGTGACCACGCTCGACGGCCCCGTCGCCGAGGTCGCTCCCACCCTGCTCGGCGGGCTGCTCCGGCACGGTCCGGTCGTGGTCCGGCTGACCGAGGTGGAGGCCTACGACGGCGCGTCCGACCCGGCGTCCCACGCCTTCCGCGGTCGGACCGCGCGGACGGAGGTGATGTTCGGCCCGCCGGGCCGGCTCTACGTCTACCTCTCCTACGGCATGCACTGGGCCGCCAACGTCGTCTGCGGCCCGGACGGGACGGCGTCGGGGATCCTGCTCCGGGCCGGGGAGGTGGTCGAGGGGCTCGACGTCGCACGCTCCCGTCGCGGTCGAGCGGCCGACCGTGACCTGGCGCGTGGACCGGGCCGGCTCACCCAGGCCCTGGGCATCACCGCGGACCACAAGGGCACCGCGGTGCTGGGCGGAGGGCCGGTCACCCTGACCCTCGACCCGCAGCCGGTCGCCCTGGTCAGCGCAGGTCCGCGCGTCGGGGTGTCGGCGGCCGCGGACCGGCCCTGGCGGTTCTGGCTCACGGGTGACCGCTTCGTGTCCGCCTACCAGCGCAGCCCCCGGGCCCCGGCGCCGCCCTCGTGATCAGCGTCCCGGCCGAGCTGGTCCGCTGGCGCTCGGAGATCAGCGGTGCTGCGGGGCGGGCCTGGCTGGACGCGTTGCCCGCCCGGGTGGCGGCCCTGTGCGACGCCTGGGACCTGGTCCCCGAGGACGCCCCGCCGCTGGCCGGTGCGGTGAACCTGGTCGTGCTGGTCCGTCGGGGCGCCGACCGGCTCGCCCTGCGGGTCTGCTGGCCCGAGCACGATCTGACGGCCGAGGTGGCGGCCCTGCGCACCTGGGACGGCCGCGGCGCCGTCCGGCTGGTCGACGTCCATCCCGACGGCGATGCCGTGCTGCTCGAGCGGCTCGACCCGCGACGCGCGTTGCGCAGCCTCCCTCTCGGGGCTGCCGCGACGGTGGCCGGGCGGCTGCTGGCCGAGCTGGCGGTAGCCGCTCCACCCGGGCTGCCCACGCTGGCGGCTGCTGCGGAATCCTTCGCGGCCCGAGCGGCCGGGCGCAACCACGTCCTGGGCGGACCCGTCCCCGAACGGAGCCTGGACCGGGCCCGGGCGCTCGCCGGCACGCTCCCGACCGACCTCGGCCTGCTCGTGCACGGCGACCTGCACTGGGGCAACGTGCTGGCCGACGCAGCCGGTGGCTGGCGGGCGATCGACCCCAGACCGCTGGTCGGCGACCCCGCCGTCGGGGTGGCCGAGCTGCTCTGGACGCGGGCCGACGAAGCGCCCGATGCCACCGGTCTGCGTCGGCTGCTGCACGTGATCGCCGACGCCGCCGGTCTCGACCCTGCCCGGGCCGCGGGCTGGACGCAGGTCCGTGCCGTCGACTACTGGCTGTGGGGCCTGGAGAACGGGCTGACCGAGGACCCGGTCCGCTGTGCTCGGCTGGTCGAGGCCCTCGGTTAGCTCAGGTGGGCTCCCGGTCAGCCGTCGAGGGGCTGCAGGGAGCTCAGGACGGTGGGGATGAACTCCGCCACGGTGGGGTGGATGGGCAGCGCGTCGCGCAGCAGCGGGTACCGGACCCCCGCCTGGATCGCGGTGCCGATCACCTGGATGACGTCGTCGGCCTGCAGGCCGAGGATGGTGGCCCCGAGCACCTCCTCGGTGTCGGCGTCGACGAGGACCCGCATCACGCCGGTCGTCTCGCTCTCCAGCCGGGCTCGGCTGACCCCGCTCATCGGCACCTCCGCCTTGAGCACCCGGCGGCCCGACTCCCGCGCCTGGGCGTCGTTCATGCCCACCCGCCCGAGCGGTGGGTCGGTGAACATGGCGTAGGTGGTCACGCGCCCCTCGGCGCTGCGCGACGGCTCCATCATGATCTGGCCGTCCTGGTAGGAGGTGTGCGTCCACGCGCCGCGGCCGTTGACGTCGCCCAGGGCCCAGACGCCCGGGACCGAGGTCTGGAACCGGCCGTCAGTGACGAAGAAACCGTGCTCGTCGGTCTCGATCCCGTGGTCCCCCAGCAGGTCGGAGTTGGAACGCCGCCCGACGCCCATCAGCAGGTGGCTGCCCGTGACGGTGGTCCCGTCGTCCAGGGTGACCTCGACCCCGCCGTCCACCGCCGCCAGCTTCTCGCTCCGACCACCGAGGACGCGGATGCCCTCGTCGGTGAAGGTCTGGGTGATCATCTCGCCGATGTCAGGGTCCTCCTGGTCGGCCACCCCGCTGCCTGCGACGAGGGTGACCTCGGAGCCGAACCGCCGGAACATCTGGCCGAACTCGCACCCGAGGTAGCCCCCGCCGATGACCACCAGGTGCTCCGGCAGCGCCGTCAGCTTCAAGAGCTCCACCTCGGTGAGCACGTCGATGTCGTCGATCCCGGGAATGGGCGGTACGGACGCCCGCGCCCCGACGTTGAGGTAGACCTGGCTGCTGGTCAGGCGGCGCCCATTCACGGTGACGGTGTGCTCGGCCCCGGTGGGGTCGGTCGTCAAGGTGGCCCGGCCGTGCACCAGGTCGACGCCGTCGAGGCCCTCGATGTAGCTGGTCAGCCCTGAGACCTCCTCCCCGATGATCCGGTGCACGCGGTCGATCGCGAAGCCGAAGTCGACGGTCACCTCGCCGGTGTGCACGCCGTACTCGGCGGCGCGCCGGGCCGAGTGGGCGACCATGGCGCTGGCCCGCAGGGCTTTGGTGGGCTTGCAGCCGTGGTTGAGGCAGGTGCCCCCGACCTGGTCCATCTCGACCAAGGCGACCCGGCCGTCCGCCGACCCGGCCAGGGCCGCCGCCACGCCGGGACCGGCCTGGCCGGCGCCGATCACAATGGCCGCGTACGAGGTGGTTTCCGGGGAGTCTGTCTGCTCCACCGCTGCTGCAGTCATCGCCGTCCCATCGGTCGCGGATGTCGGCTCACCCTACCCAGGGGATGAGGTCGACGAGTGGGGGGGCGCCGAGCCGCCCGCGGCGGCTCGATTGGCCAGGACGGTCGCGCGCTGCCTACACTCGGAGCCGATAAATAACGATTCGATCTCGGTGCACAGGGTGCCGAGCGGCACGACCAGGATCGGGATTCGGAGTAGCTCGTGGTTCGACAGCGTCCCCGCCGCGCCCTGCGTGCGCCGTGGCAGGTGCGGGCGGCCCGTGTGGCCGTCCCTAGCCTGCTCATCGCACTCGGGACCACGGGGGTGGTGGCCGCAGCCACCGGCTCCACCACGGAGGTGGTGGTCGGGGTTCCCGCCGGGGAGACGTCGTCGGCCACTGGCGCGCAGGTCAGTCGGGAGCAGGGCACCAGCCGGGACTTCGTACGCCCCTCGTTGTCGGCCGAGGCGAAGACCGCGGCCGACGCGAAGGCCAAGGCGGCCGCCAAGGCCAAGTCGGAGTTCAAGAGCAAGGCAAAGGACAAGTCGGAGGCGAAGAGCAAGGCGAAGGCGAAGAGCAAGGCCAAGGCCAAGGCCGCCGCCGAGAAGAAGGCCGCCGCCAGGGCGGCCGCCGACAAGGCGGAGAAGCTGCGCGTGGCCACCTCGCCCACGCTGACCGTCGTGGACACCGAGTACACGCGCGTCGCCCTGAACGTCCGGGAGCAGGCCGACGCCGGCTCCGACCTCGTCACGGTGCTCGACCCCCGGTCGAAGGTGTCGGTCACCGCGACCGCCCGCGGCGACTGGCAGCACGTCGTCTACCGCGGGCAAGGCGGCTGGGTGAAGAACCAGTACCTGGTGGAGTCGAAGCCCAAGCCGCCGTCGTCCTCCGCCCAGAGCTCCCGTACGCAGCGCTCCCCCCGCTCCGACGGTGGCGTCTCCTCGTCGGCGTGCCCGGGCGGCTCGTCGGTGGAGTCGGGACTCACCCCCGACGCCGTCCGCCTCCACCGGGCGCTCTGCGCCCGCTTCCCCGGCATCGCCGCGTACGGCGGCGTCCGCGCGGACTCGCTGCCGGCGCACCCCTCCGGTCGGGCCGTGGACGCGATGGTGTCCAGCAACGGCCTCGGCCAGCAGGTCGCCGAGTGGGTGCGGGCCAACGCCCGCCAGCTCGGCGTCAGCGAGGTGATCTTCGCTAGCCGGATCTGGACCGTGCAGCGGGGGCGCGAGGGCTGGCGGAGCATGTCCGACCGTGGCTCGCCCTCGGCGAACCACGAGGACCACGTGCACGTGACCGTCTACGGGGACGCCGGCTCCTAGTTCGAACCCGGGGAACTTGTGGACCCCGGGAGCGCGACCTAAGGTTTCTCCATGGTGGACGCGTACCAGCTCGTCCTCGGCGCGGTGGCCGTGACTGTGATGGTGCTTGTCCCCATCCTCTGCGTGCTCGGGTATGACGTGCTGGTGGGCCGGTGGGATGAGAGCGTCTCCAGCTGGCGCGAGCGCCGTGCCGTCCGCCGTGAGCACCGGGAGGCCCTCCGAGCCCTCCGCAACCAGCAGGGACTGCCGCTCGAGCAGCTGATCGCCGACCTCCGCCGTCTCCGGGTCGTGGTAGGCGAGGACTCCCGCCGCTCGGCGGCGCACCAGATGGGCAACCGGCTGGCCTACGACCGGCTGCTCGCCCAGACCTGCGACATGCTCGAGGTGCACCACGACCTGGGGACCGAGTGCATCGGGATGGAGCGCGAGATCGAGCGTCTCCGCGTCGAGGCCGAGCTCGAGCGCTTGGGCGTCCGGGTCACGGACCGCCGCTTCGGCCAAGCGGCCTGAGGTCCTTGCGTCGGCCGTCGGCCGACCGAGCACGCCGAGGAATACCTCCGGTGCTGCCCGCGTTGCTACGGTAGCTTCGAAATCGAAGGTTTCGATTTCCAAGCGGCTAGCACCGCCTCGAAGGGAAGCATCGCATGTCACGTCTCACCCAGGCCATCCAGAGCCGCCGCCAGGTCAACCGGAAGCGTCGCGAGATCGCGCGGGCGATCAGCAACGCGGCCACCCCCGCCATGCGCGACGAGCTGATCCTGGTCGCGCAGCGCAACAACGGGTTCGGTCCGCGCACCTGACCCGTTCCGCGCACGTTCTGCACCGGGCTCCATCCAACCGGACGGGAGCCTTTCTGCTGCCCCGAGGCCGGTCAGGGAGCGGTGAACACCCCGGCCAGCGCGCTCCCGAGGCCCACCAGCGCCGGGACCAGGAGCAGGGCGCCGACCGCGAGCCCCGAGAGGTTCAGGACCCCGAAGAGCCCGACCCACACCCACGCCGGCAGTCGGGTCAGCCGCGCGAGCTGACCGGCGTCGGAGTGCCCGGCCCGACCGGCGCGGGTCTGGCGGGCCAGCTCGACGACGGGTTTGGGCGCGGCGACGAGCAGCACCCAGGTGAGCAGCGTGGCGAGCGCGGTCTGCAGGACCGGCGAGCCGAACCAGCTCAGTGCGAGCAGGCCTGCGGCCGCGACGAGCACGACGAGGAACCCGTAGAGGTTGCGGATCTGCAGCAGCATGGCGGCCAGGAGGACGGCGACGAGCCAGAGCAGGGCCAGCGCGTGCCCCGCGAGCAGCAGTCCGACGGCCCCGAGGCCGACGACGGCAGGACCGAGGTAGCCCGCCAGCAGCATGGCCACCATCCCCGGACCCCTGGCCCGCCCTCGGGAGAGGGTGAGTCCGGAGGTGTCGGAGTGCACGCGGATGCCCTGCAGGCGACGCCCGGCCAGCACGGCGGCCACGGCGTGGCTGCCCTCGTGGGTGATGGTGACCAGCAGCCGACTCACTCGCCACGGCACGGGGTGGAGCACCAGCAGCAGGGCCGTCACGGCGGCGCCGAGCACCAGCCCGGGCGCGGGTGGCGGCTGGGTGGTGGTGGCCCGTTGCCACACCTCGACGATCAGGTCCACCCGCTCACCCCAGCAGCACGGTGGCCTTGTTCCGGCTGTGCCCGGTGCGCAGCACCAGCACCGCGGCGATGGTCAGCAGCGCGAGGACGGCTGCGACCTTCACCGCCACCGACGGGCTGGCGACCACGATGGCCACCAGCGCCCAGCCGGCGGTGAAGGCGAACGCGGCGAGCGCGGTGAACCGGCCGACCACGACCACTGAGAACGCCGTCGCCGCGAGGATGAGCAGCAGGGAGAGCACGACGGCGCTCAGGCCCCGCTCCGGGATCCCGGACGAGCGGAAGGTCGTGCCGAAGCCGGCGACGGTGGCCAGCGTGACCCAGCCCAGGTACAGCGTCACCGGCAGTCGGAACGCGAACTGCTCTAAACGGTTCTCCGCCGGTCCGGTGTGGACCGAGCGACGGACGGCGATCACGAGTGAGGCCAGCAGCATCAGGATCACGACCTGAGCCAGCCAGAGCGTCCGGGAGGTGAACACGGGTATCCAGACCGTCGCCGCGCCGAAGGCGGCGACCAGCCACCAACCGGTGCGCCGGTGCACCTCGCGGCCGCGCTGGCTCGGCAGCGCCTGGTACACGGCGAGCACCAGGCAGGCGAGGTAGATCAGCCCCCAGATGGAGAAGGCGTAGCCCGCCGGCGTCACCGGCGAGGAGTTGGCGTCCGAGATCGCCCGGTTGCTCGAGCCGGCGTCCACGACGAGCTGGCTGCCGAGACCGACGACGACCTGCGTCACGGCGGTGATGACGACGGCGGCGCTGCGGATGCGGTCAGGGTGAGCCATCTGGCCAGTGTCCCCGACCTAGGCGTCCCCGGCGTGGAGCAGCCGCTGAGTCAGAGCGCGCCGTTGGTCCACAACAGGCTGCTGGTCCCGGTCAGGGTGGCGGCGAAGGCCGCGGCCTGGGCGTCGGTGAGAGCGCTGACGAAGTCGACGATGCCCCGCCCGCGCCCCATCCGCGCCAGCTCGGCGTCGCCGGTCCGGCCGTCCAGCCACTCCGGATGGGTGGCCGCGATCCGCTCGTAGCCGTAGGTCGCCGCGTTGACCAGGTCGATCAGGCGGCGGGGTGCGCGAGCGGCGTCCCCGCGGTCGGAGAGCCAGTCGTCGAAGCCCTTCACCAGGTGGGTGATGGTGCGCTCCTGCCCCCGTTGGAACATCGCGAGGTCTGGTCGGTCGAGGATGAAGTAGGTGTTGACGAACTTCAGCACCGAGACCTCGTGCCAGGCCCGGGCGCTCATCCGGACGTAGCCCGAGCGGACGGGCGGGTCGGGGTCGAGCGTCACCGACGTGACGAGGTGCTCGATCCAGCGGGAGACGAACCCGGAGATGGCCCGGTCGCCGGCCATGGAGCCGTCGTAGGGGGTGGCCAGCACGCCGTCGACGAACTCCACCCCCACCGACGTGAGCGCGTCGTCGAAGGTCTGCTCGTCGAAGATCCAGCTCTCCCGGGTCTGCAGGCGGCGGCGCAGCCGCTCCAGCCCGGTGCCCGGCTGCCGTCCGGCGGCCGCCAGGGCACGCTCGTCCATCGCCGCCAACGCCACGCGGCCCTCCTGCCAGGAGCGGAACTCCCCGGAGACCGGCGAGAACTGCAGGACCCCGGAGCGGTGGAAGTCCTCGACGTCGTGCAGGGAGTAGGCGATGTCGTCGGCCAGGTCCATGACCGAGCACTCCAGGGTCTGGCGCCCCGGCGGCAGGTCGGGGAAGGCGGCGAGCGCCTGCTGCATCTCGGGCAGGTCGATGTGGTAGCAGGAGAACTTCGCGGCCCCGCTGCCCCCGCCGCCGCGTCCGGCCCCCCGCGGCGGCTCGGGCCACCCCGTCGGGTGCGGGTCGGGGTGGTGGAAGCGCGCCCAGGGGTACTTCAGCACCGCCGCCCGGGTGGCCGCGGTGAGGTTGAGGCCTTCGTCGCCCGGTCCGTGCACCTCCAGCTCGGCGAGGATGCGGAACGTCTGCGCGTTGCCCTCGAACCCGTCGACCAGCCCGAACCGCTCCCGGGCCAGCCGGTCGAGGGCCCGCTCACCAAGGTGCCCGAAGGGCGGGTGGCCCAGGTCGTGGGCGCTCGCCGCCGCCTGCACGACGACGTGGTCCAGTCCGCCGAGCCGGCGGAGCAGGTTCCGGTCCTCCGTGCGCAGCAGCCGGACCGCGATGGCGCGGGCGACGGCGCTGACCTTGATGCTGTGGGTGAGACGGTTGTGCACCACCCCGCTCGTCGCGTCCGCCGCCACCACCTGGGTGACCTCGGCCAGTCGGGAGAAGGCGTGGGCGAAGCGGATCCGCTCCAGGTCGGAGCGGAACTCCGACTCCGCGGGCGCGTGGGGGCTCTCGTTCTCGGGCCGCGCCCGCTGCAGCCGGGGATCCATACCGGCAACCTAGCCCGGCCGGGTCGGTCGGCCGCCGCGCCGTCCGGGCCCGTCGCTAGGGTGCTGAGGGAAGACGCCACCACCGCAGCCCGGGAGCCGCACCGATGACCAGTCCTGTCGACGCCACCACCACCGCGGCCTGGTCCGCGCTCACCGAGCTGCGGCAGGGGCTCACCCCCGACCTGCGCGGCTGGTTCGACGCCGACCCCGAGCGTGCCGCCCGGTACAGCTTCACCGCCGGTGACCTGCACGTCGACCTGTCCAAGAACCTGCTCGACGACGCGGTCCTGGGCCGCCTGCTCGAGCTGGCCGAGCAGGTCGGCGTCGCGGAGCGGCGCGAGGCGATGTTCGCGGGCGAGCGGATCAACGTCACCGAGAACCGCTCCGTGCTGCACACGGCGCTGCGGAGGCCGAAGGGCGACAGCCTCGTCGTCGACGGCGCCGACGTCGTCCCCCAGGTGCACGAGGTGCTGGAGAAGGTCTACGCCTTCGCCGAGGCGGTCCGCAGCGGGTCCTGGACCGGGGTCACCGGGAAGCGGATCGCCACGGTCGTCAACATCGGCATCGGTGGCTCCGACCTGGGCCCGGTGATGGTGTACGAGGCGCTGAAGCCCTACGTGCAGGACGGCCTGGAGTGCCGCTTCGTGTCGAACATCGACCCGACCGACGTCGCCGAGGCGACCAGGGACCTCGACCCGGAGACGACGCTCTTCATCGTCGCCTCCAAGACCTTCACCACGCTGGAGACGCTGACCAACGCCCGGCTGGCGCGGGCCTGGCTGCTCGACGGCGTGGGGAACGCCGAGGGCGCGGTGGCCAAGCACTTCGTCGCCGTCTCCACCGCGCTGGACAAGGTGGCCGACTTCGGGATCGACCCGGACAACGCCTTCGGCTTCTGGGACTGGGTGGGCGGTCGTTACTCGGTGGACTCCGCCATCGGCACCGCGGTCGCGGTGGCCATCGGCCCGGAGAGCTTCGCGGACTTCCTGCGCGGCTTCCACGCCATCGACGAGCACTTCACCACCGCCGAGCCGGCGCAGAACGTCCCGCTGCTGATGGGCCTGCTGAACGTCTGGTACACCAACTTCTTCGGCGCCCAGACCCACGCGGTCCTGCCCTACGCGCAGTACCTGCACCGCTTCCCCGCCTACCTGCAGCAGCTGACCATGGAGTCCAACGGCAAGGGCGTCCGCTACGACGGCACCCCCGTGCCCACCGACACCGGGGAGGTGTTCTGGGGCGAGCCGGGCACCAACGGGCAGCACGCCTTCTACCAGCTCATCCACCAGGGCACCCGGGTGATCCCGGCCGACTTCATCGCGGTGGCCAACCCCGCCCACCCCCTCACCGACGGCGATGCGGACGTCCACGAGCTGTTCCTCGCCAACTTCTTCGCCCAGACCGCGGCGCTCGCCTTCGGCAAGACCGCCGACGAGGTCCGGGCTGAGGGCACGGCGGAGGAGGTCGTCCCCGCCCGGGTCTTCTCCGGCAACCGGCCGACGACGTCGATCATGGCTCCGGCTCTGACGCCGTCCGTGGTCGGCCAGCTGATCGCGCTGTACGAGCACATCACGTTCGTGCAGGGCGTCATCTGGGGCATCGACAGCTTCGACCAGTGGGGGGTCGAGCTCGGCAAGCAGCTCGCCCAGCAGGTCACCCCGGCGGTGGCCGGGGACGAGGACGCGCTGGCCGGACAGGACCCGTCCACCCAGGCGCTGATCCGGTACTACCGGGAGCACCGCACCTCCTGACGGCGAGGAAACGCTGACGGGTTGCGCGCCGGTTGTCCTCAGGACGCAACCCGTCAGCGTTTCCTCGTCCCCAGGCCGCGCGACCGACGTCTCGGACAAGGCGGCGGTGCGCAGACTCCCGGCGTGGACGAGGTGGTGCGGGGTCATCGGCGGGGAGCGGGCTGGACGGCGGTCGGCCACGGGCTGCACCTGCGCGGCGCGCCGTCGTTCGAGCGGGAGCTGCGCGCCTGGGCGCTGGTGCTGCCGCCCGGGGCCGTGTTCACGCACCTGGCGGCGGCCCGGCTCCGGGGCTGGTGGCTGCCGGCCGGCCCCACGCCCGTCCAGGTCGCCGTGCACGAGGACGAGCGCCACCCGCAGCGACGCGGCTTGACCGTGGTCCGCCTGGGTGGGTCGCCGGTCCAGGAGCGGTGGCAGGGGCTGCCCGTGGCGACCGCCGCCGAGACGGTGCTGGCGGCGGCCCGTGACCTCGACGTCCTCGACCTGGTGCCGCTCGCCGACTCCGCCCTGCACCTCGGTCACTGCACCCTCGAGGAGATCGCCCGGGCGGCCGGGCAGCGCCGCCGCGGCGCGCCGCGACTGCGCCGGGTGCTCCCCCTGCTCGACGGACGGAGCGAGTCGGCCTGGGAGTCGGTGCTGCGGCTCCTGCACCACGTGGCCCAGGTGGAGGTGGAGCCCCAGCGTCGGATCGAGGACGACGCCGGCCGCTTCGTCGCCCGGGCGGACCTGTGGCTGGTGGGGACCCGGCGGCTCCACGAGTACGACGGCGAGGTCCACCGCGACCGCACCACCCACCGGGCCGACCTGGCCCGCGACCGACGCCTGGTGGAACAGGGCTGGCAGCGGCTGGGCTGGACCGCGGCCGAGGTGCTGCAGGGGGGTCCGGTGCTGACGTCGGTGGACACCCTGCTCGGCCGGCCCTGGCAGTCCCGCCGGCTCGCTCGCTGGCGGGGGTGGGTCGCGGCCTCGTCCTGGAGCAGGAACCGCTGACGTTTTGCGTCTGCTCGCGCGATCCAGCGCGATTCGTCAGCGTTTCAGAGCTGCGGACCCCGAGCGCGCAGCTTGTCGACCTCCTGCATGGCGTCCCGCAGCTCGGCCAACCAGCCGTCGGCGTGCCGGCCGACCAGCCGGACGGCCCACGCCAGCGCCTCCGAGCGGGAGCGGGCCACGCCGGCGTCGACGAGGGTGTCCAGCACCTGCCGCTCGGGCTGACGCAACCGGGTCATGACCGGGACGGCGAGATGGGTGAACAGCGTCTCCACCTCCCCGAGCCTCGCGCCCCAGGAGACCTTGCGCCCGTAGCGCGCCTCGGCCTCCTCGGCGACCTGGATGCGGGCGGCGCGGGTCTCGGCCCGGAACCGGCTGATCCGGCCCTCCGCCGCCGCGCGATCGGTCTGCGGGTCCGCGGCCAGCGTGCCGATGACCGTGATCTCCTCGCGGTCGGTCTCCACGCTGACCGCGCTGAACCACTCCTCCGGCAGACGCCCCTCGAACCAGCTGGCGGCGTCGTCGGCTGAGGGCAGGTCGGCGTTCTGCCACCCACCCGGCCGGCCCGGTCCGCGTCGTCCCCGGGGACCTCGCCGACCGCCCCGCTCCTCGCCGTCCTCCTGCGGACCGTCGGGTCCGTCGAATCCATGCCTCATGTGCCCCTCCTTGTTCAATTACATAATTACACCAGAAGAAGGAAGGCACCAGAGGTTAGAGGCTTACAGTCGCAGCGCTCGTCGCACGGCTGTGTCGGGAGGCCCGAGCACCGGCTGCCGACGGGTAGCGAGGTCGAGCACCGTCTTGACGCAGGCCACCTGGTCGCGGAGCAGTCCGTGCAGGTAGGCCGGGCGCCATCGGCGCAGAGAGGTGTCGCCGACGCCCTCGGCAGCCAGGCCCAGCGCCCGGGCTGTTCCCACCGCCCGCGGCAGGTGGTAGCTCTGGGTCACGACGAGCAGCCGGTCGACGCCGAACACGCGTGCTGCCCGGACGCAGGAGTCGTAGGTGTCCAGGCCGAACCGGTCGAGGACCAGCCGCTCGTCGGGCACCCCGGCGGCGAGGAGGTAGGCGCGCATCGCCGCCGGCTCGTCGTACTCCGGGGCGGCGCCGTCCCCGGACAGCAGGAGCACCTGGACATGCCCTGCCTCGAGCAGCCGGCGCGCCAGGTCGAGACGGGCGGCCAGAAAGGACGACGGGACCCCGGTCGGGTGGACCTGGGCGCCGAGCACCAGGGCGACGGGCGCCGTCGGGGCCTCGGCCTCGCGGTGCAGGTGACCAGCAGCATGCCACCGGACGAAGCCGACGCAGGCGAGCAGGACGACGGCCGTTCCCGCGGGGACGAGTCCGCCGACTGCGCGGAGGAGGACAGGGACGCGGCTCATCTGGGCAGCGTAGGCGGCTGGTCGGCGACGACGGGACGAGCGGGAGCAGCAGGCAGAATGACCAGGTGCCCGAGGGAGACACCGTCTGGCGGTCCTGCCGCCGGCTCGACGAGGCGCTGGCGGGCAGGACGCTGACCCGAGCCGAGTTCCGCGTCCCGCAGCTCGCGACGACCGACCTCACCGGCGTCGAGGTGCTCGCCGTGCTCTCCCGGGGCAAGCACCAGCTCTTCCGGTTCGGCAACGGCTGGACGCTGCACACTCACTTCCGGATGGAGGGCACCTGGCGCATCTTCGCCTCCGGTCACCCCTGGTCCGGCGGGCAGGAGTTCCAGATCCGTGCGGTGCTGGCGACGGCTGAGCACGAGGCCGTCGGCTACCGGCTGCCCGTCGTCGAGCTGGTGCCGACCGTGGAGGAGGCCGAAGTCGTCGGGCACCTCGGCCCCGACCTGCTCGGGCCTGACTGGGACCTCGACGAGGCCGTCCGTCGCGTGCAGGCGCAACCGGACCGGACGATCGGTGAGGCGTTGCTGGACCAGCGCAACCTCGCCGGGCTCGGCACCCTGTACCGGTCCGAGCTGCTGTTCCTGCAGGGGCTGCACCCGCGCACGCCGGTCCGACAGGTCCGCGACCTCCCCCGGGTGCTGCAGCGGGGTCAGCAGCTGCTGCGGGCCAACCGCTGGCGCGCCCAGCAGTCGACGACGGGGGACCTGCGGCGGGGGAAGAGCCACTACGTCTTCGAGCGGCCCGGGCAGCCCTGCCGCCGCTGCCGCACGCCCATCCTGACCGAGGAGTTCGGGCCGCGAGGACAGGAACGGCGCAGCTACTGGTGCCCGCGCTGCCAGCCCGCCCCGGGCTGACGCTCCGCGACGCCCAGGACGGAGGCGACCACAACGGCGGCCGCAGCCGACCAGGCCTGGGGGCGGCACGCGGCAGGGTAGGGGACGGGGTGGCCCTCGCCGCTCCACAGCTCGGGCAGCCGCTGGTCAAAGGCGACGGAGGCCCGCAGCAGGCCTTCCACCAGACCGGCCGCGTGCTCGGCCAGGCCGGCCCGGGCCAGACCCGCGACGACGATGGCGGTGTCGTGCGGCCACACCGACCCGCAGTGGTAGCTGAGCGGGGAGTAGCCGGCATCGTCGGTGGACATCGTCCGCAGCCCCAGGCCGGAGTCGAGCGCCGGCTCCGACACCCGTCGGGCCACCAGCCGCTCCTCCTCGGCGTCGAGCAGGCCGGTGCCCAGGAGGTGGCCGATGTTGCTGGTGAGCGAGTCGACCCGGTGCCCGTGACCGTCCAGCGCCAGGGCCGGGTAGCGGTCCTCGCCCTCGCCCACCCAGAAGGCGGTGCGGAAGCGGTCGGCCAGGGCGCCGGCCCATCTCCGGAGGCGCTCAGCCCCCGGGCGTCCGAAGGCGTCGAGCAGGGCCGCCCCGGAGAGTGCGGCCTCGTGGGCGTAGCCCTGCACCTCGCACAGGGCCACCGGTCCGTCGGCGATCCGGCCGTCCCGGAAGCGCACCGAGTCGGCCGAGTCCTTCCAGCCCTGGTTGGCCAGTCCGTGCCCGCTGGCGTCGAGGTACTCCCCGAAGCCGTCGCCGTCGGCGTCGAAGTGCTCCAGCAGCCAGCCGAGCGCGGCCTCCAGCGCCGGCAGCAGCGGGCGGACCTCGTTGTCGGGCAGGCCCGCCCGCCAGGCGTCGTGCAGCAGACAGACCCAGAGCGGGGTGGCGTCGATGGTCCCGTAGTAGAGCGGGGGCAGCGACATCTCGCCCAGCCCGAAGGCTCGGCGCCGCAGCTCGTGCATGATCTTGCCGGGCTGTTCGGCGCGCTCGTCGTCGGTCGTCGTGCCCTGCAGCGCGGCCAGGGCCCGGAGGGTGCCGCGGGCGGGGTCGAGGCTGACCGGCAGCACCAGGCGGGCGGCCCAAAGGCTGTCGCGGCCGAACAGCGTGAGGTACCAGGGCGCGCCTGCGGCGAAGAACACGTCCGACGGAGCCTGGGGGCGGGCCATCCGCAGGCTGTCCAGGTCCTCGAGCGAGCGCCGAAGCCATGCCGCCACCCGGTGGTCCGACGCGGGCGGCAGCTCGCCGGGCGACCACCGGCCCGGCGCGGCCGCCACGGCCCCGCCCCGGTCGGTGGCCTGGAGCGTCCAGCCCACCTCGACGGTGCCGCCCGCCGGCACGACCAGCGACCAGCGCGCCATCGCTGCGGCGCCGTCCTCGGAGGTCGACCAGTCCGCTCCGGGCGCCGCGAGGCTGGCGTCGACGTCGTCCCCGCCCCAGCGCAGCCGGTCGCCGTCCCGGGTGAGGGCGACGGCAGTACCGGTCTCGCCCATCTTGATCGTCTCGATGGAGGCGAGGTCGGCGGCGAGGTCCAGGGTCAGCGTCACCGGGACGTCCTCCGGCAGGACGGAGCTCACCCGCAGCCGTTCGGCGACCGAGCCCGGCTCGACCCGCCGCTCGCGGTCCAGCCGCACCGTCGCGTCGGGCACCGCGGTGAGCTCGGCCCCGACCTGCCGCAGCACCGTGGTGAACCGGGCCGTGCGCGTCCCGGCCTCGGTGGCCAGGTGCTCGCCTCCCCGGCCGTCCACCTGGACGACGGCGCGGCTCAGCACACGGACGTCGGCGTGCAGCACGCCCTCGGCGCTCGCCCGGTCGGGATCGGCTCCCAGGTCGCCGGTGCGCGCGGAGAGCACCTGGGTGGGAGCGGCCAGGATCGTCACCAGGTCGTGGAGGAAGGGCTGCAGCGGCTGGGGCATCGAAGGCCTCCTGAGGACGGTGGGAAGCAGGGCCGCCTGCCGCCACCGGGGAGAGGCCGCCGGGCGGGCTCCCATCGTGGCACAGCGGCCGTCCCGAGGGCGGGGTCTGCCGGCCTCCGCCCGAGGTGGGACCGGTCCAGCCGTGGGATACTTGGTCCTCGTGTCCTCCCTTCCCTCGCAGCTGAGCTCGCGGATCGAGGCCGTCACCGGCACCGACCCGGAGCTGCGGCCGGCGACCAAGCCCCAGTTCGGTCACTTCCAGTCGAACGTGGCCCTCCGCCTGGCCAAGAGCGAGGGCCGGCCGCCGCGCGAGGTCGCGGCCCGCATCGTCGAGCAGCTGGACCTGGCGGACCTGTGTGAGCCGCCCGAGATCGCCGGGCCCGGCTTCTTGAACCTCCGGCTCCGGTCCTCGGTGCTGGCCGCCTGGGTGACCGACCAGCTCGCGGACCCCCAGGCGGGCATCGAACCCGCCGAGGCTCCCGAGGTCGTCGTCATCGACTACTCCGCGCCCAACGTGGCCAAGCAGATGCACGTCGGCCACCTGCGCACGACGATCATCGGCGACTGCTTCCACCGGGTGCTGACCGCGGTCGGGCACCGGGTGATCCCGCAGAACCACATCGGTGACTGGGGCACCCAGTTCGGGATGCTGGTCGAGCAGATCCTCGACGAGGGCATCAACCCCGACGACCTCGACCTCGCCGCCATGGCCGAGCTCTACCAGCGCGCGTCCACCCACTTCAAGACCGACGAGGAGTTCGCGACCGCCGCCCGTCAGCGGGTGGTCGCGCTGCAGGCGGGGGACCGGGAGACCCGCTCCATCTGGCGCCAGCTCATCGAGTCCTCGCTCGTCGGGTTCAACGCCGCCTACTCCCGCCTGGGGGTGCTGCTCACCGACGACGACCTGGCCGGCGAGTCGACCTACAACGACGACCTGGCGGTGGTGGCCGAGGAGCTGGAGTCCACCGGGGCGGCCGTCATCGACGACGGGGCGCTCTGCGTGTTCGTCGAGGGCTTCAACGCGCCGATGATCGTCCGCAAGCGCGACGGCGGCTTCGGCTACGCCGCCACGGACTTGGCTGCGGTCCGTCACCGGGTCCGGCACCTGCACGCCGACCGGCTGATCTACGTGACCGACGCCCGGCAGGGGGACCACTTCGCCCAGGTGTTCGCCGTGTGCCGGAAGGCGGGCTACCTGCCGGAGGCGGTCAAGGCCGAGCACGTCGGCTACGGGATGGTGCTGGGTCCAGACGGCAAGCCGTTCAAGACCCGCGAGGGCACGGCGGTCCCTCTGACGTCGCTGCTCGACGCCGCTGAGGAGCAGGCCGCACCACCGGTGGCGCTGGCCGCGATCAAGTACGCCGACCTCTCCACCGGCATCAACAAGGACTACGTCTTCGACGTCGAGCGGATGGTGCAGACAACCGGCAACACCGGGCCGTACCTGCAGTACGCGCACGCCCGGATGGCGCAGGTGCTGCGTCGGGCGGAAGCCGACGGGCTGGCCGAGGAGATCCGGGTGAGCGTGCTGGAGGAGCCGGCGGAGCAGCAGCTGGCCCTGCTGCTGTCTCGGTTCGGGGAGACGGTCGCCGGGGTCGCCCGGGATCTGCAGCCGCACAAGCTGTGCACCTACCTCTACGAGCTGGCCGGTGCCCTCTCGGTCTTCTACGAGCAGTGCCCGGTGCTCAAGTCCGAAGGCGAGGTGCGCAGCTCGCGGCTGGCGCTCTGCGCGGCGACCCGGAAGGTGCTGGCGCGCGGTCTGGACCTGCTCGGCATCGAGGCCCTCGACCGGATGTGACCCGCGGGGTCGGCCTTCGACGGAGCAGGTCCGCCGGAGGCGAGCCGGCTACTTCAGCAGGTCCGGGTGGACCTTTCGGTCGGCGGCGAGCCAGGCCGCGCCGACGATGCCTGCGCTGTTGAGCAGCCGGGCCGGGACGAGCTCGGCGTGCACCGTGATCTTGGACAGGAACTTGTCGGCGTCCTTGCTCACCCCGCCACCGATGACGATGAGGTCGGGCCACAGCAGGGCCTCGACGCGCTCGTAGTAGCGCTGCAGCCGCTTGGCCCACTCGGTGTAGGAGAGGCCCTCCTTGTCCTTGACGCTGGAGGCGGCCCGGGACTCGGCGTCGTGGCCGTCGATCTCCAGGTGGCCGAACTCGGTGTTGGGGATGAGCACGCCCCGGTAGACCAGGGCTGTGCCGATGCCCGTGCCCAGCGTGGTCAGCAGCACCAGGCCCGGGTGGTCCTTGGCTGCGCCGTAGTGGACCTCGGCCACGCCGGCCGCGTCGGCGTCGTTGACGAGATAGATGTCCCGACCGAGGTGGTCCTCGAAGATCTGCTCGGCCTCCGCGTCGATCCAGGACTTGTCGATGTTGGCCGCCGAGCGCGTCCGGCCGTGGGTGACGACGGCCGGGATGGTGATGCCGATCGGTCCCGTGGCCCCGATCGTGTCGGAGAAGTGGTCGACGATCTCCCCGACCACCTTGGCGACGTTCTTGGGCGTCGACTTCTCCGGCGTCGGGATGCGCTTCCGCTTCTGGGTGAGCTCACCGGTGGTCAGGTCGACGGGGGCCCCCTTGATCCCGCTGCCACCGATGTCGATGCCGAGGACGGGAGCGCTGTGCACGGGTTGGTCGGTCATGAGGGGGAGCCTAGCGACAGCGTCCGGCCTGGCCGCAGGGCGCCCGACGGGACCCGCCGCACGCTCCGCCCTCGCCGGCGCCCCCCGCCGGGTGGCGCAGTCTGCCTGCCTCAGCCCCGCAGCTGGCGGAGGCACCACGCGTACAGGGCGGGGTCGTCGTCGGCGCTGTCGGAGTAGTAGAAGCCGTAGAACCGTCGGTAGACGCCGAGCCAGCGGGCCAGGTCCCCGTCGGCGGGGACACTGCCGCCGAACCGCTGGAGGACGACGTCGGTCAGCCAAGCAGCATCCTCCGTCGCCCCCGGGTAACGCTCGAGCTCGAGGAAGGCGGTGGCCCCGACCAGGTCGGCGACGGGGTCCCCGTGCACCGTGTGCGGGCTGAAGTCGCCGAGTCCGGTCACCACCGGGCCGGCCGGACCGAGGCTGAGGAAGGCGTTCGGCGGGCAGACGTCGCCGTGGACGACCGCCGGCGTGACGCGACGGGCCGCCAGGTCGGTCTGCAGCCGGTCCCAGACCGCTCCGATGCCGGGCACGTCAGCCGACAGGCGGGCCCTGCTCCGGGCGACGGGTCCGGCGAGCATGGCGTTGAGGAGCTCGGGCAGGCTGCCGTGCACGCGGGGAGCGCCGGGTCCGACCAGCTGCGCCCAGCCCGGGACCGGGCTCGGGAGACGCGCAACGGCGGTGGTCGCGTCAAGCAGGCTCAGCAGGGCCGTCCGCCGCTGGTCCGGATCGGCCGTCCCCAGCCAGCCGGAGAGGTTGCGCCCGGAGAACCGGCGGTCCACCGCCCAGACCCGCCCGGCCCGCTCGCCGGTCTGCAGGGTCAGGGGCACCTCGATGCCGACGTCGACCCGGGACCAGTGGTGGTAGAGCGCCTGCAGCTGCGCTGCCGTCTGCCGCGGAGCCTCGTGCCGGGTCCGGTAGAGCCGCAGCACGTGCTGCTCGTCCAGCGCGAACACCTCGCTCTCCGAGCCGGCGCCGAGCAGCTGGTCGCGGCTGGTGCCGAAGGCCTGCAGGACCTCCGCCTCGCCGGTGCGCTCGCCCGGGACGGCAGCAGCCGAAGCCTCTCGGGCGCGGTCGTCGGCCCGCGCGGCGCGGGCGCGGTCCAGCTGGCTCAGCGCCAGCTCGCGTGCCACGGCAACGTCGAGCTGACGGGCCACCACGTTGACCGGGCCGCGGGGGGTGTCGCAGTGCACGTCCGCGAGCCGGAGCCGGCGCTGCAAGGGTCCCTGCTCGATCCGTACGGACTGGGTCTTGGCGTGCGGGAGGACGTCCTCCACCTTGGTCAGCCAGCCGTGCCGGGTGACGAGCACCTGCGCGTCCCACCCGTGGCGCAAGGTCTGGGCGGTGAACCAGGCCACCCAGCGCGCCCGGCGGGGTGAGGGGCGCAGCTCGATCTCCTCGAGCCGGATCCCCGGCAGCACCCGGTCCATGGCCAGGTCGACCTCGGCCCGGGTGGCCACCGGCAGGAGCACGCTGGTGGCGGCGGACTCGTTGTTCTCTCCGTCCGCGCTGGCGTAGCCGACGATGTCCACGTCGACGCGGTACCAGCCGAACGGCCGCCAGAGCAGCGGCTGGCTGGTCCGGATGCCCTGGATGCGGTCGACCGGGACCGACTGGCTGGTCAGGTTGGTCAGTCCACGGGTGACGCGCAGGCCCCGCGGCGACTCCGACAGGGTGAAGCCGAACATGGCGACCACCCGTCGCCCGACCACCGAGACCGTGCCGATGAGCAGGGGGATCAGGCCGGGCAGGGCGTAGGCGGTGACGTCCAGCAGGCCGGTGACCACGAGCACGGCGATCGTGATCCCGGCGGTCACCAGCCACTCGGTCGAGGCGAGGAAGCTGAGCACCAGCCGCTGCGGGGTGACGGTGACGAGCGGCCGGTCGGCCGCGCTGCGGTCGGTGAACGCGCTGGCGGGCAGCGCGAGGTCGGGGTCCTCGAGCCGGCCCCGGCGACCGTGGGCCCGGACCAGCAGGTACTCGCGCAGCTGGCCCGCCTTGGCGCGGCTCAGGTACCGCAGGCGCAGGGTGCTGTCGCCGGCGCCCACCTCGATCCGCAGCTCGGCCAGGCCGAAGAGCCGGGCAGCGAACGGCTGGATGATGTCCACCGACTGCAGGCGCTCGAACGGGACCCGCTTGGAGCTCTTGAACACCGCGCCGGTCTCCAGCCGCAGCTCGTCGGCGTCGATGACGAAGCGGGTGAAGTACCAGCTGACGAACCCGGCTGTGCCGGCGAGCAGCACGACGACGCTGCCGAGGGTCAGCACCAGTCCGAGGTTGGAGGCGTCGAAGCCGCCCCCGCGTCCACCCGGCACCAGCTCGCGCGAGAACGTGATCGCCAGGGCCACCAGCACCAGCCAGCCGCGGATGAAGGGCGTGAGCGGGTGGGGGCGCTCGGTCTGCTTGACCACGGGGCCGCTCGGTGCCGGAGCGAGGTCAGCAGGGCCCGGGGCAGTGGGCGTGCTCACAGCCCGGAGGCGTGCGCCTCGCCCAGCTCGGTCAGACGGTCGCGGAGTCGGGCGGCCTCCTCGGGCGGCAGGCCGGGGATCGTGGCGTTGGTCTCCGGGCTCGCCGTCTTGAGGGAGACCGTGGCCAGGCCGAAGGCGCGCTCCAGGGGTCCCGAGGCGACCTCCACCAGCTGCATCCGGCCGTAGGGGACCGCCACCAGGCTGCGGAAGACGACGCCGTGGGTGATGTAGAGGTCGTCCTCGCGCTCGACGTAGCCCCAGGAGCGCCAGGTCCGCTCCACCAGGCGCCAGCGGATGCCGACGATGACGGCGGCGACGGCCCACAGGGCACCCGAGACCCACCACAGACCGAAGACCAGGCCCAGGACCAGGGCGGGCACCGAGAACAGGATCGGAGCCACGAGCACCGTGGTGAGCCGTCGCAGGCTCCGGTACGCGGGGGACAGCCGCCGCCACTCGAGGGCCGGTGGCGCGAAGAGTTCGTCCATGACGCCTCCAGGCTACGTGGCGGAGCCGCCGGGGCTCCTCACCGACGGACGGCGGCGGCCGTCCCCACAGCCGCGCAGGGCCGGCCGGCAGCCGCGATGGGCTACAGTTGTCGTCGCGGTTCGCCGCATGCGGACGTCGTACAATGGCAGTACATCAGCTTCCCAAGCTGAGAATGCGGGTTCGATTCCCGTCGTCCGCTCCACCGAGGCGTCGGCGATCGCCCGGTCCCGACTGGCCGCGAGGTTGGTGAACCATCGCGGCGTCGACGCCGACATGCCCTATCCGACCCATCAACTCGCGGGTGCTGGCAACAGACATCGCGGCGAAGTGGTTTCCGGTGTGCCGCAGGTCGTGGAAGCGCAAACCCGGCTGCCCGGCGTCGGTGACCGCCAGGCGCCAGGCGGGGGACAAGTCCGGTCGCGCACGCGTCGTCCCGTACGAGACCGACGAACACCGCGCCGTCCGGGGCGGAGTAGTCCCCGGAAGTGTGCCTCGATGAGCGGCAGCAACGATCGCGGGAGGGCGACGGTTCGGACGCCGGCTGCGGTCTTGGGGCGCTTGACCACCTGCTCGGCGCCGATCAGCACGATGGACCGCTCGATGCGGACCAGGTTCCGGCTCGCCTCGAAGCGGGACTGGGCCGGCTGAAACGGGACGTGAAGCTGATCTACGCCGCCCCGAACGAACGAGCCAGCCGCCCGGGCCGGGCTGGATGAGTTGACCGAGGCCTGGGGTGCCCGCTTCCGCCTGGACCCGACCGCGAAGGGCCAGGCACGATGGACGGTGAGGTGGAAGCCAGCCCTCAACGCGTTCGCCACCACCTTTGCCGGCCGCTGGCCAGCAGCAGAAACCTACTGATGAAGAACGCCGGAAACACCGTTCCTGTTACGGACCCCGCCGTCCACTCGGCGAACTGATCTGCGGACGCTTCGACGCCGCGACCCTGAGGTCTGACGGGACCCCGGGCGAGACAAGGTCCATCTGCCGCTTCAGGCGCCCGGCTGTTGAGGCTTGGTGCGAGGCCGTTGGCGTTGCGGCGGTCCAAACGGCTCCTCGGTGGGGCTCGCCGCGTGCCAAGCACGTAAGCGTCGGCTGGCGGCCTCTCCTTCATCACCGTGCAGCCGTGCCGCGATGTCCTCCAACATCTGCTGACGGCCGTAGAGCACGACGACATCGCCGACCTGGAGGTGGATGTCCTCGCTCGGCGCGCCAACCCAAGCGCCGTGGGAACGTTCGACGCCCAGCGCGATGACCCCCTCCTCTGGGAGGCGAAGCTCACCCAGAGGCCGCGAGGCAATCCAGTCACCCTCTGCTACCGGGAGTTGAGAGACGCCCCAGTGGCCTCGCAGATGCAGTAAAGCCGCATAGTCACGCACGTCGAGGGAGGTATACCGACGAAGGATGCGCTCGATGATCCGGTGAAGCATCCGGTCGAGCACGGCACTGCGCGCCACCAACAGCAACAGCAACAGCGCCGCCACGATCACCACTGCGCGCTGTAGTCCTCCCGTAGTGGAATCCACACCGGCGAAGCTGAGGATGAGGGTGCCGAGGATCGTGACCGCGCCCGCGCCACTGAGCAGCATGAGCGACATGACGATGCGTCGCCGTGCCGGATGGTTGACCATCGCCTCCGCCTCCGACGTGGTGAAGCCCGTGCCGGTGAAGGCCGATCGTGCCTGGAACCGGGCATGCTCGACGGACATGCCGGTCATGGTGAGGGCCACCGTGGCGACGCGGGTGACCAGCAGGCTCAGCGTCACAACGACGATGAGGGAAACAACTGCTGTCATAGCGAAACCTCAGCCTAGGGACGTGGGGCCGAGACCAGAAGCCCCGTTGACCCATCCTGCACCGTTCGCAAAGCGCCCAGGTGAGGATGCAACGTGCACCGAGCCATGGTCAGCAGGGAACGGAGGGGACAGTCCCCTGGTCAGGATGAAGGCGTCAACTGAGGCTGGCCAGTAGTGTCTCGCAAGCTTGCGCGCATGCCCGGCAGGCGTCGGCACAGATGCGGCAGTGCTCATGCATGTCGGCGTGGCTCGCGCACTCATCGCCACAGGCCTGGCAGGCGGTGAGGCAGGCCTGAACCAGCGCTCGAGTGAGGTTGGCGTCGTAGCCGGTGTGCCGGGACAGCACGCGGCCGGTGGTGGCGCAGATGTCGGCGCAGTCCAGGTCGGTCCGGACGCACTTGCGCATCTGGTCGGCCATCTCCTCGCTGAGGCAGGCGTCGGCGCATGCCGTGCAGACCTGGGTACAGCGGAAGCAGGCGTCGATGCAGGCAGCCAGGGCCTCCAGATCCACGCCTCCGAGATCGGCGGGGTAGGCCTTCAGCATCTGAGCGGTGACGGTCATGACTTCTCCTCGCTTGGGCAGTTGCAGGAGGCCGTACCCGGCCAGTCCCTGCCCTACACAAGGACGAAGAACATCAGCCGTGGTCGACGAAATCAGGCGGGGCCGTAACTGAGGGGATGGGTGGTGCCGAGGCCAAGGGCGGGTTCCCCCCAGCCAGCCGCTCGGCTCTCCCGCCCCGGCCTTGGGCTCGGTGCTGGGGGCGCGGCCACCACCGCATCCGAGTGAGCCAGGATCGCACCATCACCGCGAGAGCTGGGGGGATGATGGTCGACCGGATCGCTGACGTGTGGGGGACGCGCACGCCGCACGCCCGCGACACTCCCTGGCCGGTGCGGGTCGACGCGCCTGTTGCGACTCCGACACCCCACGCCAGCTGCGCTGGTCGACGGCGACGATCCTCGGTGGGTCCGCCCCTTGCACCCGGTCGAGGATGCGCATCGACAGCACGGTCTGCGTCTCGGCCATGTTGTGGCCGAACAGGAAGACGGCGTCGGTCGATTCGATGTCGGAGTAGCTGCCCGGCTGCCCGTCCGAGCCGAAGGTCTCCTTCATCGCCGCCGCGGCTGTCGCCGTGCACAGGCGGGTGTTGCCGTCCATGCGCGGCGTCCTCAGGCCGGCTTTGCCGAGCACCGCCAGCGCGTAGTACTCCTCCAAGAACAGCTGGCCGCTGGTGTAGAAGCCGTGGCTCATCGCCCCCGCGTCGGTGGCGAGCAACTCCTGCGACCGCCGCACGATCCGGCTCATTGCGGTGTCCCAGTCGGTCTCCACCGGCTGGCTGGCACCGTCGCGGACCAACGGGCGGGTCAGCCGGTCCGCGCGGTTCCACTGCCAGGAGCCGTAGAGACCCTTCGGGCCGAGCCGGCCGTGGTTGACCACGTCGCCAGCACGACCGCGGACGCCGACCATGCGGCCGTCCTTGACCGCGATGTCGCAGCCGCAACCGTTGCTGCACGATCTTCGCCCGGGACCCATCAGGGGGCGTTGATGGGTTGAGCAACAGCTCAGCTCAGCCGTCACCGACGTACGGCCGGCCGCTACCGCCCGTGGTCCGATTGCCGTCCGAGCAAAACGGGTAACCCCCTACCCAAGGCCAACGACGCGTCTGCCGAGCCGTCGCCGGTCCAGGTCGGGAGGAGCACCCCCCCTGCTGCTCCCGGCTGACGGCAACACCGGTCAGGGCGGCAGCACCCCCGTCAGTGCAAGTGACGGGGGCGCTGCCGTGTCGCACCCCCCTCCGGGTGCGCCCTGGGACGTCGACCACGACATGCGTCCCCCTGGGTCCGACGCCCTTGTCCACCATCGCCCCTTGAGCCGGAGGGCCGCAACCTCTCGCAAGGAGGTCAGGTCAGCGCCGGGACGTAGGGATCCTCCAGATCGGGTCCCGCTCGCGGGGCGGGCGTCCTCCTGCCCGTTGACGTTCTGAGCGACGCTCCACCCCTCGCATGATCAGCGACATCGCCCGGTCCGCACCATCAGCTCACCAAGGGCGCGCCGGCTCAGCCCTTCGAGGCCAACGGCTCCCCGGTGACCGAAGTGGTCCAGCGCATCACGTGGACCGCGACCGACGAGGGGATCGGCACTGACGAGTTCACCGAGTTCGAGGTTTCGGGCGGACCGTTGCCCGAGACCGACCAGCTCGTGTTCAAGGCACTGCAGACCTACGCCGATGGTGAGGTCGTCCGGTGGATCCAGGAGCAAGCCCCTGGTGGCGAAGAACCCGAGCGCCCCGCACTCACGCTCGAGCTCGCCGCAGCAACCGGGGGCGAGGACCCCGCCCCGGCAGTCCCGGCCCCAGCAGTCGCACCAGCAGCAGCACCAGCAGACAGCCGATCGAGCAACGCCCTCGCCGGAACGGCGCTGGGCGCCTCCCTGCTCGCCCTCGCCGCAGCCGCCTTTGCGATCCTGCCAAGCCGTCGGAAGGTGTGACACCAGGGTGCACCGCAGGCCCGATGGAGCCGGCGCGAGGTTCAGGCCCAGCCCAGGACGGCCTGGTGGACGGCGGCGCCGGCGGCCTCCGGATTGGTGAAGCAGGTGTTGTGGGCGCCGGGGAGCCCCGAGCTCGGTGCTGATGCCAGGGCGGCCAGCTGCTCAGCCCAGGCGGGCGGGGCCAGCCGGTCGCGGTCGCCGGTGAGCACCACGACCGGAGGTGCGACGTCGGCGAGAAGATCCTCGGGTCGATCGCGGACGGCTGAGGCGGCCAGTCTCAGCCACGGCAGGCCGCCGCTCCGGAGGTACCAGGGCAGCACGGCCGGGAGCTCGGACGGCTTCCCGCGGGTGAGGGCTTCGAGAAGACGGAGGACCAGGACGGCGGGGTTGCGGGCGGCGGGATCCAGAGTGGGTCCCGCAAGAACCAGCCCGACGAGCCGTTCGGGGACGGCGAGCGCCGTGCGAACCGCGGACTGGGCTCCGCTGGAGTGGCCGACCAGGACGACGCTTCGACGGTCGGTGGCTTCCAACCAGCGGGCGGCCGCGGCGCCGACGGCAGTCACCGTGGACGGGGACGAGCGTCCCCGGCCGCCCCGCCAGCCGGGCAGGTCGAGCACGGTCGCCCTGGTCCAGAGCGACAGCTCCCGCATCCAGGGGTAGAGGTAGCCGGGCGCTCCGAGCCCGGGAACCAGCACGATCTCCGGCAGGGCCTGCTGCCGGCCGGTGCTGAAGGAGCGGACCTGACGCTCCCCGATTCGAGTCCAGTCCTCAGTGAAGCCGCTGGGGCGGACCGGGAGGCCGTGCGAGGTGCCGGTCGGGGGAGGCGAAGGCACTTACCTGGACCGGTCGTCGACAGTCCCGCGGGAGGACCGCGGAAGCAGCGGTGCGTGAGCCATGACCTCAACCTAACCAGCAGCAGGGTGCAGTGCGGTGGTTCGCTGTTGATCGGCCCGGGTAATCCAGCCAGGACCTGCGTGAGACTTGTCCGGGAGGTGGCGGGTGGATCAGTCACGGGCCGCCGTTCTGCGGATGCTGCAGAGGCTTCGACGCCTCGCTGCGGACCCTCGGGGTCGTCGCGGGACGACGGAGGTGGACGCCAGGACGCACGCACCCCCGACGGTGCGGCAGAAGCTCTGGGGCTGGGTCCTGGACTACGGCTATGTCACCTACTGGTTGGCTCGTGCCGCGGTCGGGCGGAGTCAGGCCGACCAGCGGCTGCACCCCCCCACGCAGCCGCGGTCGCCGGTGCTGCTCATCCCGGGGGTGTTCGAGAGCTGGCGGTTCATGCAGCCGGTCGCCGAGCACCTCTACCGGCAGGGGCATCCGGTGCACGTCCTCGACCAGCTCGGCTGGAACACCGGCGCCATTCCTTCGATGGCGGTTCTCGTCTCGGAGTATCTCGAGCGCGAGGACCTGCACGACGTCACCGTGGTCGCCCACAGCAAGGGCGGCCTGATCGGCAAGCAGGCCATGGGTCAGCCCGCCACGCTCGCCCGGGTCCGCCACCTGGTCGCGATCAACAGCCCGTTCTCCGGCTCCCGCTACGCGACGCTGTTCCTGATCCCCAGCGTCCGGGTGTTCGCACCGAACGGCCAGCTGATCCGGGCTCTCACCCTCGAGACGGCGGTCAACCAGCGGATCACCTCCCTCTACAGCGTCTTCGACCCCCACATCCCCGAGACCAGCTACCTCGACGGCGCCGAGAACGTCGTGCTGCCCACCATCGGCCACTTCCGACCCCTCGGTGCGCGGCACACCCTGCAGCTGGTCACCGCTATCCTTCACCGGTCCTCCCCGCTCGTCCCGGACGAGCACGGCACACCCTGAGCGCTGGTGCGCCGCTTCGCACCGACTCCCCGCCCACAAGCTCCGGGCGCGGGTTGCCTTCGTCGTGCAGGGGGCCCACCATCGATCACCGGGAGCTGGGGGCGACCGCGCCAACCAGCCTGACCGAAAAGGAGCAGCCGACGTGCGTGCTGGGCAGGCAGCCGCACGGAGGGCAGCCTCCGGCCGCTGGCTGCGCTTTGCCGTGCTGTCCGTCGTGACGGCGCTGCTGCTCGTGCCCGTGTTCGTCCCCGTCTGGCGGCTGGTCGCGCCCGACCCGCTGTCCGGCTCGTCGGGCGGCTGGGCAGGGCTGCTCGCAGCCGTCGCCGGGACGCTCAGCGGCGCCCCGGTGCTGACCTGGCTGAGGAACAGCGTCCTGGTGACGGCGGCGACAGTGGTCGTGTCGGTCGCGGTGGCTGCGCCGGCCGGCTACGTCATCTCGCGTGGCCGCGGCCGGGGTGTGCACGGCCTGGCGCTGCTGATCTTCGCCCTGCAGGCGTTGCCGGTCCTGCTGTTCATGATCCCGCTGTTCGTGCTGTTCGTGGCGCTGGACCTGAACGACTCCCTGCTCGGGGTCACGCTGATCTACATCGGGCTGTCGATCGCCGTCGCCACCTGGACGATGAGCAGCTATTTCGACTCGATCCCGATGGAGCTGGAAGAGGCGTCGTGGATCGACGGCTGCTCGGTGCTCGGCGGGTTCAGGCGGGTGGTCCTGCGCAACTCGCTGCCGGGCGTGCTCTCCGCCGCGGTCTATGCCTTCCTGTTCACCTGGAACGACTACTGGATCGCGCTCGTCTTCCTGCGGTCAGACGAGAACTACACCATCGGACTCGCGCTGGCGGGTCCCGGCTCGTCCCCGGTGGTCGCGGTGCTGGCGATGCTCCCGCCCCTGTACGTCTTCGGGGTGCTGCACCGGTACTTCAGCATCGGTGGCATCGGCGGCGCCCTCGCCGGCCGCTGACGACCTCACGCTTCCCGTTCCGGGTGCGGAGGGTCGCGTCAGGAGTAGGAGGGCTGGGGGGCGCTCGGGTCAGCGGGAACGACGTCGAGCCTCGGGTCGCCTCGGAGCTCGCCGACGGCCTGGGCGCTGGCGCCGATGCCCGCCCAGTGGGGGTCGACGTCGCTCACGAAGCACCAGCGGTGGTCGGCCGGCCAGACGAGGGCGGGAGGGGCCACAGGCTGCCCGCGACCGAGGTCGGTCTCCCACGTGCCGAGGGCGTCGAGCGGACCCTCCAGGAGCGTGTAGGTGCGGTGGGGGAGGTGGAGCATCGCGGCACCGACGGGGCCGGTCGGCAGGTGCAGGTCGCCGTAGCCGTCCCAGACGCAGAAGTAGCAGTGCTCAGCGGTGGCGGTGTGCGGCGCGAGCAGCGTCAGGGCCCGCCGCGCCTGCTCGAGGTCGGAGGGATGGTCGGCCGGGAGCGGGTCCTCCGCCTCGCCCTGCCCCGGCCGGGTCGGGTCGGGGATGTATCTCAGCCGGGCGTAGGCCTCGAAGCCGGAAGGACCGAAGCTGACCAGCTCCTGGAAGGAGCAGCGCGAGACCCACGCGGCTGGGCGGAGGTCGGACGACCGACGAAGCCGCACGTCTGCTCCTCCTCCTCACGACCGGACCTGAGCAGTATGGCGTGGGTGTGTCCCTGGGTGGTGGGCTACCTCCCCGGCGGGACCAGGGCCTCGATCAGGGCTCGGGCGAACTTCTCGTCCTTCGCCACCAGAAGCCAGGCGGCCGTCTTGGTGGTCCATCCCACCGCGTAGCCCGTGAAGTCCTCGTCGCCCTCGGCGCCGTCGACCGTGCACGAGAACCATGGCGCGGAGGGGGACCGGCCCGAGCCGCCGAACCCGGGGCCCTGGCCACCGTCGAGCGGCTTGATCGTCCCCTCGTAGGTGCCTCTCGCGCACCCGAACACCAGGCCGAAGCTCGCGGCCAGGACGTCGCCCGCACGCAACCGCTCCGGCTTCCCGGACGCGGTGTCGCGGGTGACGTACTCGTCGGCGACGGCGAGTGAGGCCAGGTCGGCGTACTCGGCGCTGGCCTCGGCCCCGAACTCCTCCTCGCCGGGCTGGAAGTCCACCACCAGCGCCTTGCCCCGGAGGGTCGGCGGGAGAGCTCGCATCAGGTCGTGGGCGCCGGCGGCCGTCGCGGGCCAGCGGACGCGGTCGACGCCCAGGGAGGGGCCCCGGGTGTCGATGCTCGGACGGGCAGGAGAGGCGCTCTCCGTGGTCGGGGAGGTCGACGGTGGCGCCGACCCCGTCGAGGGCTCGGCCGAGGCCGGTCCGGATGCGCTGCGCTCAGGACTGCTCGGTGCCGGGGCGGCAGGAGCGACCCCGCCGGTGCCGCACCCTGCGAGCAAGGTCGCGAGGACCGCTGCGACCAACCCGCCCCGACGAGCACCCGTGATCTTCCTCACTCCCAGATGGTCCCACCTGGCGGCGGGCGTGGCCGGAGGCTGGTTGAGGTGTCGTCGACTCAGCGGCTCCGCACCGACCGCGTCACGGTGAACCCCGTGTTCTGGCCGGCGACGGTGGTGGACCCCACCATGCGTCGCAGCGTGCGCAGGTAGGGCAGGTGCGAGTTGTAGACCGTCCACAGCTCTCCGCCCGGCCGCAGGGCCCGCGCCGCGTCCGCGAACATCTCAAAAGCCACGGCGCTGTCGCGGCTGTTGCCCCGGTGGAAGGGCGGGTTGCAGAGCACGAGGTCGACGCTGCCGTCCGCCTCACCCGCCAGCAGGTGCGCTCGGCGCACCTCGACACGCCCGCCGACGTGGTTGGCCTCGGCGGTCGCGGCGGCCGACTGGACCGCCGCCCGGGAGACGTCGAGTGCCACCACCTGCGCTTCGGGCAGGGTGCGGGCGGCGGCGACGGCCAGCAGGCCGGTGCCGCAGCCGAGGTCGACCACGCGCCGGGCCTCCCGGGGCAGGGAGTCGACGAAGCCGAGCAGGTAGCGCGTGCCGAGGTCGACGAGCGGTCCAGCGAAGGCACCGCCATGGGCGCGCACGTGCAGGTCGAGCTCGGTGTCGTACCCGGTGAGGGGATAGCGGGTGGTGGAGGAGGGCCGCGGTTCGCCCGCCACCAGGACGCGCGACTTCTGGGCGCCGAGGGAGGCGCGGACCTGACCGAAGTGCCGCGCCAGCGTGTCGTTCATGCCCCGGCTCATGTGCTTCACCCGACCTCCGGCGAGCAGCACCACCGAGGGATCGGCCCACCGGGCCACGGCCTCGGCGGCCTCGTCGAGCGCGGCCAGCCCCTTGGGGAGGCGCATCACCACGAGCACGGCACCCTCGAGCAGGTCCGGCCCGAGCTCCTCCAGCACCCGCACCTCGGCCAGCGCCGCGGCCCTGTCGGCCACCGCCTGCTGGTCGGTGAGGGCGTCGGTCTGGCTTCGAACCGTCGTCTCCGGCCGCAGCCCGGCCACGCCCGTGGTCAAGGTCCCCGTCTGGTCCTCCAGCACCACCACCGGGCCGGCCGAGTACGGCAGCTCGGCAACCTCCCGAAGCAGGATGGCGTCCACCGGGTCCCCGAACGTCTCCACCCGGTCATCCTCTCGCGCTTCCTGCCCAGGGTATGCAAGGCTAACCTTAGTAGCGACCGCTCCGAAGAGATCGTGTGAGGACCAGATGAGCCAGGCAGGCCAGCGCAAGCGCACCCCCCGTACCGCTGAGGTGGTGCGGGCGTCGTGGCTGACCCCGTCGATGCGTCGGGTCGTGTTCACCGGTCCGGACCTGCGCTGCCTGCAGCAGATGCCCTGCACCGACCACTACCTCAAGATCCTCTTCGCCCCGCACGGGTGCGACTACCGCTGGCCCTTCGACCCGGACGGCCTGAAGGCCACCGAGCCGGCGGAGCGCTGGCCCGTCACCCGCACGTACACGGTGCGGGCCTACGACGCCGGGCGCAACGAGATGACCATCGACTTCGTCGTGCACGGGGACGAGGGGCTGGCCGGTCCGTGGGCCGCCCGCGCCGTCCCCGGGGACCGCATCGGCTTCTATGGACCGGGCGGTGGCTACGCACCCGACCCGACGGCGGACCGGCACCTGCTGGTGGGTGACGAGGCGGCCATCCCGGCCATCGCCGCCGCCCTGGACCGCCTGGGTGGAGCTGCGCGGGCGTCGGTGTTCTTGGAGGTCGAGGGGCCGGACGACCAGCTGCCGCTGAGCACCAGCGCCGACGTCCACGTCACCTGGGTGCACCGGCAGGGCGGGCCGTACGGCCCGGCCCTGGCTGACGCGGTCCGCCGGGCGGGCGTGCCCGCCGGTGACGTGCAGGCGTTCGTGCACGGCAACGCCGACATGATCCGCCTCCTCCGCCGCTACCTGTTCACCGAGATCGGCTTCAACCGGCAGCGCGTGTCCATGTCCGGCTACTGGCGGACCGGCCAGACCGAGGACGGCTGGCAGGCCGGCAAGCGCGAGTTCAACGCCGAGCTCGAGGCGGAGGGCCGCGGCCGCCGCGTCGCCGCCTAGCGAGGAACTGCGGGGCGACCGCCCTGCGCCCAGGCTCGGCGAGGGGGACAATGATCCTGCCGGCGCCGCGTCCGGCCAGAGCGCGAGGGGTGCCGATGACCGGACTGGGCCCGACGTGAGCGGCGCAGGGATGCAGCCCGTGGGGCGGTGGCGCGCGACCTACACGCCCGGCAGCTGGCTGGTGCTGTGCGGGCCGACCTCCCTCGTGGTCGTGGAGCCGCCCGGCGAGGGGTGGACCCCCTTGGTGGCCGAGCTGTGGCAGCAGGTCCTGGCGTCCTCGTCGTTGGTGGACCTCGCCGCCCGGCTCACGGGCTACGGGCTGGACACCATGCCGAGCTTCGGCGCCCTGTTCTGGACCTCGGACGGGATGCGTTCACTGGTGCGCGGGTCGGTGGTCGTCCTCGACCCCGCCGACGGCCGCGTGGTGGCCAGCGGACGCGGCATCCAGACGTGGAGCGAGGTCGGGCTCGGCCAGCTGGAGACGGTGTTCGTCCAGGCCGGCGACGCCGAGGCGACCGAGCCGTCGGAGCCGGTCAGCCTGCAGCTGCCGCTCGTGGTCGGTGCGGTCCAGGCCTCAAGCGTGCTGCTCGACGCCCGCGAGGAGGCCCAGGTGCGGTCGCCGCAGGTCGCACCGGTAACCCCGACGGAACCACCGGACGAGCGGTCCGGTGAGGACGGCGACAACCCGGTCGAGGCGACGGAGCTGCTCCCCGATCCTGACGGGGGTGAGCTCCCTCCGGAGGGGACGGCCCTCGAGGACGCCGACACCGAACCGGTCCCGCTCGCGGAGGCTCCCGAACCGCCCGCGGGCGCGGCGGCGGACCCCTCCGCGCCGCTGGTGGAGGCCGTGGTCTGCCTGAGCGGTCATGCCAACCCGCCGGGCGTGCGGCGCTGCCGGGAGTGCGGCGTCACGGTGACCGACCAGCGGAGGCGGCAGGTGCCCCAGCCCGCACTCGCCGTGCTGCGGGTGAGCGACGGCTCCGAGGCGGTCGTGGACCGCCCCGTCCTCGTCGGACGGGCCCCGACCGAGCGCGGCGCCGGCCCGGTGCGGCTGCTGACCGTGCCCAGCCCAGAGCACGACATCAGCCGCACCCACCTGCAGGTGTCGGTGGAGGGGTGGCGCGTGACCGTGACCGACCTGCACTCCACGAACGGGACGGTGCTCGTGGACCCCGACGGCGGTCAGCGCCGCTCGCTGCCTCCCGGGCAGCCGGTACCGGTCGTGGCCGGTCACGTGCTCGAGCTGGCCGAGGGTGTCTCGGTCCTGGTGAGCGCCCCCCGGTAGCGTCGTCCCTGCACCACTGACTCCGGACCGCGCAGCAGGCGCGAGCCGACGACGAAGGAGCAGCGAGCATGGCTACCCAGACGGGGGCGAAGCCGGACCGGTTCACCGGCCTGCCGCCCGGCGTCGACGTCGGACCGCTCGGACGGCGGTTGGTGGCGCACCTGATCGACGGGGTGGTCCCGGCCGTGCTGCTGGTGGCGATCACCCGGACCCGCGAGCCTGGCGTGCAGGTCGGTGACGTGGTGGCGGGCGTGCTGCTGCTGGCCTGGTGGCTGGTGGTGTGGTGGATGTTCGCCACCCGGGCCGCCGGGCCCGGGATGCGGCTGATGAAGCTGCAGCTCGTGGGCTTCCGGGACGGCCGTCCGGTGGGCTGGAGCCGGTTCCTCATCCGGAGCCTGGTCCTGGCGGCGGTCAGCGCCACCGGCGTGGGGCTGCTCGTGCTGGTGCTCCTGCTGCTGCGCCATCCCCGCTACCAGGGGTGGCACGACCTGGCCGTGGGATCGGTGGTGATCCGGGAGCGGATGCTGGCGCCCCGGCAGGGTCGCGCCGCGGCCGTGACCAGCAGGGCGCCCTCCGCGCCGGCGTCGGCGCCGGCGCCCATGGAGGTTCCCCCGGCCACGCCGCCCGTCCCCGCCCCGAGCCGGAGCGGCGCCCCTGCATCCGCTGAGCGTGGGGGGCAGGAGTCCGCCGAGGTGGGGGACCGCACCGAGCTGATCGCGGCGTCCCGCCGTGGCCCGGCGGCCGCACCTCCGCCTCCGGGGCCCTCCTGGACCGCCATCCTCGACGACGGCCGGGAGGTGCCGGTGGGCGGACTCGTCCTGCTCGGACGCAACCCGCGGCCGAGGCCCGGGGAGGAGTCCGCTGAGCTGGTCAAGATCGCCGACGAGACCCGCACCGTGTCCAAGTCCCACCTGGCCCTGGACGTCGACGGCGAGACGCTGGTGGTGGTCGACCGCGGCTCGACGAACGGTTCCACGGTGACGACCCCGGACGGAGTGACCACGGCCTGCGAGCCCGAGCAGGCCGTGCCGGTACCGGAGGGGTCGGTCGTCTCCATGGGCGACCACTGGCTGACCGTGCGCCAGGACTGAGCAGGCCAGGCTGCGCGCTCACGGTCCCGGTAGGGTCGCCGCCATGCTGCTCTCCGACCGCGACATCCGGGCCGAGGTCGAGGCGGGCCGCATCGGCCTCGAGCCGTACGAGCCGGCGATGGTGCAGCCCTCCAGCATCGACGTGCGCCTCGACCGATTCTTCCGCGTGTTCGAGAACCACCGTTACCCCCACATCGACCCTGCGGAGGAGCAACCCGAGCTGACCCGCGCGGTGGAGCCGGTACCGGGTGAGCCCTTCATCCTGCACCCCGGTGAGTTCGCCCTCGGCTCGGTCTTCGAGGTCGTCACCCTGCCCGACGACGTGGCGGCGCGGGTGGAGGGCAAGTCCTCGCTGGGCCGGCTGGGTCTGCTGACGCACGCCACGGCAGGATTCATCGACCCTGGTTTCTCGGGTCACGTGACGCTGGAGCTGTCCAACGTCGCCACCCTGCCCATCAAGCTGTGGCCCGGCATGAAGATCGGCCAGTTCTGCTTCTTCCGCCTGACCTCAGCCGCCGAGCTGCCTTACGGCTCGTCGCAGTACGGCTCGCGGTACCAGAACCAGCGCGGGCCCACGCCCAGCCGCTCGCACCTCAACTTCCAGCGCTTCTGACCGTCGCCCTGCGCGGTCGTCCGGTGGGACGGCGGTCACCCGCAGGGCGGGGCTCAGCCGGGTCGACGCACGGACTCCAGCAGCAGCTGGGCGACGTCGAGCACCTCCACCGACACCGGTGATCTCCCGGACGGCTGCTCGGCGGCCAGGCCGTCGGAGAGCATCACCCGGCAGAAGGGGCAGCCGGTCGCGATGGCGGCGGGACCGCTGCCCGCCCCGGCGGCCTCGAGGGTAGCCAGCGCCTCGGTGGTGCGGTCAGTGTTGATCCGGCTGCCGAGGTTCTCCTCCATCCACATCCGGGCTCCGCCGGCCCCGCAGCAGAACGAGCGGGAGCCGTGCCGGGGCATCTCGGCCACCGTGGCACCCGGGATCGACCCCAGCAGCTCCCGCGGCGGGTCGTAGACCTGGTTGTGCCGCCCGAGGTAGCAGGGGTCGTGGTAGGTGATGGTGCGTCCGCCGACCGCACCGGCCGGCGGGGCGACCGGCGTCAGCCGGCCGTCGCGGACCAACCGGTTGAGCAGCTGGGTGTGGTGGACCACCTCGGCCGAGACGCCCAGCTCCGGGTACTCGTTCTTCAGGGTGTTCAGGCAGTGGGCGCAGCTGGTGACGATCCTGGTGGTGCGGGCCTCGGTGAGCGTCGCCACGTTCTCCAGCGCCAGCTGCTGGTAGACCAGCTCGTTCCCCGCCCGGCGGGCGGGGTCGCCCGTGCAGGTCTCGCCGTTGCCCAGCACGGCGAAGGTGACACCAGCCGTGTGCAGCAGCTCGGCCACGGCCCGCGTCGTCTTCTTCGCGCGGTCCTCGTAGGCGCCGGCGCAACCGACCCAGAACAGGTACTCGACCTCGGTCAGGTCCTCGACGTCCTCCCCGACCACCGGCACCGGGAAGGCGAGGTCCTTCGCCCAGTCCATCCGCCCGCGGGGGCTCATGTTCCACGGGTTGCCCTTGCCCTCCAGGCCCTTGAACAGACCGTTCAGCTCCTTGGGGAAGTCGCCCTCCATCAGCACCTGGTGGCGCCGCAGGTCGAGGATGTGGTCGACGTGCTCGATGTCGACCGGGCACTGCTGGACGCAGGCGCCGCAGCTGGTGCACGACCACAGCACGTCGGGATCGATGACCCCCGCCACCCCGTCGCTGACCTGGATGGGCCCGACGAGCGGGCGGTCGGCCTCGACCAGCGTGTCGGTGGCCAGCGACGCCCGGGCCTCCTCGGCCGCCTGCAGGTAGGGGGCCTTCGCGTAGGCGTGGTCACGGAGTGCGGTCACTACCAGCTTCGGGGAGAGGGGCTTGCCGGTGTGCCAGGCGGGGCACTGCGACTGGCAGCGCCCGCACTCGGTGCACGAGGTGAAGTCGAGCAGCCCCTTCCAGGTGAAGTCCTCGACCTTGCCGACGCCCAGGCGCGCGTCCTCGTCGAGGTCCTCGATCTCGGCGAAGTCGACGGGCTTGCCTCCGACCGTGACCGGCGGCAGGCCCCCGAGGGCGGGCTTCCCGTCCGCCCGCCGCTTGAACCAGATGTTGGGCCAGGCGGTGAACCGGTGCCAGGCCACCCCCATCGTGGTGTTCAGGCCGATGGTGACGAACCAGGCCATCGAGATGATGATCTTGAGGGCGGCGACCAGGACGACGGCGGTCGCCGCGTCCGACGCGGACAGGCCGGCGGGCAGCAGGAACCACGTCAGCGGGAAGTTCCAGCGCGTCGTGCTCGCACCCAGCAGCTGGAACTCGAGCGCGCGGAGGGCCAGCACGCAGACGACGATCCCGAGGATGGTGAGCTCGACGTAGACCCCCTGCCACCCGGTCGACCCGTAGAAGCGCGAGGCGCGTCCGAGGCGCCGTGAGCGGGCTCGCACCCCGATGAGGTAGAGGATCGCCAGCAGTCCGGCCCAGGCCAGGATCTCGCTGACCCAGGCGTAGACGATCCAGTGGCCGATGACCGGCAGGGCAAAGCGCGGCTCGAACAGCTGGCCGTAGGCGGTCACGAGCGTGAGGAAGAGACCGCCGAAGGCGAGGAAGACCATCCAGTGCGCCACCCCGACCCGGGACCACTGGAGCATGCGGGTGTGCCCGAACGTCTCGGCGAGCAGGTGCCGCCAGCGCTCCCGAGGGGCGTCGCGGCGGCCGGTGAGCGGCTGCCCGAGCCGCAGCACCCCGACCATCGAGGCGGCGGCCCGGACGAAGAGGGCGACCCCGACCACGGTGACCGCCAAGGCCAGCGTCACGGCGACGACCACCACGCCACCTCCTCGGTCTCCTCGTCGACGCCTTGTCGAGACGCCTGATGCTCACCGTAGTGGAGCCCACCGACACCGGACCGGGCTGCGGGACCAGCTCCGCTGCCTTCCGGGGCGCGCCGGTCGCCGGTGGCCGAGGTTGTCGGGGGCGCCGGTTAGGGTCGGAGCCGACCTACCGTGTGGGGTGGTGAGAGGCAGGGGGTGCGGCATGATCGAGTTCGAGTCCGTCAGCAAGACCTTCCGGGACGGCACGGCAGCGGTCGTCGACCTCAGCCTCCAGGTGCCTTCGGGGCAGATCACCACGGTGGTCGGGCCGTCGGGATGTGGCAAGACGACGACGTTGCAGATGGTCAACCGGATGATCGAGCCCACTTCCGGCCAGATCATCTGGGACGGGAAGCCGCTCCGGTCGCAGCGCAAGACGACGCTCCGGCGGCAGATGGGCTACGTGATCCAGAGCGGCGGGCTGTTCCCCCACCGCACGGTCGTGGAGAACATCGGGACCGTCCCCCGTCTGCTGGGCTGGAGCAAGGCCAAGATGGACAAGCGCTCCGTGGAGCTGCTGGAGAACGTCGGGCTGGATGCCAAGCTGGCCGACCGCTACCCAGCTCAGCTCTCGGGCGGCCAGCAGCAGCGGGTGGGGGTCGCCCGCGCGCTCGCCGCCGACCCGCTCGTGCTGCTCATGGACGAGCCGTTCTCAGCCGTCGACCCCGTGGTGCGCAGCGAGCTGCACGCGTTCTTCCTCGACCTGCAGCGTCAGATCAGCAAGACGATCATCCTGATCACCCACGACATCGACGAGGCGATCAAGCTCGGTGACCAGGTAGCCATCCTGCGTGTGGGCGGACACCTCGCCCAGGTCGGCACGCCCCAGCAGCTGCTGGACGAGCCGGCCGACGCCTTCGTGGAGGGCTTCGTCGGCCGCGACCGCGGCTACCGCTCCCTCACCTTCCTGCCGGCCTCGACCCTGGACCTCGACGGCGTCCCGGCCGTGCGCGACGTCACGTCGGCGTCGGGCGAGGGACCAACGCTGGTCCTGGACGGCGACGCCCGACCTGTCGGCTGGGTGCTGCCCGGCCGACCAGGGGTGACGGCTCCGCTGGGAGCCACTTTCGACGTCGAGCAGGGCACGGTGCGCCATGCGCTCGACGCCGTCCTCACCTCACCGGTAGGTCTCGCCGTCGGGGTGGCCCCCGGCAGCGGGCGCTACGCCGGCGTGGTCTCCACCGAGACGATCCTGGCCGGCGTGCACCAGGTCCGCGTCCGTCAGGCCGAGACGGTCACCCTCCGCGACGAGAGCCCGGGCGCGACGCCGGCTGACCAGGAGCCGCTCTCAGGCGACGATCCGCACACGGCCGAGCTCGGCGAGGAGAGCGGTCAGGAGGTCGACGCAGACGCCTTCGCACCAGGACCGCCGCTGCTGACCGAGGGTGCGAACCCGGCGACGGAGCTGCCCCAGCGCGAGGGCGACCGGGAGACCGAGGAGCTCCGCCCCGTCCCCGCTGAGGATGGAGAGCCCCGACGATGAACTGGGGCTGGATCCAGAACAACCTCCCCGACATCGCCTCCTTCCTCGGCCAGCACGTGCTGCTCGCGGTGCTGCCGGTGCTGGCGGCCCTGGTCATCGCCCTTCCGCTCGGCTACCTCGTCTTCCGCACCGGGAGAGGCGCCAACCCGATCCTCGCGGTGCTCGGCATCATCTACTCGATCCCCTCGCTCGCCCTCTTCGTCGCACTGCCGGTGCTGCTGGGCACCCGGATCCTGGACCCGCTCAACGTGGCCGTCGCGCTCACCATCTACTCGGTGGCCCTGCTCGTCCGCAGTGTGGTGGACGGCCTGCGCTCCGTGCCGCGGGACGTCAAGCAGTCGGCTTCGGCGGTCGGCTTCAGCCGGTGGGGCCGGCTGCTCCGCGTCGAGCTGCCGCTGGCCATGCCGGTCGTGTTCGCGGGCCTCCGGGTGGTCACGGTCTCCAACATCGCCCTCGTCACCGTGGCGGTGCTGGTGGCCAGTGGGGGACTCGGGCAGCTGTTCCTCCGCGGCTACAACAGCATCTTCTACACCCCGCTCATCGTCGGCCTGGTGCTCACCGTCGCGCTGGCGCTGCTGGCCGACGCGGTCATCCTGCTCATCCAGCGCGGGACCCTGCCGTGGGCGAGGGGGCGGCGCGCGTGAACGTCTTCGGCTACCTGCTGGACGGGGCCAACTGGTCGGGGAGCGGCCTCATCCCCGCCCTGCTGCTGCAGCACCTGCTCTACACCGCGGCCGGCGTGCTGCTGGCCGCCGTCATCGCCCTCCCGCTCGGGGTCCTGATCGGGCACACCGGACGGGGCTCGTTCCTGGTCATCGGGCTCAGCAACGCGGCCCGGGCGATCCCGTCCCTCGGACTTCTGTTCCTGGCCGTCATGCTGCTCGGCACCGGTGCCGGCAACATCGTCGTGGTGCTCGCGATCCTGGCCCTGCCCGCGATCCTCACCGCGACGGCGGCCGGGATCTCCGGCGCCGACCGCCAGGCCGTGCATGCCGGACGGGCGCTGGGCATGACCGAACGCCAGGTCGTCTCCCAGGTCGAGTGGCCGCTCGCCCTGCCGCTCGTCGTCTCGGGCCTGCGCAGTGCCACCCTCCAGGTGGTCGCCACGGCCACGGTGGCCGCCTTCGCCTCCGGTGGCGGCCTCGGGCAGCTGCTGACCAGCGGCCAGGCCCAGAGCGACTACCCCCAGATGCTCGCCGGCGCGGTCCTGATCGCTGGGCTGGCGATCGTGCTGGACCTGCTCCTGGGGCTGGCGGGCTGGGCTGCGGCTCGTCGTGCCCGTCCGCGCAGCAAGACAGCTGCCCCGGGCGCCGTCGCGCCTGTCTAACGTCAGACGCTCGGACCTCGTGCACCAGCCGGGACCAGTTCCCGCGAGACGGAGTGGACCATGAACCTCACACGCACCCTGACCGTGACGGGCGTCAGCCTCGCCACCCTGCTGCTCACCGCCTGCGGCGGGGGCGCGGCGGACCCGCTGGCCCAGCCCTCCAGCGCCGGCTCGTCCGCGGCCAGCTCCGGCGGCGGGCAACCGGTCGTCGTCGGCTCGGCCGCCTTCACCGAGTCGACGGTCGTCGCCGAGCTCTACGCCCAGGCCATCGCGGCCAAGGGCGTCGAGGCCTCGACCAAGCTCAACATCGGCTCCCGCGAGGTGTACCTCAAGGCCCTCGAGGACGGCTCGATCTCGGTCGTCCCGGAGTACACGGGCAACCTGCTGCTGAACTACGACAAGAACGCCTCGGCCACCACCGCCGAGGAGGTCGAGCAGGCACTGCCCGAGGTCCTGCCGGAGGACTTCACCCTGGGCAAGCCCTCCGCCGCGGTCGACCAGGACGTCTACGTGGTGACCCGGGAGTACTCCGAGGCCAACGGCGTGACCTCGCTCGAGGACCTGAAGAAGGTGGCCGGGGACGCCGTGCTGGGCGGACCGTCGGAGCTGGCCACCCGGGCCTACGGCCCCGAGGGCCTGGAGAAGGTCTACGGCGCCAAGCTGAAGCAGTTCAAGCCCTATGACTCCGCCGCCGTCCGGGCGCGGGACCTGAACGACGGCAAGATCCAGATCGGTGAGTTCTTCAGCACCGAGGCCGTCATCCCCGACAACGACTACGTCATCCTCGAGGACCCGCAGGCCATGATCCTGCCCCAGAACGTCGTCCCGCTGTACCGGTCGGAGGTGGCCAGCAACGCTGACGTCACGGGCGCGGTCGACGCGGTCCAGGAGGCTCTCACCACCGAGGAGCTGACGGCGCTCAACAAGAAGGTCGACGTCGACAAGTCCGACGCCGACGACGTCGCGAAGGAGTGGTTGAGCAGCAAGGGCCTGGCCTGAGCACGTCCCGCACCAGCACCTGCGCCCCGGAACCGTCCAGGTTCCGGGGCGCAGGTGCGTTTGGTCAGCGGGCCACCCCACTCCCGGGACGAGGGTGGCGCACGTACGCTGGCCGGGTCTCGAGCGGAGGAGGTAGCGCGATGGTGCGCTGGAGGAACTGGGTCGTCACCGCTGGCCTGACCGGAGCACTGAGCGCGTCATTCCTGGTGGCCGGCCCGTCGCAGGTCGCGGAGGCCGCGCCCGACCTGCGCTACACCCCCGTCGTCGAGGGTCTGACCATCCCCTGGGACCTCACCTGGGTGGGGTCGGTCATGCTGTTCAACGAGCGTGACGGCAGCCTGTTCAGCAAGCGCGGCAGCGCGGCGGCCCGCAAGGTGTCGTTCCCGCTCCCCGCTCCGGTGACCACCAGCGAAGGTGGGTTGCTGGGCATGGTCGCTGACCCCCGGGCGGCGACGAACAAGCTCTTCTACACCTGCTCGACCAGCGCGCGCAGCCGAGACATCCGCGTGCTCCGCTGGCGCCTGACCTCCGACACCCGAGCGGTGGCGGTCGGCAAGCCACTCGTCACCGGGCTCCCGCTGAGCACCGGTCGGCACAGTGGGTGCCGGCTCCGTTTCAGCCCGAAGGGCGTGCTCTACATCGGCACCGGCGACGCGGCGGTGGGCACCAACCCGCAGCGGAAGTCCTCGCTGGGTGGGAAGGTCCTGCGGGTCTACTCCAACGGCACCATCCCCAGGACCAACCCGTTCTACTCCCGGGGCGGCAACGCGCGCTACGTCTGGAACTACGGCCACCGCAACATCCAGGGCCTGGCGGTCCGCCCGAGCACCGGCCAGCTCTTCACCGCCGAGCACGGCCCCGACCGCGACGACGAGGTCAACCTCGTCCGCAAGGGCGCCAACTACGGCTGGAACCCGGTCCCCGGGTACAACGAGTCCGTCTCGATGACCGACCGTCGGAAGTACCCCACGGCGGTGCGCGCCGTGTGGAGGTCGGGCCGGTCGACCGTCGCCACCAGTGGCCTGGCTTTCCTCAGCGGCGCGCGCTGGGAGACCTGGAACGGCGCCCTCGCTGTGGCCGAGCTCAAGGGACAGAACGTCCGGCTGCTCTTCCTCGACCGAGCCGGACGCGTCACGGGGTCCCGGTCGATGCCCGGGGCCGCCGCGCTTCGGCCGGATCCGCACCGTGCAGCAGGGTCCAGACGGCCTGCTCTACCTCACCACCTCCAACGGCTCCGGCCGGGACAAGATCATCCGGGTCACACCGAGCTGAGGCGGTTCGTCAGCCGCCCTCGTCCTCGGGCGGCGGCTCCGCGCCCGCCCGCTCGTCACGCTCGGCCCAGCCGAGCAGGGTGTCGAGACGGTACGGGTGGTCGTCGAGGTCCGCGTGCAGGTCCCCGACGGCGGCGAAGCGCGCCGGCATCGTGGCCAGGGTGAAGTCGCCCGGCTCGGCGTCGGCGATCTCGTCCCAGCGCAGCGGCGCCGAGACCCGCCCCTCCGGCGTGCCCCGCACCGAGTAGGCCGAGGCGATCGTGTGGTCCCGAGCGTTCTGGTTGTAGTCCACGAAGATCGAGGCCGGGTCGCGGTCCTTGCGCCACCACGAGGTGTCCACCAGGCCGCCGGCCCTCCGCTCGACCTCGCGGGCGAAGGCCAGGGCTGCCCGTCGGACGTCACCGAAACCGTGCTCGGGAACCACCCGCACGTAGATGTGCAGGCCTTTGCCGCCCGAGGTCTTGGGGTAGCCGACGGCTCCGAGCTCAGCGAGCACCTCCTGAACGACGAGGGCCGAGCGGCGGACGTCGTCGTAGGTCGCCGCCGGCATCGGGTCGAGGTCGATCCGCCACTCGTCGGGTGACTCGGTGTCCTCGCGGCGGGAGTTCCAGGGGTGGAACTCGACCGTCGACATCTGCACAGCCCACAGCACGTCCGCAGGATGGGCGACGCACAGCTCGTCGGCGTGCCGGTTGTAGCGCGGGAAGTGCACGCGCACGGTCTCCAGCCAGGGCGGTGCCCCCGATGGGACCCGCTTCTGGTGCACCTTCGCCCCGTCGACGCCGTCCGGGAACCGGTGCAGCATGCAGGGTCGGTGGTAGAGCGCGTTGACGATCCCCGGCGCGACCGCCAGGTAGTACTGGGCGAGGTCGAGCTTGGTCTCACCCCGGGCGGAGAAGTAGACCCGCTGCGGGTTGCTGATCGAGACCGTGCGCCCCTCGACCTCCAGCTCGACGCGCTCGGCCACCATGCGTTTCTCCTATGTCAAGCGGCCGTTGCGAGGGGAGTCGCGGTGGCTGCTTGGTCGGTGGTCAGGTGGTGGAAGACGATGCGGGCGAGGCGGCGTTTGAGGCAGCGCAGGGCTTCTGGGGTGGACATGCCTTCGGCCTTCTTCTTGCGGTAGTAGGTCTGGCCGAGGCCGTCGAGGCGGATCTGGGTGACGGCGATCCGGTGGACGGCGGCGTTGAGCTGACGGTTCCCGGAGCGGGTCAACCTGACCCTGCCGGCGGTGCTGCCCGACCAGACGGGGATCGGGGCGATGCCGGCATGGCGGGCGAACGCCGCCTCGGACTTGAACCGGGCCACCCCCGCCGCCTCGCCGATGATCTTCGCTGCGGTCAACGGGCCAACGCCGGGCATGGCGAGCAGGGTCGGCGCGACCTGGACGGTGCGCTGCTCGATCCGCTTGCCCAGCGCTGTGATCTTCGACGTCAGCTCAACCACTTCGGTCAGCTCGTCCCGGGCCAGTTCGGCCACGAGCCCGGCCACGCCGGCCAGCCGCTCCGCGAGGACCTGCTGATGCTTGGCCAGGTCCAGCGACTTCGCCGGCGGCGCCCACGCCGGGTCCAGCTCGTGGACCCGCCACAACAGCCGGTTGATCGTCGCCGTCCGGGTCCTGACCAGGTCTTCTCGCCGGTCGACGAGCAGCTTCAGCTCCCGCGACACCTCATCATGCGAGGCGACGGGCAGGTCCGGCTCCCGCAGCGCGGCACGCGCGACGGCGAGCGCATCGATCGGGTCCGACTTGCCCCGTGTCCTGGCGATCCGACGCTGCTCGGCCATCATCTTCGGCGGCACCCGCACCACCGATTGGGCGTCGGTGAGCAGGTCACGCTCCAGCCGGGCCGACAAGTGTCGGCAGTCCTCGACCGCCCACCGCAGCTCAACTCCGAACATCTTGCGCGCCCACCGAACCGCGGCCCGGTGGCCCTCGGTGGTGGCCGGGAACGTGTGGTGACCGAGCTCCCGTGCGGCCTCGTCGACCGCGACGAACGTGTGGGTCCGCTTGTGCACATCAGCACCAACGACAACCATGAAGGCTGCCTCCTTCACTCAGAAGAGGGACGGTTGGGCCGGTCGGCGGACACATCTCAGTCGGGGCGACGCCACGCTCCTATCAAGTCACGCCGGCCGGTCCTTCACACCAGACGCCGGCAAAACGCATGCACGTCAACCCGAAGGTGACACGGAGGCTACGAGCCAGACGCCTGGTGCTCAGGACCCAACCACCGCAAGGCGGCGCTGTCACCCTGACACTGATCGGAGGCTACCGCCGGCTCCCGTCCGCCGGCTGACCGACGTCGGTTCCGGGGCAGGTTGTCGGTGCCGACGCCTAAGTTGGTCGCATGAGCATGGAGAGCGCCGCCTGGTCGACCCTGTACCGGACCATCTCCGCGCAGCAGGAGAGGCGGCCCTTCTCCCGCGTCACCGTCCGCCGGATCGCCGCCTTCGCCCGACCTCAGCGGGTCGCGCTCGGTGTCTTCATCCTGCTGAGCGTGGTCGGGGCCTTCCTCGCGGTCGCCACCCCGCTGCTGGCGGGCCAGGTCATCGACGCCATCACCACCCGGGCGGCGCCCGGCGTCGTGGTCCGGATCGCCCTGCTCATCGCCGTGATCGCCGTCGTCGAGGCCGGCGTCGGCCTCGTATCGCGCTGGCTGTCGGCCCGTATCGGCGAGACGCTCATCCTCGACCTGCGCCGAGCGGTGTTCGACCACGTGCAGACCATGCCCATCGCCTTCTTCACCCGGACGCGGACCGGCGCCCTGGTCAGCCGGCTGAACAACGACGTCATCGGCGCCCAGCGCGCCTTCTCCGACACGCTGTCCGGCGTGGTCGGCAACTTCGTCGCCGTCGTCCTGGCCCTGGTCGTCATGCTCGCCACCTCCTGGCAGATCACCGTGCTGGCCCTGCTGCTGCTGCCGGTCTTCGTGCTGCCCGCCCGTCGGATGGGCCGGAGGCTCGCCCAGATGCGGCTCGAGGCGGCCAACCACAACTCGACCATGAGCACCCAGATGACCGAACGGTTCTCCGCCCCCGGCGCCACCCTGGTCAAGCTGTTCAGCCGGCCCGACCGGGAGTCGGCGGAGTTCGGCGTCCGGGCCACCCGGGTGCGGGACATCGGGGTCAGCTCGGCCTACCTGCAGATGGTCTTCGTCACCGCCCTGACCCTGGTCTCCGCGCTGGCGCTCGCGCTGGTCTACGGACTGGGCGGCTGGTTCGCCCTGCGCGGCACCCTGGAGGCCGGCTCGGTGGTGACGATGGCCCTCCTGCTCACCCGTCTCTACGCCCCCCTCACCTCCCTGGCCGGAGCACGGGTCGAGGTGATGAGCGCGCTGGTCAGCTTCGAGCGGGTGTTCGAGATCCTCGACCTGCCGGCGCTGATCACCGAGCGCCCGGGCGCGACCGTGGTGCCTCCCGGCCCCGTGGGGATCGAGTTCGACCACGTGGACTTCGCCTACCCCACCGCCGACAAGGTCTCGCTGGCCTCGCTGGAGGAGGTGGCCGTCCTCGACAACCGTGGCGGTGTGCCGGTGCTGCACGACGTCAGCTTCCGCGCCGAGCCCGGTCAGATGGTGGCCCTGGTGGGCTCCTCGGGCGCCGGGAAGTCGACCATCGCCCAGCTGCTGGCGCGGCTCTACGACGTGGACGGCGGCGCGGTGCGCATCGGTGGGGTCGATGTCCGTGACCTCAGCTTCGTCGGGCTGCGCGAGGCCCTCGGCATGGTGACCCAGGACGGGCACCTGTTCCACGACTCGATCCGGGGCAACTTGCTGCTGGCCAACGCCGACGCGACCGAGGAGGAGCTGTGGGCGGCGCTGCGCCGTTCCCGCCTCGACACCCTGGTGGCCGAGCTGCCCGCCGGCCTCGACACCGTGGTGGGCGAGCGCGGCTACCGCCTCTCGGGCGGGGAGCGCCAGCGGCTGACCATCGCCCGGCTGCTGCTGGCTCACCCACGGGTGGTCATCATGGACGAGGCGACCGCATCGCTGGACTCCACCTCCGAGGCGGCGGTCACTGCCGCTCTCGGCGAGGCGCTCCAAGGGCGGACGGCCTTGGTCATCGCCCATCGGCTGTCCACGGTGCGCTCGGCCGACCTGATCCTGGTGCTCGAGGGCGGCCGGATCATCGAGCGGGGACGGCACGGCGAGCTGCTGGCCGCCGACGGCCGGTACGCCGAGCTGTACCGGACCCAGTTCGCGCCCGGACCGGGCGGGGCCACGGCCCTGGACCCGCGGGAGGAGGCGCCCGTCAGGGCGTGACGGGTGGGGCGAAGGGGGACCGCCCGCCGGACGCCTCGGCGGGAGGGGAAGGCGGGAGCCCGGGGGGTGGCATCGCCAGCGGCAACGAGACGGTGAAGGTGGTCCGACCCGGACGACTGGACATGGTGACCTGACCGTGGTGGGCCTCCACGACGGCGGCGACGATGGCCAGACCCAGACCGGTGCTGGTGCCGGCTGCCCCGTCGACGGCGCGCACCCGGCTGGTGTCGGCGCGGGTGAACCGCTCGAAGACCTGGTGCCGCACCTCCTCGGGGATGCCCGGGCCGTCGTCGGTCACGGTGACGACCGCCCGACCCTGGAGCACCTGCAGCCCGGTGTCCACGCGGGTTCCTGGTGGGGTGTGGGTGCGGGCGTTGGCCAGCAGGTTCACCACGACCTGGTGCAGCCGGTGCCGGTCGCCGAGAGCCTGCACGGGCTCGGTGGGCAGGTTCAGCTGCCAGGAGTGGTCGGGACCGGCGGCGCGCGCGTCGCTGACCGCGTTGATCACCAGCTCGGTGAGGTCGACGGGGGACACCTCGATGGCCGGTCCAGAGTCGAGGCGGGCCAGCAGCAGCAGGTCCTCGACCAGACGCGACATGCGCTCCGCCTCGGACTCGACCCGGGACATGGCGAAGGCGGCGTCCGCGGGCACCTCGTCACGGCTGCGGCGGGTCAGCTCGGCGTAGCCCCGGATGGCGGCCAGCGGGTTGCGCAGCTCGTGCGAGGCGTCGGCGACGAACCGGCGGACCCGGGTCTCGCTGGCCTGGCGGGCGGCGAGGGCGTCCTCGACGTTGTTGAGCAGATGGTTGAGCGCCTGCCCGACCCGGCCCACCTCCGAAGCCGGGTCCGCGTCGACGGACGGGACCCGGACGGCGAGGGCGACCTCGCCCCGGTCCAGCGGCAGCTGGGAGACCTGCTGCGCCGTCGCCGCCACGCGGTGGAGCGGGCGCAGGCTGCGCAGCACGACGGTGCGCGCGGCGACCGCTGCGCCGCCGACGGCCAGCAGGCTCAGCAGGGCCTCGAGAACCGCGACCTGGGCGAGGAGGCGGTCCACGTCCCGCAGGGGCACCCCGACGACGACCCGGCCCTGCTGGACCTCGACGGAGGCGCCCACGGTGTAGGGGAGCACGTAGCTGGCGACGCGGTAGCGACCGAGGCCCTCGACCTCCACCGTGCGCTTCTGACCGGTGACCGGGATCGCGGCCAGGCTGGCGGCAGCGGCGTCGCCCAGCGGAGGCGGGTTTCCGGCTCCCCGGAGCAGGATGCCGCTGTCGACGAGGGTGCCGTCGGCGAGGAAGGCCGCGAGGATCGTGTTCTGCGGGTTGCCGACCTGGACGATGTCGCCTCGTCGACCGGGCCGGCCGAACTGGGGCCCGTCGCGCTGCCCGGCCACCACGGCGTTGACCTGCCGGTCGATCTGCTGCAGGAGCAGCTGCCGGGTGGCGAGGGCAGTGGCCAGACTGAGGAGCACGGCCGCGAGTGCGACCAGGGCGGTGACGCGGATGACCAGCTGGCGGCCCAGAGTGCCTCGGCCCAGCGGGGCCAGCGGCCGGCCGGGCGGCTCCAGGGCGCCGGGGCCGGCCGGAGCCGGGACGGAGCTCGTGTTCACGCCGCCGGGCGCAGCACGTACCCCGCGCCCCGCATCGTGTGGATCATCGGCGGACGGTCGACGTCGATCTTCTTCCGCAGGTAGGAGATGTAGAGCTCGACGACGTTGGCCTGGCCGCCGAAGTCGTAGTTCCAGACCCGGTCGAGGATCTGCGCCTTGCTGAGCACTCGGCGCGGGTTGCGCATCAGGTAGCGGAGCAGCTCGAACTCCGTCGCGGTGAGCTGGATGTCCACGCCGCCTCGGGTCACCTCATGGCTGTCCTCGTCGAGGGTGAGGTCACCGACCACGAGCGTCGAACCGCTCCGGGTGGAGGTGGCGCCGCTGCGGCGCAGCAGGGCGCGGAGCCGGGCGATCACCTCCTCCAGGCTGAAGGGCTTGGTGACGTAGTCGTCGCCGCCGGCGGTGAGGCCTCCGATGCGGTCGGCGACCGCGTCCTTGGCGGTCAGGAAGATCACCGGGACGTCGGGATCCTCCGCCCGGATACGACGCATCACCTCGAGTCCGTCGAAGTCGGGGAGCATCATGTCCAGCACGATGGCGTCGGGGCGGGTCTCCCGGGCCGCCTTGACCGCGGCGGTGCCCGAGGCCGCCGTCGACACCTGCCAGCCCTCGTAGCGCATGGCCATCGAGAGCAGCTCGGTCAGGCTCGGCTCGTCGTCCACAGCCAGCACCCGGATGGGGGTGCCGTCAGGGCGGGTCAGCGGGGAAGCGGCGGCGTCGATCCGGGTCATGGAGCCAATCTCGCACCTCCTGGGAAGGCGCGACTGTGGGCATCCTGTGGGTTGGCTGTGCAGCTGGCGTCGTTCCGGAGGGCGCCGGGATCAGGCGGCGGGACCTGCGCACCCGGGAATACGGCGCGGGCGGCAAAGGTTGAGCCCCTCACACTCAAGGCAGAACCTCTGCCACGGATCACATCCCGGGCAAGTTGAGTGCAATCCGCTCAAGGGCTACAGTTGAGCGCAGCAGGCTCAAGCAAGACATCGAACTTCTTGGAGGAACACACCATGGCTCGTGCAGTCGGCATCGACCTCGGGACGACCAACTCGGTTGTCGCCGTGCTCGAGGGTGGAGAGCCCACCGTCATCCCCAACGCCGAGGGCGCACGCACGACGCCCTCGGTCGTCGCGTTCGCCAAGGGTGGCGAGGTCCTGGTCGGCGAGGTCGCCAAGCGCCAGGCCGTCACCAACGTCGACCGGACCATCCGCTCCGTCAAGCGCCACATGGGCACGGACTGGAAGGTCAAGATCGACGACAAGGACTACCGCCCCCAGCAGATCAGCGCCTTCGTGCTGCAGAAGCTGAAGCGGGACGCCGAGGCCTACCTGGGTGAGCAGGTCACCCACGCGGTGATCACGGTCCCGGCGTACTTCTCCGACGCCGAGCGCCAGGCCACCAAGGAGGCCGGGGAGATCGCCGGCCTGACCGTCGACCGGATCATCAACGAGCCGACCGCTGCGGCGCTGGCCTACGGACTGGACAAGGGCGGCTCGGACCAGACCATCCTCGTCTTCGACCTCGGTGGTGGCACCTTCGACGTGTCCCTGCTGGAGATCGGCGACGGCGTCTTCGAGGTCAAGGCCACCAAGGGCGACAACCGCCTCGGTGGCGACGACTGGGATGCCCGGATCGTCGACTGGCTGGTCAAGCAGTTCAAGAGCAAGTTCGGCACCGACCTGTCCAAGGACAAGATCGCCCGCCAGCGCCTGCAGGAGTCCGCCGAGAAGGCGAAGATCGAGCTGAGCTCGGCCAGCGAGACCTCCATCAACCTGCCCTACATCACCCTCGGGGAGTCAGGCCCGCTGCACCTGGAGGAGCGGCTCACCCGCTCGGAGTTCCAGCGGCTGACCTCCGACCTGCTCGACCGCTGCCGCACCCCGTTCAACGCCGTCGTGTCCGACGCCAAGATCTCCGTCGGTCAGATCGACCACGTCATCCTGGTCGGTGGCTCCACCCGGATGCCCGCCGTCGTCGAGCTCGTCAAGGAGCTGACCGGTGGCAAGGAGCCCAACAAGGGCGTCAACCCCGACGAGGTCGTGGCCCTGGGGGCCAGCCTGCAGGCCGGTGTCCTGAAGGGTGAGGTCAAGGACGTCCTGCTGCTCGACGTCACGCCGCTGAGCCTCGGCATCGAGACCAAGGGCGGGGTGATGACCAAGATCATCGAACGCAACACGACGATCCCCACCAAGCGCTCCGAGGTGTTCACCACCGCCGACGACAACCAGCCGTCGGTGATGATCCAGGTCTACCAGGGCGAGCGTGACTTCGCCCGGGACAACAAGTCGCTCGGGAACTTCGAGCTGACCGGCCTGCCGCCGGCTCCGCGCGGCGTCCCGCAGATCGAGGTCGCCTTCGACATCGACGCCAACGGCATCGTCCACGTGCACGCCAAGGACATCGCCACCGGCAAGGAGCAGTCGATGACGGTGACCGGCGGCTCCGCGCTGGGCAAGGAGGACATCAACCGGATGGTCCAGGAGGCCGAGGCCAACGCCGAGGAGGACCGCAAGCGTCGCGAGGCCGTCGAGCTGCGCAACGAGGCGGACAACCTGGTCTTCCGCACCGAGAAGCTGATCAGCGAGAACGCCGACAAGATCACCGACGACGTGAAGGCCCCGGTCGAGGAGGCGGTGAGCGAGGTCAAGGCCGCGCTCGAGGGCACCGATGACGACGCCGTCAAGGCTGCGGTGGAGAAGCTCAACACCACCAGCGCCGCGCTGGGTCAGGCGATGTACGCCGCGGCCGCCGCTCAGCAGGCGCCGACCGAGGCCGGCGAGCCGAGCGACAACGCCGGGTCCGACGGGGCGAGCGGCTCGACCAGCGCTGACGACGACGTCGTCGACGCCGAGATCGTGGACGACGACCAGGCCGCGAGCGAGTCCAAGTGAGCGAACGGCCGATGAGCAACCACGACGAGCAGCACGAGGACGGCCAGCAGGGCCCGACCGTGCGCGACCGGCGCCGTATCGACCCGGAGACCTTCCAGGTCCGGGAGCCGCAGTCCGCTGCGGCCCCCGGGCCAGGGGCCCCCGCCGAGTCCGGGACCGAGGCGAGCGCGACCGTCACCGCCGAGGATGACGAGCAGGTGCAGCAGCTGCAGACGGCCCTGGCCGAACGCACCGCGGACCTGCAGCGGCTGCAGGCCGAGTACGTCAACTACAAGCGCCGGGTGGACCGCGACCGCGACCTGACCCGGAGGGTGGCGCTGGAGGGGTTCGTCAAGGACCTGCTACCCGTCCTCGACGACGTCCGGTCGGCGCGCGAGCACGACGAGCTCAACGGGGCCTTCAAGGCCGTCGGCGAGCAGGTCGAGCGGATCACCGCCAAGCACGGGTTGGAGAGTTTCGGGGTGAAGGGTGACCCCTTCGACCCGCACGTGCACGACGCGCTCATGCAGGTTCCCGCCGAGGGCGTGGACGGACCGACCTGTGTGGAGATCCTGCAGCCCGGCTACCGGATCGGCGACCGCGTCCTGCGGCCGGCCCGCGTGGCGGTCGGGGAGCCGGTCGAGGGATCGGCGGCCCCGGCGTCGGAGCAGGCAACCGATCTCGGCGCAGGCGCTCCTGCCGCCGATGCGGAGCAGTGACCGGCTGACCGGCCAGGGCCGGCGCGATGCGCCGGGACTGAGAACCATCGAGGGGAGGCGTTCATGAGCACGAAGGACTGGATCGAGAAGGACTTCTACAAGGTCCTGGGGGTGGCGAAGGACGCCAAGCCCGAGGACATCAAGAAGGCGTACCGCCAGCTGGCCCGGCAGAACCACCCGGACCAGAACCCCGGCAACCCCGAAGCGGAGCGGCGCTTCAAGGAGGTCTCCGAGGCCAACGACGTCTTGTCGAGCGAGAGCAAGCGCAAGGAGTACGACGAGGCCCGGCGGCTCTTCGGCGGTGGCGGCTTCCGCTTCCCCCGCAGCGGGGGTGGCGGGTCCGGCGGCGGCCCGTCGGTCGACGACCTCTTCCGGCAGGCGGGTGACTCCGGGTTCTCCGACATCTTCGGAGGCCTGTTCAACGGCGCCGGGGGTGCCCGAACAGCGACCCGCACCTCCACCAGCCGCGGGCCGCGACGCGGCAGCGACGTCGAGGGCGAGGTGACCGTCGACTTCGTCCAGGCGATCGAGGGCGTCACCGTCGGCATGCAGATGGTGTCCGACGCGGCCTGTGGGCAGTGCCACGGCACCGGCGCGAAGGCCGGCACCGTTCCCAAGGTCTGCCCCACCTGCGAGGGCAGCGGCATGCAGACCTCGACCTCCGGCGGGGTGTTCGCGGTGACCGAACCGTGCCGGGACTGCCGCGGCCGCGGCATGGTGGTCGACGACCCCTGCCCGGTCTGCCACGGCTCCGGCCGGGGCAAGTCCACCCGCACCATGCAGGTCCGGATCCCCGCGGGCGTCACCGACGGCCAGCGGATCCGGCTCAAGGGCAAGGGCGGGGCCGGGGAGAACGGCGGGGCCGCGGGCGACCTGTACGTCGTCGTCCACGTCCGCCCGCACCCGGTCTTCGGCCGCAAGGGTGACAACCTCACCCTGACCGCCCCGGTGACCTTCAACGAGGCCGCGCTCGGCGCCGAGATCGAGGTGCCGACGCTGGGCGGTGCCCCCGTGACGCTGCGGGTGCCGGCCGGGACGCCCAACGGGCGCACCTTCCGGGTGCGCGGCAAGGGCGTCGGCAAGCGCGACGGGACCAGGGGCGACCTGCTGGTCACCGTGGAGGTGGCGGTGCCGGAGACGCTCAGCGCCGAGGCCAGGGAGGCCCTCTCCAGCTACGGCGCGGCCGTCGGGTCGTCCAACCCGCGGGCCAGGCTCTTCGGCTGAGGGCCGTCGGATGGGAAGGGGTGAGCAGGTGGCAGCAGGACTCCCGCAGCGGATCGACCACGACGCTCCGGTGTTCGTGATCTCGGTCGCGGCCCAGCTGGCCGGCATGCATCCGCAGACGCTGCGGACCTATGACCGCATCGGGCTGGTGCAGCCGCGCCGGACCGCCAAACGGGGCCGGCGCTACTCCGCGCGCAACATCGCGCAGCTCCGGCTCATCCAGCGACTCAGCCAGGACGACGGCGTCAACCTCGAGGGGATCCGTCGGATCCTCGCGATGCAGGACGAGATCGACGCGCTCAGGGCCCAGGTCGCCCAGCTCGACGAGCTGGTCGCCCTGGCCCGCGCCGCCCAGGCCGGCAACCGCGTCTTCACCGCCGACCCGACCGGCGACGTGCACCTGGGCGGCGCCGCCCGTCGGCGGCCGACCCCGCGCGCCATCACCTCCCGTTGAGCCGGCGTCGGCAACCCCGGACCGTGCCGCTCCGGACCGGTGGGTTCGTGCAGGCGATGATCCTGCTGTGACTGCCGGGGGCGAGGAGCGCGAGGGCGTGGCTCTCAGTCACCTCGACGACGAGCTGTTCGACGGCGCCGGGGTCACCAAGCGCCACCTGGTCGACCACCTCGATGCGCTCTCGGCGCAGGTCCTGGACGGGTTGGCCGACCGCCCGCTCTCGGTCGTGCGGGTCAGGCCCGGCTCGGCACCCTTCATGCAGAAGAACGTGCCGCGGTACGCACCGGAGTGGATCCGGCGCACCACCACGTGGGCCGAGGCGTCCAAGCGGGAGGTCTCGTACGCGGTCGTCGAGGACCGGCGGGGACTGGTCTGGTTCGCCAACCAGCGGGCCGTCGAGCTCCACGTCCCGCTCGTGCGCCTCGCCGACCCCGAGCACGTCGACTTCCTCGTCATGGACCTGGACCCGCCCGAGGGCTCGAGCTTCGGCCAGGTCGTCGCGGCCGCGCACCTCGTCCGCGCCACGCTGGCCGAGGTCGGCCTGACCGGTGCGGTCAAGACCAGCGGGGCCAAGGGTCTGCACGTCTTCGTGCCCCTCGCCGGCGCGCCGGTCTGGGACGCCGCGGCCGCGAGCCGCGCGCTCGCTGCCCGGGGTGAGCGGGCGGACCCGGCTCTCGCGACGACGGCCTACGTCAAGGACGAGCGTGAGGGGAAGGTGTTCCTGGACTCCACGCGCTCCGGCGGCGCCACGGTCGTGGCTGCCTACAGCCCACGCGCACGTCCCGGGCTGCCCGTGTCCTTCCCCGTCCCCTGGGACGATCTCGACGGCATTGCCCCCGCCGACTTCACCGTCCGCAACGCCGCCTCCCTGCTCGACGGCCGTGACCTGTGGCGCGAGCTCCTGCCCGAGCCACAGGAGCTGCCCGCGGACCTCGTCGCCGAGGGCCACGAGATCCCCGTCGCCCGCGTCGCTGCCATGCACGCCGGCAAACGCCGCCGACGCGGAGCACGCGAGAGTGGTCCCTGACCTCGGGCGAAGTCGGCCCGCGACGGGAGCGGCCAGGAATGATTGATGCTTCAATCACGTTGGAGCCGACATGAAGAACATCGGCTTCCTCTCGTTCGGGCACTGGAACCCCTCGCCGCACTCGGGCACCCGCTCCGCGTCGGAGGTGCTGCACCAGTCCATCGAGCTGGCGGTCGCGGCGGAGGAGCTCGGCGTCGACGGCGCCTACTTCCGGGTGCACCACTTCGCACGCCAACTGGCGTCGCCCTTCCCGCTGCTGGCCGCCGTGGGCGCCCGCACCAGCCGGATCGAGATCGGCACGGGCGTGATCGACATGCGCTACGAGAACCCGCTGCTGATGGCCGAGAACGCTGCGGCGGCTGACCTCATCGCCCGCGGGAGGCTGCAGCTGGGCGTGAGCCGGGGATCGCCCGAGCAGGTGGTCGACGGCTTCCGCTACTTCGGGCACGTGCCCGCCGAGGGCAGCGACGCGGCCGAGATGGCGCGCCAGCACACCGCTGTCCTGCTGGAGGTGCTGGAGGGCCACGGCTTCGCGGAGCCGAACCCGCGCCCGATGTTCCCGAACCCGCCGGGCCTGCTCCCGTTGGAGCCGCACGCCCCCGGGCTGCGCGACCGGATCTGGTGGGGCGCGGGAACGCGGGCCACCGCCGAGTGGACCGCCCGGCAGGGGATGAACCTGATGAGCTCAACCCTGCTCAGCGAGGACACGGGCGTCCCCTTCTCCGAGCTGCAGGCCGAGCAGATCGAGCGCTACCGCAAGGCGTGGGCCGACGCCGGCCACGACCGCACCCCGCGGGTGTCGGTCAGTCGGAGCATCCTGCCGCTGGTCGACGACCTGGACCGGGTCTATTTCGGGCGGGAGTCCACGAGCCAGGACCAGGTGGGTTTCCTCGACGGTGGCCGGGCGCGATTCGGCAAGACCTACGCGGGGGAGCCGGACCAGCTGGTCCGCGAGCTGGCGCAGGACGAGGCCGTCGCTGCGGCCGACACGCTGCTCCTCACCGTTCCCAACCAGCTGGGGGTGGACTACAACGCCCACCTGCTGCAGTCGGTGCTCGAGCACGTCGCGCCGGAGCTCGGCTGGCGCTGAGCCCCGGCGCAGGCGCCGCGCCGGGATCAGCCCGGAGCGGCGCTCAGCCGACGACGCGGACGCCCTTCCAGAACGCCACGCGGCCCTGGATGTGGGCGGCGTCGGGCTTGGGCTCGGGGTAGGTCCAGGCCGCGTCGACGTTGCTGTCGTCGCCCACCTGCACGGTGAAGTAGCTGGCCGTGCCCTTCCACGGGCAGACGGTGTGGGTGCTCGTCGGCGTCAGCACCCCCGGGGCGGCGGCGTCGAGCGGGAAGTAGTGGTTGCCCTCCACCACCACGGTGTCGTCAGACTCGGCGATGACGGTGTCGTTCCAGATGGCCTTCACGGGTGCTCCCTCGGTGGTGGTCGGTCTCCATCCTTGCCCTCGGCCCCAAGCGCGCCGACGACCCTGTGCACAACCGGTGAGGGCGTCGGCGGACGCGGCAGCGTTGTGCCATGACGACACCGAGCACGCCCGCCCTGACCGAGCCGATCCTCTCGGTTCCGGACCTTGTCCGCTTCTGGGCCGCCCTGATGGGGGACGGCGGTTTCGGCCGTCGCACCCTCTGGCTGGTCCTGCTGGACGACGAGGGGCGGCCGTTGCCCACCGTCGTCCCGGTCGACGATGTGCCCGAGGTGCCGTCAGCGGCCGACATCGACTCCTTCGGTCAGTTCTTCGACCACCTCGACGGCTACGGGACGCCGGTCCTGCTCCTGTCGCGACCGGGACCGCCCGCCGTCCGGGCGGAGGACCGGGAGTGGGGCCGGGCCCTCGCGGGCCTCGCCCCGCGCTGGCCGGTCCACCTCGCCACCGAGGACGTCGACGGCCGCTGCGTCGTGATCCCGCTGACCTGAGGTGCCGTCGGAGGGGGGTCGAGCGGAGGCGCGGACGAGAACTCGAGTCGGTCCAGGGTTGAGCCGGGAGCGCTCAACCTGGAATACTGTCCCCCGGTACGAAGTTGAGTCAGATGGACTCAAGGATGTCCCGTACTGGACGCCCACCCAGCTCGACCACGAAGGACCGCGCACATGGACACGAACAAGCTCACCACCAAGAGCCGTGACGCCGTCTCCACGGCGTTGCGGAACGCCCTCACCACGGGCAACCCCAACGTCGAGCCCTCGCACCTGCTGCACGCGCTGCTGCTAGTGCCGGGCAACACCGTCGCCCCGCTGATCAGCGCCGTCGGGGCCGACCCCGCCGTCGTCGACGCCGCCGCGCAGGGCGCCATCGCCAAGCTGCCCAAGGCGGCCGGATCGTCCGTCGCCCAGCCCCAGCTCTCCGGAGCCTTCGCCCGCGTCCTGGCTGACGCCGAGAACCGGGCCTCGCAGCTGGGCGACCAGTTCGTGGCGACCGAGCACCTGATGATCTCGCTCGCCGCCGTCGACTCCGACGTCAAGAAGGCGCTCCTCGACCTGAAGGTCGACCCGCGCGCGCTCACCCAGGCCTTCAACGAGATCCGCGGCAGCAAGCGGGTCACCAGCGCCGAGTCCGAGGGCACCTCCTCCGCCCTCGACCAGTACGGGGTCGACCTGACCGCCCAGGCCCGGGAGGGCAAGCTCGACCCGGTCATCGGTCGTGACACCGAGATCCGCCGGGTCGTGCAGGTGCTGGCGCGCCGCACCAAGAACAACCCGGTGCTGATCGGGGAGCCCGGCGTCGGCAAGACCGCCGTCGTCGAGGGGCTCGCCCAGCGCCTCGTCGCCGGCGACGTCCCCGACTCCCTCAAGGGCCGTCGCCTGGTCTCGCTCGACCTGCCGTCGATGGTCGCCGGCGCCAAGTACCGCGGCGAGTTCGAGGAGCGGCTCAAGGCGGTGCTGACCGAGATCCGCGACGCTGAGGGCCAGGTCATCACCTTCATCGACGAGCTGCACACCGTCGTCGGGGCGGGCGCCTCCGGCGACTCCTCGATGGACGCCGGCAACATGCTCAAGCCGATGCTGGCCCGCGGTGAGCTCCGGATGATCGGGGCCACCACGCTCGACGAGTACCGCGAGCGCATCGAGAAGGACCCCGCCCTGGAACGCCGCTTCCAGCAGGTCTATGTCGGCGAGCCCAGCGTCGAGGACACCATCGCCATCCTCCGCGGGCTGCGCGAGCGCTACGAGGCCCACCACAAGGTGGCCATCACCGACGGGGCCCTCGTTGCGGCGGCCAGCCTCTCCAACCGCTACATCCCGTCCCGCCAGCTGCCGGACAAGGCCATCGACCTCGTCGACGAGGCGGCGTCGCGGCTCCGGATGGAGATCGACTCCTCGCCCGAGGAGATCGACGTGCTGCGCCGCAGCGTCGAGCGGATGCAGATGCAGCGCTTCGCCCTGGACAAGGAGTCCGACGCCGGGAGCCGCGAGCGGCTGCAGCGGCTCGACGAGGAGCTCGCCAACACCATGGAGGAGCTGCGCGGGCTGGAGGCCCGGTGGGAGGCGGAGAAGCAGGGCCTGAACCGGGTCGGCGACCTCAAGAAGCAGATCGACGAGCTGCGCAGCCAGGCCGAGCGCTACCTCCGCGACGGTGACCTGGTCCGCGCGAGCGAGATCAGCTACGGCGAGATCCCCGCGCTGGAGAAGGAACTGGACGCCGCCGACGGCGCCGAGAGCCAGCTGCCGCCGATGGTCAGCGAGCAGGTGGGGCCGACCGACATCGCCGAGGTGGTGGCCAACTGGACCGGGATCCCCACCGGCCGGCTGCTGCAGGGGGAGACGGAGAAGCTGCTGACCATGGAGGACCGGATCGGTCAGCGGCTCATCGGCCAACGCGCTGCGGTGCGCGCGGTGTCCGACGCCGTCCGGCGCTCGCGGGCCGGCATCTCCGACCCGAACCGGCCGACCGGTTCCTTTCTCTTCCTCGGCCCGACCGGGGTCGGCAAGACCGAACTGGCCAAGTCGCTCGCGGAGTTCCTCTTCGATGACGAGCACGCGATGATCCGCATCGACATGAGCGAGTACTCCGAGAAGCACTCGGTGTCCCGCCTGGTCGGTGCGCCCCCCGGGTACGTGGGGTACGAGGAGGGTGGTCAGCTCACCGAGGCCGTCCGGCGCCGCCCGTACGCGGTGGTGCTGCTGGACGAGGTCGAGAAGGCCCACAGCGAGGTGTTCGACATCCTGCTGCAGGTGCTGGACGACGGCCGGCTCACCGACGGGCAGGGCCGCACCGTCGACTTCCGGAACGTCATCATGATCCTGACCTCGAACCTCGGCTCGCAGTTCCTCGCGAACCAGAGCCTGGACGAGAAGATGAAGCGGGACGCGGTCATGGGGGTCGTCCGGGGAGCCTTCAAGCCGGAGTTCCTCAACCGGCTCGACGAGATCGTGCTCTTCGACGCCCTGGGCACCGAGGAGCTGGCCCGCATCGTAGAGATCAACCTGGGTCGGCTCAACGCCCGGCTCACGGAACGGCGGATCACCGTCCAGGCCACCCAGGCCGCCAAGGACTGGCTGGCGCTCACCGGGTTCGACCCGGTCTACGGCGCCCGGCCGCTCCGCCGGCTGATCCAGTCCAGCATCGAGGACCAGCTCGCCCGACGGGTGCTGGCCGGCGAGGTGCTCGAAGGGGACACCATCACCTTCGACGTGGACGCTGGCAGCGACGGCCTCACCGTGGTCGAGGCCCAACCGCTGACCGTCTGACGGAGATCCCGACCGCCGTGGCCGCCCCGGACCGCTGGGTCCGGGGCTGTCCGCGTCCGGCCCCCGCGGTTAGGCTCCTGGGGCCGACCACCCGCGCGCGTGCCGCAGCTCTCGCTCGCCCCGAAGTCCCAGGAGTCCCCGCTGAGCACCGTCTCGACCCCCGGCGAGGACCCGCGGGCTCCGGCTGCCGGGATGCTGCCCGGGTGGTGAGAGCGGGGGAGCTGGTCCTGCGCACCGGCGAGCGCCAGACCGTGCTGGTGCCCGATCCGACCAGGCCGCGCGCCTTCACCCTCCGGGTGGGCCGCACCGACCAGTCCTACGTCGACCTCGACGACCCGACCCGGCTCGAGTTCGACTACGTGCAGCGCATCGTCGACGTCGTCGAGTCCGTCGCCCCCGCGGGGGAGCGGCTCGGCGTCGTCCACGTCGGCGGTGCCGCGCTCACCCTGCCCCGCTACCTCGCCCACACCCGGCCGCGCTCGGCCCAGGTGGTCCTGGAGCCGGACACCGAGCTGACCGAGCTGGTCCGCGCCCACCTGCCCCTGCCGCGGCAGAGCGGCATCAAGGTCCGGGCCGTCGACGGCCGGGCCGGTCTCGCCGCGCTCCGCGAGGACTATGCCGACCTCGTCATCCTCGACGCCTTCGATGGCGCCCAGGTGCCGGCTGAGCTCACCTCCGACGTCTTCCTCGCCGACGTGCACCGTGTGCTGAACCCGGGTGGGACTCTGGTGGTGAACGTCACCGACCGCGGCCCGTTCGACTACGCCCGTCGGGTGGTGGCCGGGGTGCAGAGCACCTTCGCCCACGTCCTCCTCGCCGCCGAGCCCGCGACCCTGAAGGGGCGCCGGTTCGGCAACGTCGTGCTCGCCGCAGCAGACGTCGTCCTTCCGGTGGAGGAGATCGCGCGGCGCTCGGGCGCCGCGCCCTACCCGTACCGCGTGCTGCACGGGGCCCGGCTGGACCAGTTGGTCGCGGGGGCGGCACCGTTCACCGACGAGGACGGCGCGCCCTCGCCCGCACCCCCGGCGGACCTGCTCTTCGGCTGATCGTGCCCTGGCCACGACCTAGGCTGGGTGCCATGTCGGGCCCCGGTTTCGCGCCGCCACCTCCGGGGGCGCCCCAGTACCGGGCTCCCCAGTTCCCGGCGCCCCAGTCCCCGGCGCCCCAGCTCCCGGCCCCCGGTGCGCAACAACCGGTGCCGCCTGAGGTCCTCCGGTCGCTCCCGACCCCGCTGGCGCCCTGGCCGCCGCGGCCGGCCGGTCCGCCGCAGCGCCCGGCCGTCATCGCGCTGGCCTGCACCCTGGCCGTGATGGGCTCCCTGCAGTGGATCTGCGCTCTCAGCCTGCTGTGGGTGACGGCCAGCGTCGGCGCCGGGGCGTTCGCGGAGGTCAATGACAACGGGGCGCTGTTCCACATCCTCAACCGCTTCAACTACCGGATGATCGACGGCCTCGCCGTGCCGCTGTACCTGTTCCCGCTGGCGTCGATCGTGACCGGCTTCCTCCTGCTGTCCCGCCGGCCCTGGACCCGCACCCTGCACACCGCGGTGGGGGCGGCGGCGCTCGCCTGGTCGGCCTGGTGGCTGCGGGAGGACCTGCTGTGGTGGTTCAGCGCGGCCTGGTACGTCGTCGTGGCCTGCCTGGTGCTGTGGACCCCCGCCGCGACTGCCTGGTACCGCTGGCGCCAGTACAGTCCCAGCGGGCCCCTCGCCTGAGGACAGATCAGCCTCGCCGGACGGCTCACCTGCCGAGCGGCAGGGCGTCCCCCCGCGCGCGGAGCTGCCCGAGCCGGCGCACGGCCTCGTCCAGCACGGCGTCGGCCTTGCAGAACGCCCAGCGCACGTAGGGCCGGCCCGCCTCGACGTCGTCGTAGAACACCTGGTGGGGGATCGCCACGACGCCCGCCCGGGTGGGCAGGTCGCGGCAGAAGGCCACGCCGTCGTCGTAGCCGAGGGGACGGACATCGGTGGTCATGAAGTAGGTCCCCCGGGGGATCACCGGGTCCAGCCCGATGCCGCGCAACCCCTCGGCCAGCCGGTCGCGCTTGCCCTGCAGGCTCTGGCGGTTGGCCTCCACCCAGGCGTCCCCTTCGTCGAGGGCGCGGGCGATCGCCGGCTGGAACGGGGCGCCGGAGACGTAGGTGAGGAACTGCTTGACCGCCGTCAGCTCGGCGACGAGCTCGGCCGGACCCAGCGCCCAGCCGATCTTCCACCCGGTGGCCGAGAACGTCTTCCCCGAGGAGGAGATCCGCAGGGTGCGCTCGCGCATCCCTGGGAACGTCGCGAGCGGGACGTGCTCGGCGTCGTCGAAGACCAGGTGCTCGTACACCTCGTCGCACACCACCAGCACGTCGTGGGCGACCGCGAGCCGGGCGATCTCGGCGAGGTCTTCCCGGCTGAGCACCGTGCCGGTCGGGTTGTGGGGGGAGTTGACCAGCACCAGCTTCGTCCGGGGGGTGAACGCGGCCGCGAGCTCGGCGTGGTCCAGGCCGAAGTCCGGACCGAACAGCCCCACCCCGACCCGGGTGCCGCCGGCCAGGTCGATCGAGGCGGCGTAGGAGTCGTAGAACGGCTCGAGCGCCACGACCTCGTCGCCCGGGTCGACGAAGGCCAGCATGGCTGCGGCCAACGCCTCGGTCGCGCCCGTGGTGACCACCACCTCGGTGGCGGCGTCGTACTCCAGCCCGTAGTGCCGGCGGCTGTGCGCGACCACCGCCTCCCGGAGCGGGGCGATCCCGCGCCCTGGCGGGTACTGGTTGACTCCGGCCGCGATGGCCTCCTCGGCGGCGGTGAGCATCCAGTCGGGCCCGTCGGTGTCGGGGAACCCCTGGCCGAGGTTGACCGAACCGGTCTCCAGGGCGAGCGCGGACATCTCCGCGAAGATGGTGGTGGTGGCGGACCGGACCCGCTCGGCTTTCCACGCTGACGCCATGCCCTGCACCCTAGCCGCGGCCCCGGCCGGCCCCGCCCGGGCGGGGTCTAGGCTCATCGGTCCGACGACGAGGGGAGCGGACGTGTCACAGATCTCCGAGCAGGCGGTGCTCGACGCGGTGCCGGACGGGCTGTTCGTCGGCGGCACCTGGCGCCCCTCCACCTCGGGCCGGACGCTCGACGTGCTCGACCCGGCCACGGGCGCGGTGCTGCGAAGCATCGCCGACGGCGGGGTGGAGGACGGGGCAGCGGCCCTCGACGCCGCCGTCGCTGCGGGGCCGGCCTGGGCCCGCACGGCTCCCCGGACCCGGTCCGATCTCCTCCGCCGGGCCTTCGACCTGCTGCTGCAGCGACGCGACGAGGTCGCCCTGCTGATGACCCTGGAGATGGGCAAGCCCCTGGAGGAGTCCCAGGCCGAGGTCACCTACGGCGCGGAGTTCCTGCGCTGGTTCTCCGAGGAAGCCGTGCGCATCACGGGCCGTATCGGGACCAACCCCGAGGGCACCGGGCGGATGACGGTCAGCCAGCACCCCGTGGGGCCCTGCTACCTGATCACACCCTGGAACTTCCCGCTCGCCATGGCGACCCGCAAGGTCGCCCCCGCCCTGGCGGCCGGCTGCACCGCCGTGGTCAAGCCGGCCGAGCTCACACCCCTGACGACGCTGTTCTTCGCCGAGCTGCTGCGGGAGGCCGGGCTACCCGACGGCGTCGTCAACGTCGTCCCCACCTCCACCGCCGGAGAGGTCTCGGGGCCGCTGATCGCCGACCCCCGGCTCCGCAAGCTGAGCTTCACCGGGTCCACCGCGGTCGGCCGGCAGCTACTTCGGCAGGCGGCCGAGGGGGTGCTCCGGACGTCGATGGAGCTGGGTGGCAACGCCCCGTTCCTCGTCTTCGACGACGCCGACCTCGACGCCGCCGTCGAGGGGGCGATGCAGGCCAAGTTCCGCAACATCGGCCAGGCCTGCACGGCCGCCAACCGCTTCCTGGTCCACGAGCGGGTGGCGGAGGAGTTCACTGCCCGGATGACGGCGGAGGTGAGCGGGCTCCGCGTCGGTCGGGGAACCGAGGAGGGGGTCCGGATCGGCCCGCTGATCGACGAGCGGGCGGTCCGCAAGGCCGAGCAGCTGGTCGGCGACGCGGTGGACCGGGGTGCCGAGGTGGTTCTCGGTGGCAGCCGGATCGAGCGTGAGGGCACCTTCTACGCCGGGACCGTGATGACCGGGGTGCGGGCGGGCAGCGATATCCTGCGGCAGGAGATCTTCGGTCCGGTGGTCTCCATCACCACCTTCGCCGACGAGGACGAGGCGGTCGCGCTGGCCAACGACACCGAGTACGGGCTCGTCAGCTACGCCTACACCCGCGACGCCGACCGCGGCCAGCGGCTGGTCGACCGGCTGGAGACCGGGATGATGGGGCTCAACGTCGGCGTCATCTCCAACGCGGGAGCCCCGTTCGGTGGCGTCAAGCAGTCCGGCATCGGGCGCGAGGGCGGCCTCGAGGGCATCGCGGAGTACCTGTCGACGAAGTACACCCTGACCCCCGACCCCTACCGCTGATCCTCCGCCGGCCTTTCCGTGACCGGCGGGCGCGGGCATGATCGGCAGATGCCGATCCCGATCCGGGCCTATGCCCACGTCCGCCTCACCGTCACCGACATCGCCCGCTCCCGCGCCTTCTACGACGCGGTGTTCGGGCTGCCCGTCGCCTTCGAGGTCCCGCCCGACGCCGACGAGGCCACGCGCGCCCAGCTGGACTTCCTCTACGGCGGCGTCATCTACGCGCTCGGGGACTCCCTGCTGGGGCTGCGACCGGGGGCCGACGACGCCTTCGACGAGAGCCGGACCGGTCTGGACCACCTGGCCTTCGCCGTCGACGCGCACGCCGACCTGGTGGCGGCCCTGGACACGCTGGAGGCGGCCGGGATCGCGCACGAGGGCATCAAGGACATCGGCGCCGGCCACATCCTGGAGTTCCGCGACCCCGACGGCATCGCCCTGGAGCTCTTCGCGCCCCCGGGAGCCGGCGCGTCCTGAGCGCACCGGGGCTGCCGGGCCGGTGACAGGATGGCGCGGTGAGCGACTCCCCCGGCGCGAGCACGCCCCGTCGTCTGCTCGCGCGCCCAGGCGGGGGCCGGCGGCGCCAGGCGCTCACCGTCGTCGGCCTGGTCCTGCTGCTGGGCGGCCTGGGGTGCCTCGGCTGGGGGACCTACCAGTACCTCGGCACCTCCGCGGCCGCCGAGCGGTCCTTCGTCACCGGGCGGCAGGACCTGCGGCAGCGGTGGGCCAGCACGCCGTCGGTCGAGCCGTCGGGCGGAGCCGTGGCCCTGCTCCGCATCCCCGCCTTCGGGGCCGGCTACGAGGTCCCCGTGCTCGAGGGCACCGACCTCGACGTCCTGTCGCGGGGGGTCGGCCACTATCCCGGCACCGCCCGGCCGGGAGAGGTCGGCAACTTCGCCGTGACGGGTCACCGGGTCACGCACGGCCAGCCCTTCCGCCGGCTGCTGGAGCTGGAGCAGGGAGCCGAGGTGGTCATCGAGACCCGGACCGCGGTCCACACCTACGTGCTGGACGTGGCCCCGCGGAACCTGACGGTCGACGACGCCGCGACCTGGGTGCTCGATCCCGTGCCCGGGGAGCCCGACCGGGAGCCGACCCGGGCGCTCATCACCCTGACCACCGCCCAGGACCTGTTCCGCTCGTCGGACCGTTCCGTCGGCTTCGGGCACCTCCGGAGCACCCGCGTCAAGCCGGGCTGACCCTCCCCGCTCGGACCGGGGCTCCGCCTCGCTCCGCTAGGCTCCCCGGTCATGCCCGACAATCTCGCTGCTGACCGCGCCCGGCTCGTCGAGCAGGTGCGCGCGCTCGCCGTGGTCCACGGGCAGGTGACGCTGGCCTCCGGCCGGAGCGCCGACTACTACGTCGACATGCGGCGGGTGACGTTGGACGGGACGACCGCCCCGCTGATCGGACGCGTCATGCTCGACCTGGTGGCCGGCTGGGACTTCGAGGCGGTGGGCGGCCTGACCCTCGGCGCGGATCCGGTGGCGCTGGCCATGCTGCACGCGACGGCCGCCGGGGGAGGGGTGCTCGACGCCTTCGTCGTCCGCAAGCAGGGCAAGGCCCACGGGTTGCAGCGCCGCATCGAGGGCTCCCCGGTGCAGGGCCGCCGCGTGCTGGCCGTGGAGGACACCAGCACCACGGGTGGATCGGTGATGACCGCGGTCGAGGCGCTCCGGGAGGCCGGCGCGGAGGTCGTCGGCGTCGCGGTGGTGGTCGACCGCGACACGGGTGCCCGCGAGGCGATCGAGGCGGCGGGGCTGCCGTACCGCGCGGCGCTCTCGGCCGCGGACCTGGGCCTGGCCTGAGACCGGCTCCGCCACCGCTGGCCCCCTCTTCGAAGGCCCTCGGCGGGCGGCGGCCAGGCGCTACTGTGAGGCCCCCGGCCACCCGGCCGCGGGCCCTCGTGCCCGTTCCCCCTCGTGAGGAGATCTGATGGGCTCCGCCATCACCGTCGTCGTGGTCCTCGTGGTGATCCTCGTCATCATCGCGTTGCTGGTCATGGGGTCCTACAACGGCTTCGTCAAGTCCCGGAACCTCATCCAGGAGTCCTGGCGCCAGATCGACGTCGAGCTGAACCGCCGCTACGAGCTGATCCCGAACCTCGTCGAGACCGTCCGGGCCTACGCCGCCCACGAGCGCAACACCCTCGAGGACGTCACCCGGCTCCGCAGCCAGGCCCGGGCGGTCGCCGAAGCCGACGGTGCCCAGCCCAGCCCGCAGCGGTCCGACGCCGAGCAGGCCCTCTCGGGTGCGGTCCGGAACCTCATCGTCAGCGTGGAGGCCTACCCGGAGCTCAGGAGCAACGAGAACTTCCTCGAGCTCCAGCGCCAGCTGGCCGAGACCGAGGACCGCATCGCGGCCGGCCGCCGCTTCTACAACGCGAACGTGCGGGTCTACAACACCCGGGTGGAGTCGGTGCCCTCCAACCTCATCGCCGGGACCTTCAAGTTCGAGAAGGCCACCTACTTCGAGGTCAACGAGCCCGCGGTCCGGCAGGCCCCGGGCGTCAGCTTCGGCGAGATCGCCTACCGCGGCGACCAGCCCGGGCAGGCCCAGGGCCAGCTGCCCCCGCAGCCGGGTGGCTACACCCCGCCCCAGACCTGAGCCCCCCACTGTCCGCCCGCCACGGCGTCAAGCCGTGAACGAAGTCGGACTGGACGAGGACGTCGTTCACGGCTTGTGCGGAGACGGGGCAGGGGTCACTCGCCGAGCGGGGTGCCCGCGGTCCGGTGGCGGCGGTGCGCCAGCACGAACTCCACGATCATCGGGAGCACGGAGACGAAGACGATCAGGATCAGGACGGCGTCGATGTTGTTCTTGATGAAGCCGATGTTGCCCAGGTAGTAGCCGAGCGTGGTGACCCCGACCGCCCACAGCACCCCACCGATGGCGGTGTAGGCGATGAAGTGCCGGAAGCTCATCCGGCTGACCCCGGCCACCAGGGTCACGAAGGTGCGCACGATGGGGACGAAGCGGGCCAGGATCAGGGCCCGGCTGCCGTAGCGGTCGAGGAAGATCCGGGTCTTCTCCACGTACGACGGCTTGAACAGCTGGCCCATCAGGCCGCCGCGCTCCCGGAACAGCGGCGGGCCGACGAGGCGACCGAGCCCGTAGCCGACGATGTTGCCCAGCACGGCGGCCACCGTGAGCACGGCGCAGACGAACACGAGGGAGTAGTCCACGGTCCCGCGGGCGGTGAGCAGCCCGACGGTGAAGAGCAGCGAGTCGCCGGGCAGGATCGCGAACAGGCCGCACTCGGCGAAGATGATGAAGGCCACGCCCCACAGCGCGTACGGCCCGAGGGTGTCGATGATGACCTCCGGGTCGAACCACGAGGGCATGAGCATCGGCGTCAGGAGCACGGCGTCGACCAGGGAGATCACCGGGCGAACGGTACCGTCCATCGCTGTGGAATACCTGAACGAGGACGAGGTGGCGGCCGTCGCGGGCCCCGGCGTCGGGCCGCACCCCCTGCCCTGGCCGGACGACCCGCGCCTGGACCCCGAGCTGCTCGCGGCCGGGGACCACCGCAACGTCGTCGACCGCTACCGGTACTGGCGGCTCGAGGCCGTCGTCGCCGACCTCGACCTCCGTCGCCACCCCCTGCGGGTGGCGATCCAGAACTGGGAGCACGACTTCAACATCGGCTCCATGGTCCGCACGGCCAACGCCTTCAACGTGGCCGGCGTGCACATCGTCGGCCGCCGCCGGTGGAACCGGCGCGGGGCGATGGTCACCGACCGCTACCTGCACGTCGAGCACCACCCCGACGTGCAGGACCTGATGGCCTGGCTGGCCGCGCACGGCTACACCCCCGTCGGGGTGGACAACCTGCCGGGCTCGGTGCCGCTGGAGCAGGCCGAGCTGCCCGAGCGCGCGTGCCTGGTGTTCGGCTCGGAGGGGCCCGGGCTGACGGCGGAGATGGTCGCCGCCTGCGCGTCGCTGGTCTCGATCACCCAGTACGGCTCGACCCGCTCGCTGAACGCCGGGGCCGCGGCCGCGATCGCCATGTACGCCTGGGCGCACCGCTGGGCCGGCTCGACCTGACCGGGACTCCTCCCTGACCGTCAATATGTGTTGACGTCGCGCCCTCGTCAACCTAAGGTGACGACATGGTTTCTGCTCCCGACGCCGTCGACGGCACGACGAGTCCCGACCCGGCCGTCGGCCTCCGCGCCGTCGCCGCCCTGCGCCGCCTCGTCGAGCAGCTCGAGGACCTCCAGGTCGCCAACGCGCGACAGCACGGCTGGTCCTGGGCCGACATCGCGGCCGCGCTCGGGGTGTCGAAGCAGGCCGTGCACAAGAAGCACGCCCCGCACACCTGAGGAGGACCCGTGTTCGAACGCTTCACCCCCGCCGCCCGGGCCGCTGTCGTCGGGGCCCAGGCCCACGCCCACAGGGCCGGTCACGGCGAGATCGGCGCCGCCGACCTGCTCGCCGGGGTCCTCGACGACGCCGAGGGCATCCCGGCCCGCGTCCTGGCCGACCTCGGCATCGCCGTGGGCGAGGGTGTCGCCGCGACCGAGGAGGTCTTCGACGCCGACGACGCAGCCGCGCTCGGCGCGCTCGGCGTCGACCTGGACGAGGTCCGCCGCCGCGCGGAGCAGACGTTCGGCCCGGGCGCGCTGGACCGACGGCGCCGGCAGCGGCCCGGCCTGTTCGGTCGTCGCAGCGGTGCTGGCCACCTCCCGTTCAGCCGGGAGGCGAAGAGCGCCCTGGAGCTGACGCTGCGGGAAGCCCTCGCCGAGGGGCACCGGACGCTGGGCACCGAGCACGTCCTCCTCGGTCTGCTGGCCACCGAGCAGGGGACCGCGCTCCGCGTGCTGCACCGGCTCGGGGTCGCCGAGGACCGGGCGGCGCTGAGACGCCGCGTGCTGGCACGGCGGGCGGCCGCGGCCTGAGGGCTCAGTCGGTCTGGGTGACCTTGCGCAGACCGCGCGGGGCATCAGGGTCGAGCCCCAGGCGTCGGGCCAACCGCTCCGCGAGCAGCTGGGCCGGGATCGGCAGGGCGAGCGGCGCGAGCAGCTCCGGCAGCTCGGGACCGGCGACGGCGAGGTCGCAGGCCGCCCGGAACGTCTCGTCGCCGCCGAGGCCCAGGACGGGGCTGCCCGTGGCCCGCGCGATCCTCGCCAGCTCGACCAGCCCGGGCAGGGTCGGCCCGCTGGGTCCGGCGACCAGCAGGCTCACCAGGTGCGGGTCCAGGACGGCGATGGGGCCGTGCTTGAGGTCGGCGTAGGAGAGGCCGCGCACCGGACGCAGGCACGTCTCCTCGAGCTTGAGGGCCACCTCCAGCGTGGTGCCGAACGCCAGGCCGCGCCCGCTGGCCAGCACCTCCTGGGTGCCCGCCAGGACCTCGACCATCGCGTCGAGGACGGGGCCCGGCTCGAGCATCCGCGCGGCCTCGGCCGGCACGGCGTCGAACGCCGCGTCCAGCGTGCCTCGTCGGGGGGCGAGCGCGTCGACGGCCACCGCCAGCGCAGCCACCTGGGTGGTGTAGCTCTTCGTGGCCGGCACCGCGAGCTCGGGCCCGGCCTGGGTGATGAGCGCGATGTCGGCCTCTGCGGCCAGGGGGGAGCCGGCGACGTTGGTGACGCCCAGGGTGGCGGCACCGCAGCGCTTGGCCCACTCCAGCGTCTCGACGATCTCCTGCGTGGAGCCGGACTGGCTGACGCAGAGGGCGAGCGTGTCGGACAGGTCGAGCTGGGCCGCGTAGAGGGTGGCCACCGAGGGCGCGGCCAGGGCGCCGGCGACCCCGGCGTGCACCTCGGCGAGGTAGCGGGCGTAGATGGCGGCGTTGTCACTGGACCCGCGCGCCACCAGCAGCAGCCGGCGCTTGCCCCGAGCCAGCGCGGCGATCTCGGGCCGTCGCGGCAGCAGCTCGGCCAGCGTCCGGGCCAGCGCCTCGGGTTGCTCCGCGATCTCCCGCGCCATCTGGCTGGTGGCAGCTCCCGCGGCAGGATCTGCGCCGCTGGTGCCTGGGCCGGTCTCGATCCCCACTCCGAACTCCTCGTGCTGGTATGGGACTGGTCTACGATCGGCGCAGAACCTTGGGGCTAGGAGCAGCATTGCAGCACGAGTTCGGCCGAGGCGAGGTCGGGCCCTACCGGCTCGAGCGCCCGCTCGCCGCTGCCACCACCACCAAGCGCGCCCAGGTCCGCGGCATCCTCGAGCAGCTGATCGACTCCGAGCTGAACCCGGGCGACGCGATCCCCTCCGAGCGCGCTCTCGTCGTCCGCCTCGGGGTCAGCCGGGTCACCGTCCGGCAGGCGATCGCCGACCTCGTGGACACCGGGGCCCTGGAGCGGGTGCACGGCAAGGGCACCTACGTGACCGGCCCGCAGGTGGACTCCCGCCTGCACCTGACCTCGTTCTCGCGCGAGATGCGGGACCGCGGCCTGCTGCCGGCCACCGTCGTGCTGGCGGCGAGCGAGGAGGCGGCCGACGACGAGGTGGCCTACGCGCTGCGGATCCGTCCCGGCCGACCCGTCGTCCGGGTGGAGCGGCTGCGCACCGCCGACGGCACGCCCATGGCTTATGAGGTGGGGCACTACCCCTCGGTCCTGTTCCCGGGCCTGCTGCAGCGCGAGCTGGGCTCGCTCTACGACGTCTTCGCCAGCGAGTACGGGGTCGTGGTCACCAGCGGTGAGCAGACCGTGCGCGCCGAGTCCGCGGACGCGTCGCAGGCGCGCATCCTGGGGATCGCCAAGCGGGCGCCGCTGCTGGTGCAGGAGCGGGTCACCTACGCCGGTGAGCGGGTGATCGAGCTGTCGACGTCGTGGTACCGGGCCGACCGCTACCGGATCCACATGGCCATCACCCCACGAGGGGCTCGGGAGAACTGACGTGACCACCACCCACCACCCCGACGACCGGATCGACGAGCTGATCGTGCCCTTCGACGACCGCCAGCTCGTCGAGCGCGTCCGCCGCCGCAAGCGCGGCCTGTGGGGCCGGGTCATCAGCCTGGTCATCACCGTGGCGATCCTGGCCGGCCTCTACTTCTTCGCGGGCGGCCGTGAGCAGGGGTCGGGGGTCCTGGGCGTCTACGCCGTCATCCTCGGCATCTCCGTGGCCTGGCTGGTGGGCTACCTGGTGGCGTGGCTGCGGGCCCGTCGGGCGCTGGGCCGGATCGGGGCCGGCACCGCCGTGCGGATCGGGCGGCCCGGCATCCAGGTCGCCCGCACCTTCACCCCCTGGGCGGAGGTGGCCGGCCTGGCCGTGGTCCGCCGCCGGCGCCAGGGCGCGGCGTTCGAGCTCACGCGGGTCTCCGGGCCGCCGGTGGCGGTCCCGCTGGAGCAGTTCGACGTGCACCCGGCCACCCTGGACAGCACCGCCCGGGCCTACTCCGGGGGCCGGCACGGCGTCGACCTCGCGGCTCTCGAGGACTGACGGCCCCGGGCGGCTCCGACTTCCCTGCCCCGGGCGCCCCTGACAGACTGACCCCGGCGTCCCCGTGGACGCCCTCGCACGTGCCGCGCGCTCCGCGCCGGCCCGCACCGTACGAAAGGACGCACCTGCATGCCCATCGCCACTCCCGAGGTCTACGCCGAGATGATCGACGCGGCCAAGAAGGGCTCCTTCGCCTACCCGGCCATCAACGTCAGCTCGTCCCAGACCCTCAACGCGTGCCTGCAGGGCTTCGCGGAGGCCGGCTCCGACGGCATCATCCAGGTCTCGACGGGCGGCGCCGAGTACGCGTCGGGCCCGACGATCAAGAACCAGGTGACGGGCGCCGTCGCCCTCGCCACCTACGCGCACGAGGTGGCCAAGAACTACCCGGTCAACATCGCGCTGCACACCGACCACTGCCCCAAGGACAAGCTGGACGGCTACGTCCGCCCGCTGCTCGCGCTCTCCCAGGAGCGCGTCGACCGCGGTGAGAACCCGCTGTTCCAGTCCCACATGTGGGACGGCTCCGCCGTGCCGGTGGAGGAGAACCTCTCGATCGCCCACGAGCTGCTGGATCGGGCCGCCAAGGCCCGCATCATCCTCGAGATCGAGGTCGGCGTCGTCGGCGGCGAGGAGGATGGCGTCAGCCACGAGATCAACGACAAGCTGTACACCACCGTCGAGGACGGGCTGCGCACCGTCGAGGTCCTCGGCACCGGTGAGCACGGCCGCTACATCACCGCCCTGACCTTCGGCAACGTGCACGGGGTCTACAAGCCCGGGTCGGTGAAGCTGCGCCCGGAGGTGCTGAAGGAGATCCAGGAGGCCGTCGGCGCCAAGATCGGCAAGGCCAACCCCTTCGACCTGGTCTTCCACGGCGGCTCCGGGTCCACCCTGGAGGAGATCCGGGCTGCGGTGGACTACGGCGTCATCAAGATGAACATCGACACCGACACCCAGTACGCCTTCACCCGGCCCGCCGCGGCCCACATGTTCACCAACTACGACGGTGTCCTCAAGGTCGACGGCGAGGTGGGCAACAAGAAGGCCTACGACCCGCGTGCCTGGGGCAAGGCCGCCGAGGCCGGGATGGCGCAGCGCGTCCTCACCGCCTGCGAGGACCTGCGCAGCACGGGCACCTCCCTGGGCGCCAAGGCCTGACCCCGCGTCTCCCGGGACCCCAGCACGACCCGCACGAAGAACGGCGCCGGACGCGGGGTCCGGCGCCGTCGCGGGTCTAGGCTCCAGGCGTGAGCAGCACCACCGCCCTGAGCGGCCCCGTCCCGCTGAGCCGGGTGTGGTCGCGGGACAAGCTCATCGCGGAGGACCTGACCGGCGAGGACCTCAGTGACGTCCTCCAGCACAACGCGGACGCGACGGCCTGGTGGGTGCTGCCGCGCGACCTGGACTACGGTGCCGCCGAGCTCCGCGACGTCGCCCAGGCCCTCGACCTGGACGACCTCGCCATCTCCGACCTGCTGGCCACCGACCGCCGGGCGAAGTTCGAGGCGCTGGGCACCGCCCGGCTGGTGGTCACCAACCTGGTCACCCATGACCGGTCGACGCGCACCCTCACCGCGCACCCGATCTCGATCATCGCCACCGACCGCGTGCTCATCTGCCTGGTGGCCGACGTCGCGGGCTTCCACCCGGCCCGCCTGCTGCTGCAGAAGTCCGCGCTGCTGGCCGAGGGCGGGGTCGAGGTGGGCCTGCAGGTGCTGGTGGCAGCGGTGGTCGACACCTACGAGAGCGCCGCGGAGTGGCTGGAGGACGCCGCGGGCGACCTGTCGCAGGTCCTCCTCGAGGAGCGTCCGCTCAGCAGGGGCGAGCAGCTGGACGCCTTCCGCCTGCGGGCCGCCCTCGGCCAGCTGCGGCGGCTGACCGAGCCCATGCGGACGGTGATGGAGGACCTGCTCGACAGCCGCCCGCCCGCCGCCGCCGCCAAGGGCGGCGGCAACAAGGCCATACCGGGCGCCCGCGTCGTCCGTCGCTGGAACATGATCGCCGAGCAGCACGCCCGGGTGGCCGCCGCGGCCGACGCGCAGCGCGAGCTGCTGTCGTCGGTGCTCGACACCAGCCTCGCCCTGGCCGATGTCGCGATGCAGGTGCTGGTGAGGAAGGTGGCCGCATGGGCGGCGGTCGTCGCGGCGCCGCTCCTGGTCGCCAGCTTCGCGGGGATGAACGTCGCCTTTCCGCTCGACCAGACGGCCGCCGGGTTCTGGGTGGTGATGGCCGCCGTCGTCGCCTCTGTGATCGTGCTCTACGCCGCCTTCCGGCGTCGCGGCTGGGTCTAGCCCGGCAGGCACCCGGCTAGATTGAGCCGGTGACCGAGACCCACCGCAACCTGCTCGCCAGCTCCGGGGCCGGCCCCGCTCCCACGCTCCTGCCCCAGGACCCGGCGACGGCGGACCTGGCCGCGCAGGGCCGCGAGCACTTCCTCGCCACCGTGGCCGCGCACCCGGACTCGACCCTGTGCTGGGCCCTGCTGGCCGAGGCCGCCCTGACCGTGGGCACCCTGGAGGCCGATCTGGGCGCCTACGCCTACGCCCGCACCGGCTACCACCGGGGGCTCGACGCGCTCCGCCGCGCGGGCTGGAAGGGGTCCGGCCCGGTGCCCTGGGAGCACGAGCCCAACCAGGGGTTCCTACGCGCGCTGTGGGCCCTGGCCCTCGCCGCCGAACGGATCGGTGAGACCGCCGAGCACGAGCGCTGCGCGCAGTTCCTGCGGGACTCCTCCGAGACCGGCTTCACCCAGCTCACCGCCGCCTCAGCCGGCCTGCGCCGCTGAGACGGGCGGCCGGTCCTGGCCGTCGGGGCGACAGCCACGGCGGACTTCGGTAGGGTTTGGTGGCAAGAGTCCCCGCGGCGGTCGCCCGGGGGCTTCACTCTTTTCGTCCCGCAGCGGGACGTGCGGAAGGGCGGCGATCACATGCCGGGCATCGTTGTGGTGGGTGCGCAATGGGGCGACGAGGGCAAGGGCAAGGCGACGGACCAGCTGGGTGACCGGGTGGACTACTGCGTCCGGTACTCCGGGGGCAACAACGCCGGCCACACGTTGGTGGTGAACGGTGAGCGCTACGCGCTGCACCTGCTCCCCTCCGGCATCCTCAACCCCGACTGCATCCCGGTCATCGGGAACGGGGTCGTCGTCGACCTGGACGTCCTGTTCGAGGAGATGGACGGCCTGGCCGCCCGCGGCGTGGACGCGGAGAAGCTGGTCGTGTCCGCCAACGCCCACCTGATCACCAGCTACCACCAGGTGATCGACAAGGTCACCGAGCGGTTCCTCGGCAAGAACCGGATCGGGACCACCGGACGCGGTGTGGGTCCCGCCTACTCCGACAAGGTCAACCGGGTCGGCATCCGGGTGCAGGACCTGCTGGACGAGCCCATCCTGCGGCAGAAGGTCGAGGCGGCCCTGGAGCAGAAGAACCACCTGCTGGTGAAGGTCTACAACCGCCGCGCGCTCGACCCGACGCAGGTCGCGGACCACCTGCTGTCCCACGCCGAGCGGATCGCGCCCCACATCGTCGACACCTCGCGGGTGCTCAACGACGCCCTGGACCGCGACGAGGTCGTGCTGTTCGAGGGCGCCCAGGCCCACCACCTCGACGTGGACCACGGGACCTACCCCTACGTCACCTCGTCCAACCCGGTGGCGGCCGGCGCCTGCGTCGGGTCTGGGGTCGGTCCCACCCGCATCAACCGCGTGATCGGCATCGCCAAGGCCTACACCACCCGGGTCGGCGAGGGGCCGATGCCCACCGAGCTGCTCGACGCCGACGGGGAGAAGCTGCGCCGTGACGGCGCCGAGTTCGGCACGACGACGGGACGGCCCCGGCGCTGCGGCTGGTTCGACGCCGTCGTGGTCGAGGCCGCGGCGCGGGCCAACGCCTTCACCGACATCTTCTTGACCAAGCTCGACATCCTGACCGGGTGGGAGCGGATCCCCGTCTGCGTGGGCTACGAGGTCAACGGGGTGCGCCACGACACCCTGCCGATGTCGCAGTCGGACTTCCACCACGCGGTGCCGGTCTACGAGGAGCTCGACGGTTGGGAGGAGGACATCAGCGGTTGCCGTTCCTTCGACGACCTGCCGAAGAACACCCAGACCTACGTCAACCGGCTCGAGGAGCTGTGCGGCGCCCGGATCTCCGGCATCGGCGTCGGCCCGTCGCGCGAGCAGTCCATCCTGGTGCACGACCTGCTCTGAGGCTGGTCCCCGGTAGGCTTCCGGCCCGTGGTGGAGCCGAGCAGTGTCCTGGTCGTCGGGTCAGGCGGCCGTGAGCACGCCCTGGTCCTCGCGCTGGCGCGGGACCCGCAGGTCCAGACGGTGCACGCCGCCCCGGGCAACCCGGGGACGGCGGAGGTGGCCACCAACCACCCCGTCGACGCCCTGGACGGCGCCGCCGTCGCCGCCCTCGCCACCCGGCTGGGCGTCGACCTCGTGGTCATCGGCCCGGAGGCCCCGCTGGTGGCCGGGGTGGCCGACACGGTCCGCGCCGCCGGCATCGCCTGCTTCGGCCCCTCCGCGGCGGCGGCCCGGCTGGAGGGCAGCAAGGCCTTCGCCAAGGAGGTGATGGCCGCCGCCGGCGTGCCCACCGCCCGGGCTTTCGCCTGCGTGACCCCCGCCGAGACCGCGGCCGCGCTCGACGCCTTCGGGCCGCCCTACGTGGTCAAGGACGACGGCCTCGCCGCCGGGAAGGGCGTCGTCGTCACCTCCGACCGCGACGAGGCCCTCGCCCACGCGGCGGGCTGTGGTCGGGTGGTCGTCGAGGAGTACCTCGACGGGCCCGAGGTCAGCCTGTTCGCCGTCACCGACGGCCGCACCGTCCGCGCCCTGCAGCCGGCGCAGGACTTCAAGCGCGTCGGCGACGGCGACACCGGACCCAACACCGGCGGGATGGGGGCCTACACCCCGCTGCCGTGGGCGCCGCCGGGCCTGGTCGAGGAGGTCACCCGGACCGTCCTGCAGCCCACCGTCGACGAGATGGCCCGGCGCGGGACCCCGTTCGCCGGCCTGCTCTACGCCGGACTCGCGCTGACCCGCCAGGGCGTCCGCGTCATCGAGTTCAACGCCCGTTTCGGGGACCCGGAGACCCAGCCGCTGCTGGCCCGGCTCCGCACCCCGCTCGGCGGCCTGCTGCACGCCGCCGCCACCGGCCGGCTGCACGAGCACCCCGACCTGGTGTGGGGCGAGGGCGCCGCGGTGGCGGTCGTGCTCGCCGCGGGCGGCTACCCGGGCACCCCGCGCACCGGGGACGTCCTGTCGGGGCTGGGCGGATACCGCCAGGACAGCCTCGTGGTCCAGGCCGGCACCGCCACCGACGCGCAGGGCCGCGTGGTCAGCAGCGGCGGCCGGGTGCTGGCCGTCGTGGGCACCGGTGCCGACCTCGACCGGGCGCGCGCGGCCGCGTACGCCCGGATCGCCACCCTGGAGCTCGAGGGCTCCTTCTACCGCACCGACATCGCCGCCCGTGCGGCGGAGAAGCAGGTCTGACCATGGTCGTCACCAACGTGCTCGCCACCCGCTACGCCTCGGAGCAGATGCGCGCCGTCTGGTCCGCCCCGAACAAGATCGTGGCCGAGCGCCGGCTCTGGCTGGCCGTTCTGGCCGCCCAGCGCGACCTGGGTGTCGACCTGGGGGCCGACGACCTCGACGCCGTGGTGGCGGCGTACGAAGGGGTGCTGACCGAGGTCGACCTCGACGCGATCGCCGAGCGCGAGAAGATCACCCGTCACGACGTCAAGGCCAGGATCGAGGAGTTCAACGCGCTGGCGGGCTTCGAGCAGGTCCACAAGGGCATGACGTCCCGCGACCTGACCGAGAACGTCGAGCAGCTGCAGGTCCTCACCTCGCTGCAGATCGTCCGGGACCGCGTGGTGGCGGCCCTGGTCCGGCTGGCCGGACTGGCCACGCAGTACGCGGACCGCCCGATCGCCGGCCGCTCCCACAACGTCGCCGCGCAGGTGACCACGCTCGGCAAGCGCTTCGCCACCGCGACCGACGAGCTGCTGGTGGCCTTCTCGCGGGTGGAGGAGCTGATCGCCCGCTACCCCCTGCGTGGCATCAAGGGGCCGGTGGGGACGGGCCAGGACATGCTCGACCTGCTCGGCGGGGACCAGGCGAAGCTGGCCGAGCTGGAGCAGCGGATCGCCGGCCACCTCGGCTTCGGCCAGGTGCTGGTCAGCACCGGGCAGGTCTACCCGCGGTCCCTGGACTACGAGGTCGTGACCGCCCTGGCCCAGGTGGCGGCGGCACCGTCCAACGTGGCGACGTCGATCCGGCTGATGGCCGGGGCCGAGCTCGTCACCGAGGGGTTCCGGCCGGGTCAGGTCGGGTCGAGCGCCATGCCCCACAAGATGAACACCCGTTCCTGCGAGAGGGTCAACGGGTTGTCGGTCGTCGTGCGCGGGTACGTCGGGATGATCGGGGAGCTGGCCGGCGACCAGTGGAACGAGGGAGACGTCAGCGACTCCGTGGTCCGACGGGTCGCTCTGCCCGACGCGTTCTTCGCCCTCGACGGGCTGTTCGAGACGTTCCTCTCCGTGCTCGACGACTTCGGGGCCTTCCCTGCCGTCATCGACGCCGAGCTCCAGCGCTACCTGCCGTTCCTGGCCACCACGAAGGTGCTGATGGCCGCCGTCCGCAGCGGCGTCGGGCGCGAGACCGCCCACGAGGTGATCAAGGAGCATGCCGTCGCCGTCGCCCTGGCCATGCGCGAGTCCGGCGCGCCCAACGACCTGCTCGACCGGCTCGCCGCCGACGAGCGGCTGGGCGGGATCAGCCGCGCGGAGCTCGACGCTGCGCTCGCCCAGCCGATGGAGCTGACGGGGACGGCGGGCCTGCAGGTGGCCACCCTGGCCGCCCGCGTCGACGCCGTCGCCGCCGCCCACCCCGAAGCCGCGGCGTACAGCCCGGGCCTGGTGCTGTAGCCCGGCGCCGACGGCTCAGCCCGGCAGGCGATCCGGTAGTGCCGATGCGGCGGTACAGCGTGGCCCGGGAGATGCCCAGGTCGGCGCTGAGGCGCCACTGCGGAGCGGCTCAGCGCGCTGACCTGGCGTCGCGCTCCAGCTCCTAGCGGGTGAGCGCGGTCCGCGCGCTCGGGGATGCCCTGGAGGAGCTGTCAGGTCTCCGCGTGAGCCGGTCTGGCTGCGGGTGAGCTGGGCTTCGATGTTCATCGCCGTCTGCGCAGCCAGCGCCACAGGAGGTCGTGATGTCGCTCGGACCACGTGGTCAGGCTGAGCGCCCCTACCGCTTGCCGGCTCGCCGGGCTGGACGGGGAGCCGGCGCACGTGAACCGGGACAGGTCGACGCTGTAGTGGTCCGCCCGGCCACCAGCGTCGGCCGGTCGTCCACCAGAGCCAGGCCGAAGCCGTTGGTGCCGACGGCGTGCTCGGAGTAGTTCGAGCCGGGCCAGCTGCACCGGTCGAGGCGTCGAGCATGGCACGGTCGCCGCTGTAGCGAGCGACACCACCCCGTCGGCGTCGCTGAGCATGATGCTACGGCTCGTCGGCGAGGCTGGCCAGCAGGCTGGTCAGCACCGGCGCGCCGCGTGGACCAGGGCGCTGTCGGCGTCGACGGCCTCGCCAGGGCACCCGGAGGTCCGCGCTGGCGACGCCGCGGTCGGCGCAGCGGCGCCACGACGGGACGATCTGGGCCGGTGCCGCCGGGCCGAGCGGTCGCGCCACGACGGCGACGGCCGACGCCGCTGGCGTCGCCACCTCCTCGGCGAGGTGCGCCACGGCGGTGAGCTACGCGCGGACCGGGCCCGGGAGCGACTCGCGCGTCTCAGATGCGACGCGCGCGGTCTTGGCAGCCATCCGCGCGCGGTTCGATGGCGTCAGACCGCCAGCAAGGAGCTGATCGTGTACAGCAGGTCGCCGGCCCTACTATCGTGGTCATCGGGCCGCCTCGGGCCGTACGCCGGTGCTGCCGCCCGTGCTGGCGCGTCGCTCCTCCACCCGTTCGTCGTGTTCCAGGCCCGACCCTGCTCGGGTACGCCCGGTCTGAGGCCGTACGTGCTGCGTCCAGCTCGCCTGGCTGGCCGCGGTGGCGCAGCCGGCGCTGCCGGGCCCGTCGACCGCTGCGCGCTGGCTGAGCGCGGCTGGTGGGCGCGCCGCTCGGGTACGGCGGTGCTGGCCTGGCCCGGGCCGCCCGTCGGCTGCTGGCGCAGCGTGGCTGCAGCACGTCACCGGCGCGTCGGCCGCGGCGCTGCAGCTACCGGGTGGTGTCGGCGTCCTGGAGTCCGCACGGGCTGCAGCTTCCGCGTCACCTTGCACCGTGGCTCGCCGGGAGAAGTGCCGGGACTACGGCTGCTGCCGGCCGTGCCGGCTCGGGGTCTGCGACCTGGCCAGGCGCGCTGGCCGCCCTGGTCAGCCTCGGGTTCGCGCCCGGCCGAGCTGCTGTCGGCCAGCGGCGCTGCCCCGACCACGCCGTCCGGTCGCCTGAAGCTCGACCAGGTCTGGGAGGCGCTCGTGCACGGTCGTCGACCCCGAGCTCGACGGCTGGTCACCGACCTCGGCCTCGCCCCGGCGAGGTCGCCGGCGGCGGCACGTCCGGGTGGCGCTGCGGCTGCCGACCGCGTTCTGCTCGCCAACTTCGCCTACCTGATGGCTGCGACGCACACGACGTGGTGCGCGCGCGGCCGGAGTCGCCTCGTCGGTGATCGACGGCTGGAGGATCACTCCGATCCGACAGATCAACGCGGCCATCGCCGCGCACCTGGGGTTCGCGGCGCCTTCCCGGCCGAGACCGACGAGGATCAGCACGAGCTGCGCGGCGATCTCCGGCGAAGGCCGATCGGCTACGTCGAGCGGGTCTGCTCGGTCATGACGCCGAGCACGGCTGGAGGTCGACCGGCTCCACCGGTGCGTCGGGACCTGCCGCGGGCTGACGACGGCCGGTCCCGCACGTCGCCGGCTGGCGGCGGAGATCGGGGTGGTCTTCGGTCAGCGGACCCGCCGTGGCCGGGACCAGCCGCTCGGCGACTGCGCCTGGCGGCGGTCGGGCTCGATCGACGGCAACGCCCACTTCGCCGGGCTGGGCCACCGCTACCCCGCCGTTCCGCATCCTCGCCGCCATCCACCGCCGGTCTCCCGCCGACGCGGCGGAGCGCACCGCGCATCCTGGTCGAGGAGCTGGGGCTGGAGGGCCTGCTGGACACCCCGGTCCGCCAGCTGTCGCTGGGGGAGCGGATGCGCGGGGAGGTCCGCCGCGCTGCTGCACCGCCCCCGCCTGCTGGTGCTGGACGAGCCGACGATCGGTCTCGACATGATCAGCAAGGAGCGGTTGCGGCAGTTCCTCGTCGCGGAGCGGGCCCGCTCGGGGATGACCCTGCTGCTCTCACCACCCAGGCGACATGGGCGACATCATGAGAAACGGCTCTGGCGCGAGCGGACGCCGAGTGCTGGTCCCGGGTCCGACCGCGGACGGCTGGTCTACGACGGGGGACACTGCCCGAGCTGGCGGCGACGGTGGCGCTGCGGCGTCGGCGGAGGGCCAGCGGGTGCTCGTGGTGGACCTCCCCGGCCCGCACCCCGAGCTGGTGGTGCAGGGGACCGAGCACCGCGGCAGCGAGCTGGCCGGGCAGCGGCAGCGGCTGGCCTTCCGGCCCGACGAGACCACGGCGGCGAAGGTGCTGGCCGCGGTCAGCGCCCAGACCGAGGTGCTGGACCTGACGCTGGAGGAGCCGGCGATCGAGGACATCGTCCGGACCCTCTACGTCCGGAACCTCCGGACCGGACCGGCCGGCTGACGGGCCGGCCTCACCTCTCGTTCGGCATCAGGATCCACGCGGCGAGGTAGATGAGGATCTGCGGCCCCGGGAGCAGCATGCTGGCCACGAAGGCGATGCGCACGCCGTTGCTGCTGAGGCCGTAGCGGCGGGCGATCCCGGAGCAGACGCCGGCGATCATCCGGTCGGAACGCGGGCGGACGAGTGCGGTCGAGCCCATCGGTCGGTCCATACGATTCATGCCTCCTACTCTGACTCAGGTGGGGCTGCCGGACCAGCCCTCGACGACGGGCGCCAGGGTCTGTTCAGGGCTGGGCCGTGCTGACCCCGAGCCGCGGACGGCGCCGGTCTCGCCCGGATCGGCTGACAGGATGGGTGCGCCCGCACCCTCGAGAAGGATTCCCCTGTGTATGAGTCCCAGCTGGACCTCCCGCTGGTCCACGCCGGCAAGGTGCGCGAGCTCTACGCGCTCGACGAGGACCGGCTGCTGATGGTGGCGACGGACCGGATCAGCGCCTTCGACTTCGTGCTGGACAGCCAGATCCCCGACAAGGGCCGGGTGCTCACCCAGCTCTCGCAGTGGTGGTTCGCCCAGCTGGGCGACCTCGTGCCCCACCACGTCCTCTCCACCGACGTCCCGGCGCCCGTCCGCGGGCGCGCCGTGGTGTGCGAACGGCTCGAGATGGTGCCCGTGGAGTGCGTGGCCCGGGGCTACCTCACCGGTTCGGGCTGGCTGGAGTACCAGGACACGAGGACCGTGTGCGGCGTGCCGCTGCCCGCGGGCCTCCTCGACGGCTCGCGGCTGCCCGAGCCGATCTTCACCCCGGCCACCAAGGCAGAGCTGGGAGAGCACGACGAGAACGTGGACTTCGCCACCGTGGCCGCCACCGTGGGCCGGCCGCTGGCCGAGCGGCTCCGCGACCTGACGCTCGCCGTCTACGCCCGGGCCGAGGGCGTCGCCCGCGAGCGGGGGCTGCTGCTCGCCGACACGAAGCTCGAGTTCGGGCTCCGCCCGGACGGGACCGTCGTGCTGGCGGACGAGGTCCTCACCCCCGACTCCTCCCGGTTCTGGGACGCCGAGGGGTGGCAGCCGGGTGGACCGCTCCCGTCGTTCGACAAGCAGTACGTCCGCGACTGGCTGCTGCACGAGTCCGGCTGGGACCGGCACGGCGGTGACGCGCCGCCCCCGCTGCCGGACGCCGTCGTCGAGGCCACCCGCGCGAAGTACCGGCAGGCCTACGAGCGGTTGACCGGTCGGCCGCTACCTCCCGCCTGACCCCCGCGCCCCTCAGGGACGCCCGCACCGGTTGCCGATGGTTTTCTGTCGGTGGTCCGGTCTAGGTTCTCGACACGAGGGGGAGAAGCCCATGACCGACGCTCCACGCCTGGACCTGCGCACCGGTCCGCCCCGCACGTTCCTGCACGTCCTGCTCAACACCGTGGTGGTGGCGGTCACCAACTTCACGCTGTGGTTCGCCGTCACCTTCTGGGTCTTCCTGGAGACGCGGTCGGTGTTCGCCACCGGCATGATCGCCGGCATCTTCCTCATCTTCACCACGCTGACCGGGATCTGGCTCGGCAGCCTGGTCGACCACCACCCGAAGAAGAACGTCCTGCAGGCGTCCGCGGCCTTCTCGCTCGTGCTCTACACGGCCAGCCTCGCGGTCTACCTGCTGACCCCGCCCGAGGCCTTCCGGCGCACCGACAGCCTGCTGCTGTGGACCTTCGTGCTGCTGCTGATGCTCGGGGTGATCGCCGGCAACGTGCGGATGATCGCGCTGTCCACGCTGGTCACCCTGCTGATCCCGGCCGAGGTGCGGGACCGCGCCAACGGCCTGGTGGGCACCACGTCCGGGGTCTCCTTCCTCGTCACCTCGGTGATCAGCGGGCTGCTGGTGGCGGCCGGCGGAATGCTCTACGCGCTGCTGCTCGCCCTGGTGGTGCTGGCGGGCGCGATGCTGCACCTGTCCCGGGTGACCATCCCGGGAGACCGTCCGGGACCGCTCGATGACGGCGCGGGGAACGGAACGCCCTCCACCGGGCTGGACCCGGGCACCGGGTCCGAGGCGGCGGTGCTCGACAAGCGCGTCGACCTCCGCGGCACGGTCCGGCTCGTCCGCAGCGTCCCCGGCCTGCTGGCCCTGATCGGGTTCACCTGCTTCAACAACCTGCTGGGCGGGGTCTTCATGGCCCTTCTCGACGCCTACGGGCTCTCGCTGATGGCGGTCCAGGTGTGGGGCCTGCTGTGGGGCGCACTCAGCACCGGGGTCATCATCGGTGGCCTGCTGGTGGCCAAGGTCGGGTTGGGCCCGAACCCGGTGAAGACGCTCCTGGTCGTGAACCTCGTGCTGTGGAGCACCACCATCCTGTTCCCGCTGCGGGAGTCGCTGGTGGTGCTGGCCGTCGGGATGTACGCCTACATGCTGATCATCCCCTTCGCCGAGGCGGCCGAGCAGACCGTGCTGCAGCGGGTCGTGCCCTACGAGCGGCAGGGCCGGGTGTTCGGCTTCGCGCAGAGCGTCGAGCAGGCTGCGTCGCCGTTGACCGCCTTTCTCATCGGCCCGCTGACCCAGTTCGTCGTCATCCCCTCGATGACCGACGGGGCGGCCGCCGACGCCATCGGAAGCTGGTTCGGCACCGGTGCCGAGCGGGGGATCGCCCTGGTCTTCCTGCTGGCCGGGGTCGTCGGGCTGGTGGCCACGGTCCTGGCCCTGGCCAGCCGGCCCTACCGGCGGTTGAGTGCGGCCGTGGAAGCCGCCGCGCCCGAGGAGGTCGCCGAGCCGGCCGGTGCCCCGTCCGGCGCTCCGGAGGGTTCGGTCGGTTCCGCCCGCCCCGGTTAGGATCGCCCCCATGGCACGAGTGGTGGTCGACGTGATGCCGAAGCCGGAGATCCTGGACCCCCAGGGCAAGGCGGTGACGGGTGCGCTGGGGCGGCTCGGGTTCTCGGGCATCTCCGTCCGGCAGGGCAAGCGGTTCGAGCTCGAGGTGGAGGGTGAGCTCACCGAGGAGAAGCTGGCCGACATCGGCCGGGCGGCGGAGACCCTGCTGGCCAACACGGTGATCGAGACCTTCGACGTGCGGGTCGACGACTCCGTGCAGGCGTCCGACTGATGGCTCCCACGGTCGGCGTCGTCACCTTCCCGGGATCCCTGGACGACCACGACGCCCTGCGCGCCGTCCGGATCGCCGGCGCCGATCCGGTCCCGCTCTGGCACGCCAGCGACGACCTCTGCGGGGTCGACGCGGTGATCCTGCCCGGCGGGTTCTCCTACGGGGACTACCTCCGCGCCGGCGCCATCTCCCGCTTCTCCCCGGTCATGGGCTCGGTGATCCGCGCGGCCGAGGCGGGGATGCCGGTGCTCGGCATCTGCAACGGCTTCCAGATCCTCTGCGAGGCCCACCTGCTGCCCGGGGCCCTCATCCGCAACGACGTCCGCACCTTCGTCTGCATCGACCAGCGGCTCCGGGTGGAGTCCACGGCCACCGCCTGGACCGGCGACTACCACCAGGGCCAGGAGATCACCGTCGTGCTCAAGAACGGTGAGGGCGGCTACGTCGCCGACGAGGACACCCTCGACCGTCTCGAGGGTGAGGGCCGCGTCGTCGTGCGCTACCTCGACGCGAACCCCAACGGCTCGTTCCGCGGGATCGCCGGGATCGCCAACGAGCGCGGCAACGTCGTCGGCCTGATGCCGCACCCCGAGCACAACGTGGACCCGCTGACCGGCCCCGGAACGGACGGCATCCCCTTCTTCCGCAGCGTCCTGAGCTTCCTCTCCGCCCGGGTCTGACGCCCGCGATGGGTGGGTCGCGGCCCGGCGCGCGCACGGACGAGCCGACGCCGGCGCCTCGCGGGCCCGCCCTCTCCCGGCGCGGCTGGGCGCTCCTGGTGCTGCTCGCCCTGGCCTTCGCCGGGCTGCGCGCGTTGGCCCTCCTGCAGGAGCCGCCCCAGGCCAGCGGCCTGGTCACCGAGCAGGTGGTCATCGTCGGTGTCACCGGGCGGCCGGCCCTGACCTCGACCGACGCCTCGGTCCTCGCCGACCACCTCGACGACGCCCAGGTGGGCGCGGTCAACGTGCGGCCGCGGACGGTGGGGGACTGCGCCGCGGCCGGCTGGACCACCCTGGGCGCCGGACGTCGGGCCGCCGTCGGCGGGTTGTGCGAGCCCCAGGTGGCCCAGAACCGGGTCCTCGACTGGGACGCCCGCCTCACCGCCGCCGCCGCCCGGCGCGGTGACGCCCGGCTGGGCACCCTCGCCTCCTCGGTGGCGGGATGCGTCGCCGCCGTCGGGCCCGGGGCCGCCCTCGCCGCCGCCCGCCCCGACGGCACCCTCGCCGACTACCGCACCGTCGAGGAGTTCGTCGCCGAGGGGCTGAGCACGCGCTGTCCGACCACGCTGGTCGACGCCGGACCGACGAGCGACGACGTCATCGCCCGCCTCGCCGGGGACCGGGACCGGACCCTGGTGGTCACCGGCGTCGGGCCGGCCGCCGGCTCTGACGACCCCGCCCTGCAGGTCGTCTACCGGGTCGGCACCACCTTCCCCGGCTGGCTGACCTCCGCCAGCACCCGGCGGGAGGGGGTGGTCACCCTCACCGACCTCACCCGCACCCTCGTCGAGCACGACCTCCCTGCCGGTGCCGCGGCGCCGACCACCATCGACGGCTCCCCGCTGGCCGTCGAGCCGGCCGAGCTGGACCTGCTGCTCGTCGAGGACCACCTCGCGGCGGTGGCCGCTCTGTCGGACGGGGCGGTCGTCGGCTACCTGCTGCTCGGGGCGTTCGGCACCGTGCTCTTCGTGACCGGCCTGGTGCTCACCCTGCGTCGGCGCTTCGCCGGGCCGCGGCTCATCCTGACCATGGGCACCGTGCTCGGTGCGGCGATGATGCTGACCGGCTCCGTGCCCTGGGCCGGCAGCGGCGCCCCCGGGCTGGTGCTGGGCGTCGCCGTCCTCGGCTGGGCGGTGGCCCTCACCGTCGCCGCGCTCGCGCTGGCTCACCGGCTCGCGGTGCCCGCCGCGGTCGCCGGTGCGGGGCTGACCGTGGCCGCCTTCACCGTCGACGCCGCGCTCGGTGCGCCCATGCAGGCAGGGTCGATGCTGAACTCGCGGCCCGTCTTCGGCCTGCGCTGGTACGGCTTCGGCAACGTCACCTTCGCCGTCTACGCCACCGCCGCGCTGGTCCTGGCGGGCTGGCTCGCTCACCGCCTCCTGGCCCGCGGGCACCGGCGGACCGCGGTCGCCGCGGTCGCCGTCCTGGGTCTCGGGGTCGTGGTCTGCCAGGGCTGGCCGAGCATGGGGAGCGACTTTGGCGGCGTCGTCGCCCTGACCCCGCCGGTGCTCGGGCTGCTGCTGGCGGTCGCGGGAGCCCGGGTCACGGTGCCCCGCGCGCTCGCTCTCGGCGCTGCGGCCGTGGTGGTCATCAGCGCCCTGTCCCTGCTGGACTGGGCACGCGGGCCCGACCGACGCAGCCACCTCGGTGGTTTCGTCCAGCGGGTCCTCGACGGCGACGCCGCCGACGTGGTGAGCCGCAAGGCCGTCGCCTCGGCCGAGACCCTGGCCAGCGGGCTCGGGATCGGCGCGGTGGTCATCGGTGCGGTGCTCTGGCTGCTCATCCTGCGGTGCGCGCTCCCGGTGCTGCGTACAGGCTTCACGACGCTGCCCGCGGTGCTGCACGCCGCTCTGGCCACCGCAGTCCTCGGCACCCTGCTCAACGACGGCGGCGTGAGCGTCTGGCTGACCGCTACCGCGATGGTGGCGATCACCGTGGGCTGGTTCTGCCTGGACCACGCGCTGGTCCGGGGCTGGCCCTCACCGGCACCCGGTCGGGGCCTGTGGACGTGGCTCCGCCGGGGGTCAGCCCGCCGGTAGGGTCAGGGCCGTGGCGGACACGGTCGAGAACGCGGCGGCGACCCCGGACCAGGCGCAGCCCTGGGCCGAGCTGGGGCTCAAGGAGGAGGAGTACCGGCGGATCCGCGAGATCCTCGGCCGCCGTCCCTCGTCGTCGGAGCTGGCGATGTACTCGGTGATGTGGTCCGAGCACTGCTCGTACAAGTCGTCCAAGGTCCACCTGCGCCGCTTCGGCGAGCTGAGCCAGGACACCCCTGCCGGGAAGCTGCTCGCGGGCATCGGTGAGAACGCCGGCGTCGTGGACATCGGGCAGGGCTACGCCGTCACCTTCAAGATCGAGTCCCACAACCACCCCAGCTACGTGGAGCCGCACCAGGGTGCCGCGACCGGGGTCGGCGGCATCGTCCGCGACATCCTCGCCATGGGCGCCCGTCCCATCGGGGTGATGGACGCACTGCGCTTCGGCCCCCTCGAGGAGCCCGACACCCACCGGGTGCTCCCGGGCGTGGTCTCCGGCGTCGGCGGCTACGGCAACTGCCTGGGCCTGCCCAACATCGGCGGCGAGGTCGTGTTCGACCGCAGCTACCTGGGCAACCCCCTGGTCAACGCGCTCTGCGTCGGCGTGCTGCGGCACGAGGACCTGCACCTGGCCAAGGCCACCGGAGCGGGCAACCAGGTCATCCTCTACGGCGCGGCCACGGGTGGCGACGGCATCGGTGGGGCCTCGATCCTGGCCTCGGAGACCTTCGACGCGGACAAGCCCTCGAAGCGGCCCGCCGTGCAGGTGGGCGACCCGTTCATGGAGAAGCTGCTCATCGAGTGCACTCTCGAGCTCTTCGCCGCCGGTGTCGTCACCGGCATCCAGGACTTCGGGGCGGCGGGGATCTCCTGCGCCACCTCCGAGCTGGCGGCGGCCGGGGATGGCGGCATGCACGTCGAGCTCGACCGGGTGCCGCTGCGCGACTCCTCACTGGCGCCCGAGGAGATCCTGATGAGCGAGTCGCAGGAACGGATGATGGCGGTGGTCGAGCCGGCCGACGTCGAGCGTTTCCTCGAGATCTGTGCCAAGTGGGACGTCCAGGCCACCGTCGTCGGGGAGGTCACCGAGGACGACCGGCTGGTCATCCAGTGGCACGGCGAGACCATCGTCGACGTCGACCCGCGCACTGTGGCGCACGAGGGCCCGGTCTACGAGCGTCCCTATGCCCGCCCGGACTGGCAGGACGAGGTGCAGGCCGACGGCGTCGACGGGCTGGCGCGTCCGGCGACGGGGGAGGAGCTCGCCTCGACGCTGCTGTCCCTCGTCGCCTCCCCGAACCTCTGCGACAAGTCCTGGATCACGAACCAGTACGACCGCTACGTGCGCGGCAACTCGGTGCTCGCCCAGCCCGAGGACGCCGGCATGCTGCGCATCGACGAGGAGACCGGGCTCGGCGTGGCGCTGGCCACCGACTGCAACGGCCGGTTCGCCCTGCTCGACCCCTACGTGGGCGCTCAGCTGGCGCTGGCCGAGGCGTACCGCAACGTGGCGGTGAGCGGTGCGCAGCCGGTCGCCGTCAGCGACTGCCTCAACTTCGGGTCACCGGAGGACCCGGCCGTCATGTGGCAGTTCACCCAGGCGATCGCGGGACTGGTGGAGGGCTGCAAGGTCCTCGGCACCCCGGTCACGGGGGGCAACGTCAGCTTCTACAACCAGACCGGGGCGACGCCCATCCTGCCCACCCCGGTGGTCGGGGTGATGGGGGTCATCGACGACGTCCGTCGCCGCACGCCCGTCGGGTTCGCGCAGGCGGGTGACGTCGTGCTGCTGCTCGGCGACACGCGCGACGAGCTGGCCGGCTCCGCCTGGGCCGCCGTCGCCCACGACCACCTGGGCGGCCACCCGCCGCGCGTCGACCTGCTCCACGAGCAGCGGCTGGCCACGGCGCTCGTCGAGGCGAGCCGTCGCGGGCTGCTGTCCAGCGCCCACGACCTGGCCGACGGCGGGCTCGCGCAGGCGCTCGTCGAGTCCTGCCTGCGGCGCGGCCACGGCGTGGAGGTCCGCCTGCCGGAGGAGGCCGATCCCTTCGTGCAGCTGTTCTCCGAGAGCGCCGGCCGCGTCCTGGTCTCGCTGCCCGAGGCGCACACCAACGCGCTGGCCGCGCTCTGCGCCGAGCTCGAGGTGCCGCTGCACCCCCTCGGCCGGGTCACGGGCCTTGAGGACGCCGCGGTCGCCGTCGCCGGCCAGTTCGACCTGCCCCTGGAGCAGATCCGCACCGCGTGGTCGGCCACCCTGCCCGACGTGCTGGCCGCCGACCCGATCTCCGTCGTCGCCGGCGCCTGACCCTTTCAGCACGGTGCGGTCGCCGGGACTAGGGCCCGCCGCTCTTCACCCGGTCGCCGTAGCGCTCCCGCAGGCGCTCGTTGTTCTCGTCGCCGCCGGGGATGTTGGCGGAGATGAGGATGGGCACCTCGGCGCCGGCCTCGAGCAGCAGGCCGCAGACCTCGGTCACCAGCATCTGCGCGATCAGGGTGCTGGTCACGGTGGACGTGGCCAGCACCGCGCCGCGGGGACGACCCTCGGCGTCGTCGGGCAGGTCCAGCTCGGCGTCGCCGAAGGCCCCGCGGTTGTCGATGACCACGTCCGCCAGCTCGAACAGGCGCAGGCCGCTGGGGTGCCGGGACGTGATCCGGGTCGTGTGGTCCATCGACGTCACCACGACCAGCCGGTGGCCCCGCTCCTTGACCAGCCGAGCCAGCTCGACGGTGGAGCCGTTGCCGCCGGAGTTGGAGCAGAGGATGAAGATGTCGGCCGGGTCGATCGCGTGCACGGCCAGCAGCTGGGCCGCCAGGGACGGGTCACGCTCCAGGTAGGGGTCCATCACCTGGTCCGGCGACAGGTCGCCGTAGAAGGTGAGGTCGGACAGGGAGATGCGGTTGGCCGGCACCAGGCCGCCGGCGCGGCCGGCGATCTCGGAGGCGAAGCTGCGGGAGTGGCCGGTGCCGAAGACCTGGATCACCCCGCCCGCGGTCAGCGACTCCACGACGAGGGCGGCGGCCGCCGCGATCTGCTCCTGCTGGGTGTCGACGACCTTGTCGAAGGCCTCGCGCAGCACGCGCGCGGCGGTTCGCTGGTTGACGGTGGGGTGACTCATCGCTCCCTCTCCAGACGGCCGCTGGTAACCCGTGTCCCCGGTAGCGGCTGGTTGGGTCGAAATCCTACAGAGCGGGCCCTCTAGGCTCGGCCCATGACACTGGCGGACACGGTACGGGCTCAGCAGCCCGCGGTGCGGGCCGACCTCGCAGACCTGGTGGCGACCCCCTCGGTGAGCGCCGACCCGGGCCGGGTGGGGGAGGTGCAACGGAGCGCCGACCAGGTCGCGACCCTGTTCCGTGACCTCGGTTGCCCCGAGGTCCAGGTGGTGCGCGCCGGACGCGGTCAGCCGGCGGTGATCGCGCGCTTCCCGGCTCCGGCCGGGGCGCCGACGGTGTGTCTCTACGCCCACCACGACGTGCAGCCCGAGGGCGACCCGACCTTGTGGACCAGCCCGCCCTTCACCGCGACCGAGCGCGACGGGCGGCTCTTCGGCCGGGGGGCGGCGGACGACAAGGGCGGTCTCGCGGTCCACCTGGCCGCGCTGCGGGCCTTCGCGGGCCGACCGCCGGTCGGTGTGACGGTCTTCGTCGAGGGCGAGGAGGAGATCGGGTCGGCCACCCTCGCCCAGCTGCTGGAGGAGCACCGGGAAGAGCTCGCCGCCGACGTCTTCGTGATCGCCGACTCCGTGAACTGGGCCGTCGGCACGCCGGCGTTCACCACCTCCCTGAGGGGTCTGGCCGACTGCGTCGTCGAGCTGCGGACCCTCGACCACGCCATCCACTCCGGCTCCTACGGCGGTGTGGCCCCGGACGCCCTCACCGCGCTCTGCCGCCTGCTGGCGACGCTGCACGACGAGCGCGGGGACGTCGCCGTCGCCGGCCTGGCCACCGCACCGCCCCCCGACCTCGACTACCCCGACGACCGCCTGCGGGCGGAGTCCGGGCTGCTCGAGGGTGTGCAGCAGATCGGGACGGGCAGCGTCGTCGAGCGGCTGTGGTGCAGGCCCGCCATCTCGGTGATCGCGCTGGACGCCACCCCGGTCGACCGGGCCTCGAACACGCTCGCGCCCGCCGCGCGGGCCAAGATCAGCCTGCGGGTGGCGCCCGGCGACGACGCCCGCTCCGCCCTGGCGAAGCTCGTCGAGCACCTCCACGCCCACACGCCGTGGGGCGCCCGCGTGACGGTCCTGGAAGGTGACACCGGAGAGCCGAGCACGGTCCCCTTCGACGGGCCGGCGGCCGAGGTGGCTCGCCGCGCCTTCGCCGAGGCCTGGGGGGTGGAGCCGGTGTTCATCGGCCAGGGCGGGTCCATCCCCATGGTGGCGGACTTCCGCCGGGCCTTCCCGGAGGCCACCGTCCTGGTGACCGCCGTCGCGGACCCCGACACCCGGGCGCACGGGATCGACGAGTCGTTGCACCTCGACGACTTCGCGTCCGCCTGCCTGGCCGAGGCCCTGCTGCTCGAGGGACTGGCCGCACTCCGTCGCCCGTGACGAGGGTGCGGCCTGATCGTCAGGGCAGCCAGCGGTCGGCGATCGCCGCTCCGGTCTGGACCAGCAGAGGCTGGGCCAGGGCCATGCTGCGGCGGACGTCGGGTTCGAGCGCGCTCAGCGGGTAGACGGCGGCGAAGCCGGCGGAGGCGCTCTCGGCCGCGTCCAGCAGGCTCCGACCGGCCACCACGACGACGGGGACCCCGGCCGCCCGAGCCCGGTTGAGCACGCCGACCGGGGCCTTGCCGGACAGGGACTGGGCGTCCAGCGAACCCTCGCCGGTGACCGCCAGCACCGACCCGGCCAGGTGGTGGTCGAAGCCGACCAGGTCGAGGACCAGCTCGATCCCGGACCGCATCTCCCCCTGGAGCAGGGCCAGCGCGGCGAACCCGGTACCGCCGGCCGCCCCCGCCCCCGCATCGCGGGCGTGGTCGGAGCCTGTGGCGCTCGCCACCACCGCCGCCCAGTGCGCCAGCGCGCGGTCCAGCTGCTCGATCTGCCCGCCGACGGCACCCTTCTGCGGTCCGAAGACCGCCGCCGCGCCCTCGGGCCCCAGCAGCGGGTGGGTCACGTCACTGGCCACGAGCACCCGGACCCCCGCCAGCCGCGAGCGCAGGGGCGCGAGGTCCACCCGCTCCAGCCCAGCCAGGGCCGCGCCGCCCGGAGCCAGATCCTGCCCGCGGGCGTCGAGCAGTCGGGCGCCCAGCGCCTGCACCAGCCCGGCCCCGCCGTCGGTCGACGCGCTCCCGCCCAGCCCCAGCACCAGTTCGCGGACACCTGAGTCGAGGGCGTGCCGCACCACCTCTCCCAGCCCGAACGTCGAGGCGTTCAGGGGTGCGAGCCGTCCGCCCGGCAGCTGGTCGAGTCCCACCACCGCGGCCAGCTCGACGACCGCCCGCTCGCCGCTGCGGGCGTAGCGCGCGGTGATCGGCTCGCCGGTGGGTCCGGTGGCCGGGACCAGCACCGGGGAGTAGCCCGCGGTCAGCGCGGCGTCGACCGTGCCGTCGCCGCCGTCGGCCACGGGCAGCTCGACGACGTCGAGGCCGGGGTGCACCTCGCGCAGCCCCTGGGCCAGCGCCGCGGCCACCTCTACCGCCGGCAGGCAGCCCTTGAACTTGTCCGGCGCCACCAGGACGCGCCGCGACGGCGACGGGGTGGGGTACGGCTCGGGCAGGGCCACGCGTTCTCCTCGGCCGGGGTGCGGACCGCACCAGGGTAGGAGGTCGCGGCGCCGGACGCCGCAGCCAGGTCGTCGGCCGAGCCCGGTCGGCCGCTGTGAGTCGGTCTCGTGACAGCTTCCGCACCGCTGTTGTGGCCTCCTGGCCGGGGTGCAAGCATCAGGCGTGGTCACCAACTACGCCCAGACGATCGCCTATCCCGCGCCCGGCTCCCGCCCCTCCCGCAACGGGCTCGAGATCCTGCAGCCGCACGTCATCGTGCTCTTCGGGGCGACGGGGGACCTGTCCCGTCGCAAGCTCCTCCCGGGCCTGGCCCACCTCGCCCTGTCCGCGCTCGCTCCGGACATCCAGGTGATCGGCACCTCCCTGGAGGACCACACCGAGGACTCCTTCCGGGAGCTGGCCCGGCAGGCCGTGACCGAGTTCACCCACCACCCGCTCGACGAGGAGCAGTGGAGGCAGTTCGCCCAGCGACTGACCTACGTCCCGCAGAGCGCCGGCCCCCAGGGCCTGAGCGATGCCGTCCGGCTGGCCGAGGAGCGGCTGGGCGGGGAGGTGGGGCGGCTGCACTACCTGAGCGTCCCGCCCGCCGCCGCGCCGGCGGTCATCAAGACCCTGCGCGAGGCGAACCTGGTCGATCGTTCCCGGGTGGTCATGGAAAAGCCGTTCGGCACCGACCTGCGCAGCGCCATCATGCTCAACGACCAGGTGCACGAAACCTTCCGTGAGCGGCAGATCTTTCGGATCGACCACTTCCTGGGCAAGGAGGCGGCGCAGAACATCCTGGCTTTCCGTTTCGCGAACGGGTTGTTCGAGCCGATCTGGAACCGCAACTTCATCGACCACGTCCAGATCGACATTCCCGAGACACTCGGTCTCGACCGGCGAGCCGGCTTCTACGAGGCCACCGGCGCCTACAAGGACATGGTGGTCACCCACCTTTTCCAGGTGCTGGCCTTCGTGGCGATGGAACCGCCGACCGCGCTGGAGCCCCGCGCCATCAGCGAGGAGAAGAACAAGGTCTTCCGTTCCATGCTGCCGCTCGACCCCAACCAGGTGGTCCGCGGGCAGTACGCGGGGTACCGCGGCGAGGAGGGCGTGGCCCGCGACTCCGACACCGAGACCTTCATCGCCCTCAAAGCCGGCATCGACAACTGGCGGTGGGCGGGGGTCCCGTTCTACTGCCGGACGGGCAAGCGGATGGCCGAGGGGCAGCGGATCATCTCCATCGCCTTCAAGGAGGCTCCGAAGTCGATGTTCCCGCGGGGCTCCGGTGTGGGGGCCTCGGGCCCGGACCACCTCACCTTCGACCTCGCGGACGAGTCCAAGGTCTCGCTGTCGTTCTACGGCAAGCGGCCCGGCCCGGGCATGAAGCTGGACAAACTGAGCATGCAGTTCTCGACCCAGGAGACCGATCGGGCCGGCGACGTGCTCGAGGCCTACGAGCGGCTCATCATGGACGCCATGCGGGACGACCACACGCTGTTCACGACCGCGGAGGGCATCGAGAGCCTGTGGGAGCGCTCGGAGCCGCTGCTGCGCAACCCTCCGCCGGTGAGGCCGTACGCCCAGGGATCGTGGGGCCCGAACGCCATCCACCAGCTGGTGGCGCCGCACGCCTGGCGGCTTCCCTTCGAGCGGGTCTGGCGCACGCAACGGAGTTGAACCAGCGGCGCAGGTAATACCGGCACCCCCATTCTGCATCGCCTTCCCAGCGCTCCATCATCTCCATGTCCTTGGGATCCTCAGGACTTGCTCAGGTGCTCGCCGCTGCCCTGAGAAGTCCGGGAGAACCGACCTAGACTGCGCTCCGTCAGCATCGGCGTTTGCGGGGGAAAGGATCAGCGACCGTGGCACAGAAGACCATCGTCAAGACGTATGACGATCTTGATGGCAGCGAAATCGACGCGGAGGGCAAGAGCGTCTCCTTCTCCTTCGAAGGCACCTCCTACGAGATCGATCTCAGCAGCAAGAACGTCACCAAGATGCGGGAAGACCTGGGCGTCTACATCGACAAGGCGCGCAAGGTCAGCAACCGCGCCCGGGGCGCCGGAGCAGCAGCAAAGGCCGAACCGGCTCCGCTGGACACCCGCGCGGTCCGCGCGTGGGCGGCCGAGCAGGGGATGGAGGTCTCCGCCCGGGGCCGGCTGTCCTCGGAGCTCATCGAGCAGTACCGAGCGGCCCACTGAGGATTGCGACGAGGCGGTTGCCGGACGTCGGGCGGCCGGGCGCATGACGGCCCGGCCGCGCGCCTTGGTGGTGGGGGCCACCAGCGAGATCGGCCGGGGGCTGGCCGTCCTCGGGCACGACCTCGTGCTCTGGGGACGGCGGGCGGCCGAGCTCGAGGCCGCTGCCGCCGCGGTCCGCCACGCCGGTGCGGACGTGCGCACCGAGGTCGTCGACGTGACCGACGACGCAGCCGTGCGGCTCGCCGTCGCCCGCCTGACCGAGCAGCCCCTGCGGGTGGCCGTGTGGACCCCCGGCCTGTTCGAGTGGGGACGCGCCGACCGTGCGGACCCCGAGGCCTAGCGGGCACTCATGGAGGTCAACGTCACGGCGCCGGCAGTCTTCACCGCACGGGTCGCTCCGCTCCTCACCTCGGCCGCACCGTCCACCCTGGTCTACCTCGGTTCCGGGGCGGGGCACCAGGCCTACCCGGACAACGCGGCCTACGTGGCGAGCAAGCACGGGCTGACGGGTCTGGCCCGGGCCGCCTTCCTCGACCTGCGCGACGCCGGGGTCAAGGTCAGCCTGATCTCGCCGGGGCTGGTGGCCGCCGGGGCCAGCCTGCTGTCTCCCGTGGGGCAGCAGCGGCCCCAGGACCTGCTGGCCGGCTCCGACGTCGCCGCCGCGCTCCGGTTCGTGGTCACCTCCGCACCGGGCTGCTGCCCGACCAAGATCCAGCTGCAGCCGCTGCGCTCGCCCGGCTGAGGGCTACCGCTCACCCCGGACGAGGGCGCCGGCCACCCGCAGGAACTCGTCGACCGCGTGCTCGCCGAGGCCGTCACCCAGGCAGTGGTGGCGGTAGGCCAGCCGTTCCTCGCGCAACGGGTCCTCCCCGAGCAGGCAGTCCAGGGCGGCGTCGAGGGTCGACAGGTCCTTCTCGATCACGTACGACACCCGGGCCATCGGGTTCTGGCTCACGAAGGCCTGACCGGAGGCCCGGATGGCTACCACGGACAGCGGCTTGCCCGAGGCCAGAAAGTCCGAGGCCACCGAGCTGACGTCGGTGACCAGGGCGTCGACGGCGTTGATGCAGGCAGGGATGTCCCGGTCCGACTCCGCCGCCGGCCCCCAGAGGTGGTCGCGTCCGGTGGCGGCACGGTCGGCGGCCAGGACCTGCTGGATCCGACCGACGACCGCGGTGTCGTCCGGGTCCTGGTAGCTGAGCGGGTGCGGCCGGAAGATCACGGTCGCACCCCGGGCCAGGAGAGCCTCGACCACCCGCTGGCCGACCGGCAGGGAGGAGTAGTTGGTCGAGGGCCGACCGCCCCGCCAGGTGGGGGCGTAGAGCACCGTCCGGGGCGTCCCAGGGGGCAACGGCTCGTCCCGCACCTGGATCCGTTCGATCTGCGGCCGCCCCACCTTCACGAACTTCTCCGGTGGCACGTGCACGCCGTGCGCCGCGTAGCGCTCCACCCCCTGCTGGCCGGAGACGAAGATCTTGTCGTAGACGGCGTGGCGGGCGCTGAAGTTGGCCGCCTTGTCGGAGTCGCCGTGGTTCAGCCAGACGTGGGTGATCTGGCGGTAGCGCTGGAAGGCTGAGTTCGCCGCGCTGCCCTGCACGTAGAACGCCGCCCTCATCGACGGCACCACCAGCTGGTCCAGCTGGGCGAAGGTGCTGCCGCGGTGCGGGACCAGCACCGGGGCCGACGTGAGCGAGGCGATCACCGGCAGCGTCTCCGCCGCTCGGGTGATCACGACGAAGGGGACGCCCAACCGCTCCAGGTAGGGCAGCCACATGCCCAGCTGGTAGCGGGCTCCGTGGACGGCCGCGTAGTACACCACGAAGGCCGGCTCCATCGCGAGCAGGGCGGGTCGCAGCAGGGTCGCCGCTCGCCGTGCGGCGAGGTTGGCCCGGGCGGCCTGCACCACCAAGGCGGCGCCCAGTCCGGCGGCGGCCAGACCGGCGAGCAGGTGGAGCAAGCCCGGCGCGGCGAGCAGAGCCAGCACCCAGCCCACGGCGACCACCCCCAGGGTGGCCCACGGGAGCGCCGGCGTGGGGAAGGGTGCCCGCGGTGGCGTCGGCACCCCCGGGAGGTGGACGGCGAAGGCCTGGGTCTTGCTGATCATGGCGCGGAGCGAGCTCTCGATCAGGACGGCCAGCAGCGCCAGCCCGGTCCCCAGCCAGATCCATCCGCGCTCGTCGGGACGGCGAGCCAGCAGGGCGCCGGTCACCGCCACCAGCAGCATGAGCCGCGCGCCGACGTAGGTGCCGATCAGCTCGGGGCGTCGCCGGGCACTCCGGCGCAGGAGCACCGCCACCACGAGGAGGCCGAGGACCCCCGCGACCGCCCCCAGGAGCTGGCCGCCCGTGCCGCCGGCGAACAGCAGGACCACGGACAGCACGGCGGCCACCTGAGCCGTGTTCTGCCCCAGCAGCTCGACCATCTTCGCCCGGGACAAGCCGAGCACGCCGGACCACCCGCTCAGGGTCAGGACGCGGGGTCGTCGCAGGTCGGGCATGCGGAGAAGGTTAACGGCCGGGGAGCCGCCCTCCGCGGAACGACAGACGAGCGGGTGGGGCCCGGCAGCTGCGGACGTTAGACTGCAGCGTGCGCGGAGACGGTCTGTTGAACCACGATCTCGACCCCGACGAACGCGGACCCCAGGACGCCTGCGGCGTCTTCGGGGTGTGGGCTCCTGGTGAGGAGGTCGCCAAGCTCGCCTACTTCGGGCTCTACGCCCTGCAGCACCGCGGACAGGAGTCCGCCGGGATCGCCGTCAGCAACGGCTCCCAGATCATGGTGTTCAAGGACATGGGACTGGTCTCCCAGGTCTTCGACGAGACGACCCTGAACTCGCTCCGCGGGCACCTGGCCATCGGCCATGCGCGGTACTCCACGACCGGCGCCAGCGTGTGGAAGAACGCCCAGCCGACGTTCCGCCCCACCGCCTCCGGCGGGCTGGCGCTGGGCCACAACGGCAACCTGACCAACACCGCCGAGCTGGAGCTCCTGCTCGCCGAGCGTGACCGACCGGAGGACTCCCTGGTCCCCGGCGGCATCACCCACAGCTGGAGCCACCAGGGCACGCACGACTCCACCAACGACACCTCGCTCGTCACGGCGCTGATGTCCACCTACCCCGACCTCACCACCGAGCAGGCAGCGGCCCAGGTGCTGCCCCGGCTCAAGGGCGCGTTCAGCCTGGTCTTCATGGACGAGGAGACGCTCTACGCCGCACGCGACCCGCAGGGCATCCGCCCGCTGGTCCTCGGCCGGCTGGAGCGCGGGTGGGTCGTCGCGAGCGAGACCGCCGCCCTGGACATCGTCGGAGCCTCCTTCATCCGTGAGGTGGAGCCCGGCGAGATGATCGCCGTCGACGCGGCCGGCCTGCGGAGCACCCGGTTCGCCGAGGCCGCGCCGAAGGGCTGCCTGTTCGAGTTCGTGTACCTCGCCCGCCCGGACACCACCATCTCCGGCAAGCGCCTGCACTCGGTCCGCGTGGAGGTGGGCCGGACCCTGGCCAAGGAGTTCCCCGTCGACGCCGACCTGGTGATCCCGGTGCCCGAGTCCGGGACACCGGCGGCCATCGGCTACGCCGAGCAGTCCGGCATCCCCTACGGGCAGGGTCTGGTCAAGAACTCCTATGTCGGCAGGACCTTCATCCAGCCCAGCCAGACCCTGCGCCAGCTCGGCATCAGGCTGAAGCTGAACCCGCTCCGCGACGTGATCGCGGGCAAGCGGCTGGTGGTGGTCGACGACTCCATCGTCCGCGGCAACACCCAGCGGGCGCTGGTCCGGATGCTCCGCGAGGCCGGGGCCACCGAGATCCACGTCCGGATCTCCTCCCCGCCCGTCAAGTGGCCCTGCTTCTACGGGATCGACTTCGCCTCTCGGGCCGAGCTGATCGCGACGGGGCTGAAGACCGACGAGATCTGCCGCTCCATCGGTGCTGACTCCCTCGGCTACGTCTCCCTCGAGGGACTCGTGGACGCCACCGACGTCGGCATGGACAAGCTCTGCCGGGCATGCTTCGACGGCGTGTACCCCGTCGAGCTGCCGCTGAGCGAGCGGATCGGCCGTCCGCTGGCCGACGAGGGCAGCCGGACCGACGTGGACGGGCTGTCGACCGCCGTGGCCGGCGTCGGCGCCGTCGACGCGCTCAGTCGCCCATGACCGTCCGGTCGGCGACCCGCATGACCAGAGGAGCCCGATGACCGAGCAGACCGCCTACGCCGCCGCTGGCGTCGACATCGAGGCGGGCGACCGCGCCGTCACGCTGATGAAGGAGTGGGTTGCCAAGGCGGGTCGCCCCGAGGTCCTCGGCGGCCTCGGGGGCTTCGCCGGCTTGTTCGACGCCCGGACCCTCGCCGCCATGCGCCACCCGGTGCTGGCCACCTCGACCGACGGCATCGGCACGAAGGTGGCCATCGCCCAGGCCATGGGCGTGCACGACACCCTCGGCTTCGACCTCGTCGGCATGGTCGTCGACGACCTGGTCGTCTGCGGGGCCGAGCCGCTGTTCATGACCGACTACATCGCCTGCGGTCGGGTTGTCCCGGAGCGCGTCGCGGCCATCGTCAAGGGCATCGCGGAGGCCTGTGTGGTCGCCGGCTGCGCCCTGCTGGGCGGGGAGACCGCGGAGCACCCCGGCCTGCTCGACCCCGACGACTACGACGTCGCGGGCGCGGCCACCGGGGTCGTCGAACGGGATCGCATCCTGGGTGCCGACCGGGTGCAGCCGGGTGACGTCGTGCTGGCCCTGGAGTCCTCGGGGCTGCACTCCAACGGGTACTCGCTGGTCCGCCACGTGCTGCTGGAGCGGGCGGGCTGGGCGCTGGACCGCGAGGTGCCCGAGCTCGGTCGCACGCTGGGTGAGGAGCTGCTGGAGCCCACCCGGGTCTACGCCCGCGACTGCCTGGCGCTCGCCGACGGGGTCGAGGTGCACGCCATGAGCCACATCACCGGCGGTGGCCTGGCCAACAACCTCGGGCGGGTCGTGCCCGCCGGCTGCTCGGTCCAGTTGGAGCGGGGGACTTGGGCGCTGCCCCCGGTCTTCCAGCTCGTCCAGGACGTGGGCAACGTCTCCCGTCCCGACCTCGAGGCCACCTTGAACGTGGGTGTCGGGATGGTGGCCGTGCTGCCCGAGGCGTCGGTGGGGCCGGCGATCGAGCTGCTCGCCACGCGTGGTCTCCGGGCGTGGGTCTGCGGTAGCGTCAGCGCTGCCGGGTCCGGGGCTCCCGCTGCCGTCCACCTGGTCGGGGAGCACGCGGCCGCCTGAGCTGTGGCCACCGCTCGGGGCAGACGCGCCCCGTGCTTTGCACCGTAGTGGGCATTGGGTAGCATCGTCCTCACGACAGAATTCATCCTGAGCCGCGGCTGAGCCGCTGGCGGACAAAGGCGAGGGGGTCGACCCGACATGGGGCGCGGCCGTGCGAAGGCAAAGCAGACCAAGGTGGCCCGGGAGCTCAAGTACCGTGCGTTCGACACGGACTTCAGCTCGCTGGCGGCCGAGCTCCGAGGTTCGGAAGGTCATGAGGTGCCTCCCGCCTACGCTGACCTGGCCGAGCAGGAGGGTGACGAGCAGGACCTCGCCCCGGACGCCTACGGAGGGCTCCGCGCGTCCGGCTGAGGACCTGTGAGGGCGCTCTGCCACCCTGGGACGGTGAGGTCATGGCACCCGGACCTGCTGCCGGGCTACGAGAGCACCGATCTCCCGCTGCCGGGCACGACGCCGGTGCCAGGGGAACCCGAGGGCACCGAGCTAGTCGCCACCCTGGTGCGGCGCATCGGCGAAGCCAGTAGAGGCCGCCGGCCCGCCGTCCTCTACCTCCACGGCTGGAACGACTACTTCTTCCAGACCCATCTGGCCGACGCCTTTCACCAGCTCGGCTACGCGTTCCACGCCCTCGACCTGCGGCGCTATGGGCGCAGCCAGCGCCTCGGCCAGCTCCCCGGTTTCGTCACCGACCTGACCGACTACTTCGTGGAGATCGACGCGGCTGCCGACGTGGTCGCCGAGTCCCACGACGGGCTGGTGGTGATGGGCCACTCGACGGGCGGGCTGGTCGCGGCGCTGTGGACCGCGGAACGGCCGGAGCGGGTGAACGCCCTCGTGCTCAACTCGCCGTGGCTGGATCTGCAGGGGTCCGCCCTGGTGCGGACGCTGGCCATCCCCGTGGTGGAGGCGCTGGGCAGCCGCAACCCGACGTCGGTGCTGCGGCTGCAGCCCGATCTCGGGTTCTACGCCCGGGTGCTGCACGTCGAGCACGGGGGCGAGTGGGACTACGACACCGACCTCAAGGCCAGTCCCAGCCCGCCCATCCGGGTGGGCTGGCTGCGCGCGGTCCTCGCGGGGCACCAGAGGGTGGCTGCCGGGCTGGGGATCGAGGTGCCCGTGCTGGTGCTCGCCTCCGGCGGCACCGACTTCAGCCGTAAGTGGCACGAGGGGCTTCGGGGTGTGGACACCGTCCTCGACGTCGAGCAGATCGCCCTGCGTGCGGTCCGGTTGGGGCGGCACGTGACCCTGGTCAGGATCCCCGGTGGGCTGCACGACCTGATGCTGTCTCCGCCTGCCGTCCGGGCCTCGGTGCTGGCCACGGCCTCGCGTTGGGTCCGCACCTACGGGCCCGCAACCGGCGATTCGGGACCCCAGGACGGGGCCCGCTTGGGAGCAGGGTCCAACACTGATTGAATGACTCCGTGACTGAGATGCCGCATGTCGTTGTCGTCGGAGCAGGATTCGCCGGGCTGTCCGCGACGGCCGAGCTGGCGAAGGAGGGTTTCCGGGTCACCCTCATCAACCGGCACCCGTACAACACCTTCCAGCCGCTGCTCTACCAGGTCGCCACGGGTGGCCTGAACGCCGGCGACGTCACCTACTCGCTGCGCTACTTCGCCGCCCGGCACCCTGGCGTCAGCTTCCGCCGGGCGTCGGTGACCGGGATCGACCACGACGCGAACGAGGTGCTCTGCGACGACGGCGTCCGCGTCGGGTACGACTACCTCTGCCTGGCGACCGGCATCACGACCAACCACTTCGGCATCCCCGGGGCGGCGGAGTACACGATGTCGATGTACACCCGCGCCGACGCCCTGAAGGTCCGCGACACCATCTTCGGGTCGATGGAGATCATCGCCGGCATGTCGAGCCCGAACACCGGCGCGTTCACGATCGTGGTCGTCGGTGGTGGCGCCACCGGCGTGGAGATGGCCGGTCAGCTGGCCGAGCTCAAGACCGAGGCGCTCCCGACCACGTACCCCGAGCTCAACCCGGCCCGCGTGCACGTGGTCCTGGTCGAGATGGGCGACGCGCTGCTCGCGCCGTTCGACGACACCCTGCGCCAGTACGCGCTCAAGGAGCTCGTCAAGCGGGGCGTGGACGTCCGGCTCAAGACTGCGATCACCGAGGTCCACCCCGACCACGTGGACTTCAAGGACGGCACCACGCTGCCCGTCGACCTGGTCATCTGGGCCGCCGGCGTCTCCGGAAGCCCGGTGCTGCGGGAGTGGGGGATCCCGATCGGTCGCGGTGGGCGCATCGAGGTGAACTCCGACCTGCGGGTCATCGGGCACGAGAACGTGTTCGCTCTCGGCGACGCCAGCCTGACGGTCGACAACCCGCTGCCCCAGCTGGCGCAGCCCGCCATCCAGACCGGCAAGTTCGCCGCCGACCAGATCGCTCGGCTGCACCGCGGGCTGGAGACCGAGACCTTCAAGTACCACAACAAGGGCACGATGGCCACGATCGGCCGGGGTGACGCGGTACTCCAGATGCCGCAGGGCCTCAAGCTCAAGGGCGTCGTGGCCTGGCTCGGCTGGATCTTCCTGCACATCGTGTACCTGCTCGGCAACCGCAACCGCGCGCAGACCCTGCTCAACCTCTTCTCGCGCTACCTGCTGCCCAGCCGCTCCAGCGCCATCGTCGGCGACGTCATGGAGACCCCGAAGCTCCGGGCGATCCGCAAGTAGCTCCCTGCGGACCGTTGGACCGGGCCGCCTCGCCGTCGCCAGCCGACGGGCGGGGCGGCCCGTTCGGGTTCTGGGGGGAGGCTGCTGACGTCCGGCTCCGAGCCCCGGTGGTCGGAGCCCTCGCAGGCGGGCCCGGCCTCAGAGGGGGAGCTTGCCCCGCAGCATCGAGTCCCCGGAGTGCCGGAAGTCCTCGTCACCGGCCGGCTCCTGGGAGATGTCGATCAGCCGGAACTCGTTTAGGTCGACCGTCGGCGCGATCGGGAAGCGACCCTGACCGTCCTGCAGGTATCCCAGGGCGATCATCGGCTCAGCGGTGGTGGTGGTCATCCACACCTCGCGGGGGCCCTGGGCGGGCTGCGGTGAGCTCACGGTGACGACCAGGGTCCGGTTGCCGTTCTCGTCCTCCTCCAGGGCGGCCTGGCCCGAGGAGCCCGTCCAGGCGGGCAGGGCGTTCAGCGCCACCGAAGCCACTTCACGTGGCCTCCCGGACGAGACCCGGTCGAGGTTCGAGCCGAGGCCGATCCCCACGGCCAACGCCAGGGCCGCAGCCAGCACGAACGCGGCTGCCCGGACGCGGCGCGGGTTCTCGACAGGTCGAGCAGCAGGGAGCGGAGCGGCCGGATGCGGCAGTGCCGTCGGAGGGGTGGCCTCCTGCAGGTCGAGCTCGCGGCTGATCGACCGCCACACCTCGGGTCGAGGAGCGACGAGCCCACCCTCGCCCGCCCGACGCGCGCTGAGGGTGACCGTGGTGAAGGCGTCGAGCTCGGCCCGGCAGTCGGGGCACACCGCGAGGTGTGCGTGGTCCTCGGCGGCGGCGGCGTCCTCGCCGAGGGCCAGGAGGGCGAGGAGGTCAGGATTCGTGTGCACGGGTGTACACCTCCATCCGGCTTCGGAGCTTGATCAGGCTGCGGCGGATGTGGCTCTTCACCGTGCCGGGCGGCAGCTGCAGCCGCTCCGCGATCTGGGAATGGGTCAGGTCCTCGTAGAACGCCAGCTGCAGCACCTTCTGCGGCACGGGGTCCAGCTTCTCGATCTCCTCGGCGATGATCAGCCGTTCGGCGATGTCCATGGTGTCCGGGGCCAGGGGCAGGTTGGCCCCGACCTCGTTCTGGATGCGGCGCTGCTTGGTGCGTGCGGCGTGGGTGTCGGCCACCTTGTTCCGCGTGATGCCCATCAACCACGCGGAGACGCTCGCGCGGTCCGGCTTGTAGGTGTGGCGGCCGGTCCAGGCGGCGACGAAGACCTTCTGCACCACGTCCTCGGCCTCGGTGACGTCGCCGAGCGAGCGGAGGGCGACGGTGAACACGAGGGCGGAGAACCGGCGGTACAGCTTCTCCAGCGCCTGCTCGTCACCACCGACGAAGGCTTCGGCAACCGCGATCAGGTCGTCGTCTGGCGTGACCGTCACGACCGCTGGTTCCCTCCGTGGTCTGAGCCTGTCACCGGCCCCCGCGACCGTCGCAGCCACTCTAGTCGACGGGTCGGACCGATACCGAACCCCGTCGAGGACGGCGGGCTGGGCTGCTGCTGCGCCGGGATGAGCCGAGCCGAGGCGGGAAGTGCACGAGCGGAGGGTGGCCAGGGCCGGGTTCGAACCGGCGACCTTTCACTTTTCAGGCGAACGCTGCTACCAGCTGAGCTACCTGGCCGAAGGCCCGACAGCTGATGGAGGACCTCCCGACCACCGGCTGACGAACACAGAAGCGGTGACACCCCAGGGATGGATGCATCACCGCTCTCGCGACCCCGACGGGACTCGAACCCGCGACCTCCGCCGTGACAGGGCGGCGCGCTAACCAACTGCGCTACGGGGCCTTGCTGGGCCCAACTCGCTGCACCCTCATCGGGTGCCCGCGAAACTATAGCCTAGGCGGACGGTGCCCGGAAATCGCGCGACCGACCCTGGAGGTCCTCCTGGTGACTCGCCTGACGCGTCCAAGCCAGCCTCGCCCGCCCCGTTCGGGCGCGCGTGCTGGCCGCATCCTCCTTACGCTCTGCAACAATGACGTACCGGTGGACGACGGCCGTTCGCCACCCGACTAGGAGGACCGTCATGCCGCACGTGCGCATCGACATGCATCGACAGCTGAAGCCGCAGATGAGCCGGATCAGCGATGCGATCCACGCCGGACTGGTCGCGGGCCTCGACATGCCCTCGGAGGACCTCTTCCAGGCCTTCCGGCTGCACGACGAGGGCGAGCTGGTCTACTCGCGGACCTTTCCGGACGCGGACCGCACCGACATCGTCTTCATCGAGATCCTGGCTTCCCCGGGGTACACCGAGGAGCAGAAGCAGCGGGGTCTGGCTGCGGTCGCCGACGAGGTCGCCAAGGTGGGGATCAAGAAGGACAATCTTCTGCTGGTCCTCGTGGAGACCGCTCCGGGTACCGCCTGGCACGCTCCGGCGCAGGAGGGCTGACCGACTGACTCTTGGCGTGCGACCGCTCCAGCGCGAGCGGAGCCGGTCGGGACGGAGGACGGCGGCCTCGAAGTAGCCGTGTTGCAGCACCCGCTCGTTCCTCCGGTGGGCCGGGACGGGAGGATGATGGGCGGCCCACCGTCCTCGTCGCAGCAGGAGAACCATGAAGATCGTCGTCGGCTACACCCCCACCCGCGAAGGTCAGGCGGCCCTGGACTACGCCAAGGGAGCCGCGCTCACCAGCTCCGGCTCGCTCGTCGTGGTCAACACCGGCAAGGACGGGAACTACGCGTCCCCGCTGTTCGCCAGCCAGCCCGATCTGGACGCCGTCCAGGCCGAGCTGGAGGCCGCCGGCATCGAGCACGAGATCCGGCAGCCGGTCGACGGGCGGCCCGCGGCCGAGGCGATCCTCACCACGCTCACGGACGTGGCGGCCGACCTCCTGGTGATCGGCATCCGGCGGCGCTCACCGGTCGGCAAGCTGCTCTTCGGCAGCACCGCCCAGCAGCTTCTGCTGGACGCTAGCTGCCCCGTCACGGCGGTCAAGCCACCCGTTCAGTGATCTCGCCCGCGCCCTGATCACGTGGGATCCGACCCCCCCGTTCAGGGGTAAAGGTCAGGCCCTCCGCTGCGGGTGCTCACGAGGGCGGCCTGCCCGAAGACTGGAGTCTGCTCCGTTTTGGCGAACCAGCGCATGCAGGAAGGCACCCCCGTGACCCGAGTATTGGTCGTCGATGACCATTCTTTTTTCCGCAGTTGCCTGGTGGAGATGATCAACGCCAGCGGTGACCTCCTAGTGGTCGGCGAGTGCGCTGACGGCGCCCAGGTCGAGTCGGCGGTGTCCCAGCTGCAGCCTGACGTCGTCGTGATGGACCTGCGGATGCCCCAGATGTCCGGCCTGGACGCTGCTGCTCACCTGCAGAAGGCGCAGGTCCGCGCCCGCATCATCATGTTGACCAGCGACACCACCGAGAGCAGCCGGTCCGCAGCCCGCGCCTACGGGGTTGCTGCCTACCTGTGCAAGGACACGAGCGCCTGTCTGATGGTCGACACGATCCGCCGGACGGCGGAGGGTCAGGACGTGTGGTCGGAGTCGCTGGCGATGTGAGCCGTCCGCCTCACGCGACGCCGACCCCGAAGGCGACGAGTCCGGCGAGAGCGCAGACACCCAGGGTGCGCAGAGCGCTCCACCGGGCCCCGAAGAGGAGCAGGCACCCGAGGGCGGTGATGGCGAGGGGCACCACCTGGAGCGACCCCAGCGTCGGGAGCTCGAAGCGGAAGGGTCCACGTTCCACAGCACGGGTGGCGGCGAAGAGGGTGTGCAGGGCGAAGTAGACGGCCAGGTTGGCGATGACGCCGACGACAGCGGCCGTGATCTCGGTCAGGGCCGAGGAGAGGGCCTGGTTGTGCCGCAGGCGCTCGACGTAGGGGGCGCCGAGGAGGATGAACAAGAAGCAGGGGACGAAGGTCACCCAGGTCGTGAGCAGGGCGGCGATGGTCGCGGCCACCCACGGGTCGAGGTCGCCGGGGTTGCGGAAGGCGCCCAGAATGGCGACGAACTGGACCACCATGATGAGCGGTCCAGGGGTGGTCTCGGCGAGGGCGAGGCCGCGGACCATCTCCCCCGGGAGCAGCCAGCCGTAGACGTCGACCGCCTGCTGGGCGACGTAGGCCAGGACGGCATAGGCGCCCCCGAAGGTGACCAGGGCGGCACCGGAGAAGAACAGGCCCTGGTCCACGAAGACGCTGGAGCGGCCGAACGCCACCGCGGCGGCCAGGACGGGGGCGGCCCACGCCACCAGCCCGATGACCAGGGTGAGAGCGGCGCGGCGGCCGGAGGGGCGCTCGCTGTGCAAGGCGTCGTCGCTGATCAGCGGCGGCGGACCATCGTTGCCGTTGGCCGACTTGGGGCGGGTGAGCTCGGGTCGGCGCCGACCGAGCAGCCACCCGAGGAGGCCGGCGCCGAGCACGACGGTGGGGAACGGGACACCGACAAAGGTGAGCGCGAGGAACGAGGCGACGGCGAGCCCGACGAGGATCGGGTGGGTGAGGCCCCGTCTGCTCACCTTGAGAAGGGCCTGGAGGACGATCGCGATGACGGCGGGCGCGAGGCCGAGGAACAGGGCCTGGACGATGCCGGTGTCGCCGTAGCCGACATAGAGCCCGGACAGCGCGAGCAGGGCGACGACACCGGGGAGGACGAACAGGGTGCCGGCGATCAGGGCGCCCTTGACGCCGTTGAGCAGCCAGCCGATGTAGGTGGCGAGCTGCTGCGCCTCCGGGCCGGGCAGCAGCGTGCAGTAGCTGAGGGCGAAGAGGAACCGGCGCTGCCCGACCCAACGCTTCTCCTCGACCAGGACGCGCTGCATGACCGAGATCTGACCAGCCGGCCCGCCGAAGGTCTGCAGGGAGATGGCGAACCAGGCCTTGACGGCCTCCCGCAGCCGCACCACGTCGTTGGCGGTTGTCTTGCCGTGCGCGGCTTCGGCGGTCACCTGCGCTTCTTCCTGAGCACCGGACGGTCTTCTCTGTGACCCAGGCTGGGCGACCGTGGTCCCCGAGACTGAAGGGTCTCCCATGCTGGGTCAAGCGAAGCGTTTGGGGGCCTAGGGATTCCCCCAAGAGATCGGCAAGTGGCATCCACGCTTCGGACAGGATTCTCAGCGCGGCCGCCGCCTGACCCTCCCCGACGGACCCGCCGTTCTTCTCCCCGTCCTGCGTGCTGTTGAGTGAGGCACGTCACACACTTCTCGGGGGGCGCGACGCCTCCTGCCTAGCCCAAAGGAGAGCTCATGAGCGCGTCAGGGCATCCCCGTCCCCCCGGTCACCGGACCACCGCCCCGCTGTTGCGTCGTACGGCGGTGCTGGCTGCGGTCTCGTTGGTTGCCTCCCTCGGGATAGCGGTGCCGACGGCCGACGGCGCCGTGTCGGCGGGCAGCAACAGCAGCAGGACCCAGGAGCCCGGCGTCACCGCGAACCTGTGGGAGTGGAACTGGCGGTCGGTGGCGAGGGAGTGCACCGACGTGCTGGGCCCGGCCGGCTATGACGGCGTGCAGGTCGCGCCGCCGCAGAACTCCGTCAAGCGGACTGAGCTCGGCAATGGGTCGGACAAGGTCCTGCACCCCTGGTGGGAGGTCTACCAGCCGGTCAGCTACGACCTGACCAGCCGGATGGGCACCGAGCGGGAGTTCCGCCGGATGGTCCGGACCTGTCGGCGGGCCGGGGTGAAGGTCTACGTCGACGCCGTCATCAACCACATGACTGGCCAGGGCAACACGTCCTACGGAGGAGTCGACTACACCCCGTACAACTACGCCGGCATCTACTCTCCGAGCGACTTCCACGTCAAGGCCGGGGAATGTCCGTCCAGTGACGGTGGCATCCAGGACTTCAACGCGAAGAAGCAGGTCTGGAACTGCAACCTCGTCGGTCTGGAAGACCTCCGGACGCAGACCGACCACGTGCAGGACGAGCTCGCCGGGTACCTCAACAAGCTGATCCGCTACGGCGTCTCGGGCTTCCGGGTGGACGCGGCCAAGCACATGTCGCCGCAGGATCTGGACGCCATCTACGCCCGGCTGCGCACGACCAAGGACGGCGTGAAGCCCTACTGGGCGCTCGAGGTCCTGCCGGGCGGACCCGGCATCCTGCGCCCGGAGGCCTACCTCGGCTCCGGTGACGTCCTCGGTGTGGACGGCGCTCGGCAGATCCAGCAGGCGTTCAAGAGCTACGGCACCAACGCGGGCAGCATCGCGAGCCTGGAGGTCTTCGGCCGGGGCTCAGGGCTGACGGCCAGTGGCAAGACGATGTCCTTCGTCACCAACCACGACCTGGAGCGCAACCGGAACGACTTCCTGGGCTACCAGGACGGAGCGACGTACACGCTGGCCAACCAGTGGCTGATCGCGCACGGCTACGGCTCGCCCCAGGTCTTCTCCAGCTTCGCGTACGCGGACAAGGACGACTCCCCGCCGGCTACCGCCGACGGGCTGATCACCAACACCGTCTGCGGTGAGGAGTGGAGCTGCGTCCACCGCGACCGGGGGATCCTCGCCCTGGTGGAGTGGCGCGACTACGTCGGCAAGGCCAAGCGCGCCAACTACTGGACCGACGACATCAACGTCGTCGCGTTCAGCAGGGGCAACCGTGGCTGGGTGGCCTTCAACAACGGCACCGAGGACAAGGAGATCCGCGTCCAGACGCGGGCTGCCTCGAGGCACCTACTGCGACACCGTCCACGGCGTCAGGTCCGGCGGTGCGTGCACTGGGCCGTCCATCGTGGTCAACACCACCGGCTTCGCCCGGGTGACGGTCAAGGCCAAGGACTCCCTGGCGATCACCCGCGCGGACCGGGTCTCCAACCGCCGCTGATTCCTGCTTGACGCGAACGGCCCGCACCGCCTCGGCGTGCGGGCCGTTTGTCGTCGCCCACCGATTTCCCCCTGAGATCTCAGCGCCAGTTGACGTCCGGGCGGCTGTAGAGGGCCTCGGTGGCCATCGAGCGCTGACTTCCCAGGGCGCCGAGAGGCCCTAGCCGCGGTACGGCTGCAGAGCCGAGTGCACCCGGACCAGCCCCGCCCCGTACTTCTTGTCGAGGTCGCGCTGGAGGGTGCCGTCGTCGTAGACCACGCCCAGGTCGACGACATCTCGGCCGGGGCTGGCGTGGAGCGCGCCTGGCCGCTTCAAGAGCGTCGTGGTGATCCGGTTCAGCTCCTCCTCGGTGTGCTCCGCCGTGGACACGCACAGTGGTCCGCCCCAGACCTCCCGCAGCTTCGCCTCCGCTGCGTCCACGTCCTCGGTGACCTGGACGTTCACCACCGTGCTGAGCGGGTCCTGGCTGCGGTTGCCGCGGTCGTCCAACCACGCTCCGGCGTAGCCTCGCAGTCGCTGGGCCTGGGCGAAGACCTTTTCCTGGTCCTCCATGGTGCTGCGGTCCGGGTCCGGCGCTCGCCAACCGCCAGGAGGTTCGGGGCACGGGCTGGTGAAGTCCGGTTCCGGTTCCCGGGGGAACGGGCCGGCCGCCTGCTCGTCGACAACCTTCTCTGCCGTGAAGCGGGTGCCGTCGTAGGTGCCGACGATGACATACGACCCCCACGTCACCCCATTGGCGCGCTCGGTGCCCTGCTCCGGCCACGTCCAGCCCTCGAGAGGGGGCCCTCCGCACTGCGGTGGGTAGGACTCCATCAACGCACCCAGGCACAGCTTGGGTCCGGAGCCGTCGTCGAGGACCGTCGCCCTGGCCACGAGGCGGCGATCTGTGGGCGCAACCGGTGCCGCGGGGCCGGGGTCGGCTGTCGCTCCACAGCCGGCGAGCAGGACCACGCCGACCGCCACGAGAAGCGGTCGCGTGGCCGCCGGAGGCCGTGTCCTCATGGGCCGACGATAGTGACGGCGCGTCCACCAGGAGGCGGTCGAACGCATTCGCCACCGGATCGTCACCGGCTGCCGACCAACCGACCCTCACGTGGACCGGGTCGTCGGGTGAACGTGAGGTGCGTGACGCCGCTGGGCGACGAGACCGCCTCGAGGTCGTAGTCGGCCTCGAGGGCTTCGAGGCCGTCCCAGAACCGCACCCCGCGGCCGAGCAGGATCGGTGTCTGGACCAGGTGGATGTGGTCGACCAGTCCCGCCGCGACAAAGGCGCGGGCCATGGTCGGCCCGCCCCCGATCCGCACGTCCTGGCCGCCGGCCGCCTCACGGGCGACGTCGAGCGCCGCGGCCGGAGTGGCGTCGAGGAAGTGGAAGGTGGTGCCGCCCTCCATCGTCACGGGTGGACGTGGCCGGTGAGTGAGCACGAACGTCGGGGTGTGGAAGGGCGGGCTGGGCCCCCACCACCCTCGCCAGTCCGGGTCGTCCAGCCACCCGGGCGGGCCGAACTTCCCGGCGCCCATGATCTCGGCCCCGACGCCCGGGCCCCACTGCTGCGCGAACGCGTCGTCGACGCCTGTGCTGCCGCCCGAGCGTCCCAGGATCGGCGCACCGAAACGCGTGGCGAACATCCACTCGGCCAGCCGGCTGCCGGCGTGGCCCATGGGAGCGTCCGCGCTCTGGCCCTCACCGGTGGCGAAACCGTCCAAGGAGAGGGAGAGGTTGTGGATCCGGGTGCGTGTCATCTCTGCGCACGACCTTCGATGACGAAGGCGGCCAGGTTGTTCAGCGTCTGCTGGGCGCCCTCCACCGCGTGGTACTTCTCGGCCGCTTCGTCGCGCAGCTCCTTCGTGGGAAACACCGTGCGCATCTCGAGACGGGTTGCTCCGCCGTCGGGGGCCAACGTCACCGTCGACTCGAATGCGTTCGGGTCGTCGCGGAACTCGCCGTGGAGCAACCTGATCCGCTCCGCGGGGACGATGTCGGCCCAGGAGATCCACTCCTGGTAGTCGGTCCCGTCCGGTCCGTGCATGACGAAGTCCCAGACTCCGCCCACGCGGAACTCGAACCCCCGCGTCGTGGTGGTGAACCCCTCCGGTCCCCACCACCGGGACAGGTGCCGCACCTCGGTGAACGCCTCGAACACCACCTCCGGGGGTGCCTGGATGACTTGGCGCACGACGATCTCGCGGTCGGCCGTCCCGGCCGGCGCCGGGGCTCCTGGGGCTGTCATGCTCATGGGCTACTCCTTCTCCATGGGTCTCCTGAGGTCCTGCACGTAGTCGTCCAGCCGGTCGAAGCTCTCGTTCCAGAACTGTGCGAACCCGCCGGTCCACTCATGGACCGGCCGCAAGCCGCGGGCGTCGAGGCCGTACAAGCGCTGCTTGCCTGCCTTGCGGTCCTGCACGAGCCCCACCTCGCGAAGCACCCGCAGGTGCTTGGACGCCCCCGGCTGAGCGATCCCCAGCGCGTGAGCCAGCTCGGTCACCGGCCGCTCACCCGTCCGCAGCAGCACCAGGAGCTGGCGGCGCTGCTGCTCGGCGATCGCGTTGAAGACGTCGGACGTCGTCGCTGCTCGGGGCATGGGGTCATCGTATGCCGATAACGGCATGCGTCAAGCGCATGGGAGTCCTTGGCATGCCGCTTCTGGCTCCGCTTGCCACCCTGCTCCGAGGTGGAGAGCCTGGTGGGGTGGAGCAGCGACGCCGGGTTGGAGTGGACCTGCTGCGGCGAGCCTGGCGGTCCTCAGCCGATCGCCTGGAGCGGCGGTGCGCCGGTCTGACCGACGCCGAGCTGGTCTGGGAGCCGGTGCCCGGGTCATGGAACCTGGTGGCGGACCGAGAGCACCCGGGCAGCTGGACCTACCCGTACGACTTCAGCCCACCGGAACCCCACCCGGTGACCACGATCGGATGGCGCCTGGTCCACGTCGCCGCCGACAACTGGATCTACACCGAGCACGCCTTCGGGCCTGGTGCCCGGAACTTCCCGGACCTGCGGGTCCCCGGCACGGCGGATGAGGTGCTGGCGGACTGGCGGGCCAGCCGGGAGCCGATCGAGGCGTGGCTGGACGGCGCCGGCGACGAGGACCTCGCCGAGCTGCGGCCCAGCCATCTCGGAAAGCCGCTGGCCGCCGGCGAGGTCATGGCGATCCTGCTGGACGAACAGATCCACCACGGAGCGGAGATCGCCCTGCTGCGCGACCTGTACCTCCGGCTTGCCGGCTAGGTGCCGCAGGGGCCGCGAAGTACGCGGGTCCACCTGCCTGTCGGCTCAGGCGAGGGACAGGAAGAGCTTCTCCATCTTCTGCACGTCGAGGCTCTCAACGCCTTCGTCGGTGATGCACTGCTTGAGACCGGTGGCGACGATGGCGAAGCCGGCACGGTCAAGGGCCCGGCTGACGGCGGCGAGCTGGGTGACGACGTCTTCGCAGTCCTGGCCCTCGTCGAGCATGCGGATGACGGCGGCGAGCTGGCCCTGAGCTCGTTTCAGCCGGTTCGCGATCGGGCGGACGCTGTCGGGATCGAGTTGGACCATCAGGCGGCCTGGACGGGTGTGCCGTCGAGACTGGTCAGCGCGGCGCGGAGGCGGGTGGTGGCGTCGTCCGAGACGGCCTGCAGCGCGGGGTTGTCGGTCATGGCGACCATCGTCTGGGGGTCGACGGCGTCGACGGCCGTGCTGGTGTCGTCCAGAGCGCGGACGACGACGTTGCAGGGTAGGAGCAACCCGATGGCGGGCTCGGCCTGGAGAGCGGCGTGGGCGAGCGGAGGCCGGCAGGCGCCGAGGATCACCTGGGGGGCGATATCGACGTCGAGCTTCGCCTTCAGGGTGGCCTGCAGGTCGATCTCGGTGAGGACACCGAAGCCCTGCTCGGCGAGGGCGGTGCGGACCTGGTCGACGGCGGTGGCGTAGGGCTGGGCGAGCGTCGTGTGCAGTGCGTAGGTCATCGCTGGTCTCCTCGAGGGCGGCAGTGTGGACGGATACCCACCGGGTATAGCACATCCATGCTGACAAAGATTCCTGCCCGTGCTTGGGAATGTTCGGGAGCCGGGTTACTGTTGAACAAATACCCCCTGGGGTATATTGAGAGGAGTCACCTGATGACCACCATCAGCACGTCCGAGCTCGCTGCCGCGCACACCGCCGGCTCTGCGCAGGTCGTCGATGTCCGAGAGCCCCACGAGTTCGTCACCGGCCACGTGCCGGGCGCCGCCTCCATCCCGGTGGACCAGCTGGCCGACCGGCTCACCGAGCTGGATCAGTCCCGACCGGTGTTCGTCATCTGCCAGGCCGGCGGCCGGAGCTCGGCGATGACCGACGTGCTCCGCCACCACGGGTTCGACGCCCGTTCCGTCGAGGGTGGCACCGCAGCCTGGATCGCGGACGGGTTCCCGGTCGAGCCCATCGTCCCGGAAGGGCGGTGAGGGCATGACCGACCCCATCCAGACCTCGGGCACGAGCACGCCGACGATCATCCCGATCGATACCCCGAGCCTGGGGGACCGCAGCTACCTCGCCCATGATGGCGAGGTCGCCCTCGTCGTCGATCCGCAGCGCGACATCGACCGGGTCCTGGACCTGGCGGCGGCGGAGGGCGTGCGCATCACCCACGTGTTCGAGACCCACATCCACAACGACTACGTCACCGGCGGCCTGGCTCTGGCCCGCAAGACGGGTGCCGCCTACTTCGTGAACGGCGCCGACGAGGTGGCCTTCGAGCGGACCGCGATCGCCGACGGCGACGAGGTGCGAGTCAGCCCCACCCTGCGGGTGCGGGCGATCGCCACGCCGGGGCACACGTTCACCCATCTGTCGTACGCGCTGACCTCCGGCGAGGAGCCGGTCGCGGTGTTCACGGGCGGCTCGCTGCTGTTCGGAGCGACCGGTCGCCCCGACCTCCTCGGGCAGGATCACACCCACGACCTGGTCCACGCCCAGTACCACTCCGCACAGCGGCTGGCCGGCGAGCTGCCCGACGCCACCGAGGTGCTGCCCACCCACGGCTTCGGCAGCTTCTGCTCCGCCACCCAGTCCGACGCGACCGACTCCACGATCGGACAGGAGAAGCAGAACAACCCGGTCCTGACCTCGTCCGAGCAGGACTACGTCGACGCCCTCCTCGACGGACTCGACGCCTACCCGGCCTACTACGTCCACATGGCCCCGGTGAACAGCGCCGGCCCCAGCGAGCCGGACCTGAGTCTGCCCGCTCAGGCCGAGCCGGCCGAGCTGCGGCGCCGCATCGAGGCGGGGGAATGGGTCGTCGACCTCCGCACCCGCACGGCCTTCGCGGCCGGCCACGTGCCTGGCAGCCTGAACTTCGGCCTCGACGGCGGATTCGCTACTTATCTCGGCTGGCTGGTCGAGTGGGGAACCCCGCTCACCCTGCTGGGCGAGACCGCAGCCGACGTCACGAAAGCCCAGCGCGAGCTCGTCCGGATCGGCATCGACCGTCCCGCCGCCGCGGCGACCGGCAGCCCGCAGGAGTGGAGCGACCAGCCCCTGGACTCGTTCCCACGGGCCACGTTCGCCGAGCTCGACCAGGTCCGGCACCACCGCGCCGTCGTCATCCTCGACGTCCGCCGGACCGCGGAGTTCACCACCGCCCGGATCGAGGGTGCCCTGAACATCCCGCTCCACGAGCTTCCGCGCCGTGTCCACGAGGTTCCCGATGCCGAGGTGTGGGTGCACTGCGCCGGCGGCTACCGGGCCTCCGTCGCCGCGTCCTTCCTCTCGGCCGCGAACAAGAGGCTGGTCGCCATCGACGACACCTTCGACAACGCGAAGGTCACCGGACTCCACCTCATCACCGGCGAGCCCGAGAACGCTCACGAGCTGGAGGAGGGCCGGTGATCGGCCGGCTGCTCGCGGGACTGTTCCGCCAGGGCCCGCCCGCCGTGGGTGCGGGTGAGGCGCACGCCGCCACCAACCACGGCTCCGCGGTGCTCCTCGACGTCCGCGAACCGCGCGAGTGGCAGGCCGGCCACGCACCCCAGGCCGAACACATCCCCCTTGGCCAGCTCGAGGACCGCCTCGTCGAGGTTCCGCGCGATCGTCAGATCATCACCGTCTGTCGGTCGGGACGTCGCTCAGCCCTTGCGGCCCAGCAGCTCACCAGCCGGGGCTACCAGGCAGTCAACCTCACCGGTGGCATGAGCGCCTGGGCCGACGCCGGTCTGCCCGTGGTCACCGCCACCGGACACAGCCCCGGCCACATCCTGTGACCACGCGCAGCCCAGCGCCCGCGCACGACCAAAGGACTCCCATGCCCCCCAGCGCCCTCGCTCAGGTCGACCCCGCCACCGTCGTCGACTGGCTGGCCGCCGACCCTGACGGCCTCACCGTCCTCGACGTCCGGAGCCCGGCCGAGTTCGAGACCCGCCACATCGCCGGCTCGTACAACCTGCCCCTCCCGCTCGTCGAGGACCACGCTCCCGTGCTCGCGGCGACCCCGGACCACAGGATCGTCCTGGTCTGCCAGTCCGGCGTCCGCGCCGACCAGGCCGGCCAGCGCCTCGCCGGCGCCGGGATGACGAACCTGCAGGTCCTCGGTGCCGGCGTTCCCGGCTTCGCGGCCGCCGGCGGCCCAGTCGTCGAGGGCCGAGCCCGCTGGTCGATGGAGCGCCAGGTCCGAGTCGTCGCCGGCGTCCTCGTTCTCGCCGGTGTCTTCGCCAGCCGGCTCCTCCACCCCAGAGCTGTGCTGCTCGCCGGCGGCATCGGCGCCGGGCTGACCGTCTCTGCCCTCACCGACACCTGCACCATGGGTCGGCTCCTCGCCGCCCTGCCTCACAACCGCGGAACCGCGACGGACAACCAGCAGCTGCTCGACCAGCTGCCCACCCCGGCCGCGGCGGCGTGACGGCGACCCTGCTCGTCGTCCTGGCCCTCGGACTGGTCATCGGGGCACTGCTCGGACTGCTGGGCGGGGGCGGCTCCATCCTCGCCGTCCCCGCTCTTGTCTACGGGGTGGGCCTTCCGCTCGCTGAGGCGGTCCCCACCTCGCTGCTCGTCGTCGGGATCTCCTCCGCCACGGCCGTGCTCCCGAGGATCCGACAGGTCCAGTGGCGGATTGCGGCCATCTTCGGTGGTGCGGGCGCCGCCGCTGCGTTCGCCGGTACTGCGGTCAACCGGATGCTCGACCCCGCCGTCGTCCTGCTCGGCTTCGCTGCCGTCATGGTCGTCGCTGCCCTACGGATGCTGCGCAGCTCGGATGACGTGGGCGGCTCCTGCGCCCTGCCGGGGGGTGGTGTCCATTGGCGCAGCTGCCTGCCCAAAGCCGTGGTCTCTGGTCTGGTGGTCGGGTTCTTCACCGGACTCTTCGGAGTCGGCGGAGGCTTCCTCATCGTCCCCGCCCTCACCCTGCTGCTCGGCCTTCCCATGGCCACTGCCGCGGCCACCTCACTCGTGGTCATCGTCGCCAGCTCCGGCGCCGCCTTCGCCGCCCACGTGGGCAGCACCACCATCAACTGGCCGATCGCTGCCGCTTTCACCCTGGCCGCGATCATCGGCTCCCTGGGCGCAGGCCGCGTCGCCGACCGGCTGCCCAGCGCCAGGATCCGCCGATGGTTCGCCTATCTCGTCCTTGCCGTCGCCGTGTACACCGCCATCCAAGCCGTCGTCGGGGTCGTGGGATAGCCGGGATCAGCGGGGTCCAGCGCTGGACAGGACGGCCCTCGTGCTGGCTCCAGGTCGGAGGTCCAGCCGGCGGAGCAGCTGGGCGTTGGCGGCGACGACGACCGTGGACGCCGACATGAGGAGGGCGCCGACGGCCATCGGGAGGACGAACCCGATGGGGGCGAGGATGCCGGCGGCGAGGGGGACGGCGATGAGGTTGTAACCGGCGGCCCAGCCGAGGTTCTGCCGCATCTTGCGGTAGCTGGCGCGGGACAGCGTGATGACCGACAGCACCGAGCGGGGGTCGTCGCTGGCCAGCACGACGCCGGCGGAGGCGATCGCGACGTCGGTGCCGGCGCCGATGGCGATGCCGACGTCGGCCTGGGCAAGCGCTGGTGCGTCGTTGACGCCGTCCCCGACCATGGCGACACGGCGGCCCTGGGCCTGGAGCTCCTTGACCTTGTCGCCCTTGTCCTCGGGGCGGACGCCGGCGAACACCTGGTCGATGCCGAGCTCGGCGGCCACGGCGTGGGCGACCTGCTCGGCGTCGCCGGTGATCATCACGACGTGGTGGCCGAGCGCGTGCAGGGCGGCGACGGCCTCGCGAGACTCCTCACGGACCTCGTCGGCGAGGGCGAGGGCGCCCGCCACCCGGCCGTCGACGAGGACGTGCAGGATGATCGCCCCGTCGGCCTTCCACGCCTCGGAACCGGGCAGCGTCTCCAGCTGGTGCTCGCGCAGGAGGGCTGGGCCGCCGACGCTGACGGTGTGCCCGTCGACGGTGGCGGTGACCCCGACCGCGGTGGACGCCTGGAAGTTGGCGCCGGTGAGGCGGGACAGGTTTCGGTCCGCGGCAGCGGTGACGATGGCGCGGGCGAGGGGGTGCTCGCTGTCGGACTCGGCGGCTGCGGCCAGGGCCAGCAGCTCGTTCTCCTCGTGCCCGTCCACTGTCAGGACTGCGGTGAGGGCGGGTTCGCCGCGGGTCAGGGTGCCGGTCTTGTCGAACAGGACGGTGTCGACGGTCCGCATGGCCTCGAGGGCGGTGCGGTCCTTCACCAGCACGCCGCCGCGGGCCGCGCGTTCGGTGGCGATGGAGACCACCAGCGGGATGGCCAGTCCGAGGGCGTGGGGGCAGGCGATGACCAGCACGCTGATGGTGCGGATGAGCGCGCTGTCGGGCTGGCCGAGCAGCGTCCAGACGAGGGCGGTGAGCGCGGCGGCGGCGAGGGCGAACCAGAACAGCCAGCCCGCCGCCCGGTCGGCGAGCAGCTGGGCCCGCGAGGAGGAGGACTGCGCTTCGGTGACCAGACGCTGGATGCCGGCCAGCGCGGTGTCGTCGCCAACGGCGGTGATCTCGACGCGAAGCGAGGAATCGGTGGAGACGGTGCCCGCGACGACGCTGTCGCCGACGGTACGAGCCGACGGGTCGGGACTCCCCGGTGATCATCGACTCGTCGACGTCAGCAGTGCCGTCGACCACGATCCCGTCGGCGGGGACCCGGCCGCCGGGGCGGACGATGACGACGTCGTGGAGCTGCAGGTCGGCGGGGGAGACGGTGACGACTTGGTCGCCCTCGACCCGCTCGGCCTCATCGGGCAGCAGCGCGGCGAGGGACTCCAGGGCGGAGGCGGACTGGGCCAGCGAGCGCATCTCGATCCAGTGACCGAGCAGCATGATGACGATCAGCAGCGCCAGCTCCCACCAGAAGTCGAGCTGGTGGCTGAGCAGCCCGAGGCTGGCGCCGAGGGACGACACGAAGGCGACGGTGATGGCCAGGGCGACCAGCAGCATCATCCCGGGCCTCGCGGCGCGGATCTCGGCGAGTGCACCGGCCAGGAACGGCTTCCCGCCCCACACGTACATCACCGTGCCGAGGACGGGGGAGACCCAGGCCACCCAGCCGGCCTCGGGCAGGTCGTAGCCCAGGATCATCGCGAACATGTCGGAGAAGAAGATCACCGGCAGGCCGATGGCCAGCATGATCCAGAACAGTCGCCGGAACATGGCCACGTGGTCCCCGTGTCCGCCGTGCCCGGGATGGCGGCCGTCGGGATGGTTGGTGGTGAGGCTCCGTTGTGGTGCGGCCGTGCTGGTCATCCTGTCCTCCTTTAGTACCCCTGGGGGGTATCGACCTGGTGCAGGACACAACAGAAGAATGCCGGGCACCTATTCCCAGCGCTATGCCACCGGATCCGGATCGCGCGACGGTCGTCATCCCCGTCAACCCCGGGGTTGATACCCGAAGGGGGTACCGGTAAGGTGAGGGTCAAGAACCTGAACAACTGCCGGAGAGCCTCACCGGGCGCTGGGTTGAAGGAGAGAACACAGTGGATGACCACAGCGGCCCGCACGGCTACATCTCCAACAAGGACGACTACCTGAAGCGGCTTCGCCGGATCGAGGGCCAGGCCCGTGGCCTGCAGCGGATGGTGGAGGAGGAGAAGTACTGCATCGACATCCTCACGCAGGTCTCGGCGATGACCAGCGCGCTGCAGTCGGTCTCGCTCGGCCTGCTGAACGACCACCTGCACCACTGCGTGCTCGACGCCGCTGCCACGGGCGGCCCGGAGGCCGAGGCGAAGCTGAAGGAAGCCTCCGACGCCATCGCCCGCCTCGTCCGGTCCTGACCACCTAGACCCTGAGACCAGATCACCCACGCACCACCCAGAGGAAGGGAACACCTGATGAGCTCCACCGCCACCTACACCGTCGCCGGCATGACCTGCGGCCACTGCGTCAGCTCCGTCACCGAGGAGGTCACCAACATCCCCGGTGTCACCGACGTCCAGGTCGACCTCGCCTCCGGGGCCGTCACCATCACCAGCGAGACCCCGGTCGAGGAGACCGCCGTCAAGGCGGCGGTCGACGAGGCCGGCTACGAGCTGGTCAGCCACTGAGCTGAACGGGCGTGACCGCCCGCCAGCCGCGGGCGGTCACCCCATCTCGGACGAGGAGCACACTCATGAACACCCCCACGCGCGTCGCTGCCTTCGCCGGCGGCCTGGCCGCGGTCTTCGCCGCTGCGCTCGGCCTCGGCACCCTGACCGGCCCAGTCGGCGCGACCAGCACGGCTGAACCAGCGGGCCACGATGCCGGCCACGCCGACACCACCGAGCAGGCCGCCGGCGCAGGATCTGCCGGGTGGGCTGATGGTGTCCCAGGACGGCTACACCCTCGCGGTCGCCCAGCGACAGCTGCCCGCCGCCGCCGAGGCGTCCGATCCAGTTCCAGATCCTCGGCCCGAACGGGCAGCCGGTCACCCGGTACACCACCGCGCACGGCAAGGACCTGCACCTGGTCGTGGTCCGCCGCGACCTCACCGACTTCCAGCACGTCCACCCGCGGCTCGACGCCACCGGCACGTGGAGCGTCCCGCTCGACCTGTCCGACGCCGGTGTCTACCGGCTGTTCGCCGACTTCACCCCGGCCGAGCGGAGCGACAACCTCACCCTCGGGGCCGACCTGTCGGTCGCGGGGGAACTACCGGCCGCGAGCCGCTGCCCGTCACCAGCCGGACCGCGCAGGTCGACGGCTACACCGTCACCCTCGACGGCGCCCTCGAGCCGGGTCGGGAGGCGGAGCTCACCCTCTCGGTCAGCAAGGACGGCAAGCCGGTCACCGACCTGCAGCCCTACCTCGAGGCCTACGGTCACCTGGTCGCCCTCCGCGACCGCGACCTCGCCTACCTGCACGTCCACCCCGCCGGGACCCCCGGCGACGGCAGGACGGAGCCCGGCCCCGGCATCACCTTCTACGCCACCGTGCCCAGCGCCGGCGACTACCGGCTCTTCCTCGACTTCCGCCACGGCGACCAGGTCCGCACCGCGGCCTTCACCGTCGCCGCCGGGGCACCGGCACAGCCCTCGGCGTCGAGCTCGGCCTCGGCGGGCGAGGACGGCCATCGCCACGGACACGGCGGATGACCGCCGACCAGCAGCGCGCACCAGTCCCGCGCAACACCGCACGCACCACGCACGAGGGAGGGGCCATGAGCTCCAGCAGCACGACAGCCCGCCTGGTCCCCGATGGGACCGGCTTGGTGGAGCTCGAGATCGGGGGCATGACCTGCGCCTCCTGCGCCGCCCGGATCGAGAAGCGGCTCAACAAGCTCGAGGGCGTCACGGCGACGGTCAACTACTCGACCGAGAAGGCCCGCGTCAGCTACCCCGACACGGTGAGCACCGACGAGCTGGTCGCCACCGTGGAGAAGGCCGGCTACACCGCCACCCTCCCCTCCCCGCCCGCCGACGATCACGACGCCGAGCCGGTGGCGCCGAGCGACGCGACCCGGGCGCTGCGGCAGCGGCTCGTGATCTCCGCCGTGCTCACCGTCCCGGTGATCGCCCTGGCCATGGTGCCGGCGTGGCAGTTCACCTACTGGCAGTGGCTGTCGCTCACCCTCGCCGCCCCGGTCGTGGCCTGGGGGGCCTGGCCGTTCCACCGGGCTGCCTGGACCAACCTGCGCCATGGCGCCACCACGATGGACACCCTGATCTCGCTGGGCACTCTCGCCGCCTTTGGCTGGTCGCTGTACGCGTTGTTCCTCGGGACCGCCGGCACCCCCGGCATGACGCATCCGTTCGAGCTGACCATCAGCCGGAGTGACGGGGCCGGAAACCTCTACCTGGAAGCCGCCACCGGGGTCACCACCTTCCTGCTCGCCGGCCGCTACTTCGAGGCCCGGTCCAAGCGCCAGGCCGGCGCCGCGCTGCGCGCTCTGCTCGAGCTCGGCGCGAAGGAGGTGTCGGTGCTCCGCGGTGGGCGGGAGCAGCGGATCCCCACCGCGGAGCTGGTCGTGGGGATGCGATTCGTCGTCCGGCCGGGGGAGAAGATCGCCACCGACGGCACCGTCACCGACGGCGTCTCGGCCGTCGACGCCGCCATGCTGACGGGGGAGTCCGTCCCCGTCGAGGTCGTCCCCGGTGACCCCGTCGTCGGCGGCACGGTCAACGCAGGCGGCCGCATCACGGTCATCGCCACCCGCGTGGGCGCGGACACCCAGCTGGCGCAGATGGCCCGACTGGTCGAGGACGCCCAGAACGGCAAGGCCCAGGTGCAGCGGCTCGCCGACCGCATCTCCGGGATCTTCGTCCCCGTCGTCATCGGGCTCGCCGTGGCCACCCTCGGCTTCTGGATCGGCACGGGTGCCGGCCTCTCGCCCGCGTTCACGGCCGCGGTCGCCGTCCTGATCATCGCCTGCCCCTGCGCCCTCGGCCTGGCCACGCCGACCGCCCTGATGGTCGGTACCGGCCGCGGTGCCCAGCTCGGCATCCTCATCAAGGGCCCTGAGGTGCTCGAGAACACCCGCCGCGTCGACACGGTCCTGCTGGACAAGACCGGCACCGTGACCACCGGCCAGATGACCCTGCTCGACGTCGTCGCCGCCCCGGGCGAGGACCCCGACGAGGTGGCCCGTCTCGCGGGCGCCGTCGAGGACGCCTCGGAGCACCCCATCGCCCGCGCCATCGCCGCGGGGGCCACCGCGCGGACGGGAACACTGCCCGTCGTCACCGGGTTCGCCAACGTGGCCGGTCAGGGCGTGCAGGGGCTCGTGGAGGACCGGACGGTCAGGGTCGGGCGCCGCCGCTTCGTCACCGACGAGGAGCAGTGGCCGGAGAACCTCCAGGAAGCGGTGGACGCTGCGGCTGCCGTCGGTCGCACCGCGATCACCGTCGGCTGGGACGGTCGAGCTCGCGGCGTCCTCGTCGTCGCCGACGCCGTCAAGCCCACGTCGGCCGAGGCTGTTCAGCAGCTGCGGCGGCTCGGCCTGACCCCGATCCTGCTCACCGGCGACCACGCCACCGTGGCCCGGACCGTGGCCGACCAGGTCGGCATCGACCAGGTGATCGCCGAGGTGCTGCCCCAGGACAAGGTCGACGTGGTCTCGCGGCTGCAGCGCGAGGGCAAGGTCGTGGCCATGGTCGGTGACGGCGTCAACGACGCCGCCGCCCTCGCCCAGGCCGACCTCGGCCTGGCCATGGGCACCGGCACCGACGTGGCCATCGAGGCCAGCGACCTCACCCTCGTCCGGGGTGACCTGCGCGCTGCGGCCGACGCCATCCGTCTGGCCCGCCGCACGCTCAGCACGATCAAGGGCAACCTGTTCTGGGCGTTCGCCTACAACGTCGCCGCCCTGCCGCTGGCCGCCGCCGGCCTGCTCAACCCGATGCTCGCCGGCGCGGCCATGGCCTTCTCGTCGGTGTTCGTCGTCTCGAACAGCCTCCGGCTCCGCCGCTTCCGGCCCCTGAACACCGAGAACGGCTGAGGCTAGGCGTTTCCGGTGCTGGGCCTGCCGATGGTGCTGGCGGTCGGTCGGGGCGCGAGCCCGGCCTTGCGGTAGCAGTCGTCGATGAGCTGGAGGTTGACCACCGCGTCGGCGGCGTCGGTCGGTACGGGCGTTCCGTGTCGCACCGCAGCGGTGAGGGCGTCGAGCTGATAGTGGTAGCTGCTGCGGGTGCCCAGGTGCTCCACGCGCTCCTGTCCGTCGGCTCGGCGGATGATCAGGCGGTCGTCGCTGCTGACCTTGATGAAGTTGACGATCTTGACCTCGCCGGTGTCTCCGGAAGCGGTGATCGAGAGGTCCCAGCCCGGGTTGTCCATGTCGCAGTAGCCCTCAGCCAGCGCGCCGCCAGGAAGGCGCATCGCGAAGCGGAAGCGCTCGTCGACGCCGGGCCGGCCGGGACGTTCCCGCGCCTCTGCCTCCACGAGCTCGGGGCTTCCACCGTGAAGGGCCGCGATCGTGGTGATCACGTGCAACGCGTAGCAGCCGAGGTCCATCATCACGCCCCCCGCCAGCGGGAGTGACCAGCGCAGGTCGTCCTGGCCTGGGGCTGGCATCAGCATCTGCACCTTCACCGACCGGAGCGCACCGATCTCGCCGCTGGTGATGACCTGCAGCAGCCGATCGAAGATGGGGTGGTAGCGGTAGTGGAAGCCGTCGAACACGATCACCTCCGAGGCTTCCGCGGCCGCGGCCACGGTGCGGGCCTCGTCGGCGTTGCTGGCGAAGGGCTTCTCGGTGAGCACGTGCTTGCCGGAGGCGATGGCGGCGAGGTTCCAGGGTGCGTGCAGGCTGTTGGGCAGCGCGTTGTAGACGACCTCGATCTCGGGATCGGCGATCAGGGCCTCATAGCTGGGCGAGACTCGTTCCACCCCGTGAGTGGCTCCGAAGTGTCTCGCTCGCTCGGGGTCGCGCGCGGCGACGGCCACCAGCTGCCCGCCGCCATCGTGCGCTGGCGCGACGACCGACTCCAGCGCGATGCGGGAGGCTCCCAGGATGCCGATGCGCAGCGGCCCCTCGGGCGCCGATCCGGCGGTCATCGGGTGCGGCCTTGCTCAACGACGTGGAAGCAAGCCAGGGCAGCATCTCGTGCCTGCTGCAACGCGACATCTACTCGGAGCCTGCGGGACTTCGTCGACATGTGCTCGATCCCCCAGAGGCCGGTCCAGCCGATCTGTTGGACGGCGGTGATGAAGGCCGGCACGTCGAAGACGCCGGTCCCGCAGAGCAGTCGGTTGTCGAAGGTGTCCTCGATCTGGGTCCCGACGACGTGGTCGGCGCCGTCGTCCAGCTCGACGCCGAAGAGGTAGCTGAGCGGGAGCTCGGCGAGGTTGCGGTAGTCGGTGCCGCCCCGGTAGGCGTGCCAGATGTCCAGCACGAGACCGCCGTTGGGGTTCGCGACGTCGGTGACGAAGTGGATGGCCTGCTCGGTGGACCTGATCGGGGGAGGGGAGAACGGCGTGTTCTCGTAGCCGATCTTGACGCCGGCTTCGCGGCCGGCGTCGGCGAGGGCGTCGAACCCGGCGCAGAGCTGGTCGTAGCTGATGGGGTCGCCGTCGTCGTCGGCCCCGACCTTGATGTTGTCGACGCCCAGAACGGTGCAGGCGTCGAGCAGGTCGGACCGCAGGGCGTCGGAGCGTGCTCTCCGCTCACCGCTCGTCCACCAGTCGGTGATGCGCTCCAGCTGAACCGTCTCGATGCCGTTGTCGTGCAGCATGTGCGCCACCGCGGCAAGCCCGATGCTGTCGCGGGCCACGAGGAGATCGGCATGGGTCAGGCCGAACCCCGAGTACCCGGTTCGGGCGACGGCTTCGATCCTCGTCCGCACGTCCAGGGGACTGGTGTCGGGCCCTCGCAAGGGCATGACGTCGCCGGCGGAGGTCCAGCAGGCGGCCAGGAACTGAGGCCGCGTAGCGGGGCCGCTTCGGCTGGGTGCGTCAGGATCCAGAGGCACGAGTCTTCCTTCGGTGTGGCGTGAGGAGCAACGCCCGAGCCCGGACGTCGCCGAGGCGGTCTAGCGGGAGGGGCGGATCTCGTCGAGGGTCACCGGCCGGTGCTCATGCAGAGACCTGGTGCACGCCTCGGCGATCCAGCTGGCTTCGAGACCGTCGGTCACGGTGCAGGGGGAGGGCTGCTTCCCCGCCGCCACCTCCAGGAACGTGGAGATCTCGGTCTGGAACGCCTCGGCGAACCGGTCCATGAAGAAGGTGTGAGCCGGGCCGGCCGGGAAGCGCACGTGCGGGTCGGCCGAGCGGAGCGGCAGACCCGTCGTCGAGCCCGGCGGCGACGGAGCCGGCGGCGCCGTGCAGCTCGAGGCGGACGTCGTAGCCCTGGGCGTTGTAGCGGGTGTTCGAGACGACACCCAGGGTGCCGTCGTCGAACGTCAACAGGGCCGACGCCGTGTCGACGTCGTGGGCGTCGCCGAAGAACGCGTCGCCTCGGTTGCTGCCCGTGGCGTAGACCTCGACGACCTCCCGGCCGGTGGCCCAGCGGACCGCGTCGAAGTCGTGGATGCCGCAGTCACGGAAGATCCCGCCGGAGCCGACCACGTAGGCCGGAGGCGGAGGTGCGGGGTCCATGGTGGTGGAGCGGATCGTGGTGAGCCAGCCGAGCTCACCGCTGTCGAGAGCCGCCTTGGCCGCCACGAAGGCCGGGTCGAAGCGACGCGGGAACCCGATCTGCACAGGGACGCCCGCCCGGAGGACCTCGTCAACCAGGTCGACGGCGGCGAAGGGATCCTCGGCGACAGGCTTCTCGCAGAAGGTCGGGATCCCGGCGGCCACAGCGGCCCGCAGCAGGGCCAGGTGGGTCGGGGTGGACGAGGCGATCAGCACCCCGTCGAGCCCGCTGGCGAGCAGCTCGTCGGTGGTGGCGACGGCCGTGGCGCCGAGCCTGGCGGCGGCGGCCTGCGCCAGGTCGGGCACGGCGTCGGTCACGAGAAGCTGGTCGACCTGAGCGTGACGGCTCAGGGTGCCGGCGTGGAAGGCGCCGATCCGGCCGAGCCCGATGAGCCCGATGCGCATGGATACTCCTGATCTCGAACGGTCGTGGCTGCGGTGGTCAGATCTCGTCGGTGCGGTGCCGGGTGGCGTAGGCGTCGAGCGCCTCCGCCACCCGCGCGGGGTGCCAGTCCTCGGCCAGCGCCTGGTGCAGTAGTGCGGCCTGCGAGAGCGGGGTCAGGCCGCCGACGTTCTCATCGAGGTCGAGGTTGGTGGGGAAGGGGTAGCCCTCGGCGGCGCAGCTGATGGCGTTGGCGATCGCGACCTCGTCGGTCCGCGCCGCCCGCCGAGCCTGGAGGGCGGGGTAGACCGCCCGCGACACCTTGACGCGGTCCACGGTCTCCATGGCCCGGCCGAACGCCGAGGACACCTGCAGCAGGTTCGCCATCCGCTGCACGTCCACCGAGACGTTGGTCCCGGCGCCGTGGAACAGGGCCGGGTTGAAGAACACGGCGTCCCCCTTGGCCAGGGGCAGCTGGATGTAGCGCTCGGCGAAGAACGTCCGGAACTCCGGCAGCCGCCAGGCCAGGTAGCCCGGTGCGTACTGGTGGGAGTAGGGCAGGTACATGGTCGGGCCGCTCTCCACCGGCATGTCGGAGTGGGCGACCGCGCCCTGCAGCGTGAGGACGGGGGACAGCAGGTGCACGTGGGCCGGGTAGCTCGCGGCGACCTCGTTGGACAGGAACCCGAGGTGGTAGTCGCGGTGCGGGTCCTGGGCCTGGCCCCCGGGCCGGACCACGTTGACCTGGGAGGTCACCTGGTAGCCGGGGCCCAACCAGGCGTTGCTGACCAGGGCGAGGATGTCGTTGCCGTAGTAGTCGACGAAGGTGCCGGGGTCACGCACGGCAAGCTTCTCCAGCGCGTTCCACACCCGGTCGTTGGCCCCGGCCTTCGCGAAGTGGTCGTTGTGGCCCCCGTGGGCCTTCTCGGCGGCGATCACCTCGTCGAACGCGACGGTGGCCCGGTCGACCACGCTGGCGTCGGAGAACGCACCCGTGAACGCCACCACACCGGGGCCGTCGGTCAGGGCCCGCACCAGCTCGGCCTCCACCTCGAGCCGGCCCTGCGCCGACCTGATCGACGCCCGGAGCGCCTGGGCGTCGTAGACCAGCACGTTGCGCTGGACGTCGGCGGCGTGCGGGTAGTCGACCAGGTCGGTGGTCTGGTCGACCAGGGCGGCGAACTCGTCCACCCTGCAGTCCGTCTCGCGATAGCGGGCCGGTCGGGTGGTCGGGGTGGACGTGACGGTGGTCGGCATGACTCTCCTCGGGTCGGTCCCGCCTGAGCGAACGGCTCGAGGCTGCGACGGGTGCTGATGAGAGTCAACGTAATGGAGAATGAGCACCAGAAACCGTCTGGAAACCATCAAAAACACCTCAGGAGGCGCCCGACGTGCACCGACACCGGGTCCAGGAGATCGCTGACCAGTCGGGCCTCAGCACGGCCACCGTCGACCGGGTGCTGAACCGCCGGTCAGGGGTGCGGGAGAGCACGGCAGCCCAGGTGCAGCGAGCCATCGCCGAGCTGGACCGCCAGCGCGACCAGGTTGAGCTCGGCGGCCGGACGTTCCGTCTCGACCTGGTGATGCAGGCGCCGGCACGGTTCAGCTCGGCGGTCCGAGCCGCGCTCGAGCATGAGCTGCCCGGCCTCCGTCCAGCGGTGATCCGCAGCCGCTTCCACCTCCGGCAGGAGGGCACGCCGGTCGAGCTCGCGCGGACCCTCGACGCCGTGGGTGAACGTGGCTCAGCAGGCGTGCTGCTCAAGGCACCCGACGACCCGGTCGTCGTCGGCGCCATCAGCCGGCTCCACGACCGAGGCATCCCGGTCGTGACCTTGGTGACCGACCTCCCCCTCAGCGCGCGGATCGGCTACGTGGGCATCGACAACCGGGCCGCCGGCGCGACCGCGGCCTACCTGATCACCCGCATGTCGGTCGACTCCTCGGCTCCGGTCCTGGTCACGCTGAGCAGCAGCAGCTTTCGCGGTGAGGAGGAACGGGAGATCGGGTTCCGGTCAGCCATGCGGACCCTGGCCCCCGCCCAGACCATCCGCGAGGTCTCCGAGACCGACGGCCTCGACGCGTCCATGCTCGCGGCCGTGAGCCGGGCGCTCGACCAGGACCCGCGGATCGGGGCGGTCTACTCCATCGGCGGCGGCAACACCGCCATCCTCGACGCCTTCCGGCAGCGGGGTCGGACACCGGCGCCCTTCATCGCCCACGACCTCGACGGCGACAACACGACCCTGCTCCGGCGCGGGGACATCACGGCGGTCCTCCACCACGACCTCCGCGCCGACGTCCGCCGGGCCTGCCAGCTGATCCTGCAGGCCCATCACGCGCTCCCAGGAGCTCCTCGCTCCCTGCCCTCCCAGATCCAGGTCATCACGCCGTTCAACCACCCCTCGGCTGCCTCCGCCACCCCCTGACTCCGGAACCAGCGACTCGGAGGTCAGCTCGGCGATGGCTCGTTCAGGACCGCCCTGGTGGCCTGAAGCTGCCGGAGCGCGGCTACGCAGCGGCAGTCTTGGTCGTTGCAGAGCAACGCGGCTAGGTCCGCAGGCGGGCGGTCAAGTGGATCTCGACGTCGTCACCGTCGGTCTTGCCCACAGCTCTCCGGACCGCTGCGGCGATGGGGAGCTTGTGGGTGCCGTCGCCCAGGGCCATGAAGGCGCCACGGAAGGGGCATCCGTCGACCGTGCCGACGACCTTCACGAGCCCGCGTGTGCCGAAGATCGTCGCCGAGTCCTCCAGCTGGACACAGGTCCACGTGTCGCCCTCGCGCACCCGCCCCAGGGTGGCGGTGAAGGAGATGTCGAGAGGCTCGGTCCGATCAGCCATGAGGGTCCTCGTTCCTGGTGCACCGGGGTTCGACGTCATGGACCTAGGACTTCGGCGCGCGCGAGAAGTCATCGCGGTGGGTCGGCGGCCGTGGCAGCAACCGACCGCTCTAGACGACGACGGCGTCGGCTTCGATCTCGACCAGGAGGGCCGGGTCGATGAGGTTGCTCACCTCGACCATGGTGGTGACTGGCCGGATGCTGCCGAAGACCTCTCCGTGCACCTGGGCAACTTCCTGCCACCGGCTGATGTCGGTGACGAACATGCGGGTGCGCACGACGTGCCGGAGCTCAGCACCGGCTTCGTGCAACGCCGCCTCGATCCTCCGCAGCGCCTCCCGGGTCTGGGCGCCCAGGTCGCGCCCGCCGACCGCGCCACCACCCTCGAGGGCCGCCGTCGTACCCGCCACCACCACCCACGGTCCGACCCGCACCGCACGGGAGTAGCCGACCACGGGTTCCCAAGGGGCTCCCGACGACACCCGCTGTCGGGTCTGCCCGCTCCCAGCCTGTTCGTCACGGACGGCGGCGGGACCAGGTGATGGCACGGGTGGCCCCTCAACCGGGTAGGAAAGCTTCACCTCGTCACCAGGAACGCCGCGAATACCCCAGTTCGAGCGTGGAGTCTCCGTGATGGTGATCTCGACATCGTGAGCGCTTAGACCGATCGCCGTCGTCGTGCGGTACAGCTCGCGGATGAGTGCTTGCTTGGTCTCGAGGCTGCGACCCTCGAACATCGAGACCTCGATGACGGTGTAGTCCTGGCTGCGGTCCGGAGGTGTGAGGAAGCAGTCCGGATCGAGGGGGACGAAGCGATGGAAGCGCTGGCTCGGCGGCAGCTCGAGTGCGGTCGTCGCCGCCTCGTGGATGGCGTCCGACAGCTCGCGGATCCGAGGCCGCAGCGATGCGGCGTGCCCGTAGACGACGATCTGAGCCATCCCGCCAGTGTCACAGTCACGTCCGGACCGTCTCCTGCGCCCCTCGGTGCGGCTCGTGCCACGAGGTGCCGCAGGCCAGCACCAGTGGCGTCAGGCCGCGACGCGAGCAGGCCGGTACCGCAGGGCGACCGCCCCTGATCCGAAGTCGTGGCGATCCACGAGCTCGAGCTCGATCCGCTCGCGGAGACCAGCGAGCAGGGTCGGACCGCGCCCCGCGATCACCGGTTGCACGAGGAACTCGTACTCGTCGATCAGTCCGAGTTCGGCCAACGCCAGCGGAACCGTGACGCCGCCCACGAACAGACCCTCGCCCGGCTCCTGCTTGAGCCGACGAACCGCCTGCCCGAGGTCGCCACTTATCAGCTCGGCGTTCCAGCCGACCTCGCTCAGCGTCCGTGACACGACATGCTTCTTCGCCCGGTCGATGGTCTCGGCGAACGGGATCTCCCAGTCACGCATCCAGCCGGGCCAGGTCCCTGAGGCCGGCCGCCGCCACGCCGCCATCATCATCTCGAAGGTCACGCGGCCGAGGAGCAAGGCGTCGGCCCGTTCCAGCTGAGCGGTCCAGTAGCGCATCGACTCCTCGTCCGGGGGGAGCCCTGCCTCGTGGTGACAGCAGCCATCCACCGTGACGTTGATGGAGTAGCGCAGTGGTCTCATGGCGTTGCTTCCCCTCCGTGCCCTGATCTCCCGCCGCCGGCGTCGGCAGCAACAGGCCGAGCCGGTCAGCCGGAGACGGTGTCCCGCCAGCTGTGGCTCGGCGCGAAGCCGAGCAGGCGCTTGGCTTTCGCGTTGCCCAGCAGGGTCTCGTGCTCGCCCAGCTCGTGCCGGATCTCGACGGCGGGGAAGACCTCCGCCATCAGCGAAGCACTCGACCGGCTCATGACGGTGTCGTCGTTCGCGATCACGAAGACCTCGGCGCCGGTGAGGTCGGCCTCGAGTCCGAGGCGCACGGCTTGGGCGCCGTCGCGGGCGTCGATGTAGCCCCAGAGGTTCCACTTGCGCAGCGACGGGTCGGCGTCGAAGGAGGGGAACCTCGCATAGTCGGCGGGCTCCATCACGTTGGAGAAGCGCAGCCCGATCATGGTGAGCTGCGGGTCCCAGCGGCAGAGCTGCTCAGCCATGCGCTCCTCGAGCGTCTTCACCAGGGAGTAGGTCGAGTTCGGCCGCGGCGGGTACTCCTCGTCGACCGGGGCGTAGGGCGGCGGCTCGTCGAAGGGCAGCCCGAGCACGGTCTCGCTGGAGGCCCAGACGATCCTCGTGGCGCCGGCCCGGCGGGCGGCGGAGTAGACGTTCCAGCTGCCGTTCATGTTGTTGGCGAAGGTGGCGTGGTCGGGCATGATCCCCGGCGCCGGGATGGCCGCCAGGTGCACCAGGGCGTCCACCTGGTCGTACCGCTCCTGCACGCCGAGGAAGGCGTCGAGGACGTGGCCGTAGTCGGTGAGGTCGATGGGGAGGTAGGTCGCCGCGGCGTTCGCCTTGTCGGCCGGCGGCCTGGCCCGGTCGAAGACCACCACGTCCCAGCCGTGCTCGACGAGTTCGTCCACGACTGCCCGTCCCAGCTTGCCCGAACCTCCGGTCACCACCACACGTCCCATGCCGCCAACCTAGCCCGGCTCGGCCCGGCCGCACCCGTCGGGCGTCGAGGTCTTCCTCGCCATGGTCGGTGCTCACCGGCCGGACCGCATAACGTGCCGTCGTGACCCCCGACGGAATGCGCCTGGCGTTCGTTCTGCTCGTCGGACCGCAGGCGTCAGGGAAGACCACGGTGGCGCGGGCGCTCGGCCAGGAGCTGCGCCGGCACGGTGAACGCGTGGCCGTGGTCGAGCTCGACCAGGTGGCCGAGATGGCCCTTCCCACGCTGCCGCGCTGGGACACCGCGGTCCGCATCTTCGCGATGGTCGCCGGTGAATGGGCTCGTGCTGGCTTGACCTGCGTCCTGGCCGAGGGCATCGCGAGTCAGGAGGAGGTGTCGGTCCTGTTGACCCACGCTCCAGCGGGTGCTGCGGTCGTCACCGTCGCGATGACGACGCCGTTCGAAGCCGCACTGCCACGGGCGGAGGCGGACCCGACCAGGGGCCACTCTCGCGATCGCGGTTGGCTTGCCGACCGGTACCAGGAGTGGTCGGTGGAGATCGGTCGGGTCAGGCCTGATGTCCGTCTCGATGCGAGTGCGTCGTCTGTGGATCAGTGCGTCCGGCAGGTGCATGCGGCCATCGAGACGGCTCGCACGAGCTAGGTCGGAGACTTCCGCGTCGACGCCCAGATCGAGCCGGTGCCCGCCGTCAGGGTTGACGTCCTGGCTTCGTAGGCTGCCGCCATGACCTCGACGACCAAGATCGCGATCATCGGTGCCGGTGGTTTCGTCTTCCCGTTCCGGCTCATCGGTGACCTGCTCAGCTTCCCAGCACTGCGTGACGCCGAGCTGTGTCTGATGGACATCAACCCGGACAAGCTGGGACCGGTCGCCGACGCCGCCCGCAAGCTGGTGGCGCACCACGGGTTCGGCACCCGGGTGGTCGAGACGACGGACCGGCGGGCGGCACTGACGGAGGCCGACTTCGTGATCATCACCTTCCAGGTGGGCGGGGTGGAGTCCTACCGCTGGGACGTGGAGATCCCCCGGCGCTACGGCGTCGACCAGACCGTCGGCGACACCGTGGGTCCAGGCGGGGTGTTCCGGTTCCTGCGGTCGGTGCAGGCCTACCGCGCCATCGCCGCGGACGCGCTCGAGGTCTGCCCTGCCGCGGTGTTCATCAACTACGCCAACCCGATGGCCATGGCCACCGGCTACCTCAACGCCCTCGGGCTGAAGACCGTCGGCCTCTGCCACAGCGTGCAGGGCACGACGAGGATGCTGGCCCGCACGCTCGACGTCCCCTACGACGAGGTCAGCTACCTCTGCGCGGGGATCAACCACCAGGCCTGGGTCCTGAGCTTTCGGCACGGCAGCGTCGACCTCTACCCGCGGCTGCGGGAGGTGATGACCGAGCGGCACGTCGTCGGCCGGGCTGCCGACGACCTGCACGGCGACACCGGCGACCACAGCGGGGCGGCTCGGGCGGCCAGCACGTACGAGGGCGGCAACGAGCAGGTGCGGACCACGCTGATGAACCACTTCGGCTACTTCGAGACCGAGTCCAGCCACCACGCCTCGGAGTACCTGCCGTACTTCAGGAAGAACCCCGAGCTGGTCGAGGCGTACCTGCCGCAGCGTTGGGACTACTACGAGATCTGCGCGTCGCACGACGACCGGGGCGATCTGGACAGCCAGCTGGCCAAGCTGTCCGCTCGGCTCGAGCCCTCGGTCGAGTACGGCGCGAGCATCGTCAACGCCGTGGTGACCGGCACACCGGCCGTCGTGTACGGCAACGTGCCCAACGCCACCGGGTTGATCAGCAACCTGCCGAGCGAGGCCTGCGTCGAGGTCCCGTGCTTGGTCGACCACAACGGCGTCCAGCCGACCGCGGTGGGTGCACTGCCCCTCCAGCTCGCCGCGCTCAACCGCACCAACATCGGCGTGCAGACCCTCGCCGTGCAGGCTGCGCTGACCGGCAGCCGCGACAACGTCCATCACGCCGTCGCGGTGGACCCGCTGACCGCGGCGCAGTGCACCCTCGACCAGGCGCACGCCATGACCGAGGAGCTGTTCGAGGCCCACCGAGAGCTGCTTCCTCCCGAGCTCCGCTCCTGACCCGTGGTTGACCGGATGGTTTGGACCGCAGGTGGCTCGGGTCGAGGACGACCGCCGGTCCGTCAGTCAGAATGGCGGCATGACCGCCTACTGGATCAGCGTGTACCAGGAGATCTCCGACCAGGGCAAGGTCGACGCGTACGCGCGGCTTGCCCGACCCGCGCTCGAGGCGGGGGGCGGGACGTTCCTGGCTCGCGGGCTGCCCGAGCAGACGTACGAGGCCGGCGAGGCCACGCGCACGGTGCTCGTCGCCTTCGACTCCGTCGACGCGGCCCGGGCCGCCCATGACAGCCCTGCCTACCAGGAGGCCCTCGCCGCCCTCGACGGCGGCGCCCGACGCGACATGCGGATCCTGCCCGCGCTCTAGGTACTGAGTGAGCTGACAGGCGCATGCACCTCGACCATGATCAGCAGCGAGGAGTGCCCGAGGACGGGTGGGGGTTGGACCACGGGCAAGCGTGCCTGCTCATCACCGGGGCACCGGGCGCCGGCAAGTCGACGGTGTCGCGGCTGATCGCTCAGCAGCTCTCGCGCTCGGCACTCCTCGACGCGCACGTCGTCGCCACGATGGTCGTGAGCGGCTACGTCTGGCCCCTCGGTGAGCCCGCTGATGAGGCCGCCCGGCAGGTGCAGCTCCTCAACACCAACCTGTGCGCGCTGGCGGACAACTTCGCCGGAGCTGGCTTCACCCCCGTCATCGATCTCGTCGTCCCGAGCCGCGACGACCTCGACGTCTTCCGCACCGCGCTGACCTCCCGCCACCTCCTGTTCGTCGTCCTCGATCCCGGGAGCGACACCTGCCGCCACCGCAACCAGATCCGGGCGCCGCAGGAGCAGTTCTTCTTCGAGGGCTACGAGGAGCTGCGGGTCTCGATGCGCAAGGGCTTCGGAGACCTGGGCTGGTGGTTCGACACCTCCGACCTCACCCCTGAGCAGACCGTTGAGCAGATCCTGCGCGATGCTCCTTCGCGTGCCGCCGTGACGAACTGAGTCGGCCGGGTGGATTCCATGTGCGCCGTGACGGGTGATGTCGACGTTGTTCTCGCGGCCTTGCCCGACGCTCATGCCACGTGCCTGACCAGCGGGCGCTTCGGACTCACCTCCCAGGCAGAGCGGGTGGAACGGGGACGGCCGACGCGAGCGCTTCCTCAAGCCCGGTGCACCGTTGGACCCCGGCCCGGCGGGCGGCCCGGAGCACGAGAACCGAGGCCAGGGTCAGCGCGACCAGGCTGGCCAGCAGAACGAGCGGGGAGCCGGTGGAGTCGGCGCTGACGTAGGACTCCTCGTAGCCGCCGATGGTCGTGGTGGCGATCCCGATCAGCACGTTGTTCGCCACGTGCAGGGCGATGCCCGCCTCCAACCCACCGGTGCGCCGGTTCAGGTAGCAGGCCACGACGCCGAGTGCGGCGATGTCGAGCAGCAGCCAGGGGTCGAGGCTGCCGTGGATGAGTGCGAAGACGCCGGCCGAGACGACGGTGCTCACCGCCCACGCGACCCCCGGGTGCGCGAACCAGACGGCGACGTTCTGCACCAGCCAGCCGCGGCACAGGTACTCCTCCCCGGCAGCCTGGAACGGGGTCGTCGTGAGGGCCAGGAGCAGCAGCAGGGGCCACTGATCCGGCCGTCCGGACGACGGCGGGTCGAGCACGAAGCCGAGCCCGAGGTAGACGACCCACAGCGGGAGGATGGCGAGCAGGCAGCGGAGCAGCCACCTCCACCGCAGCCGACCGGCGACGCTGGAGACGAAGCCCGGAAGGACGCGGTGGACGACCCGGGTGGCCACGAGGACCACGGGGATCAGCAGGGCCAGGCCCAGATCGGTGACCAGGTGGGCGCCCGGCCCGAGTCCCTCGACATCGATGCCGGCGGCCATGGCCTCGTCGAAGGGCCGGTTACTGAGCGCGGCGTTCACCAGGTCACCCCCGACGAAGACCGCCATCGACGCGCCGGCGAGGAGCCCGAGCAGCAGGAGCAGGGACACCAGCGGACGCCACCAGCGGGTCTGCGGCCCGCGGAGCACCTGGTGGTGCTCGAGACCGGCCGGTGGGAGCACCGTCCCCGCCGGACTGCCGATGGGATGGGCCGGTGGCGGGCCAACCGGCCGGCTGAGCGAACCGCCGGGGTGAGCAAGCCACGACGGCACCGCAGGTCCGGCTGGGTCCTGCCACGGGCAGGCTGCGACGGCGCGGGTCCCGAGGGTCGGGCGACGCGGGACCGGAGCCGTCCGAGGGCGGGGGAGGTGCGGACACGCCGCTCAGCATCACACGCGGTGATCCGGACCTTCCCGCCCGACGCGGTCGACTCAGCGCCGACGGGCTGTCGGGGGTGGCGCACATCCGCGACGGGGGGCGACGTCGGTTGTCGGCTCCTTCCAACCGCTACGGTGCAGCCCGTGTCAGCAGGTCTGTCGCCCCGCCTCTCCGCGATCGTGGACGCGCTTCCTCTACAGCCGCACCTGCGTGTCCTCGAGATCGGGTGCGGACCCGGCGCGGCCGCCAGGGCCGTCGCGGCCCGGCTCGTCACCGGGCACGTCTTGGCCATCGACCGATCCGCCAGCGCGATCGCCCAAGCTCGAATCGCGGCCGCCGAGCAGATCAGCTCCGGCCGCATGAGCGTCCGCCAGGTCCCGGCGGAGGACTTCTCCCTGCTGCCTCACGAGGAGCCCTTCGATCTGGTCTTCGCCGTCCGCGTCGGCGCTCTCGACGGCCGCCACCCGCAGGTTGGCGAGCACGTGCTGCAGCGGATAGCCAGGGCGACGAGAACCGGCGCCCGGCTCTTCATCGACGGTGGGCAGCCCCTGCGCGAGCTCCCCATCCCGCCGGTGTCAGCGGGACCTTAGCCTCTGTCGGATGGTGATCGGGTCCGTCTAGGTTCGTCGCGAATCCCGCTGCCGGGGCCCCCGAACAGCTGGAGGACCGGCCCACCCGAAGGACCGCCCTGATGCACCTGCGCCTCTCCGCCCTGCTCACCTCCGCCTGCCTGCTCGCCACGCCTCTGGCGGTGCTGGCCAGTCCGGCGCAGGCCGCCGAGTGCACCAGTCCTCAGGTCGTGCTGACCGAGACCAACCCGAACCCCCTGGTCATCGGCACCACGGCGACCAAGGCCTTGGACGTGTTCGCCGACATCCAGGCCAACGGCTGCATCGTGAAGGGAGTCAGCGCGAAGGTCGTCTCTCCCACCGGCGGGAGCGGAACGTTCCCCCTTGAGCAGTACGACGGTGACGCCACGACCAGCTACTACGGCGGCGGGCTCCTGATCGACCCGCAGCAAGACCTCTTCAACGCCGACGCCGGCACGTGGAAGGCGACCGTGACGACGGCGTGGGACGGCCCTGCGATCGCGACGAGCACCCCAGTACGGGTTCTGCGTGCATCTCGGCTCACCACGAACGCCGCCCCCGAGCCGGTCCGCAAGGGGGCAGCCATCACCATCACCGGCGCGCTGACCCGTGCGAACTGGGAGACCGGGAGGTACGCCGGCTATACCGCGCGCGACGTCCAGCTGCAGTTCAGGACCCCCGGCGGCTCCTACGCCAGGGTCAAGACCGTCACCACCGGCAGCGGTGGCGCTCTCAAGGCCACCGTGACCGCCGCCAAGGACGGCTGCTTCCGCTACGTCTTCCCCGGCAGCAGCACCACCGTCAAGGTGACCAGCGTGGGGGACTGCATCGACGTCCGCTGAGACGGCGAGCTGCGGGACTTCCACGCCGCCATCAGGGGCAGCCCGGTGGAGAGCGAGCAACACGACGGGTGGGGATCCCGACTCACCGGGTGTGCCCACGTGAGCGTGTCTGCTCGGTCCTCCTCCCTTGCCGAAGGAGGAGGGTGGCGCCAGCAGCAGTGCCGGTGATGAGGAGGACGCTGCCGCTGACCGTGCTCGACACGCGCGTGGGCCACGGGAGGATCGACGGCATCGTGAACATGCCGACGACGAACGGTTCGAGAACAGCCCCGACGGGGACGACGAGGCTTGCCAGCAGACCCCACCGGTCCGCTCGGTGGGTAGCAGCCCCGATCAGGCCCAAGGGCCCGGCCATCACGACAGCAAGAACGAGCCAGAACCAGTTCTGCGCCCACACGGTCTAGATCGAACTGCCCAAGGACCTGACCGACGCTGTAGTGGACCACCAGCGCGGCCAAGCCGGCGACGATTCCGGCAGCCGCCGCCTGCACCCGGACGCGGACGAGCCACCCAGCGAGGACCGACACCCCGGCCCAGACCGTCCCCGAGTTCACCAGCTTGCTCACCGTGGACCGGAGCGCCAACAGCGTGTTGTCCTGAGCGGACAACTGGGCCGGGGTCGTCATGTTGGATGCCACCGACGCCAGCGCCAGCGCGACCGAGGCGGCGAGCGTCAGCCACCATGCGCGCCGCACCACAGCCGGATCGTACCCGGGGCCGGCGGTCCGTTCGCCGCCCCATTTCCGGGGCGGTTGAACGGCCGCAGACGACCACACGTCATCGACGTGAGGCGGGCGATCGGATCAGGGGGCGACCAGCCGGAGCACCTTGCCCTCATCGGTGAGCAGCCAGATGGTGCCGTCCGGGGCCTGCTCCACCTCGCGGATGCGCTGGCCCAGATCCCATTGATCGCCCTGCTCGGCGTCGGTGCCGTCGAGGTCGACGCGGATCAGGGCCTGGCCGGACAAGGCGCCGAGGAAGGCGTCGCCGCGCCACTCGGGAAACGCTGAGCCGGTGTAGATCATCAGACTGCCCGGCGAGACGCTGGGGTTCCACGATGCCTTGGGCGCTTCGTAGCCGTCGCCCTCAGCGTGGTCAGGGATCGGCTCGCCACTGTAGTGCGAGCCGTTGGAGACCTCCGGCCACCCGTAGTTGGCCCCTTCGCGCACCAGGTTCAGCTCGTCGCCGCCGCGCGGGCCCATCTCGGAGTTCCACAGGTTGCCGTCCGGGTCGAAGGCGAGGCCGAGCGGGTTGCGATGTCCGTAGCTCCACACCTCCGACGCGACGTCACCGCGATCGGCGAAGGGGTTGCCCTCGGCGGCCGTGCCGTCGGGTCGGAGGCGGATGACCTTGCCCAGGCTCGAGCCCAGATCTTGCGCAGGCGTCATCTGCTGCCGCTCGCCGGAGGAGACGAAGAGGTGCTTCCCATCGGGCGCGAACGCCAGGCGATGCCCGTAGTGGCCGTTGCCACCCGTCTTCGGCCGCTGCCGCCAGAGAACGGTCAGGTCGTCCAGACGGGCTGACCCGCCGTCGTCGACCAGCGTTGCCCGGCCCACAGCCGCTCCTGAACCACCCGAACCGGCCTCGGCCCAGCTGAGGTAGACCGTCTCCGTGGACTCGAAGTCCGGGGCGGCGACGACGTCGCCCAGCCCGCCCTGGCCCTCATGCACCACGTCCGGCACGCCGGACACCTCGACCATCCGGCCGTCGGCGCCGCGCAAGGTCAGCTCGCCGCCACGACCGGTGATCAGGGCCCGGCCGTCGGGCAGGAACGTCATCGCCCAGGGTTCGTCCAGCTCCGCGATCTCCTCGATCGCGAACGGTCGGCCGTCGGCGCCGGCCTGCGGCGAGCTGGTCGTCGACGTGGCGGACGGCGCGGATGCGCCGACCGGGGCCTCGCTGGGCGACGGCGTCGTGGCGCAGCCGCCGAGCAGAGCGACCGCGGCCGCGGCCGCGGCCAGTCCCCTCGAAGTCCTCATGTCGCGAACGTACCCGGCCCGCGGAACGGCAGCCGCCCCTCCGGTTCAGGGGCGGAGCCGGTCAACCAGGGCTCAGGCGCCCCATCCCATCGGGAAGACCTCGAAGGTGGTGGCCTTCGGTACCCCCAGCCGGGTGCCGGCCTGCCGGGCACCTCCCTCGAGGAACTCCTCTGGGTCGAAGTGCTCCCAGCCGAGGCCCTCGATGTAGGCCCGGTGAGCAACCAACGAGGCCACTCCCCGGTCGAAGGTGGCGGTGGTGTCGACTCCGTGACGAGCATCGGGCGACCCGGCCGCCCAGACCTCGGTGACCCCGCCCCACGGCTCCAGGCCCGCGTCGATCTGGTCCCGGAACACCCACCGGTTGCCGGCGTCGCGCACCGCGTCGAGGGTCGCCATGCCGGTCGCGATGTGGTCGGCCTGGTTGAGCGACTGGCCGCCCCAGGTGGGGCGGAAGTTGTTGGTGACCACGATCTGCGGTCGGTACCGGCGCACCGCTGCGCAGATCACCGAGCGAAGCGCCGCCCCGTACTCCAGGACACCGTCGGGCAGTCCGAGGAAGTCCACGACGTCGACCCCGACGACGCGCGCAGACTCGATCTGCTCCGCCTCGCGCACCACCTTGCACTGCTCAGGGTCGAGCGCGTCGATCCCCGCCTCACCGCTGGTGACCATGGCGTAGACCACCGTCTTGCCCTGGTCGGTCCAGCGCGCGATCGCGGCCGCCGTGCCGAACTCGAGGTCGTCGGGATGGGCGACGACGCACAGCGCTCGGTCCCAGGCTTCGGTCACGGGCTCCAGGTCGGGCATGAAGTCAGGGTAAGGCCAGCGGCTGGTCCTGGGGGCCGTCGTCAGTGGCCAGGTAACTCTGTGCCAGATTGCTGGGCTATGGGTGATGTTGACGCCGCCCCTCCGTGGGAGCCGCCGCTGGCTGGTTCTGAGGTCGAGCATCTTCTCGGGGCGCTGGACCGGCAGCGTTGGACGTTCCGCTGGAAGGCCGACGGTCTAGGAGCAGCAGGCCTGGGGGTGCACGTCGGGTCCTCGACTCTGACCCTGGGTGGTCTGCTGAAGCACCTGGCGGCCGTCGAGGAGCTGGGGAGCGCGTGGCAGCTGGCGGGTGAGGAGCCGGTCTGGCCGAGCGACCCGGCTCGCTGGAGAACGCAGGAGGGCTGGGACGAGACGCTCGACGCGCGTGGTGCCACACCTTCCGAGCTGTACGCCCTCTACGACGAAGCCGTCGAACGCGCTCGCGCGCGCTTCGCTGCAGCACTGGATCGCGGCGGCCTGGACCAGCCGGTGCACTCGTCCTCGCCGGACGGGCAGCACGCGAACTTGCGTCGCCTGCTGTTCGACAAGCTGGAGGAGTACGCCCGGCACACCGGGCATGCCGATCTGCTGCGCGAGGCTGTGGATGGTCAGGTTGGCGAGGACCCGCCGGAGGACTGGCGACCGTCTTGACGGTGCTCCTGGTGTCTGCGAATGTATCAATGACCTAGTTCATTGATGAGCGGAGCACACCATGGTGTCAGGCCTACTCGCCACATTTCCCGTCGTGGTCTTCGTCGTGGTGGCGGTTGCCCTGGGTGTGAAGCTGGCGCTGACCGCTGTTCGCCGCCGAAGGTTGGCGCCGGTCGTGGCTGACGCCCGACGGCATGGCTTCTCGGCCAGCGTCGTCGCGCTCACGGCCGGGCTGGTCGCAGCCGTCGGGGTCGTGGCCATGGACGCGGGTGGGCTGCTGGGATCCGGAGTGGCGTGGGCGTTCGCTCCGCTGGCCTTCGGGCTCGTCCACACGGCTGTCCTCGGACTCGGTGAGCGGCTCTGGCCACGTCCGAGGGGCGCCGTACGAATGGCCAGTCTGACGCCTCGCCGCTTTCCCTCCAGCCTCCGCTGGCTGCGCACGGCCTGCGCCGGCACCGCTGGGCTGGTGGTGGCGACCTGCGTGGTGGGGTGGCTCACCGCAGGAGCTGACGGTCGCTCGATCACCACTGTCCCGCACGTCACCAGCGGGCCTGGACGGTCTCGTCGGTCCCAGCACCTCAGGTCCCTATCCGGGGGCCGTGTTCGCCCTCCCCGCGCTCGTCGGCACCCTGCTCTTGGTGCTGCTGACCTGGCTCACGGTGCGGGCTGCCCTGAACCGACCAGCCGTGCCCACCGACACGACGACTGAGGCTGTCCTGCGCACCGCCTCGGTGCACCGTGTGCTGCGAGGTGCCACCGCCGCTCTGCTGCTGCTGCTCGCAGGGCTGTGGTCCGTCGCTGGGGCAGCGCTGCGCATCGCCGGCCAGGACACGGTGGTCGGCGTGGACAACGTGACCTACGTCGTCGACGGACCGCCAGGACTCGTTGCTGTCGGCACCGTGGCGATGCTCTCGGGGACGCTCGCCGGACTGGCGGCTCTGGTGCTGCTGCTCCTGCCCGCGGCCCGCCTGCAGCCGGCGTACCCCGCTCAGACTCCGACGCCGGTCAGCGCATGACCGCTGGTCCTGCGGAGCCGCTGGCCCTGCAGATCGACGTCGAATCCGCCGTCCCGGTCTACGAGCAGCTGCGCATCCAGGTCTGCGCCTTGGTGAGTGCCCGCCGGCTCAGGCCCGGTGACCGACTGCCGGCCGCTCGAGCCCTCGCCGCAGACCTGGGCATCGCGGTGGGAACCGTGGCCCGCGCCTACCGTGAGCTCGAGGCCGGCGGACGCGTCACCTCACGCCGCAGAACCGGCACGGTCGTCACCGAGCCGGGTCTCGACCGCACCACCCCCTCGACCAGTGTGACCCAGCATCAACAGGTCGAAGCCGCCGCCGACCTCCTGGTGCGCGCCGGCCGAGCCGCCGGCCTCAGCGACGACGACCTCCTCACAGCCCTCCGCGGCGCTCTCCTCCGCTAGCTGCCGGTACGACTGCGCGCCTTTTGCGCGAGGGCCGGCCGCTGGGGAGAAGGCTTCGCTACGCCTGGGCACTTGAACCTGGCCTCTCTGACGCAGCTCACTCGTCAGCCGCACGAACGAGGGTGAGCCCCAGGGAAAGACGTCGAGAACCGGCTCGATGCTCATGTGGTTGTGGAACAGCCGATAGCCGGTCAGCGTGCTCAGCTCGCGGCCGACCGCCATCTTCCCGACGGCCGATGGACCGAACAGCATCACCAGGTGCACGGTGTCGATCATCGAGCACCGCGCTGGTATCGACCAGTGAGTTGCCGCGCGTATGAAGAGCCGCCGGAGGTAGTCCACCAGACCATCGGCTGGTCGACCTTCGGTACCTGGTCGGGCTCGGAAAGGGCTCTAGCGAAGCGCGTCCAGCTCGTCGAGGGCGCGGTGGCCGTGCTGGACCACCTCGGCAACGACATCGGGGCGCCCTTGACGGGTGGTGAGCTCGAGCTGCAGGAGGATCTGTGTCGAGAGGAGCACGACCGCTCCCTGCCCGTCGACCAGGTCGAGGATCCTCGTCCACAGCCGCTCTCGGACGCCGTTCAGCAGCGGATCGCGGAACGTGTACCAGAGGAGGGTGGTCAGGTCAGTCGCCCGCGTGCCGCTGCCGGCGTTCCCGATGTCCACGACCGCCACCACCGCGCCGTCCCGGATCAGGATGTTGCTGGGGGTGGAGAGATCGGCGTGGACCATGTCCGGTGCCTCTGGTGGTGGCGGGATGCTGGCACACGCGAGCCGGAGCCGCTCGACGAGGGCGGACACCGCGGAGGAGTACCCCGGGAGCTTGGCCACGGACTGCAGGAGACGCGCCTGCTCGGGCGTCTCGATGACCTCGAGCCCGGCGACTGCCGGCTCCTGACCCGTGGCGACCCGCCAGGCGTAGGACCAGTGGTCGTAGGGCTCTGAGGCTTGGCCGGCCTGGAGCTCGATGATCTCCATCAGCTGCTCGACGAGGGACGGGGTCAGGACCGAGGCGGGAGCCGCGTCGACGAACTCCGTCAGATGCCACACGTGGGTGGCCGTGCCCCCCACTCCGAGCCAGGCCGGGGTGGGGTAGCCGCGGCCGCGCATGTGCTCGACGATCCTCTGGGCTCGCAACGTCTCGTCCAGCTGGCGGTGGTGTGCTCGAGGCTCTGCCTTGAGCACCGCATCGACCCTGCTGGCCAGCTGGACGCGCATCGCACCTGCGTTGACGCCTCCGGCCAGGCGGCTGACCAGAGTGACCACAGCGCCGATCACCCGGGCGACATCGTCCACGACCTCGGTCAGCTCTGCGGGATGGGTGCCCTGGTTCATGAAGTCCGAAGGCCGATCACAAGGTTCCCTCCGGGCTCGAGCTTCACAGAGGCGAGTGTGCGCCGACAGGGCCGTCGACGACAACACGGATACGGGTGCATCGCAAAGGAACTTTGGCGGGACGCGATGCCGCGCGGCCTACGGGCCAGGTGACGGGCTCGGCGGGTTGTCCCGGAGGACGGCGTAGAGGCACATGTCGCGGCGGCGTCCACCGATCTCCTGGTGCTGGCGCAGCACGCCCTCGTACTGGTACCCCGCGTGCTCGGCGGTGTGCCGTGAGGCGAGGTTGTCGGGTTCGACGTGCAGCTCGATGCGGTGGAGGTCGGGCAGCGTCCAGCCGAAGGCGGTCAATGCTCTGAGCGCATGGGTGGCAACCCCACGACCACGAGCCGAGGGGGCGGACGGCGTACCCGGCGGTGGCGCGGCCGCCGATGCATCGGCACCAGCGGGCAGTGAACCGATGAGGGGAACGTAGGGATCGGTGGCCATCTCCTCGACCATGGGCACGTCGGAGAACCGGAACGCCCGGAGACTCACCGGTCCTGACCGGGGGTTGGTCTCCGGCCAGTGCAGCCCCGATCGGGTCATGGCAGCATCATCGCGGACGGCCATCCAGGCCGGTGAGGTGAAACCGCATCCCGTCGGCCTATCGAGACTCGGCCCAGTCGGCTCGGTCGAGCTCCTCCACCAGCCCGTCGTAGGCGATCGCGTCGTCCTCGGTACCGGTGTGCGGGGCGGCGAACCAGGTCGCGTACTCCTTGATCTCGCTCAACCTCCACTCCAGGTCGAACATCTCCAGCATGAGCGGGTCGCCGTCGCCGATGGCGGTGAGGTCACGCTCGGGCGGGGCCAACTTCAGCGTCTCCCAGTCGACCAGCACGGTGCCGTGCTTGGCGACGAGCTGGTTGGCGTGGTGCGGCTCGCCGTGGGTGGCGACCCAGGTCCGCTCGGCCGCTTCGGCGGCCCGACCGTGATATCGGGCCACCCAGGAGCCGACGTCCGGCAGCCTCGCCGAGATCGCCTCGCGCGCCCGCTCGCCGTAGGGCCCCAGCGTCCAGGGCGTCCGCACCCGTGCGCCGAGGTCGTCCGCGAACGCAGGCGGCACGAGGGGCTCGCCACACCGGGATCGGCGGGGGAGGGGTCTGGTGCAGCCGGGTCAGCATGTCCCGCGTGGTGGCCGGGTTGATCTCGTCGGGGCTGCTGCCGTCGAGCCACGGAGTGACGCTGAGCGCCGCCGGGCCGAACGCGACCGCGTAGGGGGTCAGGCCGGCGTGCACGAACTCGAGCCCGGTCGCGGCCAGCGCAGCGGCGCCCGCGTACGCCGCCGTCAGCTGAGCGAGGTCGCGGCGGGCGCCCAGCGCGTCGAGGGTGACGAACAGCACCGGCTGGTCGTCCCGGCTGGCCCGCCAGTGATGGGCGCCGAACCCGACCGGCAGGTATTCGACCGCATCGACCCCGCTCGGCCAGTGGATGCGGACGGCGTCGAGCACCGCAGCATCGCTGACGTCGGGTGGGCGTTCTCTCACCCGGGTAAGTCTCGCTCGATCATCGGTCCCGTATCGCCTCGACAGCTTCGATGATCTGCCTGACTGCGTCTTGAGGCGGGGTGGTCGTCGAGTCGATGGTCAGGTGCGGTCGGGCCCACGGTTCGTACTCACGGGCGGCGACCGCCTCCCAGTCGGGTTTGACCAGGCCCTCGACGTCGGTTGGACGGCTCTCGACCCGGCGACGGTGTTCACCCAGGTCCGGGCAGGTGACCTCGACCTCGACCAAGCGGGCGTCGGCGGCCGCAGCCGTGGCGATCCAGCCGTCTCGGGTGAGCGCGCTGGGGTTGACGCACTCGACGATCACGTCCTGGCCGAGCTGCAGCTGCTCACGTGCGACGGCGTGCGCGATGGCATAGCCGACCGGCCCGACCGGGTGGGTCAGTGGCGACCACGCGACGAGCGCATGCTCGATCCGGTCCACCCGCAGGTACGGCGTCGATGTCTGCCTCGCGAGGATCTCCGCGATCCTCGACTTGCCCGTAGCCGGAAGGCCACTGACGACCGTCATCACCGACCGCATGGCCGCATGCTGTCACGTCTAGACCTGGTGCTCGGGCCGGTTCTCCTGCCGAACGCTCTGGCGGACCCTCCAGGGGGCCATCCAGTGGCAGGATCGGCCCTGATGCAACTCAACGCCGTGGTCGACCCTGCCGTGCAGGCACAGCCGGTCGTGGTCCCGCGTGGGCCGCGGCTGGCACCGCACGCCTGGTCGACGCTGCTGGCGAGGCTGCCGTCGGCGGAGCAGCAGCGCATCCAGGGGCTGCGTCGCTGGGAGGACCGGCAGGACTCCGGGATCGGCTGGGAACTCCTCCGGCAGCTAGGAGACCTGCACGGCGTGTCGGTGAGCCGGGCCGCCTCAGGACGCCCGGTCGCTGACCTCCCGGTGGATGTCAGCGTGTCCCACGGCGGGGGCTGGATCGGCGCGGTCGCCCACGTCAACGGCCGGGTCGGCGTCGACGTCGAGGGCGTCCGCCGCATTCCGCCACCGCTGGCCAGTCGCTGCCTGGCGCCTCCGGAGCTCAGCTGGCTCGACGCCGCAGCCGACCTGGCCACCCGAGGCGACCGCTTCCTGCGGCTGTGGACCGCCAAGGAGGCCTACCTGAAGGCCACCGGCACCGGACTGGGTCAGGACCCGCGGACCGTCGCGACCGACTGCAGCGGTGCCGAGCCGCGGCTTCTGGGTGCGGAGAGGGAGCGCTGGCAGTTCCGCTCAGCAAGCCCGGCGGCCGGCGTGCACGTCACCGTCTGCTGGGAGCGTGAGCGCTGAACCGGGTCGGCACGCTCCTCGACGTCCTGCTCGACGCCGTCGAGCTCGCGCCCGAGCAGGTGATCATCCAGACCGCGGCCGACGGCAGCGAACGCGTGCTCACCTACCGCCAGCTGCTCGAGGAGTCCCTGCGGGTCGCCGCCGGCCTGCACGCGGCCGGTGTGCCGCGCGGAACGCCCCTGATCCTGCTGTCCGGCACCAGCACGGACTTCCTCCCGAGCTTCTGGGGTGCTCTCGCGGCCGGACTGGTACCCGTTCCGCTGGCGCCGACGCCGGACAAGGTCGCGGCGGTCTGGGCCCACCTGGGTCGGCCTCCCGTGCTCGTCGGCGACGAGTACGCCTCGTCGCCGCAGCACCCGCTGGGTGCCGGCGTCTCGTCCGGTCCCCGACTGCTGACGCTGGATCAGCTGCGGCACGCCGACCCGACTTCACGCCCGCATCAGGCGACCCCCGAGGACGTGGCCTTCCTGCAGTTCTCCTCCGGCAGCACGGGCGCCCCTAAGGGGGTCGTGCTCAGCCACGCCAACGTCGTCACCAACCTGCGGCAGGCGCGCATCGCGGGGGCGGCGACGACGTCGGACGTGATGGTCAGCTGGCTTCCCTACTTCCACGACATGGGGCTGATCGGTGCCCACCTCACGCCGCTGTCCCTGCAGATCAAGCAGGTCAAGCTCGATCCGGCCGACTTCGGGGTGCGGCCCGCGCTCTGGTACGAGACCGCCGCCCGGCACGCCGCGACTCTGCTGCCGATGGCCAGCTTCGCCCTGGCACTGACCGTCAGACGCGTTCCGGCCCCCGAGGTCGCCAACCTCGACCTCAGCGCGGTCCGTCTGGTCGGGGTGGGCGCCGAGCCGATCCCGGTCCCGATGTGGCGCAGCTTCCTGAGTCACATGAGCCCCTCGGGGCTCCGGCCGAGCGCCCTGGTACCCCTCTACGGTCTGGCCGAAGCGACGCTGGCGGTGGCGTTCCCGCCGATGGGGGAGGTGGCCAGGCCGCTCGCCCTGGACCGGCAGGCGCTGGCGCAGGGCCGTGCCGTCGACGCGGAGCAGGAGCCGCCCACCAGCGGCCGGTCAGCGGTGGAGTTCCTCGACGTCGGCTACCCGGTGCCCGACTCGCAGCTCCGCATCGTGGGCGACGACGGCCAGGTGCTGGCCGACTCGCTCGTCGGGCAGATCGAGTTCCGTGGGCCCAACGTCGCCTCCGGCTACTTCGGGCAACCTGAGGAGACCGCTCACGCGTTCGTCGACGGCTGGCTGCGCACCGGCGACCTCGGATTCCTCCGCGACGGCCGGCTGTGCGTCACCGGCCGTGCCAAGGACGTCCTGTTCATCGCCGGCCAGAAGTTCCACGCCGCCGATCTCGAGCAGGTCGCGGCCACCACCCCGGATCTGCCGCCCGGCCGGGTCGCGGTCGTCGGGTTTTCGGACCCGGCCAGCGGTGCTGAGCGGGTCGCCGTCCTCGTGAGCTCGCCCGGGCCGCCGGGCCCCGCCCTGGCTCCGGTGCTCACGGCCGTCCGAGCGCGCGTCCGCGAGACCCTCGCCTACGCCGACGTGTGCGTCTTGCCGATCCTCCCCGAGGACTTCCCGCGGACCACGAGCGGCAAGATCCAGCGCTCCGTGCTTCGGGAGCGCCTGGTCGCCGGCCGGTTCGCGGCGCTGGAGACCCAGGTGGCGTCATGGCTGTCGCAGGCGGTAGCGGCGTCACAAAGCTCACCTCCGCCGGCCCGTGCCGACCTCGAGGCGCGCATCACCCGGATCTGGGCCGCGGTGCTCGACCTGCCGGCCGCCTCGATCTCCCGTGAGGACCGGTTCCTGGCCATCGGGGGGTCGTCGCTGGCCGCCATGCAGGTGCTCGGTGAGCTGGAGGCTGCGTTCGGTGGACCGCTGCCGCCGTCGCTGCTGCGCGACTGCGCCACGGTTGCGGCGTTGGCCGAGGAGCTGGCCGGACGGGCCAGCCCCGCACCCGCGCCGGCCGCGACGGCGACGCCGGCACCCGCCGACCCGGCGGCGGTCATCGGAATGGCCTGCCGCTTCCCCGACGCCGACACCCCGGAGGCGTTCTGGCGGAACCTCGCCGCGGGCCGCGACAGCGTGGGCGAGGTGCCCCCGTCCCGGTGGCGACCGCCCCCCGAGGCCCGCGCGCGCTGGGGCGCCTTCCTCGACGACGTCGCCGGCTTCGACGCTGGATTCTTCGGGATCGATGCGGCGGAAGCCGACGTGACCGATCCGCACGCCCGGATCTTCCTCGAGGTGGCCCACGAGGCGCTGGAGCGGGCGGGCTACGCGGGCGAGCGTCGACGCGGCCGACGGATCGGGGTGTTCGTCGCGGTCGGTGAGAGCGGGTACCCCTCGCTGCTGCAGCAGGCCCTGGACGGCGGAGTGGCGGTGCCCCCCTCAGCCCTGGTCGGGAATCTGCGCAACCTGATCGCCGCGCGGGTGGCGCACTGCCTCGACCTGACCGGCCCGGTGCTGGCGGTGGACACCGCCTGCTCCTCCTCGCTGGTCGCCTTGCACCTGGCGCGCCGCAGCCTGGCGGCCGGTGAGTGCGACGCCGCGGTCGTGGGCGGGGTGAGCCTCAACCTCACCTCCACCGGCTACCGGCTCCTGGAGGCAGCGCAGGCCCTGTCCCCCACGGGCCGCTGCCGCACCTTCAGCTCGGCAGCGGACGGGTTCGTCCCCGGCGAGGGAGCGGCAGCCCTCGTTCTCGAGCCGCTGTCGGTGGCCGAGGCCGCCGGCGACCCGGTGCTGGCCGTTGTCCGTGGCACCACGGTGAACAACGACGGTCGCTCACTGAGCCTGATGGCGCCCAACCCGCTGCTGCAGGAGGCGGTGATCAGCCAGGCGTACCGTGACGCCGGGATCGACCCGGCGACCGTGACCTACGTGGAGGCGCACGGCACCGGCACCACGATCGGGGACCCGATCGAGGCCCGGTCGCTGATGCGCACCTTCGTGGCCGCTCCCCACACCGGCCCGCGGTGGCTGGGGTCGGTCAAGACCAACGTCGGGCACCTGCTGAACGCGGCGGGCATGCCGAGTCTGGTCAAGGTCGTCCTCTGCCTGACTCACCGGGCGTTGCCGCCGTCCCTGCACCACGACGAGCCGTCGCCGGCCTTCGACCTGGCCGGCGCCGGGTTCGAGGTGGTCTCCGAGCTGCGGGAGTGGACGGCCCACGGGCCGCGGCGCGCCGGCATCAACGGCTTCGGCTTCGGCGGCACCAACGCCCACGTGATCCTGGAGGAGGCGCCCGAGCGGCCACCGCCGGCGGCGCCGCCTCCGGCGTCGGGACCCTCGCTGCTGACCATCTCCGCGGCCACCGAGCAAGCGCTGCGCACCGCGGCCCGTGACCTCGCCGCCCACGCCCGGGCCCACCCGGAGCTGCACGAGGTGGACCTCTGCCGCAGCGCCAGCACAGCCCGGGACCACGGCCGCCACCGCCTGGCCCTGGCCGTCGACGGCGATCTCGCGGACCGGCTTGAGCGGGCGACGGCGGCCGCCACGATCGGTGCGGTGGCTCGGCGGCGGCCGCGGGTCGCGATGCTGTTCTCCGGCCAGGGCACCCAGGTGCCGGGGCTCGGGCGCTCGTTGCAGTCGCAGCCGGTCTACCGGCAGGTGATGCAGCAGCTGTCCGAGGCCACCGGCGAGGTGCGGGGGCGCAGCCTGGTCGCCTGGTCGGTGAACGACGTCGACCCCGAGGAGCTGGCCCGGACCGACGTCGCCCAGCCGCTGCTGGTGGCCCATGGGATCGCGCTCGCGGCGCAGCTGGCGTCGTGGGGTGTCCAGCCCGACGCCGTGGTCGGACACAGCGTCGGCGAGCTGTCCGGGTTGGCCGTGTCCGGGGCGCTGGGCGCGGCCGAGGTGGTGCGCTTTGCCGCCGAGCGCGGGCGGCTGATGCAGGACCGGTGCGCTCCAGGGGCGATGGCCTCGGTGGATGCGTCCGCGACCGAGGTGCAGAGCCTGCTCGGGAAGGTCGATGACCAGCTGTCGGTGGCCGCGGTGAACGGTCCGTCGCAGGTCGTGATCGCCGGTCCGGAGGCAGCGGTCGCGACGGCGTTGGCCGCGCTGTCCGAGCAGGGCCGGTCAGGACACCCGCTGGCGGTCACGCGGCCCTTCCACTCCGCCGGTATGGCCCCGGCCTTGGACGGGCTGCGGGCGAGTGCCGAGCAGCTGATGCCGGGGGAGTGGCGCACCCCGTTGCTCAGCACGGTGAACCTCGAGTGGAACCCGACCCTCGACAGCGCGTACTTCGCCGACCACGCGCGCAAGCCGGTGCAGTTCCTCCCGGCCCTCGAGCGGCTGGTGGCCGAGGGCTACGACACCTTGGTCACCGTAGGGCCGAAGGCGGCGCTGCGCAGCCTGGCCACCATCGCCGCCCGCGCCCAGGTCGGGGCCTCCGACGTGGTGGTTCTGTCCACCCTCGACGGGAGTGGTGACGACGCGGCGGCCCTCGTGGCGACGGTCGGTCGGCTGTGGGAGCGAGGCGTAGCGATCTCCCGGCCGGCCGACGTCTCGTCCCGGACACGGGTGGCGGTGCCGACCTATCCCTTCGAGCGGGTGCGCCACTGGTTGCCCGACCCGGGGGCGACCCCCCCGGCCGACCGGCCGCTGTCGGAGTTGCTGCACCGTTTCGAGTGGCGCGAGACCCCGCTCCCGTCGGGCGCCGTCCTGGCCTCGGTCGGCCTCGTCGGCGTCCATCCCGGACTGGTGCCGGCCCTGTCCGACCGGCTCGCCAGGCGGGGGGTCGCGGTGCACGCCTGCGCGGCGGCGCGGTTGGGCGAGCTCCCCCCGGTGTCGGTGCTGGTCGTGCTCGCCGGCCCGAGCACCGAGCTCGACGACGTCGTTCACCTGGACGCGGGAGCTGGCGGCGCGGCTCGTACCGTCCTGCCGCTGGCCCGGTTCCTGGCCGAGCGTCCCACCCCGTTGGTGCTGGTCACCGAGGATGTCGCCCTGACCGGCGTCGCACCCGAGCGCGGCCGGCCCGGACAGGCGCTGCTGGCCGGCTTGGCCCTGGCCCTGGCGGAGGAGAACCGGCGGCAGGCGGTCCGGATCGTCGACCTGTCGACGCTCGACGAGGAACGGGACCGCCTCGACGCGCTGGTCCGCGAGCTGGACGCGCCGCCGGCTCCCGGCCCCGCGGAGTCGGTTGCCTGGCGCGCAGGCCGCCGGGTGTCCCGGGCCGCGCAGCCCTCTGGCGTCGGTCGCGCCGACCGCCCGGTGTTGCCACCCGATGGTCGCTACCTGATCACCGGAGGCGCGGGTGGCGTCGGGACGGCGCTGGCCCGGGCGCTCGCCGGCCGTGGTGCGCCCGAGCTCTACCTGGCCGGACGCTCAGCCGGCCCGCCCGAGGGCCTGGTCGGGCAGCTCATCGCCATGGGCGCTCCGACCAGCTACCTCGCGGCCGACCTCGGGGTGCAGGCGGATGTCGCCGAACTGGTGGCCCGACTGCCCCGGCTGGACGGGGTCTTCCACGCCGCCGGGCTGTTGGAGCCGGGCACTCTGGCCACGACCTCCCCCTCCGCGGTGGCGGCAGTCTGGGCGCCGAAGGTACGCGGTACCTACCTGCTCGCCCTCGCCCTGGACCGCGCCGGCAACCGGCCGGACACCTTCGTCACCTTCTCCTCGATCGCCTCCGCCCTGCCCGGCTACGCCGGGGGAGTCGGCGCCTATGCCGCCGCCAGCGCCTTCCAGGACGCCTTCGCGGCGGCTGAGCGGCACGCCGGCCGGTCGATGCAGGTGCTCAGCTGCGCCGCCTGGACCGACACCGGCCTGGCCGCCTCGGCCGCCTTCCGCACCCACGCCACCGTCCGGGGCGTGCCGCAGGTCGATGCGCAGGCCGCGGTCGAGGCGGTGCTGGACGCCACGTCCGTCGATGCGACCCAGCTGCTCGTGATGCATGCCGACTCCCTCGCCGTCCCGGTCGACTCCGGTCCCCTGTCGCGGGGCACAACCAGCTCGCCGCCGGAGCCGGTCGGACCACCGCGACCGCCGACCGCTCCCACCGGGGGGTCCGACCGCTCGGTGCGGGACGTGGTCGCCGACCTGGTGGCCGCCGAGCTGGGCCAACGCCGCGACGAGCTCGACGACGAGGCGTCCCTGCTCGCCCTGGGCCTGGACTCGCTCGCCGCGGTCGACCTGGTCCGCAAGCTCGAGCTCCAGCTGGGTCGGGAGCTGCCCGCCACCCTGCTGTTCGAGCACCCCTCGGTCGCCCAGCTGGCGGCGCACCTGGCCAGCAGCCCGGCCGCTGAGCTGCAGGCCACACAGGGCCCGCCGGCGGCCGGCGGGCCGTTCCCGCTGACGCCGGTCCAGCTGGCGTTCTACACCAGCGGCCGGCTGCATCCCGAGCTCCCGGCGTACGCCTACCTGCGCCAGACCGTCGCCGGCGGTCTCGACCCGCTGGTGCTGGCCCGCGCGCTCAGCTTCCTCGAGCACCGCCACCCGATGCTGCGGCTGCGGATCCGGACCGTCGACGGCCAGCCGAGGCAGGAAGCGGAGCCGCATGCCGGTCGGGAGTGGCCTGAGTGGTTCGAGGTCCGGCCACCGGGCGGCAGTCTCGCCGACGCCGAGGACGCGCTGTGCAACCGCGTGTTCGACCTGGCCGACGAGGGGCCCGCCCGCGCCCTCCTGCTGCAGGAGGCCCCGGGCCGGGCGTCGCTGCTGCTGGTTCTGCACCATGCCGCTGCCGACGGGGCCAGCCTGAACCTGCTCTGCGCCGAGCTGTGGCAGGTCTACACCGCCCTGTGCCAGCATCGCTCGGCGGACCTGCCGCCCCTGACGTCGAGCTTTCACGACTACGTCGAGCTGTCGGAGCGGGAACGGGCATCAGACCGCTTTGCCGACGACCTCCGCTACTGGGACGAACGGCTCAAGGTGCTTCCTCCTCCCAGCAGGCCACTCGACGACGCGGACACCGACGACGTACCCATCCCGCCGCTCACCGCGCGGCAGTTTGGGATCGACGCCGACCTGACCAGCGCGCTGCAGGCACGCGCAGCCGCTCTGGACGTCTCCCTGTTCCACCTGGTGCTCAGCGCCTTCGTCCGCTCACTGGCCGCGTGGACCGACCAGCAGCAGGTCACCGTCAACGTCGCCCGGTCCGGCCGAGAGGCCCGGCTGGCCGGCATCGGTGCTCTGGTCGGTCCGTTCGCCGACACCTTGCCGATCACGGTCGAGGTCGGAGGCACCGAGTTGGGTGCCCTGGCGGGTGCGGTGCGAGCGGCCTGGCGCGACAGCGAGGAACACGGCAGCGTCGCCACGCTGGACCTGGCGCGCCTGCTGCCCACGGTGGACGCGGCGCCCCGGTCCGTGGGCGCAGCCAGCTTCAGCTTCGCCCGCTTCCCGATCGAGCTGCCGCAGGACTGCCCGGTGCAGGTCGTCGACACCGCGGCGCGGACGGCCTCGGCGGCGACCCGGCTCGGCCTGGTCTGCTGGGAGTTCGGGGGTGCGCTGCGGTTCTCCTGGAACTACCCGGCCCGCCTCTTCACCTCGACCACCGTTGAGCGGCTCACCGAGGAGCTGCTGGCTGAGCTGGCGGCTGCGGTCGAGCCCGAGCCCGCACCGCCGTCAGGGCCCTCGGTCGCCGAGCGCATCGCCGCGCAGTGCCGGCGCACACCGGAGGCCGTGGCGGTCGAGGACGCCGGCACCTCGCTGGCCTACGGGGAGCTGGACCGCGCGGCGCGCCTGCTGGCCGCCGGGCTCCGCGCCGACGGCACCCGGCCGAACGACCGGGTCGCCCTGCTGACCCCGCCGGGTCAGGCGACCGTGGTCGGGCTCCTCGGCATCCTCTACGCCGGAGCCACCTGGGTGCCCCTGGACGCCGCTCATCCGCCGGCCCGGTTGCGGGAGCAGGCGGAGCGGGCGCACGCCACCACCGTGGTCTGCTCCCGGCAGACCGGCCAGACCGCCTCACTCCTCCACCCGCTCCGGCTCGTCGAGGTGGACGCCGACCCGCCGCGCGACCGACCCGACGTCCCGATTGCTCAGCTGGCTCGGCACGACATCGCGTACGTGATCTACACCTCCGGGACGACCGGTCGGCCGAAGGGGGTGCCGATCACCCACCACGCGATGTCCACCTACCTGGACTGGGCGATCACCACCTTCGGGTACCGCCCCAGCGACCGGATGCTGGCCACCGCGTCGATCTGCTTCGACGCGTCGGTCCGGCAGCTGCTCGCACCGCTGCTGGTCGGGGCGACCGTCGTGACCGCTTCCCGGGAGACGGTGCGCGACCCGCGGCTGCTGCTCGACCTCGTCGAGCACGGTCGGGTCACCGTGTGGAGCTCCGTCCCGACGTTGTGGGAGCAGCTCCTGCGCTCCGCGGAACGGCAGGTCGCCGCCGGCGGCCGGATCCCCGACCTGTCGGCGCTGCGCTGGGTGCACGTCGGCGGCGAAGCCCTGTCGCCGGTGCCGGTACGTCGCTGGTTCGACCTCTTCGGGCCGGCACACCGGATCGTCAACCTGTACGGGCCGACCGAGGCCACGATCAACGCGACCTACCACGTGATCGAGCGCCGGCCCGACGAGTCGGTGACCCGGATCCCGATCGGTGTCCCGGTGGCGCGGACGGTGGTCGAGGTGGTGGGTCCGGGGGGAGCGACTTGCGCGGCCGGGGACCCCGGGGAGCTGTGGGTCGCCGGCCCCGGCCTCACTCCCGGCTACCTCGACGAACCGGACCTGACCGAGCAGGCCTTCCGCGTCCGGGGCGGACTCCGCTCCTACCGGACCGGCGACCGGGTCGTCCGCCGCCCGGACGGAACGCTCGAGTTCCTCGGCCGGACCGACCAGCAGGTGAAGATCCGCGGTCACCGGGTCGAGCCCGGCGAGGTCGAGGCGGTCCTGCGGGACCACCCGGCGGTGGAGGGGGCCGCCGTGGTCGCCCAGCCGGCCCCGGGCACGGGGGCGAAGCGTCTCGTCGGCTACGTCCAGCTGCGGGCCGACGAGCCGAGCGTGTCGAGCGCCCAGCTCCGCGCCGACCTGATGGCCCGGCTGCCCGACTACCTCGTCCCCTCCCAGCTGAGGGTGGTCGACGAGCTGCCCCTCACGGCGGCCGGCAAGGTGGATGTCAGCCGACTGCCCGACCTGGCGCCGGCACCGAGCGTCCCGGACGGTCCTGGTCGGACGCCACCCCAGACGCCGACCGAGCAGCTGGTCTCCTCGGTGTGGAAGAGGCTGCTCGGCGTCCCGCAGGTGTCGCGGGAGGACGACTTCTTCGCCCTGGGTGGCGACTCGATCGCCGTGCTGGAGGTCTTCGCGCAGCTGGAGGCCCAGCTGCCGACGCTCCCGGCTCCCCGGGCGCTCTACCGCCACCGCACGCTCGCCGGTCTCGCGGCGGCCATCGACGCCGACGGTGAGCTCGCGACAGCTCCGCGGCCGCGCAGTGGCGCCACCGGGCCGTTCCCGCTGAGCCCGTCACAGCGCGGTTTCCTGCTGGCCGAGGCGTTGTCGCCGGAGGCGCGGACGAGCTGGCTGGCCTGTTTCCGGCTCTCCGGTGAGCTGGACGCGGCACTCTTCCAGGCCGCCGTCGACCGCCTCGTGCAGCGGCACCCGATGCTCAGGACCGTGATCGCGGCCGACCGACGCCCGCCGGTGCAGGAGGAGCTGACGCCGCCGGCCGAGCTTCCCGTCCACTTCGGCGTCGTCGAGCCCGGCCAGCTGGCTCTGCGGCTGGACGATGAACGACGCCATCACTTCGACGCCTCAGCCTGGCCGCTGATGCGGCTGCAGGTTCTCCGGGTCGCTCCCGGCCAGCATGCCCTCGTCGTCCACGCCCATCACCTGATCGGCGACGGCTACAGCGCGGTCATCCTGGCCCAGGACCTGCTGTCGCTGTACGACGAGGTCGCCGACGGCAGGGAGGGCGGGCTCCGACCGCTGCGCAGCACCTTCCGCGACTTCGTCGACCTGCTCGACGCCGAGGGGCAGGGGTCTGTGCCGGCGGCGACGGGGCAGACCGAGCCCGGTTCCCCCTACCTCCCCCCGTTGATCCGCCGGCTCGACGCCGCCGGCGCGGACCCCGGCCGCGTGACGTTCACGCTCGACCGCCGGCGGACCGCGGCCCTCCGGGACGCAGCGACGGCAGCCGGCACCACGCCCTTCGCGCCGCTGCTCACGGCCTACTACCGGGTTCTGGCCCGGCTGAGCGGTCAGGCCGACCTGCTGATCGGCGTCGCCGTCACCGGACGGGATCACGCCCTTCCAGACCTGCACCGGATGGTCGGTCCGTTCGCGACCGTGATCCCCGTGCGGGTCCGCGGCGGGGCCTCCGCCTTCTCCGCCCAGCTCCGGCAGGTCGCGACCGCGGTCGACGAGGCGCGGGGGAGTGGGGCGACGATCCAGCAGCGCGTCCAGCGGGCCGCCGGCTCGGCGCCGGTGTCGTCGTTCGGCGGGCAGTTCCTCTTCAGCTACCTCGACTTCGAGGCCCTGGGTCCCATCGCCGGCGAGCATCTCTCGCTGGCGTGGGAGGGCCTCACCGACCTCGAGCCGCCGCGCGTCGGCACCGACCTGCTCCTCACCGCGCGACCGAGCGAGGGCGGTCTGCAGGTGACGGTGCGCAGCGCCGGCGGCGTGATGTCTCCGGCGGGGCTCGGAGACTTCGCGGCCGAGCTGGAGCGTCAGCTGCCCGACGACGGGCCGGTGCCGAGCGTCACCACCGCCTCACGCCCACTCAGCGCGAGCCCATCCGACGCGCGGCGGCTGCTGGACGCGGCACTCGTCGGGTACCTGCCGGCGCCGAGCGAGCTGGCGGCACGGGCCGGGATCCCGGCGACGACGGGTCTGCGCGAGTCGATTCGGTCGTCTTTTTTCCCCGACGGCCGACCACGCCTGCTGGAGGAGCTGAGCACGCCGCTCGGACGATCCGGCTTCTTCTGTCTTCCAGTCTTCGCCGACGAGCTGGTCGCGGCGGCCGGCAGTCCGCTCGCTCACGACGTCGCCCGGGCTGTGGAGGTCGCCGCCGACGCTGGTGCCGGTGTGGTGTCGCTGGCCGGCATGATCCCGGCGCACACCGGCTACGGCTTCGAGGTCGCGCGCGCCCTGGCGCCCGAGGGTCCGCGGGTGACCACCGGACACGCCGCGACAGCCGCCTCGGTCGTCAGGACGACCCTGCTCGCGCTGGCCAGGACCGGCACCGGGCTCGACCGGTGCACGCTGGCGGTGATCGGTGTCGGCTCCATCGGCTGGTCGTCGCTGCAGCTCCTGTTGGCTCTCGACGTCGGAGCGCCCAGACAGCTGCTGCTCTGCGACGTGGCGAGCCGGGCTTCCCACCTCAGCCAGCTGGCTGAGGAGCTGAGGACACACGGGCAGCCGACCGGGATCGCGGTGTGCGGGCCAGATGGACGGGTGCCCGCCGCGGTGTACGAGGCCGACCTGGTCGTCGCGGCCATCAGCGCACCTGGCCGGGTTCTCGATGTCGACCGGCTGCAACCGGGGACGATCGTCGTCGACGACTCCTTCCCGCACTGCTTCGACTCACGCGCGGCCGGTCGACGGATGGCCGAGCGTGGCGACGTCGTGGTGGTCGGCGGGGGTCTCCTGGCGGCGGGCCCGTCGGAGCGGCTGCCGGTCGACGACCCCCTGCTCCGGCCGTACGCCCACCACCTGAGCGGTCACCGCCTTCCCGGGACCGTGCCGTCGTGCCAGTTGGAGGCGCTGATGCAGGTGACCCGACCCGACCTCGCGCCGGTCCACGGACTCGTCGACGTCGCCCTCGCTCTTGCCTACTGGCAGGCGATGACCACGCTGGGCGTCGAGGCAGCACCGCTCCACCTGCTGGAGCAGCAGGTGGACCCGACCGATCTTGGACCACTGAGGGCTGCACGGTCGAGCAGGAACCAGGCCTGACGACCCTGACCTCTGATCTGAGGGCTCGACCTCGGCGGCATCGTCCACGGCCCGAGCACGACCTCCCGACACAGCCTGAGAGGGGGCGTGCGCCGTCCCACTCCGCCGCCAGGTGCCCGCAGGCGACGCGTACGGGGACGCGCTCAGGCGAGCAGGCGTGCGTTCTTGTCGAGCTGCACCTCGAGCAACCGAGTAGCCCGAGAGAAGTCCTTGGCCTTCGGGTCATCCTTCGTCGTCAGGAAGGAGTAGCTGAGGTAGGTCAAGACCCGGCCCTGCTGGACGACCACGGTGTGCCGGGCATACGCCAGCTGGGTGTGCTGCCGGTCGTAGTAGATGCGTTCAGCCCAGGCGGTGACCGGTTTCGATCCCGCGATCGTGGTCGGCCCCTCGGTGGACCGGACGACGTAGAGCTCGGTGGCGTCCCGGTAGCGAGCGCAGGCCTTCTGGTCCTTGGCGTAGGCCGCGGCCAGGTCGGCCTCGCTGTCGTCCGCCAAGGTCGAGAGGCTGAAGGTCCCGATGTTCTTTCCTGCTCCACGTCCCTCGGTGAAGTTGGCGCCGACCGTCGCCCTGATGGGCACCTTGTCGACCGCTGAGGTGTGACCTGGGCAGATCTCGCCCTTCTTGCCGCTCACCGTGGACACGCTCTTGGGCTTCGTCCACGGCTTGCCGAGGTCGGCCGCGGTCACCAGAGCCTTCTTCAGGGTAGCCGCGTCTTCCTTCTTGCTCGGGGAGGAGGGAGAAGGTGAAGCCGAGGGGGCGGTAGCCGACGTAGGGCTGGGGGAGTCTGTCGTCGCGTCAGGCGCGTCTGGAGTACAGCCCACGAGGGCACAGCTCAGCACCAGTGATCCGATCACCATTGCGACGCGCATCTCAGCCTCCGCGATCCAGGTCCCTGGGGACCGCTACAGGAGCATGACACCCCCCGGTTCCAGAGGAGGCGGATTGCGCGAATCCTGATCCACGCCCTCGAGGACAGCGCTGAAGCGCGTGAGTGGCACGTCGTAGATTCAGCCGTATGGGCCGCTTGAGCCGCCGTGCGAAGGTCAAGGACGTCCACGGGCTGGCGACGGCCATGCCCTATGTGTCGGTCAAGCCCGGCCCGGCCGGCAACCCGGTCTACGAGGTCAGCGGGAAGTCGTTCGTCTTCTTCCGCAACCCTCGCTCCGACGCCGTCGACCCAGCGACGGGTTCGCCCTATGACGATGTCATCGTGTTCTGGGTCCGAGACGAGTCCGACAAACAAGCCATGACTCAGGACCCATCCACGCCGTACTTCACCACACCGCATTTCGACGGCCACCCGTCAGTTCTCGTGCGGGCTGGCCGGATCGGCGAGCTCAGCTGCGCTGAAGTGGCCGAGGTGGTCGAGGACGCATGGCTGTCGCGGGCATCGGTGCGCCGCCAAGCAGAGTGGCTTCGGACCCATCCTCGACCCTGAGAGCGTGCCTGGTGGTGAAGGCGTATCTGGTGGGCGCTACGCCCCGCAGCGGCAGCACGCTCCTGTGTGGGCTGCTGTCGTCGACCGGCGTTGCCGGCCGACCCGAGTCCTACTTCCGGCGTCAGAGCATCAGGGCCTACGCCGACGAGTGGGACGTTCCGCAACGCGGTGATGGGCCGGTGGAGATGGAGCAGTACGTCCGGGCGGCGGTTGCGGCAGGCAGTACCCCTAACGGGGTCTTCGGCGCCCGGATCATGTGGGGCACGATGACCGAGCTGACCGACGCGCTCGCCACTGCTCAGCGGGATCACCCGGCCTCAGCCGTGCAGCTCCTCACGAGAGCCTTTGGCCCAACCCGCTTCCTGCACCTGCGGAGGATCGACACCGTCGCGCAGGCGGTGTCCTGGGCGCGGGCGGAGCAGACCCGCTACTGGCACCCGGGCGACGAGGCCGACGGGACAGGCCAAGAGCCAAGCTTCGACCGCGACCTCATCGCTGAGCTCGTGCACACCCTGCACGCGCACGAGGCGGCGTGGCAGGAGTGGTTCGCCAGCCAAGGCCTGACCCCGTACGAGCTCACCTACGAGGACTTGGCTGAGGACCCCATCGGCGTCACGGAGTCCGTGCTCGACCACCTCGGGCTCGTCCTGCCTCCTGACCGGACCATCGCGGTGCGCGACCATCGGCAGGCCGACGACCTGAACGCTGACTGGATCGCGCGCTACCGCGGCTGACGCTTGGGCAGCACACGGTAGGGCTCCAAGCGCCCATCATCATCAGCCGAGACGGCCAAGTCAGGTGCTGATCGGGTGCAGGGTGTACGGCTCGCCGGGGGCGAGCAGGATGATCCGGTCGGGATTGACGACCCGGTCGGGCAGGGTGGCTGGGTCGGCGTTGAACGGCGGGAAGTCGGGGGCGTCGACGCAACCCCAGTGGTGCAGGAGGAGCGGCGTCTGCGGGTAGGCGTTCGCCATGGCGACGGCTCCGTCGAGCCCGAAGTGCCACTCGCTGTCCGAAAAGTCGAAGAGCAGCGCGTCCGGGGCGGGCATCTGCAGGTGGTGGTCGGGGATGAGTCGTGAGTCGCCGGGTGCCCACACGGTGCCGTCGGGGGTGTCGATCCAGAAGCCGCAACAGTCCTCGGGCTGGAAGATGCGGTCGGCGGCTCCGGGTGAGTCGTTCTGCCAGGAGTGGTCAGCCGGGGTCATCCTCACCTGGACCGACCCCACGGTGAACTGGTCGCCGATGTCGTGGCCGGCGGCCGGGAACCCCTCGGCGCGCATCAGCGTGTCCACGTAGCGGGTCGAGTGGAAGGCAGCGGTGACCGGGGCGAGCTGTCGGCAGGTGGGGACGCTGTAGTGGTCGTTGTCGCTGTGCGTGACCAGCACGGCGTCGAGGTGCGGCACCACGGCTGCGCTGATCGGGAAGTCGATCAGCACGGGCATGTCGAAGCCACCGAGCAGGGGATCGATCATCATCGTCGTGCCTCGGGCGTTGACCAGGAACCCGGCCATGCCGAGCCAACGCAGCTCGGTCCCGTCGCGGGGCTCGAAGGCCTGAGCGTCGAATGCCTGCGACTGCGGTGCACGAGCCTGACCCGTCGTCATGACCGAACCCTAGGAGACGGCTGAACCGGCATGGGCGGGGCGCTCGTGTACCGCTGGCGACGTTGTTGCACGGGTTCCTCCAGGTGAGTCAAGGGGGGTAGGTCAGGTGGTGGTCTGGGCGCGGGCCTGGATGCGCAGGCTGCTGAGGGCGGCGAGGACGAGGAGGGCCGCAGCTATGCCGAGGCTGAGGCGCAACCCGAAGACGACCTGGTCTGGGTCGGCGATGAGCGCGCCGAAGACGGCGATCGCGACGGCGCCGCCGACCTGGCGGAAAGTGTTGAACACCGCGGACGCCGTCCCGGCCTGCTGAGCCGGCACACCCTCGAGGACGACGCCGGTGACCGAGGGCATGGCCAGCGCGCCACCCGCGCCGATCGGCACGAGGCACGCAGCGATCAGGGTCGGGTGGCCCAACGGAGTGACGAGCAGCAGGGCTGTGAGACCGATCGCCATGGCGGTCAGCCCGGCCACGACGGGGAGGCGGGCGCCGTGGCGGTTGGTGATCGGCCCGGAGGCCAGGTTGGCGACGATCGCGAAGAACGCCGCCGGCAGGAACACCAGACCGGCGCGCAGCGGCGACAGGCCGAGCTCCTGCTGCAGGAAGAGGCTGACCACGAAGACGTTGCCGTAGTTGCCCACCATGAACGCGAACCCCACCGGCAGAGCCAGCCGGACCCCGCGGGCCCGGAACAGGTCCAGCGGAACCATCGGGTGCCGGACCCGGGCCTGGACGAGCACGAAGGCGACCAGGGCGAGAACCGCGACCGTCGACGTGACGACGACCGGGGGCGAGCCGAAGCCGGCGTGCCCGCCCTCGATCAGGCCGTAGACCAGGGTGGACAGTCCGATGACGGCGAAAACCTGACCGGCCCAGTCGAACGGGGCGGGCCGGGTCGGCGATCGGGCGACCAGCCTGAGGAGGCTGAGCATGCCGGCGCAGACCGGCAGGTTGATGGTGAAGACCCACCGCCAGTCGACGGTGGTCAGCAGCCCGCCCAGCGGCTGGCCGAGGAGGGCAGCGACCGCGCCGCCGGCAGCCCAGACCCCGAGGGCGCGCGCCCGGCGGGCCGGGTCGGGGAAGGCTTCGCGGACCAGGGCCATGGAGGCGGGCAGCATGATCGCGGCCGACGCGCCCTGCGCGCATCGGGCGGCGATGAGGAGAGCGGCGCTCGGGGCGAACGCGCAGGCCGCCGACGTCACCCCGAAGAGCGTGATGCCGAGGGCCATGGCCTTCTTGGCGCCGATCCGGTCGGAGAGGTTGCCGGCGAACAGCAGCAGGGCGGCGAAGAGCAGGGTGTAGCCGTCGATCACCCACTGCTGGCCGACGATGCCGCCACCGAGCTCGGCCCGGATCTGGGCCAACGCCACGTTGACGATGGAGATGTCCAGCGTGATCAGGAAGAACCCCATCGAGGCGACCGCGATCACCACCTGCGCGTGCGCTGCGTTCGGCACGCCGACGACCGCTGAGGCCGGCCGGCTCCCTGTGCTGACGGGCATCGACGTCTCTTTCCCTGGCGCGAACCTCAAGTGGAGTAGTTCTCTCCGGATGCACCGACCCTAGCACGCCATCCGGAGAGTTTCTCTCCACATCGGGTAGGGTGCGCAGATGACCGAGACCGTCGCAGCGGAGAGTCCGCGAGCCCTGCGGCGGGACGCTGCGCAGAACCGGGACCGGCTGCTGGCTGCCGCCCGCGAGCTCTTCGCCGACCGGGGTTTCGACGTCACCCTCGACGACATCGCCCGGCACGCCGGCGTGGGCGTCGGCACCGCCTACCGCCGGTTCGCCAACAAGGGGGCACTGCTCGACGCGCTGTTCGTCGAGCAGACCGTCGAGCTGGCCGCCGCCGCCGACGCCGCCCTGGAGGACCCCGATCCCTGGCGGGGGTTGACGGGTTACCTCGAAGGGTCCCTGACCCTCCAGCTGCGCGACCGGGGGCTGGCGCAGATCGTCAGCGGCGACCGGATCAGCGTCGAGCAGCACGACTGGAACCGCGAGGTGATGGCCCCCAAGAACCGGGCCCTCGTCGCCCGTGGCCAGGAGGCTGGCGTGTTGCGAGGCGATGTCGCCGGCACGGACCTGACCTTCATCCAGGTCGGGCTGAACGCCATCATGACCCGGTCCCGCCACGCGCATCCCGACCTGTACCGCCGGTACCTCTACCTGGTGCTGGACGGCCTCCGGGCACAGCCCGGCACCCCGACACCGCTTCCCGTCGCGGCCCTGACCAGTGACCAGACCCATGCCGTCATGGCCCCCACCCGACACCCGAGCCCGGGAAGTCCACGCTAGATCCCGGTTGATGGCCGCGCCTGACGACGGGGGAGGGGCTATCGGGCCGTCTCTCCCCGTGCAGGCTCGGTGCTGATCCGGCCGTTGGTGGTGATGTCGCCGTCGTGGAGGATGTCGGCGCGTAGTCCGCCGCGGTGGATGAGTGGTCGGAGCAGTCCGGGCCCTTGGAGTCGTTCGAGGTGGGCGCAGGGCTCGGCCAGGCGCAGTCCGCGGCAGTGGACGTCACCGAGGTAGAAGTCGCGTCCGACGAGGGCGTTGACGTCGATGCCGCGGGTGAGGACGTTCCGTCGGGTGCTGGTGAAGTCGAGGGCGGCGTCACGGGCAGTGAGCTCTTCGACGACCTCGGCGGCGATCAGGGTCAGCTCGTAGCCGGGTCGGTGCGCGCCGCGTGGGCTGAAGGTGCCGGCACCGTTGGCGTACCGGTCGCCCTCGAGGCCGCGGCCGGCGATCGCGTGGGCGTGGTCGACGAGCTGCATGGGGGCTTCCACCAGCGGTGCGACAGCGAGCATCTCGACGACCCCGGTCAGGCTTAGCCCTGCTCGGGCTGCAGGGATGACGGGGTCGAGGGAGGCGACGGCGTAGGCGCTGCTGATGTCGAGGTCGGCTGTCGCCCGCCCGAGAAGGGTCTCGTCCTAGGGGCTGAGGACGATGCCCGGTGGGGTGCCGAACGCGAGGACGGCTACTTGGCGCTGCGGGCCGTCGGCGAGCGGGCTGTTGGAGTGGTCGACGACGGCGACCCACCAGCCGGCCCACTGGAAGGAGCGGGGGTCGGCGATGGGGACCATGCCGAAGTCGCGTCCGGCGAGCCAGCTCTTCCAAGCGGCGAGCGCGTGCGTGACCGGCTGGTCCTCCACCTGGGAGAGCTGGGCGATCGGCAGCTCGGTGACGGAGGACAGGCAGGCAGCGAGGCCGCGTACCAGGGGGCTGGCGGGCCCGCCGGGCAGATCGGTCTGGATCATGTCGGCTCCGTGGTGGTGAGGGGAAGCAGGACGCCGTCCCGCTCGCTGGTGGTGCGTCGGCCTCCGCGCTGGGCGCCGGCGCCGGCGAGGACGACGAGGCTGATGGCGCCGAGTTGGAGGGGTGACGGCTGCTGGTACAAGACGATCAGGCCGAGGACCAGGCCCATCGCGGGCTCGAGGGCCATCAGGGTGCCGAAGGCGTACGTCGTCATGCGGCACAGGGCGAGCATGTCGAGCGCGTACTGCAGGATCACGAAACTCCGGTGAGTACTTGCTCGGACGGGCCATCAGAACCCTCTCTTCGGCGTCACGCCCAACATGAAGGTGACCACCGAACGGGTCAACTCCGCCCTCATCCAAGCCCGCCGCTACGGCAAGGCTGACGGCGAGGTCCTCGGACGGCTGTACCGCCTCTTGGCCGACGTCGCCTGGAACGCTCCGGTGGAGTACCACCAGCCGATCCGGCACCAGCTCCAGCGTCTGCACCTGACCGCCGCAGCCCAGGACTTCGACGAGGAGCAGCGCAGGCAGCTCGACGGGTGTGGACGAGAGGTGGAACTCGCCCTTGGCGGGCCCCGCCCGCTGCCCTGCCTGACCCCCGTCTACGGTCGATCGCTCTCAGGCCCTGGTGGCCCCTGCAGGGTGGAGGGCTGACTGGTGAGGATGCTCAGGCTGCCGTCGGTCTCGAGGATGATCGCCGCCACGTCGTTGAGGTCGGCGTGGCCGGAGGCGCGGCTGGCTTGGCGCAGCTCGTCAGCGGTCACCCGTTGCTTGCGCATCGCCGGGTGCAGGAATCCGTCGCGGTACAGCAGGGTCGGCTCCGCCTTGACCAGGCGTTCCACCCTGCGGCTGCGAGCGGAGGCGAACGCAACCAACCATTGCAGTCCGACCAGCAGAGCGATCGCGAACACCCCGTCGACGAGGGAGACCGAGCTGGACAGCAGCACCGTGGCCAGCGTGGACCCGAGTGCCACCGTGATGACGAAGTCGAAGGCGTTCAGCTTCGAGAGTGTCCGCTTCCCCGAGATGCGGAGAAGGAGCAGGAGTGCGACGTAGGCCGACACCCCCAGCACGGCGATGCGGACCAGGTCCTGCCAGCTGTCGAAGAACACGATCTCCACACCTACCCTGTCTGCCGGTCGAGTAACTGGGCCCTGTCCTGCCCCTGAACGTCAGGCTCCAGTGGCTGCCACATCCCGCCGAGGGACGGTGGTGCGACCGGCGGTCCTGTACGACTGTGACACGGCTCGACGTCGGCGTGCGGCACGGATCGACACGGCTTCACCGGGTTCGGTCGCCGGTCACGGTCGGCACGACCGCGGGCGCCTCATCGCCCTGCTGACGCCTGTCCTCTCCCGCGGCCGTGCCGTTGAGGAAGTAGGCACCGAGGCTGCCGGCCAGGGTGGCGAAGACGACGACCGAGAAGATCGCAAGCAGCACCTCGAGGACCTGCGCGAACGGATCAGCTCGGCCGAGCGGTTCGCCGGTGATGGCGGCCAGAGCGGTAGCGTGCAGCGCGACGCCGTAGGACGTGTAGTCGGCGAAGCCGTAGAGCAACTGGCTGCTGCCCAAGATCGTGATCGCCGTCACCACCGCTAGCCAGCCCACGCGCCCACCAAGCACCTGGCGGACCGAGCGGGACGACCGGACCGTCGAGGAGAGCACCCGTCCCGTCCGCAGCACGCGGATGGCTCGGACGAGCCGCAGAACGCGGAGGAACGGCAGCACCAAAAACAGCAGCTGCCACCAGTTCCGCTGCAGGAACCGCCCGGTGCTTGGGGCTACCACCATCCGCGCCAGGAACTCGGTGGCGAACACGACCCACAGCACCCAACCCACAACGGTGAGAGAGGTGCTGACGGCACCATCTGGCTGGGCGAACTGCTCGCCCAGCACAACGAGGAGGAACAGCACGCCGAGCGCGCTCATCGCAGGCGTCAGACGATCGAGCAGGTCCTGAGCCCACGCCTCGCGGCGAGCCTGAGACCAACTCTGAAGTAGGGCCATACCTGATGGCGTACCCAGGGGAGGCGAAGCGACCCAGAGCGAAAGGAACAGGTACGCCCTGAGCGCTGCTGCTTCAACCATCGTGCCGGCCGTCGCACCGATAGTGTCGACCGACCAGTTGGCCGGTAGCGGAGCGGACACACGGGTGCGGATCCTCCCAGCTTTGTCCGCCGAGGCTTTGACCACGCGGGAGTCGAGTGGACCTGCCTCGTAGCTGGTTCGCAGGGAAACCGGTCCCGGCGTCATTCGCCGGTCTGTCTCGGGCGGAGAGCGCTCGGGAGGGCGGTCCGGGGCTTCGACATGATGGCCGCGTGCACGAGCTGTATCTGGCTGGCATCCCCAACGGGATTCGAACCCGCGCTGCCGCCTTGAAAGGGCGGTGTCCTAGGCCGCTAGACGATGGGGACCTGGTGCCCGGCGATCATACGCCGAGCACTGCTCCTCGGTGCGATGAGCGCTCAGCGGTAGACCGTGATGTGCACGTGGTCCTTGTGGTTGGCCGAGTCGCCCCCGCGGGGGGCCATGTAGCGCCAGCCTTCCTGGTCCCGCTGGACGTTCCAGATGCGCTGGTTCCAGATGACGTACTGGATGCCCAGCTCCTTGGCGTTGGTGCGGGCCCACTCAGCCACCTCCTGCCCCAGAGCGACTCCGTCGGCCGAGCGGTAGTTGGGGATCATCAGGTCCAGTGCGCGTCCGGAGGGGTGGTCGGGGATGGAGTCGGCACGGACCCCGTAGTACGTGGTGATCTGTGGGAAGAGCGCGCGCGACGCGCGGTGCACGGCGATCGCGTTCGGCGTCAGCCCGCGCTCGACCGGTGCACCGACCCCGGTCTCGGCGACGGGCTTGGTGGGAGCCAGGTACTTCGCGGTCACCCAGCGGACGGCCTTGTTCCACACGATCTGCATGCGGCCGTTCTCCATCACACCCGTGATCTCCAGGGCGGTGCCGCGAGGAACCGTGGCCACCGTGGTGTAGTCCTCCCCGCTGGTCGAGCGCACGATCAGCTCGGCGGTGGCGTACTGGGTGCCGGTCACCGCCGGGAGACCCGGGGAGGGTCGGCTGCGTCGCCGCCGGCACCGCCAGGTACTTCGCGGTCACCCAGCGAGCCGCCTCCTCGTAGATCACCTGGGCTCGGCCGTTGGCCACCACGCCCGTGATCGAGAGCGTGGTGCCGCTCTCGACCTCCGTGATCAGCGTGTAGGCATCCTCGAAGCTGGAGCGGATGTTGAGCGGGGCCGTGGCCACACGGCTCCCGACAACGGCCGGCAGGCTCTTCGCCGCCTTCAGGTACGCAGTCGCGACCCAGCCCTTGCGGCTGCCGAGGACGATCTCGGCGTAGCGACCCTTGGCCCGCCCGGTCAAGGTGACCTTGGTCTCGGTGGGCAGCACCCGCAGGAGCCCGTAGGAGGTCCCAGCCCCGGCCCGGACGTTGACCGCGGTCGTGGCGGCGCGCACGCTGCCGGCAACCAACGGAGCAGGGACGCTGACGACCGGCGTCGCCTTCTGCTGCAGGTACTTCGAGGCGACGTAGGCCCGGGCGCCGCGGAACTCGATCCTTGTCCAGCCCTTGCTCGTGCTGAGGGTGGAGACCTTCTGACCCTTCCGCAGGGTGCCGATCACGTCATAGGTGGCACCGGGGCCTGAGCGGACGTTGAGCGCCACCGTCGTGGTGGCGGTGCTCGCCGCGGAGGCAGGGGTGGTGCCGAGCAGCCCTAGCACCAGCGCGACGGCAACGAGAAGCTGCGCGCCCGTCTTCAGTCCTGCGTGCACGACGTGCATGGGGGAGTCCCTCCTGATAGCCGTCGGCGACGGCGTGATCGCCTGAGCCCCCGCACCAACAGGGACGCCATGCGTCACAGGCGTCCCAGTTGTCTCAAACTTCTCAGGACTGTAGGGGACGGCAGCCCGAGGCGGCAAGGGCTGAGTAACAAATCGGCCGCATTTTCAAATCGACACGCGGATGCGCGCGTGTAATTTCACTGATGTTATTCAACTGTTGTGGAGGCGCTGCGATTAGGCTGCGGCGCATGAGGCCGGGTTCGAGAGCTCGCCGATGCCCCTGCCGAGCCAGCCGTCGGCCTAGGGCTGAACCGTCGGCGAACGAGGCCCGCGGGTGACCGTCGCCATGGAGGCCGAGGAGTTCGAGGTTCTCGTCCAGCGCGCTCTCGACGACGTGCCTGACGAGCTTCTGGCGCTGGTGGAGAACTGCGTGATCCTCGTGGAGGACGCGCCACCGCCCGACCTCGCCGGGCTGCTCGGGCTCTACGACGGGGTTCCCCTCACCGAGCGCGGCGAGTTCTACGCCGGGGTGCTGCCCGACCGCATCCTCATCTACCGGCTGCCGATCCTGGCCCTCTGCGAGACGCACGAGGATGTCGTGGAGGAGGTGCACATCACCGTGGTGCACGAGATCGCCCACCACTTCGGGATCGACGACGACCGTCTGCACGAGCTGGGCTACGACTGACGCCGCTGGGCACCACGGTGAGCAGGCGAGGGCGACTGGCCGCTCAGGCGGCGTCGGCTCTGTCGGTCACGGCGAGGCTGCGTCTCTCGGTGCTCACCCAGCGCCGGCAACGTCCCAGCACGGTCGGGGGCAGGTAGCCCGCCTGCCGGTCGGCACGCTCGGTGGGCGTCGCGCCGCACCCGCGCGCGAGGAGGTCGCGGGCCTCGGCGTCGCCGACCAGCACCACCAGCACCGCTAGCAGCCCGCGGATCCGGTTCACCCCCAGGGTGGCCAGCACCTCACGGGACACCTGGGGCGCGACGAGGACCAGCGGGGTCCCGCTGGGCCTCAGGCGCTCGATCAGGTCCAACAGCTCGCGCAGGCTGGCCACCTCGTCGCCGCAGACGAGCACGACCGGGTCCTCCAGCACCGCCCAGCGGGTGGAGGCGTCGGTGATGAAGTCGGCGGACGCCCAGCCGACCGCGACACCCGGACCGCTGCCGTCGGCCAGCTGGTGCTCCACCTCGGCCCGGGTGGCGTCGTCGAGGTCCGAACCCGGGAAGGAGCCGGGGGACCGACGGGCCTCGAGCTCGGAGAGGTAGTGGGGGGTGGGGGCGTCGGGTCGGAAGTGCGGGATCGCCCGGTCCGGAGGAGCCAGCAGCTCGGCCGCTCGGCGGCGGTTGCGCACCCCGTCGTAGAGGGCGCCGAAGACCACCGCGACCAGGCCGACGACGACCAGCACCGCCAGTCCGATGCTCCAGGGGTCCACGGAACCGAGAATGGCACACCGGCGCCACGCTCCCGGCGTCGTCGCTGGCTAGGCTCGGGACCGAACCGGTGGCCGGGAGGGGTCGGGCGTGGAGCGGTACGAGAGCTGGGTGGACCGCCAGGTCCGCGAGGCCCAGGAGCGCGGCGAGTTCGACAACCTGCCCGGCGCCGGTCGCCCGATTCCCGGTATCCGGGACGCGCACGACCCGGACTGGTGGGTCAAGGGCCTCATCGAGCGGGAGAAGCTCCCGGCGCCGCTGCCTCCGGGGTTGGCGCTGCGCCGGGAGGTGGAGCAGCTGCCGACCACGCTGGCCGACGTGCGGGACGAGGCCACCGCGCGCGCCGTGCTGGAGGACCTCAACCGGCGGATCCTCGACCTCCGTCGCCGCCCGTCCGCGGGGCCGCCGATCCTCGTGCCCACCGTCGACGTCGAGGCGGCGCTGGCTCGCTGGCGGGAGTCCCGGTGAGCGCCCCCGCCGAGCGGGCCCCCCGCCTCCGCGTCCGCCACGTCAACCTCGGCTGCCGCGACGTGCGCGCCCTGGTCGACTTCTACCAGCGGCTGCTGGGCTGGGAGGTCGCGCAACTCGACGACGACTGGGCCGTGCTGGAGAACCCGGACGGTGGGTGGGGGCTGGCCTTCCAGACCGAGGTCCACCACGTGCCGCCGGTGTGGCCGGCCCGGGGACCGGCGGACCAGCAGATGCAGCTGCACCTGGAGATCGAGGTGGACGACCTGGCGGCGGCCAGCGCGCACGCCGAAGCCTGCGGCGCCCCGGCCAGTGCTTTTCAGCCTCAGGACGACGTCCGGGTGCACATCGACCCGGCGGGCCACCCCTTCTGCCTGTACACCGGCTGAGCGCCGGGTGGTGGCTTCGTCACTCAACGTCATAAAGTTCGGCAGGTGGACGTGACGTGGCCAAGCACCTGAGGGGCGCGACGGCGGTCGAGACCCATAGCGCGATCCTCGACCTCATCCGCTCCAGCGGCGTCGTCAGCCGGATCGAGCTGGCCGACCGGTCCGGTCTGACCGGTGCCTCCATCTCCCGGATCGTCAAGCAGCTGCTCAGCGAGGGGCTGATCGTCGAGGTGGGGTTCGGGGACCGGACGGGGGGCAAGCGGCGCACGCTGCTGCAGCTCAACGCGCGGTCCCGCCACTCGGTGGGTGTCTCGCTGGACTTCGCGAGCGTCACCTACCTCATCACTGACCTGAGCGGGGAGGTGGTCGCCCGGCTCGACGCGAAGGGCATCGGCCACGAACGGCCTGGGCAGGTCATCCCCCGGATCGCCACCCAGCTGGCGGGGCTGCTGGACTCGGCCGCCGTCGACCGGTCCACGTTGATGGGCATCGGCATGGCCGTGGCCGGGAGACAGGACAGCAACCACCACGTCCTGCGCAGCAACCCCCAGGCCGAGGACTGGGAGCTGTTCGACATCGAGCAGGCCCTCAGCACCGCGACCGACCTGCCGGTGGTGGTCGAGAACGACTCCACCTGCGCCGCGATCGGGGAGTTCTGGGTCGGCCGGATCCCAGCCTCGGCCGACTTCGCGACCGTCTACATGGCCACCGGGTTCGGCCTGGGACTGGTCACCAACGGCGACATCTACCGCGGCTCGTCCTCCAACGTCGGCGAGATCGGCCACATGGTCCTCGACGTCGACGGCCCGCCGTGCTGGTGCGGCAGCCAGGGCTGCCTGGAGATGCTGGCCGCGCCCGCCCGGATCGTCGAGCGGGCGCTCGAGCACCCGGGACTCGCTGACGAGCTCGGGCTGCAGGGCCAGCCGGGGACCATCCGGCAGGACGCCGAGCGCGTCGCCCGCGCGGCGGCCGCCGACCACGAGCAGGCGCTGCCGGTGATCGAGGAGTCCGCCTTCTACCTCTCCCGCGCCCTGGTCTCGGTGACGAACCTGCTGGACCTGGACCAGATCATCCTGGCGGGTCCGGGCTTCGGCGCGGCCGGGGAGATCTACCTGCGCCGTGTCTGGCAGGACCTGGAGCGGCTCAGCTTCGTCCGCGCCGTGCACCCGACGAAGGTGGGGCTCTCGCGCTCCAGCGACATCTCCGCCGCCCTCGGCGCGGCGTCGCTGGTGCTGCACAGCCGGCTCACGCCGCACCAGACGTCGAGCCGCCTGGCCCTGGCCGCTCGCTGACCTCCCTCCCCTCCTCCTCCTCCTCCCGCCGCCCGGGCCGACTTGTCAGCACCTGTGGCGGCCAGGGCCACCACCGGCGCTGACAAGTCGGCGGAAAGCGAGGGAGGGAGGCGAGGGAGGTGAGGGGCAGGCTCAGCCGCGCTGGGTGGTGAGGAGCTCCCGGAACCAGAGGCCGCTCTTCTTCACCGTGCGGACCTGGGTGTCGTAGTCCACGTGCACGAGGCCGAAGCGGCGGCTCAGGCCGAACGCCCACTCGAAGTTGTCCATGAAGCTCCAGGCGAAGTAGCCCTTGAGCGGCAGGCCCTGGGCGACGGCATCGGCGCAGGCGGCGGTGTGCAGCTCGAAGTAGCGCCGGCGCTCCTCGTCGTCGACCTGCCCGTCGGGACCGAGGTGGTCCTCGTAGGCGGCGCCGTTCTCGGTGATGTAGATCGGCAGGTCGCCCGAGCGCTCGGCGACCATGGCCACCACGTCGACGAGGCCGTCGGGGTGGATCTCCCAGCCCATCTGGGTCTTGTCGGCGCCCGTGTCGACGATCCGGACCCGCTCGCTGCCCGGCGCGGCGCTCGGGACCGACGGGTCGCTCCACACCCCGTCCTCCGGGGCGGCAGCGGTGTGCCGGCTGTAGTAGTTGATGCCCATGAAGTCCACGGGCGCGTGGATGACCTCGAGGTCGGCCTGGCGCTCCTCGAACCAGTCCGACAGCCCCGCGTCGAGCAGCACGTCACTGGGGTAGCGGCCCAGCAGCACGGGGTCGAGGAAGAAGCGGTTGCCGATCCCATCCGTACGGCGGGCGGCCTCCTGGTCGGCCTCGGAGTCCGAGGCGGAGCGGACCGAGTAGAGGTTGAGCGTGATTCCCAGGACCGAGTCGGTGTGCCGGCTCTCCCGCATGGCGTTCATCGCCAGCCCGTGTCCCAGCAGCAGGTGGTGGGCGGCCTTGAAGGCGTCGGTGCCCACCTGCTTGCCGGGCGCGTGCACGCCGTTGCCGTAGCCCAAGAAGGCCGAGCACCACGGCTCGTTGAGGGTGATCCAGTGCTGGATGACGTCGCCGAGCGCGTCGTGGGTGAGGGCGGCGTAGTCACGGAAGGCGGCCGCGGTGTCGAGGTTCAGCCAGCCCCCCTCGTCCTCCAGGGCCTGGGGCAGGTCCCAGTGGTAGAGCGTGGCCCAGGGGGTGATGCCGTGCTCGTGGCAGGTCTCGGCGATGCGGCGGTAGAAGTCCAGGCCGGCCGGGTTGGCCGGGCCCGTGCCGGTCGCCTGGATCCTGGGCCAGGCGATCGAGAACCGGTAGGCGTTGAAGCCCAGCGAGGCCATCAGGGCGATGTCCTCGGCGTAGCGGTGGTAGTGGTCGTCGGCCATGTCCCCCACCGTGCCGTCGGAGATGGCTCCGGGGGTGCGGACGAAGGTGTCCCAGATGCTGGGGCCGCGGCCGTCCTCGTCGACGGCACCCTCGATCTGGTACGACGCGGTCGCCGTGCCCCAGACGAAGTCGGCGGGCAGGCGGGTGGGGGTGGTCATGGTTCTCCTTCGGGGTGGACGGTGTGGTCAGGACTGCTGGAAGTCGAGCCAGTGCTCCCGCGGCGGGGAGAGCTCCTCCAGCGCCGCGAACAGAGCATCGGGCAGCTCGGTCTGCAGGGCGGTGACCAGCGCGTCGAGGCGGCGCGGGCTGCTGAGCCCGACCACCGTGGTGCTCACGCGCTGGTCGCGGACCGAGGCCTGCAGGGCGGCGGTGGCCAGGTCGGTGCCGTGCTCGGCGCAGACCGCTGCCCATGGCCTCGACGGCGGCCAGGGTCGCCGGGCTCGCCTCGCGGTAGCCGTACTTCGTGGTGGTGCCGGGCTTGGCCAGCAGACCCCCGCCGTAGACGGCGGCGTTGACCACGGCGACGCCGAGGTCCTCGGCCTGGGCCACCAGCTCGGTCGCGCTCCGGTCGACCAGGGTCCAGCGGTTGTGCACCAGGAGCACCTCGAAGCCGCCCAGGGCCAGGTAGCGCTGCATCTCCTGCACGGTGCCGCCGGCCAGCCCGACGTGGCCGATGACGCCCTCGTCGCGCAGCGCCATCAGGGTGTCGACAGCCCCGCCGGGCGTCGAGAGCTCGTCGAAGTCGTGGAACTCCGGGTCGTGCAGGTAGACCAGCGGCAGGTGGTCCAGGCCGAGCCGCTGCCGGGACTCCGCGACGCTGGCCCGCACCCGGTCCCCGGAGTAGTCCCGGCCTCGGGCGTCCACCTTGGTGGTGAGCAGGAAGTCTGCCGGCAGCCCGTCGCGCCGGGCGATCGCCGCCCCGATCCGGCGTTCGCTCTCACCGCCGCTGTAGCCGTTCGCGGTGTCGAGCACCCGGACGGGGGAGTCCAGGACGTACCCCGCGAGGGCGACGCCGTCGTCGTAGGAGACCTCGTGCCCGAAGTTCTCCGGCATGCTGCCCAGCGGAGCGCCGCCGACGGTCACGGCCGTGACGCGGAGTCCCGTCGACCCGAGCGGCCGGATCCAGTCGTCGCTCCCCGGGGCCGTCACGCGGCGGGGCCTCGGGCTGGGGCGAAGAGGAAGCCGTCGGGATCGGCCAGCACGGCCGCGCCGGCCGAGGTGGACACCGGCGTCGTACCGCTCGTGGCGACGGCGCCCGCGATCTCGGCCCAGCCGAAGCCGGGCGCGTCGGGCTGCGGGGCCCGGCTCTGCTTCTCCGCCTCGTAGGTGAACACCTCGAGCACGGTAGCGCCCGACTTCAGGTAGCCGATGCTGAACCCCCGGGGGTCGTGCGGTTGCTCGATCGTGCCGAGAAAGGAGAAGCCCAGCGGGGAGTAGAAGGCGTCGGTGGCGACGCGGTCGTCGACGGTCAGCGCGACGTGGTCGAAGCGGGGGCGCTCCGGGACACCCAGGGCGCGCTCAGCCGCCACCCCGTCGGGGTCGAGGACCTGGGCGTACTGCAGGTCGCCCTGGACGAGCTCGAGCAGCGTCCCGTCGGGGTCGTAGAAGAAGCAGATCCGCACCCCGCCCTCGGCGTCCAGCGGGTCGAGGTGGAAGGGCACGCCAGCACTCTTGAGCGCGTCGGCGCGTGGGTCGACCTCGTCGACCTTGAACCCGACGTGCCGGAAACCGCGCTGCAGGTCGTCCGGCACCCAGGTGGAGGCCGCCTCCCCGACGGCGCGGAGCTCGAGGGTGGCCGTCACCAGATCGAGGACGGCGCCCGCGTCGGTCACCTCGCCGACCGGCTCGGCGTCGAGGAAGGTGGTGTAGAAGTCGACCGAGCGGCGGACGTCGGTCGCGTTGACGATCACGTTCTGGATGGGCATGGCGAAGCTCTTTCTGGTGCGGGGAGGGGAGATGCGGACCGAGCCGGGCCGGTCCTCGGGGGCTACTTGACCGCGCCGAGGGTCATGCCGGCGACGAACTGGTTCTGCATCCGGACGTAGACGATCACCACCGGGATGATGGAGAGCGTCAGGCCGGCCGTCAGGGTCGGCCAGTCGGTGGAGTACTGCCCCGTCAGGCTGAACAGCACCGGCTGCAGCGGCAGCTTGTCGGTGTCCTGCAGGACCGTGTTGGCCATCAGGAACTCGTTCCAGGTCTGGAGGAACTGGAAGATCACGACGGTGGCGATGCCCGGGCGCGCCAGCGGCAGGATCACCCGCAGGAAGATCGTCAGCTCGCTGGAGCCGTCGACCCGCGCCGCCTCCACCAGCTCGTCGGGCAGGGTCTGGAAGAACGCGCGCATCAAGAACATCGAGAACGGCGCGGACCCGGAGATGTAGAGGATGAGCAGGCCGCTCTGGGTGTCGAGCAGGCCGAGGTTCTTCAGCTGCAGGTACAGCGGGATGATCAGCGCCGTCGACGGCATCATCAGCGTGGTCAGCAGCAGCAGATAGAGCGTGTTCTTGAACGGGAAGTCGAGCTTGGCGAACGCGTACCCGCTGAGGGTCGCGAAGACCAGCACCCCGGCCACGGTGACCGAGGTGATCCACAGGCTGTTCCAGAAGTGCAGCGGGAACTGGATGGACGTCCAAGCCTTGGGGTAGGCCGCTCCGGTGAACGCGTCAGGGAAGAACGGTCCCGAGAACACGGTGTTCTGCGGCCGCAGCGACGTCAGCAGCAGCCAGACGAACGGGAACACCATCAGGGCGGAGATCGGGATGAGGATGAACGTCGCGAAGGTCTTGCCGAAGGGGAGGCGACGACGGGTGCCCGTGCGTCTCCTGACCGGCGGCAGCGCGGCGGTGGTGCTCGAGCTCGGGGTCTGCAGGGTCGTGCTCACCGCTCCGCCCTCCGGGTGATCGCCATCTGGATGACCACGGCGAGGATGCACATGATCATGACCACGACGCTGAACGCCGAGGCGTAGCCGAACTGGGGCAGCGAGCCCGAGGTCGAGCCGAACGCCAGGTTGTAGAGGTAGGTGCCGAACACCTCGCTGGCGTGGTTGGGACCGCCTCCGGTCATCACGTAGATGATGTCGAAGACCTTGAAGCCGTTGAGGAGCCCGAGGCTGACCACGATCCCCGTCACCACCCGCAGGCTCGGCACGGTGATGCTGAAGAACCGCTGGAACGGTCCGGCGCCGTCCACCTGGGCGGCCTCGTACAGGCCCGGGTCGATCCCCTGGATGCCGGCGAAGAAGATCAGCATGTTCATGCCGATGCCGCCCCAGATCGCGACGACCATGATCGCCGGCAGCACCGTCGACCGGTCGGCCAGCCAGATGTGCTGCAGGCCCTCGAGCCCGAGCGAACCCAGCACCCGGTTCAGGGTGCCGACGTTGGGGTCGTAGATGAGCTTCCACAGCACCCCCGACACCACGAAGGACACGATGCCGGGGATGAAGAGGATGGTGCGGACGACGATGCCCACCGTGCGCCACACCTCGTTGACCAGGACCGCGATGACGATGCCGAGCACGGTCTGGACGAGCGTGGTGACGGCGGTGAAGACCAGGGTGACGACGAGAGCGCGCTGGGCGGTCGGGTCGCTGACCATCCGGGTGTAGTTCTCGAGCCCGACGAAGGTCTTGTCGCCGAACCCGCTCCACTTGCTCAGGCTGAGGTAGATCGTCTGGAGGATCGGCCAGCCCACGAAGGCCAGGAACAACGCGAGGGTGGGCAGCACGAACAGGTAGCCGGCCACCCGCTGGGACCGCTTGAGCCGGGACCCGAACCGCCCCTCCGGGGACGGTCCGGGTCCGTGCGGCACGACCACCTGCGGCGGTGCAGTGGTCGTCATGTCAGCCCTTGGCGTTTTCCACGGCCGCCTGCATCTGCTGGGCGACCTCGGCGGGCTCGCCCTTGCCCTCGAAGATCTGGACCAGCGGGTCAGCGGCGGCGACCGTGCCGTTGCCGAAGGGGATGTGCGGGCAGCCCTCGCCCTCGATCAACCACGAGGTCATCTGCTTCATGACCGGGTTCTCGATCACCGCGGCCGCACTCTTGGTGGCGGGCATCGAGTTCGAGTTGTTCATCGTCGGGGAGTAGTTCGCCTCGTCGTAGAGGAACTTCAAGAAGGTCAGCGCGGCGTCCTTGTTCTTGCTGGTCTCCGCCACGGCCCAGCCGGCTCCGGCCTGGTTGGCCGTCCAGTGCTTCTTGCCCGCCGCGATGGCCGGGTTCTTCATGACCTTGTACTTCTTGACGAACTCCTTCGAGGCGTTCTGGATGAAGCCCTGCGGGCTCCAGGAGCCGTTGAACAGCATCGCCGACTTCTCGGTGTAGAAGATCTGCGGTGCCTGGTCCCCCGAGGTGCCGGTGGTGCCGGGCTGGAAGACCCCGGCGTCGACGATCCGCTTCTGCAGCTCGAGGGCCTGCACGACGACCGGGTCGGTCCAGGTCAGGCCGTCCTGGCCCTGGTCGAGCCGCAGGAAGAAGGTCGGGTCGTCGGAGACCTGGGTGAGCAGGGGCAGGAAGAAGTCCATGGCGCTGGTGCCGGGGTTGGCGCTGAAGGAGACGCCGTACTTGTCGGTGGCCTTGATCTTGGGCGCCGCCGCGATCAGGTCGTCCCAGGTCTCGAGCGACTCCGGGTCGACGTCAGCCTCGCTCAGCAGGTCGGGGTTGTAGAACAGCCCGAAGGTCTGCGCCATCCAGCCGACGGCGTACTGCTTGCCGTCCAGGGTGTACTCCTGGTTGGCGGACTCGAAGAAGTCGGCGAGGAAGTCGTCGCCCAGAGCCGCCTTGAGGTCGGCGGAGATGCCGCCCGTGCCGTAGGTCAGCGCCCGGGTGTGCGGAGCGAAGATCTCGGGCACGTCACCGGCCGCCACCGCCGCCTGCAGGGCGGGCAGGTACTGGTCGGGGGTGCCGAACACCCGGTTCTCGACCTTGATGTTGGGGTTGGCCTCGGAGAACTTGGCCACGAGCTTGGGGAACTCGTCCTTCTGCTCGCCGTACCAGCTCCACATCCGGACGGTGGCGGGGCTGCCGCCGGCGTTGCCGCTGCCACCGGTGGAGGAGGAGCTGTCGTCGCTGCCGCACGCGGCCAGCAGCGAGCCGGTGCCGAGCACAGCAGCACCACCCAGGGCAGCGCGGAGCAGGGTGCGCCGACGGAACGGGCTGGTCATGCCGACGCCGGGGCCGGCGGGGGCGGTTCCGACGGCGTCGGGGGCCGGGGTCTGGTCCTGCATGGTTCTCCTCTTTGAGCGAGCGGGTGGTGACCGGGCGGGGAGGGCCGCGGCTGCGTACACTTCCTAACTCAAGGTAAGAAAGATTGTCAACGACCGAGCAGCGGTGCCAGAGAGAGAGGTGTTGCGCTCGACAGAGCGCCGCCCGAGCGGTCGTTGACAGGCTGAAACCTGTAATGACAGGATGCTAGCCGGGCCTGCGGGGAGAAGGCAAGACCCTGCGCCTCCCCGTTACCGAGCTGAACCCGTCGTCGGATCCGCCCCGCCCGGCCCCGCCCCTCGGCGGGCCAGCCGTCACCGTCGAAGCACGCACACAGGAGTGATGTGAACAGCACCAGCGCCCCTCCCACCGACGGGCGGCCCCCGGTCCGCTTCGGCCTGATCGGCACCGGCTGGAGGTCGGAGTTCTTCGCCCGCCTGGCGCGGCAGGCGCCCGCGGACTTCGCGGTGGCCGGAGTCGTGTCCCGTCGTCCCGAGCGGGCCGCTGAGGTGGCCCGGGACTGGGGGGTGCCCACCTTCCACAGCGAGGACGAGCTGCTCGCCGCTGCCCCGGAGTTCGTCATCCCGTGCGTGCCCTGGGGCGAGATGGGCCCCACGACCGAACGGCTCGCCCGCGCCGGGGTCCGGGTGCTGGCCGAGACTCCGCCAGCGGCCGACCTCGACGGCCTGCGGGCGCTCTGGGCTGCGGTGGGGGACACCGGCCTCGTCCAGGTTGCCGAGCAGTACCTCCTGATGCCCCAGCACGCGGCCCGGCTGGCCGTGGTCCGGCAGGGCGTCATCGGGGAGGTGACCTCGGTGCAGGTCAGCTCCACGCACCTCTACCACGCAGTGTCGATGATCCGCGGCTTCCTCGGGGTCGGACGTGGACCCGTGACCGTGCACGCCCAGGCGTTCACCGCGCCGCTGGCCAACCCGCTCAGCCCCGCCGGCTGGTCCGGCTCCGACGCTCCCGAGCCGCTGGCCACCACGCTGGCCACCCTCGATTTCGGCGACGCCCGGATGGGCTTGTACGACTTCACCGACAACCAGTGGTGGAACCCGCTGAGGGCCCGACGCATCGTCCTGCGCGGCACCCGCGGCGAGATCGTCGACGAGCGGGTGACCCGGCTGGCCGACCCGACGACGCCGGTGGAGTCCTCCCTGGTCCGGCGTCAGGCCGGGTTGGACCTCAACCTCGAGGGCGTCGACCTGCAGCACATCAGCTTCGACGGGACCGTGGTCTGGCGCAACGCCTTCGCCGGCGCCCGCTTCTCCGAGGACGACCTCGCGGTCGCGGACCTGCTGGCCGCCACCGGCGCGTGGGCCCGAGGCGAGGGGCCGGAGCCGTACCCGCTGGCCGAGGCGTGCGAGGACCACCAGATCTCCCTGGCCATCGGCGAGTCCATCCGGACCGGCGCGTCGGTGACCACCTCCGTCGAGGGCTGGTGGGCCGACGAGGCGGCCGCCTGATGCCCGGCTGGCCCGAGGGCGCGGTCGTCGTCGTCACCGGCGCAGCGGGTGGCGTCGGCCACGCCTGCGCCGCGTGGCTGGCCGAGCGCGGCGCCCGCGTCTTCTCCCTCGACCGCCGCCGGCCGGACGACGTCGTCGGGACCTTCGTGGAGGTCGACGTGCTGGACGCGGCCTCGGTCGCGGCCGGGGTCGGGGCCGTGGTGGCCGACGCCGGGCGCATCGACGCCCTGGTGGCCGCCGCGGGGCTGTCCGAGGAGCCCACGCCGGCCGAGGACATGGGCCTGGACGTCTGGTCCCGGACCATCGGGGTGAACCTCACCGGGGTCTTCCTCACCTGCCAGCAGGTCGGTCGGGTGATGCTCGGCCAGGAGTCCGGCCGCATCGTCACCATCGCCTCCATGTCGGGCGCGCACGTCGTCAACAGCCCCCAGCAGCAGGTCGCCTACAACACGTCCAAGGGCGGGCTGGTGGCGATGACCAAGTCGCTGGCCTACGAGTGGGCCGCGCGCGGGGTCCGGGTCAACGCGCTCTCGCCGGGCTACGTCGACACGCCGCTGCTGGGCAGCAAGCACGACCTGCACGAGCTCTGGAAGTCGGTGACCCCGCTCCGCCGGTTCGCCACCCCCGCCGAGGTGGCCGCTGCGGCGGCGTGGCTGCTCAGCGACGAGGCCGCCTTCTGCTGCGGTACCGAGATGCTGATGGACGGCGGCTACACCCTCGCCTGAACGCCCCGTCCCCCTTCGAGAGGAACGTCATGGAGACCATGCGCGCCGTCGTCTACGACCGGCCCGAGCACTTCACCGTCGCCGAGCTGCCCGTCCCGGAGCCCGGGCCCGGTGAGGTGCGCCTGAAGGTGCTGGTGGCCGGCGTCTGCGGGACCGACGCGCACCTGCACGTCGGCGAGTTCGGCCCCACGTACCCGCTCACGCCCGGGCACGAGTTCGTCGGCGAGGTCGTGGCGCTCGGGCCCGGCGTCGACGCCGCGCTGCTCGGGCACCGCGTGGTGGTGAACAACTGCGCCGCCTGCGGCCACTGCGTCGAGTGCCGGCGGGGTCTTCCCGTCTTCTGCCGCGACGCCGTCGCCCAGGGGGTCAACGCCCCGGGCGGCTTCGCCGAGCAGGTGCTGACCGACGCCAGCCGGTGCTTCCTGGTCGACGACCTCGACCCAGAGGTGGCGGTGTTGACCGAGCCGATCGCGTGCGTGATGCACGGCCTCGACGTGCTGGACCTGGCCCCGGGCTCGGACGTGCTGCTGTTCGGCGCCGGCCCGACCGGGCTCATCCTGACGTCGCTGCTCGCCCGCTCGGGAGCCGGCCGGCTCGTCGTCGCGGCCCCGACCGCCGCCAAGCTCGAGCTGGCCACGGCGCGCGGGGCGGACGTGGTGGTGCAGGTGGACCGGGCCGACCCCGAGAGGTCGCAGGCCCGGCTGCGCGACCTCGCGCCGGAGGGTTTCGACGTGGTCATCGACGCCACCGGGGCGCTGGCCGTGCTGGGGACGACGCTCGGCCTGGTCCGCACGCGCGGGACCGTCTTCGTCTACGGGATGGCGGCGGAGGCGGCCCAGTGGCCGGTCGCGCCGTACGACATCTTCCGCCGCGAGCTGACCATCAAGGGCTCCTTCGCCCAGCAGTTCTCCTTCGACCGGGCCCTGAACGCGCTGCGGAACGGGCGCGTGGACCCCCGCGGGATCATCACCACGCGCTTCGGCCTCGACGAGTACGGCGACGCGCTGGCCGCCGTGGCCGACAGCTCCGTGGTCAAGGCGGTCATCGTCCCGTGACCGGCTCGGTGACGCTGGCCCGGCCGGTGCTGCTCCCGGTCTCGCTGGAGCGGGAGCCCGGGGAGTCCTTCTCGCGGCAGCTCGCGGCCCTGGTGGAGCTGAGCGAGGGCCTCGTCGAGTGGCGCCCGCCGGCGTGGGTCGGCGACCCGGTGGCCGACGACGTGACCGCCGTCGTCGTGCCCGACATGAGCGGGCTGGCCTACCGGCTGCTGGCGGAGCTGCGGGGCATCCGCGTGCCGCTGCTGGTGGTGACGTCGGAGTTCGGCACGGTGTCGATGTGGGACTGGGAGATCCGGGACTACCTGCGCCGGCGCGGCGTCGACACCGTCGCGCCGACCTCACGGCAGGAGCTCGTCGACGTGCTCCGCGGGCTGGCCGTGCGCCAGACGCTCCCGCGGTCGCGGATGCTGGCCTACCTCGACGACCTCGGGGCCGGCATGCAGCCCGACATCTTCAAGCGCTTCTACTGGTGGGAGGAGGAGTGCGTCGAGGACATGGAACGATCCCTCGGGGTCACGGTCGAACGGCGCTCCTGGCGCGAGCTCGCCGCCCGGGCGGCCGCCGTGCCCGAGGCGCGGGTGCGGGAGGCGCACGAGCGGATCTCCCCCGGCGTCGAGCTGGGGGCGCTGACCTGGCGCGCCCGGGCGGAGGCGTTGCGGCTCTACCTGGCCCTGTCCGACGAGCTGGACGAGACCCCCGACGTGATCGCCGCCGGCATCAACTGCCTCAACGAGTCCATGACCTCGCCCACCACTCCGTGCCTGGCCTGGAGCCTGCTGTTCGAGGAGCGCGGGCTGATGTGGGGCTGCGAGGCCGACCTGACGTCGATGATGACGGAGTTCCTGACCTGGCAGACGCTGCGGGCGCCGGTCATGATGACGAACCTCTACCCCTTCCTCATGGGGGACGCCGCGCTCAAGCACGAGAAGATCCCCTACTTCCCGGCGGTGGAGGACAGGGCGGCCGACCACATCCTGGTGGCCCACTGCGGGTTCCTCGGCGTGGTGCCCCCGTCGTTCTCGACCTCGTGGTCGGTGCAGCCGCGGGTGCTGGAGATCGTCGACCCCAACGCCCACGCCCTCGACGCCCGGATGGCCGAGGGTGACACGACGATCGTCAAGCTCACCTCGACCATGGACACGCTGACCGTGACCCCGGCCGACCTGACCGGGTACCACCAGTTCGAGAACTCCGACTGCCTCAACGGGGCGGTGCTGCGGGTCCCGGACGGCTACCGCTACGTCGAGGCCCTGCCGTCCCACCACGCGGTGCTCGCCACCGGCGACCTGCGGCGGCGGCTCGAGCTGGTCGCGCCCGTGCTCGGGCTGGGGATCCAGCACATCTGAGCTCCGGCGTCCGCCACCGAGTGCGCGCTTCAGCAGGTTTTGACGGCCACGAGACCTGCGGAAGTGCGCACTCGATGGAGATCGGGCGGGGCTAGGGTGCGGTGACCCGCATCAGGGGCTCCGGGCCGGGGGCCTGGGTGCGCTGCAGGATCACCTCGAACCGCGAGCGGTCGCCGCGGTGGTAGGCCACGAACATCTCCACCGGACGCTCACCGGCGTAGGAGGTGCTGCGCAGCACCAGCACCGGGTCGCCCGGCTCGATCCCCAGGTCCGCGGCCAGCGGGCCACCGGCGACGGCGGCCTCGACCCCGCGACGGCCGTGGGTCAGGTGCACGTCGTAGCGCTGCTCCAGCAGGGCGTACAGCGACTGGTTGGTCAGGTCCTCCCCGACCAGGCCGGGCGCGACGCCCTCCGGCAGGTAGGTGGTGACCAGCACCCAGGGCTCCTCGTCGACGAAACGGAGCCGCTCGACGACGACGACGGGAGCGCCCGGCTCGAGCTCCAGCTCGGTGGCGATCTGCTCGTCGGCCGGGACGACCTCCTGGCGCCGCACCTCGCTGCGCAGGTGGGAGCCGCGCGCGGCCACGTCCTCGTACAGCCCGGTGAGCGACTGCACCAGGTGCTCGGAGGTCTTCTGCGGGGCGACGAAGGTGCCGCGCCCCTTGACCCGGACGATCACTCCCTCGGTCTCGAGCTCGGCGAGCGCCTGCCGGACGACCGTGCGCGAGACGTCGAAGGTCGCGCACAGCTCGTGGTCCCCCGGCAGCCGGTCCCCGGCGGCGAGGTCCTTCTCGCGCAGGTCGCTGAGCAGGATCTGCTTGAGCTGGTGGTAGTACGGCAGCGGCGACGTCCGGTCGATCACGCTGGTCATGCGGCGATCCTAGTGATTGACCTCCTGTACGTACAGGACTACCTTTCCAGGGTGCCGTCGTCGCCTGTCGTGCTGGTCACCAGCCGGTCCTTCTCCTCCGGTGACCTGGACCTCGCCGGGGAGCTGGAAGCGGTGGGCTGCCGGATCGTCACGGGCCCCTCGACCCACGACCTCGACACCCTCGCCCCGCTGCTGGCCGACGCGACGGCCTGGATCGCCGGTACCGGTCCGGTCAGCGCCGCCCACCTCGACGCGGCGCCCGGGCTGCAGATCGTCGCCCGCTACGGGGTCGGGGTGGAGGCCGTCGACCTCGAGGCCGCCGCCGCCCGCGGGGTGCTCGTCACCAACACCCCCGGCGCGAACACCGGGGCCGTCGCCGACCACGCCGTCGCCCTGCTGCTGGCCGCCCTCCGCGACGTCGCCCAGGGGGACCGCGGGCGTCCGCGCCGGCCGCTGGGCCGTGCAGCGCACCCGCGAGCTCAGCACGCTCACCGTCGGGATCGTGGGACTCGGCCGGATCGGGCGCGGCGTCGCCACCCGGCTCAGCGGGTTCGGCAGCACGCTGCTCGGCTTCGACCCCTGGGTGCAGCCGGCGGAGCTGGAGAGGCTCGGGGTGGAGGGCGTCGACCTCGACACCCTGGCCGCCCGGGCCGACGTCATCTCCCTGCACGCGCCGGGGGAGGAGGTGGTGGTGACCGAGCGCTTCCTGGGGCTGGTCAAGCCCGACCTCATCCTGGTCAACACCGCCCGCGCCACCCTCGTCGACGAGGCGGCGCTGGCCGAGGCCCTCCGCGCCGGCCGGCTCCGCACCTACGCCTCGGACGTGCTGGGCAGCGAGGCCGGGCACGCCGCCAACCCGCTGCTGGCCGACGACCTGCTCGACCGCACGCTGTTCACCCCCCACTCGGCGGCGCAGACCGTCCAGGCCGTCGACGGCATGGGCCGGGGCGCCGTCGACGCCGTGCTGGCCCACCTGCGCGGCGACCAGCCGCCGAACCTCGTCCCGCTGCCCGGAGGCCGACCATGACCCACCCCGTCCCCGACCCGAGCGACCTCACCGCCCTGCGCGCGACGACCGTCGTCGCCGTCCTCCGAGCCCCCAGCGCGGAGGCCGGCATCCGCGCGACCGACGCCCTGGTCGCCGGCGGCGTCACCGGCATCGAGATCACCTACAGCACCCCCGACGCCGCCGCGGTCATCCGGGAGATCCGCCGCCGCCACGGTGCCGCGGTGCACCTCGGCGCCGGCACCGTGCTCCAGCCCGCGCAGGCGGAGGAGGCCGTCGGAGCCGGTGCAGAGTTCCTGGTCAGCCCGGGCACCGAGCCCGAGCTGGCCCGCGCCATGCTGGGCACCGGCGTCACCGTCCTCTCCGGCGCCCTCACCCCCAGCGAGGTGATGACGGCGCTGCGGCTCGGCGTCCACGTCGTCAAGCTGTTCCCGGCCTCGCTCGGAGGTCCGGCCTACCTGCGCTCGCTCCGCGGCCCGTTCCCCGCGGTCAGCTTCGTGCCGACCGGCGGCGTCAACGCCGAGAACCTGGCGCAGTGGCTGGCCGCCGGCGCGGTCGCGGTCGGCGCCGGCGGTGAGCTCTGCCCCGCGGCGGCGATGGCGGACGGTGACTGGGACACCATCACCGCCACGGCCCGGCAGTTCAGCGACGCCGCCCGCCGGGCCCGGGAGACCGGGGCATGACCCGCGGGTCCTCCTCCTACATGGGCTTCGTCGGGGTGAGCACCGCCGGCTCCTCCATCCGCACCGTCTTCCCCGAGTGGGCCGACGCCCTGGCGCTGCCGACCCGCACCCTGGTCGGCCACGACATCCCGCTCGACTCCCCGCCGGAGGTCTATCGGGACGTCGTGACGGCCATCCGTGACGACCCCCAGCACTGGGGCGCCCTGGTCACCACCCACAAGATGGCCGTGCACGCCGCCGCCCGCGACCTCTTCGACCGCTGTGACGACCTGGCCGAGACGTTCGGGGAGATCTCGTGCATCGCCAAGCGGGGCGACCAGCTGGTCGGCAGCGCCAAGGACCCGGTCACGGCCCGGCTGGCGCTCGAGGAGTTCCTCGCTCCCGACCACTTCGCCGCCGGCGGCGAGGCCCTGGTCCTCGGCACCGGCGGGGCCGGCACCGCCCTCACCCACCAGCTGGGCGTGCGGGGCGACCGGCCCGCGCGCATCCTCTGTACCGCACTCAGCCAGGAGCCGCTGGACCACGCGCGTGCCTTGCACGAGCGCGCCGGGCTGCCGGCCGACCTGGTCCGCTACGTCCTCACCCGGGACGCCGACGACGCCGACGCCCTGGTGGCCGCGCTCCCGCCGACCAGCCTCGTCGTCAACGCGACGGGGATGGGCAAGGACCGGCCCGGCTCCCCGGTCTCGTCCGCCGTGCGGTTCCCCGAGCGGGGCGTGGTCTGGGAGTTCAACTACCGGGGCCCCCTCGACTTCTGGCACCAGGCCCTCGCCCAGGCCGACGAGCGCGGCCTGCACGTCGAGGACGGCTGGCGCTACTTCGTGCACGGGTGGACCCAGGCCGTCGCCGAGGTCTTCGACGTGCCGATGCCCCCGGCCACGGTGGACGTGCTCGGCCGGATCGCCTCCGAGCACCGGTGAACGCGGGGGAGCCGGTGCTCACCACCGTGCTCGGCGCGGTGCCCGCCGCGGCGCTGGGCCGGACCGACTACCACGAGCACCTCTTCCAGGTCAGCCCGCTGCTGCCCGGCGACGAGCTGGACGACGAGCCCCGCAGCCGCGTGGAGGCGGCGTCGTTGCGCGCCTCGGGCTTCGCCGCGATGGTCGACGCCACCCCCACCGGGCTGGGTCGGAGGCCGGAGGCCCTGGCCCGGGTCGCCGCGGCCAGCGGGCTGCACGTCCTGGCCACCACCGGCGCGCACCGCGAGCCGCACTACGGCTCCGGGCACTGGCTGCTCGACCTGACCGAGGCCGAGCTGGCCGACCGGTTCACCGCCGACGTCGTCGAGGGCCAGCCGGTGGCCGACGAGGTCCGGCGGGGCGCCCCCGCGCTGGCGCCCGACGGCACGCCGGTCCGGGCGGCCGTCGTCAAGGCCGGGATCGGCTACTGGAGCATCAGCGCCTTCGAGCGGCGGGTGCTGGCCGCGGTGGCCGCGACCTGGGCCCGGACCGGGGCGGCGGTGATGGTGCACCTGGAGCACGGCAGCGCCGCCTTCGAGGTGCTGGCGGCGCTGGAGGTCCTCGGCGTGCCCGCCTCCGCCGTCGCCCTGGCCCACGTCGACCGCAACCCCGACCCCGGGCTGCACGCCGAGCTGGCGGCGGCGGGGGCGTACCTGGGCTACGACGGCTGGGCCCGCAGCCAGCGCTGGCCGGACGGCCTGCTGCTCGACTGCCTGCTGCGGGCGGTCGAGCAGGGCGCGGGGGAGCGGCTGCTGCTGGGCGGCGACGTCGCCCGGGCCAGCCGGTACCGCGGCTACGGCGGCATGCCCGGCCTGGCCTACCTGGGGGAGCGCGTGCTGCCCCGGCTGGCCCGCGAGACCACCCCGGCGCTGGTCACGGCGCTGCTGGAGACGAACCCCGCCCGCTGGCTCAGCGGGACGGGCACCGAGCAAGCACGAGGGAGTGACGATGAGTGAACGCGAGGTGCGGCCGGTGCCGCCGGTGGCCCTGACCCTCCGACCGGAGGAGGGCCGGCTGGAGGGCAGCAACGGCCGCTACGAGAAGTTCCTGCCCGACCTGGAGGGGCTCTACCGCGACGCGGGCGCCTACGCCGACCGGCTCGCCGCCGATGACGGCCGCCCCGTCTACTGGGTGGAGACGACCCAGACCGAGGACGGCCCGGGCGGGCTCATCACCGGTGTCAGCGTGCTGGAGCCGGGCACGGTGGGCCAGGAGTACGCCATGACGCGCGGCCACCTGCACGCCGTCTCCGACCGCTCGGAGCTGTACGTGGGGCTGAGCGGGCGCGGCGTGATGGTGCTGGACACGCTCGACGGGCAGAGCCAGGTCGTCGAGGTCAGCCCCGGCAAGGCCGTCTACGTGCCCGGGCACTGGGTGCACCGCAGCGTGAACGTGGGCGACGAGCGCTTCGTGACCCTGTTCACCTACGCCGCCGACGCCGGCCAGGACTACGCGATCATCGAGCGCGCCGGCGGGATGCGCTCCCTCGTCGAGGTCGACGGCTCCGGGTACCGGGTGCGGGAGAACCCCGACCACCGCGGGTACGAGCGAGCCGCGACGGCCGGTCAGGGCCAGCCGGCGTGATCATCTCCCACGACCTCGGCACCACCGGGAACAAGGCGACGCTGGTCAGCGACGAGGGCCGGGTGGTGGCCGCGGTCACCGCCACCTACGGCACGGACTTCGGCCCGCGCGGCAAGGCCGAGCAGGACGCCGGGGACTGGTGGGACGCGGTCTGCCGGGCCACCCGCGACCTGCTGGCCCAGGCCTCGGTGGCGCCCGCGGACGTCGAGGTCGTCTCCTTCTCCGGCCAGATGATGGGGGCGGTGCTGCTCGACGGGGCCGGGGTCCCCGTCCGGCCCGCGATCATCTGGGCCGACACCCGATCGGTGGCCCAGACCGCCACCCTGGTGGAGCGCGTGGGCATGGAGCGCGGCTACGCGATCACCGGCCACCGGCTCAACCCCACCTACTCGCTGTCCAAGATCATGTGGGTCCGTGACCACGAGCCCGAGGCCTTCGGACGGGTCGAGAAGGTCGTGCTGGCCAAGGACTACGTGGCCTTCCGGCTGACCGGCGTGCTGGCCACCGACCCGTCCGACGCCTCGAGCACGAACGCCTACGACCAGGCGTCGGACCGGTGGTCGGAGGAGCTGCTGAGCGCCGCGTCGCTGCCCCTGTCGCTGTTCCCCGACATCGTGGCCTCGACGGCGGTCGTCGGCCGGGTGAGCGACGAGGCGGCGACGGCGACGGGTCTGGTGGCCGGGACACCGGTGGTGATGGGCGGCGGCGACGGCCCGATGGGGGCCCTGGGCGCCGGGGTCCTCGGGCCCGAGTCCGGCGCCTACGCCTACCTCGGCTCGTCGTCGTGGGTGTCGGTGGCGGCGGACGCGCCGCTGCACGACCCGCAGATGCGCAGCATGACCTTCAACCACGTTGTGCCGGGGCGGTACGTGCCGACCGCCACCATGCAGGCCGGCGGGGCCTCGCTGGAGTGGGTGATCGACACCCTCGCCCCCGGCCAGGACGACCGCTACGCCCGCCTGCTGGACGAGGCGGCCGAGGTGCCGGCCAGCCAGGACGGGCTCTACTTCCTGCCGCACCTGCTGGGTGAGCGGTCGCCCTACTGGAACCCGGCCGCGCGCGCCGTGTTCGCCGGACTCGGCCGGCACCACGGGCCCGCGCACCTGACGCGCGCGGTGCTGGAAGGTGTCGCCTTCAACCTGTACACCGGCCTGCTCGCCTTCGTCGAGAACGGGACGCCGATCTCGGCCGTCGACGCCATCGGCGGCGCGGCGAACTCACGCCTGCTGTTGCAGGTGTTCGCCGACGTCTGGGGGGTGCCGGTCACCCGCCGCAGCCTGGTCGACGAGGCCACCGCGGTGGGGGCGGCGATCGTCGGCGGCGTGGGCGTCGGCATCTTCGACGGCTTCGACGTCGCCGGACGGTTCTCCGAGGAGCTCACCTCCCAGGCACCGGACGCCGCCCGCCACGACCGCTACGCGGGGGAGTACGCGCTGTTCATGGAGGCCTACCAGCGGCTGGAGCCGTGGTTCGACAAGCTCTGAGGACGGTGTGCAGCGACGGGGTCAGAGGATCCCGGCGTAGCGCTCCCAGGTGGTGAAGGGGACCCGGTAGCGGAGCGGGGTGTTGTCCCGGGCGTGCCCCGCCAGCCCGTTGCGCCCGACGTAGTAGTCGGCCACCTGGTCGCGGTTGGTGAAGCGCCCGTTCCGCTGCCACAGGTCGGTGTCGCCGACGGCGGTGGCGTGGATGTGCGCGGGCCAGCAGCCGCCGCACTGGCTCGGGACCCGCAGCCAGGCCGCGAAACCGACGGCCCGCATCGCCTGCACGGTCCTCCAGCGCTGGGTCTTGGTGAGCTGGTTGACCTTGAGGTCGACGATGCCGCCGGCGTCGTGGGTGCCGGCCGAGGCCCGGGCGCAGCCGGCCCGGGTGAGGATGCAGTAGGAGCCCTGGCTGACCACGATGTCCCAGGGCACCAGGGCGTCCGCCGCTTCCAGCATCTGGCGCGTGCGCGTGTTGACGCGCTTCGTGCCGTAGCGGTCGTTGCGGCTCCCGACCTGCACCACCCGGGCCACGGTGAAGCGCCCCTCACCCAGCCGCGCCAGGGACTGCGGCCCCGGAATGCCGTTCGCGTCGATGCCCCGGTAGCCGAGCGAGCGCTGGTAGCGGGTGTAGGCGGCGGTGGTGCCGCGGCCATAGTGGCCGTCAGCCACCACCCGGTAGCCGCGGGCCGCGAGGGCCAGCTGGACCAGTTGGGTGGAGGCGTCGTCGCCGAGGGTGGGCTGGTTCCCGCGGTAGCCCTCGATGTGGGCGGCCGCGGTGACGGCCGTCATGTCGACGACGGGCAGCACCGGCACTGGCGCCGGCAGTGGGGCGGCCGCGGCCGGGGCAGCAGTGCCGACCAGACCGAACACGGTCAACAGGCTGAGCAGGGAGAGCAGGATGGTGCGGCGCATGGGGTCGGTTCCTCGTTGGTCGCCCGGTCACCCGGGTTCGGTGCAGCGGCGCGCGTACGCCCCGCTCGGAGTGAGCCGGCCTGACCCCCGCAGGTGAGGCAGTTTTTGCGGCTGCCTCTACCGGACCTCGCGGGAGACAGTACCGACAAATCGCCGAAAACTCTGTGACGGTGACGTTACGGTCATCCCGGATGTTGCGGGACTTTCGTCCCCGGAACGCTCTAGAACCAGGTGGCGGAGGCGGAGGACCTCACGAAACGTGCTCCTGCTGAGCGGTGGGAGCGCCGACGACGTGCTGCCTCGGCCTGGCGACGGTGACCACGAGGACCACAGCCGCGATGCAGATCAGGCCGATCGCGGGTGAGCCGAGGCTGAGGGCGACGGCCAACCCTGACGCGGTGGCGGAGGCGCCCAGGGCCAGCGCCGTCACGCCCTGCATGAGGTAGGCGAGCACGAAGACCGACGACAGCATCCCGGCCCGGTGGTGGGCCGGGGCGAAGGTGTTGACCAGGGTCAGCCCGCCCAGAAAGTTGAGGCTGTAGCCGGCGCCGGTGAGCGCTGAGGCAGCCAGGAAGAGGACGAGTGACTGCGTGGCCGCGGACAGGATGAGCAGGCCGAGCCCGGTGATCGAGGCCGCCGCGCCCCCGATGATCAGCGTGCGGGGCGACAGCCGCCGGGCCAGGACGGCCACCACGCCGATGACGACGGCGGAGAGCGACAGGATGGCGCCCGTGACCAGCACGTTGTCGGAGCCGACGAGCTGCCGGGCGATCTGCGCCCCCATCGCCAGCACCACCGATCCGAGGGCGTAGGCGGCGGTCACGGCCAGGGCGCCGGTGGCGAAGACTCCCCGCAGGCCGCGGGGGATGGTCAGGCCGCGGGGCCGCCAGGGCGGGGCGCCGGCGGTCGCGGCCGGGCGCGGGAGGAACCAGGCGAGGACCAGCACGACGGCGACGATGAGGGCGAGCACCGCGTAGGTCAGGTGCAGGGGAGCGGGCGCGTACTCAACCAGGGCCCCGCCCACCAGCGTGGCCAGGGCCAGGCCGGCGGCGGTGGACGCGGTGGTGATCGCGCTGGCCCGGCCGACCTGGCCGGGTGCGCTGAACTCGACCATGGCCGCGGACGCCGGGCTGAGCGACAGGCCGACGCCGAGGCCCATGAACGCGCGGCCGACGAACACCCAGCCCACGCCCGGGGCCACGGCGAAGAGCAGCACCCCGGTGAGCATGGCTGCCAGGCCCAGCACGATGGAGGCGCGTCGGCCGATGTGGTCGGACAGGTCCCCGAAGACGAGCAGCACGACGACCAGGACGATCGGGTAGACGGCGAAGATCGCGTTGGTGGTGGTCGGGGTCAGCTGCCACTCGACGGCGTACACCGGGTAGACGACGCTGGGCGCGGCGCTGGTCCACAGGGCCAGCGCGGCGACGGCTGCTGCGGTCCAGAAGCTGGCACGACGTCCCAGGGTGGCCAACGAGGGTCTCCTCCACGAGCGGCGGTCGCCGGGCCGGCGCTCGGGTTGTCGGAGCAACCGTGCGCCCCGAGTCGGTATTCCCCCTCGCGTTCGCGTCTGCCCGATGAGGATCACCGCGGTCGAGGCCAGGGAGGCGGCTCGCGCGCTGTGCGCGAGCCGCTCCCTGGCCGTGCTCGTGGGCCCGCCTTACGGGGTACGGCGGCGCAGCCCCAGTGCGCCGAGCGCGCCGGCGGCGATGCCGACGACGAGGGCCGCGCCGGCCAGCCAGCGCGCGGTGGGGTCAGAGCCGCCGGCCGTGGTCGCCGCCGCCTCCTCGACGGGGGCTGGGGCGGCCGCCGACGGCTCAGCCCCGGCCTCGCCTTCGCCCTCGGCTCCGGCGGCCACGACGGCGACGGTCGGGGCCGGGTGCTCCGGCTCCTCACCGGAGGCCGGGGTGGGCTCGTTCCACTCGACGACCTCGCCGTCGGAGTAGGTCTGCGTGGCCGGCAGCGCGAGGTCCCCCGCGGCGGGCAGCGGGCCGGCGGAGATCGAGAACTCCTGGTACTCACCGGAGCTGATCTGGTTCCCCTTCTCGGCGGTCCAGGTCACGGTCTGGACGGCCTTGGTGATCGTGGTGCCCTCGTTCTCGACCGGCTCGGGCAGGGGGGACTCCTCGGCCTCGACCGACCACCCGGGCACCGGCTTGACGCTGACGAAGCGGAACGGGGTCTCCTTCGGCAACTCCACCGACACCTTCACGGTGCCGGCGGTGTCGGACTCGTTGGGGACGCGGAAGGTGAGCTGGCTGAAGGACCCGGCCGAGGTGCTGTCGGCCTTGACGGAGACGTGGGCCTCGGCGGCGACGGCCGGGAAGCCGATCAGGGCCAGGGACACCAGGCCGGTGGCCGCCAGGCGGCGGCCGGTGGCGGAGGAGGAGCGGGCAGGGCGTGCTGAAGACATGGACATTCCTTGAGGTGGCTGGAGGCGCTGGTTTCGCGCGCGGCTGGGGAGGAGCGGTACGGCTCTGTGGGGCCGTCCGCTCTGGCTGGGGGTCGGCTTGCTCGGTGAGCGGCTCGGGAGCGAGCTCAGGCGGCAGCGGCCAGCCAGCACGGCGGTCCGCGCGGTGCTGCGTCATCGGGTGCGAAGAAGGACGGCAGGACCGGTCGTGTCCCCAGGACGCGATCGCGAGCCGCCGAGCGCGGCCAGGGCGTCAGGGAGGAACGAGTGGCCCGGAGGAAGCGTTCAGCGAGGCGCCAGAGTGCGGCCTCGCCGCGGGCCAGCAGCCACGCGGTGAGGGTCGTCGCCAGCACGTGGCCCGCGAGCATGAGCCAAGCGTGGGGCTGCTGGTTCGCGTCGATGATCGAAGGAAGGGCGATGCCGGCCGGGCAGAGCTCGTGCCCGGCGTGCGGGCCCGTTGCCCCTGCGCCACCGAGCGTCCTGCTGCCGGCCTGGAACAGGAGGTGCAGGATCAGCTGGCCGACGCCGAGGAGGGCGAGAAGGATCGGCAGTCGGCAACGCCGAGCCGTTACCAGCGCGGCGACCGTGCCGATGGCCAGGAGGAGGGGCAGGGACAGGGCGAGGCTCGGGAGCTCGCCACCACCGAGGAGGTGCGCCAAAGCCGCGAGCCCCAGCGAGGCTCCGCTCAGCACGGCGACCCGCAGGATCCTCGTCCAACCGCTGCTGGGGTCAGCCGGAGCAGCGGCCAGGCCGTGAGGGGCAGCACGCCCCGAGCCGTTCCTGCTCGTTGAGGGCGCCTGATCCTCAAGCCGCGGGCGCGCCGTAACGCGCGGGCGCGGCCTCGAGAGGCGCAGCGTGGCCATGCTTCTCCTGGGTCGCGATCGGAATGTGCCTTCAGGTTAGGCAGGATCTGCGCTCGATCGCACCCGCGACGGGGTGGTGCGCCTCCCCCTAAACGAGGGGCACGAGGGCGGTTTGCGTGGGGCTCGGGCTTCGCAGGCTCACCTGTCGGCGGCGGACGGACTGGCGGTCATGGAGGGCTGCGCCCTTCGCTAGGCTGCAGGTGTATGGCCGTTCCCATACGTCGGGCCTCTAGCTCAACTGGCAGAGCAGCGGACTTTTAATCCGCGGGTTGTGGGTTCGAGTCCCACGGGGCCTACAAAACACCTAGTCAGACCCAACTTGGCTACGAGCGTGTCCTGAGCTGCCCACACTTTACCCACAACTTACTTCTCGGTGGTCGATGGTTCGTGGGCGGGTGACCACCGGATGCTCGCCTGCTTCCTTAGGTGTTCGTGCTGGTCCGTCGGAGCCTTGCGAGGGTGCGTGCTGCCTTCCCGGGTCCGGCTCGCCGGGGACGGCTCCCGGCCCGGCCCAGTGGGAGCGCTGCAGGCGCTTCGGCATGGTGACGGGCGGGATCGGGACCAAGATCAACATGTTGCGGAAGGAAGATCATGATCACAAGGGATGGTGAGATCGAGCGTCTGCTCAGCTTGCCCGAGCTCTCGGAGATGCTGGGCGTGCCCATCGACACGCTGTACGGGTGGCGTCATCGCGGCGAAGGCCCGGTTGGCTACCGGATCGGCCGGCATGTGCGTTACCGGCGATCCGCCGTAGAGGCTTGGCTCGAGCTTCATCGCGATCAACGGGACTCCTCAGCTCGGTAG
>CAVWNG010000002.1:0-1742300 GCA_963756505.1 uncultured Actinomycetota bacterium
AGACTAGGACGTCGCCGGACTACATACTTCAAGCCCGACCCCATCAGGGGTCGGGCTTGAAGTGTTTCCAGGGGTATTTCTCCAGACCCAGGTCGGCTCCTCTCCGCCTGGTGCCGTCGCTGCTCCGCAGTGCAGCACTGCAGCCCCACCACCCGCCTGAGGCGGCCGTGAGCGCGCCCTGCAGCCTCCGCTTTGCCAGCAGGTCCTGCGGCGAGGACGATTGCCCGGTGGACCAACCGAATCGCCCCGACCGTCGCGACTCCCAGGGCTCCGGCCGCGGTGAGGGGGACAGCCGCGGCGGACGCTCCGGAGGTTCCCGGCCGCGAGACGACAGAGCAGGTCCCCCGGCCACCGGCGGCTCGGCGCGTCGCGGACCGCGGAACGACCGTCCGGCCGGTCAGGGAGGCCGGCGTCCGGACGGCGGTGCGGCCCGGCGCGACGACCGCGGATCCTGGGACGCCCGCGAGGACCGGGGGCAGCGCGCCGGTCGCGACGAGCGCCGCCCCTCCCCCGACCGGTTCGAGCGCAGCGACCGGCCCCAGCGCGACGCCCGCCAGAGTTCTGGCCGCAGCGACCGACCATCGTCGGCCCGGCCCGCCTCGGGTCGACCTACCGAGAGCCGAGGGGCCCGCGGCTCCCGGGACCCGCGCCCCTGGGACGACCGGCCTGCCCGGTCCGGTCCCCCCCGCGGGGAGCGTCCCGACCGGGGCACCCGTCCCGAGCGTGGTGGCCGTCCGGACCGCCCGGGTGCTGACCGACGGATGGGGCCAGGAGGGGACAGCCGTCCGCCCCGTCGTGACGAGCCGCCCCGCCCGGGTCTGGCCCGGCGGGCCGACGAGCCGGGCATCCCGGAGGGGGTGGACACCCGGGAGCTGCACCGCGCCGCACGGGCGGAGCTCCGGGGGCTGCCCAAGGAGCTGGCCGAGATCGTCGCGTCCCACCTGGTCGTGGCGGGCCAGCTGATCGAGTCCGACCCCGAGCTCGCCTACCGGCACGCCGAAGCCGCCCGCCGTCGGGCCGCCCGGCTGCCGCTGGTGCGGGAGGCGGCGGCGGAGACCGCCTACGCGTCCGGGCGGTGGGACGTCGCCCTCAGCGAGTACCGGGCGCTGCGCCGGATGACGGGCACCCACGACTACCTGCCCGTGATGGCGGACTGCGAGCGAGCCCTCGGCCGCCCCGAGAACGCGCTCAAGCTGGCGCGCGAGGCCGACCGGCTGGAGCTCGACCCCGCCCTGCGGATCGAGATGACCATCGTGGAGTCCGGGGCGCGTCGGGACCTCGGCCAGGGTGCCGAGGCGCGACGGCTGCTGCAGCAGGCCGTGCAGGCCCTGGGTGTCCGGTCGGGGCTGCACGGAGCCGTCGCCCGGTTGCGCTACGCCTACGCCGAGGCGCTGCTGCAGGACGGCGACGTCGCCGAGGCCCGGCGGTGGTTCGCGGCTGCGGCGAAGCTCGACCCGGAGCAGGAGACCGACGCCGCGCTGCGGGTGGACGAGCTCGACGGGCTGCGGATCGACTTCGACGAGGACGAGGACGAGGACGAGGACGAGGACGAGGAGCCGCCGGCTGGTGACCACCGGTGACCGCCGCTCTCGTCGAGGCCTACGACGCCGCCCTGTTCGACCTCGACGGCGTGGTCTACCTCGGGCCGGTCGCGGTGGACGGGGCGCCGGAGGGCCTGGCCGAGCTCCGGCGGCGTGGGGTTCCCCTCGGCTACGTCACCAACAACGCGGCGCGCTCGCCAGGGGTCGTGGCCGAGCACCTGGTCGCCCTGGGGATCGAGGCGCGGGCCGAGGACGTCGTCACCTCCGCCCAGGCCGCGGCCCGCCTGCTCCACGACCGCTTCGGTCCCGGGGCGCGGGTGCTGCTCGTCGGCGGGGAGGGCGTGCTCGTGGCGGCGGAGGAGATCGGCCTCGTCGCGGTCCGCTCGGCCGAGGACGAGCCCGTCGCGGTGATGCAGGGCTTCGGCTTCGAGCTGGCCTGGCAGGAGCTCAACGAGGCCGCGATCGCCATCAACCGCGGCGCCCACTGGGTCGCCACCAACGACGACCTCACCAGGCCGACCGATCGCGGTCTGGTGCCCGGCAACGGGGCCGCCGTGGCCGCCGTCCAGATGGCCGTCCGCGCGCGGCCGGAGGTCGCCGGCAAGCCGCACCGGCCGCTGCTCGACGACACCGTCCGCCGGACCGGGGCGACCCGGCCGATCTTCGTCGGCGACCGACTCGACACCGACATCGCCGGTGCCGTCGCGGCGGGTCTGGACAGCCTGCTCGTCCTGAGTGGCTCGCACGGTCCCCGTGAGCTGCTCGCCGCACCGGCCGGATCCCGTCCCACCCACCTCGGGGCGGACCTGCGGGCCCTGCTGCACCCGGCTCGCTTCGCGCAGGTCGAGGGTGAGGACTGCCGGGTGGGTCCGGTCCGGGTGAGCGCCGCCGGCGGCTCCGTCGGCGTGTCCGGGGTGTCGGAGGACCCGCTCGACGCCCTCTGGGCGGCGGCCCAGCTCTGCTGGCTTGCCGCCGACGGCGGGCAGCCCCTCGATGTCGACGCCGTGCTGGCGGTCCTGCGGCTGTCCTGAGACTCAGCGGGTCCGGCGGAAGGTGAGAGGCCCCGCTGTGGTGGAGCCGTCGACGACGCGGCCACCCTGCACGATCTCCACCTCCCCCTCCGCGACCAGCCGCCGCGCCGCCCGCCGGACGAGCTCGACCTGCCCCTGCGTCTGCACGCCCCCGACCGCGCGCGCCGCGTCCTGCTCGCTCACCCCCCGCGGTCTGGCGGCGAGCAGGGTGCGCAGCAGGTCCTGGGCTCCGACGTCGGCGGCCGTGAGCCCGCGGGAGCGGCAGCCGGCGCTGCAGTAGAGCACCTGGTCCCAGTCGCGCTCCCACTTCTTGCGCCAGGTGATGCGGCGCCCACAGGAGCGGCAGGACTTGCTGGCGGGTGGCACACGTCCAGTCTGCCCGGACCGGCGGACACCTCCTCGGGTCGCCTCCGCGGAGGGCTGTCAGAGCCGGTCGCTACGGTGAGCCCATGAGTGAGGACAACTTCGGCCTGCCGGCCGTCTCCCTGGGCCCGGGATCCATGCCGCTGCTGGGCTTCGGCACCTGGCAGATCAGCGACACCGAGGTGACCGCGGCGGTCGGCACGGCGCTGGAGATCGGCTACCGCCACCTCGACACCGCCACCGGCTACGGCAACGAGGCCGGCATCGGCCGCGCGCTCGCGGCCGCCGGTCTGCCGCGGGGGGACGTGTTCGTCACCACCAAGCTGCCTCCCGATCACGGTGGTCGCGAGCGTCGCACCATCGAGGAGAGCCTGACCAAGCTCGGACTGGACCACGTCGACCTGTGGCTGGTGCACTGGCCCCCGGGAGGGCAGGCGGCGCCGGAGGTCTGGCAGGAGGTCGTCCGGGCCCAGCAGGAGGGCCTGGTGACCAGCGTCGGGGTCAGCAACTACTCCCTGGACCAGATCGACGAGATCACCCGCGCCGTCGGGGTGTCCCCCGCGGTCAACCAGATCAAGTGGGGTCCCCTGCTCTACGACCCAGCCGAGGTCGACGGGTTGCGGGAGCGCGGGATCGTGCTCGAGGGGTACAGCCCGCTGAAGGCCACCGACCTCGAGGACCCGGTGCTCGGCGGCATCGCGGACGCGCACGGCGTCACTCCCGCGCAGGTGGTCATCGCCTGGCACGTCGCGCACGGCTTCGTCGTCATCCCCAAGTCCTCCCGTCCCGAGCGGATCCGGGCCAACGCGCAGGGCGCGCGGGTGCCGCTGACGGTGGACGAGGTCGAGGCGATCGACCGTCTCGCCCGCGCCTGAGCACCTACCCGGACCCGCACTCCGCCTCCAGCCGACAGGATCAGGGCCGATGGTGACCCGCACGACCGCACGCCTCCCGGTGCTCGCCGTCCCGGACGACCTCCTGCTGCCCGACCTCGCCGACCTGGCCGGGTCCGGGGGCACGGTCGAGGTGGTCCAGCACGCGTTGAGCGACAGCTACTTCGACACCGAGGGTGGCGATCTCGCTACCGGCGGAGTCAGCCTGCGTCGCCGGTCGGGCCCGGTCGAGGAAGGGTGGCTGCTCCGGCTGCCCCCGGGACCAGGCCGCCGGAGCTGACGGTCCTGTCCGCCGAGGCCGACCCCCCTCCTGCCATTCTCGCCGCCGCGCTGGGCCTGACCCGGGGCCAGGCCCTGCGTCTCGTCGTCGAGGTCAGCACGCAGCAGACGGTGACGCGGCTGGTCGACGCCAACGGCGGCGCGCTGGCCGAGGTGGTGGACGAGCGGGTGAGCAGCACCACCGTGGGCGACGCCAGCCGGTTGGACCACTGGCGGACGATGACCGTCCGCCCGGGCCACGACCCGGGCGCCACGAAGGCGGTGACGAGCCGGCTCCGTGAGGTCGGCGCCCGGTCGGCCGATGTTCGGGGTCCGTTGGAGCGGGCCCTGGGGCTGACGGTGTGGCCTCCGGTGGCCCCCGCCGAGACCCTGGCCGAGCTCCTCGGCCGCCACGTGGCTGAGCAGTGCGACGAGATCGCCGCGGGCGACCTCGCGCTGCGACTCGGAGAACCGCGCGTGCACCGCACGCGGGTGGCGGTGCGCCGGCTCCGCAGCACCCTGCGCACCTTCGCGGACCTGCTCGACCCCGAGCCGACCCAGCGCCTGGAGGACGAGCTGGTGTGGTGGGCCGGCCTGCTGGGAGAGGTACGGGACCGGGAGGTGCTCGCCGCCCGGATCGCCGCCCAGCTGTCCGCCCTGCCTCCCGAGCTGGTCCTCGGCCCCATCGCCGGGGACGTCGACGCCACGCTGGCCGGCGAACGCGCTGAGCACCTGCGGCGCGTCGAGGCCGAGCTGGAGGGGGAGCGGCTGCTCGCGCTGCTGGAGACGCTGCTCCGCTGGCGGACCGAGCCGCCCTTCCTCGAGGGGGCGTCGGCGCCGGCCGAAGCTGTGCGGCCCTACGTGCGAGCCGCCAAACGCATGGCTCGGCGCCGCCTCCGCCGGGCGGCCCGGGAGGAGCGCGGTCGCCAGCAGGAGGAGCGGCTGCACCGGGCCCGGAAGGCGGCCAAGCGTGCCCGGTACGCCGCGGAGATGGCCGAGCCGGTCTGGCCTCGGGCGCGTCGGCACGCCCGTCGCGCCGAGAAGCTCCAAACCCTTCTCGGTGAGCACCAGGATGGCGTGGTGAGCGCCGCCTTTCTGCTCCGCGCGGGGTCGTCGACCGCGGGGGAGCAGGGGCGCAACGGCTTCACCTACGGGCTCCTGCTGGCCGGCGAACGCCAGCGGGTCGCCGAGGTGCGGCGGAAGGTGCGCCGGCGCCCGTGGTGAGGGACGCCCCTGCCGCAGCGCCCGCGGGCGGCCGTGGCAGGCTCGGAGGACACGCGGGTGCCGCCCGGGGCCCGCTGGGAGGAGAGAACCTGATGAGCGACCACAAGCAGGGAGCGGCCAAGCTGGTCGACCTGGCCAAGGACATCAAGGTCGCGATGTTCACCACCACCGACGACGAGGGCCACTACGTCAGCCGTCCGATGTCAGCCCAGCACGTCGAGGACGACAGCGACCTGTGGTTCTTCGCCGAGCGCAGCTCGAGCGTGGTGGCGCACATCGCCGCCCGTCCGCACGTCGGCGTCACCCTGAGCTCCAACGACACCTGGATCTCCATCGACGGCGAGGCCCAGGTCGTGGACGACGTCGCCAAGTCCAAGGAGCTGTGGAACAACTGGGTCGAGGCATGGCTGCCGCAGGGTCCGGAGGACCCCTCCGTCGTCCTGATCAAGGTCGAGGCCCACACCGGCGAGTACTGGGACAGCCCGGGCGGCACCGTCGCCTCGCTGCTCAGCTTCGTCAAGGCCAAGACCACCGGTGAGCGCTACCAAGGCACCGAGAACGAGACCGTCCAGCTCTGAGCGCAGTCGGCGCCGCCCGGTCCTCGGGCGGCGCCGACACCCGGCTGACCGGGACGGGCTCCACCCCACCCTGACGGCGCCGCTCGCCGGTGGTGGGAGAGGATCGGCTCATGGCCGACCTGCCCTGCCACCCCGGCTCCGACCACCCCGGCTCCGACCACCCCGGAGGCGACGCCTCGTCCGCGTCGCGGCCGGCATGATCGCCCTGGAGGTGGTCGCGGGCGTGCACGCCGTCGTCCACGCCCACACGAACTGCTACATCGTGGAGGGCGACGACGGCGTGACGCTGGTGGACGCCGGCTTCCCGTCCACCTGGACGATGGTGGAGCGGGCGCTCGGCCTGGCCGGGCGCCGGGTGGAGGAGATCCGTGCCCTGGTCATCACCCACGGGCACTTCGACCACGTGGGCTTCGCCCGACGCCTCCAGCAGCGCCACGGGGTGCCGGTCTGGGCGCACCCCGCCGACCACCACCTCACGCGGCACCCCTACCGCTACCGCCCGGAGCAGCCGCGGTTGCTCCACCCCCTGACGCACCCCCGCGGGCTGCCCGTGCTCGCCTCCATGGTGGCGGCCGGCGCCCTGCGGGTGCCGGGCGTGGTGCCCGACCACCCGCTGCTGCCGGGCCCGCTCCCGCTGCCCGGGGGGATGGAGGTGCTGCACACCCCGGGGCACACCGACGGTGAGGTCGTCCTGCACCTCCCCGGGCGACGAGCGCTGATCACGGGTGACGCCCTGGTCACCCTCGACCCCTACAACGGCCGTCGGGGCCCACGGGTCATCGCGCCCTCGGCCACCCACGACAGCAACCAGGCGCGGGCGTCACTCGCTCCGCTGGCCGAGCTCGACGTGCAGCACGTGCTGCCGGGCCACGGCGAGATGTGGTCAGGCGGTGTGGCGGAGGCGGTGGCGCAGGCTCGCCGCACCCGGTCCTGACGCTCAGGACCAGCTCACCGGACCCTCCGACCCGGCCGGGTAGGTGTCCAGGGGCACCTGACCGGAGCGCCAGGCCTGCAGGACCGGGTCGACGATCCGCCAGCACTGCTCGGCGGTGTCCCCGCGCACCGAGAGCAGGGGGTCCCCGTCGAGCATGCCGGCCAGCACCTCGCCGTAGGGCGGCAGCCGCCCCGCGCCCAGCTCCACGTCCATCTCGACGTCGTCCAGCTCCATGGGGTCGCCCGGCCCGTTGACCGTCATCCCGAGCGTGATCCGGTCCGGACCCATGACGAGCCGGAGCAGGTTCGGCTCCGCGCCGCCTACCAGGCCCACGGGGATGTGGCTGGCCGGCTTGAAGGTGATGAGCACCTCCTTGCGCTTGACGCCCAGCGCCTTGCCCGAGCGCAGCCGGAACGGCACTCCCGACCAGCGGCTGTTCTCGATCTCCACGACCAGCTCGGCGAGGGTCTCAGTTCCGCGGTCCGGGTCGACCCCGGGCTCGGCGGCGTAGTCGGGAACCACACGGCCGTCGATCTCCCCGGCGGTGTAGCGCGCCCGCCGACCGGCGCTGACCGGGTCGCCGCCGCGCACCCGGCAGGCCCGCAGGACCGAGGCCATGGCCGTACGCAGGTCGATCTCGTCCACCGTGGACGGCGGTTCCATCGCCACCAGGGCCAGCACCTGGAGCAGGTGGCTCTGGATCATGTCCCGCAGCGCCCCGGCGGAGTCGTAGTACCGGGCCCGGTTCTCCAGGGCCAGCTGTTCGTCGAAGATGAAGTCGACGCGCTCGATGTGCAGGCTGTTCCACACGGGCTCGAGCAGCCGGTTCGCGAACCGGAGGCCGAGCAGGTTGAGGACGGTCGAGCGGCCCAGGAAGTGGTCGACGCGGTGCACCTGGGCCTCGGGCACCAACCGGGTGAGCAGCCGGTTGAGCGCGGCGGCGCCGGCCTGGTCGGTGCCGAAGGGCTTCTCCAGCACCAGGACGGTGCCCTCGGGCAGGTCCACCTCGAGCAGCGCGGTGCACGCCTTGACCGTGACGGCGGGCGGCAGGGCGAAGTACAGGGCGGGCGGAGCGGCGCAGGAAGCCAGGAGCGCGGACAGCGCGGCCGGGTCGGCCACGTCGGTCTGCTGGTACCGGGTGGTGGCCAGCACCGCCTCCAGGGTGTCGCTGGAGACCTCCGCGGCGGTGAAGGAGGCGCGCACCCGCTCGCGCCAGGTGGCATCGTCCCAGTCCTCGACCCCGGCCCCGACGAGCACGAGTCCCCGACGCTCGGGCTCGGCCTCCAGGAGGTCGCCCAGCGCCGGCAGCAGCAGGCGGGCGGCGAGGTCGCCACTCGCCCCGAGCAGGAGGAGGGTCCGGGTGGGGCTGCTCATCGACGTCCTCGCTCCTGCCGACCCGCGGCGACCCCCGGGGCGGAGGCAGGGCGGGACGGCACGCGCTCACCGTACCGAGACCCTCGGCGAGCGCCGGGCAGGTCCCCTGCGAGGGTGAGGGGGTGACGACCCCGTCGACGTCCACGGTGAGCCCGGACCAGGTCTGGTGGTCGGCCCCCGCCGACCAGCGGGAGGGACGGCCCCTGCTGGTGCTGCTGCACGGCCACGGCATGGACGAGCAGATGGGCGCCGGGGTGCGCGACCGACTGCCGCCGGACCTGGTGCTGGCCTCGGTCCGGGGCCCGCTTCGGGTGCGCAGCGGTTACGGATGGTTCCCCCTGGACGCGAGCCTGCGGCTGGAGCAGGTCGACGAGGCCGCGCACCGGGTGGCCACGTGGGTGGGTGCCCAGGACCGGCACCCCTCGGTGGGCGTGCTGGGGTTCTCCCAGGGCTCCTCCATCGGCCTGCAGGCCATGCGCCTGGACCCCGGTCTCTTCGCCTACGGCGTCGTGCTGTCCGGCTTCGCCGCGCCCGTGCCGGTCGCCGGGGATGCCGAGCTGCGCCGCCTCCGCCCGCCCGTGTTCAGCGGCCGCGGCGATGCGGACCCGCTCATCCCCGCCCCGCTGGTGGCGCTCACCGACCAGTGGCTGGCCGATCACACGACCTTGACCCGGCGCGTCTACCCCGGCCTGGGCCACACCGTGTCATCGGAGGAGATCGAGGACCTCGCCGCCTTCCTCCGCACCCAGCTGCCCGGCGGCTGAGCGCGAGGTGCCGGCGCCTCGCCGACGAGCGGCCGCCAACGGCCGCGCTGTCAGTCGAAGTGCAGGTTGTCGGTCCGCTCCCGCTTGAGCTCGAAGAAGTAGGGGAAGCCAGCCAGGGTCACCGTGGCGTCCCACAGCCGCCCCGCCTCCTCGCCCCGCGGGATGCGGGTGATCACGGGACCGAAGAACGCGACGTCGTTGACGTGGATCGTGGGTGTCCCGACGCCCTTGCCCACCTTGTCCATGCCCGCGTGGTGGCTCGCCCGCAGGGCCTCGTCGTGGTCCGTCGTATCAGCGGCCGCGGCCAGCCCCGCCGGCAGCCCCAGCTCGGCCAGGGACTCGCGGACGACCGCGGACAGGTCCTTGATGCCGTCGCGGTGGATCCGGGTGCCCATGGCGGTGTAGAGCGGAGCGAGGATCTGGTCACCCTCCTGCTCGGCCGCGGCGATGGCGACCCGCACCGGCCCCCACGTCCGGTCGACCTTCGCGCGGTAGTCGGCGGGCTTGTCCTGGCCCTCGTTGAGCACGCCGAGGCTCATCACGTGGAACCTCACCTCGATGTCGCGGACCTGCTCCACCTCGAGGATCCACCGCGACGTGATCCAGCAGTAGGGGCAGGTGGGGTCGAACCAGAAGTCCACCGAGTCGCGGCTCCTGGCGTCGGAGGTGGTGGCTGTCGACTCGACCGAGCTGGTCATGGCGCTCCTTCGGGAAAGGCTGGCGGTTTGGGGGCGGGTGCCGGATGCGGCTGCGGCTGTCCGCTGGGCGCAACACCGCTCGCGGACCCCGTTGTTCCCCGGCGGCGTCGTTCCCCGGCGGCCGGGCACCGTCACCGGTGGCGTATAGCGTGGGCTGGGTCGAACCGAGCAGGAGCCGTCCAGGCGGAGGAGCAGCGTGATGGTGGTCGAGGCCGTGCAGACGTACGTCAACCTGGTGAACGGGCTCTCGCGGGCGACCCGGGAACGGGCCCGGTCCGCCGCCCACGGGCTGCTGGCCCAGGCCGGCCTCGAGGACGTGGCCAACGACGCCGAGAGGCGGGTGGCCAAGCTCACCGAGGAGATCCTTGGTGCCAGCCGCGCGAACCGCGAGCTGCTGGAGAACCTCGTCGCCTCCGAGGTCACCAAGGTGGCCAGCCGGTTGGGCTTCGTCCGCTCCGACGACCTCGACGAGGTGCGCGAGGAGATCGCGGAGCTGCGTGCCCAGCTCAACCGGGACCGGGCCGGGGCGAGCGGAACACCCCGGGCCCGCAACGCGGCGGCGCGGAGGGCCGCCGCGTCAGCCGCGGGCACCACGTCGGTTCCGGACGTCGAGCGACCGCCGTCCCCGGCCCCGAGGACCCCCCCGCCGTCGCCGGAGGAGGAGGAGGAGGAGGAAGGCGGGACGACGAGCACCCAGCCCGGCGCCGCCCAGCGCCTGGCCGCGGAGTCTGAGACGGGCGCAGCCCCGACCCAGCCTGCCCGCGAGGACGGGGCATGAGCGAGCCCACCCCGCACCGTCGCGCCCGTGCCGGGACCGCCGGAGGTCGACCAGCCCGAGGTGGCCGCGGCGCTGGGCCTGGTGGCCGATCTCGACGAGCACCCGCTGGAGGTCCATCACGAGCGGCTGAGCCGGGTGCACGAGGTGCTGCACGGCGTGCTGCAGCCCGCCGACCCCGCACGCTGACCGGGTGGTCGACCGGCTGGACCGGCTGCTGCTGAGCCGTGGCCTGGCCCGCTCCCGCAGCCACGCGCGCGCCCTGGTGCTCGCCGGCGCCGTGCGGGTGGACGGCGTGCCCGTCACCAAGCCTGCAGCGCTGGTACCGGAGGGTGCCGAGGTGAGCGCCGTCGCCGACCACTACGTCTCGCGGGCGGCGCACAAGCTGCTCGGCGTCCTGGACGCGCTCGACCTGGCGGTGGGCGGGCGGGCTCTCGACGCGGGCTCCTCCACCGGGGGCTTCACGCAGGTGCTGCTCGAGCGGGGCTGTGCCCCCGTCTACGCCGTCGACGTGGGCACCGACCAGCTGGCGCCGTCGCTGCGTTCGGATCCCCGCGTGGTGGTGCGCGAACAGACGAACCTCCGCGACCTGACCCTCGCCCATCTCGACGACCACCCGGTCGACCTGGTTGTCGCCGACGTCTCCTTCATCTCGCTCACGCTGCTGGTCGAGCCGCTCGCCGCGGTCACCCGGCCCGACGGGCGGATGCTGCTGATGGTGAAGCCCCAGTTCGAGGTGGGCCGGGCGCGGCTGGGCAGCGGCGGTGTCGTGCGCGAGCCGGCCCTGCACCTGGAGGCCGTCGCGACGGTGCTCAGGGCCGCGGAGCGCTCCGGGTGGCACGCCCACGCGGTCAGGCCCAGCCCGCTCCCCGGCCCGGCGGGCAACCGCGAGTTCTTCGTGCTGCTGGCCACAGCACCTCCGGTGGTGCCGCCGGACGTGGGCGCGGCGACCGAAGCCCCGCCCGGGCCGGCTGCGGCGGGTTGAGGGCGCGTGCGGCCGGGCTGTCGGTACCGGCACTTATGCTCAGCGGGTGACCGAGCCCAGCGACCGGACCCGGGCCGACGGGCCTCCTGCCGGCGCCGCCGTGCCCCGCCGGGTGGGCGTGCTGACGCACATGGGGCGGCCGGCCGCCATCGACGCCGCCACCCGGCTGGTGGAGGGCCTCTACTCCCACGGCATCATGTCCGCTCTGCCCGAGGACGACCTGGACCAGCTCGACCCGAGGCTCGCCGACGCCGTCACCGTCCTCACCAAGCCGGTGGCACCCGACTCGGGGGTCGAGCTGCTCGTCGTGCTGGGCGGGGACGGGACGATCCTGCGGGGCGCGGAGTGGGTGCTCACCTCCGACCTGCCGCTGCTCGGGGTCAACCTGGGCCACGTCGGCTTCCTGGCCGAGGCCGAGTCCTCCGAGATCGACGGCGTCGTGCAGCGCATCGTGGAGCACTCCTGGACCGTCGAGGTGCGCTCGACGGTCCAGGTGACGCTGCGGGAGTGCGAGCACGGAGAGGTCATCTGGTCCTCCTACGCCATCAACGAGGTCTCCATCGAGAAGGCGGCGCGCGAGCGGATGCTCGAGGTCCTCGTGGAGGTCGACGGCCGCCCGCTGTCCCGCTGGGCCTGTGACGGCGTGCTGCTGGCCACCCCGACCGGGTCCACCGCCTACGCCTTCTCCGCGGGCGGACCCGTCATGTGGCCCGGAGTCGACGCCTTGTTGATGGTCCCGCTCAGCGCGCACGCGCTGTTCGCCCGGCCGCTGGTGCTGGGCCCGACGTCCACCGTGGTGATCGAGCTCATCGAGGCCTCGCCGACCTTCGGCGTCGTGTGGTGCGACGGCCGTCGCTCGGCCGAGCTGCGCGGCGGGATGGAGATCGAGGTCCGGCAGGGCCAGCACAAGCTCCGGCTGGCCCGGCTGACCGAGGCGCCGTTCACCGACCGGCTGGTCAACAAGTTCGGGCTGCGGGTCGAGGGCTGGCGCGGTGCCGCGGAGGCCGACCGCGAGCTGGCCCTGCAGCAGCACCGCGCGTGGTCCAGCCCGTGATCGAGGAGCTGCGGATCACCGACCTCGGGGTGATCAACGACGCCACGATCACCCTGCACCCCGGGTTCACCGTGGTCACCGGCGAGACCGGCGCCGGCAAGACCATGGTGGTGACCGGCATCGGCCTGCTGCTCGGCGATCGGGCCGACCCCCGGGCCGTCCGCAACGGCGCTGAGCGGGCGCGCGTCGAAGGCCGCTTCCGCGGGGTGGACCCGGTCGTCGCCGCCCGGGTGGAGGACGCCGGCGGTGAGCTCGACGACGGCGAGGCCGGCCCCGAGCTCCTGGTGGCGCGCCACCTGACCGCCGCCGGCCGCTCCCGGGCCTACCTGGGCGGCACGTCGGTGCCCGCGGCGGTCTGCGCTGACGTCACCTCGCGGCTCATCACCATCCACGGCCAGTCCGAGCAGGTGCGGCTGGCGGGGACCGACCGGCAGCGGGAGATCCTGGACCGGTTCGCGGGCGGCGAGCCTGGCGGAGCTGCTGGTGGCCTACCGCAGCCGCTTCTTCGAGCGCCGATCCACCTCCGCCGAGCTGACAAGCCTGCGTGACGCCGCGCTCGCCCGCGCCCGCGAGGCCGACCTGCTGGCTTTCGGGCTGGCCGAGATCGAGAAGGTCGCGCCCGAGGCGGGGGAGGACCGTGCGCTGGCCGCCGAGGCCGAGAGGCTGCAGTCGGCCGACGACCTGCGCCTGGTGGCCACGACGGCCCTGGCCGCCCTGGCCGGACGCGACGACGAGGCCGGTGGGGCGATGACCGAGGTCGGCATCGCCCGGAAGGCCCTGGAGGGCCAGTCCGACGCCGAGATCGCCGCGCTGGCGGCGCGGTTGGCCGAGGTGAGCTACGCCCTGGGTGACATCGCCGCCGACCTCGCGCGCTACCTCGACCGGCTGGACGCCGAGCCCGGCCGCCTGGAGTGGATCGCCGGCCGGCGAGCGGCCCTGCAGGGCCTCACGCGCAAGTACGGCGCGAGCGTCGACGAGGTGCTCGCCTGGTCCGCGGACGCGGCCGCCCGGCTGGTGGCCCTCGACTCCTCCGACGAGCGGATCGCCACGCTGACCGAGCGCGTGGCCACCCTCGACCGTGAGCTGGCCGACCTCTCCGGGCAGGTCACCAGGGAGCGGACGCGGGCGGCCGCCGCCTTCGGTGAGCGGGTGCTCGTCGAGCTGGCCGCGTTGGCCATGCCGCACGCCCGGCTGCTCTTCGACCTGACCACCCACGAGCTGGGCCCGCACGGTGCCGACCACGTCGAGCTGCTGTTCAGTGCCAACCCCGGCAGCGACCCCCGCCCCCTGGGCCGCGTCGCCTCCGGGGGTGAGCTCTCCCGGGTGCGGCTGGCCCTGGAGGTGGTGCTGGCGGCGGACGCTGAGCACCAGACCCTCGTGTTCGACGAGGTGGACGCCGGCGTCGGCGGTCGCGTCGCGGTCGAGATCGGACGCCGGCTTGGCGGCTCTGGCCCAGCACGCCCAGGTCGTGGTCGTGACCCACCTCGCGCAGGTGGCCGCCTTCGCCGACCAGCACTACGTGGTCGTCAAGTCCGACGACGGCCAGGTCACGACCAGCGGTGTGCTGGGAGTGGCCGAGGAGGAACGGGCTGCCGAGCTGGCCCGGATGATGGCGGGGCTGGAGACCACGGACTCAGCGCTGGCCCACGCCGGCGAGCTGGTGCAGCTGGCCGCGGCCTCGCGCCGACCCGGCTGAGACGCCGGACAACCGGGGCCGGACGGGCTGCCGGGGCCGCGCGGAGCAGGAGCTGGCCGGCGGCTGCGTGCGAGGATTGGGCCGACATGAGGCTCCCCGTTCCGTTGCGCCGAAGAGGCGTCCCCGCCGAGGTCGGCGGGGTGGTGCGGCTGGACCGCCGCACGAAGAACCTCACCAAGAGGCTGCAGGCCGGCGAGATCGCGGTCATCCACCACAGCGACCTCGACCGGGTCAGCGCGGAGGCGTTGGTGGCCTGCGGGGTGAGCGCCGTGGTCAACGCGGTGCCCTCGGTCTCGGGCCGCTACCCGAACCTCGGGCCCGGGATCCTGCTCGAGGCGGGGATCACGCTCATCGACGGGGTGGGGGAGGACGATCTTCGGCGTCGTGCAGGAGGGCGACCGGCTCACCCTCGACGCGGGGCTGCTGCTCGACCCCGAGGGAGCCGTGGTGGCCGGTGGGACGCTGGTGACCACCGACCTGCTGGAGTCCCGGCTGGAGGCGGCTCGGGCAGGTCTGTCGGACCAGATCGACGCCTTCACCGAGAACACCATGCGTTACCTCCGCGAGGAGAAGGAGCTGCTGCTCGAGGGGATCGGGGTGCCGGAGATCCGCACCAGGATCGAGGGCCGGCACGTGCTGATCGTGGTGCGCGGGTACGACTACCGCAGCGACCTCGACGCCCTGCGCCCCTACATCTCGGAGTACAAGCCGCTCCTGATGGGCGTCGACGGCGGTGGCGACGCCTTGATCGAGGCCGGCTACAAACCGGACATGATCATCGGGGACATGGACTCCTGCTCCGACGCGACCCTGCGCTGCGGGGCCGAGATCATCGTCCACGCCTACCGGGACGGCCGCGCTCCCGGCGTCGAACGGGTGCACGACCTGGGCCTGGAGGCCGTCGTGTTCCCGGCCCTGGGCACCAGCGAGGACGCGGCCATGCTGCTCGCCGACTCCAAGGGCGCGCAGCTGCTGGTGGCGGTCGGCACGCACGCCTCGCTCGTGGAGTTCCTGGACAAGGGCCGGGCGGGGATGGCCTCGACCTTCCTGACGCGGCTCCGGGTGGGGCCGAAGCTGGTGGACGCCAAAGGGGTCTCGCGGATCTACCGCAGCCAGATCCGCGGCTGGCACCTCCTGCTGCTGGTGCTGGCCGGCCTGCTGGCCCTGGTCACGGCGCTGGCGTTCACCGAGGTGGGCCTCGCCGTGGGCAGCGTGATCGTGGCCCGCCTGCGCGACCTGGTCTACTTCGTGAAGGAACTGCTCACGTGATCAACTTCCGCTACCACATCGTCTCGCTGATGGCGGTGTTCCTGGCGCTGGCGGTGGGCATCGCCGTCGGCGTCTCCCTGGCCCCCGCGGTGAGCGCCGGGCTGACCGAGCAGGCGGCTCAGGACCGCAAGCAGGTCACCGAGCTGCGCGCAGAGCTGGACCGGGTCAACGCCCTCGACGACTACCGCGACGCCTGGGCCGACCGCGCGGGCGACCAGCTCGCCGTGGGCGCGCTGGCGGGCGTGGGTGTCGCTCTGGTGCTCATGCCCGACGCACCCAACCCCGTGGTCCAGGCGATCGACGACGGGATCACCGAGGCCGGCGGCACCGTGGTGCGGACCGTCCGCGTCGACCCTGACGCCTTCGACCCGGCCAAGGCCACCGCCGTGGAGGAGGCTGTCGAGGAGTACGGCGACGAGCTCGGCCTGCAGGACGACATGACGCCGTCGACCCGCTTCGGCCGGGCGCTGGGCTTCTCCATCGCCGCCAAGGCCCCGCAGGAGCGCGACGACCTGGCCGTGGGCATCGGCGACGCGCTGCAAGAGGCCGGCCTGGCCACCCTGAGCGAGAGCAGCAACCGACGCGCGGAGCTGGTCGTGGTGGTGGGGGCGCCGGCCCCGGACCCGCAGCCGGCCCCGGAGCTGCTCCAGTCTCACGTCGAGGCCGACGTCGCCCTGCGGTTCCACGCCGCCGGCCTGGTGCTGGCCGGGCCCAACAGCGAGGAGATCACCGGCACCGACGTGCTGACCGCCCGCACCGACGGCGACGCCGCCGAGCTGCTCAGCACCGTGGACGTGGCTGACCTGCCCAGCGGCGCCACCACCGTCGTCCTGGCCGGTCAGGAGCAGCTGCTCGGCCGTCAGGGCCACTACGGCGCCCTGACCCGGGCCGACGCGCCGCTGCCGACCCTGCCGGTGCGTTGAGCGTGCGCGGGACGCTCGCCCCCGTCCGGGCGGCCCTCGGCCCGGCCCTGGTGGCCGCAGCCACGGCGCTGGCCGGGTCCCGCCTGGCCGTGCGCCGACCGCCGGTCGCGCTCGCGGGTCAGCGGTGGTGGCGCCGCAACCACGCGGGCGCGCCCGTGACGCTCGGCGAGGGCCCGGCCGCCGTCGTCGCCGGCCTCGCCGGGCTGGCTCTGGCCGCGCCGACGACGGGCCCCCGCGCCGCGGCGGCCGTGGCCGTCGCGGTGCTGGGCGCCGGCGCGTTCGGAGCCTACGACGACCTCCGCGGCTCCGCCCAGGCCCGCGGCTTCCGCGGCCACCTCCGGGCACTCCGGGACGGCACCGTCACCACCGGGATGGTCAAGGTCGTAGGCATCGGGGTCAGCGCCGCCGCCGCGGCCCTGCTCGTCGGCCGCGCACGCGGCCCGCACCCCGTCCCCGGCCGCGCGGTGGACCTGGCCGTGGACACCACGCTGGTGGCGGGCACGGCGAACCTCGTCAACCTCCTGGACCTGCGGCCGGGACGGGCGGCCAAGGCCGTCACCCTGCTGGGTACCGGGCTGCTGGTCGACACGATCCTGCGGCCCCCCGGGACCGCCGCCGTCCTGGGACCGGTGATCGGCGCCGCCGCGGGGGTGCTCCCGGACGATCTCGCCGGTCGCTCCATGCTCGGCGACTGCGGGGCGAACGCCCTCGGCGCCGGGGTCGCGACGGCAGCCGCCCTCGTGCTGCCGCGACCCGCACGCCTGCTGGCGCTGGCCGGCGTCGTCGGCCTGAACCTGGCCAGCGAGCGGGTCAGCTTCACCGCGGTGATCGCGGCGACGCCCTGGCTCGACTGGCTGGACCGGCTGGGTCGTCGGCCGGTGCCCGGGCCGTGAGAGCCGGCGCAGGCTCGGTCGCCCTCAGCCTGGCCGGGCTCACCCTGGCCTCGCGGGTGATCGGCTTCGGTCGGTCGGTGGTGTTCTCCAAGACGGTCGGGGACACCTGCCTCGGCGACGCCTACAACGCGGCCAACACCTTGCCGAACCTGCTCTTCGAGGTGGTCGCCGGAGGGGTGCTGGCCGGGGTGGTGGTCCCCGTCGTCGCCCGGCACGTCGCCGCAGGGCGCGACGAGCAGAGCACCCGGACCATCTCGGCGCTGATGACGTGGACCCTGCTGGTGCTCAGCCCGGCGGCCCTGGTCGCCCTGGTCGGGGCGCCCCTGTACGGCCGGCTGCTCGCCTCCCCGGGGTGCCCGGGAAGCGCCGGCACCGTCGCGGCCCTGCTCGTCGTGTTCGCCCCTCAGGTCTGGCTGTACGGGCTGGCCGTGGTCAGCGCGGGGGTGCTGCAGGCCCACGCGCGGTTCCTGGCCGCCGCGGCCGCGCCGCTGGTGTCCAGCCTGGTGGTGGTCGGCGCCTACCTGGCCTTCGCCGCCGTCGCCCCGGCCTCTGCCCGCGACGACCTCGGCACCCTGACCACGACGGCGACGGCGGTGCTCGGCTGGGGGACCACGCTCGGCGTCCTCGCCCTCGCTGCCTGCACGCTGGTCCCGCTGGCCCGGCTCGGGGTGCCGCTGCGGCCCCGGCTGAGGTTCGCCGAGGGCGACCGGGGCGTTCTCCTGCGGATCGCCGGCGCCGGGCTGGTCGGGCTGGTGCTGCAGCAGCTCAGCGTCCTGCTGGCCAGCTGGGCCGCGCAGCGGAGCGGCGACCCGGGCGCGCTCACCCGCTACGGCTGGGCCAACGCCCTGTACCTGCTGCCGTACGCCGTCCTGGTCGCCCCGCTGCTGCAGACGGTCTTCCCCCGGCTCTCGGTGGCGGCGGGCACCGAGGGCGACGCGGCCAGGCCGGCCGTGCGCCGGGTGCTCCAGGGCACGGCCCCCGCCGTCGTCGTGCTGGCCTGGCTCGGGGCGGCCCTGTTGGCCGCCACCGCGGTCCCGGTCGCCCGGGTGTTCGTCCTCGGTCCGGGCTCGGGGCGCACCGACGCCCTCGCGGGCCCGATCGCCGCCTTCGCGCCGGCGGTCGTCGGAACCGCCCTGCTGGGTCTGGCCTCCCGCACCCTGCTCGCCCAGCACCGGGCCCGGGACGCGGGGCTGGCCACCGGGCTGGCCTGGGGCACGGTCATCGTGGCCGTCGTCGTGCTCCGCCTCCTGGTGCCGCCGAACGCCCTCGTCCCGGTGCTGGCCGGCAGCGTGTCGCTGGGGATGGCCGTCGGCGCGGCCGTGGGGTGGGCCGCCCTCCACCGGCGCGGCGTCGACGTCGCCCTGCTCAGGCCGCTGCTCGGGGGGCTGGCCGCCGCCGTCGTGGCGGTCGCCGCCTGCTGGTGGCCGGCCAGCCGCTTCGCCGGGGCCGGGCTGCTGGCCGCGCTGCTCGGGGCGGCCGGCGTCGCGCTGCTGGGCGTCACCGTCTTCGGCGGGGTGCTGGCCCTGCTCGACCGCCGCCTGCTCACCGACCTCGTCCGGCTCCGCGGACGGGCTCCGGCCCCCGACTCGCCGGAGGTCACCGGTGCGGATCGTTGAGACGCTCAGCGCGAGCACTGGGGGGATCGGCCGGCACGTGGCGGACCTCGCTCCGCGCCTGCGCGCCCTGGGCCACGACGTCACCGTGCTCTGCCCGGCTCCCACGGCGGCGGCGCACGACCTGACCGGTCCCGACGTCGGCCCTCCGCGCCGGCTCGCGTCCCTGTCCGGGGTCGACGTCGTGCACGCGCACGGCTACAAGGCCGGTGCGGCGGCGCTGCCGTGGGCGAAGCTCCGTCGCATCCCGCTGGTGGTCACCTGGCACAACGCGGTGCTGACGACAGGCGCTGCCGGGGCGGCCGGCCGGGCGCTCCAGGTCCTCCTCGCCCGCGGCGCCGACCTGACCCTGGGCGCGAGCACCGACCTCGTCGAGACGGCCCGCTCGGCCGGCGCCCGGGCGGTCGAGCTCGGGCCGGTCGCCGCCCCGCGGCTGGGTCCGGCCGCCGTGCCCCGCCACCGTCTCCGGGCCGGTCTCGGGCTGGGCCCGGACGACGTGGTCGTGGTCACCATCGGCCGGCTGGCGCCGCAGAAGAACCTCGACCTGGTGCTCGACGTCGCCCTCCGGCTGGTCGACCGCACCGGACGTGACGTTCGTGCTGGCCGGTGGGGGACCGCTGCACGCTCCGCTCGCCGCCCGAGTCGCCCGTGAGGGCACCCGGGTCCGGCTGCTCGGGCCGGTCGACGACGTCGCCTCCCTGCTGGGCGCCGCGGACCTCATGCTGCTCACCTCCACGTGGGAGGCGCGGGCGCTCGTCGCCCAGGAGGCCCTGCTCGCCGGTCTGCCGCTGGTCGCCACCCGGGTCGGCGGCATCGTCGAGCTGGTCGGGGACGCCGCGGTCCTGGTCGACCCCACCGACGCCGAGGCGGCGGCCGCCGCGGTCCGCGCCCTCGTCGAGGACCGCGCGCGACGGGCCGCCCTCGCGGAGGTGGGGCGTTCGCGGGCGGCCGGCTGGCCGGACGGGGACGACGTCGCGCACCGGCTCGCCACCACCTACGCACGGCTGGCCGGCGGCGGTCCGGCCGGGCATTCGACCAAGGGCCGTCGGTCCACGTAGGCTGGAGGCCCGTGGGAGCACGCGAGAAGTACACGAAGCACCTGTTCGTCACCGGCGGGGTCGCCTCCTCGCTCGGCAAGGGCCTGACGGCGTCCAGCCTCGGCTCGCTGCTGGTGGCCCGCGGCCTCAGCGTCTCCATGCAGAAGCTGGATCCTTACCTCAACGTGGACCCCGGCACGATGAACCCCTTCCAGCACGGCGAGGTCTTCGTCACCGAGGACGGGGCCGAGACCGACCTGGACGTCGGCCACTACGAGCGCTTCCTCAACGTCGATCTCTCGGCCGAGGCCAACGTCACCACCGGCGCGGTGTACTCCTCGGTGATCGCCAAGGAACGGCGCGGGGACTACCTCGGGGACACCGTGCAGGTCATCCCGCACATCACCAACGAGATCAAGGAGTCCATGCTGGCCATGGGCGCGCCGGACGCGCTGGGCAACCACATCGACGTGGTGATCCACGAGATCGGTGGCACGGTGGGCGACATCGAGTCGCTGCCCTTCCTGGAGGCTGCCCGGCAGGTGCGTCACGACGTCGGCCGCGAGAACGTCTTCTTCCTGCACGTCTCCCTGGTGCCCTACATCGGCCCGAGTGGTGAGCTGAAGACCAAGCCCACCCAGCACTCCGTGGCCGCGCTGCGCCAGGTCGGCATCCAGCCCGACGCCGTCGTGTGCCGCTCCGACCGCGAGATCCCGGAGTCGGTGAAGCGCAAGATCTCGCTGATGTGCGACGTGGACGAGCAGGCCGTCGTGGCCTGCGTGGACGCCCCGAGCATCTACGACATCCCCAAGGTGCTGCACGCCGAGGGCCTCGACGCCTACGTGGTCCGCCGGCTCGACCTGCGCTTCCGCGACGTCGACTGGACCCGCTGGAACGACCTGCTCGACCGCGTCCACCATCCCAAGGAGGAGGTGGTCATCGCCCTGGTCGGCAAGTACATCGACCTGCCCGACGCCTACCTCTCGGTGAGCGAGGCGCTGCGCGCCGGCGGCTTCGCCAACCGGGCCCGGGTGCAGATCCGCTGGGTGCAGTCCGACGGCTGCGGCACCCCCGAGGGTGCGGCCCGCGCCCTGCACGACGTCGACGGCATCGTCGTGCCGGGCGGGTTCGGCATCCGCGGCGTGGAGGGCAAGGTGGGGGCCGTCCGGTACGCCCGCGAGCACCAGATCCCCATCCTCGGTCTCTGCCTGGGCCTGCAGGTGATGGTCATCGAGGTGGCCCGGAACCTGGCGGGGCTGGAGGGCGCCGACAGCAGCGAGTTCACCCCCGAGACCCCGCACCCGGTGATCGCGACGATGGCCGAGCAGGTGGCCATCGTCAACGGCGGCGGCGACCTCGGCGGCTCCATGCGGCTGGGCTCGTACCCGGCCGAGCTCGCCCCCGGGTCCCAGGTCGCCAAGCGCTACGGGACGACGGCGGTGACCGAGCGGCACCGGCACCGCTACGAGGTCAACAACGCCTACCGTTCGGCGCTGGAGGAGGCGGGCCTGGTCATCAGCGGCACCTCCCCGGACTCCTCGCTCGTGGAGTTCGTCGAGCTGCCCGACCACGTGCACCCCTACTTCGTCGCCACCCAGGCCCACCCCGAGCTCAAGTCCCGGCCGACCCGGCCGCACCCCCTGTTCGCCGGTCTCGTCGAGGCCGCGCTGGACCGCAAGCTCGCCACCCGCCTGCCCGTGGACGCCCGACGGTGAGCGCCCCGGCCTCCCTGCCTGAGGGCCGGACGATCCTGTCCCCGGCGCAGCTCCTCGACCTCCCGCTGGCCTGGCCGGTGGAGGGCAGCAGCATCCTCGGACGCGGCCACATCGCGGAGTTCCGCCAGGACGAGATCCGCACCCCTGACGGCAGCCTGATCGAGCGGGAGTACCTCCGACACCCCGGGGCGGTGGGCGTGATCGCCCTCGACGCCGACGAGCGGGTGGCCCTGGTGCGCCAGTACCGCCACGCCGTCCGGCACCGGCTGATCGAGCCGCCGGCCGGGCTGCTCGACGTGACCGGGGAGGACTACCTCGCCGCCGCCCAGCGCGAGCTGGCCGAGGAGGTCGACCTGGCGGCGGGGGAGTGGCACGTGCTCGTCGAGCTGTTCTCCACCCCGGGCATCCTCGGTGAGGTGCTGCGGATCTACCTGGCCCGCGACCTGTCCAGCACGACCGCGCCCGAGGGGTTCCTGCGCGAGGGCGAGGAGGCCGACATGGACGTCGTCTGGGCCCCGCTGTCCGACCTCGTCGACGCTGTCCTGGCGGGACGGCTCCACAACCCGAGCCTGGTGGCGGGGGTGCTGGCCGCGGACGCGGCCCGCTCGCGCGGTTGGGCGTCGCTCCGGCCGGCCGAGGTGGCCTGGCCGGCCCGCGAGCACCTGCTCGCCGCCACCCGGGACTGACGCCCGGCGGGGGGAGCCCGCTGTGTCTATGCTCAGGCGTCCGACCGCGCAGCGACGCAGCCGACCCGAGGAGTGCGAGCCCCATGCTGGTAGGAGTCCCGACCGAGATCAAGAACCACGAGTACCGGGTGGCGATCACCCCCTCCGGGGTCACCGAGCTGGTGCGCCAGGGCCACGGCGTGGTCATCCAGGCGGGAGCCGGCCTCGGCTCCTCCATTCCCGACCAGGAGTACGCCGCCGCCGGCGCCACGATCGTCCCCGACCATGATCACGTGTGGGGTGAGGCCGAGATGATCATGAAGGTCAAGGAACCAGTGCCCGCGGAGTACCCCCGCATGCAGCCCGGGCAGCTGCTCTTCACCTACCTGCACCTCGCCGCCAACCGGGAGTGCACCCAGGCCCTGCTGGAGCGCCGCGTCACCGGGATCGCCTACGAGACGGTCCAGCTGCCCAGCGGCTCGCTGCCGCTGCTGGCGCCGATGAGCGAGGTGGCCGGCCGGATCGCGCCCCAGGTCGGCGCCTACCACCTGATGGCCCAGGGCGGCGGCCGGGGCACGCTGATGGGCGGGGTCTCGGGGGTCCACGCGGCGAAGGTGGTCGTCATCGGGGCCGGGGTCTCGGGGATGAACGCCGCGGCGATCGCGCTGGGCATGCAGGCCGAGGTGGTGCTGCTCGACCGCAACATCGACAAGCTCCGCGACGCCGACAAGATCTACCAGGGGCACCTGCAGACGGTGGCTTCGAACGCCTTCGAGGTGGAGCGGGCCGTGCTGGACGCGGACCTGGTGATCGGGGCGGTGCTGGTACCGGGCGCGAAGGCGCCGACCGTGGTGACCAACGACCTGGTCGCCCGGATGAAGCCAGGGAGCGTGCTCGTCGACATCGCCATCGACCAGGGCGGCTGCTTCGAGGACAGCCGGCCCACCACCCACGCCGACCCCACCTACCGGGTCCACGGCTCGATCTTCTACTGCGTGGCGAACATGCCGGGGGCGGTGCCGCACACCTCGACCTACGCCCTCACCAACGTGACGCTGCCCTACGCGGTCAGCCTGGCCGGTCGGGGCTGGCAGGACGCACTGCGGGACGACCCGGCCCTGGCGCTGGGGCTCAACACCCACGACGGCGCGCTGGTGAGCGCGCCCGTCGCGACCTCCCACGGCGTCGGTCACCGCGAGCTCGCCGACGTCCTCGCCTAGGCGGTGCCGGTGGTCGCGGTCGAGCCCGACACCGCCCCGGCCCCGCCCGGCGGGAACGGGGCGCTCACGCGGCTGGTGCAGACCTACCTCGACCACCTCGTCGTCGAGCGGGGGGTGTCCCGGCACACGCTGCAGGCCTACCGCCGCGACCTGCGGCGCTACACGGCCTTCCTCGCCGGGCAGGGCGTCGACGACCCGGCGGCCGTGACGCCCGCTCTGGTGGCCGAGCACGCGATGCGCCTGCGCGCCGGCGTGCCCGACGCCGACGGGGACGGCTGGGCGGTCGCCCCGCTCGCTCCGGCCAGCGTGGCCAGGGCCGTCGTCGCGGTCCGCAGCCTGCACCGCTTCGCCGTCGACGAGGGCGTCAGCCCGTCCGACCCGGCGGCCGAGGTGCGCCCGCCGACCCCGGGACGACGGCTGCCCAAGGCGCTCCGTGCTGGACCAGGTGCAGGCGCTCCTGGCCGTGCCGCCCACCGACACCCCCGTCGGGCTCCGGGACGCGGCGCTGCTCGAGGTCCTCTACGGCACCGGGGCCCGGATCTCCGAGGCCGTCGGGCTCGACGTCGACGAGGTCGCGCGTGCCCTCGAGCACCCGGCGGCCGGCCTCCGGGTGCTCGGCAAGGGAGGGAAGGAGCGGATGGTGCCGCTCGGCTCCTACGCCCGGGCGGCGCTGGACGCCTACCTCGTGCGCGGGCGACCGGCCCTGGCGGTCCGCGGGGCCGGTCCGCCCGCCCTGTTCCTCGGCGCGCGGGGGGCCCGGCTGTCCCGGCAGAGCGCCTGGGCGGTGCTGCAGCAGGTCGCCGCCCAAGCGGGCCTGGGCGTCGAGGTCTCCCCGCACACGCTCCGGCACTCCTTCGCCACCCACCTGCTCGACGGCGGCGCCGACGTCCGGGTGGTGCAGGAGCTGCTCGGCCACGCCTCGGTGACCACCACCCAGATCTACACCCTGGTGACCGTCGACCACCTGCGCGAGGTGTACCTCACCTCCCACCCCCGCGCGTACTAGGCTCACCCGGAGCGCACGCCGTGTGGCGTCCGCACGACGGCCGGTCGGCAGCACGCCCGAGCGGACCGGCGCAGATGCGAGGAGGACCGGAGTGCAGCAGTCCGACAACGCCGCCGAGCCGTCGACGGAGGGCCGGACCACGGTGACCGCTGGTCTGGAGGCGCTCTTCGACCCCGCCGAGAGCGAGGGCGGAGCCGAGACCTTCACCGTCCCCGGGGCGCCGGTGACCGAGGAGGCACTCATCCCCGAGCCGGTCATGGGCCCGACCGGCCGACCCTGGCCGGAGCTGCCCGAGCCGCCCCCACCCACGGGCGGTCCGGCGATGATCATCGCCCTGTGCAACCAGAAGGGCGGTGTCGGCAAGACCACGACCACGATCAACCTCGGCGCCACCCTCGCCGAGCTCGGTCGCAAGGTGCTCCTCGTCGACTTCGACCCCCAGGGCTCGCTGTCGGTGGGGCTGGGCGTGAACCCCCACACCCTCGGGCACAGCGTCTACAACCTGCTGCTGGCGCGGGACGTGGCCATCGACGACGTCATCGACACCACCAACGTCCCGGGGCTCGACATCCTGCCCAGCAACATCGACCTCTCGGCCGCGGAGATCCAGCTGGTCTCGGAGGTGGCGCGTGAGCAGACCCTGCTGCGGGTGCTCGACCGGGTCCGGGACCGCTACGACGTCATCCTGGTCGACTGCGCACCCAGCCTCGGGCTGCTGACGGTGAACGCGCTCACCGCGGCCGACAAGGTGATCATGCCGCTGGAGTGCGAGTTCTTCGCCCTGCGCGGCATCGCCCTGCTCAACGACACCATCACCAAGGTGCAGGAACGGCTCAACCCCCGGCTGCAGATCCTCGGCATCCTCGGCACGATGTACGACCCCCGCACCCTGCACAGCCGGGAGGTGCTGGAGCGGGTGGTCCAGGCCTTTGGCGACACCGTCTTCCACACCGTCATCCGGCGGACGGTGAAGTTTCCGGAGACGACGGTGGCCGGCGAGCCGATCACGACCTACGCCACCAGCTCCCCGGGCGCCGAGGCGTACCGCAACCTGGCGCGGGAGGTGCTGGCGCGATGTCACGCCGGGTGAGCCTGCCCGGTGCGTCGGAGCTGTTCCGCACCACCCAGGCCGCGGACGGGGTGGCCCCCGAGGAGCCTGGCACCCCCGAACCACGCCCGGCCGTCGAGGCTCCCGCCCCTGCTGCTGCCGGCCGGGGCTCGGGCCGGGTCCGGCACGACGAGAAGATCACGGTGTACGTCAGCAGCGACGAGCTGGTGGCCCTGGAGCAGGCCCGGCTGACGTTGCGGGCCGAGCACGGGATGGCCGTCGACCGAGGGCGGATCGTCCGCGAGGCGATCGCCGCGCTGGTGGCCGACCTGCAGGCCAACGGACGGTCCTCCGAGCTCGTCCGGCGGCTGTCGAAGCCGTGACCGCTGCCACCGAGCGGTCGGCCCGCGCGGGCGCGGTCGGCGGTCGGCCGCCGGGCTTCCAGGTCCACCTGGCCAACTTCGAGGGGCCGTTCGACCTGCTGCTGCAGCTGATCTCCCGCCACAAGCTGGACATCACCGAGGTGGCGCTCTCCCAGGTGACCGACGAGTTCATCGCCCACATCAAGGCGGCCGGCAGCGACTGGGACCTCGACCAGACCAGCCAGTTCGTGGTGGTCGCGGCGACGCTGCTCGACCTCAAGACGGCCCGCCTGCTGCCCTCGGGCGAGGTGGAGGACCCCGAAGACCTCGCCCTGCTCGAGGCCCGCGACCTGCTGTTCGCGCGGCTCCTGCAGTACCGCGCCTTCAAGACCGTCGCCGGCCACCTGGCCTCGACCCTGGAGGCCGAGGCCCGCCGCTTCCCCCGCGACGTCGCCCTGGAGGACCGGTTCGCCAGGTTGCTGCCCGAGGTGGTGCTGAACCTCACGCCTGAGGCCTTCGCGGCGCTGGCCAGCAGGGCGCTGGCGCCCAAGCCGGTCGACGTCGTCTCGCTGGCCCACCTGCACGCCCCGGCCGTCAGCGTCCGCGACCAGGCTCGGCTGATCGTGGACCGGCTGCGCCGGACCGGCACCCTCACCTTCCGGGCCCTGACCGGCGACGCGCCCGACCAGGTCACGACCGTCGCGCGCTTCCTCGCCCTGCTCGAGCTGTTCCGCGAGGGGGCCGTGGCGTTCGAGCAGGTCGCCGCACTGGCCGAGCTGACCGTACGCTGGACGGGGTCGAGCGAGGGCGAGCTGGACATCTCCGACGAGTTCGACGCGCCCCCCACACCCAGCGAGGAACCCCGATGAGCCAGCACCCGACCGCCGTGGAGGAGTCGGCGCACCTGCAGCCGTCGCTCGTCGAGGTGCCCGTGCCCACCCCGGCCGACCTCGGCCCGGCGATCGAGGCGTTGCTGCTCGTGGCCGAGGAGCCTCGCCGCACCGACGACCTGGCGGCGGCTCTCGGGGCGCCGGAACCCGTGGTCCGTCAGGCCCTGGCCGACCTCGCCCGGTTCTACGACGAGACCGGCCGGGGTTTCGAGCTGCGCGAGGTGGGGGGCGGGTGGCGCTACTGGACGCGGGAGGAGCACGCCGACCTGATCGCGGCCACGGTGCTCGAAGGCCAGCAGGGCCGGCTCAGCCAGGCCGCCCTGGAGACCCTCGCGGTGATCGCCTACACCCAGCCCATCTCGCGCGGGCGGGTCTCCGCCGTCCGGGGGGTCAACGTCGACGGGGTGATCAGGACCCTGGTGGCCCGCGGGCTGATCGAGGAGGCCGGGCACGACGCCGATTCCGGCGCCGTCGTGTTCGCCACGACCAGCCACTTCCTGGAACGGATGGGACTGCGCTCGCTCGACGACCTGCCGGCCCTGGCGCCGCACCTGCCGGAGGCGTCCGCCCTGGAGGCCGAGCTCCGGCTGGCCGCGGCCGGACCTCCTGAGGCGGCTGGCGAGGGGACCGACGCGGACCCGTCGCGGCCGCGGCGGACCGCTCCCGAGATGTACGCCCCGGCCGAGCCCTCCGGGGCCGCCGCCGGGACCATGCACGACGACCACGAGGACGACCAGTGAACGACGACGACCGCGACGACCAGGGCGGCATCCGCCTGCAGAAGGTGCTGGCGGCGGCAGGTCTCGCCTCCCGCCGCGCCTGCGAGATCATGATCAGCGAAGGCCGGGTCGAGGTGAACGGCAAGCTGGTCCTCGAGCAAGGCCTCCGAGTGGACCCGGAGCGGGACGTGGTCCGCGTCGACGGCTCGCGCATCCCGCCGCCCCGCCGCCACCTGTACCTCGTGCTCAACAAGCCGCGCGGGGTGGTCTCGACGATGGACGACCCGGAGGGCCGGCGGAACCTCAACGACCTGCTCGAGGGCAAGCGGCCGGGCAAGCAGAACCGGCTCTTCCACGTGGGCCGCCTGGACACCGAGACCGACGGCCTGATCATCCTCACCAACGACGGCGACTTCGCCCACAAGCTGGCCCACCCCTCGTTCGAGGTGCCGAAGACCTACCTCGCCGAGGTCGCCGGCCTGGTGCACCCGGCCACCGTCAAGCGTCTGCGGACGGGGATCGTGCTCGACGACGGTCCCGTCCGCCCCAGCTCGGTGAAGCTGGTCTCGACCGCCGAGGACCGCTCGCTGGTCAAGCTGACCCTGCACGAGGGCCGCAACCACATCGTCCGCCGTACCATGGAGGCCGTCGGCCACCCGGTGCGGAAGCTCTCGCGCACGGGCATCGGACCGGTCCGGCTGGGCAACCTCAAGAGCGGGGACCTGCGAGACCTCACCCGGGACGAGCTCGGGGGACTGCTCGACCTGATCAGCGACTGACCGAGCACCACGCAGGAACGACGCGAGGAGGGTGATGGACCGGCGGATCTACGGGCTGGAGACCGAGTACGGGGTCGCCTGCACCTCCGGAGGTACCCGCCGGCTCACCCCCGACGAGGTGGCGCGCTACCTGTTCCGGCGGGTGGTCACCTGGGGACGCAGCAGCAACGTCTTCCTGCGCAACGGGTCGCGGATCTACCTCGACGTCGGCTCGCACCCCGAGTACGCCACCGCCGAGTGCGACGACCTGGTGCAGCTGGTCGACCACGACCGGGCCGGCGAGCGGATCCTCGAGGACCTGATCGTCGACGCCGAGCAGCGACTGGCCAGCGAGGGCATCACCGGCGACATCTACCTGTTCAAGAACAACACCGACAGCCACGGCAACTCCTACGGCTGCCACGAGAACTACCTGATCAGCCGCGTGGGCGATTTCTCGAAGATCACCGACGTGCTGGTTCCCTTCCTGGTCTCGCGCCAGCTCATCTGCGGTGCGGGCAAGGTGCTGCAGACCGCCCGCGGGGCGGAGTACAGCGTCAGCCAGCGGGCAGAGCACATCTGGGAGAGCGTCTCCTCCGCAACCACCCGCAGCCGCCCGATCATCAACACCCGGGACGAGCCGCACGCCGACCCCGAGCGGTACCGCCGGCTGCACGTGATCGTCGGCGACTCCAACATGAGCGAGACGACGACCCTGCTCAAGGTCGGGACAACTGAGCTGGTGCTCCGGCTCATCGAGGCGGGGGTGCCGATGCGCGACCTCACCCTCGAGAACCCGATCCGCGCCATCCGCGACATGTCGCGCGACCGGACCGGGCAGGTCGAGGTGGCCCTGGCGAACGGCCGACGTGTCTCGGCCCTGCAGCTGCAGACCGAGTACTACGAGAAGGTCTCGGAGTTCGTGGCCCGGGGCGACCTCGGCACGCCGGTCATCGACCGCGTCCTGGACCTGTGGGAGCGCACGCTGCGGGCGGTGGCCGAGGACAAGCTGGGGCTGGTGGACACCGAGGTGGACTGGGCCATCAAGCTCAAGCTGCTGGACCGGTACTCGGCCAAGCACTCCCTGAGCCTCGGCGACCCGCGGATCGCCCAGCTGGACCTGGCCTACCACGACATCCGCCGCGGCCGGGGTCTGTTCTCCATCCTGCAGGAGCGTGGCCAGGCCGCCCGGGTGACCACCGAGCCGGCCGTGTTCCGGGCCAAGTCCGTGCCGCCGCAGACCACCCGGGCCAAGCTGCGGGGCGACTTCATCCGGGCGGCTCAGGAGGGGCGCAACGACTACACCGTCGACTGGGTGCACCTCAAGCTCAACGACCAGGCGCAGCGCACTGTGCTCTGCAAGGACCCCTTCGCCGCCGTCGACGAGCGGGTGGACCGGCTGATCGCCTCGATGCGGCGTCCCGCGTCCTGAGGCTCCCCGGGCGGACGGCCCGGCCGGTCTCTCACAGGCTCTCCCCAGCCTCGACGGGTAGGGTTCTCCGGTGCGTGCGATCCCCTCGAAGTCCCTGCTCGTCCTCGCGCTGAGCGGTTCCCTGTTCCTCGCCGCCTGCGGCTCGGACGACGAACCCTCGGCCGACGCCTCAGCCAGCACGGCGCCGAGCGCCTCCGCCAGCGCCAGCCCCTCGCCCAGCGCCAAGGCGTCGAAGGTCCCCACCTCCGACGACTTCGCCAAGGTGAGCGTCACGGGGGGCTACGGCAAGGAGCCGAAGGTCAAGGTCGACGCCCCCTACGCCATCGACAAGACGCGCACCAAGGTGCTGGAGGACTCCGACGGTCCGGTGGTGAAGGCCGGCTCGACGGTCGAGGTCAACTACTACGGCCTCAACGGGCGCACGGGTAAGGAGTTCGACAACTCCTTCAGCTCCGGCAAGCCGGTCGCGTTCCCCCTCGACCAGGTGGTCCCCGGCTTCGCCAAGGGGCTGACCGGGCAGAAGCAGGGCAGCCGGGTGCTGATCGCCATGCCCGGCCCCGACGGCTACGACGGCTCGGGCGGGAACCCCCAGATCGGCGTCGAGGTCGGCGACACCCTGGTGTTCGTCGTCGACATCGTCGGCGTGCCGCTGAGCGAGCCGACGGGGGAGAAGGTCGCGGCGAAGGCCGGCCTGCCGACCGTCCGCGGGGCGGTGGCCAAGCCCGACATCACGATGCCCAAGTCCGACCCGCCCAAGGACCTCGTCGTGCAGCCGCTGATCAAGGGGGACGGCAAGAAGGTGGGGGCCACCGACACCATCACCTTCGACTACCGGTGGGAGATCTGGCAGGACGGCCGGCTGGTCGAGCAGTCCTACGGCGACGAGGCGGCCAGCTCCCCGCTTCCCGCGCTGGTGGCCGGCCTGCAGGAGGGCCTGGCCGGACAGACCGTCGGCAGCCGCGTGCTGCTCGTCATCCCGCCGGACAAGAGCTACCCCGACGGCAACGCCGAACCCAAGGTCACCAAGGGCGAGACATCGGTCATGGTCGTCGACCTGCTCTTCGCCGAAGCAGGCCGTTAGGGCTCAGCCGGGCGCCCGGGCGCCGTCGACCAGCGTCGCGGCGTGACGACCGGCGGCGGCCGCGGCGAGGAAGTAGGCCGGGTCGCCGTCCAGGCCGCGGCCCATCGTCGAGAGAGGGACCGGCGAGCCGGTGAGGGCGTTGTCGAGGCCGGCGAGCGGGACGCGGACCAGCCGGTGCCGGGTCAGCGGAGCGACCGCGACCTCGACCTCGGCGGCCAGGGCGACGACGTCGCCGAGCCCGCCGATACCGGTCAGCGCGCCCGCCCCGGCGAGGTCGGGGACGGCCAGGTCGGCCGGGAGCAGTGCGACCCTGCCGTAGGCGGTGAGGCTGTGGTGGGAGAGCCCCCGGTGCCGCGGACGGGCGTCCGCCGTCGAGATCCGGAGCGACCCGACCGGCCGCCCGCCCAGGGTGGCGGCGGCGTTGACCGCCTCACCCACCCCGACGCCGGAGAAGCCCCAGCGCGTGCCGGTCCCGAGGTTGCCCGGACCCTGGCTGAGGACCACCAGCTCGGCGCCCAGCGCGAGCCGGGCGGCGAGCAGCCCGGAGTGGACGGTGACTGCCTCCAGGTCGCCGCCGAAGGCCTGACCGACCGTCACGGTTGCCGCCAGCAGACCGGCGTCCCGCAACCGGGCGACGGTGCGCGAGAACGCCATCGGCAAGGCGCCCTGGTCGCTCATCACGTAGACCACGCGCGTCCCGGGCCGGTCGTGCGCCACCGCCAGGAGGGCCGGAGTGAGAGCGGAGTGCAGGTCGGCGACCAGCACCGGCAGGCCGGCCAGGTCGTCGGCCTCGGCGAGCAGGTCGTGGTGCGGGGAGCCCTGCTCGTCCGCGCCGGCGACCATGGCCTGCAGTGGAAGGTAACGGGCCTTCACCAGGTGGCCGGCGGGCTGCGGCGGCTGCCCGCTCAGCGCGCCGGACGGTGCGAGCGCGGCGATGACCAGTGCGTAGCCGCCGGTGCCCAGGCCCTGGTCGAGGGCGGCGACGTTCATCAGCACCCGGTCCCCGACGACGGGGGCGGCCATCAGCGCCGTGTAGGCCAGGGCCCTCACCTCGGCCCCGTCGGTCCGGGCCACCGAGAGCTCCACCGCTCCGGCCCAGCCGCCGCGCACCGCGGTGACCCGGCCGTCGGCCCAGATGATCATGCGCCGACCTTATGCCGGGAGGGCCGGCTGTTAGCCTTGCCGCGACCCGTGGTCCCCGAGCGGGTGAGGAGAACGCAGGCATGGCACCGCGCAAGACCGAGCGCATCCTCAACCTCACCATCTGCCTGCTGGTCTCGGGCCGGTTCGTGCCCAAGAGCCGCATCCGCGAGGCCGTCGAGGGCTACCACGACCTGTCCGACGCCGCCTTCGAGCGCACCTTCGAGCGGGACAAGGACGAGCTCCGCGCCTTGGGCGTCCCGATCGAGGTGGGCACCTTCGACCCCCTCTTCGACGACGAGCCCGGCTACCGGATCCTGCCGGGTGAGTTCGAGCTGCCGCCGATCGACCTCGATGCCGAGGAGGCCGCCGTGGTCGGGGTCGCGGCGCGGGTCTGGCAGCACGCCAGCATGGCGGCCTCGACGGCCAGCGCCATCGCCAAGCTGCGGGCCGCCGGTGTCGAGCCGGACCCGTCCCTGCTGGCCTCCCTCGAACCGTCGGTGCAGGCGAGCGAGCCGGGCTTCGAGCCGCTGTGGGTCGCGGTGCTGGAGCGGATCCGGATGAGCTTCACCTACCGCGACGGCGCACGCCGGACGCTGGAGCCGTGGGGGATGACGTCGTCCAAGGGGCGCTGGTACGTCATCGGGCGCGACGTCGACCGCGACGCCACCCGCATGTTCAAGCTCTCCCGGATGAGCGACCTGCCCCGTCGGGAGTCGAAGCCGGGAGCCTACGAGGTGCCGCCGGACGTCGACCTGCGCTCCCTGGCCCGCGCGCTCTCCCCGGCCGAACCGACCGAGGCCGCCGTGCTGGCGCTGCGGACCGGACGGGCCGCGGCGCTGCGGCGCCGCGGCCAGCCGCAGCCGGTCGAGGGCCCCCTCCCCCTGGGCTTCGAGGTGCACCGCGTCACCTTCTCCGACCTGCGCTCGGCGGCGGAGGAGATCTGCCGGCACGGGGCCGACGTCGTCGTGCTGGAGCCGGCGGAGCTGCGCGAGCGCGTCGTGCGCGGGCTCACGGCCGTGGCCGGCACGGCCGGGGTCGCGCCCGCAAGCCGGGGGGCGTCATGACGTCCCAGGCGCAGGTGCGCCGGCTGCTGAGCCTGGTGCCCTACCTCCGCGAGCACGACGGGGCCGCGATGGTCGACGTCGCCACCGCGTTCGGGATCAGCGTGCGGACCCTCCGCGAGGACCTCAACGTGCTCTGGATGTGCGGCATGCCGGGGCTCACCCCCGGCGACCTCATCGACATCGACATGGACGCGGTCGAGGGGGAGGGGGTCATCCACCTCAGCAACGCCGACTACCTCACCCGGCCCCTGCGCCTGTCGACCGACGAGGCACTGGCCCTGGTCCTCGGGCTGCGGACCCTGCGCGAGATCGCCGGCCCCGGCCAGCGTGCCGCGGTGGACCGGGCGCTGGGCAAGCTCGAGGCTGCGTCGGGCTCCGCGCCGACCGACCAGGCCAGCGTCAGCGTCACCGCCGCCCAGGACGAGATCCAGGCCCGGGTGAACGAGGGCCTGGAGCGGAGGCTGAGCCTGGACCTGACCTATGACGTCGCCTCCCGCACCGAGACCACCCGCCGCCGGGTCGACCCGCTGCGGGTGTTCGTCCTCGAGGGCTACGGCTACCTCGAGGCCTGGTGCCACTCCGCCGTCGGTCTGCGCACCTTCCGGCTGGACCGGGTGGTCGACGTCGAGGTGACCGACGTGCCCGTCGAGCCGCACGACGTCGTTCTCAAGGACCTCACCACCGGCTGGTTCGAGACGCTCAAGGACGCCCCCCTGGTCACTCTCGACCTCGCCCCCGAGGCGAGCTGGGTGGCCGAGTACTACCCGACCGAGGCCGCCTCGGCGCGTGCCGACGGCGGCCTGACGGTGACGCTGCGGGTACGCGACCCCGGCTGGCTGCGGAGCCTGCTGCTCGGGCTGCGGGGCGGGGCGACCGTCGTCGCCCCCGAGGGCGCGGGCGACTCCGCCGCCGCCGCGGCGCAGGAGGCCCTGGACCAGTACGCCGCGTTCCTCGCCTCCGGGCGCGTGGTCACCACCCCCGACGGCACGGCGTCCGACGTCGGCTGAGCGCGGTTCAGGCCTGGCGGCCACCACCGGACTCGTCGGCGGACTCCCGGGCGGTGGCCAGGTCGTCCTGCAGGTCCAGCACCATGGCGACCCCGGCGAGATTCAGGCCGGCGGCGAGCAGCGCGGTGATCCGGTGGAGGCGGCTCACGTCGTCCCGGCTGTAGAGCCGGGTCCCGCCGGCGGTGCGCCGCGGGGTGAGCAGCCCGCGGCGCTCGTACAGCCGGAGGTTCTGCACACCGGTCCCGACCAGGTCGGCGGCGACGGAGATGCCGTAGACGCCGCGGGCACCGTCCGCCGCTGTCTCCCCGCCCTGCTGATCTCCTGTCACTCTTGAAGATTAGGGCTCGGCAGTGCTATAAACAACCTGTAGCGGACACCATAGATCAGCGCCGCTACCACTCACACAACCGAACGGAGGGAGAGACCCATGTTGATGCGTACCGACCCCTTCCGCGACCTGGACCGGCTCACTCAGCAGGTGTTCGGGACCGCGGCCCGACCGGCCCTCATGGCCATGGACGCCTGGCGGGAGGGTGACACCTTCACCGTCGAGTTCGACCTGCCCGGCATCGACGTCCACTCGATCGACCTGGACGTCGAGCGGAACGTGCTGACCGTGCGCGCGGACCGGCCCGCCCGTGAGGGCATCGCCGAGCTGGTGGCGGCCGAGCGGCCCCGCGGTGTGTTCAGCCGCCAGCTGATCCTCGGGGACAACCTGGACACCGAGAAGATCAGCGCCTCCTACAACGGCGGGGTGCTCCGCCTGGAGATCCCGGTCGCCGAACGGGCCAAGCCGCGCAAGATCTCTGTCCAGGCGGCCGAGGACTCGCAGGTGGTCGAGGGGGAGGGCCACAAGGTCCTGCAGTCCTGACCTGTTCCAGGGGGGAGGCCGTCCGGCCTCCCCCTGGGCCCGTGCTCGGACGGGGCGGGCGGCGCCTCGCCGGCCGGGGGCACCGGTCGCAACCCGTGCGGGTCCCGTCCTAGACTGCGCCGGTGCTCTGGGCTGTGCTGATCCTCGTGCTGGCGGTGGCCGCCGTGGCCGTGCTCGTCGGCTACGCCGTGTGGCTGATGCACAAGGCGGCCGACGTGCTGGGCGAGCTCGGGCAGCTCGCCGACCGGGCCGGCGAGCTCGCAGACCTGCTCAGCCAGGTGGGCGGCCCTGCAGGACCGGAGCCGGACCCGATCCCCGCCAAGCCGGGCTCGCGGTCGGCCCGCTGGTGACCTCGGCTCCGGGGCAGCCGGCTGAGGAAGGCCCGCGTTGAGGCCCCGGCGAGGCCGGGGGACGTAGGATGGCCGGGAGGCGTAGGCAACGCCGCCGCATCTGGAAAGAGGCAACTCCATGCACCCGCTGATCTTCAACCTCGGCCCGACCGAGCTGATCATCATCTTGGTCATCCTGCTCCTGCTGTTCGGAGGTTCCCGTCTCGCTGGGCTCGGCAAGAGCAGCGGCCGGGCGCTCAAGGAGTTCAAGGAGGAGACCAAGGGCCTCCGCGCCAAGGACGAGCCGGGCGCCTCCACCACCGACGCCGCGGGTCAGCAGCAGCCCCAGATCGCGCCGTACCCGCCGCAGCAGGGTGCCTACGGGCAGTCGCAGCAGGCTCCCCAGACGCAGCCTCAGAACGACTACGGCCAGCAGGCTCAGCCGGGCGGCTACGCCTCGCAGGACCCCCAGAGCCAGGCGCACCCGGCGGACCGCGACCAGCGCCGCGACGTCTGATCCAGACGTCCTGGTGTCCCTCACGATCAAGGGGCGGCCCGTCAAGCTGAGCCTGGCCTGGCTGCGACCGCCGGCCGCGCCCGCCGACGGCGCGATGACCCTGTTCGAGCACCTGCGCGAGCTGCGCTACCGGCTGGTCGTGGCCGCCTTGGCCATCCTCGTCGCGTCGATCGTCGCCTGGTTCTTCCGCGGCGCCCTCATCGACGTGCTGCTGGCTCCGTACTACCAGGCCGAGGCCGACCTCAAGGCCAGGAACCCCGGTGCGGTGCTCCAGGTGGTCAACAACGGCATCGCCTCCCCGTTCACCCTGGTCCTCAAGGTCTCGGCCTTGGCGGGGCTGATCCTCAGCTCGCCGGTCTGGCTGTGGCAGGTGTGGTCGTTCATCGTCCCCGGGCTGCTGGCCAAGGAGAAGAAGTGGGCGGTGGCCTTCATCGCCGCCGCCACCCCGCTGTTCTGCGCCGGCGTCGCCGTGGGCTACATCGTGATGCCCAAGGGCATCAGCGTGCTGCTCGGCTTCACCGAGGGCGGGGTGACGAACCTGCAGGACATCAACCAGTTCCTGTCGTTCCTCATGCGGTTGATGCTCGTCTTCGGCGTCGCGTTCCTGATCCCGCTGATCGTGCTGATGCTCAACATCCTCGGGGTGGTGCCGGCCCGCTACCTGTCGAAGTACCGCACCTACGTGATCTTCGGGACCTTCGTCTTCGGGGCCATCGCCACGCCGTCGACCGACCCCTTCTCGATGCTGGCCCTGGCCGCTCCGATGACGGTGCTGTTCCTCGCGGCCGAGATCATCGCGCACATCCTCGACCGTCGCAAAGCCCGGCGTGCGGCCCTCGCCGGCGACAGCCTGAGGGTGGCCGGCAGCGTCGAGGACGACGCCGCCCTGAAGCGCCTCGACGATCACGACCCGGACGGCTCCCGGAGCAACGGGAGCTGAGCGCCGTGGCCCGGCGGATCGTGCTGGTCGTGAACCACACGGCTGGGCGGGGGCGGGCTGCCCGGGCGCTGCCCGGGGTGGAGGCCCGCCTGCGGGCCGCGGGGGCCGATCTTCACGTCGTGCCCACCCAGGACTACGACCACGCCCACCAGGCGATGAGCGCCGCGGTCGCCTCCGGTGCCGAGGTGCTGGCCGTGATGGGCGGGGACGGCATGATGCACCTCGGCCTGAACGCCTGCGCCAACCAGGTCTCGGACTCCCCGACCCTGCTGGGGATGATCCCGGCCGGCACCGGCAACGACTTCTGCCGCGGCCTGGGCCTGGACCCCGACGACCCGCTCGCGGCGGCCGCCGCGGTGGCCAGCGGTGACCGTGAGGACGTCGACCTCATGCGGGTGGGCGAGCGCTACGTCGGGGCTGTGCTGGCCACCGGCTTCGACGCGCTCGTCAACCGGCGGGCCAACGCGCTGAGCTTCCCGCGGGGACCGGCCCGGTACCAGGTCGCGGCCCTGGCCGAGCTGCGCGTCTTCACGCCGCTGCGCTACCGGCTGGTGCTGGACGGCGCGGTCCGCCATCTCGAGGCGATGCTCGTGGCCGTGGGCAACACCGCCTCCTACGGCGGCGGCATGCGGATCTGTCCCGCCGCCGACGCCCGGGACGGCGAGCTGGACGTCACGCTGATCCACCCCGTCAGCAGGGCCACCCTGCTGCGGCTGCTGCCCCAGATGACGTCCGGGCGGTTCGCCCGGCACCCAGCCGTGGAGCAGCTGCGGGCCCGGGTAGTCCGGGTCGACGGCGAGACCGGCACCGGCCGACCGCTCGTCCTCTTCGGCGACGGCGAGCACCTCGGCGACGTCCCCATCGAGGTCGCGGTGGCGCCGCAGGTCCTCCCGCTGGCGGTTTCCCGAGCCCGGTAGCGTGGGTCCATCATGGCCAATCCCGCGATGGACGACGACCTGACGACCCCGCAGAGTCCCGCCGAGGCCTACAGCCGCTTCAAGAGCCGGCAGGTCTCACCCCGGCTGACGCAGTTCGCCGACGGCTACGGGTTCGCCTTCGACGACTACCAGCGTGAGGCGTGTGCCCACGTCGAGTCGGGCTCCGGCGTCCTGGTGGCCGCCCCGACCGGGGCCGGCAAGACGATCGTCGGCGAGTTCGCGGTCTTCCTGGCCCTGCAGGAGGGCCGCAAGTGCTTCTACACCACCCCGATCAAGGCCCTGTCCAACCAGAAGCACGCCGACCTGGTCCGTCGGCACGGGGCAGGCAACGTCGGCCTGCTGACCGGCGACTCCTCGGTCAACCCTGAGGCCCCGATCGTGGTGATGACGACCGAGGTGCTGCGCAACATGATCTACGCGCGCTCGGCCACGCTCGCCAACCTCGGCTACGTCGTGATGGACGAGGTGCACTACCTGGCCGACCGGTTCCGCGGGGCGGTGTGGGAGGAGGTGATCATCGGGCTCGCCGAGTCGGTCCAGGTGGTCGCCCTCTCGGCGACGGTGAGCAACGCCGAGGAGTTCGGGGAGTGGCTCTCCGCCGTCCGCGGCGAGATGGCCGTCGTCGTCTCCGAGCGGCGCCCCGTGCCCTTGTTCCAGCACGTCATGGTCGGGCGGACCCTCTACGACCTCTTCGCCGACGAGGCCCCGACCGCGTCCGCCATCCCCAAGGGCCGCGAGCCCGAGGTCAACCCGGCGCTCATCAAGGTGGCCCGGGACGAGTCCCGCTTCGTCCGTGACGACTCGCGGCGGCCCCGTGGCCGGGGCGGCAAGGGCCAGCGGGCCGTCGCGTACGGCAGCGGCGCCTACGGGGGCGCTCACCGCTCCCGCAACGACAGCGTCCGCACCGACGGGGCCGGGCGTCGGCCGCGGACGCTCAGCGCGCCGAGCCGCTCGGAGATGGTGGAGCGGCTGGACGCCGAGGGGCTGCTGCCCGCCATCGTCTTCATCTTCAGCCGAGTGGGCTGTGACGGGGCGGTCCGCCAGCTGCTGGCCTCCGGGATCCGACTGACCACGCGGGAGGCCCAGGCCGAGATCTCAGCGATCCTCGAGCGGCACGTGGCCGGGCTCAGCCCCTCCGACCTGCGGGCACTGGACTACGACCGCTTTGCCGAGGCCCTGGTGCGCGGGGTCGCCGCGCACCACGCCGGCATGCTCCCGGCCTTCAAGGAGTGCGTGGAGGAAGCCTTCGTCCGCGGCCTGATCAAGGTCGTCTTCGCCACCGAGACGCTGGCGCTGGGCATCAACATGCCGGCGCGGAGCGTGGTGCTGGAGAAGCTCGTCAAGTACAACGGCGAGACCCACGCCGACATCACGCCGGGGGAGTACACCCAGCTCACCGGCCGCGCGGGCCGGCGGGGCATCGACATCGAGGGGCACGCCGTCGTCCTGTGGCAGCCGGGGCTGGATCCCCGCGCGGTCGCCGGGCTGGCGTCGCGGCGCACCTACCCGCTGCGCTCGTCCTTCGCGCCGACGTACAACATGGCGGTGAACCTGGTCGGCAGCGTCGGCCGCGACCGCGCGCGCACCCTCCTGGAGCAGTCGTTCGCCCAGTTCCAGTCCGACCGGTCGGTCGTCGGCCTCGCCCGCTCGCTCGCGAAGAACACCGAGGCGATCCAGGGGTACCTCGACGCGGCCCGGTGCGACCGAGGTGACTTCACCGAGTACGCCCGGCTCCGGGCCGAGGTCGCCGAGCTGGAGGCCGCTGCCGCCCGCGAGCGCCGCACCGACCGCCGGGCCGAGGCGGTGCAGGTGCTGCTGGGCCTCAAGCCCGGCGACATCCTGCGCGTGCCCAGCGGCAAGAGCCAGGGGTGGGTGGTGGTCATCGACCCCAGCACGCGGGTCGAGGACCAGGGTCCGCGGCCGATGGTGATGACCGAGGACCGGCAGGTCCGCCGGCTGTCGAGCACCGACTTCCCGGTGCCCCCGGTCGTCGTCGGCCGGATGCGGGTGCCCAAGCACTTCAACGCCAAGGAACCCGCCTCGCGACGGAACCTCTCGGCGGCGTTCCGCAGCAAGCTGTCGGAGGTCGACCTGACCCCCGCCCGGCTGCGCGGCCCCGCCGCCGAGGGCGAGCTGACCGAGAAGATCGCCACCCTGCGCGACACCCTGCGACGCCACCCCTGCCACCTCTGCCCGGACCGGGAGTCGCACGCCCGATGGGCCGAGCGTGCCCTCAAGCTGGAGCGGGAGAACGCCCGCATCCAGGAGCGGTCGGCCACCCGGACCAACACCATCGCCACCCACTTCGACAAGATCTGCCTGGTCCTGGAGTCGCAGGGCTACCTGAGCGGCGACGGGGAGAGCCGGGTCACCAGCGCCGGCCGGATGCTGGCCCGGATCTACGCCGAGCTCGACCTGGTGGCCGCCGAGTGCATCCGCGACGGGATCTTCGACGGCCTCACCGCACCCCAGCTCGCGGCGGTGCTGTCCTCCCTGGTCTTCCAGGCCCGGCGCAGCGACGACGGTGCCCGGCGCCCCCGGATGCCGGACCACCGCAGCAACGAGGTGATGACGGAGGTCCGGCGGGTGTGGCGGAACGTGTCCCTGGTGGAGCGTGACGCACGCCTGCCCCGTGCACCGGAGCCCGACATGGGCTTCAGCGAGATCGCCTACGGCTGGGCGGCAGGTCGGTCGCTGGCCCAGGTGCTGTCCGACACCGACATGACCGCGGGCGACTTCGTGCGCTGGGTCCGTCAGGTGACCGACTTCGCCGGCCAGATCGCGGACGCGGCCGGCCCCGGTCCGCTGCGTGAGGTCGCCCACGAGGTCGTCCGCTCGATGCGGCGCGGCGTCGTCACCTACTCCGCCGACGACGACGAGCCCGCGGAGGACCTGATCGAGCTCGGCTGAGGATGGAACGACGCTGGACCAGCGCAGCTCTGTGGCGAGCGTCGGGCCGGGCGCGAGCCCCCTCGGTCAGGAGGCCTGGCTGACGGTGGACATGTTGAAGTCGGGGACGCGGATCGCCGGCATGACGGTGCGGTTGTAGTAGTCGTTCCACTCCCGGCACAGCGTGGACTCCGACGCGCCCACCTCGGTGATCCGGCCGAGCAGCTCGACCGGGGACTCGTTCCAGCGGAAGTTGTTGACCGCGCCCTGGACCTCGCCGTCCTCGACCAGGTAGACGCCGTCGCGGGTCAGGCCGGTCAGCAGCAGCCGCTCCGGGTCGACCTCGCGGATGTACCACAGGCAGGTCACCAGCAGTCCCCGCTCGGTCCGGGCGATCATCTCCTCCAGCGTGGCACCCGTGCCCGGGCCGGTGGCGGTGACGATGAGGTTGTCCGCGGGCGGCGTGGGCCGCTGGCCGGTGGCGGCGGCGTGGGCGCGGTTGCGGACCAGCTCGGTCAGCACGCCGTCGGTGACCCAGGCGGTCGGCTCGACCGGCAGCCCGGCGTCGAACACCCAGGACGTGCCGTCCTCGGACTGCAGCTGGTCGACGAACGGGACCGTCTCCAGGCCGGGATGGGCAGGGTCGGAGCGCAGCGTGAGGGGCAGCGGGGCGAGCCGCTCACCCACCCGGGTGCGGCCCTCACCCGCACCGAAGACGTTGCGGCCCTCCTCGGCATCGCGGGCGCTGGCCGTCCACAGCAGGTACACGAGCAGGTCCGCCACCGCTCCCGGAGGCAGCAGGGTCTCGTAGCGCCCGGCCGGCAGGTCGATGCGGCGCGCGCCCCAGCCGAGCCGGGTGCGCAGCTCGGTCGTAGAGGGCCGCCACGTCCACGTCGGTGAAGTCCCGGGAGGGCACCCCCACCCACGCGGAGGCCGACAGGTCGTCGGTCTTGCCGTTGAGCTCGAACCGGCCGGTGGGCTGGACCCCACGGAGCCGCAGGCCGGTCGTGCTGCCGAGGTAGGTGGTGGTCACCACGTGCTCGGCGAAGCCGTAGAGCAGGTGCCCCTGCCGGCGGGCGGCGGCGAAGGCGGCGCCGAGCCCCTCCGCCACCGGGGCCAGCACCTCGATGCCGGTCGTGGCCGGGGGGTCGCCGAAGGCCGGGGACGGCTCACCCTCGACGAGCGGTGCGGCGTTCTCCGACGGCGGGCCGCCCCGCGCGGCGCGCTCGGCCGCGGCGACGACCGCCGCCACCTCGCCGAGCTGAGCCACCTCCTGGCTGACCGTCCCGACCGCCGTCCCGCCCTCGACCGGTGCCGTGGCCACCACGGTCAGGGTCCGGCCGTGCATCTCGCCGTTGGTGGTCAGCTCGTTGGACGCCCACCGCAGGTTCGCCTCCCACCGCTCGGTGACCCGGACGACGGTGGGCAGGGTGGCCCGGGCCAGCGCCTCCTCGACCAGCTGCTGCGGCGCGGCGGGCGTGTTCGGTGCCGTCATCCCTGGTTCCCCTCGGCCGCGGTGTTGAGGACGTTCACGCCCCGGAAGAGCGCCGACGGACAGCCGTGCGACACCGGGGCCACCTGGCCCGGCTGCCCCTTGCCGCAGTTGAACGCGCCGCCGAGGACGTAGGTGCCCGGGCCGCCCACGGCCTCCATCGACCGCCAGAAGTCGGTCGTCGTGGCCTGGTAGGCCACGTCCTTGACCTGCCCGGCCAGCCGCCCGTCCTCGATGCGGTAGAACCGCTGGCCGGTGAACTGGAAGTTGTAGCGCTGCATGTCGATCGACCAGGACTTGTCCCCGACGACGAACAGGCCACGCTCCACGCCGGCGATCAGGTCGTCGGTGCCGGGACCGTCGGGGGCGGGCTGCAGGGAGACGTTGGGCATCCGCTGCATCGGGATGTGGCCGGGGGAGTCGGCGAAGGCGCACCCGTTGGACCGGCCCAGCTGCTTCTCCGCCGCCATCTGCCGGTTCAGCTGGTAGCCCACCAGGGTGCCGTCGCGGACGATGTCGAACTCCTGCTGGGCGACGCCCTCGTCGTCGAAGCCGACCGTGGCCAGCCCGTGCGCGACGGTTCGGTCGCCGGTCACGTTCATCACCGGGCTGCCGTACCGGAGCCGGCCGAGCTGGTCGAAGGTGGCGAACGAGGTGCCGGCGTAGGCGGCCTCGTAGCCCGAGGGCACGGTCCAGCTCGGTGGCGTGGCCGACCGACTCGTGGATGGTCAGGAACAGGTTGCGACGGGTCGATCACCAGGTCGTAGCGCCCGGCCTCCACCGACGGGGCCGCGACGTGCTCGGCCAGCAGGGTCGGCAGCTCGGCGACCTCGGCGTCGAAGTCCCAGCCCGTCCCGTTCAGGTACTCCCAGCCGCGACCGGCGGGCGGGGCCAGCGTCCGCATCGTCGCGAAGCCCTGCGGCCCGACGTGGACCGCGGTCAGCTGAGCCTGCACCCGCACCCGCTGCTGGGTGGTGGTGGTGCCGGCCAGGTTCGCGAAGTACTTGTTCTCCTGCACCCAGGACAGGTCGGCGTTCGCGTGGGTCACGCCGTCCGCGACCAGCAGGGGCTCGACGAGCGCCAGCAGCCGGCCCTGGCGCTCGGCCTCCTCGACGTCGAAGGGGTTGACCTCGTAGTCGGAGACCCAGTGGGCGTCGACGTGCACCGCCTCGTCGGCCAGCTCCACCAGCTGAGGGGTCAGCGGCTTCGACACCCGCGCGGTGGCCACGGCCCGCTCCGCCAGCCGGGCGGCGCTCTCGGGGGTCAGCGTGATGTCGGCGGCGAAGCCCCAGACGCCCTCGTGCACGACCCGCACCGAGAGCCCCAGGGTCTGGCTGTCGGCCGAGGTCTCCAGCGCCCGGTCGCGCAGGCTCCGGTAGCCGGTGCGGAGGCGTTCCACGCGGACGTCGGCGGAGCTGCAGCCCAGCTCGCCGGCCCGCGACAGGGCGGCGTCGCGGAGCCGGTCCAGCGGCAGGGCGAGGAAGCTGTCGTCCATCTCGGGCACGGGCAGCACTGTAGACGCGGCCACCGACAGGGCCCGCCTCACCCTAGGCTGGGGCCATGTCGGTCGCCGTCCGGGTCATCCCGTGTCTCGACGTCCACGAGGGCCGGGTGGTCAAGGGCGTCAACTTCGCCGACCTCCGGGACGCCGGGGACCCCGTCGAGCTGGGCGCCGTCTACGGCAGCGAGGGAGCCGACGAGCTGACCTTCCTGGACGTCTCCGCCTCGGTCGAGGGACGCCGCACCACCCTCGACGTGGTCCGCCGCACGGCCGAGACGGTGCTCATCCCGCTGACCGTGGGCGGGGGCGTCGGCTCGGTCGACGACGTCGACACGCTGCTGCGGGCCGGGGCGGACAAGGTGAGCATCAACACCGCGGCCATGCGCCGGCCGGAGGTCATCACCGAGATCACCCAGCGGTTCGGCAACCAGGTCCTCGTGCTCTCCGTCGACGCCCGCCGCTGCCGCACCACCCCCTCGGGCTTCGAGGTCACCACCCACGGCGGCCGGCAGTCCGCCGGCGTCGACGCGGTGGAGTGGTCGGCCCGGGCCGCCGAGCTGGGCGTGGGGGAGATCCTGCTCAACTCCATCGACGCCGACGGCACCACCGACGGCTTCGACCTCGAGATGATCCGGGCCGTCCGGGCCGTCGTGGAGGTGCCCCTGATCGCCTCGGGCGGGGCGGGCCGCGTCGACGACTTCCCCCCGGCGGTGGCCGCGGGAGCGGACGCGGTCCTCGCGGCGACCGTGTTCCACTTTGGTACCGTGCGGATCTCGGAGGTCAAGAGGGCGATCCGTGACGCCGGTTACCCCGTGCGCCTCGGCGCCGCGTGAACAGGAGCTGGTCAGTGCCCCCGCAGAACCCCCGCGTCGCCTGGTTGCCGTACGCCGACCTGGACGAGGCCGAGGCCCGGACCGGAGGGCTCCCCGCGGGCGTCCGCGTCGAGTGCTTCCTCGACGACGGCACCTGGCCGGCCTCGCTGGCCGAGGTGGAGTTCCTCGTCGTGCCGTACCTGAAGGGTCCCGAGGTGCTCCGCCGGGCGGGGGAGATGACCAGCCTGCAGGTCGTGCAGACCCTCACCGCCGGCGTCGAGAACTACGTGCCGAAGGTGCCGGACGGCGTCCAGCTCTGCAACGCGGCCGGCGTCCACGACGCCAGCACCGCCGAGATGGCACTGGCGCTGGCGCTGGCCAGCGGGCGGCACCTCGATGTCTACGCGCGCCAGCAGAGCACCGGGACCTGGAAGCCGCGCTTCGGCTCGGCCCTGGCCGACAAGCACGTGCTGATCATCGGCTACGGCAACATCGGTGAGGCGATCGACGCCCGGCTGAGCGGATTCGAGGTCGGCTCGGTCACCCGGCTGGCGCGCCGTGCCCGGGAGGGAGAGCCGGAGGTGCGTGCCATCGACGACCTGCACGCGGTGCTCCCGCACGCGGAGGTCGTGTTCGTGATCGCCCCGCACACGCCCCAGACCGAGGGCCTGCTCGGGGCCGTCGAGCTCGCGCTGCTGCCGGACGACGCCCTGCTGGTCAACGTCGCCCGCGGCAAGCTCGTGGACACCGACGCACTGGTCGCCGAGACCGGCAGCGGCCGGATCCGGGCGGCCCTCGACGTCACCGAACCGGAGCCACTCCCGTCGGACCACCCGCTGTGGCAGACCCCCGGCGTGCTCATCGCCCCGCACGTGGGTGGAGCAAGCTCGGCGTTCTGGCCGCGCTCGGACCGGCTCATCGCCGCCCAGCTGCGCCGCTTCGCGGCCGGCGAGCCCCTCGAGAACGTCATCGTGACCGGCGGCGCTGAGTGAGCTGCGTCTTCTGCGCGATCGTCGCCGGGGACCTGCCCGCCCGCCGGGTGCACGAGGACGAGCACGCCGTCGCCTTTCTCGACCTCGCCCCGATGCAGCGCGGGCACACGCTGGTGGTGCCCCGGCGGCACGTCGACAGCCTGCTGCAGGGGGCGCCGGCCATGGCGGAGATCGGTCCCTGCCTGGACGCGACCGCGCGGCTGCTCGTGGACCGGCTGGACGCGGACGGGTTGAACCTGCTCTCCTCCGCCGGAGAGGTCGCCGGCCAGGAGGTTCCGCACCTGCACGTGCACCTGCTGCCCCGCTACGCCGACGCCCCCGGTCTGGCCCGGCTGCTCGGGGCGCGAGGTGGGCTCGGGGGAGCCTCCGACCTCGAGGCCGACCTCGACGCCGTGCACGAGAAGCTCACCGGGTCACGGTGAGCCCGGGCCGTCGTGCGCGGCTGCTGCTGGTCGAGGTCCTGCCGCCGTTCGTCGCCGCCCTGCTGATCCTGCCGTGGGTCATCTCCTACGGGAGGGCGTGGCCCTGGGAGCCGTCGACCATCGACCTGCAGGTGTACGTCTACGCGGTCAAGGACATGCTCGCCGGTCTGAACATCTTCGAGACCAAGACCCCGTTCTGGAACCTCTACTTCATCTACCCCCCGATCGCCGCGGTGCTGATGGTCCCACTGGCCTTCGGCCCGTACGCCTTCTGGCAGGTGGTCTGGACGCTGGCGCTCGTCGGGGCGCAGCAGTCGGTGCTGCGGCGTTGCCGGGTGCCGCGCGGCTGGGTGCTCGGCCTGCTCGGGGTCGCCGTCGTGCTGGCCGTGGAGCCGGTGCGCACGACGCTGGGGTACGGGCAGGTCAACACGCTGCTCATGGCGCTGGTGGTCGCGGACCTGCTGCCGGACCGCCCGGGTGAGCGCCGACGGATCCCGCAGGGCACCCTGATCGGGCTGGCGGCGGCGATCAAGCTGACGCCGATGCTGTTCGTGGTCTTCGCGTTCCTCGCCGGTCGTCGCCGGCTGGCGGTGACGGGGTTCGTGAGCTTCCTCGTCTTCACCGGGGTCGGCGCGCTGCTGCTGTTCGAGGAGACGCTCGAGTTCTTCCTCGGGCTGTCCGGCGGCGACACCCGCACCGCCTCCCCGCTCTACACGGGCAACCAGTCGCTGCTCGGGGTGTTCTTCCGCCTGGCGGACACCTCCCGCACGACCACGCTGCTCGGTCTGGCCGTGGCCGGCATCGTGGCTCTGCTCGGGACGCTGGTCGCCGCGCACTGGTGGCGCCGGGGTGAGCAGGTCTTCGCGGTCGCGCTGGTCGGGCTGTGCACCTGCCTGGCCTCGCCGCTGTCCTGGACCCACCACTACGTCTGGATCCTGCCGATGGCGGTCGCGGTGCTGCGGCCGGGCACACCGCGGTGGGCGCGGGTGGTGGCCGGCGCCTGGGTGGTGTGGGTCTGCGCCTGCCTGCCGCTGGCCGTGCTGCCCTACGGCGGGGGCCGGGAGCGGGGCTTCGACGTCCTCCAGCAGCTGGTAGCCAACGTGGGGCCGGGGCTGGGGGTCCTGCTCGTCGTGGGGCTGGCCTGCCAGCTCGTCGTCCGGGCCCGCGCCGCGCAGCAACCGGCGGTGAGCCCCGCTCGCTGACCCCGGCGGGGTCTCGGGCTACGGATCGACGGGACGCCTGTCAGCGGTGGAGGCTAGCGTGTCGCCATGACCGCCGACACGACCGACCTGGACACCGCCGCCCCGACCGCCAGCGCCGGCGTCGACATCAAGCCGCGCTCCCGGGTGGTCACCGACGGCCTGGAGGCGACGGCCTCGCGGGGCATGCTGCGCGCCGTCGGCATGGGCGACGACGACTGGGAGAAGCCCCAGGTCGGGGTCGCGTCCAGCTGGAACGAGATCACTCCCTGCAACCTCTCCCTCGACCGGCTCGCCAAGGCGGTCAAGGACGGCGTGCACGCCGCCGGCGGCTTCCCGCTCGAGTTCGGCACCATCTCGGTGTCCGACGGCATCTCGATGGGTCACGAGGGCATGCACTTCTCGCTGGTCAGCCGCGAGGTGATCGCCGACTCCGTCGAGACGGTGATGAGCGCCGAGCGGCTCGACGGCTCCGTCCTGCTGGCCGGCTGCGACAAGTCGCTGCCCGGCATGCTGATGGCCGCAGCCCGGCTCGACCTGTCCTCGGTCTTCCTCTACGCCGGCTCGATCATGCCCGGCCGGGTGGGGGACAAGGACGTGACGATCATCGACGCCTTCGAGGCCGTCGGGGCATGCGTGAAGGGCCTCATCACCCGCGAGCAGGTGACCGAGATCGAGAAGGCCATCTGCCCCGGCGAGGGCGCCTGCGGAGGCATGTACACCGCGAACACCATGGCCAGCGCCGCCGAGGCCCTCGGCATGTCGCTGCCCGGGTCGGCCGCGCCGCCCGCCGTCGCCCGTCGCCGCGACATCTACGCCCGGCAGAGCGGGGAGGCCGTGGTCGAGCTGCTGCGTCGCGGTATCACCGCCCGGCAGATCATGACCAAGGAGGCGTTCGAGAACGCCATCGCCGTCACCATGGCGTTCGGCGGCTCCACGAACGCGGTGCTGCACCTGCTGGCCATCGCGGCCGAGGCCGAGGTCGACCTCACTCTCGACGACTTCGTGCGGGTCGGCAAGAAGGTGCCGCACCTCGGCGACCTCAAGCCGTTCGGGCGCTACGTGATGAACGACGTCGACCGGGTGGGCGGGGTGCCGGTGGTCATGAAGGCCCTCCTCGACGCCGGCCTCCTGCACGGCGACTGCCTGACGGTGACCGGCAAGACGATGGCGGAGAACCTGGCCGACATCGCTCCGCCGGACGTCGACGGGGTCATCGTCCGGGCCCTCAGCAACCCCATCCACGCCACCGGTGGGATCACCATCCTCCGCGGCTCGCTGGCGCCCGAGGGTGCGGTGGTCAAGAGCGCCGGGTTCGACACCGAGGTGTGGCGCGGCACCGCCCGCGTCTTCGACGGCGAGCGGGCGGCCATGGACGCCCTCGAGGACGGCACCGTGGGCAAGGGCGACGTGGTGGTCATCCGGTACGAGGGCCCGCGGGGAGGCCCCGGCATGCGGGAGATGCTCTCCATCACCGCGGCCATCAAGGGCGCCGGGCTGGGCAAGGACGTCATGCTCATCACCGACGGCCGCTTCTCCGGCGGGACCACCGGGCTGTGCGTCGGTCACATCGCCCCCGAGGCCACCGAGGGCGGCCCCATCGCCCTGGTGCAGGACGGCGACCCGATCGTCCTCGACGTCGCCGGCGGGACCCTGGAGCTCGAGGTCGACCCGGCCGAGCTGGAGCGCCGGCGGTCGGTCTGGACGCCGACCCCGCGTCCGGTCCGACGCGGCGTGCTGGCCAAGTACGCCAAGCTCGTGCAGTCAGCCAACGTCGGGGCGATCTGCTCCTGAGCGGGACCGGGTATCCCGGTGCGTCTCGTCACCGCCGAGGAGCGGCGGTCACGGATGGCCGAGCGGCACCGGCTGCTCCCGCACCGTCGGACCGACGACCTCCCCTGCCTCGTCGAGGACCTGGTGGGGCTGCACTCCTCCGACCCGGTGACGGTGTACCTGTCGGCCGCGGTCCGGATGCGGACCCCCTCGCTGGCTGCGGTCGCGGCCGCGCTGTACGACGACCGGAGCCTGGTCCGCCACCACGCCATGCGGCGGACGCTCTGGGTGGCCACGGCCGCGACGACCCGCACCCTGCACGCGGCAGCGACCCGACAGCTGGTGGCACCGGAGTGTCGCCGGTTGCTCGCCATGCTGGCGGGCTCCGGGGTCGCTGACCCGGAGGACTGGCTGGCCGGTGCCCGCAACCTGGTGCTGGAGGACCTCGAGACCCACGGGCCCAGCACCGCGCGCGAGATCGGCAGCCGGGTGCCTGCCCTGGCCCGGCCCCTCACGCTGCCCTCGACCACCCAGGCCGCCGCCACCCAGGCGGCGCACACCCGGGTGCTGCTGAACCTCGGCTTCGCCGGGGAGGTGCTCCGGGCGGCGCCCACCGGCACCTGGGTGAACGGGGCCTACCGCTACGTCCTCGCGTCGGGCTGGCTGCCCGGCGGGCTGGGCGAGCAGGAGCCGGAGCCGGCCGCAGCCACCCTGGCCGGGGCGTACCTGCGCCGCTTCGGCCCCGCGACCAGCGTCGACCTGCAGTGGTGGGCCGGTTGGACCAAGGCCACCACGGTCCGCGCGCTGGCAGCCTGCGGTGCCGTGCCCGTCGAGCTGGACGAGGGCCGGGGGTGGTTGGCCCCCGACGACCGGGGCGCGCCCGACCCTGAACCCTGGGTGGCCGCCCTGCCGGGGCTGGACCCGACCACGATGGGCTGGAAGGAGCGGTCCTGGTACCTGCCGCGCTCCGCTGACGACGCGTTCGACAGCAACGGCAACGCCGGGCCGACGCTCTGGGTGGACGGGCGAGTGGTCGGAGCCTGGGCGCAGGCCCGGGACGGGCGGCTGGTCAGCCACTACTTCGAGGCCGTGCCCGCGCCCCGCCGCGAGGAGCTGACGGAGCGGCTGGACGCGATCTCCACGGTGGTGGGCGGCACCCGGTTCAGCGTCCGCTTCCCGGGTCGCATCCAGCCGCGGCTGCTGGCGGCGGGGAGCTAGCCCGCCGCCGCCCCGTCGTCTACCGACGGGTCACCGGTGACGCAGCGGCAGGGACACCACCTCGTAGGGCGGAGCCGCGACCGGCTCGTCGAAGTGGCTGTCGATCAGCAGCAGCCGACCGCGGGCGATCTTCGCCGTGGTGAAGACGCGGTCCGGGTCGGTGGCCACCTCTCGCACGAAGCGCGCGGTGCGGCCGTCCTCGCTCAGCCGCAGGGTGGTGAGCCGGCGCACGAAGTTGCGGACGACCAGCAGGGTGTGGCCGCGGCGGACCAGGCCGTCGGCGTTCACGAGGTCCTCGTCGGCGGTGTCGACCGCGCTGACCTGCCGGTCGTCGAGCCCGAACCGCCACAGCCGGCCGGTGTTGCCCTGAGCCACCACCAGGGAACGCCGGTCGGGGGAGAGCACGATGCCGCCGAGGTTGAAGCCGGGCTGGCGGGGGATGGTCTCGCTGGCGTCGACCCAGAGCCGCACCCGCCACCGCCCGTCTTCACGGGCCACCCGGTAGATCTCGGGGTCGTTGGAGTTGGTGAAGTAGGCGGCGCCGTCCGGGCCGACGACGACGTCGTTGAGGAAAACGTCGGGACGGTCGACCTTCAGCGCGGCCAGGAGCCGGCCGGTGGGGCTGTAGACCCAGAGGTCGGGCCGGTCGGTACCCAAACCGTTCGGCCCGCCGGCGACGTAGACGCGGTTCCGACGGTCGGTGGTGATCCCGCGCGCTGTGGTGCGGCCGTCCGCCCCCTCGGGCTTCCACTCCTGCACCGAGGTGCGCCCCACCCGGCCCCGGTGGATCTCACCGCCGGTGGTCTCGGTGACGTAGAAGGTCCGCTGCCGCCGGTCCACGCCGATGCCCTCGAACTTGGAACCGCCGGGGTCCCCGGTGAGGGAGTAGGTGCGCGGGCTGCGCGGTCGTTCGTGGGCCTGGGCGGGGACGGACGCCAGGCCCAGGGTGAGCAGGAGAGCCGCAGCGGCGCAGCCGGACGTGCGCAGGACGGGGTGCATGGTCGCCTCCAAGGTGAGGTCGCCGTCGACCTCTCCCGGCCAGGACGAGACCGGACCCGGGTTGGTTCAGTGGTCGAGCTCTCGGTGGCCCTCGCCCGGTCCTGGGTACGGTCGGCCAGGTGAGGGACGAGGTCGTGCGTCGGCCAGGCAGCGGCCGATGAGCGCGGCCCCGACCGTGCGGCTCCAGCCGCTGACCCGGGCGCGGGTGGCCAGCCTGGGGGAGGTGGGCGCCGCCTGGCAGGTCGGGCTGCCCACGGTGCTGGCCGACCTGGCGGAGCAGTGGTCGCTGACCCTGGGGCGGAGCCTGCCCGGGGGGAGTGGCTCCTACGTCGTCGCCGTGCGCACCGCCGACGGCGCCGGTGCCGTGCTCAAGGTGGCCGTCCCCGGGCAGGGCCTCGACGCCGAGGCCGCCACCCTGCGCCGGGCGGCGGGCCGCGGCTACGTCCGGCTCCTCGCCCACGACCCGGCCCGTCAGGCCCTCCTGCTGGAGGCGCTCGGTCCGAGCCTCCAGCAGTCCGCGCTGGCGCCCGCCGACCAGCTCCGGATCCTCGCCGACACCCTGGCCGAGGCCTGGCTGCCGGTGGCCGGGCACCCGGACCCGCCGCCGGACAAGGCCGGCGACCTCCACGCCCTGGTCGCCCGGCTCTGGGCCGAGCAGGGTGCGCCGGCGCCGGAGGCCGTGCTGACCACCGCGCTGGAGTTCGCGCGGCGTCGGGCCGTCGTCGCTTCGTCGGAGCTGGTGGTCGTGCACGGCGACCCGCACCCGGGCAACCTGCTGCGTGCGGGAACGGTCCGCGCCGGCTCCGGCAGGGGCTGGCGCTTCGTCGACCCGGACGGCTTCGTCGCCGACCGCGCCTACGACCTCGGCGTCGCGCTCCGTGACTGGTCGTGCCACCTCGCCGGACCGGACGCCCGCCGACGGCTGGAGGCCTGGTGCGCCCTGCTCGCCGACCGCAGCGGCGTCGACGCCACCCGCATCTGGGAGTGGGCCTTCCTCGAGCGGGTCTCCACCGGGCTGTACGTCGGGTCCTTCGGCGCCGCCCGGGCGGCGGAGCCGTTCCTGCGGACGGCCGCCCGGCTGGTCTGAGCGGCCCGGTGCTACCCAGCGTCGGAGACCCAAGTGCTAGGGCGCCCGAGCGTCCTTCCGCATGGCAAGACACCGTCCCCAGCCGTTGGCTTCGGGATCAGGGCGGTCTAGGGTGAGCACGTGCTTCGCGCCGTGATCCTCGTAGTTAGCCAGCGTGTCGGCTGAGTCCACTCGACTCCCGACGCGCTCCCTCGTCTGCCTCCGGGCGGTCGGGGGTTTTTTTCTGGCTGCGTGCTCGTGGCCAGAGGTCGCGCGCAACACAGGCGTAACATCCATCTCGGGTCCCCGGGGGACCCAGCAAGGCCGAGGAGCAGCCGATGTCCGAGCCGCAGAACACCGCCGACCGCCTGACCGGGGCGCAGTCGCTCGTCCGCTCGCTCGAGGAGGTCGGGGCCGACGTCGTCTTCGGCATCCCCGGCGGGGCGATCCTGCCGGCTTACGACCCGCTCTACGACTCCACCAAGGTGCGTCACATCCTCGTCCGGCACGAGCAGGGCGCCGGCCACGCCGCTGAGGGCTACGCCATGGTGACGGGCAAGGTCGGCGTCTGCATGGCCACCTCCGGCCCGGGCGCGACCAACCTCGTCACCCCGATCGCCGACGCGCACATGGACTCCGTGCCGATCGTGGCCATCACCGGCCAGGTCGCCGGCCCCTCGATCGGGACCGACGCCTTCCAGGAGGCCGACATCCGCGGCATCACGATGCCGATCACCAAGCACAGCTTCCTGGTCACCCAGCCCGAGGACATCCCCGGTGCCATCGCCTCGGCGTTCCACATCGCCTCCACGGGCCGCCCCGGCCCGGTGCTGGTGGACATCACCAAGGACGCCCTGCAGGCCAGCGCCGGGTTCGAGTGGCCCCGCACGCTGGACCTGCCGGGCTACCGGCCGGTGACCAAGCCGCACAGCAAGCAGGTGCGCGAGGCCGCGAAGCTGATCACCAAGTCGCGCCGCCCCGTCCTGTACGTGGGTGGCGGCGTCGGCAAGGCGGGGGCCGCCAAGGAGCTCAAAGAGCTCGCCGAGCTGACCGGCATCCCGGTCGTCACCACGCTGATGGCGCTGGGGGTCTTCCCCGACACCCATCCCCAGAACCTGGGCATGCCCGGCATGCACGGCACGGTGCCCGCGGTCGGGGCGCTGCAGCGCAGCGACCTGCTCATCACCCTGGGCGCCCGTTTCGACGACCGGGTGACCGGGAAGCTGTCGACCTTCGCCCCGGGCGCCAAGGTCATCCACGCCGACATCGACCCGGCCGAGATCTCCAAGAACCGCACGGCCGACGTCCCGATCGTCGGGGACTGCAAGGAGGTCATCGCCGAGCTGGTGACCCTGCTGCGCAGCAGTGACACCCATCCCGAGATCAGCGAGTGGACGCACTACCTGCAGGACCTGAAGAAGCGCTACCCGACCGGTTTCGAGATGCCCGACGACGGCAGCCTGTCCCCCCAGCACGTGATCAAGCGGATCGGCGAGCTGACCGGCCCGGATGCCTACTACGCCTCCGGCGTGGGCCAGCACCAGATGTGGGCGGCGCACTACCTGCCCTGGGAGCTGCCCGGTCGTTGGCTGAACTCTGGCGGCCTCGGGACCATGGGCTACTGCGTGCCCGCGGCCATGGGGGCCAAGGTCGGCAGGCCGGACAGCGTGGTGTGGGGCATCGACGGCGACGGCTGCTTCCAGATGACCAACCAGGAGCTGGTGACCTGTGCGCTGGAGGGGATCCCGGTCAAGATCGCGGTGATCAACAACCAGAGCCTCGGCATGGTGCGGCAGTGGCAGACGCTGTTCTACGGCAGCCGCTACTCCAACACCGACCTCAAGACCAACCGGGTGCCCGACTTCCAGAAGCTCGCCGAGGCCATGGGCTGTGTCGGGTTGCGGGCGGAGGACCCGAACGACGTCGACGCCGTGATCGACAAGGCGCTCTCCATCGACGACGCCCCCGTGGTGGTCGAGTTCGTGGTCCACAAGGACGCCATGGTGTGGCCGATGGTGGCCGCCGGCACCAGCAACGACGAGATCAAGGTCGCGCGCGACATGGCGCCGGTCTGGGACGGGGAGACGTTGTGAGCGGAGCGAACACCCAGTCGGGTGCTGTGAGCGCAGCGAACGAGATCGAGGAGATGCTGTGAGCGCAGCGAACGACGAGCGGTCCACGCACACCCTGAGCGTGCTGGTCGAGAACAAGCCCGGGGTCCTGGCCCGGGTGTCCAGCCTGGTCTCGCGGCGGGGCTACAACATCGAGTCCCTCGCCGTCGGGCCGACCGAGTACCCGACGATGTCGCGCATCACCCTGGCCGTGACCGTCGACGACCAGGTCCTGGAGCAGATCACCAAGCAGCTCAACAAGCTGATCGAGGTGCTCAAGATCGTCGAGCTCGAGGAGAGCTCCGTCCGCCGCGAGCTCATCCTGGTGAAGGTGCGCTCCACGCCGGAGACCCGGGGCCAGCTCATCGAGATCATCGGCCTGTTCGGCGGCAAGGTCGTCGACGTCACCGCCGAGACCCTCACCATCGAGGCGGTGGGCAAGCCCGAGAAGCTGGCGGCGATGCTGAGCCTGCTCGAGCCGTACGGCATCCGCGAGCTGGTCCAGTCCGGGCTCGTCGCCCTGGGCCGGGGCAACCGCTCGATGACCGACCGGGCTGCCCGGACCGAGCGCACCAAGGTCGTCCACGCCGTCTGACCTGGTACGACCCTGGCCGGTCATCGGCCAAGATGGTCGGCGGCCCGACCCGCCGCCCGCACGACCCACCCCGTACGACCCACCCCGTCCGACTCACAAGGAGAAGCTCCCCAGTGCCAGCAACGATGTTCTACGACTCTGACGCCGACCTGTCCCTGATCCAGGGCCGCAACGTGGCGATCCTCGGCTTCGGTAGCCAGGGGCACGCCCACGCGCTGTCGCTGCGTGACTCGGGCGTGGACGTCCGGGTCGGCCTGCCCGAGGGCAGCAAGAGCCGGGCCAAGGCCGAGGCGCAGGGGCTCCGGGTGCTCACCCCGTTCGAGGCCTGCGAGGAGGCGGATCTGATCATGGTCCTCACCCCTGACCCCTCTCAGCGCAAGCTGTACGCCGAGGCGATCGAGCCGAACCTGGTGCCCGGGGACGCGCTGTTCTTCGCCCACGGGTTCAACATCCGCTACGACTACATCAACCCGCCCGAGGGTGTCGACGTGGCACTCGTGGCCCCCAAGGGCCCCGGGCACCTCGTCCGTCGCGAGTACGCCGAGGGTCGGGGCGTGCCCGTCCTCGTCGCCGTCGAGCAGGACGCGACCGGTAAGGCCTGGGACCTGGCCCTGGCCTACGCCAAGGGCATCGGCGGCCTGCGGGCCGGTGGCATCAAGACCACCTTTACCGAGGAGACCGAGACCGACCTGTTCGGTGAGCAGGCCGTCCTCTGCGGTGGCGCCTCCGCCCTCGTCATGGCCGGCTTCGAGACCCTGACCGAGGCGGGCTACCAGCCCGAGGTCGCCTACTTCGAGTGCCTGCACGAGCTCAAGCTGATCGTCGACCTCATGTACGAGGGCGGCATCGCCAAGCAGCGCTGGAGCGTCTCCGACACCGCCGAGTACGGCGACTACGTGTCCGGTCCCCGCGTCATCGACGCCCGGGTCAAGGAGAACATGAAGGCGGTCCTGACCGACGTCCAGAACGGTGCCTTCGCCAAGCGCTTCATCGACGACCAGGACGCCGGCGCGCCGGAGTTCCTCCGGCTGCGCGAGGAGGGTGCCGCGCACCCGATCGAGAAGGTCGGGCACGACCTGCGCGACCTGATGGCCTGGGTCAAGAGCCACGACGACGACTACGTCGAGGGCACCGCCGCCCGCTGACCTGGGCCTGAGCAGGTCCCGCGACTGTGCGCCCAGCGCTGCCCGGTCCAATCGCTGGGAGCGCCAGGCGCACAGTCAGAGGGCCACTCGGCGGGGCAGGGGGTGCCCGGACGGCAGACCCTGCCTGCCAGGATCTGTTCATGAGCGCGAGACCCTCGGACCTGTCCGGCCGCCGCATCCTCGTCACGGGAGCCGAGGGCCGGATCGGCTCCGCGACCTGCGCCCGGCTCACCGAGCTCGGTGCGCGGGTCACGGCGCTCTCCCTGCCCCGGGACGACGCCCCCGAGGTGGCAGCGGAGCGGGTGCTGCACGGCGACACCCGCGACGACGACGCCGTCGAGGAGGCTCTGGACGGCGTCGACCTCGTGGTCCACCTGGCGGCCATCCCCAGCCCCGACATCGCCGACTGGACGACGGTCTTCTCGGTCAACGTCGTCTCCACCTTCACCGTGCTCGCGCACGCGGGGGAGCGGGGGGTGCGGCGGGCGGTGATCGCCAGCAGCATCAACGCCTACGGCGGGCCGTTCAACTCCCACGACGTCCGCCCGGCGTACTACCCGCTGGACGAACGGCTGCCGGCCGATCTCGACGACCCCTACTCGCTGAGCAAGTTCACCGACGAGCGGACCGCGGAGATGGCCGCCCGGCACTGGGGCACCGACATCATCGCGATCCGCTTCCCTCTGACGGCTGAGCGGGACGTCCTGCTGGAGCACGCGGGACGGGCGGTGGAGGACCTGGCCCACGGGGCGAGGGAGGGCTGGTCCTACCTCGACGTCCGCGACGCCGCCCGCGCGGTCGAGCTGTCGCTGCTCAGCGACGCCCGCGGCGCGAACGCCGTCTTCGTCGCCGCGGACGAGACCAACGTGCCGTACCCGACCGAGGACCTGCTCGACCGGCATGCGCCCACGACGCCGCGGCTGCGCGCGTTCCCCGGCCGCGAGGTGCCGATCGACCTCGGCCGGGCGCGGGCGCTGCTCGGCTTCCGCGCCGAGCACCTGCTGCCGGTCGAGCCCGCCCCGCTGCCCGAGCCCTAGCGGGAGCGGATCACCAGCCCGACCACGCGGTTGCCCTTCCGGTCCAGCCCCGATCCGACGGTGAAGAGCCTGCTGCCGACCTCGCCGAGCTCGTCGGCGCCGTTCTCGCTGGCCATGGTGCAGACCTTGGTCAGGCCCCGGGTCGGCAGCGGTGTGGAGACGCCCTCCCGGCACGGACCGAACGACTCCCGCAGCAGGCGGTCGGCCTGCTTGGCGGAGCCTCGAGGGACCCGCAGCCGGGCCGTCATCTCGTAGTCGTGGGTGGCCTGGTAGCGACCGGCGAGCACCACCGTGTCGTCCGGCAGATCGAGGTCACCGAAGAACTCGACGTCGGCGAGGGTGAGGGGCTCGCACGTGAACCCGGTGAGGTTGTTGCGGCAGGGGGAACCGTGCTCGGAGGTGAAGGAGAAGTAGGGGACACCCCAGCCCCCCGCCTGCCGGACCAGCAGCACGAGGACGGCGGCCACGAAGGCCAGCATCAGCGCCGTCCCGCCCAGCACGCGGAGGGCCTTGCTCATGCGCGACGTCGCCATGGCCTCAGCATGCCCGACCCGAACAATCGATGAACCAGGTCCGGGCACCCGGACTGCACAGCCCTCGAGCAGTCAGCGGCGGACGGCGACCAGGACCGAGGTGTCCTCGGCCACCATGACGTCCACACTGGTGAACCGCTCGTCGGAGAGCCACTCGAGCCGCAGGGTGTCGACGCGGCCCCGGAGCAGGGGCGGCCAGGTCGGGCAGGGCGTGAAGTCGTCCAGCACGATCATGCCGCCCTCGTCGAGCAGGGCCACGATCTCCTCACGGGGCCACTCCCGGGCGCTGCTGGCGTCGAGGAAGATCAGCGAGAAGGGCGCGTGCTCGCGCAGGCTGCTCCAGTCGGCGTGCATGACGTCGATGTCGTCATCGGCGAACATGGTCATCACCCCGTGGGCGAGACCCGGGTCCAGCTCCGCGGTCAGCACCCGCGTCGTCTTGGGGGCGCCGCTGCGGAGCCAGGCGGCACCGACGCCGCAACCCGTTCCGCACTCGGCGATCGTGCCGGCCCGGGTGGCGGCGAGGGTGGCGAGCAACCGCCCCGTCTCGGAGCGCGAGGCCTGGACGTAGCCCCGCTCCAACGACATGCGGAGCGCGCGCACCACCAGGTCGGGCAGTTCCGGAGGGGCGCTCACCCGTCCGAGTCTGCCAGCCGGGCCGCACCGTCCCCGCGGGTCCAGCATGTGGTACCGCACGCGGGAAGCCCACCGAGAAATAGTCGGACGTCCTAGCATCTCCCCTGTCGCCATCCACCGGTCGCCACCCACGGTGGCCACCCGCCGAGGAGCAGCAGCCGTGTACGAGATGTACCCCCAGACCTGGACCGTCGTGGACCCGCCCGCCGAGGCCACCCGCCCTCGTCGACGCCCGCGCAAGGCTCACTCCGTCCTGCCCGCCGTCATCGCCCGTCAGCTGGAGGACGGGACCCCCGTCCGGCCCGCGGCCTGAGCCGGTGCCGACGCGCCGCTCAGACGGCAGCGGCGATGGCGTCGCCGATCTCGCTGGTGGACCGGGCGGCCTGCCCGGGTCGCGCCACGATGTCGGCCACCGCAGCCTTCTCGACGCGGGCGGCCTCCTCGGTGAGCCCGAGGTGCTCCAGCAGCAGCCCGACCGACAGGATCGTCGCCGTGGGGTCGGCGATGCCCTGGCCGGCGATGTCCGGAGCGGACCCGTGCACCGGCTCGAACATGGACGGGAAGGTGCCGTCGGGGTTGATGTTGCCGCTGGCCGCCAGGCCGATGCCGCCGGTCACCGCCGCGGCCAGGTCGGTCACGATGTCGCCGAACAGGTTGTCGGTGACGATGACGTCGAAGCGCTGCGGGTCGGTGACCAGGAAGATCATCGCCGCGTCGATGTGCAGGTAGTCGGTCGTGACGCCCGGGTACTCCGCGGCCACCGACTCGAACAGCCGGCGCCACAGCCCGCCGGCGTTCACCAGCACGTTGTGCTTGTGGAGCAGGGTGATCTTGTTGCGCCGGCGGGTGGCGCGCTCGAAGGCGTCCCGGATCACCCGCTCGACGCCGTGAGCGGTGTTGACGCTGACCTCGGTGGCGATCTCGTGCGGGGTGCCGGTGCGGACGGTGCCGCCGTTGCCGCAGTAGAGCCCCTCGGTTCCCTCGCGCACCACGAGGAAGTCCACGTCGCCTCGCCCCAGCACCTCCCCCGCGAGGGGGCTCGGGACCCCCGGGTACAGCCGGCTCGGGCGGAGGTTGACGTAGTGGTCGAAGGCGAAGCGCAGCTTGAGGAGCAGGCCACGCTCGAGCAACCCGCTCGGGATGTCCGTCGCACCCGGGGCGGCGCCCACCGCCCCCAGCAGGATGGCGTCGGAGGCGGCCAGCTCGTCGAGCACGGAGTCGGGCAGCACCTCGCCGGTGCGCTGCCAGCGCGTGGCCCCGAGGTCGTAGCTGGTGGTGGCGAAGGTGCCGGGTGCCGTCACCGCCTCCAGCACCTTCAGGCCCTCGGCGACCACCTCGGGTCCGATGCCGTCACCGCCGATCACCGCCAGGTTGACGGGGGTACCGGCGGGATGCGGAGAGGTCGGAGCGCTCATCGCGGCATCGTAGCGAGCCCGCCCTGCGGCGCCGGCCTGGTCTCAGCCCACCCCCTGTTAGCGTTTCGACCGGGTCGCTGGCCCCTGCCCCGGCCTCGCATCCTGCCCGTCCGCCCACCCTCGTCGAAAGCAGCTCCGTGAGTCTTCAGTTCGAGCTCCGCGCCAACCCGAACCCGCGCACGGACGCCGAGCGCGAGGCCGTCCTGGCCAACCCCGGGTTCGGCCTCAGCTTCACCGACCACATGGCCGTCGCGACCTGGACCGCCGCCGACGGCTGGCACGACTCCGCGGTGGTGCCCTACGGGCCGTTCTCGCTGGACCCCGCCACGGCGGTGCTGCACTACGCCCAGGAGATCTTCGAGGGGCTGAAGGCTTACCAGCACGCCGACGGCAGCGTCCACCTCTTCCGCCCCGACCAGAACGCGGCCCGGATGGCCCGCTCGGCGCAGCGGATGGCCCTGCCGGTCCTGGCCGCTGAGGACTTCCTGGCCAGCATCGACGCCCTGGTCACCGCCGACCGCGCCTGGGTGCCATCTCAGGGTGAGCAGAGCCTGTACCTGCGGCCGTTCATGTTCGCCTCCGAGGCCTTCCTCGGGGTGCGCCCGGCGCAGCGGGTCACCTACTGCTGCATCGCGAGCCCGGCCGGCGCCTACTTCGCCCGCGGCGTGCACCCGATCTCGATCTGGGTCTCCACCCACTACACGCGTGCCGCTCCCGGCGGCACGGGCGCGGCCAAGACCGGGGGCAACTACGCCGCGAGCCTGGTCGCGCAGCAGGAGGCCTCGGCCCACGGGTGCGACCAGGTGATGTTCGCCGACTCCGCCGAGCGCGCCTTCGTGGAGGAGCTGGGCGGGATGAACGTCTACCTGGTCACCACCGACGGGGAGCTGGTGACCCCGGAGCTCAACGGCTCGATCCTCGAGGGGGTCACCCGCGACTCCATCCTCACCCTCGCTGCGACGTTCGGGCTGACCCCCGTGGAGCGGCGGGTGGGCCTGCCGGAGCTCATGGAGGGCGTGGACTCCGGCCACGTCACCGAGCTCTTCGCCTGCGGCACCGCCGCCGTGGTGACCCCGATCGGGGTGCTCAAGGACGATTCCGGGACCCACACCGTCGGTAGCGGCGAGACCGGCGAGACCACCGCTGCCCTGCGCAAGAACCTGCTCGACGTGCAGTACGGCCGGGCGGAGGACACCCACGGCTGGCTCCGCCGCGTGCTCTGACCCCGGCCCGGGAGTCGACCCGGGGATGACCGCATGCCGGTCGGCTGCTGGACGGCGGTGGCCGACGGGTGCACACTGAGGCCATGTCCACCCCGGTCGTGATTATGTAGCGCGCTGAGCTCCTGCCAGCGCGCCCAACCTCCTGTCCTCGCACGGGAGGTTTTTTCGTTCCCGGACCACGGCACGGCGCCGTCGCCACCCACCACCGAATTCGAGGGATCCCGAGATGTTCGCCCAGCTGAGGCCGAAGCCGGCCGAGTTCCACGTCTTCGACACCACCCTGCGCGACGGCTCGCAGCAGGAGGGGCTCAACCTCTCGGTCGCGGACAAGCTGGTCATCGCGGGCCTGCTCGACCAGCTCGGGGTGGGCTACGTGGAGGGCGGCTGGCCCGGCGCCAACCCGAACGACACGGCGTTCTTCGCCGCCATGGCCGACGGGGCGCAGCTGCTCCGGAACGCCACCCTGGTCGCCTTCGGCTTCACCCGCCGGGTGGGGATGAAGGCGGCGGACGACCCCCTGACCGCGGCGCTGCGCGACTCGCGTGCGCCGGTGGCGTGCATCGTGGCCAAAAGCCACGACCGCCACGTCGAGCAGGCTCTGCGCACCACCCTGCGCGAGAACCTCGACATGATCGCGGACACGGTGGCCCACCTCAAGGCCGAGGGCCAGCGGGTGTTCGTGGACTGCGAGCACTTCTTCGACGGCTACCGGGAGAACCCCGCGTACGCCCTCGAGGCGGTGCGGACCGCGGCCGAGGCGGGAGCCGAGGTCGTCGTCCTGTGCGACACCAACGGCGGCATGCTGCCACCGTGGGTGGGTGAGATCGTCACCGAGGCCGCCGCGACCGGGGTCCAGCTGGGCATCCACGCCCACAACGACACCGGCTGCGCGGTCGCGAACACCCTCGCCGCGGTCGACGCCGGCGCGATGCACGTGCAGGGCACCGTGAACGGCTACGGCGAGCGGACCGGGAACGCGGAGCTGATCTCGGTGGTGGCCAACCTCGAGCTCAAGTACGGCTGGCCGCTGCTCCCGGCCGGGTCGCTGCAGGAGGCCAGCCGGATCGCCCACGCGATCGGCGAGGTCACCAACGTGCCGTCGAGCGCCCGGCAGCCCTACGTCGGGCTGTCCTCGTTCGCCCACAAGGCGGGCCTGCACGCGAGCGCGATCAAGGTCGACCCCAACCTCTACCAGCACATCGACCCGGCGGTCGTCGGGAACGACATGCGCATGCTCGTCTCGGACATGGCGGGCCGCGCCAACATCCAGATGAAGGGCGAGGAGCTGGGCTTCGACCTCTCCGACCGGGAGCTCGCGTCCCGGATCACCGGCCGGGTGAAGGAGGCGGAGGCGGCCGGCTACACCTACGAGGCCGCCGACGCCAGCTTCGAGCTGCTGCTCAGGCGCGAGCTCGACCAGCTGCCGGAGTACTTCGCGGTGCACTCCTGGCGCGTCTTCACCCAGGGCCATCCGGGCCCGGGCACGGAGGGGGAGACCGACACCGAGTGCACCGTCCGGCTCACCGCCAAGGGCGAGACCCAACGCGTGGTCGGGGAGGGCAACGGCCCCGTCAACGCGCTCGACCACGCCGTCCGCAACGCGCTCCTGCCGGCCTACCCGGTCGTCGACCGCTTCGAGCTGATCGACTACCGGGTGCGCATCCTCGACCAGGGGCACGGCACGGACGCCACCGTCCGGGTGCTCATCCAGACCACCGACGGCCGGCGCGCCTGGACCACGGTGGGGGTGGGGCAGAACATCGTCGAGGCGTCCTGGGAGGCGCTCAGCGACGCCTACCTCTACGGCCTGATCCACGCGCACGGCCCGGGGGCGGCTCTCGGGCGGCCCGCGGCGGATCGCGTCGGCGTCTGATCCGGGACGCAGCAGCCGTGAGCACCCTCGTCCACCTCGACCTCCACCTCGACCCGGACCGGATCGAGCAGGGCCGGCAGGTGCTGCTCGAGACCCTCGCGGCCACCCGGGCCTGGCCCGGCGTCGAGGGGCTGGCGGTCGTGGTCGACGACGCCGACCCGGCGCACCTGCTCGTGGTCGAGCACTGGACACGGACGGCCGACCACGACGCCTACGCGGCGTGGCGGGCCACCCCCGAGGGCAGGTCCCGGCTAGGTGAGGTGGTGGTCGCTCCGCCCACCAAGACCGTCTTCAGCGAGAGCCTGCCGCTCCCGTTCTGAGGCAGCCTCAGCCGATCCGGTCCAGGACCAGCGGCGGCACCGCGACGGCGTCCGGACCGGTGGACCAGCCGCCCTCGAGGGCGGCCCGGGCCCGGTCGAAGCGATCCGGGGTGTCGGTGTGCAGGGTGAAGACGGGATCGCCGGCCCGGACGCGGTCACCCGGGCGGACGTGCAGCTGGACGCCGGCGCCGGCCTGCACGCTGTCCTCACGACGGGCCCGGCCCGCACCCAGTCGCCAGGCCGCGAGCCCGACGGCCATGGCGTCGACCGAGGTGAGCACCCCGGGGGCCGTGGCCCGGACCACCTCGGTCTCCCGCGCCCGCGGCAGCGGAGCATCCGGGTCGCCGCCCTGGGCGGTGATCATCCGGCGCCAGACGTCCATCGCCCGCCCGTCGGCCAGGGCCTCGGCCGGGTCGACGTCCCCGCGCCCAGCCGCGCCGAGCATCTCCCGGGCGAGGGCCAGGGTCAGCTCGACCACGTCGGCGGGTCCGCCTCCGGCCAGCACGTCGACGGCCTCGGCGACCTCCAGCGCGTTCCCGGCGGTGAGTCCCAGCGGGCTCGACATCTGCGTCAGCAGCGCGACGGTGGGCAGGCCGGCGTCCTGGCCCAGCCCGACCATCGTCTCGGCGAGCGCGCGCGCGTCGGCCTCGGTCTTCATGAACGCGCCGGTGCCGACCTTGACGTCGAGCACGAGGGCCGAGGTGCCCTCGGCGATCTTCTTGCTCATGATCGAGGACGCGATGAGGGGGATCGACTCGACGGTGCCGGTCACGTCGCGGAGGGCGTAGAGCTTGCGGTCCGCGGGGGCCAGCCCCGAGCCGGCCGCGCAGATGACCGCTCCGACGTCCTCGAGCTGGGCCAGCATCTCGGCGTTGGTCAGCCCCGCCCGCCAGCCCGGGACCGCCTCCAGCTTGTCGAGCGTGCCGCCGGTGTGGCCGAGACCGCGTCCGGACAGCTGGGGGACGGCCACGCCGCAGGCGGCGACCAGCGGGGCCAGCGGCAGGGTGATCTTGTCCCCGACGCCGCCGGTCGAGTGCTTGTCCACCGTGGGACGGGACAGCCCGGCGAAGTCCAGCCGCTCGCCCGAAGCGATCATCGCCGCGGTCCACTGGCTCAGCTCGGAGCGGCTGAGGCCGCGGAAGTACACCGCCATGGCCAGCGCCGCCATCTGCTCCTCCGCCACCTCGCCGTCCGTGTAGGCCTGGAGCAGCCAGTCGATGGCCCCTCCTTCCAGCTCGGCCCCGTCGCGCTTGGCCCGGATCAGCTCGACGGCGTCGAAGGAGGCGCCGCCATTCGTCGCGGCGCTCGGTCGCCCGGGGCCCGGAGGAGCGGTCATCGCCCCAGTCTGCCGGACGGGGGTGGGGCCGCTCCTCGCTAGGCTGGCCCCCATGCGCATCGCACGTTTCGCCTCCGGTGGCGACCCCCAGTACGGGGTCGTCGAGCTCGCCGAGGACGGCGGCCGGCACCCCGGCACCGTCTCCGTCCTCACGGGTGACCCGCTCGCCATGCCGGTCCAGCTGACCGGTGAGCGGCACGAGCTCGAGGGGGTGCGGCTGCTGGCCCCGGTCATCCCGCGGAGCAAGGTCGTGGGCGTCGGCCGCAACTACGCCGCCCACGCCGCCGAGCTGGGCAACGAGGTCCCGAGCACCCCGCTCACCTTCTTCAAGCCCAACACCTCGGTGATCGGGCCCGGCGACGCGATCGTGCACCCCCGGGTCAGCACGTCGGTCAGCTTCGAGGGCGAGCTCGCCGTCGTCATCGGCCGCATCTGCAAGGAGGTGCCCGAGTCCCGGGCCGCCGACGTCATCTTCGGGTACACCGTGGCCAACGACGTCACGGCCCGCGACCTGCAGAAGAGCGACGGGCAGTGGTCCCGCGCCAAGGGCTACGACACCTTCTGCCCGCTGGGCCCGTGGATCACCACGCACCAGACGCTCGACGAGGTCGCCGATCTGGGCCTCCGCACCACCCTCGACGGCGTCGAGCAGCAGAACGGGCGGACCCGCGACATGGTCCACGCGATCCCCGCGCTCATCGCCTACATCACCTCGTTCACCACCCTCCTGCCCGGGGACGTCATCCTCACCGGCACTCCCGAGGGCGTCGGCACCATGCGGCCCGGCCAGGAGGTCAGCATCACCATCGAGGGGATCGGCACCCTCACCAACACGGTGTCCTCGGACGGCTCCGACGACGACGCCAGCTCCCCGACGGAAGAAGCCCTGTGACCAGCTCCACCCCCGATGAGACCACCGCCGACGCCCGGGCGGACCGCGCCCTGCGCGGGGTGGCGCCCGCCGACGTCCGGGTGCGCTTCCCTCCCTCGCCGACCGGCAACCTGCACGTCGGGAACGTCCGGAGCGCCCTGTTCAACTGGGCCTTCGCCCGCCACCACGGTGGCACCTTCGTGCTCCGCATCGAGGACACCGACGCCGGTCGCAACCTCGAGGAGTCCTACACCGGGCTGCTGGACTCGCTCGGCTGGCTGGGACTGGACTGGGACGAGGGTCCGGTGCGGGGTGGCCCCTACGGCCCCTACATCCAGTCCGAGCGCAGCAGCATCTACCGGGACGTCGTCGCCCGGCTGCTGGAGGCCGGCCTGGTCTACCGCTGCTTCTGCACGCGTGAGGAGATCGAGACCCGCGAGGCGGCCCGTCCCCACGGGACGCCACCCGGTTACGACGGCTTCTGCCGCGACCTGCCGCCGGAGCGGGTCGCCGAGCTCGACAACGTCGGGACCTCCTCGGTGATCCGGATGCGGGTGCCGGACGCACCGATCGCCTTCGACGACCTGGTGCGCGGCCCCATCCAGTTCGCCTCGGAGAACGTGCCCGACTACGTGCTGGTCCGCGGCAACGGCGAGCCGCTCTACACCCTGGTCAACCCGGTCGACGACGCCCTCATGCGGATCACCCACGTGCTCCGGGGGGAGGACCTGCTGCCGTCCACGCCGCGTCAGATCGTCCTCTACGAGGCCCTGGCGCAGGTCGGCGTCGGCAGCGGGCGGGTGCCCGTGTTCGGTCACCTGCCCACCGTGCTGGGGGAGGGCAACCGCCGGCTGTCGAAGCGGGACCAGGGCTCAGGCCTGGCCGAGTACCGCGACAAGGGCTACCTGCCCGAGGCGCTGCTCAACTACCTCGCCCTGCTGGGCTGGGCCATCGCGGAGGACCGCGACGTCTTCACCCTGGCCGAGATGGTGGAGGCCTTCGACATCTCGAGGGTCAACGCCAACCCAGCCCGGTTCGACGCCCGCAAGTGCGAGGCGATCAACGCCTCCCACATCCGAGCGCTCCCGCCGGCGGAGCTGGAGCGGCAGCTGCTGCCCTTCCTGCACGGCGCCGGCCTGGTGTCGGACCCCCCGACGCCGGCGGAGAGCCAGCTGCTCGCGGCCGCCACGCCTCTGGTGCAGGAGCGGATGAACACGCTGTCGGAGGTCGTCGACATGCTCGGCTTCCTGTTCCGGGCTGACGCCGACGTGGTCATCGACCCGTCCGCCGGCCTGAACGCCGACGCGGACGCCACGCTGGCCGCCGCCGCCGAGGCGCTCGAAGGGCTGGAGGCCTTCGACCACGCCTCGGTCGAGGCCGCCCTGCGGGCCGCACTGGTGGAGGGTCTGGGGCTGAAGCCGAAGCTGGCCTTCGGTCCCGTGCGCATCGCCATCACGGGACGGCGGATCTCCCCGCCCCTGTTCGAGTCCATCGAGCTGCTGGGCCGGACCTCCGCGCTGACCCGCATCGCCGCAGCCCGGGCCTCGCTGACGGCCAGCCGGTCCGCAGGCTGAGGATGGCGAAGGCGCCCGGGCCCCCCACGCCCCCCCGCAAGGGCCGCTCCGGCAACCCGGCGGTCCGCTCGGGGTCCCGGGGGAGTGCCTCAACCCCCGGCCGCCCGGACCGCCCGGGCAGTCCTCCCACTTTATCCGGGGGCCTGCCGGCGGAGGTGCTGCCGGTCGACGGCGCGCCCTACCCGCTCGTGCTCCGCGGTCCCGGCTACCAGCCGGGCCGGTCGGTCCTGGGGGTGGTCTTCGGGCTGTCCCTGTTCGTGCTGGCGACCGGGATCGTGAGCCAGCTCGTCGTCCTCCTGGGCTGGGGGCTGGCCGGAGGCGACGTCGTCCGCGCCGACTACGCCCGGCAGGCCCGCGCCTTCGAGCGGCCCGTCGGCATGCTGGGGGCCAACCTGGGGATCGCCATGCTGATCCCGATCGCCTGCGTGATCATCTGGTTCGTCCACCGCGTGCACCCGCGGTGGCTGCTCTCGGTCGGTCCGGGGCTGCGCTGGCGCTACCTCCTCGTCTGCCTCGGCGTCGCCCTGGTGAGCCTGAACGGGGTCCTGCTGCTGTCCCAGCTCGCCGTGCCCGAACGGCCGGTGGTCGGCCTGCAACCCGGCTTCTGGGGCTTCCTGGTCGTGATCCTGCTGACGTCGCCCCTACAGGCTGCCGCCGAGGAGATCTTCTTCCGGGGCTACCTGATGCAGGCCCTGGGCAGCCTGGTCGCCCAACCGTGGTTCGGGGTCGTCGTCTCCTCGGTGGTGTTCGCGCTGCTGCACGGGACGCAGAACCTGCCGCTGTTCGTCGACCGGCTCGCCTTCGGCCTGCTGGCCGCCGTCCTGGTCTGGCGGACCGGGGGACTGGAGGCGGGGATTGCCGCCCACGTGGCCAACAACGTCCTCGCCTACCTCTTCGCGGGGGCGACCACGGGCATCGCCGCGCTCAAGGCGGTCCGTGAGATCGGCTGGCTCGACGCGCTGTTCGACGTGGGCGGGTTCGCCCTCTTCGCGGTGCTGGCCTACCTGGCCTTCCGGGCCCTCCGGGTGCGGCACACGGTGGACCTCACCGCAGTCACGCGCCCGGCCCGGTGAGCATCGGCGCTCCGGTTTGAGCTGCGGGCCGCACCTGCAGTAATGTGACTCCTCGTGCCCCGCGAGGGGTGCTCCGAGCGGCGCAGGACGGCCAAGGCCGCTGGGGTGGGGTATGGGGTAATTGGCAGCCCGACTGGTTCTGGTCCAGTTAGTCTAGGTTCGAGTCCTAGTACCCCAGCGGAGCGGACGCTGCGGATTCGTCGGATCACCGGCGAGTTGGTAGGCTTCCGCGGTCGGATCAGCGATGATCCCGGCGCTAGGGGCCCCGTTGTGTAGCGGCCTAGCACGCCGCCCTCTCAAGGCGGTAGCGCGGGTTCGAATCCCGTCGGGGCTACTTCCAGGGTGCTTCCCGCTAGGAGTGCACCTACCCGCATAGCGACGGCACATTGTTCGTCCATGAGGGGCCCGCCTGAGGACGTATGAGGGAGCAAACTCCGGCCGGCTCACGCTCCCCAACGCCTGATCCATCAGCTAAGGACTCCCCCAATGCGAGTTTGACCAGGTACTTTATTGCGTGAGGCGGAGAGGTCGACTACCGACGAACGGCTATTGCGATAGCGCGAAGATGCTGTCACGCGACTCCCGTTCGTTCGCCGCAGTAGTGCCGTAGATGCTGGGGTTCGACAAGCTCGCGGTGCGCCCGATGCCTTCGAGGGCGTCTGAGCAGTGAGTCATCTCGGGATCCGGCTGGTGACCCTGAGCAACGGGTCCGCCACGGTGGCCGACACCCTGCTGCGCGGAGCGTTGGTGCGTGACCGGTTCGAGCGCCTGCTCGCGATCGAGGAAGCAGGGCTGTGAAAGCCGGCCCTGCGGGGTTACGCCTACCCCTTGTTGGAGTGCGGTGGAGATCCGGTGGACGCAATGCTTGTCGCGGTGCACCCCTGGGACATCGACCGTGCCCGGCGAGCAAGCCCGGCCACGGCCTGGATCGGCAGGACGTCTGGTCGCTACCCCGTCGTACTTCGCGGCGCCCGAGTCAAGGCCGGTCGCTGGTGGAGCTCGGCGACGCGCTGAGCTGAGACCGCGAAGAGCGCAGGTCCCTCAGGAGGCCGCCACCAGACGCGTCTCCGGCTGGAAGGCGGCCCAGACAAACCAGAATGTGTCGAGGTGCTCCACAGGGGTGAGCCGTTGTCCGGCGAGAGGCCCGCTGATGGCGCGACCGAAGAGGTTCCACACCGTACCGGTCTGCTGGTCACGGAACGTCCCGTCCGCCGCTCGTGTGAAGTCCAGTGCCCTTCCCTCGACGCCGGCGACGAAGGCGGCGACCGACCCGATCTCTGCGCCGTCCGGGATCAGCGGGGTGTCCAGGGCCGAGACCTGACCGGGCGCGTGCCAGAGCGCCACACGACCGGGACCCACCTCCACGTGCTGGACACCTCGGTCCGCGAGTCGGTCCCGGTGGATGGCGACGGCGTCGTCACCCCGCCCGACGCCGACCACACGTGCCTTGACGGGCAGGCGAGAGTCCGGGTCGGTCGGGAGCGCGAACAGGGGCTCGGAGTTGGGGTCGTCGTAGCCGACGTAGGGGTTGGCGAGGTACTCGCGGTCGTGTCCCGTCGACCTGGAGAGGACACGGGCGTCGGGGTGCTCGTCGCGGAACTGCCGCCAACCGACCGCGCCCATGGGGATGGCTTTCAGCCGCGCCCCGGTCAGCGTGCCGACGGATGCCTGGCCGGTGAGCTGGGGCCACAGGGACTCGGTAAGCCGGTCGTACATCACCAGGTTGTCTGCGTACAGCTTCCCGGAGACCCCGAAGGTGGTTCTCTGGCCGGAGAGAGTGCGTTCGAAGGCGACGCCGGAGTTGCACAGCGGGCAGTAGGTCACCGCGACCGGGATGCCGGCGAGCTGGTCGTTGACGATCTCGTGCCACATCATGATCCGGATCGGGTAGGCCTTGGTCTGCCCGCCGATCGTCAGCGAGAGCACGGGCTCGTCGTCGTCGAGCCAGTCCACCTCGTCGACCGGCTGGAACCGGGGGTCGTCAATGGACGGGATACCGTCCGGTGGCGGTCCGCCCGGCAGCAGGTCGTCGAGGTTGATCAGTGGATCGGGGAAGCCGGGGTGCGCCGGCTCGTCGAGCGCGGACGTCACCGCCTTGCGGGCAGCGGTGGGTTGGTCGGCGCTCTCGACCCTGGCCGACGCTGCCCGTGGCTCGTCGCGGTCCACCCGGTCGTCGAACGAGCAGGCGCCCAGCACGATCGCCACCGCCCCGGCCGCGGCCAGACGTCGAAGGATGCTCATCGTGACGCCCGTTCGCCCCTCGCTGGTTCCCGGCGGCCGTGGCGGGCCCGCCGTGTGGTCAGCACCGTGAGGAGGAGCAACAGCCCGGCCATCAGCCAACCAAGGGGGCCGATGAAGGCCACGAGGCCCGCGAGCTCCTGCTGGAGGCGAGCGGCCGCCTCGATGACGGGATCCTCTGGGTTCCCGCCGGCGAGGACCCGTAGCTCCCACCAGCCGTGGTACGCGACGTACGCACCGGCTGCCGCGAGCAGCACGCCGGCCGCCCGCGGCGCCCAACGGCCGGCCTCCCGAAGGCGACCAATGGTCGCGGGCGAGGCGAAGACCGTCGCCACGGCAAGCGTCCCCACCACCAAGCCCATCCCCGTCGCGTACGCCACGAAGAGCGTCAGCCCTTCGAGGACGGAGCCGCCGCGGAACCCGCCGACGACGACGGCGAGGAAAGGCGCAATCGTGCACGAGATGGAGGCCACCGCATAGCTGGCGCCGAAGCCGGCCATCGACCAGAACGACCGTGTCAGCGGTCGGGGTCCGGTGGCGCGTCCCCACCGGCCCAGGCGCGGAAGTGAGAGGGCTCGACCAGCCGCCAGCCAGACCCCCATGAGGGCGAGCATCACCCCCAGCACAACGGCGAACCAGGGCAGTTGGCGTTGCAGCTGACCCGCGACCGGCAAGATGAACAGGCCGAAGACGACGAACACCCCCGCAAACCCGGCGGTCATCGCCATGCTCAACGTGGCGGCGCGCCCCGCGGCGGCCGGCCGGGAGAGCGACCGCTCCCGGCCAGCAGGAGCGCGACGTACGCGGGCAGCAGGGCGAAGCCGCACGGGCTCACGGCGGCGAGCATGCCGGCGCCGACGGCGAGGACGAGCAGCCCCTCGGACATCAGCCCGCGAGGTCCTCGACGAGGGCGGCCAGCTCTGCGTCGTCGAGGTAGCCGGATGCCCGCTGCGTCCCGGCCTCATCGAGCACCAGGTAGGTGCTCTGCGCGGTCACACCGAGCTGACGCCGCACAGCGCCGCCCGGATCGGCGAGCAGCGTGACGTCGGGGGACACCTCTGCGGCGAACCCCTCGATGGCCTCCTGCTCGTCCAGCGATCCCACGCCCACGACGTTGACCTCGCCGCGGTGGGTCGCAGCGAGCTCACCGACGCCGGAGATCTGGGCGCGGCAGGTGGAACACCACGGGGCCCAGAACCAGAAGACGGTCGGCTTCCCTACCAGTGTCGTGCCGTCGAAGCGTTCGCCGTCGACCGTCTGGGAGGTGAAGTCGAGCACTGCTGGCGTGGAGTTCGTCGACGTGTTCGTCGACGTGTCGTTGCCGGACGAGGTCTCACGCCCGGTGCCGCATCCCGAGCCGACCAGAACGAGGGCGGCGACCAGTCCAGCCAGGCGCCGGGTCGAGGTATGGCACCGATATCAGCTGGCCACCTCGACGCCCCGCCGGAAGGCCACCGGGCCGCTGCTCTGCTCGGCCGCTGAACTGGGGTCAGGGTAGAACCACGCCGCGTCCTCATTGACCGTCCGTCGACGTCGAGCGAGGAGGAGGAATTGCCCTTCCACCCGCGTGACGTTCGCTCGGACGATGGGCGCAGGAGGTCCTCGCGGACGGAGCTGGCCTGGAAGTCGGCGTTCGGGACGCCGTTCCGCACTGCCTTCATGATGACCTCGCGACTGGCTTGGCGACTGGGTGATCACGGAACCCGGTGAGGGACCCGTGCGCTTCCCGCCGGGCCGACGAAGGTGTGTGACGCCGTCCACACCGTCGCCCGGAAGAGTGCCCCGTCGAGACCGGGTTCCATCGAGGACCGCCGATCCCCGATCCTCCCGGAGGAGATATGCCCCGCATCCCGTCCGCACCACGGTCACCGCACCCGAGGCCAGCCGCGATGCGCTCAAGCAGCTCGAGGCGAAGTACGGCAAGGTGCTCAACATCCACGGCGAGATGGCGCACTCACCCGCCGTCCTGCACTCCTACGTCGCCTTGCAGGACGTCATCCGCGAGCATGCGTTGCTGGACGCTCGTGTTCGCGAGGCGATCGCTCTCGCGGTCGGCAACCAGGACGAGTGCACCTACTGCCAGTCGGCCATACCGGCGGCGGCAAGGCGGTGGACTCGGCGACGACGAGATGATCGCCATCCGACGCGGAGAGGCTGACTTCGACCCCGCCCTCGACGCGCTGCTCAACCTGGCGCGCGAGTACACCGCGAACGTCGGGAACACGAGCGACGCCGCGTGGCAGGCCGCGCTGAGCGCGGGTTGGAGCGTGGAGCAGCTGACCGAGCTCTCGGCACACGTCACGCTGAACCTGCTGACCAACTACTTAACGACCACGTTCACACCGAGCTGGACGTGCCCCAGGCGCCAGCGATCTGAGGAGTGGAGCACCCGTGCGAGGGCCGGTGCCGACCAAGCGCCGGCCCGCGCGCCGTCCTGGCAGCTCGCGCTGTGACGGCCGTGCGAGGCTCCCCGAGCGACACATCCGCCTGCGCTTCGTTCCGACCTCCGGGGTCCGTCTCGCCTACGGAACAGATTCAGGTCGTCGCGGGGTTCCGATGGCATGAGCGAGGCGAGCACCCCCGAGGACGCCGCGCGCCGCCGTGCCTTCGCCGAGGTCGTGGAGCCGGAGATCGAGGTGATGCTCCGGGTGGCGCGGAGCATCACCGGGAGTGCCGCCGACGCCGAGGACGTGGTGCAGGAGTCGCTGTCCGCGCCTTCGGATGAGGGACGACGCAGGGGGCGCAGAGGGAACAAACGAACATGCAGAGGGGGGGGACGGAGCAACGGGGGGGAGAAGGGGAGAGGGGGAGAGGCGGGAGCACGCATCAGCATCAGGCTCTCTGCGTGCTGACGGCCCGTCGACGGTTTGTGACGAGCAGCGTGACGAGATGCGAGTACGACCAAGGCGACGAGGACGGCGACCCCGACGACGATCCCCCACGGATCGGCGCCCGAGGCGCCAAGTGCGGAGTAGGCCAGGCTGCCCGGGACCATGCCGAGGGCCGACCCGAGCGCGTAGTGCACCCACCGCACACCGGTCAGGCCGCTGCGTAGTTGATGACAGTGAACGGCAGCACCGGCGTCAGCCGCGCCGCGATGACAGCGCCGAATCCATGGTGGGCCAGCAGTTGATCGGCTCGCTCCACGCGACCGCCGGTCAGCCGGTCGACCGCATCGCGTCCCAGAGCCCGACCGAGCCCGAAGGCAGCGGCAGCGCCAGCGAGCGCAGCGGTCCAGGACAGGAGGGCCCCGAGCCACATCCCGAACAGCAACCCACCCAGTGCGGTGAGGAGCGCCTTGGGTGCCGGCAGCAGGCACAGCACGGCGTAGCCGGCGACGAAGACGGCGGCACCCCAGGGGCCCGCTGAGTCCACTCGCATACGCAGCAGTCGGACGTCGTCCCATCCACGGAGCTGCCCGACGAGGAAGACCGCGAGCAGGAGGGTCGCCATGGCCCCCAGTCGTGCCCACGCCCTGGTCCGGCTCGGTTCTCGCGTCGGCTTCACACGGAGGGAAGTCCGTAGGCCCCCTCAACGTGTTCCCGGTAAACAGGGCTCGACCTTGCACAAGCCCAACTCCTGAGGAGACACCGTCGCCGTGAGAGCCCGACACCGTCCGCTGGCAGCGACCGCGCTGGCCGCGGCCCTGCTCGTCACTGCCTGCTCGGCTCCAGCAGCCGAGAGCCTCGCGGCATCGACCAAACGACCGTGGGCCGAGGTGCTGGCCGAGGCCGAGGGCCAGACGGTCGACCTGTGGATGTACGGCGGTGACCACCGTGGCAACGCCTACGTCGACAACATCCTGGCCCCGGCGGCAGCCGACCTCGAAGTCACGCTGCGGCGGGTCCCGGTCGCGGACACGAAGGACGCGATGCGACGACTGCTCGCCGAACGGGCCGCTGGCGACGACGACGGGTCGGTTGACCTGGTCTGGGTCAACGGCGACAACTTCGCCACCGGGAAAGAGGCTGGAGCCTGGTTGTGCGACTGGTCCGACGACCTGCCCAACATGCAGTACGTCGGCGACCAGGATCCTCTGGTGGGCGAGGACTTCGGGGTGCCCGTCGCGGGGTGCGAGTCGCCCTGGCACAAGGCGCAGTTCACCTTCGCCTACGACTCCGCCCGGGTCCCAGACCCTCCCACCACCGTTGCCGGGCTGCTCGACTGGGCCGAGGCCCACCCAGGACGCTTCACCTATCCCGCTCCTCCGGACTTCACCGGTTCGGTCTTCGTCCGCCAGGCCCTCTACGCGCTGTCCGGGGGCGCGGACGCCGTGCCGGCGAGCTTCGACGTGGGGACGTACGACGAGCTGACGCCCACGCTGTGGAAGCGACTTGGCGACCTGGCGCCGACGCTGTGGCGTAGGGGAAGCGCCTGTCGCCGAGATCAGGTCGCGCTGGACCGGCTGTTCACCGACGGGCAGGTCGACTTCACCATGACCTACGGGCCCGCCACCTTGACCGAGCTGGTCGAGGACGGCACCTTCCCGTCGACCACCCGCGTGCTCAGCGTCACCGACGGGACGATCGGCAACGCCAGCTTCCTCGCGATCCCCGCCAGCTCGCCGGACCAGGCAGGTGCGATGGTGGTCGCCGACCTCGCACTGGCGCCCGAGCAGCAAGTGGCGAAGGCCGACCCCCGCGTGTGGGGCCAGTTCACGGTCCTCGACGAGAAGCTGCTCGGCCGCGAGGCGGCCCGCGCGTTCGACCGGTTGCCGGGTTCTCCGGTGGTTCCGGCCTACGACGTGCTGTCCGAGAACGCCCAGCCCGAGCTCTCCTCGACGTGGGTGACGCCGCTCGACGAGGGTTGGCGACGCGAGGTCCTCGGGCGTCAATGACGAGGCGGCGGGTGACAGGCGCCCTGCCCGGGATCGTGGCCATCACCGTCGTCGCCGGCATCGGGATGGCGGCGGCGGTTGCCACCTCGGTCGGGTTGATGCCGTTGTACGGCCGGCCCACGCCGAGCTTCGACGGATGGCGGGCCGCCGCGCCTGACCTCGTCGCTGGGATCGGGGAGTCGCTGCTGATCGCGGTGCCGGCGACGGTGCTGGCAGCACTAAGCGGCTTCCTCCTCGCCACCCTGATGCTCGGAGGTGGCCGGACAGCTGCGGTCGTGCGCGTGGTGTGCCTCGCGGTGCTGGCCGTCCCGCACCTGGTCGGCGCGACGTCGGTGGCATTGCTGCTGGGTGATGGGGGACTGGCTGCCCGGCTCGCGACACCGACCAGCGGCGACACCTGGCCGGCACTCGTCGGCGGGCGGTGGCCGATGGCGACCGTCCTGGAGCTGGCGTGGAAGGAATCGGCGTTCGTCGCCCTCGTCATGCTGGCTGCGGTTGCGCCCGGCCACCGGCTGCGGATGGAAGTCGCGGCGGGCCTGGGAGCCCGGCCCGTGCAGCGAGCCCTCCGGGTCCTGGTGCCCACCGCCGCGCCCGCGGTCGGCGCGGCCTCGATGGTCACGCTCGTCTACGCCATCGGCTCCTACGAGGTGGCCTGGTTGCTGGGACGCGCAGCCCCCGAACCCCTGCCGGTGCTGGCCTTCCGGCTCTTCGGCTCCATCGAGCTCACCGACCGACCGGCCGCCGCAGCCGCCGCGGTGACCGGCTCCATCCTCTCCCTGTGCGTCGCGGCGCCCGCGCTCGCGGCGCTGCCGCGGCTGCGGTCCCTGGCAGCCGGACATGCCCCATGAGACGGCCGACACGGGTCGCAGGTCTAGTGCTGGCGCTGCTCTGGCTGGTCGTCCCGCTGGCGCCGGTGCTGGTGTGGTCGGGAGCGGAGCGCTGGAGGTTCCCCGACCTGCTTCCCGGGAATTGGGGGGTGTCGGGATGGCGGGCGGCCTCCTCCGCCGGAGCGCCGCTCGCGCTGTTACGTTCACTCGCGCTCGGTCTCGCCGTTGCTGTCGTGGCGACGCCGCTGGGAGTGATGACCGGGCGGGTGCTCGGGTGGCGACTCAGCAGACGCCCGCGCCTGGTCGTTGCCGTACTTCTGGTCCCGCTCGCCCTGCCGCCCCTCGCAGTGGCTATGGGTCTCGACGTCATTCTGATCCGCATGGGGCTGCCGGAGCTCCTTTCGGTGGTGCTGCTCCTGGCCGTGGCGGCGATCCCCTACACGGCCTACACGACCGCGACCGGGTTCGCACGGATCTCCCCCGAGCTGGAGGCGCAAGCGCGCGCTCTGGGAGCGACACCGCAGCAGGCCAGCCGGCGCGTGGTGCTGCCCGCAGTGCGCAGCAGCATCCTGGTAGCAGCGCTGCTGGCCTTTCTCGTCGGGTGGAGCGACTACGTCGTCACGCTGCTGGTGGGCGGTGGGCAGCTCGTGACCGCCCCGGTCCTGCTTGGAGCCGCGGCTTCGGGGTCGGGCAACGACTCGACCGTTGCCGTGCTGGCCCTGGCGACCCTGCTGCCTCCGGTGGTCCTGGTGACGCTCGCGGGCGGCCTCAGGGCCCGCAGCGGCGACCACACCTCGGCGGCCGATGGCCTTGTAGAGACGATGCCCGAGCAGGAGAGGATGCGCTGATGAGCACGCTGGAGATCAGGGACGTGTGGTACCGCTATCAGGACGCGGAGACTCCTGCTCTGCGGGGTGCGTCCCTCACGGTGGCGGACGGCGCGATGGTCTCGGTGGTCGGGCCCTCGGGGTCGGGGAAGAGCACGCTGCTCCGCGTGGCTGCCGGGCTGCGGCGCGCCACCTCGGGCCGGGTGCTGGTGAGCGGCCGAGACGTCGCGGACGAACCCACGGAGCGGCGCAACCTGACGGTCATGTTCCAGGAGCCGCTGCTTTTCGACCATCTCGACGTAGCCGGCAACGTGGGCTTCGCCCCCCGGCTGGCCGGCGCGCGACGCCGGGAGGCCCGACGCTGTGCGCAGCGCTACCTGCGCCTGGTCCACCTCGAGGGGCTCGACTCCCGTGACGTCTCGTCGCTGTCCGGCGGGCAGCAGCAACGGGTGGCGCTCGCCCGAGCACTGGCCGCCGAACGCGGAGCTTTGCTCCTCGACGAACCCTTCAGCTCCTTGGACCGTGAGCTGCGGGCCTCGATGCACGACCTCCTCATCGAGGTGCGCGCCGCGCTGGCTCCGACGATCCTCATGGTCACCCACGACCTCGACGAAGCGGCACTCGCCGAGTCGACCGTCGTGCTGATCGAGGGGGGCGTGCACCAGCACGCCCCGATGGCCGAGATCTACCAGCGGCCAGCCAGCGTGGCCGTCGCCCGGCTGCTCGGCGGCTTCGCCGAGGTCGCGGGCACGGTCCGCGACGGGGTGCACCACTCCTCGTGGGGTCGCGTGCCGGTAGCAGTGGGAGCAGCGGGGGAGGGGCCCGCCGTGCTCTTGGTCCGCCGCGAGTCGCTGCGCCTCGAGCTCGCCGGTGGCCGCACCACCGCGGCCGGCCTCGGAGCCCGCGTCGTCCGGAGCCGCCCCACGGGCACCCGGGTCGTCGTCTCCGTCGTGGGCGACGACGGCTCACCGTTGGAGGTCGAGCTCCCGATCGGTGAACACGTCCGTCCGGGCAGCCGGGTCTGGGTGATGCCGCCCGACAGCGGGCGGCCGCAGTGGGCGGTGCGCCAAGGGGCACCCGTCGGGAACGCCGAGGGCCCGCCGCCCGATTTCCATGGCAGCCTGCACGAGGCGCGGCTGCCCATGGAGGAGACCAGGTCGTGACGTCAGGCTGCGCAGGAACGTGCTCAATCTGTGCCCCCGCCCCCCCGTGGCGCCGTCGGCCTCGTCGTGCCGGCCGAGATCGTCGTCGTCACCACCTCGATCTGGTTGGGGGAGCAGTCATCACTGACCCGACTGGCGATCGAGCGGCGCTGTGGCTGGTCGGCGGACCTGAACGCCGCCGGGCAGTGGAGCTAAGTCGGCAAGGTCGGCGGCGTCGTGTTCACGGGCATCGAGGAAGGGGCAAGCACTGTGCGGCGCAGGTGCTCTACGCGCTGCGCCACGGCGACTTCACGATTCCGTCACAGGTCGACGCCTACTGGAAGGGCAAGGCGGGCCGGACCGTCGAACCTCGATGACGAGCGGGGGGCGCACAACAACTGGACCACACACAACGCGGTCTCGGCCGCCTGGAGCATGCTCCACGGCGCTCGGCGGCTCCCAGACGACGGGGGAGTGCCCGCCCACGGCAACGTCACGACGAACTGCGTCCTGTCGGATCCGGAGCACCCGAACCCGGCGTACCGCTGACGGATCCGGTTCTGAAGAGGCTGCGACGTGTCGCACCCTGTCCTGGTCGTTGATGGTGATCTTGCCGCGACCCACCTCGGCGAACTCGCGTGCATCTGCGGTCCCACGACTGACCATCTTGCGGAAGGTGGTGCGGGCAAGATGAAGCCGTTGGTGAGTGCCCGGCCCTCGGGAGACCCGCACGATCCGGACCGGACCCTGGTGCGGCATGGAAACTAGTGCTTTCCCCGAAGGTCGGTCTGGCGCCTCGTATGACTTCCCCGTCGCCGACGGTTCCCGGTCGCTGGCGGCCGTGTAGTTGGGGTTGAACCGCGCAGGATGGTCAGCCGCCCCGTTTTTCCGGCCTGTCGACCGCCGAGGCGATCGGTGGCCCGGTAAGAACGCACCCACTGGATAATGAGGCTGACCCCGCGCAGAGCTGCGACCCCGGAATCGCGGAGTCCGTCGTCCCCGAAGCAGAGAGGAACGCTGATGAGCGTCCGCACCGTTCTCAGTCGGCTGGAACGGGCTACCCGACCGGCGGATCCACGCACGACGAGGGCATTGCACCAGCGGTGGGACGCGCTGCCTGAGAGTGTTCGCACACCTGCGCAGTCGCTAGGTCGACACGGGGTGGGCTGTGAGGGCACCCACGGGGTCTTCCCGAAGTGCAACCTGACCTGTTCACCGTGTTATCACTCCAAGGACGCCAACAAAGTGAGAACCGACGGTGACCACACGGTGGCGGAGGTGACCCGCCAGATGGCGCTGTTCCAGCGAGAGCGTGGCCCGATCGCTCACGCCCAGCTCATCGGCGGCGAGGTGTCGCTGCTCAGTCCTGACGCCCACGCAGCCACGCTGCTCGCGATGCGCGCGCATGGCCGTGAGCCGATGTCGATGACGCACGGGGATTTCGACGAGGCGTATCTGCGCGGGGTCGTGCTCGGGGGAGACGGTCGACCGCGGCTCAGGCGAGTGAGTTTCGCCGCTCATGTCGACTCCCTGATGCGCGGGCGCCGGGGAATCCCCAGACCGCGCTCTGAGGCCGAGCTGAACCCGTACCGCGTCGCCTTCGCCGCCATGTTCGAGCGTCGGAACGCGCGAGTACGGTGTGCGTTCGGATCTGTGCTCACACGATGACGGTGACGACCGAGAACGTCGATGAGGTCGACCGATCTGGTCGCAGTAGTCCCGGCCATGGGCTACTCCAGGATGTCGTTCCAGCCTGCGGCGAGGTCGTTGGCGACGACCGGCGAAGGAGGGACGGCGTCGACGAGGTCGGAGATGGACGAGGTCTGGCAGCAGGTCGAGCAGGGTCTCGTGCCGGACCGCCCCTTGGCAGGCGGAGGAGTTCGGCCACCCCCGTTGCAACAGGACGCGCGTTCGGTCTCAGGGTCCACGAGCGACTGGCGACCCGCTGCTCGATGCCGACGGAAGCAGACGACGTCGCAGCCCGCGACTGGTTCTACCGTCACCTGGCAGGTATCGATTTCCTCCACACGCCCCGCTGGCTGGTCGGCGCCAAGTTGTTGCGGTCCATCGTGCGAGCATCCGGCTGGCATCCCGGTCGTGAGCGCGTACGGACGGCAGCTGGTCTCCCGCCTCGGCGGACGTCGAGTTCTGGCCGCTGCCCTGGCAAGGAGACGGGTCAAGCCTTTGACCTTCGTCGTGCACGCGTTCATGGACGCCGACGTCGTCGCGCCAGCGTGGGCCCTGATGGAGGAGGGCGTCGAGGCGGCCGACCCGTCCGTCCGGACCACCCAGGAACGACTGCAGGCCTGCACTTACACGATGGCTCACCCCGACACCGGTCGGTTGATCCCCGCGTGCGTACCTCGCGAACAGCGTGCTCGACGCCGAGCGAGAACGAAGAACTCCGGCGCCTGCTTCGGCTCACGGTGCTCGCGGATGACCCCACGTCCGGTGACGGTCCGTACCAGGTCCTGGCTCGAGCCGGGCCGCAACCGACCGACTTCTCGGTGACCTGCCGACGCGGTGGCCTGACTCCTCAGGCATGGATGTTGTTCCTGCTGGCCGCTGCATCGCGCTCCGTCGAGCAGGCCCGCAGTCATCCGGCAGCCGTCGTGACGAGCTTTCGGTGCTGCACGGCTCTTCATCGCTCGCGCCCCAGCACGCGGACGGCTGTGGGTGACCGATCAGCTGGCTCGATGACGACCAGCCACCTACGGCCTGCTGGAAGAGCGCCGCACCCTGGGTTGGGCGAGGACGTCATCACCGGTCGGCCCGCGGCCAACTGCATCGGCGCACGGTGAAAGCCCGCCTCGGCGCGTGGATCGCCCGTGACTTGCGCGTGTTGAGCGACGTCGCCGAACGGAGCGCTCGCCCGGTGGCAGCGCAGAGGACGACCACTTTCGGATCGACACGGAGACTTCCTCGCCGAACACCGCCGTACGGACCTGGTTCACCCTGCACCACGAACCGAGTCGGATCGCCGCGGGCGGTCAACGCCTGACCAGCTGGGCTCTGCCCGTCGTCGCTGGTCGCCGGAGCGAGCTTCGCCCGGGGCGGCATGGTCGACTGGAAGCGGTCGCCCTGGCGGCGCCGCGTGCGCCGCCGTGCAGGGCGTCATCTGGTTCCGAACGCCCTCTCCCGTCGCTTCGACGCCGTCGAGCCGCGCCGCGGCCGGTTGACCCCCGCGAGTACCGTCTGCGACCGTTCACGACCACGCTGTATCGCCGCGGCGGACCTCGCCGGGCAGATCTCACGAACCGTTGCTCTCCTAGCAGCCGGGAAGGATCAGGCATCCCACCAGGGTTTCTCTGCTGACGGTTCCTTCGGGACCGCCCGCACGACAGCCGAGCCAACAGGAGTCCTCATGCGCACGCTCAGCCTTCCGTTCCTCGACCACCTCCAGGGCCTCGCACCGCTGGTGCTGCGATTGGGTGTCGGCCTCGTCTTCGCGGTCCACGGCTTGAGCAAGCTGACCAACGGACCCGTCCAGTTCTCCTCGATGCTGAGCGGACTCGGCGTCGGAGCGCCCGTGATTCTCGCCTGGCTCGTCACCGTCGCCGAGCTCGTCGGCGGACTGCTGATCATCGTCGGGCTGCTGACCCGGCTGGCGACCCTTCCCTTGATTGCCACCATGGTCGGGGCCATCCTGCTCGTGAAGGTCAAGGTCGGGATCATCGCTCCCATGGGCGCTCCCATGCCAGGGGCCGAGGTCGACATCGCCTTGCTCGCGGGTCTGCTTGCCTTGTTGTTCATGGGACCGGGTCGGTTCTCCATCGACCGGATGGCCGGCGTTGAAGCCAAGCCGGAGCGCTCGGTTGTCGAAGCCCGCTGATCAATGGCCTGGGTACTGATCAGTGCCGACGATGCCCGAGGCCGCCGATAAGCCGTCCCATGGCGCGGTAGCGCGAGGGGGGTCGAATCCCGTCGGGGCCACTTCTCACGGTGTCGCCCCCCCCCCCCCCCGACCGACAAACTGACACCTTCCGCGATGCATCGACCCGCCGATCCGGGCACCCGAATCGTCACTGCTGACAGCGACTTCGGGCAGACGCTGTTGGACGGGATCGGTCGGGCGATGCACCGCTTCGACATCGACTGTTGCGCTGATATCAAGGTTGGCTCACGCGCAACCGGACCGGCGGGGTCGTCGCACCCAACCAGGAAGGTGAGGGCGCACCGCGGCGCAACATGGAGTGAGCACGCTGGGAGGTCTGGAACACCTGAGGAGTAGTTGCACCGCGGCGGTCTCACGATGGTGTCGCGCGCGGCGAGCTGGCCTCTTCGGCGAAGATGCTGCCCCCCGATCCTCGACGCGCGAGGATGTCCACTATGGGTGTTGACGTCGAGGTGGAGGCAACGATCCGGCAACCGCCCGCGGCGGTCGCCGCGTTCGCGGGCGACCCCACGAACGCGATCAAGTGGTATGCCAACATCACGTCAGTGAACTGGCAGACCTCGCCGCCTGTCGCCGTCGGTTCGAGGATGGATTTCGTCGCTCAGCTGCTCGGGAGGCGTCTGGCTTATACCTACGAAGTAGTCGAGCTCGTGCCCGAGCGCCGACTGGTGATGCGCACCGCTGACGGTCCGTTCCCGATGGAAACCACCTACACCTGGGAACCGGCCGGGGAGGGGGCGACCAGGATGACGCTGCGGAATCGGGGAGACCCATCGGGCTTCTCCCGACTCGCGGCCCCCCTTCTACAACGTGCAGTGAGGCGTGCCACCACGAAGGACCTGGCGCAGCTCAAGGCGTTGCTCGAGGCCGGCGAGCGGGACAGCTGACGGCCTGAGAGGCTCTGGACCTGGCCAGTGCAGCCTGCCGCGTCGCGCCCATGCTTCCGCAGCGTCCCTGAACGGCCCGTCCGTGAACCCGATTGATCAGACACCCGTCCCCATGCCGATAGGAGAAGCTCCACGATGAGAGAAGCCACGGGAGAGGCCACGCCGAAGCAGGCGCGCCCGGTCACCCTGTTCACCGGGCAGTGGGCCGACCTTCCCTTCACCGAGGTCTGCCGCCTGGCCTCCGAATGGGGGTACGACGGTGTCGAGATCGCCACCTGGGGTGACCACTTCGACGTCGTCCGGGCTGCCGAAGACGAGTCCTACGTGCAGGAGCGACGCGACATCCTGGCCTCGCACGGGCTCGGCTGCTGGGCCATCTCGAACCATCTGAACGGGCAGGCGGTCTGCGACGCGATCATCGACGACCGTCACCAGAACATCGTCCACCCCAGGGTCTGGGGGGACGGCGACCCCGAGGGTGTGCGGCAACGAGCCGCAGAAGAGATGAAGACCACCGCCCGAGCGGCCGCGGCGTTCGGTGTGGACGTGGTGATCGGCTTCACCGGCTCGCCCATCTGGCACTACCTCGCCATGTTCCCCCCGGTCAGCGACGAGGTCATCCAAGCGGGCTACCGCGAGTTCGCCGAGCGCTGGAACCCGATCATCGACGTCTTCGACGAGGTGGGGGTGAGATTCGCCCACGAGGTCCACCCGTCCGAGATCGCCTACGACTACTGGACGACGGTCGCCACGCTGGACGCGATCGGGCGACGCCCCGGCTTCGGCCTCAACTACGACCCGTCGCACATGGTCTGGCAGCAGATCGACGAGGTCGCCTTTTTGACCGACTTCGCGGACCGGATCTACCACGTCGACTGCAAGGACACGAAGCTCCGGATGACCAACGGCCGCAATGGCCGGCTGGGGTCGCACCTGCCCTGGGCCGACCCCCGGCGCGGCTGGGACTTCATCTCCACCGGCCACGGCGACGTCCGCTGGGAGGATGTTCTGCGGACGCTCAACCACCTCGGCTACGACGGTCCGATCTCGATCGAGTGGGAGGATGCGGGCATGGACCGGCTGGCCGGCGCTCCGGAAGCGCTCGACTTCATCCGTCGGCTGAACGCCATCACGCCACCGGTCGCCGCCTTCGACGCCGCCTTCTCGACGAAGGGCTGATCCTCCAGGTCGTCACCGCGACGGTGGTTCCGGCGGTGTTCGTCAGGCGACGCTGAGGACGTCGTAGGTCGGACAACGCGTCAGTCGAAGGGCCAGGTCGACTGCTGCACCCCGGTCAGCACGAACAGCGTCCCGCCCAGGGCGGTGTTGAGCACGGGGAAGCGGCGGTAGAGCGCGAACAGCTGCTCGGGTCCGCGGCTGCGCAGCGACAGCGCGATCATCACCAGGTAGGCCAGCCCGCCCAGCACGGCGAAGGCGCCGACCGAGGGGAAGGCCAGCAGAGCCGCCAGCGCGTAGGCCAGGCCGCACAGCAGCAGGGTGCGGACCCGGCCGAAGTAGGTGGCGACCGTGGCCACGCCGGCGTCCAGGTCGGCGGCGATGTCGGGGACGGCGGAGTAGGCGTGCATGGCCATGCACCACAGCAGCGCCGCGACCAGCACGGGCAGCGGCGGCTGGCTGCCGCTGACGGTGGCGTAGGCGGCGAGTCCGGGTGCGACGTAGAGGATGTTGAAGGCCGCGTCGACGACGGGCCGGCCCTTGGCCCGCAGCGGCGGCACCGAGTAGCCGATCCCGGTGACCAGGAAGAGCAGCAGCCACGGCCAGGCGTTCGGCAGGAACGGCACCAGGGCGAGGAACGGCACGTTCAGCACCAGGATCGCGATGACGAGGCTGCGGCGCTGCGCCGTCTGCAGCAGGTTCTCGTAGTCGCGCTTCTTGGGGTTCAGCCGGTCGGTCTCGACGTCGAACAGGTCGTTGACGCCGTAGATCAGCAGGTTGGCCGGCAGCGTCAGGTACAGCCCCAGCAGCCACACCTCGACGGGCGGGCGCAGCGACGTCGCCGCGAGGGCCACCATGTACGGCCCGAGCAGGTAGATCCAGAACCGGGGCCGAGACACCCGGAGCAGGTGACGCATCGACCGCCATGCTAGGCCGCGTGGACAAGGCCTTCCGGCGTCATCGCTGGCTGCTGGCCGCCCTGCTGGTGGCCGCGGCCGGGGGGCTGGTCCGAGCGCCCCTGGAGCCCCGCTGGTGGTGGGTCTCCGCGTGCGCGATCCTGCTGTTCTCGGCGCCGGTGATCGTCGGCGCGCTGCGCTGGCTGGGGGCCGGGCGGGGCGCCGCGCTGCTGCTCGGGCTGGGGCTCTACGCGCTGGTCTTCGAGTCGGTCGCCGTCGCCACCGGGGTGCCGTACGGCCGGTTCTCCTACAGCGGGGTGCTGGGGCCGCCGATGTTCGGGCTGGCGCCACCGACGGTGCTGCTGGCCTGGACGCCGCTGCTGCTCGGCAGCCTCGCCTTCACCCGGCGGGCGTGGCAGGCGGTCGTGCTCGTCGTCGTCTGCGACCTCGTGCTGGACCCGGCCGCGGTCAGCCTCGGCTTCTGGGCCTGGGACGACCCGGGCCGCTACTACGGCGTGCCCCTGGTGAACTTCCTCGGTTGGGTGGTCTCCGGCGGCCTCGCCGTGCTGGCCCTGCGCCGGCTGCCCCGCCCGCTGCCCGGGCTGTTCGCGCGCAACCTGTGGCTGGTGCTGGTGTTCTGGACCGCGGTCAACGCCTGGAGCGGCCAGTGGCTCGCGGTGGCCGTCGGTGTCGTGACCACCGTGGCTTTGTCGCCCGGCTATCGTCGCGCCCCGTGAGCACAGCACTGGTCATCGGCGGCGGCATCGGGGGGCTGGGCAGTGCGGCCCTGCTGGGCAGGCGCGGGTTCGAGGTGACCGTGCTGGAGAAGAACGCGCTGCTCGGCGGGCGGGCCAACTACTTCGAGGCCGACGGCTTCCGCTTCGACATGGGACCGTCGTGGTACCTGATGCCGGACGTCTTCGAGCACTTCTTCGCCCTGCTCGGCGAGCGCGTCGAGGACCACCTGGACCTGCAGCGGCTCGACCCCTCGTACCGGATCGCCTTCCGCGGGAGCGACCTCGAGGTCGACATGTACTCCGACCTCGACCGCGACGTCGAGACCTTCGAGCGGTTGGAGCCGGGCAGCGGCCAGGCGCTGCGGACCTACCTGGACAGCTCGGCGGAGCAGTACGCCATCGCCATCGACCAGTTCATGTACCGCAACCACGACAGCTTCTTCGACTTCGTCGACCGCAAGACCGCGGTGCAGGGCCGGCAGCTGCACGTGTTCGAGAACATGCACAAGTACATCAGCCGGAGCTTCTCCACCGACGCGGTGCAGAAGATCCTCGAGTACCAGCTGGTCTTCCTCGGCTCCTCGCCGTACAACACCCCGGCGCTCTACAACATCATGAGCCACATCGACTTCAACATGGGCGTGTTCTACCCCCGGGGCGGCATCTACTCGATCATCCGGGCCCTGGAGGCGATCGGCACCCGGCACGGCGTCACGTACCGGACCGAGGCGCCGGTGGCGCAGATCCTCACCGACGGCGGGCGGGCGTCCGGCGTCCGGCTGGCGTCGGGGGAGGAGCTCCGCGCCGACCTGGTGATCTCCAACGCCGACATGGCCCACACCGAGACCGAGTTGCTGCCCAAGGGGGCGCGGACCTACCCGGCTCGCTACTGGGCGAAGAAGACGCTGGCGCCGAGCGCCTTCATCCTCTACCTGGGGTTGGAGGGGCGGGTGCCGAGCCTGACGCACCACAACCTGGCCTTCGGGCAGGACTGGAAGCGCAGCTTCGGGCAGATCTTCGACGACCCGGCCTGGCCCGACGACCCCTCCTACTACGTCTGCGCGCCGAGCCGGACCGACCCGACGATGGCGCCCGAGGGCCACGAGAACCTGTTCGTCCTCGTGCCCGTCGCGCCGGGGCTGTCGATGACCGACGCCGACATCGCCACCTACCGGCGCAAGGCGCTGGACCTGCTGGCCCAGGACTTCGACGTGCCGGACCTGGAGTCGCGGATCGTCTTCGAGCGGAGCTACACCTCCCGCGACTTCGTCGCCGACTACAACGCCTACGGCGGCTCCGCGCTGGGCCTGGCCCACACCATGAAGCAGACGGCGTTCCGGCCGAACAACATCAGCAAGAAGCTGTCGAACCTCTACTACGTGGGCGCCAGCACCAACCCGGGCATCGGCATGCCGATCTGCCTGATCTCGGCCGAGCTGGCCTACAAGCGGATCATCGGCGACACCAGCAGCGGACCGCTGCCGGTCTGAGGCCGGCGGCGGCGCGACTGCGGGCCCTCAGGCGCTGACGCGGTTCAGCAGGGTCCTGGCCTTGAGCAGGGCCGGCTGGCGGGTGCTCAGGGGCACGGTCCACAGGTCATGGCCGGCGAGCCCCCACCCGGCGAGCAGCTGGTTGGCGGCCAGGAAGCCGGTGGTCGCCGCCCGCTCCATCAGGGCCACCGGGTAGTCGCACCGGATGCCGTCGCCGGCCAGCACCAGCCGCGGATGGGGTGTCGCCACCTCGGGCCGGCGCAGCCACGGGCTGGTGCCGACCAGGGGGCAGTCGTCCTCCACCAGCCACTCGTCCGCGACGATCCGGGCTTCGGCCGTCTCGGGGTAGACCCGGGCCAGCTCGGCCCGCAACGTGCCGCGGACCTGGTCGTCGTCGCCGTCGGCGGGCTGCAGCGCGTAGGCGTGCACCTCGACGATGGAGGCGTCGTGCGCGTCCGACCAGCGCCGGGCGCCGGCCTCGAACCGCTCGAGCACGGTGACGTTGTCCATCGGGCCGTAGCCGCTGGTGCCGAGGAACGCCGGCCGGTCCGCGTCCACGCGCCGGTCCAGCCACAGGCGCCAGACGGCGAAGCGGGGCGCGTTCAGCGTCTCCAGGATCCGGCTCCGCCAGTCGCCGTCGGCGAGACCACCGGACGCCTCGACCAGCCGGCGGGTGGTGCGGAGGTCGGTGGCCAGGACGACGGTGTCGGCGGTGAGGGTGCCGGCGTCGGTGGTGACCTCGACCGGCTCGTGCTCGCCGCGCAGGTCGAGCCGCTGGACGCTCTCGCCGGTCCGGACCTCGACCCCGAGCCGGTGCAGGTAGCGGCCCAGGGGCGCCCAGAAGACGGTGTCGTAGTCGTCGACGGGGACGTCGAAGAGCAGACCCTCGGACGAGCCGAGGAAGTAGCTGTGGAACATTCCCACCAGCTCACCGGCCGAGAACTCCTCGGGGGAGGCGAAGAAGCTGCGGGCGAAGACCTCCAGCGCGAGGTGGCGGGCGGCGTCGGGGAAGCCGAGCCGGTCCAGGAACTCCGCGGCGCTCTCGCCGTCGTGGGCCGAGAAGGTGGCGGGGAAGTCGACGTCGAGCAGCTCCCAGACGGCCACCTTGTCGATGTGGGCCAGGTCGGCCGCTCGGAAGCTGGGGCTCTGGGCGACGAAGGCGGCCATGTTGAGCGGCGGCGTCCGGGGCACATGAGCGAAGGAGTCGCGATGGCCGCCCGCGAGGACCAGCGGGTAGTCGTCGACCGGCGTCAGGCACTCCAGGGCCGGGTCGACGCGACGCAGCAGGGCGCGGAGGTTGTAGTACTGCCGGAAGAAGGCGTGGAAGCCGCGGCTCATCGTGACCGGCGGATCGCCGGAGGTGTCGTGGTCGACGGGCCAGGAGCGGACGCGGCCGCCCAGCTGCGCCTCGCGCTCGACGAGGGTGACCTTCACGCCCCGCTCGGCCAGGCCGACCGCGGCCGCGAGGCCCGCGATGCCGCCGCCGAGCACGAGGGCCGAGAGCTCTGGTTCGTCGGGGGAAGGGCGGAGTGCGCCGGGGTTGCCCGGGTGGCGGACGGCCAGCCTGTCGCGCCCGGGGAGCCAGGCCTGCCTCATCGTGAGCACCTGCTGGCCGGGTGCGTACCCGACGGCCTGGCCGGGCAGACGGCGTCGGGCGCGACAGGCGTAGGTGCGGGGCTCGACATCGGTCACCGACTCCTTCTGCCGACGACGGCTTCGAGCGGCGGCTCGACTATAGCCACCGGCGCCGCGCCTGCCCGCGGCAAGACCTCCGGCTCCCGGCACCGCGAAAAGACGCGGATCGGCCGTCGACGGTCGAGGGCTGTTGGCGCGTCCCGCGCGTGCGGGATATGGTCCTTCTCTGTGCCGCGCGCTGGACGGGGTGACGACGCCTCGCGAGCGGATCGGCCTTGGGTCAGGCAGGGGCTCAGCAGAGCATCCCGCCGCCGCCAGCAGCGGATGCGCTCTATCGGCCAGCTACCCGCTGAGGACGTGCATGACCAACGCGCCCCCCCATCCCACGGTGTCGGACCCGTCTCCCTCGGTACCTGCCGCCTCGGTGCGCGTGTTCGACCAGCTCGGGAAGATCCTGCTCGGCAGCAGCGACGGCCGGACGTTGAGACGGGTGCTCCAGCGGGTTGCCGAAGCGGCTCAGCACCTCGTGCCCGAGCTGGACGAGGTGTCAGTGACGCTGGTGGAGCGCGACCAACCGCACACCGCGGTGTTCACGGGTGAGCTCGCGTCCTACCTCGACGAGCGCCAGTACGAGCTGGGGGCCAGCCCGTGCGCCGACGCGGCGCTGTCGGGGGGAACCATCATCGTCGCCACCGCTGACCCGCTGGCGAGCGCCTACCCGCACTTCGCGCAGATCGCTGCAGGTCACGGGATCACGCAGACGCTGTCGGTGGGTCTGCCCGCGCCGCAACGGACCGTCGGCGCCCTGAACATGTACTCCTCGGCCGCCCACGCGTTCACGCCGGAGTCCGTGGGCTTGGCCGAGGCGTTCGCCGGCTACGCAGGGGTTGCCGTCGCCAACGCCGCCCTCTACCAGTCCGCGGCTCAGGAGGCCCGGCACATGCACCAGGCCCTCAAGACAAGAGCCCGGATCGAACAAGCCAGAGGCATCCTCATGGCCAACCACCGGTGCAGCGCGGACGAGGCGTTCCTGCTGCTGATCAGGGCGTCGCAGCTGCAGAACCGCACACTCCACGACGTCGCCGTTGAGCTGGTCGAGCAGACCCAGGCCTAGCCCCAGGAACACGGCCACTCCTGATCGCACCGTCGAGGAGGGACGCGTCCGAGGCCGCGGACCGCCGGATCTGACGGCGGGCCGATGCCCCTTCCAGCACCTCCCTGCGACGCGAGTGGCGGTGCTCCGGTCTTGCCTTTTCCTCCGGGGAATCCGCCCCACGTACAGGCGGAAGAACCCCTCATCTGGGGGATTCGCGTCACCCAGCGGAGCGGTACCCTGCGAAATGCCGAGAGGTTCGCCTTCGGGAGATCGGGCGACCAGGAGCATCAGCTCGGCGGGTCCGAAGGGGGAATCTCCTTGATGACACGGCACTTCTTCCGCCCCCAGAAAAAGCGCGTCTCCGGCCTTCGCCGAAGCACCATGCTGCTGTCGGTTCTCCCTCTGGTCCTCGCTGCGTTCAGCCTCACGGGTCCACCCGCCCACGCGGTCGGCGGGACCTCACCGGCCGCGGCGACGCCGATCACCAGTCTCCCGTTCTCCAACCTGGAGTACATCCCTCCGTCGGAGACCCGGACGCCCGCCACGGCCGCGACAGGCGCGCACGCGGCCGCGCTATCGTCCCGCTGCAATGGCGGGCAGCCGGTGTACCACCTGCGGTGGTTCAGCTTCGCCTCGACGACGGCGACCTCCATCATCGCCCGGGGGCAGCTCAACCACGTGCTGGGCCGCGACCACTCCCCGTTGAGCCACGGCGTGGCCGTGCTGCGGGCCGGGACCACCGAGGTCCTCGACTGCTCCGTCGACCTGGACCCCTACACCGGGTCGGTACCGGTCGCGGCCGGGACCAGGGTGCTGATCGCGCACTTCGCCGTGGGTGGGGAGTGCACCGAGTTCTGCTGGGGTCTCGAGGAGGCCGAGAAGTACCTGCGGGTGATCCCGGGCAAGAGCCAGCCCGCCAATGACGACTGGCGGAACGCCAAGGTCATCACCTCCCTCCCGTTCACCCAGACCGTCGACACGACCGTCGCGACGCAGCAGCCCGAGGACTGGGCCTCGACCACGTCGATGTGCGAGTTCACCATCTACTCGAACCCTCCGATTCGGACGGTGTGGTGGTCCTTCACCCCAGCCACCACCGGACCACTGAACATCGCCGTGAATGGCACGCCCATCCAGAACGCCGAGAGGTCCCGCGTCCCCTCGGTCGCCAAGCTGACCGCCGCGGGTCCGGAGATCATCGACGTCTGCTCCGCCACCTTCCCCCTGGTGTTCCAGGCGGGGACGACGTACCTCATCCAGGTCGGTGACCTGCAGGACTCCTGGGACTTCGACGCGACGGCCTCTGCGGGAGGACCGGCGACCCTGTCCGTCACCGGGGGCATCACGCTGCGGAAGGGCCCCGACCTCGTGGTGACCGCGGTGTCCTGGTCACCATCGGCCCCCGTCGCCGGCACCCCGGTCCGGTTCCGGGCGACCATCAAGAACCAGGGTGCGGTCGCGACCCAGGGCGGGACGACGCACGGGGTGCTGTTCAAGGTCAACGGGGTGGCGGCGACGTTCGCCGACTCCTGGGACGCCTCACTGGCTCCCGGCGCCTCGGTGACGTTGACCGCGAACGGCGGCCCTGCAGGAGAGACGTGGGCGGCCAGGGCCGGCACCCACACCGTCCAGGCCACGGTGGACGACGTCAACCGGCTCCCCGGCGAGGCGAGCGAGACCAACAACTCCAGGACCCGGACGATGACCGTCGGCGCAGCGGCGGGCAAGGCCGACCTGGTCGTCACCAAGGTGACGGCCACCCCAGCCAGCCCGACGGTCGGAGCGCCGGTCCGCTTCAGCGCCACCATCAAGAACCAGGGCACGGCGGCGACGCCGAACGGGGTGGCGCACCGGGTCCTGTTCAAGGTCGACGGGGTGAGCAAGACGTGGTCCGACACCCGGACCGCGTCCCTGGCCGCCGGCGCCTCGGTCACCGTCACCGCGAACGCGGGCGGGACCTCCGGCACCTGGCCCGCGACCAGCGGCCCCCACACCGTCCAGGCCGTGGTCGACGACCTGAAGAGGATCGGCGAGCAGAGCGAGGCCAACAACACCAGGGACGTCCAGGTGAGCGTCGGTGCCGTCGTCAACCGCCCCGACCTGGTCGTCACCGGGCTCACCTGGTCGCCGTCGCTGGTCACCGGCACCAAGGCGGTCAGGTTCAGCGCCACCATCAAGAACCAGGGCAAGATGACCACCCGGTCGCTGGTGCACGGGGTCGGCTTCCGCATCAACGGGAGCCCGGTCGCCTTCTCCGACAACACCACAGCACCGCTGCACCCCGGGGAGAGCCGCAGGGTCACGGCCAACGGCGGCCCCACCGGCGGAACCTGGACCGCCAGGGCCGGCACGCACACCCTGTCGGCTCACGTCGACGACATCAACCGGCTCCCCGGCGAGGCGAACGAAGGCAACAACGTGATGAGCCGCGTGCTCGTCGTGCCCTGACTGGCCGGACCGGGATGACGGTCCGGCGCTCTCAGGCCCCGACCTCCGGCTGGGGGCGGGGCGCTCTGAGCAGGCCGGTGTCGTCGAGCTTCTCCGCCAGTCCCGCACCGTCGGAGGCGTACAGCCACGGCACCCGGTTGGCCAGCTCGGAGACGTTGTGGTCCCGGTACCCGGCACCGGCCAGCACGGCCTCGCCCGGGCTGAGCTGGCGGATGCAGACCGCGACCACCTTCTCGGCGTGCTCGGCGACGAAGGCCCCGTAGATGGCCTCGTCGTGCTGCCCGTCGTCGCCCACCAGCAGCCACCTGATGTCGGGGAACTCCTCGGCCAGCCGCTCCAGGCTCGACCGCTTGTGCTCGCGACCGCTCCGGAACCAGCGGTCCCGGGTGGGTCCCCAGTCGGTCAGCAGGAGGGCGCCGCGCGGGTAGAGGTTGCGGGAGAGGAACCGGGTCAGGGTCGGGGCGACGTTCCACGCGCCGGTGGAGAGGTAGATGACCGGGGCGCCGGGGTGCTGGGAGGTCAGCCGCTCGTACAGCACCGGCATACCGGGCGTGGTCGCACGGGCGTGCTCGTTGACCACGAAGGTGTGCCAGGCGGCCAGCAGGGGCCGCGGCAGCGCAGTGACCATCACGGTGTCGTCGATGTCGGAGACCATCCCGAACCCGACGGCGGGGTCGATGACGTTGATGTGCGCGCTGACCGGCGGAGAGCCCTCGGCGCTCAGCCCGATCTCGTGCCACCCGGGGGAGAGGGCGACCGGGACCACGGCGTCGACGATTCCGCTGTCGTCGGCGGCCACCACGGCCGTGTGCTCGCCGACGCGCACCTCGACCTGGGCGTCCTCCACCGGCACCTTGGTGAAGTTGCGCCAGCCCCGGCCGCCGGCGGCCTCCCCGCTGCGCCGGGCGGAGGGCCGGTCCAGCACCACCCGGGCGAGCACCCGGATCCAGCTGGTTGACCCGTAGCCGGTGTAGGGGATGACGGTCGCGACGTAGCCGTTGTCGCGGACGCGCTGCGCCCGCCAGCGCATGACGGCCTGGTCGACGCGGAGCGCACGGTTGACCTGGGTGGTGGTGTCGGTCACGGCGCCAACCTAGTGCGTCGACCGGACCGCGAGGGTGTGGCTACTCGGCGCCGCTGCGCCGCAGGACCTCGCTGAGTCGCTCTGCGGCGGCGATGACGGCGGGTGCGTGCAGCCGACCGGGCTGACGGGACAGGCGCTCGATCGGTCCCGAGACGCTGACGGCGGCGATGACCTTGCCGGAGGGGGAGCGCACGGGGGCCGAGACCGAGGCGACACCGGCCTCACGCTCACCGACGGAGTGGGCCCAGCCTCGCCGGCGGACCGCAGCCAGGGCGACGGCGGAGTAGCGGCTGCCCCGCAGTCCGCGCTGCATGCGGTCGGGCTCCTCCCACGCCAGCAGCACCTGCGCCGCGGAACCGGCGGTCATCGCCAGCTGGGTGCCCACCGGGATGCTGTCCCGGAGCCCCGACATCCGCTCGGCGGTGGCCACGCAGACGCGGAAGTCCCCCTGGCGGCGGAACATCTGGGCGGACTCCCCGGTGATGTCACGGAGGCGGGCCAGCACCGGTCCGGCGGTGGCCAGGAGCCGGTCCTCGCCGGCCGCCGAGGCGAGCTCGCCCAGCCGGGGACCGAGGATGAACCGGCCCTGCAGGTCGCGGCTCACCAGGCGGTGGTGCTCGAGCGCGACCGCCAGCCGGTGCGCCGTCGGCCGGGCCAGCCCCGTGGCCGACACCAGGCCCGCGAGGGTGGTCGGCCCCGTCTCCAGAGCGCTCAAGACCAGAGCGGCTTTGTCGAGCACGCCCACGCCGCTACTGTTGTCCATGCCTTGATACTGCCGTCTCGGATGCTGAAACTCAAGTTGAGTGCGGTCCGCTCGCCGGGGCGACAGTGGAGGACGCGTCCCGGAACTGGTGGCCGTGCAGCGACGAAGGAGATCCGAATGGGCAAGACACTCAGCGAGAAGGTCTGGGACGCGCACGTCGTGCGCTCCGCGGAGGGTGAGCCCGATCTCCTCTTCATCGACCTGCACCTCGTCCACGAGGTGACCAGCCCGCAGGCCTTCGACGGTCTCCGCCAGGCCGGACGCCCGGTCCGTCGTCCCGACCTCACCCTGGCCACGGAGGACCACAACACCCCGACGCTGAACATCGACCAGCCGATCGCGGACCCCGTCTCGCGCACCCAGGTCGACACCCTGCGCCGCAACGCCGAGGAGTTCGGCGTGCCGATCCACAGCCTCGGGTCCGCCGACCAGGGGGTTGTGCACATCATCGGCCCGTGGCTGGGGCTCACCCAGCCCGGCATGACCGTGGTGTGCGGCGACTCCCACACCTCCACCCACGGGGCGTTCGGCGCTCTCGCCTTCGGCATCGGCACCTCCGAGGTGGAGCACGTGCTCGCCACGCAGACGCTGACCCAGGCCAAGCCGAAGACCATGGCCGTCAACATCAACGGCGAGCTCCCTCCCGGGGTCACCGCCAAGGACGTCGTGCTGGCTCTGATCGCCAAGGTGGGGACCGGTGGGGGCCAGGGCTACGTGGTCGAGTACCGCGGCTCCACCATCGAGAACCTCTCCATGGAGGGGCGGCTGACCATCTGCAACATGAGCATCGAGTGGGGCGCCAAGGCCGGGATGATCGCCCCCGACCAGAAGACCTTCGACTACGTGCAGGGCCGCCGGCACGCCCCCACCGGGGCCGACTGGGACGCCGCCGTGGAGTACTGGAAGACGCTGCGCACCGACGACGACGCCGTCTTCGACGCCGAGATCGACCTCGACGCGACTCAGCTGAGCCCGTTCGTGACCTGGGGTACCAACCCCGGACAGGGTGTGCCGCTCGGGGCGTCGGTCCCCGACCCCGAGACCTTCGCCGACGAGGCGGACCGCACCGCTGCGTCCAAGGCGCTGGAGTACATGGGTCTCGACGCCGGCCAGGCGATGCGCGACATCAAGGTCGACACGGTCTTCCTCGGGTCCTGCACCAACGGCCGGATCGAGGACCTGCGGGCCGCCGCCGCGGTCATCCAGGGCCGCCACATCGCGGAGAACGTCCGGATGCTCGTCGTCCCGGGCTCGGCCCGGGTCCGGCTGCAGGCCGAGACCGAGGGGCTCGACGTCGTCTTCACCGACGCCGGGGCCGAGTGGCGGGCCGCCGGCTGCTCCATGTGCCTGGGGATGAACCCCGACCAGCTGGCGCCGGGGGAGCGGGCCGCCTCCACGTCGAACCGCAACTTCGAGGGGCGCCAGGGCAAGGGCGGCCGGACCCACCTGGTCTCACCTCCGGTCGCGGCCGCCACCGCCGTGCTCGGCACCCTGAGCGCACCCGCCGACCTGCAGGAGATCTGATCATGGACGCCTTCACCACCCACACCGGGACCGCGGTCCCGCTGCGTCGCAGCAACGTCGACACCGACCAGATCATCCCGGCGGTCTACCTCAAGCGCGTCACCAAGACCGGCTTCGAGGACGGGCTCTTCGCCGCCTGGCGGAACGACCCGTCGTTCGTGCTCAACCAGCCCCAGTACGCGGGCGCCACGATCCTGGTCCCCGGCCCGGACTTCGGCACCGGGTCGTCCCGCGAGCACGCGGTGTGGGCCCTGCAGAACTACGGGTTCCGGGTGGTCATCGGCTCGCGGTTCGGCGACATCTTCCGGGGCAACTCCGGCAAGGCCGGCTTGCTGGTCGCGGTCGTCGACCAGAAGATCATCGAGGAGCTGTGGGACCACATCGAGGCGTCCCCGGCTGCCCCGCTGACGGTCGACCTCCGCGAGCGCACGATCACCGCCGACGGCTTCTCCACCACGTTCGAGATCGACGACTACACCCGCTGGCGTCTGCTGGAGGGGCTCGACGACATCGGTCTGACCCTGCGCCAGGTCGACCACATCGACGCCTACGAGCAGTCCCGGCCGGGCTTCAAGCCGGTCACCCGGCTCACATCGGCCTGATCCCGGACGACCGCCCGGCGCCGCCTGGGAGGTGACCTGCCAGGCCGGCCGTCCTCGTGCGGGGCCGATCCCCTACCGTGACAGGAAATCCGTCGCACGGCGGACCTTGATCGCGGGCCGTCGGCCCACGTACACAGAGGGTGGCACCACGGTGAACAAGGCAGAGCTGGTCGAGGCACTCGCGCGGCACTACGACGGCAGCAGGAGCGAGGCAGCCAAGGCGCTCGACGCCGTGGTGCAGACGATCACCCGCTCCACCGTGGCGGGTGAGCGGGTCGCGATCACCGGGTTCGGGGTCTTCGAGCGTGTCGAGCGCCCGGCCCGCATGGTCCGCAACCCGCGGACGGGCGAACGCAAGGAGGCTGCGGCCACGGCGGTGCCGCGCTTCCGGGCGGGCACCGAGCTCAAGGCCTACGTCGCCGGTCAGCGCGAGCTCCCCGACCTCGCGCCCAGCACGGCGGGGACATCCGCGGCCCGGAACCGCACCCGGCGTCCGGCTGCCGCAGCGCGCCCCTCGGCGGTCCAGGAGCCGCTGGTCGACCCTGCCGCAGGGGCGGAGTCGCCGGACAAGGTCGTCACCGGCGGCCAGGGGAGCAGCAAGAAGTCCACCTCCCCGAAGGCCGACGCGCGCAAGGCTGACACCAAGAAGGCAGCCGGCAAGAAGGCAGGCGACGAAGAAGGGCGCCGGCACGAAGGCTGAGAGCAAGGGCGCGGGCAGCAAGGCCAAGGCGGCCAAGGCGGCCAAGGCGGCCAAGGCCAAGGCCAAGGGGACCAGCAAGAAGAGCGGCAAGAAGGCCAAGAAGTGAGGGTGGCGCTCGGCTAGATCCAGGCCGAGCGCACCACGCCGTCGCTGTGCACGGCGTGCAGCCGCTGTCCGATCCGCAGCGGCGTCCGGAGCCCGTCGACCGCCTGAGGTGGCAGGACCAGGCGGTAGCCGTCGGCGGTCACGGCCAGCGGACGGCCCTCGCCGTCAGCCCAGGCCGTCGTGGTGAGCACGGTGCAGGGAGCCACCCGGTCGGTACCCGGCACCAGCAGGGCAGCGGTGGCGGGCCCCAGGCCGAGCCCGGCCGCCAGCCTCAGGTCGTCTTCGGTGTCGACGTCGCGTCGGGCATCGGGTACGGCGGAGCCGAGCTGCTCGCCCGGTCAGCGGGACCGCGCCCGAGCGGGCATGGGCGGCGGCGGAGGGCCCCTGGAAGTGCGGCTGCAGCGCCTCGTCCCGGGCGACCAGCAGGGTGGTCCCGACGCCCGAGGCGTCGGCGAGGAAGGCCCGGCCGGCGCCGGTCACCGCGGCCAGGACGGAGGCCACGGAGGCCGCGCCGGAGCGCGGGCAGGTCCCCGACGCAGGCCAGCACCGTGGGGAACTCTCGCGCCCTGGCCACGGCGAAGCCCTGGCTGAGGGCCTCGTTCATGCCGTCGGCCCCGGCCTCGGGCACGACCTCGGCGCGGACGCCGGCCCGGGCCAGCCGGCTGGCGAGCGCAGCCTGCGCGCCGACCACGAGCACCAGGTCGACGACGGCGTCGAGGGCGGTCAGGGTGTCGACCGCCATGGTCCAGGCCAGCCTCCGCCGCAGCGGGTCGGGGAGTGATCCCAGCCGGGACTTGGCGTCGGCCAGGGGCTTCAGGGCCACCACTGCGGCGGTCGCGGTCGAGGTCCCACCCGCTCCCGACGCCGTGTCCATGATCAGGCGATGCTGCCACGATCCCGTAGGGTTGGCGGACCTCGGGTGCGCCGGACCACCCACGTCAGGACGGGTGACCAGGAAGGACTGAGGATGGCCGACGCGCCGAAGCCGACCTCGGGAACCCTGCCGCCGCTCTCCCAGGCCAACACCGAGCCCGGCGGGCGCGTGATCTTCGGGGTCGTCAGCCTGCTGCACGCGATGATCGGGCCCTTCGTCCGGCGGGACTGGCGTGACCAGCACAAGATCCCCGCCTCGGGCGGGGTCGTGCTCGTGGTCAACCACATCTCGAACGTCGACCCGCTGGCCGTCGGGCAGTTCGTCGCCTTCTCCGGGCGCTGGCCGCGCTTCCTGGCGAAGGAGTCGATCTTCCGGGTGCCCCTCGTGGGCCGCGTGGTCCGGGCCTGCGGGCAGATCCCGGTCCACCGCGGGACCGCTGCGGCGCAGGACGCCTTGGCCGATGCGGTCACCGCCGTCGAGGACGGTCAGGCGGTCGTCATCTACGCCGAGGGGACGATCACCCTCGACCCCGACCTGTGGCCCATGCGTGCCCGGACCGGCGCCGCTCGCATCGCGCTCAGCACCGGCGCCCCGGTCGTGCCGCTGGGTCAGTGGGGCGCCCAGGACATCATGTACGGCAAGCGCATCCACCTGCCGCACCTGCTGCCGCGCAAGACCTTCCGGCTGGTGGTGGGCGACCCCGTCCCGCTCGACGACCTGCGCGGGCAGCCGCTCACCAGCGCCCTGCTCGCCGAGGCGACCGACCGGATCATGGCCAGCGTGACCGCCCTGGTCGCCGACCTCCGCGGCGAGCAGCCGCCGGCGGTGCCGTTCGACCCCCGGGCCGCTCCCTCGGAGATCGCCTCGTGAGCGGCCCGGTGGCCGAGCGGCCCGCGAAGGTCGCGGTGATGGGCTCCGGGTCGTGGGGGACCGCCTTCGCCCTGGTGCTGTCCGACGCCGGCAACGACGTCACCCTGTGGGCCCGGCGTCCTGAGCTGGCGGCGGCCATCAACGCCGAGCACCGGAACCCGGACTACTTCCCGAGCGTCGAGCTGCCTCCGGCCCTGCGCGCGGTCAGCGACCCGGACGAGGCCATGGTGGACGCGGAGATCGTCGTCCTGGGGGTGCCGTCGCAGTCCCTGCGCACCAACTTGAGCCACTGGCCGATCCCCGACCACGCCCTGGTGGTCAGCCTGGCCAAGGGCATCGAGCTGGGGACCGGCTTGCGGATGAGCGAGGTGGTCGCGGAGGCCGGCGGCATCGACGCCGCGCGGATCGCCGTGGTCACCGGCCCCAACCTGGCCCGCGAGATCGCCGAGCGGCAGCCGTCGGCCAGCGTCGTGGCGAGCGTGGCCGAGGAGACGGCGGCCGCGGTGCAGCGGGCGTGCCACACGCCGCGTTTCCGGGCCTACACCAACACCGACGTCATCGGCTGCGAGCTGGGCGGGGCGACCAAGAACGTGATCGCGCTGGCCGTCGGGATGGCCGTCGGTCTGGGCTTCGGGGCCAACGCCACGGCGTCGGTGATCACCCGCGGGCTGGCGGAGATCTCCCGGCTCGGGCAGGCCCTGGGCGCCGACCCCTACACCTTCTCGGGTCTCGCCGGTCTCGGCGACCTCGTGGCCACGTGCTCCTCGCCGCTGTCGCGCAACCGCACGTTCGGCGAGGAGCTCGGCCGCGGCCGGACCGTCGCCCAGATCAGCGCCGCCACCCGGCAGGTGGCCGAGGGCGTTCTCTCCTGTGCCTCCATCCAGGCTCTCGCCGCCGAGCACGGGGTCGAGATGCCCATCGTGGAGAACGTCGCCGCGGTCATCGCCGGGGAGCTCACCCCCGCCGGTCTGATGACCACCCTGATGGCACGCTCCGCCAAGCCCGAGCGCTACTGACGCGCCCTCCTGACCCCGCCCTCCTCACAAGCCGTGAACGAAGTCGGACTGGACGAGGACGTCGTCCACACCTTCCGGGCAGCGCGGGCAGACGGTCAGCCAGCCGGACCATCCGCGCAGGCGCAGGGCAGATGCGACCTGCAGCGCGACGAGGCAGGGACGCCCGGCGACGTCGGCCGTGCCGTAGCGGAGGGTCATCTCCCCGGCGAGGGCCGTCCGGTTGTCGCGCCGCATGTCCCGGAAATGGCCGTCGCCCTCGTGCCCCAGCCGCCCGTCGAGCTCCACCACCACCCCGACGGAGCGGTAGACCACGTCCCGGCGGAACGGGAGGTCCGACCGGTGCTGCCGGTCCCCGGAGGGGAGGCCGTGCGCGCGCTCGACGTCACGGAGGTAGCGCAGCTCCAGTGGTGACTCCGCTCCAAGCGCGACGTCCTCCAGCACCTCCGTGAGCAGCCGTCGGTGCCGGGCCCGTCGCCGCTCGTCGAGCGCGGCCCGCAGCTGGGCGGCGTTGGTGCGGCGGGCCCCGACGGCGTCGGTGACCAGGCCGACGGCGCGGAAGGGCGTGGTGGCGTCGCACAGGTCCAGCACCGTGTCCTCGACACCGGTGCGCGGCGGCGAGCCGACCGACGGGCGGCGCAGCCCGTTGGCCTCGCGTCGGAAGTGCCAGGGCCGTCGGTCTCGGGTGACGGCGTGCTCAGGGACCAGGACGAGGATCTGCGCCGGTGGGGCCGGCACCAGCCCGTGCAGGTGACCGGCCGCCGTCCCGCCGATCCTCGCGCCGTCACCGCCGAGGAGCACGCCGCCCCAGGCCAGGGCCCGCCAGCTGGGCGGCCCGGCCGAGGTCAGGTAGAGCGACCGCGCCAGCCGTCGCCAGCGGCCCGTGGACTCGAGCCGGTAGAGCGCCTGCCGGGACAGGCCGGCCGCCCGCGTCTGCGCTGTGGTGAGCACACCGTCCTGGTGGGCGGCAAGAGCGAGCAGCTCGGCATCGGGTTCCTGGCGGGGCAGCATCCGATCAGCCTGGGAGCCGACCGGCCGCAGCGGCAGAGGTCAGGCCCTCATCTGTGGACAACCCCGCACAAGCCGTGAACGAAGTCCTCGTCGACTCGAACTTCGTTCACGGCTTGCGGCCGGGGCGCGGCAGGGGTGGGGGCGGCGGGGTCAGGTCAGGGAGTCGAGGGCCTGGGCCAGGTCGGCCCAGAGGTCCTCGACGTGCTCGATGCCGACGCTCATCCGGACCAGGCCCTCGGGGACCGAGGGGAGCTCCCCGGCCCAGCGCCGACGGCGCTCCAGGCTGGACTCCACCCCGCCCAGGCTGGTGGCGAACACCCAGATCCGGGTCGCGTCGACGAAGGCGTCCGCGGTGGGTCCGTCCGCCAGGTCGACCGAGATCAGCGAGCCGAAGCCGCTCATGGTCCGGGCGGCGCGCTCGTGTCCCGGGTCGCCGGGCAGGCCGGGGAAGCGGACCCGCCGCACGGCCGGGTGGGACTCCAGCCGCTCGGCGAGCACCTGGGCGTTGGCCTGGGCGCGTTCCAGGCGCAGGTGGAGAGTCCGCAGACCGCGCAGCGCCAGGTAGGCCTCCATGGTCCCCGGCGTCGCACCGCGGGACCGCCGGCCGAGGTCAAGCTGCCGGAAGGTCTCGGGGTCGTCCTCGCGGACGACGAGGGCGCCCAGCAGGGCGTCGGAGTGGCCGGCGATGAACTTGGTGACCGCGTGCAGGACGATGTCCGCACCCAGCGACAGCGGCTGCTGGAGCAGGGGGGTGGCGAAGGTGTTGTCGACGACCAGGCGGACCTTGCCGCGCAGGGCTGCACCCAGGGCCGGCAGGTCGGCGACCTCGATGGTCGGGTTGGTCGGCGACTCCACCCAGACCAGGTCGGCCCCCTCCGCCGCGGCCAGCACCGCTTCGGTGTCGGCGACGTCGACCTTGCGCACGGTCCAGCCGTCGCGGGCGGCGCGGGCGTCCACCGACGCGGCGACCCCCAGGTAGCAGTTGCCGGGCAGGACGACGGTGCTGCCGGGAGCGAGCAGGTCGAGCACGGCGTGCGCGGCCGCCATCCCCGAGGAGAAGGTGAGGGCGCGCCCCCCTTCGAGCGCCCCGATGCCGTCCTCCAGCGCCTGCCACGTCGGGTTGCCGTAGCGGCCGTAGCCCAACGAGCCGGAGGCGGTGTCGTGGTCGCCGACGTAGGTGGCGGCGAAGGTCACCGGGGTGTTCAGCGGGGCGTCCACAACACGCTCGGGCCTACCGACGGTGACCGCGAGGGTGTCGGGGTGCAGGTTCTCGGCGTGCTGGACGGGCTCGGAGGTCATGGCCCCAGTCTCGCGCGTCGCCGGCCCGTGTCGCCCGCAGCCCGCCGGTAGGGTCGGGGGCCGAGACAGCCGCCGGACGAGGGGTGCACCGAATGAGCGACAGCGTGTCGCGGCCGGACCATGCCGGGCACGCTCGTGTCCGGGTGGCCCTCGTCTTCGGCGGCACCAGCAGCGAGCACGGTGTCTCCTGCCTCACGGCCGCCGGGGTGCGTGGGGCGCTCGACCCGGAGCGCTACGAGGTGGTGGGCATCGGCATCACCCGGAGCGGCCGCTGGGTCCTCGTCGACGACGACACGCTGACGGGGCTCGCGGTCGCCGACGGACGGCTGCCCGAGCTCAGCGAGCAGGCCGCGGACGCGGTCCTGCTGCGCGAGGGCACCGGTACCGGACTCGCCCGGCGCGAGCAGGCTGGGCCGGCGCGCGCGGCGCTGGCCGAGATGGGGCGGATCGACGTGGCCTTCGCGCTGCTGCACGGCCCGTTCGGCGAAGACGGCACCATCCAGGGCATGTTCGAGATGATGGGCATCCGCTACGTCGGCGCCGGGGTGCTGGCCAGCGCGGTCGGGATGGACAAGCAGGTGATGAAGCTGGTGCTCGCGGCGTCCGGCCTGCCTGTCGGACCCTTCGTCTCGCTGCCCCCCGCCCGCTGGGCGGCCGACCGGGCCGCGTGCCTCGAGGCCGTGGCGGCGCTCGGGTTCCCGGTCTTCGTCAAACCAGCGCGTGGGGGGTCCAGCCTGGGGATCAGCCGCGTCGACCGTCGGGAGGACCTCGAGGCCGCGGTCGAGGAAGCTCAGGTCTTCGATCCCAAGGTCATCGTCGAGGAGGGCTTCGTCGGCGCCCGCGAGCTCGAGTGCGGCGTGCTGGCCGACCTCGACGGCGGCCCGCCCACCGCCAGCCCGGTCGCCGAGATCCGCGTCCAGAGCGCGTCCGGCTTCTACGACTTCGAGGCCAAGTACCTCCCCGAGGAGCAGGTCACCCTCGACGTCCCGGCCCAGATCTCCGACGAGCTGGCCGACCGCGTCCGCGCGGTGGCCCTGGCCACCTTCGAGGCGATCGGGAGCGAGGGCCTGGCCCGCGTCGACGTCTTCGTCACCCGGGAGGGCCAGGTGGTGGTCAACGAGATCAACACCATGCCCGGCTTCACCCCCCACTCGATGTTCCCGCGGATGTGGGCGGCCGGCGGGGTGGCGTACCCGGCCCTGGTCGACCGGCTCGTCCAGCTCGCGCTGCACCGCCCCCTCGGGCTGCGCTGAGCGGCGAGGTGCGTCAGCTGCAGGGCTGTTCCAGCGGGTCGTGCGATCTGACGGCGCCGGCCAGGTCCACCAGGACGTCCACCTCCGGCGTGTAGGCGGACGGCACCCCGACCTCGACGAACACAGCGCGCCCGATGGTGGTGAACAGGGTCCCGCCCTCGGCCGGCTCGCGGAACCAGCCGACCTCGTCGACCTCGACGCACTCGCTGGTCGGGGTGAGCCCGGGTGGGGCATCGACCCCGCACCGCAGCACGATCGCCGGGTCGCCCCAGGCCCGGCTCAGCACCCCGGGCCGGGTCGGACGGGTCGTCGACTCCAGCACCTGGTCCGGCAGGGCGGCGATGACCGCCTCGCAGGTGGCGCGGTCGGCGGCGTCCGGCGTGGGCTCGGCGACCTCGACGGCTCCGGCGCAGCCGGCCCCCAGCACCAGCGTCCCGACGACCAGCAGGACCGCGCAGGGACTTCGCGGAGGCCGGCTCACATGTGGACGACGGGGCAGGTGATCGTCCGCGTGATCCCGGGCACCGCCTGCACCTGCGCGAGCACCAGCTGCCCGAGGGCGTCGACGCTGGACGCCTCGGCGCGGGCGATGACGTCGTAGGGACCGGTGACGTCGTCGGAGCGGACGACCCCGTCGATGGCTCCGATCGCGGAGGCGACCTCCCCGGCCTTGCCGACCGAGGTCTGGACCAGGATGTAGGCCTGCACGACCATGGGGCTCCCTTCGTCGGTCCGGGACGGCCGTTACCCTCACCGGATGCGTCACCGTACCCCCAGGCTGTCCTCCTCGACCCGGCACGACCCACGATGACCGCCGTCTCCGAGCTGCCGGGCACGACCACGCTCTCCGAGGCCGGCGAGCGCGCCGTCATCGCCACCTTCACCGAGGGCCTCCCCCCGGCCGCCGACGTCCTGGTCGGCCCGGGGGACGACGGGGCGGTGCTGGAGGTCGACGGGCCGGTGGTCACGTCGGTGGACGTGCTGGTGGAGAACGTGCACTTCAAGCTCGGCTGGTCCGACCCGGCCGACATCGGCCGCAAGGCGGTCGCGGTGAACGTCGCCGACCTCGAGGCCATGGGGGCTCGGGCGTCCGCGGTGGTGCTCGGCTTCTCCGCCCCGGCACACCTGCAGCTGCGCTGGGTGCGCGAGCTGGCGGGGGGTCTGCGGGCCGAGTGCGCCGCGGCGGGGGTGAGCCTGGTGGGCGGGGACGTCACCCGCGCCCGGGACCTGACGCTCAGCGTCGCCGTCCTCGGCGGCCTCGACGGGCGAGCTCCTGTCCTGCGCAGCGGCGCCCGCCCCGGCGACGTCGTCGCCCTCTGCGGACGGACCGGGTGGGCGGCCGCCGGCCTGGCCGTGCTCGGCCGCGGGTTCCGCTCGCCGCGCGCCGTGGTCGAGGCCCAGCGGGTCCCGCAGGTGCCCTACGGGCAGGGAGCGGTGGCCGCCCGGGCCGGAGCCACGGCCATGGTGGACGTGTCCGACGGACTGCTCGGCGACCTCGGGCAGGTGGCCGTGGCCTCCGGCGTCGTCCTCGACCTGCGTCGCGAGGCGTTCCCGGTGCCCGAGCCGATCCAGGCGGTGTCCGCCGCGACCGGGGTCGACCCGTACGACCTGCTGCTGACCGGTGGGGAGGACCACGCCCTGGCCGCCACCTTCCCGGCCGGTGCCGTGCCGGAGGGCTGGCGCGTCGTCGGTGAGGTGCGGGCGGTCTCGGAGCAGGAGCTCGCGCAGGTGCTCCTCGACGGCCGGACCTGGTCCAGCACCGGGGGTTTCGACCACTTCGGACCCGCCCGCTGACCGGCGTGTGAGGCCCGTCCACCAGGGACGGATCGCGTAGCCTGCGAGCATGGCGACCCGCGCGTCTTCCCCACCGCGGTCCCGTAGCACCCCTGCTCCCAACGGATCAGGGACGCGACCGCGGTCGTCCGGAAGCAAGTCCAGCCCTGCCCCTCGGTCCTCGACCGCGACGCAGGCCCGCCCTGCTGCGCGCTCAGGACGGTCCCAGACCTCCGGCCCCGTGCCGCGCGGACGCGGGTCGACCGCGGCGCGGCCCCGGGGCAAGGAGACGCCGCCGCGTCGTCCCTTCCTGGAGCAGGTGCTCCGCGGGCTCGGTGCCCTCTGGCTCGGGCCTCGCGCACGTCCTCGGGGCGGGAGCGCGCAGGATCGGCACCGGCGCCCGGGACATGGACCCGGCCCTGCGGCGCGACGGGGCCGGGCTCTTCCTGGTCGCCGCGGCCGTCGTCGTCGCCGCCGAGTTCTGGTGGGGCCTGCCTGACCCGGTCGGCCACGTCGTGCACGTGGGCGTCGCCGGTGTGGTGGGGACGCTGGCCTACGCGGCCCCGATCCTGCTGGTCCTGATGGCTTGGCGGACCCTGCGCCACCCGGACCGCAACGGCCCCGGCGGTCGGCAGGCGGTCGGCTGGAGCGCTCTGCTGCTGGGCCTGCTCGGGCTGGTCAACATCGCCCACGGGCTGCCGCGGACGAACGCCCCCGAGCAGCTGCGCGAGGCCGGCGGGATCGTCGGCTACATCTCCTCGAGCCTGCTCAGCGACCTGCTGAGTGTCTACGTCGCCGTACCGCTGCTGGCCCTGCTGACGGTGTTCGGCGTGCTCGTCGTGGTCGGGATCCCGCTGCACGAGATCCCCGAGCGCGCCCGGGACGCCAGGGCCGCGCTGTCCCGGCTGCAGCCCGACGCCAAGGACGGGACCGCCGACGACCTGCAGTACGGCGTCGACGAGGCCTACGACACCCCGGTGGTCACCGAGCGGAAGGGCCGCCGGCGCGGCGGGCTGGCTACCGGCGAGACGGCCCCGGAGCTCGAGGGGCCTGACCCCGAGGGCGACCACGCCGCCGACGAGGACGGCGTGCAGGGTGAGGACGACGAGCCGACCCGGGCCATGCGCCGGCCCGTGACGGCCGGCCTTCCACCGGGGGTCACCGTGCACGGGGAGGACGAGGAGAAGCAGGGCCTGGAGGCGCCGCCCCACACGCCCATCCCGCAGCGGGTGGAGCAGCTGCAGCTGTCCGGTGACGTGCAGTACATGCTGCCCGACTCCGAGGCGCTCAAGCAGGGCAGCGTGCACAAGGCCCGGACCGAGGCGTCGGACGCGGTGGTGCACCGGCTGACCGAGGTGCTGCGGCAGTTCGAGATCGACGCCCAGGTCACCGGCTACTCCCGCGGACCGACGGTCACCCGCTACGAGGTCGAGCTCGGCCCGGCGGTCAAGGTCGAGAAGGTGACCGCGCTCAGCAAGAACATCGCCTACGCCGTGGCGAGCGCCGACGTCCGGATCCTCTCCCCGATCCCGGGCAAGTCGGCCATCGGCATCGAGATCCCCAACACCGACAAGGAGGTCGTCTCCCTCGGTGACGTCCTCCGGTCCTCCACCGCCCGCAACGACCACCACCCGATGACGGTAGGCCTGGGCAAGGACGTGGAGGGCGGCTTCGTCGTCGCCAACCTCGCCAAGACCCCGCACCTGCTGGTGGCCGGCGCCACGGGCTCGGGCAAGTCGAGCTTCGTCAACTCGATGATCACCTCCATCCTCATGCGGGCGACCCCGGACGAGGTCCGCATGCTGATGGTCGACCCCAAGCGCGTCGAGCTGACCGCGTACGAGGGGGTTCCGCACCTGGTCACGCCCATCATCACCAACGCCAAGAAGGCGGCGGAGGCGCTGCAGTGGGTGGTGCGCGAGATGGACATGCGCTACGACGACCTGGCCGCGTTCAACTTCCGCCACATCGACGACTTCAACAAGGCCGTCCGGGCCGGCAGCGTCCAACCGCTGCCCGGCTCCGAGCGGGTGCTCGCGCCCTACCCGTACCTGCTGGTGATCATCGACGAATTGGCCGACCTGATGATGGTGGCGCCCCGTGACGTCGAGGACTCCATCGTCCGCATCACCCAGCTCGCCCGTGCAGCCGGCATCCACCTGGTGCTCGCGACACAGCGGCCCAGCACCGACGTGGTGACGGGACTGATCAAGGCCAACGTGCCCAGCCGCCTGGCCTTCTCCACCTCGTCGATGACCGACTCCCGCGTCATCCTCGACCAGCCCGGCGCCGAGAAGCTGGTCGGCCAGGGTGACGGCCTGTTCCTGCCCATGGGCTCGTCCAAGCCCATCCGCATCCAGGGGGCCTGGGTGACCGAGCATGAGGTCCGCCAGGTGGTCGCCCACGTCATCGAGCAGCTGAAGCCGACCTACCGAGAGGACGTGACCGCCGCCCCGGAGGCCAGCACCAAGGTCGCCGAGGACATCGGGGACGACCTCGACCTGGTGGTCCAGGCCGCCGAGCTGGTGGTCAACCTGCAGCTCGGCTCGACCTCGATGCTGCAGCGCAAGCTGCGGGTCGGGTTCGCGAAGGCCGGGCGGCTGATGGACATCATGGAGACCCGGGGGGTCGTGGGCCCGTCGGAGGGCTCCAAGCCCCGGGAGGTGCTGGTCAAGCCCGACGAGCTGGACGTGGTGCTGGACAACCTCCGCCTGGGCTGAGGGGGCTCAGCCGGGGCGTCGGGTGGGGCCGGTTGGTCACCAGCCGCCGAGCTGCCCCACCTCGGTGATCCGGACCACCGCGACGCCCTCGGCGTCGCTGGCCCGCAGGTCCACCTCCGCGGTGATGCCCCAGTCGTGGTCGCCCTCGGGGTCGTCCAGGATCTGCCGCACCACCCAGCGATCGGGTTCCTCGGTGACCAGCAGCAGCGCCGGACCCCGGGCGGCAGCCCCGGTCTGGAGCGTGGCGTGCTCGGCGAAGTACGGCTCCAGGGCCTGCTGCCAGGCCTCGGCGGAAAAGGCCTCGTCCAGCTCGCCCAGGGCCCACCAGTTCCGGCGGGCCGCCAGCTCGACGCGTCGGAACAGGGCGTTGCGCACCAGCACGCGGAACGCGCGGACGTTGGCCGTCACCGGAGGGGCGGCCGCGTCGGCGGCGACCACCGACTGCACCTCGGCGTCGGGGCTGCGCAGCGACTCCCACTCCTCGAGGAGGCTGGAGTCGACCTGGCGCACCAATTCACCCAGCCAGGCGATCAGGTCGGCGACGGCGTCGGTGCGAGCCTCCTCGGGGACGGTCTGGCGCAGCGCCTTGAACGCGTCGGCGAGGTAGCGCAGGACGATCCCCTCGGCCCGGGCGAGGCCGTAGAAGCTGACGTACTCGGTGAAGGTCATGGACCGCTCGTACAGGTCCCGGGCCACCGACTTCGGTGACGGCTGGGTGTCGAGGACCCAGGGGTGGGTATGCCCGAAGGCGGTGTAGGCCACCCGCAGCAGCTCGCTCAACGGCTGGGGATAGGTGATGTCCTCCAGCAGGACCATGCGCTCCTCGTACTCCAGGCCGTCGGACTTCATCTCGGCCACCGCCTCGCCGCGGGCCTTGGAGCGCTGGGCGGACAGGATCGGCCTCGGGTCGTCAAGGGTGGCCTCGAGCACCGAGAGCACGTCCAGGGCGTAGTCGTCGGCGTCGCGGTCCAGCAGGTCCAGGCAGGCCAGCGCGAAGGGGGACAGCGGCTGGTTGAGGGCGAAGTCCTGCTGAAGGTCGACGGTGAGGCGGGCGGTCCGGCCCTGGAGGTCGGGCCGTGGCAGCTGCTCGACGACGCCGGACTCGAGCAGTCCCCGGTAGATCTGCAAGGCGCGGTGGATGTGCCGGCGGTTCCGCGTGGACGGCTCGTCGTTGTCGGTGAGCAGGTGCCGCATGGCGACGTAGCAGTCGCCGGGCCGGTTGACGACGTTGAGCAGCATGGCGTGGCTGACCTTGAACGAGGACTCCAGCGGCTCGGGCTCGGCCTCGACCAGACGTTCAAAGGTCGGCAGGCCATACCCGACCGTGCCCTCGGGCGGCTTCTTGCGGACCACCTTGCGACGCTTCTTCGGGTCGTCGCCCGCCTTGGCCAGCGCCTTCTCGTTGGCCACCACGTGGTCGGGCGCCTGGACGACGACGGTGCCGGAGGCGTCGTAACCGGCCCGGCCGGCCCGGCCCCCGATCTGGTGGAACTCCCGAGCGGTCAGCAGCCGGGGACGAACGCCGTCGTACTTGCTCAGGGAGGTGAGCAGCACGGTCCGGATCGGCACGTTGATGCCCACCCCGAGGGTGTCGGTGCCGCAGATGACCTTCAGCAGCCCGGCCTGGGCCAGCAGCTCGACCAGGCGGCGGTACTTGGGGAGCATTCCGGCGTGGTGCACGCCGATGCCGTTCCGCACCAGCCTCGAGAGGGTCTTGCCGAAACCGGCCGCGAAGCGGAAGCCACCGATCAGGTCGGCGATCTGGTCCTTCTCCTCCCGGGTGGTGATCTTGAGGCTGTTCAGTGCCTGGGCCTGCTCGATGGCGGCCGCCCGGCTGAAGTGGACGACGTACACCGGCGCCTGGTGGGTGCTCAGCCGCTCCTCGATCGTCTCGAGCAGGGTCGTGGTGACGTACTCGTGCTGCAGGGGGACGGGTCGCTCGCCGGAGGCGACGACGGCGGTGGGCCGGCCGGTGCGTCGGGTGAGGTCGCGCTCGAAGCGGCTGACGTCGCCGAGGGTTGCTGACATCAGCAGGAACTGGGCCCGCGGCAGCTCCAGGAGAGGCACCTGCCACGCCCAGCCCCGCTCGGGGTCGGCGTAGTAGTGGAACTCGTCCATCACCACCGTGGTGACCGAGGACTCCGCACCCTCCCGCAGCGCCAGGTTGGCCAGGATCTCCGCGGTGCAGCAGATGATCGGGGCCGAGGCGTTGACGCTCGCGTCCCCGGTCATCATCCCGACCCGGTCGACGCCGAACACCTCGACGGCGGCGAAGAACTTCTCCGAGACGAGGGCCTTGATGGGCGCGGTGTAGAAGACCCGGCCCGTGGGGTCGCCGCCCTGCTCGCGCTGGGCCAGCGCGGCGAACTGGGCGGCCGTGGCCACCAGGCTCTTGCCCGAGCCGGTGGGGGTGGACAGGATGACGTTGGCCCCCGAGACCAGCTCGATGATCGCCTCGGTCTGGGCGGGGTAGAGGCTCAGGCCCCGGTCGGCGGCCCAGCCGCTGAACACCTCGAAGAGGGCGTCGGGACCCGGATCGGCGGGGAGGAGATCACTCAGCAGGGGTGCCATGGCCTCCCGATCCTTCCACCTCGGGCGTCCCCCGTCAGCCGGGCACGGCGTCGCGGGCGTCGAACCAGGTGCTGCGGTCCCTCGGGCCTGGAGCGGTCCGCACCAGGCGGGCGATGGCCAGCAGCCGCTCGAGGCGCTGCTCCTGGCTGGCGGTGGGGTCGTCGCGGGTGATGAAGTCCGCGACGCAGGCCTGCGTCCCGCCGAGGTCCCAGCAGACCGTGGTGGTCTCCCCGGCCACCTGCACCTGCGCGGTCACGCTGCCCAGCTGGACGGTGCGGGTGGTCCGGCGGTATGAGGCGGTGCTGAAGACGCTGCCGACGGTGACGTAGACCGCGTTCAGCGACTCCTGGGTCTCCCCGGGAGGGAGCACCAGCATGGCGACCTGGCTGTCCAGGTCGTAGATCCCCCGGACCTCCTCCCCGGCTGGCAACCGGGTGAGGTCGATGGGCACCAGCACCGGGATCTCGACCGGGACGACCAGCGCCGCGACGGTGAGCAGCTCATCGGCGGTGGTGTCCTGGTTGCAGGTCACGTCCATCGCCAGCCGCGGCGCAGGCCTCCACCACAGCGACGGGCCGCGAACCTGGTCGGCCTCCACGAGGCGGCCCGCGAAGCTGCCGACCCGGGTGGACCGGCCCGACGGGGCCGGTGCGGGCCGTTCGCTGCTGGTGGCGGTGATGTCGCAGGTCCGTCGCCCCGCCTGGGGTGGGCTCTCGTCGAGCAGACGGACCGTGTCGGTCTCGGGCGTGAGGAAGCGGTTGAGCACCCGGAACCCGGCCGTCGGACGGACCTCGTAGCCGTAGACCCACGCGCCCACGGCACGGGCGTAGGGGTCGGTCCGCAGCACGCCGGGCAGGATGGTCGCCGCGGTGACCAGGGCCGCGACCACCAGCGCAGCCAGCACCCAGCGGCCGCGGGTCCGTCGCCGGCGTGCCGCCAGCGTCCGCCGCGCGGTCTCCACCTCGCCGGGCTCCGGGACGCGGACGGCTGCCGCCACCAGGTCGAGCTGGTAGCCGGTCGCCCCCACTGCCGCCGTGGCGGTTCCCAGGGTCCGGGCGAGCGTCGCCCCGGGGCGGTCGGTGGTGCGGGCGAGGTCGGCCAGGGTCAGCCCTTCGAGGTGCCGCAGCACGAGCAGTGCGCGGGGGAGGGGCGCCAGCGCGTCCAGCCGGGCCCGTACCGCCTCCAGCTCCGGGTCGGGCAACGGCTCGGCGTCGCGGGGAGCCGGTCGGCGACCGGTCCGCAGGTAGGCCCGCACGAGGGCGGTGCGGGCGGCGGCCTCGTGGTCGTCCAGGAAGTCGGGCTCGGCGCTCTGGTCGGGACGGTCGGTCACGGTCCGTGCGGCCGCGAGGAGGGCGGCCGCACCGGCGGTGTCCCCGGCCAGGGCGCAGGCCAGCGTGTCGAGCGGACCACCCCTGGTCTCGGTCGGCATCCCACCTCCTGGTCGACCAGGGTACGGCGGCGACCCAGGCTGAGCCCGCCGTCGACCGACCCCCTGCGGATCCGCGTCGGGTGGGCCGGCCGCCTGATCGGTCATACTGGGCGGGCCATGCCTGTCCCCACTGCGTCCACCCTGCCCGCCCTTGTCGGGGAGTCTGGCGACCTGCTCGCGGTCCACCTCGTCACCCTGGGCTGCGCCCGCAACGAGGTCGACTCCGAGGAGCTGGCGGCGCGCCTGGAGGACGGGGGCTTCCGGCTCGTCGCCGACCCCGAGGACGCGGACGCGGTGATGGTCAACACCTGCGGCTTCGTGGAGGCGGCGAAGAAGGACTCCGTCGACACCCTGCTCGCCGCGGCGGACCTGAAGGAGCAGGGGCGGCCGCGGGCCGTCGTCGCCGTCGGGTGCCTCGCGGAACGGTACGGGGACGAGCTGGCGGGCTCCCTGCCCGAGACCGATGCCGTCCTGAGCTTCGACGACTACACCGACGTCGCCGGCCGGCTCTCGGCGATCCTCGCCGGCCAGCCCCACACCGCCCACGTCCCGCGCGACCGGCGGACGCTGCTGCCCATGGCTCCGGCCGCCCGCCGCGCGGCGGCCCACGGGCAGAGCCTCCCCGGCCACGGCGCCACCCTCGACGCCCCCGACCTGCCGTCCGGACTCGCTCCGGCCAGCGGGCCTCGCCCGCTGCGCCGCCGGCTCGACGGGGGACCCAGCGCGCCGCTCAAGATCGCGTCCGGGTGCGACCGGCGCTGCGCCTTCTGCGCCATCCCGGCCTTTCGCGGGGCCTACCTCTCCCGGCCGGCGGCCGAGGTCGTCACCGAGGCACGCTGGCTCGCGGACCAGGGAGTCCGTGAGCTCTTCCTCGTCAGCGAGAACACCTCCTCCTACGGCAAGGACCTGGGCGACATCCGGGCCCTGGAGACCCTGCTGGGCGAGCTGAGCGCGATCGACGGGCTCGACTGGATCCGGGTGTCCTACCTGCAGCCGGCGGAGGTGCGGCCGAGCCTGGTCGGTGCCATGACCAGCACGCCGAAGGTGGTGCCGTACTTCGACCTCTCGTTCCAGCACGCGGCCCCGGCCCTGCTGCGGCGCATGCGCCGCTTCGGCGACCCGGACTCCTTTTTGAGCCTGCTCGCCTCCATCCGCGCGCTGGCCCCCGCGGCCGGCATCCGGTCCAACGTCATCTGCGGCTTCCCCGGCGAGACCGAGGCCGACGTCGACGTCCTGTGCGACTTCCTCAGCGAGGCCGGGCTCGACGCCGTCGGCGTCTTCGGGTACTCCGACGAGGACGGCACCGAGGGTGCCCGGTTGGACGGCCAGCTCCCCGTCGAGCTGGTCGAGCAGCGCCGGGAGCGGCTGGCCGACCTGGTGGACGAGCTGGTCGCCGAGCGTGCCGCCCAGCGGGTCGGCGAGGTGGTCGAGGTGCTCGTCGAGGAGGTGGACGAGGTGGTCACCGGGTCGCGCCGCCCACCAGGGTCCCGAGGTCGACGGGTCGGTGGAGCTGGTGGGCGCGGAGCGGGTTCGTGTGGGTGCGCTCGTGCCCGCTGTGGTGACCGCCAGCGAGGGGGCTGACCTGGTGGCCAGGGCGCTTCCGATGGGTGCTCGCTCGCCCGAGCAGCCCCGTGGCTGAGGCGCCCGCACCCGGTCCGCCGGCACCGGGACCCGACCGCGACGCCCTCGCCCCGTCGGAGCGGCACCCGGTGGGCCCGCTGGCCGAGCCCGAGAACAGCCCGTGGAACGTGCCGAACGCCCTCACCGCGCTGCGCATCGTCCTGGTCCCCGTCTTCGCCTGGATGCTGCTGGCACACCCGGACGCCACCGGTTGGCGGATCGGCACCGCCGCGGTCTTCCTCGGCGCCATCCTCACCGACAGCCTCGACGGTCACCTGGCTCGCAAGCACAACCTCATCACCCGTTTCGGCAAGCTCGCCGACCCCATCGCCGACAAGGCCCTGACCGGGATGGCCTTCATCGGGCTGTCCCTGGTCGGCGAGCTGGGGTGGTGGGTCACCGTCGTCATGCTCGTCCGCGAGTGGGGCATCACGGTGATGCGGTTCGTGGTGCTCCGCTACGGCGTGATGGCCGCCGGCCGGGGCGGCAAGCTGAAGACGGTCCTGCAGGCGGTGGCGATCATGCTCTACCTCCTGCCCCTGCCGGACTGGGCCCACGTGGTGGCGGTCGTGGTGATGATGGTGGCGCTGGTGGTCACGGTGGTCACCGGCCTGGACTACGTCCGCGACGCACTGGCGCTGCGCCGGCGGAGCCGGTCGGACGCGTGAGCACCCAGCCCGGCGCCGACGGGCCGGGCCTCGGAGACGTCGACCCGGGAGCTTCCGCGGCCCTGGCCCTGCTGGCCGAGCGGTCGCAGACGCTGGCCACCGCGGAGTCGCTGACCGGCGGCCTGATCGGGGAGCTCCTGACCTCGGTCCCAGGGGCGTCGACGAGCTACGTCGGTGGGGTCATCAGCTACGCCACGCGCCTCAAGCACACCCTGGCCGGGGTGCCGTCGACCACCCTCGCTGAGGTCGGGCCGGTCGCGAGACGGACGGCGGCGGCGATGGCCTCCGGCGTCGCCGCGCGCTGCGAGGCGGACTGGGGACTGGCCGTGACCGGCGTCGCCGGACCGGAGCCGCAGGACGGGCACCCGGTGGGCGAGGTCTTCGTCGCCATCGCCCGGCCGGCCGCGGACTGGGTGTCGGTGCGGGAGCTGCGCCTGAGCGGGGACCGCGCGGCGATCCGCCGGCAGACGGCGGTCACCGCCCTGGGGCTGCTCGCCGAGGCGGTCCGGAACAACGGGCCTGCCGCCGGGCGTTGACCTGGTGCTGTTCGGGCGGCGGAGGCTCAGCGTCCGGGCCTCGGCGCAGTGGGTAGAGTTTCTGCATGGGTCAGGAGAGTCCGGTGAAGCAGGTTCTGGTGCGTGAGCTCATCGGGGAGTCGCTGCGCGAGGAGCGGGTCGGTCAGGCTCGTACGCTTCGCGAGGTCTCCAAGGCCGCCCGGGTGAGTCTGGGCTACCTCTCCGAGGTGGAGCGGGGCCAGAAGGAGGCGTCGAGCGAGCTGCTCGCCGCCATCTGCTCGGCTCTGGACCTGCCGCTCTCGGTGGTCCTCAACGTGGTCAGCGAGAAGATGGCGATGTACGAGCGTGTCCGCCCCCTGCCCACGGTCCGCTCCCTGCCGCAGGCTGCAGCGGCCTGATCGCTCGCGGGCGTCACCCGGGCCGCCCGCGTCGACGTCAGGCGGTCGGTCGGAGCCGGAGGCCCTGCGGGGTCATGCGGAAGCCGGCTCCCTGCAGGGCGTCGCTGACCAGGGTCGAGCCGAAGACGTGCCCGCCGTCGGCCCGCTCGACGCTCAGCTTGCCCAGCTGGCCGCGCTGGACGGCCTCGGCCAGCACCGTCGCCGCCGGCGCCAGGCGCCGCGGGTCCTCGCTGAAGGACAGCAGGGTCTTGCCGCCGCGCTCCACGTAGAAGGTGAGAGCGCCGTCCACGAGCACCACCAGGGCGCCCGCCTTCCGACCCGGCCGGTGGCCCTCCCGCTCGGGCCAGGGCAGCGCGGCACCGTACGGGTTGGCCGCGTCGCAGGCGGCGAGGACGACCGCCGAGCGGAGCCTCGGGCTCCCGCTGGAACGAGCGGAGCCGGTCGACGGCGCCACCCAGAGCGAACTGGGCGGCCCCCAGGCCCTCGATGAAGTAGCCGCGCCGACACTGCCCGGACTCCTCCAGAGCGCTGAGCGCCCGGTAGGCCGCGCCGAAGCCGCCCTCCCCGTTCTCGGTCATCACACTGCCCCGGCTCACCACGCCGTAGCGGTCGAGCTGGGCGAAGACGTCGGTCGCGAGCCGCTCCGCCGGAGTCGTCGCCGTGCGCGGCGACCAGCGACCACCGGCCGACCGTCGTCGGGGAGGCGATGCGGGGCGCGCGGCCCGGCCGGGCGAGCCCGCCGCCGGCCAGCCGCGCTCGGTGCGTGCGGGCCGTCGGCCGGGTCGGTGCCTTGCGGTGCGCCCCGCCGGACAGCGCCCGGACCGGCGCGAACGTGTCCCCGGTGACCAGGCCGGACCAGACGAGGTCCCACAGGGCCGCGACGTACTCGTCGCGGTGAGCCGAGCGACCCCGGCGGCAGCAAGGCGTCGAAGAAGTACGCGCCGCCACCGGCCAGGGCGTCGAGCAGCTCCTGGCTGCGGTGGTGGGCCGGGGCCCGGACCTCCGACGGCTCGGCGCCGGCGACGTACCACCGGACCCACCCGTCGGAGTCGCCGATGCCGCCGTCGCCGACCCAGGTGACCTCACCGCTCGCCGTGAGCTCGTCGAGCATGGCCGGGCTGTAGCCCGAGACCCGGGCCGGCAGGATCACCGACTCGACGGCGCTGGCGGGCATCGCGTAGCCGGCGAGCTGCTCCAGCGCGCCGAGCACGGCGTCACCGCCCCGGGCGCCGGTGCCGACGCCCTGCCACTCGGTGAGGAAGCGGGCGTACGCCACCTGCTCGACCGGCTCGACCTCCTTGCGCAGCAGCGCCAGGGTCCGCCGCTTGATCAGCGCCAGCACCTGGCCGTGGCAGTACTGGCGGCGCTCCTGCCCGGCCTCGCCCTCGAGGTCGACGAACGAGCCGCTGACCACCGTGCCGCTCGCGACCAGGGCGTCGCAGGCCTGCTCGACGACGGCCCGGCCGAGGCCGTAGCGGGCGGCGACCGTGCCGGCGACGAACGGACCGTGGGTGCGCGCCCAGCGCAGGACGAGGTCCTCGATCGGGTGCGGGGAGGTCTCGCTGAAGTTGGCGGCGACGCCGGGCGGGACCGGGATGCCCAGCCCGTCGCGGAGCCGGGGCACGTCCTCGGCCACCGCGACCATCGGCACGCCCGGCGATGCGCACCTCGACGATGCCGCCGGTCGAGGAGCAGCTGCTCCAGGGCGTCCTCCAGCGCGAGGTCCGCGGCCGTGCGCAGGGCGCAGCTCGGCGCGGCTGTACGGGCCGGCGGTGCGGATCAGGTCGTAGAGCTGCTCGACGGTCCCGGCCTGACGCTCGGGGCTGAGCCCCTGCACGTCGGCCTCGCTGCGGGCGATGACGGCGCCGTCGAGCAGCTGCTTGAGGCCGTCCTTGCCGAGCAGCTCGGCCAGCAGGGTGGCGTCCAGCGACAGGGCCGCCGCCTTCTTCTCCGCGAGCGGGACGTCGCCCTCGTAGACGAAGGCGCCGACGTAGCCGAACAGCAGCGACCGGGCGAACGGCGACGGCTCCTTCGTCTCCACCTCGACGAGCCGGATCTCGCGCGCGGCGATCTCGCGCTGGACCTCGAGCAGACCGTCGAGGTCGAAGACGTCGGTCAGGCACTCGCGCATCGTCTCCAGCACGATGGGGAACTCCGGGAAGCGCGCGGCGACGCTCAGCAGCTGGGCCGACCGCATCCGCTGCTGCCACAGCGGCGAGCGGGACTTGGGGTCGCGGCGGGGTAGCAGCAGGGCTCGGGCCGCGCACTCCCGGAAGCGGGCGGCGAAGAGCGCGGAGCCGCCGACCTCGTCGGTGACGACGGACTCGATCGGTCTCGGGATCGAGGAGAGCAGGTCCGCACTGGGCGGCTCGGACTCGGTGTCGGGGACCCGCAGCACGATGCCGTCGTTGGTGGCCGTGGCCTGCACCTCCAGCCCGTAGCGCTGCCGGGCGGCGTGCTCGACGCCAGCGCCCAAGGCGTGAGCACGCCGGTGCCGAGTGCGCAGTGGACGCAGACCCGCCAGTCGCCCAGCTCGTCGCGGAACCGCTCGACCACGATCGTCTGGTCGGTGGGCAGCGCCCCGGTGGCCGTCGACTGCTCGGTGAGGTAGGCGAGGAGGTTGCGGGCCGCGCAGCTCGTCCAGACCGCTCCGGCGCAGCCGGGTCGTGGCCGCGGTGACGCCGGCATGGTGCCGACCTCGCGGACGAAGCCACCGAAGGCCCGTCCCAGCTCGAGCGGTCGGCCGGGGGAGTCGCCCTTCCAGAAGGGCAGTCGGCCCGGCACTCCGGGGGCGGGGGTGACCAGCACCTGGTCGTGGGTGATCTGCTCGACCCGCCAGCTGGTCGTGCCGAGGGTGAAGACGTCGCCCGACCCGGGTCTCGTAGACCATCTCCTCGTCGAGCTCGCCCACCCGCCGACCCGGGGCGTGCTTGCCGGCGGCGTTGCCCTCGCCGACGATGAACACGCCGAACAGGCCCCGGTCGGGGATGGTGCCGCCGGAGGTGACGGCCAGCCGCTGGGCCCCGGGCCGGGCCGACTGAGCACGCCGGTGTCGCGCTGCCAGACCAGCCGCGGCCGGAGCTCGGCGAAGTCCTCCGACGGGTAGCGGCCGCTCAGCATGTCGAGCACCGCCTCGAACGCGCTGTAGGGCAGGTCGCGGAAGCTGCTGGCCCGGCGGACCAGGGCGTACAGCTCGTCGACCTTGGTGTCCTGCCCCGACGACCACGGCGACGACCTGCTGGGCCAGCACGTCCGAGCGGGTTGCGCAGCTCGGCGACCTCCTCGATGGCGCCCTCGCGCATCCGCTCGACCACGACCGCGGACTCGATGAGGTCGCCGCGGTGGTTGGGGAAGAAGACGCCGCGGGACGTGGCCCCGACCTGGTGCCCGGCCCGGCCCACGCGCTGCAGCCCGCTGGCCACCGACGGCGGCGACTCGACCTGCACGACGACGTCGACCGCACCCATGTCGATGCCCAGCTCGAGGGAGGAGGTGGCCACCACACAGGGCAGCAGGCCGGACTTGAGGTCGGACTCGATCTGGGCGCGCTGCTCCTTGCTGACCGAGCCGTGGTGCGCCCGGGCGACCGACGGGTGCGTGCGTGCCGTCGTGTCCCGACGACGACCCGGACTGGGCCATCACCTGCGCGGGTGGGCCGGCGGGCTCCTCCGGGAGCGCCAGCCCGAGCCGTTCGGCGTGCAGCTCGTTGAGGTGTGAGGTGAGCCGCTCGGCCAGGCGCCGCGAGTTGGCGAACACGATCGTCGAGCGGTGGGACTCGATCAGGTCGAGGATCTTGTTCTCCACGTGCGGCCAGATCGAGGGCGGCCGGGTCGGCGCCTGCTCGTCCTCCAGGCTGGACGGGGTCGAGGAGGAGGCTCCCAGGTCGCTCATGTCCTCGACCGGCACCACGATCTCGAGGTCCCACGCCTTCTCCGAGCGGCGGGGCGACCACCTGGACCGGGTGCGGTCCGCCCAGGTAGGCGGCGACCCGCTCGGCCGGGCGGACCGTTGCCGAGAGCCCGATCCGCTGGAGCGGTCGGTGGGGCAGCTCCGGAGGGGCCGACTCGGCCGTCAAGGCCTCCAGCCGCTCGATCGACAGCGCGAGGTGCGCTCCTCGCTTGGTGCCGGCCAGGGCGTGCACCTCGTCGACGATGACGGTGCGGACCGAGCGCAGCACGTCGCGCGCGTTCGAGGTGAGCATCAGGAACAGCGACTCGGGCGTGGTGATGAGGATGTCCGGAGGGCGGGTGGCGATGGCGCGCCGCTCGGCGGTCGTCGTGTCGCCCGAGCGCACGCCGACCGTGACGCTCCGGCGGCGTCTGGTCCAGCCGCAGGGCGGTCTGGGTGATCCCGGCCAGCGGGGCCCGCAGGTTGCGCTCGACGTCGACCGCCAGCGCCTTGAGCGGGGACACGTAGAGGACCCGGCAGCGCTCCTGCGGCTCGGGCCGCGGGGAGCGGGTCAGGTCGTCGAGGGCCCAGAGGAAGGCGGCGAGCGTCTTGCCCGACCCGGTCGGCGCGACCACCAGGGCGTTCTGCCCGGCTGCGATCGCCTTCCAGGCCCCCGCCTGCGCTGCCGTCGGGCGCTGCGAAGACCTCCCGGAACCACGTGGCGGTGGCAGGGGAGAAGACCTTCAGGACGTCGGCGGGCACGTGCCCATACTGCCCGGCAGCTCTGACAGTTCTGGGTCCTGTCGTCGCGTCCCGGCTGGTCGCCGGCGGTCCGGCTGGGCAACACTGGGTGGCCGACGACGGCGACCAGGGGGTGTGCGGAGTGAAGGAGACCGAGCTGTGGCAGCGGCTGCAGGACCAGCTGGGGGCGGGCTACCACCGGGTCTGGGCCGCCGAGTACAGCCTGGCCGAGCTGCAGAACCGGACGGTGGCCCAGGCCGTGGCTGACGGCGTGCCGGTCAAGACGGTCTGGCGGGCGGTGTGGGCAGCGCTCGAGCTGCCGGCCCGGGAGCGCTGAGCTCCACGATCGTGCATGTCCCCTCGCTCGCGACCCGGCGTGTCCTCTCGTCGTTCGAACACCTGTTCGGTAAGTTGTCCACCGGGTCGTTCGACATCGGGACGCTGTGCACAGCTCTTCGGGTCGCGGACCTCTGTCAGTGCCTCTCCTTAGAGTCCCTGCACAGACCGCACGACAAGGAACCGCCCGGACGGGTGAGGGAAGGACATGATGGCGACCAACGACCGCGAGAAGGCTCTGGAGACAGCTCTCGCCCAGATCGACAAGAACTACGGCAAGGGCTCGGTGATGCGGCTCGGGGACGAGGTGCGCGCGCCGCTCGAGGTGATCCCGACCGGGTCGATCGCACTCGATCTCGCCCTCGGCATCGGCGGGCTGCCGCGCGGCCGGGTCGTGGAGATCTACGGCCCCGAGTCCAGCGGCAAGACGACGGTGGCGCTGCACGCCATCGCCAACGCCCAGGCCGCCGGCGGCATCTGCGCCTTCATCGACGCCGAGCACGCGCTGGACCCCGACTACGCCGCCCGGCTCGGCGTGGACACCGACTCCCTGCTGGTCAGCCAGCCGGACAACGGCGAGCAGGCCCTCGAGATCGCGGACATGCTGGTCCGCTCCGGCGCACTGTCGCTCATCGTCATCGACTCGGTGGCGGCTCTGACTCCTCGCGCCGAGATCGAGGGCGAGATGGGGGACAGCCACGTCGGCCTCCAGGCCCGGCTGATGAGCCAGGCGCTGCGCAAGATGACCGGTGCGCTGAGCAACTCCAACACCACCGCCATCTTCATCAACCAGCTGCGCGAGAAGATCGGCGTCATGTTCGGGTCACCCGAGACGACCACCGGTGGGCGTGCGCTGAAGTTCTACTCCTCGGTCAGGCTCGACGTCCGTCGGATCGAGACGCTCAAGGACGGCCAGGAAATGGTCGGCAACCGGACCCGCGTCAAGGTCGTGAAGAACAAGGTCGCGCCACCGTTCAAGCAGGCAGAGTTCGACATTCTGTACGGCAAGGGAATCAGCCGTGAGGGCAGCCTGATCGACCTCGGTGTCGAGGTGGGGATCGTCCGCAAGGCCGGCGCCTGGTTCACCTACGACGCCGACCAGCTGGGCCAGGGCCGGGAGAACGCGCGGGGTTACCTGATCAGCAACCCCGACCTCGCCAACGAGCTCGAGAAGAAGATCAAGGAAAAGATGGGTATCGGCCCGCAGCTCGACGTCCCGGCGGGCGTCGACCCCGTCACCGGCGAGGTGGAGTTCTGAGTTCCGCCACGGACCCGGCTTCTGAGCGGCGCCTGCCGGGCCCTGCAGATCCCGTCGACCAGGTCCGAACCTGGCTGTCGGCGCAGGGTGCGGCGGTCCCTCCGCCTCTCCCGTCAGTCACCCGGCGTGCGCCGGGGGGCGGGCGAGAGGTCGACGCCGACCCCACCATCCCGGATGACGCCGACGCGGTAGGGGCGGACGAGACGGATGCGGAGGGCCGGACACGGCGGCCGGGGCAACCGGGCACCCGGGACGAGCGCAGTCAGGCAGGCTCCTCGTCCAACCGAGGTCGCACCCACCGCGGTCGTCGCCGTCGTGACGACCGGGAGCCGGAGGAGAGGCACGCCGACGTCGAGGCCGACCCCGAGGGGGTGGCCCGCACGATCGTGCTGCGGAAGCTCGCCGCCCAGGCCCGGACGCGGCACGAGCTCGCCACCGCACTGGCGGCGCGCGACGTGCCCGAGGGGGTGGCCGACGCCGTGCTGGACCGGATGGAGGCCGTCGGGCTGGTGGACGACGAGGCCTTCGCCCGCGACTGGGTGGAGTCGCGCCAGCAACGTCGGCACCTGTCACGTTCCGCGCTGCGACGCGAGCTACAGACCAAGGGCGTCGACCGCGACCGGGCCGACGAGGCCGTCGCCGGAATCGATGCCGCCGACGAGATCGAGGCGGCGCTCGCGCTGGCCCAGAAGAAGGTCCGCTCCCTGCAGGGGCTGGAGCGGGAGGTCCAGTACCGCCGGCTGGCGGGAGCGTTGGCCCGCCGGGGCTTCAGCGGGGGCGTGAGCTCGTCGGTTCTCAGCCAGGTTCTCGACGCCCAGCGGGACTGAGGCTGGTCCTGGCGGTCGGGGGAGCGGGAGCGGGGCAGCCCGGACTGCTTGACCGCCCGTGGTCGTAGCCCTACCCTGCAAGCACGAGGTTTTCAGCACGATTGTTCGGCCTGAAATGTGAACCGTCGACTTTGTGGCGACGGCTTGATAAATCGCCAGTTAACTGTTGTTTTCGAGTTCCGTCCCGGAGGTCCTCCCAGGGCCTGCCGTGCGTCGAAGTGCGCGGTTCACACGTCCATGTCCGCGCGGGCTGAAGCCTCTTGAGTGCACGCGTGAGCGTGTAGACGGGAGTGCGCCATGAGTCCGATGGTGACGTTTGCGGTGCTGGCCGTGTTGGTTCTGGTGGTCGCCGCGCTGGTGGTCGTCCTGGTGTTGCTGCGTCGCTCGACGGCTCGTCCGGTGGCTGCGGCAGCACCGATCGCTCCGGTGGGTCCCGACCCGCGGTACGAGGCCGAGCGTGCTGAGCTCGCCGCTGCCCACGAGGAGCTGGCTGAGCTGCGTGCTCGTTCGGAGCGGGAGCTCACCACCACGCAGCAGAAGGCCGGGGCCCTGATCGCCTCGGCCGAGAGCGCCCGCAGCGAGGCTGACCAGGAGGCGCGCGCCCGACGGGCCGAGATCCAGGAGCAGCGGGCCGATCTCGAGCGGCGCGAGCAGCGCCTGGTGGACCGTGAGGAGCGGCTGGACAGCGAGGGGCGCGCCCTGGACGAGCGCGCCCGCCAGCTCGACGAGCTCAAGCTCCAGCTGAAGGCCCAACGTCACGCTCTGGCTGAGGTCGAGACCGAGCGTCAGCAGGCGCTCGAGCGGGTCGCCGGACTCACCGCCGAGCAGGCCAAGGCCGAGCTCGTGGCGAGCGTGGAGCACGAGGCGAAGCGCCAGGCGGTCCTCGTGGCCCGCGACATCGAGCGTCAGGCGAGCCGGGACGCCGACGCGAAGGCGCGGATGATCGTCGTCGGGGCCATCCAGCGCGTCGCGTCCGAGCAGACCTCGGAGTCGGTGGTCTCGGCTGTCCACCTGCCCGGGGACGACATGAAGGGCCGGATCATCGGCCGCGAGGGCCGCAACATCCGGGCGTTCGAGCAGGTCACCGGCGTCAACGTGATGATCGACGACACGCCCGAGTCGGTGCTGCTGTCCAGCTTCGACCCGGTGCGCCGCGAGACCGCCCGGATGACGCTGAGCGAGCTGGTCAAGGACGGGCGCATCCACCCGCAGCGGATCGAGGAGGTGCACGAGCGCAGCAAGGCCCAGATCGAGCAGCAGTGCCTGCGGGCTGCCGAGGACGCGATGGCCGAGGTCGGGATCTCCGACCTCCACGCTGCGCTGGTGCCCATCCTGGGCACCCTGCGCTACCGCACCTCCTACGGTCAGAACGTGCTCAAGCACCTCGTCGAGTCGGCTCACATCGCCGGGGTGATGGCGGCCGAGATGGGTCTCGACGTCGCCCAGTGCAAACGCTCGGCCTTTCTGCACGACATCGGCAAGGCACTCACCCATGAGGTCGAGGGGTCGCACGCCATCATCGGAGCCGACCTGGCGCGCCGCTACGGCGAGCACCCCGACGTGGTGCACGCCATCGAGGCGCACCACAACGAGGTCGAGGTCAAGACGGTCGAGGCGATCCTCACCCAGGCCGCTGACGCCATCAGCGGCAGCCGGCCGGGCGCGCGCAGGGAGAGCATCGAGGCCTACGTGCAGCGCCTCGAGCGGCTCGAGGAGATCGCCGGCGCCCGCGAGGGCGTCGACAAGGTCTTCGCCATGCAGGCCGGCCGGGAGCTCCGCGTGATGGTGGTGCCCGAGGTCGTCGACGACATCGAGGCGCAGGTCCTCGCGCGCGACATCGCCAAGCAGATCGAGGAGGAGCTGACCTACCCCGGTCAGATCCGGGTCACCGTCGTGCGGGAGTCACGGGCCACGGAGACCGCCCGCTAGGTCGAACTGCCGGGGTCGGACCGCCGGGGCGCCGGCCGTGGAACCGGCCGTTGGTAGTTTCGCCCGGGTGACTCTCGACCTCGTGCGCGTCCGCAGCGACTTTCCCTCCCTCAGCTCGGGCCTGGCTTTCTTCGACAGCCCCGGAGGAACACAGACGCCCGCCCCGGTGGCCGAGGCCATCCGGGGCACTCTGAGCGGGCCGCTCTCCAACCGCGGGACCGCCAACCTCGCGGCCCGCAACGCCGACACCGTGGTGGTGCAGGCGCGCCAGGCGGTCGCCGACCTGACCGGAGCCGACGCGCGTGGGGTGGTCTTCGGGCGCAGTGCCACCCAGCTGACCTTCGACTTCGCCCGCACCCTGGTCCAGGACTGGAGGCCCGGCGACGAGCTCGTGGTGACCCGGCTCGACCACGACGCCAACATCCGGCCCTGGGTGCTGGCCGCGCAGCACCGGGGTCTCACCGTGCGCTGGGCCGACTTCGACCCGGCCACCGGTGAGCTGGATCCCGCCGCGGTCGCCGCCCTGCTCACCGAGCGGACGCGCCTCGTCGCCCTCACGGCAGCCAGCAATCTGATCGGCACCCAACCTGACGTCCGCGCCATCGCGGACGCGGCGCACGCCGTCGGTGCCCTGGTGTGGGTGGACGGCGTGCACCACGCCGCCCACGCGCTGGTCGACGTGGCGGCGCTGGGCTCCGACGTGTTCGTGTGCTCGCCCTACAAGTTCTTCGGCCCCCACCACGGGGCGCTGGTGGCGGATCCGGCGTTCCTCGAGACCCTCCGCCCGGCGAAGCTGCTGCCCTCGACCGACGCCGTCCCGGAGCGCTTCGAGCTCGGCACCCTGCCCTATGAGCAGCTGGTCGGCACGACCGCGGCCATCGACTACCGCGCGGGGCTGGTGCCGGGCGACGGCAGCCGGCGGGAGCGGCTCGGCGCCAGCACCACCGCGACGCAGCAGCACGAGGGGCGGCTGCAGGCCCGAATCGAGGCCGGCCTCGCCGAGCTCGGCGCTCACCTCTACAGCCGGGCCGCGCACCGCACCTCCACCCTGCTGTTCGACCTGCCCGGTCACGACGCGGCCGACGTCACCGCCGGGCTCGCCGCCGTGGGGGTCAACGCGCCCGCCGGCCACTTCTACGCCCTCGAGGCCTCCCGGCACCTGGGCCTGGGCGACCGGGGCGCGGTCCGGGTCGGGCTCGCGCCGTACAACGACGACACCGACGTCGACCGGCTGCTCGCCGGACTGGCTTCCCTCTAGACCACGCCGACGCCAGCACCCGGCGCGGCCGGCGTCAGGTCGGCCGGATCAGCCGGGGTGCTCCCCTTGGCCGAACGCTGGAGCCGGCGCTCGAGCAGGCGGGCGAGGAACGTCAGGCTGTAGTTGATGAGGATGAAGATCGCCGCCAGCACGAGGAACGTCGGGATCAGGTTCCCGTAGTTGGTGCTGAGGTTCTGGCCGCCGCGGATCAGCTCGGAGAAGTTGATGATGTACCCGAGCGCGGTGTCCTTGAGGATGACCACCAGCTGGCTGAGCAGCGACGGCAGCATCGCCGTCACCGCCTGGGGCAGCAGGATGGCGGTCATCGCCTGGAACGGCGTCAAGCCCACGGCCAGGCCGGCCTCACGCTGACCCTTGGGCAGCGAGAAGACCCCCGAGCGGATGAGCTCGGCGATCACCGAGGAGTTGTACAGCGTCAGGCCCGCCACCACCCCGAACAGCGAGGCGGCATCGCCGGTGATGCCGACCACGAAGACCGCGAAGTAGTAGGAGAAGATCATCATCACCAGCACCGGGACCGAGCGGAAGAACTCCACGTAGACCCCGCACAGCCAGCGCAGCACCCTGGCCTGGGAGAGCCGGCCCACCCCCAGCGCCAGCCCGACCACGACCGAGAGCACCACGGCGATGGCCGCGGCCTTGAGGGTGTTCACCAGGCCGGGCAGCAGGTAGGCCGTCCAGGTGACCGGGTCCAGGAAGGGCTGCCACTTCTCCGCGGTGAGCTGGTTGTCGTCGGGGTTCGCCAGCCCGCGGACCACCAGGGCGAGCAGGGCGACCAGCACGAGCACCGCCAGCGCGCCGACGACGCGGTAGGTGCGGCGGGCGCGGGGGCCGGGGACGTCGAACAGGACGGCCGGGGTGCTCACCGCTGCACCACCAGACGCCGCGACAGATAGGTGAACGCCAGCCCGGTGGGCAGGGTCAGGACCACGAAGCAGACCGCGATCAGGAGAAAGATGGCGTAGAGCAGGGACGGGCTGAACTCGATCATGTTGCGCATCTGGTAGGCGAGCTCAGCGACGCCGATGGTGGCCACCACGGTGGTGTTCTTGGTCAGGGCGATCAGGGTGTTGCCGAGCGGGGCGATGGCGCCGCGGAAGGCCTGGGGGAGCACCACCTCCTTCAGGGTCGGGAGGAACCCCAGCCCGATGGCCCGCGCAGCCTCGGCCTGGCCCTGCGGCACCGTGTTGATGCCGCTGCGCAGCGCTTCGGCGACGAACGCGGCGTGGTAGACCGCGAGCGCGACCACCCCGAAGCGGAAGGTGTTGTCGGCGATCGAGGTGGGGGAGTCCGGATCCGCGAGCTGCACCTGGAGCGTGTTGCTGATGCCGAAGAGGCAGAAGAAGACGATGAGCGTCAGGGGGGTGTTCCGGATGAGCGTGACGTAGGCGGTGCCGAAGCCACGCAGGACGACCACCGGCGACACCCGGCAGACCGCCACCACGGTGCCGATCACCAGCGCGCCGAGGGCCGACGCCACAGTCAGCTTGATGGTCATCCAGAAGGCCCCGAGCACGTCGTACTCGGTCAACAGCCGGGTGAAGCCGTCCACGGGGTCCTCTCGGGAGCGAGCAGGGCCCGGGCAGCAGCTGCGCCGCCCGGGCCGCCGGTGGTCAGGAGCAGGGGTCGGGCTCGGGCGGGTTGACGCTGGTGTCGGGCTTGAAGCCCGAGGCGCCGACCGTGTCGTCCAGGGCCTTCTGCCACGAGCCGTCGTCGACCATCTTCTGGATGGCGGTGTTGATGGACTCGCACAGCTCGGTGTCGCCCTGCTTGATGCCGACGCCGTAGCGCTCCTCGCTGAACGGCTTGCCCACCACCTTGAACTTGCCCTGGTACTGCTGCTGGGCGGCGAAGCCCGCCAGGATGACGTTGTCGGTGGTGACCGCGTCGATGCTCTTGCCCAACGCCGCCACGCACTTGGAGTAGGTGTCGAACTCCTGCAGCTGCACACCGGAGGCGTAGTTGTCCTTGATCTTCTGGGCTGAGGTCGACCCCGTCACCGAGCACAGCTTCTTGCCGTCCAGGGACTCGGGGCCCGTGATGTCGGTGTTGTCGTTCGGGACCAGCAGGTCCTGGCCGGCGACGAAGTACGGGCCCGCGAAGGAGACCTTCTGCTTCCGCTCGTCGGTGATCGAGTAGGTCGCGAAGATCATCTTGACCTGGCCGCTCTGGAGCAGCGTCTCGCGCTGGGCCGACGGGGACTCCTTGAACGTGACGTCGGTGTAGCCGAGCTCCTTGGCGACGTAGCGGGCGACCGTGACGTCGAAGCCCTCGTAGTCGTCGCCGACCTGCTGGCCGAGGCCCGGCTGGTCGAACTTGATGCCGATGGTCACCGGACCCCCGGAGCTGGCGCCCTCCCCGGCTGGGGCGGCGTTCTCCTCGTTGACGCAGCCGGCCATGGCCAGCGTGAGTGCTGCAGCGGCGGTGCTGCCGACGATTCTGGTGATGGTCCTCATGGTTTCCCTCCGGTGTGGGCGTCGGGAGAGCAGTCCGCTGCTCCCGGTCGCTCGGGTTCGCGTGCACCGCGCTGCGGCTGGACGCCGAGGCGCGACACCTCCTGGGCTAGTGGGTGAGGATCTTGCTCAGGAAGTCCTGGGCCCGCGCGGAGCGCGGGGCGGTGAAGAAGGTCTCCGGCGGGGCCTCCTCCACGATCTGGCCGTCGGCCATGAACACGACACGGTTCGCCGCCTTGCGAGCGAACCCCATCTCGTGGGTGACGACCACCATGGTCATGCCCTGTCGGGCGAGGGAGACCATCACGTCGAGGACCTCGTTGACCATCTCGGGGTCCAGGGCGGAGGTCGGCTCGTCGAACAGGATGACCTTGGGGTCCATCGCCAGAGCGCGGGCGATGGCGACGCGCTGCTGCTGTCCGCCGGACAGCTGCGCCGGGTACTTCTCGGCCTGGGAGTCGACGCCGACCCGCTTGAGGAGCTCCATTCCGCGCCGTCGGGCCTCGGCAGCGCTCGTGCGCCGCACCTTGACCGGGCCGAGGGTGACGTTCTCCAGGACCGTCTTGTGGGCGAAGAGGTTGAAGGACTGGAAGACCATGCCGACGTCGGCCCGGAGGCTGGCCAGGGCCTTGCCCTCCTCGGGCAGCCGCTGTCCGTCGATGGTGATGGTGCCGGACTCGATGGTCTCCAGGCGGTTGATGGCCCGGCACAGGGTCGACTTCCCCGAGCCCGAGGGCCCGAGCACCACCACCACCTCTCCGCGCCCCACCGTGAGGTTGATGTCCTTGAGGACGTGCAGCGGGCCGAAGTGCTTCTCCACCGCGCTCAGCACGACCAGGGGCTCCTCGACCGCAGGCGACCGTTCGGAGTCCGTCATGAGGCTGACCCTAGATGAGTCAGGCTCCGGGTGGGGCCATCGACATGTTGAGATCCGGTTACGGGGCTGACCAGGTCAGCGACCGAGGATGCCCCAGCGGCCCGAGTAGGTCTTCCCCGGGGCCAGCACGATCAGCCCGTCGTGGGTGGGACCCTCGTTGAAGGCGTCCGGACCGCAGGTCATCGGCTCGATCGCGAGCGACAGGTCGCGGCGGTCCTCGCCGGTGAAGACCTGGATCCAGGTCATGGTGGCGTCGCCCCACAGCTCGGTGTGGCGGTCCCCGAGGGCCAGCTTGACCCGCCAGCGGCCGTCCTCGTCGCGGTCGAGGTCGGTGTAGGCGTGGTCGAGGTTGGTCGTCCCGAGCGGGGCGCCGGAGCGGAGGTCCTTCTCGGTCCCCTCGACCGGGGTGAGCTCGACGGGCAGCAGCCGGTCGTCGACGTCGAGGTAGGTGCGGGCCGGGACGGTCAGGGCGATCTCGTCCACGGTCGTCTCCCCCACGGTGAGGTAGGGGTGGGCGGCGTAGCCGAAGGGCACGTCGACCTTGCCGATGTTGGTGACCCGGACGCTGACCTGGAGCCCGCGCTTGCTGACCTGGTGGGTGAGGGTGGCCTCGACGGTGCCCGGCCAGCCGGGCCTCGGGTACACCCGCACCGACTGGGTGAGGCTGTCCTCGGTGTGCTCGACCAGCGTCCACGGCACGTGCCGGACCAGGCCGTGGAGGGCGTTGTGGCGCTCAGGCTCGCTGAGGTCGAGCTGTTGCTCCTCCCCGCCGAAGGTGTAGACCCCGTCCCGGATCCGGTTCGGCCACGGCAGCAGCTGCTGCCCGCGGCACTTGAACACCAGCTCGTCCGCCCCGAAGCCCCGGACCACGTGGTGTCCGCCCACCGTGTAGGTGCGCAGGGTCGCGCCGACCTCGGTGACGACGACGCGGTGCTCGCCGGAGACGATCTCGTACTGCTCGCCGGTGGGGTTGGTCATGCTCGGGGAGCCTAGTGCGCGACCCCGGGGACCAGCGCGGCGGACCGGGAGGGGTGTCCCGGGACGGACGGAATGCTGGTCGTCGACGTTAGGCTGGGGCCGCCATGTCGACCCCACTGCTCGCGCCCCAGCCCGGGCGGACCTACGAGATCCGCACCCACGGCTGCCAGATGAACGTCCATGACTCCGAGCGTCTCGCCGGCCTGCTCGAGGGGGCTGGCTACGCCCGCGCCGACCGCGGCAGCGCAGCCGACGTCGTCGTGTTCAACACCTGCGCGGTCCGCGAGAACGCGGACAACAAGCTCTACGGCAGCCTTGGCCACCTGCTGGCCACCAAGAACACGACGCCGGGCATGCAGATCGCCGTCGGCGGCTGCCTGGCGCAGAAGGACCGCACCGAGATCGTCCGCCGCGCTCCGTGGGTGGACGTGGTCTTCGGCACCCACAACATCGGCGCCCTGCCCGTGCTGCTGGAGCGGGCCCGCATCGAGCAGGAGGCCCAGGTCGAGATCGAGGAGGCCCTGCAGACCTTCCCGTCGGACCTGCCCACGCGTCGGGAGTCCCCCTACGCCGCCTGGGTCTCGATCAGCGTCGGGTGCAACAACACCTGCACCTTCTGCATCGTGCCGGCCCTGCGCGGCCAGGAGACCGACCGCCGTCCGGGTGACGTGCTCGCCGAGATCGAGATGCTCGTCGCCGACGGCGTCCAGGAGGTGACCCTGCTCGGGCAGAACGTCAACGCCTACGGCGTGGAGTTCGGCGACCGGGCCGCTTTCGCCAAGCTGCTGCGGGCCTGCGGGACGATCGAGGGCCTGGAGCGGGTCCGCTTCACCTCACCGCACCCCAAGGACTTCACCGACGACGTCATCGCGGCGATGGCCGAGACGCTCAACGTCATGCCGCAGCTGCACATGCCCCTGCAGTCCGGCTCGGACACCGTGCTGCGGGCCATGCGCCGCTCCTACCGCAGCGAGCGCTACCTGGGCATCATCGACCGGGTCCGCGCGGCCATGCCGCACGCCGCCATCACCACCGACATCATCGTCGGGTTCCCCGGCGAGACCGAGGCCGACTTCCAGGCCACGCTCGACGTCGCGGCCGCCTCCCGCTTCGCCGCCGCCTTCACCTTCCAGTACTCGGTGCGGGCGGGCACGCCAGCGGCCACCATGCCCGACCAGGTTCCCAAGCCTGTCGTGCAGGAGCGCTACGAGCGGCTGGTCGCGGTGGTGGAGGAGAGCGCGTGGCGCGAGAACCAGCGCCTGGTCGGGACCGAGGTCGAGGTGATGTTCGCCGACGGCGAGGGCCGCAAGGACGCGGCGACCGCCCGCATGTCCGGGCGGGCACGGGACAACCGCCTGGTGCACGTGGCCGTCCCGGAGGACCCCGCGCTGCGTCCGCGACCGGGTGACCTCGCCCGGACGACCGTGACGTACGCGGCCCCGCACCACCTGACGGCGGACGGCGGGATCACGGGGCTCCGGCGGACCCGTGGCGGGGACGCCTGGGAAGGCCGCCGGACGGCACCCGGACGGGCAGCTGTCAACCTGGGGCTGCCCTCGGTCGGGACGCCCGCCCCGCTGGCCCCGGCCGCGGGCTGCCAGGTCGCCTGAGCGGCGGCGGACCTGGCCCTGGGACGGCGCAGCCCCGCCGGTCCGGGACCGGCGGGGCAGTTGAGACCGGTCAGGCCGGGGGCGGCGTGCCGTCCTTGCGGAGGAACTCGCCCAGCTTCTCCTTGGCCACGCCCACGCCCTTGTCGATCTTGTCGGCGTGCTTGCCGCCTGTCCGCTGGTCGGCGATGCCGGCCGCGCGGTCCAGGCCCTGGTCGACCTTGTCGGGGTGCTGGTTCAGCACGTCCTTGGCCTTGTCGAAGATGCCCATGGGTGTCGCCTCTCGTCGTCAGTGCTGCGGATAGGGCCCTGACCGGGCCCGCCGTCCCAGCCTGCCCTGCCGGCCACCGGCGCTCAAGCGGTCGAGACGTCGGGACCGCTCCGGCAGCGCTGGGACAGACTGGTGGCCGTGACCGTGGTGCTCGTGGGTCCGACGGCCGTCGGCAAGTCAGCGCTGGCGGTGGCCCTGGCGCGGCGCTACCGGGCGCAGGGGCGAGCGGCAGAGGTCGTCAACGCGGACTCGATGCTCGTCTACCGCGGCATGGACATCGGCACGGCCAAGCCGTCGCTGCGCGAGCGGGCGGGGGTGCCGCACCACCTCCTCGATGTGCTGCAGGTGGACGAGACCGCGACGGTGGCCGAGTTCCAGGCCCTGGCCCGCGCAGCGATCGCCGGCTGCCGGGCCCGCGGCGTCATCCCCGTCGTCGTGGGCGGGTCGGCGCTCTACGTGCGCGCGGTCGTCGACGACTTCGTCTTCCCCGGCACCGACGCGGCGGTCCGCGCCCGGCTGGAGTCCGAGCTGGCGGTGGTCGGCCCGGCCGGGATGCACGCGCGGCTGGCCGCGGTCGACCCGACCTCGGCGGCGACCATCGGACCCGGCAACGGCCGGCGGCTGGTGCGCGCGCTCGAGGTGGTCGAGCTGAGCGGCGGTCCCTACGCCGCCAGCCTCCCCGAGCACCGCTACCACCTGCCCGGCGTCGTCCAGATCGGGCTGCGGATCGACCGCCCGGTCCTCGACGAGCGGATCGCCCAGCGGGTGGACGCCATGTGGGCGGCGGGCTTCCCGGACGAGGTCCGCGCGCTCGCCTCCCGTTCGCCGGGGCTGCGGGAGGGGGTCACCGCCTCCCGAGCCCTGGGGTACCGGCAGCTGCTCGCCCACCTCGACGGCGACCTGACCGAGGAGGAGGCGCGCAGGCAGACCGTGCAGGGCACCCGCCGCTTCGCCCGGCGGCAGGGGGGCTGGTTCCTCCGGGACCCGCGGATCACCTGGCTGGACTGGGACGCCCCGGACCTGGTCGACGCGGCCCTCGCCGTGGCGGGCCCCCTCGGGGAAGGTGCCGACCGGCCGGCGGCCGACGACCGCGGCCCTGGGCCGGCTCTGGGAGACTGAGGCCATGCGCAGGTGGTCGTTCAGCAAGGGACACGGGACCGAGAACGACTTCGTGGTCCTGCTGGACCCGGACGACACGCTCGCCGTCGGTCCCGCCGAGGTGCGCTTCCTCTGCGACCGCCACGCCGGGATCGGTGGCGACGGGGTGCTCCGCGCGGTCCGCGCCCGGCACGTCCCCGAGTGGGACGGCAACGGCGGGCTCTGGTTCATGGACTACCGCAACGCCGACGGCTCGGTGGCCCAGATGTGCGGCAACGGACTGCGGGTCTTCGCCCGGTTCCTGCTCGACCACGACCTCGCCACCGGGCCGACGGTCGAGGTCGCGACCCGCTCCGGGCTCAAGGAGGCCACGGTGCTGCCGGACACCCGGATCCGGGTCTCGATGGGGCCGGTCCGGGTCGAGCGGCCCGCCGCACCGCTCACCGTGCGGACAACCGGGGGGAGCGAGCACGACGTGCTCACCGCCGACGTCGGCAACCCGCACGCCGTCACCTTCGTCGACGACCTGGCGACGCTGGACCTGACCCGCCCGCCGCAGGTCCCGCCGGGCGCCTTCCCCGAGGGCGTCAACGTCGAGTTCGTCCGGGTCCTCGGCCCGCGGCACCTCGCCATGCGGGTGCACGAGCGCGGGGTGGGGGAGACCCGCTCCTGCGGCACGGGGACCGTCGCGGTCGCCGCCGCCGCCCGGCTCCACGCCGGTGACACCGCGGCGCTGCCCGTCACCTATCGTGTCGAGGTGCCTGGCGGCGAGGTCGAGGTCGAGCTCGCCGAGGACCAGGCCCATCTCACCGGCCCGGCGGTGCTCGTCGCCTCCGGGCAGGTCCTGGTACCCGAGGAGGGGTAGTGGCAGTCCTGGACACGTTCTCGCTCGCCGGCAAGGTCTCGGTGGTGACGGGGGCGAACCGCGGCATCGGCCGCGCGCTCGTCACGTCCCTGGCGGAGGCGGGGAGCGACGTCGTCCTGCTCGTCCGCGACGCCGACGCGGGCGCCCGCACCAAGGCCGAGGTGGAGCAGCTGGGGGTCCGCGCCCACGTCGTCGTCGCCGACGTCACCCACCCCGACGAGGTGCAGCGGGCGGTCGAGGAGTCGGTCGCCGGTCTCGGCAAGGTCGACGTCCTCGTCAACAACGCCGGCTACTGCGTGCACCGGCCCGCCCTCGAGGTCACCCCCGAGGAGTGGAGCTCGGTGATGGACGTGAACGTCACCGGCGTGTGGAACTGCGCCCAGGCCTTCGGCCGCGTGATGGTCGAGCAGGGCAGTGGCGCGATCATCAACATCGGCTCGATCTCGGCGCAGATCGTCAACCGGCCGCAGCAGCAGCCCGGCTACAACGCCTCCAAGGCTGCCGTGCACCAGCTGACCAAGTCCCTCGCCGCGGAGTGGGCGCCCCTGGGCGTGCGCGTCAACGCGCTGGCTCCCGGTTACACGAAGACCGAGATGGCTCCGGTCGACAGTCCGGAGTTCCGCCGGCACTGGATCGAGGATGCGCCGATGCAGCGGTACGCGCTCCCGGAGGAGCTCGGCCCCAGCGTGGTCTTCCTGGCCTCGGCGGCGTCGGGGTTCATCACCGGGGAGGTCCTGGTCATCGACGGTGGGTACACCCTCTTCTGAGAGCTCCGGGGGCCGACTCCGGGGCGCAGGAAATGCCCTCGGCGTCGGCCGTGATGCCGTGAGACCCTGGAGGGACGATGACTTCACCTGAGCCGCAGCCCGTGACCCCGAGCGACGCGGTCGAGGACGACCTGCTGATCGAGCGCCTCGACCCTCGCGACCACCCCGAGTTCGCTCGACCAGCGCCTCCCGCCGTGCCGTCCGACGACGGCCGGGACGGGGACCAGCAGGACCTCGCTGACCGGCAGTCGCTGCGCCGCGTCGCCGGCATGTCGACCGAGCTCACCGACATCACCGAGGTCGAGTACCGCCAGCTGCTGCTGGAGCGCGTGGTGCTGGTCAGTGTCTGGACGACCGGCACCGCGGCCGACGCCGAGAACTCCCTGGCCGAGCTCAAGCTCCTCGCCGAGACGGCCGGCTCCCAGATCCTCGAGGGGCTGGTGCAGCGCCGCGGCCGGCCCGACCCCGCCACCTACATCGGCAGCGGCAAGGTGGACGAGCTGCGCGAGGTCGTGGTGTCCACCGGCGCCGACACCGTCATCTGCGACGGTGAGCTGTCCCCGGCTCAGCTGCGCAACCTGGAGGACAAGGTCAAGGTCAAGGTCATCGACCGGACCGCGCTGATCCTCGACATCTTCGCCCAGCACGCGCAGAGCGCGGAGGGCAAGGCGCAGGTCGAGATGGCCCAGCTGAACTACCTGAAGCAGCGGCTGCGCGGCTGGGGAGGCAACCTGTCCCGCCAGGCCGGTGGCCGTGCCGCCGGCGGCGCAGGGATCGGCGGTCGCGGGCCCGGTGAGACCAAGATCGAGACCGACCGCCGGCGGATCAGCAGCCGGATCGCCAAGCTCCGCCGCGAGCTCCGCGACCTGGACAGCACCCGGCAGACCGAGCGTGCCGAGCGTCGACGCAACGAGGTGCCCTCGGTGGCCATCGTCGGCTACACCAACGCCGGCAAGTCCAGCATGCTCAACCGGCTGACCGACGCCGGCGTGCTGGTCGAGGACGCGCTCTTCGCCACCCTCGACCCGACGACCCGCCGGGCGGCCACCCCCGACGGCCGGGTCTACACCCTCACCGACACCGTCGGCTTCGTCCGGCACCTGCCGCACGACCTGGTCGAGGCGTTCCGCTCCACCCTCGAGGAGTCCACGCAGGCCGACCTGCTGCTGCACGTCGTCGACGCCTCCGACCCCGATCCCGAGGGCCAGATCCGCGCCGTGCGCGGGGTGCTGGCCGACATCGGCGCCGGCCAGGTCCCCGAGCAGATCGTGCTCAACAAGGCCGACCGCGCCGACCCGGCCGTCCTCACCACCCTCCGCACCAGCTACCCCGGGGCGGTCACCGCCTCCGCCCGCACCGGGCTCGGACTGGACGACGTCCGGGCCGCGCTGGAGGCCCGGCTGCCCCGCCCCGAGGTCCTGGTCCGGGTGCTGCTGCCCTACGAGCGGGGCGACCTGCTGAACCGGATCCACCAGGCCGGGGAGATCACCACGCTCGAGCACACCGAGGACGGCACCGTCGTCACCGCACGGGTGCTGCCCTCGCTCGCCGGGGAGCTGCAGCCCTACCACCTGACGGCGAGCGGCGCGACGTCGTCCTGACCGGCTCGTCCGTCCACAGGTACGGCTCGGTCACCCGGTCCTGCCGGCCGGGACCGTTAGAGTTCTTCGGTGACTCCCGCTGCGGCCTCGACCAGCCCGCCGGCTGCCGCGGCCGGCCACCGGGCGGTCCTCGGCGCGGCTGTGGAGAAGCTCGGTGGCCAGGAACGGCCCGGCCAGGTTGCCATGGCCGACGCCGTCGACGATGCCCTGGCGACCGGTCGTCACCTGCTGGTCCAGGCCGGGACCGGGACCGGCAAGTCCCTCGGCTACCTCGCGCCCGCCCTGGTCCGGCTCGCGCGGTCGCGGGAGCGGATCATCGTGGCCACGGCGACCCTGGCGCTGCAGTCCCAGCTCGCGGACAACGACATCCCCGCCGCACTGGACGCCGTGCAGAAGGTCACGGGGCGGCGGCCCAAGCACGCGGTGCTCAAGGGACGGACGAACTACGCCTGCCTGCTCCGCGTCCGCGACGGCAGCGAGACCGACCAGAGCACGCTGATCAGCGCCGCCGACCTGGTGGGGACGATCACCCCCAAGGCGAGCCCGGAGTCCGCGCTGGGGGCAGAGGTGCTCGCGCTGCGCGAGTGGGCCGAGGGAGAGGCGACCTCGGGCGGGCTCGCCGACCGGGACGGCGCTCCGACCCACACCGACCGCGGCTGGCAGCAGGTCTCGATCCCCGTCCGGGAGTGCCTGGGGGCTCAGCGCTGCCCGTTCGGGGACGAGTGCTTCGTCGAGAAGTCGAGGGAGGTAGCGAGGGCCGCTGACCTGGTGGTGACCAACCACGCCCTCCTGGCGATCAACGCCATGCACGGCGGGACCGCTCTGCCCGAGCACGCGGCCGTGGTCATCGACGAGGCCCACGAGCTGGTCGGGCGGGTGACCGGGGCGGCGTCGGCCGAGCTGACCCCGACGCAGGTCGAGCGGGTCGCGCGGCGAGCCATGGCGCACCTCGACGACGACGTCGCCCTGGACCTGCTCGAGTCGGCGGAAGCGCTGCGCGGAGCGCTGGAAGGCGCCCCGCTCGAACGCGTGGAGGACTCGTCGTCGGCGTTCGTGGACGCCTGTGTGACCGTCCGGGAGGCTGCCCGCGCGGCGGTCAGCGCAATGACCGGCGGGGAGGACAAGTCCGACGGCGAGCGCCGCCAGGCCGCCGCCGCGGTCAAGGAGGTCCTCGACGTGGCCGAGCGCATGGCCGGGCTGTCAGCCACCGACGTCGTGTGGGTGAGCGAGTCGGAGCGGATGGGCCGGGCGGCCCGGGTCGCCCCGCTCAGCGTCGCCGGACTGATGCGCAGCGCCGTCTTCGGCAGCGCGACCACGATCCTCACCTCGGCCACCCTGAAGCTCGGCGGGGAGTTCACCGAGGTCGCGAGCAGCGTCGGGCTGCGTCCCTCGGAGCGGGACGACAGCCCGGGCGACCCGACGGGCTCGGTGCAGGACACCGACCACGGGTCCGCGGACGACGACGACCCGCTGCGCTGGAGAGCGCTCGACGTGGGCTCGCCCTTCGACTACCGGCGCCAAGGCATCCTCTACCTCACGCGCTCGATGCCGACACCGGGCCGTGACGGCCTGTCCACCGAGGTGCTCACCGAGATCGCCGAGCTCGTCTGGGCCGCAGGCGGTCGGACGCTCGGGCTGTTCTCCTCACGTCGGGCTGCCGAGGCCGCCGCTGTCCATGTGCGCAAGCAGCTGCCGAAGCAGACCGTGCTCTGCCAGGGCGACGCCCAGCTGTCGGAGCTGACCCGGCGCTTCGTCGTCGAGGAGCAGTCCAGCCTGTTCGGCACGCTCTCGCTCTGGCAGGGCGTCGACGTCCCTGGTGCGACGTGCTCGCTGGTGATCATCGACCGGGTTCCGTTCCCGCGTCCCGACGAGCCCCTGACCCTGGCTCGGCAGCGCGCGGTGGCCGAGGCCGGCGGCAACGGGTTCATGAGCGTGGCAGCGTCGCACGCCGCCCTGCTGCTGGCCCAGGGTGCAGGTCGGCTGATCCGGCGGACCGACGACAAGGGTGTCGTCGCCGTCCTCGACCCGAGGCTCGTCACGGCGCGCTACGGCAGCTTCCTGCGTGCCTCCATGCCGCCCATGTGGCAGACGAGCGACCGGGAGACCGTGGTGCAGGCGCTGCGGCGGTTGTCCGGCCAGGCCTGAGGCCCGCCTGGCTCAGACCTTGCGGAGGACGGCCACGACCTTGCCGAGGATGGAGGCGTGGTTGCCGTCGATGGGCTCGTAGGCCGCGTTGTGCGGCATCAGCCAGACCTGTCCGTCGCGTCGCTTGAACGTCTTCACCGTGGCCTCGTCGTTCAGCAGGGCCGCGACGATGTCCCCGTTCTCTGCGGTGGGCTGCTGGCGCACGACGACCCAGTCGCGGTCGCAGATGGCCGCCTCGATCATCGAGTCGCCGCGGACCTCGAGGAGGAACATCGTGCCCTGGCCGACGAGCTGGTGGGGTAGAGCGAAGACGTCCTCGATCCGCTCCTCGGCCAGGATCGGCCCGCCGGCGGCGATCCGTCCGAGGACGGGTACGTGGACCGGTGCCGGGTAGGCGTCGCCCCGCCCGGTGTCGTCCACCTCGACCTCGACGAGCAGTGACGGGTGCGCTGCTCCGGGCTCCGGAGCTGAGGCCGCCGGCCGCACCTCTGCCTCCCCGGGCAGCAGCACCTCGAGCGCGCGGGGCCGATTCGGGTCCCTGCGCAGGAACCCCTTCTGCTCCAGCGTCTTCAGCTGGTGCGCCACGCTGGAGGAGCTGGCCAGGCCGACGGCCTCGCCCATCTCGCGGATGCTCGGCGGGTAGCCGCGGCTGTCCACCGCCTCCTTGATCACCTCGAGGATGCGGCGCTGTCGGGGGGTCAGTCCGTGCGCGTCAGCGGGACCGTCCGGCAGCGACCGGACCGTGCCGATGGCCCCGAGCTGCGCCTCGACCTCGGCGGCGCTGGGCCTACCCCGCTTGCGCGGGCGAGATGTCGTCCCGGGTGCGGCGGAGGGAGTGGAGTCGTCACGGTCGGCCATGCGGCTGAATCTAGGGAAGCGCCGAGGTGAAATCAAACACCTGTTCGAGCGTGTCGCGCGTGCCCAGGTGAGCGCCGAAGCCTGAGGTCGGTAACTCACGACGGAAGACTGTCAGTGGTCCCTGATCGGATGAGGACATGAGCATCCGGAGTTGCCGAACTCTCGACCCTGGGTCGAACACGCATTCGAATGTGCTTGGCAGGCAGCCGGCGGTGCGGTACAAATCAAACGTGCGTTCTATCGAACGCCTGTTCGACTTCCGAGGAGCTTGATCATGGACGTCACCACGCTCGAGGCCCCCCAGGGTGGCACACCCTCCAGGCTCTCCGCTGCAATCCGACCCACCGCGCCGTCCCGGGCCCCAGGACGTCCGCGACGCCGTGCAGGTCGAGGGCTCGGCCCCCAGGCCCGCCCGGCCCGGACGGCCTCGACAGGACAGGCCCCCCTGCGGCGGCCGGCTTCCTGCACCGTCCCGCCTGCCCAGCTCTCGGCGACGAGGACGAGCTGGCGGCTGACCGAACGGGGCATCGCCCTGGTGCTGGTAGCCGGGTTGCTGGTGGTCACCGCAGCCCTCACGGTGGTGGGGCTGACCGCGGTACGGGTCACCGGGGAGCGGTTCGCGACCGCCAGCCAGGTCGTCCTCGTCCAGCCCTGAGAGGTTCCTCCCGCCGGGTCAGCCGCTAGGTTCTCCCTCCGGTCGGGCCCGGAGCGAGAATGACGCCATGACCGGGCCAGCGTCGACCAGCGGCGGGTTCCGGGCGTCTCAGGGACTCGCCTACCTCGCCTACCTCGCCGGCTTCGGCGCCTTCGGACTGGGGGTGAGTGCGCTCGACTCGGCCACCGGTATCGGTCTTCCCTGCCCTTTCCGGATCGCGACCGGCTAGAACTACCCCCTCTGCGGGGGCACCCGCCTCGGGCCGCGCTCCTGCACGGCGACGTCATGGCTGCTCTGTCTGCCAACCCGGTCGTGGCCGTGGCGCTGGTTGCGGCCGTGGCTACGTCCTGCTGCGCAACCTGAGCTGAGCCGGGGCGCCCCGTCGCCGCCTCCGGCTCGCGCGGGTCCGGGCCGCGCGAGCCGCTGCCCGTGGCCGCACAGCGGTGCGGAGCACCCCTTGCGGTCCTCGCTCGTCAGACGTACTCTCTCTACATCTAGTAGTTACACCGGTGTGCTTCATCCACAGGTAGTGGTTGGTGGTCCACAGTGATCCACAGCACCGTCCACACGCTCTGCACAGAGTTGTCCCCAGGGACGGCCCCGAGACGCCGAAGGAGTCGCGCGTGTTCTGCCCCTACTGCCGCCACCACGACTCCAAGGTGCTCGACTCGCGCACCGCCGAGGACGGGTCCACCATCCGCCGCCGCCGTCAGTGCCCGTCGTGCGAGCGCCGGTTCACCACGGTCGAGCAGATGCAGCTCGTCGTGGTGAAGCGGAGTGGCGTCGTCGAGCCCTTCGCCCGCGACAAGGTCATCAGCGGGGTCCGCAAGGCCTGCAAGGGCCGGCCCGTCACCGAGGACCAGCTCGCTCGGCTGGGCCAGGTGGTGGAGGACGCCCTGCGCGCCTCGGGCTCGCCCGAGGTCCCGGCCGGCGAGGTCGGGGTGGCCATCCTCGGACCGCTGCGCGACCTCGACCAGGTCGCCTACCTGCGGTTTGCGAGCGTCTACCGCCAGTTCCGCTCGGTCGACGACTTCGAGGCCGAGATCGCCCTGCTCCGGGCCGAGCAGGACGCCACGGGCGTCGAGCCACCCGCCCCGCACCCGGTCGCGGGTCCGACGCTCAGCACCGTCCTGTCGCAGCAGTCCCCCCCAGGTCGCTCGGCCCCGCCCTAGGTCGTCGACCCTGCCCCGAACCCCGGGGCAGGGTCCGCGTGCCGGGGAAGGTCGCGCGGGCCCAGCCCCGGTTCCACACCCGCTCCACCCAGCAAGGCTCCAACCAGTTGCCGCCCTCGTGGTGGCTGGCGGTCCTCCGGGACCACGTACTCGGGGAGTCCACCGTCAGACCGTCCGGCACAGCGCCGGGCAGCACAGGAAGGCACCACATGACCGACATCGCTCGTCCGGCCAACGGACGCTCGGACGCGAAGCGAGCTGGCCGCGGCAAGAACGCTGGCCTGACCATCAACCGTGTCTTCACCACTGAGGGCGTCCACCCGTACGACGACGTCGTCTGGGAGCGTCGAGACGTCGTCCAGACCAACTGGAAGACCGGGGAGACGGTGTTCGAGCAGAAGGCCGTGGAGTTCCCGGACTTCTGGAGCGTCAACGCCTCGACCATCGTGACCACGAAGTACTTCCGCGGCGCGATCGGCTCGCCGCAGCGTGAGCAGGGCCTGCGCCAGCTCATCGACCGCGTCGTGCACACCTACCGCCGGGCCGGTGAGGACAGCGGCTACTTCGCCACGCCGGCCGACGCCGACATCTTCGAGCACGAGATCACCTGGATGCTGCTGCACCAGCACTTCTCGTTCAACTCCCCGGTCTGGTTCAACGTGGGCACCCAGTCCCCGCAGCAGGTGAGCGCGTGCTTCATCCTGAGCGTCGACGACTCGATGGACTCGATCCTGAACTGGTACCGGGAGGAGGGCTTCATCTTCAAGGGTGGCTCGGGGGCGGGCCTCAACCTGTCCCGGATCCGTTCGTCGAAGGAGCTCCTCAGCTCGGGCGGCACCGCATCGGGCCCCGTCTCCTTCATGCGGGGCGCGGACGCCAGCGCGGGCACCATCAAGTCCGGCGGGGCGACCCGGCGTGCGGCCAAGATGGTCGTCCTCGACGTGGACCACCCCGACATCGAGGAGTTCATCGAGACCAAGGCCAACGAGGAGAACAAGATCCGCGCCCTGCGCGACGCCGGGTTCGACATGGACCTCGGCGGCAAGGACATCACCTCGGTCCAGTACCAGAACGCGAACAACTCCGTCCGGGTCAACGACGAGTTCATGCGCGCCGTCGAGGACGGCAAGCCCTTCGGCCTCCGGGCCCGCAGCGACGGCAGCGTCATCGAGACCGTCGACGCCCGCGAGCTGTGGGGCAAGATCGCCCAGGCCGCCTGGGCCTGCGCCGACCCGGGCATCCAGTACGACGACACGATCAACGACTGGCACACCACCCCGGAGTCGGGCCGGATCACCGCGTCCAACCCCTGCTCGGAGTACATGAGCCTGGACAACTCCTCCTGCAACCTGGCCAGCCTCAACCTGCTCAAGTTCTTGACCGAGGACGACCAGTTCGACGCCGAGAAGTTCGAGCGGGCTGTCGAGCTGATCATCACCGCGATGGACATCTCGATCTGCTTCGCCGACTTCCCGACCGAGGCGATCGGTCAGACGACGCGGGACTACCGCCAGCTCGGGATCGGCTACGCCAACCTCGGCGCGCTGCTGATGGCCACCGGTCACGGCTACGACTCCGACGGTGGCCGGGCCTTCGCCGCCGCGGTGACCTCCCTGATGACCGGCACCTCCTACCGTCGCTCTGCCGAGCTCGCGGCCATCGTCGGCCCCTACGCCGGCTACGCCCGCAACGCCGACGCCCACAAGCGCGTCATGCGCAAGCACCAGGCGGCCAACGACTCGCTGCGGACCTTCGGCTCGTTGGACACCCACGTCCAGCAGCGCGCCACCCGTGCCTGGGAGGCGGTGGTCAAGCTCGGTGAGACCAACGGCTACCGGAACGCGCAGGCGTCGGTGCTGGCGCCGACCGGCACCATCGGCTTCATGATGGACTGCGACACCACGGGGATCGAGCCTGACTTCTCGCTGGTGAAGTTCAAGAAGCTGGTGGGCGGCGGCTCGATGCAGATCGTCAACCAGACGATCCCGCGGGCGCTGCGCCGGATGGGCTACACGACCGAGACCGTCGAGGCGATCGTGGAGTTCATCGCCGAGCACGGCCACGTCATCGACGCGCCCGGCCTCAAGCCCGAGCACTACGAGGTGTTCGACACCGCCATGGGTGCCCGCTCGATCAAGCCCATGGGACACGTCCGGATGATGGCGGCTGCCCAGCCGTTCCTGTCCGGGGCCATCTCCAAGACCGTCAACCTGCCCGAGGACGCCAGCGTCGAGGACATCGCCGAGGTCTACCTGCAGGGCTGGAAGTACGGGCTCAAGGCGCTCGCGGTCTACCGCGACAACTGCAAGGTCGGCCAGCCGCTCAGCGACGGTGGCAAGAAGAAGGGGACGGCGCCGGCCGAGACCGCGGTTGCGGCTGAGCCGACCGTGGTGGAGAAGATCGTCTACCGGCCGACCCGGAACCGGCTGCCGAAGTCGCGGCCGAGCCGCACGACGTCGTTCTCCGTCGGCGGGGCCGAGGGCTACATGACGTCGGGCTCCTACCCCGACGACGGTCTCGGCGAGGTGTTCCTCAAGCTCGGCAAGCAGGGCTCGACCCTGGCCGGGGTGATGGACGCGTTCTCGATCGCGGTGTCCATCGGGCTGCAGTACGGCGTGCCGCTGGAGACCTTCGTCCAGAAGTTCACCAACCTGAAGTTCGAGCCGGCCGGTCTGACCGACGACCCGGACATCCGGATGGCCCAGTCGATCATGGACTACATCTTCCGCCGTCTGGCGCTGGACTACCTGTCCTTCGACGAGCGGGCCGAGCTGGGCATCTACACCGCCACCGAGCGGGCCCGTCAGGTCGAGACCGGCTCCTACCTGCCGGAGGAGGAGGTCACCGAGGCCGAGTCGCTCAAGAACGACGCGGGCGACGACGTCAACACCGATCTCCTCGATGAGCCCGAGGTGGCGGCGGCCCGGCCGGCGCCGACGACGGCCCGGACCACGTCGGAGCTGTTCGAGTCGCTCACCGGCACCAGCGTCGACGCGCCGCTGTGCCTGACCTGCGGCACGAAGATGCGGCCCAGCGGGTCCTGCTACGTCTGCGAGGGCTGCGGCTCGACGAGCGGGTGCAGCTGACCCGTCAGGTCACGCGCAGGTCAGCTGGTCGGAGGAGGGCACGTCGTGGTCCGCCCTGATGACTTCTGACCCTCCGTCCTGCAAGCCAGCACCATCACCGGCCCGGTCCTCCTGTGGGGCCGGGCCGGTACCCGTGCGGACCCGGCCCGACGAGGCGAGGGTGCGGTCACGTTCTCGCTGAGGCGCTGCCTGTCACCTGACAGCCCCCGACGACCATCCGGTGTCAGCCCGGGAGCGGGCGATCGGATGGGGGCCGTTCCGCCACCGACGGTGTACCCGCCAGGATGGGGCCATGGAGACGGGTGGCGACACGCTGCAGAAGGCCCTGAGGATCAACCTCGATTCTCGTTGGTACGGGACGGTCGCCGAGATCGGAGCCGGCCAGGAGGTGGCGCGGTGGTTCTTCCGCGCGGGTGGGGCTGCGGGCACCATCGCGAAGTCGATGTCGGCCTACGACATGGCGGTCTCCGACGCCGTCTACGGCAAGTCCCAGCGTTACGTCTCGCTGGGTCGCCTGCAGGCAATGCTGGACCACGAGTTCAACCTCAACGTGGACCGGCTCTCCCAGAGCCGGGGGGATGACACCTGCTTCTTCGCCTTCGCCGACACGGTGGTGGCCCGCAGCTACGCCGGCGGGAACGAGTGCCACGGCTGGATGGGTGTGCGCTTCCAGGCGCACCCCCTGGACGAGCCGAACCAGATCGTGGTTCACGTGCGCATGCTGGACGACGACGCCGGCCTCCAGCAGGAGGCCCTCGGCGTCGTCGGGGTGAACCTGCTGCACGCCGCCTTCTTCGAGCGTCAGGAGCCCGAGGAGATCGTCCAGAGCCTCCTGGACCGCTTGTCGACCGGGCGCATCGAGATCGACATGATCCAGTTCAAGGGGATCGAGTTCCGCCACGTCGACAACCGGCTGATGGCGCTGGAGCTGGTGCGACTGGGACTGTCGGGCGTGGCGATGTTCGGCCCCGACCGCGAGGTCCTCCAGCCGAGCGAGGTGCTGCGCAAGCACGCCGTCCTGGTCGAGCGCGGCAGCTTCCGGCCGCCCACCGTGGTCAACATCGACATGCTCGACTGCGCGCGGGAGAAGTTCGAGCAGGATCCCGCCGTCGCCGGCAAGCCCGTGCTGGCCCTGGCCGAGCTCTCGATGCGCAACCTCCTCGCCGCGGGGGCCGTCGACCGCCGGGACTTCCTCGCGCGCGCCGACCTGCTCGCCGCGTGCGGGATGACGGTGCTCATCTCCGACTACTTCGAGTACAACCGGCTCGCCCAGTACCTGGCCGCCCGGACCACCGAGCGGATCGGGATCGTGATGGGCGTGCCGAGCCTGGCCGACCTGTTCGACGAGGCCAACCACACCCAGATGCAGGGCGGCCTGCTCGAGAGCCTGGGCCGGCTGTTCAAGAACGACCTCAAGCTCTTCGTCTACCCGATGCGGCGGACCGAGGACGGCGTCGTCGTCACCGTGGAGGACCTCCAGGTCGGTCCCGGCACCCAGCTGCTCTTCGACTACCTGGCCAAGCGTGGCAGCTTCGTCCACCTCGACCAGTTCAAGCCCGAGTACCTGCCGATCCTGTCGCGCGACGTGCTGCGCCGGATCGGCTGCGGGGACGGGGAGTGGGAACCGATGGTGCCCCCGGCCGTCGCGGAGCTGATCAAGAAGCGGGCCTTTTTCGGGTACCGCGACCCGGCCGCCTGAGCCTGGTCCCCGGGAGACCGTGGTGGCTCGCACCCGGCGGGGCCCGAACCCGTGGGGGCTCCGGCTACCGGCTCGGGAGCGAGGGCCAGCGTTCGGAGGCCCAGCCCCACCAGCTCGCACACCCCGCCGGCGGGGCCGGGACGGGGCCGCCGTCCAGCTCCTCGAGGTCCGGCGCCTGGAACTGCCGGTGCCACTGCTGCAGCTCGGTGTCGCTCATCCGGAACTGGCCGGGCTCGGTCGCGTACCTCGCCCGGATGCGTGCGCGCTGCTCTTCCAGGCCGACCGGCAGGTAGACCACCGTCGCCGAGGCGCCCACCGATGCCGCCATCCACCGGAGGGCCGAGCGTTCGTCCCTGCCCCAGAGACCGAAGTCGAGGACGACGTTCAGGCCCAGCTCCGCGGCCCGCAACCCGGCTTCCACCAGCTTGCCCTCGAGGCGGTCACGGTGGTCGGCGCGCTCAGGGTCCCGCCACCGGACGGGGCTGTCGCGGGCGAAGACCGCCATCTGCCACTCATCGGGCGTCAGACGAAGAGCGGACTCGCTGACCTCTAGCTCCTTGGCCCGGGTGGTCTTGCCCGCCCCGGGCAGGCCGACGATGAGATGGATGGTCACCCGGTGACGCTAGCCCGTCTCCCACCCGGGTCCTGCGACCACCGGTGGGGCTACGGCGTCACCACGCCCTTGGTCACCAGGAAGCAGGCGTAGCTCTGGAGGTCGCCGGTGAGGACCACCGCGAAGGCGGCCTTGGCCTGCTGGTAGAAGGCGGTCCGCTCCACGGGGGCCACCGGGACGGGCCGTCCCTCCGACCTGCTCAGGACCTCCCCGAAGGAGGCATGGGACGCGATGACCGCGTCGGGGTCGCCGTCGGGGGCCATGGCGAACGCGGCCGGCTCGATGGCCGAGTCGACGGGTAGCAGAGCCGTGATCGCCGTGATGGCCTCGTCGATGCCCACGCCGGCCAGCGGCAGGACCCTGCTGTGCAGGGCGTGCGCCGGGTAGTTCGCGTCCACCACGGCCAGCGTGTCGCCGTGGCCCATCGCGGCGAGCGCCCAGAGCAGGTCAGGAGTGAGGACGGGAGGAAGGCCCTTGAGCATGGGGTGCGGTCCCTTCTGGTGGCGCGGGGGAGGGCGTGCGGGCCGGCCTGGCCTGCCGGACCAGGAGCTCAGCCGCCCAGGCGCTGCACCCTACTGCAGCGGGAACGGGGGCTGCGCGGACGCGGGTCGTGCGCTGAGCTCGACCGAGGCCACCCACTTCACCCACCAGAATCCGCGTCGGCCGGGGGCCACCAGCCGGAGGGGTGCGCCCGTCCCTGGGGTGAGCGGCCGCCCCTCCACCGCGGTCGCCAACCAGAGCGCCCCCGCCTCATCGGCCGGGAACCGCCGGCGGTAGCCCGTCACGCTGGTCACCACGACGCTGCGGGCCCCGGCCAGCGCGACGGGGTCCAGCAGCGCGGCCAGCGGCACCCCCGTCCAGGTGGCGTCGGCGTACCAGCCGCTGGTGCAGTCCAGCCGGGCGGTCACCGGTGTGCCGCGGTCGGCCAGCACGGCCAGGTCGAGCTCCTCGCCGCCGATCCGGACGCGCCGGCGGTCCACCTCGGAGGCGGGCACCCGGTCGGACAGCCAGGTGGTGGCCGGGATCGCCGACGCCGGTAGCCGGTGCGAACCCGTCGGGAGCCGGGCGGCGGCCCCCCGGCTCAGCTGCCGGTTGGCCAGCTCGGCGACGCCCCAGGTGGTGGTGGCCGCCAGCCCGAAGGCGCCGGTCACCAGCAGCCGTCGGCGCGACAGGTCCCGCCGGTTCGTGCGCACCGGGCGGTGCCGCACGACGTGGACCACGGCGAAGCCCAGGAGACCGAGGGCCGAGCCGACGTGCACCTGGATCGGGCTGATCCCCCACAGGCGGTCGTAGCCGTGGAGCACCTGCACGACCCCTGAGGCCAGGCAGACCGCCAACAGCCCGAGCAGCGCGAGGCTGGCGCTGTGCACCCGCATGGCTCGCAGGACGACCACCGTCTTCCACGGCGCCAGCACCAGGAGGCCCAGCCCGGTGATGCCGTGGGCGGCTCGCGCGGCGTTCGCCGGGAGCGGGGTGCCGGCCGCGAAGAGCAGGGCCCCGCTGGCGAGGGCCCCGGCCAGCAGCAGGCCGAGTCCGAGGTTCGTGCGCCGCCCGGCCCGCCGGAGCAGGCCGGTGGGACGTCGCAGGCCGGGACCGCTGCTCATCCTGGACGGCCTCAGCGAGCGTCCGGCCAGCCGCTGGGTGGCGGGGCGCCGTACGCCGGTGGCGGGGTGCTGCCGTGCCCGAGACCGGCCTCCGACCCCCTGGCAGGAGGAGGAGGGAGCGCAGGCGGAGGAGGAGGAGCGAGCGGAGCGGGGCCCGCCGGCGGCTGCGCGATCGCTCCGGGCCCCCGCGGTGGCGACGGCGGCCAGGCGAGGGGAGGGCGGCCGGCCGTGGGGGGCAGGATCACGTAGGGCCGCAGGGCCTGGGCGTGCTGCAGCAGTCCGAGCATCCGCCGGTTCACGTCCGGTGGCGCGTTGCCGGCCAGGACCCGCAGGTGCAAGAAGGCGATCTCGGTCAGGGTCTGCTGGAAGGTCCGCAGGGCCTCGGCGGCCCGCCGACCCCCCTGCTGGCGGGCGTACCCGCGGGAGGAGACGCGGTCGCCGAGGCGGGCCACCCAGCGGATCTCCTCGGGCCTGGTCCAGCCGAGCCTGGTGGTGTCGACCAGGGCAGCGGTGAGCATGCGGCCCTCGCGGACCCGAGCCCAGAGGCCGACGACCAGCAGGACCACCAGTGCGGGCAGCATGATGAACAGGTAGACGGTGGAGAACCCTTCCGTGCCGTAGAAGGTGCTGCCGTTCCAGAGCCCGTGCAGCAGCACCGCGCAGCCGAAGCCGAGCGCCGGGGCGAGCCAGCGCACCAGTGGGCGCCGGGTGGCGACGGCGATGCCGATGCCGAGACCGGTGGCTGCGGTGAACAGCGGGTGGGCGAAGGGGCTGATGATGCCGCGGACGATGAAGGTGAGGGTCAGGGCGGCCCCGCCGCTCTCCACCAGGGCCGACAGGTAGTAGACGATGTCCTCGACGAAGGCGAACCCGATGCCCACCAGCGCGGCGTAGACCAGCCCGTCCAGCGGGCCGTGCACCTGCTCGCGCCGCAGGAGCACCACGGCGAGCAGGAACAGCCCCTTCCCGGCCTCCTCGACCAGCGGGGCGATCACCGCGGTGTCGACGAAGGAGTCGGTGCCCGGCAGCGCGAAGAGCAGCTGCTCCGCGACGAAGGCGATCACGACGGCCACCACCGCACCCCAGCCGAGCGCGGCCAACCGGTAGCGTCCCGGCTCGGGCTCGTAGCGGTCGAGCCAGAAGCAGACCCAGATCAGCAGGGGGAACGACACCGCCGCCAGCAGCGTGGTGATGACCGCGCCGGCCGGGCCGCCGAAGACCACGACGAGCGCGGCGATCAGCAGACCGCCGAGTCCCAGCACGCCCATGGTCACGCGGGCCAGCACCGACGAGCGCCGGCGGAGCAGCTCCCGCGGGACGACGACGGCCACCGGCCCTCCGGTGCGCGTCGGCTGGCCGGTCAACGCTGCCTGCTCATGCCGGACGTCCCTCCTCGTGCCCCGCCCACGCGGTGCTGCGCCCACCCTAGGCACCCTGTCGACCCGATCTGACGTACGGCGAGCGCAGGTCGGTGCCCCGGCAGGCCCCCACGGGTGCGCTAGGTTCGGCGGGACCGAGGGAGGTGGTGGTGAAGATGGACGACTTCGACCTGGACCGGAGCACCGAGCGGGCCTGGACCGATTTCCAGGCCCGGCTCGCGGAGGTGGTGTCGGTGATGGACGACACGGCCGATCTTCGGATCGGCGTGGAGTCCGCGAGTGCGGGGCCGACGCCTTACCTCCGCTTCCGTGCCGACAGCAGCGGCCGGGTGCGCTGTGAGGCAGCCGGCCACGCCACCCCGGGCAAGGAGCCTCTGCTGACGCCGGACCAGGTGGGCACCCTCACCGCGCTCGGGTGGCAGGCCCCGTCGGAGGTCGCACCGTGCCCCGCGCCTGGCTTCTGGGTGGAGGACGAGCAGGAGGGCAGCGACCGCATCAGCGCTGCCGCGGTCGCCGCCCTGCGCCAGGTCTACGGCGTCCAGCACCCGGTGTTCCTGGCTCCGGACCAGCTGAGCGAGGTGCTCCGCGGCCCGGTGGTGGAGGCGGAGCCGTCGCAGCACCGTGCCCGCCAGCTCGACGCCCTCGTGGACCGTGAGCTGACGCGGATGTACGGCCATCCGCCGATGCGGGACGCCGACGGCGATGTGACCATCCGGGTCGGATCGACGATGCTCTTCCTCCGCACCTCGGCCGACGGGCAGGAGGTGGTCGTCTTCGCCGCCGTCGTGCACGACGTGGAGGGCCGGTCCCGGGCGGCGGAGGTGCTGAACGACCTCAACGTCGAGGCCCGCTGGGTGAAGTTCCAGCTCGTCCGTGACCGCGTCTTCGTCAGCCTCTCGGTGCTGGCCCGACCGTTCGTCCCGGAGCACCTGCACCACGCCGTCACCCTCGTCTCCGAGGTGGCCGACGGCATCGACGACGACCTGGCGGCCAAGCTGCACGGCCGGACCACCTTCAGCGAGCACGACGGCTGACCCGGGTCCCGGGCGCCCGACCATGGCGCTCTCAGGCGCTCCGGTGGTCCCGCGACTGTCGCTCGAGCAGCAGCGCGCTGAGCCCGACGAGGGCGAAGAAGGCGGCCAGCCACCACCCGGCCCGGCTCGTGTCGGCCGCCGCCAGGAGGTCCAGCAGGCCCTGCCGGCGCCCGAGCACCTCGCTGAGCATGGTCGCCACCGCCACGACGCCGACCAGCAGCCCGCTGGCGATGCTCACGCCGGTGACCAGCAGGTTGTAGTTGATCCTGCGGGCGGGGTCAGCCTCCGCTGACCGGTAGAGCCGCAGCATGAGCAACCCGTTGGAGGTGTCGCCGAGGGTCATCGCGGCGGTGAAGAGGAACGGCAGGCAGAGCAGCGACAGCGGGGGCGCGCCGGCCAGGGCGGCGCCTGCGGTCACCATCAGCAGGCCGATCTGGCTGGAGGTGTCGAAGCCGAGGGAGAACAGCACGCCGACGAGGTAGACGTGGCGGGGGTGCCGCACGCGACGGAGCGGTGCGGCCATGATCCGGGCGGCCGGGCCGCGCGCGGTGAGGGCGTCCAGCGGCAGCACCAGGCCGGGTTCGGCCCGCAGCGCCCGGCGGAGCCGCAGGGCCTGCAGGAAGGTCGCGAGATTCGCCACCGCGACCAGCAGCAGGTAGACCCCGGAGACCGTGAGACCGATGATGCCGAGCAGCCGGGCGACGCCGGAGCTGCCGTCGAGCGCCACGTGGACGAACCCCGCCCCACCGATCACCAGCACCCCCGTCGCGACCACCACCGAGGAGTGGCCGAGGGAGAACGCCAGCCCCACCGACGCCGGGTCGCGGCCCTCGGCCACGAACTTGCGGGTGGAGTTGTCGATCATGCAGATGTGGTCGAAGTCGAAGGAGTGCACCAGCCCGCGGGCGTAGGCGAAGGCGGCGGCGGCCACCGTCACCCCGCCGACGGTTCCCGAGGCAATGCCGTAGCCCAGCAGGCCCAGCCCGACCACGTGGAGCACGGCGACGGTGGCCAGGGCGGCCCGCACCCGCCGGGCAAAGGGTTGGGCGGCCCGTCCCTCCGTGGTCAGCAGCGGGTGCCGGTGCGGGAGCAGGGCTCCCGTCGCGGTTGTGCGGCCCATCCGTCGTTGCCTCGTTCCCGGTCGTGCGGGTGCGGTCGCGCTCACTGTACGGACCGCGAGGGCCAGAGCCACACCCGCCGCCGGGGCGGTGGACCACCCGAAGGCCGGACCTGACCGCGCCCGCGTGCACCTACCATGGACCCGGTGTCCCGCACGGCTCTTCCGGAGATCTCCTCGGTCGCCTCGATCTCCTTCGACGAGGCGCTCCCGATCACGGCCTGGCACGACGAGATCGCCGCCACCATCGCCGCTCACCAGGTGGTCGTGGTCGCGGGAGAGACCGGTTCGGGCAAGACCACCCAGCTGCCCAAGATCTGCCTGGAGCTCGGACGGACCTCGATCGGGCACACCCAGCCGCGCCGGATCGCCGCCCGCACCGTCGCCGAGCGGATCGCCGAGGAGCTGCAGGTGGGTCTCGGCGACCTCGTCGGGTACCAGGTCCGCTTCACTCGCATGGCGTCGCGGCAGACCCGTCTCAAGGTGATGACGGACGGGGTGCTGCTGGCCGAGATCGCCCACGACCGGGACCTCCGCCGCTACGACACGATCATCATCGACGAGGCGCACGAGCGCAGCCTGAACATCGACTTCCTGCTGGGCTACCTCAAGCAGCTGCTCGCCCGCCGCCCCGACCTCAAGCTCGTCGTCACCTCCGCCACCATCGACACCGCGCGCTTCGCCGAGCACTTCGCATCGCCCGACGGGACGCCGGCGCCGGTGATCGAGGTGTCCGGCCGGACGTTCCCGGTGGAGGTCCGCTACCGCCCGCTGCTCGACCCGGGCGCCGGGGGCGAGGTGGACCAGGTGGCCGGCATCACCGCAGCGGTCCAGGAGCTCACCGCGGTCGGCGGCGGCGACATCCTCGTCTTCCTGTCCGGCGAGCGCGAGATCCGCGACGCCGCGGAGGCCATCACCGGCCTCCGGCTGCGCGCCACGGAGGTGCTGCCGCTCTACGCCCGGCTGTCCGCGGCCGAGCAGCACAAGGTGTTCACCCGGCCGGGTTCGGCGGTCAAGGGCACCGCTGGCAGCACCCGGCGCATCGTCCTGGCCACCAACGTCGCCGAGACCTCGCTCACCGTGCCGGGGATCCGCTACGTCGTCGACACCGGGACGGCCCGCATCTCGCGCTACTCCGCCCGCACCAAGGTGCAGCGGCTGCCGATCGAGCCGATCTCCCAGGCATCGGCCAACCAGCGCTCCGGGCGCTGCGGCCGGGTGGCCCCGGGGGTGGCGATCCGGCTGTACGACGAGGAGGACTTCGCCGCCCGCCCGGCGTTCACCGAACCGGAGATCCTGCGCACCAACCTCGCCTCGGTGATCCTGCAGATGACGGCGGCCGGGCTGGGTGACATCGCCGCCTTCCCCTTCGTCGAGGCCCCCGACGGCTCGCAGATCGCCGACGGGCTCCGGCTGCTCGAGGAGCTCGGGGCGCTCGCCGAGGGTGGCAGCCGCACCCGGGCGCGGCTGACCGAGATCGGCCGGCAGCTGGCCGTCCTGCCCGTCGACCCCCGAATGGGTCGGATGCTGCTGGCCGCGGAGAGGCAGGGCTGCCTGCGCGAGATGCTCGTCGTCGTCTCCGGGCTCAGCATCCAGGACCCTCGTGAACGTCCGGCCGAGCACCGGGAGGCGGCGGACGCCCTGCACCGCCGCTTCTGGGCCGCGGCTCCGGCGCCCGGCACCGACCCGGGGGCTGGGACCGACAGCGAGGGTCCCGACCCCGACGGCAGCGACTTCATCGCCCTGCTCCGGCTGTGGGACCACGTCAAGCTGGCCCAGCACGACCTCTCCGGCAACGCGTTCCGCCGGATGTGCCGCGACGAGTTCCTGCACTTCCTGCGGATCCGCGAGTGGCAGGACCTGCACAGCCAGCTCAAGCAGATCGCCCGCGACCTCGGCCTGCAGCGGAACGACAGCCCCGCCCCGCCGTCGGCCGTGCACACCGCCGCCCTCAGCGGGCTGCTCTCCCACGTCGGCCTGGCCGAGGTGGTCGAGGAGGCCCCGGGCAAGCCGGGCGCGCGCCGGAAGGGCCGGCCGCCGACGCGGGAGTACCTCGGGGCCCGCGGCTCACGGTTCGCCATCAACCCCGGGTCGAGCGTGGCCAAGAGCGCACCGCCGCTGGTGATGGCGGCCGAGATCGTCGAAACCACCCGGCTGTGGGCTCGCACCGTCGCCGGCATCCGCGCTGAGCAGGTCGAGGAGGTCGGCCAGCACCTGCTCAAGAAGCAGTACTCCGAGCCGCACTGGTCGGCCCGGGCGGGGTCGGTCCAGGCCTACGAGCAGGTCAGCCTGTACGGCATCCCGATCATCGCCCGACGGCCGGTCTCCTATGGCCGGGTGAACCCCGGCGAGGCCCGCGAGATCTTCCTCCGCTCGGCGCTGGTCGAGGGGCAGTGGCGGACCCGCCACCACTTCTACCGGGACAACCAGGCCCTGCGCGCCGAGGCCGAGGCGCTGGAGGAGCGGACCCGCAGGCGTGACCTGGTGGTCGACGACGACGCCATCTTCGCCTTCTACGACGCGCGGGTGCCCGCCGGGATCACGTCGGTCGCGCACTTCGACAGCTGGTGGAAGAAGGCCCGGCAGGAGACCCCGGACCTGCTCACCATGACCCTGGACGACCTCACCACCGGAGCGGGCGACGACCTCGACGCGGAGGCGTTCCCCGACACCTGGACGGTGCCCGGGACCAACGGGGTCGCGCACGATCTGGAGGTCGAGTACGTCTTCGAGCCGGGCACGGCCCGTGACGGGGTGACGGTGTCGATCCCGGTGACCGTGCTGAACCAGCTCGACCCTGCTCCCTTCAGCTGGCAGGTGCCGGGCCTCCGGGCCGAGCTGGCCACCGAGCTGGTCCGCTCGCTGCCCAAGGCGACGCGGCGCAGCTTCGTGCCCGCGCCGGAGTACGCGGCCCGCGCCCTCGCCTGGCTGGCCCAGCACCCGGGCGGCCCGACCGAGTCCCTGCCGCTCGCCCTGGGCCGGGCGCTGCGCGCCCTCACCGGCGAGGTCGTGCCGGCGGGGGAGTGGAACCCGGCCGCGGTGCCGAGCCACCTCCGGGTCAGCTTCGCCGTCCTGGCCGACGCCCCGGGCCGGGCCGGCCGTGGGGGGCCGGCCGTGCTCGGCACGGGGGAGGACCTCGAGGAGCTCCGGCGCTCGCTCGCGCGTCAGGTGCGGCAGACGCTGTCCTCAGCCGCGGCGCAGCATACGAGGACCGGGCTCACCACGTGGGACCTCGGCGCCCTCCCCGAGCAGGTGGAGCTGAGCCGGGGTGGACATGCCGTCGTGGGCTACCCCGCGCTGGTGGATGAGGGCGCGACCGTGGGCGTCGCGGTGCTCGACACGCCGCAGCGGCAGCGGTCCAGTCACGCCGCGGGCTTGCGGAGGCTCGTGCTGCTCGGCACGCCCGACCCCACCAAGTGGGTCGTCGCCCACCTGAGCAACACCGACAAGCTCGCCCTGGGCCAGAGTCCCTACCCCTCCGTCCCCGACCTGCTGGCCGACGCCCGGTTGGCCTCGGTCGGCTCGCTCGTCGCCGCGAGTGGTGCGCCGGTGCGCGACGCGACCGCGTTCCGGGCCCTCTGCGACGCGGTGCGCGCCGAGAACGCCGACCGGATGCGCGAGGTGGTCCGCCTCGCCGCCACCACGTTGAGCGGCTGGCGCAGCGTGCTCGCCGACCTCCCGCGGGTGGAGGCCGTCAGCCCGGGCGCCGCGGTGGACCTGCGCGAGCAGCTGGCCAACCTCGTCTTCGCCGGCTTCCTGGCCGCAACCAGCTACCCGCACCTGGTCGACCTGCCGCGCTACCTGCAGGCGGCTCGCACCCGCGTCGACACCCTGCTGTCCGCGCCAGGCCGGGACCGCACGCCTCTGGAGACCATCACCCGGTGCGAGGACGCCTACGCCGAGCTCTGCGCGGCGGTACCAGCGGGGCCGCTGCCCGCACCCGTCGAGGCCGTGGGCTGGCTGCTGGAGGAGCTGCGGGTGGGGCTGTTCGCCCAACCGCAGCGGACCAAGGTGCCGGTGTCGGAGAAGCGGGTGATGAGCGCCGTGCTGGCCGCGCGGGCTGGTCTGTGAGAGCAGATCCCTCGTGGTCGGGTGGCCGACCCAGGCGTCGTGTCTCCGGCTGGGACCGCCCGCACGGGTAAGTTGGGCTCCATGATGGACCCGGCCGACCTCTACACCCTCGACCAGGCCGTCGCGGCCAAGCTGGCCGACGCCCACCCGGTGCTGATCACCCAGCTCGACGGCTTCGTCGACGCCGGCCAGGCGGGCCGACTGCTGTCGGCGCACCTGCTGGAGCACCTCGACCACGAGGTCCTCGCCGAGTTCGACCACGACCAGCTGCACGACTACCGGAGCCGCCGGCCCGCGATGATCTTCGACACCGACCGCTGGAAGTCCTACGCCGACCTGCACCTGCGGCTGCACCGGATGGTGGACGAGCAGGGCGAGGTCTTCCTGCTGCTGAGCGGGCCCGAGCCCGACGTCCAGTGGGAGCGGCTGTCCGCCGCCCTCGTCGGCCTGGTCGAGCAGCTCGGGGTCCGGCTCACCGTCAGCGTCCACGGCATCCCGATGGCCGTCCCGCACACCCGGCCGATCACCCTGACCGCGCACGCCACCGACCCGGCCCTGGTGCAGGGCTACCGCAGCTGGATCGACCGGGTCGAGGTCCCCGCGAGCTTCACGGGGCTGCTGGAGTTCCGGCTGGGGCAGCTGGAGCGCAAGGCCATGGGCTTCGCCGCGCACGTCCCGCACTACCTGGCCCAGGCGGCCTTCCCCGAGGCGGCCCTGACGCTGACCCGCTCCCTCAACCAGGCGACCGGCCTGGCGGTGCCCCTGGCGTCGCTGGAGAAGTCCTCCGCGGGCAACCTGGCCGACATCGCCAACGAGATGGCCTCCTCGGCCGAGGTGCAGGAGGTCGTGGCCAGTCTCGAGCAGCAGTACGACGCGATGCGGGCCGAGCAGCAGACCGACCCGGTGCCGAGCGCCGAGGAGATCGCCGCCGAGTTCGAGAAGTTCCTGGCCGAGCGCGAGAAGGACGTCTGAGCCGGCTCCGCATCGGCGGCGACGTGCCTCAGCCGCTGGCCCCGAAGCGCTCGGCGCGGACCCGGTCGGGGTCGACCCCCAGCCCGATCAGCAGGTCGGTGGCGCCCGTGGCGAACGCCGCTGAGCCGCAGACGAAGCAGGTCGCGGTGTCCTGCAGCACCGGTGCGACCTCGGCGGCGAGCAGCCGCCCGGCCGGGCGCCCGTCCGGACCGGCCTCCCGGGACAACGCGAGCAGGGCCCCGGCCTCGACCAGCTCGTCGGCGTACGGCACCCGGTCGAGCGTCCGCGCCGCGACGACCAGCCGGAGCAGCTCCGGGCGGCCCACGTGCCGGGCGTGCCGCAGCATCGCCACCAGCGGCACGACGCCACTGCCGCCGGCCAGGCCCAGCGCCGGCCGGTCGGCGTCCCAGACGAACCACCCGCCGACGGGACCGCGCACCTCGAGGGAGTCACCGGGCTGGATGGCCCGGGCGAGGTAGGGCGAGACCTCGCCGTCCGGCAGCTCCTCGACGTAGAGCTCCACCAGGGGGTCCGACGGCGGGGAGGCTACCGAGTACGAGCGCGTCGCGGTGTACCCGTCCTCCGCAGTCAGGCGGAGCACGTAGTGCTGGCCCGGGAGGTGGTCGACGCGGTCGGGCACGGCGATCCGCAGTACCACCGCGTGCGGGTGCGGGTGCAGGACCTCCACGACGGTGCCGGCGCGCCACGGACCCACGGCCGGGAGGGGCACCCTCAGTCCCCCTGGTAGCGCTGCTCGCGCCAGGGGTCGCCGAGGTCGTGGTAGCCGTTGCGCTCCCAGAAGCCCTGCTGGTCGTGGTCGAGCAGGGTCAGCCGGGTCACCCACTTCGCCGACTTCCAGAAGTACAGGTGGGGGACCAGCAGGCGGGCCGGGCCGCCGTGGTCACGCGACAGCGGCTGCCCGCCGAAGCTCCAGACCACCCAGGCCCGGCCGCCGCGGACCTCGGCCAGCGGCAGGTTGGTGGTGTAGCCCGTCGTCGAGGTGGCGAGCACGTGGGTCGCTCCGGGGCGGGGGACGGCGGCCTCCAGCAGCAGGTCCACGCTGACCCCGGCGAAGCGAGTGTCGAACTTCGACCAGGTGGTGACGCAGTGGATCGGGCCCCGGTACTCGCTCTCGGGCAGGGTGTGCAGGTCGTCCCAGGTCCACGTCCGGGCGTCCTCGACGAGGCCGTCAACGGTCAGGGTCCAGTGCTGCGGGTCGATCCGCGGCGTGGCCTCGGCCGTCAGCACCGGCCAGTCGGCCCCGACGTCGTACTGACCCGGAGGCAGGTCCTCCCGCGGCGGGCGCCGCCTGCCCACGAACCCGAACTGCGCCATCTCGTCCTCCTCGACTGCGTTCCTCGGCCCATCCTCGTGCACCGGCGCCTCGATAGGCTGCGGCGCATGCCCCAGTCCGTGGACGAGCTGATCGCGCTGCTGGACCTCGAGGAGATCGAGGTCGGCCTCTACCGCGCCCGCCAGCCCCGCAGCAGGCTGCAGCGGGTCTTCGGGGGCCAGGTGCTGGCCCAGGCGCTGCTGGCCGCCAGCCGGACGGTCCCGGCCGAGCGGACCGTGCACTCCCTGCACGCGTACTTCCTGGTCGCCGGCCGCACGGACCTGCCGCTCGTGTACGACGTCGAGACGGTCCGCGACGGCGGCTCCTTCTCCTCCCGCCGGGTGGTGGCCCGCCAGGCGGGCCGGGTGATCTTCTACCTGTCGGCCTCGTTCCACCGGTTCGAGGAGGGGTACGAGCACTCCGACCCGGCGCCCGAGGGTGTCCCGGATCCCGAGGACTGCCCCCGCCTCAGCGACGCGCTGGCCAAGGCCACCGGACGCGCGGCGGCAGGCTGGGAGGAGGAGTGGGGCGCCATCGACGCCCGCTACGTCGGCGACTCCCGGGTGGGCGGCCTCCCGGCCGACCCCGGCCACCCCGCCCGGGCCCGCGTGTGGGTCAAGACCAGCGGCCCGCTCCCCGAGGACCCCCGGGTCCACGAGGCCGCCCTGGCCTTCATCAGCGACCTGACCCTGCTCTCGGCCAGCACGGTCCCGCACGGTGTCCTCATCGGCCTGGACGTCCAGGCGGCCTCCATCGACCACGCCATGTGGTTCCACCGCCCGTTCCGCGCCGACGGCTGGCTCTTGTTCGACCAGATCTCCCCGTCCGCCAACCGCGCCCTGGGCCTCTCCACCGCCCGCCTCTTCCAGCACGGCACCCTGGTCAGCAACGTCGCCCAGGAAGGCCTGATCCGCCCCAAGAAGCCCCGCCCACCCCGTGATGACTGACCAAAGCGACCACAACAGCGCCGCAGGCACCCGGAGCTGCGAGCAGCAGGCGCCGACGGTACGACAAAGGGCCCGGATCAGAACACGTTCTTCGTTCCGATCCGGGCCCTTCGTCGAACCGTCCGAGGCGCCCGCTGCGCAGCAGCTCCTAGAAGGTCACGCCGCGAGGACGGACTTGCCCCGCAGCTGGGCGATGGCGTGCCGCTCGATCTGGCGCACCCGCTCGGCGGTGATGCCCCACACCGCGCCGATGTCGGCGAGCTTGGCCTGACGGCCGTCGACCAGACCGTAGCGGCGGCGGACGACGTCGGCGGAGCGGTCGTCGAGCGTGGAGAGCATCCCCTCCAGGCGGGCGTGCTCCTCGGCGTCGAGGAAGACCTCGTCCGGGCCGGGCATCGGCTCGCGGGCGATCAGGTCGCCGAGGGCGGTGTCGCCACCCTCCTCGACAGGAGCGTCCAGGCTGACGTGGTCGCGTCCGTAGCGGATCAGGTCCAGCACCCGGTCGGGCTCGAGGTCCATCTCGGCGGCGATCTCCTCGATCTCGGGGTCACGACCCAGCCGGCGCTCGAGGGTACGCCGGACCGCACCGACCTGGTTGACCTGCTCGGCGACGTGCACGGGCAGCCGGACGATCCGCCCCTGCTGTGCGATGCCGCGGCTGATCGACTGCCGCACCCACCAGGTGCCGTAGGTGGAGAACTTGAAGCCCTTGGTGTAGTCGAACTTCTCGACCGCGCGGATGAGCCCGGTGTTGCCCTCCTGGACCAGGTCCAGCAGGGGCATCTGTGAGCGTCCGTACTTGCGGGCTACCGAGACGACGAGGCGGAGGTTCGCGGTGACGAAACGGTCCAGGGCGCGCTGACCCTCGTCGACGAGGAACTCCAGCTCGGCGCGCGTGGGCCGCTTCGCGCCCTTGCCGCGCTCGGCTGCGGTCACGTCACCGTTCAAGATGTGCTCGGCGTACAGACCGACCTCGATGGTCTTGGCGAGCTCGACCTCTTCCTCGGCCGTGAGCAGCGCGGTCTTGGCGATGCCTTCTAGGTAGAGTCCGACCGCATCCTTGCCGTCGATCCCTTCGGAAACGCGCGAACGGGCAGTTGCTGCCACGGTGGCCCCTTTCGTTGCCTTCGATCGATTCAACGTCCGGGAACTGGTGAAGGATTCCTCGTGAGCGCTGAAGAATCCCTGAGACGTTGCCGGGGTGAACCCTCGCTCCTACTTCGGAGCCGACCTGGACGGTGGATGCATACCCACGCCGAGGGGCCCTCAGCGTCGTCACAGCCACCGGCGTCGACCGCACCAGAGCAGTCGAGCGCGGGGGCAGCCGTGGCGGCCCGTTCGCTCAGCCGGTGATCTGGTCCAGGATCCAGGCGTACTCGAAGGCCGTCTCGTGCCAGCTCTGGTAGCGGCCGCTGACGCCACCGTGCCCGGCGCTCATCTCGGTCTTGAGCAGGATGGGCCGGTCGTCGGGACTGGTGGCGGTGTGGCGCAGCTCCGCCACCCACTTGGCCGGCTCCACGTAGTAGACGCGGGTGTCGTTGAGGCTCGTGGTCGCCAGGATCGCCGGGTAGGTCTGGGAGGTGATGTTCTCGTAGGGCGTGTAGCTCTTCATGTAGGCGTAGACCTCCGGGTCGTGCAGGGGGTCGCCCCACTCCTCCCACTCGATGACCGTGAGCGGCAGCTCTGGGTCGAGGATCGTGGTCAGGGCGTCGACGAAGGGGACGCCGGCGTGGATGGCGCGGAACTTCTCCGGAGCCAGGTTGGCCACCGCCCCCATGAGCAGACCCCCGGCGCTCGCCCCGCGGGCAGCCAGCCGGTCGCTGCTCGTGTAGCCGTTCTGCAGCAGGTGGTCGGCCGCGGCGAGGAAGTCGGTGAAGGTGTTCTGCTTGGTCAGCGTCTTGCCGTCCTCGTACCAGCGCCGGCCCAGCTCGCCACCGCCCCGGACGTGGGCGATGGCGAACACGACGCCGCGGTCGAGCAGGGAGAGACGGGCCAGCGAGAACGACGGCTCGATGCTGATCTCGTAGGACCCGTACCCGTACAGCAGGGCGGGGGCCCGGCCGTCGAGCGCCACGTCGGCCCGGCGGACGATCGACAGCGGCACCCGGGTGCCGTCCGACGCCGTCGCCCACGCCCGCTCCTGGATGTAGCGATCGGGCAGGTAGGGACCGAACGTCGGGTCGTCCAGCACGGGGGTGCGCTTGAGCAGGGTCAGCTCACCGGTGGCCAGGGTGTAGTCGTAGACGGAGTCCGGGGTGAGCAGGGAGGCGTAGCTCAGCCGGATCGTCGCGGTGTCGTACTCCGACTCACCGGGCGCGTCGACGACGTGCAGCGACTCCTGGAAGGCGATGTCGGAGCCCGAGCCGAAGTTCCCGGCCTCGTCCCGGGGAAGGACGTGCAGGGCGGTCAGCCCGGCGCGCCGCAGTGAGACCACCGCATGGCTCGCGTAGGCGCTCACCCCGAGCAGCCGGACACCGGGTTGGTGGGGGAGCACGGTCTCCCACTGCTCCGGTCCGCTGGCGTCCAGCGGAGCCTGCGCCAACGCGAAGTCCTCGGCGCCGCCGTCGTTGTGCACGATCAGCAGCCGGTCGCCGGCAGGCTCGACGTCGTACTCGACGCCCTCGCGGCGGGGCGCCACCAGGCGGGGGGCGCCGTCGGGGTCCGCGGTCGGCAGCAGGTGGTACTCCGAGGTGAGCTTGGAGCCGACCCCGAGGACGATCCACCGCTCGTCGCGACTGGTGTCCACCCCGACCCAGAACCGCTCGTCGGGCTCGGTGAGCACCGCCGCGTCCTGCGCCGGGGCCGTGCCCAACCGGTGCCGCAGCACGACGTAGGGCCGCCACGCCTCGTCGGCCCGGGTGTAGAAGAGGTGGCTGTTCCCGGCCCAGGCGACGCCGTAGGCGGTGTCGTCGATCTCGTCGGCCAGCTCGGCGCCGGAGGCCAGGTCGCGGACGCGGAGGGTGAAGCGCTCGCCGCCGGTCGTGTCGACGGAGTAGGCGAGCAGCCGCCCGTCCTCGGAGACGCTGAACGCGCCCATGGCGAAGAAGTCGTGGCCCGCTGCCTCGGCGTTGCCGTCCAGCAGGACCTGCTCGCCGACGACCTCCTGCTCGGGATCAGGCGGCGTGCCGCGGTCCGCCGCCTCCAGGCGGCAGTAGATGGGGTACTCGGAGCCCTCGACGGTGCGGCTGTAGTACCAGTAGGCGCGCCCCCCGCGGTGGGAGGAGTAGCTCGGCACCGAGAGGTCGGTCTGCTTCGTGCGCGCCTTGATCTCGCCGAACACGGCCTCGGTCAGGGATTCGAGGTGGGCGGTGCGTGCCTCGGTGTAGGCGTTCTCGGCCTCGAGGTGGGCGATGACCTCGGGGTCCTCCTTGTCCCGCAGCCACTCGTAGGGGTCGGGGAAGGCGTCGCCGTGGTGGGTCCGCAGCATCGGGCGGCGCTCGGCGACCGGGGGCGCAGGTACGGAGGTGGGGCTGGGGTGGGACGGCTCAGGCATGGTCTCTCGACCCTAGCGGTCACGGCCGGTGCCGCCGGCGGACGTCAACTTCCGGACGCCAGCCCGGGCCTCACGCTGCGGGCGGCGTCTCGAGCCCGGCCAGCAGGCGGAGGTCGTGCTCGTCCTGGGGGCGGAGCGGGTAGCCGGAGTGGAAGATCCGCTGCCGCGCCGCGGACAGGCACGGCAGCACGTAGCCCTCGAGAACGCCCGACACCAGGTCCTGCGCCGGGTAGGCGAAGACGGCGCCGTCCAGGCCGGCCTGGCGGCCGTCGCCGTGGCGGTCGAACACCACCGGGTGCAGGTCGACCCACTGTGCGCCGGGGGCGGTGAGCTCCAGGCGTACCGGGAGCCAGTCGGTCTCGGGCCGGTAGCCCATCCGGGCCAGCACGGCGACGGCTCGGTCGAGGTCCTCGGCCCGGACCGCGAGGTCGAGATCGCGGTGGGAGCGCGTGACCCGTCCGACCAGCGCGTCGACGCCCCACCCACCCGCCACCCAGTGGTGGACGCCCGCCTGGCGAAGGCTCGCCGACACCGCCACGACGTCGGGAAGCAGCACGACGTCACGCTAGCCCGCTCCGGTGGTGGTGACCGTGCCTCGCCCTCGGCAGCCCGGCTTAGGACAGGATGAGCGCATGGGAGCCGAGGTCGACCAGACCACCTTCACGCGCGAGGACCGCAAGCGGCACCGGGAGAAGGTCCGCAAGGGCCTCGACGTGCTCGCCCGGATGCTGACGGAGTCGCGGTTCGACTTCGAACGGCCCATGGTGGGGTTGGAGATCGAGCTGAACCTGGTCGACGACGAGTGCGAGCCGGCGATGCGCAACACCGAGGTGCTGCAGGCGATCGCCGACCCGTCCTTCGTCACCGAGCTGGGCCGGTTCAACATCGAGATCAACGTGTCGCCGCGGCGGCTCAACGAGTCGGGGTTCACCCGCTTCGAGGAGTCGGTCCGCGCCGCCTTGAACGTGGCGGACACCAAGGCGCAGGAGGTCGGCGCCCGGACCGTGATGGTCGGGATCCTGCCCACGCTGCGGCCGGAGCACGTCCGGCTCGACAACCTCAGCACGAACCCTCGCTACTCCCTGCTGGACCAGCAGATCTTCGCCGCCCGGGGGGAGGACCTCGAGATCGTCGTGGACGGGGTCGAGCGCCTGCAGATGGTGTCGGACACCATCACCCCGGAGGCGGCCTGCACCTCCACCCAGGTGCACCTGCAGGTGAGCCCGGACGACTTCGCGGGGTTCTGGAACGCGGCTCAGGCCATCGCCGGGGTGCAGGTCGCGGTGGGGGCGAACTCGCCCTACCTGTTCGGCCGCGAGCTGTACGCGGAGTCGCGGGTCCCGCTGTTCGAGCAGAGCACCGACACCCGACCCGAGGAGCTCAAGGCCCAGGGCGTCCGGCCCCGGGTCTGGTTCGGGGAGCGGTGGGTGACCTCGATCTTCGACCTCTTCGAGGAGAACTCCCGCTACTTCCCCGCACTGCTGCCCATCACCAGCGACGAGGACCCGGCGGCGGTCCTGGACCACGGCGGGGTGCCCGAGCTCGAAGAGCTCAAGCTGCACAACGGCACCGTCTACCGCTGGAACCGGCCTGTGTACGACGTCTCGGCGGGCCGGCCCCACCTGCGCGTGGAGAACCGGGTGCTGCCCGCCGGCCCCACCGTCGTCGACACCCTGGCCAACGCAGCCTTCTACGCGGGGCTCGTCCGGGCCCTGGCCGACGACGACCGTCCGGTGTGGAGCCAGATGTCGTTCCAGGCGGCGTCGGAGAACTTCGTCGCGGGCGCCCGGCACGGGATCGCCGCCGAGGTCTACTGGCCCCAGGTGGGCCACGTGCGAGCCGACCGAGCTGGTCGTCCGCAAGCTGCTGCCGCGCGCCGCCCAGGGACTGGCCCTGTGGGGCGTGTCCGACGCCGAGAGCGGCCGCCTGCTGGACATCGTGGAGCGCCGGTGCCTGACCGGGGCCAACGGGTCGACATGGCAGACTGGGGCGGTGCACCGCCGGGAACGAGCGGGGGAGTCACGCGACGCGGCCTTGCGCGGGATGCTCCGCAGCTACCTCGACAACATGCACAGCAACGAGCCGGTACACACCTGGGAGGCGGACTGATGGGCGAGACGCAGCAGGCGGAGGCGGCGGTGGCTGTCGCGACCGTGGGCGGCGGCCGGACCCCGGTGATCGTCGTCGGGTACTCCGACAAGCCCGAGGGGCGGGCCGCCCTGGCCCGGGCCCTGTCCGAGGCCCGCGCCCGCAGCGCCGAGGTGGTCGTGGTGCACACCGCACGCGAGTCCGAGCTGGGCGACCTCCGCTCCGAGCTGGCCGCGTCCGGGGTGCCGCACGAGATCCACGAGGCCGCCGACCCGCTGGACCCCGCTGAGGACCTCATCACCACCGCCGACGAGCGCGACGCCGAGTTCATCGTGATCGGCCTCCGCAAGCGCTCCCCGGTCGGCAAGCTGCTCCTCGGCAGCAACGCGCAGCGCGTCCTGCTCGACGCGGCCTGCCCGGTCCTCGCCGTCAAGGCCGAGACGGCCTGAGGTCCTCCCGCTGTCGGGCGGTCGCCCCGCAGGTCGCGCGCGTACTCTCCTCGCGGTGCTCCCGGATGCATGGCTGAGGGATCTTGGGCAGATCCTCAGCGCGCTTTTTGGAAGACCGTGACAGACTACGTGCGGAGCTCCTGTTGACATCCGCGGGACTCTGCCTGCCCTTGTTCCACCTCGCACGCTCGAGAGGTTCTTTGTGACACCCCCCTCCCACGCCGACTCGCCTTCCCCCGTTGCGAGCGCTGCACCAGACCGAGCGCCGCAGGTCAGCGCTCCCGTCAAGAAGGCACCGACCAAGCGTCCTCCGGCGAAGAAGACCGCCGCGCTCAAGGCCGTGAAGGCGGAGGGCAAGCCCGTGGCCAAGCGTGGAGCGGCCGCGGAGACCGCCGAGACGCCCGCGCCGCTCGACGAGGCGGTTCCCGCCGAGCTCGAGGACATCAGTGTCGAGGAGCTCGCCGCCGCGGTGCCCGAGGGTGAGGTGGCCGGCACCGACGTGGTGGTGGAGATCGACGCCGACGAGCTCGTCGTGACCGTGGGCAAGAAGCTGACCCTGGACGACGTCGACGAGAACGCCTTCGAGCCGGCCAAGGTCGCTCCGCTGGAGAAGGAGCTGGTCGAGGACCAGGGCTTCGTGCTCTCCGCCGCGGATGACGCCGACGAGCCCGAGCAGCAGGTCATGGTCGCCGGCGCGACCGCAGACCCGGTCAAGGACTACCTGAAGCAGATCGGCAAGGTCGCCCTGCTGAACGCCGAGATGGAGGTCGAGCTCGCCAAGCGCATCGAGGCCGGCCTCTTCGCGGACGAGAAGATCAACGACCCGAAGGTGAAGACCAAGGCCTCCCAGCTGGAGGACTTCGAGTGGATCGCCGAGGACGGCCGGCGAGCCAAGAACCACCTGCTCGAGGCCAACCTCCGCCTGGTGGTCAGCCTGGCCAAGCGCTACACCGGGCGGGGCATGCTGTTCCTGGACCTCATCCAGGAGGGGAACCTGGGTCTCATCCGTGCGGTCGAGAAGTTCGACTACACCAAGGGCTACAAGTTCTCGACCTACGCGACGTGGTGGATCCGCCAGGCCATCACCCGTGCCATGGCCGACCAGGCCAGGACCATCCGGATCCCGGTGCACATGGTCGAGGTCATCAACAAGCTCGCCCGCGTCCAGCGCCAGATGCTGCAGGACCTCGGCCGCGAGCCCACTCCGGAGGAGCTCGCCAAGGAGCTCGACATGACCCCGGAGAAGGTCGTGGAGGTGCAGAAGTACGGCCGCGAGCCGATCTCCCTGCACACCCCGCTCGGTGAGGATGGCGACTCCGAGTTCGGCGACCTCATCGAGGACTCCGAGGCGGTCGTGCCGGCCGACGCCGTCAGCTTCACCCTCCTGCAGGAGCAGCTGCACGACGTCCTCGACACCCTCAGCGAGCGCGAGGCCGGTGTCGTCTCGATGCGCTTCGGCCTGACCGACGGCCAGCCGAAGACGCTGGACGAGATCGGCAAGGTCTACGGGGTGACGCGCGAGCGCATCCGGCAGATCGAGTCGAAGACCATGAGCAAGCTGCGGCACCCCTCGCGTTCCCAGGTGCTGCGCGACTACCTGGACTGAGCCGACAGCCGGCTGAGGTGACCTACGCCTGAAACCGGGCTCGGCAGGGGAGCGCGGACACCTGTACTGCGCTCTCGTCCAGATATTGGGCGAGGGTTCTGTGGCTGCGACCTGGGTGCGCCGGACCGGCTTCGGGCGGTCCGCCCATCTTTCTGCTGCAGGGGCCGCCAACCCCGATCTGCGGCGTCCATCGTGATGATGGGCTCGTGGTCTTCGGACTTGCCTTCGACCACGGCGATCCTGAGTCTGGGCGCCGCCGCCTGGGCTTCGCCGGCGGCAATCAGGGATCGGGCAAGGAGTGCTGCGCCGGCCGCCGCGACGACGGCACGTCGGAGTGTTCTGGATGTCATGCGGGCGACCTCGAAGGCGAGCCAGGGAAAGTGGCTATGGGTCCGAGTGCCGAGAACATGTACCTAGACAATAAGGGGCTAGGATCACTCAAACGCCTGCCCTTCGCCTGCCGCAAGCCGTTGTTGCCCGTGCCCCTTGGCCCAACCGTCCGCCGCAGGTATCGGATGTGCTCAGACGCTCGCTTTGGGGCTCCTGTCGGGTTCCTGAAGCCCTTTGACGGACGGTGTTCCACAGCGAGATCCAGTAAGTGGGCACGGAGCAGCGTGAACGGATTGCCGCTTGCCTTCGTACTCCCAGGTGACCGTCGGTGACCTGTGAACGTTGCCGCGAGGTTCCTGAGGAGCCAGTCAGACAGCCCGACCTGATGAGGATGACGCACCAGCCATGAAGGGTGAGCACTGACGATGACCAGTAGCGCGCAGGACGACGCAGCCGAACATGTCCTCGATGATCAGGCTGCTGCCCGCCTGACCGCGGACTCCATCCGCACCTTTCACCCAGGAGAACCGACCCCCAGCGTCGCCGGACTCTTGGACCATCTCGCTGACGAATTGGACGACGTGACGGCGTTACGTGAAGGCAAGGCTGAGGACGGACAGCACGACGTCCAAACCTGAGCTAGGCCCCCGACTCGACAGCGTCGTGCTCAGTCATCGGACCACCCTCCAGTTCCCCTTCAACCGCACTCTGGCCCGGCGGCCGTTGCGACGGGCGATTCGAGAATGCCTCTACTCGGAGCTAGGACAGCCAGGTGGGGCGTCGTGGCTTCCGGAGCAGAGGCCGAGCCCGGACGGACTTGCCATGGAGCACGTCACCCTTTGACCGAGCGCCTGGCGGCCCGGACCTCGAGTCGGGCAGCCACTGCTCGTACCGCAGTGCCTACTGCCAGGGAGCCCAGGAACATCGTCCCGAGAACCACCTTCTCGACGCCTCCGGTCACGGGGCGAGCGATGCCGATCACCAGCGAGACCGCTATGACAGCCAAGATCAGTAAGAGCGCCACCCGCGCCACCCGGATCAGTGCCACCACTCATTCACGATATCGCTGGTGTCGAGGTTTGATCTGTGGCAGCAAGGTCCGATCCAGCCCATGCCTGGCCGCGCGCCGCTCTCAGCACCGCGGTGCTGCTGGGTGAGAGGTGGGAGCGGCACCTGGCGTGACCTGCTGAGGAGTGCTGTTCGACCGGCCCAGCCAGTAGCCCCTGCCTAGTGATCCTGCTGTGCGGTGGTGAGGTCGTCCATCAGGCGCGTGAGCTGGTCGCGGAGGTCCAGAAGGGCCGGGTTGGACAGCTGGGTCCGGCAGCGGACCTGTCGCTGCACCCGGGCTGCCTGCTGTTCGAGTGCGGCTCCGTCCGGGGTCAGCGTGACCCAGACGACCCGCCGGTCCGAGGCGTCGCGCCTGCGGGTGACGAAGTCGGCCTGCTGGAGACGGGTGATGATGGGGAGCAGGCCGTGCGCGGGCAGCCGAAGGGTCAGTGCGAGCTGGCTGACGGTCTGACAGCCGTGCTCCCAGAGCGCCATCAGCAGGATGTACTGCGCGTAGGTCAGCCCGAGCTGGGCCAGGAGGGGCCGGTAGGCGCGCAGCACCTCGTTCGTCGCGGCGTAGAGAGCGAAGCACAGCTGGTCGTCCAGGCGTAGCGGACCCTCCAGCCCGCCGGCCAGCGGCATGTCCGCGAGGGTGGAGCTGGGTGCGGCGTGGGTCGTCATGTCGTCGGAACCTCCTGTCGAGGGTCGAATCACCTCACCTGCGGTCAGGTGGTGTCAAGCGAGCCGGGCAAGGTCGGGACCTTCGTCCTGACTTCGGCTGACCGAAGTCAGGATTCGCCAGACACCGTTGTCTAACTCACGCGTGACCCATACCTTTCATCTGGGCGGCGGGGGCGGCCAGCACCGGTCTTCCACCCCTCATCCGTCAGGAGCCCTGTCCGTGTCCTCCCCCTCCCCATCCGCCCGCGCCCCCCGTCGCCGGTTCACCCTGGTCGCGCTGCTCACCGGGATGCTGGGCGTGGTCGTGCTGGCTCTGTCGATGAACTCGAGCCTGGCCGCGTTCACCGCCTCGATCACCAACTCGGTCAACACCGCGGCCATGGGAACGCTGATCATGGAGGAGAAGAACGCCGCCGGCACCGTCACCTGCCTCTCGACGGACGGCACGGGCAACAACGTGGCCACCAACGCTGCCACCTGCGCGACGATCAACAAGTACGGCGGCTCCACGACCATGGTCCCGGGCCAGACGGTCTCCACCACGGTCACCATCAAGAACGTCGGCACCGCCAGCGCGACCGGGTTCACCCTGGCGCCGGGTACCTGCACCCAGTCCGGCGCGGTGACCGGCAGCGCGACCGACCTGTGCGCCAAGCTCGGCGTCGTCATCTCCCAGACCGTGGGCTCCACCACCTCCACGGTCAGCCCGGCGTCCTCGACGCTGGCCAGCCTGGCTGCGGGCGGCGCGCTGACCCTGAGCGCCCCGGTCGCCCCCAACGCCTCGGTCAGCTTCACCTTCGCGGTGACGCTGGCGGCGGCGTCCGGCAACACCTACCAGGGCCTGGCTGCCTCCCAGCCGTTGGTCTGGACCTTCACCGCCTGAGCTGGTCACCTGTTCCAGCCCGATCCGTGACGGGCTCGGGCTGGGACAGCAGTGCAATGAGACCCCTCGGGGTGAGGGAGCCCAACCCGTCATGGCCTACACGACGAGCCTCGGCCGGCCGCGCGGCACGCGGCTGGCCAGCGTCGGCACCGTCGCGGCGGTTGCCGGGCTCTTGGTCTGCCTGCTCGTGGTGACGGCGGGGGCGGCGTGGCGGCTCAGCGGAGGCCGGTGGGCGATCATCGAGACACCGTCGATGGGGATTGCCGCCCCTGTCGGCACCCTGATCCTGACCCGGCCAGCTCTGCTGGAGGAGCTCTCCGTAGGAGACATCGTCACCTACCGGCCGCGGAACCTGCCCGACAGCATGATCACCCACCGCATCATCGACATCCTGGCCGACGGTTCTCTCGAGGTCCGAGGAGACATCAACGGCGCCGCCGACCCGTTCCCCCTCACCCAGGACGACCTGGTGGGGGAGGTCGTGGCCCACTACCGCGGCCTCGGTTGGCTGGTCCGGGCCCTCCCCACCCTGCTGCTCGGGATCGTCGTCCTGCTCATCGGGTCCGCGCTGTACGTACCGGTCCGGTGGCGCTCCAGCGTCCGAGTCCTGGGCGTCAGCGTCCTCGTCGCGGTGACCTCACTGATCGTGCGGCCCTTCGTGCGCCCCGTTCTGGTCACCGTGGCCGCCACCCCCGCGGGTGCCGAAGCCACGGTGGTGTCCGGCGGTCTGCTCCCCACCAGGGTCACCGGCCTGCCCGGCCACCACGTCGACCTGCACACCGGACAGGTCGGCTCGGTCCTCGTCGCGGCGAACGAGCCGGGCGGCCCGATGATGGTCAACGGCTCCCCTCACCTGGATGGCTGGTGGCTGGCCGGCATGATCGCGGTCTGCCTGCTTCCCCTGCTGTGGACCACCACCGTCGGTCTCAGCCCCGACCGTCCCGACACCGCCCCCAGCGCCGACCAGCCCGAGACCGCATCGCCTGGCATGCAGCGCGGGATCGCTCCGTGACCCGCCGTCACGGGCGTGGCCTGGTGGCGCGGCGTCGAGCGAACGACCTCGCCCGCGGGCCCCGCCGCCACCTGCTCGCTGCCGCCCTGGTCATGACACTGCTGCTGAGCGTGGCCGCGGCCCTGGTTCCCGGGTCGACGGCGGCCTTCACCGCCCAGGTCACCAACAGCACCAACACCGCCGCCACCAGGCCGTACTTCACCTGCGACGCCGCGCTCACCGCCAACGGCCCCCGTGTCTACTACAAGCTCGACGAAGCCGCTGCCGCGACCACGGCCACCGACAGCTCCGGCCAGGCCCGGAACGGCACCTATCAGGGCACCACCACCAAGGGTGTCGCCGACGCCTGCCTCCGCGACACCGGCACCGCAGTCGCGTTCAACGGCTCCACGGGGTACGTCAACCTGGCCACCTCGCTGTCGATCCCCACCACCTACAGCATCTCGGCCTGGTTCAGGACCACCAGCACCGCCGGTGGCCTGATCGCCGGCTTCGGTGCCGCCGCCACCGGCGCCAGCTCCACCGTCGACCGGGTTCTCTACCTCACCAACACCGGCGCGCTGGTCTTCGGCAACAACAACGTTCCCAAGACGACGACCACCGCCGCTGGCCCCTACCGCGACGGCGCCTGGCATCACGTGCTGGCCACCGTCGGCGCCAGCGGAACGCGCATCTACGTCGACGGCACCCAGGCCGCCACCAGCACCGCAACAGCCTCCGCCACCTACACCGGGTTCTTCCGAGTGGGCTACGACAACCTCACCGGCTGGCCGAACGCCCCCGCCAGCAGCTACCTGAACGGCACCCTCGACGAGGTGGCTGCCTACAGCACCACCCTCACCGCTACGGATGCCCTCAACCACTACAGGGCCGGCACCTGACCCTTCGCACCCAGCACTCACCGCGACAGCGGAGTCCACCTCTGGTTGGATTCGCGGGAGGATGTGCGGGCGCCAGTGGTCCTGGCACCCCGGGGGCCGAGGGAGGAAGGGATCTGCATGACCACTCCGGACACGGAGGGGCTGGGCGAGCCGCTGAGTCGCGGGCTGCGACGGCCGAGCCTGGTCGTCTTCGACGTGAACGAGACGCTCTCCGACATGTCGCCGATGGCGGAGCGGTTCACCGACGTCGGCGCCCCCGGCCACCTGGCGGCCACCTGGTTCGCCGGACTGCTCCGAGACGGCTTCGCTCTCGCCGCCGCAGGGACCTCGGCCCCGTTCGCCGACGTGGGTGCCGCTCTGCTGCGGGTGCAGCTCGCGCAGCATCCCCTCGACCGCGGCGTCGCCGAGGCCGTCGAGCACATCATGGCCGGCTTCGGCAGCCTCGAGGTCCACGCGGACGTGCCGGCCGGGATCGCGGAGATGGCTGATCTGGGCCTGCGCCTGGTCACCCTGAGCAACGGGTCGACGGGTGTGGCAGCGGGCCTGCTGGAACGCGCTCGGATCCGGGATCGGTTCGAGCAGCTGCTCTCGGTCGAGGAGGCCGGGGTGTGGAAGCCCGGGGCGGCCTCCTACGCCTACGCCCTGGAGCGGTGCGGGGTGCCGGCGGCGGAGGCTCTGCTGGTGGCCGTCCATCCGTGGGACATCGACGGAGCCAGCCGTGCCGGGTTGTCCACCGCCTGGCTCAACCGGACGGGCACGCCCTATCCGACCTCCTTCTCCCGGCCGGACGCGGAGGTCCAGAACCTGAGCGAGCTCGCCCGGCTGCTCAGCTGACCCGTGCGGCCGCCGACCGACGCGCCCGTGCGCCCTGCTCCTCCCGACCCGGCTGCCCCGCCCGACTGCGGGCCGCGCCGAGCCCCGGCGACCCGCACCCGGCTGAAGGGCGGCCGCCCGGTCGACTAGCCTCTACCGTCGAAGGCGCTGCACGGGGCTGCCGTCTTCGGTCATGGTCAGCGGCGCGCACCCCTCCCCAAGCGTTGCCGGCTGTGACGGCCGGCAGCCCGACGCGCCAGGCGGGCTGTCGGCCCCAGCCCAGGGGAGGGGCAGGTCGCGGCTCTCGGGTTCCTGCACCATGGCCGCAGCGGTGGGCGATATTGGTGCCGTTGTAGCCGAACTGCAACCTTCAGATCCCCGGTCCGCACCCGCGACGCCGATAGCGTCGAGCACCGGAAGGTGACGACGACGAAGGGGATGTCGCGATGAAGACGATGAGACGGGCCTGCAGCATGATGGCCGCCGTCGTGCTGGTAGCGACGGCGACGTCCGCGCCGGCCGACGCGCGCGGGAAGGGCAGCGGTGACGAAGCGGTGGGGCGCACCATCACCAAGGTCCAGCTGGTCCGTGGCGGAAAGGCGGCGAAGGTGACCATCGAGATGGTGTGCAGCAAGGGGGAGACCTTCTGGCTGTTCGTCGAGGTGATCCAGGACAACCCCGAGGTCGAAGACGGGGTCCTGGACGCGTACTACTCCAGCAAGAAGCTGGTCGAGGGCTCCTGCACGGGGCGCAAGCAGCGGTTCCGGGTGCTCACCGTCCCCGACCTCGGTGGTTTCTCCTCACCAGACAGCCGCCTGAAGAAGGGGCCGGCCTCCGAGACCATCGGCGGCGAGCTCGGTGGTGCCCCCGAAGTGACCACGCATGAGGTGCCGGTGCGCTAGCAGCCCCGGGACAGCGGCGGCGCTGCAGGGTGAGCCCCGTCAGGAGGATGTGGCCGCCTGGAGAACCACGAGGTCGTCGCGGGTGGTCAGCTTGAGGTTGCTGGCCGGGGACGGGACGAGTCGGACCGGGATGCCGAGCGCGCGAGCGGTGTCGAGCGTCATCTCACCCAGCGAGGCCTGCTCCGCCTGAGCCGCGGCGATCCGCCGGAGGCAGCCGAGCCGGTACACGGTCGGATCGGCTGAGTAGCCGAGGCTGCTGCGGGGCAGCACGTCGGTGAGCTCCCCGCCCTGGTGACGGAAGACGGTGTGCAGCGCCGGCACGTAGGCCTGGACGACGTCGTGGGTGTCCAGGGCCGCGACGCACTCCTCGACCAACGCCCGGGGGGTGTTGGGGGACGCCGCGTTCTGCAGCACGACCGGTGTCTGGTCGCCCCGGCCCTCCAGCGCCGCGAGCGCGGCCGAGATGGATGCTCGCCGGGTCGCGCCGCCGGCGACGAGCCGGACCGGGTGCGTTCCCGCGGCCGCCGACACGACCCCACGGGTGCGGTCGAGGTGGTCGGGATGGTGGACGACCACGACCTCGTCGCACCACAGCAGTCCCGCCACCGTCCGGCCCAGGACCGGCGTGCCGTTCAGGTCGAGGAACTGCTTCGGCAGCTCGTGACCGACCCGGCTGCCGGTGCCGGCGGCGAGGACGACCGCGACGACCGGCTCAGCCATCGACCGGTCGCTGTGAGCCGAACCAGGCGAGCGTCTCCCGCAGCCCGGTCAGCAGCGGGATGGGCGGTCGCCCGAGCAGCTCGACGGTGCGGGTGACGTTGCCGAGGGTGCGCTCGATGGTGCCGGCGCTCGGCTTGGCGTAGTCCACCTCCATGCTGACGCCGCACATCGAGGCGAACGCGCTGACCAGGGTGGAGAGCGAGGTGGCCTGCCCCGAGCCGGAGTTGAGCACGCGGTAGGTGCACGAGGGGTCCGCGGCAGCCATGCAGAGGTCGACCACGTCATCGACGTGCACGAAGTCGCGGAGGGCGCTCGGCTCTCCCGACAGGCGCACGGGCCGGCCCTGGAGCCATCCCTCGATCAGCTGGCCGATGTAGCCGGTCGAGAGGTCCTGGCGTGGTCCGTACACGGAGAAGGGACGGATCGAGACGCAGCGCATGGTGCCGTGGTTGGTGAAGTGGTCGCAGTACTGCTCGGCGAGAGCCTTGGCCAGGCCGTAGGGCTCGACCGGGTTGGGCAGGTCGTCCTCGGCGGAGGGGAAGCCGAGCGGCTCGCCGTACACCTTCGCGCTGGACAGGTTGACGAAGCTCCGGACGCCCGACTCCTGAGCCGTCTCCAGCATGAGCCGCGTCCCGCGGAGGTTGACCTCGATGGACCGGATCGGCCCGTCGGCCACCTGGTCCGAGCGGTGCACGGCGGCCGAGTGCATGACGACGTCGACATCCCGGAAGGCGCTCCGCCAGGCCGCGGTGCGGGTGACGTCGCCCTCGACCAGCTCGACCTCCTTCGGGACGTCGCGGCCCCGAGCTGTGCGGTCGACACCGATCACGGTGTGCCCGGCCTCGACCGCCGAGCGGGCCAGTGCGGCTCCGATGAAGCCTTGGACGCCGGTGATGAGGATCTTCACCGCGCTTCGCCGCTCCTCGGCAACGGGGAAGAACGCCGGGCGTCCCCCGGCGCTGCCCCACCGGGATCTTCAGGGAGGGAGCGGGCCGGGTCCGCGGTGGTCGGCAGGAGCAGCGGCGCGGGGAAGGCGATCACTCCACCAACATTAGGCGAGCGCGGCCTCCCCGTCCGGAGAACAGAGTCGAAGCGTCGGGGGTCGTGCGTCCTGCCCCGCAGGTTCTCGGGGGGTTCGGGCCCCTCGAGCGGCCCCGGGCCCGATAATGATCGGCATGAGATCTTGGGTCCTGGTCCTGCTGGCTCTGGCGTCGGGCGTTCTGCTCCTGGGCTTGGTCGCCGTGGCCGCCACCCTGGTGGGGGAGCCCGTCTCCAACTTCACCCGGGACGCGGTCGCCGTCGCTGACGTGCCCTGGTACACCGGTTCGGTCAGCCTGATCACCTGCATGGTGTGGTCGGCCACCGCGTGCATGTCGTTTCTGGTCGCCTGGGCGGTACCGCGCGCCCGGCGGCCGATGCTGGGCCTGGGCATCCTCACGGCGGTGCTCGCCGTCGACGACGCGATGCTGGTGCACGACCAGATCGGTCCGGGCCACGGCGTCCCGGAGTTCCTGTTCGGCGCCGTCTACGCCGTCATCGGCCTGGGGATGTCGTGGGTGATCTTCCGGGGCGGGACGCGGACCACCTTCACGGTGTTCCTCCTCGGTGGCGGGTTCCTCGGCGCCTCGCTGGTGCTGGACGAGGTCCTCCAGGACATCTCCATCGCCGCGGAGGACAGCACCAAGCTGCTCGGCGTGCTCGTCTGGGCCACCCTCCCGGTCCTCTTCCACCGCGCGTTCGCCCCGGCGCAGCAGGAGGACCGAGAGGCCGAGCTGGTCCGCGACCCCGCCTGAATGGGGCCGAGCCGGCTCAGGACGTGCGGACGTCCTCGAAGTGGGCCTTTTCTCCGCGGGCGCGCTGGAAGTTGTCGAGCCAGTCCAGGAGGCGGTCGGCCACGCCCCCGGGCTGGGTGGGGCCGATGCGCTCGGTCGCCGGGTACCGGGAGGGTCGCAGGCGGTCCGGGTCCTGCGTGACGGTCTCGAGGAAGCTGCGGGCCTCCTCCGGCGTCTCGATCCGGACGCCGGGAAGCAGGGATCCCAGGTCCTCGACGTTGAGCCACCCACCGTCCTGCAGCTGTTCGAGGTCGGGGACGTAGAAACCGATAGGTCGGTCGAGGGCGAGGAAGTCGGGCCAGACGCTGGAGACGTCGCTGACGATGGCGTCGGCGGCCCCGAGCACCTGGTAGAGCGTCACGCCGGCCGCGGACAGGTCCTGGTGGCGCACCAGCTGGAGGCCGAGACCGTCATAGTTGTCCGCGTCGAGCGGGTGCGGCTTGACGACCATCTGGAGCCCGTTGGCCTGCGCGGCCTCGCCGAAGGCCTGGACGATCGGGGCGACCGAGGGCGTGGTCGACAGGCTGCTCGCTGTGCTCCAGGTCCGGCGGTGAGGCGCTGAGGCGGCCCGGTAGGTGGGCAGCCACAGGACCGTCCGGCGGTGGGGGTCGAGCCCCAACCGGTTCAGCACGTCTTCGCGCGACGCGGCGGTGAACTGGTCGATGCGCGGGTTGCCGACGACGGCGACCGCCTCGGGCGGCAGGTGAAACCGTTGCGTCCGCTGGGCGCCCCACAACCGGGTGCCGGCCACCACCACGGTGGAACGCACGAGGTGGGTGTCCTTGGCCATCTTGGGGCCGTCCCCGTGCCAGAGGTTGACCACCAGCCGGCTGCGGGGCGGGCGGACGGCGGTGAAGAGCCCGTGGGTGAAGAAGGTCACCCCGGCGGTGAGGGCGACCACCGCAGAGGCCAGGGAGTTCTTCCGCACCCGCCGGATCCGTGGGTCACCCAGGTCGCCGCGGGCATGGAGGGGGCCCGGGCAGACCGGGTCGTCCAGCAGCCAGTAGACGGTTCCGCGGTAGCGGCGTCCGAGTGCTCGCACGACCTCCAGCGCGTTCCCCTCGTCATCGGGCCAACCGTGCACCACGACGTGGCGGCGGGCCGGGAGCAGCCGCAGCAGCACCCAGCACAGAGCCCGCAGCGTCGACTGCAGAACTCTCCTCACCCGGCGGTTACGCATGGGCGGAAGTATGCCGGAACGGCCGCCCGTGCACGCCTGTTCGAGTCGCTCGGACGCCGGGAAAGATCTCCGGTCGCAATGTCGGCGCCGGGCGGCCGCCGCCCGGGACCGTCCAGCACGTGCCCGGACAGCACAACAGCCCCCCGCTCCGGTGGAGCGGGGGGCTGTCGAGGCGAGGCGCTACTTGATCTTCGCGGACTCGTCGTGGATCTCGAGCGCCACCTGCTTGAGCTTGTCGGCGTGCTCCTTGCCGTGGTGGGCGCAGAACAAGAGGTCGAACCCGCTGGCCAGGGTGACGCGGACGTATGCCTGGGCTCCGCACCGATCGCAACGATCGGCCGCAGTCAACTCGGCACCTTCGATGACTGAAGTGCTCACGGGAGGCCTCGCTTCCTGATGATCAGAGATGATCTTCCTTCGGGGGGACTTGCCGGTGGTGGTTGGTGCCGGGCTGGCGCCGTCCCCCTCCGTATGTAGTCAACATCCAAACAGACTGTTCTTGTTCCCTTTTCCCACCTTCGAGCCGTGTCTCTTGTGTAACGACTGCCGCGCCTGTTGCTCCGACCCGGCGGTCCCTCGGGTGTGGTGGGACACCTTCAGGGCGGCCAGCCTACGTTCCCGGTCCAAGGTGGCGCCGGGGGTACCCTCACCGCGTGCCCACCCCCACCGCCGCCACCGAGAACCGTGAGTACGAGGCCCGGCACCTGCTGGTCCTGGAGGGTCTGGAGGCGGTGCGCAAGCGCCCGGCCATGTACATCGGGTCCACCGACACCCGGGGTCTGATGCACTGCCTCTGGGAGATCATCGACAACGCCGTCGACGAGGCGCTCGGCGGGCACGGCCGGGAGATCGCGGTCACCCTGCGGGCCGACGGCGGCATCGCGGTCAGCGACCAGGCCCGAGGCATCCCGGTCGACGTCGAGCCCCGGACGGGGCTGTCGGGCGTCGAGGTCGTGTTCACCAAGCTGCATGCGGGTGGCAAGTTCGGCGCCGGGTCCTACAACGCGACCGGGGGACTGCACGGCGTCGGCGCCTCGGTCGTCAACGCGCTGTCCACGCGCCTGGACGTCGAGGTCGACCGGCTCGGCGCCACCTGGATGATGTCGTTCCGGCGGGGGGTGCCCGGGGTCTTCGACGGACCGGGGCCGGACGCGCCCTTCACCCCGGGCGGGTCGCTGCGCAAGGGCGCCGCGTGCCGAAGGGCCGGACCGGCACCCGGGTCGTGTACTGGCCCGACCGCCAGATCTTCCTGGCCGGCGCCCAGCTCTCGCTGACCGACCTGCACAACCGGGCCCGGCAGACCAGCTTCCTGGTACCCGGGCTCGCCCTCCACGTCACCGACGCCCGCACCGAGCCGGCGACGCACGAGACCTTCCTGCACGAGGGCGGCATCTCGGAGTACTGCGAGTTCCTGGCGCCCGACCGGTCGTTGACCGACGTGATCCGTCTCCAGGGCGCCGACCGGTTCACCGAGACGGTGCCGATGCTCGACGACGCCGGTCACATGGAGCCCACCGACGTGGAGCGCGAGCTCGAGGTCGACGTCGCCGTCCGCTGGGGTGAGGGCTACGACACCACGCTGCGCTCCTACGTCAACATCATCGCCACCCCCAAGGGCGGCACCCACGTGGCCGGCTTCGAGCGTGCTCTGACCAAGAGCGTGGGCGCCGCGCTCGGGAGCACGCGGCTGCTCAAGGCCGGTGAGGAGGTGGTCAAGGACGACGTCCTGGAAGGACTCACCGCCGTGGTCACCGTCCGGCTCGCCGAGCCCCAGTTCGAGGGCCAGACGAAGGAGGTGCTGGGCACGCCGGCGGTCTCGCGCCTGGTGGCCAAGGTGGTCGAGCGGGAGCTCACCGCCTTTCTCGAGCTCCACCAAGGCCGGCCCGAAGGCGCAGGCGCGGTCGGTGCTGGAGAAGGTCGTCGGCGCGGCACGGGCCCGGGTCGCGGCCCGGGCGCACCGGGAGGCGACGCGGCGCAAGAACGCGCTGGAGTCGTCGTCGCTCCCGGCGAAGCTGGTCGACTGCCGCAGCAACGACGTCGACCGGTCCGAGCTGTTCATCGTCGAGGGCGACTCGGCCCTGGGGACGGCCAAGCTGGCGCGCAACTCGGAGTTCCAGGCCCTGCTGCCGATCCGGGGCAAGATCCTCAACGTCCAGAAGGCCTCCGTGGGCGACATGCTGAAGAACGCCGAGTGCGCCTCGATCATCCAGGTGGTGGGCGCCGGCAGCGGCCGCAGCTTCGAGATGGAGGCAGCCCGGTACGGCAAGGTCATCTTCATGGCCGACGCCGACTCCGACGGCGCACACATCCGCTGCCTGCTGGCCACGCTGTTCTTCCGCTACATGCGCCCGCTGGTCGACGCCGGCCGTGTCTACACCGCCGTGCCCCCGCTGCACCGCTTCGAGCTCACCAACCCCCGCAAGGGGATGGACCGGTTCCTCTACACCTACTCCGACGCCGAGTACCAGCGCAGGGCCGCCGAGCTGACGAAGAAGGGGCTGAACTTCAAGGAGCCCCAGCGCTACAAGGGCCTCGGGGAGATGGACGCCGACCAGCTGTCAGAGACGACGATGAGCCCCCGGCACCGCACCCTGCGCCGGATGACCGTCGACGACGGCGTGATGGCGGAGACGGTCTTCGAGATGCTCATGGGCAACGAGGTCGCCCCCCGCCGGGAGTTCATCGTCGACGGCGCCTACTCCCTGGACGCCACCGCGATCGACGCGTAGCGACGGCGTCGCAGGGTCAGCACCACGCTCGCGGCCCCGTAGTAGGCGATGTAGGCCAGCGACAGCCCGACGGCGAGCGGGGACGGGCTGGGCAGGTCGAGCAGGATGACGGCGTACAGCACCGCCCAGAGGGTGACCAGGACGAGGTTGAGCGTCCGCGCCGAGCCGGTGCGGGAGGGGTAGAGGTAGTGCACCGGGACGAAGACCAGGACCGAGCACACGAGCAGCACGCCTGCGGTGACCGCCGCTGACAGGTCCAGCACCACTGCGTAGAAGGCCACCACGTTCCAGTAGCTCGGGAACCCGAGGAAGGAGTGGTCCGCGGTCTTGGCGTCGGTCCGGCAGAACTGGAAGCACGAGGCCAGCAGCGGCACCGCGGCGACCACCAGGCCCCACCGGCCCTGCGGTAGGAAGCCGCCGGCCCACAGCAGCACCACGGGGGCGAAGACGTAGGTGAGGTAGTCGACGATGTCGTCGAGCCGGGCCCCGTCGAAGCCCGGGATGGTCTCCTTCACCCCCAGCCTGCGGGCCAGGGCGCCGTCGGTGCCGTCCACCACCAGGGCGACGAGCAGGATCCACAGCGCCGCGACCAGGCGCCCCTCGACCGCCGCCAGCACCGCGAGCAGCCCGAGGACCGACCCGCTGGCGGTATACAGGTGGAGCGCCCATCCGGCGACCCGCAGCCCGGGCGGGGCGGGCCGGCGGGTGGTGGGGGAGTCCAGCGTGGTCAGGAGTCTCTCCTCGGTAGCGGGGTGGGCGCCGACGGGCGGCGCGGCGTGGACGGAGAGCGGCCGGCTCAGGGCTCGGGCTGGGCACCGCGGTGCTGGACGGCTGCGGCCCCCGCCGCCACGCCGGCCGCGCAGGCCCGGCCGAGCTCGCCGTCGGCCAGCAGGGCCGCGGCGGCGGCGCCGACGAACGCGTCGCCGGCCCCGGTCGTGTCGACCACCTCGACCCGCTCGCTGGCCCGGGCGCCGGAGCCGGCGGGCGAGGCGAACACCGCCCCCTCCCCGCCCAGGGTGATGACGACCGAGCGGCAGTGCTGGGCCAGCAGGGCCAGCAGGGCGTCGGTGCCCTCCGGGCTCGCACCCAGGGCCGAGGCCAGGTCCGCAGCCTCGTGCTCGTTGACCACCAGCGGGTCGCACCGCGCCAGCAGGTCGGGCGTGATCTCCCGGTAGGGAGCCAGGTTGTGCACGAACCGGACGTCGTGGGCGGTGGCCCAGTCTGCGGCCGCCTCGACGCAGGCGACGCTCAGCTCGCCCTGGGTGAGGACCAGGCCGACGTCGGTGGCGGCGTCCAGCCCGGCCCTGACCTGGGCCGGGGTCAACGCCGCGTTGGCCCCGCCGGTCACGACGATGCAGTTCTCGCCCGACTCCTCCACCAGCACCGTGGCGCCGCCGGACTCGACGTCGGCCATCCGGAGCAGCTGATCCAGCTCGACGCCCCGCCGGCCGAGCTCGTCGCCGAGCATGCCGCCCGCCGCGTCGGTGCCCACCGCGCCCACCATGATGCTCCGCCCGCCCGCCCGGGCGACCGCACACGCCTGGTTGGCTCCCTTGCCGCCCGGCGAGGTGTGGGTGCCCAGGGCCAGCACGGTCTCCCCGGGCCCGGGGATGCGGGAGACGTGGAGCGAGGTGTCGGCGTTGACCGAGCCGACGACGGCGACGGCGACGGCCCTCCGGGTGCCCATCACAGCACCTCGGTGAGCGCGCCCGTGTCCACGTCGTACAGGAAGCCCCCGACCTGCACCCGACCTCGCAGGTGCGGGTGCTCACGGAGGGTGGTGACGTCCTCCAGCAGGCGGGCGTGCTGGTCGCGCGAGGCACCGATCCGCAGGTCCGACAGGTCCTCGCCGGTGGCGGCCCGCGCCTTGGCCACGATGTCGGCGTCCTCGCCGCTGGCCATGGCGCAGCGGGTGTGGGGCACCACGAGGATGCGCTCCACCCCGAGCAGGTGCACCCCGAGCACGCAGCCGACCAGGGCGTCGGGGGTGAGGCGGCCCCCGGGGGTGCGGATGACCTTCGCGTCGCCGTGCCCGAGCCCGACCATCCCCAGAGGCTCGATCCGGGAGTCCATGCAGGTCAGCATGGCCACCCCCGCCCGCGCGACGCCGTCGGAGTTCCCGTGCCGGAACCCCTCCTGGTAGCCGGCGTTGCGGGCCAGCAGGTCAGCGAAGGCGGACTCGGCGGGGCTCGTGCTCATGGCGCCCACCCTAGAACCAAGCGCGAGCGTGTCCGGCTCAGGTCCGCGGCGACGCCACCGCGGCGATGGGCTGAGAAGGTGCGACGCCGGAGCCGTCGCGCCGCCCGTCGGCGGGCGGCAGGTCGACGGGGGCGCCGCTGGCGGCGGCCGCCCGCGCCGGAGGCGGACCCGACCAGGCCAGCAGCAGGGTGTCCTCGCCGCGCAGGAACCGGTGGCAGCGCACCCCGCCCGTGGCGCGGCCCTTCGCCGGGTACTCGCTCAACGGGGTCACCTTCACCGTGCCCGCGTCGGTGCCGGGGAGGGCCGTGGAGCTGCCCGCCACCGTGACGACCAGCGCGTCGGCGGAGGAGACGGCCCCGAAGAACACGACGCTGGCCCCGGCAGCCAGCTTGATCCCGGCCACGCCGCCACCGGCCCGGCCCTGGGGGCGCACGGCCGACGCCGGGAAGTGCAGCAGCTGCGCGTCGCTGGAGATGAGGATCAGCTCGGCCTCGGGGGCGGGGAGCTCGAGCGCGCCGACGACCCGGTCACCCGGGTCCAGCCGCACCACCTCCCAGCTGTCCTTGCCCAGCACCTCGGCGTTGACCCGCTTGACCACCCCGGCTGCCGTGCCGAGCGCCAGGCCGGCCGAGTCGGCCGACAGCGTCGTCAGGGCCAGCACCTGTTCGTCCGGCCCGAGGGTCACGAGCTCGCTGACGTGGGTGCCGCCCTGCAGGTTCGGCGCGCTCGCGGTGGTGGGCACCGTCGGCAGGTCGAGGACGCCGAGGCGGACGACGCGGCCGGCGCTGGTGACCAGGCCGACGTCCCCGCGCGCCGTTGCGAGCACGCTGGAGCGCAGGACGTCGTGGGAGGTCCGGGCCCCGCCCTCGGGCAGCGGCTCCGCGTCGGCGGTCCGGGCCAGCAGGCCGGTGGAGGAGAGCAGGACCCGGCACGGGTCGTCGGCCACCTCGAGCGGCGTGACCGTGGCCGTGGTCGTCGCCCCGCTCGAGGCCAGCAGGATGGTGCGGCGCGGGCTGCCGTGGGCCTTGGCGATGGCGGCCAGCTCGTCGCCCACCAGGGTCCGCAGCCGTTCGGCGTCGTCGAGGATCGCGGACAGCTCGGCGATCTCGCCGGTCAGGGTGCCACGTTCGGTCTCCAGCTCCAGGGTGCTGAAGCGGGTGAGCCGGCGCAGCGGCATCTCGAGGATGTAGTTGGCCTGCAGCTCGCTCAGCTCGAAGACCTCGCGCAGCCGGGTCCGGGCGGCGGCGGTGTCGTCGCTGTCCCGGATGATGGCGATGACGTCGTCGATGTCCAGGATCGCGGTCAGGAGACCCTCGACGAGGTGCAGCCGCTCCTCGGCCTTGCGGCGGGCGAACGCGGTCCGGCGCCGCGTGACGTCGTAGCGGTGCTCGAGGAAGACGGTCAGCAGGTCGCGCAGGCTCAGCGTCCGCGGCTGCCCCTCGACCAGGGCCACGGCGTTGATGGCGAAGTTGTCCTCCATCTTGGTGAGCTTGTAGAGCTGCTCCAGCAGGGCCTCGGGGTGGAAGCCGTTCTTCACCTCGATGACCAGCCGGGTCCCGTTGGTGGAGAGGTCGGTGAGGTCCTTGACGTCGGCGATGCCCTGCACCTTGCGCGCGGTGACGAGGGACTTGATCTGCTCGATGACCCGCTCCGGCCCCACCATGTAGGGGAGCTCGGTGACGACGATGCCCTTGCGCCGCGGGTGCACCTGCTCGATGCGCGCTGTCGCGCGGATGCGGAAGGAGCCCTTGCCGGTCCGGTAGGCCTCCCGGACCCCGTCCAGGCCGATGATCTTCCCGCCGCTGGGCAGGTCGGGCCCGGGCACGAACCGCATGAGGGCGTCGACGTCGGCGTCCGGGTGCTTGATCAGGTGCCGCAGCGCCTGCACCACCTCCACCAGGTTGTGCGGTGCGCAGTTGGTGGCCATCCCGACGGCGATCCCGGAGGCGCCGTTGACCAGCAGGTTGGGGAAGGCGGCGGGCAGGACCGTCGGCTCGACGTCCTTGCCGTCGTAGTTGGGCTTGAAGTCGACGGTGTCGGCGTCGAGGCCGTCGGTCATCGCGGCGGCGGAGGTGGCCATCCGGCACTCGGTGTAGCGCATGGCCGCCGGTCCGGAGTCCAGTGAGCCGAAGTTGCCGTGTCCGTCGACCAGCGGCAGGCGCATGGTCCACGGCTGAGCGGTCCGGACCAGGGCGTCGTAGATCGCCGTGTCGCCGTGCGGGTGGTAGAGGCCCATGACCTGTCCGACCACGCGGGCGCACTTGACGTGGGCGCGGTCGGGACGCACGCCCATCTCGTTCATCGCGTAGAGGATCCGGCGCTGCACGGGCTTGAGGCCGTCGCGGGCGTCGGGCAGGGCGCGGGAGTAGATGACGGAGTAGGCGTACTCGAGGAAGCTGGTCTGCATCTCCGAGGAGACGTCGACGTCGAGGATGCGCTCGACGAAGTCGTCGTCCGGCGGGGGGGCGGTCCGACTGCTACGCGCCATGGCGGGCTCCGTCCTCGGTCACACGGGCGATTCTGCCTGCCGCTGGCGCCCGGACCGGCACGCGGCGCCGCGGGGACGGAGAAGCGCTGAAAAATTGCGCCAGACCTCGCGGTGAGAGACCCGAGTCGTCAGCGTTTCCTGGTCGGGCGGTGCATGCCCGTAAAGGGACGGAGGTCACCAGTCGAAGTCGGTGACCTGGTACTCCTGGGGCTCGCGGTCCTCGCGGGCCTCCTCGACCTCGCGCAGCTCGACCCGGCGGATCTTGCCGCTGATGGTCTTCGGCAGCTCGCCGAACTCGAGCCGGCGGACCTGCTGGTAGGGCGCCAGGTGCTCACGTGCGTGGCCGAAGATGGAGCGGGCGGTCTCGGCGTCGGGCTGGTACCCGCCGGCGAGGACGACGTAGGCCTTGGGCACGGCCAGCCGGACGGGGTCCGGCGCCGCGACGACCGCCGCCTCGGCCACGGCCGGGTGCTCGAGCAGCACCGACTCCAGCTCGAAGGGGCTGATCTTGTAGTCGCTGGACTTGAAGACGTCGTCGGCCCGGCCGACGTAGGTCAGGTAGCCCTCGTCGTCGCGACGGACGACGTCGCCGGTGTGGTAGACGCCGCCGGTGAAGGACTCCTCGTTCAGCTCGTCGTCGAAGGTGTCGGCGGTGCGCTTGTAACCCTTCATCAACGCGACGGGGCGGGGCTCGAGCCGCAGGCACAACTCACCCTCGCTCTCGCTCACCTCCCCGGTGGCCGGGTCGACCAGGACCACGTTGTAGCCGGGCAGGGGCCGGCCCATCGAACCGCTCTTGAGCGGCGCCCCGGGCGGATTCCCCACCTGCGCGGTGGTCTCGGTCTGCCCGTAGCCGTCCCGGATGGTCAGCCCCCAGGCCTCGCGGACCCGGTCGATCACCTCGGGGTTGAGGGGCTCGCCCGCGCTGAGCACCTCCCGCAGCACGGTGCGGGAGGCGGCCAGGTCGGTCTGGACGAGCATCCGCCACACCGTGGGCGGCGCGCAGAAGGTCGTCACCTGGCAGCGGACGAGGACCTCCAGCAGCGCGTCGGGGTCGAAGCGGGCGTACTGGTGCACCAGCACCGTCGCCCCGGCCAGCCAGGGGGTGAAGAAGTTGCTCCAGGCGTGCTTGCCCCAGCCCGGTGAGGAGATGTTGAGGTGGATGTCGCCGGGCCGGAGCCCCATCCAGTACAGGGTCGAGAGGTGCCCCACCGGGTAGGAGGTCTGGCTGTGCTCGACGAGCTTGGGCAGCGCCGTGGTGCCGGAGGTGAAGTAGAGCAGCACGGGGTCGTCGCCCTTGCTGATGCCGGGCAGGTGGCGGTCGGCGTGCAGGAAGTCCTCGACGCGGCGGTAGTCGAGCCACCCGTCCGGGACGCTGTCCCCGCCCACGACGAGGCGGCCGAGCGGCAGGTCGAGGTCGGCGAACTTGTCCACGTCGTCGTGGTCGGCGACCAGCATCCGGGCGTCGCCGCGACCCACCCGGTCGGCGAGGTCGGCGGCGGAGAGCTGCGGGGTAGCCGGGATCACGACGGCGCCCAGCCGGATGGCGCCCAGCATGATCTCCCACAGCGGGACGACGTTGCCGAGCACCACGAGCACGCGGTCACCGCGCCGCATCCCCAGGTGGTGCAGGTACTGGGCGACGGCCACGGAGCGGTCCGCCAGCTCCCGGAAGGTCAGCCGGGTGTCGCTGCCGTCCTCGCCCAGGACCCACAGGGCCAGGCCGTCGGGGTTCTCCTCAGCGAGCCCGTCGAACCACTCGGTCGCGAAGTTGAACAGCGGGAGCTCCGGCCAGCTGAACCCGGCGTAGGCGACGTCGTAGTCGTCCCGGTGACTCACCAGGAAGTCTCGGGCCGCTCGTAGGTGACAGTTCAACGACGGCATGGCTCCGACGGTACGCCACCTGCGGACACACCTCTCACAGGTCCAGGACGGGGCACCGAGCCGGGTGAGGTCAGGCCCGGGGCAGCCGGACGTCGGGCGCGCCGAGGCGGGCGGCGTCGGCGGAGAGGTCGTCCGGCTGCGACTGGGACTCCCGTTCGGCGGCGACGCGCAACCGGTAGTGCTCCACTTCGCGGGCGATGTCGGCCGGGCCCCAGCCCAGCACCGGCGCCACCAGCGCGGCGACCTCGGGAGCGGCGGACAGGCCGCGGTCCCAGGTCTCGATGGAGATGCGGGTACGCCGGGCCAGGAGGTCGTCCAGGTGCAGGGCCCCCTCGTGGGAGGCCGCGTAGACGATCTCGACCTGGAGGTACCCCGGGGCTCCGGGCATGGGCGTGAGCAGCTCCGGTCGGTCCTCGGCGAGGGCCAGCACCTCCGGCAGCAGCGAGCCGTAGCGCTTCAGCAGGTGCTCCACCACCGGCTGTCGCAGCCCGGTCTGCTCGGCCAGCAGCGCGCGGGCGTTCCACAGCCCGTGGTAGCCGTCGGCGCCGACGAGCGGGACCTCCTCGGTGCAGGAGGCGGGCACCTTCTGCGGGAGCTCGCGGACCGCGGCGTCGACCGCGTCGGCGGCCATGACCCGGTAGGTCGTGTACTTGCCACCGGCGATCATGACCAGGCCCCGGACGGGCGAGGCGACGGCGTGCTCACGGGACAGCGTCGAGGTCGAGTCCGACTCCCCGGCCAGCAGCGGCCGGAGGCCGGCGTAGACCCCGACGACGTCGTCGCGGGTCAGCGGGTCGGCCAGCAGCTGGTTGGCGTGGCCGAGCAGGTAGTCGATGTCGGCCTGGCTGGCCGCCGGGTGGGCCCGGTCGAGCGACCAGTCGGTGTCGGTGGTGCCGACGATCCACTGCGCCCCCCACGGCACGATGAACAGCAGGCTCTTCTCGGTGCGGGTGATCAGGCCGGTGCGGGCGTTGATGCGGTTCCGCGGCACCACCAGGTGGACGCCCTTGGACGCCCGGACGGTGAACGGCGCCCGGCCGCCCAGCATCTCGTTGAGCTCGGCGATCCAGACGCCGGTGGCGTTGATCGTCTGCTTCGCCCGCACCTCCAGCTCGCGGCCCGACTCGAGGTCGCGGACCCGCACCCCCGCCACCCGGTCCTCCTCGCGCAGGAACCCGACCACGCGGGTGCTGGTGGCCACGGCCGCGCCGTACTGGGCGGCCGTGCGGGCCAGCATCATGGTGTGCCGGGCGTCGTCGACCTGGCCCTCGTAGAACTCGATCGACCCGACGAGCGCGTCGCGGTTGGCGGAGGGGAACAGCTCCATCGTCTTGCGCCGGCCGTGGTGGCGCAGGTGGTGCGGCACCCCCCGGCCGGCGCCCATCACGTCGTAGACGCCGATCCCGAGGCCGGCGTAGGCGCGGTCGAGACCCCGTCGGCGGAGCGGGTAGAGGAAGGGCACCGGGTGGGCGAGGTGCGGGCTGATCCGGTTGAGGGCGAGCGAGCGCTCCTTGAGCGCCTCGAAGACCAGGGCGAAGTTCAGCTGCTCGAGGTAGCGCAGCCCCCCGTGGAACAGCTTGGTCGAGCGGCTGGAGGTGCCGGCGGCGAAGTCGCGCGCCTCGACCAGCCCCACCCGCAGGCCGCGGGTGACGGCGTCCAGCGCCGCTCCCGCCCCCGTCACGCCGGCCCCGATGACCAGCACGTCCAGCTCCTCGGCGGCCAGCCGCTCGAGGGCGGCGGCGCGGGCGGACGGGCTGAGCGGCGTGGTCGTCGACAGCACGGGGAACCTCCTGGCGGGAGCGTGGCGGATGGGCCGGGGACGGTGCGGAGCTAGACCTCGACCCAGTCCAGTGTGCGCTCGACGGCCTTGCGCCAGCCGCGGTGCCCCGCCCGCCGCTCCTCCTCGGCGATGCCGGGGGTCCAGCGCCGGTCCTCGTGCCAGTTCGCGCGCAGGTCGTCGGCGGAGGCCCAGAAACCGACCGCCAGGCCGGCCGCGTACGCCGCACCCAGCGCCGTGGTCTCCGCGACCACGGGCCGGCTGACGTCCACCCCCAGCGTGTCGGCCTGGATCTGCATGCACAGGTCGTTGGCCGTCACGCCGCCGTCGACCTTGAGGACCTCCAGGTGCACCCCGGAGTCGAGCTCCATGGCCTCGACGACGTCGCAGGACTGGTAGCAGATGGCCTCCAGGGTGGCGCGGGCGATGTGCGCGCTGGTGTGGAACCGGGAGAGCCCGACGATCGCGCCGCGGGCGTCGGAGCGCCAGTGGGGGGCGAACAGGCCGGAGAAGGCGGGGACGAAGTAGCAGCCGGCGGCGTCGTCCACCTGACGGGCCAGGACCTCGGAGTCCTCGGCACCGCGGATGACGCCGAGCTGGTCGCGCAGCCACTGCACCGCCGACCCGGTGACGGCGATGGAGCCCTCCAGCGCGTAGACGGGCTTGGCGTCCCCGAACTGGTAGCAGACGGTGGTCAGCAGCCCGTTCGAGGAGCGGGTGAGCTCCTCGCCGGTGTTGAGCAGCAGGAAGTTGCCGGTGCCGTAGGTGTTCTTGGCCTCCCCGGCCGCCAGGCAGACCTGCCCGACCATGGCGGCCTGCTGGTCGCCGAGCACGCCGCCGATCACCACCTCGCCGCCGAAGGGGCCGTCGGCGCGGGTGCGGCCGTAGGCCTCGGGCGAGCTGGACGGCCGGATCTGCGGCAGCATGGCCCGCGGCACCCCGAAGAAGGAGACCAGCTCCTCGTCCCAGTCGAGGGTCTCCAGGTCCATCATCATCGTCCGGCTGGCGTTGGTCACGTCGGTGACGTGCCGTCCCCCGTCGACCCCGCCGGTCAGGTTCCACAGCAGCCAGCTGTCCGTGGTGCCGGCCAGCGCGTCGCCCGCCTCGGCCGCCTCTCGTAGCCCGTCGACGTTCTCGAGCAGCCACTGCAGCTTGCCGCCGGCGAAGTACGTGGCCGGCGGCAGCCCCGCCCGGTGACGGATCACCTCGCCCCGCCCGTCACGGTCCAGGGCGGCGGCGATGTGGTCGGTGCGGGTGTCCTGCCAGACGATGGCGTTGCTGAGCGGCGCTCCGGTGCGGCGGTCCCACACCACCGTCGTCTCCCGCTGGTTGGCCACTCCCACCGCGGCGAGGTCGCCCGGCCCGAGGCCGCAGGCCCGGAGCGCGTCCGCCACCACCTGCTGGGTGTTGGCCCAGATCTCGGCCGCGTCGTGCTCGACGTGACCGGGGGCCGGCAGGATCTGGCGGTGCTCGGTCTGGGCGCGGCCGACCTCCCGCCCGTCATGGGAGAACACCATGCACCGGGTGCTCGTCGTGCCGTGGTCGATTGCTGCGACGAAGTCGGCCATGGTGCAGACCCTAGGGCCACCCGGGCCCGGCCGGGGCGGCGCGTGCCCACCGCTCCCGTCCGCCCGGCAACCGGGCCGCCGGGCCCCGGTTGCGTAGGCTGGGGCCGTGTCCGTGAGCCAGGTCGATCTTCCCCCGGGCTACCCGCGGGAGTGGGAGGCCGACGTGGTGCTGACCGACGGCGGGGTGGCCCGGCTGCGCCCCATCCGGCCCTCCGACGCCGACCTGCTCGTCGCCTTCTACGACCGCGTCTCGCCCGAGTCGAAGTACCTGCGCTTCTTCGCCCCCTACCCCCGCCTCAGCGCCCGCGACGTGCGGCGCTTCACCGAGGTGGACTACGTCGACCGGGTGGCGCTCATCCTCACCGTGGGCGAGGAGATGATCGGCGTCGGCCGCTTCGACCGGACCGAGGACGACCGGGCCGAGGTCGCCTTCCTCGTCGAGGACGCCCACCAGGGGCGCGGCGTCGCCAACCTGCTGCTGGAGCACCTGGCCGAGGCCGCACGCGAGCGCGGCATCACCGGCTTCGTCGCCGAGGTGCTGCCGGAGAACCGCCGGATGGCCCAGGTGTTCGCCGACGCCGGCTACCGGGTGTCCAAGGGCATCGAGGACGGGGTGCTGCTGGTCGAGTTCCCGATCCTGCCCACCGACACCTCGGTCGGGGTGATGGAGCGCCGCGAGCACCGGGCGGAGAGCGCGTCGGTGCACCGGCTGCTGCACCCGGAGCGGATCGTCGTGTACGGCGCGGGCCACCGGGTCCAGGGCCTGGTCAACGCGATGCTGCGCGGCGGCTTCCGCGGCGAGGTGGTGGCCGTCAGCTCCGACGAGACCCCGGTGGCCGGGGTGCCCACCGCCAGCTCGATCGCCACCGTGCCGGGCCGGCTCGACCTGGCCGTGCTCGCCGTCCCGACCGCGGAGCTGGGCGGGGTGGTGATCGACGCCGCGCACAAGGGCGCGCACGGCGTCGTCGTGCTGACCGGCACCGACGTCGCGCCGGAGGACAACCGCACGGTGGTCAACCTGGCCCGCGCCTACGGCATCCGCGCGCTGGGTCCCGACGCGCTCGGGCTGATCAACACCGAGCACACGGTGGAGCTGAACGCCACCCCGGGACCGATGCCGCGGACCGGTGGGGTGGGCCTGTTCTGCCAGTCGGCGGCCGTGGGCGTGGCCCTGCTGAACCACGCGGTGCGCCAGGACCTCGGGCTGTCCTGCTTCGTGAGCACCGGGGACTACGCCGACGTCACCGCCAACGACGTCATGCAGTACTGGGAGGACGACGACGAGCACCCGGGTCTGCCTGATGTCGCTGGACTCGATCGGCAACCCGCGCAAGTTCAGCCGGATCACCCGCCGGCTCACCCGGCGCAAGCCCGTCGTCGTGTTCGACCCGGGACGCACCAGCCGCTCCACCCACCTCGGGGTCCGGGGCGGCCTCGGGCACGCCTCGGACGAGGCGGTCGACGCGCTGTTCCGGCAGGCGGGGGTGATGGTCGTGCACCGCCGCGGCGCCATGTTCGACATCGCCAAGATCGCTGCCCGGCAACCGTTGCCCGTCGGCTCCCACGTCCGGGTGGTCACCAACTCCGGCACCCTGGCCGCCCAGCTGCAGCACACCATCGGAGCCGTCGGCCTGCTGCACGAGCAGACGGTGCTGCTCCGCTCCTCAGCGAGCCCGCAGGACTGGGTGGACGCCGCGCTGACCGCCCTCGACGAGCCGGCCTGCGACTCGGTGGTCTGCGCCGCGGTGAACGTCTACGAGGAGGGGACCGAGGACGTCATCGTCGCCCTCGACGCGATCGCCGGGCGGTCCGCCAAGCCGCTGGTCGGGGTGTTCCTGGACTTCCACGAGCCGATGTCCAAGGAGCGGGCGGTCGACCTGCCGGGCGAGCTCCCGCGGTTCGACGCGCCGGTGGACGCCATCCACGCGCTGGCGGCGCTGACCGCCCACGCCCACTGGCGCGACGCGCGACCCGGGCGCGGTGCCCCTGCTGGAGGTCGACCCCGCCCGGGCCAAGCGGGTGGTGAACCGAGTGCTGTCCAGCCACCCGGAGGGTCGGGAGCTGACCGGGGCCGAGACCACCGAGCTGCTGGCGGCCTACGGCATCGACATGGTGCCGCGCTTCCTGGTCTCGAGCCTCGGAGGAGGCCATCGCGGTGGCCGACCAGCTCGGCTGGAACGTCGTGCTCAAGGGCACGGCCCCCTCGGTCCGCAGCCGGCCCGACCAGGCGGCGGTGCACCGCAACCTCGACGAGCACCGACGACATGTTGCAGGCCTGGGCCGCGCTGGAGAACCTGACCCGGGCGCTGGGGCTGGGCGAGGACGTCGGCACCCTCGCCCAGCCGGTGGTGCAGGCGATGGCCCCGCCCGGCGTGGCCCTGGTGGTGACCAGCCGCGAGGACGCGGCGTTCGGTCCGATCCTCTCGCTCGGGCTGGAGGGCATCCCCACCGAGCTGCTCGGCGACACCGTCTACCGGGTGCCGCCGCTGACCACGGTGGACGCCGCTGCCATGGTCCGCGACCTCAAGGCGGCGCCGACGCTGTTCGGCCGGCACGGCACGCCCGGGGGTGGACATCGCCGGCCATCGAGGACCTGCTGCACCGCGTGGCCCAGCTCGCCGACGAGCTGCCCGCAGCTGGCGTCGGTGTCGCTGAGCCCGTGCATCGCCTCCCGCGAGGGCATGTGCGTGCTGGGAGCCAGGATCCTCATCGCGCCGACCGACGACCGCCGCGACCCGATGGCCCGCGTGCTGTAGTCTCCGGCTCGCGCTCGGCGCCCGCGCTTGCCGACGCTCGCCGGGCTGTGGACGGGTCTTCGCGCCTGCGGCGCCGTGGCAGGATGAGCGCCATGAGGCTTGGTTCCACCCGCCGTGACCTGCGGGCCGACATCGAGGCGTGCGGCTACTTCCCGGACCTGGTCGAGGACGCCATCGTCCTGGCGGTCGGTGAGGAGGAGCTGATCGACTTCGTCGTGCACCACGAGCCGACGTTCGCCCACGACGAGATCCACCGCCACGTCACCGTGCTCGCGCTGACGCCCACCCGGCTCATCGTCGGCCACACCGACGACCAGCCCGCGGAGCCGCCGGCGACCGGGATCGCCGCCGCCTCCTCCACCGAGTCGGTGGCCCTCAGCAGGATCGGCGCGGTCGTGCTGACCCGGGTGGTCACCCGGCCGGAGGAGTACCGGGCCGGCAGCACCGACGTCAGCGAGACCTGGCTGACCGTCGGCTGGGGGGCGGTCCGGCGGCTCGACCTGGAGCAGGCCAGCTGCAACGACCCGGAGTGCGAGGCCGACCACGGCTACACCGGCGCCCTGGTCGGGGACGACCTGACCGTCCGGATGAGCGCGGCCGCCGACGGCCCCGACCGGGTCGACCGGCTCACCCGCTTCTCCAGCGCCCTGCAGCGCGCGGCCGCGGTATGACCCCTGCGGTGGTGACGCCGCCGACGTCGTCGCCCGGGCTGGTGCTTCCCGCCTACGCCGCGAGCAGCCTCGCCGACCTGATGCCCAGCATCGGCGCCCACCTCGGGGTGCCCGGGTGCCACCACCGACGTCCTGGGGCTGCCGGCCGCGACGCGCTACGTCGTCGTCCTGGTGGACGGGCTCGGCTGGAACCTGGTCCGGCGCTCGGCGCGAGAGGTCCCGTTCCTGGCCGGGCTGCTCCGCACCGGTCGCCCGATCACCGCCGGGGTCCCGAGCACCACCGTCACCAGCCTGACCAGCCTGGGCACCGGTCTGCCGCCCGGCCAGCACGGGATGGTCGGCTACACCAGCCGCGTGCCCGACACCGGGGAGATCCTCAACGCCCTGACCTGGGAGTCCGACCTGCTGGCGCGGGCCTTCCAGACCCGGACGACGTTCTTCGAGCGTGCGGCGGCTGCCGGCGTCCGGGTCAGCTCGGTGGGCCTGCAGCGGTTCCGGGGCAGCGGTCTCACCGAGGCCGCCCTGCGGGGAGCGACCTTCGTCCCGTTCGAGCACGAGCGCGCCGAGGAGCGGCGGATCGGCCTGGTCACCGCCGCCGCGGCGCAGGGCGACCGCAGCATCGTCTACGCCTACGAGCGTCAGCTCGACCACGTCGGCCACGGCCACGGCTGCGGGTCCGAGGAGTGGCTGCGCCAGCTGATCCGGGTGGACGCGATGTGCGAGCGGCTCCGCGCGGCGCTGCCGGACGACGTCGTCCTGCTCGTCACCGGGGACCACGGCATGGTCGACGTGCCCAGCACCCGCCAGGTGGTCGCCGAGGACGAGCCGGAGCTGGTGGCCGGGGTCACCGCGCTGGCCGGGGAGGGCCGGTTCCGCCAGCTCTACGTCGACCAGGACGACCCGGAGCGGGTGGCCGCTCGCTGGCGGGACGTGCTCGGCGACCGCGCGTGGGTGCGGACCCGGGACGAGGCCGTCGACGAGGGCTGGTTCGGACCCGTGGACGACGACCTGCGCGAGCGCTGGGGCCACGTGCTGGTGGCGATGCGCGGCGACTGGGCGGTGATGACCCGTCAGTACCCGCGTGAGCTCACCCTGGTCGGCATGCACGGCTCACTGACCGAGGCCGAGATGCTGGTGCCCCTGCTGGTCGGCTGACCGCGGACCAGCCGAGCGGCTCAGCCGCGGAGCACGGGCAGCAGGTGGGTGCGCACCAGGTCCAGCGCCGGCCGCCAGCCCGGGGGCATGGCGTCGGTCGGCGGCGGACCGGGGTCGAAGCCGGCGTCACCGGTGGTGACGACGACGGCGTCCGCGCCGGGGACCACGAGCAGGTGCTGGCCCGCCCACCCCCCGCCGAGCAGCAGGCCGTCGTCCAGCCAGAGGTGGTAGCCGTACGCCAGCTCCTCGGGCGGGCCGCCGGCCGTGTGCGGGGTGGTCATGGCTGCCAGGAAGCCCGGGTCCAGCAGAGGCCGGTCCCCGACCCGGCCGCCGTCGAGCAGGAGCCGGCCGAGCCGGCCCAGGTCGTCGGCGGCGAGCCGGAGGTGCGCGTAGCCGAAAGTCACCCCGTCCGGGTCGCAGGCCCAGTCCGGTGCGGCGATGCCCAGCGGGGCCAGCAGCGCGCGGGCGGCGTACGCCGACACCGGCTCACCGAGGACCTCCCCGGCGGCCGCGCTGAGCAGGTGCGACGCTCCGTTGTCGTAGGCGAAGCGGCTCCCAGGCGCGGTGCGCTGCGGCGCGCGGGCCACGTGGGCCACCTGACCGCCGGGCAGGGCGGTGACCTCGTCGACGTCCCACGCCCCGCCGGTCTCGGCCCCGCGCGTCATGGTCAGCAGGTGGACCCAGGTGTGGCTCGGCGGCCGGGGTGCCGCGCAGCGCCGGCAGCACGTCCGCCACCGGCCGGTCGAGGGGTGGCAGGCGATCCTCCCGGGCGGCGACCGCCAACGTCAGGGCGAGGACGGTCTTGGTGACGGAGAAGATGTCGCCCTGCCGGGGACCCCGGAGGTACTCGTCGACCACGACCTCCCCGCCCACCCGGACCTGCAGGTGGCTGGTGCGGGCGTAGCGCGGGTCCGCGGCCGCGGTCGCCAGGACGGCTCCGGCGGCTTGCCGGACCTGGTCGACGTCGACGCTGCGTGGCCTCACGGCGGGCAGCGTAACGGCTCGGGTGAAGCGCGGGCGCGCACAATGGCGGCGTGACCGACACCGCCACCGGGTGGACCCCCACGTGGCTCGACGCGCTGGCCCGCAGAGCCGTCCGGGAGTCCCTCGGCAGCGGGGCCCGGGTCACCGAGGTGGCGACGCTGCAGATCAGTGCGGAGGCTGCGGTGCTGCATCTGGCAGTGCGCGGGGTGCCGGAGGGGCTGGTGCTCAAGGTGGCGGCGACCTCGGCCGGGCCCGCCCTGGACCTGGGACGGAGCGCCTCGGCGATGAGACGGGCGGCCGCCGCCGGCGTGCCGGTGCCGGAGGTCCTGTCGGCCGACGGGATCGGCACGCTCGACGGGGTGCAGCACCTGCTGCAGCGGCACGCCGGCGGCCGTCCCTGGCGCGAGGTCCGGCCGCTGCTGGACCAGGCCGGGACCGTCGGCGTGCACGCCCAGCTCGTCGACGTGCTCACGGCGCTCGCCACGGTCCGCCTGGACGGCTACGGCGAGCTCGGCGCCGACGGCGGCGTCCGGGCGCAGCCGCTGGCCACGGCGCTCCGGCGACGGGTCGCCCTGCGCACCCGGCGCCCGGCCGCCCGCGCGCTGGCGGAGCGGCTGCTCGCGGAGAACCCGGACCGGCTGGGTGACGGGCCGGCGGTGCTCAGCCATGACGACCTGCACCACGCCAACGTCCTGGTGGACCCGGCGTCGGCCCGGGTGGTCGCCGTCCTGGACTGGGACAAAGCCTGGGCCGGCCCCGCGGTCGCCGACGTCGCCCGGGTGGTCTTCTGGGACGACATGCCGGGTCGCGCCTGGTGGCCCGGCCGGCAGGGAGCCGAGGACGACATCGTCCTGCGCCTGCACCAGCTGCTCTGGTGCCTCGAGCACGCCTTCCCCACCGCCCGCCACCGCGCGGACACCGCACGGCTGCTTCGCTCCTTCGGCCTGCCCGTGCCGCCCGACCTCGGCTGAGCCGCAGGACGCGGACGCCGCCGCCGGGCCGCATGGGGCAGGATCAACGGGTGGCTGAGTTCCTGTACTTCACCGGTCCGATGGACTGCGGGAAGTCGACGCTGGCGCTCCAGTTCGACCACACCCACGCCGCGGGCGGACGTCGGGGCCGGCTGTTCACCTCCCGGGACCGGGCGGGGGAGGCGACGATCTCCTCCCGGCTGGGTCTGGCGCGGCCCGCGATCGAGGTGGGCCACGGGTTCGACTTCTGGGACTACGTCGTCGGCCAGCTGACCGCGGGCGAGCGGGTCGACTACCTCGTCTGCGACGAGACGCAGTTCTACGAGCCGGTGCAGGTCGACCAGCTGGCCCGTGTCGTCGACGAGCTGCAGGTCGACGTCGTCGCCGTCGGCATCCTCACCGACTTCCAGACCCGGCTGTTCCCCGGCTCGCAACGCCTGGTCGAGCTGTGCGACCGGGTCGAGCTCCTGCAGGTGCCCGCCCTCTGCTGGTGCGGCGACCGGGCCACGCACAACGCCCGGACCGTCGACGGCGCCATGGTGGTCGAGGGCGACCAGGTCGTCGTCGGGGACGTGGTCGAGCGGGGCGGTGTGCAGGCGCGGGATGACCGCGCGGTGCTGGCCTACGAGGTGCTCTGCCGGCGCCACCACCGACGCCGCGTCACCCGGGCCGTCGCCCGGGCGACGCCGTCGGACCCACTGCCCTTCGGACGCGACGACGAGGAGAACGAGATCCTATGAGCCCAGCACCGTCCCCTCTGATCGGGGTCGACGAGCTCGCCGCCCTGCTCCGCGGACCGGAGCCGGTGGTGCTGGCCGACGTCCGCTGGACCCTCGGCGGCCCGCCCGGCCGGCCCGAGTACGAGGCGGGACACCTCCCGGGCGCGCACTGGGTGGACCTGGAGCAGGAGCTGTCCGGACACCGGTCCGGGGCCAGGGGCCGGCACCCCATTCCCGACGCCGAGGTGCTCACCGCCACGTTCCGCCGCCTCGGCGTCCGCTCCGGGCGCCCCGTCGTCGTGTACGACGCCGCGAGCTCCCTGGCCGCCGCCCGGCTCTGGTGGCTGCTGCTCGACGCCGGCCATCCCGACGTGCGGGTGCTGGACGGCGGGTTCGCCGCCTGGCAGCGGGCCGGGCAGCCCGTGGAGTCGGGGCCGGACCGCGGCGCCGCCCCGGGCGACTTCGTCCCGCGACCGGGGCAGCTGCCCTCGGTGGACGCCGCCGGGGTCGCGGCCCTGGCCGGGTCCGGTGCACCCGTGGTCGACGTCCGGGCCGCCGAGCGGTTCACCGGCGCCCTCGAGCCCGTCGACCCGGTCGCCGGACACATCCCGGGTGCCCTCAACCGGCCGTCCGCGCAGAACCAGGGTCCCGACGGTCGCTTCCACCCCCCGGCCGTGATCGCCGAACGGTTCGCCGGTCTGGTCGACCCGGTGCTGTACTGCGGCTCGGGCATCACGGCCGCGCAGACCCTCCTCGCGCTCCGCTCCGCCGGCCTGGACGGACGGATCTACCCGGGTTCGTGGAGCGACTGGGTCAGCGACCCGACCCGACCCGTGGCCACCGGCCCGGAGTGACCGGGTCCGGGCGGACGTCGGCCGATCAGCTGCCGGGCTTGGGGCCGCCGAACATGATCTCGTCCCAGCTCGGTACCGCGGCACGCTTGCGCTTGGGCTTCTTCTCCGGCGGCGGGCCGGACTCCAGCTGGAACTCCTCGGCCTCCTCGCCGCGGCGCGCCTCTTCGGTGCGCGCGTACGGCGGGGCCGGCTCGTCGGTGCCCGGCCGCTGGTCCGGGCCCGGCGGGCCGGGGTCGACGGGGGTGCTCAGCTCCACCGAGGCTTTGTCGTCCATCGGGACCTGGCTGCGGTCGGGGTGCTCGGTCGGGGGCAGCAGGGCCTCGTCGGCGGGGCTGGGCTCCACCGGGTAGTCCACGACGATCGCCGGCTCCCAGCCGCCCCCGGCCGTCTCCGGGACGGCGGCCGCGTCGCTCAGGCCGCCGTACCCCCGCCGGGACTCCTCGTCCTCGGAGTCGAGCATGGCGTACAGCGTCCCCAGCTCGGACGGGACCGGCGCGTCCGACGCCGACGGCTCGACGTCGGCGGACGGGTCCCCGGCGCCTTGATCCGCCTCGACCGGTGGGGTGCCGGCCCGGCCCGCGTCGCGGCGGACCGCTCGCAGGCTGCGGGTGCGGCGGCGCTCGGACTGCTCCACCACGACCTCGGTGACCACGGGCTCGGTGGCCAGCGCCCCGGGCAGGACGCCGTCGTGGCCGTCCCCGTCCGGCTCCGCCGGCGCGACCGGCGGTGCCTCCGGGGTCGGGGTGTCCGCCTCCTGCGTCGCCCGGACCAGCGCCAGCTCGTCGCTGAGGTCCACCGTGGGCTCGTCGGCGGGGTCGGCACGGCGGCGGCCGCCGGGTGCGCCCGGGAGCTGCTCACCGATGAGCCGGCGGGCCTCGTCGTCGGCAGCCACGGAGTAGCGACCACGCTGGTCGAAGGTGAACCTCGCCAGGTGCTCGTCGCCGCCGAGGGCGTAGCCGGCGGTGACGGTCCAGCGCCCGTCCTCGAGCCGGTAGGAGTCCCACACCACGGAGTCGGCGTCGACGCCCTGCTTGAGCAGCCGGTCCGCGACTGTGGCGGCCAGCGTGCGGTGCCCGGACGTCTCGCCGCGGCGACGGACCGAGGACGACAGGGCCATCAGGGCCAGGTGCTCCCGCTCGGCGAGCACCGGGGCGGCGAAGCGCTCGATGCGCTCATAGGGGAGCCCGGCCACCTCGGCGAGGTCCTCGAGGGTCTCGCCCGCGCGGACGCGCATCTGGATGTCGCGCGGGCTCAGTGACGTCTCCATGGCCTTTTCTCCTCGTGCGGGCTCTCCGGGCTCTCCTCGTCCGCGGCGACGACCTCGGCCCTCCGGCCCGCCCTGCGGCTCGGCAGCCGTCGCCCGTGCCGCGCCCAGGACGGCGTCCCGGAGCGGGTCATCGACGACGACGGAGAGCTCCTCGCCGTCCTCGGTGGCGACGACCAGCGACTGACCGTCCGGGCTCGGTCCCACGAGGTGCGCGCTGCGCATAGGGCTGGCAGCTCCTTGTGACGGGGAGTCGGGAGGGTCGGGCGGTGGTCGAGGTCAACCTACCGTGCGGGACCGGGCGCGCGCGGCAGGAGCGGAGGCGTCGCGAGCTCGCCGTCAGGTTTCGGTGCCGTCGTACTGTTCCGGGCATGACGGTCGGACATCTCCCCGGTTCCTCCCAACCCTCGAGCTCCCACCCCGACCCGGCGACCCTCGCCCAGCTGCTGCAGTCCGGCTGGACCTCGCGCAGCACCAAGGACGAGCTCCGGCAGAACCTGCTCGCCCGGCTCCGGTCCGGCGAGCCGGCCTTCCCGGGGATCGTCGGCTTCGACGACACCGTGCTCCCCGAGCTGGAGGCCGCCCTGCTGGCCGGGCACGACCTCGTGCTGCTCGGTGAGCGGGGTCAGGGCAAGACCCGGCTGATGCGCACCCTCGGGCAGCTGCTCGACGAGTGGAGCCCGGAGGTGACCGGCTGCGAGATCCACGACGACCCCACCGCACCGGTCTGCGTCCGGTGCCGGACGCTGGCGGCTGAGCTCGGCGGCGACCTGCCGGTCTCCTGGCGGCACCGCGACGACCGCTACACCGAGAAGCTGGCCACGCCCGACACCTCGGTGGGCGACCTGATCGGCGACGTCGACCCGGTCAAGGTGGCCCAGGGCCGGACCCTGGGCGACCCCGAGACCGTCCACTACGGCCTGGTGCCGCGCGCCAACCGCGGTCTGTTCGGGCTCAACGAGCTGCCCGACCTGGCCGAGCGGATCCAGGTCGCGCTGTTCAACGTCCTGGAGGAGCGCGACATCCAGGTCCGCGGCTACTCCCTGCGCCTGCCGCTCGACCTCTTCCTGGTGGCCACGGCCAACCCGGAGGACTACACCAACCGTGGGCGCATCATCACCCCGCTCAAGGACCGCTTCGGGGCCGAGATCCGTACCCACTACCTCGGCGGGCTCGACGACGAGGTGGCCCTGCTCCGCCAGGAGGCGGCCGTCGTCGCCGAGGTCGGGGACCCCCTCCTGGAGGTGCTGGCCCGCTTCACCCGCAACCTCCGCGAGTCCAGCTCGGTCGACCAGCGCTCCGGCGTCTCGGCCCGCTTCACGATCGCGGCGGCCGAGGCCGTGGCCGGCTCGGCGCTGCGGCGGGCGGCCCGCACGGGCGACGAGGAGGCGGTGGCCCGCATCTGCGACATCGGCGTCGTGCTACCCACCCTGCTGGGGAAGGTCGAGTTCGAGATGGGCGAGGAGGGCCGGGAGAGGGCGGTCCTGGACCACCTGCTGCGGCTCGCGGTGGCGGCCACCTTCCGTGACCGGCTGGGCGGGCTCGACCTGTCCGGGTTCACCGCCGTGTTCGCCGAGGGCGCGGTCGTCGAGACCGGCGAGCTGGTGCCCGCCCGCGACCTGCTGTCCCAGCTGGGCGGGGTGCCCGGGCTGGCGAAGGTGCTGGACCGGCTCGGTCACGACGACGCCGGCCGCGGCCAGGTGGCCTCCGCCGTCGAGCTCGTGCTCGAGGGCCTGCACCTGACCCGGCGGATCGAGAAGGAGACCGTCGACGGACGGACCGTCTACGGCGCGGCCTGAACGTGCGCGGCTGAGCAGGGGAGAGGTCGAGCATGAGCGAAGCCTGGAGCGAGGACGACGGCGTGGAGGACGGCCGTGACGACGGGTTGTCGCGGCCGCAGCCCGGACGGGCGCACCACAACGTCCGCTACGGCCCGTGGCGAGGCGGGCCGGACCCGCTGGCGCCGCCGTACGACGTCCGGGCGGCCCTCGACCAGATCGGCGCCGACGTGCTCGCCGCCGGGAACCTCCGGGACTCCCTGCGCGACCTGGTGCGGCGGGGGCTGGACGGCCAGGGTGGGCTCGACAAGCTCGCCCAGCGGCTCCGCAAGCTGCGGGCCCAGGCACGCCGGCGCGGCGACCTGGGCGGGACGCTGGACCAGGTGCGTTCCGCGCTCGACCAGGCGCTGGCCGCCGAGCGGGAGGCGCTGGCCGGTACCGAGGGCGACGACGCCCGGATGGCGGAGCTGGAGCTCGACACGCTGCCCGACGACGTCGCCGGGGCGGTCCGCGCCCTGGACCCGTACGCCTGGACCTCACCGGAGGCGAAGGCCACCTACGACGCGATCAAGGACCTGTTGCGTCGCGAGGTGCTGGACGCCCAGTTCGCCGGGATGAAGCAGGCGCTGGAGTCCCCGGACCCCGAGGCGATGCAGCGGGTCAAGGACATGCTCGCCGACCTCAACGCCCTGCTGGCCGCCCACGCCCGCCAGGAGGACACCGCCGAGCAGTTCAGCGAGTTCATGGACAAGCACGGGGACCTGTTCCCCGAGCAGCCCGAGGACGTCGAGGAGCTCATCGACGCCCTGGCCCGACGCCAGGCCGCCGCGCAGCGGATGATGGCCTCGCTCAGCCCCGAGCAGCGCCAGCAGCTCGGCCAGCTGATGAGCGACGCCCTCACCGACGCCGACCTGGCCTCCCAGATGGCCCAGCTCGCGGACAACCTGCAGGCGCTGCGGCCCGGGATGGACCGGGAGTCACCGACCGGGATGCGGCCGGGCGGGCAGTCCCTGGGCTACAGCGAGGCCGTGGAGGCCGTCGCCGAGCTGGCCGACCTCGAGGCGCTGGAGGCTCAGCTGTCCCAGGGGGACCCGGGCTCGACCCTGGACGACGTCGACGTGGAGCTGCTGGAGAAGCGCCTGGGTCGCGAAGCCGTCCAGGACTTCCGGGCGCTCCGGGACCTGGAGCGTGAGCTGGAGCAGCAGGGTTTCGTGACCCGCGGTGACGACGGGCTCCGCCTGACCCCGCGCGCGGTCCGGCGGCTCGGTCAGACGGCGCTCAAGCGCGTCTTCGACTCCCTCGCCGCCACCGGCCACGGCGACCACGACGACCACCGCACGGGCTCCGCCGACGAGCCCACCGGCCTGACCCGGCCCTGGGTGTTCGGCGACGAGCTGCCGCTGGACGTCCCCCGGACCGTGGGCAACGCCCTGCGCCGGCGGGCCTCCCGAGGGGAGCTGGGCGCGGGAGCGGTGACGCTGGACGTCGAGGACTTCGAGGTCACCGAGACCGAGCGCCGGACCAGTGCCGCGGTGGCGCTGTGCGTCGACCTGTCCTTCTCGATGGTGCAGGACGGTCGCTGGGGGCCGATGAAGCAGACCGCGCTGGCGCTGAACCACCTCATCGAGACCCGCTTCCGGCAGGACGCCCTCCAGGTCATCGGCTTCAACCGGCTGGCGCGCCGGCTGTCGCCCGTCCAGCTGGCCGAGGCGGAGCCGGAGTACGTCCAGGGCACCAACCTGCAGCACGCGCTGATCCTGGCCGCGCGGCACCTGCGTCGGCACCCCGACGCCGAGCCGGTCGTCCTCGTCGTCACCGACGGCGAGCCGACGGCGCACCTGAGCCGGGAGGGGGAGGCGTTCTTCCGCTGGCCGAGCACGCCCGAGACGGTGCGGGCCACGATCGCCCAGGTCGACGAGCTGGCCCGCTACGGCGCGACCATCAACACCTTCATGCTGGGCGAGGACGAGGGCCTGCGCCGCTTCGTCGACGCCATCGCCCGCCGGGCCGGGGGACGGGTCTTCACCCCCGACATCACCCGGCTGGGGGAGTACGTGGTGGCCGACTATCTGTCCGCCCGGCGCGGCCGGCGCTGAGTGCGCACAAGCTCGAGCTGGCCGCGGTCCCTGCGACGAGTTCGGGCGCACTCGAAGCGCCCCCGACGGGCCGGACAGACTGGGCGCCATGACCGCCCGCGCCGCCGTCCTCGTCGACGCGGTGCTGCACGGCCTCGACGTCCGTCGCCCGCTGGGGCTGGTCCGGTCGGTGCCGGTGGCGGCCTTCCGCCCCGTGGCCGACTTCTGCGCCGGCGCCCGGTTCCCGTCGTCGGCCCTGCTCGGGGGTCAGGTCCGGCGTCGTCTCGCCGGGCTGCGCCTGGTCGCCGACGACCAGGACTGGGCGTCGGGGCAGGGGACGCCGGTGCACGCCAGCGGGGAGACGGTGCTGCTGGTGCTCGCGGGCCGACCGGTCGGCGCGAGGAGCTCCACGGTCCCGGCGCCGCGACCTGGCCGCGCGTCTCTGACGGGAAGCATCCGTCCCCGTCCCGGGTCTCGCTAGGGTGCCAGCCATGTACTACATCCCCGTGCTCACCGAGGTGCACCGCCGGCTCGCGCCGCGGGCCTACCTGGAGGTGGGAGTGCGTGACGGCCGCAGCCTGTCGCTGTCCCGCTGCCGGACCGTGGCGATCGACCCGGCCTTCGCCATCACCCACGAGATCACCACCGACCTGGCCCTGTTCCGCACGACCAGCGATGAGTACTTCGCCCGGCCCGAGCCGCTGGCGCCCACGGGTGGAACCCCGTTCGACCTGTCCTTCATCGACGGGCTCCACCTGTTCGAGTACGCGTTCCGCGACTTCGTCAACGCCGAGCGGCACAGCAGCCCGCGCGGCACCATCGTCTTCGACGACATCCTGCCCCGCAGCGTCGACGAGGCCGCCCGCAAGCGGCACACCCGGGGCTGGACGGGCGACGTCTACCCCATGCTGGCCGTGCTGGCGCGGTACCGGCCCGACCTGGTCGTCATCCCGGTCGGCACCCAGCCCACGGGCCTGCTGCTCGTGGTCGGCCTCGACCCGGGCAGCACCGTGCTGGCCGACCGCTACGACGAGATCATGGCGGAGTTCCGTCACCCCGACCCCCAGCCCGTCCCGCCCGACCTGCTGGACCGCTTGACCGTGCTGCCACCGCAGCGGCTGCTGGACGCCGGGCTGCTCGACCTGCTCGGCGGAGCCGCTCCGGACACGACGGTGGCGGGGCTGCGCGAGCCGCTGCGTGCCCTGGTCACCGCCGAGCTGGGTCCCGGCTACGTGGCCGACACCGTTCCCGCCTGAGCGAGGGACCGCGCCCTCGTCGGAGGGGTCAGCGGCGGTTCAGCCGGCGGTAGAGCGCCCGGGCCGGCGGCAGCGCCGCGAGCGGCTTCACCGCGGGCTCGAGCCAGGGAGGGACCCGGCGTCGCAGCTGTTGCAGGCGCGTCGGAGGACGGGCCGGCGCCCTTTTCTTCGGCTTCGGCTTGGCCTTCTTCTTCGCCGGAGCCGACGGCGTGGCGGCGGGCTTCGTGGCCGCTGCTTTTCTCGTGGTCGCTGCCTTATTCGCGGCCGGCTTGGCGGCTGCTGCCTTCTTCGGAGCGGGCGGGGTGGGCTCCAGGGTGAACGCGCCGAGGTGGGACATGACGAGGTCGACCCCGCTGGGGCTCGCGCCGCCCTCAGCGCCGCCGAAGTGGGCGACGAGCCGGCTGCGTCCCTCCAGCCCGCTGACGAAGCAGCGGAGCTCACCACGCCAGCCTTCGGCGCTCGGTTCGGCCGCGATCTCGGCGGGCAGGCTCAGGCCGCCGAGCGCGAGGGTGCCGGTCAGCCCCCCGGCCCCGCAGACGTGCAGGTCGGGCAACGGCAGCCGCAGCAGGGAGCCGCGCGCGCTCTCGGTGACCGTCCCGGCGGTAGGTAGGGCGGCGAGCAGGCTGGTGGCCGTCGCGCCCACGTCCACCACCAGCCGGCCGTCGACGGGGTGAGCCAGCACGGGCCGGCCGGCGATCAGGGCGGGTGCCGCCCCGGTCACCGGCACGCTGTGGGAGCCGTCGCTCGGTCCCCGGCGCCGCAGCCGGACCGCGTAGACACCCCGGGCGGGGGCGGCTCCCGGGCCGCAGTCCAGCTCGGCGGCGAGCAGGATCCGGGAGGTGCGAGGCGTGTCGGTCTCCGGCGCGGGCACCGGCGCCCCCGCCGGGCTCGTCTCCTCGGGTTCCACGGTCACCTCCGGCGGTTCGGGTTCGGTCCGACCAGCCTCCTCCGATCCGGCCTCCCCCGATCCAGCCTCCTCCGACTCGGCGTCCGCCGAGTCGACCGGCACAGCCGCGAGCGGGACCGGGAGCAGGGTCGTGCTGGTCGGCAGCGCGATCTCCACCCCGTCGGCGCGTTCGAGGGTGAGCAGGTGCTCGACGTCCTCGTCCCCGTCCGGCAGGGTCAGGGCCACCTCGACGCGGAGGACCTCGCCGGCCCAGCTGAGCACCGCCGGCTCGGCGGCGGCCCCGGTGTCGCGCGCAGGTCCGTCGGCCTGGTCGGGCGAGACCTCCTGGTCCGGCCCGGCGGGCCAGGAGCACACGCAGGCGTAGTCGGGCACGACGGCGACGGCAGCCGCGCTCTCCAGCACCCGGGCCGCCCAACGGTCCTGCTGCTGGTCGCCGTCGGCCAGGGCGTCCTGCAGCAGGTCGCGGCGCACCAGCAGCACGGCGCCCGCCAGCTCCGCCTGCTGCGCCGGGGAGAGCGGCCCGGCCTGGTCCTCCCCGCCCAGCGGGCCACGGTACCGGCCACGGTCCAGGCGGCAGCGCCCGGCCACGACCTCGACCTCCCCGGCGGCAGCCCGCGCGGCCAGACGCTCCAACGCCTCGGGCAGCAACCGCCACTCCTGGTCCAGGACCAGCACGTGGTCCCCGGCGGCGGTCGCGACCGCGTCGGCCAGCGTCGCGTCGGGAAGGACCCTGACGTTCGGCCGGGACCCGCTCAGCCGTTCCAGCCGGGCCAGGCTCCCGTCGGTAGAGCCGCGTTCGGCGAACACCACCTCGAAGCCGTCGGGCCGGGCGGTCTGGGCGTCGAGTCCTCCCACCAGCCCGGTGAGGGCCGGACCGGGGTCACGCGTGGCCACCACGACCGTGATCATCTGCGGCATGCGCTGCATCCTGCCATCCCGGTGACCCACGCCCCCCGGCAGCACGCCCGGGCCGCGCACGGTAGACAAGACCCGTGGAGCACCTGACGATCGCGACCGTGGCCGAGTCCAACCCCGACTTCCGCCGGGTCCTGTGGACCGGGAAGTACAGCCAACTGGTCATCATGACCATCCCGCCCGACGGGGAGATCGGCGAGGAGGTGCACCCGGACACCGACCAGATCCTGACCTTCGTCAGCGGCGTGGGCGAGGCAAAGGTCAGCGGGAAGACGAAAAAGGTCGCCGCCGGCGACCTGGTCTGCGTGCCGGCCGGGGCCAAGCACAACTTCAGCAACACCGGACCCAACCCGCTGGTCCTCTACACCGTCTACGGTCCGCCGGAGCACGCTGACGGAGCGGTGCACGCCACCAAGGAGGAGGCGGACGAGGCCGAGGAGTCCGGTCAGGACGAGCCGCCCGCCTGACCCCCCGCCCTCCGCGCCCGGACCCGGCGCAGCACCGAGCGGACCCCGAGCCCGCAGGCCAGGCCCCAGAACGCCGCGCCGATGCCCAGCAGGCTGATGCCGGACGCGGTGGCGACGAGTGCGACGACCGCCGCCTCCCGCTCGTCGGGGTCGGCGAGGCAGCGCTCGAGCGCCGAGCCCAGCGGTCCCAGCAGAGCCAGGGCGGCGACGGTGATGACCAGACCGGGTGGGGAGTGGGTCAGGACGAACGCGGCCCCCGCCGACAGCAGGCCGAGGACGAGGTAGCTGCCGGCGGCCGACACCGCGGCCACCCAGCGACGCCCCGGGTCGGGGTGCGCCTCGGGGGAGGCGGACAGCGCCGAGGAGATCGCCGCCAGGTTCACCGCGAAGCCGCCCGCCGGTGCGCCGGCCGCGGAGACGGCGGCGGTGAGGAGCATCGTCGGGCGCCAGGGGACGGTGTAGCCGTAGGTCTTCATCACCGCCACGCCCGGCGCGTACTGCGAGGCGATGTTGACCAGGAACAGGGGGACGCCGAGGCCGAGCAGCAGCCGCCAGTCGAAGGTCGGCGCGGTCCAGGTCAGCCGGGGGACCAGGGCGTCCAGGGTCGGCGTCGCGTCCAGGGTCAGGGCGACGACGACCAGCGCGGCGAGCAGGGCCAGCGGCACGGCCCACCGGCGGGCGAGGGCGTACCCGGCCAGCCAGGTGAGCAGGATCGGCGCCGCGTACCCGGGCGTCGCGCCGAGGGTGATGAAGGCGGTCACGCAGATCGGCAGCAGCACCCCGGCCAGCATGGCGTTCGCCACCGACAGGGGGATCGCCGCCAGGGTCCGCGCCAGCCAGGGCCACCATCCCGTCAGCGCGGTCAGCGCGGCGACCAGCAGGAACGTCCCGATGGCGGCCGACCAGACCGCCTCCCCGGTGGCCGCGCCGGCGAGCAGGGCCGCCCCGGGCGTGGACCAGGCCAGGGTCAGCGGCATCCGGTAGCGCAGGGCCAGCGCCACGATGCCGAGCGCCATGGCGATCAGCAGGACCAGCAGCCCGGACGCCGCCTGCGCGGTGGTCGCGCCCTGCGCGGTCAGCCCGGTCAGGACCAGCGCGAAGGATGACGCGAAACCGACGACGGCGGTGACCACACCGGCCAGCACCGCCCCGAGCAGCGCACCCCGGGTCGCCGGGGGACCGGCGGCCGTGGCGCTCAGAGGGACCGGCGGTGCCGCTGCACCATCTCGAGCAGGTAGGTGCCGTAGCCGGACTTGAGGAGGGTGCCGGCCCGGGCCTCCAGCTCGTCGTCGCTGAGGAAGCCCTGGCGCCAGGCGGCCTCCTCCGGCGCCCCCACCTTGAGCCCCTGGCGTGCCTCGATGGTGCGGACGAAGTTGTTGGCGTCGTTCATGGACTCGAAGGTCCCCGTATCCAGCCAGGCGGTGCCGCGTGGGAGCACACCTACCTGCAGCCGCCCGGCCTCCAGGTAGTGCCGGTTGACGTCGGTGATCTCGTACTCACCGCGCGGGGAGGGCTCGAGGTCGCGGGCGACCGCCACGACGTCGTTGTCGTAGAAGTACAGCCCCGGGACGGCGTAGTTCGACTTCGGCTGCGCGGGCTTCTCCTCCAGGGAGATCGCCCGGCCGTCGCGGTCGAACTCGACGACGCCGTACGCGCTGGGCTCGGCCACCCAGTAGGCGAAGACCGCGCCGCCGTCGACGGTGGCGAAGCGCTGCAGCTGGGTGCCGAGGCCGGGCCCGTAGAAGATGTTGTCCCCGAGCACCAGGGCGACGTGGTCGGTCCCGATGAAGTCCGCACCGATGACGAAGGCCTGCGCCAGCCCGTCGGGGGAGGGCTGTTGGGCGTAGCTGATGGAGATGCCGAACTGCGAGCCGTCGCCGAGCAGCCGCTCGAAGCCGGCCGCGTCGTGGGGGGTGGTGATGACCAGCACGTCCCGGATGCCCGCGAAGATCAGCGTGGAGAGCGGGTAGTAGATCATCGGCTTGTCGTAGACCGGGACCAGCTGCTTGCTGATGCCGAGCGTGACCGGGTGCAGCCGGGTGCCGGAGCCGCCGGCCAGGATGATGCCTCGCATGGCGAGCAAGTGTGGCACCGCCGGCGCGGCCGGCGGTCCTGGACCCGGCGTTCCCTAGGATGACGGCCATGACTGCCTACCTGGTGACGGGCGGTGCGGGGTTCATCGGGTCGAACTTCGTCCGCCACGTCCTGGACCACACCGACGCCCAGGTCACCGTCCTGGACCTGTTGACCTACGCCGGGAACCTGCAGTCGGTGGAGGGCCTGCCGGCCGACCGGTTCACCTTCGTGCAGGGCGACATCGGCGACGCCCGCCTGGTCGACCAGCTGGTCCGGGACTGCGACGTGGTGGTCCACTTCGCCGCCGAGTCGCACAACGACAACTCGCTGCTGGACCCCTCGCCGTTCGTCCACACCAACCTGGTGGGGACCTACACGCTGCTGGAGGCGGTCCGGCACCACGGGGTGCGCTTCCACCACATCTCCACCGACGAGGTCTACGGGGACCTCGAGCTCGACGAGCCGACGCGCTTCACCGAGGCGACGCCCTACAACCCCTCCAGCCCCTACTCCTCGACCAAGGCCGGCTCGGACCTGCTGGTGCGGGCCTGGGTGCGCTCGTTCGGCGTGCAGGCCACGATCAGCAACTGCTCGAACAACTACGGCCCCTACCAGCACGTCGAGAAGTTCATCCCCCGCCAGATCACCAACGTCCTCGACGGCGGGCGGCCCAAGCTCTACGGCGCCGGCCTCAACGTGCGCGACTGGATCCATGCCGACGACCACAGCGCGGCCGTGCTCCGGATCGTCGAGGCCGGCACGATCGGGGAGACCTACCTCATCGGCGCCGACGGGGAGAAGAACAACCGCGAGGTCGTGGAGACGATCCTGGAGCTCCTCGGGCAGCCGCGCGACGGCTACGACCACGTCAACGACCGGCCGGGTCACGACCTGCGCTACGCCATCGACTCCACGAAGCTGCGGACCGAGCTCGGGTGGGCGCCCGCCTACCCCGACTTCCGGGCCGGACTGGCCGCGACGATCGCCTGGTACCAGGCGAACGAGGGCTGGTGGCGGCCGCAGAAGGCGGCGACCGAGGCCAAGTACGCCACCCAGGGACAGTGACCGTGGCCCCGATGAGCGTCGCCGCGACCCCGATCGACGGCCTGCTAGTCGTCACCCTCGACGTCCGCGGGGACAACCGCGGCTGGTTCAAGGAGAACTGGCAGCGGGCCAAGATGACCGCGCTGGGCGTGCCCGACTTCGGGCCCGTCCAGAACAACGTCTCCTTCAACACCCGGCACGGTGCTACCAGGGGCATCCACGCGGAGCCGTGGGACAAGTTCGTCTCCCTGGCCCGCGGCCGGATCTTCGGGGCCTGGGTGGACCTGCGTCCCGGGGACGGGTTCGGGCGGAGCTACACCTTGGAGATGGGGCCGGAGACCGCGGTGTTCGTGCCGCGCGGCGTCGGCAACGCCTTCCAGACGCTGGAGGACGAGACTGTCTACTCCTACCTGGTGAACGACCACTGGAGCCCGGCCGCCAAGGCGTCCTACACGTTCCTCAACCTCGCCGACGAGACCGTCGCGGTCCCGTGGCCGATCCCGCTCGCGCAGGCCGAGCTCTCCGACGCCGACCGCGCGCACCCACGGCTGTCCGAGGTCCGCCCGATGCCGGGCCGTTCGACCCTCGTCGTCGGGGCGGGCGGCCAGCTCGGCCGGGCGTTGACCGCGCACTGGCCGGACGCCACCGCCGTGACCCGGTCCGAGCTGGACCTGGCCGACCCGGCGTCGGTCGCCGGGTTCGACTTCAGCCCCTACGGTCTGGTCGTCAACGCGGCCGCGCACACCGCCGTCGACGCCGCGGAGACCCCGGAGGGCCGGCGCGCGGCGTGGGCGGTCAACGTCACCGGGGTCGCCGCGCTGGTCCGCGCAGCGCGCGAGCACCGGTTCACCCTGGTGCACCTCTCCTCCGACTACGTCTTCGACGGCACCCGGACCGAGCACCCCGAGGAGGAGCCGGTCAGCCCGCTCGGGGTGTACGGCCAGACCAAGGCGGCGGGCGACGCCCTCGTCGCGACGCTGCCGTCGCACTACCTGCTGCGCACCAGCTGGGTGGTGGGTGAGGGCTCCAACTTCGTCGCCACGATGGCCTCGCTGGCCGACCGCGGCGTGCGGCCCAGCGTCGTCGCCGACCAGTACGGACGGCTGACCTTCACCTCCGAGATCGTCCGGGCCCTGGACCACCTGCTGGCGGTCTCCGCCCCGTCGGGCACCTACAACGTCACCGGGGCGGGGGAGGTGACGAGCTGGGCCGACGTGGCGCGGATGGTGTTCAACGAGCGCGGCCGGCCCGGGTCGGACGTGACCTCGGTGACGGCGGCGGAGTACGGCGCGGGCAAGAACCTCGCCCCCCGGCCCCAGCACAGCGCCCTCGCACTGGACAAGCTGCGCGCTACCGGCTTCGAGCCCGCCCTCGTCGCCGACTCCCTCAGCGCGTACCTGCGCTCGGTGTAGCGGCGTCCGGCCGAGCAGGCCGTCGGGTTTTTGCTCCTCTGACAGGATCGCTGTGTGACTCTGGACGACCGCACCACGACCGGGACCGCCCCGTCCCCCCTGGCCCCGTACGACAGCCTGCTGCTCGTCTCCTTCGGCGGACCGGAGCAACCCGACGACGTGGTGCCCTTCCTGGAGAACGTGACGCGCGGGCGCGGCATCCCGCGCGAGCGCCTGGTCGAGGTCGGCCAGCACTACTACCTCTTCGGCGGCCGCAGCCCCATCAACGACCAGTGCCGCGAGCTGCTCGCGGCCCTGCGGGCCGAGCTGGACCGGCGCGGGATCGACCTGCCCCTGTTCTGGGGCAACCGGAACTGGGAGCCCTACCTGGACGCCGAGGTGCAGGCGATGGCCGCCGCAGGGCACCACCGGGCCCTGGCCGTCCTGACCAGTGCGTACCCCTCCTACAGCTCCTGCCGTCAGTACCGGGAGAACCTCTACGACGCGGTGCAGGGCACCGGCGTCGAGGTCGACAAGATCCGGCACTACTCCGACCACCCGGGCTTCGTCGCCGCGTCGACCGACGCGACCCTGGCCGCCCTGGAGACCCTGGGCGAGCACGCCGACGGCGCCCGTCTGGTCTTCGTCACCCACTCCATCCCCACCGCGATGGCGCAGGCCTCCGGACCGGCGCCGCGCAGCGAGGAGGGGGGCTACGTGGACTGGCACCGCGCGGTGGCCGCGGCCGTCACCACGCAGGTCGAGGCCCGCACCGGCCGGGCGCACGGCCACGACCTGGTCTTCTGCTCCCGCTCCGGCCCGCCCAACCAGCCCTGGGCCGAGCCGGACGTCAACGACCACCTCACCGCCCTGCACGCGGACGGGACCCCGTCGGTGGTCGTCATCCCCATCGGGTTCATCTCCGACCACATGGAGGTCATCTACGACCTCGACACCGAGGCCAAGGAGACGGCCGAGGGGCTCGGGCTGCCCTTCGCCCGGGCCGCCACGGCGGGGACCCACCCGGGGTTCGTCTCGGGGCTCGTCGACCTGATGCTGGAGCGGGCCGCTGCCGCCCGTGGCGAGGAGCCGGACCGGCCTGTGGTCGAGGGCGGTCCCGTCGGCTGGTACGACTGCCAGCCCGACTGCTGCCGCAACCTGCGCGACCCGGGCCGGCTGGCGCTGTGCCAGGTGGGTGGGCCGGTGCCGAGCCCGGCCTGACGGGGGTTCCCTGGAAATCCAGCGCCAGTCGTTGACTCCGGCCCGCCCGGGCGGCGTTGCGGCCATCGAGCGCTGGATCCCCAGGGCCAACCCGCGGTGAGAGGGAGACCGTGCTCACATCCGACGAGCCCCGGCGAAGGGAATGCCGGGCGGACTGCGGCGTTGTAGGGATGCTCGTCCGCCGAGGACGAGCGGTGCCCTTGACCGGTGTGATAGAGATGCGCACGACCTGAGCAGGCACGATGGCTGGCAAGACCCGGGAAGGGAACGATGGCGACCGACTACGACGCTCCGCGCAAGACCGATGAAGAGATGAACGAAGACAGCATCGAGGAGCTGAAGACCCGCCGGAACGACAAGAACTCCGGCAAGGTCGACGAGGACGAGACGGAGGCCGCCGAGTCCTTCGAGCTGCCCGGGGCCGACCTCTCCCACGAGGAGCTGACGGTCCGCGTCCTCCCGCGGCAGTCCGACGAGTTCACCTGCGCCGGGTGCTTCCTGGTGCGCCACCGCAGCCAGATCGCGGAGGAGCGGGCCAACGGCGAGGAGTACTGCTTCGACTGCGCCGGCTGACGCCGGTGCCCTCAGTGGCCGGGCGTGCCCAGCCCGGTCCGGTGCACCAGCAGGCGCGTGACCGCGAGGCCCGCGGCCGTCGCCAGGGCCCACGCCCGCGCCTGTGCCTTGGGCACCTCCGGGTCGCCCGCCCGAGGCGGCCGGGAGCCCACCACCACCCGCCAGGCCAGGGACACCAGGGTCCGGGCCACGAGCGTGGTGGCCACCACGGTCCCCGTCACCCAGACCTTGCCGAGCACCTTCTCCGTGACGGTCGTGGGCAGCGGCGCGGATGCGCTCATCGGGTCCTCCAGGGACGAGCCGGCGGGAGCCGGACGGGTGGGCCGGACCAGGCCCGGCGGGCGGGGCGGGAGGTGCCGTCGTCCGCCCTCATCCTAAGCAGGCCGCGACGACTAGGGTCGCCTCCATGCTCTACCGCGAACGCCTGACGGTGCCCGTGGCCTGGTGGCTGCTGGCCGCGCTGCTCGCGGTCTCCCTGCTCGCCGCCGTCGGCCTCTACCTCGGGCCGGTGTGGGGGGCGTCGCTGTTCGTCGCGGCGCTCGCGGTCGCCGCGGGGCTCTTCGCGTCCGCCGCCGTCGTGATCGAGGTCGACGCCGACGAGCTGCGGGTGGGACGGGCCGTCATCGGCCGGTCCTGGATCGCGGGCTGCCGGGCCCTGGACCCCACCGAGACCGAGATCCGGGGCGGTACCGGCGCGGACGCCCGGGCCCACCTGGTGCTGCGGCCCTACGTGGCCACGGCCGTCGAGATCACCCTCGCCGACCCGGCCGACCCCGTGCCCTACTGGCTGGTCTCCAGCCGCCAGCCCTCCCGGCTGGCCGCCGCGCTGGGCGCCACCCAGGACGCGACGCCGTGAACGCGCCCCCCGACCTTCCCGTGCTCTTCCGCCGCCTGCACCCCGACGTCGAGCCCCCGCAGTACGCCCACCCCGGGGACGCCGGGGCCGACCTGCGGTGCCGGGAGGCGTTCACGCTGGCGCCGGGGGAGCGTCGGCTCGTCGGGACCGGCCTGGCGCTCGCCCTGCCGGAGGGCTACGCCGCCTTCGTGCACCCCCGCTCCGGTCTGGCCGCCCGCTTCGGTGTCACCGTGGTCAACGCACCGGGCACGGTCGACGCCGGCTACCGGGGGGAGATCCGCGTCTGCCTGCTCAACACCGACCAGGACCACCCCGTGGCCTTCGCGGCCGGGGACCGCATCGCGCAGCTGGTGGTGCAGCAGGTCTGCCGGGTCCGCTTCGTGGCGGCTGACGAGCTGCCGGACTCGGTCCGGGGATTTGGTGGACACGGGTCCACGGGAGGAATACTGGGCGCGTGATCTTCAGGCGCACCAAGAAGCGGGCGGACGAGCCGGAGCTCGACGACACCGCATCCGAGCCCGGCCCCGACCTCGAGACCGACGAGCCGGCCGACGCCGACGGCGCGGGGGACGGGCAGCCCGATCTGGACCTCGCGGCCCTGGACGCGCAGGACTGGCGCGCCGAAGGACCCTTCGACCTCGCCGAGCTCGACGAGGACGACGACCTCGCCGGCACCCCCGAGATGCCCCGGATCGACCTCGGCGCCATGGTGCTCGCCGGGTTCCCCGGAGCCGAGCTGCGGCTCCAGGTGTCGGAGGAGACCCAGCAGATCGTCTCCGCGATGCTCGTCCTCGGCGACTCGGCCCTGGAGCTCGGGGCCTACGCCGCTCCGCGGAGCGGCGGTCTGTGGGCCGAGCTCCGCGAGGACATCATGACCGCGGCCACCGAGGCGGGCGGCTCGGCCAGCCTGGCCGAGGGCCCGTTCGGGGTGGAGCTGCGGCGGCTGATCCCGGTCACCACCCCCGAGGGCGAGCAGGGCTACCAGCCGTCCCGGATGTGGGTGGCCGAAGGACCTCGCTGGCTGCTCCGCGGGATCGTCTACGGGCAGGCCGCGCTGGAGGAGGGGTGGGGGTCGCCGGTGGCCGAGCTGCTGACCGCGTTCCGCTCCGTCGTCGTCCGCCGCGGCGACGAGGCCATGGCCCCCGGTGACCTGCTCCCGCTGAGCATGCCGCAGAACCTGGTCCAGGCCGACGAGACCCCCACGTGAACGTTGCACTGCTTCGGCGTGAACGGCAGACGGCCATTGACTCTGGTGGGATGCTGGAGGGGACACGAACCCACCACCTCCACCAAGGAAACGATGTGACCAGCGACGTCCGTCCGGTCAAGGAGAGCAGGCTCTCGCGGGCCCTGCGCCGTCTCGCCTCCTCCAACGCCGAGCTGGAGTCGGAGGAGCTGCAGCAGCAGGTCCGCGACGAGGGCGCGGTCCCCATCAAGACCTGCGAGGACCGTCAGCAGGTCGCGCTCACCGGCACCGTGGCCACCGTGACCATCACCCCGCGCGAGGGCCACCCCGCGCTGGAGGTCGAGCTGCGCGACGGGTCCGGGTCGGTCACCCTGGTGTGGCTCGGCCGCCGTCAGATCCCCGGGATCGACTGCGGCCGCACCATCAAGGTGTGGGGCCGGATCAGCTGTCACGAGGGGCGCCGGATCATGTACAACCCGCGCTACGAGCTCGTCTGCTCCCCGCAGCAGCAAGGCTGACGAGCCCGCGCCGACCGCCGCTCCTGTCGGGCGGGGGCGTCACCGCGTGACCTCGGCACCCTGCCCGTGCGGCAGCGGGGCTGGCTACGACGCGTGCTGCGAGCCCCTGCACGACAACCGGGTCCGGGCCGAGACCGCCGAGCAGCTGATGCGGTCTCGCTACGCCGCCTATGCCCTGGGGCGGTTGGACCACGTGCTGCGGACCTGGCACCCGAGGACCCGCCCTCACGACCTGGCCGACGTCCCCGGGCTCACCTGGACCGGCCTGACCGTGCTGGCGCAGCAGGACGGGCAGCCGGGGGACGAGCGCGGCGTCGTCGAGTTCGAGGCCCGGTACCGCGGCGCGGCCGGGGCGGGCGTGCAGCACGAGCGGAGCCGGTTCGCCCGGCGCGCCGGCCGCTGGTTCTACCTCGACGGCGAGGAGCCCGGCTAGGGCGTGTCGGTCCGGGGTGCCCCGGTGGCCGCGTTGGCCACCGCGATGCTGCCCTGACGCGGGGACAGCATGTCGGCCAGCTGCCGCTCGTAGTCCTGGGCCGTGACGAAGAGCAGCTCGTCGGCGCTCTCCAGGGTGCCGTCGACGTCGGGCGCCTGTGCGTGACCGTCGCGGATGACCGCCACGAGCACCACGTCGCCGGGCCAGTTCAGGTCACCGACCCGTACGCCCACGCAGGGGCTGTCCGCGGGCAACGTCATCTCGACCAGGTTCGCCGCACCCTCGTGGAAGGTGAGCAGGCGCACGAGGTCGCCGACGGTCACCGCCTCCTCGACCAGCGCGGACATCAGGCGCGGGGTGGAGACCGCGACGTCGACGCCCCACACGTCGTTGAAGAGCCACTCGTTCTTGGGGTGGTTGACCCGGCCCACCGTGCGCGGCACCCCGAACTCGGTCTTGCACAGCAGGGACATGACCAGGTTCGCCTTGTCGTCGCCGGTGGCGGCGATCGCGACGTCACAGCTGTCGATGCCGGCCTCCTCCAGGGAGGACAGCTCGCAGGCGTCGGCCAGCAGCCACTCGGCCTGGGGGAGGGTGTCGGACTTGATGGCCCGGGGGTTCTTCTCGATGAGGAGCACCTCGTGCCCGTTCTCGACGAGCTCGGCGGCGATGGAACGGCCGACGTTGCCGGCTCCGGCGATGGCCACCCGCATGGTCAGTCCTCTCGGGTCGGTGGTGTGTGGTCGGTCGTGGGAAGCACGCCCGCCTCAGCCGGCCCTGGTGACCGGGGGGGCGCCGAGCACCGACTCGACGACGGCCAGCCGTGCGTCCTCGACGGCGGCGTAGGCCAGGTCGCCGTCCTGGAACACGGTCCGGCTCTTGGGCACGATGCCGGTGCCCAGCCGGAACAGGAAGGGGATGCGGGCGCCGGTCGCCTCCTCCAGCTGCTCGACGGTGCGGCCCACCCAGGCCCGGTCGACGTGCACCTCCATCAGCCGGACCGAACCGGACGGGTCTCGCCAGTGCGGCTCGGAGCCGGCCGGCAGCAGGCGGCGCAGCACCTGGTCGGCGGTCCAGCGGACCGTGGCCACGGTGGGGATGCCCAGCCGCTCGTACACCTCGGCCCGACCCGGGTCGTAGATCCGGGCCACCACGTTGGAGACGCTGAACGTCTCCCGGACCACCCGGGCGGAGAGGATGTTCGAGTTGTCGCCGCTGGAGACCGCGGCGAAGCCGTCGGCGGTCTCGATCCCCGCCTCGAGCAGCACCTCGCGGTCGAACCCGACGCCCTTGACCGTGCGGCCGGCGAAGTCCGGACCCAGGCGGCGGAACGCGTCCACGTTGATGTCGACGACGGCGACGGTGTGCCCGCGCTTCTCCAGGCTCCGGGCCAGGCTCGAGCCGACCCGGCCGCAGCCCATGATCACGATGTGCACGCTCGGGAGTCTAGGTCAGCGGGCTGTGCGCGGAGGTGGAGCGTCTCCGGTGACGCACTAGGCTTCCGGCCCGTGGCCACCCTGTCCGACATCGGCAAGCGGTTGCTGGTCGGGCGGAAGCTCCGCAGCAGCCAGATGGGCCAGACCCTGCTGCCCAAGCGGATCGCTCTCCCCGTCTTCGCCTCCGACGCCCTCTCCTCCGTGGCCTACGCGCCGGACGAGATCCTGCTGACGCTCTCCCTCGCGGGTCTCGCGGCGTACGCGTTCTCCTGGAAGGTGGCCATCGCGGTCGCCGTGGTGATGCTCGTGGTCCTCGCCTCCTACCGGCAGAACGTCCACGCCTATCCGTCCGGCGGCGGCGACTACGAGGTGGCCACGGTCAACCTGGGGCCGAACGCGGGGCTCACGGTGGGCAGCGCCTTGATGGTCGACTACGTGCTGACGGTCGCGGTGTCGATCTCCTCGGGCGTCCAGAACGCGAAGTCGGTGCCGGCGCTGCACTTCCTGGACGGGCACGAGGCCCTCGCGGCCTCGATCGGCGTCGTCGTGCTCATGGCGCTCAACCTGCGCGGGATGCGGCAGTCGGGGAGGTTCCTCGCCCTGCCCACCTACTGCTTCATCCTCGGCGTGCTGGTCATGGTCGGCTACGGGCTGTACCGGATCCTCGTGGCGGGCGAGCCGCTGCAGGCCGAGAGCGCGAGGTTCGGCATCGAGCCCGACCCGGACTACGCCGCGTTCACGGGGTTCGCCATGGTCGCCCTGCTCGCCCGCAGCTTCTCCTCCGGCTGCGCCGCCCTCACCGGGGTCGGGGCGATCTCCAACGGCGTCCCGGCTTTCCGGCAGCCCAAGAGCAGGAACGCTGCGACCACCCTGCTGTTGCTGGGAGCGGTGGCGGTGACGATGGTCGTCGGCGTCGTGGTGCTGGCCCGGCTGACCGGGGTCAAGCTCGTGGACGGGGTCCGCTCGCACTACACGCTGGACGGCCAGCGCTTCGAGCCATCGAGAAGACCGGCATCGCCCAGCTCGCCGACGTCGTGTTCTCCGAGTTCCGGCCCGGCTTCTACTTCGTCGTGGCCGCGACCTTCGTCATCCTGTTCCTGGCCGCCAACACCGCGTTCAACGGCTTCCCGGTGCTCGGCTCGATCCTGGCCCGCGACGGCTACCTGCCCCGTCAGCTGCACACCCGCGGGGACCGGCTGGCCTACAGCAACGGCATCGTCGTGCTCGCCTTCTTCGCCGTCGTGCTGATCGTGGCCTTCCAGGCCGAGGTCAGCGCGCTCATCCAGCTGTACGTGGTCGGGGTGTTCGTGTCCTTCACCGTCAGCCAGCTGGGCATGCTGCGGCACTGGACCCGGCTGCTGAAGGCCGAGACGCGACCGGCCGCCCGCGCCCGGATGCGCCGCTCACGGGTCATCAACGGCGATCGGCCTGACGATGACCGGCACCGTGCTGGTCATCGTGCTGCTGAGCAAGTTCACCCAGGGCGCCTACATCGCGGTCATCGCCATGGCCGCGATCTTCGTGCTGATGAAGGGCATCCGCCGGCACTACCAGCGGGTGGCGGAGGAGACGGCGCTGGTCGAGGGCGAGGACCGGACGCTGCCCAGCCGGGTCCGGGCGATCGTCCTGGTCTCCAAGCTGCACAAGCCGACGCTGCGGGCGCTCGCCTTCGCCAAGGCCGCCCGGCCCAGCACGCTGGAGGCGCTGACCGTCGACGTCGACGACGAGGAGACGGCCCGGCTGGTGAACGCGTGGGAGGAGATGGGGATCAAGACCCCGCTCAAGGTGGTCGCCTCCCCCTACCGCGAGGTGACCACCCCGATCCTCGACTACGTCCGCAACCTGCGCAGCGAGAGCCCGCGCGACGTGGTCACGGTGTACATCCCCGAGTACGTGGTCGGCCACTGGTGGGAGCAGATCCTGCACAACCAGAGCGCCCTGCGGCTGAAGGGCCGCCTGCTGTTCACCCCCGGCGTCATGGTCACCTCCGTGCCCTACCTCCTCGAGTCCTCCGGCAAGGCCAAGGAGCGGCTGGAGCGGGAGACCCGCAACGACAACGCCCGCCGGTCGCTGCGCCGGTGAGCGACCTCAGCCCCGTGGCCACCGCGGACCTGCTCGGCCCCGTCGAGGTCGGGCCGGTGGCCCACGGCGGCCACTGCGTGGCCCGGCTCCCGCTCGAGGGGGAACCGGACGGAGCCGGCGGGGGCCGGGTGGTCTTCGTGCGGCACGCCCTGCCGGGGGAGCGGGTGATGGTCCGGGTGACCGACGACAGCCACGCGAAGTTCTGGCGGGGCGACGCCGTCGAGGTGCTCGAGCCCAGTCCCGACCGGGTCGTCCCGCCCTGCCCCGTGGCCCGGCCCGGGCTGTGCGGGGGCTGCGACTTCCAGCACGTCGACCTCGCGGCGCAGCGGCGGCTCAAGACCGCCGTCGTCGCCGAGCAGCTGCAGCGGCTGGCCGGGATCGAGTGGGACGGCGAGGTGGTCGGTGTGGACACCCCCGAGACCGTCGACGGTCTGGGCTGGCGGACGCGGATGCGCTACCACGTCGACGACGACGGGCGGGCGGCCCTGCGGGCGCACCGCTCGCACGCCCTGGTCCCGCTGCCGGACGGCGGCTGCCCGATCGCCTCCCCGCGCACGCCGGACGTGACCGGGAGGACCTGGCCCGCCGGAGCCGAGCTGGTCGCCGTGTCCGCCGCCGAGGGGGAGGCCCTGCTGGTCGACGGCCGCGTCCGGCTGGGCGAACCCGAGGTCACCGAGCAGGCCGCCGGCCGCCGCTGGCAGGTCGCTGCCGACGGGTTCTGGCAGGTGCACCCCGCAGCGGCCGACACCCTCGTCGACGCGGTGCTCGACGGCCTGCGGCCGCGGGCCGGCGAGCGGGCCTTCGACCTGTACTGCGGCGTCGGGCTCTTCGCCGGCGCGCTGGCCGCAGCCGGGTGCCAGGTCTGGGGGCTGGAGACGGGGCACCAGGCGATCCTGGCCGCCCGCCGCAACCTCGAGGAGTTCGGTGACCGCGTGCGGCTGCGGGCGGACCGGGTGGAGCGCGGGAATCCGCACCTTGCCGTCCCGGGCCGACCTCGTCGTCCTCGACCCGCCACGCAGCGGGGCCGGCAAGCAGGTGGTCGCCGACGTGCTGAGCCGCCGGCCGCGCGCGGTGGCCTACGTGGCCTGCGACCCCGCCGCCCTCGCCCGCGACCTGGCCACCGCCGCCCGTCACGGCTACCGGCCGGCCAGCATCGCCGGGTTCGACCTGTTCCCCATGACCCACCACGTCGAGTGCGTCGCCATCCTGGAGCCTGCCGCCTAGGGCGCTACCATCGGCACCGTCGTCGCCCGGGCGGGGACGGCGTCGGGGTCCAGCCGACCGCCGAGAACGCGAGGAGTGCCATGGTGTCCAGGTCGCGGGTCCCGCGCTCACTCGGGGTCGGGTTGGCCACCGCCTTCCTCGCCTCGGGGGTCGTCACCGCGTGCGCGAGCGAGCAGGAGACCTACACCGAGGACGTCTACTGCGCGACCGAGGACGGCACGGTCATCGACGAGAAGTACTGCGACGACGAGCGCTCGGGCGGCTTCGGCGGCGGCTTCATCTGGATCGGCGGTTTCGGCGGCGGGTGGGGCCCGGGGTACCGGCTCCCGGCCGGCCAGCGCACCGCCAGCATGCCCTACAACGACGCGGCGGCCCGGCAGCGGGCCGGGCTGCCCGCCACCGGCCGGGTCACCGGCAGCGGTGGGCTCGGGGGCAAGGTGACCAAGACCCGCGCCTCCAAGGGCGGCGGCTTCGGCGGCTCGGCCAAGGGCGGGAGCAGCAGCTGATGGAGCGTCGTCCGAGCGGGGTCGTCCGCGAGAACTGGCCGGAGATCGTCACCGAGCAGGGCCTCACCTACTGGCAGACCCTGCTGCCCGACGGCAGCACCCGTTCCTACTGGAGCGAGAGCGCCCACTACGCCTTCAGCGCGGCCGAGGTCGACCAGATGCACACCGACCTCCAGACGCTGATGGACATGTTCGTCACCGCCGGCGACTTCATCCTGGCCCACCCCGAGCTGATGGACCGGATGGGCATCCCCACCTTCGCCCGGCTGGAGATCGCCCGCAGCTGGGACCGACGCGACGCCGCGGGCGAGCCGGTGGACTGGGGCAGCGTCTACGGGCGGATCGACGCGGTCTACGGCGGCAACCGCTTCCTCGACCTGCAGACCACCGACGCCCAGGACAAGTTCGACGAGGCGCTCGGCCGGATCCGGCTGTACGAGTTCAACGCCGACACCCCGACGTCGCTGCTGGAGACCGCCATCGTCCAGTGGAGCTGGTTCGAGGCCACGAAGCAGGGCGAGGACCAGTGGAACGGCGTCTTCGAGATGCTCGTCGACGCCTGGAAGCGCAACCTGGCCCACGCGGAGCGCGAGCTGGGCCGCAAGCCGGTCGTCTACTTCACCTGCACCTGGTACGACAACCTGCTGCCGGAGTTCGTCGACGCCGTGCCGCCGGACCAGCGGGCCGAGATCCGCGTCGAGGACTGCTCCTACGAGGACCTGCAGAACCTGCGGGTGATGCAGGAGACCTGCCGCCAGGCGGGCTATGAGACCCAGTGGCTCTACGTCGAGCAGATCCACCTCGGCGCCGACGGCCGGTTCTACGACGGACGCTTCCCCGACGGCGAGCAGCGCCACCTCGACGTGGTGTTCAAGCTGCACGCCTGGGAGCACATCTGCGCCGAGCCGTTCGGCGAGGCGGTCTTCGAGGACATGGCCAAGCCCGGAGGGACCATCTGGATCGAGCCGCCGTACAAGATGCTCTGGTCGAACAAGGGTCTGCTGCCCGTGCTGTGGCAGCTGTTCGGCCGGGACGCCGAGCGCAGCAAGCTGCTCATCCCGGCCTGGTTCGAGGGAGAGCAGCCCGCGGGGCTGGACAGCTACGTGCGCAAGCCGCTGCTGGGCCGCGAGGGCGCCAACGTCACCGTCGTGGTCGACGGCCAGACCACGCTGGAGACGCCGGGACCCTACGGTGCCGAGGGCTTCGTCGTCCAGGCCTACGCCCCGCCGCCGAACTTCGTCGGCTTCGAGGGGGACAACCACCCGACGCTGGGCCTGTGGTACGTCGACGGCGAGCCTGCCGGGCTCGACCTCCGCGAGAGCGCGACGGTCGTGGTGGACAACCTCAGCGTCTGCGTCCCGCACGTCATCCGGGGCTGAGCGCCCTTCCGCGTCCGAGGAGGGCCCGTGCTCGACTACCTGCAAGGCACCATCGCGAACCTGCCGCCCGCGGCGGCCAGCCTGCTGCTCACCCTGGTGGCCGGCGGCCTGCTGTGGTTCGTCCACAACCGCCTGACCCGGTTCGACGACCACCAGGTGCTCTTCGGTGACGGCAACGTCGCCTACCTCGTCCAGCGCGCCGCGCTGGTGCTCGGGTTCGGCATCGCGGCGCTGCCGCCGACCACCCGCACCGCCGAGGACCTGCCGTGGTCCAGCCTGCTCGGGCAGGCCTACGAGCTGGTGTGGGTGGTGGTGGCCTTCGTGGCCGTCCGCTACGTCGTCGACCTCGTGCTGTTGTGGAAGGTCGCCAACGACGCGGAGCTGATCGGCGGCAACGTCGCCCTCGGCGTGGTGGAGGCCGGCTTCTACGTGGGCTTCGGCTTCATCCTCAACGGCTCGCTGACCGGCGCCGCGCCGACCCTGGCCCAGGGCCTGGCCAGCACCGTCGTCTTCGGCACGCTCGGCCTCGCGCTGGTCGTGGCCGTGTTCTGGCTGCACGAGGCCCTCACCCCGTGGAGCATCCGCGACGAGGTGCGGGCCGGCGGGCTGACGGCGGCGTTCGAGGCCGCGGGCGTCCTGGTGGCCGTCGGCGTCGTGGTCCGCGAAGGCGTGGCCGGTGACTTCACGGGCTGGGTCCTCGCGCTGGAGGCCTTCACGGTCACCGCGGTCGTCGCCGTGGCCACCCTCTACCTGTTCCGCTGGCTGGCCAACCGCCTGCTGCTGCGCGGGCTGTCCATCGCCACCATCCAGGCCGAGCACCGCGTGGTGGCCTCGGCCTTCGGCGCGGTCGTCATGGTCGTGGTGGCCGTGCTGGTCGCTGCGGTCGTCCGCACCCAGCTCTGAGCGCTGGGTTAGGCCACCCTGTCCTGGCGCGGCGGGGGCTGATGAGAGAGGCTACGGACGTGCGCCCTGGGCCGTGCGCCTTCCCTGCCCGGGAACCCCTGGTGCGCTAAAGTATCTTGACGTCAAGATACTTCGAACCTCAGGAGACAGCTGATGAGCGTGAACAGTTTCGGGGCCCAGGCAGCGTTGGCGGTCGGTGACGACTCCTACGAGATCTTCCGGCTTGATGCCGTCGAGGGCTCGGAGAAGCTGCCCTACAGCCTCAAGATCCTGCTCGAGAACCTGCTCCGCACCGAGGACGGGGCGAACATCACCGCGGACCACATCCGTGGCCTCGCCAGCTGGGACCCGACGGCCGAGCCGAGCCACGAGATCCAGTTCACCCCGGCGCGGGTGATCATGCAGGACTTCACCGGCGTGCCCTGCGTCGTCGACCTCGCCACGATGCGCGAGGCGATGGCCGACCTGGGCGGTGACGCCACCAAGATCAACCCGCTCGCACCGGCCGAGCTGGTCATCGACCACTCCGTCATCGCCGACGTGTTCGGCACGACCGACGCCTTTGCCCGCAACGTCGAGATCGAGTACGGCCGCAACCGCGAGCGCTACCAGTTCCTGCGCTGGGGCCAGACGGCGTTCGACGACTTCAAGGTCGTCCCGCCCGGCACCGGCATCGTGCACCAGGTCAACATCGAGCACCTGGCCCGGGTCATCTTCACCCGGAACGGGCAGGCCTACCCCGACACCTGCGTCGGCACCGACTCCCACACCACCATGGTCAACGGACTGGGCGTCGTCGGCTGGGGCGTGGGCGGGATCGAGGCCGAGGCGGCCATGCTCGGCCAGCCCGTGTCGATGCTCATCCCGCGGGTGGTCGGCTTCAAGCTCTCCGGCTCCATGCCCGAGGGAGCCACCGCCACCGACCTGGTGCTCACCATCACCGAGATGCTGCGCCACCACAAGGTGGTCGGGAAGTTCGTGGAGTTCTACGGCCCCGGCGTCTCGGCTGTCCCGCTGGCCAACCGGGCCACGATCGGCAACATGAGCCCGGAGTACGGCTCGACCATCGCGGTCTTCCCGATCGACTCCAAGACCACGGACTACCTGCGCCTGACCGGCCGGGACGAGAGCCAGATCGCCCTGGTCGAGGCCTACGCCAAGACCCAGGGGCTGTGGCACGACGACGACCGCGAGCCCCAGTACTCGGAGTACCTCGAGCTGGACCTGGCCACGGTCGTGCCGAGCATCGCCGGCCCGAAGCGCCCGCAGGACCGGGTGGTCCTCACCCACGCCAAGCAGGGCTTCCGGGAGGCGCTCAGCGCCTACGTGGAGGATGACCAGGTGGCCCCCGGCCAGGCCGACGCCGACCGGCGCATCGACGACGCCCCCGTGCTCACCGGCGTCGACGAGGCCTCCGCCGAGAGCTTCCCGGCCTCGGACTCCCCGAGCCACTCCGGTGAGGAGTCCCAGGCCCCGCAGGGGTTCGGCGAGGGCGTCGCCGCCGACATCGGCCGCCCGTCCAGGCCGACCCGGGTGACGCTGGAGGACGGCACCTCCTTCGAGATCGACCACGGCGCCGTCACGATCGCCTCGATCACCTCCTGCACGAACACGTCGAACCCGAGCGTGATGATCGGGGCCGCGCTGGTGGCCAAGAAGGCCGTCGAGCGCGGGCTCACCCGCAAGCCCTGGGTCAAGACGACCCTCGCCCCGGGCTCGAAGGTGGTCACCGACTACTACGACCGCTCGGGTCTGACGCCCTACCTGGACAAGATCGGCTTCAACCTCGTCGGGTACGGCTGCACCACCTGCATCGGCAACTCCGGACCGCTGATCCCCGAGGTGAGTGCCGCGGTGAACGAGAGCGACCTCGCCGTGGTCTCGGTGCTCTCGGGCAACCGCAACTTCGAGGGCCGGATCAACCCCGACATCAAGATGAACTACCTGGCCTCGCCGCCGCTGGTCGTGGCGTACGCCCTGGCCGGGACGATGGACATCGACCTGGTGAACGACCCCCTGGGCACCGACGAGCAGGGCCAGCCCGTCTACCTGCGCGACGTGTGGCCGACCGAGGCCGAGATCGAGGAGATCGTCGCCTCCTCGATCGGCTCGGAGATGTTCAGCGACTCCTACGCCGACGTGTTCGCCGGCGACGCGCAGTGGCAGGCGCTGCCCACGCCGGAGGGGCAGGTCTTCGCCTGGGACCCCGACTCCACCTACGTGCGCAAGCCCCCGTACTTCGAGGGCATGCCGGCCGAGCCGGTGCCGGTCACCGACATCACCGGGGCGCGGGTGCTGCTGAAGCTGGGCGACTCGATCACCACCGACCACATCTCCCCGGCCGGCTCCATCAAGGCCGACAGCCCGGCGGGTGCGTACCTCACCGAGCACGGCGTGCCGCGGGCGGAGTTCAACTCCTACGGCTCGCGGCGGGGCAACCACGAGGTGATGATCCGGGGCACCTTCGCCAACATCCGGCTGCGCAACCAGCTGGCGCCCGGCACCGAGGGGGGTTTCACGCGCGACTTCACCCTCCCCGACGGCCCGGTGAGCAGCATCTACGAGGCGTCCGAGCACTACCTCGCGGCCGGGACGCCGCTGGTGATCCTCTGCGGCAAGGAGTACGGCTCCGGCTCCTCGCGCGACTGGGCCGCCAAGGGGACGGCGCTGCTCGGGGTCAAGGCGGTCATCGCCGAGTCCTACGAGCGGATCCACCGCTCGAACCTCATCGGCATGGGCGTCCTCCCGCTGCAGTTCCCCGAGGGCCAGAGCGTGGAGTCGCTGGGCCTGACGGGGGAGGAGACGATCGAGATCACCGGCGTCACCGCCCTGAACGAGGGCACCACACCCAAGACGGTCACCGTCCGGGCCGGAGACGTCACCTTCGAGGCGACCGTCCGGATCGACACCCCCGGTGAGGCGGACTACTACCGCAACGGCGGCATCATGCAGTACGTGCTGCGCTCGCTGATCAAGTAGGGGGCACCGCTCAACGTCGCCCCACCGCGGCCCCTGCTCCCGCCCCTGCCCTGGCAGGGGCGGGAGCTGTGCGTTTCGGGCCGGGGCCCGACGGCGTCGGCCCTTGCGCTAGACTCGTTCAAGTTTCAATCACACGAGGAGAGTCATGACGCGCATCGCCATCATCGTCGGCAGCACCCGTCCCGGCCGCAACGGCGCAGCCGTCGCGGAATGGGTCCACGACTACGCCAAGACCCGGAACGACGCCGAGTACGAGCTGCTCGACCTCGAGCAGTTCGACCTGCCCCTGCTCGACGAGCCGGTGCCCGCGTCGATGGGCATGTACTCCAAGGATCACACCAAGGCCTGGGCGGCGGCGGTCGCGTCGTTCGACGGGTTCGTCTTCGTGACCCCCGAGTACAACCACGCCCCCTCGGGTGCCCTCAAGAACGCCATCGACTTCGTCTACGCCGAGTGGAACAACAAGGCCGCGGGCTTCGTGGGCTACGGCTCGGTCGGCGCGGTGCGGGCCGTCGAGCAGCTGCGCCTCATCGCGGCCGAGCTGCAGATCGCCACCGTCCGCGCGCAGGTGGCGCTCAACCTGGCCACCGACTTCGAGGACTACTCGAGGTTCACCCCGGGCCAGCAGCACCAGGCCAACCTGGACGCGCTGTTCGACCAGCTCCTGGCCTGGACGCGGGCCCTCGAGAGCGTCCGCGCCGACGATGACGCCGACGAGGAGATCGCCGCCTGACCGATCAGGTCGGCACGTCCCAGCACCACCAGCACGTCCTCGGGCCGCCCGGACCCCTCGGGGTCTCGGCGGCTCCTCAGCGTCGGGGACCGGAGGCGTCCAGGGCCGGGTGGGGGACCGCCCGATCGGCGAGCCGGCCGGCGAGCCGATGTCGCAGGGCGCGAGGGCTGGACGCTGCGGTGACCAGGCGGCTGCCGGCGTAGGGCACCCCGCCGCTCAGCCGGCAGGCCACCGCCAGCCAGACGCACACGGCTCGCTCGGTCAGCCAGAGCGGCGCCCACAGCGGCGTGTCGGGCGGGAAGACGGTGCGTCCCCCCGCCCGTCGCCGGCCCACCTCCGCCAGGGCCACCGGTACCAGGGTGCCGGTGATCAGGCAGCGTCGGCTGCGCCGGCGCGCGCGAGGCGAGCCGAACCGCAGCGCGCCGGCCAGCACCGCCGCGACCGGGAGCAGGGACGCCTCCAACACCAGCCGGCCGGGTTGAGCGAAGTCGTCGTAGGCCTGCCGGACCCGCTGCCGCCAGAAGTGCTCCACCCCGGGAGGGCGGCGCAAGACCAGCAGATCCGGGACGCAGAGCTCGGTCCCGCCGGCCGCGCGCACCGTCCGGGAGAGCTCGAGGTTCTCGAACAGCACGTCCCCGTCGTAGCCGCCCATGGCGAGGAACGTGCTGCGGCGTAGCGCGTAGGTGCCCGGGTAGTCCGCCCCGAGAGCCCGGTTCAGCAGCGTCCGGCCGGTGTCCCAGCGGGCGTGCCAGGGAACCGGCGAGAAGTAGTTCTGAGGCCGGACCAGATCGGCCTCGCCCAGCAGGGCCACGGCGGCGGCCAGCTGCTCGGCGGTCCAGCGCACGTCGTCGTCGGCGATCACGACGGCCTCGTGGCGGGCCAGCCGGACCCCGGTGACCACCCCGGCCACCTTGCCGTTGCGGCCCGGCCAGTCGCCGACCCGGACGTGACGCACGGCGGCCGACCACAGCGCGTGGTGCCGCTCCCAGACCTCGGGGGCGCTGCCGTCGACCACGGTGACGTCGATGTCGCGGGCCAGGCCCTGCAGGTGGCCGGTCATCTCGGACGGGTCGGTGCCCGCGGCCCACCGCAGCGGGACCACGTACTCGACGTCCAGGCGCACGGCTACCCCTCGGTGCCGTTCCGCAGTGCGGCGGCCGCCGAGACGACCCCTGCGGCGTTCTCGGGGACCGGTCGGAGCGACGACCGCCCGGAGCCCCAGCTGTCCAGCAGGTGGGTCACCACCGCGGCGTCCATGGTCAGGGCCGCCTGGGCTCCGAAGAGGATGTCCTCGACTAGGGCCGGCCGGTCCAGGGCCAGCTGGCCGGCCAGGTCGTGGGCGGCGATCTGCTCGTGCACCGCGTCGGCCTCGATGTGCTCGTCGAAGAACCGGGTGGTCGGTTCGGGCAGACCCAGGCGCCGCAGGCCGTTGCCGTAGCGGCGCATCGGCAGCGAGGACGACATCTCCAGTGCCGCCAGGTGTCCGACGGCTGCTCCCAGCAGGCGCCGGTGCAGGCCGAACAGCGTCATGGTGTTGGCCCAGGCGAGCGTGATGGCCGGCACGTCGTTGAGGTAGTGGCCGTAGCCGTCGTCGAGGCCGAGGCCGCGCATGGCGTCGGCGAAGAGCACCGCGTGCATCCACTCCGGGCGCCCGGCGCCGTACTCGTCCGCCTGGATCTCCACCAGCGCCGCCTTGGCCCGGCCCGAGAGCCGCGGGATCGCCCAGGTGTGCGGGTCCGCCTCCTTCAGGTGGTAGATCGAGCGGTGGACGAGGAGCTCGCGGTACTGCAGGAGCGTGCCCGTACGGGCCAGGATCCGGGACATCGAGGGCCCGTCGTCGCCCGAGACCAGCTCGGCCAGCGCCGCCGGGACCTCCGACGGCGCGGGGGTGTCCGGAAGGCGCTCCTCCACGAGGGCGCGCAGCGCCGCCTCGGTCGCGTCCTCGAGGACGGCAGCCAGTCCCACCAGGTCCGGGTGCCACTCCCAGCGCGGGTCGACGCCCGGCCAGCCCTGGTGGTGCTGCTCGTGCAGGACCAGGAGGGTGAGCTGCACGTCGTCGTCCCGCAGCACGTCCGGGCTGGCCAGCACGAGCTCGCGGCCGAGCTGCCTCAGCTGCGGGACCTCCTGGGGCTCTTCGGTCAGCACCCAGAGCAGCTGAGCGCTCAGCGGGCCGCGAGCCAGCAGCGGGGTCCGTCCGCAGCCCCGGTCAAAGGCGAGCGCAGTCGGGTACGGGCTTCGTCGCATGGGTGAACTCCTACCCTCGTCGGCGGTGCGAGAAACCCGGCGTTCGCGACAGGGTCGCAGCCGCCGGCTCGCGGTGGGTCACGGGCGCGGCGGCTGGGTACCGTGGCTCCGTGGCACCAGACACTTCCTCGCCGGGCTCGGACCGGGATGCGCAGATCACCATCTACCCCGACGGCCCCATGCTGGTCCGGGGCGCGGTGGCCATCGTCGGCCCCGACGGTGCCCCGCTGCCCCGGCGTCGCCGCACGGTCGCCCTGTGCCGGTGCGGTTCCAGCGGGATCATGCCCCTCTGCGACGGGACCCACAAGCTGGTCTGGAGGTCGGGCCGGGACAACGCCCGCCGCCGCGCTGCTGCGGCCGAGGAGGACTGACCTCGCCCGGCCGGGCTGACCGGAACGAGCCGGTCGTGCCGTAAGGTGGACGCCGAACACGGGAGTCCGGTGGAGCCGGGCTGAGAGGAAGGTTCTCCAACCTTCGACCGTCGAACCTGATCTGGGTCATGCCAGCGCAGGGAGGCCTCTTGTCACGTCCCCGTGTCCCTCCGAGGAAGAGGTGCACACCATGCAGCACACCACCGTCCCGCCCACGACCGACCAGGTCGCGCCCCCGTCGTCGCGGCGCTGGCGGGTGGTCGACATCGTCGTCGCCAGCGTCGTCGGCGTCGCGGTCGGCGTCATCTTCCTCGTCTGGGGAGCCGCCTACAACGTCCTCGAGACGCCCTTCAAGGCCCTGCTGCCCGGCGCGCAGTCCTTCGTCGAGGCGCCCTTCCTGCTCGGGGCGGTCCTGGGTGGCCTGCTCATCCGCAAGCCCGGCGCCGCGATCTACGTCGAGCTGCTGGCCGCTTCGGTCTCCGCCCTGCTCGGCAGCCAGTGGGGGCTGCTGACGCTGGTGTCGGGTCTGGTGCAGGGCCTCGGCGCCGAGATCATCCTCGCGGTGTTCCTCTACCGGGTGTGGCGGCTGCCGGTGGCCTGGCTCGCCGGCGCGGGTGCCGGGGTCGCGCTGGCCGTCTTCGAGCTGCTCGCCTACTACCCGGGCAGCACCGCCCTCTTCGGCACGGTCTACCTGGTCAGCGCCGTCCTGGGCGGCGCGTTCGTGGCCGGCACGCTGTCCTGGCTGGCGGTGCGGGCCCTGGCCCGGACCGGGGCGCTGCACCGCTTCGCCGCCGGCCGGGACACCACCGAGCTGGTCTGAGGGTGGCGTCGCTGCCCACCCGCTGGGCGCCGCACCGCCGGTCGGTCGGAGCCACCCGGCCCGCCCGGGTGGAGGCGCAGGGCTGGGGGTGGCGCCACGCGGGCCGGCGCGCCTGGGCGCTGCGCGGTCTCGACCTGCTCGTCGAGCCGGGGGAGCGGGTCCTGCTCCTGGGCGCCTCCGGGGCCGGCAAGTCCACCGTGCTGCACGCTCTGGCCGGCGTCCTCGGCGACGGCGAGGCGGGCGAGGAGGAGGGCCGCCTACGGCTGGACGGAACCACCCCGCGTGACGCCCGGGGCCGGGCCGGCCTGGTCCTGCAAGACCCGGAGACCCAGGTCATCCTCGCCCGGGTCGGTGACGACGTGGCCTTCGCCTGCGAGAACCTCGCCGTCCCGCGGGAGGAGATCTGGCCGCGGGTGACTGCGGCGCTCGAGGCCGTCGGGCTCGACGTGGCCCTGGACCACCCCACCGAGCGGCTCTCCGGTGGGCAGCAGCAGCGGCTCGCGCTGGCCGGAGTGCTGGCCATGCAGCCCGGGCTGCTCCTCCTCGACGAGCCCACGGCCAACCTCGACCCCGAGGGCGTGCTGGAGGTCCGCGACGCCGTCGGCCGGGTGCTGGAGGCCACCGGTGCCACGCTCGTCGTGGTCGAGCACCGGGTCGCGACCTGGCTCCCGCTGGTCGACCGCGTGGTCGCCCTCGGTCCGAACGGCGTGCTCGCCGACGGCCCGCCGGCCGAGGTCTTGGCCCGCGACGGTGCGGCGCTGGCCGCGGCCGGCCTCTGGGTCCCCGGCCATCCGCCGGCCACCACGCCGCGACCCCGGCCTCCGGCCCGTGCGCCCCTGCTGAGCGCTGAGGCCCTCGCGGTCGGTCAAGGTGGGCGCCTGGTCCGCGACGGCGTCGACCTCGAGCTGGGGTCGGGCGCCTCGGTGGCGCTGACCGGGCCGAACGGGTCGGGCAAGACCACCCTGGCCCTGACCCTGGCCGGTCTGCTGCCTCCGCTGGGTGGTCGGGTGCGTGCGCACCCCGCGCTGGCGCGGGGCGCCGGGGACCAGCCGCACGCCTGGCGCTCCCGCGACCTCGTCGACCGTGTCGGCGTCGTCTTCCAGGAGCCGGAGCACCAGTTCCTCACCGCTTCGGTGGTCGAGGAGCTCGAGGTCGGGCTGCGGGCCACCCGGCGGCTCGACGTTGCCGGACGCGCCCGCGTCGCGGAGCTGCTCACCCGGCTCCGGCTGGAGGGGCTGGCCCGGGCGAACCCGTTCACGCTGTCGGGCGGTGAGAAGCGCCGGCTCTCGGTGGCCACCGTGCTCGTGACGTGCCCGGACCTGCTGGTGCTCGACGAGCCGACGTTCGGTCAGGACGCGCTGACCTGGGCCGGGCTGGTGGACCTGCTCGACGCCCTGCTCGCGGAGGGCAGGACGGTGCTCTCGGTCACCCACGACCGCGCCCTCGTCGACGCCCTGGGCGGGACCGAGCTGGCGCTCGGGAACCGGCCGGGCGTCGGGGTCCGGCCGGTCGGGCGGTGAGCGTGCTCGCGCTGGAGCGCCGCGACCAGCGGGTCTGGAGCATCAACCCGGTGGCCAAGATCGCCGCCCTGGTCCCCCTGACGCTCTGCCTGCTGCTCAGCCTGGACTGGGTCTCGGCCCTGGTGGCCGTGGCCGGTGAGCTGGCGATCTTCCTGGGCGCCGGGCTCCGCAGCGGCCGGCTGTGGCTGCGGACCGTCCCGCTGCTGGTAGCGGCGCCGTTGGCCGGGCTGACGATGGTGCTGTACGGCCGGCCGTCGGGGGCGACCTACCTGGAGCTGGGTCTGGTGCACGTCACCGAGGGCTCGGTGGACATCGGGCTGGCCACCACGGCACGCCTGGTGGCCATCGCCCTGCCGGCCGTCGTGCTGTTCGCCACCATCGACCCCACCGACCTCGCCGACGGCCTGGCGCAGCGCTGGCGGCTGCCGAGCCGGTTCGTCCTGGGTGCGCTGGCCGGTCTCCGCCTCGTCGGGCTGTTCCTCCAGGACTGGCGCTCCCTCGAGCTGGCTCGCCGGGCCCGTGGCGTCGCCGACTCCGGCCGGCTGCGCCGCGTGGCCGGCCAGGCGCTCGCCCTGCTCGTGCTGGCGGTGCGGCGGGGCAGCCGGCTGGCCACCGCCATGGAGGCCCGCGGGTTCGACGGCCCGACCCCGCGCACCTGGGCCCGGCCCTCGCCCTTCGGCTGGGCCGAGGTGGCCACCATCGCCTGCGGGGTGCTGCTCGGGGCCGCGTGCGTCGGCGCCGCGGTGCTGGCCGGCACGTGGAACTTCATCCTCACCTGAGTGCGGCAGAGGCTTCCCGGCCGGTCAGCCGCCCGGGTGCTCGAGGGCGTCGCGCAGCAGCCGGCCGTAGGCGGCCAGCTCACCCTCGGCGTAGCGCACCCGGGGCCAGAAGAAGCCGCGCAAGCCGTCGCCTCGGGTGCGGGGGACGACGTGGACGTGCAGGTGGGGGACCGACTGGCTGACCACGTTGTTGTTGGCCACGAAGGTGCCCTGGGCGCCGAGCGCCTCACCCAGGGCGCGGGCCACCCGCTGCGCGACCGTCAGCAGGGGGACCATCAGCGGCTCGGGGAGCTCGAGCAGGGTGTCGACGTGCTGGACCGGGCAGACCAGGACGTGGCCCTTGAACACGGGGCGGTGGTCCAGAAAGGCGACCACGTGGTCGTCGCGGTGGACCACCTCCGCGCTGAGCCGGCCCTGGACGATGTCGCAGACGATGTCGCTCACGGCCCGATGGTAGGCCTGGACGCACCGCCTGCAGCGGCATAGAATCGAACACATGTACGAATATGGCAGGACATGACCGCCTATCGACCGCCGGGTTGGCCCGACAGCGTGCGTCCTCCGGGGGCGGAGGGCTGGGAGGAGGGTGCCGTCGCGTACCTCTTCGACTGCTGCCCCGCCGACTTCCGCGCCTACCCGGTGCTGCGGCGCCACCCGCTGGTGCTGGCCCGCTTCGCCGCCCACTTCGTCGACGGCCAGTGCCGCGCCTCGCAGGAAGGGCTGGCGGGCATCCGGGCGGGCCTGCAGGGGAAGGTGCCGGCTCAGGCGGTCGAGCAGGCTGCCCAGGCCTGGCTCGAGCAGGCCGCGAGGCTCGCCCGCACCAAGCGCGCCGTGGGCCTGGTGGACGACGCGCTCCAGGGACACGTGTTCCACGCCCGGCTCTGACGGCGAGGACGCGACCCGCTCACCCGGCTCCGGCCCGCAGGACCCGGGAGAGCGGGAGTGGACGACGTAAACTTCGGGTCATGTCACCCGCGTCCGGACTGCTGAGCGCCCTTCACAGCCCCCAGGACCTGCGAGCGCTCGCCCCCGAACAGCTGCCGCAGCTCAGCGCGGACATCCGCCGTTTCCTCGTCGAGAACGTCAGCCAGACCGGCGGCCATCTCGGCCCCAACCTCGGAGTCGTCGAGCTGACGATCGCCCTGCACCGGGTGTTCGAGTCCCCGCGGGACCCGTTCGTCTTCGACACCGGCCACCAGTCCTACGTCCACAAGATCCTCACCGGCCGGCAGGAGCTGTTCCCGACGCTCCGCCAGCGGGGTGGGCTGTCGGGGTACCCCAGCCGGAGCGAGTCCGAGCACGACTGGGTGGAGAACAGCCACGCCTCGACGGCGCTGTCCTACGCCGAGGGGCTGGCCAAGGCCAAGCGCCTGCAGGGCCTGCCCGGCACCGTCGTCGCCTTCGTGGGGGACGGAGCGCTGACGGGCGGGATGGCCTGGGAGGCCCTGAACAACATCGCCGCCTCGGACGACCTGCCGCTGGTGGTCGTGGTCAACGACAACGGCCGCTCCTACACCCCGACCGTCGGCGGGCTGGCCAAGCAGCTCGCGGGCCTGCGGACCAACCCCCGTTACGAGCAGGTCCTGGACCTGGTGAAGCGGAACGTCAGCCGAGCGCCGATCGTCGGTGCGGCGGCCTACGACATCCTGCACGGCGTCAAGAGCGGCCTCAAGGACGTCCTCGCCCCGCAGGGCATGTTCTCCGATCTCGGGATCAAGTACGTCGGACCGATCGACGGGCACGACACCGCTGCGGTGGAGAAGGCGCTCCACCACGCGCGCCAGTACGGGGGGCCCGTCCTGGTCCACGCGCTGACCTCCAAGGGGCGGGGCTTTGCCGCGGCGGAGATGCACGAGGAGGACCACTTCCACGCCGTCGGCAAGATCAACGCCAGCACGGGCCAGGCGCTCGTGGCCTCGACCGACCACACGTGGACCGACATCTTCTCCACCGAGCTCGTCGAGCTGGGGCGCAGGCACCCGAACCTGGTCGCGTTGACGGCGGCCATGACCTACCCGACCGGGCTGCACCGCTTCGAGGCCGCCTTCCCCGAGCGCACCTTCGACGTCGGGATCGCCGAGCAGCATGCCGTCACCTCCGCGGCCGGGATGGCCATGGGGGGCCTGCACCCGGTCGTGGCGCTGTACGCGACCTTTTTGAACCGGGCGTTCGACCAGGTGCTGCTGGACGTGGCCATGCACCGGTGCGGCGTCACCTTCGTGCTGGACCGGGCCGGCGTCACCGGTCCCGACGGCGCCAGCCACCACGGCATGTGGGACATGTCGCTGCTGCAGCTGGTGCCCGGTCTGCACCTCAGCGCACCGCGCGACGCCGCCCGCCTCCGGGAGGCCCTCGGCACGGCGGTGACCATCGACGACGCCCCGAGCGTCGTCCGGTACTCCAAGGACGCCGTCCCCGCCGACCTCGAGGCGCTCGAGCGGCTGGACGGCCTCGACGTCCTCGTCCGCACCGAGCAGCCGCGGGTCCTGGTCGTCGGCATCGGGCAGCTGGTGGGCACGGCCGTCGCCGTCGGCCAGCGGCTGTCCGACCAGGGCATCGGCGTCACCGTGGTCGACCCGGTGTGGGTGCTCCCGGTCAACCCCCGGCTCGTGACGCTGGCCGCGGAGCACGAGCTGGTCATCACGCTGGAGGACAACGGGGTCGTCGGGGGCTGCGGCGCCCGCCTGGCCCAGGAGCTGCGGGCGGCCGACATCCCCACCCCGCTGCGGGAGTTCGGCGTCGCCCAGGAGTTCCTGGAGCACGGGAGCCGCGCGGAGCTGTTGGAGGAGCTGGGCCTCACGCCGCAGGCGATCGCCCGCTACGCCGTGGAGGCCGTGCTCAGGCGTGAGCCGCAGCCGAGCGAGGCGGTCGGGGACGTGGCGCGCAGCGCCCCCCAGGAGTGAAGGGCGCGCAGCGCCCCTCAGGAGTGAGCGAGGCCACGGTCTGGGCCGAGCCGCAGCCGCTCACCCCCGACGGCGCCCCGCTGCGGGGTCGCGCGGTGCTGGACCAGACCTGGACCGACCTGACCTTCCTGCACTGGCGGGTCGATCCGGAGCGGGTCGCGCCCCTGCTGCCGTCGGGCACGCGGCCCGACCTGCACGACGGCGCGACCTGGGTGGGTCTGATCCCCTTCCGCATGCAAGGCGCCGGCTTCGGCACCGGCCACCCGCTGCCGTGGGTGGGCAGCTTCGCCGAGACCAACGTCCGCCTCTACGCCGTCGACGCGCGGGGGCGGCGCGGGGTGGTCTTCGCCTCGCTCGAGTGCGAGCGGCTGGCGTTCGTGCTCGGCTCGCGCCTGGCCCTCGGCCTGCCCTACACCTGGGCGCGCATGCGGGTGCGCCGGCGGACCGACGTCCTCACCTACACCAGCCGGCGGCGCTGGCCGGGGCCCCGGGGGGCATCCAGCCGGGTCGTCGTCCGGGTGGGCACCACGGTGGTCTCCGACGACCCGCTGGCCGACTTCCTCACCGCCCGCTGGGCCCTGCACACCGCAGCCTGGGGCGCGACGCGCTACCTGCCCAACACCCACCCGCGCTGGGTGCTGCAGCAGGCCGAGCTGCTCGAGCTCGACGACGACCTGCTCGCCGCCGCCGGGCTGCCCGGGCTGGCGTCGACACCGCCGGACTCGGTGCTGTTCTCCTCCGGTGTCCAGACCCAGTTCGGCCTGCCGCTGCCCTGAGCCCCGCCGCCGTCCCTGGTCACGGCGGAGGGGGTGCGGCAGCAGTGCCTAGGCTGGCCCGGTGCCCACGCTCTCCGACTTCACCGCCCGCGCCATCCAGGGGACCGAGGTCCCCCTCTCCACCTACGCCGGGCAGGTCGTCCTGGTGGTGAACACCGCCTCCCGGTGCGGCTTCACCCCGCAGTACGCGGGCCTGGAGAAGCTGTGGACCCGCTACGGGAGCGACGGGCTCGCCGTGCTCGGCTTTCCGTGCGACCAGTTCGGCCACCAGGAGCCGGGCCAGGAGGCGGAGATCGCCGACTTCTGCGAGCTCAACTACGGCGTCACCTTCCCGCTGTTCGCCAAGACCGAGGTCAACGGGGACGGCGCTCACCCGCTGTACCACTGGATGCGCGCGGAGCAGCCGGCGGCGAGCGGTGAGGCCATCGAGTGGAACTTCACCAAGTTCCTGATCGGCCGTGACGGCCGCGTCGTCCGCCGCTACGACCCGGCCACCACGCCGGAGGAGATCGCCAGCGACCTCGAGGCGGCGCTCGCCGCCTGAGCCGCACCCTGCGAGTGCGCGAGAACTCGACCCTGGCTACGTCCTCCGCTCGAGTTCCCGCGCACTCGCGGGGCGTGCTGGTCAGGACCTGCGGACCGAGGCGACCCCGGGCGGCAGGAACCGGCGCCCGAGGACGCGTTCGGAGACGCCCTCGCGGTCCAGGTAGGGCGTGATGCCCCCCAGGTGGAACGGCCAGCCGGCGCCGAGCACCAGGCAGAGGTCGACGTCCATCGGCGCGGCCACCACGCCTTCGGCGAGCATCAGGCCGATCTCCTCGGCCAGGGCGTCGAGGACCCGGGCGCGCACCTCCTCCGGGCTGCTCGGCCGGTCGCCCACCGTGAACAGCACCGCCATCCCGGGCGCCAGAGTGGGCTCACCGTCGGCGGTCCGGTCGTAGAGGCCCGGCCTGCCCGACTCGACCAGGGCCCGGAGGTTCGGCGACACCGCGAACCGCTCGCCGAAGGCGGCGTGCAGCGTCTCTCCCACGTGCAGGGCGATGGCGGGCCCGACCAGTTCCAGCAGGGTCATCGGCGACATCGGCAGGCCGAGCGGGCGCAGCGCCTGGTCGGCGACGAGGACGGGCGTGCCCTCGTCCACCGCGGCGAAGAGCACGCTGGTGAGCCGGGTCAGCAGCCGGTTGACCACGAAGGCCGGCGCGTCCTTGACCAGCACGGCGTTCTTCCGCAGGTCCTTGGCGACTCGCAGGGCCGTCGCCACCGTCGCGTCGTCGGTGCCTTCCGGCCGCGCCACCTCCAGCAGCGGCAGGACCGCGACCGGGTTGAAGAAGTGGAAGCCGACGACCCGGTCGGGGTGCGAGAGCCCGGCCGCCATCGCTGCCACGGAGAGGGCGGAGGTGTTGGTGGCGAGCACGCAGGTGGGTCCGACGTGCCGCTCCAGCTGGGCGAAGACCTGCTGCTTGACGCCCAGCTCCTCGAACACGGCCTCGACCACGAAGTCGCAGCCGGCGTAGTCCGCGAGGTCGGTGGTCCCGGACAGCAGGCCGCGGAGCCGGTTGGCGCCGTCGGGGGACAGCCGACCCTTCTCCACCAGGGCGTCGATCTCGGCGCGGACCCGGCTCAGGCCCTGCTCCACGCGGGCGCCGTCGAGGTCGGAGATGACCACGGGCACCTCGAGCCGGCGCAGGAAGAGCAGCGCGAGCTGGGTGGCCATCAGCCCGGCGCCGACGACTCCGACCTTGCCGACGCTCCGCGCCTGCACCGGGTCCGGTGCACCGGCCGGCTTCCGGGCACGCTTCTGCACGAGGTCGAAGGCGTAGAGGCCCGCCCGGAGCTCCGGGCTCATCAGCAGGTCGGCCAGCGCCTCGTCCTCGGCGGCGAAGGCCGCGGCCCGCTCAGCCGTCCGGGCCGCCGAGACCAGCTCCAGCGCCCGGTAGGGGCCGGGCGCCGCGCCGGCGACCTTGGCGTCGGCGAAAGCCCGACCGCGGGCCACCGCGGCGTCCCAGGCCTCGCCGCGGTCGACCTCGGGTCGCTGCACCACCGTGGTGCCCGCCAGGACCCGGCCGGCCCAGTCGAGGGAGCGCTCGAGGAAGTCCGCGCCCTCGAAGAGCGCGTCGGCGAGCCCCAGCCGAGCGGCCTGGGGGCCGGTGAGCATCCGGTTGGAGCTGAGGGCGTTCTCCACGATCACCTGGACCGCGCGGTCGGCCCCGACGAGGTTGGGCAGCAGGTAGGCCCCGCCCCAGCCGGGGACCATGCCGAGGAAGCACTCGGGCAGGGCGATGCCGGCCGCCGCGCTCGAGACCGTGCGGAAGTCGCAGTGCAGCGCCACCTCCAGGCCGCCGCCCAGGGCGAGCCCGTTGAGGAACGCGAAGGTCGGCTGCGCTGCCCGGTGCAGCTTGTCGAAGACCGCGTGCCCGATGCGGGCGATGGCCAGCGCCTGCTCCCGCGCGGTGATCGCGGGCAGCCCGTTGAGGTCGGCGCCGGCCGCGAAGAGGTACGGCTTGCCGGTGACGGCGATGGCGGCGACGTCCTCCCGCGCGGTCGCCGCGTCCAGCGCCGCGTTCAGGGCGCCCAGCCCCCGGGGTCCGAGGGTGTTCGGGCGGGTGTGGTCCTGGCCGTTGTCCAGGGTGATCAGGACCAGGGTCCGCCCGTCGTGGGGCAGCCGGACGTCGCGGCTGAGCGCGGAGGTCACCACCTCCCGCTCGCTGAGCTGGGCGGCCCCGGCGATCAACGCCTCCAGCTCGGCGGCCTCCATCACCGCTGCGCGCCGGGGAAGCTCGGGTTCTCCCAGATGACCGTGCCGCCCATGCCCAGCCCGATGCACATCGTGGTGACGCCGTAGCGCACCGCAGGTCGCTCCCGGAACTGGCGGGCGAGGTGGATCATCAGCCGGATGCCCGAGCTGGCCAGCGGGTGACCGAGCGCGATGGCGCCGCCGTAGGGGTTGACCCGGGGGTCCTCGGCGTCGAGGCCGAAGTGGTCGAGGAAGGCCAGCACCTGGACGGCGAAGGCCTCGTTGATCTCGAAGGCCCCGATGTCGTCGATGCTCAGCCCGGCCCGGGCCAGCGCCTTCTCGGTGGCCGGGATGGGTCCCACGCCCATCACCTCCGGGTCGACGCCGGCGAAGGCGAAGCCGACCAGACGCATGGCGACGGGCAGGCCCAGCTCGGCGGCCACGTCCTCGGCGGCGAGCAGGGCTGCGGTGGCTCCGTCGTTCAAGCCGGCGGCGTTGCCCGCCGTGACCCGTCCGTGCGGCCGGAACGGGGTCCGCAGGGCGGCCAGGCCCTCGGTCGTGGTGGCGGGCCGGGGCGGCTCGTCGGCGGTGGCCAGACCCCAGCCCAGAGTGGTGCTACGGGTGGCCACCGGGACCAGCGACTCCTGGATGACGCCGTCGGCGTAGGCCCGGGCCACCCGCTGCTGGCTCATCGCCGCGAAGGCGTCGGCCCGTTCGCGGGTGATGGCCGGGTAGCGGTCGTGCAGGTTCTCCGCCGTGGCGCCCATCACCAGGGCCGACTGGTCGACCAGCTTCTCGGCCACGATCCGGGGGTTCGGGTCGATGCCCTGGCCCATCGGGTGGTGGCCCATGTGCTCGACCCCACCGGCCACCACGACGTCGTAGGCGCCGAAGGCGATGCCGGAGGCGGTCGTGGTCACGGCGGTCATCGCGCCGGCGCACATCCGGTCGATGGCGAAGCCGGGAACCGACTTCGGCAGCCCGGCGAGCAGCGCCGCGGTCCGCCCGATGGTCAGGCCCTGGTCACCGGTCTGCGTGGTTGCGGCCACGGCCACCTCGTCGACGCGCTCGGGAGGCAGCCCGGGGTGGCGGCGCATCAGCTCGCGGATGCAGTTCACCACCAGGTCGTCGGCCCGGGTCTCGGCGTAGAGGGACCCGGCCTTCCCGAAGGGGGTGCGGACGCCGTCGACGAAGACGACCTGACGGGCTGCGGGCGGCATGGCCCACATCGTACGGAAACGGCCGCTCAGGTGTCCGCGGCCGGAGAGGCGGCACCGGGCGTCGGGTCGACGGGAGCGGCCTGCTGCAGCGCCTTGGTGATCAGCGGCACCGTCAGCTCCCGCTGCCAGGCGCGGGCGCCCAGTGCGGCGAGCGCGGCGCCGACGCTCTCCTGCGTCACCGGCCGCGGCGGCCGCCAGGTCAGTCTGCGGACGTGCTCGGGCGTCAGCAGGTTCTCCACCGGCAGCCCGAGCTCGGCCGCCTTGCCGCTCAGAGCCTCGCGGACCGCGGTGAGCCGGGCCGCGGCCTCGGGGTCCCGGGCCGCCCACAGGCGCGGTTGCGGCGGGCCGTCGTTGGGGACGTGCAGCGGGGGCAGACCGGCGTCCTCCCCCCGCGCCACCGTCTCCAGGACCTCGACCCAGGTGGACTCGTACCGCCTGGCCTGGCGGCGGCTGAACGCCGGGATGTGCCGCAGGGAAGCCCGGCTGGGGGTCGGGATCGCGGCGATCTCGCTGATCGCCGCATCGGGGAGGATCTTGCCGGGGGCCCGGTCCAGGTCCCGGGCGATGTCGTCGCGGGCGTACCACAGGCCGGCGACGTAGCCGAGGCCGCGTCGGGTCCGCACCCGGTGGATGCCCGAGGTCCGCCGCCACGGGTCGGTGCGCTCCTCGCGCGCCGTGCTGGCGCCGGCGACCAGGGCCGCGAACTCCTGCCGCGCCCAGTCGTCCTTGCCGGTGCGCACCAGCTCGTCGGCCAGCTTGTCGCGCAGCTCCACCAGCAGCTCGACGTCGAGGGCGGCGTAGGTCAGCCAGGCGGGGGGCAGCGGGCGGGTCGACCAGTCCGAGGCCGAGTGCTCCTTGAGCAGCCGGACGCCGAAGAACTCCTCGATCATCGTGCCGAGGGCGACCCGGGGGTAGCCGAGCAGCCGGGCGGCCAGCTCGGTGTCGAAGAGCGTGCGGGGGACCAGCCCCACCTCGAACAGGCAGGGCAGGTCCTGGCTGGCCGCGTGCACGACCCACTCCGTCCCCGCCAGGGCGTCCCCCAGGACCGACAGGTCGGCCGGGGCGCCGAAGGCGATGGGGTCGACGAGGTGGGTGCCCGCACCGGCGCGACGGAGCTGGATGAGGTAGGCGCGCTGGCTGTAGCGGAAGCCGTGCGCCCGTTCGGCGTCGACGGCCAGGGGACCAGACCCGGCGACGAGGGCCGCGATGGTCTCCTCGAGCGCCTCGGGGGTCTCGACGACCTCGGGCACCCCGTCAGCCGGCTCCGTCAGGAGGGGGACCTCGGGCTCGACGGACTCCACGCCTTCGTCGGTGGTCCCGGTGGCAGTGGTCGGGGGATCGGCTGGGGTCAACGTCGTCGTGGGTTTCGGCTCGGCGGGGTGCGACGGGACGGCAGAGGCACGACGCCCTCGGGCAGCGGCGGCAGACCTGCCGTCGTACACAGTAGCTCCGACCAGGCGGCCACGTGCGGGGTCAGGCCCACCCCGTCCACCAGGAGCGGGGTCCAGGAGGCCCGGACCTCGATCTCGGCCCGGGGCGGGTCCTCGGCCATGCCGCCGAAGGACTCGCTGGCCACTGAGGTGACCGTGCCGCTCGGCGCCTCGAACGCTGCCCCGTGAGCGGCCAGGGCGTCGAGCAGCCACGACCAGCCCACGCGGGCCAGCAGGGGGTCGCTCACCATCTCGGGGTCGACGTCGGCGCGGGCGAAGGTCACGCAGCGGAAGGTGCCCTGCCAGGCTGCGTTCCCGGCCGGGTCGTGCAGCAGGACCAGCCGTCCGCTGCCGACCTCCTCCCCGCCCACGAGCACGTCCGCGCTGACGGCTGCCGAGAACGGGGCGATGCGCTGCGGGGCCGGCATCTCGTCGACCTCGAGCTCGGGACGCCAGGGCGCGGACAACAGGTCCTGCACGGCCCGCCGGAAAGCGTCCGGGGCAGGAGCGGTGTCGCTTCTGGCTGCCACCCCAGGAGCCTAAGCCGCGCTGCTCGGCCACCTCGCCTCCGACGCGCCGGTTACCGCGCCCGTGAAACGATGGGCGCGTGTCCACCCCCGCCGCACCCGTCGCGCCGACCCCGGCCGACTCGGCCTTCGTCCACGCCTGCCGGCGTGACCAGCTGCAGGACAGGGTGCCGGTGTGGTTCATGCGCCAGGCTGGACGGTCGCTGCCGGAGTACAAGCAGGTGCGGGCGGGGATCCCCATGCTCACCAGCTGCATGCAGCCCGAGCTGGTCGCCGAGATCACCCTGCAGCCCGTCCGCCGCTACGGCGTGGACGCGGCCATCTTCTACTCCGACATCATGGTCCCGCTCAAGGCGGTCGGCGTCGACCTGGACATCGTGCCGGGTCGGGGACCCGTCATGGGTGCCCCGGTCCGCGAGGAGGCCGACCTCGACGCCCTGCGACCGCTGCAGCCCGATGACGTCTCCTACGTGACGCGGGCGGTGGAGCTGCTGGTCGCCGAGCTGGGCGGGACCCCGCTCATCGGCTTCGCCGGCGCCCCGTTCACCCTGGCCAGCTACCTGGTGGAGGGCGGCCCGAGCAAGGACTACGCCCGGACCAAGGCGATGATGGTCGGCCGACCGGACCTGTGGGACCGGCTCTGCACCGCGCTGGCCGACATCGCGGGCGCCTTCCTCGAGGTGCAGATCGACGCCGGGGCGAGCGCGGTCCAGCTGTTCGACTCCTGGGCCGGCAGCCTGTCGGCGGCCGACTACGCGCGTTACGCCCAGCCCTACTCCGCCCGCGTGCTGGAGCGGGTCGCGGACCGTGGAGTCCCCCGCATCCACTTCGGCGTGGGGACCGGTGAGCTGCTGAGCGCGATGGGCGCCGCCGGCGCCGACGTCGTCGGGGTCGACTGGCGGGTCCCGCTCGCCGAGGCCAGCCGGCGGATCGGCCCGGGCTTCGCCGTCCAGGGCAACCTCGACCCGGCTCTGCTGGGCGCTCCGTGGCCGGTGCTGGCCGAGCGGGTGCGCGAGGTCGTCCGCTCCGGTGCCGCGGCCCCCGGCCACGTGTTCAACCTGGGCCACGGGGTCCCGCCGGACACCGACCCGGCGGTGCTCGCCCGGGTCGTGGAGCTGGTGCAGAGCGAGGGCCCGCAACTGCGGGCGTCCGCCCGGGAGCAGCTCACGCAGGAGCAGTTGGCCCGCGCGCAGGCCGGCCTGGTGGCGGCCGGTCGCCCGTGACCTCCGTCGCCGTCGTCGGCGGCGGCATCACCGGCCTGGCCGTGGCCCGATCGCTGCTGCTGGCCGGCGCGGAGGTCACCGTGGTGGAGCAGGGCGGTCGCTGGGGCGGCAAGCTGGACCATACCGTCATCGACGAGGTCGGCCTCGACACGGGAGCCGAGTCCGTGCTGGCCCGGCGCCCGGAGGCGCTGGCCCTGATCGACGCCCTCGGTCTGAGGGAGCAGCGCGTCCACCCCACGGCGGCCAGGCCGCAGCTGCTGGTCGGCGGCCGCCTGCACGCCATGCCGCCGTCCCTGCAGGGCGTGCCGGTCGACGTCGAGTCGCTGGCTGAGCTGCTCTCGCCGCGCGCCCTGGCCTTCGCCCGCGGCGAGCCGGAGCGCGCGGCGCCGCCGCTGCCCGGCGACGTCGCCGTCGGGGCCTACGTGGAGGAGCGCTTCGGGCCGGAGGTGACCGACCGGCTGCTCGAGCCGCTCCTGGGTGGGGTGTACGCCGGACGGTCCCGTGACCTCTCCTTCGCCGCGGTGATGCCGGACCTGTTCGCCCGCGCCCGAGAGGGTGGGTCGCTGCTCGGCCACGCGCGCGCCGCGCTCCGGCCGCCCAGCGGCGCCCCGGTGTTCGCCGGTCTGGCCGGCGGGGTGAGCACCCTGGTGCGGGCGCTCGTGGAGGACCTCACCGCCCGCGGCGCCGACCTGCGCATCGGCGCGGTGGTGCGGGGACTGCGGGCCGCGGGCCGGCGCTGGCAGCTGGACGTGGGAGCGGTGCCGGAGCTGCTGGAGGTGGACGGCGTGGTGGTGGCCACGCCGGCCGGGCCGGCGGGACGGCTGACGACCGGGATCCTGGCCGGCGCAGGGGCCTACGCCGCGATCCCCTACGCCTCGGTCGCGGTGGTGACGCTGGTGGTGCGCGGGCTCGAGACCGACCACTCCGGGCTGCTGATCCCGCCGGGCGAGCTGGCGAGCGTCAAGGCGCTGACGCACTCCTCGGTCAAGTGGGCCTGGGTGCGTGAGCGGGCCGAACGGGCCTGGGGACCGGGCGTCGCCGTGGTGCGGGCCAGCATCGGCCGGGCCGGGGAGGCCGAGGTGCTGCAGGTTCCCGACGAGCCGCTGCTGGACCGCACCGTCGCCGAGCTCGGCACCCTGCCGGGCTGGGAGGGTGTCGAGGTCCTGCAGCGCAGGCTCACCCGCTGGGGTGGGGCGCTGCCCCAGTACCGCGTCGGGCACGCCGCCCTGGTGGCCGACCTCCGCGCCCAGACCACGGCGACGCCGGGTCTGGCCCTGGCCGGCGCGGCGCTGGACGGGGTCGGCATCGCCGCCTGCCTGGCCTCCGCGCACACCGCCGCGAGCAAGATCATCGGTGATCTTGGTGCGGGCGACCATGATCAACCTCAGATCCTCAGCACAGCAGCACGACGACAGGAGCAGCAGCGATGAAGGCGCGCGAGATCAACGACACCATCCGGTACACGATGTGGTCGGTGTTCCGGCGGACCGGCACCCCCGCCGAGCCGGCCGGCGCCAGTGCTGCGGACGCCCTGCAGGCGGTGCAAAAGGCCACAGAGGGGGCCGACCTGGTGATCCGGGGCTGGTACGACGTGGCCGGGTTGCGGGCCGACGCCGACCTGATGGTGTGGTGGCACGCGCCGAGCGCCGACACCCTGCAGGAGGCCTACCACGCGCTGCGTCGCTCCGAGCTGGGCCGGCACCTGGAGCCGGTCTGGTCCCAGCTGGCGCTGCACCGCCCGGCCGAGTTCAACAAGGGCCACATCCCCGCCTTCATGGCCGAGGAGGAGGCGCAGGGCTACCTGTGCGTCTACCCCTTTGTCCGCTCCTACGAGTGGTACCTGCTCCCCGAGCAGGAGCGCCGCACGATGCTGGCCGAGCACGGCATGCTGGCCCGGCCCTACCCCGACGTCCGGGCCAACACGGTGTCGTCGTTCGCCCTCGGTGACTACGAGTGGATGCTGGCCTTCGAGGCCGCCGAGCTGCACCGCATCGTCGACCTGATGCGGGCGCTGCGCGCGGCGGAGGCGCGTCGGCACACCCGCGAGGAGGTGCCGTTCTACACCGGACGCCGCCGCGAGCTCGCCGACATCGTCGCGCTCTGGTGAGCCCGAGCCCGGAGGGGCGAGCGAGCCGGCGCGCTCAGCGGTCGGCCGCGAGGGTGAAGGCCTCCCGGAACCGCGTCAGGGCCTGCTCGCTCGACGCCGACGCGAAGGCCTCCAGGCCGACGGTCCCGCGGTACCCGACGTCCCAGAGCGCCCGGGCGAGCGCCGGGTAGTTGATCTCCCCGGTGCCCGGCTCGCAGCGACCAGGCACGTCGGCGACCTGGACCTCCCCGATGTAGGGCGCAGCGCGGCGGACGAGCTCGATGAGGTTCCCCTCGCCGATCTGGGCGTGGTAGAGGTCGAGCATCAGCCGCAGGTGCGGGTGGTCGACGGCCTGCACGAGGGCGAGGGTGTCCTCGGCGCGCGCGAAGGGCGTCCCCGGGTGGTCGACGGCGGTGTTGAGGTTCTCCAGGCAGAAGACGACGTCGGCTTCCGCCCCGAGGTCAGCAAGCCTCTCCAGGGTCCGGGCCGCGCGCAGCCACATGGCCCCGGTCACCGTGGAAGCGGGCCGGACGGGGAGGCCGCGGTCGTCGAGCCCGGTGCCGTGCAGGTTCAGCCGGGGGATCCCGAGCCGGTGCGCGACGGGTACCGAGGCGCGAGCCGTCTCCAGGAGCTCGTCGGCATCGTCGAGGAGGTCGCCCGTCACGTAGCCCGTCATGGAGGAGAAGGTGGCGCCGGTGGCGGCCAGCGCGTCGATGTCGTGATGGGTCCAGTCCCAGATCTCGACCTCGAAGCCGAGGGCATCGATCCGGCGGACCCGCTCCAGGACCGGGAGTTCGGGGAAGACCATCTCGGCGCAGGCGGCCAGGCGGAAACCGGTGCTCACCGTGCGACCCCGGCGCTCGTGATGGCCACGGGCGCGTGCTGGGTGAAGGAGTCGATGCAGGCGAGGGCGACGGCCAGCGCCCGACGGGCGTCGTGGCCGGTCACCGAGGGCTCGCGCTCCTCCCGCACGGCGCTGACGAACTCGACGAACTCCGCGGTGTAGGCGTCGAGCAGCAGCTCGACGTCGCTGCGGGCGGTCTGCTGGTGGAGCCCGTGCCGGTCACGCAGCACCATCGCGGTGCGTCGGCCGTCACCGACCGTGACCATGCCCGCCGACCCGAACACCTCACCGCGCACGTCGTAGCCGTAGCTGGCGGAGAAGCTCGCCTCGGCCACGGCCCGGGCGCCGTTGTCGTAGGTGACGACGACCACGGCGGTGTCGAGCAGGCCCCCAGCCTTGTGCTCTGGAGCCACCAGGGCGTCGGCGCTCGCGTAGACCTCCACCGGCTCCGAGCCGCGGTTGAACCAGTTCAACGTGTCGAAGTCGTGGATCAGGGTCTGGGTGAAGATGGTCCACGGCGGCACCGCGCCGGGGTTGGCCAGGCCCGGGTCCCGGGTCAGGGACCGCAGCAGCTGCGGCGTGCCGATCCCGCCGTCCGCGATCACCGACTGCGCGGCCTGGAAGTCCGCGCTGAACCGGCGGTTGAACCCCACCTGGAACGGCACTCCTGCGGCCTCGACCGCTGCCAGCGACTGGTCGGCCTCGGCCAGCGTCATCGCCGCAGGCTTCTCGCAGAACACCGCCTTGCCGGCGGCCGCGGCCGCGGTGACCAGCTCGGCGTGCGCCGTCGACGAGGCGGCGATCACCACCGCCTCGACCTCGGGGTCGGTGAACAGCTGCGCCGGGTCTCCCGCCGGTCGCGCGCCGAACCGGGACGCCAGCGACTCCGCTGCCTCGGGTCGGGGGTCGCAGACCGCCACCAGCCGTGCGCCCGGCACCCGCTCGGCGATCACCCGCGCGTGCGAGCTGCCGATCCGGCCTGCTCCGATCAGCCCGATCTTCACGCTGCGGTGGTCCACGTCGCCCTCCTGCCCCTAGCGCGCGCTAGGCTAGCGCGCACTAGTCTGGAGGCGAAGAGCAGTCCCGTCAAATGAGGAGGTCACTACGGTGGGACCGGTGGGGACAGCGGAGGGGCCGGGGTCGGAGCGTGGCCACCCGACCCAGTCCGACGTCGCTCGCCGGGCGGGTGTCTCCCGCGCCCTGGTGGGGATCGTGTTCCGCGACCAGCCCGGAGCCAGCCAGGAGAACCGCGACCACGTCCGGGCGGTGGCGGCCGAGATCGGCTACGTGCCGGACCGGCGCGCGCAGCTGCTGAGCCGTAAGCACACCGGCATCATCGGGGTCTCGTACTCCCTGGCCCAGGACTTCCACGGCACCACCGTCGAGCATCTCTACCAGGCTGCCGAGCGGGTCGGTCTGAACCTGGTCCTCAGCGGGCACGGCAGCACGCGGTCGGAGGAGGCCGCCGTCTCGACGCTGCTGGCCTACCGGTGCGAGGGAGTCGTGCTCATCGGCTCGGGGAGCCGCCCTCGGGACCTCGAGCAGACCGCTCGTTCGGTCCCCACCGTCCTCCTCTTCCGCTCAGTCTCTCGACCCGGGGTCGGAGTGGTCCGCACCGACGACCTCGGGGGAGCCCGCGCCGCGACCGAGCACCTCCTGGGTCTGGGGCACCGCAGGCTGGTCCACCTCAGCGGCGGCCGGTCCCCGGGTGCCGCCGAGCGGCGGAGAGGCTTCCGTTCAACCGTGGAGGGCCACGGGCTGGAGTTCGAGGAGCTGCCGGGCGGCGACACGGAGGAAGCCGGGTTGAGGGTGGGCCGGCAGCTCGTCGACCGCCTCGGACGCGCCGGCCCCGAGACGGCGCCGACGGCGGCCATGGTCTTCAACGACCACAGCGCTGTGGGCGTGATCGCCGCCCTGCGCGCCGCGGGGGTCCGGGTGCCGCAGGACCTCTCCGTGGTTGGCTTCGACGACAGCCGGCTCGCGCGCGTCCCGGGCGTCGCGCTCACGACCGTGCGGCAGGACACCGCCGCCATGGCCGGTCACGCTATGACGCAGCTGGTTGCACGGATCCAGGACCCTCGGCTGCCTCGAGAGGACATGGTGGTGCCGGCCGAGCTGGTGCTCCGCAGCACCACCTCCCCGCCCCGGCTTCCCGGAGCCTCCTGAGGTCAGGCCTACCGATCGGTGCCCGGCGCGACCGGGCTCAGCTGCTGGTCGGGGTGAGCCGCATGCTGATGGAGTTGATGCAGTAGCGCTGGCCGGTCGGGGTGCCGTAGCCGTCGTCGAACACGTGACCCAGGTGGGAGTCGCAGGCGGTGCAGCGCACCTCCACCCGCTTCATGCCCAGCGTCCGGTCCTCGATGTAGCGGACCCGGCCCTCCAGGGGCGCGTAGAACGATGGCCACCCGCAGTGGGAGTCGAATTTGGTCTCGCTGCGAAACAGCTCCGTGCCGCAGGCCCGACAGGAGTAGATGCCCTCGGTCTTGGTGTCGGTGTACTCCCCGGTGAAGGCGCGCTCGGTCCCGGCCTCGCGCAGGACCTTGTACTCGGCGCGGCTGAGCTGCCGGCGCCACTCGTCCTCGGACTTGACGATCTTGCCCACCGACGCGGCGGGGCCTGCGGCGGTCTGGTCACTGGTCATGTCAGTCATGGTCCTCCTCGGTGTCCTGCCTGCTCAACGATGTCCTCCTGCTCAACCGGACCGCGGCCCGGGATGTTCCGCGCCCGTCGCTATGCTCCCGGCCATGGCGGCCACCCCTGCGATCGACCTCCCGGTCGGCAACCGGACCGTGCGGCTGACCAGCCCGGACAAGCTGTACTTCCCCGAGGTCGGGCTGACCAAGCGGGATGTGGTCGGCTACGTGCTAGCCGTCGGGGAGGGCCTTCTCGACGCCCTGCGCGACCGCCCCGTCACCATGGAGCGCTGGCCCGGCGGCTACCGTCCCGGGCTCACCCTGAGCACGCGGGCCGAGGCGAACCACGACGCGTTCTACCAGAAGCGGGCGCCCGCCAAGGGCATGCCGGAGTGGGTGGAGACCGCGGAGGTCACCTTCCCCTCGGGCCGCACGGCCCAGCAGGTCTGCGTGACCGAGCTGGCGACGATCGCCTGGATGGCCAACCTCGGGACGCTGCGGTACCACCCGTGGCCGGTGCGCCGCTCCGACCCGGACCTGGTGGACCAGCTGCGGATCGACCTCGACCCCCAGCCGGGTACCGACTTCTCCGACGCCGTCCGGGCCGCCCTGGAGCTGCGCCAGGTCCTCGCCGACGCCGGTCTCACGGGCTTCTGCAAGACCAGCGGAGGCCGCGGCGTGCACGTGTTCGTCCCCGTCCAGGCCACCTACGGGTTCGTCGAGGCCCGGCACGCCGTGATCGCGCTGGGCCGCGAGCTGGCGCGGCGGATGCCCGACCACGTCACCGTCAACTGGTGGAAGGAGGAGCGCGGGGAGCGGGTGTTCGTGGACTTCAACCAGATGGCGCGGGACCGGACCATCGCCTCGGCCTACTCCATCCGGCCGACCACGCAGGCCCTGGTCTCGGCGCCGTTGACCTGGGCCGAGCTGCCGCTGGCCCAGCCCGAGGACTTCACCATCCCCAGCATGCTCGCCCGGTTCGAGGAGCTGGGAGATGCGTGGAGCCCCTTCTACACCGCCGAGCGGGGTGACCTCCGGCTGGCTCTGGAGATGTACGAGCGGGATGTGCGCGACCTGGGCACGGGACGGTACGGCGGCGCCGAGATGCCCTACCCACCCGACCACCCCAAGATGCCCGGGGAGCCGGCGCGGGTGCAGCCGAGCCGGATGACGGCGGACACCCGGGCCCTGGAGCAGATGGACTGAGAAGTGACTGTCGGGCAGTGTCCGGTTGATGACACGGCCAGAAGCGGACATAGCGCCCAGTTCCCCGGACGACTGACTGGAACCTTGGTGTAATGCGTCGCGGAGGGGTGTTCGATCCCCTGCGCCACGTTCTGAGGAAGGCACCACTCATGTTGGACATCTCCTGGCTGATGGCTGCGGTCACGGTCCTGCTGGTCGCGATGGTGTTCGGCACGAGCCTGCAGGTCGAGCGCCGCTGGCTGCGGCAGACCGCGCAACCTGGGTGGTGGGCACCGGTCGCCGAGCGGGAGCGGCTGCAGCAGATCCTGGCCCGCAACCCCAGCTACGACGAGCGCACCGGCCTCACCAGCGACCCGGAGCTGGCTCGCTGGTGGCACGAGAACCGTCCCTGACCCGCTCGTCCAGGGGACTCCTGCGCGACCGCGCCCTCAGCTGGCCAGAACCGTTGCCGGCTCGTCGGCCTGGATCGTCCCGGCGGGGCGCGAGCGGTAGCTGGTGAACAGGGTCCCGTCCTCGGCGTGCAGCGCGAAGGCCAGGTCGAACGCCGGGGGGCCGGCGAGACCGGCGCCCCTCGTCGAGCGCAGGCCGTCCCCGCCGACGACGACCGGGGCGAGGGTCAGCGAGAGCTCGTCGACCAACCCCTCCGCCAGCAGCGCCCGGTGCAGGGCGGGGCCGCCCTCGCAGAGCAGCCGTGGCCACCCCTCGCCGGCCAGCCGGTCCAGTGCCCCGGCGAGACCGAGCCCCTCGCCCTGCTCGCGCACCTCGATCCCGGCGTCCCGCAGGGGGGCGAGCTCGGCGTCGGAGCGGCCGGGCGCGGTCAGCACCACCACGGGACCCCCCTCGGCGTCGGCGGGGTGGGCCATCGCCGGATCCAGCCGCGCGCTGGCCGTCACCACGACCAGGGCGGGGAACGGGGCCAGTCCCAGTGACGCCCGCAGGTCGCTCTGCCAGGGCTGCAGGTCGACGGCCCGGTAGCCCTCCGCCCGGACGGTGCTGGCCCCGACGACGACGGCGTCGGCCAGGGCCCGGTGCAGGGCGAAGACGTGCTGGTCACTGGGGGTGGCCAGACCGCCGGAGCGCCCGTCGGCGCCCTGGACGGAGCCGTCGAGGGAGGAGATGAAGTTGGTCCGCAGCCGCCGCCGGCCGTCGTCGGGGTAGCGGTAGAGCTCGAGCAGGGCGTCGTCGTCGAGGTCGACCCCGACCGCCCGGCCGGTGCGGTCGAAGATGAGCTGCAGCGCGGGGCGGGTCACGGCTCATGCTGACACAGCCGGGCGAGCTCGCCGTTCGTCCCCAACGCGGCCGGCGTCGGGGCACAATCGCGGCATGGTCAAGAAGAGCAAGCCCCAGGAGCCGGTCCCCGTCGCGCAGCCGCTGACCGAGCTGCTCCGGCTGCCCGCCGGACCTGTCGACCTCGGCGCCCTGGACCCGGCGGCCACCACCGGGTTCGCCGGGGCCAAGGCCGACGCCGCCGCCCGCACGGCTGCGCTGGAGCCGGAGCTGTCGGAGCTGCAGGAGCGGCTGTACGCCGCGGGGCGGGCAGGCCTGCCGACCGCGCGCCCGGTCCTGCTGGTCCTGCAGGGCATGGACACCGCCGGCAAGGGCGGGGTGCTGCGCCACGCGATCGGGATGGTCGACCCGCAGGGCGTGCGGATCAAGGCCTTCAAGGCGCCGACGCCCGAGGAGCGACGCCACCCGTACCTGTGGCGGGTCGAGCGGGAGCTGCCGCCGCCGGGGATGATCGGGGTCTTCGACCGCTCCCACTACGAGGACGTGCTGACCGTCCGGGTGAACCGGCTGGTGGAGGAGGAGGTCTGGAGCGGGCGGTACGAGGAGATCAACGCCTGGGAGGCGGGTCTGGTGGCCGCCGGCACCGTCGTCATCAAGTGCTTCCTCCACATCTCCTCGGCCACCCAGAAGGAGCGGCTGGCTGCGCGCCTCGACGACCCCACCAAGTTCTGGAAGTACAATCCCGGCGACGTCGACGAGCGCGCCAAGTGGCTGGCCTACGCGGAGGCCTACGAGGCCGTGCTGCAGCGGTGCAGCACCCAGGTCGCGCCCTGGTTCGTCATCCCCTCCGACCGCAAGTGGTACCGCAACTGGGCGGTCGCCCAGCTCCTCGTCGAGCACCTACGCTCCCTCGGCCTGCAGTGGCCACCCGCCGACTTCGACGTCAAAGCGGAAAAGCGCCGCCTCGCGCTGACCTGAGGAGCACGAGAGCCGACGCCGGGCGAGCGTCGGGTAGGTCGGACCCTGGTCCGCTCTGGACGAGCGACCGGTCAGGACACGCTTTTCGTCCTGACCGGGAGGGAGGAAGAGCCGGACCTCCAGGGCCCGACCGAGCGCGAGCCCGAGAATCACGCGCTGACGACGGAGAGGTGGCGCACCGGGGGCTCGAGGTCGAGGTCGTCGAACGGGGAGCTGGTCCCGACCTCCTCCGCCGGGGCGTCCAGGTCGACGAGCTCCATGGCCGCGACCAGGTAGCGCACCAGCGCCACCTCGGCGATCTCCGGCTCAGCGCCCATGGGCTCGGAGACGGCGACCGCTCCGGCTTCATAGGCGAGCTCGGTCTGCCGGTTGAAGAGCAGCCCCGGTGACAGGAACCAGCTGCCGACGGCGATGTGCCGGCGGCCCTGGGAGCGGAGGGTGCGGATGGCCTCGGCCGTCGTCGGTCCCGCCGCGGTGGCGAACGCGGTGACGTGCGGGAGCCGGTGGTGGGTGGCCCACTGCCGGGCGCGCCGGGCGACGATGGCGTTGCTGCGGACGTCGGTGCTGCCGGCGGCGGCGAAGACCAAGCCGTCCAGCTCGGCGACCCGCCGGGAGCGCAGGGCGTCGCGGAGCCGGCGGTCGATGACCGCGAGCAGGCTGGCCTCCGGCCCGATCGGCCGGGACGCCAGCACCCGGACGTCGGGCTGCTGGGCCTGGATGGCCGCGACCGCGGCGGGGACCTCCACCTGGGAGTGGAAGGCGTCGGAGAGCAGGAGCGGCACCAGGACCACCTCGTCCACCCCGCGCCGGGCCAGCTGGGCCACCACCTGAGGCGCGCTGGGTGCGGCGTGGTCGAGGTAGGCGACCTCGACCTGGAGGGTCGGGCGGATCTCGAGCAGCGCGGCACGGATCTGGCCGGTCACCTGGGCGACCCGGGAGTCGTGGCTGCCGTAGCCGAGGAGCACGAGCGCAGGAGCAGTCATGGGTGCTCCTCCTTACTTCTGCGGTGGGAGGCCGTCGACCCTGGCGGCGGTGGGGGTGGGGCTCGAGCCGGGGCCCGCGCCGGTCGGGATGGCCGTGCTGCCCGCCATCCCGGCGCCGAGCGTCCAGCCGTCCGCCTCGTCGACGAGGATGAACGCTCCGGTGGCCCGGTGCTCCTTGTAGGAGTCCAGAGGCAGCGGGGTGGCCAGGGCCACCCGGACGCGACCGATGTCGTTGAGGCCGAGCTGAGTGGCCGGCTCCCAGTGGGGCGCGCCCCCGGAGTCGAACGCCAGGTCGAGCGCGCCGTCGATGGAGCGGACCACGCCCTTGGTCAGGGCGGTGCCGTGCTGGACCAGGACGCGGGCGCCGACGGTCAGGGTGCGCTCGGCCAGCCAGCAGACCGTGCCGGTCAGCTCGCGCACCGGGGCGGGCGGGGCGTCGGTCCCGGCGAGGATGTCGCCGCGGGAGACGTCGATGTCGGTGTCCAGCCGGAGCGTCACCGACTGACCGGCCACGGCCGACTCCAGGGACCCGTCGGGGGTGTCGATGGCGACCACCCGGGCGTGCGAGCCGCGGGGGAGGACGACGACCTCCTCGCCGACCTGCACGCGGCCCGATTCGATCTTGCCGGCGTAGCCGCGGTAGTCGGCGTCCACCGGCGGGGCGGAGGCCGCCCACGGGGCCAGCGGCGCACCCTGGGGTCGGATGACGTGCTGGACCGGGAAGCGCAGGTCGGCCCCGACGGCCAGCCTCGTGACGTCGACGGTCTCCAGGTACCCGAGCACGGTCGGTCCCTCGTACCACGGCGTCCGCCGCGACCGGGTCACCACGTTGTCGCCCTCGGTCGCCGAGACCGGGATGCAGTGGCTGTCGAGCACGCCGAGGCTGCGGGCCAGCACCGAGAAGTCGGTGGCGATCCGGGTGAAGACCTCCTGGGAGTAGTCCACCAGGTCGATCTTGTTGACCACCAGCACGACGTGCGGCACCCGCAGCAGGGAGGCGACGGCCAGATGGCGCCGGGTCTGCTCGACCACACCCTTGCGGGCGTCGACCAGCAGGACGATCACGTCGGCGGTCGAGGAGCCGGTGACGGTGTTACGCGTGTACTGCACGTGCCCGGGGCAGTCGGCCAGGATGAACTTCCGCGCCGGGGTGTGGAAGTAGCGGTAGGCGACGTCGATGGTGATGCCCTGCTCGCGCTCGGCCCGCAGCCCGTCGGTCAGCAGGGCCAGGTCGGCGGTGGCCAGGCCCTTGCGCCGGCTCACCTGCTCGACGTGATCCAGGGTGTCCACGAGCACGGAGTTGGTGTCGAAGAGCAGCCGCCCGACCAGGGTGGACTTGCCGTCGTCCACGGAGCCGGCGGTGGACAGCCTCAGCAGGGTGCGCCGGTGGCCGGCCTCGGCACCGGGACGACGGCCCGCCTCGGTGGCGGTGGTGGTGGCGGTGACCATCAGAAGTACCCCTCTCGCTTGCGGTCCTCCATGGCTGCCTCGCTCAGCCGGTCGTCGGCCCGGGTGGCACCGCGCTCGGTGAGCTGGCTCAGCCCGACCTCGGTGATCACGTCGGCGACGGTGGTGGCGGAGGAGAGGACGGCCGCGGTGCAGGACATGTCGCCGACCGTGCGGTAGCGGACCGAGCGGCGCTCGACGGCGTCGCCCTCGCGGGCCGGGGTGACGGGGGTCAGGGCGATCCACATGCCGTCCCGCTCGACCACCTCACGCTCGTGGGCGTAGTAGATCGAGGGCAGGGCGATGCCCTCGGCCTCGATGTAGTCCCAGATGTCCAGCTCGGTCCAGTTCGACAGCGGGAACACCCGGACGTGCTCGCCGGGAAGGTGCCGGCCGTTGTAGAGCGACCACAGCTCGGGCCGCTGGTTGCGCGGCTCCCACTGGCCGAACTCGTCGCGCATCGAGTAGACGCGCTCCTTGGCCCGGGCCCGCTCCTCGTCGCGGCGCCCACCACCGAAGACGGCGTCATGGCGGCCCTCGGTGATGGCGTCGAGCAGCGGGACCGTCTGGAGCGGGTTGCGCTGGCCGTCGGGGCGCTCGCGGAGCCGGCCGTCGTCGATGTAGTCCTGCACCGACGCGACCTTGAGCTGGGCCCCGTAGAACGCGGTGGCCTCGTCGCGGTACCGCAGCACCTCGGGGAAGTTGTGCCCGGTGTCGACGTGCAGCAGCGAGAACGGGATCGGCGCCGGCCAGAAGGCCTTCGCGGCCAGGTGCAGCATCACCACCGAGTCCTTGCCGCCGGAGAACAGCATCACCGGGGACCGGAACGTGGCGGCGACCTCACGGAAGATGTGGATCGACTCCGACTCCAGGGCCTGGAGCTCGGTCAGCGGCTGCACCCCCAGGGGGGTCCGTCGCGGGACCTCGGTGCTCGGGTGGGGGGCGCGGGTGCCGGCCCCGGTCGACTGGGTCTGGGTCATGGCTGGTCCTCCCGGATCGCCGTCAGCAGCGCGGAGGCCAGCTCCACGGAGGTGTCGAGGTCGACCACCGCCGTGTCCAGCACGAGCTCGGCGCTGCGGGGTTCCTCGTAGGGGTCGTCGACGCCGGTCATCCCGCTGATCTCGCCCTGGCGGGCCTTGGCGTACAGGCCCTTGACGTCGCGGGACTCCGCGACCGCGAGCGAGGTGGACACGAACACCTCCGCGAACGGCACCTGGGCCTCCGCGTGGGCCTGGCGCACGGCCTGCCGGGCGGCGGCGTAGGGGGCGATGACGGGGACGAGGACCGTCACGCCGTGGGCCGCGAGCAGCGCGGCGACCCAGCCGATCCGGGTGACGTTGACGTCACGGTCGGCCCGGCTGAAGCCGAGGCCGGCGGACAGGTGGGGGCGCACCTCGTCACCGTCGAGGACCTGGACCCGCCGGCCCTCGGCCCGCAGCCGGCTGGCCAGGGCGTGGGCGATCGTCGACTTGCCGGCCGAGGGCAGCCCGGTGAACCACAGGGTGGCGCCGACGCCGAGGCCGGAACGCGCGTCAGGGGCGGTGGAGGCGGGGGCGCTCACAGGTGGATCCCGCACTCGGTCTTGGCCCGACCGGCCCAGCGGCCACCGCGGGCGTCGCCCCCGGCGGTGCGGACGGTGCAGGGCTCGCAGCCGATGGAGGAGTACCCGTCCTCGAGCAGCGGGTTGACCATCAGCGAGTTGCGCTCGATGTAGTCGGCGACGTCGGCATCGGTCCAGCTGGCGATGGGGGCGACCTTGATGACGTGCCGGCGGGCGTCCCAGGAGACCACCGGGGTCTGCGCCCGGGCGGCGGAGTCGGCACGCCGGAGGCCGGTGGCCCAGGCCGCGTAGGGCTCGAGGGCACGGCTCAGCGGAGCGACCTTGCGCATCGCGCAGCAGCGGTCGGGCTCGGTGGCGAAGAGGTCCTTACCGTAGCGGGCGTCCTGCTCGGCCACGGTCAGGTCCGCGGTCACGTCGATGACGTTCACGTCATGGACCGCGCGGACCGCGTCCCGGGTGCCGATGGTCTCCACGAAGTGGTAGCCGGTGTCCAGGAAGACGACGTCGATGCCGGGCCGCACCTGCTCGGCGAGGTGGATCATCACGGTGTCGGCCATCGAGGAGGTGACCACCAGACCGGCGCCGAACCGGTCAGCAGCCCAGCCCATGATCTCCAGGGCGCTCGCGCCCTCCAGCTCGGCGTTCGCGTCCAGGGCCAGGTCGGACAGGTCCAGGGTGGTGCTCATCGCTCCTCCTGCGTGTCGCGCGTCCTCGGAGCCAGCCCGAGGAACGAGACGGAGAACGCTCGCAGGCAGCTCCGACATTCCCAGCCGCCCTCCTCGCGGGGGAAGAGCGTCTCCTCCGAGCAGTACGGGCAGTAGGAGATCGTCTGCCGGGTGCTGTGTCCCGAGCCCGTCGAGGTGCTCCCCGCCGCGGCCGTCACACCAGCACCGCGTCGTCGGCGCGCGCCACCCACTGCGCGAAGCGCTCACCCTCGGTCCGGTCGGCGACGAAGGCCCGGGCGACCCGCTCGACGTAGTCGGGCAGCTCGTCGGCGGTGACCTTGTGGCCGCGGAGCTTGCGGCCGAAGCCGGCGTCCAGTCCCAGCCCGCCGCCGAGGTGCACCTGGAACCCCTCGACCTGGTCGCCCGCCGGCCCGGGGACCAGCTGGCCCTTGAGGCCGATGTCGGCGGTCTGGATCCGCGCGCAGGAGTTGGGGCAGCCGTTCAGGTGGACGGTGATGGGGGAGTCCAGCGCTCCCAGGCGCTCCTCCAGCTGCTCGATGAGGGTCGCCGCCCGGGCCTTGGTCTCGACGATGGCCAGCTTGCAGAACTCGATGCCGGTGCAGGCCATCACCGAACGACGCCAGGCGTCCGGGCGGGCCGACCAGCCCAGCGCCTCGGTGGCCTCGGTCAGCGACTCCACGCGGTCGGCCTCCACGTCCAGGACGAGGAGCTTCTGCATCGGCGTCGTCCTGATCCGCGACGAGCCGTGCGCCTCGGCGACGTCGGCGAGCTTCAGCAGGCTGGTCCCGTTGGTCCGGCCGGCCGCCGCCGACAGCCCGACGAAGAACCGGCCGTCCTTCTGCTCGTTGACCCCGACGTGGTCGCCGGACCGGGTGGGAACCGCCGGCGCGGGGCCGTCGAGCAGCGAACGGTGCAGGTACTCGGTCTCCATGACCTGCCGGAACTTCTCCACGCCCCAGTCGGCGACGAGGAACTTGATGCGGGCGCGGGTGCGCAGCCGGCGGTAGCCGTAGTCGCGGAAGACCGCGCACACCGCCGCCCAGACCTCGGCGACCTCCTCGCTGGGCACCCACGCACCGATGCGCTGCGCCAGCATCGGGTTGGTGGACAGCCCGCCGCCGACCCAGACGTCGTAGCCGGGGCCGTGCTCGGGGTGCACGACGCCCACGAAGGCGACGTCGTTGATCTCGGGGACGACGTCCTGCAGCGGGTGGCCGGTGATGGCGGTCTTGAACTTCCGCGGCAGGTTGGCGTACTGCGGGTCCCCGATGTAGCGCTCGACGATGTCGGCGATGGCCGGCGTCGGGTCGATGATCTCGTCGGCGGCGATGCCGGCGACCGGGGAGCCGAGGATCACGCGCGGGCAGTCGCCGCAGGCCTCGGTGGTGCTCAGCCCGACGGCCTCGAGCCGGCGCCAGATCTCCGGGACGTCCTCGACACGGATCCAGTGCAGCTGCACGTTCTGCCGGTCGGTGATGTCGGCGGTGCCGCGCGCGAAGTCGACCGAGATCTGGCCGATCACCCGCAGCTGCTCGGTGCTGAGAGCACCGCCGTCGATGCGGATCCGGAGCATGAAGTACTCGTCGTCGAGCTCCGACGGCTCGAGGGTGGCGGTCTTGCCGCCGTCGATGCCGGGGCGCCGCTGGGTGTAGAGACCGAACCAGCGGAAGCGGCCGCGCAGGTCGCCCGGGTCGATGGAGGCGAAGCCGCCGTGGGCGTAGATGTTCTCGATCCGGGCCCGGACGTTGAGCGGGTTGTCATCCTTCTTCGACTGCTCGTTGGCGTTGAGCGGCTCGCGGTAGCCGAGCGCCCACTGACCCTCGCCCTTGGTGCGGCGGGGCTTGGGTGCCGGGCGGGCGCCGGCGGTCCGGGTCAGGGCCGGAGGGCTGGTGGGGGTGTCAGTGCTCATGGGGTCCCTCGATCGGTGGGCGGCACGCGGTCCCGGGCGACCCTGGGTGGGGGTCGCACTCGGGCGGTGCCGGGTGGTCAGCGGCGGGGCCGACGACAGATCATCGACTCGGTGCGGCCGAGGTCGAGGTAACGACGCTCGGTCAGCCCCGAGGGGAGGCCCGGAGCCTGGCGCGGCCTCGACCGGGGCCGGGCGCGCGGGAACTCCGGAGCGATGCACACGGTCCAAGCCTCTGCGCTCCGGTGCGCACAACCAAATCCAATTCTCAGTGACTGAGAACAGTGTCCGTATCTTGAGACGTCGTGCCCGGTCGAGAGATGGCTGGCTTCGGCTCGGGCGCCAGGTCCTCCTCGGCCTCGATCCGGGTCGGCGTGAGCGGGGCCGGTGGGAGCTCCGGGTCGGCCGGCGCCGCCTCGCCGGCGTGGATGCCGGACAGGCCGGGCCAGACCGCGTCCACCGCGGCGTTGAACGCGGCTCCGATGAGCACAGCGATCGAGATGAGGTAGAGCCAGATGAGGACGGCGATAGGGGCGGCCAGCGGACCGTAGATCGAGGTGGAGCCGGTGCTGACGCTGAGCGCGAGCCGAAGCAGCACACTCCCCCCGATCCAGAACGCCAGGGTGAGCACGGCCCCGGGCAGATCGGCCCGCCAGCGGGTGCGGACCGGCACCGACAGGTGGTAGAGCGAGGTCAGGAAGCACACCGAGCCGAGCAGCACCACGGGCCAGTAGAGGTCGCCGAGCACCTGCAGCCGGGCCGGCAGCAGCCGGTCGACGACCTCGGGGCCGGCCAGCACCAGGGGCACCAGGATGGTGCCGACCAGCAGGAACGCGACGTAGAGGCTGAACGACAGGGCACGGGTGCGCACGATGCTGCGGCGACCGGCCAGGCCGTACATGATCGTGATCGTGTCGACGAAGACGTTGAGCGCCCGCGAGCCGGACCACAGCGCCAGGAGGAAGCCCACCGAGATGACCTCGAAGCGGCCGCCCGAGAGCACGTCGTCCAGGGTCGGGGCGATCACGCCGGTAACGGCGTCCTCGGTCAGCACCCGGGAAGCCAGGGCGAGCACCTGGTCCTGGAAGCCCGCGATCGTGCGGACGTCGAAGCGACGCGCCACGTACCCGATGGCCCCGGCGAGGCCGAAGATCAGCGGGGGGAGGGACAAGATGGCGAAGAAGGCGGCCTCGGCCGCCAGTCCCGTGACCCGGTAGCGCAGGCACGCCCCGAGCGTGCGCACCAGCACCGACCACACCAGTGAGCGGGTCCGGGACCACCACGGGGGCCCGGCGGCTGGGACCGCGGCGGTACCCGCAACCGGTCCGGTCCCGCGGCGCCTGCCCACCGGTCCAGCCTAGGCGACCGGCCGGGCCCGGGCCGGGACTCAGCGCGTGCCGGTCGTGAGCGTGATCGCGGCGTTCAGCAGGGCGAGGTGGCTCAGCCCCTGGGGCAGGTTGCCGAGGAAGGCTCCCGAGCCGGGCTCCACCATCTCCGCGAGCAGGCCGACGTCGTTGGGGGTGCTCATCAGCTCCTCCATCAGGGCCCGCGCCTCGCTCTCCCGTCCGACCAGCTGCAGGGCCGACACCATCCAGTACGAGCAGGCGACGAACAGCCCCTCCTCCTCGGCGGCCCCGCTGTAGCGGTAGAGGTGCGGTCCCTCGCCCAGCTCCTCGCGCAGCGCGTCCAGCGTCGACGACATGCGCTCGCCGCGGTCGAAGCCGCTGATGGCGTGCAGCAGGATCGAGGCGTCCAGCCGGTCGCTGCCGGGGTACCAGACGTAGGCCCCGCGCTGCGGCGACCAGCTGTTCTCCTCCACCCAGGCGCGGATGAGCTCGGCCTCGCTGCGCCAGCGCTGCGGCGAGCCGGGCACCTGACCGATGTCGGCGAGGTGGGCGGCCTGCTGCAGGGCCTGCCAGCAGCCCAGCTTGGAGGTCGTGTAGTGCTGCAGGTCGGGCAGCTCCCACATCCCGGAGTCCCGGCTGCGCCAGCTGTCGCAGGCACGGTCGGCGATGACCGCGAGCTGCCGGCCGGTGGCGTCGTCCAGGACGTTGCCGTGGTCGACGTAGAGCTGCACGATGCTGAAGATGTCGCCGAACACGCCCAGTTGCAGCTGTTCGCTCGCCGCGTTCCCGCTGACCACCGGGCCGACGCCGCGCCAGCCGGGGACGTCGTGGAACAGGGGCTGCTCCTCGGGGAAGCCGCCGTCCAAGGTGTAGAAGACCTGCGGCTGGTCGACGAAACGGCGCATCGTGCGCAGCAGCCAGCTCATCGCGGCGTGGGTCTCCTCGCGCACCCCGAAGCGGAACAGGGCGGTGAGGGAGTAGGCCATGTCTCGGATCCAGGCGTACCGGTAGTCCCAGTTCTTCCCCCCGGCCAGGGACTCCGGCAGCGCCGGCGTGGCCGCCGCCGCCAGGGCGCCGGTGGGGGCGTAGATCAGCTGCTTGAGCACCAGGGCGCTCCGCTCCACCGCGGCCGCCCAGGGGCCGTCCCAGTCGAACGTCCGTGACCAGAGCTGCCAGTTGTCGATCGTCCGGTCGATGCCGCGGTCCAGGTCCTCCGGTGGAGGCAGGAAGAGCGCCTCCTCCTCGGTGGCCACCAGGCCGAGCAGGTGGCGGGAGCCGGGAGAGGTGACGTAGCTGACCGTGACCTCCCGGTCGCCGAGCTCGACGCCGGCGTCCCCGAGCGTGCGCGGGGCCATCATCAACCCGTCGAGCCGGAGCACCCGGCCGTGCGGGGTCTCGTGCATCCAGGGCGATGCCGAGTTCAGGCAGGTCCCGGGGACGATGCGGCCCGTGAGCCGAACCGACCCCTCGACGCCGTCCACCCGCCGCGCCAGCTCCGCCCAGGGCAGCCGCCCCGCGACCCCGGTGTTGAGGGAGTCGGTCACGCGGGCGACGCCGCTGGCGGTGGTGAAGGTCGTCTCGAGCACGTTGGTGCCCTCGAGGTAACGGCGGCTGACCCTGAACTCCTCGTCGGGACGCAGGGCCAGGTAGCCACCGTTCTCCGCGTCCAGCAGAGCGCCGAAGGCGACGGCGCTGTGCACGTCGGGCAGGGGGAGCCAGTCGATCCTGCCGTCCCGCGCGACGAGGCCGACGGTCCGCCCGTCCCCGATCGTGGCGTAGGTCCGCAGGTCGGCGTAGCCGTCGGCGTCCCGCTCGTCGACGACCGCAGCCACCGGCTCGCCCTCCCGCCAGGTCAGCGGCTGGGTTCCCACCTGGGCGGACGGACGGGTGCTCGCAGCGGAGGTCATGGTGGTCCCAACCTACGGAGGGTCACCAGGAGACCCTGCGCTCAGGTCAGTGGCTCGTCCGTCCCCGCCTGGACTCCAGCTCCGGCGCGACCAGCCGCTCGGCGACGAGGCCGGTGACCGTGCTGTAGACCGCCTTGTGGACCAGGTCGAACGCCTGCTCGGACCGAGGCCACGTGCGGGGCGGGGCGCCGACGCCCGTCGCGTTCTCCACCGTCTGGTCGAAGGCCAGCCGGACGGCCGTGTGGGCCACCCGCGCCCGGGGACCGCACAGACCCACGACGGCCCAGATCCCGGCCAGGCTCCCCAGGAGGGCGCCGGTACCCCAGTGCATCGCGTGGTTCCACAGGAAAGGCTGCTCGTCCTCGTCGACGGGTCGCCCCGCGAGGGTGCGCAGAGCCCGTCCGGGGACGTAGGAGCTCGGCCGGCGGCTGAGGGTCTGCTCGACCTTCTCCCCCGCCGTCATCGCTGCGACCCCCACCAGACCGGCGAGAGCGCCGCGGCCGGCAGCCGCGGCCAGGCGGGCGGGGCGGGACGGGTGAGTGGGCATCTTCGGCTCCCGGAAGTCGACGCGGCTCGAGGATCGGCGCTTACCCGGCTGAGGGGAGCCGAAACGCGGGAGCGGGAGGGCGAGTTCACCCGTCAGCCTGCTCTGCTGAAGCTGACGGGCTCGCTCGATGACCGTCGTTCCCTCGCCGTTGAGGGATCCGTCGCGCAGAGACTGTCACCCGATTGACTCACGGTCAAGTAGTCGCATTGTCAAGTTACTTGGTTGCCCAGGGATCGCCTAGCCTGGACGCGAGCAGCCGCGCCTCGCGGACTGGAGCCGAAGGAGCACGATGAGCCAGTCCGACCCCCGGGACGCGGCTGTGCACGGCCTGCGGGCCGTGATCCTGGCCGGCGAGCGCTACCGCCACGTGGTCGCCGACCGCGTGGGTCTGGGGGTCACGGAGACGCAGGCGGTGAGCTATCTCGCGGTGCACGGCGACCGGGGCCAGACCGAGCTCGCGACCGACCTGGGCATCACCAGCGGCTCCTCGACCGCCCTGGTGGACCGGCTCGAGAAGCGGGGGATCGCTGAGCGCTACGCCCACCCGAGCGACCGCCGCCGCGTGCTGGTACGCCTCACGGCGAAGGGGCACGACGTCGTGCGGTCCAGCCACCACTGGCTGCTGGCCGCCTTCGTGGACGTCCCGGAGGAACAGCTGATGGAGGTCTCGGCACTCCTGCGCTCGATCGCGGTCCGGCTGAGCAGCAAGTCGCAGGAGATGGCGGACGGCACCGACCTCCTCCCGCCGGCGGCAGGCGTCGCGCCCCCCGTGGGGTGAGGCACCGTGCAGCGAGGCCGGCGCGGCGGGCCCGGTGTTGCCGCCCGGAGGCACCAAGGGCAGGGTGTCGGCATGGATGACGACGCGAGGACCGGCGCCCGCGCGGTGCCGCCCGGGCCGTCCACCGTTGCGCCGCGCCGAGCTGCGGGTGCCGGGCGCGTGAGAGCCGGGGACTCGGTGCTGCTGGGCCTCGACGTGGGGACCACGGCGGTCAAGGTCGCGGCCTTCTCCACCGCCGGGCGCGGTCAGCTCGCCACCGCACAGCGGGAGTACCCGCTGCACCAGCCCCGGCCCGGCTGGCAGGTCCAGGAGCCGGCCGTGGTGCTGGCCGCGGTGGACGCCGCCCTGGCCGAGTGCGTCGCGGCGCTGGGTGCGGCCCGGGTGGTCGGGCTCGCGGTCTCCTCGGCCCAGCACGCCCTGCTGGGTCTGGACGAGCGGCGGGAGCCGGTGACCCCGCTGGTGACCTGGGCGGACGCCCGGTCGGTGGCCGAGTCCCAGGAGCTGCGGGTCGACGGGGCGGCTGCCGGCCTGCTGCGGCGTACTGGCACCCCTGTGCACCCGATGAGTCCGCTGGTGAAGCTGCGCTGGTTCGCCCGCCACGAGCCCGCCCTGGCGAGGACCGTGCGCTGGTGGACGGGGTTGAAGGACCTGCTGCTGCTGCACCTGACCGGGGAGCTGGTGACGGAGCTGTCGAGCGCCTCGGCGACTGGGCTGCTCGGCAGCGTCGCCCGCGACTGGGACGACGACGCCCTCGCCGTGGCCGGCGTCCGCCGCGAGCAGCTGCCTCCGGTGCTGCCGACCACCACCGTCCTCACGCTGGCTCCGCAGGCCGCGCACCGCACCGGGCTGCCGGCCGGCCTCCCTGTAGCCGTCGGGGCCGCCGACGGCCCCCTCGGCAACCTGGGGACGGGGGCCATCGAGCCCGGCGTCGCCGGCCTGTCGCTGGGCACCAGTGGAGCCGTCCGGATGACGGTCCGGGGCCCGCAGGCCGACCCGGCCGGCTCCCTGTTCTGCTACGCGCTGACCGAGGACCTGTGGGTCGTGGGCGGCGCGATCAGCAACGGGGGCATCGCCCTGCGCTGGGCCGGCGCCACCTTCGCCGCCGAGCTGGTGCGTTCGGGCCCAGCGGACCGCGAGCTGCTCGCGCTCGCCGCCGAGGCCCCGCCGGGGAGCGACGGGCTGGTCATGCTGCCCTACCTGTTGAGCGAGCGGGCTCCGGTCTGGGACCCCGAGCTCGCCGGGGCCTACTTCGGCATCCGCCACCGGCACACCCGGCAGCACTTCCTGCGCGCGGCCGTGGAAGGCGTCTGCCTGCAGGTGGCCACGGTCGCCGACGCCCTCGACCGGGTCAGCCCGGTCCGGGAGGTCCGCGCGACCGGCGGGACCTTCCGCTCGGTGCTGTGGCAGAACGTCATGGCCGGCGTGCTCGGGCGCCCGTTGCTCGTCGAGACGGGTGCGGGTGGGACCGCGCTCGGCGCCTGCGCGCTCGGGTGGCACGCCCTGGGCGGCGCGCCCGACCTGCCGTCCGCGCTGGCCGCCCTCCGCGGGCCGGTGCCGGCCCCGACCCCGGTGGCGGTGTCCGCCGCCGACCTGGAGGCCTATGCCCGGCTCCGGGCCGGCTTCCCCGACCTGGTCCGCTCCTACACCGCGGTCGCCGACGCCTTCGCGGTCGGCACCACCCTGGCCCCGCCTGCGTCCGAGGCCGAGGTCAGGGCTCGATGAGGCCCGCCCGGATCGCGTAGCGGGTCAGCTCGGTGCGGTCGCGCATGCCCAGCTTGTGCAACACGTTGGCCCGGTGGTGCTCGACCGTCTTGGGGCTGATGGTCAGCGCCTCGGCGATCTCGCGTGAGGAGCGGCCCTCGGCGATCAGCTTGAGCACCTCGTCCTCGCGGGGGGTCAGCGGGTTGGCCCGGGGCTCGACGCCGCGCCGGACCTGCTCCAGGTAGCTGCGCATCAGCGACGCCATCGCCGCGGGGTAGAGGAAGGGCTCCCCCCGCAGGGCGGCGTCGCAAGCCTGCAGCAGGTCCTGGTCGGCGGCCGACTTGAGCACATAGCCCGAGGCGCCGGCGCGGAGCGACTCGTAGAAGTACTGGTCGTGGTCGTACATGGAGAGCATGAGGATGCGGGGGGCCGGGTCGAGGCGGGCCAGCTCGCGCGCGGCCTGCAGCCCCGTCATGCGCGGCATGGAGACGTCGAGGACGGCGAGGTCCACGCGTTCCCGCCGGGCCAGCGCCACCGCCTCCGCCCCGTCACCGGCCTCCGCCACCACACGGGTGCCGGGGCGCGTCTCCAGGATGAGGCGCACCCCACGCCGGACCAGCGCGTGGTCGTCGGCCAGCAGGATCCGCACGTCCTCGCTCACACCTCCACCTCCACCCGGACCGGCACGCGCAGCCGGACCTCGGTCCCGCCGGCCGAGCCGGGGGAGCGGACCGAGAGCCGTCCGTGCACCAGCAGGGCCCGCTCCCGCATCCCCCGCAGGCCCGCGCCCTCCGGCGCGTCGCCCAGACCGCGGCCGTCGTCAGCCACCACCAGCTCCACCGACTCGCGGTCGGTGGCCAGCTGCAGCCGCACGGTGCGGGCGTCGGCGTGCCGGGCGGCGTTGGTCAGCGCCTCCTGCGCCACCCGGTAGAGGACCAGCTCCTGCTCCTGGTCCAGGGGCGGGACGTGGGCGTCGAAGCGACGCTCGACGACGCCGCCCGTGGAGGTGGAGAAGTCCGTGGCCAGGGCTGAGAGGGCGCTGACCAGCCCGAGATCCTGCAGCACCCCCGGCCGCAGCCGGCGGGCGACCTCACGGACCTCGTGCAGGCTCGTCCGGGCCGTCTCCTGCACCGCCCGGAGCTCCTCGGCCACCGCGGGCGGCGCCGCGGTGACGGCGTGCTGCAACCCGAGCAGCACCACGGTCAGGCCCTGACCGATCTCGTCGTGCAGCTCCTGGGCGATGCGGTGCCGCTCGGCCTCCTGGGCGGCCAGCGCCCGGGCGTTGCTGCCGGCGCGCTCGAGCTCCAGCCGGGACGACATGGCGTTGAAGCTGGTGACCAGGGGCTGGAGCGAACCGTCCTGGGTGTCCGGCAGCCGCTCACCGAGCCCCTGCAGGTCCATCCGCTGCATCTGCGCGACCAGCCGGTCCAGGGGCACCAGGCTGCTGCGGAGCAGCAGGGCGTTGGCGACCATGATCGCGCCCAGCCCGAGGGCCAGCACGCCCATCTCCCCGACCGACATGTCCGGGCCCACGCTGGTCGGGGTCAGCACCAGGATCACCGTGGCGACCAGGAACACCGCCGCGTTGATCAGGCAGACCCGCCAGTAGACGGGCAGGGAGGAGAAGGGCGCCACGGCTCCAACCTGCGGCACGGCCGACCCCGGTGTCCACCGGGGACGCGCTGCGCCGTCGATGCGCGGGGAAAGATAGGGGGTAGCACCGATGGTCGGCCCCTGCCCCAGCGACCAGAATGGCCGTCGGCGGCCGGCGTGAAGCTGCGCCAGCCCGTCCCCGCGGGGGCCGGGCCCGTGCCGCCCGACCAGAGCACCACTCATCTTCCTCGGAGGCATCCATGCTCGGCACCATCATCGGGCTTCTCATCATCGGCCTCATCGCCGGTTTCATCGCGCGCGCGGTCGTCCCCGGCCGTCAGTCGCTCAGCATCCTGCAGACCATCCTGCTCGGGATCGTCGGCTCCTTCGTCGGCGGCTTCCTCGGCAAGCTGCTGTTCAACAGCGGCGGCGGCTTCGTCCAGCCCTCCAGCTGGATCGGCTCGATCATCGGCGCGATCATCGTGCTCGTGATCTTCCTGGCCGTGAAGCGCCGTTCCGGCGGCACCCGCACCGTCTGAGCACCACCACCAGGGCCCGGGACCGCACGGTCCCGGGTCCTGCTGCGTCCCGGTGCCGGCGTCGGGTGCCGGCGAGGGACACTGACGACGTGGCGGAGGAGCTGGTCCGGTTCCGGGCGCGGGCACGCTCGGCCGTGCGCCGCCTGCTGTGGTGGGTGTGGCCGTCCCACCCGCCGTCGTGGAGCGCCCTGCCGAGCCGGCTCCGGCCGGCCACCGCCCAGATCGCCCGGCTCACGGTCGCGGCGGTGGTCGCCTACCTGATCGCCGACCGCGTCTCGCCCGGCATCCTCGACCTCACGGCACCCCTGACCGCCCTGCTGGTCGTGCAGGCGACGACGGTCGGCACCCTGCAGATGGGCCTGGTCCGGGTCGGCGCGGTGCTGACCGGAGTGCTCGTCGCCGTCGGCATCTCCAGCTGGATCGGCCTCTCCTGGTGGAGCCTGGCCGTCGTGATCGCCGCCTCGCTCGGGCTGGCCAAGGTGCTGCGGCTGGGCGACCAGTCACTGGAGACCCCCATCAGCGCCATGCTGATCCTCGCCGTCGCCACCCCGGGGCTGGCCGCTGAGGTGCGCGTGGTGAACACCCTGATCGGGACGGTCGTGGGGGTCGCCTTCAGCCTGCTGGTCCCCGTCTCCATCCCGAGCGCCCGAGCGACCGGCGCCGTCCGGCAGGTGGCCCGCTCCCAGGCGGCGCTGCTCGACGAGGTGGCCCTCAGCCTCGCCGACCGGGCCCCGCACCCGGAGGAGGTGGCGGCCTGGTTCGCCTGGACCGAGGACATCGCCCACGACGTCGACGCGGCCGCGGCGGCCGTCCGCACCGTGGAGGAGAGCCGTCGCCTCAACCCCCGGGCCCTTACCACCGACCTGGTGCACCCGGGGCTGCGGGACGCCCTGGGCCGGCTCGAGCGCTGCCTGGCCGCGGAGCGCGCGTTGCTGGTGGTGATCGGGCGCGAGGCGCCCCAGCCGGACGGGGCCCCGGAGTCCTCCTTGTCCCCGGAGCTGAGGCGGGCGTTCGCCGTCGTACTCGACGACGTGGCCGACGCCGTCCGCGGGTTCGGCGACCTGGTCGGCGCCGAGTTCGGCGGGGGTCGCGTCGCCCGGGTGGACGAGCTGTTCGCCCGCACCCTGGACATCGTGCGCGAGACCCGGGCGGTGCTCACCGAGCTGGTGCTGCTGGACGTCGACCCCCGCCAGCAGACCGAGCTGTGGATGCTTCAGGGTTCGGTGCTGGCCGCCGTGGAGGAGGTGCTGCGCCAGCTCGACCTGGGCGACGTCGAGCGGCGCAGCGCCTCCTGGTGGCCACGCCAGCACGGCTGAGCCCGGCCCCAGCCCGGCGCCGTTCCCGTCCCCGCCCGCGGCTCGGAAGGGGCGGGCCTAGGCTGACGCCCGACGCCGCCGGGACGCGGAGCGCACGAGAAGGAGGGGACCGTGGCCAAGCCGCAGGAGATCACCGACGAGCGCATCGTGGCGGCCCTCGACCTCTACGCCCGGATGGTGGGTCGGGTGCTGGCCGACCCGCAGCGCTGGCTCGGGCTGGACGACGAGCCCCCGCCGTCGGCGCCGTTCCCGCTGAAGGTCCTGGACGCGCTGCGCGACCGGGCGCTGGGCGACACCACGCCGGCCTCACCGCACTGGGCCGAGCAGCCGCTGGCGCGGCGCGTCGACTGGTGGGTGAGCCGCATCGGCATCAGCGCCGGCCTCGCTGCGGCTGCCCCCCGGGTCGCGGGGGCGCTGGCCGACCGCCTGCCCCTCCAGCCCGCCCTGGGCGCCTGCGCCGCCGGCCTGGCGGTCTGCGCGACGGCCCGCGAGCACGGTCGGACCGACCCGGCGGACTGGGTCCCCCTGCTGGCCCGCGTGCTCTTCGACCGGGCCTTGCCCGCTCCACCCGCCCCGACCGCCGACGACTCCGAGGCCGAGCGGCGCCTGGCCGACGTCGACGGCGAGCAGCCGGACCGCCGGGTGCTCGCCGCGCTCGGCCGCGGCGCGGCCCGGGCCGCGCTCACCCTGTGGCAGCTGGCCGGCACGCTGTGGGAGCTCCGCAGCCTGCTGGACGAGCGTCCCCGCGGGGGTCTGCTCTCCCGCGCCGTGGGCAAGCTGCCGGTGGTCGGGGTGGCCGGCGGCTGGCTCGACGAGCGCGGCGGGATCCGCAAGGCGGCCCGGCAGACCGCCGCGTTGCTGACCTGAGGTCTGCTGGACGCGGGACGCCCGTAGCCTGACCGGGAGCGGCCGAGCGGCGGCCGCCTTCGGACAGGGCGGATGCCGGTGGAGCAGCAGGACGGGCGGGACGGACGCGGGTCGCCGGGCCTCAGCCGTCCCCTGGTGGTCGAGGCCGCGCTGGCCCTGATCGACGAGGAGGGGCTGCAGAGCCTCAGCATGCGGGCTGTCGGCCACCGGCTGGGGGTCGGCGCGATGGCCCTCTACCGCTACGTCAGCGGACGCGAGGACCTGCTGGAGGCGGTGGTCGCCTCGCTGGTCGACCGCGTGCGGAGCGATCATGACCCCGGGCTGACCAGGAGCTGGCAGGGCTACCTGCAGACGCTGGCCCACGCCGTGCGCCGGGTCGCCGTCGAGCACGCCGCCGCCTTCCCGCTGCTGGCGACGAGGCACCCGGCGGCGCCGTGGCTCCGGCCGCCGCTGCGCAGCCCCGACCTCGTCGAGGACCTCCTGACCACCCTGTCGGGGCACGGCTTCGCCGACCAGCAGGTGGCCGACGCCTACCGGGCCTTCAGCAGCTTCCTGCTGGGCCACCTGCTGCTGGAGGCCGCCTCGCGCGGGGCCGACACCGCTCCCGTGGAGGTGCCGCTCGACGAGGGGGACGCGCAGCTCCCCGGGCGCGACGGACGCCGAGACCTGGGCAGCAGCACCCCCACCACGAACCGGCTCCGTCCGCTCCTCAGCGAGGACCGGAGCGGCGAGGAGTTCGAGGCGGGCCTGGAGACGCTGCTGGACCGGCTCGAGATGGCCCTGGCGCAGTAGGCCCGGGCGCTCGGGTCAGCGGAGGCCGTGCTCGTTGAAGTAGCGCACGCTCGCCTCGATGCCGTCGAAGATCTCTCCTCCGGCGTAGTGGTCGAACTCGATGACGCCGAACTCGGTGGCGGGGGCGGCCGCGAGGTAGTCCAGCAGCGGCAGGTCGCCCTCGCCCGCCGGCCGCTGGTCGAGCTTGGTCGGGTCCATCCGACCGGCCCCCGGCCGGAAGGGGTCCTCACCGACGACGCCGTCCTTGAGGTGCAGCGCCTTGACCCTGTCGCCCAGCCGGCCGAGCAGGGCCGGCACGTCCTGGCGGCCGGTGGCGGCCCAGAAGAGGTCGACCTCGAGCGCCACGTCGTCATGGAGGTGCTCGGCAAAGAGCTCGTAGGCGGTGAGGCCCCGGAAGCTGGCGACGAACTCCATGGAGTGGTTGTGGTACCCGACGCGCAGACCGTGGTCGGCGGCCTTGACGGCGGCGTCGTTCAGCCGCTTCGCGTTGTCCAGCACCGCCTCCTCGGTGAGCCAGCGCTCGGGCTCGACGAACGGGTCGATGACGATCTCGAGCCCGAGGGTCTTGGCCGCCTGGAAGACGTCCTCCTGGCTGGGCGGGCCGGCCTGGGCGGCCTTGAACGCCGGGTCGTCCAGGCCGAGCCCCTCCGACATCAGCGAGGCGTGCCCGGTGCGGGCGCGCACCCCGGCCTTGGCGAAGGTCTCGGCCAGGGCCGGGGCCTTGTCGATGAAGTCGAAGGCCTCGACCTCGCGCAGGCCCATGCCGGCCAGACGGGCGATCGTGCCGTCGAGGTCCTCGGCGAGCTGGTCACGGACGGCGTAGAGCTGGACGGAGAGCACGGGGCTGGTCAACGTCGGGTCCTTCCTCGAGAGAGTGGGCGTGGCGCTCACCCTAACGACAGCCCGCGGGACGGGCCGACCCTGGCTGGTGCCTGCTCAGAGCGGGAGCGGGGGCGCCCGGTCCGCACGGCCGCGGGGACCCAGCTCCCGGCTGGACACCCTGCCCGCTCCTCGGCCCAGCCAACAGTCCCAGTTCTGGCACCTGCCCGAGAACAGGGCGCCTCGCTACGGTCCGAGCAGCCGGCATCGGGGTCGGCCTCACTCAGCTCAGGAGCAATCATGGTTTTCGTCCGACCCGGATGGCGTGCTGCGGCCGTCTCACTGTCCCTGCTCACTGGTCTGGGCACCGTCGGGGTGGCGCCCGCCGCCACGGCGGCGGACCGCGACCGGGACAGCGGGGGCGGGATGCGCGTGGTAGCGACCGGCCTCGACAACCCGCGCGACCTGACGTTCAGCGGTGGGGACCTGTACGTGGCCGAGGCGGGCCAGGGAGGCAGCGGGCCCTGCTGGGGGAGCGGCGAGAGAGGCCAGACCTGCTTCGGGCAAACCGGAGCCATCACCCGGGTGCGGCACGGCAAGCAGACCAGGGTGGTGACGGGCCTGCCCTCGGCCGCCGCCGCCACCAACGGCGGCGACGCGGCCGGGCCCTCCGACCTCAAGGTGCGAGGCAACCGCTTCACCATGGTGCTCGGGCTCGGCGCTGACCCGACCTTGCGGGAGGGCAAGCCCCGAGGTGTCCGCCAGCTCGCCACCCTCGCGACCGGCAGGCTGGGGAGCTCGAACCTGCGCGTGGTCGCCGACATCGGCGACCACGAGATCGAGGTCAACCCCGAGCCCACTGACCTGGACACCAACCCGGTGGGCCTGCTGCCGCGCGGCCGGCGGACCTACGTGGTGGACGCCGGCGCCAACGCCCTGCTCGAGGTGAGCAGGCGGGGCAACGTCCGGACCAGGGCGGTGTTTCCCAGCGTCGAGGGCACCAACGCCGACGCCGTCCCCACGGCGGCTGCGTACGGGCCGGACGGCGCCCTCTACGTCAGCCAGCTCACCGGCTTCCCCTTCACCGTCGGTGCAGCGAGCATCTGGCGGGTTGCGCCGGGCAAGGCACCCGTCCGGTGGGCCACCAAGCTGACCAACGTGACGGACCTGGGCTTCGACCGGTCGGGCCGCCTCTACGCCGTCCAGATCGCCGCGAACGGGCTGCTGGCCGGTCCGAACGCCCGCGGCTCGGTCGTCCGCATCCCGCGCTCCGGCGGCGACACCCACACCACGGTCCAGGGTGGCCTCGAGTTCCCGTACGGGATCGCGATCCGCAAGGGCTACGCCTACGTCACGACGCACAGTGCCGAGGCGAACACCGGCGAGGTGGTGCGCATCCCGTTGCCCTGAGGCATCGCTGAGCGGCTTGGAACCGCCTTGAGTTGGGTCCCGACAGCGGCGAGGCAGGGGAGTCGACGTCGACGTCCTCGTCGCTGCCGGCACAACACGCCCTGTCGGGACACACAGCGCTCGGGGTCGCCACCACCATTCATTCGCGCGGCAGCGTATCGTGCACGACAGGACCAGGACGCAGCTCCACCGTGACCCCGGTCCAGCTCTCGCCGACTCGGGGTCGACCGAAGGAACGTGCAGGTGACCACGGTCCCCACCACTCCACTGCCGCGACACGAGGACCGCGTCCCGGATTCCCTGCCCGACCTCCTCGCCGCCTCCGCCGCCGGGGACGAGCAGGCCTTCCACGCCTTCTACACCCGGACCCGGACCCGGACCTGGGCGCTGGTCCGCAGCCTCGTCCGCTCCCCCGAGACCACCGCCGACGTGGTCCAGGAGGCCTACGCCGCCGCCTGGCAGAACGCCGCCCGTTACGACCCCGCCCGCGGGGGCGCTGAAGCCTGGCTCAGCACCCTCGCCCGGCGCAAGGCCATCGACCGGATCCGGCAGCTCACCCGTCAGGGGAGGCGCGACCTCGTGCACGCGCAGGACCACCCGGCGGGGGAGGGAGCCGACGACGTGTGGGAAGGCGTGCGCCGCCGCTTCGACGCGGACGCGGTGCTGAGTGCGCTGCGCACGCTCACGCCCGGCAAGCGCGAGGTGCTCCGTCTCACCTACCTCGAGGACTGCACCGCCGTGCAGATCGCCGACCGGCTCGGGCTGCCCCTCGGCACGGTCAAGACGCGCCGCCGGGACGGTCTGCTGATGCTCCGGGCGCTGCTGCAGGCCGTCGCCTGAGGGTCGGGGAGCACCCAGACCCCGAGCGGTCCCTGTGAGATCGTGACGGGTGCTCCTCGCGCTGCTGACCTACCTCGGGATCGTCGTGTTCGCCGCGTCCGGAGCCCTCGCGGGGGTGCGGCGACGGCTGGACCTGTTCGGCGTCTGCGTGGTGGGCCTGACCGCCGGGCTGGGCGGCGGAGTCACGCGTGACCTCTTGCTGGGGGTCAACCCGCCCGTCTCGGTCGAGCAGTGGTCGAACGCGACGGTGGCCCTGCTGGCCTCCCTGCTGGTGTTCTACGTCCACCCCCACCTGGGTCGCCTGCGCCCGGTCATCGGTGTCTACGACGCCGTGGGGCTCGGGCTGTTCGCGACCACCAGCGCCTCGTACGCCCTCGAGCGCGGCACCAGCGGCTTCGCCGCGGTCATCATCGGGGCCGTGGGCGCGGTGGGCGGCGGCGTCCTGCGCGATGTGCTGGTCAACGAGGTGCCCCTGCTGCTCCGCCGGGACCTCTACGCCGTGCCGGCTCTGCTGGGTGCCCTGGTGGTGGTGCTCTGGTCGGCCCTGGGGGGGCCGGCGGACCTCGGCTTGCTGGTGGGCACCGTGGCCGCGACCGGGTTGCGGCTCCTCGGCATGTGGCGCGGCTGGAACTTCCCGGTGGCCGCCGACCCGCTCTGAGACCATGCGCGCGCCGGAGCGTGACGGTGCACGACGGGGAACGCGTCAGGCAGCGCGCAGCGGTTCGTCCTCGACGACGTCGCCCTCGATGACCTCACCCTCGACGAGGTCGGGCGCGATCTCGACACGCTCACCGGTCGTCAGCTGCGGGGCGTCCTCGGGGGCGCCGTGCTCGATCTGGCTCGGGGTGGTCCGCTCGTCGGCCTGGTTGGCCAGGACCACCGCTACGTAGGGCAGGAAGACGGCGAACGCCAGCAGGGTCCACCGCAGCCACCCCTCCACGAAGACCATCGACAGGAAGCACGCCATCCGGAAGGCCATCGCCAGGCTGTAGCGCTTGACGCGCCGGTCCAGCTCGACGATCGAGGAGCCACGCGCGTCGGTGATCACCGCCGCCTCCGGGACGTGGTGCCGGAGGTGCGGACGGTCGCCCTGCACGGCGCTGACCTGTGGGGACATGCATCTAACCTAGGTCGGTCCGGGCGCGAGCGGCGTCCGCCGAGGAGTCACAAGGATCACGCATCCGCGAGGGGCTCCTGAGGGGAAGCCGAGAATCCGCCCCCTGGTTGGCGGCGTACAGCGCTCCGGGTGGATGAGCCGGGCCGGCGTTGGGTAGGAAGGGTGCGTGCACCTGATGCGGGTTCGGATGGCCAAGGGAGCCACGGTCCTGGGTAGCGTCGCCGCGCGCCTAGGTGAGGCCGGGGTGGACATCACGCGCCTGCAGACCCTCCGCAAGGACGAGAGCCACGTCGTCTACGACCTGCTGCTCGACGTCCCCGCCGGGCAGTCGGTCGAGCTCGTCCTGCAGCGCTGCCAGGAGCTCGAAGGGGTGGAGGTCGAGCACCTGGTCCGCCACCCCGCCGGGGCGGACCTGCACCAGGACCTCGAACTGGTCCAACGCCTGGCCAGCGCCGACCCCGAGGTTGCCCCGCAGGTCCTAGCCACCGCAGCCCCGCTGCTCTGCCGGGGGAGCTGGGCGGCCATCGTCGGTCTGCCGGACCAGGTCCTCTTCGCCACCCCCCGCGCCCCTGCGCTGTGCCCGGCCGACCTGGACCGGCTGGCCGGTTCCGCGCAGACCCGGGCCGTCGAGCTCGCCGCCGGCTGCCCCCCGGGTGCCGGCCGCACCCAGCTGGCCGTGATCGCCCTGCCACCCGACCGGGCGCTCCTGGTGGCCCGGCCGGGGCGCGAGCCGTTCGGGGCGGCCGAGCTGGCCCGGCTCGAGCACCTCGCCTGGCTCGCCGTCCGGTCAGCCGACTCGGCCATCGCGCCCCTGCCCGAGCCGCCGCCCACCGCTCCGTCAGGACGCGGGACCGGCTGAGCGCACCGGCTGCCCGGGCCCTCAGAGGCGACGGGCGAGCCACCCCGTGCGGTGGCCTCGGACCGTCAGGTCGGTGCGGCGGAGCAGGCTGGAGGACCCCGCGTCGTCGAGCAGCAGGTCGAGGGTCGTCCGGTCCTCGGCGTCCAGGTCCTCGGCGAGCCCGCTGCGCAGCCGGGCCAGCAGCGCCCGGGCGTACCGCCCCGTCGCCGGTTCCGGACGGGGCGGGGTGAGGGAGAAGCTGCGCCGCTCGACGGCGGCGAAACCGGCTCGCGCGAGCGCCGCGTCCCAGTCGGGATAGCGGTCGAACGGGGCCGGCTGGCCGTCGAGCGCCGCGTGGCAGCGAGCCTCCAGCTCCGGCCGTCCCAGGCCCAGGTCGTCGGGGAGGACCCGGACCGGCCCAGCCATCTCCGTCACCACCAGCAGCCCCCCGGGTCGGAGGGCCCGGAGGACCTGGCCGAGCAGCTTCTCGGGCTCCCCGACGTGGTGGAGCGACAGTGCCGCCCAGACCAGGTCGAGTTCGCTGAGGTCGGGCCACCCGGCGCTCAGGTCGGCCTGCTCGGTACGCACCCGCTCGGCGACGCCCGCCGTCGCCGCGGCCTCCCGCAGCCGTCCCAGCATGGTCGAGGAGGCGTCCACGGCCACCACCTCGGCGTCGGGGAAGCGACGAGCCAGCGCCACCGTGCCGGTGCCACTACCTGCGCCGAGGTCGACCACGCGCTCCACCGCCCCGCCGGTCGCGCCGGCCACCCAGTCCAGGACCGCGTCGAGGTAGTCGTGCAGCACCTCGGCGTCGAGGTCGAGGATCTCGGCCAGCTCGGCGTCGTCGGACTCCCCGTGCGGAGCGTGCCGGTGCCCGGGCTGCCCGGACGTGCCCTCGTGTCGGTGCTGGACCATGAGCCGCAGCCTAGAAGAGCGGCGCCGCGCACGGGCGGGACCGGGTCGCGACACGAGCGGCTCCCCCCGACGGCCGATGATTCTCGCCCCGTGCCGCGGTCCACCCTGCATCGTCACGCGCAGAGGAGCACTCATGACCAGACTCGCCGAGGCCGGGCTGATCGCGGTACCCGGGGGGGAGCTGTACCACGAGGTGCGGGGGAGCGGACCCCTCGTGCTGGTGGTGGGGTCGCCGATGACGTCGGAGGCCTTCGCGCCGCTCGCCGACCTGCTGGCTCCCGACCACACGGTGGTCACCTACGACCCGCACGGCCTGGGTCGCAGCACCGTCACCGACCCGTCGCTCCCAGTGACCCCGGACGTGCAGGCCGAGGACCTGGCGCGGCTGGTCGCCCACCTCGACTCCGGCCCGGCGGACGTCTTCGGCACCAGCGGCGGAGCGGTCGCCGGCCTCGCGCTGGCCAGCCGGTACCCCGGCCGGGTGCGGACGCTGGTCGCGCACGAGCCTCCCGTATGCCCCCTGCTGCCCGACGCCGCGTACATCGAGGCGGTCACCGCAGGCATCGTCCGCGCCTTCGAGCAGGACGGTTCGGGGGCGGCGTGGGGGCGCTTTCTCGCCCTCGTCCTGCACCAGGGCGAGCTGTCCGGGCCCTCGGTCCCTGCGGCTTCCCGGCCGCCGGCGGTCCCGGAGGGCGACACCGCCGACGCGACCGCCCAGCCCGGACCCTCGGCCGAGCAGCAGGCGGACGACGCCCTGTTCTTCCTCCGCATGCTGCCCTCCATCACCGCCTACCGCCCCGAGGTCGATACCCTCCGCTCCCTGAGCGCCCCCGTCGTCGTCGGGGTGGGGGAGAGCAGCGGGACCGGTGTGGCCGCCCGTGCCGCCCGGGCCCTGGCCGCCGAGCTCGGGGTGGAGCCGACGGTCTTCCCCGCCGACCACGCCGGCTTCCTCGACGACCCCGACGGCTTCGCCGAGGTCCTGCGTACGCTGTTCGCCCGAACCACCTGACCCCGGCGCGCCGGGACCCGAGAGGAGCACTCCCGTGGGAGCCGTCCACGTCCACGAGTTCGTCAGCCTTGACGGCGTGATCGACACCCCCAGCTGGACCTTCCCGTACGGCTTCGACCCGCGGATGGGCGAGGCCATCGGGGCAGTCACGGACCGCTGCGGCGCCATCCTGCTGGGTCGCACCACCTACGTCATGTTCGAGCAGGGCTGGTCCGAGCGCACGGTGGAGGACGACCCGGGCGCCCCGTTCTTCAACGACACGACCAAGTACGTCGTCTCCTCCACCCTCCGCGAGCCGACCTGGCGCAACACCGAGGTCCTCGGGGGCTACGACCCGGAGACGATCCGCCGGCTCAAGGAGTCCGTCGACGGCGACCTCTACGTCAGCGGCAGCGGCACCTTGGTCCGGGCCCTGCTCGCCGACGGGCTGGTCGACGCGCTGCACTTGTTCCTCTACCCCACCGCGCGCGGTGCGGGGCCGCGGCTGTTCACCCAGGGGATCGAGCCGGGGGTCCTGGAGCTGGCGCAGAGCGAGAGCTACCCGAACGGGGTGGTCTACCTGCAGTACCGCCGCGTCGGGTGAGGGACCTGCGGCTCCTCCCGTCGGTGGTGACCCGTAGCGTCGGGGCGCACGCACCGCGCGTGCCTCGACGGAAGGACCGCTCATGTCCACCTGGCTGATCACCGGCTGCTCCACCGGCCTGGGCCGAGACCTGGCCCGGGCGGCGCTCGAGCAGGGCCACCAGGTCGTCGTCACCGCCCGCGACGCCACCCGCGTCCAGGACCTCGCTGACGCCTTCCCCGGCTCCGCGCTCGCCGTCGCCCTCGACGTCACCGACGCCGGTCAGGTCGCTGCGGCGGTCCACGCCGCGCACGAGCGGTTCGGGGGCGTCGACGTGCTGGTGAACAACGCTGGCTACGGCTACCGCGCCGCCGTCGAGGAGGGGGAGGACGACGCCGTCGCCCGGCTGTTCGCCACCAACTTCTTCGGCGCGGTGGCGATGACCAAGGCCGTCCTGCCCGGTATGCGCGCCCGGCGCTCGGGCGCGGTGGTGAACATCTCCTCGATCGGCGCCCAGGTCGCGCCGGCGGGCTCCGGCTACTACGCGTCCAGCAAGGCGGCGCTGGAGGCGCTCTCGGCCTCCCTGGTCAAGGAGGTGCAGCCCCTGGGCATCGCGGTCATCGTCGTCGAGCCGGGCGGGTTCCGCACCGACTTCGCCGGTCGCTCCCTGACCCAGGCCGCCGAGCCGATCGCCGACTACGCCGAGACCGCCGGGCGCCGGCGCAAGGAGCACGACACGGTGCACGGCACCCAGCCCGGGGACCCGGCCAAGGCAGCGGCGGCGATCATCGCCGCGGTCGAGGCGCCGGAGCCGCCCACCTTCCTGCTCCTCGGCGAGGACGCTCTCCGCGGCTACCGGGAGGTCCACGAGGCCCGCCGCGCCGAGCTGGAGACCTGGGAGGAGACCAGCCGCAGCACGGGCTTCGACGCCTGAGCCGTACCGCCGGATGCCCTGGGGGGCAGCGTCGCGGCCATGGTGACCACCGTCGCGCTCGACCTGGACCTGACCATGGGCGCCCCGGGCAGCGACATCGACGACGGGTTCGCCCTCGCCCTCGCCGTGGCCGACCCCGGGATCGACCTGCAGCTCGTCACCATGGTCAACAGCAACACCGACGTGGCCACCGCCACCAACCTGACCCTGGAGCTGCTGCACCGCCTTCGCCGGCACCTGGTCCACCGCCTGGATCGACCACCTCGCAGGCACCTCTGATCCGGGTACCGACTCCTGCGCCCTCCACGACCCGCTGGCGGTGGCCGCGGTGACGCGACCCGACCTCGTCGAGTTCGCCGACGCGCACTGACGGGCCGGATTCGCTGACCGGCACCCGCGGCACCGGAGGGCGCCGCGGGTGCGTCTGCTCAGTCCTGCACGCTCAGCTGCACCGTCGCGAACGCGTGCGGCGGCAGCTGCACGGTGAGGATGCCGTCCTCCAGCCGGACGTCGGTCAGGGGCGCCGGACGCACCTTGTCGGGAGCCTCCGGGGTGTTGTGGTCCCGCAGGTCCGACGCAGCCAGCACCTGCCCCACCGGGTCCGCCACGGCCGCCCCGTGCAGGTCCAGCGCCACCGTCACCGGGCCGTCCGCGTCGAGGTTGGTGAGGGAGACGAGGACGCTCGATCCCTTGCGGCTGGCTGATGCCGACACCAGCTCGACCCGGGCCTCGCCCTCACCGCGGGACGGCACCTCGAGCAGGGCCAGCGGCAGCCGGGACGCGTCGTGGTGGCCCTGGTTCATGGCGAAGACGTGGTAGGTCGGCGTCAGGACCATCGCGTCGCCGTCGGTGAGGATCATCGCCTGCAGGACGTTCACGGTCTGCGCGATGTTGGCCATCACCAGACGCTCGGCGTGGTCGTGGAAGGCGTCGAAGTGCACGCCGGCGACCAGCGCGTCACGGAGGGTGTTCTGCTGGAAGAGGAAGCCCGGGTTGGTGCCTGGCTCGACGTCGAACCACGTCCCCCACTCGTCGAGCACGAGCCCCACGCTGCGCTCCGGGTCGTAGACGTCCATCACCGCCGCGTGACCGGCGAGGATGCCGCGCAGCCGCTGGGCCTGGTGGAGGGTGCGGTAGTACTCCTCGGTGTCGAACTCGGTGGCGCTGCCCTTGTGCCGCCAGGGTCCGGGGACGGTGTAGTAGTGGAAGGAGATCGCCTGGTAGATGTTGGAGCCGTGGCGGTCGCCGGTCGGGCCGCCGAGCACGCGTCCCAGGCCCTTCATCAGCGTCTCGGTCCAGTGGTAGTCGGCGTTGGCCGCACCGGCGGCGATCCGGTAGAGCCGGTTGTCCCCGTGGTTGCGGCTGTAGGTGCCGAACTGGCGGGCCAGGTCGGCGTAGAACTCGGCCCGCATGCCCCCGCCGCAGCCCCACGGCTCGTTGCCCAGGCCCCAGTAGGTCACCGGCCAGGGCTCGTCGCGGCCGTTCGCGCGGCGCAGGCGAGCCATCGGGCTGTCGTCGCTGCGGGTCAGGTACTCCACCCACTCGCTCATCTCGTGCACGGTGCCGCTGCCGACGTTCGCGGAGATGTAGGGCTCGGTCCCGAGCAGCTCGCACAGGGCCATGAACTCGTGGGTGCCGAAGCTGTTGTCCTCGACGACGTCGCCCCAGTGGCTGTTCACCATGGTCGGCCGCTGGTCGCGCGGGCCGATCCCGTCGCGCCAGTGGTACTCGTCGGCGAAGCACCCGCCCGGCCAGCGGAGGTTGGGGATGGCCAGGGCTCGGAGGGCTTCGACCACGTCCAGCCGGATGCCGCCCTCGTTCGGCACGGAGGAGTCCTCGCCGACGAAGAAGCCGCCGTAGATGCAGCGGCCGAGGTGCTCGGCGAAGTGGCCGTAGAGGTGCCGGCTGATGGTCGGGCCGGGCAGGTCGAGGTCGAGGACACCGCGGACCTGGGTGGCCGGGCCGGTCGGGGTGGGGGTGGCGGGGGATGTCGGGGTGGCGGTCATCGTGCTCCTGGTCCTGGATGGTCGCGGCGGTGCTGACCGGCAACACCCTGCCAGCCCGCGGGTGGCGGCCTGAGCCCGGCCCTGGCCCTCGCACGCCCGGGGGCAGACTGGTCCGCGGGTGCGGCTGGGCACCCGCGGCGAGGGGAGTGTCGTGAATGCGGTCTGGTCGTTGGCCCGGGAGCTGGTCGTGGTCCGGTCCACCGTCGCCTGGCACGGGTACGTCCGCCGGGACCCGTTCGCCCGGCTCCAGCTCGAGGAGGGCCGGCGCGACCCGTACGCGCCGTACGAGGAGGTGCGGCGGCGCGGTCCGGTGATCCCGACGCCGCTGGTCGGCTTCCAGACGGCGAGCCACCGCATCTGCCGGGAGGTGCTCCGCGACCGAAGATTCGGCGTGCAGTCGAACGAGGTGCTGAGACGCGGGGACGGGGAGCTCTCCCTGCTCGAGCTCGACCCACCGGACCACACCCGGCTCCGGCGGCTGGTCACGCCGGCCTTCTCGCCGCGGGCGCTGGAGGGCACGCGCGAGCAGATCACCGCGGTGGTCGACGAGCTGCTGGACACCTGCCCTCCCGAGACTTCCTTCGACCTCGTCACCGCGCTCGCCTCACCGCTGCCCATCAGAGTCATCACCGAGCTGCTGGGCGTACCGGACGACGACAGCGCCGCCTTCGCCCGCTACGGCGCGACCATCAGCAGCGCCCTGGCCGGCGTGCAGTCGCCGGCCCACGTCATCCGGCTGGTCGAGGCGGACCGGCGGCTGACCGCCCTGATGGGACAGGTCTTCGAGCAGCACCGACGCGAGCCCCGGAACGACCTGGTGAGCCGCCTGCTGAGCGTCGAGGGCCAGCAGATCAGCCGCGCCGAACTGGGCCCGCTCTGCCGCCTGCTGCTGCTGGCCGGCTTCGAGACGACGGTGAACCTGATCGGCAACACCGTGCTGGCGCTCCTCGCCCACCCCGGGCAGTGGCAGGCGGTCGTCGAGGACCCCACCCTGGCTGCCGCCGCGGTCGAGGAGACGCTGCGGTGGGACCCCCCGGTGCAGCGGACGTTCCGCGCGCCTTCGGTGGACCTGGAGCTCGCCGGCGTCCCGATCCCGCGGGGGGCCATGGTGATGCTGTACCTGGCCGGGGCCAACCGGGACCCCGACGTCTTCGAGGACCCTGACCGCTTCGACCTGCACCGCTTCGATCTGCACCGCTCCGACGGGGGCCGGCCCGCCGGCGAGCACCTCGCGTTCTCCGCGGGCATCCACTACTGCGTGGCCGCACCCCTGGCGCGGCTGGAGGCCACCGTCGCCGTCGAGCGGCTGGCTCAGCGCTACCCCCGCCTGGAGCGCACCGGGCGGCTCCGCCGCCGCCGCGGCGGCACCATCATCCGGGGCCCCGCCGAGCTCGTCGTCGGCCAGTCGTGCGGGGTGCGTCGTTCCACCGGAGCGGTGCCATCCGGCCCCGTCTGGGCGATGAGGTTGGCTGGAGCCCATGCAGGACGTCTTGACCGGGTTCACCACCATCGCGATCGTCATCGGGGTCGGGTTCCTGCTCGCGCACACCCGGATCCTCGACGTCGAGAGCCAGGGCATGCTGAGCCGCCTCGCCTTCTACGTCGCCAGCCCAGCCCTGATGGTCACCGTGCTGGGCCGCACCGACGTCGCCCAGCTCTTCTCGGCCAACCTCGTCGCCTCCCTCGGCAGCGTGCTGGTCACCGCCACCACGGCCGTCCTGCTCGCCCGGCTGGTGTGGCGCAGGAGCGCCAGCGACACCGTGATCGCGGCGTTCAGCGCCTCCTACGTCAACGCCGGCAACCTCGGTCTGCCCATCGCCGCCTACGTGCTCGGGGACGTGTCCCTGATCGCGCCGATGCTGCTGGCGCAGCTGATGGTGCTGCAGCCGCTCGGACTGGCCGTGCTGGACTCGACGGTGCACGTCGCGACGACCGGCCAGTCCCGAGGGCGCCGCGTGCTCGGCCGGCTCGGGCAGCCGCTCCGCAACCCCTTGATGCTGGGCTCCCTGGCCGGGCTGCTGCTGTCGGTGACGGGGCTGGCCCTGCCCCGGGTCGTGCTCGACCCGCTGTCCCTCATCGGCGGCATGGCCGTGCCCGCGATGCTGGTCGCCTACGGCATCTCCCTGCGGCTGGGGCCGCGGCCCGGAGCCGGCGAACCCGCGGTGCAGATCGGCTCCCTCGTCGTGCTCAAGCTCGTGCTGCAGCCGGTCCTGGCCTACCTGCTCGGCCGGTTCGCCGTGGGGCTCGAGGGGCTGGACCTGCTCGCGGTGACGGTGGTCGCGGCCCTGCCGACGGCGCAGAACGTCTTCACCCATGCCGTGCGCTACCAGCGAGGCATCATCCTCGCTCGGGACTCGATCTTCGTCTCGACCGTGCTGTCGGTGCCCGTCCTCCTGCTCATCGCCGGGGTGCTCGGCTGAACCCGGTCCCCGCCCACGGGGCCCCGCACCCGGCGGAACGGCCCCGGTCGACGGTCAGGTCAGCGGGTCGCCACCGTCACGGGTGAGGGAGCGCCGCCCAGCAGGTGCTGCATCGCCCGCTGCAGGACCGCGGCCCGTTCGGTGGGCGAGGCGACCTGCTCCAAGCCGAAGCCCAGCAGCACCGAGTCCTCGGTGGTGACGGCCCCCGACAGCAGGCCCCGGGTGCGGACGAAGCCCACGCTCGTGCTCGGGCTGCCCGAGGGAGCGCTCCGCACCGACCAGGCACCGAGACCGGCCTCGAAGCCTTCACCCTCGGTCGCCACACCCCCGACCACCAGTGCCGTGTCGTCGACGACCACGCCGATGCCACCCGTCGACGGGTCGGTCACGGAGCTGATCGACACCTCCACCTGCTGGCCGGCGTACGCGGACAGGTCGAACCTGGCGTCCTGCCACCCGCCCGAGCTGCCGGTCATCGAGTTCCAGGCGCCGGTGGTCCCCGTCGCCGCACAGGGGGTGCCGGGCGTCAGGTAGTGCTCGAGGAACGGGTGCTCCTCGAGCAGGAACCCGGCCTCGCACTCCGCCGGGACCTCGCTCGTGGTCAGGCCGCCGGCCTCGGGCAGCGTGGTCCAGCTGTCGCTCCCCACCGGACGGGCCTCGACGATGACGTGGTCGTAGCCCGGCTCCGTGTCGAAGGACAGCTGGGCCTTCAGCGTGGGCGTCTGCGCCGCCCCGACACCGGACAGGTCGAAGGTCCGGGCCAGCCGCCGGTAGGCGTCGTCCACGTGGACGGCCCCGGCGTACCACTCACCCTCCACCGGGTCGAATGCACCTCCGGCGGTCCCCACGTAGCCCCCGGCTGCCTCACTGGCGAACCGGGGGAACTGTTCGGGCGGGAGGACCGCGCTGGTGGGGATGAAGGCCCCCGGCTCGTCGAGGGGGTTGGCCGTCGCGGCCGGCCCGCCGAACGCGGCGCCCGCTCCGGCGAGGTCACCCTCGCCGCGGAACCCGCTCGGGCTCGGTGCCGGGGTGCGCGAGTCGGCACCGAGGTAGTACTGGTAGAAGTCGTCGGCGAGCAGCAGGCAGTCGGAGAAGACGTCCTGGGTCACGACGCAGTCGGACTCCGGCGCCCCGTCCAGGCCGTAGTAGATGCCGCCGACCAGGCCGCCGAGGGTCCCGAAGTAGCCGGCCGTCTCGCCGGCGTGCAGGACCTTGCCGCGCTCGTTGAGGTAGTCCCGCACCGCGAGCGTGAGGTACTGCTGCCGCTCGGCCACCGCCGCGTCGGGGAGCTCCTGCGTCCCGATCTGGGTGAGGGCGTCCTCCGGATCCTGGGTGAGACGGTTGTCGCCGAGGTACCAGAGCACGCTCTTGAAGTGGCGCAGCACGCCGAGGGGGTGCGGCACTCCCTGGGCGGACACGTCCCAGACCGAGGCGTCGTAGCCGGCCCGGTCGAGCGCCGCGACGTGCGCGTCGGCGTACTTCGGGCCCGTGCCGGTCGGCGTCGCCTCGGGGTTGACCCCCTCGTAGTCCTCGTTGGCGAGCACGAGGGTGGTGTTCCGGGTGTCCTCGGCGAGCCGGTACGTGAAGGACGTGCTGGTCCGCTTGCCCCTGCCCGGCCGGTTGCCGGTGAACCAGACCTTGACCGTGTCGCCCGGGTCGGCACCGCGGACGACGCCGCGGTACTCGGCGTAGTAGACGTCGCCCTCGTTGCCGTAGCGCTCCCCGCCGCGCCACTCCCGGACCGGAACGGTGTAGGTGCGTCCGCCGTTGATGGAGTACCGCATGGCCAGCCGGCGCAGGTCGCGGCGAGCGGTCACGGCCACCGGCTGCGGGTCACCGTAGGAGGTGGCGAAGCTGTCCACGGCGAAGTCCGGGGCGGTCCTGCCCACCACCGACACCGGGTCGTCCGGATCCGGCGCCGACCGCGCCACGGCCAGGGCGAACGGGATGTTCTTCTCGAACTCCGCCTGCACGAGGGCCTCGGAGTCGGGGAAGTTGAAGACGCTCTCGCAGTCCTCGGGCTGGTAGGCGTCGTCCGGGTCGGCCGCGCTCGCCGTCTCGCAGGTGGACATCTCCGGGGTGAACGCCAGGGTGCCGTACCGGTGGTGGGCGTGCTCGGTGGTCTCGCCGTTGGTGGTGTAGAGCTCGGCGGCGATGTCGGGGTCGTAGCCGGGAACGGCCGGGCGGGCGTCGTCGCCGGCCAGGGTCTCGTAGAGGAGGTCGTCGGGCGTCGGGGTGGCCACCTGCCAGCCGGCGCCGTAGAGCAGCAGCTCGGCGGCGGAGTGGTAGTTGATCTGGAACTCGAACCCGACCCTGCGCATGAGCCGGTTCATCGCCCGGGTCTCGGGCTCCGACGCCGGCGCCGTGCCGCGGTAGGTCGCGCTGGTGGGGACGGGGGAGGAGCCCTCGTTGTCGTAGCCCCAGCGGTAGGGGAAGTTCCGGTTGGGGTCGACGCCGTCGAACCCGGTGGTGACCCCGTCCCCGTCGTTGTCGCGCAGGTTCTTGCGCCACAGCCGGTTGCCCTCGGTGAAGGTGTAGTCGTAGCCGTCCGGGTTGGCCACCGGCACGAACCAGAGCTCGGTGCGGTTGACCACCCTGCGGATGGCCGCGTCGCTGGCGTAGTGCTCCAGCACGTGGCGCAGCAGGCGACGGTTCATCTCCGGGGTGATCCACTCCCGGGCGTGCTGGGTCGAGGAGTAGAGCACCGCCGGACGTCGGCCATCGCGGACCCGCGTGGCGTTCCTGGTGACCTTGATCGCCAGGATGTCCTGCCCCTTCACCGTCTTGCCGATCCGGACCAGCTTGGTCAGCTCGGGGTACTGCCGGCTGAGGTCGACCAGCTCGTCGCGGATGCCGCCCGGCTGGCTGTAGGACCGGAAGACCTGGTAGCCCCTGGCGTTCTGGGCGCTGAGCCGCTGCGAGACCGTGGCACCGTCGACCCTCTTCTCGGTCAGCTCCAACCCGCCGGCCTCGAGCTTCTCCGCCTGGCCGGGGGACAGCACCACCTCGACCCGGAACTTGTCGCCGGCGCGGCCGCGGCTGACGAGGTCCTCCCGGTCGACGCCGAGGGTGCCCACCGTGCTCAGCTGGTCAGCACTCAGCTCGGCGGTGTACACCGTCGGTCCAGGGTCGGGGTCCGGCTCCGCCGATGCGCCGGGCACGCCCAGGACGGTGGTGATCAGCGAGCCGATGATGAGCAGGACCACCCGACGCCTCACGGCGACACCTCCCTGGTGCGCGGCGCCGATACCGCGCAGTCCCGCGCCACCCTTCTCGCCACGACCGGTTCTGTCAACGCCTCAGCCCCGGCTCGCCCGCGCTCTCCCCAGCGCCCCTCCGCAGGCCCTCCGTGCGGGTCTGCCGCCGGTCGCCTCCTCGCTAGATATCCCACGGCTGCAAGGTGTCAAGCAGCGAGGGTGTGCTGGCTTGGCCAGGCGATGGTTTCGTCGTAGGGGCGGTGGTGGGTGAGGCAGCCGTGGAGGATGCCGACGAGGCGGTTGGCGAGGGCGCGGAGTGCTTGGTGGTGGGTGGCGCCGCTGGCTCGGTGGCGGTCGTAGCAGGCGCGGGCTCCGGGTGAGCTGGCGAGGGAGCTGAATGCTTGGTGGTAGAGGGCGTCGGCGAGGCGCCGGTTCCGGGCGTAGCGGGCCAACACAACCCGCTTGGTTCCCGACGCGCGGGTGATCGGGGCCATCCCGGCGTAGTTCTTCCTCGCTCGGGCGTTGAGATAGCGGTCGGGGTCGTCGCCCATCTCAGCGAGCACCCGGGCGCCGAGGATCGTCCCGAGGCCGGGTTGGCTCAGGTAGATCTCCGCGTCCGGGTGTTGGCCAAAACCCAGCCTCACCTGCTCCTCCAGCACCCCGGTCTGAGCGACCATCGTGGTGATCACCGCGACCAGCGCCGACACGCTGGCGGCGTTGACTGCGGCCAGCTCGGAGCGCCCGGGCAGCTGCTCGCTGCGCAGCGCCGTCACGATCTCCTCGGCTCGCCGGTCCAGGTTGCGTTGCCGGCCGGCCTTGCGCAGCAGGCCCGCGACCCGGGCTGGGGTGAGCCGACGCCCGGCGTCCGGGTCGGCAGCGACACTGAGGACGGCGAGGGCGTCGCGGCCGGCGAGGTCGTCGGCGAACGCCTCGAGCGCGGACGGGTAGCACTCCCGCAGCAGCGAACGCAGCGTGTTGGCCGCACGCTGCCGCATCCAGATCATCGACTGGTGCGCCCGCGCCGCCAGTCGCACCTGCTCGGCGAGCACGCTGTCACCGGCGGCCGGGCGGTGATGGGCCCGGTCGAGCCGGACGATCTCGGCGAGCACATGCGCATCGCCAGGGTCAGACTTCGCCCCTGACACGGCGTGACGTTCTCGATAGCGGGACGCTTGCAGCGGGTTGATCGGGTAGACGGTGTAGCCGGCCGCGATCAGCGCCTGCACCCACGGGCCGCGGTCGGTCTCGATGCCGACCAGCACCTGCTCGGGTTCTGCACCCTCCTCCAGATGGTCACCGATCAGGGCGTGCAGCAGGGCCAGCCCCTGGACCCCCTCAGGCAGCCGGCGCCGCACCAGCAGCCTTCCGTCGTCGTCCTCGAGTTCGATGTCGTGATGGGACTCAGCCCAGTCGTCGCCGACGAACAACATTGCCCTTGCTCTCCTCCCGGTCAGGCGTTCACCACAGAGCCGGCGCAAGGAGATCCGGACGCCCTAATGGTTCAGTGCTCAGCCGGCACGTCATCCCACCAGCCCTACGACCTCCTCACCGACCGACCGGGGGCACGATCTAGCGATAGACCTCAACAGGGTCTGGGTTTAGGCAGTGCTCACCCGACGGCGGCTCGGGCACCAGTCTGACCACTGCCTGACTGATGCACTCCCATTAGGGTTCACGCATGCCCGAGACCCCGATGCCACCACGCGTGCTCGACCTGCTCCGCGGCCCCAATCCGGCGGTGATGGCGACCCTGGCCGCCGACGGCCGCCCGGTCACCGTCGCCACCTGGTACCTCCTCGAGGAGGACGGCCGGGTCCTGCTCGGCCTGGACGCCACCCGGGCACGGCTCAAGCACCTCCGGCGCGACCCGCGCGTCTCGCTGACCGTGCTGGCGGCCGACGACTGGTACACCCACGTCAGCGTGCAGGGGCGCGTCGGACCGGTGACCGAGGACGTGGGGCTGGCTGAGATCGACCGGTTGTCCCTGCAGTACCTGGGGACCCCGTATCCCGACCGCGAGAGCCCGCGCGTGGCCACCCGGCTGCACGTCGAGCGCTGGCACGCCTGGGGGTCGCTGCGCGAGGGTCGGCCCGACTAGGAGCCAGCGACGTCGAGCACCGGAACCCCGGCGTGGTCAGAAGGACGCGATGACCTGCGCACCGGTGCTCGGATGCGTCGAGCCGCCCCGCGGCTCGACGCTGAGAGCGACGGCCACGGCGTCCGTGACCCGCGAGCTCAACCACACGCGGTCCCGCTCGGCCGAGCCGAAGGCGGGACCGGGCGCCATGGTGCCCAGCCGGTCCTGCATCCACAGCTGGTAGCTGTGCCCCTGGTCCAGCGGTGGCAGCGCCGCCGCCACCAGCAGTGCGCGGTCCTGGTCCTGCGACACCACCAGGGTGACAGGGTGGCCCCCGGCCAGGACCGTGCGGTGCACGGTGACGTCGGCGGCGGTCATCAACCGGTTCTCCTGTGCTGCCCCGGCCGCCTGGAGCTGGTGCTGGTGGCGATGTGCTAGGCCCGCTCCGACCCCGCCGAGACCGAGGGTCAGCACCAGCGTGAGCGCCACCAGCCGGTGGCGGGACGGTCGAGGAGGCTGGACCAGCGTCGAGGCGGGTTCGGCAGGTGGGCGACGCCGCGCACCCGGCCCGGAGGCCCTGGAGGGTGGCAGTGGGCGCTGGCGCTGGACTCCGGCCTGGATCCTGGAGCCGAGTGCGGCGGGTGGGCGCCGGCTGGCCAGCCGGCTCAGCTCGGCGACGGTCTCCACGAGCTCACCGACCTCGACGCGGCAGGCAGTGCACCCGACGAGGTGCCGCTCGAAGGCGGCCCGCTCCTCCACACCGAGGCCGTGCACGACGTAGCTGCCGACCGCGGCGTGGTCGTCGCTCCCAGCAGGGTGTTCGCCCCTCGGTGAGCCCGCCATCGCGCTGCCTCGTCCCGTGTGGTTGGTGGGTCTCTCCCCGGCACCCTCCGCGACTGCGGCCGGCTCGGGGGACAGCGGCAGGACGCGATCGTCCGGCCCCGACGTGTGGTCCGGGGCCGGACGGTCACCTACCTGCGTTCAGCACCCGTGGTGGGCGCTGCTGGTCAGGACTTCGGCAGCAGGACCGTGTCGATGATGTAGACGGTCGCGTTGGCGGTCTGCACGTTGCCGCAGAGGACCTTGGCGTCTCCGTTGACGGTGAACTCCTCGCCGGAGCCCTCGACAGTGATGCCCTGGTCCTCGTTGAGGGTGTCGTGCTCGCCGGCCACCGTCTCCGGGGTCAGGGTCTCGCCGACGACGTGCTGGGTGAGGATCGCAGTCAGCATCTCCTTGTCGGCGAGGACCTTGGCGAGGGTCTCCTTGTCGATCTTGGCGAAGGCGTCGTTGGTCGGCGCGAACACGGTGATGTTCTCGGCGTTGTTCAGGGTGTCGACCAGACCGGCTTCCTTGACCGCGGTCACCAGCGTGCTGAGCAGCGGGTTGTTGCTGGCGGCGGTCGCGACCGGGTCAGCGCTCATGCCGTCGAAGGAGCCCTTGCCGGTCTCCGGGACGGCGGAGCAGGCCTCGCCGAAGGGGGCGTCAGCCGCGGCGCTCGCGCTGGCGCTGGCCGAGGGCGAGGCCGACGGGGAGCTGGAGGCGCTCGCCGACGGGGCCGAGGAGGTGGACTGGCCGGCCGGCGTAGCGGACTCGGCGCCACAGGCGGCGACGCTCAGCGGGAGCGTGAGTGCGGCGGCGGCGATGGCGAAGCGGGCGATGCGGGATGTGGTGAACATGGCAAATCCTCAGGGAGTGGACGGTGGCGGGCCGTTCGGCCTGTCATCAACACTTCGGGGCTGACACCACCGCGGTTTGGTGCAAAGCCAGATCCGTTTTCTCGTGGTCTTTCCCCGCCCGCGTCCGTCGGCCGACCGACGTCCGCAGCGCGGGCGCACGGGGAGGGTAATAGCGCCTCTGACCAGGTGGGACGGCTGGCGTAGACCACGATCCCGGCCCGGCGGTCCGGGCCGAGCGCCGGCGCCTGGAAATGTCCTGAGAATCGCTTGAAAACCTTTAACAGCGACCCGATCGTTACATTGTCGCCCCCCTCGCTCACCGCTCGGTCGCCGCATTTTCGGCCTTCTTCTGGACGGCCGGGCTGCATCACCTCGAGTGGGAGACTCCCGGTACGTGGTGCACGTCGCGCGGAGCCCTGCCGGACCAGGAGCAGGTCGCAGCACCTACAGTGCGGACTGACCCTCGCCTCCCCGGCGCGGAGGAGGAGGTCCACGATGACGGGTCACCGCCCGCCCGCCCGCGGGCGTGTCACGTCACGCCCGCTGACTGCCGCCCTTGCGCTGGGCCTCGGGACGCTCCTGTCCGCTGCGGCCTGCACGCCCGGACCGGGGCCGACGTCGGACCCGGCCCCGGTGAGCGCGGCGCCGGCCGCGACCTTCACCAATCCGGTCCTCGGTCAGGGCGCGGATCCGTTCGTCACGGTCGTGGACGGCACCTACTGGTCAGTGCAGTCCTCGGGGCGGGGGGTCACCCTTCGGTCGTCGACCTCGCTCACGACGCTGGGCGAGGCAGAGTCCTCGATGATCTTCAGCGGTGGCCAGGAGGGAAGCCCGTGTTGCGAGTGGTGGGCGCCGGAGCTCCACGAGATCGACGGCCGCTGGTACGTCTACGTGGCGGCCGACGACGGCGACAACGTCAACCACCGCACTTACGTCCTCGAGGCCGACGCCATCGAGGGGCCCTACTCCTTCGCCGGCCAGCTCGGCCTGCCGGGGGACCGGTGGGCCATCGACGCCACGGTCTTCGAGGTCGGGCCCACGCGCTACGTCGCGTGGTCGGGCTGGCCGGGCAGGACGAACGGCCAGCAGAACCTCTACCTCGCCGAGCTCAGCGGACCGATGACTGTGCGTGGACCGGCGGCGGTGGTGTCACAACCCGAGCTGGACTGGGAGACCAAGGCCGGCACTGTTGGCGTTCTGGTCAACGAAGGACCGGCAGCGCTGATCCGGAACGGCCGGGTCTTCCTGACCTACTCCGGCTCGGGGTGCTGGACGCCGGACTACGCCATCGGCCTGCTGAGCGCGGACGCGGCTGCGGACCTGCTCGACCCGGCCAGCTGGACTAAGGAGCCCACACCGCTGTTCGCCGCGGACGCGGACATGGAGGCCTACGGCACCGGCCACCACAGCTTCTTCACCTCTCCCGACGGCAGCCAGACCTGGTTCGCCTACCACGCGGTGACCAACGAGCAGGGGAGCTGTGGCGAGGACCGCGAGATCTTCGTCCAGCCACTGGAGGAGGGGCCGGACGGACGACCGGAGTTCGGCGTCCCCTCCGGGCGCGAGGTGGAGATCCCGCTGCCCGCGGGGGACCCGGGCGTCTGAGACCGGGCTCAGGCCGCCACGAGATGCGGCTCGGTCGCCTCCGGAGAGCCAGCCGACGCCCGGTAGAGGGCGGCGGCGTCGCGGAAGGCCGCCAGCGCATAGCCCGGCACCGCCAACCCCTGGTCGGAAGCGTTGAGGAGCTGGGTCTCGACCCGGACGACGTCGCGGACGGTCCGCTCGAGGTCGTCCTCCAGGCCCAGCTCCACCAGGACGCTGCCGAAGCCCACGCGCTGCTCAGGGGTCTTGGCGCCGACCAGGCTGAAGGTCTTCGAGCGCAGGAACCGGGCGAGGTGGAGCTGCCAGGGAGCGACGGCACCGGACTGGACCATCTCGAGCGCGCTCATCCGGTAGAAGGCGAAGTGGCCAGGCTCCTGGACCTTGATGGCGTCGACCACCGTGGTCTTCACCGCGTCCTCGCCCATCTGGGCGAGCCCGGCGGACATCGCGTGGTAGGCCAGCATGGCTGACTTCTCCGTCGCTGCTCCGGTGAGGTAGTAGAGAAGTCGGATGACCTCGTGCACCGCCGGGATGTGCGCCAGGGCGCCCAGGACCCGGATGCGGCGCGGCACGCCACCGAGGTCTGCCTCGGTGGGCGGCATGCCGAGGTGCTGGCCCAACGTGTCCAGCAGCACGCCGTGGTGCTCCTCCTGCGGACCCCAGACGTCGGCGTAGAACAACCGGTCGGTCTCACTGACCCCGGGCAGCAGGACGGCCAGCTCCAACACGTTGCGCTCGACCTCCATCTCCACCCGGGCCATGTACTCCAGCGGCCCGGCGAAGCGCTCGCGGACCGCACGGGCGTCGCGGAGGGTGTAGTCGGCGCTGGCGAGGTCCACCGGGGGGTGCATGGACCCCAGGCGCTCCACGTGGGTGCGGATGCGGGTGGGGTCGACGGTCGGCGTGGTCATAACTTCTTCCAGTTCTCGGGGAGGAGTTCGTGCACGCAGGATTCGGCGCCGCCCGCCACAAGGTTCGGTCACGCTTGCGCAACAGGGGTGGGAGCCAGTCGTGCTGGGCCGGTGTGGGTGGTCGGTCGCCCCTGGGAAATCAGCGCCAGATGGCTTCTGCGGCCTCGAAGCGGGCGGAGGGGGCCATCGCGCGCTGACTTTCCAGGGACGCAGGGGCCGAACCGAATCAGGAGGGAGGAAGGTGTGTGTCAGGGGAGCTGGCGCGCAGCCGTCCCGCTCGACCCATCCGGCTAGAGGCCCTCGTGCCCAGGCGACGGCAGCCGGCTCAAGAAGCCGTCGAGCCGCCCGCCGCGTCGGCCCGAGTTGTCGCTGGCCGCTTCCAGCAGCTCGCCGGCGAGCAGGTACAGCTTGGTGTTGGTGTGCTGCGACCACGAGGAGAGAGCGGCGAACGCGGCGTCGGCCCCGAAGCCGTAGTGGCTCATCAGCACGCCCTTGGCCTGCTCGATCACGGGTTGGGTCGCCAGACGACGGCGCAGGAGCTCGATCTCCCGCTCAAGGGGCTGGGCTTGACGGGCAGCGACAGCCTCGGTCAGATCGAGTGGGCCTTCGGTCCCCTCCCTCGGCACCGTGGAGGCAGGACCGCCGTCGAGCGGCCAGTCAGCCGGGGTGCCGGTCCCGGCCTCGGGACCGCTTGCGCCGGGATTTCTGCTGCTGGCGTGCACGACGACCGCTCCTCCCGCTCACCCCGAAGGCGTCACACCGACGGTGAGCGGGTGCTGCGCCTGTATTGCTGGTCGTGCGCCATACCGGTGTTCCCGACGCGCACAACGCCTACGCTTAGGCTATGCGAGATGGGTCCGATTTGCATAGTGACGCATCGGACTCCGCGCGGCCCGAAGCTGCGGTGACGCTCCGGATCAGCGAGGTCAGCGCCCTGCTCGGCGTGCCGGCCCCTACCATCCGTTCCTGGGAGCGCCGGCACGCCCTGTCCGAGGCGGCTCGCGACGAGCACGGCTACCGCCGCTACTCCGAGGAGGACGTCGCGGTCCTACGACGGATGCGGGACCAGCGGGCTCGGGGAGCCAGGGGCTGCGACGCCGCCGCGATGGCTCAGGCTCCCGGACCCGAGGGGGCTCGCGAGCAGCTGCTGGCCTGCACCCGGCTGCTCGACGCGTCGGGGATCAGGTCAGCGCTGGATCTCAGCCTCCGTGCTCACGGGCTGCCCCTCACCATCGAGGAGGTGCTGCTGCCCGCCCTGCGTGAGATCGGCGCCGAGTGGTCCCGCGGTCGCTGTGGCATCGCGCAGGAGCACCTCGCGACGGGCGCGGTCCTGGCCTGGCTGGCCGAACGCGGGGCGGAGTCGCCCGCACCGCGTGCGGAGCGGCCGGTCGTGCTCAGCGGAGGCCCGCAGGACCAGCACACGATCGCCCTCGAGGCATTCACCGTCCTCCTCCGCGGCGAGGGGTTCGACTGCCGGAACCTGGGGGGTCAGACGCCTGCCGCAGCGCTGCAGGCCGCGGTCGAGCAGTCCTCGGCTGCTGCCGTGGTCCTGGTCTGCCACCTCACCCGCCACCGCCCGGACGCGGTGGAGTCCCTCCACGCCCTCGTCGGCTCCGGGGCCCTGGTCTTCTACGCCGGTGCCGCCTTCGACACGGGCGGGGCGAGGGAAGGGCTGCCGGGGTGCTACCTCGGGGACACCCTGACCCAGGCGGTCGCCACCATCACGGCTGCGGTGCGGCACCGCCCTGCGTCCGAGCGCCCAGGGTCACCGCACTGAGGAGGGCGGCCTACAGCCGCCGCGGGGGCCCATTCGGGCGCCGTGGTAGGAAAAGAGCGCGCGGCCGTATACCGGAGCTCACCGGCGGTCCGTACCCACCAACGGCGCTGAGCCGACCACCTCGACCTAGGGACGCGATGCGCGCGCTGGTCATCTCCGGACCCGGCCGTCATGGGCTGTTCGACCACGTGTTGCCGCCGCCCGGTCCGGACGACCTGCTGCTGGCCCCGCTGGCGGTCGGGCTGTGCGCCACGGACACCGAGCTGCTCGACGGCTCGATGGTCTACCTGCGGGACGGGCAGGCGCACCTGCCGATGGTGCCCGGGCACGAGTGGGTCGCCCAGGTGGTGGACGCCGGCCACGGGTTTGCCGGAGGTGAAGTCGTGGTGGGGGAGTGCAGCGTGGGTTGCGGCGCCTGCCCCGTCTGCGCCGCGGGCGCCTACCACCAGTGCCCCGACCGCACGGAGACCGGTGTGATGAACCGGGACGGCGCGCTCGCCCAACGCATGCGCTTCCCGGCGCGCAGCGCGCACCGCGTGCCGGCAGGGGTCAGCGTGCCGGACGCTGCCTTCGCCGAGCCGACGGCGGTCGCGCTGCGGGCCGTGCTTCGCTCGGAGGCCGACCGCGGCTCGCGCGTGCTCGTGGTGGGGGGCGGCACGCTGGGCTGGCTGGCGGCTGCCGTTCTCCTCGACCTCCTCGACGCCGACGTCGCCGTCCTGGAGCCGGACGCCCACCGCCGGGACCGGCTGGCCGCGCTGGGGGCACGCGCGGCCGAGCCGGGTGAGCACTTCGAGGTCGTCCTGGAGGCGAGTGGCAGGCCGGGTGGCGTCGCTGCCGCTCTGGAGCGGCTGGCTCCCCGCGGGCGCCTGGTCGTTCTCGGGCTGACCGGGCTGGAGTCGCTGCCGGTAGACCTGGACCGGGTCGTGGTGAACGACCAGGTGGTCGTGGGGTCCCTCGGCAGCCCGGACGTCTGGCCGCAGGCCCTGTCGCTGCTGGGGCGCGGGCGTGTGCGCCCGTCCTCGCTGGTCACCCACCGCTACCCGCTGGAGGAGGTCGGGGAGGCCGTCGCGACCCTGCGTAGCCGGGCACCGGGCACCGGCAAGGTTTTCGTCCTCCCGCAGGAGCCGGGTCGGGGCGCGCAGGACCAGCAGGACGTCATGCCAACGATGAGGAGCAGCTCATGAAGAGCCAGGATGTGCACGGCTTCAACTACGACGGGTCGTGGGGGACCAGCGGGCTCGACCTGTGGCAGCACCACGACCACGGGACGATGGCCGTCGAGGTCGCCCGGGGCAAGAGGTACTTCCCCGGATGGAACGTCGCCCGCTGGTGGCTGTCCCACGAGGCGCACCAGCGTGACCCGGAGCGGTTCCTGGCCAACTTCGACGCCGGCCTGGGCCTCTTCGCCTCGCACGGCATCCTCGTGATGCCGGTGCTGTTCAACCGTTGGCGGGATCCGGTGTGTGACTTCGGAGGGGTGCCGTTGGACCACCTGATCCCCTACCACAGCGCCTGGACGTACTCCGACGACCTGTTCCTGAGACCCGACGAGGGCGATACCGATGCGGCCCCGGTGCAGGGCCTGTTCCACCGCTACCTGGCCGACGTCGTGGGCGCCCACCGGGACGACGAGCGGATCTACGCCTGGGACCTGTGCAACGAGCCCCTGATGGGCGCCTACGTCGACGACGAGAGCAGCCCCGTCCGCAAGGCCGAGATGACCTGGCTGACGTGGTGCTACCAGGTCTGCAAGACCCTGGGGGCTCGTCAGCCGCTGACCATCGGCAACTACCCGAACGTCCGGGCTCTGGAGCTGACGGAGCCGATCAGCGACATCCTCAGCTTCCACCCGTACTACATGTGGAACGGGAGCGGTCACCAGATCCAGACCAAGACCAAGGACGGCTTCGAGGAGTATCTGGACACCTGTGTGGCGATCGCCGAGCGTGCGGGCAAAGAGCTGATCGCCAACGAGACGGTCTGGGGAGCGCGGGACGACGCCACGCACGTCGAGGTGATGCGCTACAACCTGGCGCAGCTGAAGCAACGCGGGATCGGGTACACGGTGCACGCCCTGCACCACAGCCTGGTGGCCGACCTGCACCGCGACGCGTGGGGCCCGGTCGGTCGTCCGGAGTGGCTGCACTTCATCGAGGCCGACGGATCCCTCCGCGCCGGTCACGAGGCCTTCAACGAGTTCGGCCCGGCCTGAGACGACGACGACCGGGGAGAGCCTGCGTGTGGCGCAGGCCCTCCCCGGTCGGTTTCGGGTTGAGCTGGTTCCTACTGTCCGGCGAGCGAGCCGCCGATGCCCCCGACGCTGAAGTACTTGTTCAGCGTGGCGAACAGGATGACCGGCGGCAGCATCATCATCACCGCGACGGCCATGACCAGGCCCCAGTTGGTCGCGTTCTGCTGGAAGAAGCTCTGCAGGCCCACCGGGAGGACGAAGTTGCTGCTCGACCTCAGGAAGACCAGGGCCACCAGGTAGTCGTTCCAGGCGAGCAGGAACGAGAAGATGGCCGTGGACAGCACGCCCGGCAGCGAATTCCGCAGCACCACCTTCAGGAAGCCGCCGAAGACCGAGCACCCGTCCATCCACGCCGCCTCTTCCAGGCTGACGGGGATGGAGTCGTAGTAGGCCGCCATCATCCAGATCGCCACCGACATGGTGGAGCCGACGTAGATGATCATGATGCCGGTCAGGGTGTCGACCAGTCCGAACGCGGCGAACAGGATGAACAGCGGGATCACCGCGGTCACCACCGGCAGGGACTGGATGACGAAGAGCACCAGGGAGAATCCGGAGATGAGCTTTCCTCGTCCCCGCGACAGCACGTACCCGGCTGGTGCGGCCACGGCGACGGACACCAGCACCGTGACCAGCGTGACCGTCAGGCTGTTACGGAGCCAGGTCAAGACGTCGGTCGCCTGGAAGATGGTGACGAAGTTCTCCAGCGTGATGCTCGACGTGGTCGTGCTTCCCAGCGCCGGCCTGAGGGCGAGTCCCACCACCGCGATGATCGGGATGAGCACCACGAGGGTGATCACCACGAGCGCGAGGAAACGCCACCAGCTACCGCGGGCCCCCGGCTCAGGCTTCGCAGGCGGGGTCCCGAACTGCGGCTGGATCCCTGGCTCTTCTGACACCGCTGCTGTCGTGCTCACAGGACCTGCACCTTCCGGATCTGTCGGAACAAGACGACGGAGATGATGATCAGGACGAGCGTCATCAGGAAGGCGATCGCCACCCCAGGACCGGTCTCGAAGTTCTGGAACACCGTGTCGTAGGAGAGCACCACCAGGGTCTGCGTGGCGTTGACCGGTCCGCCGCCGGTCAGCAGGAAGATCGTCGTGAAGTCGTTCACGCAGAAGATGGTCATCAGGATCCACGAGATGTACGTGGACCGCGAGATCATCGGCAACGTGATGTCGGTCAGGGTCTTCCACCTGCTCGCACCGTCCACCTTGGAGGCCTCGTAGACGTTGTTGTCCACCGACTCCAGGGCTGCGGCCATCATCATCATCATGAAGGGGAAGCTGATCCACACCTTGAAGACGCAGACGGTCACCTTGGCCAGGAACGGGTCGGCCAGGAAGAGGACGTTGCCGAGCCCCAGCGCCTGTGCGGCGATCGGGAACGGACTCTGCGGGGTGGCGACCAGCCAGTTCCACGCGGTCGCGGAGACGACCACCGGAACCACCCAGGGCAGGAGCAACAAGACCCGGAACGCCGTCTTCCCCGGGATCTTGGTCTTCAGCATCAGAGCGAGCGCCAGGCCCACGAACCAGCTGCCGAAGACGCCGACCACGGTGAAGATCACCGTGAACCACGCCGCGGACCAGAACTGACGATCAGTCAGGACGTCGGTGTAGTTCTCCAGGCCGACGAAGTCACCGGCCGCGATCAGGCTGCCGTCCCGCAGGCTCTGGTACCCCGCGTAGATCACGGGGTAGAAGTTGAGCAGGACCAGCAGGACCAGCGCGGGGACGGCGAAGGCGAACAGCGTGAACGGGCTCGCCCCCGGCCGCCCCTTGTTGCGCTGGCCGTCCGGCAGGCCCGGGCCGGCCGTCGCGACCCCTCGTCGGGCTCGGGTCAGGCCCTGTTCAGCGGTACGAGTTGACACGTGCTCACCTCCTCGGTTGCGAGCGCGGGCCGGTCAGGGCCGGACGTCGCGGGTTGCGCAGGTAGTTGGACTGCCGAGCGGCCAGAGCGAGCATGGTCAGTCCTTCAGGTTGGCCTTGACCTCGTCCTGCAGCGTCTGCAGCGCGCTCCGGGCGTCGGTCTTCCCACCGAGGATCGACTGGGTGAAGACGTTCATCGCCGGGGTGGCGTCCACCGTGGTGACGTTGAGGAAGTTCGCCGCGGTGCCCGGTGCGGCCCACGTCTTGGCGATGGGCTGCCACTCCTCGATGATGCGCACGTTGTTCTCGTTCTCCTGGAACTCCGGCGTCGCGGCGATGGACTTGAGGGGCGGCAGGCCGATGCCGGTGGCCTCGGTCCACAGCGGCGCCATGTTCTGGTAGTAGTACGTGAGGAAGGCCTCGGTGCCCTCCTTGCTGGTGTTGTTCTCGTACATCATGATGTTGTTCGGGAAGTACAGCGCGCCCTTCTGGCCCGAGGGGGAGGTCAGGGGGCTGATGACCTCGAGGTCGTCAGCGATGGCGCCACCGATGTTGGCCGCGAGGCCACCGGTGTCGTAGCCCATGGCGAACTTCTTGGCCTTCCACTGGCTCTGGACGTTGTCCGAGGTGTAGGTGGCGCTGGCCGGGTCGACGTAGCCCTTGGAGACCATCTCGAGGACGAACTCGACGGCCTCGATGTTCTCCGGGGTCACGCAGTTCGGCTGCTGGTTCTCGTCGAAGAGCCCGCCGCCGTTGTTGATCATCCAGCAGACCAGGGCGTGCTGGCCGGTGTAGGCGCCCGATCCGGCGCCCGTGCCGTAGCCGTAGATGTTGTTCTTCTTGAGCTCCGCGGCCGCGTCCAGGTAGGACTGCCAGTCGGTGGGCACCTCGGCGCCGTTCTCCTCGAGCAGTGCCTTGTTGACCCAGATGACCCGCATGTCGAGGTTGTAGGGGACGGCCGCGAACCCCTTCTCCACCTTGAGGGTGTCGATCAGGCCGGGGAGGAAGTCGTCGTACAGACCGTTCTCCCGCCAGGTCTCGTAGAGGTCGTCGGCATAGTGGATGGCTCCCTGGTCCTCGAACTGGAAGACCTGGGTGCCGCCACCCGAGCTCACCGCGGGGTTGGTCCGGGAGGCGACGGCCGAGGCGAAGGTCTGGTTGAAGTTCGCCCACTGGATGACCTGGTAGGTGACGGGCGGCAGGCCCTCGGCCGGCTGGTAGGCCTTGGTGATCTTCTCGTCCAGGGGGTTGAACGTGGTCTGACCCCAGGGCATGTTCCAGAACTTCAGCGGCTCGGTGCTGCCGCCGCTGCCGCCGGCGCCACCGCCCCCGTCGTTGGAGCACGCGGCGAGGGCTGCCGGCGCGGCGACGGCCGCCGCACTCAGCTGCAGGAACGAACGGCGTGAGAAACCTGACTTGCTGACCATCGATGGGCCCCTTTGCTCAGACGATTCGAAACGATCGTGTGTGTGGTGCGGTGGCGCTCGGTGCACGGCGTCACGGCTTCAGTCGAGGTGAGCCACGACGGCTCGCCCCAGCCTCAGCGCAGGAGCCCGACTCCGGGTTCGTCCCGACTCGCCTCCAGGCGACCGTCGAGAAGTTTCGGCGCAGCACAAAACGTTCTACCGAAGGCACCCTAGGTCGCGCCGGCTCCGACGTCAACGAGTTGGCGCCGATTACTTGACAGGTGCGTGGGGAGGCGCTTGCCTAGTCGTGTCGTGAGCGCGTGAAACCTTGACCGTGAGCCGAAAGTTTCGATCACGCAGCAGTCACGGCGAGAGCCGGCACCTCGTGCCCGCCCCCCTGTGACCCCGAAGGAGCGGAACAGTGACCAAGGACGGTCGACCCACCCTCGGCACGGTCGCCAGCGCCGCCGGGGTGTCGCTCGCCACCGTGTCCAAGGTGCTGAACGACCGGGAAGACGTCGGGGCCGCGACGCGCGTGCTGGTGCAGGACCTGCTGGACCAGTACGGGTACGTGCCGCCTCGACGATCCTCGGCCACGCGTGAGGCCGGACGCCGCCAGATCGAGCTGGTCTTCACCACGCTGGACAGCCCGTACTCCGTCGAGATCCTGCGCGGGGTGGCCTCGAGCCCTCTCGACGTGGTGGTGTCCCTGGTGCCCGCAGCCGGGGATCCGCGTGCCTGGTCGAAAAGGCTGGCCGGGAGCGGGCGCTCCGGCGCCATCATCGTGACCTCCAAGCTCACGCTCGCCGACCAACGGCATCTGGCGCGGGCCCGCATGGCCTACGTCCTCATCGACCCGGCCGCTGAGCTGCCCAGCCCCGACGTCGCCACGGTGGGGGCCACCAACTGGGCGGGAGGGCTCTCCGCCGTCCGGCACCTGCTCGGTCTCGGTCACCGGCGGATCGCGGTGATCGGTGGACCCGCCGAGATGCTCTGCAGCCGTGCGCGCATCTCCGGGTACAGCGCGGCTCTGGCGGCGGCGGGGGTCGAGCCCGATCCTGCGCTGATCCGGCAGGGGAGCTTCCACCACCGCAGCGGCTACGAGGCGGCGCTCGAGCTCCTCGCGCTGCCCGACCCGCCGACCGCCATCTTCGCCGGCAGCGACGAGCAGGCCTTCGGGGTCGCCGAGGCGGCGCGCGTCACGGGTCGGCGCATTCCGGAGGAGCTCAGCGTGGTGGGTTTCGACGACCTCCCGATCTCGCGCTGGTTCTCGCCCCCGCTCACCACGGTCCGCCAGCCCCTCGCGGAGATGGGGCGGATCGCGGCCGCGATGCTGGCGGCGCTCATCGAGGGACGTGAGCCGGACGGTCGACAGGTCGAGCTGGCGACCGAGCTCGTGGTCCGTTCCTCCACCGCCCCGCCCCCTGGCCTGACCACGGCCCGCAACGGAGGAGGAGCACATGCCGGACGCTGAGAGTGAGACCGCCGATTTCCGGTGGCGCGAGGTCACGACCTCCGACTCGCTCCGCGCAGCCGTCGACCGCGTCATCCCGCCGGACGACTGGCCCGGCGGCTGGGAGGGCGGGGTCGGGAGCTACCTGGCTGAGGCGGGCGCGGAGCAGCGGTGGGCTCTGGACGGCCTCGAGCGCCTCGTGGCCGAGCTGGACCGGCAGCAGTTCTCCTCGTTGCCGTCCGCCCAGCAGGACCAGGTCCTGGCCGATCTCTCTGAGCAGCCTCTCGGTGCCGATGTCGCTGCCCTGGTCCGGCTGTGCTGGGAGGGCTTCTACGCCTCGCGACGCAGCGCCGCCGATCCGGGACACGGGCAGACGTGGCCCGCTGGACTGCAGATGATCGGCTTCCGCGACATCCCGGAGGGGGTGACACGGGTGGAGCCGGAGCTGCCGGCCGCGACCCCGCCGAGCCGCTTCCGCCCCCACTACGACGCGATCGTCATCGGCTCCGGTCCCGGCGGAGGCGTCGCGGCCCAGACCCTGGCCGAAGCCGGTCACAGCGTGCTGGTCCTGGAGCGGGCCCGTCCCCTGTCGAACAGCGGCTTGCGGGGCGACCACCTGCACGGGAAGCGGAACGCGGTCTACCGCTCGGTGGCGGGTCCCGGACCGAACCACCCGAGGGTGGCCGCCTCCGACACCGCCGACGGCGCTCAGTCGGAGCGGGTCGTGGACGGTGACGGCGACGCCTGGATGTACGGGCTGAACGCCTACGCCTTCGGCGGCGGCACCCGTCTCTGGCAGGGGATGGCGTGGCGCTTCTTCCCCGAGGACTTCGCGATGGAGAGCCTGTACGGCAACCCGGAGGGCGCTGCGCTGGCCGACTGGCCGATCAGCTACGACGACCTGGCGCCGTACTACACTCGAGCGGAGTGGGAGCTGGGTGTGGCGGGGGAGGAGGGTGCGCTGACGGCTCGGACGCCGCGGTCGAAGGGCTATCCGATGCCGGCCATGGGCAGCGAGCCCGCCCGCGAGCTCCTGTCCGGCGCCGCGGAGCGGCTGGGGTGGAGTTCCGGTGCGATCCCGCTCGCGATCAACAGCGTGCCCGCGGCGGGACGGCCGGCCTGTGTGCGCTGCTCGTCCTGCGTCGGCCACGCGTGCCCGGTGGAGGCGAAGAACGGCGCCCACAACACCTTCCTCCCGCGTGCGCTGGCCACCGGGAACACCGACATCGTCTTCGACGCCGAGGCCGTCCTGGTCCGGGACACCCCCGGCGGCGCCTCGGTCGAGGTGATGACCGACTGCTCGGGCCAGCCCGAGCTGCGCACGGTGCGGGCCGACGTCGTCGTGGTCGCAGCCGGGGCGGTCGAGTCGGCGCGGCTGCTGCTGGCCAGCGGGCTGGGCAACGACCAGCTGGGCCGCTACCTCCACGACCACCGCTTCGTCACCCTCCGCTGCGAGGTCGACCAGCCGCTGAAGAATGGTCTGGGGCCGGGCCACTCGATCGCGACCCTCGACCACGTGCACGCCGACTCGATCCCCTGGGGCGGGGGCGTGCTCGTCGACCTGATGAGCGTGCTGCCGCTGACCTCGGCCATCGACCCCACCGACGGGGTGCCCCGCTGGGGGGCAGCGCACAAGCAGTGGATGCGGGACCGCCGGCCGCACGCCTTCGGCGTGTTCGGCATGGGCCAGGAGGTCCCCACCCAGACCTCGGGCGTCACCCTCGCCGGCGTCTCCGACCGCTGGGGCAAGCCCGGCGCCCGGCTGCTCAAGAGCGTGCACCCGGCCTCACGCCAGGTGGAGGACGGCATGGCCGACTACGGGTCCCGCTGGCTCCGGGCCGCCGGCGCCCACGACATCCGGCGGCAGCGAGGTGGCGCCACGGCCTCCGCCGCCGGTGAGCACTCCTGCGGGACGGCGCGGATGAGCGACGACCCGGCGACCGGTGCCACCGACCGGCACGGGCGGCTGTGGGGCAGCAGCCGGATCGTGGTGTGCGACTCCTCGCTGCACCCGACCAACGGCAGCGTCAACCCCACCTTGACGATCGTGGCCAACGCGATGCGCGTCGCCGAGCACCTGGTGACCGACTGGCCTCGATGACCCCCTGCCGCAACCTGCACCCCACGGCGCCGGAACCGCTTCCGGCGGCGGGTGGCCGCCCCGGAACCGCGGGCTCGCCCACTCTCGGTCGGTGTCCCCGGCCGCCCAGACCCTGAACCCCCCGCACACAACTCCACGACGAAAGGCCTCCCGTGCCCTCTGAACTCCACGTCTCGACCACCGGATCCGACGACGGGGGCGACGGCTCTGCCGGGCGCCCGTTCCGCACCATCAACCACGCCGCCCAGCTGGCCGGCCCGGGCGACACCGTCCTGGTGCACGCGGGCGAGTACCGGGAGTGGGTGCAGCCCCAGCGGGGTGGGCTGAGCAACCGCCGGCGCATCACCTACTCCGCGGCGCCGGGCGAGCACGTGGTGATCAAGGGGTCCGAGGCGGTGACCGGGTGGCAGCAGGTCTCCGGCGACGTGTGGCGGGTCGAGGTGCCCAACGCACTGTTCGGAGCGTTCAACCCGTTCGCCGAGGAGGTCGACGGCGACTGGATCGTCTACCGCGACCAGTCGGTGCCCAAGAAGCACCTCGGAGACGTCTACCTCAACGGGAAGAGCTTCTACGAGGTCGCGACGGTCGAGGAGGTCAGCGACCCGCCGCGGCGCACCGAGGTGACCGACCACTGGACGGGCACGCTCGACCCCGTCCGCGACCCCGCGCAGACCCAGCTGGTCTGGCACGCGGAGGTCGGCGCGGACCAGACGACGATCTGGGCCAACTTCGCCGGCGCCGACCCGAACGCCGAGCTGGTCGAGATCAACGTGCGGCGATCGGTGTTCTACCCGGCCGAGCACCACATCGACTACATCACCGTCCGGGGGTTCGAGCTGGCCCAGGCGGCCACGCCCTGGGCGCCGCCGACCGCGGACCAGCCCGGTCTCATCGGCCCGAACTGGGCCAAGGGCTGGATCATCGAGGACAACGTCATCCACGACGCGAAGTGCTCGGCGGTCTCCCTGGGCAAGGAGAAGGCGACCGGCCACAACTTCGCCACGGTGCGCCGGGACAAGCCCGGATACCAGTACCAGCTCGAGTCGGTGTTCAGCGCCCTGCAGATCGGCTGGGACCGGGAGCACGTCGGCTCCCACGTCGTGCGGCGCAACACGATCTACGACTGCGGTCAGAACGGTGTCGTCGGCCACCTCGGCTGCGTGTTCTCCACCATCGAGGACAACCACATCTACAACATCGCCATCAAGCGCGAGTTCTACGGCTACGAGATCGCCGGCATCAAGCTCCACGCCGCCCTCGACGTGACCATCCGTCACAACCGGATCCACGACTGCTCGCTGGGCACCTGGCTGGACTGGCAGACCCAGGGCACGCGGGTGTCGCGGAACCTGTTCTACGCCAACAGCCGCGACCTCTTCGTCGAGGTCAGCCACGGCCCCCACCTCGTCGACCACAACGTCCTCGCGTCCCGGGTGTCGCTCGAGGTGCACAGCCAGGGAGGCGCGTTCGTCCACAACCTGCTCTGCGGCACGGTCTCGCTCGACCCCATCGTGGAGCGGCCGACCCCCTACCACGTCCCGCACAGCACCCAGGTCGCCGGCTACGCGGCCATCACCGGTGGCGACGACCGCTACATCGGCAACCTCTTCCTCAGCGACGACCCGGCCCTGGCCTACGGACCGGAGTCGACCCGGCCCGGGCGCCGGGAGGTGGGGTACGGCACGGCGGGCTACGACGGCCACCCGGCCTCGCTGGAGGACTACCTGGCTCTCGTGTCCGACCCCACCAAGGGCGACCACGAACGCTTCGCCAAGGTGAAGCAGCCGGTCTACATCCGCGACAACGTGTACGCCCCGGGCGCCGAGCCCTACGAGGCCGAGCAGGGCGCGAGGGTCCTGACCGGTGCGGAGGCGAGCGTCAGGGTCGTGGACGAGGGTGCCGAGGTGTTCCTGGAGTGCACCCTGCCGGCCGCCTTCGACGACGTCCGGGTCGGAGCGGTCAGTGGCCTGGACCTGGAACGCGTCCGGTTCGTCGACGCGGAGTTCGAGGAGCCCGACGGCACGCCGGCCCGGCTCGACCACGACCTGACCGGGGCCGACCGGACGCCCTCGGGCTCCTACCCGGCCGGACCCCTCAGCACCCTCGCCGCCGGCGCCACCCGCACCCGGGTCTGGTGAACGAGTCCGCCACCCACCGCCTGCTCGACCACATCAGCTCACCCAGAAACCTTCGGAGGATCTCATGACCCCACCGACCGCCGTCATCCGTACCGCCGGCTCGAGCTTCGTCGGCCCGGACGGCCAGCCGCTGCTCCTCCGCGGCGTCTGTCTCGGAGGCTGGCTCAACATGGAGAACTTCATCACCGGGTACTCCGCCAACGAGTCGCTGATGCGGAAGGAGGTGCGGCACGCGATCGGCGACGACCGGGCCGAGCGCTTCTTCGAGCGGCTGCTGACCAGGTTCTTCGACGAGCCCGACGCGGCCTTCCTCGGTCAGGCGGGCCTGAACCTGGCGCGGATCGCCGTCGGCTACAAGCACCTCGAGGACGACGCGCGGCCCTTCGAGATCAAGGCCGACGGTTTCCGTCACCTCGACCGGGCGATCGAGATGCTGGGTCGCAACGGCGTCTACTCCATCGTCGACCTGCACGCTCTCCCCGGCGGGCAGAACCAGCACTGGCACTCCGACAACCCCACCCACGTCGCCTCGTTCTGGGAGCACCGGCACTTCCAGGACCGGGTGGTGCACCTGTGGGAGGCCGTCGCCGAGCACTACCGGGACAACCCCTGGGTTGCGGGGTACAACCTGCTCAACGAGCCCTCCGACGAGTCCCGCAGCGTGGTCGGCCCGTTCTACCGCCGGCTCGTCTCTGCGATCCGCGCGGTGGACCCCGACCACACCCTGTTCCTGGACGGCAACACCTACGCGACCGAGTTCGACATCTTCGACGAGCCCTTCGACAACGCCGTCTACACCCTGCACGACTACGTGCCGGCGGGCCTCGGCCGCAGCCCCCACTACAGCCGGGAGGAGGCGGAGCAGAAGTTCCTGCAACGCTCGGCCTACGCCCGCGAGACCGGGTCGCCGATCCTGGTGGGGGAGTTCGGGCCCATCTACTCCGGGGACGAGGCCAAGGACGTGCACCTGCGGCAGATCCTCGCCGACCAGCTCGACCTCTACGACCGGCACTCGGCCAGCTGGGCCCTGTGGATGTACAAGGACATCGGCCGTCAGGGCTTGGTCTCGGTCCGACCGGACACGCCCTACCGTCGCCACTTCGACGAGTTCGTGGCCAAGAAGAACCGGCTCGCGGCCGACCAGTGGGGCAGCAACGGGATCGGTGTGGCCGAGGTGACCCAGCCGGTGCAGGACCTGCTCGCCCGGGAGTTCCCCGACTTCGACCCCTACCCGTGGGGCCGGTTCGACTGGGCGCGCACGCTGCTGCTCAACATCATGGTCGCCCAGCCGCTGGCTCACGAGTACGCCGGCAAGTTCCGCGGTCTCGACGACAGCGAGCTCGACGCCCTGGCCGACTCGTTCGCCTTCGAGTCCTGCGCCGTGCGCGAGCCGCTGCTCGAGGAGCTCCAGCGCCACGCACCCCAGGTGGCCAGCCGGTGAAGGCGGCCGTGCTGCGGGAGGTGGGCGCCCCCCTGCAGCTGGAGGACGTCGAGCTCGACGAGCCACGGGCCGGGGAGATCGCCGTCCGCATCGAGGCCGCCGGGGTGTGCCACAGCGACCTCCACTACATGACGGGTGACCTCCAGGCGAAGCTCCCGCTCGTCGTCGGGCACGAGGGGGCCGGCATCGTCGAGGCGGTCGGTCCCGGAGGGAGCGGCCGGGTCTCGGTCGGTGACCGGGTGGCCCTGCTGTGGCGGCCCCGATGCGGTGAGTGCGAGGCGTGCGTCAGCGGGAACCCCGTCCTGTGCCGGTTCGGACGCGTCCTGGCCACCAGCAACGGGTTGATGGACGGCACCAGCCGCCTGCGGAAGGGTACGGAGCGCATCCACCACCTGATGGGCGTCTCGTGCTTCGCCGAGCGGGTGGTCGTCTCCGAGACCAGCGCCCTCGTGGTCCCGGAGGGGGTGCCGGCAGAGGTCGCGGCGATCTCGGCCTGCGCGGTCATCACCGGTGTCGGAGCGGTCCTCAACGCCGTCGACCGGCCGGGCGGTCGCCCGCTCGCGGTCTTCGGGGCCGGCGGTGTCGGTCTGGCGGCAGTCATGGGCGCCGCCCTCAGCGGCGCCCAGCCGGTGATCGTCATCGACCTCGACCCCGCCAAGCTCGACCTCGCGCGACGGGTCGGCGCCACCCACGTGGTCGACGCCCGGTCCGAGGACGTGGTCGAACGGGTCCTGGAGATCTCCGACGGTGGGGTGCCCTGGATGATCGACGCCGTCGGGAGGCCCGAGACGATGCAGCAGGCTTTCAGCTGCCTGCGGCCTGCCGGGACGCTCGTCGCCGTCGGGCTGAGCAACGCCGGCGCCACCGTCCAGGTCCCGGTCAACGAGCTGGTGCAGCGGCAGAAGCGCGTCGTCGGTTCGCTGTACGGCTCCAGCAACCCGCGCATCGACCTGCCCCGGATCTTCGCGCTGTACCTGGCGGGTCGGCTGCCCCTCGACGAGCTGATCGGCACCCGGCGCCCGCTGTCGGAGGTCAACGAGGCCTACGCCGACCTGCGCGCCGGCGTCGTGGGACGCAGCATCCTGCTCCCTGGGGAGTCGGGGACGGCCGATCGGGAGCGGGCTCGCGGAGGAGCAGATGCACCCGCCGCGTAGAGAGCGGGCGGACCGCGGGCACGATGGTGTCCAGGGCATCGGCACCCTCACCCCTCCGGTCCCGCACCCGGGCCGGCCTTCCAACCAGGAGTCCCCATGACCGTGCGTCCTTCGCAGAGCCAGGTCCACGAGACGCAGCCGGAGGAGCTCGACCGGCTCCTCGACGCCGCCGTGGAGGCGGGCCGCCGTCTGGTCGGGTCCCGTCCCGAGGACCGGGCGGGATGGCTTGAGCAGGTAGCGGCCCGGCTCGAGGCCGCCGAGGACCTGGTCCCGCTCGCGGCCGAGGAGACCCATCTCGGCCTGGAACGGCTGCAGGGGGAGCTGAAGCGCACGACGTTCCAGCTGCGCCTGTTCGCCGAGGTCCTACGTGACGGCGGCTTCCTCCAGGCGACCATCGACCACGCGGACCCGGCCTGGCCGATGGGCCCCCGGCCCGACCTCCGTCGGGTGCTGCGCCCCATCGGCCCGGTCGCGGTGTACGCGGCCAGCAACTTCCCCTTCGCCTTCAGCGTCGCCGGCGGGGACACCGCCTCCGCCCTCGCCGCCGGCTGCCCGGTGCTGCTCAAGGCCAACCCGGGCCACCCCGAGCTGTCCGCAGCCACCGGGGTGCTGGTGCGGGACGCGCTCGCCGAGGCCGGGGCGCCCGACGGCGTCTTCGCGGTGGTGAACGGGTTCGAGACCGGCATCGCCCTGGTCCAGGACCCGCGGATCCGCGCCGCCTCCTTCACCGGCTCCATCCGGGGCGGGCGCGCCCTGTTCGACCTGGCCGTGTCCCGACCGGAGCCGATCCCGTTCTACGGCGAGCTCGGCAGCGTCAACCCCGCCTTCGTGACCCGGAGGGCCGCGGAGGAACGGGCCGACGACGTCGCCGCCGGATTCGTCGGTTCCATGGCGCTGGGGAACGGGCAGTTCTGCACCAAGCCCGGACTCCTCTTCGTCCCAGGCGGCTCCGACCTCGAGGAGCGGGTCGCGGCGCTGGTGCAGGGACGGGCCGCGGTGCCGATGCTGAGCGAGCACATCCGCTCCGGGTTCGCGGAGTCGCTGACCCACCTCGCGGAGCGGCCGGGCGTCCGCCTGCTGGCCGGCGAGGCCAGCCGGGAGGGCGACCCTGCCCCCACGGTCCTCGCCACGACCGTGCCCGAGCTGCTCGCTGACGCCGAGGCGATGACCGAGGAGTGCTTCGGCCCGGCGGCGCTGCTGGTCTCCTACGGCTCCGACGAGGAGCTGCTCGCGGCCGCCCGGGTCTTCCAGGGCCAGCTCACCGCGACCGTGCAGAGCGCGGGGGAGGAGCCCGTCGTGGCGGACCTCACCGAGGTGCTGAGCGGACGGGTGGGCCGGGTGGTCTGGAACGGCTGGCCGACCGGGGTCTCGGTGACCTACGCGCAACACCACGGCGGGCCCTACCCGGCCACCACGTCGGTCCAGACCACCTCGGTCGGCACGGCGGCCATCGACCGTTTCCTCCGACCGGTCAGCTACCAGGACGCACCCGAGCACGTGCTCCCGCCGGCGCTGCAGGAGGACAACCCGTGGCGTGTGCCCCGGCGGGTGGATGGGGTGCTGCAGCAGCCCGCCTGAGGTGCTCGCCTCAGCCGGCGAACGCGTGCTGGACCGCGCCGCGCACGCCGGCGTCGTAGGCGAACACGGCACCGGCCTCCGGCTCGTCGCCAGCCGCCACGCCCTGGCGGGAGGTGGTGATGAAGAGCGTGCGCAGCCCGGGTCCGCCGAACGCGCACGCGGTCACGTTGGTGACCGGCAGGTCGACGACGAGGTCGAGCCGTCCCCCGGCGTCATAGCGCCGCACGCCCCGGCCGCCCCACAGGGCCACCCAGAGGCCGCCCTCCTCGTCGATGGCCATGCCGTCGGGGTGCCCGGGACCGGCGACCTCGGTGAAGACCCGCCGGTGGGAGAAGGCCCCCGATCCGGGGTCGACGTCGAAGCAGTCCACCCGGCCGGTCGGGGTGTCGACGTAGAAGGCGGTGTCGCCCGCGTGGTTCCACTGCAGGCCGTTGGAGATCGTCACGTCGCGCAGGGTCACCGAGACGTGTCCGTCGGGGTGGAGGCAGTACAGGGTGCCTGCGCCCGGGGTCTCCGCGTAGGCCATCGTCCCGCAGTAGAAGCGCCCGCCCGGGTCGCAGCCGCCGTCGTTCATCCGGATCAGGGGGTCGCTGAACACGGGAGGCAGCACGGTCTCCTCGGACAGGTCAGGACCCAGCAGGACGAACTGCCGCTCGGTCGCGAGCACGTAACCTCCGCCGCGGCGGGCGCGCAGCGCCGCGGCCACCCCGCCCATCTCCCGGCGGCGCGGGACACCGTCGGCACCCACCTCTACGACGGCACCGGCCAGCATGTCGACCAGCAGCAGCCGGTCGTTCGTGCTGTCCCAGAACGGTCCCTCGCCGTGGAAGGTGCACGGGTCGGTGACGCGCTCGGCCTGGGGGCTCACTGCCAGCCGCCGTCCACGATCCACCGCTGCGCCGTGCAGGCGCGGGAGTCGTCCGCCGCCAGCCAGAGCAGCAGGCGGGCCACGTCATCGGGGTAGACCTTGTCGGGCAGGCACTGGTTGCGCATGATCGACTCCTCGGCTTCGGGGGTCACCCACTCGGTCAGCTGCTTCTCGGTCATGATCCAGCCCGGGATGATGCAGTTCACGCGGACCCGCCACGGACCGTACTCGCGGGCCAGGGTCCGCGTCAGGCCCTCCACCCCGGCCTTCGCGGTGATGTAGCCCGGTAGGTCCATCAGGTCGATGTGCGCGCTGATCGACCCCAGATTGATGATCGACCCACCGCCCGCGTCCCGCATGCTCTCCGCCACCGCCTGAGCGGCGAAGAAGTGGTGCCGGACGTTGACCGCGATCCGGTCGTCCCACAGCGCCTGGTCCACCGCGGCCACCGTGTCGCGTTGGTCGTTGGCCGCATTGTTGACCAGGACGCGGATCGGGCCCATCTCGTCGGCCGAGCGGCGGATCGCCGCCTGGAGAGCGGGGATGTCGCGCACGTCGCACGCGGTGAAGAGCACCCTCGCGCCCCCGTCGAGCAGGGACCGTTCGAGCGCCTGCCCGCGGTCGACGTCGACGTCGACGAAGGCGACGGCGGTGCCCTGCGCCGCGAGCTGGGTGACGAACTCCGCGCCGAGGCCGGAGGCGCCGCCACTCACGAACGCCACCCGGTCCCGCAGGCTCGGGTAGGTCGCGAAGGGGGACGGGGAGGCTGTGCCGCTGCTCATGCGGCTCCTTTCGACATCAGACCCGGGGACCTCAATCCAGCCAGAGCTCCCGGGGTGGCACGACCTGCTCGAGCTCGCCCCACAGCTCCTCGGGGATCGGCACGGCCGCCAGCGCCGTCGTCTGGTCGATCCGCTCGGGGGAGGAGACACCCACCACCGTGGAGGTGATGAGCTCGGACCGCATCGAGAACTGCAGGGCGGCGGCGGCCAACGGCACGTCGTGGCGCCCGCAGGCGGCGTCCATGGCGCGTGCGGCCTGCGGGATCCGGTTGTCCCGAGCCCCGTAGGCGTACGTGCCCTGCACGTCCGGGCCCTTGGCCAGCATCCCGCCGCCGTAGGGAGCCGCGTTGAGGACCCCCAGGCCCCGCTCAGCGGCGGAGCGGAAGAGCGCTTCGGCCGAGCGGTCGAGCAGGGTGTACCGGTTGTGGCTCAGGACGACCTCGAACTCCCCGGTGTCGAGGTACTGCTGCAGCACCCCGACCGGGCCGCCCGCCACTCCGAGGTGCTCGACCAGGCCGCGCTCGCGCAGGTCGACCAGAGCCCGGACCGGTCCTGCAGGAGCGATGCCTTCCTCGAAGGTGATCCGCTCGGGGTCGTGCAGGTGGAGGAGCGGGATGCGGTCGACGCCCAGCCGCTCCAAGGACTCCTCGAGCGAGGCGCGGACGCGGTCCCCCGAGAAGTCACCGGTGGTCGGGTCGGGGTCCACCTTGGTGGCCAGCACGACGTGGTCGGGGAGCCCACCCAGCTGGCGGATGGCTGCGCCGATCCGGCGCTCGGCGGTGCCGTCCTCGCCGTAGCCGTTGGAGGTGTCGAGGAAGTTCACCGAGCTGTCGAAGGCGGCCCTGATCGTGGCGACCGCCTGGTCCTCCTCGACGGCGTACCCGTACAGCTGCGCCATGCTGGCCAGCGGAGAGGTCCCGAAGCACAGTGCGGTGACGGCCAGGCCGGTGCCCCCTAGCGGGCGCAAGGGCAGGGGCGGGACGGTCACTGTCCGGCACCTCCGGGGGCGTGGTCGGCGAAAACCTGGCGAGCGGCATGGTAGGCGGTGGCGATGCGGTCGAGCACCAAGTCGGTCGACGCGTCGGCGCCGGTCGTGTCGGGGTGCTCGTCCCGCCACTGGACCATGCGCCGGGCAGCCCGGTGGAAGGTGAGCCGGGGCGCGAACCCGGGTACGAAGCGCCTGATCTTGCTGGTGTCGAAGATGCCGGCGTGGCCGATGTCGCCCAGCACCTCACCCGACCAGAACCACTCCGGCGCCACGACGGGAAACATCTCCGAGGCCACGTGCACCAGCTTCGCCTCGACCCCCAGCGCCTCGGCCAGGATCATGTAGATCTGGTTCCAGGTGTAGACGTCCTCGCCGGTGATGTTGAAGACCTCGCCGATGGTGCGCGGGTTGCCGACGAGGCCGACCAGACCCTGGGCGAAGTCCTCGGCATGGGTCAGGGTCCACGGCGTCGTCCCGTCCCCGTGAACGGGGATCTCCACACCCCGGACCAGGCGGTCCAGGACGGTCCAGCCGCCGGGCAGGGGCGGATTGGCGTCGTCGTAGGTGTGGGCGGGCCGCACGATGGTGACCGGGAACCCTTGCTCGGTCCGTGCCTGCTGGAGCGCGAGCTCGGCGCGCCACTTCGCGGTGGCGTACTCGAGCACGGGGTTGGCAGCCACCGGCGAGGACTCGGTGATGGGCAGCTGCTGCACCGGCTTGGCGTAGATCGATCCCGAGCTGATGTGGATGTACTGCTTGGTCCGGGAACCGAAGACCGCCACCATCCGCTGCACGTCGTCGGCGTCGTAGGACAAGAAGTTGACGACGGCGTCGAACTGCTGGTCGCCGAGGGCGGCGAGCAGCGAGCTGTCGTCGGTCACGTCGCCAGTCAGCCAGGTGACGCCCTCCGGCCTCTCCCGTCCGGCGCTGTTGTTGCCCCGGTTCAGCACCGACACCGCCATCCCGCTGGCCACGGAGAGGCGGACGCAGGACGCGCTGATCGTGCCGGTACCACCGATGTAGAGCACGCGCAGGGGCGCGCCGTCGTGGTGCATCATGGCCGAAAGGTCCTCGTTTCTGGTGGTCAGGGTCGTGGGCGGGGCCGGCCGGCTCACTTGATCGCGCCGGCGGCCAGGCCGCGCTCGAACAGCCGTTGCAGACACAGGTAGGCGACGACCTCCGGGATCGCGGTGAGCACCGCGGACGCAAGGATCTTGGTCTGGTCGTTGCTGAACTGACCGACGAAGAACTGCGGCACCAAGGTGATGGTCTGCATCTCGGTGGACTGGAGGAACACCAGCGGGAAGAGGTAGTTGTTCCAGGCTCCGATGAGGGTGAAGATGAAGATCGCCGCCCCGATCGGCCGCGTCAGCGGGACCACGATGTGGATGAAGCCCCGCAGGGCACTGGCGCCGTCCACGCGGGCGGCCTCGAAGAGCTCGTCGGGGATCCCGTTCACGAAGTTGCGGGCCAGCAGGACCGCGAAGGGCACCTGCAGCGCGGCCAGCGGCAGGATCACCGCCCAGTAGGTGTCGAAGAAGCCGAGCGCCTGCGCCGTGGTGAACAGGGGCGCGAGGAGGACCACCTCGGGCAGCGTCAGGCAGGCCAGGAGCAGCCAGAAATACACCTCGCGGCCCCGGATGTGCAGCTTGCCGAAGCCGTAGGCCGCGAGCATGGTCACCGCGTAGACGAGCACGATCACGCTGGCCGCGATGATGACCGTGTTGACGAAGAAGCGGGCGAGGAGCGGCACCCCCAGGACGGCCCGGTAGTTGCCCCAACCGTCACCCGCGAGCGACCCCTGCACCATCGTGATGAGGGGGTAGAGAAAGGGCAGGACGAGCAGGGTGAGGGCGATCTGCAGCAGGATGCGACCGCGGAGCGTACGGACCTCGAACATCAGCGGATCACCTCCTTCTCCCGACCCCGGATCTGCAGGATGAGTGCCATGACCAGCGCGAGCACCAGCAGGATGATGGAGAGCGCGGCACCGTAGCCCACGTGGGATAGCGGGATCGTCTGGCGGTAGATGTAGGTGCCCAGGAACTCCGTGGCGTAGTTCGGACCACCCACTGTCACCAGGTAGGGGATGTCGAACGTCTTCAGGGCTCCGATGGCGCTCAGGATGGCCATGGCCAGGGTCGTGCCCCGGACCCCCGGCCAGATGACGTGGACCAGGGTCGCGAGGTTGCCGGCGCCGTCGATCCGGGCCGCCTCGAGCACCGGCGGGTCGATCTGTCCCATCGCCGCGAAGTAGAGGACGAAGGTGATACCGGTCCAGTGCCACACGGTGATGGCCATGATCACCGGGAGCGCCGTGCTCTCCTGGCCGAGCCACGGCTGGGCCAGCGCCCCGAGACCGACGAACTCGAGGAGCCCGTTGAACGGCCCGTCGGGTGCGAACAGCCGGCGGAAGACCGGCGCCGTGATGGCGGGAGCAAGGACGACGGGGATGAAGACGATCACCTTGTAGACCACGGCGAGCTTCACCTTCGAGTGCAGCAGCACCGCGAAGACGAAGCCGAGCGCGGTCTGCACGGCGAAGGTGACGACGAAGAACACCGCTGTGTGGCGGATCGTGCGCCAGAAGATCGGGTCCTCGGCGATGCGCTCGTAGTTGCGTGCCCCGATCTCCCGGGGGTTGGGGTTGAGGCCGTCCCAGTTCCACGTGGAGATCACCGCGGTGTACCAGATGCAGTAGTAGAGGATCCCGACACACAGGACGAGAGCCGGCAGGATCCAGGGCAGGCCGTGGGGCCGCAAGCGCCGGGGGCGGCGCCGACCGGCGCCGCCGCCCGTGCCCTGGGGGGACGAAGAGGTTGGGCGTTGAGCTACTGAGGTCTCAGCCATGGCTGCGCCTGTCCCGCCTGCTCGAGCCCCGGGGCCGCTACTCGGCCGCCGCCTCGGCGGCGTCCTCGATCGTCTTGCGCATGGTCTTCGCCGCTTCCTCCGGGGTCGCCTTGCCAGTGGCCGTCGAGGTCGCTGCCGCGAAGAACGCGTCCGTGGCGTCTTGGCTCAGCAGGGCGAAGCGCGGCTGCTCGACGGTGGCCACCTTGGCGAGGAGCTCCTGGACCGGGGCCGCCTGGACCCCGGGGTCGACGAAGGTGATCTGCTCGAAGTCGGGCTCGATCCCCTTCAGGGCAGGAACGTCGTTCAGCTGGTCGGCCACGGCCTGCTGCCCCGTCGACGAGGTGGCGAGCCAGGTGACGAAGGTTTCCGCCGCCGCCTTGTCCTTCGCCTTGGTGGAGACGGCCAGCCCGTAGTCGGCGTCACCGAACATCTCCCCGGCGTTCCCGGCCTGCGCGACGTCAGGGAACGGGACGGGGACGATCGGGAACGGCTTCGCGCCCTTGACGCCCGCGGCCTTCAACGCCGCGGTCATGGCCTTTTCGGTGGTGTACTGCGTGTACCAGGTGCCCATCATGACCATCGCGTACTTGCCCGTGAGGAAGTCGTTGTTGGCGTCGGGGTACTGCTGGTAGCCGACCGCACCCTCTTGCATGATGCCCCGGTCGAACAGCTGCTTCCAGATCTCGAGGGTCTTGACGATGCCGGGGTCGTCCCACTCGGCTTCGCCCTTGGACGCGCGCGTCCACAGGCCCGGCTCGACGGAGTTGGCGATCGCCTGCAGCGTGTCCTGGTCGAAGCCGGCTCCGGCCGCGCCCTGGACGAAGCAGCCCTGCTTCTGCGCCTTGAGCTCCTGGCAGACCTTGTCCCACTCGTCGAGGGTGGTCGGCGGCTTCAGGTCGTACTGGTCGAAGAGGTTCTGGTTGATCCACAGCGTGCCCGAGTAGACGGCGCCGACGGACGCGGCCGTCAGCTTCCCGTCGGCGTCGGTGAGCCCGGCGACGCCCGCGGGAGCGACCTTCGACTGCCAGTCCTCGCCCAGCGCCTTGGTCATCGCCGGCGTGAGGTCCTCGGCGAAAGGTCCGTACTTCTTCACGTACGCGCCGGGCTGGATGTCGAAGACGTCCGGTCCGCTGTCCGAGCGGAGCGCTGGCGTCAGCGCGGCCTGCCAGTCGGGGATGGAGACCAGCTTGAAGTTCACCTTGATGTCGGGGAACTCTTTGTTGAAGGCCTCGATGTACCCGTTGGCGGTGGCCGTGTCGGTGGGGGTCCAGCCCCACCAGTTCACGGTGCCCGAGGTGGCGGACCCGGCGTCCTCGCTCCCGCCCTCCTGCTGGCCGCCGGCGCCGCCACCGACGGGGCCGCTGCAGGCGCTGAGGGAGAGAGCGAGGGCTGCCGCAGCCAGCGCGGCGATCGAGCGGACGGCCTTGGGCCGCAGCGTGAGCTTCATGGTGATCCTCGTTGATCAGCGGGCGCCGGCACGGCACCCGGGTGTCTTCGTGGGCTCGCACGCCCGAAGGGAGATGGAGGACGCATCGATCCGCCTCACCCGGTGCGCGGGTTCGCCGTGGTGACGTCGATGTCCTTCGCTTGAGCCGCAGCCACTGCATCTCGCTGCGGTAGTCGGAACTTACGGGCGCTCGGAGGGGCTGTCAAGCATACTTGTTCGCAGAAAGTTTCGAGGACCCGGTGTCGTGATCGCCCAGAGCTCGGTCCGCGATCGGACCTCGTGCTCGACTCCTCACGCGTGATGGCTCCGCCAGTTCTAGAAATCGCTCTGACCAGGGGTGCGACCGACGAATACGGGCTAGAGGAGTGGAAGTGGCGCCGGCTCGATCGACTGGTTTCGGGCCCCCTTGCCAGCTCGAGGGCTGGGACTTTTGGGGTCCTGATCCGGTCGGCGTCGGCGTCGTACTGGACCCTTGACAGCCTTCGGCGCGAAAAACTAGGTTGAGCAGCGGGTGCCCAGCGACGAAAGCCTCGACCCTTCAGCGGGATGCGCTGGCGCCCGGCCAGCACGATGTGCAGGAAGCCTCTGACGTACGGAGATCAGCGTGGACCTCAGCAGCGCCTGCCGCGCCGTCCCTGGTCAGCGCCCCGGGTGTGGTCGGTCCGTGACCGCCGAGACCCAGGTGGCGATCTTCCCGCGCGGGCGAGGGACCCAAACCCGGCCGCGACCACCACGCGACCGACCCCCCCGATCCTGCTCGGCGGATCCCTGACAAGGTCAGTCCTGTCCCCATCGCCCGCACGGCGCCCAGCCCGTCACACGACACCAGGAGAAACCCATGACCCCCACCCCCACCCGCGAGGACAAGTTCAGCTTCGGACTGTGGACCGTCGGTTGGCAGGCCCGTGACCTGTTCGGGGAAGCGACCCGGCCCGCCCTCGCCGCCGTCGAGGCCGTGCACAAGCTGGCCGAGCTGGGCGCCTACGGCATCACCTTCCACGATGACGACCTCATCCCGCCGGGCTCCAGCAGCAGCGACCGGACGCGGATCATCGGCGAGTTCAAGGCCGCGCTCGCCGAAACCGGCATGGAGGTGCCGATGGTCACCACCAACCTCTTCGGTGACCCGGTGTTCAAGGACGGCGGGTTCACCAGCAACGACCGCTCGGTCCGCCGGTACGCGCTGCGCAAGGTCATGCACAACATGGACCTGGCGGCCGAGCTGGGGGCCAAGCTGTACGTGTTCTGGGGCGGGCGCGAGGGTTCCGAGGTCGACTTCGCCAAGGACGTCCGCGCCGCCCTGGACCGGTACCGCGAGGGCATCGACATGCTCGCCCAGTACTCGATCGACAAGGGCTACGGCATGCGGTTCGCCATCGAGCCGAAGCCCAACGAGCCGCGCGGGGACATCCTACTGCCTTCCATCGGCCACGCCCTGGCCTTCATCACCCAGCTCGAGCACCACGAGATGGTCGGCATCAACCCCGAGACCGGCCACGAGCAGATGGCTAGCCTCAACTACACCCACGGCATCGCCCAGGCGCTGTGGCAGAACAAGCTGTTCCACATCGACCTGAACGGGCAGAAGGGCCCCCGCTACGACCAGGACATGGTCTTCGGCTACGGGGACCTGCTCCAGGCCTTTTCCACGGTGGACCTGCTGGAGAACGGCGCCCCCGGTGGCGGACCGGTCTACGACGGACCCCGCCACTTCGACTACAAGCCGCTCCGCACCGAGAGCATGGACGGGGTGTGGGAGTCGGCCCTGGCCAACATGGAGCTGTACATCGCCCTGCGGGAGCGGTCCCACTCGTTCCGCGCGGACCCCCGGGTGCAGGAGGCGCTCGCTGACGCCGGTGTCGCCGACCTCAACGTGCCGACCCTGGACCCGGGCGAGGACTACGCGAAGCTGCTCGAGGACCGCAGTGCGTTCGAGGACTACGACCTCGAGGTGCCCCGCACCAAGGGCTACGGGTTCGCGCGCATCCAGCGGTACGCGATCGAGCACCTGCTCGGCGTCCGCTAGCCCTGAGCCGGCGCCTCCGGTGACGACCGGGAGCGCGGGCGCCCCTGATCCGCGATCAGCCCGACTGCAGGCACACAGGCCTCGTCTGCAGCTCGGGCTGGTCGCATCCCACCGGCTCTGCCCGTCGTGCTGAGCCACCGAAGGAGAGACATGTCCTCAGCTGGAGGATCGCTCGTCGCCGGGATCGACTCGTCGACGCAGTCCTGCAAGATCGTCGTCTGCGACGTGGAGACCGGCCGGGTGGTCCGCACGGGGCGGGCCGCCCACCCGCCGGGTACCGAGGTCGACGCGACCGCCTGGCTGACGGCCTTCCAGGAGGCGGGCTCAGCCCCTGGGTTCTGGGACGGGGTGCAGGCACTGGCGGTGGGCGGCCAGCAGCACGGCATGGTGACCCTCGACGGCGAGGGTGAGCTGGTGCGCGACGCCCTCCTCTGGAACGACAACCGCTCGGCTCCCGATGCCGAGGACCTGATCGCCGAGCTGGGCGGGAAGCAGGCGTGGGCCGATGCCGTCGGCTCCGTCCCGGTGGCGTCGATGACGGTCACGAAGATCCGGTGGCTCGCCCGGGCGGAGCCGGACAACGCGGCCCGGACCGCGTCGGTCCTGCTGCCGCACGACTGGCTGACGTGGCAGATCGGCGGACGCGCGTTCTCCCCCGTCACCGACCGGGGTGACGCGTCGGGAACCCTCTACTTCGACGCCAGCAGCAACCAGTACCGGGACGACCTGGTGCGCCGGGCCCTGGGCCACGACCTCGACCTGCCGCGAGTGGCGGCGCCGGACGAGATCGTCGGGACGACCTCCTCCGGTGTGGCCATCGCCGCAGGCACGGGTGACAACATGGCCGCCGCGCTCGGCCTGGGCCTGCTGCCGGGGGAGGCGGTGGTGTCGCTGGGGACCAGCGGCACGGCCTTCACCCGCAGCTCCGCGCAGACCCATGAGGGCACGGGGGTGGTGGCCGGTTTCGCCGACGCCACCGGCGGCTTCCTCCCGCTGGTCTGCACCCTCAACGGGGCACGCAACCTCGGCGCCACCGCCGGGCTGCTCGGAGTGAGCCTCGACGAGATGAGCCAGCTGGCTCTCACCGCGCCACCGGGCAGCGAGGGTGTCACCTTCGTCCCCTACCTGGAGGGCGAGCGCACCCCCTCCCTCCCCGACGCGCGGGGGGAGCTGGTGGGGTTGACCCTGGCGAACATGACGCCGGCCAACATCGCGCGGGCGACCATCGAAGGGGTGCTGTGGAGCCTGGCGTACGGGGTCCAGGTCCTGCGCCAGGAGACCGGGGAGATCAGCCGCATCACCCTGACCGGTGGGGCAGCGCAGTCACGGGCGGTCCAGGAGATCGCCCCCGCGGTGTTCGGGCTGCCGATCGCCTGCACGGAGGTCTTCGAGAGCGTAGCGGTCGGCGCGGCGAAGCAGGCCGCGTGGGCGCTGACCGGCACCCTTCCGGACTGGCCCGTGTCCTACGTCAGCGAGCTGAAGCCGAGCGCGAGCGACGTGGGCGCGGCTGCGGAGATCAGCGACCGCTACCGCTCCGTCCTGAGCTCCCACTACGGGGGTTGAGTGGAGGGCCCGTGACCTCCGACCGCGCGGACGGCGGGATGTTCGGTCAGCCGAAAGGCCTCGCCCTGGGCGGGACGGGCCTCGCCGAGCATCCCGGGGGTCAGGACAACGCGGACGCTCTGGTTGCGGCGGCCTGGGAGGACGGGGTCCGGTTCTTCGACACCGCACCCATGTACGGCGGCGGTGCCGGCGAGCGGCGGATGGGTCGGGCTCTGGCCCGCTACCCGCGTTCGGAGTTCGTGCTCAGCTCGAAGGTGGGACGGCTCGTGCGCGGCGACGAGGCCGTCCCGCCGGGCGAGGACCCGCGCTGGAGGTTCGACTTCAGCGCCGACGGCATCCGGCGCTCGGTCGAGGAGTCCCTGGAGCGGCTGGGTACCGACCGTCTGGACCTGGCCCTGCTCCATGATCCCGATGCCTTTCTGCCCACCGTCACGGCCACGAGCTACCCGGCGCTGCAGAATCTGCGCGACGAGGGTCTGGTGGGACGGGTCGGCGTCGGGCTGTGCCAGGTGCCGACCCTGCTGCACCTGCTGCGTTCGATCGAGATCGACGTGGTCCTGCTCGCGGGTCGGCTGTCCCTCGTCGACGGGGAGGCCGCCCGTGAGGTGCTGCCCCTGCTCGCCGAGCTGGGCGTCCCCCTGGTGGTGGCGTCCGCCCTGCACGCGGGGCTGGTGGACGGTCGGGACTCCGGCCAGCTGCACTACGCGCCCACCCCTGCCCCCGTCGTGGCCCAGGTGGCGGCCGTCCGCGCCGTCTGCGACCGGTACGCGACGCCGATCGGAGCTGTCGCCCTCCAGCTGGTGCTGGCCCAGCCCGAGGTCGCCCTGGTGCTGACCGGGGCCGCCGACCCCGACCAGTGGCGGCAGAACCTCGCCTGGTCCCGCCGGTCCGTTCCCGCTGACCTCTGGCAGGAGCTGGCGGCGAGGGGCTTGCTCGCTCTCGACCTGCCGGCCACCCTGCAGAACGTGCAGGTGCCGTCGTGACCGGGGACGGCACCGGCTGCCGACCCGGGCCGGCCACCGTCCGATCTCGACCGATCAGGAGTCAGGCATGAAGGCGACGATCCTCTCCGGCTCGGGCCGCTACCAGGACGAGTGGCACGACTTCACCGCCACCTCCGTGGAGGTCGCACGCGTCCTCGAGGGCCTCGGCCTGCAGGTGGCGGTCCGCGCCTTCAAGCCGGCCGGGGTGGTCGCGGACGCTCCCGACGCCGACCTGCTCGTGGTGAACGCCGGCTGCGGGACGTACGCGGCAAGTGCCGACGGCCCGGAGGCGGCGTGGGACGAGGCCTTCCAGGTCCTGCGGGACCACCGGCAGCGTTCAGGCCCGGTGCTCGCGCTCCATGCCGCGTCCAACACCCTCGATGGGCTCGACGAGTGGCCCGAGTGGATCGGTGGTCGCTGGAACCGGGAGCGTTCGACGCACCCGCCGATCGGCGACGCCCGGGTGGAGGTGACCGACACCGACCACCCGGTCACGGCGGGTCTTCAGTTCTTCACCCTCCACGACGAGCGGTACTGCCACCTCGACCTGTTCCCGGGCTCCCGCGTGCTTCTCCACCACGAGCACGACGGGAGTGATCAGCCGCTGGTGTGGGTGACCGAGCGCGACGGGGCGAGGACGGTCTACGACGCCCTGGGGCACGGCGTTCAGTCCTACGCCTCCACGTCCCGGGTCGACCTGCTGGAGCGCGAGGTGAGGTGGCTGCTCGATCTCGCGCCGGTGGTCAGCCCGCCGGTCCGCCTCGGTGGGAGGACATGAGGCTCGCCGAGCTGGTGGCCCCGCGGACCTTCCGCGTGGTCGACGTGCCTGTCCCGGTGCCGGCTGGCGCCTGACCCCTCAGCCTTCGCCCGGTGAGAGGTCAGGCCGCCGCCCCGCCCTGGCGTCAGGCTGCGTCGTCGTCCATCGACGCGCCGGTCTCCAGCAGGGTCTTGAGGCCGGACAGCGACCAGAGCCAGCCGCCGCCACCCTGCTGCGGGTCACCGCCGCCGGCGACCTCCGGTGCGAGCTGAGGTGCGGCGGTGACGTCGTGCGTCAGCACCACCCGCGTCAGCCCGCTGGGGAACTCCGTCAGCTCCCAGGTGACCTGCGTCGGCTCCGAGTCGGGGTACCAGCCCGGCTTCCAGCTGGCCACCAGCCGGCGTGGCGGGTCGATCTCGAGGATCTTTCCCTCGACGGCCACATCGCCCATGCCCATCTGCTTCATCTCGGCGGTGCTCAGGTTGTTGAAGACCCCGCCGGGGCGTGGGTCGAACTGGACCTCGCCCCCGTAGCCCCAGCGCTGGGTGTGCTCGGACTGGGTGATGGCTTCCCAGACCGACTGGGCAGGGGCCTTGATGTAGATGCTGTAGGTCTGGACCAGGGTCTCGCTCATGGTGTGTCGTCCTCCGTGGTGGTAGGTGCCTCGGGACCAGCGGGTGTCTCGAGGTGGTGCTTGAGGTCGAGCAGCAACGCGGCGACGCCGGCCCGCTCGGTGTACTTGCCGATCCAGCGCTGGTGGATCTGCTGGATGGGGACCGGGTTGAGGTGGTGCAGCTTCGCCCGGCCCTGCTTGCGTGAGATGACGAGGTCAGCGTGCTCGAGCACGCGCAGGTGCTTCGCCACCCCGAAGCGGGTCATCTCGACCTGCTGGTTGACCGCTGCCTCGAGCTCACCCAGCGAGCGGCCGTCCCGCTGGAAGAGCGCGTCCAGGAGCAGCCGGCGGACCGGGTCCGCCAGCGCCCTGAACACGAGGTCGTCGGTGTCCATCCGGCGACTTTAGGTGACCAAATGGTCACCTGCCTAGAGGTAGGTCTTCACGACTAGTGACAGCCCCGACGTTCCTCGCTAGCGTGCGAGTAGCGAAGGCGGAGGTGGGGCGATGTCTCGGGTACTCATCGTGGCGAACCAGACACTGGGAGGGCAGGACCTCCTCGAGCACGTGCGCGGCCGGACGGACGCGGGGGAGACGGCGTACACCCTGCTCGTGCCCGCCACCGCACGGGCCGATCGGCACCTGGACCATCGCGTTCCCGGCCTGAACGCTCCGCTCGACACCGAGGACGACGACTTCGCCGAGGCGCGGAAGCGGCTCGACCACGGACTGGACAGCCTGCGGAGCCTGGGCGTGAGTGTGGACGGCACCGTGGGTGACCCGGATCCGATCAAGGCCATCCAGGAGGTCCTGGCCCGCCATGAGGTCGACGAGATCGTCGTGTCCACCCTGCCCAGCGGGATCTCGCGCTGGCTGCGCCAGGACCTGCCCCACAAGGTCGAGCGCAAGTTCGAGCTCCCGGTCACCGTGGTCACGGCCGGCCAGCACGGGGGCCACTGAGTCCGCTCGCTCTCGCGCCGGGAGCGGCGACGTTCCCCGCTGCACGGGTATCGGTGTGACCAGCGCGTTCCCAGCTCTGGGCACGGCGAGCGCCTGCTGCTCATCGTTCGAAGCCGAGCCTGCTGGTTCACGAGCGCACACGATGAGCACCTGGCTGTCATCTTTGTGAGCCCCAGTTGCGACGTCCGTGTCGGTCGCCGCCGGGTTGTCCTCCGCCCTTGAAGCAGCGCTTTCCTCGTCCTGAAGTGGTCTCAGCGGCACGTCGGGGTCCCGGTCTCTCGGCTCCGGGCAGGCCGCGCCAACGGGGAAGGAGGACGTGTGCGAGCACTTCCAGATGGCCGAGAGCGGCCGTCACCCGCCGTTGCGGTGGGGAGCGCGCGGTACGGCCCCCGGACCTGACGGCCCCTGTCGCATCGGAACAGCTCAGGTTCATCAACACCTCACCGACCAGCACCACCGCCAGGCAGCCAGCCGACGTTCGCCCAGGCCGGGCGCACTGCCCGGCGGCGACAACCCGCAACCCGTTCGAAAGGTCCCGCAATGACCAAGATGTTCACCGCAGAGGGCACTGCAGTGCCCTTCACTCGAGCAGCATCCGCGATCTCGCGTCGACGGGTGCTGGGTGGCGCCTTCGGCACCGCCGTGGCCGTTGGCCTCGCCGGCTGTGGAGCAGGTTCGTCCGGGACGCCGGGCGGTCAGCAGGCGCCTCCGCCCGGCGGTGGCGGCGCAGAGGGTTACGACGGTCCGAACGTCGAGCTCGCGTTCTGGAACGGCCTCACCGGTGGTGACGGCCCGATCATGCAGGAGCTGGTCAATCGGTTCAACACGGAACACCCGAACATCAAGGTCGAGCAGACCAGGATCATCTGGGACGAGTTCTACCAGAAGGTGCCCGCCGCCGTCAGCAACGGCCAAGGCCCCGACATCGCGATCATGCACGACGACACCCTGGCCACCAATGCGGCTCGCAATGTCCTGCAGCCGCTGGATGACGTGGCCGGAGCCCTACAGCTGAGTCAGGACAACTTCCCCGAGATCGCCTGGAACGGCGGCCTCTACCAGGACCAGCGCTACGGCATCCCGCTCGACATCCACCCGGCTGGGCTCTACTACAACCAGACCGTGATGGAGAAGGTCGGCCTCGACCCGGACAAGCCGCCGACCACCGGCGACGAGCTGATGGAGATGCTCGAGACCTGCAAGTCCAAGGGTGTTCGGGGCATGTGGACGTCGGCTGTCAACGCCAGCAGCCTCCCAGGCCAGACCTTGGTGTACCAGTTCGGCGGCTCGATGGTGAACCAGGACGGTGCCACAGTGGGCTGGGACGGCGAGGCCGGGGTCAAGGCCATCAGCTGGCTCAAGTCGCTGATCGAAGAGGGCCACAGCCCGGAGAACGCGGGCGCTGACGCCCCGAGTTCCGCCTTCCAGTCGGACAGGGCCGCCTTCATGATCAACGGACCGTGGATGGTCACGCCGCTGAGTGAGAACAAGAAGCTGAAGTGGAAAGCCACTATCGTGCCCAACATCGGCGGTACTCTGGCCACCTGGGCGGGATCGCACCAGTTCGTCCTGCCCCGTCAGATCAAGGCCGACAACAACAAGCTCAACGCCAGCCGGGTGTTCGTCAACTGGATCTCGGAGAACTCGCTTCTCTGGGCGGACGCTGGCATGGTGCCGGCCCGCAACTTGGTCCGCCAGTCACCGGAGTTCCAGGAGATGGGCGCGGTCACCGAGTTCGCCAAGGAACTTGACTTCATCCGCTTCAATCCCCCCGTTCCTGGCGTCCGCGACATGTTCCCCCAGTGGAACATCGCGGTCAGCAACGCGATCCTGGGCAAGGAGCCCATCGCCCAAGCCCTTGCTGAGGGCGGTCGGAAAGCGAACCAGATCCTCGCCAACAACCAGCAGAAGTACGGACGCTGAGCACCGCCCCGCGACGCGCGCAGCCGCTGATTCGGCGCGTGTAGCGCCCAGCTCGCCGAAGTCGCCACGTGCCGTCAGCGGAGGATGGCGGCATCGAGTTCGGGCTGCCGGCTTCAGGTGGCCGCCCAGCCGTCACCGAACCGCGACGGGAAGCGTCACACGCGCCGCGGAGGAGCACGGCTGTCCCGTGCCGCTGACGTACAGGACCGGGCAAGTCCTGACGAGGTCCGGAAGTGCCCCCTCCGTGCGACTCCACAACAGGACATCGTCAGCCACCGGCACTCATCGCCCTTGCGTGAGCGCCGCCCTCAGCGTCGGCGCGGTTCTGGTCACACGCAGCGACCACGTCACCACGCTGACCGTGACCGGGGCTGGTGTCGACCAAACCGACTTCATCGGTCGACTCACCACGATCTCCACCACGTTCGTGACCGACGAGCCCGGCGTCGTGCTGATCCAGAGCACGGACCCGGCGGCAACCATCGCGCGGCTGACGGTGGGCTAGGAGCCGGCTCAGAGCATCAGCTGACGTCCACCTGCGGCCTGCTGATCCACCACTCGGGACAGGGAGTTCGAAGAGCGGCGGCAGGCGGGCCAGGCAACCACGACGATGACGATCGACGTCGCCCCGAGGACGACCAGTTGGTGGCGCCGCACGGTGGGATGGGTGGTCGCGCGTCCATCACCGATCCATCACCGGGCATCCTCGCAGAGCGCGACGATCCGGTTCCTCGCGTCCTGGAAGGCGTCGATGTCCACCCGCTGCACGTTCCCGTCCTGGATTCCCTGCACGACGCTGGTGAGCACACCGACCTGGGTGTTGAGTTCCTGCCGCAAGGGCTCAGGAGCGCTCCGCTCGCCGGCCAGGAGCTCACTGCGGAGCCGGTCGAGGTCCTCGACGTCGGCGGCGAGTGGGTTGCGGACGTAGGTCCGCAGGGTCGTCACCGCCGCCTGCTGGTCATCCAGGACCGCCCGGCAGGACTCAACCAGCGTCAGGGCGGCGGAGGGACTGCCCGAGGCAGCGGCCGAGGGGGAGGAGCCGGTGGGCGCCGGACTAGCTGGTGCGGCGGTCTGGGGCGCGCTGGTGGTCGCGGCAGTACTGGGGCTGGTGACCGGGTCGGGCACCTCGTCGCCGGACCCACAGGCGACTAGCACCGTCAGGGCAGCGACGGCGCCGATGGTGCTTCTGACGTACCTCATGATGTGCTCCTCGTCATCGAGAGGCCCCCAGGGGACCTCGCCTTTCCTGGCGGTGGTGGTCGTGGCTGCACTCCGATCCTCGAGGACCGGCGTGCTGCCTCAGCCTGGGCGTGGCCCGGCGGTCAGGCTGCGGTACTGCGCTGCCCGGATGCTGTGCAGGTCGTCGATGTGGGTGCGTCTGGTCGAGAGCGGTCACCGTTGTGCGCATTGCCAGCAAGGCAGCACCACACTCGGCCGCGTGCGCGCGCCGTGGTTGCGCCAGGCACCGTTCCTGGTGGGGCGACCAGGGGGCCTGGACGTTCCCGCGACTCGGCATGGGCACGTGGCTGCCATCCACGCCCGGCCGCGGCTCCTCCACCCGGTGGCGGAGAAGGATGGTGGCGATCTGACGCACACTCAGCCGTCTTCCCATGGGCACTCCTCGCTGTGGCGCGGCCCGTCGGGTGTCGGGAGAGGGGCCCCCGACGTGCCGCTGGGACCACCTCAGGCTCCGGCTGTTTTCAGCGCAAGGACTGAGGACAACGCGGCGCGAAGCGACATCCACCGCGCACCCGGGCACGCCGAGACATGACGGCCAGATGACGGTCCTGTGCGCTCGAGTAGCGGGGCTGTGACCCCACGCGGCTCCCGGGCGAGACCACCCCTGATACTGGTCCACCCCGGCGAAGCCACCGGTGTGGCACACTCCGGAAGTGCCCCGATCCATCCTCGTCGTCGAGGACGACGCCCGGATCCGGCGCATCGTCGCGCTGGCCCTGACCGCGGAAGGGTTTCGAGTCGCCGAGGCCGAGACGGGAGAGGCGTGCCTGGCCTTGCTCGCGAACGGGACCTTCGACGTCATCCTGCTGGACGTCATGCTGCCGGGCCGGGACGGGTTCGACGTGTGCCGGTCGATCCGGCAGCAGAGCGATGCCCCGATCATCATGGTGACCGCCCGGACCGACAGCCACGACGTGGTTGCCGGTTTGGAAGCCGGCGCTGACGACTACGTCACCAAGCCGTTTGTAGCCAAGGAGCTCTCCGCGCGGATCCGGGCGCTGCTGCGCCGGTCCAATGGCTCCTCGACCTCCGGACGGGTGCAGGCCGGGGACCTGGAGATCTCGCCCCAGAACGGTGTGGTCTTGCGGAAGGGGTCACCGGTGCCCCTCACCCGGACCGAGTTCCAGCTGCTCTGCGAGCTGGCGGCGACCCCTGGACGCGTACTCAGCCGTGAGCTCCTGCTCGAGCGGGTCTGGGGGTATGACTACTTCGGGGACATGCGAATCGTCGACGCCCACATCCGCCGGCTCCGCACCAAGGTCGAGGACGATCCCGCCCACCCGACTCGAATTCTCACGGTGCGGGGCATGGGCTACCAGCTCCAGCCATGACCACGATCAGCGGTACGCGGCGAGGGGTGCTCAGGGCTCGGTCCGCGGTCGTCACCGCGCCGGCCGCGCCCCGGGTCGGAGGGCGGCTCAGACCTCTTGGTCTCAGGGGTCGCGTCACTCTCGCTCTCGCCCTCGTCGCCTTGGTGCTGTCCTTCGTGGTGGGCGGTGCGGTGTGGGTGAGTGTGTCGGGCTACCTCATCAGCAAGCGCACCCAGGCCACCGTCGCCCAGACCCAGGCCAACGTCGAGCAGGTCCGCCGAGGCATGTCCTCACCGGGGGTCTCGACCCCTCAGTTGCTCGCCCAGCTGCCGCGCGAGATCGGCTCCACGTCGCTGCTCCTGGACGACGACACCTGGTCCACCACATCACTGCAGGTCAACCGAGACATCCTCCCGGCTCCGCTCCGCACAGCCGTGCTGGCCGGCCGACCGATGCACCAGAGGATCCGCACCGACCGCGGCCCCCTTCTTGTCGTCGGACTTCCGCTGCCGGAGGAAGGCAGCGCGTACTTCGAGATCTTCACCCTGGATGAGCTCGACCAGACGCTGCGGACACTGAGCCTCACGTTGGGGGTCGTCATGCTGGCCGTGCCGCTGGGCGGGCTCCTGCTCGGGCGATGGGCGCTGCGGCCCGCCTTCCGCCCGCTGGACCGGGTCGCCGCCGCAGCCTCCGCCATCGCCGCCGGCGATCTGGCCACCAGGCTCGACCCGCGCGGGGACTTCGGCCTCATCACCATCGCTGAGTCGTTCAATGAGACCGCGGAGAAGCTGGAGCGCCGGGTGCGGGCCGACGCCAAGTTCGCCGCCGACGTGAGTCACGAGCTTCGCAGCCCTCTCACCACCATGGTGACCGCCCTTGAGCTGTTCGAGCCCTCCCGGCCCCGTCTCGACCCGGCGGGCCGGGAGGCTCTCGACCTGCTGAGGGCGGAGGTGCGCCGCTTCGAGCACCTCGTCGAGGATCTCCTCGAGATCTCCCGCGCCGACGCAGGCAGCGCCGACCTGGTTCTGGACGCGGTCTCGCTGCCGGAGTTCGTGCGCCGAACCGTTCCCTCACGACTCCAGGATCGGATCGTCCTCACCCCCTCCGCCGACGTGCAGGTCGAGGTGGACAAGCGGCGTCTTGAGCGCGCGCTCAGCAACCTGATCGACAACGCCGAGCGCCACGGGTGTGGGCTGTCCGCCGTCGTGGTGAGCTCGACCAACGGGTGGGCGGAGGTAGCCGTGGAGGACCGTGGTCCGGGGATCGATCACGCTGAGCGCGAGCGGATCTTCGACCGGTTCGCCCGTGGTAGCGGGACCGGGCGTGACAGCGGTGAGGGAGCAGGACTGGGCTTGTCCCTGGTCGCCCGCCACGTCACCCTGCTCGGTGGGCGGGTCAGCGTGTCGGACCACGACGGCGATGGTGCCCGCTTCGTGGTCACGCTCCCGGTCTACGAGGGCAGGGAATGACGCGACGGTACCGCGGGTGGGGGTTGCCAGCGGCCACGTCGTCCGTCGTCCTGCTGCTCGGTTGCGGGGTGAGCGCCCAGAGCCAACCCGTACCCCTGCCAACGCAGCCGGCGCCGGTGCATGCGCCGGCGCCGTCCGCCCAGAACGGCTCCACCGTCACCGTCTACTTCGTGCAGTTCGGTCGGCTGGCACCGGTCAGCAGGCCGGCACCGGACTCCCTCCCGCAGACCGCCCTGCGGCTGCTGGTGGACGGCCCGGACACGACGGAAGCTGCGAGCGGCCTTGAGACAGCACTCGTACCTCAACAGCTCGACGCCGTCGCGGACGAGCGAGGGTCGCTCAGCGTGGAAGCGGGCCCCGAGTTCACGAGCATCGCCGGCGACAACCAGCTGCTGGCCGTCGCTCAGCTCGTCTGGACGGCAACCAACCACGCCCCGAGCAGCCGGGTGCGCATTCGAGTTGCAGGCAAGCCCATCGAGGTCCCGACCGACGATGGTTTGTCCCGCCTACCAGTGGGGCGAGCTGATTACACGACGGTGGCACCCGTCGAAGGACCTCGGACTCCGGGCCCGAACAGCCCCACCCCCGCCGCCACGCCGTCCTAGGCGCCCCTCGTGCGATCGCAGTCGTCGCCCGTGGCTGCCTGATCACACCGACAGAGCCAGTTCGGGCTGCGTTGTGTGATGTCCACGTCGTCCACCGGACGAGGCCGGGTCACGTGCAGCGGCACAGAGGTCCAAGATGCTTGGTTGCAGCGGGCCGGGCCGGTCCCCGACCCGGCTTCGGGTGGTCCGGGCTTCCTAGCCGACGGCGGCGTCCCCCTTCTCAGAAGGCACCGGCTCCGACGCTCAGCAGGTCGTCAGGTCCCGGGGTGGAAATGCCGGCTGCGGCTCAGCCGCTCGGGGTCGCATCAGGTTAGGTTGATCTCACCGAGAGCCGAGGGAGACTTATGACCGACCTGCCGGCGGGCGCCGACCAGCAGCAGCAGAGCGTGAGCACCGGGGCGGCGCGCAACCTCGCGACCACCACCAAGACCCGGGCGCAGTGGGCCGCCCTCACCCCGCGCTGGCTGCTGCACCTGTTGCCGTGGGTGCGCGTCGACGGCGGGACCTACCGTGTGAACCGCGTCCGGCTCCTCGACCCGGACGAGCGCAGGATCCGGTTCACGCTGGTGGACGGCCGGCCCGTGGTCGCCGTGGACGAGCTGCGTCAGCTCACGCTGTTCCGGGGACTGCGCGCCGACGCCGTCGAGGCGATCACCGAGGCACTCCAGGTCGAGAGCCATGACGCCGGCGCCGTGCTCATCACCGAGGGTGAGGTGGGCGACAAGTTCTACCTGCTCGCCGAAGGAGCGGTGGAGGCGTGGACGGAGGGATCACGGGGCCAGAGGCTGCGCATCGCCGTGCTGGGAGTCGGCGAGGTCTTCGGTGAGTCGGCCCTGCTGTCCGACGAGCCGCGCAGCGCCTCGGTCACCGTGCTCGAGCCGAGCACGTTCCTCACCCTCTCCCGCGCCCAGTTCCAGGCGCTCATGGCGTCCCAGCCGGACCTGCGCTCGGCGATGCTGGCGGTGGCGGAGCGGCGCCTCCGCCACCGAGCGGCGCTGGACGTCGACGAGTACGGCGAGCACAAGATCGAGGTGGAGGCCGGGCACCACGGTGAGCAGGTGCTCCCGGAGACGTTCGTCGACTACGAGGAGGCCCCGCGGGAGTACCCGCTGAGCGTGGTGCAGACCATCGTCCGCGTCCACACGAGGGTGAGCGACCTCTACAACAACCCCATCGACCAGCTCGAGGAGCAGCTCCGGGTGAGCATCGAGGGGATGCGTGAGCGCCAGGAGCACGAGCTCATCAACAACGCCGAGTTCGGTCTGCTCCCTGCGGTCTCGCCGTCCATGCGGATCCGGAGCCGCACCGGTGCCCCGACGCCCGACGACATGGATGACCTGCTGGCGCTGGTGTGGAAGCGACCCGCCTTCTTCCTCGCGCACCCGCTCGCGATCGCCGCGTTCGGCCGGGAGTGCACCCGGCGGGGCGTCCCGCCGCCCACGACCACGCTGTACGGGTCGCCGTTCCTCACCTGGCGAGGCGTCCCGATCGTCCCGTGCGACAAGCTGCTGGTCGACGGGAAGGCGCACAGCGGGACGCGTTCCGGCACCACGAACATCCTCCTGATGCGCGTCGGTGAACGCGAGCAGGGCGTCGTCGGGTTGCACACCTCGGGCCTCCAGGACGAGCCGGAGGGGCTGCCCGGCCTCTCCGTCCGGCTGATGGGCATCAACCAGCGGGCGGTGGCGTCGTACCTGCTCACTCTGTACTTCTCCGCCGCGGTCCTGATCGAGGACGCCCTCGCCGTCCTCGAAGGGGTCGACGTCGGGGTCTACCACGACTACTCATGACCGTCACCCCCTCGGCGGGTGCTCCGCACGGCGACGCAGCGGACGAGGCCTTCGTGGCCCGCGTGGCCAACGACCTCTTCCGCCGGGGACCGGAGCTGGGCACGTCCGCAGCCGACCGGGCCGAGGAGTTCGACGCCCTGCCGAGCTACGGGGCCGACGCCGCCAGCGCCGTCGCCGCGCACCCGACCGACTTCCTGCTGCATTCGGCCCCGCTCGGGGCGGCCGTGCCGGTGGAGGCCGGGCAGCCGTTGCGCCTCACCAACGCTCATCGCGCCCCTGATCGCGGCTCGGTCGTCGACGTCCCGTACGTGAGCGGACCGATGGTGTCTGAGCCCCCGGGCCTCGGCGCGCTGGGCCGGTCCGGGTCCGCCCGGCTGGACGCGGGCACCCCGCCGGGCGTCTCGGCGGTTCCAGTCCCGGGGGCCGGAGCTCCTGCTGGTGACGGCTCCCGCCTCTACTTCCTGAGCGGGTCGCGACCGGGAGGGGGACGCGGGCGCGAGGCTCGGATGCCCTTCACCGGCTACGACGCCGAGCTCGTGCGACGCGACTTCCCCGCGCTGCACCAGCGGGTCCACGGCAAGCGGCTGGTGTGGCTCGACAACGCGGCGACGACCCAGAAGCCGCAGTGCGTTCTCGACGAGATGGCCCGGTTCTACCAGCACGACAACTCCAACATCCACCGCGGAGCACACGAGCTCGCGGTCCGAGCCACCGATGCCTACGAGGGCGCTCGAGGCCGGGTGGCCGCCCTGCTCGGCGCCGCCTCGACCCACGAGGTCGTCTTCGTGCGGGGCACCACGGAGGCCATCAACCTGGTGGCCCAGTCCTACGGGCGGAGCGTGGTGGGTCCGGGCGACGAGATCGTGCTCACCACGCTGGAGCACCATTCGAACATCGTCCCCTGGCAGCTGCTCGCCAAGGAGAAGGGCGCGTCGCTCCGCCCGGTCAGGATCGACGACCGCGGCGACGTGGTGCTCGAGCACTACGCGTCGCTGTTGGGGCCGCGCACGCGCATCGTGGCGCTCTCGCAGGTCTCGAACGCCCTCGGCACGATCGTCCCCGTGTCCGCCATGGCGGCGATGGCGAAGGCGGTGGGCGCCACCGTCGTGGTCGACGGCGCCCAGGGGGTCCCTCACCTGCCCGTCGACCTGCAGTCGCTGGGGGCTGACTTCTACGCCTTCTCCGGGCACAAGCTGTACGGGCCCACCGGCGTGGGCGCGCTCTGGGGTCGTGAGGCGCTGCTGGAGGCCATGCCGCCCTGGCAGGGTGGCGGGCAGATGATCAAGCGGGTGGACTTCGAGTCCTCGTCCTGGAATGACCTCCCGTACAAGTTCGAGGCGGGCACGGGGACGATCGGCGACGCTGTCGGGCTGGGCCGGGCCATCGACTACGTCACGGCCCTCGGGCTTCCCCAGATCGCTGCCCACGAGCAGGAGCTGCTGGCCTACGGCACCGCCGCGCTCGCCGCCATCCCCGGCCTGCGCCTGATCGGGACGTCCCCGCACAAGGCCGGTGTGCTGTCGTTCGTGCTCGAGGGGACCCGCGTGGAGGAGGTGGGCCGGTTCCTCGACGACGAGGGGATCGCTGTGCGCGCCGGACACCACTGCGCCCAGCCGGCGTTGCGCCACTTCGGCCTCGAGGCCACGGTGCGCCCCTCGATCGGCCTCTACAACACCCGCGACGACATCGACGTGCTGGCCGAGGCGGTCCGCAAGGCCGCTAACGCCCTCCGGCGCCAGGCCCGCCGGTGAGGACGGCCGCCGCCCGGGCGTCGTTCAGAGGTCGATGACCATCCCCTCGGCGGCGGCGAACACCGCGATGCCCGCCGCCTCCGCCGCCGGGGCCACCGACCCGAGCATCCGGTCGAGGTCGTCGTCCCCGTGCGCGGGGTCGTGGTGGTACAGCGCTAACCGGCGGGCACCCGCCTCGCGGGCCACGAAGAGGGCGTAGTCGACCGAGGAGTGCCCCCAGTCGGGCTTGGCGCGCAGCTCCGCCGGCGTGTACTGCGCGTCGTGCACGAGCAGGTCCACGCCGGCGCACAGCTCGAGGGCCCCGTCGGCGACCGTCGTCACGCCCGGCGGGGCCTGGTGGTCGCTGAGGTACGCCACGGCGGTGTCCCCGTGCTCCACGCGGTACCCCAGCGTCGGGCCCACGTGCGGCACCAGCCGGGAGAGCACGTCGAACGCGCCGAGGGTGAACCGGTCGTCCGCCACCTCGCGGTAGTCGAACGCGCCGGCCAGGTTCCTCAGCTCCACCGGGAAGTAGGGGGGGCGGACCAGGTGGGCGAACGCCTCCGCCAGCCCCCCTGCGGCCTGAGGAGGTCCGTAGACCTCCAGCCTGGCGCCCGGCCGGTTCACCGGCTCGAAGAAGGGCAGACCGAGGACGTGGTCGAAGTGCAGGTGCGTGACGAGCGCATGGCCCATGAACGGGTCTTGGGGCGGGAGCTGGCGCCCGAAGGCGGCGAGTCCCGTGCCGAGGTCGAGCAGCAGGGGCGCCTGCCCGGGCACTTCCAGCGTCACCGACGAGGTGTTCCCGCCGTAGCGGTGGCTCGTCCGCGAGGCGCTCGGCGAGGAGCCGCGAACGCCATGGAAGGTGATCCGCACGGTCCGCGGGTCAGCAGTCCGGTGCGGCCAGGAACTGGTGGACCTGCGAGACGACCACTGATCCCTCACCGACGGCCGAGGCCACCCGCTTGACCGAGCCCCCGCGGACGTCACCGACGGCGAAGAGCCCGGGCATCGTGGTCTCGTAGGGGTGCGGCTGCCGTTCGAGCGGCCACCCCTGCGCGGCCGCGTCGGCACCGGTGAGCAGGAAGCCGTGGCGGTCTCGCTGCGCACCTTCGGGCACCCAGTCCGTCCGGGGCAGCGCGCCGATCATGACGAAGAGGCCGTCGGCGCGGATCGTCTGGACCTCGCCCGTGGTCCGGTCACGGAGCTGCACCTGCTCCAGCCGGCCGGCTCCCTCACCTCCGCTGACCTCGGCGTCGGTCCGGACGACGACGGCGGGCTCCCCGTCGATCGCCTGGATCAGGTAGTCCGACATCCCTGCCCCGAGGTCGGCCGCACGCACCACCAGGGTGACGCGCTCGCAGTGCCGCGCCAGATGGAGCGCCGCCTGCCCGGCGGAGTTCCCGCCGCCCACCACGACCACGTGGAGCCCCGCGAGGGCCTGGGCGGCGGAGACGCTCGCGCCGTAGTACACCCCGTTGCCGGTCAGCTCCTCCAGGCTGGGAACGCCCAGACGTCGGTAGGAGACCCCGGCGCAGAGGATCACCGATCGCGAGGTGACGGTGCCGACGTCGCTGATCTCCGCCACGAACATCGGTCCGTCGCGCCGCAGCGACTCAACCTGCCGCATCAGCAGGAAACCCGCGCCGAACACCCAGGCCTGCTGGTATCCGCGTTGGGCCAGCTCCGCTCCGCTGACCCCGCGCGAGAACCCGAGGTAGTTCCGGATGAGGGAGCTGGCGCCGGCCTGTCCACCGATCGACTCACGCTCGACGACGAGCGTGCGCAAGCCCTCCGAGGATGCGTACACCGACGCGGCCAGTCCCGCGGGCCCGGCCCCGATGATCAGGACATCGAACTCCCGGTTGTCCTCCTTGAGCGTCGTGGGAATGCCCCAGGCCTCGAGCACGTCCACGTCCGAGGGGTCGACGAGCTGTTTTCCTCCCATGGCCGGCATCCAGACCACCACGTTCCCGCCCGCGGCGCCGGCCTGCTCGAGGATCGCCCGACCCTCCGGGGACTCGCGGTCCCGGAAGGCGAACGGGATGCCGTTCCGGTTCATCAGGCTGCTGATCGCGTAGGCCCGGGGTGATCGAGCGTCGGCCACCACGACCACCTCGCGGGGGTTGGCGGCATAGCCGCGCGACCACTCGTGCACGAATTCGGCGATCGTCCGGTGGAAGAACTCGTCCCGGGCCGTCCATGGCTTGAGCACGTAGTAGTTGATGTGACCGAGCGCCATCGCGTGCAGGATGGCCGCGGCCGAGCCGCGGTCCGACCACGCACCCCATTTCACCAGCAGCGCCCTCCGAGCGGCCGGGTGCAGGGTCCGGACCTCGGTGAGCAGCTGCTCACGCACCACTGCGTCGTAGGAGTCGTCGACGAGCACGACGGCGACCGGGTCCCCGCGCCGGTGGGCCGTCTGGACGGCGCGCGTCGCCTCCTCCGTGGTCGTCTCACCGCGGATCCGGAAGTCGCTGCCGAACGAGCGTTGCAGCTGGGCCTCGATGATGTCGAGCTGCACGGGATCCGGGTCGACCGCCAGGAGCAGAGGTCGGACGCACGGCACGGGAGAGGTCATCGGGCCGGCTCCGCGGACGCTCGTGGCCGCTCGCGGGGTTTCACCTCGGTGCGCATGTGGACTGGTCTCCTTCCACCGTTCCCGCGGGTGGCGCCGCCGGAGCGCCACGCCGCATGGTTTGCAGAACCCTGCCACCGGACGAGACGCCGCTCGGCTGCTCGATGCTCTCAGATCGGGCTGGCCCGGTCCAGACCTCGACGCACCCCTGCGGTCGGCCCCCTCGTGGACCTGGGCCACGCCCTCGGAACGCCATCACGAGCCCGCCGGACCGCCCGTGCCGGAGCGACGCCGGAGGTACTAGCGAGGCAGCGGCACGGCTGACATGATGACGGGAATGGCTCTCCCCACGGGTTCCGGCGTCGCGTTCCTCTTCACCGACATCGAGGCGTCGACACGCACCGAGCGCGCGGTGGGATCGCCGGTGTGGGCGGAGGTCGTCGCGCGCCACGACGAGCTGATGCGGCGGGCCATCGAGCAACACGCAGGCTCGGTCGTCAAGACCGAGGGTGACGCGTTCTTCGCCGCATTCCCGGGAGCCGAAGAGGCCGTGACAGCGGCCGTGGTGGCCCAGCGGTCGCTCGCGACCGAGGTCTGGGCCGCGGGCGCCGTGGTCCGCGTCCGGATGGGGATCCACCTCGGCGAGGGACGGCTGCGGGCGCGACTCGCGGCTGGAGACCCCGAGGACTACGTCGGGATCGACGTGAACTACGCCGCGCGGATCGCTGCTGCCGGGAACGGCGGGCAGATCGTGCTCTCCGCGCCGCTCGTCGCCGCGCTGCCGCCGCAGCTGGAGCGGCTTCCCGGCCTGGGGGAGGTGGCCGTCGTGCAGGACGGGCTCCGCGCAGTGAAGGACTTCGACGAACCCGTTCCGCTCTTCCGCCTCGTCGTCCCAGGCGCCGCTGACGACGACCGCCCCCTGCGCACGACGGAGGTGCCCTCCAACCTGCCCGGCGACGTGACGAACCTCGTCGGCCGGCAGGCGGAGATCGAGCTCGTGCGCCGAGAGCTCGAGGCTGCCCGCATCGTGACGTTGACGGGTCCGGGCGGCAGCGGCAAGACGCGCCTGGCCATCGCCGCGGCCCGCGACCTCCGCGACGGGTACCCGCACGGTGTGTGGCTGGTCGACCTCGCGGCCTTGGCCGACGTCGGGCTGGTGGAGTCCGCGATCGCCACGGCCCTGGGCGTGCGGGAGTCGCCCGAGCAGACCATGACGGAGGCGCTCTGCGCCCACCTCCGTGACCGCAAGGCGTTGCTCCTCCTCGACAACCTCGAGCAGCTGCTTCCCGCGGCGGCCGACGTGGTGGCCTGGCTCGTCCGATCCTCTCCGCAGGTGCGCGTGCTCCTGACGAGCCGCGAGCTGCTGCACATCTCCGGCGAGCACGCCCACCACGTGCCGCCGCTGGACCTCGACGAGGGGGTCGCGCTGTTCCTGGACCGGGCACGGGCACACCGCCCGAACCTGGTCCTCACCGAGGACTCGCTCGCGGCGGTGCGAGCGATCGCGGAACGACTCGGCGGGCTGCCCCTGGCACTGGAGCTGGCGGCGGCGCGCGTACGGATGCTCACGCCGCGCCTGATCCTGGAGCGGCTCGCCCGGAGCCTCGATCTCGGCGGGGGCGCCCGGGACCTGCCGGAGCGCCAGCGGACGCTGCGCGGGGCGATCGGGTGGAGCTATGAACTCCTCTCCGAACCGGAGCGGCGCCTGTTCAGGCGGCTCGGCGCCTTCGCCAGCGGCTGGACGCTCGAGTCCGCCCTAGCCGTGGCCGACCCGGACATGGACTGCGGCATCGACGTCGTCGAGGGGCTGGAGTCCCTGGCGGACAAAAGCCTGGTCCGCATCGAGCCGGTCGTCGAGGACGACTCCTCGGACGACACCGGACCGCGGTTCAGCATGCATCCGCTCCTCCGCGAGTTCGCCCTGGAGCGGCTCGACGACAGTGGTGAGCGGCTCTTGGTCGAGGAGCGCTTCGTCGAGGAGTGCGTGCGCCTCGCTGAGAGCGCGGGCGCGATGATCCGGGCGACCGGTGGGGCAGCGGCGATGGCGATGCTCGACCGCGAGGAGCACAACCTCCGGGCTGCGCTCGAGTGGTCGCTCGTCCATGACATGCCGACGCAGGGTCTCCGGATGATCAGCACCACGTGGCCCTGGTTCGAGGCTCGGGGTCGGCTCCGGGAGGGAGGCTCGACGGTCACACGGCTGCTCGAGCACCCCGCGCCGTCGGCACCACGCGTCCGGATCGCCGCTCTCGCGGCGGCGGGCGGCATCGCCTACTGGCTCCGGGACTTCGCCGCCGCCCGGGCTGCCTACGAGGAGCGCCTGGCACTCGCCGAGGAGGCGGAAGATCTGATCCTCACCGCTGACGCACACTACGACCTCGGGTTCATCGGCATGGTCACGCAGGACGAGGCGATGCTGCGGACGCACGAGGAGCGGGCGCTCGAGCTGTACACGGCGGCGGGTCACGAGGACGGCGCGGTCCTGACCCGGGAGGCACTCGCCCTGCGCATGTTCCTCGGCGGCGAGTATTCGCGGGCGTGCGAGCTCGAGAAGCTGAACCTCGAGGTGTTCCAGCGTTCGGGGTCACCGATGCAGGTCGCGAGCGCTTCGACGTTCCTGTCCGCCTGCGAGTGGCGCGCGGGCGACATCGAACAGGGTTGGCCACGGTTGCTCGGGGCCATGTCGCTGTTCCACTCGATGGAGCATCCCACGGGCCTGACGCGAACCCTCGGTCTCGCTTCCATCATGCTGCTCTCGGGCGGGCCGTCGGAGGCTGGTGCGCGGGCCGCCGGCGCGACGTACCGCCTGGTCCGGGAGAGGGGACTGATGCTGGGACCGGTCCACGTGCTCCACCTGCCGGAGCCGTCGCTGCTCGCCGAGCGACGCTTCGGAGCCAGCCGCGCGGCCGAGCTGATGGCTGAGGGTGAGGCGATGCCGACCGCCGACGTGGTCGCCGCGCTTGCGGCCTCGCCGCTGCCGGAGGCGGAGACCGCGGCCGACGGCTGAGGAGCTTCCTCGGCCTAGGACCGGGCGTTGTCGCCGAGCTGACGTGGTCGGAGACGGCCGCGAGGTGGGCCTGACCTCCGTCCGGGCGGACGGCGGACGAGCCTTGTTGCTGGGCATCGGAGATCCCTCGGGTGCCGGACCTCGCGGCCGGCTCAGCGGTCCTGGCTGGCCTTCCGTTTCGCGCTCGGTTCGGTGGTTCTGCTCGCCGGAGACGATGACGTGGCCGACGCGCTGGGAGCCGACACGCTGGGAACCTGCTCCGTCCCGCGCGGCGGTGATGGCTCTTGTGCTACTTCACTGCCACAAGCATTCGCTGATACGAGAACGCTGGCGGTCAGCAACCACGCGGCCGGGCAGTCGTCCGAAGGTACGCAATGTCGATCGGGGACATGACCCAGCACCGACAACCGGCTCCCCGAGCTCGGTCTTCAGGGTCGGCAACTATGAGCCCTCGGCGGAGTGCTGTTCGCGGTCATGACACGTCGCCGGCACGGCACCGCACCGCACGCCGAGCGACAGACTGCTCCACATCTCGGGCCTCGTCAGGCATGCCAGTACGAGGTGACGGAGACGGTCTATATCGGAAGGAACTGCGACCTCTGCTCACACGCGGCGCCCCAGATGATGGACGACATCTTCCCGCTTCAGCTCACCGAGAGCGATGACTAGCAGTTTGACTAGCGATCAGAGCGGCTGTTGCGTGCCATGGTCCTTGACTTCGCTCAAGAGCAGGTTCCCACCAGGGGTGTTGCTGGTGGGCGATACTGGGATCGAACCAGTGACCTCTTCCGTGTCAGGGAAGCGCGCTACCGCTGCGCCAATCGCCCATGCGAGGTGGAGACGGGATTTGAACCCGTGTACACGGATTTGCAGTCCGTTGCCTCGCCTCTCGGCCACTCCACCGCGGGGAACTTTCCCCCCAGGGGACTGGCGAGATTCGCTCCGAGCGGACGACGGGATTCGAACCCGCGACCCTCACCTTGGCAAGGTGATGCGCTACCACTGCGCCACGTCCGCATGCTCCCCGGGGCTTCGTCTCCTGGTCCCCGGCGCGAGATGAAACATTAGCCGAGGCGGGGCCGGGAGTCCAAACCGACGCGGCGTCGGGAGCCCGCACTAGGGTGGATGCCATGCCGCTGGTCGACGCCGTTCCGCTTGCCCGGACGACCCCCCTGCGGGTCTGGGCGAACGGCCGCCTGCACGAGCAGCCGGAGCAGGCCACGGTCGCCGTGACCGACCACGGCCTGGTCGTGGGGGATGGGGTCTTCGAGGCGCTCAAGGTCACCGCAGCCGGACCCTTCGCCCTGCGCCGTCACCTCCTGCGGATGGACCGGTCGGCGTCGTCGCTCGGCCTTCCTGCCCCCGACCACACCGTCATCCGCCGTGCGGTCGAGGAGCTGCTGGACGGGCAGCAGGTCGAGCTCGGGAAGATTCGCATCACCTACACGGCGGGGCGCGGGCCGTTGGGGTCCGGGCCGGCCTTCGGACCCCCGACCCTGGTCGTGGCCCTCGACGACGCGGAGGCGCCCGCCGCCTCGGCCGCCGTGGTCACCGCACCCTGGAGCCGCAACGAGCACGGTGCGCTCGCCGGGGTGAAGTCGACGTCCTACGCCGAGAACGTGCGCGTGCTCGCCCACGCCACCGAGCACGGGGCGAGCGAGGGGCTGCTGCTGAACACCGCGGGCCACGTCTGCGAGGGCACCGGCTCCAACGTCTTCCTGGTGCTCGATGGCCGGGTGGTCACCCCGCCGCTGGCCGCCGGGGCGCTCGCCGGCATCACCCGCGAGCTGGTGCTCGAGTGGACCCAGGTGGAGGAGCGGAACGTCACGCTGGCGGAGGCGCTGGCTGCGGAAGAGGTGTTCCTGACGTCGTCCCTCCGCGACGTGCAACCCGTCCACCGTTGGGACGACACCACGTTCGGCCGCCACCCGGTGACCGACGGGGTCGCGCGCACCTTCGCCGAGCGTGCGGCAGCCAGCGTGGAGCCCTGACGCCAGACGATTCGGCAGCCGGCCCTTCCCTGGGCTAAGGTTGCTGACGCTCCGGAAGGGGCCACGAGGGGCGATTGGCGCAGTGGTAGCGCGCTTCGTTCACACCGAAGAGGTCACTGGTTCGAACCCAGTATCGCCCACCCTCATCACCTCCAGTCATAGCGATGTTGGGCTGGCCGCACAGCGCCGAGGGTGCGTTACCGATTGCCCAACGCTGGCAGTTCGCCCCGGCACGGTGGGGCTCCGAAGAGCCAATGCTGGACAGGCGCGCCCTTCAGAACGGCGGTCCGGATCTGGTGCCGGTAGACCAGTCCAGCCAGGCTCGTTCAACGCCCTCGTCCAGGGCGGATCGGTCACCGACGCCCCTTAGCGCCAACCGGACCTTCGACCGCCGCGAGCCCGGCTGGACCAAGGTCGCCCACATGGCTCCACCTCCAGGGTTGTGTCGGGCGGGTTGTGCAAGGTGCTGATCTGCTGCCCACACCGAACGCCGCTAGACCGCTGGCCGCGCGGATTACGGACCTGCTCACGCCTGACGGCGACGTCGAGCTTGCTGTCCCGGCGCCGCAGGGTGAGCAGAGGCTGAGCATGCGGGGTCAGGGGACGAAGCGGTACCCCACGCCCGGCTCGGTGAGGAAGTGACGCGGTTGGCTGGGCTCGGCTTCGAGCTTGCGGCGGAGCTGGGCGAGGTAGACCCGCAGGTAGTTGGTCTCCCGCTCATAGCCGGGCCCCCACACCTGCTGGAGGAGCCCGGTCCGGGTGACGAGCTGGCCGGGCTCCCGGGTGAGGGCTTCGACGATGCGCCACTCGGTCGGGGTGAGGTGCACCGGTTCGCCGTTCCGCCGGGCCAGCCGGCGGCCGAGGTCCAGCTCGAAGGCGCTGGTGCGCAGGACGCGCTGGTCGGCCCGGTTGGTGCCGCCATTCCCCCCGGTGCGCCGCAGGGCGACGCGAAGCCGCGCGAACAGCTCGTCGATGCCGAACGGCTTGGTGATGAAGTCGTCGGCGCCGAGGTCGAGGGCAGCGACCTTCTGATCGGAGCTGTGCCGCGCGGAGAGCACGACGACCGGCGCGTCACTGAGGGCACGCACCTGGGCGAGGACCGCGAACCCGTCCAGGTCGGGGAGCCCAAGGTCCAGGACGACGAGGTCGGGTTGGTCGTCGCGGACGGACCGGACCGCAGCGGTGCCGTTGGTCGCGGTGAGGGCGGTGTACCCGCGGGCGCGGAGGTTGATGGCCAGGGTGCGGAGGATGGCGTCGTCGTCGTCGACCGCCAGCACGAGCGTCACCGGTCCTCCTCACCCCGGGGGCCGGCCGTCGGCAGGGTGATGGTCATCGTGAGTCCGCCGCCGGGTGTCTCGCTGGCGACGAGGGTGGCGTTCATGGTCTCGGCCAACCCGCGCGCCGCGGCCAGCCCGAGCCCCAGGCCGTTGCCGGCGGGCACGTCGTCGAGCCGCTGGAACGGCGTGAACAGCGCTGCCCGATGGGGGGAGGGGATCCCCGGTCCGTGGTCGACGACGCGCAGGGCGACCTCGTTCGCGCCTCGGTGACCCTCCACCGTGACCTGCGCGTGCTCGGGGGAGTAGTGCAGGGCGTTCTCGAGGACGTTGGCCAGCACGCGGTCCAGCAGGCCGGGGTCAGCGACAGCGGGCGGCAGGTCCGGGCTGAGCCGGACGAGAACGCGTCCGGCGTCCGGCAGCGGAGCCAGCGCCCAGCCCACGGCGTCGGCGAGGTCGACCTCGGTGATGAGGGGGTTCACGGCCCCCATCTGCAGCCTGCTGAGGTCGAGCAGGTTGGCCACCAGTCCCTCCAGCCGGTCGGCGCCGTCCTCGATGGCCGCCAGCAGCTCCGCCTCGTCCGCGGCTGACCACCGGATCTCGCGGCTCCGCAGGCTGGTGACCGCCGCCTTGACCGCCGCGATGGGGGAGCGGAGGTCGTGGGAGACGGCCGCGAGCAGTGCGGTCCGCGTGCGGTTGGCTCCGGCGAGCTCAGCGCTCCTGCGGGCTTCCGCGGCGGCGCGTTCGCGTTCTCGGAGGACCGCCACGTGGGCGGCGTACGCGGTCAGCAGCGGCTCGTCGGCCGCCGTGACCGCCCGGCCCCGCAGCACCAGGTCGACGTCGGGTGCGACGGCCACCCGGTGGTCGCCGGGGTGGACTCCGGTGAGCGTCTCGCCGTCGGCCTGCTCGACGACGACCTTCCCGTTCGCCTCGGTGCGCACGACAGCGACGGAGGACATCGCGAGGGTGCTGCGGGCCTGGCTCAGCAGCTGCGCTTCGCTGCCGCCGGCTTGCAGGAGCTTGCGCGAGAGCTCGGCAAGGGCATCCGCCTCGCGGCGTGCTGCTTGGGCCTGGTGAGTGGTCCGGGCTGCCCGGTCGACCACGGTGGCGACGGCCACCCCGGTGATCAGGAAGACGACGATCGCCGACACGTTCTGCGGGTCGGCCACCGCCAGGGTGCCGTACGGCGGCACGAAGAACAGGTTGATGCCGAGACCGGCCACCAGAGCGGCCGCGACGGCCGGCAGCAGACCGCCGACCAGCGCCACCGCCACCACCAGCGCCATCAGGAGCATCGTCTGGGTGGGTAGGGCGTGGTGCTCGTCGGTGGCCCGCAGGACCAGGAAGAGCGCCGCAGGTCCGAGCAGGGCGAGGGCGAACCCGAGACCCAGCCGCCGACGACTGACTCGCGCCCGGGCTGGGCTTGCCAGAAGCGTCACCGCGTCAGTCTGCCGCGCCCAGCGCCGGAGCCCGGGACCTTAACGAAACCTTGACGGGTGGTTGCCCCTCGTCGAGCCTGCTGGCCGGCCCCCGACGCGTAGCGTCGAACCACGTGACCGCAGTCCCCTCGACGTCGTTCCGGAGGCCCGCCCGGGCCCGCACCACCGCAGCGGGGTGGGCGCGTTGAGCACGCTGGCCGACGTCCGCCCCAAGGCCTCCCACCCGACCGCAGTCCCGGGCGGGAGCCGGCTCAGCCGCTGGATGCTGGCGAACCGGGTCCAGCCGGTCGGGCCGGAGGCGGGTGAGGAGCACAGCGAGCCGCAGGCGTGGTGGAAGGTGATGTGCCTGACCGGCGTCGACTACTTCTCCACGCTGTCCTACCTGCCGGGTATCGCTGCGCTGGCCGCCGGTGCTCTGTCGCCCCTGGCCACCCTGCTGATCGTGGCGCTCACCCTGCTCGGGATGCTGCCGATGTACCGCCGGGTGGCGCTCGAGAGCCCGCACGGCCAGGGATCGGTGGCCATGCTCGAGAAGCTGCTGCCGTTCTGGCGGGGGAAGACCTTCGTCCTGGTGCTGCTCGGGTTCGTCGCCACCTCCTGGATCATCACCATCACCCTCTCCTCGGCCGACGCCACCGTTCACCTGCTCGAGAACCCCTACCTGCCGGACTTCCTGCACGGCCGCGCCGTGCTGATCACCGTGGTGCTGCTGCTGATCTTGGGTGGGGTGTTCCTGCTGGGCTTCACCGAGGCCGTCGTCGTCGCCATCCCGCTCGTCGCGATCTTCCTCGCGCTCAATGCGGTGGTCGTGGTGGTCGGGATCGGCGAGATCGTCGCCAGCCCGCAGCTGCTCAGCGGCTGGACCTCGGCGCTGACGGCGAACGGCACCGGCTTTTTCGACATCGCCGGACCCGCGCTGATCGCCTTTCCCCTGCTGGTGCTGGGGCTGTCCGGCTTCGAGACCGGGGTGAGCATGATGCCGCTGGTGGCGTCCAAGGGTGCGACGCCGGAGGAGCGGCTGGCGAGCCGGGTCAAGAACACCCGCAAGCTGCTCACCGCGGCAGCCCTGATCATGTCGTTCTACCTCGTCGCCACCAGCTTCATCACCACCGTCCTGATCCCGGCCGAGGAGTTCGCCGATGGAGGCGAGGCGAGCGGCCGGGCGCTGGCCTACCTGGCGCACGAGCGCGTCGGCGAGGGGTTCGGCACCCTCTACGACATCAGCAGCGTCCTCATCCTGTGGTTCGCCGGCGCCTCGGCGATGGCCGGGCTGATCAACATCGTCCCCCGCTACCTGCCGGCCTACGGGATGGCGCCGGAGTGGGGCCGGGCTGTCCGTCCGGTGGTCCTGGTCTACACCGTCCTCAGCATCCTGATCACGATCGCCTTTCACGCCGACGTCAACGCCCAGGCCGGCGCCTACGCCACCGGCATCCTGGCGATGATGGTGTCCGGCGCCTTCGCGGTCACCGTGAGCGCCGCCCGGCGACGTCAGCGTCGGGCCACGGCCGCCTTCACCGTGCTGACCCTGGTCCTGCTGTACGCGCTCGCCGACAACGTGCACGAGAAGCCCGACGGCATCACCATCTCCGCTTTCTTCATCGCCGGCATCCTGACCGTGTCGCTGTGGTCGAGGCTGACCCGGGCCTTCGAGCTGCGGGTCACCGAGGTGCACCTCGACCACACCGCTCAGATGTTCATCCGCGACTGCGCCCGCCGCACCATCCGCCTCGTGGCGAACGAGCCGGGCGTCGGGGACGCGACCGAGTACGCCGAGAAGCGGCTCCAGATCATGAGGGACCACGACCTCACCGACGAGCAGGACTTCATCTTCGTGGAGATCACCGTGACCGACCCCTCCGACTTCGCCACCCGGCTCGACGTCCACGGCCAGGTGGAGCACCGCCACTACCGCGTTCTCACCATGGAGAGCTCGACCGTCCCCAACGCCCTCGCCGCGCTCCTGATCCACATCCGCGACCAGACCGGCCACCGGCCCCACATCTACTTCGAGTGGACCGAGGGCCACCCCGCCGCGAACTTCCTCCGCTTCCTGATCGGTGGGGTCGGTGAGGTCGCCCCGGTGACGCGCGAGGTGGTTCGTCGAGCCGAGCCCGACATCGCCCGACGCCCCCACGTCCACGCCGGTTGATGGCCCTGCTCGCCGCGCCGCCGGGTGGATCGACCTCGGCGACGTCACCGGACCGCGGCCGCTGACCGGGTTCATCTGGCGACCCGACACGTGGTTGGCCGTCGTGGCCGTGCTGGCTGGCTGTACCGGGGTCCTCACCCAGGCCGCCGGTCGCTCCAACGCGCTCGTCGGGGTGTTCATCTCCGACACCACCGTCCCGGCCGCAGCGATCTCGCGCTCTCGTTGGCGATGACGGCGCCCGACCACCTCCTGGGCGCCGCCTCCCAGCTGGGCATCAAGCTGCTCGGCATGACCGTCGCCGGCGTCGCGACCCTGCTGGCCCAGAGGTCGCTGTGGAAAGTGCGAGGCCGACGCCGCGGGGTGGAGGCGTCGAGCTGGAGAGCGGGTCTCGCGCCCGCCCCGAGCCCTCACCTGAGCGGGATCTTCAGCACGCTCACCGAGTGGGCGGGGAACTCGAACACCCCGCTGCTGAGGTCGACCGACCCCCGATCCCGCAGCGCGACGCGGTCGGGATGGTTGAGATCGTTGCCCTGGTTGGGGTCCTCGACGTCGGCGCCGAGCTCGTGCAGCCCGACGAGGCCCCGGGTCCCTTGCCGGCCGTCGACCACGATCGAGGTGGTCACCGGCCGGCTGCGGTGCCGGTTGATGACCGCCAGGCGGAGTCCGCGGCGGTCGTCGGTCAGGGTCGTGGAGACGTCCAGGTCGGGGACGACCCCGGGGCGGGTCGCCAGCTCCCCGCGGGGGTCGTAGCTGTGCCCCTGCCGGATCGAGGCCGTACGGGCCGGGCCGTCGACCACGTGGGCCACGACGGTGCGGCCCGCGAACGAGGAGTAGAGCTGCCAGACGCCGAAGGCGGCGGAGCGCACGGCGCCGTCGGGTCTGGCGACGATGATGCCGTTCGCGTTGACCAGGTTGACGGGGTTGGCCATGGTGACGGCCACATCGGCGCCGCACCGGCGGTGGATGGCGTGGAAGACGCCCGCGTAGCAGAGGGCGTCCGCCAGGGTCCGAGGACTCCAACGGTTGACCCGGCTGGCGCGCTCGCCCTGTGCCGTCGCGGTGGAGTCGCCTCCTTCCTCGAGGTCGCGGGAGGCGATGCCGCCGTCGGCGCCCGCTTGCGGGGCGGGCCAGTGCGCCGGTTCGAGGTGGCGGACGTTCCACTCGTCCAGCGCCAGTCCCGGGCGGTGCTCGAGCCCGGCCTGGTCGGCGAGGTGGTCGACCAGGTCGGCGTACTCGATGATCCGCTGCTCGAAGAAGACCGACTGGGCCACCACGTCGTCGTAGTCGTCGCCGGTGACGAGGTGCAAGCTGGCGCCGTAGTGGTGGAGCGAGAGGTAGTCCAGCTGCGCCCCGGCCTGCTCGAGGACCGCCCGGTTCCACTCCTCGGACTCGGGCTGCCCGACGCCGATGGTCCTGATCCCAGGGTCGACGTGCCGCATGAACGTCGCGTGCTCGCGTGCGTCGTGGGCGTAGGCCAGGGCACTCCGGTGACCCATCTGCCAGCGGCCGTAGACCTCGTTGCCGATCCCCCAGTACCGGACGCGGTACGGGTCCGGGTGACCGTTGGCCGCCCGTCGGCGGGTGTAGGCCGTGTCGCCCGCGTAGTTGGTGTACTCGACCCACCGGACGGCGTCGTCCACGTCGCGCGCGCTGTGCGCGAGGTAGGCCTCCGCGCCGATCTCCCGGCACCAGGCCAGGAACTCATCGGTCCCGAAGCGGTTCGACTCCTCAGATCCCCAGGCCAGCTCGAGCCGCCGCGGTCGGTCGTGCCGCGGTCCGATCCCGTCCTCCCAGTGGTAGGGGGAGGTGAAGTTCCCGCCGGGCCAGCGGACCAGGGGGACGCCCAGCTCGCGGCAGAGATCCATCACGTCGGTCCTGAGGCCCTGCAGGGGACCGGCGTCGACCACCGACCGCGGCGAGCCCTCGTCGAGGACACCACCGTCGACGTTGCCGAAGAAGGCGGACTCGAGGAACTGCCCGTAGATGTTGTCGTCGAGGGTGCCGACGACGCGCCCGGTGTCGATGCTGATGCTGGCCACGGCGGCGGGGCGGTGGGGTGAGCCGGTCACCGGTGCACAGTGCCGGTGCGTGAGCGGGCCGGCAGATCGGTCCGCGGGCAGGCCAGGCCGAAGCGGGAGATGGCGAACCCCCTCGTTATCCAGACAACTCCTCGGCATTATGCCCTGCCGTGCGACGGCGCTCCCGGTCCGACGCTGCCGCGGGTACAGCCCGCGCGAGCTGCTCTGGCCTAGATTCCCGGTGTGCCCACAGTGCCGAGCGTCCCCACCGGTGACCGTGCTCTCCGTCCGCTCACGCTGCACGTCGGTCCGGAGGTGCTGGAGGACCTCCGTGACCGGCTGGAGCGCACCCGGTTCCCGGAGCCCGAGACGGTGTCCGCACCCGGAGGTGGTCCGGACTGGTCGCAGGGTCCGCCGCTGGACCTGGTGAGGGAGCTGGTCGAGGTCTGGTTGCGCCACGACTGGCGCCGGGTGGAGGCCCGGCTTAACGCGCACGGCCAGGCGGTGACCGAGATCGACGGCCTCGACATCCACTTCCTCCACGTCCGCTCACCCCGGGCCGATGCGCGTCCGCTGGTGATCACGCACGGGTGGCCGAGCTGTGTGCTCGAGCCCCTGGAGGTGATGGACGCCCTCGCCGACCCGTCGGGGCCCGGGCTGCCCGCGTTCCACGTCGTCGCGCCCTCGCTGCCCGGATTCGGGTTCGGGGGCAAGCCGTCGACAACGGGCTGGGACGTCAATCGGACGGCGGACGCCTGGGTCGAGCTGATGGACCGGCTGGGCTACGAGCGTTTCTACGCCGCCGGCGGCGACTGGGGCGGCCGGGTGACGGCCGCCCTCGGGCACCGACACCCTGACCGGGTCGCCGGGCTGCACAGCTTCACTCCCTACGTGCCCGAGCCCGCCGAGCCCACGGCGTACGGGCCGGTCACCGAGGAGGAGCAGCGCTGGCTGGCTGCCCGCGGCGACTTCTTCCGCCGGGGCCGCGGTTACTCGATCCAGCAGGCCACCCGTCCGCAGACGGTCGGCTACGTGCTGACCGACTCCCCGGTCGCGCAGCTGTGCTGGCTGCTCGACAAGTTCTGGGCCTGGACCGACCACGACGGTGACGTGCGGTCTGCGCTGAGCGATGAGCGGATGCTCGATCTGGTGACCTTCTACTGGCTGTCGGCCACGGCCGGGTCGTCGGCGCGCTTCTACTGGGAGAACGAGCCGCCCGACAACAGCGGCACGGTGGGCGTTCCGAGCGCGGTCACCATCTTCCCCGCTGACATGGACAAGGTCCCTCGCTCCTGGGTGGCGAGCCGCTTCACCGACCTCCGCTCCTACCGGACGGCCGACCGGGGCGGCCACTTCCCGATGCTGGAGGTACCCGACCGCTACGTCGACGAGGTGCGCGTCGGGCTGGGGCCCGTCCCCTGGTGAACGGGGCACGTCCCCGGCAGCGGAGAGGGTCGGACGGCTACCGGGTGAGCGCTGCCTTGACGTCCAGCCGCCCGCCGGTGACCGTCTTGGCCTGTAGCGCGGTGGTGGGAACCGCGCTGGTGAGCAGGGCGTTCTTGATCGCGGTGTCCGTGGCGCCCGGCTTCACCGAGGCGTAGAGGGCGACCGCACCGGCGACGTGCGGGGTGGCCATCGAGGTGCCGCTGTACCGGGAGTACGTGTTGTACGCCGTCGTCGAGACGGATGGACGCGCCCGGGGCGCCGAGGTCGACGCTGGTCCGGCCATAGTTCGAGAACGAGGCCCGCGTACCGGTCTTGGTGATCGCCGCCACCGAGATGATGTTGCTGTTGGGGTAGGACGCGGGATAGGTGGGTGCGGCGTCGTTGTTGTCCCCGACTCCGTCGGTGCCGCCGTTGCCGGCGGCGGCGACGAAGACGATGTTGGCCTGGTTGGCGCGTTCGATCGCGGCTTGCAGCGCTTGCGAGTAACCCGGTCCGCCCCAGGAGTTGTTGGTGGCGACGATGTTCACCCCGCGCTGCCTTGAGGTCGGTGAAGTAGTCGATGGCCTTGATCGCGTCGGCAGTGGTGCCGCCTTCGCTGCCCAGGAACTTGCCGCTGATCAACCTGACGTTCCAGTTCATCCCGACCACGCCGGCGCCGTTGGCCTTGGCGCCGATGGTGCCGGCCACGTGGGTGCCGTGGTCGTCCCTGCTGCCGGTCGTCCCGCCGTCGTAGACCGAGGCGTTGTTCGCGGCGAAGTCCCAGCCGTGGATGTCGTCGACGAAGCCGTTGCTGTCGTCATCGACGCCGTTCCGCGCGATCTCGCCGGGGTTGCGGACCTGGCCCGACAGGTCGGGGTGGGTGTACTGGATGCCCTCGTCGATCACACCGACGTACACGTTGGCTGATCCGGTCCGGCCGGCGGCCCAGGCCGCGGCGGCGTTGCTCCCGTAGGCGTTCGCCGGGGCGGCTGGCGCGTCCGTACATGCCCCACAGGCTCGCCATTGGTGTAACAACGGGTCGGTGCTGGTGGCCGGGTGGGTGTAGCGTGGTTGGGCTCGACGTAGGCCACGGCCGGGTCGGCCTCCAGCTCACGGACGGCGCGGGAACGGTCAGCCCCCTGCGCGAGACGGACCAGCTCGACGCGGCTGCGGCCGGTCGAGCCTTGGACGACCCGGTCCGCGACGCGAGCCGAGCTCGCACCGAGGGCACGGGCACGAGCTGCGGGCCGAGCTCCGGCCCGGTAGGTGACCAGGAGCTCGTCGTCGGCAGCCGAGGCGGCCGGGGCGTGGACGGGGCTCTGCGGAGGGCCGGCGGGTGGCGCCGCCGCGGCCCAGGTTGCCGGGAGGCAGACGGCGCTGACCGCCGCAGCCACAGTCGCGGCACGGAGGAGACGGTGCATCGGGCAGTCCTTCGGTGGGGGATGGTCGCCGACGCGTTTCCCGCCCGAGTCGGGGGGTCGCGCGTGACTCGACCACGCGCGTCGAGTCCAGCAGGAAGGCCAACCCTCCCACCTCGATCACGGTAGCCGTCCGGGGAGCCGACCCACCGGGTCTTTAGCCTCTGGATGACAGGACCTTGGACCTGAATCGCCCGGCCGGGCTGGGGCGTCAGGGGAGCGAGGCACCTCGAAGGCCGCCCTCCAGCTCGGTGAGGGCCTGCTCGAGCGTGACGGTCGGGGTCCAGCCCCAGCCGCGCGCCCGGTCGGCGCGGATCTGACCGGTCCAGGCCGGGAGGCTCTCGTCCCAGGCCGGGTCGACACCCAGGGACCGGCAGACCGTGCCGATGTAGTCGCGGGCCGTGGCTGCCTCGCCCGCGACGTCCACCGCAGTGCAGGCCCCGGCGACCGGACCCGCGGTGACCTCCGCGGCCGCCGCGACCCGACCGGTGGCGAGATCGGCCACCAGCGCGGCGAGATCGTCCACGTGCACCCAGGCGAAGGAGCGGGCCGGGTTGGCGTGGCGCTGCTCGGCGTCGTCCCTCAGTTGCGCCGGGCGCAGGGCGTTCCAGACCGAGCTGCTCCCGGCGCCCAGGATGGCCGGTGGCCGCACCAGCACGCGGGTGATGCCATCCACCCCCGCCAGCGCCTCGTCGGTGTCGCGCTTGGTCACGGCGTAGTCGTCGGCCTGGTCGTCCACCAGGGCCGAGTCCTCGTCCACGTCCCCGGTGCCCGGTGCCCGGTCGTAGACCGCGCAGGTCGAGACGTGGACCAGCAGGGACACGCCCGCGCCCCGCGCGGCGCGGGCCAGCTGGGTGGTGCCCTCGACGGCGACGCGCTGCTGGGTCTCGCGGTCCGATCCCATGGGGTGCACCGTCGTCACCACCGCGTGGGCGCCGACCAGGGCGGAGGCGGCGACGTCGGGGTCGGTGAAGTCGCCCACGTGCTCGCTCAGGCCGGGCAGCACGGGGGCCGTTCCCGCCCGGCGGACGATGGCTCGCACCGTTCCTCCGCGCTCGATGACCGCGGCGCAGACGCGGGCCCCGACCAGCCCGTTGGCTCCGGTGACCACGACAGCAGGGACGGGTGAGGTGGGGGTGGAGGACATCACCGGACCACCCTGGCATGCCCGTTCGGGGTGGCAGCGAGCACCCGTCGCGAGACGACGCTGTCCGTTCTCAGCCGGCGCTTCCCGCCTTTTGTCAACGCCCTGCGCGGCAGCACGACAATGCCGACGAAATCAGTTATTCGTGACGCGATCGTGACGGCAGGAATATGCGCGCGGGCTATTCCGGAGCCTCGCACCGGTCTAGGTTCCCAGTGGTCGAACGAGGACGGGCCGATCAGGAGTCCCGTCCTGGAGTCGACTGAGGAGAGGTCTCGGTATGAGGACGTTCAGCGGGATTGGCGGCCGTCGGATCACGGCGACGTGGGTGGCGGCCTTGTTGGCGTTGGTGACGGTGTCTCTCTCCGCTCCTGCCCACGCTGCCCCCGCGCCCCAGGAGCCGGCGGTCGAGTGCCCGATGGCGGTGCCGATGACCTCGGTGGCGAGCGGCATGGTGGGCACCGGCTGGACGGTGGTGACCGGGAGCCAGCCCCAGCCGTTCCGGGTCGAGGTCCTGGGGGTGCTGAAGAACGGGATCGGCGCCGGCCGGGACCTGATCATGGTCAAGGTGTCGGACCTGCCCCAGCGGGCGGTCGTCGCCCAGGGCGGGGGCATCTGGGCCGGCATGTCCGGCTCCCCGGTGTACGTGAACGGCCGGCTGCTCGGTGCGGTCGCCTACGGCTTCACCCTCGCGCCTTCCGTCATCGGCGGGGTGACGCCGGCTGCTCCCATGCTCGAGGTGTTGAACCTCGGCCGTGGCGGACGTGCGGCGGGAGCCGTGACGAAGGCCGTGACGCAGCCGGTGGGGAAGGTCCGGCTGACCGCGGCCCGGCGGGATGCTCTCGCCGCCCGTGCCGGCACGGCCGCTCCCCGGGGTTCGCTGTCGCCCCTGACGACCCCGCTCGGGGTGAGTGGGCTGGCCGCGAAACGGGTCGGTCTCCTGCAGGACCAGATGGAGCGGGCGGGTCGCAACGTCCACGTGTACGCCGCCGGCGCTGCCGGGCCGGCTGCGGCAGCACCAGCGGCGCGCCCGATCGCCGGCGGCAACTTCGCCGCCGTCCTGTCCCGGGGTGACCTCGCCCTGTTCGGGACCGGGACCACCACCGCCGTCTGCGGCGACAAGGCTGTGGCGTTCGGCCACCCGATGGTCCTCGCCGGCCCCTCCAGCTACGGCGCGGCCGCGGCCGACTCCCTCGCCATCATCGAGGACAAGACCGTCGGCTCGTTCAAGCTGGCCAACCTCGGCGCGGGCTTCGGCACCGTCGACCAGGACCGCACCACAGCCATCCGCGCCGACCTCGGGCGAACCCCCGCCGCCATCAAGCTCACGACGGCCATCCGCAACGCCGACACCGGCCGGAAGCGCACCGGACGCACGCAGGTGTACGCCAAGGAGTTCCTGCCCGGGATCGCGGCCAACGCCGTCTTCACCGGGCAGGATGCGGTGTTCGACGAGTGGAACGACGGCAGGTCCACCAGCAGCTGGACGATCTCCGGGACCAGGGCGGGTGGGCGTCCGCTCACGGTCAAGCGGTCCAACCGCTGGGCCTCCCGGGCTGACTCCAACATCGAGCCGGCCATGGACCTGGCCGAGGCCACGGATCAGCTGCTCAACAACGACTTCGAGCCCGTGACCATCCGGTCCATCAGCTTCCGCTCGACGATGGCCACGACCTACGACCAGCTGCACGTGACCAAGCTGGAGGTCTCGGTGAACGGTGGCAGGTACACCGTCCCGAAGCGGCTCGAGCTCAAGGTGGGCGCCAAGCTGAGGGTGCGGGTCAGCACGGCCCCGTACCGCAGCACCAGAGCGACCACCAGCACCCTCACCCTCACCGTGCCGAAGTCAGCGCGGGGCAAGTCGGGAAGCCTGCTGGCCGTGGGCGGTGTGGACCTCGCCGAGGAGGGGGCCGGAAGCGAGGAGTGCTTCATGTTCGGTGACGACTGCGAAGACAGCGGCGCCGGGTCCCTCAACGAGGTCGTCAAGTCCCTCACCTCCACCCCGCGGAACGACACGCTGCAGGCGCAGCTGGTGGTCGAGGACGAGGAGGGGGAAGCCACGCCCGTGGCGACCAAGGCGACGAGGAAGACCCTCACGGTGACGGGCAGCCGCAGCCTGGACGTCAGCATCCGCCGCTGAGGGCCGGCGGCGCCTGGCCCGCGCGGGTGCGCTCCCAAGACCACGGGGTGGGATAGTTTGATCCAGCTCTCCTCCGAGCAGAAGGCGAGCGTTGGTCCTGCCCCCGTGGACCTGTTGACATCCGTTGCCGTTCAGTGGCAGAACAGGACAGGTCCGGGAGGTTCTCGATGATCCGCGTGATCGTGGCCGACGACCACCCCTTCGTGCAGGCCGGGGTTGCTGCGCTGCTCCGGTCCGCCGAGGGGATCGAGATGGTCGCGGCGTGCTCCGACGGCGCGGAGGTGGTACGGGTCGCCGACCTCCTGGAGCCCGACGTGATCATCATGGACGTCGACATGCCCGTCCAGTCAGGGTTCGAGGCCACCGAACAGCTCATGGCGCGCCACCCCGGTCTGCGGGTGATCATCCTCAGCGTCTCGGTCGTCACGGGCGGGGGACCCGAGATCGCGGCCCGCGCGGGGGCGGTCGGCTACATCCTCAAGGGTCAGCCCACCCAGCTCATCGACGCCGTCCGCACCGTCGCCGCCGGAGGCACCGCCTGGCCCCCGCACTTCACTCCTCCGACGGACGGCGACGAGGCAGCGGGCTGAGGACGCCTGGGCGCCCCGATCGTCAGCCGGCCAGCTCTTGCTCGAGCAGGCCCTCGACCCGACCCAGGGCCTCCTCGATCTGAGCGACCTGCCGTGGTGGGTCGGGGTGTCCGTCGTCGATGGCTCGCTCCAGCTCCTCGCACCGCCCCGCCAGCTCCTCGGCGCCCAGGTACAGAGCGCTACCCCGGAGGCTGTGCGCGTTCCGCCGCAAGCTCGGGATGTCCTCGCTGAGCACGGCAGCGTGCAGCTGCTGGAGCTGCTCGGCCGAGGTCGTGAGGAACAGCTCCACCAGGCCGTGGGTGCCCTCGCCGTGGAGCGAGGACATCGGGCCGAGGTCGAGCACCGGCACGCCCGCCGGAGCGGGCTCGGTGGTGGGCGGTGACGGCGTAGCCGGGGGCTGGTCCGGTGCGGCCGGCTCGGGCACCCAGCGGTCCAGGGCTCGGGCGAAGTCGTCCAGACGGACGGGTTTGGTGAGGTGGGCGTCCATGCCGGCGTCGATGCAACGCTGCGCGTCCCCGCCCATCGCGCCGGCCGTGAGCGCGACCACCGGGGTGTGCCGGCTCCCCTCCCGAGCCCTGAGCTCCCGGGTCGTCGCGTAGCCGTCGAGCTCGGGCATCTGGCAGTCCATGAAGACCAGGTCGTAGTCGTGCTCGCGGAGCGCGGCGAGAGCGAGGCTGCCGTTGGCGGCGATGTCGACCGAGCACCCCAGGGCCTCCAGCATCCTCCGGGCGACCTCCTGGCTCACCGGGTCGTCCTCGGCCACGAGGACCCTCGGCCCCGGTTGTCGCCGCGCCGGAAGGTCCATGCGGGCGGGTGCCGGGGTGACCGGAGGCGGATCCGCGGGTGGGTCTGTTCCCCCCAGGACCTCGGTCAGGCGGTGCTGCAGGACGGACGGGCGCACCGGTTTGGTCAGCACCGCGGCCACCGCAGCCCCTGCGTCCCCGAGCCGAGGCCGCTCCCCGGTGGAGGTGAGCAGGATGCGCGGGGTGGTCGAGAAGCGCCCGTCGGCCACCATCGCCTCGACGAGCGCCGCGCCGTCCATGCCGGGCATCTGGTGGTCGATCAACGCCACCGCGAAGCGGTCCTGGAGCTGGTGGCGCCGGTGCAGCTGGTCGAGGGCTTCGGCGGCGCTCGCCGCGGCCACGACCTCCAGCTCCCACTCCTGGAGGGTGCCGGCCAGGACCGCCCTGCTGGTCGCGTTGTCGTCGACGACCAGCGCCTTCGCGCCGGCGATGAGCCGGTTGCCGTTCGCAGGCCCTGGCAGGGAGCCGGGAGGCAGCGCCAGGTCGATCTCGAACCAGAACTCGCTGCCCTCCCCGAGGGAGGCGTTGGCGCCGATGCCACCTCCCATCAGCTCGACCAGCTGCTTGCAGATGGCCAGCCCCAGGCCCGTCCCACCGTGACGGCGGGTCGAGCTGGCGTCGGCCTGGGCGAAGCTGTCGAAGAGGTGGTCCAGAGCGGCAGGATCGATGCCCGGACCGGTGTCGCGGACCTCGAACCGCAGGCGCTGGAACGCCGACGGGGTCGCACCCGGCATGGTCCGGACCGAGATCACGACCTCGCCCTCGTCGGTGAACTTCACGGCATTGCCGGCGACGTTGAGCAGGACCTGGCGGACCCGGCCCTGGTCGCCCCGAACAAGGGTCGGCACTTCGGGGGCCAGATGCAGGACCAGCTCGATGTCCTTGCCGTGGGCGGCGCCCGCCAGCAGGGCGGCGACCTCCTCGACCATCTCCCGCACGTCGAAGTCCTCGGCGCGCAGGTCCAGCTTGCCGGCCTCGACCTTGGAGAAGTCGAGGATGTCGTTGACGACGTGCAGCAGGGCATCAGAAGAAGTCCGGATCGTGGACACGTAGTCGCCCTGCTCCGCGCTGAGGGGCGTGCGCTCGAGGAGCTCGGTCATGCCGATTACTCCGTTGATCGGGGTCCGGATCTCGTGGCTCATGTTGGCCACGAACTCCGACTTCAGCCGTGACGCCTTGAGGGCCTCTGCATGGGCCTGAGCCAGCTCCTCCCGTCCCCGGATCCGGCTGAGCGCCGTCTCGACCATGAGCGAGACACTGTCGAACAGACGCCGTTCGTCGGAGCCGAGCAGCGGCGCGTAGCGGCCGGAGCCGGCCACCAGCGAACCGGAGTGCAGAGCGGCGTGGGCGACCCCGGCTCGGTCGCGGACACTCGCACTGCCGCTGGCCACCGCGCGGAGCAGGTCGGCCACGTCGTCGGCAGCGCCCTGGCTGGCCAGGACGTCCCCACGCGCGTCCAACATCGCGGCAGGGCCGCCGCCGAGGAGGGTGGAGAGCACCGGCAGGACCGCCTCGGCCACGGCGGTGCGGCTGCCCGCGCTGATCAGCGCCAGCTGCAGGTCATAGATCTGTCGTTCCTCGCCCCGCCTCCACAGCAGCCGGAGCCAACCGGGAGGGAACACCCCGAGGAGGCCGGCGCCTCCGCCGCCGAGCATGAGCACCGTGCTCACCAGACGCCCGGTCGCCGAGGTCCCGGTCGGCGGCAGCAGGGACAGCAGGATGGCCGCGGACAGCGTCAGGGCGACGACGCCCAGCAGCTGCATCCGTCGCTTGGTCACAGCAGGTTCCCGTCGGCCACCACGCAGCAGCCGCAGAGCGGCCAGCAACAACAGCCCCACCGCCTGGAGGAGGAAGAGGACGGTCCACGACGTCACCCACCAGGGTTGGTCGCCTCCGGTCGGCACGTAGGGGAACGCCAGCATGACCACGGCCACCAGAGCGGTGGCGATGCCCGCCGCCCGTACGAGGGCCAACCGGTGGTCGAAGGAGGTGGCGAAGCGCAGCAGGCAGTACGGGTAGAGGATCAGGGGCAGCAGCACACCCACCTTGACCAGCCACATCGGCCAGCCCACCAGCGGCGCGGAGCTCTGCGGCACCGCCAGTCCCACGAGGGTGGCCAGCCCGAGGCAGCCCAGGGAACCGGCCAGCCAGGCCGTGGCCACGTCTCGTCGGCGCAGCCACAAGGCCAGCGAAGCCAACCCCAGCAGACCGAGGACGACCGCGTTGATCCAGCGCAGCATCTCCATCCGAACTCCTACCCCCTTGCACGGTTGTACCAGTTCCGCGTGGCGCAAGAGGGAGGTGCGCCGATTCTGCGGACGCCGCAGACGGGCTCGACGCAGGGTCGTCCGGGACCCGGCGCACCGATGTGGCGGCGGGTGGCGCCCCACTGTGCGACAATTCTTCCGTTGTGTAGGTCTCGGGTCGCGGCAGGTGCTGCGGCAACAGGATCTGGTTTTGGCCCTGGCACGACCGGGGTCTCGCAACAGTCGAGAGTCGTGAGGTGCGGCCTCGAGATATCTAGGAGATTTTGTCATGGCACAAGGCACCGTGAAGTGGTTCAACGCTGAGAAGGGCTTCGGCTTCATCGAGGTTGATGGTGGGGGCCCCGACGTGTTCGTTCACTACAGCGCGATCGCGTCTTCCGGTTTCCGCTCCCTCGACGAGGGTCAGCACGTCGAGTTCGACACCACGCAGGGCCCCAAGGGCCCGCAGGCGGACAACGTCCGCCCGCTCTGATCTGAGACGAGGACCGCCGGTCCTGGCCGGCACTCCCACCCGGGAGTGCTGCCAGGGCCGGCGGTTTTTGGGTTCCGGGGCCGCTCGATCCGGGTGGGCTCCACCGGTGCCTCCCGTCGGTACCGCCGCCCTCTACTGTCAGGGCATGCAGCCCTCGGTTCGATCAGGTCGGAGCCGGGCGCTCGCGGCGGTAGCGTGCGTCGGCGCGCTCCTGGCCCTCGTTTCCTGCACCACCGGCACACCGGTGGGTCCCGTCGCGAGCACCACGGGCCCATCGCCCTCCGTACCCGGAGCGGGCTCCGCAACCGCGACGGCGTCGAGCCCCCCGACGTCACGCCCCGGAACGGCGACCCCGTCCCGCCGCCCGAGCACCGCCGCGACCTCGGCAACCTCGTCCCCGAGCACCGCCCAGAGCCCCTCGGTGCCACCGCTGGTCACCCAGCGCAGACCGGGCTGGGCGCTCGACCGCATCGACCAGCCGAAGCGGCCTCTCGACGGGCGCTACTCCGTGCGTCACCAGGGGGCAGGGGTGACGGTCTACGTCGTGGACGGGCTGTTCGACGTGACCAACGCCGAGCTCGGCGGACGGGCATCGGTCGGTCTGAAGAGCGGGCGGGGCTGTGCGCTCGAGAGCGGGATCGACCACGGCCTCTTCGTCGCCGGCATCATCGGCGGGCGCCGCACCGGCGTCGCCCAGCGCGCGACGATCGTCTCCGTCGGGGCGAGCAGCGGCTGTGAAGGCGGGACCGGCGACGAGTCCGAAGCCCAGCTCACCGCCCGCGTGGTCCGCGCTCTGGACTGGGTGGCCGAGCATGCGCGCCCTCCCGCGGTGGTGAACCTCTCGCTCAACGTGGAGGGGCCGGCGCCGACCGTCGACGCGGCGGTCTCGCGGGTGCTCGCGGCGGGCGTCACGGTGGTCGCCTCGGCGGGCAACGACGGCGAGGACGCCTGCCGGCACCCGCCGGCCGGGCTGCCCACGGTCCTGACCGTCGCCGCCGCCACCCGGCAGGACCGCGATGCCGGGCTCAACTTCGGCCGCTGCGTGGATCTGTACGCTCCAGCCGAGGACGTGCTCTCGGTCGTCCCCGCGGGACTGGACCCTGACCGGCTGGTGACCAGCGAAGGGGCCGCGACCTCGTGGGCGGCGCCGTTCGTGGCCGGGGCGGCGGCCCTCTACCTGTCGGCGCAGCCGTCGGCCACACCCGCGGAGGTCAGGGAGAAGCTGCTCGACCACGCCACCCGAGGAGCGATGCGCGGGGACCTGCGGGGCTCACCCGACCGCTTGCTCAGCGTCCGCGGCCTCTGAGGCACCCGGCGGAGCCGCCGGGCCGGCCGTCACTTCGCGGGCGCGTGCCGTGCGGCCGCGCGGCGCAGGGCGCGCTCGTGGGCCAGCGCCTGGAGGAGCAGGCCGACCGCGGCCAGCCCGCACAACGCGGCGGGGACCACGAAGACGCCGGGGACGCCGAACCAGCCGACTCCGAGCCCGCCCGCGAGGCCGCCGACCGCCCCGGCGAAGCGGATGGCGGAGAAGTAGAGCGACGAGGCCAGCCCGATGCCGTCCGGGTAGAGGTCCTGAGCCACCGTGATGCCGATCCCCCCGAGAGTCGCCCACATGGCGGCGTTGAGGACCGTGGCCAGCAGCAGGATCGACCTCGTGGCCGCCCACCATGAACCCGAGGTTGGCCAGCACCCCGAGCAGCACGTTCACCACCACCAGCCGGTGGGCACCGAACCGGTCAGCCAGGACTCCCATCAGCGGGATGAACACCAGCATGCCAACCGACTGGGCCGAGATCACCACGCCCCGCAGCCAGTCCGGGGTGCCGAGCTCCAGCTCCATGTAGATCGGGAGGTAGGCGAACTTGATCGTGTCGCCACACATCGCCAGCACGCCCAGGCCGAGGAAGGTCAGCAGCGGCAGCAGGTTCCGGCGCGGCGCCGACACCTCCCGCATGGCCACTCTGGTCGGCAACGGCGCGCGGAACCTGCTGGCCCAGCATCGGGACCGCCTGCAGCAGCGTGCAGACGCCTGCCACCACCAGCGTGGCTCGCAGCCCGGCCACACCGCCGAGCACGCTGCCCACCAGCGGCCCCGTCATAAAGCCGACGCTGAAGCCGAGCCGGACCGTGGACATCACCCGGTTGTCCGCTCCGGAGGGGACTTGGGTCAGCTGGTCGCGCACAGCGGCGAAGATGAGCGCGCTGGTCGCCCCGGCGAACCCGAGCACCGTGAGGTTGATCGCGAACGCCATCCACACCTCGGTGGCGAAGGCCATCGCCACCCAGCCGAGGAGCCCCACCGCAGCCCCTGCCTTGAACAGGGCGAGGCGGTCAGCCATACGGTCCGACCAGCGCCCGACCAGGAACCCCAGCAGGGGAGCGGCCAGGTTGGTCAGGAAGAACAGCCCGGCCACCGGCAGCGAGGCGCGCAGGTCCTGCACGAGGAAGAGCGACAGCTGCGGCATCGCGACGGAGATGCCCAGGCCGGCGAAGAACAGGCTGACGGTCGATCGCCGGTACAGCTGGGTGCCCAGCACCACCCCGAGGGCGGACCCGGGCGGGGTCAGGACGGCGGACGAGGGCACGGCGCCAGGGTAGTGGCTGGTCCTGCTCATCCCGGTTCGTCCGGAGGCAGAGCGTGGAACCGGATGCCGCATCCCACCGGAGCCTGGGCGATCAGGGCGAGGTGGTGGCAGGCGACACAGGCCAGGACGGGGTACCCGCCGGTCACCGGGTGGTCGGCGCCGAGGACGACCGGCTGCCCGTTCGCCGGGACCTGGATGGCTCCGGGCACCATTCCCTCGCTCGGCAGCTCCTCGGTCCGGAACCGCTCGAACGGCTCCGCCCCCTCCAGCCGCACGCCGACCCGGTTGGAGCGGGGGGTGACCGTCCAGGTCTGCTCGATCAGCAGCCGCCGGCTCCGGTCGGAGAACCAGTCCGCCCGCGGTCCGAGCAGCACGTCGACGTCGACGACGTCACCGCGCCTGGGCAGCGGCGGTGGGGGAGGTCCGTCCAGGGGCACGGCGTCGGTGGTGCGGTTCCCCAGGACGAGCAGGTCTCCCGCCGCCAGCGGGTCCGGACCGATGCCCGCCAGCAGGTCGGTGGCGGCGCTGCCCAGGACCGTCGGGCTCCACAGGCCTCCCCGCACGGCCAGATAGCTGAGGACCCCGGTCGCAGGCACCCCGAGCTGGAGCTCCTCGCCGTCGTCCAGAGCGAAGGCCTGCCCGGCGGCCACCGGCCGCGGGCCCAGCGACGTGTGCCGGATGAGGGGAGCCGGGGCACCGGCGACCGCGAGCACCAGGGCACCGCGGGCGCGCACCCGGAGCCCTCCGGTCGCCACCTCCAGGGCCGGCGTGCCGGCCGCGTTCCCGACCAGGCGGTTGGCCCGCCGGAGCGAGGTCCGGTCGGCGGCCCCGGAACGGGCGAGCCCGTGGGCCGCTCGCCCGGGCCGGCCCAGGTCCTCCACGACGGTGAGCGGTCCCGGGCGCACCACCTCCAGGGCCTGCCGGGGCGCCGCCGCTACCCCCGGAGTGCCGGGCGCGGTCACACTGCCGGTGGTGGTGGTGGTGGTGGCGGTCAGGGCCGAACGGCCGGCGTCGACGAACTGGACGCGCATCCCCGGCCGGAGCAGGGCCGGCTCGTCCCGACCGAGGTCCCACAGGGCCACGCTCGTCCGGCCGATCAGCTGCCAGCCGCCCGGGGTGGCGCGGGGGTAGACGCCGCTGAACAGCCCAGCGAGCGCGACGGACCCAGCGGGCACCGTCGTGCGGGGCTCGCTGCGCCGCGGGACGTCGAGCGTCGGGTCGCCGCCGGCCAGGTAGGCGAACCCGGGCGCGAAGCCCGTGAAGGCGACGGTCCAGGGCACAGCCGTGTGGCGGCGCACCACCTCGGCCTCGCTGAGGCCGCAGAGCCGAGCGACGTCGCCCAGGTCGTCGCCGTCGTAGCAGACCGGCAGCTCCACCAGCGGACCGTCGGTCCGCGTCACCCGGGACACGGGACACCGCCGGATCTGCTCCGCCAGGACTTCTCGGCGGGTCAACAGGGGGTCGAAGCGGACCAGCACGGTCCGGGCGGCCGGCACCACCTCCACCATCCCGGCCGGTCGGTGCTCACGCAGGGCCACGAGGAGCGCCAGAGCCTGATCCAGGTCGGCGACCTCGACCAGGATGCCGTCCGAGCCGGCGGGCAGCAGCCGCACGCCCGCTCAGCCCACCTGCGAGCCCGCAGCGAAGGGCCGCAGCTCCACCCCGGCCTGTTCCAGGGCAGTGCGCACCGCCTGGGCCATCGCGACCGCGCCTTCGGAGTCGCCGTGCACGCAGAGCGACCGTGCCTCGACGGCGATGACGCTGCCGTCGACGGCCTGGAGCGTTCCGTCACGGACCAGAGTGACCATCCGCTCCGCCACCGTCTTCGGGTCGTGCAGGACGGCCCCCGGCGCACGACGGGGGACCAGGGTGCCGGTGGCGGTGTAGGCCCGGTCCGCGAACGCCTCGGCCACCGCGGACAGCCCGGCCGCGCGGGCGACGTCCAGCAGGGCCGAGCCGGCCAGACCCACCAGGGGCAGCGACGCGTCATACCGCGTCACCGCGGTGATCACGGCTCGCGCGTGACGGCGCCCCCGGTCGTCGTCCTCGGCGATGGTGTTGTAGAGGGCTCCGTGCGGCTTGACGTAGGAGATCCGGGCGCCGAGCGAGCGGGCGATGCCGGCCAGGGCCCCGATCTGGTACAGGACGTCCCCGGTGAGCTCGACCTCGGAGGCGTCGACGTAGCGGCGGCCGAACCCCACCAGGTCGCGGTAGGAGACGTGCGCACCGATGGCGACGCCGTGCTCAAGCGCGCACTGGACGGTGGCGGCCATGGTGGCCGGGTCGCCGGCGTGGAAGCCGCAGGCGACGTTGGCGCTGGTCACCGTGGCCAGGACGGCGGCGTCGTTCCCGAGCGTCCAGCGGCCATAGCCCTCACCCACATCCGCGTTGAGGTCAACCGTCCTGGGTTGGGCGGCAGCGGTGCTGCGGTCCTCCTGCACGGCTCGGGGCTCCTCAGTCGGCGGGCAGCGGCACGAGGTCGAGCTCCTGGAAGTCAGCGACCTCGGTGTCCCAGAGCGTGGCGACGAAGCGCACGTGCTCGGGGTGTTCGTTGTAGCGGCGATAGACATCCTCGTCGACGAAAGCCATCGCGAACTGGAACCGGTGGGAGCTCTTCGGGCTGACCTGCCGGGACACGGTGAAGTCCTCGACCCCCGGGATGGCCGGCAGCACCGAGCGCGCGGAGGCCAGGAACGCTGCCTCGGCCGATGAGCCCGGCGCGTGCACCAACGTGAACGACACGGTGTGACGGATCACGGGCCTTCCTTTCGGGCTCGGAGGCGGGAATTGTCCTCAGACGTGGGTGGCCGGCCGCCGAGGCGACCGGCCACCAACGGGTGAGACCTAGCGGTCGGGGTGGATGGTGTTGCCCTCGCTGTCCTCGACGCTGGCGTTGACCTCGTCGCTGGTCAGGACGTGTCCCGGCTCGTCCGGACCGGTGGAGCCGGAGGCAACCCCGGTTGCCGCCGGCGTGCTCGTCGAGACGGGCGCCGCAGGAGCCTCAGTGACGGGGGAGGCCGGCGTGGTCTCCTCGACGGTGTCGTCCTTGCGGCCGCTCGTGGCCGCGGCGACGGCCGCAGCCGCTGCTGCCGCTCCGACGCCGGCGGCGACCGCCTTGCCCGACACGCCCGCCTTGCCGCTGTCGCCGCGCGACTCCTCGGCCGTCTCGACGCCGGGGCTCCCGACGGTGCTGCCCTCGGCCACCGAGCCCCGCCAGGCGCCGCTGGCGTAGCCCTCGGACTCGATGAAGGCCTTGAACCGCTCCAGGTCCGACTCCGCCTGGTTCTCGATCACGCCCAGCTTGTCGCCGACCGACTCGACCAGGCCCTCAGGCTCGTACTCCAGCGAGAGGTGCACCTGCGTCTGACCGCCGCCGGCGTCCTCGAACGTGACGGCTCCGGCGTTGGTGGCGCCCTCCGTCGCGGCCCAGGCGACCTTGCGGTCCGGCACCTGCTCGACCACGCGGGCCTCCCACTGCCGGCGGACACCGCCGATCTCGGCCACCCACTGCAGGCGGTCGTCGCTGAGCTGGGTGACCGAGGTGATGCCACCCATGAACTGCGGGAACTCCTCGAACTGCGTCCACTGGTTGTAGGCCACACTCAGCGGCACGTTGACCAGGACCGACTTCTCGACCTTTGTCGTCATGGCGTCTCCTTCGACGAGAACTTGGGGTGAGGCGGGGCGGATCTGCCCCAATTCCGACCATAGCGAGGGGGCTTCGGCCCCGCGCAGCCACCCCTCATCCCGCGCCGCGTATAGCACGGGAGGTGATCGCCTGTCAAGGGTCAACGGCTGCATGAGCTGTAGCGTCCAGGCTTCTCGTGGAGGCGTGCACAGGTTGACGGCTGGGGGAGCAGCGGCCCACCGGCCGGAGGGGCCGCCGCAGTCCCTCCCCAGGAACTCAAGCAGTATGACGTTTCCCGGGCCCGCGTCGTTCAAACCTGCCGGACGCCTGACCGTGTCGATGAACGGAGCGGGCGCCTCGGCAACAAAGGTGAGGGCGGTCGGACGGGGGCGGTCTAGGGTTGGGCCGGGCCGTCGGCCCTGGAGCCCCGCCGGAAAGGTCAGTGCGCAACGTGTCGAGCCTGTCGATCACCCTCCTCCACGACGACACCCGCGAGCCGCGGGACGTGGAGGCGACCACGACCGGTCTCGACCTGTTCGGCACCGACCGCGCCGTCGTCGCCGTCCGGGTGGGGGGCGAGCTGCGCGACCTCGACCGGCCCTTCGCCGACGGCGACGTCGTCGAGCCGGTCCCGGTCGACAGCCCGGACGGCCTGGCCATCCTGCGCCACTCCGCCGCACACGTCGCCGCCCAGGCGGTGCAGTCCCGGCACGCCGACGCCAAGCTGGGCATCGGCCCCCCGATCGTCGACGGCTTCTACTACGACTTCGACGTGGCCGAGCCCTTCACGCCTGAGGACCTGCGCGAGCTCGAGAAGGCGATGCAGCGCATCGTCAAGGAACGGCAGCGCTTCCGTCGCCGGGAGGTGACCGACGACGAGGCGCGAGAAGAGCTGCGCGCCGAGCCCTACAAGCTCGAGCTGATCGCGGACAAGGGCTCCGCGGCTCCCGAGGCGGCAGGTCCCGACGGGCTGGAGGGCGGGGGCGACGCCGCCAGCGTCGAGGTCGGTGCCGGACAGCTCACGATCTACGACAACCTGCGCCGCGACGGATCGGTCGCCTGGCGCGACCTCTGCCGCGGCCCCCACGTCCCGCACACGGGCTACCTCGCCGCCTTCGCGCTCACCCGGAACTCCGCGGCCTACTGGCGCGGTGACCAGGCCAACGCGCAGCTCCAGCGCCTCTACGGCACGGCCTGGCCGAGCCGGGAGGCGCTCAAGGCGTACCAGACCCGGCTGGAGGAGGCCGCCAAGCGCGACCACCGCAAGCTGGGCGTGGAGCTGGACCTCTACTCCTTCCCCGACGAGCTGGGCTCCGGGCTGCCGGTGTTCCACCCGCGGGGCGGGGTGCTCAAGCGCGAGATGGAGGACTACGTCCGGCGCCGGCACATCGAGGAGGGGTTCTCCTACGTCGGGACGCCGCACATCTCCAAGGAGGGTCTGTTCCACACCTCCGGGCACCTGCCCTACTACGCCGACGGCATGTTCCCGCCGATGGACGTGGAGGGCGGGAAGTACTACCTCAAGGCGATGAACTGCCCCATGCACAACCTGATCTTCCGCTCCCGCGGACGGTCCTACCGGGAGCTGCCGCTGCGGCTGTTCGAGTTCGGCAACGTCTACCGCTACGAGAAGTCGGGCGTGGTGCACGGGCTGACGCGGGTCCGCGGCATGACCCAGGACGACTCGCACTCCTACGTCACGGCCGAGCAGGCGCCGGGGGAGGTCGAGCACCTGCTGGACTTCGTGCTGGGGCTGCTCCGGGACTTCGGGCTGACCGACTACTACCTCGAGCTGTCCACCCGCGACGACTCGGACAAGTTCATCGGCTCCGACCAGGAGTGGGCGGCGGCCACGCAGGTGCTGGAGGACGTGGCGACCCGTTCGGGCATCGAGCTGGTGCCCGACCCCGGGGGCGCGGCGTACTACGGGCCGAAGATCTCGGTGCAGATCCGCGACGCCATCGGCCGCAGCTGGCAGATGTCGACCATCCAGTACGACTTCAACCAGCCGGCGGGGTTCGGGCTGGAGTACCAGGCCGCCGACGGCAGCCGCCAGCAGCCGGTGATGATCCACTCCGCCAAGTTCGGCTCCATCGAACGGTTCATCGGCGTCCTGGTCGAGCACTACGCCGGCGCCTTCCCGCCCTGGCTGGCGCCGGTCCAGGTGGTGGGCATCCCGGTCGCCGACGAGTTCGGGGACTACCTGGAGGAGGTCTTCGTCGGTCTGCGGGCGGCCGGGGTGCGGGCCGAGGTGGACCACTCCGACGACCGCATGCAGAAGAAGATCCGCAACGCGCAGAAGGCGAAGGTGCCCTACCAGTTGATCGCCGGCGGGGAGGACCGCGACGGCGGTGCGGTCTCCTTCCGCTACCGCGACGGCACTCAGAAGAACGGCGTGCCGGTGGCCGACGCCGTGGCCGAGATCACCGACGCCGTCGCCCGCAGGGTGCAGGTCTGAGCACGCCCGCGCGTCCGGATTTCGGCAGCCCTGCGCCGACGGCTTAGGGTCGTCCCCGTGCGCTGGTCGTCGGTCCGAGGAGGGTCCCAGGGTGGCTGAGGTGGAGGACGCCGCCGACCTGCCCGGTCAGCGCGACGGCTTCGAGCGGTTGTGGACCCCGCACCGCATGGCCTACATCAGCGGTCAGGACAAGCCGGCGAGCCAGAAGCCGGCCGAGTGCCCGTTCTGCCGCATCCCAGAGCGCGAGGACCGCGAGGGGCTGGTGGTGCACCGCGGCGAGCGCGCCTTCGTCGTGCTCAACCTCTACCCGTACTCGCCCGGCCACCTGCTCGTCTGCCCCTACCGCCACGTCGCCGACTACGCCGACCTGACCGACGCCGAGACCGTCGAGGTGGCCGACGCTCAGCCAGCAGTCGATGCGGGTGCTCCGGCTGGCCAGCGGGCCGCACGGGTTCAACCTCGGGCTCAACCAGGGTGCGGTCGCCGGGGCGGGGATCGCGGCGCACCTGCACCAGCACGTCGTCCCGCGCTGGGCCGGGGACGCGAACTTCCTGCCGATCATCGCCCAGACCAAGGCCCTCCCTCAGCTGCTCGACGACACCTGGCAGGCCGTCCGCGCCGCCTGGGACCGGCTCGGCTGATGCTGGAACGCTTCCGCGGGATCTCGGCCGCGGTCCTCGGGCCCCTGGTCCGCCTGCTGCTGCGGCTCGGGGTCTCACCCGACCTCGTGACCGTCGCCGGGACCGCCGGGGTGGTGGTCGTCTCCCTGGTGTGCTTCCCGCAGGGCTGGCTGTGGCCGGGAGCCCTGGTCGTGGCCCTGTTCGTCCTCACCGACCTGCTCGACGGCCAGATGGCCAAGGTGAGCGGCCGGGCGTCGAGCTGGGGCGCCTTCCTCGACTCGACCTCGGACCGGCTGGGCGACGCGGCGGTCTTCGGGGGCATCCTGCTCTACTTCACCATCCAGGAGGACTCGACGCTCTGGGCGGCCGTGGCCCTGGCCGGGCTGGTGTTCGGGCAGTGGACGTCCTACGTCAAGGCCCGCGCCGAGAGCCTCGGCTTCACCTGCTCCGGCGGCCTCGCGGCCCGGGCCGACCGACTGGCCATCGTCCTCACCGGTGCCCTGCTGGCCGGTCTCGGGGTCCCGTACGTGCTCGAGGTGGCGGTCGCGCTGCTCGCGGTGGCCAGCATGGTCACCGTGGTGCAGCGCATCCTGCAGGTGCGCCGCCAGGCGGTGGCCGCCGATGTCGCTCCCGTCTGAGCGCACCCGGTCCCGCCCGGCCGACGGCGTCCGCGACGCGCTGCTGCGCGCCCTGCACCGGGCCGGCTGGCGGGTCGCCGCACGCGTCCCGGTCCGCGTCGTCAAGGTGCTCGCGTCCGTCGGGGCCCGGGTGGCGGTCCGTCGCCCGGGCCGACACGTCTCGCTTCTGAGGCAAAACCTGAGCCTGGCCACCGGGACACCGGCGTCGGACGCGCTCGTCCGGGCCGGGCTCCGCTCCTCCGTGCGGACCTTCTGGGAGGTCCTCGCCCTGCCCCGGTGGAGCCGGGAGGCGGTCGTGGCCCGGGTCGTGACGGTGGGGGAGGAGCGGCTCCGCGCCGCCCACGCCGGGCCCGGCTGCGTCGTCGCCCTGCCCCACAGCGGGAACTGGGACCTGGCCGGGGCGTGGGCCTGCAGCACCGGGATGGCGGTCACCACCGTCGCCGAGCAGCTCCCCGACGCCGAGTTCGAGGCCTATCTGGCCTTCCGCGCGGGGCTGGGGATGGAGGTGCTGTCCCACCGTGACCGCAGCGCCATCCCCGCCCTGGCCGCCGCGCTGCGCCAGGGCCGGCTGGTCTGCCTGGTGTCGGACCGCGACCTGGACGGCTCGGGCGTGCCGGTCCGCTGGCGCGGGCACCGGGTCACCGTGCCGGCGGGTCCGGCGGTGGTCGCCCGGCGCACCGGGGCCGTGCTGCTGCCCGCCGTCTGCCGCTACGAGGACGACCGGATGCTGATCTGCTTCGGCGAGCCGGTGACGCCTCGACCCGGGCGTGAGGGGCTGGTGGCCATGATGCAGGAGGTCGCCGACTTCTTCGCCGAGCAGATCGCCCGCGCGCCCCAGGACTGGCACATGCTGCAGCCGTTCTTTCCCACCGACCCCGACGGCGACGACGGGAACCTGCGGTGAGGAGCCGGCCGCTGCGCGTCGGGCTGGTGTGCCCCTACTCCTTCGACCACCCCGGAGGGGTGCAGAACCACGTGCTGGGGCTGGCCCAGCACCTGCTGGAGCTTGGCCACGAGCCGTTCGTGCTCGGGCCGGGCCACCCCGACCTGCCGGCCCCGCTGGCCGGACGCTTCACCTCCGCCGGGTCGGCGGTCCCGCTCCGCTACAACGGCTCGGTCGCCCGGGTGCGGTTCGGGCCGGGCAGCGCGGCCCGGACGAGGCGCTGGCTGGCTGCGGGGGGCTTCGACGTCCTGCACGTGCACGAGCCCCTCACGCCGAGCGTCTCCATCCTGGCCCTGTGGGCCGCGCAGGTCCCGGTGGTCGCCACGTTCCACACCGCCACCCCGCGCTCCCGGTCCATGCAGCTGGCCGGGACCACGCTGCGCGGGACCGTGGACAAGCTCGACGCCGGCATCGCGGTGTCGGAGCCGGCCGCGCGGGTGGTCCGCCGCTACCTCGGCCGCGACCCGCAGGTGATCCCGAACGGCTTCCGGTACGCCGAGTTCGCCGGTCCCGGCCCCGGCCCTCCCCGCCGCGGGTGGCGCGGGGGCGACCGGCCACGGCTGGTGTTCCTCGGCCGCGTCGAGGAACCGCGCAAGGGGCTCGAGGTGCTGCTGGCCGCGTTGCCGGCGGTGCGGGCCGTCCACCCCGACGTGGAGGTGGTCGTCGCGGGCCGTGGACAGCGGGCGCTCCCCGGGTGGGTGCGTCGCGAGACGTCGGTGGGCGACCGGCAGAAGGCGGCGCTGCTGGCGAGTGCGGACGTGTTCGTGGCCCCGCACACGGCCCGGGAGAGCTTCGGGATCGTGCTGCTGGAGGCCATGGCCAGCGGCGCCCCGGTGGTGGCCTCCGACCTGCCGGCCTTCTGCTCCCTGCTCGCGCACGGCGACGGCGACGCCGGTCTGGGCCGGCTGTTCCCGGCGGGCGACGCCGACGCGCTCGCGGCTGCCGTGCTCGACGTGCTCGCCTCGCCCGACGCGGTGGCGGCCGAGCGCGCGCGCCGCCACGCCCGGCGCTTCGACTGGGCGGTCGTCGGCCCCGCGGTGGAGGACGTCTACCGGCGCGTCCTGGCGGCGGGGGCGCCGACGGCGGTGAGCTCCCAGGGTGAGGACACCGAGAACCGGCTGGCGACCGCCCGCCCCGACCCGGCCGTGCGCCGGAAACCCGTCGAGGTCGGTCCCCTCCACGGGTGAGCATTAGCCTGGTCTGGTGAACCGGGACCAGCCGGGCGGGACGACGCATCCCGCCGACGACGGACTGCCCCTGCCCGCGGCGGGGGTGGTCGGCCTCGTCGGCTCGGCCGATACGGGCGCCCCGAGCTGGGACACCGACCGGGTATGGACCGTCCCGAACGTGCTCAGCCTCCTCCGGCTGACCGGCGTGCCGCTGATGGTGTGGCTGATCCTGGGCCCGCAGGACGACCTGCTGGCCGTCGGGGTCCTCGCCCTCGCCGGGTTCACCGACTGGCTCGACGGGTTCCTGGCGCGCCGCTGGCACCAGACGTCGCGGGTGGGCCAGATGCTCGACCCGGTGGCCGACCGGCTCTACATCCTCGCCGTCGTCCTCTGCCTGGCCGTGCGGGAGATCATCCCGTGGTGGCTGGTCGGACTGCTGGTCGCCCGTGACGTCATGATCACCGCCCTGGTGCCGCTGCTGCGCACCCGGGGGTTCTCCTCCCTGCCGGTGCACTTCCTCGGCAAGGCCGCGACCTTCAACCTGCTGTACGCGTTCCCGCTCATCCTGCTCGGAGCCCCCGACGGCCTCGGCTGGGACGGGGCGCGGGTGCTGGGCTGGGCGTTTGCGCTGTGGGGAGTCGGCCTCTACTGGTGGGCCGGGCTGCTCTACCTCACCCAGACCCTGGGCCTGCTGCGCGCCTTCCCGCGCCGGACGCGAGCGGGCTGACCTGCGATGAGGACCTCCCCCCTCCCGCCCGCCGTCGACCGTCGGCGGGAGAGTCTCCGCCCGGTCGACGCCAGCATGGACCTGCTGCTCCAGATACTCCGGCAGCCCGTCGATCCCGACTACGCGGCGGTCGCCGCACGCGGCAGCAGGCCGTCCCGACGGCACTGGGTGCTGGGCCTCGTCGCGGTGGTGATCGGGGTCATGTTCGCGGTAGCGGCCGTGCAGACCACGCGGACGGCGCCGGCCCTGCAGTCCGAGCGTGCCGAGCTGGTCGGTCGGGTGCAGGCGGCAGAGGCCCAGCAGGACGCCCTCCGCCTCCGGGCGACCACCCTCGCGGAGGAGGTCACCACGCTCCGGGCGGCAGCCCTGGGCGGGGACGCCACCGCCCAGCGGCTCGAGCGCGAGATCAACCTGCTCGGTCCGGTGGCGGGGACGGTCGCGGTCACCGGACCGGGGATCGTCGTGGTGGTCGACGACGCGGCGGAGCCCGCCGAGGACGGGACCCCGGCCGACCAGGTGCTGGACCTCGACCTGCAGATCCTGGCCAACGGCCTGTGGCGCGCCGGGGCCGAGGCTGTCGCGGTGAACGGCCACCGGTTGTCCTCCCTGACCGCCATCCGCGGTGCCGGCGACGCGATCACCGTCGACTACCGCTCGCTGAACCGGCCCTACCGGGTGGAGGCGATCGGTGACCCGCGCACCCTGCCCGCCGCACTGGCCGAGTCGCCCGCCGGAGCCTGGTGGCACGACCTGGAGCAGAACCGCGCCATGCGCTACGAGGTGGGCGAGGTGCGGGCGCTGACGCTGGGGGCGGACCCGGGCATCACCCTGCGCTGGGCTGAGGTGGCCGGGTGATCCCCCTCCTCGGCCTGCTCGCGGGCATCGTCGTCGGTCTCGTCCTCGAGCCGAACGTGCCCCTGGCCCTCCAGCCCTACCTGCCGATCGCCATCGTCGCCGCCATGGACGCCCTGTTCGGCGCCTTTCGCGCCTACCTCGAGGGCAACTTCAGCGACAAGGTCTTCGTCGTCTCCTTCGTCTCCAACGTCTTGATCGCCGCGCTCATCGTCTACGTCGGCGACCAGATCGGTGTCGGGTCGCAGCTGTCCACCGGCGTCGTCGTCGTGCTCGGGATCCGCATCTTCACCAACGTCGCCGCCATCCGCCGGGCGCTGTTCCATGCCTAGGCCGGTCCGCCCTTCCCGGCCCGGGGAACCGGTAGCGGGACGACGGCTGCGCGCCCTGCGCCGCAGCCAGCGTCGCCTGAGGGGGGAGCCGACCCCCGGTCCCGAGGCGGCCCCGACGGCCCGCCCGTCCGCGGATGCGCCGGCGGCGGGGGAACCGGCGGGTCCCACCCGGACGTCGGCTCTGCGTCGGCTGTGGCGCTCCCTGGTGCGGCCGGGCCGGGCCCAGGTCACGGCCGCGGTCATCCTGTTCGTGGTGGGCATGGGTGCGGTCATGCAGATCCGGATCAACACCACCGACGACGCCTACACCAGCGCCCGCCGCGAGGACCTCATCCAGCTCCTCGACGGCCTGGGTTCGGAGTCGCGCCGGCTGGAGGCCGAGATCGCCGACCTCGAGCGGACCCGGGTCGAGCTGGAGTCGGGCGCCGACACCCGGCAGGTGGCCCGCGCCGAGGCCCAGCAGCGTCGTGAGCAGCTGGCCATCCTGGCCGGCACCGCCCCCGCCGAGGGACCGGGGATCCGGATGCGGATCGAGCGACCCCGGGGGGCGGGTCGACGCCGACGTGCTGCTCGACGCGGTGGAGGAGATGCGTGACGCCGGTGCCGAGGTGATCGAGGTGAACGACACGATCCGGGTCGTCGCCTCGACCTGGTTCGGGACCGACGCCAACGGGCTGGTGATCGACGGCAAGCCCGTCGGCCGGCCCATCACCTTCGAGGTGATCGGCGACCCGCACAGCCTGGAGGAGGGCGCGCGCTTCCGCGGCGGCCTGGTCAGCGAGATCACCGGTCCCGGGATCGGCGGTCAGGTCCAGATCGACCAGGCGGACCGGGTCCTCGTGGAGTCCTTGCACGCCGCCCGGGAACCTCAGTACGCTCAGCCCGCATCCACAGCACCCACCCCGCGCTGACCCGGCTGCCGACCCCCCACACCCCAGGAGCTCCGACGTCGTGCCCGATTACCCCGAAGACCTCAAGTACTCCGCCGACCACGAGTGGGTGCGCAGCGGCAACGGCTTGACCGTGCGTGTGGGCATCACCGAGTACGCCGCCGACCAGCTGGGTGACATCGTCTTCGTGTCCCTGCCGACGGTGGGCGAGAGCGTCGCCGCAGGGGACTCCTGCGGTGAGCTGGAGTCGACCAAGAGCGTCTCCGACGTGTTCTCCCCGGTCTCTGGCGTGGTCACCGCGGTCAACGAGGTGCTCGACGGCAGCCCCGAGACCGTGAACGGCGACCCCTACGGCGACGGCTGGCTCTTCGAGGTGGAGCTGGTGGCCGACACCGACCTGGACGACCTGATGGACGCCGACACCTATGCCGAGCAGGCGGCGGTCTAGCGACGCGGTCCGGCCTAGACCTCGACCTCCCCCTTAGACTCGCGTTCCCGTCCACCCCTGGACCGCATGTCCCGACCGAAAGCTGGCCTCGATGCCGTTCTGCACGAACTGTGGGCACGACAACCCGGATGGCAGCAACTTCTGCGGCCAGTGCGGGGCCGCCCTGAACGTCCCGTCGGCGCACCCGCAGCCCGGGGTCAACCCGGCCCCGCCACCGGTGCCTGCGGCCGAGCGTCCAGACACCTCCGACCGCCCACCGACGGGGGAGACGACCCGGACCATGCCCGCGGTGGTCGAGGACCGCGACGCCGAGCTGCTGAGTCCCGACGAGGAGGCTGCGGTCGGGGCGCTGCCGTCCGGCTCGGCGCTGCTCATCGTCCAGCGCGGCGCCAACGCAGGCAGCAGGTTCCTGCTCAACACCGAGGCCTCCACGGTGGGCCGGCACTCTGACTCCGACATCTTCCTCGACGACATCTCGGTCTCCCGCCGGCACGCGGTGTTCCTGCGCCGGCCCGAGGGCACGGTGGTGCGCGACGAGGGCAGCCTCAACGGCACCTACGTCAACCGCCGGCTGGTGGACGAGGTGCTCCTGCAGCCCGGGGACGAGGTCCAGATCGGCAAGTTCCGGCTGGTCTTCTACGGGAGCGCCCAGGACTGAGCGCGTCGATGTCGTCCGATCCCCGCAGCACCGCCCCGGTCTCCCGCAGCATCGGCCAGGTCCTGGCCGCGCTGAAGGGCGACTTCCCCGACATCTCCATCTCCAAGATCCGGTTCCTCGAGGCCGAGGGCCTGATCGCCCCCGAGCGCGCCCCGTCGGGCTACCGCCGATACGCCGAGCACGACCTCGAGCGGCTGCGGTACGTGCTCGCGGTGCAGCGCGACCACTACCTGCCGCTCAAGGTCATCAAGGAGCACCTGGCCCTGATGGACCGGGGCGAGACACCTCCACCCGTACCCGGCCTGGAGCGCTCCCCAGCCGCCGGCGAGGCCGGTCCGCCACCCGAGGCGCGGACCGCACCCGCCGCCCCGCCCCCGCCGCCGAAGCCGCCCGTCCGGATGACGCGCGCAGGCCTGCTGGAGGCCAGCGGTCTCACCGACGCCGCCCTGACCGAGCTGGAGCGGACCCAGATCGTGCAGCCGAGACGCGGGAGCTGGTATGGCCGGGACGCCCTCACCCTGGCGATCGCCGCGCGCCGGATGGCGGAGTACGGCATCGACGGCCGGCACCTGCGGGCGTTCAAGATGTCGGCCGACCGTGAGGTGGGGCTGGTGGAGCAGGCGATCGCCCCGCACCTGCGGCGGGCCGGGGGGAACCGCGACGTCCAGGGCGAGGTCACCCAGTTGGTGATCAGCTTCCACGCCGCCCTGGTCCGCACGGCGATGGAGCGCTGACCGGCGAGGGCCAGGTCCGCGCGGCAGGGGCCCGACGTACGCTGGGCGCATGCGCGAGCTCGATGTGGTGGGTGTCCGGGTCGAGATGCCGTCCAACGCGCCGATGGTGCTGCTGCGCGAGGTCGGAGGCACCCGCTACCTCCCGATCTGGATCGGTGCCGGTGAGGCGTCGGCGATCGCCAACGCCCAGGAGGGCGTGGTCCCACCTCGTCCCCTGACCCACGACCTGATGGTCGACACCCTCTCCACCCTGGGGCACCGGCTGACGGAGGTGCACATCACCGAGCTGGAAGGTGGCACGTTCTACGCCGTCCTCCTGGTCGACGGCGTCGAGGTCAGCGCACGCCCGTCGGACGCCATCGCCCTGGCCCTGCGGGTCGGCTCGGACATCTACTGTGCCGAGGACGTCCTCGACGAGGCAGGCATCGAGATCCCCGAGGCGGAGGAGGACGAGGTCGAGAAGTTCCGTGAGTTCCTCGACCAGGTCAACCCCGACGACTTCGTCACCGGCGAGGAGCCGAGCACCTGACCGGCCGGCCGAGCCGGCGCTCTCGACCCGTTCCTGAGGGTTGGGTACCTCGGCCGGGCCCAGCTCGCCAGCGACCCTCACGGCGGGGTCGAGGGTTCCGATTCCGCGGTGCGTCAGGCGGCGTGTCGTTGACCCGCCCGATCAGCGAGACGTAGCGTTCCCCGGGTAATGCCGAAGCTGGAATTACGCACGGGGAACTCGGGTGAGTCCTTCCCCCTCTGCGCCGCAGTCGTACTGACCGGAGGCCACGTGAGCAGCACCGATCGACCCGCCGAGGTGCCGGACGCCGCGCCCACCGGTGACGCGCAGGGCCTGCTCTTCGACGGGCGACTTCTCCCCGCTGCCCAGCGACCTGGGCTTCCGCGGGCCGGTGGCCTGCAGCGCAGCCGGCATCACCTACCGCCAGCTCGACTACTGGGCCCGCACCGGGCTGGTCGTGCCCGAGGTCCGCGGGGCGACCGGTTCGGGGACCCAGCGCCTCTACAGCTTCCGCGACATCCTCATCCTCAAGGTCATCAAGCGGCTCATCGACGCCGGCATCTCGCTGCAGCAGATCCGGACCGCGATCGAGCACCTGCGGGCCCGGGGAGTCGACGACCTCACCCAGGTCACGCTGATGAGCGACGGCGTGTCGGTCTTCGAGTGCACCTCCGACGACGAGGTCATCGACCTGCTGCGGGGTGGCCAAGGGCGTCTTCGGCATCGCGCTCGGCGGCGTCTGGCGCGACATCGAGGGCACCCTCGGCCAGCTCCCGGCCGAGCGGGCTGTGGCGGACCCACCCGCCTGCCTCCGACGAGCTGTCGCAGCGTCGCCGCGCCCGCGCCGTCAGCTGACCCGGCCGCCCGTTCCCCGCTCGGGGCCCTCAGGCTCCCGAGCCGTGCGCTTCAGCCGAGCGTGACCGGCGCGTGATCGAGGGGTAGGCTGGCTGCGCTGAACGACGACGCGGGAGAGCTCACCGGCTCAGGGACGAGCACGGTGGCGCCGAAGGGGCAACATCCCCGGAACCTCTCAGGCACCCAGACCGCGTCCGTCTGGCAACTCTGAAGCCCACCGGGTGACAGGGCGGGGAGTGCACGCCGGACCGTCGCGCGGGTCGGGGTAGCACCGCCGGACCGCCTGGAAGAAGCTCCCGCTGATGCCCGTTCCGCCCGCACTGCCGACCACGCGCCCCGAGCCATCGAGCTCGGCCGCCTTCGTCACCCGCCACATCGGCCCGCAGGCCGACGAGCGCGACAAGATGCTCGCCGCGCTCGGCCTCGGCAGCCTGGAGGACCTGGTCGCCCAGGCCATGCCGGACGCGATCCGGATGACCGCGCCGCTCGACCTGCCGCCCGCCCTGTCGGAGACCGAGACCCTCGACGTGCTGCGCGGGCTGGCCGGGCAGAACCAGGCCCGCACCGCCGATGATCGGGCTCGGCTACGCCGGCACCATCACCCCCTCGGTGATCCGCCGCAACGTGCTCGAGGACCCGGCCTGGTACACCGCCTACACGCCCTACCAGCCCGAGATCAGCCAGGGCCGGCTGGAGGCGCTGCTGAACTTCCAGACGATGGTCTCCGACCTGACCGGCCTGCCGACCTCGGGCGCGAGCCTGCTCGACGAGGCCACCGCGGTCGCGGAGGCCATGACGCTGGCCCGTCGGGCCACGAAGTCGGGCACGACGCTGCTGCTGGACGCGGACACGCTGCCCCAGACCATCGGGGTCGTCCGCACCCGGGCGGAGGCGCTGGGGCTGGACGTCGCCGTCGCCGACGGGCCCCTGCTCGCGGCGCTGGAGGCCCACGACGTGTTCGCCGTCGTCATCCAGACCCCGGGCGCCAGCGGCCGGCTGACTGGCACCGACGAGCTGCGGGCGCTGACCAAGGCCGTCCACGCCCGCGGCGGCCTGGTGATCGCCGCCTGCGACCTGCTGGCGCTCACGCTGACCACCGCGCCGGCGGAGTGGGGCGCCGACGTGGCCGTCGGCTCCAGCCAGCGGTTCGGCGTCCCGCTGTTCTACGGCGGCCCGCACGCCGGCTTCATCGCCGTCCGCGCCGGCCTGGAGCGGACGCTGCCGGGCCGGCTGGTCGGGGTCAGCAAGGACGCCGACGGCACCGCCGCGTTCCGGCTGGCGCTGCAGACCCGCGAGCAGCACATCCGCCGCGAGAAGGCCACCTCCAACATCTGCACCGCCCAGGTGCTGCTGGCCGTCGTCGCCAGCATGTACGCCGTCTACCACGGTCCGGAGGGGCTGCGGCGGATCGCCGAAGCGGTCCATGCCCGAGCCACCGGGCTGGCCGCCGACCTCACCGATGGTGGCGTCGAGGTCGTCCACGGCTCGTTCTTCGACACCGTGCTGACGCGCGTTCCGGGCCGGGCGGCCGAGGTCGTCGCGGCCGCCCGCGAGGGCGGGGTGCACCTGCGCCTCGTCGACGCCGACCACGTCGGGATCTCGATCGGCGAGGACGCGCACGAGTCCGACCTGGCCGCCGTCCGCCGCGCGTTCGGCGTCGAGGACGCGGGCGCGCCACCACGGCGACCTGGCCGGCAGCGAGCGGCAGAGCCCGTTCCTGACCCACCCGGTCTTCAACACCCACCACAGCGAGACGGCCATGCTGCGCTACCTCGCGGCGCTCTCGGACCGCGACTTCGCGCTGGACCGCGGGATGATCCCGCTCGGCTCGTGCACGATGAAGCTCAACGCGACCACCGAGATGGAGCCGATCTCCTACGACGGCTTCGCCAACCTGCACCCGTTCGCTCCCGCGGAGGACGCGCAGGGCTACGCCACCCTGATCGCGACGCTGGAGGGCTGGCTGGCCGAGGTGACCGGCTACGCCCGGGTCTCCATCCAGCCGAACGCCGGCAGCCAGGGCGAGCTCGCCGGCCTGCTGGCCATCCGCGGCTACCACCGCTCCCGCGGCGACGAGGGCCGCACGGTCTGCCTCATCCCGTCCTCGGCGCACGGCACCAACGCGGCGTCGGCGGTGATGGCCGGCATGAAGGTCGTCGTGGTCAAGGCGACCGACGACGGCTCGGTCGACCTCGACGACCTCCGGGTCAAGGTCGAGACCCACCGCGACGCGCTGGCCGCGATCATGGTCACCTACCCGTCGACGCACGGGGTGTTCGAGGAGGGCATCACCGAGCTGTGCGCGCTGGTGCACGACGCCGGCGGCCAGGTCTACGTCGACGGCGCGAACCTCAACGCGCTGCTGGGTCTGGCCCAGCCGGGCCGCTTCGGCGCCGACGTCAGCCACCTCAACCTCCACAAGACCTTCTGCATCCCGCACGGGGGCGGCGGGCCCGGTGTGGGACCGGTCGGCGTCGGGGAGCACCTCGCTCCGTTCCTGCCCGGGCACCCCTTCCTGGCGGGCGAGCGACGAGGTCGGACCGGTGTCGGCGGCGCCGTTCGGCTCGGCCGGCATCCTGCCGATCAGCTACGCCTACATCGCCATGATGGGCGCTGACGGTCTGACCGCAGCCACCGAGCACGCGCTGCTGGCGGCCAACTACGTCGCGGAGCGGCTGCGCGCCCACTACCCGGTGCTCTACACCGGCCGGAACGCCCGCGTCGCGCACGAGTGCATCCTCGACCTGCGGCCGATCACCAAGGCCAGCGGCGTGACTGTCGACGACGTGGCCAAGCGGCTGGTCGACTACGGCTTCCACGCGCCCGACCATGAGCTTCCCGGTGCCGGGCACCCTCATGGTGGAGCCGACCGAGTCGGAGAACCTGGCCGAGCTGGACCGGTTCTGCGACGCGATGATCGACATCCGCGCCGAGATCGCAGCGGGTGCAGGACGGGGAGTGGCCGGCTGAGGACAACCCGCTGGTGCACGCCCCGCACACCCAGGCCCGGGTGACTGCCGACGAGTGGAGCCACCCCTACAGCCGTCGGGTCGCCGCCTTCCCGGCCGGACTCCACCAGGGCCCGCTCTACGCCGCCGGCAGCGACAAGTACTGGCCGCCGGTAGCCCGCATCGACGGCAGCTTCGGCGACCGCAACCTCGTCTGCACCTGCCCCCCGCCGGAGGCGTTCGAATGAGGCCGCGACTGCTTGGCTGACGTCCGCTCAACCTCGAGGGGACCGTGGGGTGACACCGGGGATTCGCGCGCTGGCGGGACGGGTGGGACTTGGCCTTCGTCGGCGACCGGTGGGCGGGGCCGGAGCACGGCGACCTCCCAGGCGTGAGCACCGGCGAACACCCGCTCCGAGGCGACCAGGTCCAGCCGCCGGCGGAGCCGGCGCAGCAGCCGGCGGGTCGGCCAGGTCCGCGCGTAGCAGCAGACGACCAGCACCCCGCCGGGCGCGAGCAGCGCGGCGTACCGCTCGGCCACCCGCACCGGCCGGGGCAGGTAGTAGAGGACCTCGTTGAGCACGACGGCGTCCGGGGCCTCGTCGGGCACGTAGCGGGCGGCGTCGGCGGCCACGAACGTCGTGGCCGGATCGCCGGCGCCGCGGGCCCGCCGGAGGGCCGGCGCGTAGCGGTCGACGCCGACGTAGCGCCGGTAGGCCAGGCCCTCCTGCAGGATGCCCTGCGAGCAGCCGACGTCCAGGACGAAGCCGTCGGGGGCGTGCCGCTCGACGGCGGCGCGGACCGCCCGGTAGCGCGCGGCCTCGGCGTCGTCGCGGAGCCGGTCCCAGCCGCCCCGGCCGTTCTCGACGGCGTTCTCCACCAGCATCAGCAGCCGGGCGAGGGCCAGCGGGACGGGCAGCCGATCCAGGACCGCGACGGCCGCGCCGCCGAGGACGCGCTGCACGAGGGCGGGCCGGTCGCTCACGCGCCCCAGTCTGCCGGGCCTGCGCCGGATCCCCTGGAAAGTCAGCGCTGGTGACGTCCGGAACCCTCGTCGGGGGTCTCCCGGGCGATCGAGCGCTGGATCCCCAGGGCGCTGGGTAGCGTCGGCCCGTGCCTGAAACGACCCTGCCGACGCCGGCCCCGGCCCCGGCCCTGCCGTCCGGCGTCCCCCACCTGCTGCGCGCCGTCGAGCGCTACATCACCCGGCTGGGCGCCCAGTTCGCCGGGGCCATCACCTACTTCTCGGTGCTGGCGGTCATCCCGATCCTCATGTTCGCCTTCTCCGTCGCTGGGCTGGTCCTGACGGTGACGCGGCCTGAGCTCCTGTTGCCGCTCGCCGACGCGATCGCCGACACCCTGGGCACCGCCGACCCGGCCACCCGTCAGCAGATCCTCGACATCGTCCGCAGCGCGCTGAGCAACTGGCAGAGCATCGGCATCCTCGGAATGGTCTCGGCCGTCTACTCCGGCGCGGGCTGGATGGGCAACCTCAAGAACGCCGTCCGGGCCCAGTGGCGGCCCGAGTTCGACGTCCAGGGCGAGGGCGGCAACGTGCTGCTGCTGACGCTGAGGATCTACGCGGTCAACCTGCTGCAGCTGCTCCTGCTGCTGCTCGCCATGGCGGTGACGTTCTCCCTCGCGGCCCTCTCGACCACGTTCGCCGGGACCCTGGTCGACTACCTCGGGCTCGGCGACGTCGGTTGGCTGGAGCCGGTGCTGCGGCTGGCGCCCGTGGTCTTCTCGATCGGCGCCGGGTACGTGCTGTTCCTCTTCCTCTACACGGTGCTGCCCGAGACGAAGGAGCCCCGCCGCACGGTGCGGCGCGGAGCTCTGGTCGGCGCCGTCGGTCTGGCGGTGCTGCAGTACCTCAGCACCTTCCTCGTCGGCCTGTTCTCGGGCAACCAGGCCTTCGCCGTCTTCGGCTCGGTGATCGCGCTGATGCTGTTCCTCAACCTCTTTGCCCAGCTGATCCTCTTCATGGCCGCCTGGATCGCCACGGCGCACCATCCGGCCGCGCCGCTCAAGGCGGAGACCAAGGTGGTCCGGCTCCCGCCGGTCGAGCCCGAGGAGGCGACGGCGGAGGTCGAGCCGGCCGCGGTGACCGCGGGCCGCGTGCCGGGATGGATGCTCGGGACCGCGGCCGGGGCGGGGCTGGGGGCCGCGGTCACCTGGTGGCTGGCCCGGCGTCGCTGAGCCCCCGGCCCGACCACCGCGACGTGCGGCTCAGGGGCGCTGCTCGGGCCTCAGTGCCCTGCGGCCGGCTGCGGGGCGGGCTGGCCGATGCCGGCGAGGAGCTCGCCGTACCAGGGCTGGGTGATGTCGAAGGGCTTGCCGCCCTTGATCCGCTCGAACTCGATGGCCCGCAGCTCGTCGCCCTGCTCCTCGTCGTGGCCGATGACGCCGGGCTCGCCGCGGAGGGCGGAGTCGACGGCCAGGTCGGTCATCGAGCGGATCAGGGCGAGGTCGGCCTCGTTCGGGGCGGCCGAGCGGGAGAAGTAGCCGGACTTCTGCACCAGCACCTTCTCGGCGCCGAGCTCCTCGGCGAACTTGGACGCGAACCAGGCCCCGGGGTTGATCTTGTCGATCTTCACATGGCCGAAGGGGTCACGGGCGACCTCGGAACCGGAACGCTCCAGCTCGGCCACGATGGTGTCCAGACCGGCTCCCTCGGAGACGAACAGCGTCACCGACCCGACGGTGTCCATGACCGCCTTGAGGCGGGCAGCCTCGGCCTGGAGGTCGAAGACGGCCTCGGGCACGTAGACGCCGTGCACGTCCCAGGCCTCCCGGCTCAGCCCGACCTCCGGCAGCCACTCCTGGGTGTCCAGCCAGTCCCGGTAGGCCTGGGCGGTGGCCGCGGTCAGCCACCCGCAGTGACGGCCCATGACCTCGTGGACGATGAGCATCCGCGACCCGGAGTTGTGCTCGGCCACGACGTTCTGGGCGAACCGGGCGCCCTGCTCGGCCGCGGTCCAGGCGCCGAGGGACTGGCGGATCGGGATGACGTCGTTGTCGATCGTCTTGGGCAGCCCGACCACGGTCAGCGCGTAGTCGTTGCGGGCCAGGAAGGCCGCGAGGTCGGCGGCCGTGGTGTTGGTGTCGTCGCCGCCGATGGTGTGCAGCACGTCGACGCCGTCCGCGGTCAGCCGGTCGGCCGCCGCCTGCAGGGGGTCGACGCCCTCGGCCACCAGGCCGCGTTTGACCAGGTCGGCGGCGTTGGTCAGCTTGACCCGGGAGTTGCCGATGGGGGAGCCGCCGAACCGGTGCAGCAGCCCCGCCTTGGCCCGGATCTCGGGGGTGACCGAGATGGAGTCTCCCTGCAGGAGGCCCTGGTACCCGTAGCGGTAGAGGATGAGCTCCACCTCGGGGGCGACGGCGGTGTAGCGCTGGATCAGCCCGCCGATGGCGGAGGAGAGGCAGGGGGCGAATCCGCCGGCGGTGAGCAGGGCGACCTTGGTGACCATGCCGTGATCCTAGGGGAGGCCGTCGTGGGCGCGCGCGCTCCGGCCAGGGAGTGGGAGCCGGCCCCGGCGGCCGGGGACCGGCAAATTAGGCTCGGCCCATGGCCCGCTACTTCGACGTCCATCCCGTCAACCCGCAGGCCCGGACGATCGGCAAGGTCGTCGACCTGCTCCGCGACGACGGCCTGATCGCCTATCCGACGGACTCCTGTTTCGCCCTCGGCTGCCAGCTGGGCAACAAGTCCGGTCTGGACCGGATCCGCGCCGTCCGGGACCTGGACGACTCCCACCACTTCACCCTGGTCTGCGCCGACTTCGCCCAGCTCGGGCAGTTCGTGCACCTCGACAACCACGTGTTCCGGGCGGTCAAGGCGGCGACGCCCGGTCAGTACACCTTCATCCTGCCCGCCTCCAAGGAGCTGCCGAGGCGGATGATGCACCCGAAGAAGCGGACGGTCGGGGTGCGCATCCCCGAGCACACGACCGCGCTCGCGCTGGTGCACGCCCTCGGGGAGCCCCTGGTGTCCAGCACGCTCCTGCTGCCCGGCCAGGCGGCGCCGATGACGCAGGGCTGGGAGATCAAGGACACCCTCGACCACCTGCTCGACGCCGTCGTCGACTCCGGTGAGTGCGGTGAGGTCCCGACGACCGTCGTCGACCTCTCCGACGGCACCGCCGTGATCACCCGGGTCGGAGCCGGGGACCCGGAGCGGTTCGCCTCCCTGGCCGCCTGAGCTGCGCCGGTCGGCGGGGCCGGCTCGGCGCTGCGGGCTCCGCGGCCGGGAGGAGGTCAGGCCTTGTCGAGCGAGGACTCCTTGTGGGCGGCCTTGGAGCCGGACTTCTCCGACTCCACCACCCAGAACGGCTCGTCCTCCGACGCCTTGAACTTCTGGCCGTCGAGGGTGAACTCCTTCGTCTTCTTCTCCACGGCCTTACCCGTGGTCTTGCCCTGGGAGGTGTTCCAGTGGACCTTGTCGCCCTTGCTGATCGCCATGGGCCCGATCCTAGGAAACTGCTCCACGCGGCTGCCGCCGGGTCGCCCGGTCTCCGTCACTGGAGGTAGCTCTCCACCTCCGGCACCGGGCGGGCGGTCGCGCCCGCCGGGTCCTCGCCGAACTCCTGCCGTGCTCGGCGCTGCCGCAGCAGGTCCCAGCACTGGTCCAGCGACTCTTCGAGGGCGCGGATCCGGGCCCGTGTCTCGGCCGCGTCGTCGGGGTCCTCGGCCAGGTGGGCGCGCAGGCCCCGCTCGGTGTCGACGATCTCGTGGATGCGGTCCAGGATGTCAGCGTCGTCCATGGTCGGAGCCTACGACCGCCCGGTCCGCCGGCGCCGGCGGCTCAGTCGGAGACCGCGAGCAGGGGCGTGCGGTCACCCGAGCGGAACAGCCACTTCAACCGGTCGCCGGCGTGGCCGTCGTCCAGGTGGGCGAACAGCTGCTGGAACGCCGCGTACCGGTCGGCGTAGGCCGCCTGCACCGCGTCGAGGTCGGCCAGCGCGGCCACCACCTGGGGTGCCGTCCGCAGCACCGGACCGGGAGCCAGCGGCTCGAGGTCGAAGTAGAAGCCGCGGAGGCTGTCGCGGTAGCTCTCCAGGTCGTAGGCGAAGAACAGCAGCGGCTTGCCGGTGATGGCGAAGTCGAACATGGTCGAGGAGTAGTCGGTGACCATCACGTCGGCCGCCAGGTACAGCTCGTGCACATCCGGGTAGCGCGACACGTCCACCACCCGCTCGTCCGTTGCGGCTCGGGAGCGTCCGGTCATCTTGTAGTGGAGGCGGGGCAGCAGCCAGACGTCGTCCGGCAGGTCGCGGAGGAAGGCGGGCACGTCCAGAGCCAGCTCGACGTCCCCGAGGGCGTAGAACTCGTCGTCACGCCACGTCGGGGTGTACAGCACGGCGGTGACGTGGTCCGGCAGGCCCAGGGCCGACCGGACCCGCGCCCGGACGGCTGCGGCTGCCGGCCCGGCGAGGACGTCGTTGCGCGGGTACCCGACCTCGAGCACCGGGCCACCGAAGCCGAAGGCGTCCCGGAGCCGGGGCGTCGAGACCGCGTTGGGGGAGAGCAGGTAGTCCCAGCGGGCCACGTCGAGGTCCAGCCGGTCGAGGATGCCCTCGGGAGCCCAGAGCACGTCGTGGTGGATCTTCTTGAGCGGCGTGCCGTGCCAGGTCTGCAGGTACACCGCACCCGGCTTCTTGTCCCAGTCGAAGTCCAGGTGGGTGTTGGCCACGACCAGGTCAGCCTCCTCCAGCGCCGCCCGGGCCGCCCGGGAGCCGAAGGGCACCGTCTCGACGTCGGCGGGGAAGCCGTCAGCGTAGAGCGGGTCGCACAGCCAGGTGTGGCGGTCGCCGGGCAGCTGGTACCGCATCCGCTCGAAGAGGGCTCGGGGGTTGTCGCAGTAGCGTCCCTCGAACGCGTCGTAGACCACGTTCACGCGCGTGCACCGTCCTCTCGGTCGTCGCTGGGATCCTGGCTCGGCTTCCCCTGGCGCAGGAGGTCAGCCAGGTCGGCCCAGGTGTCGGTCAGGGCGTGCACGCCGGCCCGCTGCAGGTCGAGCACGCGTTGCTCACGCTCGGCCGGCGGGACGAAGCAGAGCATGCCCACGGTGAAGAGGCCGGCCGCCACGGCGGACTGGGCCCCGGGCACGGCGTCCTCCACGGCGACCGCCGTCCCGGGCTCGAGCCCGAGCTGGCGCATGGCCAGGTGGTAGACGGCTGGGTCGGGCTTGCTCGTGGGCACCGGCAGGGAGTCCTGGGCGCTGAAACGTCGGTCAACCGGGAACAGGTCGCTCAGTCCGGAGCTCTGCAGGCTGGCGTCGATGCGGCGCAGGGCGCTGGAGCTCACCAGGGCGAGCGACAGCGTGGACCGCAGGGACACCAGCGTCGACCGCACGTCGTCGTCGGGCTCCAGCACCGCGGCCAGGTGGGCGGTGACGACCTCGTTCTCCCGCGCCACCCAGACCTCGAGCTCGCGCGCGAACGACGCCGAGCCGATGTCGACCCCCTGCGCCGCCGCGAGCTCGGTGAGGCTCAACCGGAAGCTCTTCCCGTTCGCGGCCAGCCGGAGCTCGTCGGCGGTGAACCGCTGCGACGCCCCGATCCCCTCCAGGTAGGCGTTGACCACCCCGACCGACGCGGTGAAGGCGGGTTCCTCGGAGGCGAAGAGGGTCCCGTCGGCGTCGCAGAGCAGGGTGCTCACCGAGCTGAGGTCCGGGGAGGGAAGCGGCATCGTCCCACCTCTCGAGGGTCGTGCGGGCTAGCCGCGTCTGGGCAAGGCGGGTGATTATACGCGGTCAGAGCCGAGGCTGGTGCTGATCGCGGCTCGGCAACCCTCGAAGGGCTTGAGGTGGCGAAGGGCCGGACCGGAAGGTGCGGCAGGGACGTCGGGGTGGAGGTCGCTCATGGCGGCACGGCCTCTCGAAGAGGTCACGCCGTGGGTGGGCAGCGCGACTCGAGGTGGGAGCGCTGCACTGCCGAACGCCGGTGAGCTCCTCTACCCGCCGTGCTGCTCTCGAAACAGGACGACGAGGTTCACGAGCGGTCCGCGGTCTGGTGAGCGGCCTCCACCGCCCGGGCCACCTTGGCGACGTAGGCCTCCGGGTCGGCCTTGCGTTCGAGACCGCCGGCGGTCATCGACCTGGTCTTGCCGAACACGGCGCGCTCGGTCCAGCCGCGGTCGTGCTGGCCGTAGACCCAGGCGACGTTGGCGTAGGAGTTGGCGTCCCGGCCGTCGACGAAGTAGGTGTTGTTGAGGCGCAGGGTGGTGGCGTAGGCCTCCTCCGGCGTCGCCGACCACTCGAGGATCTTCTTGCCCCAGTACATCCGCATGTAGTTGTGCATGTAGCCGGCGTGCCGCATCTCGTCCATGGCGGCGTTCCAGTAGCGGTCCTCGGTCTGGCCGTCCTCGAGCTGCTGGGCGGTGTAGAGCGGCTCGCGCGGGTCGCCGGCGTGCTCGGCGAGGGTCTCGCGCGCCCAGGCCGGTAGCTGGTCGTAGCTGTCGTAGCGCGGCTCGTAGAACACGAAGTTCATCGGCAGCTCGCGCCGCACGATCAGCTCCTCGAGGTAGGTCTCGACGTTCTCGTCCACCCGGTCGGCGTGCTCGCGGACCTGCAGGGCGATGTAGACCGGCGACAGCTGACCGAAGTGCAGGTACTTGCTCATGTGCGACACGTGGTCGGTCTGCGGCTGGTTCCGGTGGGCGGCGTACTCGCCGAACCGGGACGTCAGGAACTCCTCGAGCACCGCCTTGCCGGCACGCGTACCGCCGTGGAACAGCAGCACGGGAGGGACCGACCGGTCCAGGGTGAGCCGGTCCAGCAGGGCGTCCGGATCGCTCAGGTCCTCGCCCTGGACGTCGGGCACGCTGGTGTCCTTCGAGCCGCGCCTGGGGCAGGGGCACGAGGAAGCGCTCGAGGTGCCGGGTGATCTTGGGCCGCAGGGTGCGGGCGGCGTGCTCCTTCTTGTCCGAGGCCAGCTCGACCGGGACCACGACGTCGCTCTCCACCTGGACCACGGCGCAGCCGGCCTCCGCCGCGACCCGCTCCCGCCAGGCCCGCTGGGGGCGCAGGTACCCCCGGTCGCAGACCACGAGGGCGGCGTCCGCGGCGAGCCGCAGCGGCGACCTCGTCCGGTGCGCCGCGCTGCACCACGAAGGGGATCGACCGCTTCCGCAGGGCTTCGGCGACGTCGGCCAGTCCGTGCACCAGGAAGTGGTAGTGCCGCAGGTTCGCCTCGGGGTAGTCGTCCATCAGGCCGAAGGCCACCAGGAGCGGCAGCCCGAGCTCGTTGGCGCGGCGCACCGCGTGCTCCAGGGCGTGGTTCAGCTCGGTGCGCTGGGCCTGCTGCATCCAGTACAGGACGTAGCGCCCGCTCGTCGCGCACCTCGGCCTCGTTGAGCACCTGCACGCGCTCGGCCTGGATGCCGGGGTGCACATCGGGCGGCGGGTCAACGGGTCGCGTCTTCGAGGTCGCCATGTCCTGAGATTAGGTGCAGCCGACGGCGCGAAGCGTCCGGGAGCCGTGCGGCACAGGTGCAGGACCCCTCTCCAGGGGGTGGGAGGGGTCCCGCACGCTGCTGCCCCCCTCAGGGATGGGGGGTGCCGGCACTCCGGGGAGTGAGTCGACTGCCGGCAGGCACGGGGAAGGGGTGACCAAGGTTGGCGAGCCGGCCTCGCACCTGGTTCTGGGCCTGGCAGTCGCTGACGCAGGTGGTGGGAGGGTTGGCCACCTCTGTCGCGTCGCCTCCGGTCACGAAGCCCATCCGGCCCCCGCTGGCCACGTCCCATACGGAGATGCCGCCGCAGTGGGCCGCGCTGGGACGCAGCGGTCTCGCCGTGTTGCAGGCCGGCTGATCCACCCGGGTGGCGACCTGGGCGCTGTCGCGGGCGACGAACCGGGGCGAGAGGCCGTTGGTGATGTTGACCCGAGGGGTCACCTGGACGCAGAACCGCCCGGGCGGGCCGGTGCGAACACTGGTGCAGCCCGTGCCGAGGAAATGCCCGGTGCGGGCCCGGAAATTGGGGTTGTCGAAGTAGAACGGGGTGCGCCCACGCACGCGCGAGGTGGCCAGCTTGTGGGTGATGCGGGTAGCGGTACCGTCCGCGCGACTCGGCTCCATCTGGAAGATCCCACCCTGGGCGCAGTCCTTGGCCTGGATCTTCATCGAGACGCCGGCGCCGCTCCTGCCCAGCCTCACCCGCTCGTCCTTGAGCTCGATGGAGATGCGGCTGCGCAGTACCAGGCCGCGGTGGTTGGGCACCCTGCTGGCGAAGACGGGCGTGAACCGCCGCCCGGTCATGTCGAGGGGGTTCGCCGCTCCGGTGAACGCCTGGTCGAGCACGGCGAAGTCAGCGCTGCGGACCTTGAACTGGGTGTAACGGCCGCGGACGGCGAAGGTCCGGCCGAGCCGGCTCGCCGGGACGGTGATGCGGATCCGGTCCTCGCCGAAGGTTGCCACGGTGGCTCCGGTGGTCAGGTTCACCAGCGAGTAACCACCGCCGGTACACCCCTTCGACGAAGCGGCCGCCGCCGGCTCTGTCGTCGCCACCAGGGCAGCGGACACCAGGATGGCCACGGCAACGGTGGCCCCACACGCTCTCGCTCTACGCTTCATGTCCGGCTGGTCCTCGGGGAAGGGGGGATCCACGCCGAGGAGCAGCCTCCCCGTCCCGCTCAGCCTGAGGGGCACGGCGGGCAGGGCGCTATTGGCCGATGGTGCTACGACCTCCAAAGCGCAGTCCAGAACTCACCGCACCACTACGATCCACGACATGGACTCACCGAGGCGGGACCAGTCGGTGTCCGTCGCCGCGCTGCTGGCCCGCTTCTCGCTGGCCGGGCTGGTGGTGATGGTGCTCCTGGCCTCGGTGATCTACGTCCTCGCCCGCGACGCCGGACGCAAACAAGCCATCGACTCCGCAGAACAGGTCGCCGCGGTCACCGCGCGGGGGATCGTGGAGCCCCGGCTGTCTCCCGAGCTGGTCGCCGGCGACCCCACGGCCCTGGCCAGGTTCGACGACGCGATCCAGCGCTACGTCCTGACCCCGTCCCTGGTCCAGGTCAAGGTCTGGGACGCCGACGGGCGCATCGTCTACTCCAACGAGCGCCAGCTCATCGGACAGGTCTTCGACCTGGGTCAGGATGAGAGCGATGCGCTCACGGGCAAACGGGGCATCAACTCCGAGATCAGCGACCTGACCCGCTCGGAGAACGAGTTCGAGCGTCCCTTCGGCAAGCTGCTCGAGGTCTACACCGGCGTCCGGTCACTGGACGGCGAGCCGCTGCTGTTCGAGGCCTACTTCAAGTACGACGCCGTCCTCTCGGCTGGGGACGCGCAGTGGCGCAGCTACGCCCCACCGGCGCTGGCCGCCCTGGTGCTGCTGCAGCTGGTGCAGATCCCGTTCGCCTGGTCGCTGGCGCGACGCCTGCAACGCCAGGAACAGGACCGGCGGCGGTTGCTCCAGCACGCCGTCGACGCCTCCGACGCCGAGCGACGCAGGATCGCCGGCCACCTGCACGACGGGGTCGTCCAGCAGCTGACCGGGCTGACCTACTCCTTCGACGCGGCGCGGCTGGACGGGCCGGACGCCGGCCGCGACGAGGGTCTGGTCCGCCACGCCGCCACCCAGCTGCGCTCCTCGACGGCTGAGCTGCGCACCCTGCTGGTCGACATCTACCCGCCCAACCTGGCCGAGGAGGGGCTGCCGGCCGCCTTGACCGAGCTGGCCGAGGGCCTGCACAACCGGGGGACCGAGGTCGCGGTCGACGTCGACTCCGCGGCCGATCTGCCCCTTGAGTCGTCCTCGGTGCTCTTCCGCTCGGCGCAGGAGCTGCTGCGCAACGTCGTCGCGCACGCGGGCGCCCGCAAGGTCGATCTGCGGGCGGTCTCGGACGGGCACACCGCCCGGCTGGTGGTCCAGGACGACGGCTGCGGGTTCGACCCGACCGACCTGCACCAGCAGCGCGCGGCGGGGCACCTGGGGCTGCGGGCCCTGGGCGATCTGGTTGCCCAGGCGGGAGGGCGGCTGCACGTGACCTCCGCCCCCGGCCAGGGCACGCGCGCCGAGGTCACGGTGCCGCGGTGATCCGCGTCCTGCTCGTCGACGACCACGCCATCGTCCGAGGTGGCCTGGCCTCCCTGCTCGCCACCACCGACGACCTCGAGGTGGTGGGCCAGGCCTCCGACGGCGACGAGGCCGTGCAGGCCGCCGAGGCGCTCGAGCCGGACGTCGTCCTGATGGACCTGTCGATGCCCCGGCTCGACGGTGTCCGCGCGACCGCAGCGCTCCTGGCCCGCCGACCCGAGACCCACGTGCTGGTGCTGACCTCGATGTCGGAGCAACGCTGGATCCTCGAGGCGCTGGAGGCCGGCGCGGAGGGCTACCTGCTCAAGCACAGCGAACCGGAGGTGATCCTCTCCGCCATCCGCGAGGTGGTGGCCGGTGGCTCACCCCTGGACCCCAAGGCCGCCCGGGTCCTGCTCAGCCAGCGCCGGGAGGCTCCGGCCACGCCGACGACACCCCTCACCGACCGCGAGGAGGAGGTGCTGGCGATGGTGGGCGACGGGCTGCCGAACAAGCTGATCGCCCGGCGCCTCGGGATCAGCGAGCGGACGGTCAAGGCTCACCTGACCAACATCTTCCAGCGGCTGGGGGTCAGCGACCGGACGCAGGCCGCCCTGTGGGCGCAGCGGCGCTCCACCGCCCGGGGGGTCGACGGCACCCGCTGACCGCCGCCGGGCCTGCACGCGGAAGCGGGGCCAAGACCAGGTCCACGCCCCTTCCCTCGGGCACTAGGTTCCTCAGGTGTCCGGAACTTCCTCGCCCCTGAGAGCGCTGTGGCGCCACCACCGCCGCCACCGCCCGCGTGTGGTGGCCGCCGTCACCTTCACCACCCTCAACACCGCCGCCGACGTCGCACCCGAGCTGCTCCTCGGGGTGGCGGTCGACGTGGTCGTGCGGGGGGCGGACTCCTTCGCGGCGTCGCTGTTCGGGATCGAGGGCCGCTTCGAGCAGCTGGTGGTCATCGCCGTCGTGAACATCGCGGTGTGGGTCGTGGAGTCGGCCACCGACTACGCCGCGGCCGTGCTGTGGCGTGGGCTGTCCCAGGCCGTCGAGCACGAGCTGCGGGTGGAGACCTACGCCAACGTCCAGGACCTCGACGTCTCCTGGCACGAGGGCTCCGCCCCGGGACGGGTGCTCTCGGTCATCAGCGACGACGTCAACCAGCTGGAGCGCTTCCTCGACGTCGGGGCCCGCGTCATCCTGCACACCTTCTGGACGGTGGTCTTCGTCGGGGCGGTCTTCGCCGCCTCGTCGTGGCCGCTGATGCTGCTGGCCTTTCTGCCGGTACCGGTGATCGTGTGGGGGTCGATCCGGTTCCAGAAGGTGCTCGAACCGCTGTACCGGCAGGTCCGCGCCGCCGCGGGTGACGTGAGCGCGACCATCTCGACCAACCTCGGCGGCCTGACCACCATCAAGGCCTTCACCGCGGAGAGCCGTGAGGTGGAGCGCGTCCGGTCGGTGTCGCAGGGGTACTGGGACGCGAACCGGGCGGCGATCCGCTCCTCGGCGGCCTTCGTGCCGCTGATCCGGATGGCCATCCTGGCCGGGTTCACCTCCACCCTGCTGCTCGGTGGCTGGTTCGTCCTGCAGGGCCGGCTCGAGGTCGGCCTCTACACCGTGCTGGTCTTCATGACCCAGCGCCTGCTGTGGCCCCTGACCGACCTGGGGCAGACCCTCGACCTCTACCAGCGGGCGATGGCCTCCACCCGGCGCATCTTCTCCCTGCTGGAGGAGCGCGGCCACCAGGTGCCCGGCGACCTGCGGCTCGACGCCCCGGTGCGGGGGCGGCTGGAGCTGCGGGGGGTCCGGTTCGGCTACGCGGACGGCCCGGACGTGCTCCGGGGCCTCGACCTGGTGGTGCCCGCCGGGCAGACGCACGCGGTCGTCGGCGCGACCGGAGCGGGCAAGTCGAGCCTGCTGCGGCTGGTGCTGCGGTTCTCCGACCCGCGGGAGGGCCAGGTGCTGCTCGACGGCGTCGACGTCCGGACGCTCTCCTGGGACTCGCTGCGCGGCGCCATCGGCTACGTCAGCCAGGACGTCTTCCTGTTCCACGGCACGGTGCGGGACAACCTGGCCTACGGTCGCCCGGACGCCAGCGAGGCCGAGATCCACCAGGCTGCCCGGCTGGCCGAGGCGCACAGCTTCATCGAGGCCCTGGCCGAGGGCTACGACACCGTCGTCGGGGAGCGTGGGCTCACGCTCTCGGGCGGTCAGCGGCAGCGGATCGCGCTGGCCCGGGCGATCCTGCGCGACCCGGCGCTGCTGGTCCTGGACGAGGCGACGTCAGCGGTCGACAACGAGACCGAGGCGGCGATCCAGCGTTCGCTGGCCACGGTGACGGCCGACCGGACGGCCCTCGTCGTCGCCCACCGGCTGTCCACCGTGCGGGACGCGGACCGGATCTGGGTGCTGGCGCGAGGGCCGGGTCGCCGAGTCCGGCACCCACGAGGAGCTGGTCGCCCGCGAGGGGCTGTACGCCGCGCTGTGGGCGGTCCAGACCGGTGAGGCCGTGCACCTAGCGTCAGCCGAGCGCGAGCCTGGGCACCAGGCCGCTCGCGGGGGCGAGTCCGAAGCTCTCCAGGCTCTGCCGGAGGTGCTCGGCCGCGTCGACGTTCAGCGGTCCGCTCGTCCACATCGCGTAGGGCAGGTGGAGGTAGCGCTGCTCCCGGACCGCGGGCAGGTCGCGGCTGGCCGGGTGCTCGGCCAGCACCTGCTGCTTCTGCGCCAGCGTCTGGCCCGGGTAGTCGACGAAGACGATCAGGTCGGGCCGGGCCGTGGCGAGCCGCTCCCAGCTGACCTCGGTCCAGGTGTCGCGGAGGTCGGCGAGGGCGTTCCGTCCGCCGGCGGCGTCGATGATCGCCTGCGGGCCCCCGAGGCCGCCGGAGGAGAAGATCGCGTCGGTGCCGCTGTCGAACACGAAGACGACGGGCTCGCGCGCCGGCTGGGGCGCGGCGGCCAGGGCGGCCAGCCGGGCGTCGGTGTCGGCGACGACCTGCGGCCGCGGCGTCGGCGTGCCCGGTGATGGCGCCGAGGTTGGTCAGGTCGGTGCGGACCGCCTCCCAGGGGTCCATGGTGCCGCGCGTCCCGTCGGGCCGGCGGCAGCTCTCGCTGAGCACGTAGGCCCCGATGCCACGCTCGGCCAGGGTGTCCGGCGTCAGGTTGGTCGACTCGCTGAAACCGTAGTTCCACCCCGCGACGACGACGTCGGGCCGGGCCGCGAGCACCGTCTCCAGCGCCGGCTCCTCCGGCGCACCTGGCGCAGAGCCGTCGCCGGGTCGCCGTAGACCCGGGTGAGCACGTCGGCGTCGTCCTGCACGCTCGACACCGCCGCGACCTGGTCGCCGGCCCCCACGGCCAGGGCCAGGGCGACGAGGTTGCCGTCGTTGACGAACAGCCGCTGGGCGGGGGAGGGAAAGGTGCGGGGCTGGCCGCAGTTCGTCACCGTCACCGTGGCCGGCGTGGCGGAGGGGTTGGACGGGCCGGCCCCGCCGGGTGGGGGAGCGGTGGCCGGACCGCAGCCGAGCAGGGCCAGGGCGAGGCCGAGGGCGCCGGCGCCAGAGGACCGCCCGGCCGGGGCGGCGGGTGGAGAGGGTGCTCATGCAGGCCTCGTTCGGGGTAGGGGGACGGGCCGGGTCCGACGGAGCACGAGGTGCTCCAGCCCGGTGGCGCGGTCGGGGAGAAGGGTGGCCGGGACGCCGAAGGCGGTCTGCACCACCGCAGGCACGAGGACCTCCGTCGCCCGGCCCCACGGCCAGCGCCCGGCCGGCGTGCAGGACCACCGCCTGGTCGAAGGCGTTCCGGGCGAGGTCCAGGTCGTGCAGCGAGGCGACGACGGTGCGACCGCTGGCGCGGAGCAGACCGACCAGCTCCTGCTGGTGGGCGACGTCGAGGTGGTTCGTCGGCTCGTCCAGCACGACCAGCCCCGTCTGCTGGGCCAGCCCGCGGGCGAGCATCACCCGGCGTCGCTCACCGCCGGACAGGTGGTCGCACCGGCGGTCGGCGAGCTGGGTGAGGCCGACGTCGGCCAGGGCGGTGGCGACCGCCTGGTGCTCACCGGACCCGGAGTCGGCCCAGGGGCGCTGGTGGGGGACCCGGCCCAGGGCGACGGCCTGCCAGACCAGCAGCTCCTCGGCGGGCGCGTCCTCCTGCCCGACCCAGGCGAGCCGGCGGGCCCGCAGCCGCCCGGGCAGCGCGTGGAGGTCGGCTCCGTCGACGGTGACCGAACCGCGGCGCGGACGGGTGAGCCCGGCCAGGGTCCGCAGCAGCGTGGACTTGCCGCTGCCGTTCTCGCCCACGACGGCCGTCAGGGTGCCCGGCGCGGCGACGAGGCTGACGCCGGCGACCACGAGGTGCCCGTCGACGCCCGCGTCGACGTCGGTGGCGCTCAGCCGCACCCCGGCCGGCGTCACCGGCTGCTCCCGAACCGGTACTCGGCCCGGCCCATCAGCAGCAGGAAGACCGGGGCGCCGACCATCCCCGGTCACCACCCCGATCGGGATCTCCAGCGGGCGGAACAGCGTCCGGGCCAGCACGTCCACCCAGAGCAGGAACAGCGCACCGCCGAGGGCCGCGACGACGACCAGCGAGCGGTGGCGCGCACCGACGAGCCGCCGGGCCAGGTGCGGCAGGATGAGCCCGACGAAGCCGATCCCCCCGGACACCGCGACCACCACACCGACCAGCACGGCGAGGCCGGCGAACAGGGCACGTCGCATGCCCGACCACGGGCACGCCCAGGGACGCGGCCGTGTCCGGACCGGCCGCCAGGGCGTCCATCCAGCCGCTGCCGGCCAGCAGGAGGACTCCGGCCACCAGCACGACGACCGCCGGCAGCCCGACCTTCGCCCAGGTGGCCCCCGTCAGGTTCCCCAGCAGCCAGAACAGCACCGACTGAGCGGCCCGGCTGTCCTGCGCGGCGAACACCAGGAAGGAGGCGACCGCGCTGAAGGCCGAGGACAGCACGACCCCCGAGAGCACGAGCCGCAGCGGCGTCAGGCCGCCCTGGGCGCTGGCGACGAGGTAGACGACGACGGAGGCCCCCAGCGCTCCGAGGAGGGCCCCGCCGGACAGCGCCCAGGTGCCCCAGCCGCCCAGCACGCCGGTGGTGAGAACGGCGGTGGCGCCCACCCCGGCGCCGGAGGACACCCCGAGCAGGTAGGGGTCGGCCAGGGGGTTGCGCACCAGGGTCTGCATGGTCAGCCCGGCCAGGGTGAGGCCGGCCCCGACCACGGCGGCCAGCAGGGCGCGGGGGACCCGCAGCTCCCAGACGATGACGTCGGCGGTGGCGTCGGCGCCGTGGTGGCCCGTCAGGCGCGCGCCGACGACGTCGACCACCGCCCGGAGCGGCACCGGCTCGGTGCCCAGGGCCAGCGACCCGATGAGGCTGACCAGCAGGGCGGCGGCGAGGACGGCGGCAGTGGGCCCGGCGCGCCGCTGCCGGGCGTCGCGGAGGTGGGTCACCGGAGCAGCCGGTCCACGAGGGACGGCGGCACGAGGGTGGGTACGCGGACACGAGGTCTCGATTCGGCAGGAACCCGGTCGCGGGGTTCGAGGCGGACGACGACCGAGCCGGCAGGTCTTCGGACTCGGGGTCAACCGGAGGTGGCACCTTCCCGGGACCTGATCGGTCCCAGTGGTCTCACGCCACCGCCGTCACCCTCACCGCTGCGCGCCAGTCCCGGAGTTGCACCGGGTTCCCTGTCATCCTCCCGGATGCACGACCGACTCGTGCGGGTGAACCTAGCAGCCCGGGCGAGGGCACCGCCTTCGGGAGACCGCAGGGGAGGGCCGCAGGGCCGGGCGCGGTGCCGCGCGGGGTGGCTCTACCGTGGCCTTCGCGGTGGTTCTCCCACCGGCGTCGACGCGGAGCGGGACCCACCGAAAGGCCTTCTCGATGGATGCGGTTCACCTCGGCCCCCCGTGGCCGGCCTCTTCAGGGCCGGTGCCGCTGGACCAGGTCCTCGCCGGTCAGCCTGCACCCCGCTCGGTGGACCTGCCGCTGGCCGCGGTGCAGGCGGGCCGACGGTTGGTCGTCCTGGACGACGACCCCACGGGCACCCAGGCGATCGCCGACCTGCCGGTGCTCACCAGCTGGTCGGTGGCCGACCTGCAGTGGGCTCTCCGGCAGCCCACCACCGCGTTCTTCGTCCTCACCAACACGCGCAGCCTGTCCGAGGCCGACGCTGCGGACCGGAACCGGCAGGTCGTCGCCGCCCTGGACGAGGCCGCGCGGCAGGAGGGCGTGCCCTATGTCCTGGCCAGCCGGAGCGACTCCACCCTGCGCGGGTACTTCCCCCTGGAGACCGACGTGCTCACCCGCGAGCTGGCCGCTCGGGGGACGGTGGTGGACGGCGTCGTGATCTGCCCGGCCTATCTCGAGCCGGGCCGGGTGACCGTCGACTCGTTGCACTGGTCGCGCACCAGCGAGGGCATGATCCCGGTGTCGCACAGCGAGTTCGCCAAGGACGCCAGCTTCGGGTACGCGCACTCCGACCTGCGGGACTGGGTGGAGGAGAAGACCGCCGGACGCATCTCCCGCGACGCGGTCGCCACGGTCACCTTGGCCGACATCCGGGCCGGGGGACCGGTACGGGTGGAGGAGATCCTGACCGGGCTCAGCCACGGCCGGCCGGTGGTGGTCGACGCGGTGGAGGACGCCGACCTGCAGGTGGTCGTGGTCGCCCTGCTCCGGGCCGAGGCGGCGGGCCGGAACTTCCTCTACCGGACCGGACCGTCGCTCGTCCGGGCCCGCAGCGGTCAGCGCGCCACCCCGGCCATCGACGCGGGACGGCTGTCGGCGATCCTGGCGGCGGCACCCCACGACCCGCACGAGGCCCGACCGGAGGCCCGGCACGGGCTGATCGCGGTCGGCTCCCACGTCGGCCTGACCACCCGCCAGCTGGACCGGCTGCGGGCCGAGGGCGCCATCGTCGAGCTGGAGCTCGACGTCCCGACCCTGTTGAGGTCGGAGGAGCGGGACGGCCACGTCCGAGACGTCGCCACCCGGGCGGCCGAGCACCTGCGCACCTCCGACTCCGGCCGGGACGTCGTGCTCCGGACGAGCCGCACGCTGGTGACCGGCGTCGACGCCGCCGACAGCCTGCACATCGCCCGCACCGTCAGCGCCGCGCTGGTCCGCACGGTCCGTGAGGTCGTCTCCCAGATCCGGCCGGCGTTCGTCCTGGCCAAGGGCGGCATCACGTCCTCCGACACCGCCACCGAGGGACTCGGGATCCGGCGGGCCTGGTCGCGGGGCACCATGCTGCCCGGCATCGTGTCGCTCTGGGAGCCGGTGTCCGGCCCGGCAGCCGGCATCCCCTACATCGTGTTCGCCGGGAACGTCGGGGACGACGAGGCTCTCGCGGCCGTGGTGAGGACCCTGCGGAGCGTCGGGGGCGGCTCGCGTCCGGTCCCCGGGCACCAGCACATCGAAGGAGAGAGACCAGGATGAGTGAGAACACCCCGCACGTCGCGGTGATCGGGCTCGGGGCGATGGGGCTGCCCATGGCCACCCACCTCGCCACCGCCTTCCCGGTGACCGGGTTCGACCCGTTCGCGGCCCGTCGAGAGCTGGCGGCCGAGAGCGGGGTGACGGCCGAGGCGACCCCTGCCGCGGCCTGCGCCCACGCCGACCTCGCCCTGCTCGCGGTCCGCGACCACGCGCAGGCCGAGACCGCGCTGTTCGGCCCCGACGGCGTCCTGGCCACCCTGAGCGAGGGGTCGCCGATCATCCTGACCAGCACGGTCGGTCCGGACGCGGCCCGCGCCCTGGCGCAGAGGCTGGCCGAGGCCGGACATCCGCTGGTCGACGCCCCGATCAGCGGGGGACCGGTCCGGGCCGGCCAGGGCGACCTGCTCGTCGTCGTCGGGGCGACCGACGGCCTCGCGGCCGCGGAGCCCGTGCTGGCGGCCCTGTCGTCCACCCTGACGATCGTCGGCCCCCGCCCCGGCGACGGACAGGCCCTCAAGGCCATCAACCAGCTGCTGGCCGGGGTCCACATCGCCGCCGCGGCCGAGGCGATCGCGCTGGCCCGGGGGCTGGGTCTCGACCCCGCCGTCGTCCTCGAGACGCTGTCGCAGGGCGCCGCGAGCTCGTTCATGTTCGCCGACCGTGGTCCGCGGATGCTGCAGGCCTACACCGGCGGGGCCGAGGTCAAGTCCCGGGTCGACATCTTCGTCAAGGACATGGGCATCGTCACCGACGTCGGACGGACCGCCCACGTCCCGTTGCCCCTCGCCGCGGCCGCCCAGCAGCTCTACCTGATCGCCGAGGCGGCAGGTCTCGGGGCCGAGGACGACTCCAGCGTCGTCACCATCCTGTCGCCGGGCAGGCAGGACCGGGGGACCGCTGCAGAGGGAGAAGCGGCACCGTCCCAGGTGTAGTGACATAATGTCGCTTATCGGACAGCCGGGTGGGGTAGCAGTCAGACCGTGAGGTCGGCGGCCGTCTCGCCCTCGACGGCCTTGTCACGCTCTGGAGCATCAGCCGCGGCTCGTGCCGGCCGCAGACCGATGGAGAGCACGGCGGCGAGGACGCACAGGGCCGCACCGCCGAACCAGGCGAGCGTGTAGCTGCCGGACGTCTCGCGGATGACGCCGGCGGCCAGCGCTGCGCCGGCGGCGCCGATCTGGTGGGCGGCGAACACCCAGCCGAAGACGATGGTGCCCAGGTCGCCGAAGATCCGGCGGCAGAGGACGACGGTCGGCGGGACGGTGGCGACCCAGTCGAGCCCGTAGATGACGATGAACAGCACCATGCTGGGTCGCACGGTGTCGGCCAGCAGCCACGGCAGCAGCAGCAGCCCGAGGCCGCGGAAGGCGTAGTAGACCAGCAGCAGGACGCGGGGGTCGACGCGGTCGGTGAGCCACCCTGAGGCGACGGTGCCGGCGATGTCGAAGACTCCGACCATCATCAGCAGCCCGGCGGCCGTGGTGGTGGCCATCCCGTGGTCGTGCGCCGAGGGGATGAAGTGGATGCCGATCAACCCGTTGGTGGTGGCTCCGCAGACGGCGAACGCGGCGGCCAGGGCCCAGAACGCGCGGCTGCGGACGGCCAGGCGCAGGGTCCTCAGCGCTGAGGGCGCGCCGGACCCCCGTCCCGGGCGGGGGCCCTCGGGGAGACTCCCCTGCTCGCTGCCGTACGGGGTCAGCCCGACGTCGGAGGGACGGTCACGGAGCAGCCACACCACCAGCGGCAGCACCGCCAGCGCGGCCGCCGCGATCAGCAGGGACGCGACCTTCCAGTCCGTGGTCTCGACCAGCAAGGCCACCGCGGGCAGGAACACCAGCTGCCCGGCGGCGCCGCCGGCGGTGAGGATGCCCATCACCAGGCCGCGCCGTCGGACGAACCAGGCGTTGGCGACGGTCGCGGCGAAGACGAGCGCCATCGACCCGGTGCCCAGTCCGATCAGCACGCCCCAGGTGAGGACCAGCTGCCAGGCGGCCGAGGCCAGGACGGACAGGCTCGCGCCGGCGGCGATCAGCAGCAGTCCGACGGCGACGACCCGGCGCAGCCCGAACCGCTGCATGAGGGCGGCCGCGAAGGGCGCGGTCAGCCCGTAGAGGACGAGGTTCACGCTCACCGCCGCGGACATGGTCACCAGCGACCAGCCCTGCTCGGTGCAGCGGAACCATCAGCGGACCGGGTGCGGCCCGGAAGGCAGCCGCAGCCACCAGGGTGGCGAACGACACTCCGGCGACGACCCAGGCGTAGTGGACCCGTGCCGTGCCCTGCGCCTTCGATGTCCGGCTCCGCACGTCAGTGGCCCGGCTCGGCGGGCGTGCCCGGCTCACGGGCCGCGGCGCCCCGGGCGACGGTGCGGAGCGCCCGGACGTAGCGCTGGGCCACCAGGTGCTGGCCGACGTGGCTGAGCGGGGCGCCGAGCGTGGTGAACCACCGCGCTCCGCGCGAGAAGGCCACCAGGTCGAAGACCACGGCCCCGCCGGGGATCAGCTCCACCAGGAACGACTCCTCGCCCCGCTCGGGGTGACCGGGCAGGGTCCCGTAGACGAAACCGCGCCGGTGCTCCTCCTCGACCACCTCCAGGACCCGGACCGGGATGCGGAGGGCCAGCGGCCCCGGACCCAGGCGCAGCTCGGCGACGGCGCCCACCACCACCCGGCGGTCGGAGACCGCAGCGGTGAGGCCGGCTCCCTCGTGCATCCCCCAGGTGAGCAGGGTCTCCGCCGCAGCCTCGAAGGCAGCCCGGCCGGCTCCCAGCGGGGCCGAGACCTGCTGGTGGTGGTAGCCCGCGGGGAGCGGCTGCCGCCCGGTGGCTCCGATCTCGGTGTAGGTGAGCTCCGCGGCCCGCAGCGCATGGGCAGCCTCGGGGGTCAGCAGCCTCACCACGGTCCCGCTCCCCCGTCCCGCGCTGGTGCCGGCTCGGCCGACGGCGCGGCGGAGGCCCGGGGGCCGCGGTCCCGGTCCAGCCGGACGGCGACCAGGGGCAGGAACCGCTGGGTGAGTGGGCCGATCCCGACGGCGTACAGCACCGTGCCGACACCGACCGTGCCTCCCAGCAGGAAGCCGGAGCTCAGCACCACGACCTCGATGCCGGTACGGACCAGCCGCAGGCTCTGTCCCGTCCGCCGGGAGAGCCCGGTCATCAGGCCGTCGCGGGGACCCGGGCCGAGCTGGCTGCCCATGTAGATGGCCCCCGCCAGACCGTTGGCCACCAGGCCGCCGATCAGGAGCAACCCCTGCACGACCAGGGAGGACGGCGTGCGCAGGACGGCGAGCCCGACGTCGACGGCGATCCCCACGACGACAGCGTTGGCGATCGTCCCCAGCCCGGGCGGCTGCCGCAGCGGGATCCACAGCAGCAGGACCACGCCGCTGACCAGGATGGTGATCATGCCGAAGCTGAGCGGCAGCAGGCGGGACAGGCCCTCGGTCAGGACGTCCCACGGGGCCAGCCCGAGGTCGGACCGCAGCATCATGGCCATGGAGAAGCCGTAGAGGGCCAACCCGACGAAGAGCTGCGGCAGTCGTCGGCCCAGTCGGCCGGCGCGGAGCTGCTCGACGGGGCCGAGGGCGGTCAGCGGGTTGGTGGGGCCAGAGGACGTCACCCGGTCATCCTCGCCGCACTCCTCCCGGTCTCCACCAGGGCCAATCGGCAACCACTGGACCGATCTGACCTCGATGGGTCACTATTGGCTTGTTCTAGTCGGTCCACTCGGGAGGCGCTGTGCCCACCACTGCCTGGCTGTCGGCCACCGGCCTGCGCGACCTGCTCGGTCCCGGCCGCCTCTCCTCCCCCGCCTACCGGGATCTGGCCGAACGCGTCCGCTTCCTGGTCGTCGACGGCCGGCTCGCCGTCGGCACCCGGCTGCCCAGCGAGCGCGACCTGGCGCGCGCCCTGGCGCTCAGCCGTTCCACCGTGACGGCGGCCTACGCCCACCTGGGGGCGTCGGGCTACCTCCGGGCCCGGCGGGGGGCGGGCAACTTCGTCGAGGTGCCGCCCGGCCGGTCCCTGGAGGGCCTGCCCGGGGTGGGGCTCGCCGGCCCGGGCACGCTCAACCTGGCCTTCGCCGCCCCGGCCGCGCCCGCCGGCGTGGCCGAGGCCTACGCGTCGGCGGTGCAGGAGCTGCCGTCGCTGCTGCGGAGCCACGGCTACTCCGCGGACGGGTTGCCCGTGCTGCGCGAGCGGATCGCCGCCTGGTACACCGGCCGGGGACTGCCGACCGCGCCGTCGCAGGTGGTGGTGACCAGCGGGGCGCTCGCCGCGCTCAACGTCGTCGCCGCGGCGCTGCTGGGCGCGGGCGACCGGGTGCTGGTCGAGGCCCCGACCTACGCGAACGCCCTCGAGACGCTCCGGCGTCGCGGCGTCCGTCCCATGGCCTACCCGCTCTCTCCCGAGGGCTGGGACCCTGCAGGTTTCGACACCACCCTCCGCCAGACCGCTCCCCGCGCGGCCTACCTGATCCCAGAGTTCCAGAACCCGACGGGCGGCTGGCTGTCCGACGAGCTCCGGCCCGAGCTCGCGGCGTCGTTACGTCGCAGCCGGACCGTGGCGATCATCGACGAGACGCTGGTCGAGACCCGCCTGGACGGGCAGCCGCCCCGGGTGCCGCTGGCCGCCTTTCTGCCGGACGCCGTCACCCTCGGCTCGGCCAGCAAGGCGTTCTGGGGTGGTCTGCGGGTCGGCTGGGTGCGGGCCCCACGCGAGCTGGTGCGCACCCTGGTGGAGCACCGGGCGACCCTGGACCTCGGGACCGCGCCCGTGGAGCAGCTGGCCGTCGCGGCCCTGCTCGAGGACCCCTCCCCTGCCCTCACCGACCAACGCCGGCGGCTGCGCGAGCAGCGGGACCGGCTGGTGCAGCAGCTGGTCCAGCACCTGCCGGGCTGGCGCCACCAGGTCCCCGGCGGCGGGCTCAGCGTCTGGGTGGAGCTGCCGACGGAGTCCTCGAGCCGCCTCGCGGCGGCGGCCGAACGGCAGGGCCTGCTCCTCAGCGCCGGTCCGCGCTTCTTCCCGGGCGCGGGCGGGGAGCGCCGGCTCCGGCTGCCCTACGCCGCCGCCCCCGAGGTGCTGGACGACGCCGTCCAGCGTCTGGCGCGCGCCTGGGCCTCCGTCGAGGACGGTTCCCGCGAGGCCGCTCCCCTGCCACCGCTGGAGCTCAGCGCCTGAGGGTCGCGCTCATTCGGCTGCCTCCCGCCGGGCGGCCGCCTTGGCGGCCCGCTTGCTCTCTCGCACCTTGGCGAGGGAGTCCTCGTCGACCACGTCGGCGACGGAGCGGTGACCGTCCTGCCCGTAGTCCCCCGCGGCCTCCTGCCAGCCCGGAGGCTGCACGCCGCGCTGCTTGGCCAGCAGGGCGACGAAGATCATCGCCTTCTGGGCGCCGAAACCCGGCAGGGCGGCGATGGCCGCCTTCAGCTCCGCGCCGGTCGCGACGTCGCGCCAGAGGCGCCCGGCGTCCCCGTCGAAGTCTTCGACCAGGACCTGGCAGACCTGCCGCACCCGCTTGGCCATCGCACCGGGGAACCGGTGCACGGCCGGTCGCTCGGAGCAGAGGGCGACGAAGGCTTCCTCCTCCATGGCGGCGATGGCGGCCACGTCGAGGCGGCCGCCCATCCGCTGGGCGATCACCGCAGGCCCGGCGAAGGCCTTCTCCATGGGCACCTGCTGGTCGAGGACCATCCCGAGCAGCAGGGCGTTGTCGTCGGCGGTGAGCAGGCGGTCGGCGTCCGGGTCACCGGTCAGCCAGACAGGACGGGAGGTCATGGCGCCAGTCTGGCCCCACGCTGGAAGGGTGGCCAGCGCTCATTCGTAGAGCACGTACTCCGGACGCGGCTTCAGGGCCAGCACCTGCTGCGGGGTCATCAACGGACCCGCCTCGGCGTCCTCGGTGTAGAAGAGCTTGAAGCCCGGGTGGACGTGCCGGGGGGTGGTCCTGTTCACCAGCCGGTAGGTCTCGACCTTGGCCGCCCGCACCCCGATGCCGTCGACCGACTTGACCACCGCGACCCCGGGGTGCTCACGCAGGCCCTGCTCCTGGCGGACGATCGAGGGCGCCAGCTGGTGGTACACCATGACCTTCTCGGGCAGGTCGCCCTCCTCGACCACCTTGGAGAGGTAGCGCACGACGCCGTCCAGCTCCTTCCCGGTGGTCCGGCCGAAGACGCCGCCGGGCACCTGGCCCGGACCCATCGCCCACTCCGGGTCCAGCGCGACCCCGACGTCGGGCTCGTCGAGCCAGCGGCGGTAGGCCTTGACCTCCTCGAGGAAGGTCGCGCGCCCGGGCTGGATGTTGAGCAGCAGCAGGGCGTCAGCCTTCCGCGCCGCCTTGAGGTACACCGCGATCTGGTCGTCGCCGATCCGGCTCCGGTAGGTGCCGTCGCGGCCGGGGTCGGCCTGCACGATGGTGGCGATCACCTCGAGGACGGGCAGGATCTCCCGGCCCGCCCGGTACGGCCGGGCCCGCCTCTCCATCTCGCGCACCCGCTGGTCCAGGGGTCCGGTCCCCAGCCGGCCGAGGGTCGGGGCGCCGGTCAGCCCCGCGTAGCCGACCAGCCGGTAGCGGGGAAAGACGGTACGACCCCCGCGCGGCAGCTCCAGGGCGGCCGGGGTGGGTGTGGGTGAAGCGGTGCGGGGGCTCGGCGTCGGGGTCGACCCCGCCCGAGGCCTGCCCGATGAGCCTGCCGATGGGGCGGACCCGCTGGTCGACCCGCCGGCCGTGGCCCCGGTGCTGGCCGAGGGCGCCGGTGCCGGGCCGGTGCGGGATCCGGGCTGCACGCCGGTGAGACCAGGAGCGCCGCCAGCAGGACGGCCGGCCGGGCCAGGGTCGCCGCGCGCACAGATCAGAGGTTGATCATGTGTCCGGAGATGCCGTGCGCCGCCTCGAGCAACGCCTCCGACAGCGTCGGGTGCGCGTGGATGTTGCGGGCCACCTCGTCGGCGGTCAGGTCCCACAGCTGGGCCAGCGTCAGCTCGGGCAGCAGCTCGGTGACGTCGGGGCCGATCATGTGGGCCCCGAGGATCTCGTTGTGCTTGCTGTCGGCGACGAGCTTGACGAAGCCGACGGCGTCGCCGAGCCCGTGGGCCTTGCCGTTCGCGGTGAACGGGAACTTCGACACCTTGACGTCGTAGCCCTTGTCCCGGGCCTGGGCCTCGGTGTAGCCGAACGAGGCCACCTGCGGCTGGCAGTACGTGGCGCGCGGGATCATGTCGTAGTTGATCGGCATGGTCTCGGCACCGGCGATGGTCTCGGCCGCCACGACGCCCTGCGCCTCGGCGGTGTGGGCGAGCAGCAGCTTGGCCGTCACGTCGCCGATCGCGTAGATGTGCGGCACGTTGGTGCGCATGTGGTCGTCGATGGCGATGGCGCCGCGCTCGGTGAGCGCGACCCCGGTCTTCTCCAGCCCGTAGCCGGTGGTCCGCGGCGCGAAGCCGATCGCCTGCATGACCTTGTCGGCCTCCAGCACCTGGCTGTCTCCGCCGGCGGCGGGAGACACGGTGACCTTGACCTTCTCGCCGGAGTCGTCGATCTTCTCGACCTTGGTGCTGGTCATCAGGGTGACGCCGAGCTTCTTGTAGTGCTTCTGCAGCTCGGCGGAGATCTCGGGGTCCTCCAGCGGCAGCATCCGGTCGAGGAACTCCACGATCGTGACCTTGACCCCGTAGTTGGCCAGCACGTACGCGAACTCGGTGCCGATGGCGCCGGAGCCGGCGATGATGATCGAGCCGGGCAGCTCGGCGGTGAGGATCTGCTCCTCGTAGGTCACCACGCGGTCGGTGACCTCGGTGCCCGGCAGCAGCCGGGTCGTGGCACCCGCGGCGATGATCAGGTTGTCGAAGCTCACCGCGTGGTCTTCCCGCCCGGGCCCTCGACGCTGAGGTGGTGGTCGTCGGTGAAGGTGCCCCAGCCGTCGATCTCGGTGATCTTGTTCTTCTTCATCAGGAAGTGGACGCCCTTGGCCATCCGGTCCGCCACCCCGCGGCTGCGCTTGAAGGCCGAGCCGAAGTCGAAGGTGACGTCGCCGCTGATGCCGAACGTCTTGGCCTCGTGGTTGAACAGGTGGGCGATCTCGGCGTTGCGCAGCAGCGACTTCGTCGGGATGCAGCCCACGTTGTTGCACACCCCGCCCCAGTACTTGAGCTCGATGATGGCGGTGGACAGCCCCAGCTGGGCGGCACGGACGGCGGCCACGTAGCCGCCGGGTCCGGCACCCAGCACGACGACGTCGTAGTGATCGGTCATGGGCGCAACTCTAGGGGGGCGCCGGCCGCGGTCAGCAACCGGCTACGCTGCTTCGTCGGGGCGAGATCAGCAGCGGCCGCGGCGTCGACACGCCGATAGTGCCACGAAAATCTCACATATGAGTTAACGTCGTCGCCGTGACAGACACCTATGCAGACCGTATCGGCGGCCTCATCCGTGACGCGCGCAAGCACCGGGGGCTCACCCAGACCCAGCTGGCAGACGTGCTCGGCACCAGTCAGAGCGCGGTGCACCGGATCGAGGCCGGGAACCAGAACCTCAGCCTCGACATGGTCAACCGCATCGCCGAGGCGCTCGAGTCGCCCCTGATCTCGGTGGGCCCGAACGGCCCCCTGCACCTGCGGGTCCAGGGCGGGGTGAAGCTCTCCGGCCGGATCGCGGTCCGCTCCTCCAAGAACGCGGCGGTCGCCCTGCTCTGCGCCAGCCTGATCAACCGCGGGCGCACCGTGATCCGCGGCATCGCGCGGATCGAGGAGGTCAACCGGATCGTCGAGGTGCTGACCAGCATCGGCGTCCGGGCCACCTGGCTGAACGACGGCAGCGACCTCGAGCTCGTCCGGCCCGACCAGCTCGACCTCGGCGCCATGGACGTCGAGGCCGCCCGCCGCACCCGCAGCGTCATCATGTTCCTCGGCCCGCTGCTGCACTCCTACAGCGACTTCCAGCTGCCCTACGCCGGCGGCTGCGACCTGGGCGCCCGGACCATCGAGCCGCACCTGCAGGTGCTCCGCCGCTTCGGCCTGGACGTGCGTCCCCACCGAGGGCTTCTACCAGTGCAGCGTCGACGAGTCGGTCGAGCCGACCCGTCCGGTCACCCTGACCGAGCGCGGCGACACCGTCACCGAGAACGCCCTGCTCGCTGCGGCCCTGTCCCCCGGCGTCACCGTCCTGCGCAACGCCAGCCCGAACTACATGGTCCAGGACCTGTGCGTGTTCCTGACCCACCTCGGGGTCGAGATCGACGGCATCGGCACCACCACCCTGCGGGTGCACGGCGTCGAGAGCATCAACACCGACGTCGAGTTCGCACCGTCGGAGGACCCGATCGAGGCGATGAGCCTGCTCACCGCCGCGATCGTGACCCGGTCCGAGCTGACCATCGAGCGCGCCCCGATCGAGTTCCTGGAGATCGAGCTGGCGATCCTGGAGGAGATGGGCCTGGACTTCACGCTGAGCGAGGAGTACGTCGCCGACAACGGCCACACCCGGCTGGTCGACCTCACGGTGCGGCCCTCGACCCTGCGCTCCCCGATCGACAAGATCCACCCGATGCCGTTCCCGGGGTTGAACATCGACAACCTGCCCTTCTTCGCCGTCATCGCGGCCACCGCCGAGGGCAAGACGATCATCCATGACTGGGTCTACGAGAACCGGGCGATCTACCTCACCGAGCTCAACCGGCTGGGCGCCCGCGTCCAGCTGCTCGACCCTCACCGGGTGATCGTGGAGGGCCCCACCCGCTGGCGCGGGACCCAGGTCGTCTGCCCGCCCGCCCTGCGCCCCGCCGTCTGCATCCTGCTGGGCATGCTCGCCGCCCGGGGTGAGTCGGTGCTCCGCGACGTCTACGTCATCAACCGCGGCTACGAGGACCTGGCCAACCGGCTCAACGCCCTCGGCGCGAACATCGAGGTCTTCCGAGACTGATGGACCTCGCTCTGAGTTGATCGCCCTCGCTCCGCTCGGGCGCGGAGCCGCGGCGACGGGTGTCTCGGTGCCATGCGCTCAACGCAGCCGCTTGGCGTCGAAGGAGCGGGTCGGGTTCGCGATCTCGTCCTGGGCGGCGACCAGCTGCAGCTCGGACTGACCCGACTGCACCGTGACGTCGAGGACGCCGTGCACCACGGCGGCGGTGTGCGCGACCGAGGCGGCGACGTCGCGGGTGCGCAGGTAGGTGGCGAGGAAGGTCGCCGCCGTCAGGTCGCCGGCCCCGGTGAAGGTGCGCGGCAGCAGGGGCGTCGTCACCCGCCAGGCGCCCTCGCCGGAGACCGCGACCATGTCGATCGTGCCCGGCTCGGCGTCGGTGTGGACCACGCTGGTCACCAGGACGATCTCGGGCCCCAGCGCCCGGGCGGCGTCCGCCGCGGCCAGCACCTCCGGCAGCGTCGAGGTCCCCAGGCCCGTCAGCAGCTCCAGCTCGAACTGGTTCGGGGTGATCAGCTGGGCCGCGGGCACGACGCGGTCGCGCATCAGCTCGGGGATCCCCGGCCGCACGTAGACGCCTCGACCGACGTCGCCCAGCACCGGGTCGCAGCAGTACAGGGCCGCCGGGTTGCGCGACCGGACCAGCTCGACCGCGTCGAGGATCACCCCGCCCACGTCGGCCCCGCCCTGGTAGCCCGACAGCACGGCGTCGCAGCGGTCCAGCACGCCCCGCTCGTCGATGCCCCGGATGACCTCGGCGACGTCCTCGGCCCGGAGCAGCGGCCCCCGCCAGCCCGGGTAGCCGGTGTGGTTCGAGAAGTGGACGGTGAGGACCGGCCACACCTCGACGCCCATCCGCATCAGCGGGAACGTAGCCGCGCTGTTGCCGACGTGCCCGTAGGCCACTGAGGACTGGATGGACAGGATCGAGGTCACAGGCGATCCTCTCACCGGCCGCTGCTGCCGCGCTCCTCGTGCTGGTGGCCGGCGTTCCAGAGGATCTGGTCGAGCTCCTGGCGGCTGAGGCTTTCGGCTTCGCCGCGCTGTCTGAACGCGTCGAGCGCAGCTTCAGCGATCGCGCTCACCCGCCTGTCGGAGACCTGGGAGTAGCCGCGGAGGACCGCGAAGGCGCCGTCGGCGTCGAGGTTGTGCACGGCCATGAGGGCTCCTTTGACCTGCTCGATCTGGGCCCGGTTGGTGAGGGCCGCCTGCAGGGCTGCGCTGGCCTCCTGTTGGACGCTGGTCGTGACGTCCACCATGTAGCCGTGCATGAGAACGGTTCTGCTGTTCTCGGCGTCGCGGGTCCCCTGACCCACGACGACCACTGTCTTCTCCCGGTTACGGGCGTCGATGATGCGGTGGTAGCAGCTGAAGGGTCCGCCCTTGGCCAGGCAGCGGTTGAAGACGGCGTCGATGCGGGCGCGGTCGCGGGGATCCTTGTGCTGGAGGAAGATCCTCAGGCTCGGCTTCACCGCCTCCGGCTGGTACCCGTAGAGGGAGAAGAGCGCATCGGACCACCACCAGTCGTTGGTCACCGTGTTCCACTCGAACTCGCCCACTCCTGGCGCCCCCGCCAGAGCTCGGGCCCTGCGGGGCTTGCCGGTGTCGCCGATGCCCATCGTTCCTCCGTCAAGGCCAGGCGCGTGCGGCGCTGGCGCGTGATCTCCCTCGTTACCGCCCTGTCCAACCTACGGCAACCTCCGACGTGCCCGATCGGGCTGGTGACGACGTGCCGGGACGTTTCACGGTTCGATCATGTGGGTATCTCAGTTGGCCATCGCTGGGGTGAGGGGCTATGGTCGACTCACGCCCGAACGTGGTGAGCCACCAGGCCATCGGCCCAGGGACACCACCGACCGGCACTGTTTGCATTCTCGGCATCACTCGCCGAGTGAAGTCACGTGATTCTTGTCATGAGCACGTCATCTTCTCCTGTGGACGCGGTCCAGGCGCCCTGTGAGAGCTGGCTCGTGGACCGGAACCCGTGTCGTACCGGCCGGTGGATACCGGCACCTCCCCCGTTGCTTAAGAAGAAGGCAAGGGCTATGAAGATGAACCGCTCCAGCATCCGCTCCATGTCCCACCCTGGCGCTCCGCGCCGGGACGGCCGCACCAAGCTGCGCCACAGCCGGCTTCCGCGGTAGCAGAGACAACTCGGCCTCAGTCACCCCTCTCGCAGTCACCCTGCCGTCATCCTCAGACGGCCTCTTTCACGGGCCTGCCCGTCGTCGCACGACGGGGTGCTGATCGCCACCGCCTGACACCACCCCCAGCCATCGGCGCGTGCACCCGAGCACGGAGCGCGACGGTCAACGGGTGGGTCCCCCCAAGACCCCTGCTGAGCTTCACCGTCGAAGCTCGACTTCGTAGCGGGGCCGGGAGGGCGGGGAGAGCTCCCTGAGAGACCTGGCTCGGGGGGCGCCAAGCCATCAGGAGCTCTCCCCGCCGCCGCGGCACTGCCGCGCCGCCGAACGACCCGACGACGAGGGAAGTACCCCACCATGAGCACGCAGACCACCTTTGACCTCATCGGACTCAGCCGGGCGATCAGCGCGCGGGACTGCCGCTACCACTCGGCCCTGTACGCCGCCGACGCGCAGGTCGAGATCCTCGATGCCGCCCACGCCGATGCCCCGCTCCAGGTCCTCCACGGAAAGCCCGCCATCGAGGCATGGCTCGACGCGAGGTCCTCCGCAGAGGTCCACTGCAAGCTGAAGGACGCCGTCGTCCGGGCGGACCGCGTCTCCTACACCGAGGAGTGCTGCTTCGCCGACGGCAGCAAGGTCCTGTTGAGGTGCGGCGCCCAGGTGCACCGCGGCCAGATCACCTCGGCGACCGTGCGCCTGGTCATCATCTCACCGGAGAAGGCCACGTCCAGCCTCGGGCAGGCTGGTCGCACGCGGACGACCGGCCACGAGCCGCGCCGGGTTCCTTCCCCGCAAGGCTTGCGGAGGGAGAAGTCGACTCGTCAGGTCGCAGGAAACTTCCTCGGCTGACGGCCCGGCGCCTCGCGCACGCCGTCGAGCGAGCGCGCTCGAAGTGCCTGGGCGATCAGCTCCAGTCGCCTCCCGGCTGACACCGACATCCACAGAAGTAACGCGTTCTTGGGGGAACACATGCTCACTACTGATGCTGGAGCAGAGCAAGACCAGAGGACGAGCGCGGCACCCGCGACCGAGGAGATCCGCGTGCTCATCGTCGACGACAACCGGTTCTTCGCCGGGCTGCTCGCCTCCGCTCTCGGCGCGGTCGAGGGTGTGACGTGCGTGGGCACCGCCTCCTCGGCCGGCGAAGGGTTCCAACGGGTCGAGGAGCTGAGGCCGTCAGTCGTGGTGATGGACATCATGATGCCCGGCCTCGGTGGCCTCGCTGCCACCACAGAGCTCCGTCGCACCAACCCTGACACCGCCATCGCTGTGGTCAGCGCGTACAGCGACAACGAGTGGATCGCACGCGCCCGGGACGCCGGCGCATCCGCCTACATCTCGAAGGGCGGCTCGCTCACCGACATGATCGAGGTCCTGCGCACCGCCCGGCCGGGCCCGATGATCGTCGCTCCCCCACTCCGGGCAGCATGGTCCTCATGGCAAGGTGGCGCACCAGAGCCGGAGACCGCAGCCGCCGCGCGAACCTCCTGGCTGGGCGGAACCTGGAGGATGCTGAAGGCGAAGACGCAGCGGGCCAAGCGAGACGTTGCCCGAGGCCTCACAGCAGTCTCCGAAGGCCGCCACCCCTGACCGTCCCGACCGTGATCCTCGGCCGGGCACACCTCACACGCACCCGCCACCGGTCGCGACCGGTTCCTGCACCGCCCCGGCGAGGGCTATGGGGTGGATGAGAATCCCGGCATCCGACGGTGGCCGGTTGTCCGAGGACTCTAAGGTGGGCGGCATGTCGCCCGACGTCGAGCAGCCCGCGCCGCCCGACGTCGGGCCGGCACGGACGCCGGCCCTCTCCCCGCGGCAGGACCCCCAGCCGTACCCCGCCGATCCAGATGCGCGATCGCCCGCAGCCGGACCGCGTTCGGACGACGCTCCGGGGGGCCGTCGGCGCGACCGGGTCCCAGGGAAGGTCCACGGCAGCCATCACCTCCTCCGCGACACACCCGCCGACCGCTGGCGCTGGCGCGCCAAGATCCGCCAGAGCCGGTCCTCCCTGCGCATCTACCGCGTCGGCGTGGCGGTCGTGGGCACCGTGCTCGTCGTGCTCGGCTTCCTGAGCGGCCCGCTCCCCGGGCCGGGTGGGATCCCGCTGGTGCTCCTGGGGCTGGCCGTGATGGCTAGCGAGTTCGTCTGGGCCGAGCGCCTGATGGTGTTCTTCAAGATCCAGCTGCGCCGGTTCCAGTCCTGGTCGCGAGCCCGCCAGACGGCAGCCTTCGCCGTGTTCTTCGCCTGCTGCGGACTCCTCGGCTACGTCTCTCTGCTGACCTTCGGCCCACCCGCCTGGCTGCCGGGACCGGTCGACGGCGTGCTAGCGCGGTTGCCCGGGCTCTGATCGCCTCCCGCGCTGGTGTCGAGCCCGCGCTGGCCCTGCACCGTGCTTCCATGGCTGCATGAGGGCCTCCGACTACGCGTTCTTCGATGCGCCGTTCCTGGCCTTCGCCCACCGCGGCGGGGCGCTGTACCCCCCGAACCTGCACCGGGAGAACACGCTGCACGCCTTCGAGCAGGCCGCGGCGCTCGGCTACCGCTACTTCGAGACCGACGTGCACGCCACCTCGGACGGGGTGCTGCTGGCCTTCCACGACGACCGCCTCGACCGGGTCACCGACCGCGCGGGCGTGGTGGCTGACCTGCCGTGGCCCGAGGTGGCGGAGGCCCGCATCCACGGGCGCGACCCGATCCCCCGGCTGGGCGAGCTGCTGAGCGCATTCCCGCAGGCGCGCTTCAACATCGACGCCAAGTCCGCGGGTGCGGTCGACCTGCTGGCTGACGCCGTCGAGCACCACGAGGCCTGGGACAGGGTGTGCCTCAGCTCCTTCGGCGTGCGCCGTCTGCACCGGCTCCGCCGCCGGCTCGGCCGTCGGGTCGCGTCCTCGGCCAGCGCCGCCGGGGTGGCCGCGAACCGCTTCCTGCCCTGGCTGACCCGCGTGCTCAACACCCCGGCGCCGGCCCTGCAGATCCCGGTGCGGCACTTGTTGGCGCGCCGCGACGTCCAGCTGCTGACTCCCGCCCTGGTCCGCGCGGTCCACCGGGCGGGCAAGCAGGTGCACGTGTGGACCGTCGACGACGCCCCGACGATGGAGTGGCTGCTCGATCAGGGGGTGGACGGCATCTTCACCGACCGGGTGGACACCCTGAAGGACGTGCTGACTGCGTCCGGGCACTGGTCATGAGCGCGGCGTTGGCCGGTCCGACGCCCGGCGCCACGACCGCCCAGGGCGGGATCCGGCGGCGTGCGGTCCTGGCCTGGGGGTTCTGGGACTGGGGCTCTGCGGCCTTCAACGCCGTCATCACCTCCTTCGTCTTCGGGCCCTACGTGGTGCGCGGCGTGGTCGGCGACGCCCAGCCCGGCGGGCTGACGGCCAACACCTGGCTCGGGATCTCCGGTTTCGTCGCCGGGCTGCTCGTCGCCCTGATCGCCCCGATCACCGGCCAGCGCTCCGACGCCGGTGGCCACCGTCGCCGGAACCTCGCCATCTGGACCGCCCTCGTCGTGGCGACCATGCTCGGGCTGTTCACCGTCCGGGACGAGCCCGCCTACCTGTACGCCGCGCTCGTGCTGCTGGCCGGCGGCGCGATCTTCCAGGAGTTCGCCACCGTCTCCTACAACGCGATGCTCCCGCAGGTCTCCACCCCGGCGACCCTGGGGCGCGTCTCGGGCTTCGGCTGGTCCATGGGCTACTTCGGCGGGATCTTCCTGTTGCTGATCTGCTACGTCGGGTTCATCGCGCCCGAGGTCGGCTGGTTCGGCGTCACCTCGGACGGCGGGCTGAACATCCGCGTCGTCGCGGTGTTCTCGGCGGTCTGGTTCGCCCTGTTCGCCCTGCCGGTGCTGTTCGCCGTCCCTGAGCTGCCGCCGGGGCCGGCCAGCCGGCGCGTTCCGGTCGTCCAGTCCTACCGCCTGCTGATCGCCGACGTGCGCCGGCTCTTCGCTCGGGACCGCAACGCGGTGTGGTTCCTGCTGGCCTCGGCGCTCTACCGCGACGGCCTGGCTGCGGTCTTCACCTTCGGCGCCATCCTGGCCGTGAGCGTGTACGGCCTCACCCAGTCCACGGTGCTCGTCTTCGGGGTCGCGGCGAACATCGTCGCCGCCCTCGGCGCCCTCGTGCTCGGCGTCGTCGAGGACCGGGTCGGCCCCAAGACGGTGATCATGGTCTCCCTCGTCGGGCTGCTGGTCTCCTGCACGGTGCTGCTGTTCGTGTCCGGACCGACGATGTTCTGGATCTTCGGCCTGCTGCTGTGCCTGTGGGTCGGGCCGGCCCAGGCCAGCTCGCGCTCGTTCCTGGCCCGGATCGCCCCGCCCGGGCGCGAGGGCGAGATGTTCGGCCTCTACGCCACCACGGGCCGGGCCGCCTCGTTCCTGGCCCCGGGGCTGTTCGCGTTGTTCTCCGGGTTGTTCTCGGACCGGGTGGGTATCCTCGGGATTGCGCTGGTCCTGCTGGCCGGAGCGGTCGCCCTCACCCGGGTCGCCCCTCCCCCGCGGTCGGTGCAGGGGTCCGACGTCGGGCCAGCGTGAGTCGTGCCGCCCAGCGGATGGAACATTCCGCTCGGTCGGTGGGTTGTACCAGTTCAGGCGCAAGCGTCAGAGTTCGAGACGGAGGTTTGACATGGCGGATCGTTCACTGAGGGGTACCGGACTGGGAGCCAAGAGCTTCGAGGACGAGGCCGGTGTGGAGTTCGCGGCCCGCCAGGAGGTCGGCTACGACTGCTCCCGCCAGCACCACTTCACCATGGTCTTCTCGGCCGAGGCCGACATCCCCGCCCTGTGGGAGTGCCCGCGGTGTGGAGCCGAGTCGCTGCGCTCGGACGGGCAGCGGCCCGAGGCCAAGGAAGAGAAGGCCGTCCGGACGCACTGGGACATGCTGCGGGAGCGCCGCTCCATCCCGGAGCTGGAGGACCTGCTGGCCGAGCGGCTCACCCTGTTGCGGTCCGGCGAGCTGGGCTCGACCGCCTGGTCGCGCTCGGCGGCACCGTCCAAGAAGAAGACCGCCTGATCTCTCCCGCCGACGGCCAACTGACCGTCAGCGCTCCGGGATCTCGCCGGGCCGGGGCGGTTCTCCCCCTCGGGCCCGGCGTCGGGGACGGTCTCTCCCCTGATCACGTCACCCGGGCTGGTCCGGCCCGGCGGGGCCATCGGCCCGATCCGGCTCAGCCGGCGGGCGATGAAGAAGGCCACCAGCTTGCGCGCAGCCGGGCGGGTCATCGGCAGCAGGAACAGGAAGCCGACGATGTCGGTGACGAAACCGGGGAGCAGCAACAGCACGCCCCCCACCAGCACCAGCGCCGCGTCGGTGAGCTCCCCGCTGGGCACTCGGCCGGTGGCGAAGGTCGAGGTGAGCGCCGTCCAGGCACGACGTCCTTCGCGGCGCATCAGCCAGGCACCGAGGGCCGCCTCGGCGACGAGGATGGCGATGGTCGGAAGAGTGCCGATCTGGCCCGCCACTTGGAGCAGCAGCCACACCTCGAGGATGGGCACAGCCACCAGCAGGACCAGCAGGAGAACCAGCGGCAGGCCGCCGCGCAGCCTCACCGCGACACCGCCGGTGCCCGCTGGCTGATCCGGGACAGCTGCTCCACGCGGTGCCGGACCCCCCACAGTGTCGTGAGGATCAATGCTTCGACGACGATCCGTCGGCTCATCTTGCTGACGCCGTGCTCGCGCTCGATGAAGGTGATCGGCACCTCGACGACGCGGAACCCGGCCTTGAGGGCCCGCCAGGCCAGGTCCACCTGGAAGCAGTAGCCGGCCGACACGACACCCTCGAGGTCCAGCCCCCTCAGGGTCGCCGCACGGAAGGCGCGGTACCCGCCCGTGGCGTCCTGCAGGGGGATGCCCAGCAGGACGCGTGTCCACAGGTTCCCACCCCGCGACAGGATCTTGCGCGACAGCGGCCAGTTGACGACCGTACCGCCGGCCACCCAGCGCGACCCCAGCACGAGGTCGGCAGCGGCCAGCGCGGTCAGCAGCCGGGGCAGCTGCTCGGGCTGGTGGGAGCCGTCGGCGTCCATCTCGACGAGCACGTCGTACCCGGCGTCCAGGCCCCAGCGGAAGCCGGCCAGGTACGCGGCACCGAGCCCCTCCTTTCCCGGCCGGTGCAGCACGTGCACGTGCTCGTCCTCCGCCGCCAGACGGTCGGCCAGGTCGCCCGTGCCGTCCGGTGAGTTGTCGTCAGCGACCAGGATGTGCGCCTCCGGCACGCTGGTGCGCACCCGCCCCAGGACGATCGGGAGGTTCTCGAGCTCGTTGTAGGTGGGGATGATGACCAGGGTGCGGTCTCCTCCGCGCGGGGCGAGGGGCGTCGGGGTCGGCTCGCTCACGTCAGATGCCTCTTCTGTTGGTCGGGATCGGCGCCGGGGCGGAGCCGTCGGGGTGCAAGCGGGACCGGCGCGGCAGCACCCCGGCCAGGGCCAGCCCGCAGCCGAGCAGGGCCAGCAGGGTCAGCCCGCGGTCCAGCCAGGGGGCGACCAGCACCGCCGGGGTCAGGCTGGTGCGCAGCGGCATGGTCACCACCCGGTCGTCGGCGGTGAACTCGCTGGTGCGGGTGACCACCCGGCCGTCGCGGTCGATGAAGCCCGACACGCTGTTGGTGGTGGCCACCGCGATCTCGCGCCGGGACTCCATCGCCCGGGCCCGGGTGATGGCGAACTGCTGCTCGATCTGTCCGGTGCCGCCGTAGGTGGCGTTGTTGCTCTGCACCATCGACACCTGGGCGCCGGAGGTGAGCGTCTCGTAGACCGTGGCGTCGTAGGCCAGCTCGAAGCAGATGACGTCGCCCACCTTCACCGGTCGGCCCGCCACCTCGACGTCCAGGACCCCCGGGGTCGTTCCCGGGATCGACTGGGCGCCCACCTGGGCCAGGACGGGCACCAGGGGCAGCAGCTCGTCGCGGAAGGGGATCCACTCCCCGAAGGGGACGAGGTTGCGCTTGTCGTAGCGCGCCTGAACGCCCTCCACGGGGTCCCACCACAGGGCTGTCGTCTGCCGCTCGTCCTCCCCCGGGCCCTGCATGACCGCGCCCACCAGGATGGGGACACCCGCGACCTCGGCGGCCGACTGGACGGTCCGCTCCGTCAGGGCGTCCCGGGTCGGGTCGATGTCGGTGGAGTTCTCCGGCCACAGCAGGAAGTCCGGACTCGGGACCTGGCCGAGCCGGGCCTTGGTCATGAGCTCGACCGTCGCGGCGAGGTGGTTGTTGGTCACCGAACGTGCCCGACCCATCGCCTCGATCCCCCGCCCGGGGACGTTGCCCTGCACGATGCCCACCGTGACGCTGCCGAGCCGTCCCGCGGCCGGCTCCACCTGGAACCCCCGCAGCACGGTGCCGGCGAGGACGAGCAGCAGGAGCGTGCCAGTCACTACCAGCAGCGGACCGCGGGCCGCACGGCCGGACGACGGGGCGGTGGCCGCTGGGCGCCGCCGCACCCGCAGCACCAGCCAGGCGACCAGCTGCCCCATGAGCGCGACCACGAAGGAGACACCCGCCACCCCGACCACCGGGAAGAAGCCCGCCAGCGGCGTGTCCACGGCGGCGTAGGCCAGCCGCACCCAGCCGAAGCCGCCGAAGGGCAGCCGGGAGTAGACGAACTCGACGGCCACCCAGCAGCAGGCCGCCACCAGCGGCCAGGCAGGGAGGCGCAGTGCCAGCCGGAGACCGACGGCGAGCAGGCCGAAGAAGAGGGCCTCGAAGACGATCAGCAGGGCCGCGACCCAGACGCCGAGCACGTGCACCCAGCTGATGCCCACCGCCAGCAGCCCGAGCCCGAACAGGTACCCGAGCCCGAAGGACGGCCGGCCCGACCGCCCTCGGACCAGCAGCGTCAGGGCCGGAACCCCCACCAGCAGCAGCGGCCACAGCCCGTAGGGCTGGTACGCCAGCGCAACCAGGGCACCGCCCGCGAGCGCACCAAGCGCCCGGAGCGGGATACCCGGTCGCCGAGGCTGAGCGCGCCGGGCGGGGATCTCCCGGGCGGGGGTGACCTCTGCGGCGGAGGCGGAGGTCAGGGTCGTCGGCACGCAGGAAGTTTAGCCAGCGCCCCTTGCTGGGAGTGGACCACGCGGCCGCCCACCAGGGTGGCGACGCATCCGGGCAGCGGGTCGCCGGGGTCCAGCCGGGGCAGCCCGCTCGATGGGTCCAGCAGCTCGGGGGCCACGTCCCAGATCCCCAGGTCCGCCGCGTTGCCGACCGTCAGCACCCCAGCCCAGTCGTCCAGGGCGGCCCGGTGCCCGCCCTGGGTCGCCGCCTGGAAGGCGAGGGGAACGGGCAACCGCTGCTCGGGGCGGACGTGCTGTACGGCTGCGTGCACGGTGCCCCAGCCCGCCAGCGGCGTCACCGGCGCGTCCGTGCCCAGGGCGAGGGTGACCCCAGCCCGGTGCAGGTCCCCGAAGGGGTTCATCGTGGCGGCCCGGCGGCCGAGCCGCTGCTCGTACAGCCCTCCGGGCCGGCCCCAGGTCGCGTCGAAGGCGGGCTGGACGCTGGCCACCACCTGCAGGTCGGCGAGCGTGACGAGGTCCTCGGCCGCCACCATCTCGACGTGCTCCAGCCGGTGCCGGGCCGCCCGGACCGCGTCGGCGCCGACAGCCGCCGCAGCCCGTCGCAGCCCGGTCACCGCGGCCGCCACGGCGTCGTCGCCGATGCAGTGGAAGCCCGCCTGCACCCCCGCCCGGGTGCAGGCCACCAGGTGGGCGGTGATCTGGTCGTCATCGAGGTAGCGCACCCCGCGGCCGTCGGCGTCGGCGTAGGGCGTGCTCAGGGCGGCGGTGTGGGAGCCGATGGCGCCGTCGACGCACAGGTCGCCCGCCAGCCCGACCGCACCGACGGAGCGGGCCGCAGCCAGGGACTCCTCCTCGGCCAGGGCGCCCCAGTAGGTCACCGCCCGCACGCCCAGGGCCGTCGCCTCCTCCGCCACCCGGACCAGGTCGGCCAACGGCCCCAGATGCGTCCCGCCGAGCTCGTGCACCGTCGCCACCCCCTGGGCCGCTGCTCCGGCCAGGGCGGTCCGGATGGCCGCCCGCCGCTCCTCGTCGGTGAAGAGCCGGTCCATCGCGCCCCGGCACGCGTGGTGGGCGTCCTGGGCCAACCAGCCCGTGGACGTCCAGCCGGCCAGCCCGTCCAGGGCGGGCAGCCGCTCGAGCAGCGCGCTCGAGACCAGCGCGGAGTGGACGTCGACGCGGGCCAGGTAGACGGCCACGCCCGGCGCGGCCCGATCCAGCTCGGAGCGCGTGGGCGGGAGCGGCTCCGGCCAGTCGCGCTCGTCCCAGCCCTGACCCACCACCACGCGGACGCCGGTCCGGGCCGCGACGTGAGCGCGGAGCCGGTCCAGCACGTCGGTCCGGCTGACCGCGTCGTGCAGGTCCAGCCCCGCGGCGACCTGACCGACCTGCACGCAGTGCACGTGGGCGTCGACGAATGCCGGGGTGACCAGGCGCCCGCCGAGCCCGATCTCGAGGGCGCCCGACCCGGCAGCCCGGGCCGCGTCGTCGGCCCCGACGAAGGCCACCCGGCCGCGGTGCAGGACCAGGGCCGTCGCCCCCGGCGCGCCGGGACTGAGGACCCGGCCCCCGGTGAGCAGCAGGGGTGCGTGGTCTGCCCCGGGCTGGACGGAGCCGGCCTGACCGTTCAGATCTGCGGTCGGTCCTCGTACGGCACCGAGAGCACGGTGGTGGTGTGGGTGGAGACCTTGCCGTCAGCCCGGATCCGGGCCAGCAACGACTCCAGGTGACTCATCGTCGGCACCTGCACCTTGAGCAGGTAGCTCGGCTCGCCCGCCACGGAGTAGCAGGAGATGATCTCCTCGATGTGCTGGAGCCGCTCGGGAGCGTCGTCGGGCTGACTGGGGTCGAAGGGCTTGATCGCGACGAAGGCGGTGACCATCAGGCCCAGCTCGGCGGCGTCCAGCACCGCCCGGTAGCCCTTGATCACCCCGCGCTGCTCGAGGCGGCGGACGCGTTGCTGCGCGGCGGAGGTGGAGAGACCGGTCTGCTTCCCGATGTCGGTGTAGGACATCCGCCCCTCGCGAGCCAGCAGCGAGAGGATCCGCTGGTCCAGCTTCTCCATGGCCGTATCGTGCCAGGATTGCCCGTGTGACCGCGCAGCGACTGCTCCTTCTGGACACGGCCTCGCTGTACTTCCGGGCGTTCTACGGCGTGCCCGACTCCCTCAAGGCCCCCGACGGCCGGCCCGTGAACGCCGTCCGCGGGCTGCTGGACTTCATCGCCCACCTGGTCACGGTCTACCAGCCCACGCACCTGGCCTGCTGCTGGGACAACGACTGGCGCCCTGCCTGGCGGGTGGAGCTCCTCCCCTCCTACAAGGCGCACCGGGTCGCCGGCGGAGGCGACACCGTGGTGGCGGAGATGGCCTCGACGACGGCCGGGGAGTCCGCGCCCGACGCGCTGGCCGCCCAGGTGCCGATGATCTTGGACGTGCTCGCCGCCCTCGGTCTCGCCGTGGTGGGACGAGACCACTACGAGGCCGACGACGTGATCGGCACCCTGGCCACCACCTCCCCGATGCCGACCGACGTGGTGACCGGCGACCGCGACCTGTTCCAGCTCGTCGAGGACGCCAAACCGGTCCGGGTGCTCTACATCGCCCGAGGCGTCGGCAAGCACGAGGTCGTCGACGACGCGTGGATCCGCGCCCGCTACGGCATCCCGGCCTCGGCCTACGTCGACTACGCCACCCTGCGGGGCGACCCCTCCGACGGGCTCCCCGGGGTGTCCGGCATCGGGGAGAAGACCGCAGCCTCCCTGCTCACCAGCTACGGCGACCTGCACGGCATCCTCGAGGCCTCGAGCCGCCGGGACAGCCCGGTCTCCGGCGGCGTGCGCTCCAAGCTCGGGGCCGCGATCGACTACCTCGCCGTCGCCCCGAGCGTGGTGGCCGTCGCCCGCGACCTCGAGCTGGGGGTCACCTGGGACGACCTCCTGCTTCCGTCCGCCCCGGCCCACCCGCTCGTCTTCGAGCGCCTCGGGCACGAGCTGGGGCTCAGCGGCAGCGCCACCCGGGTGCTGGCCAGCCTGGCCCGTGACCGCTGACCGGCCGGACCCCAGCAGCTGGATGGCGGCCCCGGCCAGCGTCCCGTTGCCCGGCCGCTGCCCGCCCGACCGGCTGATCGCACGTCTCCGGGGAGCCGACCGTCCCGCGGTGCTGAGCGGGGACTGGTTCGGCGGCGGGATCCTGGTGCTGAGGAACCCGGTGATCGTGCGCGAGCCGACCCATGCCACCGACGGCTTCGACGACCTGGCCAGGCTGCCGACGATCGCGGCGCACGCTGACGGCGACCCGGAGCTGGTGGGCGGCGGCTGGGCGACCACGCTGGGGTTCAGCGCGGGCACCACCGTCCTCGCCTTCTACGGTTCGCTGCTGCGCTGGCGCGAGCAGGACGGCTGGACTTTCGAGACCCTGGGCCTGGCCGGGCAGGAGAGCGCCGACGCCGCCGCGGTGGCCGCCTGGCGTGCGGACCTCGCCGCTGCCGAGGCCGCGGGAGACCGCAGTGGGCGCGGCGTCGACCTGGGCCTCGTGACGACCCTGGAGCCGCCCGAGGCGACCCGCGACCGGCACCTCGCCGCCGTCGAGGACGCGGTCGGCCGGATCCGGCGCGGCGACTTCTACCAGGTGAACCTCTGCACGCGCGCCCGAGGCCGTTACTACGACGAGCCGGCCCGCCTGTTCGCCCAGGTCGCCCGACGGCTGGGCCCTGACCGCGCGGCCCTGGTCACCGGGCCCTCCGGCCGCGCTCTGGCCTGCTTCAGCCCCGAGCTGTTCTGGACCCTGCGCGAGGGCCGGGTCACCAGCTCGCCCATCAAGGGAACGGCGCCGCGGGTCGAGGGTGAGACGGGCTCAGCGGCCCTGCGGGCCTCGGCCAAGGACGCCGCCGAGAACGTGATGATCGTCGACCTGGTCCGGCACGACCTCGCGCAGGTCAGCATCCCGGGCAGCGTCGAGGTTCCCGAGCTGCTCGCCCTGCGCCCGCACCCGGGGGTCTGGCACCTCGTCTCCACGGTCACGGCGCGACTCGCGGGCGGGGCTGACCTGGCGGGCCTGCTGCGGGCGACGTTCCCGCCCGGCTCGGTGACCGGCGCCCCCAAGACCGCCGCGCTGGCTGCGATCGAGGAGCTGGAGCCCTGGCCGCGGGGCGCCTACACCGGCGCGGTCGGGCTGGTGACGCCGACCCGAGGGGCCGAGCTGGCCGTGACGATCCGGTCCTTCGAGCTCGCTGACGGCCGACTGGAGCTGGGCGTGGGCGGCGGCATCACCACCGACTCGGTACCCGTCCTGGAGTGGCAGGAGTGCTGGCACAAGGCGGCCCCCCTGGTCGAGGCCGCCGGAGGTCGGCTCGACCCCCTCCTGCGCCCGGAGCCGCTGGTGCCCACACCGGAGCAGCGGGCGTCCGGGGTGTTCGAGTCGGTCCTGTCCGTGCACGGCCGACCGCTCCGGCTCGCCGCTCATCTGGCTCGGCTGGACCTGTCCAGTCGTGAGCTGTACGGCCACGGGCTCCCGCCCGACCTGACCGCGCGGGTCGACCGGGCTCTCGCTCAGGTGAAGGTCGAGCCCCGGGCGGCGGTCCGGCTCGCGGTGGTCCCGGCGGGTGACGCTCCACCAGAGGTCGAGGTCTCGGTCCGGGTCCTGGGCCCGCGGCTCCACCGGTGTGCCCTCGTCCACGCAGAGCGTCCAGCCGTGCTGTGGCGGCACAAATGGGTCGACCGACGCGACCTCGACGCCGCTGAGGCCGCAGTGGCTCCCGCGCTCCCGTATTTCGTGGCTGGCTCCCCCGGCGTGACCGAGTCCTCCCGGGGCAACCTCTTCTGTCAGGGGGCCGACGGCGTCTGGCGGACCCCTCCGCTGGACGGCCACCTGCTGCCGGGAGTCACCCGGCGCGAGGTGCTCGACCTGCTGCCCGACCTCGGGGAGACCGTGGCGGTGCAGCGCCTCAGCCCAGCGGACCTGCGGAGCGCCCGGGCGCTGGTCTGGACGAGCAGCCTGAGCGGGGTCGTGGCGGTCGAAGCGGTCGACGGGCACCCTCTGCCCGGCCGACCGGATCTGGTGGCGGCGCTGAACGAGCGGCTCGGACTCGGCGGACCGTCGTCGGGCGCGGGGCGTGGCACGATGCAGCCATGACCGCGGCACTGGTCCTCAACGGGCCGAACCTGAACCTGCTGGGAACCCGGGAGCCGGGCGTCTACGGCCACCTGACGCTGGACGACGTCGAGGAGAGCTGCCGGACGACCGGGACCGAGCTCGGGCTCGCCGTCGAGTGCCGTCAGTCGAACCACGAGGGTGAGCTGGTGGAGTGGGTGCAGGAGGCCGGGCGCCGGCAGGCCGCCGGCGAGCTCGCCGGCGTGGTGCTGAACGCCGGCGCCTACACCCACACCAGCATCGCCCTGCGCGACGCGGTCGTCGGCAGCGGAGCGCGGGTGGTGGAGGTGCACATCTCCAACGTCCACCGGCGGGAGGAGTTCCGACAGCACTCCTACCTGAGCGCCGTCGCGGCCGGGGTGATCGTCGGCTTCGGCGTCGCCGGGTACCCCCTCGCGCTGCGCGCCCTCACCCTGCTCGAGCCGCTCCCGCACTGAGCCCGGCCGGCTACTCCGACGTCACCGGCTCGGGGTGGACGGGGCTGCTGATCAGGGACCGGGCGGCGTCGAGGAAGCCGTCCGCGTACCGCTCGTGCGGGAACTCGCCGAGGTAGTAGATCCGCGTCCGGTCCCGGGTCGGGGCCAGCGGGTCGTTGATGAGCAGGTCGTCCAGCACCGGCTGCAGGTTGGACAGGTCCTCGCGGAGGACGTAGGCCGCAGCCGCCGCCGGCGCCTCGTTCACCAGCTGGTCGGGGGTCAGACCCACCGCCACCATGGCGAACGGCTTGTCCGCGTGCAGGTAGTCCGAGACCACGGCGGAGACATCGGAGATCATGGCGTCGGAGAGGTTGAAGCAGTCCTCTACCGTCAGCTCCCGCTCGGCGGCCGCGCCCCACAGGTGCTCCCGTCCCGTGCGTTCCCGGTCGGCGTCCAGCAGCGCGCCGATCTCGTTGATCAGGGCGCGGGCACCCCGGTAGCGGTAGTTGAACGGGTGCGCCCGGAAGACGACCCGCACCTCCCGCTCGAGCAGGGCCGCCACGATCTCCGCGCCCTGGGGCAGGGAGTAGACCCGGCTGTCGGCGTAGGGGCCCTGCCAGGTGGGGGCGTAGAGCACGGTCGGTGGCTGCTGGGCCGCGATCGGTCCCCGGGCCGGGAGGATCTGCTCCACCTGCGGGCGACCGACGATGCGGAACTTCTCGGCCGGGATGTGCACGCCGTGCCGGGCGTAGCGGTCGACGCCGGCCTGCCCGGCGGCGAACAGCAGGTCGTAGATGGCGTGCACGGGGTTGTAGCAGGCCGGCTTCTCGGAGTCGCCGTGGTTGAGCCAGACGTGCGTCAGCTCCCGGCGCTCGATGAAGTGAGTGTTGCGGACCGCGTTGTTCACGTAGAACGCCGTCGTCAGGCTCGGGACGACGACCTCCTCGAGGCTGCGCAGGGTGGGCCGGTAGATGACCGGCACCTCGATCTCCTGCGCGGCGCAGACGCGGGCGATCTGACGCAGCATCGGCACCGTGCGGGTCACGATGACGAAGGGCCGCCCGATGCGCCGGAAGTAGGGCAGCCACATCCCGACCTGGTAGCTCGCCCCCACGGTCGAGGCGAAGTACACCGCGAACTCGGGCGCCTCCTCCACCAGGGCCTGGCTCAGCCGCTGCTCGCCCTGCTCCACCCGCGCGGCACGACGGAGGGCAGCCCGCAGCACCACCAGGAACACCAGGGCGACCAGCAGACCCACCACGGCGAGCCCGGCTGCCGCCTGCCGAGGGGTGAGCAGGCCGACGTCGGTCAGGACCGCCAGCCCGAGCCCCACCACAGGCGCGGCGAAACCGGCCAGCGGCAGCGATCCGCGGGAGACGCGCTGCCGAACGGGCTCCAGAGCAGCCGGCAGGTTGAGCGCGATCAGCCCGAACCGGCCCCACGCCGACCGGATGCGCCGTTCCGCCACGGTGGCCACGCCGAGGGCCAGCACACCCGTCGCGGTCAGCCAGGTGCCGGCGCCGTCGCCGACCAGCAGGGTCGCCAGCGCGACCAGGAGGACCGCCCGGGTGGCGTCGCCTTCGGTGAGCAGCCTGCTCCGCCGTGAACGCCGACGGACGGTTCGCCATACCGAGCCGAGTGCCGCCCACACGCCGAGCACCCCGAGCAGGGCGACCGTCCAGGCGGGCCCGTCGAGCAGGGCCGCTCCCAGCGCCAGCAGCGCGAGCGCTGTCCCCGCCAGGTCGAGCCCGATCCTGCGCAGCACCCGCCGGTAGCGCCTCCACAGCCGCGAACGGCGCGACTGAGTCGGCGCGCTGCTGTCGTCGTTCTCGTCCCCGACGTCGCCGTCCCCGAGGTCGCTCTCCCCCGCTTCGGCGCCGCCGGCGTCGAAGTCATCGACGTCGTTGTCGCCCTCGTTGTCCTCCTCGGACATGGCCGACCCGTCCGGCTCCTGCTCGCCGGTCGCCGCTCCGTCGCCCGCGGCCGGTTCGGTGTCCAGGAGCGACGGCTCAGCACCGTCGGTGTCGTCCTCCTGGTCCACGCCGTCGGAGCGCTGCCGGCTGACGTCCTGGACGGCGTGAACGAACACCTCGGCGTAGCTCTCGGCCGGGAAGTCGCCGAGGTAGTCGACGCGCAGCTCCAGGCGCCGAGGCTGCAACGGGTCGGCGCCGAGCATCTCCGCCAGGCGCGCGTCGAGGTCGGCCAGGTCGCCCCGCACGACGTAGGCCGCGGCGGCCACGGGGAACTCGCCGACGAAGGTCGGCGGCTCGGAGGGGACGGCAACCATCGCGAACGGCTTGCCCGAGAACAGGTAGTCCGAGACGACGCTGGAGACGTCGCTGACCATGGCGTCGGAGGCGTTGATGCAGTCGAGGATGCTGCGCTCGGTCTCGGCGTCCGACCCCCAGAGGTGGGCGCGCCCCGTGCGGCGCGCCTCACTCTGCAACCGGGCCTGGATGCGGGCGATGACCGCCGCGTCCTCGGGGAAGTCGTAGCTGAAGGGGTGCGGTCGAAAGACCACCGTGGCGCCGCGCGCCAGGAGCGCGTCCACGATCCGCTCCCCCGAGCTCAGCGACGAGAGCATCGTCTCCTCCACGTGCCCGCGCCAGGTCGGTGCATAGAGGACCACGGGCTCGGCGACGGCGCCCACCGGGGGCGTCACCTGGTGCACGCTCTCCACCTGGGGCCGTCCGACGACCCGGAACTTCTCCTCCGGGATGCGCACACCGTGAGCTGCGTAGCGGCGGGTGGCGGCCGGGCCGGCGGCGAAGATCTGGTCGTACATCGCGTGCGTGGGGTTGTAGGAGGGCGGCTTGTCGGAGTCACCGTGACCGAGGTAGACGTGCGTGAGGTGCTGGAAACGCACCAAGGCCCCGTTGCCGGAGGAGGCGTTGACGTAGAACGCCGCCTTGAGCGACGGCACCATCAGGGCCTCGAGGTGGGCCATGCCGCGCGCCTCGACCACCGGCACGTCGGTCAGGGCGGCCAGGGCTCGGGCGGGGACGCCGTTGCGCGTCACGACCAGGAACCGGAGGCCGGACCGCTGCAGGTAGGGCAGCCACATCATCACCTGGTAGGACGCGTCGTCCGGCCGGGCGGTGTAGAGCACGAACTCGGGCGCGTACTCCGCGACGGCCAGCGGGACCTGCGCCCGGATCCGCCGGGCGAAGGCGATCTTGGCTCGGCCCGTGATCGCCAGCACCGCGACCGGGGCCACGGCGAGCAGGCACACCGGCAGCCACCACCAGGCCGAGACCTGCACCCAGGCGAGCAGCAGGCCGACCGCAGCGGCCCCGCAGCTGGCCACCACCGCCGGGGCGCCCAGGTCGCGGGGAGCCGGCGGCGGCGGGAGCCCGGGCAGCCCCGAGGCCACCGGAACCCGGAAACGCACGGCACGGGCGACGAACGGCTCCGCGACCAGCGAGCCGACCAGCACGCTGGCCCCCAGACCGGCTCCGACCGCCTGGCTCGCAGCGCCTGGTCCCAGGCTGACCAGGGCGACGGCGGCTGCGCTCAGCACGAGGGCACGCATCACCTGGGCGCGGCCCAGCGGGCTCCAGCGTGGCCCTCGATCGAGTCGGGTCTGGGCCAGCTGGGCGGCCGTCCCGACGAGGCCGAGCGCCGACCACACCAGGCCCCAGCGAGACTCCTCGAGCAGGCCCATGACGCCCACGAGGGCCACCACCACGATCGTGGCGTCGACGAGGACCTCCACCACCCGCCGACGCGTGCGTGTGGTGCTCTCCAGATGTGGCATGAACCAACCGTTCCGTCGCGAACTCGTCAAGGCGGTCGTCCCGCTCGTGAAGCCCTGTCGCGCGGAAGCGTACCGGGAGCCGGACCCCTAGCCGGGGTACGGCGCGGCCATCCCCGGGGGCTTGCCGGGCGCACCGCGGCGGCTAGCGGGACCCCAGCGCTCGTCGCAGCCGCCGGGCTCCCCGGCGCCGCGCCGAGGAGTCGGCACCGTCATCCGCGGGAGCTGGCGGTACCGGAGCGGTGGTCGGGGGCGGCGGCACGGGCGGTGCCGCCGGGGGCGGCGCAGCAGGCTCAGCCGCGGGTCCCGCGTGCCACCTCCGCCTCTGGTGCCGGCGTCGCGATGGCCGGGGGCTTCGGCCAGCGCAGGTGCTTCTGCTTCCGCAGCCCCACGTCCAGGGCGAGGGTGGAGGTCTGCTCGGTGAAGTAGGCCGCGGTGACGGGCGGCTCGTCCCCTTGCGGGACGGTGGCCTCGCCCGGCTGTCGCTCGGGAGTCAGGACGAGCCGTCGGCGCTGGTTGAGCCCGAGGACGTTGAACTGCACGTACACGTCCCAATAGCCCCGCCGGAGCGGTTGGCCGTTGGCCACGGTCTCCGGGTCGATGTCGGCGGTGAACGCCGCCGTCAGCCCGGAACGGTGCAGGGTGGCCGGCACCGGCCAGCGGGTGCCTGTCTTCCGTTCGGTCACGTCCAGCACCAGCTTGGCGCCGTCGTACCCGGCCTCGAGCTCAGCCGGGGCGAGGTCACCGAACAGGGCGGCAAACCGGGCCTCCGGACCGCCGTCGGCGCGGGAGGCGTGCTCGGACAGCTCCACCGGCTCCAGCTGAAGCTCCGGGAGGGGGACGGTGTCGGTCAGGGTCACCGTGCCACTGATCTGCAGGCTCCGGCCGGACCAGCCCGCCTGCAGCAGGCTCGCCTGGACCGTCCACCGGGCGGTCGCCTCGGCCAGCCGACGCACCTCCGCCCCGTCGCCGGCGATGACGGCGGCGGCTACCGGGCGGGAGAGCGGCGAGACCAGGGCGACGACGCCCGGGCCGAAGTAGCGCGCGGCGATGCGGGAGGCGTGGCGGAAGAGGCTGGCCGCCTCCTCGCGGTCCATCTGCACCAGACGGCGGCCGTTCAGCCGCTTGACCATCTCGACCTGCAGCCACCGACGGAAGATGCGGTCACGCAGCGGACCCGGCTCGGTGTGCTGGACCACCACCTCGATCGCCTCCGCGAGGTTGTCGAAGTAGCCCTCCCAGTCGATCTTGCGGAACCCGGCGTTGGAGGCGTCCTCCGGGGCGATGTGGATGTAGCAGGTGGAGTCGGCGTAGATCCCGATGCGCTCGGCCAGCAGGTAGGCGGTGACGACGAAGAGGTGGTCCTCCAGCCGGCGCTTGCCCTCGGGGAAGCGGATGTGGTGCTGGTCCAGGAACGCGCGGCGGAACAGCTTGTGCGGGGTCAGGCTGTCCATGATCGGGGAGTTGGACAGGGTGACCTTCGCCCGCGTGTGGCTGAACACGTGGTGCGGGACGGGCCGCCCCAGCCCGCCCATCTTGGGCAGCACGACGTCGGACGCGTTGGTCTGGGCGAACTCGTACAGCCGCTGCAGGGCGTCGGGCTCGAACCAGTCGTCGTGGTCGCAGAAGAAGAGGTACTCCCCGCTCGAAGCCCCGATGCCCACGTTCCTCGGCTGCCCGGGCCACCCGGAGTTCTCCTGGTGGATCACCGTGACGTGGGGATAGGCCGCGGCCACCTCGTCGAGGTAGGCGGGCGACTCGTCGCTCGACCCGTCGTCGACGAAGACGACCTCCAGCTCCCCCGGCGGCAGCGTCTGCTTCAGCAGGGAGTCGACGCACGGCTTGAGGAAGCGCCCCGGGTTGTACACCGGCACGACGACCGACACCTTGACCATGACCAGCTCCCTCCCTCGGTTGACCTCGTCCCCGCTCCGGGCGCCGTCACGGCTCCCAGGTCGGCGGTACCAGGACGGTACAGTGGCGCCGGTGACGAGATTGCGCAACGTGGCGGTCGTGCTGGCGGGCGGGACCGGAACCCGGGTGGGGCTCAGCATCCCCAAGCAGCTCATCAAGATCGCCGGCAAGCCCATCATCGAGCACACCATCGCCGCGATGCAGCAGTCCCCGCTGATCGACGAGATCCTCGTCCTGATGACCCCGGGTTTCCTCGACGAGGTGCGCGCCATCGTCCGCGGTGGGGGCTACGACAAGGTCACCCAGATCCTCGAAGGAGCGGGCACCCGCAACGACACCACCGCGACCGCCCTGGCCGCACTCGGCGAGCAGGAGTGCAACGTGCTGCTGCACGACGCCGTCCGCCCGCTGGTGTCGCAGACGATCATCGCGGCGAACGTCGAGGCGCTCCGGGACCACCGTGCCGTCGACACCGCGATCCCGTCCGCGGACACCGTCATCCAGGTCGCCGAGACCGCCGAGACCATCGCCGACGTGCTGCCGCGTCACCTCCTGCGCCGGGGTCAGACCCCGCAGTCCTTCCGGTTGTCCACCATCCGCGAGGCCTACGCGATCGCCGGTCGGGACCCGAACTTCACCGCCACCGACGACTGCACCGTGGTGCTGCGCTATCTGCCGGAGGTCGACATCGCGGTGGTGCCCGGCCACGAGCGCAACATGAAGGTCACCGAGCCGATCGACGTCTACATCGCCGACAAGCTCTTCCAGCTGACCTCCGCCGACGTCCCGCAGTCCCTGACCGACGAGCAGTACCGGGCGGGGCTCGAGGGCCGGACCCTCGTCGTGTTCGGCGGGTCCTACGGCATCGGCGCCGACATCGCCGACCTGGCCCGGCGCTACGGCGCCGAGGTGCGCACCTACTCACGCTCGGGCACGGGCACCCACGTCGAGCGGCGCTCCGACATCGCCGCCGCGGCCGCGGAGGTCCTCGCTGAGACCGGCCGCATCGACTTCGTGGTCAACACGGCCGGCGTCCTGCCGCGGGGTGAGCTGACGGAGACCAGCGAGGAGACGATCTACGCCTCTACCGACGTGAACTACCTGGCGCCGATCTTCATCGCCCAGGAGTTCCAGCCGCACCTGGCCGAGACGCAGGGCTCGCTGCTGCTGTTCACCTCCTCCTCCTACACCCGCGGCCGCTCGGGCTACTCCCTCTACTCCTCGGCCAAGGCGGCGGTGGTCAACCTCACCCAGGCCCTGGCCGATGAGTGGGCCGGCAGCCAGATCCGCGTCAACTGCATCAACCCTGAGCGGACCTCCACTCCGATGCGCACCAAGGCCTTCGGAGAAGAGCCGGCCGGCACCCTGCTGAGCTCGGAGGCGGTCGCCCGCCAGTCGCTCGACGTCCTGCTGTCGGGCCAGACCGGGCACGTCATCGACATCCGGCGCGAGGACGGCCCGGCGGCCATCGCCAACGGCTGACGGCCCCGGGACCGGCCTCGTCGCCGGCTAACCCCAGCCGGGGTCGCCGGGACCCTCGCCGAAGTCCGGCACGGGCAGCCGCGCGCCGCCTTGACGGGCGGAGTCCCAGGCCACCACCCCGGGCAGGGTGAAGCGTGCCGCCTTCCAGGCGTTCACCGGCGGATGCGTCTTCGTGGTGACGGCGCGGACGAAGTCGTCGGCCAGGAAGTGGTGGCTGCCCTCGTGCCCGTTGTGGGCGCCCTCGAACTCCTTCGGCAGCCGGGAGCGGTTGTGCACCGGTGCCGTGCCCGAGCTGAAGCTCTGCATCAGGGCCGGGTCGACGTCGCCGAACCCCTCCGGGACTTGCCCGCCGTGGGTGTAGAAGAGCTCGCTGATGTCGCGGGTCTCGCCCTTGGCGTAGTCCTCGCCCTCGGTCTTGACGCTCAGGGTGGCGCCGTGGCCGCTCTGCTCGAAGACCTGCTCGGTGCCGTAGAACCGGAAGCGGGACTCATGACCCTGCCAGTAGCCGAGGCGGCGGAACTCGTTGTGGCGCATGGTGCCGCCGTCGGCGAACTCGATCAGCGACGTCATGTTGGAGAAGTCGTTCTCCCAGCGCGAGACCTCGCGGTCGAAGACGCCGTCGCCCCGGTCGTCGCGGATGCCGATGCAGCTCACCGAGGTGGCGTAGGTCGGCAGGGCGCCGAGCACACCGCCGATGGCGTGGGTCGGGTAGAGCATGGGCGGGTAGCTGGCGGTGGGCTTCCAGTCCACGCCCCCGCTGTACTGGTAGGCGGCGTAGAAGCCGTTGTCCATGTCGTGGAGATAGTCGCCCTCGGAGTAGAACACCCGCCCGAAGGCGCCTTGGGCGACCTGCTCCCGGGCCCAGACCACGGCGGGGTTGTAGTAGCTGGTCTCCCCCATCATGTAGATCAGGCCGGTCTCCTCGACCTTCCTCACGATCGCCTCGATCTCCTCGACGCTGATGGCCATCGGGACGGCGGAGTAGACGTTCTTGCCGGCGTCCAGCGCCTGCAGCACGATCGGGCCGTGCGTCCAGCGCTGGGTCATGACGGCGACCGAGTCGACGTCGGAGGCCAGCAGCTCCTCGATGGTGGCGAAGCTCCCGGCGAGGCCGTGGCGCTCGACGTGCTCGGCCGCCCGCTCGGGCACGAGGTCGGTGACGTACACCTCCTCGACGTCGGGGTGCAGCTGCCACAGGGCGAGAAAGCTCCTGGCGAACTGCCCGGTTCCGATGACGCCGATCTTCATGTGTGACCTTTCCGTTGAGTCTGCTTGTGGGGAAGCGCGCCGCTGACCGCACCACGAGGCGAACGGCTCACGGTTGCCGGTGCTGGGCCAGGCGCTGGTCGATCGCCCCGATCAGCTCGGCGAGGTAGGGCGCGCCGAGCGTCCCGGGACTGAGCTGGAGGGTGTGGACCGGTCGACGTGACCGGCCGTGGATGAGCAGGCGGGAGCCGGCTACCTCCGTGGTGGTGATCTCGGCCCAGGGCACTTGTTGCCTCCTCGACCCACGCGCGATGGTGAGGGAGTCGGCATCGAGGTAGACCACCCAGCGCTGGGCACGCATCCGGAGCAGGCACCAGACGCCGATACCGACCGCCAGGGCGATGAGGATGCCACCGGCGTGCGCGACGAAGTCGGGCAGGTTGAAGGTGACCCAGGCGACGAGCTCCAGCGTGCCCACGGTGGCGCAGAGGCAGGCGATGACCAGCTCGCGCAGCGGAGGCCGGACCGGTGGCTGGAACCGCTGCGTCGCGGGCCCTGACCCGGCGCTGCTCATCCTGCTCCTCACCCCTGTCGTCCGTGATCGGGCACCGCGAGGGAACGCCAGCGCCGGTGGGAGGCCACCACCGGCGCTGGACGCTTGACCCTCGACGGGAACTACGTCTTCGACCCCGAGAGGGCGATGCCCTCCACGATCTGCCGCTGGGCGATGATGAAGATGATCAGGAACGGCACCGCGGCCAGCGACGTCGCCGCCATCAGCCCACCCCAGTCCGAGGAGTAGGCACCCTTGAACTGGTTGACCCACAACGGCAGGGTGAACAACCGGTCGCTGTTCAGGAAGATCAGCGGGTAGAAGAAGTTGTTCCACTGGCCGAGGAAGATGAAGATCCCCAGCGCCACCATCGGCGTCTTGAGCAGGGGCAAGATCATGGTGATGAAGATCTTGACCCGGTTGGCCCCGTCGATGGCTGCGGCCTCCTCGAGCTCGATCGGGATGCCTCGGACGTACTGCCGGAGCAGGAAGACGCCGAAGGCGTTGAACAGCGCGGCCGGGACGATGAGCGCCAGGTGGGTGTCCACCCACCGCAGCTCGCCCAGGATGATGTAGAGCGGGATGATCGTCAGCTGCACCGGGACCATCATGGTGGCCAGGAAGATGGCGAACAGGATGTTGTTGCCCGGGAACCTCAGCCGGGCGAACGCGTAGGCCGCCATGGCGCAGGTCAACAGCGACACCACGGTGACGACGGTGGCGATGTAGAAGCTGTTGATGAAGGCGGGGACGAAGTTCCCCGTGTCGAAGGCCGTCTCGTAGTTCGTGACCGTCGGGGCCATCGGGAACAGCTTGGGTGGCCGGATGAAGATCTCCTCGAGCGGCTTGAACGAGGAGAGCAACATCCAGAAGAAGGGCAGGCCCATGAGGATGGCACCCGCGGTGAGGACCAGGTGCAGCGGGACCCTGGACCACTTGAACGGCTTTCTGTCCTGCGGCGGGTGCTTCTCGTGCGCTGTGGTTTCGAGAGCCCGCGTCGTGATGTCGGTTGCGATGGTCATTCTGTGTAGTGGACCCATCTCTTCTGGGCGAGCAGCTGGATGCCGGTGACCGCCAACAGGATGAGGAACAAGACGACCGCGAGGGCCGCGCCGCGTCCGAAGTTGAACTCGCGGAACGCGATCTGGACGATCTCGTACACGATGGTCCGTGCCGACGACGGCGCTGTGGTCTCCAGGAAGAAGTAGATGTAGTCGAACACCTGGAACGAGCCGATGATGCCGGTGATGGACAGGAACAAGATCGTGGGTGACAGCAGCGGCAGGGTGATTCTCCGCAGCTTCTGCCACTCACTGGCGCCGTCGATGTCGGCGGCCTCGAGCAGCGACTTCGGGACGTTCTCCAGGCCGGCCATGAACATCACCATCATGTAGCCCAGTCCCTGCCAGATGCTGACCACGGCAAAGGCGGGGATCACCGTCCGCGGGTTCTGCAGCCAGTCGGGCGCCACGATGCCCACGCTCAGCAGGGCGTTGTTGATCGGAGACAGCTCCGGGTTGAGCAGCCAGAGCCAGATGGCCGAGACCGCGATGGTGGAGGTCACCACCGGGGCGAAGAAGAAGATCCGATAGATGTTCTTCACCCGCCCCACCTTCTGCAGCAGGAACGCCGTGATGAAGCCCGCCAGCATCAGACCGGGAACCTGCAGGATGGTGAACCAGACCGTGTTGCGCATCGAGGTGAGCATCTGGGGGTCGGTGAACACCCACTGGAAGTTGGCGAAGCCCGCGAAGGAGCGCGTCCCGAACCCGTCCCAGTTCGAGAACGCCAGGATGAGGGCGAAGATCAGCGGACCGACCATGAACACGATCAGGCCGACCAGCTGAGGAGCCAGGAAGCCGAAGGCGACGCCGGCGTCCCGGCGGTGTCTCCGCTTGACTGCAGCCGTGTGCCGGGGCGGTAGGAGCGCGTCCGGGGCCGGCTTGACGTCCTGCACGACGGTGGCCACGGTCACTCTTCCGCGTTGATGAACGCCGCGATCTTGTTCGCGAAGGTGTCCGCGTCGGCGCCGCCCTTGATGGTCTTGTCGATCTCGGTGCCCAGGTTGGTGGAGACCTTCGCCTTGCGCGCGATCACCAGCGGGATGGCGTAGCCCGCCTTCGCCACCTCCAGGAAGTACTGGCCGTGCTCGGGCAGCCCACCCTCGGTGACGACCTCATCCAGGCCCTCGGTCGACGGAACGGCGTTCCCGCCACCCGCCAGCCGGGCCCGCTGCCCTTCGGCGCTGACGTAGTTGGACATGAACCTCAGGGCGGCGTCCTTGTCCTTGGCGTCGGTGTTGACCGCCATCGCCGCGGTGTAGACGGCGACGGGCTTGACCTCGTTGCCGGTGTCGGACGGCATCGGGGCGATGTCGAACTGGAGCTTCGTGAGCTTCTTCAGGTTGGGCAGGATCCACCGGCCGTACTGGATGGTCGCCAGCTGGCCGCCGTAGAAGAGGGCGTCGACCCCCTGGCCCTTCGGCAGCGAACCGCCGTAGGTGATCGTCTCGGCCTTGAAGTGGTCGAACAGCCACCGCAGCACCTCGAGGGCTCGCTCGTCCTCGTCGAAGACGGCCTTCTCATCGTCGAAGGCGGTGCCGCCGAAGGTCGTGATCAGGCTGGCGATGTCGAACCAGTTCGCCTCGACGACCATGCCCCGCTTGCCGGTGCCCTTGACCTTGTTGAGCAGGTCGTCGAGCGCCGCCTGGTTCCAGGTGCCGCCCTCGAAGGCCTGGGCCGGGTTGGTGGTCACCCCCGCCTCCTCCAGCAGGCCCTTGTTGAACCAGAACACCTTCGGGTTGCAGTCGACAGGAACCCCGTACAGCCCACCGTCCTCGCCCTTGCACCACTGCATGAGCCCTTCGAAGGTGGAGTCCGGCTTCGTAGCCGACTCCGGGGAGTTCAGGAACTCGGTCAGGTCCACGAGCTTGCCCGAGGCGATCAGCGGCGCCATCGAGCTGTCACCCACGTAGAAGGCGTCGGGGGCGCTGCCGCCAGCCAGCTGGGTCAAGATCTTGGCCTGGTAGTCGCCCACCACCTGCTGCCAGGTGACCGACCCGCCGTTCTTGGCGGCGTAGTCCTTGGAGTACTGCTTGAACCGCTCACCCTCGCCAGGGTTGGCCCAGGAGCCCCAGGTGATGGTCCCACCAGCTCCGCCACCGCTGCCTCCGGCCCCGCCCGTCCCTCCTGCCGGGCCCGCACCCTGCCCGCTGCCGCAGGCGGTGAGCACCGCACCCGAGCCGACCGCGGCCGCAGCCAGCCCGACGCTTCCCAGGAACCCTCGGCGGCTGATCGATCGTCCGGTCGTGGCGTCCTTCAACTCTGTCATGCCATTCCTCCTTGAATGTGGCCTCAGTGACAGGGCGTCGAAGCCCCGCCGACTGTCGCATCGTGCTTGGGTTGCCGCACATTGTCAACGTGTAGATCGCGGCTTGGCGCCACAAACTCGACTCCCACCAGGGAAGACCAGTGGTTGACGGGTACGGGATCCACTGCTGTAGATTCAGACGACACTCGGGCATGGGACCAGGGGGCGAGACGATGACGAACGTGCCAGCCCACTTCGGTGGAGCCCGCCGTGGCTGACCACCGTGGCACCGCGACCCCGCGTCGCGTCACGCGGGATGACGTGGCCCGCTACGCCGGGGTCAGCTCGGCGGTCGTGAGCTACGTGGTCAACAACGGTCCGCGGTCGGTGGCCGAGCCGACGGCGGAGCGGGTCCGGCGCGCCATCGAGCTCCTCGGGTACCGGCCGAACCTCAGCGCCCGAGCCCTGAAGATCGGCTCCACCCAGACGATCGGGCTGGTCGTCTCCGACATCGTGAACCCGTTCTTCGGAGAGCTCGCGCTGGCCATCCAGACCGAGGCGGCGGCCGTCGGCTACGCGGTCCTGATCGCCAACTCTCACGCTGACCCGGCTGCCGAGAGCCGGTCCCTCGACGACCTGATCGGTCGGCAGGTGGACGGGTTGCTGCTGGCCAGCGGGGACGAGCCGGCCGAGGCCTTGGCGCGCCTGCGCCGGTACGGCATCGCCTCGGTGGTCATCGACCGCGCCATGCCGATGCCGGGCTACGCCACCCTCGGCTGCGACGCCGTGGGTGGGTCCCGGCTCGTGGTCGAGCACCTGATCGAGATGCACGGTCATGACCTCGTGGCCCTCGTGCTGGGTGAGGGACGTCCGGGGAGCGATGCGCGCGAGACGGGCTGGCAGGCGGCGACCCGAGCCGCCGGCCTGCCGGACGGGCCGATCGCGCGCGGACCGTTCACCCGGGAAGGGGGCTACGCCGCAGCGCACCGGCTCCTCGCGGCACGGAACCCGCCGGCCGCCATCTTCGCCAGCTCCGACCTGCAGGGCGTCGGCGTCCTCCGCGCGGCCCGCGACCTCCGGTTGCGCGTTCCCGAGGATGTGGCCGTGGTCGCCTTCGATGGCACCGTGGAGGCGGAGTACGCCTGGCCGCCGATGACCGTCGCGCGTCAGCCGGTGCGCGAGATGGCCACCCGCGCCGTGCAGAGGCTGCTCGCCGCGGAACGGCCGGCGGAGAACCACGAGTCCTTCCCCATGCACCTGATCATCCGGCGCTCCTGCGGATGCGCGGCCGGCTCGCTCGACGACCTCGCCGCTTCCGCCTCCTCGTCGGTTCCTTCGCACCCCTGATCCCCTGATCCGAGAGGTCCTTCATGACGTCCGCTGACGCCTGCGTCCACCTGCGAGCCAGAGGAGTCAGCCTGCTGCTCGACGTCACCGACGCTCGGCTGCCGGCCGTGGTCCACTGGGGGGCTGACCTCGGCGAGATCGGGCGCGAGGACGTGCAGGAGCTGCTCCGGGCCGCCCGCCCCTTGACGAGCAACAACGAGGTCGACGAGCCGCGTGCGGGTGGCCCTGCTACCCGAGCACTGGACCGGATGGGTGGGACGACCCGGCCTCTCGGGGTCTCGGCAGGGCCGGGACTGGTCACCGAAGTTCGCCTCGACCGCAGTGCGGGTCGACGGCGGCGAGGTGGAGCCGCAGCCGGGCGGGTGGGCGCTTCACACGGCCGGCCCCGGCCGGGTGGAGGTCGACGCCACCGACGACGAGGCGCAGCTCGCTCTCACCGTGGAGATCGCCCTGGAGCCGAGCGGGTTGCTCCGCCTGCAGGCCCGCCTGACCAACCTCGCCGAGGACGCCTACCAGGTCGATGACTGTGTCCTCGCGCTGCCCGTCCCGCAGGTCGGTCGCGAGATCCTCGACTTCGCCGGCCGGTGGGGCAAGGAGCGGACGCCGCAGCGACGCGAGCTGCACGGTCGGCACCCACCTGCGCGAGGGCCGCAAGGGCCGCACCGGACCGGACGCCGCCACGGTGCTCCACGTCGGCGTCCCCGGCTTCGGGTTCGCCGCCGGCGAGGTGTGGGCGGTCCACACCGGGTGGAGCGGCAACCACACCCACTACGCGGAGCGGCTCTTCACCGGCGCAGCAGGTCATCGGCGGCGGGGAGCTGCTGCTGCCCGGAGAGCTCCGGCTCGGCACGCGGGGAGACCTACACCACGCCGTGGCTCTACGGCAGCTACGGAGACGGCCTCGACCCGGTGGCCCGCCGCTTCCACCGGTACCTCCGCGCCCGCCCGCGCACCCGAGCCCCGACCGGCCGGTCACGCTCAACGTGTGGGAGGCCGTCTACTTCGACCACGACCTCGAGCGGCTCCTGGACCTCGCCGAGCGGGCGGCCGCCCTCGGCGTCGAGCGCTACGTCCTCGACGACGGCTGGTTCGGCAGCCGTCGCGACGACCACTCCGGCCTGGGTGACTGGACGGTCTCCCCCGACGTGTGGCCGGACGGGCTGCACCCCCTGGTCGACCGGGTGACACGAGCTCGGCATGGAGTTCGGTCTGTGGTTCGAGCCCGAGATGGTCAACGCTCGACTCCGACGTCGCGCGAGCCCACCCGGACTGGATCATGCGACCGGCGGCCGTCCGCCGGTGGAGTCGCGCCACCAGCAGGTGATCAACCTCGGCATCCCCGAGTGCTACGCCTACGTCCGCGACCGATCCTGGCGATCCTCGACGAGTACGCGCATCGGCTACATCAAGTGGGACCACAACCGCGACCTCGTCGACGCCGGCACCGCGCCCGCGCGGCCGGCCGGGCGTGCACGAGCAGACGGAGGCCTTCTACCGGCTGGTCGACGAGCTCAAGGCCGCTCATCCCGGGCCTGGAGATCGAGTCCTGCTCCTCGGGCGGAGCGCGGGTGGACCTCGGCGTCCTGGAGCGGACGGACCGCGTGTGGGTCTCGGACTGCATCGACCCGCTCGAGCGGCAGCAGATGCACCGCTGGACGACGCAGCTCATCCCGCCGGAGCTGATGGGCGCCCACATCGCGTCAGGCCGCTCGCACACCACGGGACGCGTGCACGACCTCGGGCTTCCGCGCCGGCGACCGCGATCTTCGGCCACCTCGGGATCGAGTGGGACCTCGCGCGGGCCAGCGAGGACGAGCTCGACGAGCTGGGCGAGTGGATCGCGCTTCTTCAAGCAGCACCGCGGTCTGCTGCTCGCCGGTGACCTCGTCCGCCTCGACTTCCCCGACCCCACCTGGTCCGGCTACGGCGTCGTCGCCCCCGATGCCCGGGAGGCGATCTTCGCCCTCGTCTCCCTCGCGCGGTCCGACGTCAGCTCACCCGGCCGGATGCGGATCCCCGGTCTCGATCCCCGACGCCGTTACCACGTCGTGCCGGTGCTGCACGGAGCCGGCCCGCGCGGCCTCCAGATGCCGGCCTGGTGGGGGCTGCGCCCCGGTCAGCAGGATGAGTACAGCGGCCTCCACCAGCACCCGCCCCACCTCCGGGTGGGCGACGGTGGCCCCCGTGGGGTCACCCTGAGCGGTGCCGTCCTGGCCAGTGCTGGGCTGATGGCTCCGATCATCGACCCCGAGCAGACGCTGATCTATCACCTGAGCGCGGCGGACGGCTGACGCACGACGGGCCTGGACCGGCAGTGCCGGTCCAGGCCCGTGGGTCCTGGTATCAGATGCTGGGGTTCGAGCCCAGCGGTGCAGCGGTCAGAGGACGATGTCGCTGAGAACCAGGTTGTGGTCCGAGGGGCGGTCGGCGTCGACGACGCGGGTCACGTTCTCGAACCGGCGGGTCCCCTTCGCGCCCTTGACCAGGATCACGTCGATGCGGGTGCCCACGCCGAGGGACGAGGGGGTCAGCCGGGACTTGTAGTGGTTGATCGTCGGATACTGGGCGTTGACCCGGGTCAGGGCCGAGGAGGTGTCGGCGAAGCCGGCCCCGATGATGCGGTCGTGCGGGCCGTTGCCGCCCTTGTTGTTCTGCCAGGAGTTGATGTCGCCGGCGATGATGACCCGGTCCCTGCTGGTGTTCAGCCGGGCGATCCGCGCGTGGACGGCCGCGATCTGCCGGTTGCGGAGGTCGTCGTACGCCCGTTCCCGGCCCAGGTTGCGGCTGTGCCGCTCGTCGAGGTGCACTGACGCCACCCACAGCCGGACACCGCTCCGCCGGTCCTGCAGCCGGGCATAGGCAGCGCTACGGATCCGGCTCCGGCTGTCGCCGCTGAGCTTGGGGAGGTCCATCGAGCAGCTGGCGCTGTAGTTGCGTCGACCGGTCTTCTCCGGGCAGCTGCTGATCAGGGAGTAGCGGGTCGTGTCGTAGAGGATCCGTGTGCCCTGGGTGCCGTGGGTGGTGCCCGGCGCCACGTAGGGGGTCTCCCGCACCAGGCGGTACTTGCCCGCGCCCACGCTGCGCAGGGACCGGACCAGGCTGGTGGTCTGCCGGATGGTTCCCGTGGTGACGCCGTCGCGGCCGTCGGCACGACCGGGACCGAGCTCCTGCAGCGCCACGATGCCCGGGTTCGCGCCCTTGATCTCGCGGGCGACGTCGCCCGCCCGGCTCAGCCACTTCCGCTTGTCGGAGGTGGCCTTGGCCGAACGGACGTTGTAGGTGGCCATCCGCAGCACCGTCGAACCCGCGGGGGTTGCCGGCTTCGGCAGGACGGCCTGCAGCTTCGGGTAGGCCCGGGTGGCCGAGCCGTTGACGGCGGAGAAGCGGAAGTAGAGGTGGTTGCCGGACTGCACGGAGGCGCCGGCCGCGCGGACCTGGTCCGCCGTCAACGTCACCGAGCGACGCGACTTGTCCACCGTGAAGACCTTGGCGCGACGGCCGCTGGTGGGCAGCGGGGAGGAGGCGCTCTTGCTGAAGCTGGTCAGACCGGTCTCGATCTTGAACGCCGAGGTGTTCCTGCCCTCGGTGCTCCAGCGGAAGGTGACCTGGCCGGCGCCGGGACCCGGGGTGGCCCGCACACTGTTGATTCGCGAAGGTGCCGCGGCGTCGGCCTCAACGGGCGCCGTGCCCAGCAGTCCACCGACGAGTGCGAGTGTTGCGCTGGCAGCCCAAAGTTTGCGTGGCACGGAGTCTCCTCGAAATGGGGGTGAGGACAAGGAATTCATCAAGAAATCCCTTGTGGTCGACCTGGCCCATCCCCGACGGTAGGAGGTCTGTGCTCAACCCTAGGGTGCGCCAGCGGCGCTCCCCACGGTCGAAGGGCCTCGACGACCGGGACTTGTCTCCGGCTCGAACGGGTCGAAGGTCCTGCGCCCGCCTGTCTGACCTGTGATCGAGCTGTGATCGGATCGTTGCCAATGTGACGAAGGTCACGCCTCGAGAGGCGCTCGGCAGGGCCCTCGATCCGGTTAGGAGAGACCCCGAGGTGAGTGGGACGCGACCACTGCTGGGCCGGGGGCGTCTGGCCGCCCACAGGATCGAAGGTGGTCAGAGATCAGTGGGCAGACGACCGAAATGTGCGGAACACGAACGAACAAGAGCGCGCCGGGAGCGCTTTTCGCGGCCATTCTTCCGGAATTGTCGTTGCTGAAAGGATTCAGCGGCCGGCGAGGAGTAGTCCTGGGTGCCCGTGGGATTCCAGACGGCCGTCGCCCCGACGTCCCCGACCCGGTAGACCCAGAAGGCTGCCACGGCCGCGAGGACCAGGAGCACGGCGAGCAGGGCCCGGTCGCGACCGCGGCCTCCTCGTCGACTCGGACGTGCCGCCGACGCGGCTGACCAGGAGCGCCGAGGCCACCGTCACCAACGCGAGCGGGATCGTGATCCAGAGCAGCTGGTCGGCGAGGTCGCTGTGCCGGGCCACCAGGGTGGCCGCCTCTCCGCCCAGGGCCTCGTTCGCGAGCAGCACCTGCGCCAGAGCCTGACCGCTCTCCCGGGCGACGAACACCGCACCGAGCGACCCGACCCCGGCCACGGCGAGGGGCCAGCGAGCCCAGCTCCGCGTCCGGGGCACGGCGAACAGCACGGCGAGCAGCAGGGTGACGGGCAGCCCGAGCACGGCCGCGTGCAGGACGAGGGGGTGCAGGGGAAGATCGCCGATCGAGCTGAACACGGTGTTCTCCTTCGTCAGGGCCAGCGGCGACGCGCACACGGCTCACTCATCCTGACGAGAGTCGACTGCCCGCGGTTCGCTTGACGTGTCAACACTCTCGCACAGGGCGCGGGGCGTCGTGCCCGACGCGCGGTGCCGCGGAAGGTGCTCAGCCGCGAGCCGCGGCGGCTGCGGTCCTCAGGTCGGCCACCAGGCCGTGAAAAGCCTCGTCCTGCGGGGGGCCCGGCTCGGTGCGCAGGACCGCCGAGGGGTGAGCGGTGGCCAGCACCGGCCGCGGTCCGAACGGTGCGGGCAGGTCGAGCACCATGCCCCGCTGACGGGTGACCCGGAAGTCGGGCCCGAGCATCGACTTCGCCGCCGTGGCGCCCAGGGCGATCGACGAGTCGCGGGTCGACCTCGGCGACCTCGGCCTGCAGCCACGGGCGGCAAGCCAGGATGTGGCTGGCCTGGGGGGTGGCGTGGATGCGCCGTTTGCCCTGCGTGGTGAACCGGAAGTGCTTGACGGCGTTGGTGACGTACACGTCCGACACCTCGATGCCGGCCTCGGCCAGCGCACGCTGCAGGAGCTGACCGGCAGGCCCGACGAAGGGGATCCCGCGGCGGTCCTCCTGGTCCCCTGGCTGCTCCCCCACCAGCATCAGCGGAGCCGACGGGTTGCCGGCCGAGAACACGACCTGGGTGGCGGGCTCCCAGAGCTCGCACCCCCGGCAGGCCGTCGCCGCCTCCCGCAGCTCGGGGACGCCGGCGCCGGGCGGCACCCAGGTCTCAGCGCTCATGGCGCCACGCTAGTGGCCCCTACCGCCCGCCCTCGGTCGCCCCTGCCCAGGAGCCGGTGTCCCCGGGGTCCTGCGCGGCCTCGAGCCGGATGACGTGCATGACGGCGTTGATGAGGGCGAGGTGGGTGAAGGCCTGAGGGAAGTTGCCGAGGTGCTGACCGGTGTGGGGGTCGATCTCCTCACCGTAGAGCTCCAACGGTCCGGCGAAGGAGAGCAGCTTGGCACAGAGCTTGCGGGCCTTCTCGTACTCCCCGATCTCGCACAGGGCCGAGACCAACCAGAAGGAGCAGATCGTGAAGCTGCCCTCCTCGCCGCTGAACCCGTCGTCGGTCTCCTCGACCCGGTAGCGCAGGACGAGGCCGTGGACCGTCAGCTCGTCGGCGATGGCGAGGACGGTCGCGCGGATGCGGGGGTCGTCCGGCGGCAGGAACCGCAGCAGGGGCGCCAGGAGCAGCGAGGCGTCGAGGGCCTTGGTGCCGTAGTGCTGGGTGAGCACGCCCCGCTCGTCCACGCCGTTGTCCAGGATGTCGTCCTTGATCTCCTGCGCGGCCAGCTCCCACTCGGCGGCCTTGCCGGGCTCACCGGTCTCGCGGGCGAGCCGGGCGCCGCGGTCGACGGCGACCCAGCACATGATCTTCGACGACGTGAAGTGCTGGAGCTCCCCCCGCACCTCCCAGATCCCCGCGTCGGGCTCGCGCCAGTGCTTGAGCGCCTGGGTGACCTGCTTGTCGAGGATCGGCCAGATCCGGCCGTCGAGGTGGTCGGCGGCCTTGGAGTGCAGGTACACCGAGTCCAGCAGCGCACCCCACACGTCGTGCTGGCGCTGGGCGTAGGCGGCGTTGCCGATCCGCACCGGCCGCGAGCCGGCGTACCCCGGCAGGTGGTCGAGCTCCTGCTCGGTCAGCTCGCGCTCACCGCCGATCCCGTACATGATCTGCAGCTCCTCGTCGCGGCTGGCGAGGTCGGCGATGAAGGAGAAGAAGTCGACCGCCTCCCAGTCGAAGCCGAGGGAGTACATCCCCCAGAGGGCGAACGTGGCGTCGCGGATCCAGGTGTAGCGGTAGTCGTAGTTGCGGCTCCCTCCCGGGGTCTCGGGCAGCGAGGTGCTGCCGGCTGCGGCGATCGCCCCGGTCGGGGTGTAGGTGAGCCCCTTCAGCGTGAGGGCGCTGCGCTGGAGGTAGCTGCGCCACGGGTGGTCCGGGAAGTCGCCGCGGGCCAGCCAGTGCTGCCAGTGGTGGGCCGTCCAGACCTGGCGGCTGTAGGCCTCCTGGTAGTCCATCGGCGGCTCGACGCCGCCCCAGCTCAGGGCGATGTAGCGCACGTCACCCTCCTTGAGCAGCGTCCGCGCCCCGGCCCGACCGCCCTCGAAGCCGAGCCGCATGTCCGAGGTGAGCCGCAGCTCCAGGTCCGAGGCCTCGGCGCGCCCGACGCCCTGGTGGTAGCCGTGTTCGGTGTAGCTCCAGCTCACCGGGGACCGGCCGTAGTCCATCACCGGCTCGCAGTCGACGATGGTCTGCACCTCGCCCGAGACGCACCGGATGGTTCGGAGCAGGACGTGCTCGGCCTCGTAGTCGACCGGCGTCCGCTGGTGGGTGTTCGACCGGTGGTCGTCGTGGCGCCAGGGCCCGATGAGGAGGGCGTCGCGCACGATGATCCAGCCCGTCGGGGTCCCCCAGCTCGTCTCCAGGATCATGGTCCCCGGCAGGTAGCGGCGGTCGCCCGGGACGGTGATCTCGTCCGGCGCCACCCGGAAGGAACCGGCCAGCTTGCCGAGGACGTGCCCGAACGCGCTCGGCGAGTCGAACCGCGGGAGGCACATCCAGTCGATGGAGCCACCCGGCGAGACCAGGGCGGAGACCTCACCGTCACTCAGGAACCCGTAGTCACCGATCGGCACCGAGCGGGTGTGCGCCGGCTTGCTGGAGACGTGGGAGCGGACCTTGATCCTCTTCTTGGCCATGCAGTGAGCATGGTGCCCGGGTGGGGCTAGGGCAAGGACCGGGAGAACTCAGCGCCCGATGCGGCGACCCAGCTCGCGGGCCTCCCTGCTGGCCGCCCGGGCTCCACGCAGGTCACCGCCCCGCATCCGCAGCCCCGCCAGCTCCGACAGGACCTGCTGCAACAAGGGGCCGTGCTGACCGGGATCGGCCTCCACGCGGGGCCGGAGCACCTCGACCAGCCGGTCGGCCGCGTCCCGGGCGGTACGCCGGTCCCCGGCCGCTCGAGCCTGCTGCCAGGCCTGCCGGGCCAGGTCCAGCGGATCGGGCCCGCCGCTCACGGGCTCCGGGCCGACCTCCTCGGGGCTGACCTCCTCCGGGCTGACCTCCCCTGGGCCGCTCCTCGGCGGCTCGGCGCTCCGCCTCCAGCCGGTGGGCCTCCAGCCGCTCCTGGCGGCGCCGCTTGGTCTCCTGCCGTTCCGCCTCTTCGGCGGCGGCCCGACGCGACTCCTCGGCCTGCTGCTCGGCGAGCTGTCGTGCCGCCTCCCGTTCGGCCTCCTGGGCGGCGGCTGCGGCTCGCTGACGCTCCGTCTCCTCCCGGCGCGCGGCTTCCTCCCGAGCGTCGGCGGCGCGCCGCTCCTCGGCCCGGTGGGCCTCGCTGCGCTCCGCACCCAGCCAGTCGTCGGTGCCGGGCTCCGGAGCGACCGCGGGGGTGGCGTCCGGCGTCTGCCGCCACGCCCGTCAGCCGGTCCCAGACCGTGAGCCCGTGACGACGGCCAGCTGACCGGCGCGCTTCCGCGGCTGAGGACACCGCGGGTGTGGTCGACCAGCTGGTCCAAGTGCTGCAGCCCGAGCTGGCGTACCACGCGGTCCCGGTCCTGCTCGCTCTCCTCGGCCGCTTGCGTCTCCCCCGACGCCCGCTGGCACTGGGCCAGGGTGTGCAGCACCAGGCCGGTCAGGGCGGCGGCGGCCTCCGGCAGCGGTCGCTCCCGCAGCAGCGACACCGCTTCGGCCGGCCGACCCGTGCGACCCAGGACCTGCGCCCGGACGACCACCGGCCAGCTGACCTCGCCTCGGGTGCCTAGCGCGGCCAGTGCCGCGGCCGAGGACTCCTCGGCCTCGTCCACCCGGTCGCTGGCGAGCAGGTCCGCGGCCAGGTCAGCCAGCGCGGTGGCCAGGGGCCGCTGGGTCGGGGTCCCGGTACGGCCCTCGAGCCGGCGCAGCAGGTCGACGAGCGCGCGGCGGGTGACCAGGCCTAGGTCCACCTCCTGGGTCGCGACCAGCCGGTCAGCCAGGTCCCGGTGCAGGAGAGGAGCCGGTGCGGCGAGCCGGGCGACCAGCGACGGGCTGAGGCCGGCCGGAGCGTCGAGCCGGCCGTCGACCACTGCGGCCCAGCGATCACGCGCCCGGTGCAGCAGCGCCAGGGACTCCGAGGGTCGGTTCGCGGCCCAGCGCGTGTCGGCGACGAGCCGGTCGACGTCGAGGGCCAGGTAGGCAGCGTCAGGGTCGGTGTCGAGTCCCGCCGCGACGAGCCGCCGCAGGGCCTCGTCGGCGCTCGACCCTGCGGTGGCGACGTCGCCACCGGCCAGGGCGGCTCCCGCCGTGCACAGCAGGGCTCGGACGACCACCTCGGGCTCGAGAGGCAGATCGAGGCGCAGCGCCAGGAACTGCTCGTGGAGGTCGTCGAGCGACGCGACGGTGCGCCCGGCGGCCTCGGCCAGACCCAACCCCGACTGCACGCTGGCCAGCTGCACCACGGCCGTCACGTAGCGGCCGGCGTCGACAGCCTCGGTGTACGCACCGACGGCGCCGCCGGCGGTCAGCAGCTGCGCCGCCTGCTTGACCGAGTCCTGCGCGTCGGCGCCTGCCGCGGCGTACTCGTGGCCACGGAGGCGGTGTCCGGTGAGGGCGACGAGCGCGTCGCCCAGCTCGGGCAGCCGGGAGGGGTCCGACCCCACCCAGCCGCGCAGCCGCTGGACCGCGGAGCCGAGTTCCTTGCTCCGCTGGGCGTAGGGGTCTTTCGCCTGCCGCGGGGCCTTCTGCTTCTGCGCCATCTCGCCCTTCTGGTCCACCCGCACCCTTGGGCCGCGAGCGTGCGGTCCGGAGCTGTCGCGGGAGGTCGTGGCGTCCCAGCATGCCCGCCCGGACCCGCCGGCCTCGTCCGGCGTCCGTCGACCGAGTCGGTTGCGGCAGCGCCGCCCGGGTGCAGTAGGCTCTTCCCTCGTGGTCGCGCCGTTCCGGTGGCCGATCCACGGGCTGTGGCGCAGCTTGGTAGCGCACTTGACTGGGGGTCAAGGGGTCGCAGGTTCAAATCCTGTCAGCCCGACCAGTGAATGGCCTGGTCAGAGCATCGTTGAGGGGTGGCGAACATCGGTTCCCGCCCCTCAGCGAGGGTTCTGACAACCGGGCTGACAACCACTCCACATGAGAGTTGACCACCGGACTCTCCTCCAGGCCTTTGGTTCGCAAGAACCGGAGGAACTATGACCCCGCGCAGCACGAGGCGAGCAGACGGCCGCTACGGCGTCACCGCCCGACTCGAGAATCCCGACGGCACCAGTCGACGGGTCTACTTTTATGGCCGTACCCAGACCGAGGCCCGGGCCAAGCCGAATGGCAGGTCAGCGACCGCCGCTACCTCTCCGAGACCTCCATGGCCCTCCTCCAACCGACCAGCGATACTGATCCCATGGCCGCCATCACGACGGCACGGTAGGCAACGAGAACCAACCGAAAGCCCACCACCCAGCGGGGCTCTGTCTGAGCACTGTCCCGGCTGCGGTCCGACCCTTGAGAACTGCGCCGCTTACCTCGACCGTGCCTACTGCTTCTAGTTTCAGACAAGTCGCCTTCGCTGTGAAGCGCAAGAGACCGGAATTGCTCAACTGGGTGAATGAAAGTCGGCCAATGACCGCACCTTCACCGCTGAGCCGGCCCTGTACGAACAGGCGTCGAGTGTCGTCGGGCAGAGAACCTACGCGGCGCCCCGCACGCTGAGGGCTGACGGGACGAACGCCGCATTGGCAGGGCGGCTGGTGTCGGCGCGACAGCCACGCATGGGCCCACTCTGATCGCCACCGGTCACGGGAGCCTGGCCGGGCGGGGCAGTGTGCGGGTGATTCGGGTCGCCGGCGCCTCCGCCGGGTCGAAGGTTCAGTGGGTCCTGACCCGGCGCGGCCTGATGGGCGTGATTGCTGTCGCCGTAGCCGCAGCCCGGTCTGGGCGCCGCCGCGGTAGCCGTCACCACACCAACCGTCGGCACGATCACGGTCAGAAGGACGAGCACGGAGGCAACACGTGCGCGGACGATCACGGTGTTCCCAGGCAACTAGACCCCAGATTATCCATACCCTCTTCTACCACACGGTGTTACCGGCTATCACCACTGGAGGTCGTCCCCCGTTGCTCGTTCTTGCGGCAAAATCGTTATCACGACCAGCCATCGGGCACGGCGGGCCGTCACCAGCTCGGGAGTTGGCACGGGCATCAGCGTGCCTGCCGGTAATCACATCGCAGTCAGAAGTGTCTCGTTCCGGGTTCAGTGGAGGCTCTCTAGTGCCGGTTCGGCGTTTGCCGTGCCGGTGTTTCGAGCGTAGTGCTGTTCTTCGAACTCGACTGGTGGAACGAGACCGATCTCGCCGTGGAGGCGGCGGTGGTTGAACCAGTCGATGTACTCGGCTACGGCGATCTCGAGGTCGTCCACCTTCTTCCTCGGACCCGATGACCTCGGCGCCAGCACGGGTGACGATCGCTGGGACGGCATCGAAGAGCTGCAGGCGGGCGCTCAGGCTTGCTGGGTGCTTCCCGCACTGCGGTCGGCTGCTGGGGATGTCGTGCACGCGGGTGCAAATGGCTACTGGCGGATGTTCCTTGCTCCCTCCGGAGTCCGTGCTGATCGTCGGAAGTTGCCGAGATGGTGGTGCCTCGCCGCGTGCTCGTGGTAACCCGTGACGCGCGTCCTTAGTCTGTTGGCTGATTGGTAAGGACTGAGCACAGGGGATCAGAGGCCAGCCAACGCAACGGTGTCCAGCAACTGATCGTCAACGCGCCCGCCGGTCGGCGCGATCGGGCGGAGCTGTCGGCGCACGCTCGTGCTAGCGACCGAGCGAGCCATCCTCCGACCGGTTCGAGGAGGTCCACAGCGCTCCTGACGGCGCAGCCTGCTCTTTGCTGCGACGGCTTGTCAGTCGCTGTGGGCGGCGCGGCGGACGGACGCGCATCGCCAGCACCATCCGGAGCATCAGGAGGCCGAGACGGATGGCGGTGCCGGTGTCTCCGGTGACGGCCGACGTGCCGACCCGCGGGTGGTAGTTCACCGGGATCTGCACGACGGAGTCCCGAGCGACGATGGCGAGCATCAACATCTCGAGCCCGAAGGCCGAACCGTGGACGCGGGAGTCGCGCAGCAGCCCGGATACCAGGTCACGCGAGAGGACGCGAAACGTACAGCCGACATCGCTGAGGTAGGAGGTGTTGAAGAGCACCTCGATGGTCTTGGCGACAGCCCAGTTGCCCCACCGGAGGAAACGGCCCATGTTGGCGCCGTCCCAGATGAAGGTGGACACGGTCCGTGACCCGATCACGAGGTCGCAGTCCTCGGTGAAGGCCAGTAGTTTCATCAGGTCTCGCGGGTCGAAGGTGCCGTCGGGCTCGCAGATGCAGATGAGGTCCGTGTCCACCTCGGCAAGACCGCGACGAATCGCTGCGCCGTAGCCCTGCCGGGGCTCAAGCACCTCGCGGGCCGTGGTCAGGGCGACCTCGTCCGAGGTTCCCTCGGCCGCGTTGTTGTTGACCACCAGGATGTCATCGACGACGCCGAGCTTGTCGAAGGCTCTGATGGTCTCGGCGATGCTGTCCTTCTCGTTGTAGGTCGGCAGCACCACCGACACCGTCTTACCGTTCCACATGGTCGCCCCCCGGGGTGGCAATCAACAGCATCTGACCGGCCAATGGCTTGATGGGAGACCGCAGGTACCAGGGCACCAGAAACGTCAAGGCCGAGCCCTTGCTGTTCAACGTCAGCGGGAGGAACCGTGGGAACACCCGGACGGGGCGCCAGTCCTGCGACCGCAGGTAGTCGGCCAACGACCGGTCGGTGTAGATGGCGACATGGGTGTAGTCATCGAAGTACCCGCCGGGGTTCAGCCGGAAGTTCGGTTGCAGCAACATGAGGATCCCGCCCGAGCGCAGCACCCGGGCCGACTCAGCGAGCAGCAGGGCGGTCGCAGGTCGCTCCAGGTGCTCGAGCAGGTTGGAGGCGAAGACCACGTCGAACGAGCCGGTCTCGAAGCGCGACAGATCGGTGCAGTCCCCCACCTCGGCCTGGACGTGCTCGGCAGCGGCAGTCCGCACGGTGGTGTCCAGGTCCATGGCCACCACTCGCCGTGCCGTGATGGTGTTCGCGAAGTCGCACCACCCGGCGCCCAGCTCCAAGACGGCGGCGTCGGCAGGAATCCAGCGCTGCAGGTAGGCGCAGAGGTGGTTCCACACTGCGGTGCGGTGGGCGTTCGGGGCGAGCCGGGTGCGGAAGTAGGCGGAGACCTCATCGGCGGCGGGCGGCTCTGAGCCCGGGGCTGGCGCGCGGTCTGCCACCTGGCTGCTCCTTGACGATGGTCGGGTCGGTCGCCTGTCGGGACGGCAGGCCGGCGTCGGGGCAGATAGCCTGATGCGCTCGCACACTACCGAAGGACCACTGAATGTCGGTGATTACCGACCCCGAGTCGGACCGCCGCACCGGGGTGTCGACCCGTCGAGCGGGGGTCTCGACCCGTCGACTGCTGCTCGCGTGCGTTCCGGCGGTGGTGATCGGGGTGCTGATCAGGGTGTGGCTGGTGCACACACCGCTGGTCCGGATGAATGCCGACGAGGGGGTCACGGGCCTGCAGGCGTACGAGGTCCTTCGAGGAAAGTTTCGCCTGATCGTGGCGGGGAACGACTACGGCGGGACCACCGAGACCTACCTCATCGCACCGTTCCTAGCGTTCTGGGGCGGCGCGTGGCCGCTGCGCATCGTGCCCACCGCGCTGTCCGCGGTCGCCGCCTATGCCCTGTTCCGGTTGGCGCGGCCGATGTTCGGCCGGGTACCGGCCGCGGCACTGGCGCTCATCGGCTGGACCACCTCTGGAGCGGTGACGATCTTGTTCCTGCGCCCCTACATGGGCTATACGAGCGGCTACATCGCGCTGATCGCCGCGCTCGCGCTGGCGTGCCACGCGATGCGCACGGAACAACGCCTGGGCCGGACAGCGGCCCTCGCCGGGTTCGCCACCGGCTTCGCGACCTGGAGCCACCCGATCTTCGGCACGGTCGCGCTGCTGGCGTTGATCGCGCCCACGCTGTACCGCCGGCGGGCGCTGCGCCGGTGGTGGCTGCCGCTCGCCGCCGGCGGGGTGCTCGGAGTCAGCCCTTGGCTGCTGTTCATGGCGCAGAACGGCCTGCCGGCATCAGCCACGCCGGTGGTGGAAGCGACCTACTCCGAGCGCATCATCAGGTTCCTCGCCCAGCTGCTCCCGCGAGCGTTCGGCCTGCGCAACGAGCTGGGTGACGACTGGGTCGGTCCCGACCCGGTGGCTGCCGGGGTCGCAGTCCTGCTGATCACCGGAGCGGTCGCCGGGATGGTGCTGCTGGTCATCCGCAAGGGCCTCCAGGCGCTGCCGATCCTGGTAGCCGGGGTGCTGGCCTTCCCGGTCCTCGCGCTGTACGCCCCGCTCAGCAACATTGCGGACGGGCGGTACGCCCTGCCGTTCCTTCCGGAGCTGCTGATGGGGTTGGGGGCCTGGCTGTTGCTGATCCCGGAGCGCGTCCGGAGCTCGGCGTGGCTCGTGATCAGCGTGCCGACGGCCTGGGCGCTCCTGTTCTGCGTTCCCGTGGTGCACCAGCAGGCCGGCTGGGAGTGGACCGACCCCGACGCCGACGCCAAGCGGATCGTCAGCGAGCTCGAGTCGCGGCAGATCCGCTACATCGCCGGCGACTACTGGGGCGCGTACCTCGTCGACTACCTCGGGGCGGGGCGCTTCCAGGCCGCGGTCCACCTCCCGGTCCGATTCGACGACGAGAACGCGACCGTCAACGCCGCCGACCCCGCGGAGGTCGCGTACGTGTACCAGGACGGCCAGATCCCGTACCCGCGCATGCCGGTGGACCAATACCAGATGATGAACATCGGACTCTTCGACCTCTACGTCCCGGTCGGGACGTGAGAGAGCCGCTGGATCTGTCCGCCCGTCGTGGAGTCTCCCTGGACGTCCGCGATGAAGCGGTGCGCCCCGGACGCCAACCGCGGCTGTCCAGCACCACCGCCAGCGGCGGACGTACTCGGCGCGGGTGTCTAGAGGCAGCCGCGCCCGCGAGGCCGTTTACCGGTCACGCAGGTCAACATCGGAACCGCAGCGATGGGGAGGGACATGTCTGAGCGCGAAACACCTCCCCGACTCACGGACAGCCGGTCGCCATCGGTGCCTAGGCCGCGACTGCAACGTCAGCTGTTCTCCTACGTCGTCGTCGGCGGCCTCACGGTGGTCGTCGACCTGGGACTGCTCAGCCTTCTCCACGAGTCTTACGGGGTTCCTCTCGGCGTCGCGACCTCGGTGGCCTTCTGCGCCGCCGTGGTGGTGAATTTCGCGCTCAACCGGGCCGCGATGTCGTCCCGGGGCTCGTGGGGGTTGACGCAGCACGCCTGGCGATACGGCTCATTGGTCCTGGCGAACTACGTGGTCACGCTCACGGTGGTGACGGCCGTCGGGCACGTGGGCGACCGGTACATGGTGGCGAAGGTCGCGGTAGTAGCGGTGTCGACTGTCTGGAACTTCCTCCTCTACCGCTACTGGGTGTTCACCCCGCCCCGCCCGACCTCGGCGGATGAGGATCGGACCCTGTGAGCTACCCCGGACCCCAACCCGCTCGAAGCCGTTGGGCTGCGTTGGCCCGACGTGCCTACGACGAGATCATCCTGTCGAGCTTCCGAAGGGCAGGTCTCGATGGCTCAGACATGATCTCCCTCGTGAGGTGATGCGCACCTTCGACTTGCCGGTGACAGTGGTCACGGCGTCTGCGCCCTGAACAGGTGTAGGCGGCGGACGCCTTATCGCCTGGGTTTCGCAGCACGGTCGGCCACGGACGTGCTTCCCCACGATGGTCGGCCAGTGCGTGCGCTTACGCACGAGGTCGACGACTGGGTGAAGGGGCTTTGGCTGGTTGAGCTCCCCTGCGAGAGGGTGACAGGCGTGAACGAGAGGCAGCGTGAAGCTGGGGCCCAGCCACCTGGCGACTACGCCGTCGTGAGCAGCGCCTACGACACGGTGGCGGCCGACTACGCCACCCACCTGCCCGATACCCGAGCCGAGGCGGACCTCGATCTGGCCGTGCTGAGCGACTTCGTCGCCATGGTGACGGAGACAGGCTCCGGGCGCGTCCTGGACGCTGGCTGCGGCACGGGGCGGATCACCCGTCACCTCGCCGATCGCGGGTGCACCGTCGAGGGTGTGGACGTCTCCTCAGGCATGATCGCCGCCGCCCGCCGCGCCCACCCCGAGCTGACTTTCGCCGTCGCCTCCATCAGCGACCTGCCCTACCGCGCCGACACCTTCGCCGGCGTGCTTCTGTGGTACTCCACCATTCACACCCCACCCGGCCGACTGCCGCACCTCTTCGCCGAGGCTGCGCGCGTACTGCATGCAGGGGGTTACGTCCTGGTCGCCTTCCAGTCCGGCGTCGGCACCCACGACCTCGCGCCGACCTACCGCCGATTCGGCCACGAGGTGCGGCTGTACCGACACCTGTTCGACGTCGACGAGGTCGCCGCGCACCTGCGGTCGGCAGGCCTGCACGAGACCTGCCGGGTGGTCCGTGCTGCTCGCGGCGACGAGAAGGATCCCCAGGCGATGCTGATCGCCCGGGCCTCTGCCAACCGCAGAACGCGTCGTTAGCCGGCCGGCTACTGGGTGCGTCACGCAGGAAGGTCGGCCCCTGCGTGTTCCCGGCGAGAGTCGATCATCGGTGAGGCACCAGGACCTCAGTCATTCGGCTCGACGCCCCGGGCTACGGTCGGGCCGTGCCAGTCAAGAGGCTCTTACAGGTCCAGAGCGGCGTGATCCGCCGCCCTTGGAAGCCGTGGACACCCACGGTCCAGCTCTCCTGGCGCATCTCGACAACCGCGGCCTCCCGGTACCGGATTCGCTCGGCTACGACGACCAGTTGGAGTACGTCCGGTTCATCGAGGGGACGCTGGCGACAGCGCCTGGCCCCACCAGCTCAAGCTGTCAGGGCTCCGATCAGCCGGAGTCCTCCTTCGGCAACTGCGTGAGGCCAGCTCTGGCTGGCGCACTTCGCCGCCACCCTGGTCGTCGCACGCCGCGTCGCCGGCAGGACCCGCACATCGCCCACCCCATCGCTGTTCACTCCGTGAACCTGCCTCGCGAAGCGCGGCCCTAGTCCGTGCGGATGTCGTGGCACGGTGCACGGGTGGTCGAACGCGATGGGCAGCCTCGACCGATACACACGAAAGCGGCCCGGCGGAGCTCACTCCTGGTCGAGCGCGGTCAGCTCGTCCGGGGACAGCTCGAGGTCCGCGGCCGCGGCGGAGTCGAGAATCGACTGCGGCCGCTTGGCCCCCGGGATCGGGATGACCACGGGCGACTGGGCCAGCTCCCAGGCCAGCGCCACCTGCTGGGCGCTCACGCCGCGGGCCTCGGCCACCTGCTGAAAGGCTGGGTGCTGGGTGGCCAGCTCCTTGGCGTCCGACAGCCCGCCGAGCGGGCTCCAGGCCAAGAACGCGAGGCCGAGCTCGGTGCAGACCTCGATCTCGGGCCGGCTGCTGCGGAACTTCGGGCTGAACTGGTTCTGCACGCTGACCAGGCTGTCGCCCAGTGCCTCGTGCGCCGCCCGGATCTGGGCGGGGTCGGCGTTGGACAGACCGATCATCTGCACCTTGCCGCTGGCAGCGATCTCGGTTAGCGCTCCGATGGTCTCGGCGTAGTCGACCTTGGGATCGGGGCGGTGGTGCTGCCACAGCGCGATCTGCTCGACCCCGAGCCGCGACAGGCTGGCGTCGACCGCCTGGTAGAGGTGCTCAGGCCGTCCGTCGTGGTCCCAGCCGCCGCCCTCGGTGCGGAACGCGCCGCCCTTGGTGGCCAGGAGCACACGGTCGCGGACGCCCATCTCGTCGAGGATCGAGGCGATGAGCTTCTCGTTCTCGCCCTGGGCGTCGGGGCCGAGCTCCTGGCCGGGCCCGTAGGCGTCGGCGGTGTCGAAGAGGGTGACGCCGGCGTCAAGCGCGGCGCGCACCGTGTCGAGCAGCTGCTCGCGGGGCTGGTGGCCGGTCTGGTCGAAGGTCATCAGGCCGAGCCCGACCGCCCCGACCTCGACGCGGCCGACGGTGTCATTGCCGAGTGCACGTGTCTGCATGGATCGACCCTACGGACCCCGGTGTGCACCGCCGGACGCGGGTTGTCCGACCCCTTTGTGGGCGGGTTGATGACCCTGCTGTGGAACGGTCGATCACGACGACGCTTCAGTGACGTCACCCGCTATCAACCCGACAATCGGCTGATACAGATAGCGCGGCCTTCATGGTGACGCTGGATGCAGAGGGTGCACCAGTACGCCGCCGCTAGTGCGTGCGTCCCCCAACGAGGGGTCAGCTGCTCTGCCGCCGCGCCGAGCTGGGTGGCGCTGTTCGGGGACTTGCTGCTGGTCGGCGTGACCGCCGTGCCCGATCAGCGATCTTGACAAAGGCGCTGGAGGATCGACGAGCCCATCGTCACGACTGACACCGTCGGTGAGGGTGAGGACATCATCCACCACGACGTGTACGGCGACCTGTCCAGCGCGACGCCCGACCGGCCCGCCCTCCTGGCCTTCGCCAACCCGATGGGAGCAGCGGCCTTCGCCGCGCTCGCCGCCCTCGGGAACCGTGTGCGGGTGGCGGTCGGAGCGGACTCCGGCCAGGAGGTCGCCGCACGCGGCGGATGCGGCCTGGCTCAGCGTCTGGGCCGCGAGGTGGACGTCTCCCCCGGCCACCACGCCGGCTTCACCAGCGCCGAGGGCGACTTCCCCGGCCAGCCGGGGGCGTTCGCGGCCAGGCTTCGCGAGGTGCTGGCCTGAAGCCAACCCCTGCCCTGCATCCATCACGCGTCGTTCTTGCCCCAGTCGCCGAGCGAGACGATCGCCTCGCGCAAGGCGAGCCCGCGCTCGGTGAGCGCATAGGCCCGGGTGTTGTGTCGAAGGGGAAGGCGGAACAGCACGCCGGCCGCCTCGAGCTCGCGCAGGCGCGTCGCGAGCATGTTCGTCGGCACGCCGAGGTCGCGCTGCAGGTCGCCGTAGCGCTGCGGCCCGTCGAGCAGCGCTTCCACGATGAGCAGGGCCCATCGTGCTCCGACGATGTCGAGGGCCGCGGCGAGGTCGCTCACGCGGTCGGATCGGTGTCCGGCTTCATCCAGAACGGTGAGTAGTGGTAGCCGTCGAGGTCGTCGAACTGGCGCTGGTACATGAAGGGGTAGTCGTCGGTGTTACCAACCCGCCCGCCGGCGGCGCCGGCGCGGTCGATGAGTGCGTCGACTGCCTCACGACTGCCCAGGTCGAACGAGACCGTGACCTTCGAGGGCGTGTGGGGTGCACCGATCAACTCCTCGACTCCGCCGACGCTCGCGTACATCTCGAGGCTGCCGAGCATGACGTACTGCTCCGGAGCGATCGCGAAGCACGACACGTTGTCGTCGGACATGGCAGCGTTCAGGGTCCAGCCGAGGGCCGTGTAGAAGGCAGTCGCGCGCTCGACGCTCTTGACCGGGCAGGTGATGAAGAGGCTCATGCGGCATACTTGCAAAATGCAAGTGCTCGGTCAAGGGCTGCAGGCGCACCACGAGGGTTGGCTCGAGGACGTGGCGGGAGGACTGCCCTGACGGACGCCTCGCTGAGGTCTGTCTCTCGAGGGAGGCTAAGCGCTCGTCGCGCTGCCGAGAGTCCGGCGGTTCGTGCCCCAGACGAGCAGGGCAAGGGTGAGGGCTCCGATGCCACCGAGAACCACCGCGGTCCAGCCGCCGGTGTACCAGAGCAGCCCGGCGAGGGCGGAGCCGACGGCGCCGCCGATGAAGTTGCCGGTGACGAAGGCGGTGTTCAGCCGGCTGCGTGCGGCAGGGTCGATGCTGAGCAGCCGGGTCTGGTTGAGCAGCAGGCTGGCCTGGGTGGCGATGTCGAACGCCACGACCGCGATCAACAGGACGACGATCGAGGTCTGGCCGAGTCCGGCGATGACGAGGGACACCAGGGCCAAGCCCAACGCCCCACCGGTCACGGGCACGGAGAGTCCCCGGTCGTGCAACCGACCGGCACGGCGCGCGATCAGCGCACCGGCCAGGCCAGCGAGGCCGACGAGCCCGATCGTGGAGACGGAGTAGGAGAACGGCGCCGCGGTCAGGAGAAAGGTCAGGGCCGTCCAGAACAGGGTGAAGGTGCCGAAGGTGGCCGCGCCGAGCACCAGGGTGACCGGCACCGCCCGGTGAGCGCCGACGGCGGTGAACACCGACCGCAGCAACGCCGGATAGCGCATCGCCGGCCGAGGCGGCAAGGCGGGGATCGCCCGGGCCAGCACGACCGCCAGCACCCATGCGGCAACGGCGGCAAGGGCGTAGATGGCCCGCCAGCCGAACAGGTGGGCCACGATGCCGCTGATCGTGCGGGACAACAGGATGCCGACCAGGACCCCGGAGGCGATGGTGCCGACCACCCGGCCACGCTCGCCAGACGCGGCGAGCTCGCTGGCCAAGGGGATGAGGAGCTGGGCGCCGACGGCGGTCACGCCGACGAGCAGCAAGGCCACGAACAGCGCCACCCAGCTCGGCGCGGCGGCAGCGGCGGCCAGGGCGAGACCGGAAGCACCCAGCACCGTCGGGATGAGCCGGCGCCGGTTCAGCAGGTCCCCCAGCGGTACCAGGAAGAAGATCCCGACGGCGTAGCCGACCTGGGTGACCGTGACCATCAGCCCGGCCACCGAGCGCGGGACGCCGAGTCCGCCGGCGATCTCCTCGAGCAGCGGCTGAGCCCAGTACAGGTTGCCGACCGCTGCGCCGCCCGCCAGTGCGAACAGCAGCGTTCTCCCTTGGGTCATGGTCGGTGCTGATCGGGTGCCGCTTGCTGAGCCGTCGGTAGCGGCAGGGTTGGGTGACAAGGTCACGGGTCCTTCCTGATGCGCGGGCTGCCCTGCGGATCGCGGTGTGTCCGAGGCCTACCACACCGCGGATCGCGACCTCATGGAGAGACTGGTCTGTCTCGTCCAACCGGTTCGAACCGGCGGGCGCGGGCTGCCCCCCCAGCGCTCACGCCCTGATCGACGTCGTCCTGGGACCATCACCCGGTGCGACACCGCCGCCCTGACCCGCCTCGATCGGTGCAGAGAGCCGCGCGACCAGATCAACGGCGACATCGTGGAGCTTGCGGTTGCGATGCTGGGAGGCCCGGGCGAGCAGGAGAAAGGCCTCCTCAGCCGTGCAGCGCTCAGTGGTCATGAGCATGCCCTTGGCTTGCTCGATCACGGCGCGGCTGCGGAGGGCGGCGTGCATCTGCTCAACCTCCGTGACCGCCGCGTCGTAGAGGGCGGCGTTGGCCACGGCCACGGCGGAGTAGCTGGCGAAAGCCTCGGCCAGGACGACCGAAGCCGGCGTGAAGGGCTGGGCGGCGTCCGAGAACATGTTGAGGGCGCCGATGGTCCCCTGGGCGATCGGCAGCCCCACGGCGAGGACCCGAGTGATCCCGTGCTCAGCGGCCGACCTGCTGAAGTCGGGGTAGGCGGTGCCGGGATCAGCGGTGTCGACGGCGACCGTGCTGCCGGACGCGGCAGCGTCCAGACAGGGACCGAAACCCGCCGCGTACTGTCGCTCATCGAGGACAACGGCGAGCTCGCCGGTGAACACCACCGACCGCGCTTCGCTGTCCTGGACCAAGGTGACCGACACCTCCACCAGCTCCGGTATCAGCTGTTGCGCCAGATCGGCGATCCGCTGCAGCACCCGGCTCAGTGATCCGTCGTCGCTTGCGTGGACGAGCTTGCCCAGCTCGGCGAGAACGCCGACCGGAACGGCTGGTAGCGGTGCAGCCGCGACGGGATCGGATGGGGGTTTGAGGGGTGCGGCGTCAGTCACGACAGGTCCTCTGGTACGCGTGCAGCACGCGCGATAGGTGTACCGAGCCGCGAAGGTCGGCTGTCTGACCCCCTGACCGACCGAGAAACCCTCAACCGGCGCGGCCGCCCCGGGGACGACCGCAGGAACACCACACTACGCCCAACGCGCGGCATCGACCGGCAGCTGAAGAGCGTAGACAGCGGCCCTCATCCGGCACCTGCCGAGCTCGACCACCGCTCAACCAGGCGCTTGGTCTCTCACGGCTGCCGCTCGGAGGGCGTGTCAGGTTCCCCGTGGCGACCAGCACTGCGCTGAATCCCCGTCGCTGACACCTCCCGACGTGGATGGGGGTCGCCATGGCCACGGCTCGGCGAGCGAAGAACCGGCCCGCGCGCGTGCTCATCCCGCTGGTGCTCCTGCTCGCCGTGGCCGTCGGGGTCTTCGGGTGGCGGACCGACTTCACGTTCGACCCGGCGAGCCTTGTCGCGGGCGCGGACGGCCGCTGAGGGCAAGGTCCACCGCTCGTGCCCAGCCGTCGAGCTGCTTGCGCTGCTCCTCGTCGAAGTCCTGGGCTGCGACGGTCAGGTGCAGACGCTGGAGCTGGTGGCGGATCGGCTGGTGGTACTCCACCCGGGCGTTCCAGGCGACGTCGGCCAAGAGGCTGTACAGCCGTCCGAGGACCTCGCCGTCCGCCTCGCCGTAACGGCGGGCTTGGGTGAGGGCGAGGTCGAGGAACTCCGCGAAGCTGGGTCGGCTGATCATCACGCGGACTTCTCCGTCCTTGTTGTGCAGCACCAGGGGACCGAGCTCGTAGCGGGAGAGCTCGGCGAGCAGGGCAGCGGTGTGGCCGAGGGCGTGGACGGCTGTGGTGGGGTCATTGATCCCCGGTGACAGGGCCTTGATCGCGACGTCGCTGAGCTGGCGCAGCCCGTAGCCCAGATCCTGGGTCGACGTTCGTTCGGGCCCCAGGTGCACCGCACCAGCCAGGGTCTCCTGCAGGTCCTGCAGCGTCGTCGTCGACACGGGATGGCCGGTGGTTGCCCACACGCGCCCGATCGGGGTGCCTTGGACCACGAAGCTGCCGACGTGACGGTCGAGGCGGACGACCAGGTCAGATTCGTCGGTTGCTTCGAGGAGTGCGTCGTGGTTGACCCGCAGCAGGAAGCCTGAGGTCCAGGCCCACAGGGTCTCAGCGTCCGGCGGCGGGACCGGAGCGACGGAAGCTTGCTGGTCGTCGGACCCGAGGGTGTCCGCGAGCAGGGCGCTGGCGTCGCGGTGGGCCTTGTCCAGCATGGTCTCGACCCGGATCTGGCGGGCCAGGTGAGCCAGGAACAGCACCAGTCCCATCACGCTCGCCACCGCGAGCAGGTAGCTGCTGGTGACAGCCAGCCGTGGCACGAAAGGCTCGGCGCTCTCGGCTGGGGAGCGCACCGAGCGGAGCACCGTGAGCGAGAAGGTGAACGTGGCCAGGAAGATCGCCAAAGTGACCTGGACGAACAGGTCCTGGGTGAAGGTCCGCAGCAGACGGGGTGAGAACTGGCTGCTGGCGAGCTGAAGGGTCACCACGGTCAGGGAGAACGTCAGCGAGGTCACCGTGATCAGAGAGCTGGCGACGGCATCGAGCACCGTCCTGGCCGCGTCCGCATCACCACCGAAGGCCACCACGTCCAGCCACCCAGGGAGGTTGGCATCGACGCGGGCGTCCAGGTGAGGGATGAGGAAGCCCAGCGCCACCGCCACCGCGACCCCGAAGGCGGGGATCGGCCAGAGCCGGCTGCGGACAGTGTCGTGCAGCAGCTGCGCCGTGCGGCGAAGTCGCGTAGGTAGGGGTGTCGGTCCCGGCGCTGTCACCGCCTCGACCAGCCCATGGCCGTGGCGGAGCGACGGCAGCGCTCTTCTCCCCGCCGCCACCATCGTTGTCTTGGTGTCGGCGAACCCGCTCTGGTCAGCTTCATCCGGCAACCTCCGAGCGACAGCGTAGGCCCCATGCCCTGCGCGGAACCGGCGAGCCTCGATCGGTCGGCCGGGGCGCTCGTCTCGTCCTGCGGTCTCGGGGACAGGGGTTCCCGTTTCCCACGATGCTGTCATCAGCGTCGCCTCGTGCCGTGGCGTGCTGCCCATCGCGTCGCGACGTTTCCGACCACCACCGATCAGAGGCGCACGCGACCATGAGCAGATCACCCGAGCTGACGGCGGTCAGCCGGTCCGGGGTGGCGGCGTCGCTGGGTGCTTCCGTCCTGTTCGGCGGCACCTTCGTGCTGCCCCCGATGCTGCTGCCTCTCGATCCGGAACAGATCCTGGGCTACCGGCTCGTGGTGACCCTGGCCTTTCTGGCGTTGCTGTTCGTGGCGCTAGGGGCGTGGACTGATGTCGCCCTGATCGTCCGGCGCTGTCGCGAGCAGCCACATCTGGCCGTCGTGATCGTGGTCGACGCGCTGCTCCTCGGCCCGCAGCTGTGGCTCTTCGGCTGGGCGCCACAGACCGGCCACGGCCTTGAGGTGTCCCTGGGGTACCTGGTCCTGCCGCTGGTCATGGTCCTCGTCGGCGTTGTGGTGTACCGGGAGTCGCTGTCGCTCCTGCGTGGCCTGGCCGTGCTGTCGGCAGCGGTCGGGGTGGGTGTCGCCGTCCTCCTCACCGGCGGTCTCGGCTGGCCCACCCTGCTCGTGGCCCTCGGATTCCCGGTGTACTTCGTCCTCCGGCGCGCATTCGGACTGAACACCACCGGGGCCCCGTTCCTGGAGCTCGCGGCGATGCTGCCCTTCACCGTCGCTGTCTGGCTCGCGAAGCCGTCCTTCGACGTGCTCACCGACCGGCCCGCCCTGGTGCTCGGTCTCCTGCTGCTCGGGCTGATCAGCGCAGGCGGGTTCACCCTCTACCTGACGGCGAGCCGGGTGCTGCCGTTCGCCCTGTTCGGCGTCCTGGGCTACGTAGAGCCGGTCCTTCTCGTCGTCGTGTCGCTCGCCGTGTTCGGCGAGCCGTGGCAGCCCGCGGACGCCTTCACCTACCTCCCGATCTGTCTCGGTCTGGCGCTGCTCGCGCTGGACCTCCGCGGACCGAGGAGGAGCCGCCGGGAGCGAGAGACCGAGTTCCCTCTTCGACACCTGCCGACCCCCGGTGAGCCCTAGCTCCGCTCCCTCGTGGCCTCCCGCCGGTAGCCCCAGGCGGTGGCAGCAGCGCACACCGCTCCCCAGGCGAGGACGACGGCCAGGTGGAACGTGGTGGTGCCCACGCCCGCGCCCCCGTACGCCTCCACGTCGACGGCCGGGGCCATCGCGTCCCGGGCCAGCTGACCGAAGTGGTAGGTCGGCAGCCAGGGGGCGGCGTCCTGCAGCACCTGCGGCAGCTGCCGCAGCGGGAAGAAGAAGCCCGACGCGAAGGACAGGGGCAGGAAGACCAGGTTGACGATCGTCGCCACCGCTCTTGGCCGGACGAGGTAGGCGACGGCCGACCCCATCGGGGAGAAGGCGAGCGTCCCCAGCAGCAGGACTCCCCCGGTCCGCAGCAGCTCCAAGGGTGCGAAGCCCGCCTGCCCAGCTACCTCGGCGAGGATCGCCATCGCACCGACGATGGTGAGGGTGAAGATGAGGTTCATGGCCAGCTTGCCGACGAAGTAGACCCACATGGGCATCGGCGTCGCCCGGAGCCGACGCAGCCAGCCCTTCTGCCGCTCGGCTGCCAGCTCGGCGCCGAAGGAGAACAGCGCCTGGCTGACCACTCCGTAGCAGGCGAAGGACACGAAGATCATCGCTACGACGGTCGTGCCACCCGGCAGGGTGTCGCCGGCGTTGGGAAGACCGAACATCGCGAACAGGATGACGGGCAGGATGACCACGCCGACGAAGTACTCCGGCATGCGCCGGTACCGGTTCACCTCGGAACCGATCTGGACGGCGAGCATGACGGGCAGGCCACCGGTCTTGGTCGCGCCGGGGCTCAGCCTGCGCTCGGCCGGGGGCGTCACCGGTCCCGCCCGAGGGACGTGAGGTGCACGAAGGCCTCCTCAAGGGTGGCCTCGGAGACGATCAGCCCCTCCACGTGGTGACCGGTGGCGAGCAGAGCCTGCAGCGGCGGTTCCGCAGCGGCAGCCTGGAGCCTGACCCGGCGCACGCCCGGCCGGTCCGCGGTCTCTCTGTCGTCCGGCAGCAGGGCGATCCCTCGCACCCCCGGCAGGGCGGCGAGCGCGGCGTCGTCAGCGTCGGTGACCAGCTCGAGGGTCCGCCCGACCAGCAAGCCCTTCAGCTGACGGGGGGTTCCGTCGGAGAGGATCCGGCCAGCGTTGATGATGACCACCCGCCCGGCGGCGAGGTCGGCCTCCTCCAGGTTGTGGGTGGAGAACAGGATGGTCTTGCCCAGCGCGGCGAAGTCGGCGACCTGCCGCCAGAACGCCCGGCGGGCCTCCACGTCGAGGGAGGCGGTCGGCTCGTCCAGGTACAGCAGGTCGGGGTCACCGACGATGGCCAGGGCGAAGGAGAGCCGCTGGCGTTCCCCGCCCGAGAGCTGGGTGACCCGCCGCCGGCGGAGGTGCTGCAGGGTGGCTCGTTCGAGCACCTCTCCCAGCGGCAGCCGGTACGGGTGGTACGACGCGACCAGGTTGACGATCTCGGTCACCGTCAGGCTCTCGGGGGCGTCGGTGTCCTGCAACATCGCGCCGACGCGGCCGCGGACCGCAGCCGAGGTGGGGTCGCCACCAAAGACGCGCACGGTCCCGGCGGTGGGCGTCCGGAGGCCGAGAAGCATCTCCAACGTGGTGGTCTTACCGGCTCCATTCGGTCCCAGGACCGCCACGACCTCACCCTCGCTCACCCGCAGGTCGAGGGCGTCGACCGCGACCACCTCTCCGAAGCGCCGGGTGAGGCCCTGCGCCTGGATCACATTGACCTGCACAGCCTCACACCTCAGTCCTGGAATGAGCCGCGGCGCAGGCTCCGGTGCGAGCCTACGCAGCCCGACCGTCTCCGGATCCGGTCCGTTGCCCATGGCGGGAAATCGTGGCGTTTGTCCGCGGCGGTGGCGGACTCTGCGGCGCTTCGTCGTCGCTGCGGCTCCTGCTCGGGCCGCGTCGGCGAGCAGACGCCGCGACGTCGACCGACGTCCTCAGCTCTCGTAGCCGATGAGCCAACGCACGCCGAACCTGTCGGTGACCTGTCCGTCGTGAGCGCCCCAAGGCCTCAGCTGTAACTGGTCGACCTCTGTTCCGCCGTCACAGAGCGCGGCGAACCAGGCTTCGAGCGTGGTCGGCTCGGCTGCCCCGAGCAGAGCGAACAGCACGCCCTCCAGGCGCAGGGTGGGTTCCCCAGGAGCGGCGTCGGAGGCGGACACGGCGACCGGCCCCCGGAGCTCGCCATGGGCCACGGCGTCGGAGGGGCCGTCGTCGCGGCCGAAGTCCGCCAGCGTGTTCAGCACCACCTCGCCGCCGAACACTTCCTGGTAGAAGGTCAGGGCCGCCCTGGCGGTACCCGGGAACGAGAGGTAGGGCGTTGGTGGAGGCATCTCTGTCCTGTCCTCGGTGATGGGTGGTCACCATCCCACCACCGGCGTCGCGCGTGCGCACCCATCGGCACCATGGTCGCGGGCGACGGGTCCGGGCGATCCCTGCGCCTGACGGTGGACCCCGAAACGACGCTGAGAAGAAAACTGGTGCCGGCCCAATCCATCCTCAGGTGCGTACCGAACTAAAGATGGATCCGTAGAACGGCACCCACCTCCGGACGCTGTCAACAGATCCCTTTCGAGGAGGAACGATGCACAACATCCAGAAGTTTGCCGGAGTGGCGTGTGGGGCGGCTGCCCTGCTGGCTTTCGGTGCTGGCCCGGCCATGGCGGCCAGCGGCAGCGTCAACGCCAACTTGAACCCCATCGAGGGCAACGGCGTCGACGGCAGCGGCACGGCGATGGTCCAGGTGGAGGGCACCACCCTCACGGTGACGATGGCGGCCATGGGCCTGCTGGCCGACCAGCCGCACGCCGCGCACATCCACTACGGGTCTGATGCGCGCAACGAGTGCCCGACGCTCGCCGACGACTCCGACGACAACGGCCACCTGAACACCAGCGAAGGTGCGCCCGCGTACGGGGAGATCGTCGTCTCGCTGACCAAGACCGGCGACACCAGCCCGGACAGCGGCCTCGCGGTTGACCGCTTCGACACCGCCAAGGGCGGCGAGATCAACTACGAGCGCGGCAGCATCAAGGTGTCCGAGGACGTGGCCGAGGACATCCTGTCGGGTGAGTCGGCCGTCGTCATCCACGGCGTCGACTACAACGACGACGGCGAGTACAGCGGCGACGAGAAGAGCGACCTGAACCCGGACCTGCCGACCGAAGCCACGGACCCGGCCCTGTGTGGCGTGCTGAGCAACGCTCCCGCGGGCGGCATGGACACCGGTTTCGGCGGTACCGCTGGTAGCTCCAACATGGCGCTCATCGCCCTCGGTGGCGGCGCTCTGCTGGCCGCTGCGGGTTCCGGTGTGCTGACGGCTCGTCGGGCCCGCACGCAGGCCTGATGAACCAAACTACTCGAGGCGGAGGTCGCCGCGGCACAGGTCGTGCCGCGGCGGCCACCGTCGCCTTCCTTCTCGTCGGTGTCGTGGCGCTCGTGCTCGGCATCCGCGGGAGCGACGGTCCGCCCCAGCCCACCGTTGTGGCGGCCGCGCCGAGCTCGGCGTCTTCTTCCACGGCAGCTGACCCGTCCGCCAGCCCCACCGCCTCCCCCGCAGCGTCGAGAGAGGCTGCCCCGGAGAAGAAGCCGAAGAAGCAGCAGGAGAAGAAGGCGGAGCCCCGGCTCGGCCGGCTGCTGCCGGCCTCCGACCCGGTGGCGCTCGAGATCCCCGCCATCGGGGTCAAGTCAGACAGCTTCGTCGATCTCCAAGTGGGCAAGGACGGCACTCTCGAGGTTCCGGGCAGTGCGGACGAGGTGGGTTTCTACACCGGAGGTCCCACCCCGGGCCAGTTCGGACCCGCGGTCCTCGGAGCTCATGTGGACAGCAAGAAGGGGCCCGGCATCTTCTACAACCTGGGCGCCGTCAAGCCGGGTAACAAGATCATCGTGACCCGCGAGGACAAGTCCCGGCTCACCTTCGTCGTGGACAAGGTGGAGGTCCACCCCAAGGACGAGTTCCCCACTGAAGCGGTGTACCGCAGCAGCTTCGACAAGGCGGAGATCCGCCTGGTCACCTGCGGGGGGCCGTACGACCGGGACGACGGCTACCTGGACAACGTCGTCGTGTTCGGACACCTGGAAGCCTGACCCGGCGGCCGGTGTGCGGCGCCCGACCCATCAGCCACGGAACGGCCGCAGACCGTCAGGCTGGCCGGAGGACTCAGAATGCCCAGGACCAATGCCTGGCGCAAAGTGGACCAACGACTCTGAGAGCCCGAGATCGGCGATCGCTACTGTCGAGTAACAGCAGTCGCACGTGGGGGGAGGAGGGACCATGCAGAACAGCTCAGAGCCCGGGGGCACCGTCCCCCAGACCCTGGCGGTCGACGCTTATCCGACGGCACCTGTCTCGTCTTCTTCTGTGCGCCCCCACCTGAACACCAGCCGGGTGCCGGGCGTCACCCGGAACAGCGGCTGGCAGGCCGTCCACGCCGAGCTCGCGCTCTCGCGTATCCGTCCCGCGCAGTGAGTGTCGCTCGCGTTCCGCGACGCCAGGTCCGGGCCTGGAGACGGCGCGCCTGCTAGGAGCCGAACCTCTGACGCACCTTGTGCAGCGCGACGGACGCCACCAGCTCGGCGCTGCTGGCGGTGACCCCGGCGAACGTCGTCACGACGACGACCGAGCCCGCATGAGCCACGACCTGGATGATGCTCGGGCCCTCGACGCTCCCCTCGCTCGTCGCGCCCACGGCTGCGACCGACCCGTCCTGGGCCAGATCGACCAGCGGGGCCTGCTGCAGGGCAAAGGTCTCGCTCCCCGCGCCCGCGGCCTCGAGCCGGATCCCCGGGCAACGCCCGACCGCGCGGCGGTACTCCTCGACGACGTGAGCGGCGGTCTGCGGCGAGGCCATGGCGAACAGCTGCTCGGCAGCGGCACCACCCGTGGGACCGTTCGACAGGGCCAGCGCCGCTTCGGCGCTCGCGTCCTGCACGTCGTCGGCGTTCAGCATCCGGGTCAGATCGCGACAACCCGGGTCACCCTGGAAGATGACCTCGCCGCCGTCCTCGTCGGCCAACGTGGTGATCGGCGCGAAACCGGCGGGGAGGTCGTCGGCGGCCAGCAGGCCCCCACGCAGGTCCGCCGCCGTGACGGGGCCGGCGACCGCCACCGGAGCGCGACCGACGGGCATGGCCATCGCGTCCACACCGCAGCCGGTGCACAGCAGCACCGCGCCGCTCAGCAGCAATGTCACAAGGTGCCGGGGCTGACCCACCAGACGTTCGAGCATGCGGCGATCTGCTTTCCTGAGGAGCTTTCCGAGCTCGTTCATTAGACCGCGGGCCGGGCCCACCGCCAGGGTCATCGGGTGTGTGTCTGGGACGTGATCGGTGCGCGCGGACGATTCGGGACCAAGGTCCCGACATCGCCGTAACGGGCGAGGCGTCGGTGAGGCGCTCCGGCTCAGCGGAGGTGCGCGGTGTCGTTGAAGGAGTGCAGCAGCGCCTCCGCGCCGCAGAAGGCGACGCGGGTCAGGGCGGCCGGCGAGAGCTCCATCGAGAAGAAGGAGCTGGGCGGGGCGCCGAGGGCCCGCGCGACAAAGGCCTTCACCGGGGTGACGTGGGTGACGGCGACGACGGCAGCGTCGGGGAAGGAGCGCGTCATCCGGGCCGCCGCAGCGGCGATGCGCCGCTGCAGGTCGGCGAAGGTCTCGCTGCTGCCCGTCGGGGCCGCGTCGGCGGACCTTCGCCAGGCTGCGAGGTCGGCGGCATGGCGTTGCTCGACCTCGGCGAAGGTCAGCCCCTCCCACACCCCGAAGTCCATCTCGCGGAGGTCCTCGTCGACCTCGACCGGGAGCCCCAGCCCTTCCGCGAGGACGTCGGCGGTCTCACGGCAGCGGCGCAGCGGCGACGTGAGGACCCGCACCGGGGAGGCAGCATGGAGGGCCTCGGCTCGAGCGGCCTGCTCGGCCTGGCGCCAACCGACGGCGGACAGAGCGGGATCCCCGCTCCCGATCCCCGAGAAGCGCCGTTCAGGGGTGAGCGCGGTCTCCCCGTGGCGCAGCAGCAGCAGGTGCGTGGTGGCGCCGCCCTGGCGTGCGGACGACCAGCTGCCCGGCCGGGCGGGACGGCTCACCGACCCTCCGTCGCCCGTTCCCGCGGGACGGGGACACCGACGTCGCGCAGCGTGACGGCGGTGGCGACGGCGGCGGTCGCCGCCTCGTGGCCCTTGTCCTCGCTCGACGCCTCGAGCCCGGCCCGGTCGAGGGCTTGCTGCTCGTCGTCACACGTCAGGAGACCGAACCCGACCGGCACCCCCGTGCGGACGCTCACCTCGGTCAGGCCGCTGGTCGCTGCCTGGCAGACGTAGTCGAAGTGCGGCGTCCCTCCGCGGATGACCACGCCGAGGGCGACCACCGCGTCGTGGTGGGGGGCGAGCCGGGCCGCGGCCACGGGGAGCTCGAAGCTGCCCGGGACCTCGACGAAGCGGACGTCGGTGACGCCGGCCTCGGCCAGGCCCCGCCGTGCCCCGTCGATCAGACCGTCCATCACTTTGCGGTGCCAGGAGGCGGCCACCAGCGCCACCGAGAGCCCACGGCCGTCGACGGTGACCGTCGGTGATCCGTCCTTCATCGCGAACCTCCAGCTAAGGCGGACCGCGCAGGATACTTCTCCGGAGCGGTGGGGTCGGGTGCAGCGGTGTCGGGCGCGGCGTCCAGGCGGTGACCGAGCCGGTCCCGCTTGGTCCGCAGGTAGCCGGCGTTGGCCAGCGTCGGGGTCGTGACCAGGGGTTCGACGGTGCTCACCTGCACCCCGTGCCGTCGCAGGCCTATGACCTTGCGCGGGTTGTTCGTCAGCAGCCTCACCGCCGAGACGCCGAGCTCGGTGAGGATGGCAGCGCCGGCGGCGTACTCACGGTCGTCCACCGGCAGGCCGAGGGCGGTCTGGGCGTCGACGGTGTCGAGCCCCTGGTCCTGGACGGCGTAGGCGCGGAGCTTGTTGAGCAGACCGACGCCGCGGCCCTCGTGGCCCCGCAGGTACAGCACCGCTCCCCCGTCGGCCGCCACCCGCTCCAGGGCCGCCGTCAGCTGAGGACCGCAGTCGCAGCGCTGGGATCCGAACGCGTCGCCGGTGAGGCACTCCGAGTGCAGCCGCACCAGAGGGTCCCCGGCCGGCAGACCCTGAGGGCTGACCAGGGCCAGGTGGTCGGCCCCCGTCAGCAGGTCCCGGTAGCCGAGAACGGTGAACACCCCGTGCTCGGTCGGCATCGTGGTCTCGACGACCCGCGTCACCCGGTCATGCACCGCTCGCCAGGCGATGAGCTGTTCGATCGAGAGCACCGGCAGCTCGTGCTGGGCCGCGAGGTCGAGCACCGCGGGCAGACGCATCATGGAGCCGTCGTCGTGGACCAGCTCCGCGATCGCCGCCACCGGTTCGAGCCCGGCGAGCCGGCACAGGTCCACCCCTGCCTCGGTGTGCCCCGCCCGTTCCAGCACCCCGCCCGGCCGCGCCCGCAGCGGGACCACGTGACCGGGCCGGATCAGGTGCTCCGCTGTCGTGGCAGCGCTGGCCAGGGTCCGGATGGTGTGGGCGCGGTCGGCTGCACTGATGCCGGTGCTCACCCCGGTCTTGGCGTCGACGGTCACGGTGTAGGCCGTCCGCAGGGGGTCGGCGTTGTCGGCGACCATCAGAGGCAGCTGCAGCGCGTCCGCCCGCTCCGCCGACATCGGTGCGCAGACGTAGCCCGAGGAGTGCCGGATGGTCCAGGCCAGCCACTCCGTCGTGAGCGTCTCACCGGCCAGGACGACGTCGCCCTCGTTCTCCCGATCGTCTGCGTCGGTGACCAGCACCGGCCGCCCGGCGCGGAGCGCCGCCAGGGCCTCCTCGACCGTCGACAGGTGCGCGCTGCTGGCGGTCCTCACCCGGCCACCCCCGACGGGACGCCGCTGCCGGGAACCTGGAGGAGTCGCTCGACGTACTTCGCGATCACGTCCACCTCGAGGTTGACCAGGTCGCCCGGCCGCTTGGCGCCCAGCGTGGTCAGGGCCAGGGTCGTCGGGATCAGGGAGACCTCGAAGAAGTCCGGACCGACCGCGGAGACGGTCAGCGAGACGCCGTCGACGGTGATCGACCCCTTGACCACCACGTAGCGCGCGAGGTCGGCGGGCAGGCCGATGCGGACGATCTCCCACCGGTCACCGGGGCTCCGGCTGACCAGGGCCGCGGTCCCGTCGACGTGTCCCTGCACGATGTGGCCGCCCAGCCGGTCCGTGGCGGCCATGGCCCGCTCCAGGTTGACGGGATGCCCGACGGCCAGGGCTCCGAGGCTGCTGCGGTGGAGCGTCTCGGCCATCACGTCGAAGGCCACCACATCGGAGCTCTGGTCGGTGACGGTGAGGCACACCCCGTTGACGGCGATCGAGGCGCCGTGGACGGCGTCCTCGCTGACCCGGGGGCCGCGCACCCGCAGGACGGCGGAGTCGCCGTGCTGGGCGAGGTCGACCACCTGGCCGAGCTCCTCGACAATTCCGGTGAACATGATCAGATACCTCTTCCGCTGAGTGCAGGGGTGGCCCGGACCCGCAGGTCGGGGCCGAGAGTGGTGACGTCGAGCAGGGTCAGGTGCACCGCTCGGGCGAGCGTGGGAACTCCGAGGTCGGCCACGGCGGGCCGGCCGCCGCCCAGCAGGGTGGGCGCCAGGTAGGCCACGACCTCGTCGACGAGACCGGCGGACACGAAGGCGGCGGCAAGCTCCGGCCCGCCCTCCAGCCAGAGCTGACGGACGCCCCGGTCGGTCAGGCCATCCAGGACCTCCTGGGGGTCACGGGTCCGGGCGAGCCACGTCGGTGCCGCGTCGTCGAGCACGCGAGCCGATGCCGGCAGCTCGCGCCGTCCCATCACGACCCGGAGCGGCTGCTGCTCGGCGAGGCTGCCGTCCTCTCGACGGACGGTCAAGCGGGGGTCGTCGGCCAGCGCGGTGCCGGTGCCGACCAGCACGGCCCCGGCCTCGCTGCGCTGACGGTGCACGTCGGCGCGGGCTTCCGGGCCGGTGATCCACTGGCTGCTGCCGTCCGCCGCCGCGGAGCGACCGTCCAGGGTCGCGGCGAACTTCCAGACCACCCGAGGGCGTCCGTGGGCGACCGCGAACGACCAGGCGCGGTTCAGCGCGGCCGCCTCCGCAGCCAGCAGACCGCCCTCCACGCTCACCCCGGCGGTCCGCAGGGTCGCCGCTCCCCCGGCCGCCTGCGGGTTGGGGTCGGGCTGGGCGTAGACGACCCGGGCGACGCCGGCGTCCAGCAGGGCGGCCGAGCAGGGACCGGTCCGCCCCACGTGGTCGCACGGCTCCAGCGTGATCACCGCGGTCCCGCCGCGCGCGGCCGCCCCAGCCTCGGCGAGGGCCACCACCTCGGCGTGCGGGGTGCCGGCGCCGCGGTGGTGACCACGCCCCACGACCCGGCCGGCCGCGTCGGTCACCACGGCGCCCACCCGAGGGTTGGCGTCGACGGCAGGCCCGAGCCTCGCCAGGCCCAAGGCGTCGCGCATCAGCGTGTCGACGCCTGCTCGATCCAACATCTGGTGGTCCCCTCGTGCTCAGCCTGCGCAGCGAGCTCCGGGGACACCAAACACGGCCCGGTGGCACCGCGTGCGGACGCACGAGGGACCGGCCTGGACCGACACGCCGACCTCGTCCGAAGCCAGGCGGTCCCCGAGAAGACCGCCTGGACCCTGGACAGGGCCTGCGCATGTGCTACCTACCATCCGGACTTTCACCGTCGGTCCTGGAGTTCCACCAGGTCAACCGGCTGCTGGCTGCAGACGGGTCGCGGACTGTCACCGCCGGTTCGGAGTTGCACCGACCCCGGAGCACGTGGAACCCAGTGTGCCACGGGCCGGGAACCCCCGCCGATCACCGGCGGGATGCAGGCCCTGGCTCAGGAACGATCCTTGCGCTTCTCCCGAGCCCGCACCTCGACGTGCACCGGGGTGCCCACGAACCCGAACTCCTCGCGGAGCCGGCGCTCCACGAACCGGACGTAGCCCGGGTCGATCTGACCCGAGGTGAACAGCACGAAGGTGGGTGGCCCGGCCTGGGCCTGGGTGCCGAAGAGGATCCGGGGCTGCTTGCCACTGCGGACCGGGTGCGGGTGCGCGGCGACGATGCGGCCGAGGAAGGCGTTGAGCTTGCCGGTCGAGATCCGGGTCTCCCAACCCGCCAGGGCCTCCTGGATGGCCGGACCGAGCCGGTCGACGTGGCGGCCGGTGGTCGCGGAGATGTTGACGTGGGAGGCCCAGCCGAACTGGACCAGGTCGCGCTCGATCTCACGGTCGAGGTACCGGCGACGCTCCTCGTCGGTCAGGTCCCACTTGTTGAAGGCGATCACCAGCGCCCGTCCTGCCTCCTCCACCGAGGTCAGGATCCGCAGGTCCTGCTCGGTGACCGGCTCGCTCGCGTCGATGACGACGACGCAGACCTCGGACCGCTCGATCGCCCCGTGCGTGCGCAGGGAGGCGTAGTACTCGTGCCCCGAGGCCTCCTTGACCCGGCGGCGGATGCCGGCGGTGTCGATGAAGTTGTAGACGGTGCCGTCCACCTCGACCAGCTCGTCGACCGGGTCGACGGTGGTGCCGGCGACGTTGTCCACGACCACCCGCTGCTGCTTGGCCACCTTGTTGAGGAGGCTGGACTTCCCGACGTTGGGCTTGCCGACGATGGCCACCCGACGGGGTCCGCGCTCGGTCTCGACCACCTCGCGCGGGGCGTCCGGGATGGCGTCGAGGAGGGCGTCGAGCAGGTCACCCGTGCCCCGGCCGTGGACGGCGGAGACCGCGAACGGCTCGCCGAGGCCGAGGTTCCACATCGTCGCGGCCTCGGCCTCGGTGCGCTGGTCGTCGACCTTGTTCGCGGCGAGCACGACGGGCTTGCCGCTGCGGCGCAGGATCTGCACCACCGCCTCGTCGACGTCCTGGGTGCCGACGGTGGCGTCGACGACGAACAGCACCGCGTCGGCGGCGGCGATCGCCAGCTCGGCCTGCTCGGCGATCTGGGCGGCCATCCCCTTGGCGTCCGGCGCCCAGCCCCCGGTGTCGACGAGGACGAACCTCTTGCCGTTCCAGTCCGCGTCGTAGGAGACCCGGTCCCGGGTCACCCCGGGGACGTCCTGCACGACGGCCTCGCGCCGTCCGATGATCCGGTTGACCAGGGTGGACTTTCCCACGTTGGGCCGGCCGACGACGGCCACCACCGGCAGGATCGGGGCCGCGGAGGCGGTCTCGAGCTCGGTCATGTGCTCACTTCAGATCTGCGTCTCACGACGCGGTGGAACCCGGCCTGCCCGCCTCGGAGGCGGACCTCAGCGTCGGGTGAGGTGCGATTTGGACCTGGGGGGCCCCGGCAAGGGTAGTCCGGTCAGGGCCTGCGCGGTCACGACGTGCTCCGCGAGGGTCAGCCGGATGTGCTCGGTCCAGCGACCGACCTCCTCGCGCCGCCGCGGCCAGGGCACCTGCGGCAGGTGGAGCGGAGGGCCGTAGACGATGTGCACCGGACCACCCCGGCGTGGGAGCTGGGCGTCGGTGTGCCCGGGCTCGCGGGTCCCGAGCAGCGCCACCGGCACCACGGGCGCGCCCGTCACCAGAGCGAGGTAGGCCGCTCCCCGGTGCGCGTGAGCAACCTCGCCGCCGGTCCGCCGCCCCTCCGGGAAGAGGGCGAGCACCTTGCCGGCCCGCAGGACCTGGACAGCCCGGTCGATCGCCCGCGTGTCGGGCTCGTGCCGGTTCACCGGGATCTGGCCGACGTAGGTGAGCAGGTGGCCGAGCGCGCCGTGGAACAGCTCGGTCTTGGCCACGGTGAAGGTCCGCCGGCGGGTGAAGGCCACCAGGGCGGGACCGTCGAGGAACCCGAGGTGGTTGGCTGCCAGGATCACCGGGCCGGAGCGCGGCACGTGCTGCCGCCCGTGGACGCGGACCCGCCACCACAGGCGCAGGGCGAATCCGACAGGAATGCGCAGCAGGCGCAGTCCCCACTCCCGGGCGGGCGGGAGCGCGTCGGTGTGCGGCAGGTCGGGGCTGATCCCGGCGATCACGGCCGTGGCTCGACCCCATCCTGAACCGGGGCCAGCGCGCAGATCGCGTCGATGACCTGGGCGAGGTCGAGATAGGTGGAGTCGACGACGGTCACCCCAGGGGCGGCGGCGTGAAACTGAGCGACGGTGGAGTCGTCGGCGTCGCGACGGATGACCTGGTCGGTGACGGCGGCGCTGTCCACGGCGGAGCCGAGCTCGGCCTGACGCCGTGCCACGCGGGCCGCCGGGTCGGCCACGAGCAGCACCCGGACCTGGGCGTGCGGCGCCACGACGGTGGTGATGTCACGCCCCTCGGCGACCACCCCGACGTGGGCCTCCGCGATCAGCCGCTGCTGCCGGGCGACGAGGTCCTGACGAGCCGCCAGGTTCGTGGCCACCGCGCTGACCGCCGCCGAGACGTCGGGGCTGCGGATCTCCTCGGTCACGTCGTGGCCGTTGACCGCGATGGTGGGCCTCGCCGGGTCGAGCTCGACGTCGAAGTCCGCCGTCCGGACCAGTTCGGCCACGGCGTCGGTGTCGGTGAGCTCCACGCCCTCGTGCACCGCGAGCCAGGTGGCCGCCCGGTACATCGCCCCGGTGTCCAGGAAAGCCAGCCCGAGACGCTCGGCGACGCCGCGGGCGGTGCTGGACTTGCCGGACCCGCTGGGACCGTCGATGGCCACCACGAGCCGCTCCCGGGAGGGCGCCACAGCGCCATGACCTTGACCTCTGGTTGCCTCTGACACGCGGCTCAGCGTACCGGGGTGCGCTGACGCGGCCCGCTCAACGGCGGAGTCAGGCGCTGACGGCCCAACCGCCGGCCACCATCGCAGCGACCAGCTCGTCGACCTGGTCGGGCTGCACCGACAGGGCCAGGTAGCCGATCTCGCGCGCCTGGTCGTGCTCGATGCGCGATGTCCTCGACGTTGACCCCGGCCGCCCCGACCTCGGCGAACAGCCGGCCCAGCGCACCGGGCGTGTCGGGGATCTCGACGACGACCTGGCGGTAGCTGGCCGGAGCGGCCCCGTGCTTGCCGGGGATGCGGCGGGTGCCGTCCACGCCGCGCGCCAGCTGCTGCTCCAGCTCACCGTTGCCGGCGCCGGACTCCAGCGCGCGGATCAGGTCGGCGAGCTCGTCGGAGACCGCCGCGGAGCTCGGCCAGGACGGCGGTGGCGTTGGCGCTCAGGATCTGCTGCCACAGCCCAGGGTCGCTGCCGGCGATGCGGGTGACGTCGCGGAGGCCCTGACCGGCCAGCAGCAGGTCCGACTGCGGGACCGCGGTCAGGTGGCCCGCCATCAGCACCGACATCAGGTGGGGCAGGTGCGAGACCCGGGCGACGGCGGCGTCGTGGTCGTCGACGTCCATCACCACCTCCCGCGCGCCGCAGGCCCGGACCAGGGCCAGCACCTGCTGGACCGACTCCTCCCGCGAGCGGCGGTGCGGGGCGACCACCCAGGTCCGGTCCTCGAACAGGTCGGCCCGCGCCGTCACCGGGCCGGAGTGCTGGGAGCCGGCCATCGGGTGCGAGCCGACGTAGCGGCTGAGGTCGACGTCGAGGCCCCAGAGCGCGTCCAGCACCCCGGCCTTGACCGAGCCCACGTCGGTCACGGTGGCGCGGGGGTAGCTCTGCAGGCTGTGCAGGACCACCGCGGCGATGGCGCCGGGCGGCACCGCCACCACCACGAGGTCGACGACGGCCGGCTCCGCGGCGTCGAGGACGCCGGCGCCGAGGCCGGCCGCCACCCGGGCATGGCTGCTGGTGCGGTCCTGCAGGTGCACGGTGTGGCCGGAGGCCGTCAGCGCGAGCGCCAGACTGGCTCCGATCAGCCCGGTGCCGATGACGACCGCCGTCCCCTGCTCACCGGTCACGGGGCGGGCTGGTCGCTGCCCTCGGCGGACGTCGCGGACGGCGGGCTCGGTGTGCGGGAGCTCGGTCTCCGGCAACGGCTGCGGGGCCAGCTGCGCCGGCACCTCGAGGCCGGGCTCGCCCGACTCCGCCTGCCCGCGCAGCAGCTCGGCCAGCCGTTCGCCCCGGAGCCGCCGGAACTTCCGCGGCAGGGATCGGTTGCGGTCCAGGATGGCCACCTCGAGGGCCTCGACCCCCAGCTCGCGTGCCGGGGCGTTCGGTCCCCCGTCCGAGGCCAGAGCGCGTGACGGCCAGCCGGACGGCGTGCACGAGGTCCAGGTCGGGGCGGAAGTCCGCGCCGGACGGCCTCGGTGATGACGTCGGCCGAGCCGCCCATCACGGCGAAGTCGGTCTCGTCGGCCACGGAGCCGTCGTAGGTGAGCCGGTAGATCTGGTCGAGCTGGTCGGTGGCGCCGAGCTCGGCGACGATGATCTCGACCTCGTAGGGCTTCTCCCCGCCCGAGGAGAAGATCGTGCCGAGCAGCTGGGCGTAGGCGTTGGCCAGCCCTCGGCCGGTGACGTCGGTGCGGTCGTAGCTGTAGCCCCGCAGGTCCGCGTAGCGGATGCCGGCGGTCCGCAGGTTCTCGAACTCGTTGTAGCGGCCGACGGCAGCGAAGCCGATCCGGTCGTAGATCTCGCTGACCTTGTGCAGGGCCTGCGAACGGTTCTCGGCGACGAAGAGGATGCCGTCGGCGTAGTGCATGACCACCACCGAGCGGCCCCGGCCGATGCCCTTGCGGGCGAAGTCGGCGCGGTCCTTCATCTGCTGCTCGGGCGCGACGTAGAAAGGCGTGCTCATGCGGGTTCCGATCGTGCTCGGGGCGGACGGGTGGACGCAGGTCAGGTCAGCGGCGCGGCTGGGCCGTCCGGACGCTGCCGGCGGCTGCGGACGATCTGCTCGACCATCTCCTCGATCTGGGCGTCGCTGACGCGGTGGACCCCGTCCACGGTGGCGACCAGGACCACGGGGAAGATCCGCCGGGCGAGGTCGGGACCACCGGTGGCGGAGTCGTCGTCGGCCGCGTCGTAGAGCGCCTGCAGCAGGGCGAGAGCGGCCGATCCCGCGTCGAAGTCAGGCCGGTAGAGCTTCTTGAGCGCTCCGCGGGCGAAGACCGATCCGGAGCCGACGGAGAAGAACGCGTGCTCCTCGTAGCGGCCGCCGGTGGCGTCGTAGGAGAAGATCCGGCCCGCGCCGGTCGCCACGTCGTACCCCGCGAAGAGCGGCACCACGACGAGTCCCTGCAGCGCGAGGCCGCAGGTTCTGCCTGATCATGGTGGCCAGCCGGTTCGCCTTGCCCACCAGCGAGAGCGGGGCGCCCTCGATCTTCTCGTAGTGCTCGAGCTCGACCTGGAACAGCCCGACCATCTCGACGGCGATGCCTGCGGCGCCGGCGATCCCGACGACGGAGAACTCGTCGGCGGCGAACACCTTCTCGATGTCGCGCTGGGCGATCACGTTGCCCATGGTGGCGCGGCGGTCGCCGGCGACGACCACGCCGCCCGGGAAGGTCGCGGCGACGATGGTGGTGCCGTGAGGGGCGAGGTCGGCCACCCCGGCTGCGGCGGCACGGCCGCTCGGCAGGACGTCCGGGGCGACCCGGGCGGCGAAGTCGGCGAACGAGGAGGACCCCACGCTCAGGTACTCGGCCGGCAGACCCGGGTGTCGCGCGGAAGGTCACTGGCCGCCCTTCTGGACGAACGAACGGACGAACTCCTCGGCGTTCACCTCGAGCACACCGTCGATCTCGTCGAGGAGGGAGTCGACCTCGGAGTCGAGCTCGGCCTTGTGCGACGTGTCGACCGGCGCGAGCTCGTCCTCGGACTCGGTGTCCTCCACGCGCCGGGTGCGGCGGGCGCCCTGCTCTGACTCAGCCATCGGTGCTCCTCGTGTCGACTCGCCCACGACCGTGCGGGTGCCGGCCCGTCGTGCGTCGAGTGGCTCCAGCCTAACCACCCGCACTGACAGTCCTTTTGTACGCGCTCGCGCTCGGCCCGCTCCTTCAGGTGCTGTCTTCCTCCTCGCTCACCCCGACGAAAAGCGTGTCTGGCCTCGCTCGTCGTCCAGACAGCACCTGTCGCGGGCCTACCCGACGCTCGCGGCGAGTGCTCACCGGCCGAGGGCGGCGAAGAGGGCCGTGACGTCGTCGCAGTCCTCCAGCAGCTGCCCGATGTGGGCCCGGGTGCCGCGCAGCGGGTCGAGCAGCGGCACCCGCTGCAGCGCCGGTCGGTCCGGGACGTCGAAGATGATCGAGTCCCAGGAGGCCGCGACCACCGAGGCGCCGAACTTCTCCATCACCCGGCCGCGGAACCAGGCCCGGGTGTCCTCGGGTGGCGTCGTCCGGGCGGCCTCGATCTCGTCGTCGCCGACCAGCCGGCGCATCTTGCCCTTCGCGACCAGGGCCGCGTACAGGCTGCGGGCGGGGTCGACGTCGGCGTACTGGAGGTCGATCAACGCCAGCTTCGGGGCGGCCCAGCCCAGGCCGTCGCGCGCCCGGTAGGACTCCATCAGCTTCAGCTTCGCCACCCAGTCGAGCTGGTCGGCAAGCGCGAAGGGGTCCACGCGGAGGCCGTCCAGCACCTCCTGCCAGCGCGTGAAGACGTCCTTGGCCTCGGTGACGGCAGGTTCGGACAGCTCGCCGGCCACGCGGTCCAGGTGGCGACGGCAGGCGTCGAGGTAGTTCTCCTGCAGGTCCACCGCGCTCATCAGACGCCCGTCGGCCAGGGGGAGCAGCGCGGTGCAGCCGACGTCGTGGCTGACCGTCCGCATCGCCTCGACCGGCCCCTCCAGCCGCAGGTCGGCGCCCAGCTCGCCCGCCTCGATCACCCGCAGCACCCAGGACGCGGTGCCGACCTTGAGGTAGGTGGAGATCTCCGACAGGTTCGCGTCGCCGGCGATGACGTGCAGCCGGCGGTGGCGGGTGGGGTCGGCGTGGGGCTCGTCGCGGGTGTTGATGATCGGCCGGTTGAGCGTGGTCTCCAGCCCCACCTCGGCCTCGAAGAAGTCGGCGCGCTGGCTCAGCTGGAAGCCCGGCTGCTGGCTCGACTGGCCGAGCCCGACCCGGCCCGCGCCGCTCACCACGGCCCGGCTCACCAGGAAGGCGGTGAACTGGGTGACGACGCGGTCGAACGGGGTGGACCGGTCGAGCAGGTAGTTCTCGTGGGTGCCGTAGGAGGCGCCCTTGCCGTCGGTGTTGTTCTTGTACAGCCGCACCGAGCGCCCGAGCGACTGGCTCGCCCGGCGGGCGGCGATGGCGGCCACGACATCGCCCGCCTTGTCCCACCGCACCACGTCGAGGGCGCTGGTCACCTCGGGACCGGAGTACTCGGGGTGGGCATGGTCGACGTAGAACCGGGCCCCGTTGGTCAGGATGATGTTGGCCATGCCGAGGTCGGCGTCGGTCAGCTGGTCGGGGTGGGCGGTGGATCGGCTGACCTCGTAGCCGCGGATGTCGCGCAGTGGGGTCTCGGTCTCGTAGTCCCACCCCGCCGGCTGGGTGGGCCCGAGCTGGCCGTAGGCCCGCACGACGTGGTTGGACAGCTGCATCGGATGGAGCTCGTCCTCGGCGGTCCGCTGCGCCGGTCCCCCGGACGCGCTGATCCCGTACTCGGTCTCCAGACCCATCACCCGGGTGGGCCGGGGAACCTCCGCGGACGGCGGCGCGCTCGTCGTGCTCCCCCCGCGACGGGCCGGCTCAGCCATGGCTCCAGCGTAGTGTTGCGCCGTGAAGATCTGGCCCGCCCTGGCCGCTGACGCTGTCTGCATCCTCGTCTTCGCCATCGTGGGCCGCAGCAGCCACGCCGAGAGCACCGACCTCGCAGGCGTGCTGAGCACCGCCTGGCCCTTCCTGGTCGGCTACGCCGTGGGCCTGGCTCTCACCCGCGCCTGGCGCCGTCCGGACGCCGGTGCGACCGCGCTGGCTCTGTGGGCCTCCACGGTCGCCGGCGGCATGGTGCTGCGCTTCCTGACCGGCGCGGGCACCCCGGTCGCCTTCGTGATCGTGACCGCGCTCGTGCTGGCCGTCCTGCTCCTCGGCTGGCGGGGGCTGTGGCTCCTGGTCCGCCGGGCCCGGCAGCGCGCCGGACACAGCGCCGCCTCCTGAGAACCAGCAAACGGGCGCTGACGGCGAGCGGGGAGCGCTACAGGTACTGGCCCGTGTTGGTCACCGTGTCGATCGAGCGCCCCGGGGTCGTCCCCTTGTTGGAGGAGATGAGGGTGCGGATGAAGACGATCCGCTCTCCCTTCTTGCCCGAGATCTTGGCCCAGTCGTCCGGGTTGGTGGTGTTCGGCAGGTCCTCGTTCTCGGCGAACTCGTCCATGCAGGCCTGCAGCAGGTGGCCGACGCGCAGGCCCTTGACCCCGGTGTCGAGCAGGTCCTTGATCGCCATCTTCTTGGCCCGGTCGACGATGTTCTGGATCATCGCGCCGGAGTTGAAGTCCTTGAAGTACAGGACCTCCTTGTCGCCGCCGGCGTAGGTGACCTCGAGGAACTGGTTCTCCTCCGACTCCTCGTACATCCGCGCCACGGTGCGGTCGATCATGCCGGCCACCGTGGCCTGGCGGTCGCCCCCGAACTCGGCGAGGTCCTCGGCGTGCAGCGGCAGCGTCGGGGTCAGGTACTTGCTGAAGATCTCGCGGGCGGCCTCGACGTCGGGACGCTCGATCTTGATCTTGACGTCCAGCCGGCCCGGTCGCAGGATCGCCGGGTCGATCATGTCCTCGCGGTTGGACGCACCGATGATGATCACGTTGTCCAGGCCCTCGACGCCGTCGATCTCGCTGAGCAGCTGCGGCACGATCGTGTTCTCGACGTCGGAGGAGACGCCGGTGCCGCGGGTGCGGAACAGGGAGTCCATCTCGTCGAAGAACACGATCACCGGCATGCCGTCGGAGGCCTTGTCCCGGGCCCGCTGGAAGACCAGCCGGATGTGGCGCTCGGTCTCCCCGACGTACTTGTTCAGCAGCTCGGGGCCCTTGATGTTGAGGAAGAAGCTGCGTCCCTCCTGGCCGGTCCGCTCGGTGACCTTCTTGGCCAGCGAGTTCGCGACGGCCTTGGCGATCAGGGTCTTACCGCAGCCGGGAGGCCCGTAGAGCAGGATGCCCTTGGGCGCCTTGAGCTCGTGCTCGGCGAACAGCTCCTTGTGCAGGTACGGCAGCTCGACGGCGTCGCGGATCGCCTCGATCTGGCTGCCCAGGCCGCCGATCACCGAGTAGTCGATGTCCGGCACCTCCTCCAGCACCAGCTCCTCGACGTCCATCTTGGGCACCCGCTCGTAGGCGAAGTGCACGCGGCGGTCGATCAGCAGCGAGTCACCGGCCCGCAGCTTCTCCTCGCGGAGCCGCTGCGCCAGCCGGACGACGCTCTCCTCGTCCCCGTGCCCGATGACCAGGGCGCGGTCGCCGCCCTCCATCACCTCCTTGAGCAGGACGACCTCGCCGACCTCGTCGAAGTCGAGCGCGGCGACCACGTTCATCGCCTCGTTGATCATCACCTCGCGGCCCGGGGGTGACCTCGGCCAGCTCGACCTCGGGGCTGACGCTCACCCGCATCTTGCGGCCGGAGGTGTAGATGTCGGCGGTGTTGTCCCCGGTGTCGGCCAGGAAGATGCCGAAGCTGGCCGGCGGCTGCGCCAGCCGGTCGACCTCGGTCTTGAGGGCGACGATCTGGTCGCGGGCCTCGCGCAGGGTGGACGCCAGCCGCTCGTTGTTGACCGCGGTGGTGCGGGCGTCCTGCCGGGCGTCGGCCAGGCGGCGTTCCAGCACGGCGATGTCGTGGGGGTGGGACGCGAGCCGCTCCCGCAGGCGGGCGAGCTCCTCGCTGAGCGCGTTGATCTGGGCGACGAGGGCGCCGCGCTCCTCGGGTCGATCATGGGCGGTTCCGGTCATGACGCACCTCCTGCGCCGACCCTACCCGCGGCTCAGCGAGGCCCCGTGTAATCCTCGCCATACGCGCCGGGAGCCGGACGACGTTTCCGCGGCGGGGCGGTGACGCCGGGTGCCAGCCGACGGGCGGTGACCAGGAAGCCGGTGTGGCCGACCATGTCGTGCCGCGGCCGGACCGCGAGGCCCTCGGCGTGCCAGGCCCGGATCAGGGTCTCCCTGGCCTCCGGCTCGGTGAAGCCGCCGTGCACCCGCAGCGTCTCCACGGTGCGCGCGAGCTGGGTGGTGGTGGCGACGTAGGCGCACAGCACGCCGCCAGGCACCAGCACGCCGACGAGCGCGTCGACGCACTCCCAGGGCGCGAGCATGTCCAGGACGACCCGGTCGACGGGCTCCGTCCCCCAGGTTCTCCACCAGGTCGCCCACCTGCAGGTCCCAGGCGGGGTGCGGACCGCCGAAGAAGTTGTCGACGTTCGGCGCGCGCCTGGGCGGCGAAGTCCTCGCGGCGCTCGTAGGAGCGGACCCGGCCGGTCGGGCCGACCGCCCGCAGCAGGGTGCAGGTGAGCGCGCCCGAGCCGGCCCCGGCCTCGACCACCCGGGCGCCCGGGAAGATGTCGGCGGTCATCACGATCTGGGCGGCGTCCTTGGGATAGACCACTGCGGCGCCGCGCGGCATGGTCACCGTGAACTCGTTGAGCAGCGGCCGCAGGGCGAGGTAGGCCGTGCCGCCGACCGAGCGTCACGACGATGCCCTCCGGCTGCCCGATCAGCTCGTCGTGCTCGACCGCGCCCTTGGTGGTGTGGAAGCGGCCGCCGTCGGCCAGCAGCACCGAGTGCCGGCGGTTCTTGGGGTCGGTGAGGGTGATCCGCTCCCCCGCCCGGAGCGGCCCGATGCCGCACGCCCGACAGGACGGCCGGCGGCTCCTCCCGCGGTCGTCTCAGCCATTGCGAGATCCCGAAGAGCCCGAGCTGCCAGCCCGGACCGTAGGAGGTCGCCGGCATCTCGCTGCCCGGCCCGACGTAGAGGTACTCGTCGGACTGGCTGACCGGCAGCACCACGAGGTCGGTCGGCCGCCTGCTCCTGCAGGTCGGCCAGCAGCTGGTTCGCGCGGCCTCCTCGGTGAGGGCTCGCGCGGTAGCTGGACTGCCGTCGCCGCGACGGTGTCGGCGGACGAGCCGGCAGCGGGTGCTTCGAGGTAGGGCTGCAGCCAGGCCAGGGCGGTCGCGGTCCAGGCCTTGCGGTCGACGAGGTTGAGGTCGGCCCGGCTCGTCGGGCCGCAGCTGGACGCTCAGGCCGCCGGTGTCCTCGAGCCGGCTGCGGATCTGGGTGGCGATGTCGCGTCCGTTCGGTTGGGTGGAGTCGTAGCCCAGGGTGAGGTTGATCCGGTTCTTCCAGGTCACCTCGGGGTCGGCCGTGCCCCCGAGCGGGAAGGTGGCCACGTGCCCGGGCACCCCACCGGGGACGACGGAGTCCGAGGTCCGGTCACCCTGCAGGGCCAGGGCGATCGCCGTCCGCAGGGCCTCGTTCCCGCGGCTGCGGGAGGTCGGCGACCACTGCAGCTGCAGCACCCGGGTGCCGGTCAGCACCTGCTGGTGAAGCCGTTGGCGGTGGTGGAGTCGGCGTTGGTGGCCTGCTGGCTGAGCCGGGTGACGGCGGCCTCGTCCAGTCCGCGCCACACCACGTCGACGGTGTTCTTGGCCATCGCGTCCTCGATGGTGGCGGAGTTGTCGACGCTGCGGTAGACGAGGCTCTCGAGGCGGGCGGGGTTGCGGCCCTTGTAGTCCGGGTGGCGCTGCAGGGCGATCTCCTGCGGCGAGAAGCTCGGTCACGCTGAACGGGCCGGAGCCGACGACCGGCTCCTCGTCGCTGCGGACCTTGTCGGCGTCGTAGATCTCCTCGTCGACGATGGAGGCGGCCGGGGAGGCCAGCGCCCAGCCGAACTGGGTGTCGACGCGGCTGAGCAGGAACCGGACCGTCAGCGGGTCGGGCGTCTCGATCCGGCGCAGCGAGGACAGCAGCGGTGCCGACGAGCCGGCCACGTTGAGCCGGGCCGCCCGCTCGATGCTGAACTTCACGTCGCTGGAGGTGAGCGCGTGCCCGTTGTGGAAGAGCTCAGTTCTCGTTGAGGGTGCAGGTGTAGGTGGTGGCGGCGGTGAAGATGCAGTCGCGGGCGGCGTCCGGCTTCAGCACCGACTGCCCGGGATCGGCGGTCATCAGGCGCTGGAAGACGTTCAGCGCCAGCATGGCCGAGGCGGCGTCGGTCATCGCCGCCGGGTCGGTGACGCGGATCGGCGTCGGTGCTCATCACGGTGAACGGGCCGGGGGGTCGCTGCGGCGAGGGGTCGGTTCGGGCGCGTCGCCGCCGAGGCTGCAGCCGCTGAGCAGCAGTGCAGCCGTGGCCAGCCCCGCCCGTGCCGCGGGCCCCGGTCGCGCTCAGACCGGGTCATCGGCGTGCCCCAGGAGCTCGGCCACGCCGGCGACGTCCAGCTCGGTCAGGGAGCGAACGATCCGACGCGCGCGGAGCCGCCGGGATCGTCGACCCGGTTCGGGATGGCCATCACCACGGCGCCGGCGGCGTTGCCCGAACGGGCCCCGGTGACGGAGTCCTCGATCACCACGCAGTGGCGGGCGTCCACCGCCGAGCTCGGCGCACGCCTTCTCGTACGGCTCGGGGTGCGGCTTGCCCTGGCTCACCTCGTCGCCGGCCACGGACACCGCGAAGGTGCCGGCAGGCAGCTGGCCCAGGGCCGCGTCGAGCAGCACCCGGTAGGAGGCCGAGACCAGCGCGCACGGCACGCCGGCGTCGCGCAGCGAGGTCAGCAGCTCCAGGGCTCCGGGACGCCACGGCATCGGGTCGCTCACCGCAGGAAGGTGACGACGCGGCTCAGCAGCTGGTCGACGACCCAGGCGGGGTCGAGGTCGCGACGGCCGATGGCGTTGAGGATGTAGATCCCCGAGTCGATCAGCGAGTTGCCGACCAGCTGCGTCGGCGTGCTCCTCCGACCAGGTGCCACCGAGGGTGGTGATCAGCTCGAACTCGGCCTCGATCCACAGCGGCTCGGTGTCGGCGAGGGTGCCGTCGAAGTCCCAGAGGACGGCGGCCGGGACAGCGGGGGTGGGTGTGCTCATCGCCCGGCCATCCTCCCAGCCCGGACGGCGAGACGGCGAATCTCGCGCTTCCCGCCGGTCGTGCGAGTTCACCGCTGAGGACGGGGCGGGGAGCGGACGGCGTCGTTAAGGTCAGGTGCACGCACGGCCGGCACCGACGCAGGAGGACCGAGATGCTCGACGACGACCAGATTCCCGAGGTGGCGGGGCACGAGGTCGTACGACCCCGAGGGCGAGAAGATCGGCAGGGCCGGTCGGGTCTTCCTGGACGACCACACGGGCCGGCCGAAGTGGGTGAGCGTCGAGACCGGCTCTGCTGGGCACCCACGACACCTTCGTCCCCGTCGAGGGCGCCAGCTTCGACGGCGACCGGCTGACCGTCCCCAACGCCAAGGACCAGGTCAAGCAGGCGCCGGCCCTCGGCGGGGTCGACCACCTCTCTCCCGAGGACGAGGAGGCCCTGGACCGCTACTACCGCGGCGAGAGCCCCGGCCCCTCCTCCGTCGACGGCGACGACGGTGGTGACGGAACCATGACCCTCTCGGAGGAGCAGCTCTCGGTCTCGACCCGCCCGGTCGCCACCGAACGGGTTCGGCTGCGCAAGCGGGTCGTCACCGAGGAGGTGACCGTGACCGTTCCCGTGCGCAGGGAGCAGCTGGTCATCGAGCGCGAGCCGGTCACCGACGACGAGGTGGGCGAGCACGTCGGCGGCACCGACTTCGTCGACCGCGACGAGGAGATCGTCCTCTACGCGGAGGTCCCCGTGGTGGAGAAGGTCGTGCGTCCGGTCGAGCGGGTCCGGCTCGGCACCCGGGTCGCCACCGAGCAGCGCACGGTCAGCGGTGAGGTCCGCAACGAGCGCGCCGACCTCGACGAGGCGGGAAATCCGGCCGAGCACGACGACCGGGACGCGGCGCGCTGAGCCCCGACCGAGTCCGCGTGCCCAGCCCGGCCGTCACCGGGCGTTGAAGTACTTCGCCTCCGGGTGGTGGACGACGAGCGCGTCGGTCGACTGCTCGGGGTGCAGCTGGAGCTCCTCGCTCAGCTCCACCCCGATCCGCTCCGGCCGCAGCAGGGCGACCAGCTTGGCCCGGTCCTCCAGGTCGGGGCAGGCCGGGTAGCCGAAGGAGTAGCGCGAGCCCCGGTAGGCCTGGTCGCGGACCATGTCCTCGATCGGGCCGTCGGCCCGGCCGAGACCGAGGTCGGAGCGCACCCGGGCGTGCCACATCTCGGCGAGCGCCTCGGTCAGCTGGACGCTGAGCCCGTGCAGCTCCAGGTAGTCGCGGTAGGCGTTGCGCTCGAACAGCTCCGCCGTGGCCCGCGAGACCGCCGCGCCCATGGTGGCCAGCTGGAAGGAGATGACGTCGGGGCCCTGCTCACGCGCCTCGCCCCGGTCGCGGAAGAAGTCGGCCAGGCAGAGGTGACGGTCGCGGGTCTGGCGCGGGAAGGTGAAGCGGTGGAGCTCGGCGGCGGGGTCGTCGACGGCGCCGCCGGGCCGCAGTACCACCAGGGTGTCGCCCTCGCTGTAGCAGGGCCAGTAGCCGTACACCACGGCGAACTCGGCGATGCCGTCGGTCTGCACCCGGTCCAGCCAGGCCCGCAGGCGGGGCCGGCCCTCGGTCTCCACCAGTTCTTCGTAGGACAGCGCGGAGCGCGCGGGGGGTTCAAGGGGGGTCGTCCCCCCTTGCTGATGGGACGGCCCGTTGCGGCTCCCCTTGAGGCCCCACTGCCCGAGGAAGGTGGCACGCTCGTCCAGGAACGAGGCCACCTCGGCCAGCTTGATGCCCTTGACGATCCGGTCGCCCCAGAACGGCGGCACCGGCACGTCGACGTTGCGGGCCACGTCGGAACGGACGGCGGTCCGCACGCCGCCGGGCTCGTCGAGGGCCTCGGCGTGGGTGCCCGGCTGGTCGGCGCGGCGCTTGACCCGGCGCTCCCGCGGGGCGGGCAGGGACGCTCCCTCCTCGCCGCGCTTGACCGCCATCAGGGCGTCCATCAGCCGCAGCCCCTCGAACGCGTCGCGGGCGTAGCGGACCTCGCCGGCGTACACCTCGCGGAGGTCCTGCTCGACGTAGGCCCGGGTGAGCGCGGCCCCGCCCAGGAAGACGGGATAGGAGGCGGCCACCCCGCGGGCGTTCAGCTCCTGCAGGTTCTCCCGCATCACCACGGTCGACTTGACCAGCAGCCCGGACATGCCGATGGCGTCGGCCTCGTGCTGCTCGGCGGCCTCGATGATGGTGCTGACCGGCTGCTTGATGCCGAGGTTGACCACCGTGTAGCCGTTGTTGGTCAAGATGATGTCGACGAGGTTCTTGCCGATGTCGTGCACGTCGCCCTTGACCGTGGCCAGCACGATCGTGCCCTTGCCGCGGCTGTCGACCTTCTCCATGTACGGCTCGAGGTGGGCGACGGCGGCCTTCATCACCTCCGCGGACTGCAGGACGAACGGCAGCTGCATCTGCCCTGAGCCGAACAGCTCCCCGACCACCTTCATGCCCTGCAGCAGGTCGGTGTTGATGATGTCGAGCGCCGACTTGCCCTCGGCCATGGCCAGCTCGAGGTCCTCGGCCAGACCCTTGCCCTCGCCGTCGACGACCCGCTGCTGCAGCCGCTCGCTCACCGGGAGGGCCAGCAGGGCAGCCGTGCGCTCGGCCTTGGTGTCGGCGGTGGTCACGCCGTCGAACAGCTCCAGGAACGTCTGCAGGGGGTCGTAGCCCTCGCTCCGGCGGTCGTAGACCATGTCCAGCGCCACCCGGCGCTGCTCCTCGGGGATGCGCGCCATGGGCACGATCTTGGCCGCGTGCACGATGGCGGAGTCCAGGCCTGCCTCCACGCACTCGTGCAGGAACACCGAGTTCAGCACCACCCGGGCGGCGGGGTTGAGCCCGAAGGAGATGTTGGAGAGCCCCAGGGTGGTCTGCACGTCGGGGTAGAGCCGCTTGACCTCGCGGATGGCCTCGATCGTCTCGATCCCGTCCCGACGGGTCTCCTCCTGCCCGGTGGCGATGGGGAAGGTCAGGCAGTCCAGGATGATGTCGCTGCGCCGCAGGCCCCAGTTCTGCGTCAGGTCCTCCACGATCCGGGTGGCGACGGCGACCTTCCAGTCGCGGGTCCGGGCCTGGCCCTCCTCGTCGATGGTCAGCGCCATCACGGCGGCGCCGTGCTCCTGCACCAGCGCCATGATCCGGGTGAAGCGGGAGTCGGGGCCGTCCCCGTCCTCGTAGTTGACCGAGTTGACCACCGCCCGCCCGCCGAGCCGCTCGAGCCCGGCCTGCAGCACCGCCGGCTCGGTGGAGTCGAGGACGATCGGCAACGTCGACGCGGTGGCCAGCCGGAAGGCCAGCTCGCTCATGTCGGCAGCACCGTCGCGTCCCACGTAGTCGACGTTGAGGTCGAGCAGGTGCGCGCCGTCGCGGATCTGGGCCCGGGCGATGTCGACGCAGTCGTCCCAGTTCTCGGCCAGCAGCGCCTCCCGGAAGGCCTTGGACCCGTTGGCGTTGGTGCGCTCCCCGATGGAGAGGTAGCTGGTGTCCTGCCGGAAGGGCACCTCGGCGTAGAGCGAGGCGGCGGCCGCCACGTGGGCGGGGGAACGCTCCACCACCGCCCGGTCGCTGAGCCGCTCGACGACCTGGCGCAGGTGCTCCGGCCCGGTGCCGCAGCAGCCGCCGACCAGCCCCAGGCCGAACTCGCCGACGAACTGCTCGAGCGCGTCCGCCAGCTCGACGGGGGTCAGCGGGTAGTGCGCGCCGTCGGAGGTGAGCTGGGGCAGCCCCGCGTTCGGCATGCAGCTCACGCCCACGCTCGCGTAGCGGGCCAGGTGGCGCAGGTGCTCGCTCATCTCGGCCGGCCCGGTGGCGCAGTTGAGGCCGATCATGTCGATGCCCAGCGGCTCCAGGGCGGTCAGCGCGGCGCCGATCTCCGACCCGAGCAGCATGGTTCCGGTCGTCTCGACGGTGACGTGCACGACGACCGGCAGGTCGCGACCGGCGTGGGCGAGGGCCCGCCGTGCCCCCAGGGCCGCGGCCTTGGTCTGCAGCAGGTCCTGCGACGTCTCGATGAGCACCGCGTCGATGCCGCCGGCGAGCATGCCCTCGACCTGGCGCTGGTAGGCCTCCCGCAGGGCGGCGTAGCTGATGTGGCCGAGGGTCGGGAGCTTGGTGCCGGGTCCGACGCTGCCCAGCACCCAGCGCGGCCGGTCGGCCGTGCTGAAGGCGTCGGCCGAGGCGCGGGCGATGCGGGCGGCGGACTCGGCCAGCGGCAGGATCTGGTCGGCGATGTCGTACTCCCCCAACGCCGACAGGTTCGTGCCGAAGGTGTTGGTCTCCACCGCGTCGACACCGACGGCGAAGTACGCGTCGTGGATGGCCCGGACCACGTCGGGCCGGGTGCGGTTGAGGACCTCGTTGCAGCCCTCGAGCTGGTCGAAGTCGTCGAGGGTGAGGTCGTAGCCCTGCAGCATCGTCCCCATCGCCCCGTCGCCGATGACGACGCGGGAGGACAAGGCGGAACGCAGGTCGGTGGGCACGGTTCGAGGATAGGTCGAGGGCCTCCCCCGGCACGGGGGGAACCACCATGTGGCGGCGGCCCGAACTCGGCCTGGCCGAGGGACCGACGGTTACAGTGAGGCCATGCCTGACGTTCCTCCCCGTGACCTCCGCGACCTGGACGACCCGGTGGTGGTGGTGGCCTTCGGTGGCTGGAACGACGCCGGGTGCGCGGCCACGGGCGCCGTGGAGCACCTGAGTGACATCTACGACGCCGAGCCCACCTTCTCCATCGACCCGGACGACTTCTACGACTTCCAGGTCAACCGGCCGGAGGTGAAGCTGGACGATGATGACGACCGCGAGCTCATCTGGCCCACGACCGAGCTGCGGATCGGCGAGCTGCCCGACGGGCGGCCGCTGGTGCTGGTGCACGGCCTGGAGCCCAACCTCCGCTGGCGTCAGTTCTGCACCCTGATCACCTCGGCCCTGAAGTCCGCCGGCACCCGGCGGGTCCACCTGCTCGGGGCGCTGCTCGCCGACACCCCGCACACCCGCCCGATCCCCGTCTCCACCTCCACGGCCAACCGGGCGCTGATGACGTCGATGGGACTGGCTCCGTCGACCTACGAGGGTCCGACGGGCATCGTCGGGGTGCTGGCCGATGCGTTGGAGCGGAGCGGTGTGCAGGTCCTGTCCTCCTGGGCCGCGGTGCCGCACTACGTCTCGCACCCGCCCTGTCCGAAGGCGACGCTGGCCCTGCTGTCCCAGCTGGAGCACCTGATGGACACCCCGCTGGAGCTCGGCGAGCTGCCCGAGCTGGCCCGCGCCTGGGAGCGCGGGGTGGACGAGCTGGCCGCCGAGGACTCCGAGGTGGCGGAGTACGTCGCCTCGCTGGAGCAGCAGCAGGACGCGACCGACCTGCCGGAGGCGAGCGGTGAGGTCATCGCCGCCGAGTTCGAGCGCTACCTGCGGCGCCGGCAGGGTCACTGACCCCGGGACGGGGTACCTAGGGCACGCTTGGGCTCGGCGCCCCTGCCCGTGCCACCACCGCCGAGGAGTTCCGTGCCCCGTTCGTCTTCCGTCCCCGCGCCGACCGCGCCCCCGAAGTCCGACCCCGGCGTCGGCCAGCTGCCGAGCCCGCCCTACTTCGGGATCGTCGTCCTCGCGGCCCTGGTGATCGTGGGCGTGGGGCTGCGCTCGAGCGCCAGCATCGTCGCCCCGGTCTTCCTCGTGCTCACCCTGGTGATCACGGTCGCCCCGCTGCGCAGCTACCTGGTCAAGCACCGCTGGCCGTCGTGGCTGGCCAGCTCGGTCAGCCTGCTCGCGATCTACGCGTTGCTGACCGTGATCCTCGGCTCGGTGGTCTACGCCGTGGTCCGCCTGGTCGACACGCTGCCCGACTACGCCAGCGCCTTCAACCGCATCTTCGACTCCCTGCTCGCGCTGTCGACCCGGCTGGGCTACGGCCAGCAGCAGATCCAGAACCTGGCTTCGTCCTTCCAGCTGAGCAGCCTCACGGGTCCGGCCCAGGCCCTGCTGGGTGCGCTCAGCGGCGGTGCCTCCCTGCTGATCCTGATCATCACCGTGGTGATCTTCCTGGCCTTTGACTCCGCCAGCATCCGCGAGCGGCTCTCGGTCATCCGGGAGACCCGGCCGCACATCGCCGACGGGCTGGTGAACTTCGCCAGCCGGGTCCGCAAGTACTGGATCGTCACGACCGCGTTCGGCCTGATCGTGGCCATCATGGACTACGTCGCGCTGCTGATCATCGGCGTGCCGCTGGCCTTGACCTGGGGCGTGCTGGCCTTCGTGACCAACTACATCCCCAACATCGGCTTCATCATCGGTGTCATCCCGCCGGCCCTCATCGCGCTGCTGGACGGCGGCCCGAGCCAGGCGCTCGCGGTGGTCATCGTCTTCACCGTCATCAACGTCGTCGTGCAGACCATCATCCAGCCGCGCTTCACCGGCGACGCCGTCGGCATCAACGGCACGGTGGCCTTTGTCTCGCTGATCTTCTGGGCCTACCTGCTGGGCCCGCTGGGCGCCCTGCTGGCCATCCCGGCGACGCTGTTCCTCAAGTCGACCCTGGTCGACAACTCGGTCCCGGCCAACTGGGTGAACGCCCTGATCAGCTCGGACCCGAGGAAGGAGACGCCCGCCCGGCAGCGGCAGCGTCGCCAGCAGGAGGTCGCGCCGTCGAAGCGGACCTCAGGCCGAGGCCGTCAGAGCTAGCCGGCGCAGCTCGACCACCATCGCGTCGGGGTCGTCGGCGCCGAACACCGACGACCCGGCCACGAAGGAGTCGACGCCCGCCGCGGCGCACCGCTCGATGGTCTCCGCGGACACACCGCCGTCGACCTGCAGCCAGACGTCGCCGCCCACCCGGTCGAGCAGGGCGCGCGTGCGCTCGATCTTGGGCAGGCAGAGGTCGAGGAACTTCTGGCCGCCGAAGCCGGGCTCCACGGTCATCAGGAGCACCATGTCCAGCTCGGGCAGCAGGTCGGCGTAGGGCTCGATCGGGGTGGCCGGCTTGAGGGCCATCGAGGCCCGCGCGCCCTGGGCCCGGAGCTCCCGGGCCAGCCGCACGGGAGCGGCGGCCGCCTCCACGTGGAAGGTGACCGACTCCGCCCCGGCCTCGGCGTAGGCCGGGGCCCAGCGGTCGGGGTCGGTGATCATCAGGTGCACGTCGAGCATGGCGGTGGTGGCGGCGCGGATCGACTCGACCACCGGCAGGCCCAGGGTGAGGTTGGGCACGAAGTGGTTGTCCATCACGTCGACGTGCAGGGCGTCCGCGGACGGCACCGACTCGATGGCCGACTGGAGGTTGGCGAAGTCAGCCGAGAGCAGCGAGGGCATGATGCGGACCACGCGGCGACTCTAACGGGTGCGCTCAGCCCACCCGGAGGTACGCGGCGAACATGGCATCGGTGCCGTGCCGGTGCGGCCAGAGCTGCAGGAAGTCCCCCACCGAGGCGTCGGCCACCTCCGGCAGCAGGTCAGCCGCCGGCAGGACGCGGACGTCGTCGCGGCCGGCCAGGGTCTCGTGGACGACGTCGACGGTCTCCCGTCGGTGCGGGGAGCAGGTGACGTAGGCGACGACGCCGCCGGGGGCGGCCGCGTCCAGGGCTGCGGCCAGCAGGGCGCGCTGCAGGTCGTGCAGCTGCTCCACCGCGGTGCTCGACCGGCGCCAGCGGGACTCGGGCCGGCGCCGCAAGGCGCCCAGGCCGGTGCAGGGGACGTCCACCAGGACCCGGGCGGCCGACCGCGGGCGCCACGCCGGCCGCGTGCTGTCGGCCTGCAGCACGACCGCGCGGCCGGCCGGGTAGCCGCGGAGCCCGGCGGCCACCAGGGCGGCCCGGTGCGCGGACGGCTCCACCGCCACCAGGGGACCGTCGCCGGCTCCGAGCAGGCCGGTCAGCAGCGCGGACTTGCCCCCGGGGCCGGCGCACAGGTCCAGCCACGGCCCGGCCGGTGCGCTCGCCCGCGTCAGCCCCCAGGCCACGAGCTGGGAGCCCTCGTCCTGGACCCCGACCCGGCCCTCGCGCACCGCGGGCAGGGCGGACGGGGCGCCGGTCCAGCGTGCCGCGAAGGGTGAGTACCGCGCCGGCTCCGCCCCCGCCGCCAGCGGCTCACCGAGCTCGGCCAGCCCCGGCCGGACGACGAGGGTGACGGGCGGGTTGACGTTGTCGGCCTCGAGCGCCGGCGGTCAGCTCGGCCTCCGGCAGCACGTCGGCGAACGCGTCGACCACCCAGCGCGGGTGCGCGGTGCGCAGCGCGAGGGCGTCCCGGGCGTCGAGGTCGGTGCTCAGCCGGTCGAGCCAGGTGTCCAGGTCGTGGGCGGCGACCCGGCGCAGCACCGCGTTGGTCAGGCCCGTCACCCGCTCCCCCACCGTCGCGGCCGCGAGGTCGACCATGGCCGCGACGGCCGCGTGCCCGGGCACGCGGAGGGCCAGCACCTGGTGCGTGCCCAGCCGGAGCAGGTCGAGCACGGCCGGCTGCAGGCTGCTGAGCGAGCGGCCGGAGGCGGCGACGAGGACGGCGTCGTAGGTGCCCTGCCAGCGGCAGGTGCCGGACACCAGCTCGGTGGCGAAGGCGGCGTCGCGCCCCTCGAGGTGACGAGCGGCCAGCAGGTCGGCGAGCACGAGGTTGGCGTACGCGCCCTCGCCGTTGACCAGCCGGAGGGCGTCGAACGCGACGCGACGCGCGCGGTCGGGCTTGCGCCGGGCAGCGGGACCGCGGCGGCCCGCGACGGGTGCGGCCATCTCAGCTCCCCAGCACCGCGGCCGGGGGCAGCTGGCCGCCGCGGGCCCAGTCGGCCGCGGGCATGGCTCTTTTGCCGGGGGGCTGCACCCAGCCGAGCCGGAGGGGGTGGGTGGCGGTGCCGACCAGCACCGCAGCCTTGCTCACCTGCAGGACGCCCGGGGCGAGGTCGCCCTCGGCGGGCGTGGCCGAGCCGAGCTTGAGACGGTCCCCGCGCGAGCGTCGTCCAGGCGCCGGGGGCGGGCGTGCACCCGCGGATGCGTCGGTCGACGACCTCGGCGGCCAGGGTCCAGTCCACGCGGGCGTCCTCCACCTCGAGTTTGGGCGCGAAGCTCACCCCCTCCGTCGGCTGTGGCTGGGCGGTCAGGCTGCCGTCCTCGATCCCGTCCAGCGTGCGCACCAGCAGGTCGGCGCCGGCGATGGCGAGCCGCTGCAGCAGCTCACCGGCCGTGTCGGTCGGCCGGACCGCCTCGGTGAGCGCCAGGTAGGTGGGGCCGGCGTCCAGCTCGAGGACGATCTGGAAGGTGGTGGCGCCGGTGACCGGGTCACCGGCGAGGAGCGCGTGCTGGACGGGCGCCGCTCCCCGCCAGGCCGGCAGCAGGGAGAAGTGCAGGTTGACGAAGCCGTGCCGCGGGACGTCGATCACCCGCTGCGGCAGCAGGGCGCCGTAGGCGACGACTGGACAGCAGTCGGGGCCGATCGCGGCGAGCCGGGCGAGAAAGTCCTCGTCCCGGGGTCGGCGTGGGGTCAGCGTCTCGATCCCGAGCTCGGCGGCCCGGGCGGCGACCGGGCTGGGGGTCAGCTTCTTGCCCCGGCCGGCGGGCGCGTCCGGGCGGGTGAGCACCGCGACCACCTCGTGCCGGGAGGCGAGCAGCGCCTCCAGGGGGGGCAGGGCCACCTCGGGGGTCCCGGCGAAGACGATGCGCACCGGCCGAGCCTAGGCCCTCCCGCCCCCGGTCCCCACCCGCTCCGCCGCCGCTAGCCGATGGCCACCGGGTCGACGCGGATGCGGAGCGCGCCCTCGCTCTTGCGGGCGCTCCGGATCGCCGCCACCTCCTTGGCCGCGCGGACCAGCGCCGCACCCTCTCCGCGGGGTGCCCGCAGGGTCAGCCGGGACAGGGCCGGGTCCGTCGTCGCTCCGCCGGCCGTCCCCGGGCGGTGGTCCGGAGGCAGCGCCACCGGACCGAGCACCTCCGCGAGCGGCGGCAGCTGCGCCAGCTCGGCGAACTCGGCGAGCGCCTCGGGGCGGCCCTCGACGGTGAGGAGCTTGGCGGCCGGGGGGAAGTGCGCCTCGGCCCGGTCGGCCAGCTCCCGGGAGGCCAGGCCTCCGGGATCGAGCCGGACCAGCGCCTGGAGGGCACGGCCGGAGCTCTCGCCCACCGCGATGACCGAGCCGCCTTCGCTGCCGCTGCGGACGAGGGCGACGGCGTTGAGCCAGCGCCGCAGGGCCTCCTCGTTCGCCCGCAGGTCGGCCCGCAGGAGCAGCAGCGGTGTGTCGAGCAGCACCGCGCCGGCGTAACCGCCCTCGGCCCGGGGCTCCGCCCCCGGCGTGGCGACGACGATGGCCGGGGCGGCCGGGACGAGGGCCGCGACCTGACCGGCGCTGGACTGGCGGACAGCGGTGCCGGGGAACGCCTTGCCGAGCTCCTCGGCGGTCCGCTCCGCGCCGACGACCGGGGCCCGGAACCGGTGCGAACCGCACACGGGGCACGCCCAGGCCACCTGCAGCCGTCCGCACCAGGAGCAGGTCGCCGGAGGCCCGTCCCCCGCCCGGGCGCGGCCGGCCGCGGTCGGGCCGCCGCAGTGTCGGCAGCGGACCGGCTCGCGGCAGTCCTGGCACACCAGCGCCACCAGGTAGCCGGCTCTCGGCACCTGGACCAGCACCGGCCCCTGCGGCAGCACCGACCGCATCAGGGTGAAGACCTCGTGCGGCAGGCGGGCGGCGCGGGCCGCCGGGTCCCGCTCCAGGGCCCGGTCGGTGTCGGCGCTCACCTGGACGTGCGGGGCCGTGTGCCGCAGCGTGGCCCGGTCCTGGGCCAGGTCGCGCAGCCAGCCCTGCTCCACCCAGGCCTGGACCTCCGCGGTGCGGGCGAACCCGGCGAACAGGGCAGCCGTCGCCCTGCTGGGCCGCGCGCAGGGCCAGCACCTCGCGGGCGTGCGGGTAGGGCGCGCGGGGTTCGGACAGCAGGTCGTCGCCGTCGTCCCACAGCGCGACCAGGCCGAGGTCCTGGACGGGGGCGAACGCGGCGGCCCGGTTGCCGATGACGACACCGACCTCGCCGCGCAGGGCGCGCAAGAAGGCGCGGTAGCGGGCGGCGGGCCCCGCCTCGGCCACCAGGACCGCGAACCGGGTGGGCCCCAGGGCGGAGGTGCAAGCGCGCCGGAGCTGCTCGAGGTCGCGCTGGTCGGGGACGACGAGGACCGCGCCGCGGCCGCCGTCGACGGTGGCCCGGGCGGCGGCGGCCAGCCCGGCGGCCCAGTCGCCGCTCGGGTCGGCGCTGGGCGTCACCTGCCAGGCGGCCCGGGGGCTGCCCCCGGCGGCCAGCGCCGCCAGGAACCCCGGGCCCGCCGGGTAGGAGCGGAACGGGTGGGCCGGCGCCGTCGGAGGGGCCGGAGGCGGCCCCGCGACGGGCGGCGCGTTCTCGGTGGCCGCGTGCCGCGGTGGCACGGCGAGCCGCATCACGTCGCTGAAGCTGCCGGCGTAGTGGTCGGCGACGCCTCGGACCAGGCGCGCGACCTCCGCCGTCAGCACCGGCTCGGCGGAGACCACCTTGCCGAGCGGGCTGAGCGCCCCGTCGTGGTCGCTGGCCTCCCGCCGCTCGAGCAGGAAGCCGTCCCGCTGCTTGCCGGCGAACCGCACCCGCACCCGGGCACCGGGAACCGCCTCCGCGTCCTGGGCGCGCGAGACCGTGTAGTCGAAGGGCCGGTCGAGGTGGCTGAGCGGCAGGTCGAGGACGACACGGCCGACGGGGCGGACCTCGGCCGGCGCGTGCGGTGGCGTGTGCGGCGGCGCGAGAGGGCCGGGGGCTGCCACCCGGGCACGGATGGCCGGAGGTCCCGCGGGGTCCGCGTTCGTCTGGACGTCCGACCTGGGAGGCACACCCGATGATAGGCAGGGGGGTCTGACACCCCCGGCTCGTGCCCGGCCCGACCAGTCGGCCGCGCGGCCTGCCCACCGACGAGGGAACCATGACCCAGAGCACGCCTGCCGACCCGCGCGAGCCGCAGGTGCGACGGCTCCTGGTGGCCCTGGCCGCGGCCATGGTGGCCACCGGGCAGCCGGTCTCCGACGTCGAGGACGAGGTGGTGGAGGTGGCCAGCCGGCTCGGCCACCCCGACGCCCAGGTCGCGGCCGGACCGACCGGTGTCACCGTCGGGGTGAGCAGCGGGGAGCCCGCCACCTACGAGAGCGTCAAGGGGTCCCTGCGTCTGGACCAGGCGGCCGAGGTGCGCACGATCCGCCACCAGCTCCTCGAGGGCTCGATGAGCGTGGAGGAGGCGACCGGGGCGCTGCTGGCCCTCAGCTCCCGCCCGCCCCGCTACCCGCTCTGGTTGGCCAACCTGGGCTGGGTGGGGATCGCCACCGGCATCGCGCTCATCCTGCAGCCGGGGTGGGCCAACGTCGCCTTCGCTGCGGTTGGCGGCACCATCACGCTGGGTCTCTACCGGCTGGGTCAGCGCTCCCGGCTGATCGGCACCCTGCTGCCGACGCTGGCCGCCTTCGTGCTGGCCTGCCTGGTGTTCGCCGCGGTGGACGCCGGGCTGCTGGAGGGCCCCCTGCGGACCCTGCTGCCGCCGCTCGCCGTGCTGCTGCCCGGAGCGCTGATCGTCACCGCCATGTCGGAGCTGGCCAGCGGCGCGATGGTGGCCGGCTCCTCCCGCCTGGTCTTCGGGATCGTCCAGCTGCTGCTGTTCACCCTGGGGATCGTGGCGGCCGCCCGGCTGTTCGACGTCGCGCCCTCGGCACTCGACAACCTGCGGGTGCAGGAGCTGGGGTGGTGGGCGGCTCCCCTGGGTCTGGTCCTCATCACCCTCGGCATCGGGGTGATGGAGGGCCCGTCGCTCCGCCTGCTGCCCTTCATCGCCTTCACCCTGGTGCTGGCCTTCGCCGCCCAGTCGCTGGGTCAGGCCCTCTCGGGGCCGGTGCTCGGCAGCTTCGCGGGGGCACTGGCCGCCAGCCTCGGCGCCTCCGCCGTCGAGGCGGTGCGCCCCTCACTCCCCCGGCTGGTGGTCTTCCTGCCGGCGTTCTGGCTGCTCGTCCCGGGCAGCCTCGGGCTGCTGTCGACCGCCCAGCTGGCCTTCGACCCGGCCGGCTCGGCGGAGGCGGCTCTGGGTGTCCTCGGCGTGGTCACCGCCATCGCCCTCGGGCTGCTGGTGGGTGCCGCCGTCGCGCAGTCGGTCCGGGGCGCGGCCCGGCGCGCGCGCCGGCGCTCGGCCGCTGGGCCGCTGGACCTCAGCCCTTGACCGCGGCGGCCAGGGCGTCGGCGCGGTCGGCCACCTCCCAGGTGAGCCCCGGCAGCTCCCGGCCGAAGTGGCCGTACGCCGCGGTGGCGCCGTAGATCGGGCGCTTCAGGTCGAGGTCGCGGATGATCGCCGCCGGCCGCAGGTCGAAGGTGGCCAGCACCGCGTCGGCGATCTGGTCGACGGGGACCGTCTCGGTGCCGAACGTCTCGACGTAGAAGCCGACCGGGTGCGCCTTGCCGATGGCGTAGGCCACCTGCACCTCGCAGCGCCGGGCCAGCCCGGCCGCCACCACGTTCTTGGCCACCCAGCGCATCGCGTACGCGGCGGACCGGTCGACCTTGGAGGGGTCCTTGCCGGAGAACGCGCCACCGCCGTGCCGGGCCATCCCGCCGTAGGTGTCGACGATGATCTTGCGGCCGGTCAGGCCCGCGTCCCCCATCGGGCCGCCGATCTCGAACCGCCCGGTCGGGTTGACCAGCAGCCGGTAGTCGGAGCTGTCGATGGCGTAGCGCTCCAGCACCGGCTCGACGACGTGCTTGCGGACGTCGGGGCTCAGCAGCGCGTCCAGGTCGATGTCGGCGGCGTGCTGGCTGGACAGCACCACGGTGTCCAGCCGGACCGGCCGGTCGCCGTCGTACTCGATGGTGACCTGGGTCTTGCCGTCCGGCCGCAGGTAGGGCATGGTCCCGTCCTTGCGGACGGCGGAGAGCTGCTCGGCCAGCCGGTGGGCGAGGTCGATCGGCAGCGGCATCAGCGCGGCGGTCTCGTCGCAGGCGTAGCCGAACATCAGGCCCTGGTCGCCGGCGCCCTGGAGGTCCAGCGCGTCGACGGAGGAGCCGCTGCGGGACTCGAACGCGGTGTCGACGCCCTGGGCGATGTCGGGCGACTGCTGGCCGATGGCGATGGAGACCCCGCAGGAGGCGCCGTCGAAGCCCTTGGTCGAGGAGTCGTAGCCGATGTCGATGACCTTCTGCCGGACCAGGCCTGGGATCTCGACGTAGGAGTCGGTGGTCACCTCACCGGCGACGACGACCAGACCGGTGGTGACCAGGCACTCGACGGCCACCCGGCTGCGCGGGGTCCTGCTCCAGCAGGGCGTCCAGGACGGTGTCGCTGATCTGGTCGGCGATCTTGTCCGGGTGGCCCTCGGTGACCGACTCGGAGGTGAACAGTCTGCGCGCCATGACCTCGTCTTCCTCGCTGGCTGGACCGGCTGCACGCCGGTCGGCCCAACCTACCGGGAGGAGCGCAGCGCGAGAACAGCGTCCCAGATGACGTGGGCCAGCGTGTCCTTGCTCCCCGCCCGCGGACCGTCGGCGGCCTCGGGGGTCAGCAGGGTGATCTCGCTGTCGTCCCGGCCGAAGACCCGGCCCTCGCCGACGGCGTTGAGCACCAGCAGGTCGCAGCCCTTGCGCGGCAGCTTGGCGCGGCCCAGGGCGAGCAGCTCGTCCGGGCTGGCTGGGGTCTCGGCCGCGAACCCGACGAGCACCTGGCGGGGGTCGGTGCGGTCCCGCACCAGCCCGGCCAGCACGTCGGTGGTCTGGACGAGGTCGAGCTCCAGACCCCCGCTGCCGGACTTCTTGATCTTGGTGCTGCTGGCCGCGGCCGGGGTGAAGTCGGCCGGGGCGGCCGCCATCACGACGACGTCGGCCCGGGGTGACGCCGCGCGGACGGCGGCGTCCAGGTCGGCGGTCGAGGTGACCGGGACGACGGCGACCCCGGGTGGCGCCGGTCGGTCGACGTTCGCCGCGACGAGGGTGACCTCGGCGCCGCGCAGGCGCGCAGCGCGGGCGAGCGCCCAGCCCATCAGCCCGGAGGAGGAGTTGCCGAGGAACCGGACGGGGTCCAGGTGCTCCCGGGTGCCGCCGGCGCTGACCACGACCGCCAGGCCGGCGAGGTCCTGGCGGGCGGCCGCCGCTACGGACACCGGAGCGGCCAGCACGGTCTCGACGACGCCGGCCAGCTCGGCCGGGTCGGGCAGACGCCCGGGGCCGGAGTCGGGCCCGGTGAGCCGGCCGGAGTCGGGGTCGACGACGACCACCCCACGGGAGCGGAGCGTGGCGACGTTCGCCCGGGTGGCGGCGTGCAGCCACATCTCGGTGTGCATCGCCGGCGCCAGGACGACCGGGCAGCGCGCGGTCAGCAGCACGTTGGTGAGCAGGTCGTCGGCCCGTCCGGTGGCCGCGCGGGCCAGCAGGTCGGCGGTGGCGGGAGCGACGACGACCAGGTCGGCCTCCTGCCCCAGCTTCACGTGCGGCACCTGGTGGGCGTCCGCCCAGACCGACGTGTGCGCGGGCCGACCGGACAGAGCCGCCCAGGTGGCCTCGCCGACGAACTGCAGCGCCGCGTCGGTGGGCACGACGGTGACGTCGTGCCCGGCGGCGAGCAGGCGCCGCAGCAGCTCACAGGCCTTGTAGGCCGCGATCCCGCCGGCGACGCCGAGGACGACCCGGCTCACCGCCGGGCCCGGTCCCGGGCGGCGGCCGACCCCAGCGGCCCGCCGCCCACCCGGCTCCGGTTCAGGGGCACGGTGCCGGGATCAGGCGGGCTCGACCAGCGTGGGGCCCTGGTCGCCCGACTCCTCGGCCTCCTCAGCCTCGGGGTCGATGTCGATGCAGTTGAGCTTGCCCTCGTTGACCTCGCGCAGGGCGATGGACAGCGGCTTCTCCTGCGGGCCGGTCTCGACCAGCGGACCGACGTGGTCCAGCAGGCCCTCGCCGAGCTGGGAGTAGTAGGCGTTGATCTGACGGGCGCGCTTGGCGGCGAACAGCACCAGCTTGTACTTGGAGTCCGAACGGGTGAGCAGCTCGTCGATCGGCGGGTTGGTGATGCCTTCGGCGACGGGGTGGACAGTCACGGGGATACCTTCGGTTTCAGCTCGAGTGACCCCCCGCGCAACCCGCCACGAGGGCCGGGTTCCGCGCAGCGCAGCCACCGGCTCGTCGAGCCGGACCGCGTTGAGGTGGGGCGTCTGTCGTCACAGACGGGCCAAGGCTACCAACTCCGCCACGGCTTGGCCCACTTCGCCGTTCACGATGACGTGGTCGAACTCCTGCGCCGAGGCCATCTCGTCGAGCGCCGTCTGCAGCCGGCGCTCGCGCTGGGCCTCGGACTCGGTGCCGCGGCCGACCAGCCGGCGCACCAGCTCCTCCCACGACGGCGGGGCCAGGAAGACGAAGCGGGCCTCGGGCCACGCCTCGCGCACCTGACGCGCGCCCTGCAGGTCGATCTCGAGCAGCGCCGGCCGGGAGGCCGCCACCGCCGCCACGACCGGGCGCGCGCGGGGTGCCGTAGCGGTGCGACCCGTGCACGACGGCCCACTCGAGCAGCGCCCCCTCGGCGATCATGGCGTCGAACTCCTCGCGGCGACACGAAGAGGTAGTGGACGCCGTCGACCTCCCCGGGCCTCGGGGGGCGGGTGGTGGCCGAGACGGAGACGAAGATCTCCGGGTGCTCGGAGGCGAGCCGGGTCACCACGGTGCCCTTGCCGACGGCGGTCGGACCAGAGAGGACGGTGAGCCCCACCGCGCTCACGCGGAGGTGTCGTCGGCGGGGGCAGGGGCCGGGAACTCCGCGATCAGGGCGGCCGACTGGTGCTTCCCGAGCCCGCGGAGCCGGCGGTTCGGCGCGATGTCGAGGCGCTCCATCACCCGGGTGGCGCGGACGGCGCCGACCCGGGGCAGGGACTTGAGCACGTCGACGACCTTGGTGTGGGCGACGACGTCGTCCTGCTCCGCCTGCGCCAGGACCTCGGCCAGGGTCCGGTCACCCGAGCGCAGGGCCTGCTTCACCTCGGCGCGACGCCGCCTCGCCTCGGTGGCGGCGTGCCGGGCGAGCTGGCGCTGCTCGTCGCTCAACGGGGGAATGGTCACGACATGCGTCCTCGTCTAGGAACTCCAGGTGCCCTCGCACACAGCGGCGGACAGCGACCTCCGGAGCCTGGAAACCTACCCCACGGGCACGACGGCGCGCATGGCGGCCAGCGTGGCCCGGGCCGCGTCCCGCAGCGCCTCCGGGTCCGGTCCCGCGCGCATCACCTCGCGGCTGGTGGTCGGCAGCACGAACGGCAGGGCCGGACCGAAGACCGCGGCGAGGTCGGCTGCGGTGCCGCCCTGGGCGCCGATGCCCGGGGCCAGGATCGAGCCGTTGAGGGAGGAGAAGTCGACGCCCGTCGCCCCGATGGTGGCTCCGACCACCACCCCGACGTGCCCGGGCCCGGGCCCGGGGTTCCGGGCCGCCGCCTCGTCGACGACCAGCTGCCCCACGCGGCGGCCGTCGGCGGTGCGGGCGTGCTGGAGCTGCGGGCCCTCGGGGTTGCTGGTCAGGGCCAGGACGTACACCCCGCGGCCGGAGCGCGCGGCCAGCTCCACCGCCCCGTCGAGGGAGCCGAAGCCGAGGTAGGGGCTGAGGGTGACGGCGTCGGCGGCCAGGGGTGAGCCGTCGGTCAGGTAGGCGCGCGCGTAGGCGTCCATGGTGGAGCCGATGTCGCCGCGCTTGACGTCCAGCAGGGACAGCGCCCCGGCGGCCGACACGTCGGCGAGCACCCGCTCCAGCACCGCGACCCCGGCCGAGCCGTACGCCTCGTAGAAGGCCGACTGCGGCTTGAACACCGCGACCTCGTCGGCGAGCGCCTCGACCATGCCGCGGGCGCAGGCTTCCAGCCCGGCGACGTCGTCGGTCAGCCCCCAGGCCGCCAGCACCCCCGGGTGCGGGTCGATGCCGACGGCCAGCGGACCGCGCTCCCGCACGACCTGCTGCAACCGTTCCCCGTAGCCCGCGCGCGCCTGCGTCATCCCGGTCCCTCCCCCTGCGTCGTGGTGACGCGGTCCCCGGGCGTGAGCCGGTTGAGCTCGGCGACCAGCGCCGGACCGCGGTAGATGTAGCCGCTGTAGACCTGCAGCAGGACCGCGCCCGCGTCGAGCATCGCCCGGCCGTCGTCGGCGGTCACGATGCCGCCCACCCCGATCACCGGCAGGTCGGTGCGGGCGGTCAGGAAGGCGACGACCTCCCGGGCGCGGGCGGCCAGCGGCGCTCCGGACAGCCCGCCGGCCTGCCCGGCGTGCCGGTGGCCGGCCACCCCGTCGCGGCTCAGCGTCGTGTTGGTGGCGATCAGCCCGGCGGCGCCCGCGGCGGTGCAGACCGCCAGCAGCTCCTCGAGCGCGTCATCGCTGAGGTCGGGCGCCAGCTTCACGAACACGGGGACCGGGTGCTCAGGGTCGCGGCGCCGGGCCTCGAGGACCAGGGTGGTGACCAGGTTGCGGAGGGCGTCGGCGTCCTGCAGCGCGCGCAGCCCGGGGGTGTTCGGGCTGGACACGTTGACGGCGACGTAGTCGGCGTAGCCGGCCAGCAGGCGGAAGCCCGCCAGGTAGTCCGCGCTCGCCTCCGCCAGCGGCGTGGTCTTGGTCTTGCCGAGGCTGATGCCGAGCGGGATGCCCACGGCGCCGTTGCCGCGCACCACGTCTGCGGCCGCGAGCCGGGCGGCCAGAGCGGCCGCACCGGCGTTGTTGAAGCCCATCCGGTTGATGATCGCCTGGTGCTCGGGCAGCCGGAACAGCCGTGGCTGGTCGTTGCCCGGCTGGCCCTGGCTCGTCACGGTGCCGAGCTCGGCGAAGCCGAAGCCGAGCGCGCCCCAGGCGCGCAGGCCCAGACCGTTCTTGTCCAGGCCGGCCGCGACCCCGACCCGGCCCGGGAAGTCGACGCCGGCGACGCGCACCGGGTCGCGGTGCCGGGCCAGCAGCGCCGTCAGGGTCGAGCGCACCGGCCGGCTCTCCCCCACCCGGTGCAGGGCAGCCAGGGTGGCGTCGTGGACCCGCTCGGGGTCGCCGCCCCGGGAGCGGAAGAGCGCCGGGCGCAGCAGCCGCCGGTAGCCCTGGTCGAGGAGCCAGGTGTCGGGGTTCATCGAGCCGGGCTCAGCGGTCCTCGGCCCACGACTGCAGGGACCGGACGCCCATGTCACCCGCCCGGACCGCCTCGATGCCCTGGACGGCCGCGGCCAGACCCTGGACCGTGGTGATGCACGGGACGTTGCGCAGGACGCCGGCGGTGCGGATCTCGTACCCGTCGAAGCGCGGTCGGCCGTCCGGGCTGAGCCCGTGGGGGGTGTTGAAGATCAGGTCGACCTCGCCGTCGAGGATGGCCTGGACGACCGTCTTCTCCCCGTCCGGGCCCGGGCCCTGGCTGAACTTGCGGACCGTCGTCACCCGGACGCCGTGCCGGCGCAGCATGGACGCGGTGCCGGTGGTCGCGAGGATCTCGAAGCCGAGGTCGGCCAGCCGCTTGACCGGGAAGACGACGTTGCGCTTGTCCCGGTTCGCGACCGAGATGAACACCGTGCCCGAGGTGGGCAGGGGGCCCGAGGCCGCCGCCTGGCTCTTGGCGAAGGCGGTGCCGAACCCGAGGTCGAGGCCCATCACCTCACCGGTCGACTTCATCTCGGGGCCGAGGATGGTGTCGACGGAGGTGCCGTCGACGGTGCGGAACCGGTTGAACGGCATGACCGCCTCCTTGACCGCGATCGGGCCGGAGTGGTTCTCGTCCGAGCCGTCGCCCGTGGCCCGCAGCAGGCCCTCGGTGCGGAGGTCGGCGATGCTCGTGCCGAGCATGACCCGCGCCGCCGCCTTGGCCAGCTGCGTGCCGGTCGCCTTGGAGACGAACGGCACGGTGCGCGACGCCCGGGGGTTGGCCTCCAGCACGTAGAGGGTGTCCCCGGCCAGCGCGAACTGGATGTTGAGCAGCCCTCGCACCCCGACCCCGCGCGCGATCTTCTCGGTGGAGTCCCGGATCCGGTCCACCACCTCGGCGCCGAGGGTGATCGGCGGCAGGGCGCAGGCGGAGTCGCCGGAGTGCACGCCGGCCTCCTCGATGTGCTCCATGACCCCGCCGAGGTAGAGGTCGGTGCCGTCGTAGAGCGCGTCGACGTCGATCTCCACGGCGTCGTCGAGGAACCGGTCGACCAGGACCGGGTGGGCGGGTGAGACCTCCGTGGCCCGGCCGATGTAGGAGGACAGGGAGACCTCGTCGTAGACGATCTCCATGCCGCGGCCGCCGAGCACGTACGAGGGCCGCACCAGCACCGGGTAGCCGATCTCGTCGGCGATGGTCTTGGCCTCGGCGAAGGAGCGGGCCAGCCCGTGCTTCGGCGCCGGCAGGCCCTCGGCGTCCAGGACCTCGCCGAAGGCGCCGCGCTCCTCGGCCAGGTGGATGGCCTCGGGGCTGGTGCCCACGATCGGGACGCCGGCGTCCTTGAGGCCCTGGGCCAGGCGCAGCGGCGTCTGGCCGCCGAGCTGCACGATGACGCCGGCGACGGGCCCGGCCTGCTGCTCGGCGTGGACGACCTCGAGCACGTCCTCCAGCGTCAGCGGCTCGAAGTACAGCCGGTCCGCGGTGTCGTAGTCGGTGGAGACCGTCTCGGGGTTGCAGTTGACCATCACCGTCTCGTAGCCGGCCGCCGAGAGGGCCATCGCCGCGTGCACGCAGGAGTAGTCGAACTCGATCCCCTGGCCGATCCGGTTCGGTCCGCTGCCCAGGATGAGCACGGCAGGCTTCTCCCGCGGCATCACCTCGGACTCCAGCTCGTAGGAGCTGTAGTGGTACGGCGTGCGCGCCGCGAACTCGGCCGCGCAGGTGTCGACGGTCTTGTAGACCGGCCGGACGCCGAGGGCCCAGCGCACACCGCGGACGACGTCCTCCCGCAGGTGGCGCAGGGCCGCCACCTGGGCGTCGGACAGCCCGTTCCGCTTGGCGTACCGCAGCACGTCCGCGGTGAGCTCGGGGGCGTCGCGGACCGTGTCGGCCACCTCGAGCACCAGCACCAGCTGGTCGACGAACCAGGGGTCGATCTTGGTGGCCTCGAAGACCTGCTCGGCGCTCGCGCCGGCCCGCAGGGCCGCCATGACCAGCCCGATCCGGCCGTCGTGGGGCCGGGCCGCCTCGGTCAGCAGCTCCTCGACCGGCCGCGAGACCGGGCTCGTGAAGTCGAACGGCGCCTTGGGGTCCTCCAGTGAGCGCAGCGCCTTGCCCAGCGCCTCGGTGAAGTTGCGGCCGATGGCCATCGCCTCGCCGACGCTCTTCATGTGCGTGGTCAGCGTGGAGTCGGCGGAGGGGAACTTCTCGAAGGCGAACCGCGGGACCTTGACGACGACGTAGTCCAGCGTGGGCTCGAAGCTGGCCGGGGTCTGCTGGGTGATGTCGTTGGGGATCTCGTCGAGGGTGTAGCCGACGGCGACCTTGGCCGCGATCTTGGCGATCGGGAAGCCCGGTCGCCTTGCTGGCCAGGGCGCTGGAGCGCGACACCCGCGGGTTCATCTCGATGACGATCATCCGGCCGTTCTCGGGGTCGACCGCGAACTGGATGTTGCAGCCGCCGGTGTCCACGCCGACGTCGCGGATGATGCCGATGGCCACGTCGCGCATCCGCTGGTACTCGCGGTCGGTCAGCGTCATCGCCGGGGCCACGGTGATCGAGTCGCCGGTGTGCACGCCCATCGGGTCGAAGTTCTCGATCGAGCAGACGATCACCACGTTGTCCGCGCGGTCGCGCATGACCTCGAGCTCGTACTCCTTCCACCCGAGGATCGACTCCTCGATGAGCACCTCGGTGGTCGGGCTGGCCGACAGGCCGGCGCCGGCGATCCGGCGGAGGTCGGACTCGTCGTGGGCGAAGCCGGACCCGACCCCACCCATGGTGAAGCTGGGGCGGACGACCAGCGGGTAGCCGAGCTGCGCCGGCCGCGACCAGCACGTCGTCCATGGAGTGGCAGACGAAGCTCCGGGCGACCTCCGCCACCCCTTCGGCTGCCCCGCCCAGGCCCTCGACGATCGCCTTGAACTGCTCGCGGTTCTCCCCGCGCTGGATGGCGTCGAAGGAGGCGCCGATCATCTCGACGCCGTACTTCTCCAGCACGCCGTTCTCGTGCAGGGCGACCGCGGCGTTCAGCGCGGTCTGGCCACCGAGGGTGGCGAGCAGCGCGTCGGGACGCTCGAGGGCGATCACCTGCTCGACGAACTCGGGAGTGATCGGCTCGACGTAGGTGGCGTCGGCGAACTCCGGGTCGGTCATGATCGTCGCCGGGTTGGAGTTCACCAGGACGACGCGGAAGCCCTCCTCCTTGAGCACCCGGCAGGCCTGGGTGCCGGAGTAGTCGAACTCGCTGGCCTGGCCGATGACGATGGGACCCGAGCCGATGACCAGGATCGTGTGCAGGTCGGTGCGGCGGGGCATCAGGCGGCCTTCCTCGTCCACCATGACGTCGACGAAGCGGTCGAAGAGGTAGTTGGCGTCGTGCGGTCCGGCGGCCGCCTCGGGGTGGTACTGGACGGAGAAGCGCGAGCACCCGGCCCGCGGTCGTCGCGGAGCTCGAGGCCCTCGACCACCTGGTCGTTGAGGCCGACGTGGCTGACCGTGGCGGTGCCGAACGGCGTCGTCGTCGCCCGGTCGAGCGGGGCGTCGACCGCGAAGCCGTGGTTGTGGGAGGTGACCTCGACCCGGCGGGTGCGCAGGTCCATCACCGGCTGGTTGAGGCCGCGGTGGCCGTAGGCCAGCTTGTAGGTGCCGAAGCCCAGCGCGCGGCCGAAGATCTGGTTGCCGAAGCAGATGCCGAAGTACGGGATGCCGGCGCCGAGCACGGCCCGGAGCAGCTCGACCGGGCCCTCGGTGGCCGCCGGGTCGCCGGGGCCGTTGGAGAAGAACACCCCGTCGGGCTGCAGCGCCGCGACCTGCGTCGAAGGTGACGGTGGAGGGCACGACGTGCACCTCGATCCCCCGCTGCGCCATCTGGTGCGGGGTCATCGACTTGATGCCGAGGTCGACGGCGACGACCCGGTGCCGCGTCTCGCCCTCCGCGGGGACGACGTAGCCGGTGGCGGTGGTGACTTCGTCGGCGAGGTGCGCACCCGCCATCGCCGGGGCCTCCTGCACGCGCCGGAGCAGGGCGGCCGGGTCGGTCTCGACGCTGGACACCCCGACCCGCATGGCGCCCCGCTCGCGCAGGTGCCGGGTGAGGGCGCGGGTGTCGATGTCCTGCACGCCGACGATCCCCTGCGCGCGGAGCTCGTCCTCCAGGGTGCGGCGGGAGCGCCAGCTGGACGGCACCCGGGCGGCGTCGCGGATCACGTAGCCCGCAACCCAGATCTGCCCGGACTCGTCGTCCTCGTCGTTCCAGCCCGTGTTCCCGATGTGCGGCGCGGTGGCGACGACGACCTGGCGGTGGTAGCTGGGGTCGGTCAGGGTCTCCTGGTAACCCGACATCCCGGTGGCGAAGACCGCCTCGCCGAAGGTCTCCCCGACGGCTCCGTAGGCCCGGCCGGTGAAGGTCCGACCGTCCTCGAGGACCAGCAGCGCTGCCGGTGGACGGGAGTCGGGGGGTCCTGGACGCGTCGAATCGGCTGTGCTCATGCCCGTCCTTTCCTGCCTCACAGGACAGGTCTTAAAGGTTGGAAGATCGCGGCCACGCTACCAGTTGGGCGCACTCCGACGCCCCGAGCGCGAGAGCCGCGAGACTGGCCGGGGACCGCTGCGGGACCGGTCTGCGCACGCGGCTCCCGACCTGCGGCAGGTGCTCAGGCGGACTGGGCGGGTGGCGCGGCGTCGGGGGTCTTGGTGGCCAGCACCGCGCTGAGCAGGCCGGTCAGGTAGCCCGGGGACTCATCGGTCGAGAGGTCGCCGACCAGGGCCACCGCCTCGGCCACGGCCACGGGGTCCGGGACCTCGCCGAAGTCGATCTCGTAGACGGCGATCCGGGCCGCGGCGCGGTCGACGCGGGGCATCCGCTCGATCGTCCAGCTCTTGGCCATGCAGGACGCGATCCGCCGGTCGATCTCGGTGCGGTGGCTGACCACTCCGCGCACCAGCGAGGCGGTGTAGTCCCGGATGGGCGGGTCGGCCCGGTCGGTGCTCGCCGCGAGCGTCTCCAGCGGGTCGTTGCCGCGCAGCTCGGCCTCGAACAAGATGTCGAGGGCCCGCTTGCGCGCCTTGCTGCGGGTGGAGAGCGTGCGCGGCCTGGGGTCGGGCTCGGTCATGCTGGGCGCGGTCAGGTCAGGCGACGCGGCCCAGGTAGTCGCCCGTCCGGGTGTCCACCTTGACCTTCTCGCCGTTGGTGATGAAGAGCGGGACCTGGATCTGCAGACCCGTCTCCAGCGTCGCGGGCTTGGTGCCGCCGGTGCTGCGGTCGCCCTGCAGGCCGGGCTCGGTGTAGGTGATGAGCAGCTCGACCGAGGCCGGCAGGTCGATGTAGAGCGGGTTGTCCTCGTGGATCGCGACGGTGGCGATCTGTTCCTCGAGGAGGTAGTTCTTCGCGTCACCCACGGTCTCGTCGCTGATCGTCACCTGCTCGTAGGACGAGGTGTCCATGAACACGAAGCCCGAGCCGTCGTGGTACAGGTACTGCATGTCCCGGCGGTCCACGCTGGCGGTGTCGACCTTGGTGTCGGAGTTGAAGGTCTTGTCGACGACCTTGCCCGACAGGACATGCTTCAGCTTGGTCCGGACCACCGTGTTGCCCTTGCCGGGCTTGTGGTGCTGGAACCAGACCACGGACCAGAGCTGGCCGTCCAGGTCGAGGACCATGCCGTTCTTGAGATCGTTCGTCGACGCCACGCGCAGAAACCCTTCGTGATGATGGTGCCCGTCGAGGGCAGCCACTCAGTCTAGACCAAGCCGACGGTCGCTCAGACGACGGAGAACCCCGCCGGCAGGGACCGACGCCCGGTCAGCGCCAGCAGCACGGCGGGGCCGTGGTCGTGGCGGACCGCCACCGCGCTGGCCAGGCAGGTCACCTCGGTGAGCAGTCGCGTGCTCAGTCCGGGTTGCGCCAGGTCGGCCGCGGTCGCGACGTCGAGGCCGTGCACGACCAGCTCGAAGGTCCGCGTCGGCAGGTAGTTGCTCAGCCGCATCCCGCCGCCGATCGTCTCGATCAGGGGATCGCCTGAGTGTGCGACGCGGGGCACCACCCGGTCCACCAACGCGCGGACGGCCCCGGCCGGGTCGTCCCCGAGGGCCGCACCCGCCTGCCGGCCGCGCTCGGCCACCGCCTCCGGGTCCATGGCGCCGCCGGTGGCCTCGATGTAGGCCGCGGCGCTGTCGAGCGCCTCCAGCGAGGCCGGCCGGTCGAGGTAGGTGTCGACCGTCACCAGGGCGCGCGCCCCGTGGCCCACGAGGGACCGGAGGTCCCAGACGCCGAGGCCGGGCTGGGTCCACTGGTCAGGCTGGATCTGGTCGACCAGCGCGGCGAACGCCTCTGCTGCCTCCGCGAAGCTCTCGATCTGGCTCATGTGCTGATTCTGGCCCTACCCGTGCGGTGAGTGCTGGAGAGGTGCAGCTCCGGGCCGGCTCTGGTGCGCGTCTTCCGCACTCGGTACCGGTCGAGTCGAGTTGTCCACAGCGGGGGGAGACAGGGGGCAGGTCCGCGTGGGAGTCTGGCCGCTCGCGTACGGGGAGGACGTGAGGTGAAGGACGGTCGGACGGGGGTCGGCGTCGTCGCCCTGCTGTGCGCGCTGGCCCTGGTGAGCTGTACCCCCGACCCTGCGCTCACGCCTTCGCCTGCTCCCAGCGCCTCGTCAGCGACGCCGACGGAGACCGCCGCCGAGCGGCAGGAGCGGCTCGACTACGCCGCTGCCGAGAAGGCCTACCGGACCTTCCGCGCCGAGTACGGACGCGTGCTTCGGGCTGGCGGGGCCAAGGAGCCGACGAAGGTGATGAGGGAGACCGCTGGCGGTGAATATCTGCGAGACCTTCACCGAGGTGATCCGAGGCTATCACGGCTGGCAGATAGCCGTGCAGCGGGGAGGAGAAGATTGTCTACGTCCGAGCTGGTGGCTACTCGCCGAAGCGACTCACCTTGAAGGTCTGTGAGGACAGCCGAGACAGCGACGAACTGATTCGCAGAACGGAAGAAGTCGTGCCCGGCGAAGCTGCGGAACGGCGACGATCGAAGTCCGCAGCGGCGAGCGACCATTGGAAAGTCGTGGTCGGGAACAGGGAAGTTGGTGAAGTCGTGCGAGTGAGCCGATGGTCGTGACTGCGTTGGCACTTATGTGCATCCCGTCGATCGCCGTGCAGCCGGCGAATGCCGAGCGCCGCCAAACGGCCTGACACGTCATCGGGACGGCTGTGAGATCGCCCATGGAAGCGAGCAGCGACGAAAGCCGCCCGTGAAGACCTCGAAGGGCGCCACGGAGCGACATTCCGGCGCACAGCCGCTACGAGCGAGAGTCGAAGTTCACGCTACCTTCCGAAGAACCAGTACAAGCAGCAGATGACGGAGTACCGCAACAAGCTGCAGTCGGCCGTCGAAGCGAACAAGCAGACGCAGGCCGCCTTCGTCCGGTGCATCAACACGGTGGACACCACCAGCTGCGGACGCTTCCGGCAGAACGCCCTTCCGGACCAGCCGAACATCCGCCAGGCGGGCGACCCCGCCCCTCAGGCTGCTGCCGTCCCGGCCGCGCCCGCCGTCACCCCCGAGCAAGCCGCGTACATCGCGTCGGCGCGGCTGCGGCTCACTGCTCCGAAGCCGGTCGTCGGCCCGCCGCCGGAGATCAACGAGTGGGGCATGGCCGCCGTCGGCTACCCGCTCTGGCTGTGGGCCGACGGTGAGCTCGACCCGGCGCCGGTGGCGGACTCCGTCTTCGACCTCTCGGTCGCCCTGGATGCGCGGCTGGTCGAGGTGGTCTTCGACATGGGCGACGGCGGGAAGGTCCGCTGCTCGGACCTGGGCACCCGCTGGACCCGCTCCGTCGAGCCCGGGACAGCGTCACCCTCGTGCGGCTACGCCTACCAGGAACCGTCATTGCCCGCGGGGTCCTACACCGTCACCGCGAACGCTGTCTGGGCCATCGACTGGTCGATCAACGGAACCACGGGCAGCATCCCCTTCTACCAGTCCGCGAGCACCGACATCCCGGTCGGCGAGCTGCAGGTGCTGGTGCGCTGAGGAGAAGAAAGCGCTGAAATACGGCACTTCTGAAGCCGAGAATCCGACATATCTCAGCGTTTTCTTGAGCAGGAGCCCCGGACGGCGGGCGGTCAGGAATTCACGGCGGCGTAGGTCTCCCGTAGCAGGTCCTCCGCCGGACCGGCGAGGATCTCGGCCGATGCGAGCCCGTTCAGGACGACGAAGCGCAGCGTCGAGCCCCGCGTCTTCTTGTCCAGGCCCATGGTGACCAGCAGGTCGTCGAACGCGGACGGGTCGTAGCGCACGGGCAGTCCCACGCTGGTGAGGACCGCAGCGTGCCGTGCGGCGAGCGCATCGTCGATCAGCCCGACCCGTCGGGCCAGCTCGGCGACGAACACCAGGCCCGACGCTGACGGCCTCGCCGTGCCGCCAGCGGTAGTGCTCCCGCCGCTCGACGGCGTGCCCGAGGGTGTGACCGTAGTTCAGCAGCTCCCGGCCCACCCGGCCGCCGACCGACGTCGCCTCCCGCAGGTCGCCGGAGACCACCTCGGCCTTGACGCGGACCGACCGCTCGACCAGCTCACGCAGCTCCGGTGAGCCCGGCGTGCGGCACGCCTCGGGTGCGCCTCGATGAGCGTCGAGGATCTCGGGGTCGGCGATGAAGCCGCACTTCACCACCTCGGCCAGACCGCCCACCAGGTCGGCCGCGGGCAGCGTCGCCAGGCTGTCGAGGTCGCAGAGGACGCCGGCCGGCTCGTAGAACGCGCCGACCAGGTTCTTGCCCTCGGCGGTGTTGATGCCGGTCTTGCCGCCGACGGCGGCGTCGACCATGCCGAGCAGGCTGGTCGGGACGCTCACCAGCCGCACGCCGCGCAGCCAGGTGGCGGCGACGAAGCCGGCGAGGTCGGTCGTCGAGCCACCGCCGAGGCCGACGACGGCGTCGGAGCGGGTGAAGCCGGCGTTGCCGAGCACCGACCAGCAGCGACGCCGCGACGGTGGCGGTCTTGGCCGCCTCGGCGTCCGGGACGTCGATCCGGACGACCTCGTAGCCGGCCGCGCTGAGCGACGTGGGTCGCCGACGGCGGCCAGCCGGATCAGCGTCGGCGGGTGGATCAGCGCCACCCGCTGCACGTCGGCCCCGAGGAGCGTCGGGCAGCTGCCCGAGCAGGTCGTGGCCGACGAGGACGTCGTAGGGCCGTTCGGCGGTGACGGGGATGCGGGTCGGCTCAGCCACGAGACTCGCTCGGCCCCGCCAGCAGCAGCGTCGACGACCTGCGTCGGGCGACCGGGTGTCGGTCTCCACCGGTCTCGGTCGCGACCTCGGCGTAGAGCGGCGTGCGCGCTCGCGAGCAGCTTGATCAGCTGGCCGCGGACGTTGCCCAGCAGCAGCGGGCCGCGCCTCGTTCAGCCCGACCCGGGAGACGGCGGTGGCCGCGCTCACCTGCAGCCAGACGACCCGGTGGCCGCGCGAGGGCCGCGCGCGTGGCCGCGGAGAGCACCGCTCCCCCGCCGAGCGACGAGCACGCCGGGACGGGTCCAGCAGCTCGCCGGTCACCTGCTCCTCGAGCGCCCGGAACGCCGGCTCGCCGTCGTCGGCGAAGATCTCCGCGATGCTGCTTGCCCGACCCGCTCCTCGATCTCGCGTCGACGTCGGTGAACGGCACGCCCAGCCGCTCGGCCAGCAGGGCGCCGATGGTGGACTTGCCGGAGCCGGGGGCGCCGACCAGGACGACGGTGCCGCTCACGCCTGCCCGGCGCCGGGCGCCACGGACAGACCGCGCTCGGCCACGTGCTTCAGGTAGGCCTCGGCGTTGCGCCTGGTCTCCTCGACCGAGTCGCCGCCGAACTTCTCGAGCACCGCGTCGGCGATGACCAGCGCGACCATCGCCTCGGCCACGACACCGGCGGCCGGGACGGCGCAGACGTCGGAGCGCTGGTGGTGGGCGACGGCGTTCTCCCCGGTCGCGGTGTCGATGGTGCGCAGCGCTCGCGGGACGGTCGCGATCGGCTTCATGGCCGCCCGGACCCGCAGCAGCTCACCGGTGCTCATGCCGCCCTCGGTGCCGCCGGAGCGGTGCGAGGCGCGGGCGATGCCGCCCTCGCCCGGCGACGATCTCGTCGTGGGCGGCGCTGCCGCGGGTCCGGGCCAGGGTCGAAGCCGTCGCCGACCTCCACGCCCTTGATCGCCTGGATGCCCATCAGCGCGCCGGCCAGCCGGGCGTCCAGGCGGCGGTCCCAGTGGACGTGCGAGCCGAGGCCGGGCGGCAGGCCCCAGACGACGACCTCGACGACGCCGCCCAGGGTGTCGCCGTCCTTCTGGCGGCCTCGACCTCGGCGATCATGGCCGCCGAGGCGTCCCGGTCGAAGCAGCGGACCGGGTCGTCGTCGATGGCCCCGAGGTCGGCGAAGGTCGGGACGACGCCGGCCGGCGCCGGACACCGTGCCGAGCTCGACGACGTGGCTGAGCACGGTCACCCCGAGCGCCTGCTGCAGGAAGGCCGTGGCGACCCGGCCGAGCGCCACCCGGGCGGCGGTCTCCCGGGCGCTGGCGCGCTCGAGGACGGGGCGGGCCTCGTCGAAGTCGTACTTCTGCATGCCCGCCAGGTCGGCGTGCCCGGGCCGCGGCCGGGTCAGCGGGGCGTTGCGGGCCTGGGCGGCGAGCACCTCCGCGTCGACCGGGTCGGCGGACATCACCGTCTCCCACTTGGGCCACTCGGTGTTGCCGACCTGGATCGCGACGGGCCCGCCCTGGGTCTGCGCCGTGCCGGACGCCGCCCAGGATCGTGACGGCATCGGCCTCGAACTTCATCCGCGCGCCGCGACCGAAGCCGAGCCGGCGACGGGCCAGCGCCTCGGCGATGTCGTCGGTGGTCACGCGGACGTGGGCGGGCAGCCCTTCGAGGATCGCCACCAGCGCCGGACCGTGCGACTCTCCTGCGGTCAGCCATCTGAGCATGGGCGCCAGTCTTCCACGCGAGGGCAACGCCCCCGGGCTCGTCCAGCCGGCTCAGGGCCGTGATCCGCGGCGGCAGCGGCGAGGGCCGCACGGCCGGCGGCCATCAACGTGGCGGCCGGGACGGCGCGGCCGGTCATCAGCTCGACCTGGACCAGGGCCTGGCCGACCAGCAGGTCGAGCCCGTTGACCACCCGGCAGCCGGCGGCCTCGGCCGCGGCGGCCAGCCGGGTGGGCCAGGGGTCGTAGAGGGCGTCGAAGACGACGGGGGCGCTGGCCGCGGCGCGGTCGGCGAGGGGGTCGGCGGCTCCCGCGACGGCGGTGTTGAGCAGCACGTCGGCCGGCGGCAGGGGTGCGTCCCAGCCGAGGACGTTGACCGCCACCCCCAGCGACGTCCCGAGCTCGACCAGCGACGCGGCCCGGGCGGGCGTCCGGGCCACCACGGTCAGCTGACGAGCGCCCAGGCGGCTCAGCGCGACGACGGTGGAGCGGGCGGTGGCGCCGGCGCCCAGCAGGGTCGCGCGCTCGACCGCGGTCACGCCGACCTGCCCGAGGGCCCACACCAGACCGGGGACGTCGGTGTTGTGCAGGCTGCACGACCCGTCCTCGTCGAAGAGCAAGGTGTTGGCCGCCCCGACCTGGGCGGCGAGCGGGCTCACCCGTCCGAGCTCCAGGGCGACGACCTTGAGCGGCATGGTCAGGCTGAGGCCGCGCCAGGAGCGGTCGCAGCCGGCGACGAACGGAGCCAGCCCGTCCTCGACGACCTCGAAGCGGCCGTAGTCCCAGTCCAGGCCCAGCTCCGCGTAGGCCGCCCGGTGCAGGGCCGGCGAGAGCGAGTGGGCGATCGGCGACCCGAGAACCGCGCAGCGACGACCGGTGCCGAGCGCCGGCCGGGTCGCCTCAGCTGTCACAGGTGCCCGGGTTGGAGCGGCAGTAGTCCTGGAACTCCTGGCGGATCTTCTCGAACTCGGCGTCGCTGGTGGCGAACTTGGTCTCACCGGTCTCGAAGTTCACGGTCACGAAGTAGCGCCAGTCGCCCTTGGCTCGGGGTTGGCGGCCGCCTCGAGCGCGGCCCGGCCCGGCGCGGAGATGGGACCCGGCGGCAGGCCCTGGACCTTGTAGGTGTTGTACGGGGAGTCGCTGTCGCGGTCCTCCGGCGTGGTGGTGTTGGTCTTGAGCTTCTCGGCGTAGACGACGGTGGAGTCCAGGCCCAGCGGCATGCCCTCGTCGAGGCGGTTGTAGAGCACCCGCGCGACCTTGGCCCGGTACTTGTCCTGGTTCACCTCCTTCTCGATGATGCTCGCCACGATCAGCACCTCGTACGGCGTGCGGTCGATCTTCTTCGCCTCGGCCTCGAGGTCCGATCTCGTCCGGCAACGCGCTTGTACTGGGCCACCATCTGGCGCAGGGTCGAGCGTGGCGGTGGCGTCCTCGGTCAGCTCGTAGGTGTCGGGGAACAGGAAGCCCTCGGGCCGGTTCTTGGCGTACTTCGGCAGGCCAGCTCGTCGGGCTTGTCCAGCGCCTTCTCGAAGGCGGACTTCTTGATCTTGGTGGCCTTGACCAGCGCGCTCACCTGCTCACTCAGCCGCAGGCCCTCCTGGATGGTGAACTGGGACCGCACCCGCGAGCTGCCGGGGTTGATCAGCAGGCGCGAGCGCGTCGATGCGCGGGCATCTGCTGCTGCATCCGGTAGCGGCCGGGCTGCACGCTGGTGGCGCGCCTCCTCGACTCGGACCGCCCGGTCCCAGGCGTCGGTGGACTTGATCACGTCGTCGGCCACCAGCAGGTCGCCGATGTGGTTGAGCGTCGCGCCCTCGGGGATCGTGATGGTGACCGAGCCGGTGCCCGGACCCGGGTAGTCGGGGATCTCCCGGAAGCCCTGGAGCAGCCCCTTGGACTGGTCGTAGACGAAGAAGCCGCCGAAGACGAGCACGGCCGCGGCGACGAGGACCGCCAGGCAGCCCTTGCTCGTGGTGGGCGATCTCCGTGCCGGGGCTGGGCCTGACCTCGGGGTCCAGCATCGATGTCACGCGGATGGTCTCCCTCGAGTCGTCCTGGCCCCCGTCCCAGGTGCCAGGGCATGCAGACGCCCTAGCCGGGGCGACCGGCACCGATACTAGCTCCCCGGGCGGCGCACCCCTGCGGAGCGCTCGAGCGCCACAGCGTGCTCCAGGATGGCAGCAGCGGCCGCCGCGTCGATGACGGCGCGCTGCTGCTTGGCCCTCTTCCCGCCCTCGCGCAGCCGCCGGGAGGCCGTCACCGTGGTCAGCCGCTCGTCGACCAGCCGGACCGGCACCCCGAGCCGCGCGGCAAGGGCCTCCGCCCGGCCCCGGACCTTCGTCGCGGCCGGACCGTCTGCCCCGCTCAGGCGAGCGCGGCAGGCCGACGACCACCTCGATCGGCTCGTGCTCGCTCACCAGGGCGACCACCCGGTCCAGCTCGCCGGCTCCGGCGGGCACCGTCTCCAGCGGGTAGGCGAGCACGCCGTCCGGGTCGCAGGCGGCCACGCCGATCCGCGCGTCACCCCAGTCCAGCGCCAGGCGCAGTCCCCGCCGGAAGGCCGGCGGGAGGTCCGCGCCCGGCGGACCTCCGACGCCGGGGACCTCTGGGTTCAGGACAGCACCACGTGGCCGACGGCGTGCTCGACGGCGGTGAGCGCCTCACCGATGCGGCTGCGCGTCGGTGCCGCCGCCCTGGGCGATGTCGTCCTTGCCGCCGCCGCGTCCGCCGAGCACCTCGCTGGCGGTGCGGACGAGGTCGCCGGCCCGGAGGCCGCGGTCGCGCGCGCCCTCGGTGGTGACGACGACGACCGCCGGCTTCTCCGCGGTGCCGCCGACGACCGCGACCACCGCGGCCCGGTCCTGGACCCGGTTGCGGACCTCGAGCGCCGAGGTGCGCAGGTCGCCGCCCTCGACCCCGTCGGCGCGGTGGCCGATGTAGCCGACGCCCCACATGTCGTGCGCCTTGCCGGCGATGGTGCCCACCTCGGCCAGCACGTTGCGGCTCTTGAGGTCGGCGATCTGCCGCTCGGCCGCCTTGAGCTGCTCGACGAGCCGGTGGACCCGGTCGCTCAGCTGGTCGGGCTGGACCTTGAGCGCCTCGGTCAGGCCGAGGACCAGGGAACGTTCCTTCGCCAGGTAGCGGAACGCCTCGATGCCCGACGAACGCCTCGACGCGGCGCACGCCGGAGCCGACGGAGGACTCGGCGTTGAGGGTGACCAGGCCGATCTGCGAGGAGTGCTGGACGTGGGTGCCTCCGCACAGCTCGCGGGACCAGCGCCCGCCCATCTCGACGACCCGGACCTCCTCGCCGTAGGTCTCGCCGAACAGCGCCAGCGCCCCCAGCTCCCGGGCCTCCGCCAGCGGACATGTAGTTGGCCCGCACGTTGAGGTCGAGGCGGATGGCCTGGTTGGCGGCCTCCTCGACGTCGGAGCGCAGGGCCTGGCTGAGCCCGGACGGCCAGGCGAAGTCGAGCCGCAGGTAGCCGGGCTTGTTGTAGGAGCCGCTCTGCAGGGCCGTCGGGCCGAGCACCTGACGCAGCGCCGCGTGCACCACGTGGGTGCCCGAGTGCGCCTGGCAGGCGCCGAGGCGCCACTCGCCGTCCACCTCGGCGCTGACCGTCGACGCCGCTGGTGCAGCTCGCCCTCGCTGACCCGGACCCGGTGCACGACCAGGCCCTTGACCGGGCGCTGGACGTCGACGACCTCCAACGTCGGTCCCGTCGGCGCGGATGCGACCGGCGTCGGAGTCCTGGCCGCCGGACTCGGCGTAGAACGGCGTCGGTCGAGGACGACCTCGACGACGTCGCCCTCGCCGGCGCTGCGGCACCAGCGCGCCGTCGACGGACGATGCCGCGCACCCGGGACTCGGTGACCAGCTCCTGCGTAGCCCGGTGAACGGGGTGTCCCCGAGCGCCCGCAGCTCGCGGTAGACCTCACTGCCCGCCGCGCCGGCCTTCTTGGACTTCGCGTCGGCCTTGGCGCGCTCCCGCTGCTCCTGCATCAGCCGGCGGAACCCGTCGGCGTCGACCTGCAGGCCCTGCTCCGACGCCATCTCCAGCGTCAGGTCGATCGGGAAGCCGTAGGTGTCGTGCAGCTGGAACGCCCGCTCGCCCGACAGCGCCGGCTGCTCGGCGCGCTTCGCGTCGGCCACGGCGAGGTCGAAGATCTGGGTGCCGGTGGTGAGGGTGCGGCGGAAGGCGTCCTCCTCGCCGTAGGCGATGCCGGAGATCCGGTCGAAGTTCTCCACCACCTCCGGGTAGGCGGCCCCCATGGCGTCACGGCTGACCGGCAGCAGCTCCGGCAGCACCGGGTCGTGCACGCCGAGCAGCCGCATGGAGCGCACCGTGCGCCGCAGCAGCCGCCGCAGCACGTAGCCGCGCGCCTCGTTGCCCGGGCGTCACGCCGTCGGCGATCAGCATGAGCCCGGACCGGATGTGGTCGGCGACGACCCGCATCCGGACGTCGTCGGCGTGGCCGTCCTCGCCCCCGCGCCCGTAGCGGCGACCCGACAGCGCGCTGGCCCGTTCGATGACCGGGAACACCTGGTCGATCTCGTAGAGGTTGTCGACGCCCTGCAGCAGCAGCGCGACCCGCTCCAGGCCCATGCCGGTGTCGATGTTCTTGCGCGGCAGGTCACCGGCGGATGTCGAAGTCGTCCTTGGCCCGGACGCTGGACAGCTCCTCCTGCATGAACACCAGGTTCCAGATCTCCAGGAACCGGTCCTCGTCCACGACCGGGCCGCCGTCGCGGCCGTACGCGGGGCCGCGGTCGATAGTAGATCTCGCTGCACGGCCCGCCGGGACCGGGGACGCCCATGTGCCAGTAGTTGTCGAGCAGCCCGCGACGCTGGATCCGCTCCGGCGGCAGGCCGGCGATGTTGGCCCAGAGCGCGGCCGCCTCGTCGTCGGAGTGCAGCACGGTGACCCAGACCGTGTCCGGGTCGAAGCCGAGCCCGCCCGCGTCCTGGCTGCCGGTGACGAGCTCCCAGGCGTAGCGGATCGCCTCGGCCTTGAAGTAGTCGCCGAAGGAGAAGTTGCCGTTCATCTGGAAGAAGGTGCCGTGCCGGGTGGTCTTGCCCGACCTCCTCGATGTCGAGGGTGCGCACGCACTTCTGCACGCTGGTGGCTCGGTCGAAGGGCGCGGTCTCGGCGCCGGTGAAGTAGGGCTTGAACGGCACCATGCCCGCGTTGACGAACAGCAGGGTCGGGTCGTTGTAGAGCAGGGGCGCAGACGGCACGACCTCGTGACCTCGTGTGGCGAAGTAGTCGAGGAAGCGGCGCCGGATCTCGGCGGTGTTCATGGGGATGTCCTCAGGGGTGGGTCGAGCGGTCGGTCACTCGGAGTCGGTCAGGCCGAGGCGGTCGGAGCGTGCGGCGCGCTGGTCGAGGACCGCGCGGAGCTCGCTCTCTCGCTCGGCCATGGCGGCTCGGGTCCGGTCGAGGAAGTCGCGGGCCGAGTCCCCCAGCTCCAGGGCCGATCCGGCCACGCGCTGGCCGATGGAGTCGGGGGAGGCGTGCCGCACCGAGGCGCGCACCTTGCCGTAGCCCCAGACGGCGACGCCGGCGCCCAGGGCGAACCAGACCAGGCGGCCGCTCACGCCCCGACCCGCTTCGCCCGGCGTCGTTCGGAGCCGCCACCCTTGAGGGCCTTGCGGACGCCGTAGGTGAGCGCCGCGGTCTTGATCAGGGGGCCGCCGAGGGTGGCGGAGAACAGCGTCGTCAGGTTGGCGGCGTTCTCGGTGACCACCGTGGCGTTGCGGCTGACGGTGGCCACGTCGGTGGTCACCGTGCCCAGCTTCTCCAGCTCGGCGTTCGTGGCGCGGACCGTGCCCTGCAGCTCGGTGAGGATCGGGACCGACTCGTGGCCGATGTCGCGCACCGCCAGCCGGACCTCCTCCAGGACCCGTCCCAGCTTGAGCAGCGGGACGGCCGCGAGGGCGACCAGGGCGACGAAGGCAATGGCGGCGATCAGGCCGGCGATTGCTCCTACGGTCATGCGGACTTCCTCCGGTACTGGTGCAGCGGACGGTGCTGCGGGGGTGCGGGCCGCACGGCGGCGTCGACCGGCCGCGGGGGCGCCGGTCCGCCGAAACCCTATCGCGGCGGCGGCCCCGGTCGCGCGCTCGTTCTCCGCCCGCGCTCGGAGCTCTGGTCCGACGCCCGGCCTGTCCGCGACCGGCCCGTGCCAGGCTGGGCGGGTGAGTGAGCCCGAGCGGACGCCGGACGGCCGGTACCTGGTCATCGGGGGACGGCGGTGGCGGGCCAGCGACCCGGCCGTCCCCGACGCGCTGCGGACCGAGCTGGTCGCCGAGCTGATGGCGGCCCGGCGCGCCGTGCGGGAGGCGGCCGGGGAGGAGGTGGCGACGGCGGCGGCCCGGCGCCGGGTGCAGGACGCCAAGGTGGCCCTCGGGGAACGGGGCGAGCCCTGGTGGGAGCCCAGCGAGCAGGGCCGGCGGGAACGGCTGGCAGCCACGGTCCGGACGCTGCTGCGCCACCGCAGGCCCGAGGCGACGATCTGTCCCAGCGACGCCGCCCGGGCCGTCGGGGGCGAGGGCTGGCGCGACCTCATGGACACCGCCCGCGCCGTCGCGGCGGAGCTCGCCGCCGACGGCGTCGTGGAGGTCCGCCAGGGAGGTCAGAAGGTCGACCCCGCGACGGCCACCGGAGCCCTCCGACTGGCTCGCGGTCCGGCCTTCGACGGCTAGGAGCCTCGGCGACTCAGGACGCGGGTTCGCCGCGGCCGAGCAGCTGCTCGATCCGGGTGAGCCGGGCGGCCAGCGCCGCCTCGGCGCCGTGGTCGGTCGGGCTGTAGTAGCGCGAGCCCACCAGCTCGTCCGGCAGGTACTGCTGGGCCGCGATGCCGTGCGGGGCCTCGTGGGCGTAGAGGTACCCCTGCCCGTGGCCGATCTTCTTCGCGCCGGCGTAGTGGGCGTCACGCAGGTGGGCCGGCACCGAGCCGATCCGGCCCCCGTCCACGTCGGCCATCGCCGCGTCGATGGCGGTGATGACGGCGTTCGACTTGGGCGCCAGCGCGAGCGCGATGACGGCTTGCGCGAGGTTGATCCGGCCCTCGGGCATCCCGATGAAGGCGACGGCGTCCGCGGCGGCGACGGCGGTCGGCAGGGCGGTCGGGTCGGCCAGCCCGATGTCCTCCGACGCCAGCACCACCAGCCGTCGGGCGATGAAGCGGGGGTCCTCCCCGGCCGCGATCATCCGGGCCAGGTAGTGCAGCGCAGCCTGCACGTCGGACCCGCGGATCGACTTGATGAACGCGCTGATGACGTCGTAGTGCTGGTCGCCGTCGCGGTCGTAGCGCAGCGTCGCCTTGTCCACGGCTCGGGCGATGGCGTCGTCGTCGATCCGGGTGTCGCCGACGGCCTCGGCACCGGCCGCTGCCTCCTCCAGGTAGGTCAGGGCCCGGCGGGCGTCGCCGCCGGACAGCCGCAACAGGGTCTGCCGGGCCGTGCCGGTGAGCTCGTAGGGGCGGCCGTCGCCGGTGCGCAGCCCGCGCTCCTCGACCAGGGCACGGTCCAGCAGCGCGCTGACGTCGGCGTCGGTCAGCGGCCGAAGGGTGAGCAGCAGTGAGCGCGACAGCAGCGGGGAGATCACCGAGAAGCTGGGGTTCTCGGTGGTGGCGGCCACCAGGGTCACCAGCCGGTTCTCCACCGCAGGCAGCAGGACGTCCTGCTGGGTCTTGGAGAAGCGGTGGACCTCGTCGACGAAGAGCACCGTCTCCTGCCCGACGCGCAGGTCCCGTCGGGCCTGGTCGAGGACGGCGCGGACCTCCTTCACCCCGGCGGTGACCGCGCTCACCTCCACGAAGCGGCGGCGGGTGCTGCGGGAGACCACGGCGGCGATCGTGGTCTTGCCGACCCCCGGAGGCCCCCAGAGGAAGACCGACATCGCCTCGCCCGCGGCGAGCCGGCGCAACGGCGAGCCCGGTCCGAGCAGGTGGGCCTGACCGACGATCTCGTCGACGGTGCGCGGTCGCATCCGCACCGCGAGCGGGAGGTGGCTGCCGGCGGCGTCACCGAGGCTCCCGGTGGGAGCCGGACCGCCCGCGGCGCCGCCTCCCCCGAAGAGGTCCTCGCTCACCGGCGCGCCGTCTCGTCCACGCCGAGCACTGTAGTGGCCCGGGCGCGGCGGGTCCGGTGCGCGAACCGGGTCCGGTGCGGCCTCAGAAGGGCTCGAGGGCCTCGTGGACGCTGGACTCGGAGCGGTGCGGGGCGACGCTGCTGCCCCACTGCGGTCCGCTGCTGCGCTCGCTGCGGAGCCGGCGCCGTTCGACCTCGGTGCGGCCCCCGAAGATGCCGAACTCCGGGCCGACGTCCAGGGCCCACTCGAGGCAGTCCTGACGCACCGGGCACCGGCCGCAGACGGCCTTCGCCGCAGCGATCTGCTGCTCAGCGGCACGGCCGACCGTGCTCATCGGGAAGAAGAGGTCGAGGTCCTCGAGGACGCAGGCGGCGGAGTCGCGCCAGTCGGGGATCTCCTCCTCGCCGACGCTGTTCCGGCGCTTGGCCGGGGTCCGTCGGGAGGCGGCGTCGGGGGTGGCGCGCAGCAGGTTGGAACGGGAGACCGAGGGTGCAGACATGGGAGTGCCGTCCTGTACGAAAGGAGTGCGGCACGCTTCTCGACCACGACTTGCTGGGCTTGAGCAAAGCAGACGCGCCCCGTCGGCGCAACCGTCGGCGTCCGTTGCGTCGGTGCAGGCCGCACCGGCGGGGTGCCGGGGGCGTCGACGGACCCCCCGGCACCGACAAGGTCAGGCCGGGGAGGTGGCCGGCACCACCGCCCGCGCGTCGACGCCGGCCTCCTTGCGCTGCTGCGCGGTGATCGGAGCGGGCGCGTCGGTGAGCGGGTCGACCCCGCCCCCGGACTTCGGGAAGGCGATGACGTCGCGGATCGAGTCCATGCCGGACAGCAGGGCGCAGATCCGGTCCCAGCCGAAGGCGATCCCGCCGTGCGGCGGGGCGCCGAAGCTGAAGGCGTCGAGCAGGAAGCCGAACTTCTCCTGGGCCTCCTCCGCCGACAGCCCCATCACCGCGAACACCCGCTCCTGGATGTCGCGGCGGTGGATGCGGATGGACCCGCCGCCGATCTCGTTGCCGTTGCAGACGACGTCGTAGGCGTAGGCCAGCGCGTTCGCAGGGTCGGTGTCGAAGGTGTCCACCGACTCCGGCTTCGGTGAGGTGAAGGCGTGGTGCACCGCGGTCCAGGCGCCGCTGCCGACGGCCACGTCACCGGCGGCTACGGCCTGGCTCGCGGGCTCGAACAGCGGGGCGTCGACGACCCAGCAGAAGGCCCAGCCCGAGGGGTCGAGCAGCCCGAGCCGGTGGCCGATCTCCAGCCGGGTGGCCCCGAGCAGGGACTGGGCCTGGCGACGGCCGCCGGCCGCGAAGAAGACGCAGTCCCCGGGGTGGGCGCCCACCTGGGCGGCCAGGCCGTCCCGTTCGGCCTCGGACAGGTTCTTGGCCACCGGTCCACCCAGCTCGCCGTCCTCCCCGACCAGGACGTAGGCCAGGCCGCGGTGCCCGCGCTGCTTGGCGAACTCCTGCCAGGCGTCCAGCTGCTTGCGCGGCTGGGCAGCGCCGCCCGGCATCACGACCGCGCCGACGTACTCGGCCTGGAAGACCCGGAACGGGGTCTCGGCGAAGTAGCCGGTCACCTCGGTGATCTCGGTCTCGAAGCGCAGGTCGGGCTTGTCCGAGCCGTAGCGGGCCATCGCCTCGGCGTAGGTGATCCGCGGGAACGGCGCGCTCAGCTCGACCCCGATCAGAGCCCAGATGCGGGTGAGCAGCTCCTCGCTGAGCTCGATGATGTCGTCCTGGTCGACGAAGCTCATCTCGACGTCCAGCTGGGTGAACTCGGGCTGCCGGTCGGCGCGGAAGTCCTCGTCGCGGTAGCAGCGCGCGATCTGGAAGTAGCGCTCCATGCCCGCCACCATGAGCAGCTGCTTGAACAGCTGCGGGCTCTGCGGCAGCGCGTACCAGGACCCGGGCTTGAGCCGCGCCGGGACGAGGAAGTCCCGGGCGCCCTCGGGGGTGGAGCGGGTGAGCGTCGGGGTCTCGATCTCCACGAAGGAGCGGTCGGCCAGGGTGTTCCGGGCCACCCGGTTGACCTCGCTGCGCAGCCGCAGGGCCGCAGCCTGCGCCGGCCGGCGGAGGTCGAGGTAGCGGTACTTGAGCCGGGCCTCCTCGCCCACGCTCACGCGCTCGTCGATCTGGAAGGGCAGCGGCGCGGCCGTGCTCAGCACCTCGAGCTCGCCGGTCACCACCTCGACGGCGCCGGTGGCCAGCTCGGGGTTGGCGTTGCCCTCGGGGCGGAGGCTGACCTCACCGACGACCTTGATGCAGTACTCGTTGCGGAGGTCGTGGGCACCGGAGGCGGCCAGCGTCTCGTCCCGCACCACCACCTGCACGACGCCGGTGGCGTCCCGCACGTCGAGGAAGGCCACCCCTCCGTGGTCGCGGCGACGCGCGACCCATCCGGCGAGGGTGACGGTGGTTCCAGCGTGCTCGGCCCCGAGGGTGCCGGCGCCGTGGGTGCGGATCACAGACTGCTTCCTTCCAACAAGCTCTGAGTGGACAGCTCCCGATCCTACGGCGACGCCACCCCGGCCTCCGACGGCTTTGTGCGCCGCCCTGACCCGGCTGCGACGCTCAGCCCGGTCGGAAAGCCGAGCCGGCGCGGTCCAGGGCGCCCTCGGTGACGGGCAGCCGGCCGGCCCGGACCGCGGCCACCAGGGCGGCGTGGTCGGCCTCGGTCTGGTCGGCGTAGGCGCGGGCGAAGACGGCCAGCGCCTGGTCCAGCTTGTCCGAGGAGCCCGCGTACCCGGCGATCATGGACGCGCCGCTGGTCCGGGCGTGCCCCTTCGCCAGCAGGTGGCCGACGATCCCGGCGTAGTCGGTGAGGGCGGCCGCGTCGATGGCGTCGAGCGGGATGGTGCCCTTCATGTTGCGGAACTGGCGGACGTAGTACTGGCGGTTCTGCACCGTCGTCCACCCCAGCAGCGGGTCGCTGACCGTCTGCAGGGCCTGCTGGTACTCCACCACCCGCTGCCCCTGGTGGGCGTGCCAGGCGGAGTCGCCGTGCACGTGCCGGGCCAGGACCGAGCGCCGGGCCTGCTTGAGCTGCAGGAACAGCACGTCCTCGGGGCTGCTGCCCTCGAGCAGGGCCACGTAGGCGCGCAGGCCGACGCTGCCCACGCCGACCACCTTGTGGGCCAGGTCGACCAGCGTGTAGCCGCCCACGGCCCGGCGCCAGTGCGGCGCCAGCGTGGTGAGGTACCGGTCGAGGGCCCGGCCGACCGCGTCGGCCTCCGCCGCAGCGAGCGCGGTGATCAGGGGCGGTTCCTCGACGATGTGACGGCGGCCGTCGTGCTCGGCGGTGAAGCGCGGCAGCGCGCGGTCGCTGGTCCGCTGCCGCGCCCGCCGGGCCGCCCGCTCGATGACGTCGCGCAGGGTCTTCTCCGTCGCGGTCTCGTGCAGGCGGCCCACGTCCAGCCGGTTGTAGCTGCGCATGAGCAGCGGCTGCTCGGCGAGGAAGCGGACCTCGGCGCGGTAGGCGGCGACGCAGGCGAGGACGGAGTCGCGGCACTGCTCCTCGGTGGACCCGTTCTCTCGGCCCGCCACCCAGATGCTCGCCACCAGCCGGCGCAGGTCCCACTCCCACCCGCCGGGGTGGGCCTCGTCGAAGTCGTTCAGGTCGATGACCAGCTCACCCTCGGGGGAGGCGTAGAACCCGAAGTTGCCGAGGTGGGCGTCCCCGCAGATCACCGGCGAGATGCCGGTGGCGGGCAGCCGGGCGACGTCCTCGGCCATGACGACGGCGGTACCGCGCAGGAAGCCGTAGGGCGACCCGACCATCCGCGCCACCCGCACCGGGACGAGGTGGTCCACCCGTCCCCGGTGGGACTGCTGGACGAGCCGGACGGGATCGGCCCGGTCCGCCGGCGCCGTCCACTCCCCCAGGGAGCGGCGCGGCACGCGGTGCCGCATCTCCCGGCCGAGCGCGTAGCGCTCTGCGCGCGAGGTGGGCTGCTTCCGGAGGGAGGCGAAGACCTCGCTGTCCGCCGAGGCCAGGACGGTGTGGCCCTGACGCGCCACGGGCACCTCTCCTCCGGGCGCGTTCGCGCCGACACCGCTCACCCTAGCGAGGAGGCGACCGGCGGGCGGGGCCGCGTCAGGGGGCGGCGCTCACCCGGGGCCGCAGATCCTCGGCGGGTGGTGCCCAACGGGTGGCGTCTGCGGCCACCTGGTCGCCCGACCGGATGTCCTTGACCTCGCCCGCCGCGCCCCCGAACCAGACGAAGGGGATGCCGCGACGGTCGGCGTAGCGGATCTGCTTGCCGAACCGGTCCGCCTTCGGGGCCACCTCGCAGGCGATGCCGCGTCCCCGGAGGTGCTCGGCGACGGCCACCGCGTCCCAGCGGCTGTCCTCGGACTCCACCGCGACCAGCACCGCCGTGGGCACCGAGCGCGACGCGCGGAGCAACCCGCGGCCGAGCAGCGGCGCGAGCAGCCGGGTGACCCCGATGGAGAGCCCGACGCCCGGATAGGTGGTGCGGCCGTCGCTGGCCAGGGAGTCGTAGCGGCCACCGGAGGAGATGGAGCCCCAGCCCTCGTACCCGACCAGCTCGGTCTCGTAGACGGTGCCGGTGTAGTAGTCGAGACCGCGGGCGATCTTCAGGTCGGCGACGAGCCGACCCGGGACGTGCGTCCGCGCTGCCCGGACGACCTCGGCGAGCAGGCCCAGCCCCTCGTCGAGCTGGGGGTGCTGGACGCCGAGGGCGCGGACCTGGTCGACGAAGGACTCGTCGGCGCTGGAGATCTGAGCCAGCCGGACCACTGAGGCGGCCTGGGCCGGGCTGATCCCCACCTCCTCGGTCAGCAGCGTCGTGACGCGGTCGGGGCCGATCTTGTCGAGCTTGTCGACCTGACGCAGCACGGCCGGCGGGTCGGCGATGTCCAGCCCGAGGTAGAAGCCCTGCGCGAGCCTGCGGTTGTTCACCCGCATCAGCACCGGCGGCACGCCGAGGTCGGCGTGCAGCCGCTCGAGCGCGGCGAGGGTGACCAGCGGGCAGCTCGACGTCGTGGTGCGCGGCCAGGGAGCCGGCGTCGACGATGTCGATGTCGGCCTGGGTGAACTCGCGGTAGCGGCCCTCCTGCGGCCGTTCGCCCCGCCACACCTTCTGGATCTGGTAGCGGCGGAAGGGGAAGGCCAGCGAGCCGGCGTTCTCCAGCACGTAGCGGGCGAACGGCACGGTCAGGTCGAAGTGCAGACCCAGCTCGGCCCGGCTGCCCGGCTCGGCGGCCACCCGTTGGACGGCGTAGACCTCCTTGTCGATCTCGCCCTGCTTGGCCAGGCGGTCGAGCGGCTCGACGGCGCGGGTCTCGATCGACCCGAAGCCGTGCAGCTCGAACGTCTCCCGGAGCCGGTCGAGCACGAGCTGCTCGACGATCCGGGCGTCCGGAGCGAGCTCGGGGAATCCTGAGAGCGGCTTGGGGCGGCTCACGACGACCTACTCCTCGTCCAGGTGGCGGGCCTGCAGGTAGGACTCCTGCAGGTAGGGGTTCTGCGCCCGCTCGGCCGCCATCGTGGTCTGAGGGCCGTGCCCGGGCAGCACCGCCACCGGGTCCGGCAGCGGCAGCACCCGCGTGCGCAGGCTGTCCAGCATCGCCACGTGGTCGCCCCCTGGCAAGTCGGTCCGGCCGATGGATCCCGCGAAGAGGACGTCGCCGGAGAAGAGCAGGCTCTCCGCCCCGTCGCCGGGGTAGTCGGTGCGGAACATCGTCGAGCCCGGGGTGTGCCCGGGGGCGTGCAGCGCGTCGAAGGTGACGCCGGCGACCTCGACGCGGGATCCGTCGACCAGCTCGCGGACGTCGTCGGGCTCGGTGAACGTCGTCGGTCCCGCCAGCTGCTCCACCAGGGCCCGGGTGCTGGGATCCATCGCTCGGTACGGGTCGCCGAGCAACGCGCGGTCCAGCGGGGTGCACCCAGCAGGTGGCGTCGTTGCCTGCGCAGAGCGGGGTCACCGAGAACGTGTGGTCGAGGTGCCCGTGGGTGACCACGACGGCGACCGGCTTGAGGTGGTGCTCGGCCACCAGCTCCTGCACCCCGGTGAGCGCACCCAGGCCCGGGTCGATCACCACGCACTCGGCGCCGGGAGCCGTGGCGACCACGTAGCAGTTGGTCTGCCAGGGGCCGGCGGGGAAGGACGCGATGAACACGATCGGGAGACTATCGGGCAGGATTGGGCCATGACTGATGCTGCGGAGCCGAAGCCGCTGGGGCCGGCACACCGGTCCGGCGTCCTTCGGTCGGGTGGAGGACGACGGCACCGTCTACGTCCGGACAGCCGCCGGCGAGCGCAGCGTCGGGCAGGTGCCGGGAGTCCCGGCTGAGGAGGCCATGGCCTTCTTCACCCGCCGCTACGAGTCACTGGAGCTGGAGGTCTCGCTGCTCGAGCGCCGCATCGCCTCCGGCGCCCTCTCCCCCGATGACGCCGCCGGCTCGGTCAAGACCGTGCGCAACGCCGTCGACGACGCCCACGCGGTCGGGGACCTGGACAGCCTGCTCGCCCGGCTGGACGCGCTCGCCCCCCGCCTGGCCGAGCAGCGCGCCGCCCGCCGCGCCGAGAAGGCCAAGGCCAACGAGGCGGCCCGGGCCGCCAAGGAGGCCTTCGTCGTCGAGGCCGAGAAGCTCGCTGCGGGCAACGACTGGCGGGGCGGGGTCAACCGCTTCCGCGACCTGCTGGACAAGTGGAAGACGCTCCCCCGGCTCGACCGCGCGACCGACGACGCGCTCTGGCACCGCTTCTCCAGCGCCCGGACCACCTACACCCGGCGTCGCAAGGCCCAGTTCGCCCAGCAGAACGAGCAGCGCGAGTCCGCGCGCACCGTCAAGGAGAAGCTCGTCGTCGAGGCCGAGGCGCTGGCCGACCTCCACCGACTGGGGCCCGACGACCGGGGCGTACCGCGACCTGATGCAGCGCTGGAAGGACGCCGGAGCCGCTCCGCGTGGGGTGGACGAAGCGCTCTGGCGCCGGTTCCGCGCCGCCCAGGACACCTTCTTCGCCGCCAAGACCGAGGCGATGGCCGAGCAGGACGCCGAGTTCGCGGTCAACGCCGAGGCCAAGGAGAAGCTGCTGGCCGAGGCCGAGGCCCAGCTGCCCGTCACCGACCCGGCGGCCGGCCGCGCGGCTCTACCGCGACCTGATCGAGCGCTGGTCGGCGCTCGGCAAGGTCCCGCGCGACTCGATCCGCCCGTTGGAGAGCCGGCTGCGGGCCATCGAGGCGGCGGTCAAGAACGCCGAGGCCGAGCGCTGGCGGCGGACCAACCCCGAGGCCCGCGCTCGCGCCGAGGACACGGCGGGCAAGCTGGAGGCCCAGATCGCGACGCTGCTGGGCAAGGCCGAGAAGGCCGAGGCCCGCGGCGACGAGCAAGGCCGCGGCCGACGCCCGGGCATCAGCGGCGACCTACCAGGAGTGGCTGGAGCAGGCTCACAAGGCCGTCGAGGACTACTCGGGCTGACCCGCGGTCGCCCGGACGGGCGGCTACTGGTTGATGCGGTAGACGTCGAAGACGGCGGGGACGTTGCGGACGGCTCCGCAGCACGTGGTCCAGGTGCGTCGGGTCGGCGGTCTCGAAGGTGAACTTGGCCTTGCAGATCCGGTCCTTGGAGGTGGTCAGGGCCGCGGACAGGATGTTCACGTGCTGATCCGACAGCGTCCGGGTGATGTCGGAGAGCAGCCGGTTGCGGTCCAGCGCCTCCACCTGGATGGCCACGAGGAACGAGCTCTGGGCCGTCGGCGCCCACTCGACGTCGATCAGACGCTCGGGCTCGGCCCGCAGGCTCGCGGCGTTCACGCAGTCGTTGCGGTGCACCGAGACGCCCGCGCCGCGGGTGACGAAGCCCAGGATGGGGTCGCCGGGCACCGGGGTGCAGCACTTGGCGAGCTTGACCCACAGGTCGGTGGCGCCGACGACGCGGATGCCGGACTCGCCGCTGGTGGGCCCGCCGGTGCGCGCGCGGCGCCCGGTGACGACGCGGTCCTCGCCGGTCTCGTCGGCGACCGCCTCCTCGCCGCCCTCGACGCTGATCAGCCGGTTGACCACGGCCTGGGCGCCGACCGTGCTCTCGCCCACCGCGGCGTAGAGGCTGGAGACGTCCGGCGAGCTTGAAGTAGCCGGCCACCGCGGTGAGGTGCTCGAGGGTGAGCAGCCGCTGCAGGGGCAGGCCGGCCTTGCGCATCTGCCGGGCCAGCGCCTCCTTGCCCGCCTCGATCGACTCCTCGCGGCGCTCGCGGGTGAAGTGGTGGCGGATCTTGTTGCGCGCCCGGGGGCTGGCCGACGAAGGCCAGCCAGTCGCGGCTCGGGTCCGGCGCCCTCGGCCTTGGAGGTGAAGATCTCGACCACGTCGCCGTTGGCGAGCTGCGGACTCCAGCGGCACCAGCCGGCCGTTGACCCGGGCACCGACGGTCCGGTGGCCGACCTCGGTGTGGATGGCGTAGGCGAAGTCGACCGGCGTCGAGCCCTGCGGCAGGGAGATCACCTCGCCCTTGGGGGTGAAGGCGTACACCTCGGTGGAGTTGATCTCGAACCGCAGCGAGTCGAGGAACTCCCCCGGGTCGGCGGACTCGCGCTGCCAGTCCATCAGCTGCCGGACCCACACCAGCTCGCCGGTGTCCGCCGGGTTCGCCGTCGGCGGCGCGCCCTTGCCCTCCTTGTACTTCCAGTGCGCGGCGACGCCGAACTCGGCCCGCCGGTGCATCTCCTCGGTGCGGATCTGCAGCTCGACCGGCTTGCCCGGTCGGCCCGAGCACCGTGGTGTGCAGCGACTGGTACATGTTGAACTTCGGCATCGCGATGTAGTCCTTGAACCGCCCGGGCAGGGGGTTCCAGCGGACGTGCAGCACGCCCAGCGCGGCGTAGCAGTCGCGGTTGTCCTCCACCAGCACGCGCAGCCCGACCAGGTCGTAGATGTCCTGGAAGTCGCGGCCGCGGACGACCATCTTCTGGTAGATCGAGTAGTAGTGCTTCGGCCGACCGGTGACGGTGGCCTTGATCTTGGCCGCCTTGAGGTCGGCCTGGACCTGCTCGATCACCCCGGCCAGCAACTCGTCCCGGCTGGGCGCGGCCTCGGCGACCAGCCGGACGATCTCGTCGTACACCTTGGGGTGCAGGGTCGCGAAGGCGAGGTCCTCCAGCTCCCACTTGATCGCGTTCATGCCCAGCCGGTGGGCCAGCGGGGCGAAGATCTCCAGCGTCTCGGTGGCGATCCGGGACTGCTTGTCCGGGCGCAGGTAGTGCAGGGTGCGCATGTTGTGCAGCCGGTCGGCGAGCTTGATCACCAGGACGCGGATGTCGCGGCTCATCGCGACGACCATCTTGCGGATGGTCTCGGACTTGGCGGACTCGCCGTACTTGACCTTGTCGAGCTTGGTGCAGCCGTCGACCAGCAGCGCGACCTCGTCGCCGAAGTCGCGGGTCAGCTGGGCGAGGGTGTAGCTGGTGTCCTCGACGGTGTCGTGCAGCAGCGCGGCGCACAGCGTCGTCTCGGTCATCCCCAGCTCGGCCAGGATGGTGGTCACGGCCAGCGGGTGGGTGATGTAGGCGTCGCCGCTCTTGCGGAGCTGGCCGCGGTGGGCCTGCTCGGCGGTGTGGTAGGCCCGCTCGACGACGCTCAGGTCGGCCTTGGGGTGGTTGGCCCGGATCACCTGGAACAGCGGGTCCAGCACGGGGGTCTGCGGACGGGTGGTCCCGAGCCGGGCCAGCCGCTGACGCATCCGGACCCGCGGCTGCTCACCGGTGGCCCCGCGGGGGACCAGGTCGGTCGTGGTCGCACCAGCGGCGCCCGCAGCGCGCTCGGTGTCGGGATCCGCGGACGCCGCCGGCGGCTCCGGGGTCGTCACGGCGCTCGGCTTCACGGCCGCTCCCTGATCACTCACCGGCAGTCCCTCACCTCGACGTGGGCCAAGTCTAGGCCACGGCTCAGGGCTGGTCGGCGGCGTGCCGGACGACGACGACCTGGTCGCCGGTCTCCAGCTTGGCCACGGTGGGGTCGTAGAACCGGCGCAGCGTCCGGTTCCGCACGACCGCGATCACCCGCTCCCCCTCGACCTCGCCCGGGGTTGAGCCCGACCTCCTCCCGGGTCACCTGGCGCTCGCCCACCTCCAGGCCCTCGCGGGAGGACAGCAGGTCCTCGATCACGGTGCCGAGGTTGGGGCTGGTGGCGGACAGGCCCAGCAGCCGGCCGACCGCCTCGGAGGAGGTGATGACGGCGTTGGCGCCGGACTGCCGCACCAGGGAGGCGTTGTCCTCCTCGCGCACCGCGACGACGACGTGGGCGCTGGGGTTGAGCTGGCGGACGGTGAGGGTGACGAGGATGGCGGAGTCGTCACGGTCGAGGGTGATGATCACCTCGCGCGCCTTGATGATCTCCGCCCGGCGCAGCACCTCCCGGCGGGTGGCGTCGCCCTCGATGGCGGCGTAGCCGCGGATGTTCGCGTCGGCCACCGCGCTGGCGCGGCCGTCGATGACCACGATCTGCGCGGGGTTGCAGCCGGTGGCCTCCAGCGTGTCGACGGCGCTGCGGCCCTTGGTGCCGTACCCGACGACGACCACGTGGTTGCGCATGTGCTTCCTCCAGCGGGAGTCCAGAAAGATGCGCCGGCCCTCGTTGGCCAGCACCTGCAGGGTCGTGCCGACCAGCAGGACCAGGAACATGATGCGCAGCGGGGTCACCAGGATCGCGTTCAGGATGCGCGCGTGCGGGGTGATCGGGGTGATGTCGCCGTAGCCGGTGGTGGTGATGGTGACCGTCGCGTAGTAGATGGCGTCGATCAGGGACACCTTGCCGTCGTGGTTGTCGGTGTAGGCGTCCCGGTCGAGGTAGACCAGCAGAACGATGAACGCGACGAGCAGCAGGGCCAGGAGCGCGCGCAGCCCCAGCTCGATGAGCGGTGACGCTCGTCCGGGCCGGCAGGCTGACCAGCGCATTGCTGGTCCCGTGCCGCCGGGCGCCCTTGCGACCCAGCAGGCTGTCGGGGGCGTTGCGGACCGCGCGGGAGCTCACGCCGCACCGCTGGTCACGACGCGCCGACACCCGGTCGAGCCCGTGCTCGGCCAGCAGGGCGCGGCCCGGCAGGAAGGCCAGCTCCAGCAGCACCGAGACGCCGACGACGTCGGCCCCCAGCCGGCGGACCAGGCCGGCGGCGGCGACGGCGGTGCCCCCGGTGGCGAGCACGTCGTCCACGATGAGCACCCGGTCGCCGGGGCGCACCGCGTCCACGTGCAGGGCCAGCGTCTCCTCGCCGTACTCGAGGGCGTAGGAGACCTCGATGGACTCCCGGGGCAGCTTGCCCGGCTTGCGGACCGGGACGAACCCGACACCCAGGGCCAGGGCGACCGGCGGGCCGAAGAGGAAGCCACGGGCCTCCAGGCCGACCACGACGTCGACCCCGGGCGGAGCGGTGCCCACCAGCGCCGCGACGGCGGCCGCGAGCCCGTCCGGCGAGGCCAGCAGCGGGGTCATGTCCTTGAACACCACCCCGGGCCGGGGGAAGTCGGGCACGTCGACGATCAGGGAGGCGAGGTCGACCATCACGCGCCCGTCAGCTCCGACGCTGGCTGCGGGGCTTGTGCTGCGGCTGCGGACGCTTGGCCGCACCCTCGCCGACCGGACGCACCGGCGACCGACCCGGCCACCGCCCCGCGTGACCGTGAGGGGAGCCGCACGGGTTCCCGCGGGCTCGCAGCCGCGGGGTCCGCCGTCGGCCGGCTCACCCTCGGTGGCCCCGGCGCGCGCCTCCTCCTTGGCTCGACGGTTCGCCACCCGGGACGCCAGCTTCTGCATCTCCGGGTCGCGCTCCTTGATCTGGGCCAGCAGCGGGGTGGCGATGAAGATCGAGGAGTAGGCGCCGGAGATCATGCCGACGAACAGGGCGAGCGCGAGGTCCTTGAGCGGCCCCTCGCCGAGGATGATCGCTCCGGCGAACAGCAGGGCCGCCACCGGCAGCACGCCGATGATCGTGGTGTTGATCGAGCGGACCAGCACCTGGTTGACCGCCAGGTTGGCGGCCTCGGAGTAGGTCTTGGTGGTGCTGGCGCTCAGGCCGCGGACGTTCTCGCGGACCTTGTCGAAGACCACCACGGTGTCGTAGAGGGAGTACCCGAGGATGGTCAGCACGCCGATCAGCGTGGCCGGGGTGACGGTGAACCCGACGAGGGCGTAGATGCCGATCGTCAGCAGCAGGTCGTGGGCCAGGGCCACCAGCGCGGCGACCGACATCGCGCCGTTGCGGAAGTAGATCCAGATCATCAGCCCGACCAGGACGAGGAAGACCCCGAGGGCGATCAGCCCACGGTCGGTGATCTGCTCGCCCCAGGAGGCGCCGATGAGGTTGTAGGCCACCTCGTCGGCCGGCACGCCCGCCTCCTCGCCGATGACGGCCCGCACCTTCGGCACCTCGTCGGTGGCGTCCAGGGTGCGGGTCTGGACCCGCACCTGGTCGTTCGCCGATGGTGTTGATGGTGGTCTCGTCCAGGTCGGGGATGCCCGTGCGCCCGAGCGCGGCGCGCATGTCGTCGACCGTGCTGGAGCTGACGGTGGTGGCGGCCCGGAAGTCGGCGCCCCCCTCGAACTCGATGCCGGGGTCGAGCCCGCGGATCCCCAGCGCGCCGAGGGAGATGAGCAGCAGGACCGCGGAGATGGCGTACCAGCGGCGGCGGCGGGCGATGAAGTCGTAGGAGACCTCGCCGGTGTACAGGCGGTGGCCCAGATCGCTGAACTTCGACATCAGGCCTTCTCTCCGAGGGTCGGGACGGCCGGGGCCGGTGCGCCGACGGCGGGCGCTCCGGCGCGGGCGGCGGCACCCGCGGTGCTCCGACGGGCCCGGACCCCGGGGAGGGCCGTCACGCCGAGGTGGCCCGGGTCGAGCCCGGACAGCCGGTGCCCGCCGCCGAAGAACTTGGTGCGGGCCAGCACCGACATCAGCGGCTTGGTGAACAGGAACACCACCAGCACGTCGATCAGGGTGGTCAGTCCGAGGGTGAAGGCGAAGCCCTTCACCGAGCCGATGGCCAGGATGAACAGGATCACCGCCGACAGCATGGAGACCGCGTCGGCGATCAGCACCGTCTGCCGCGCGCGCCGCCACCCGGTCTCGATCGCGGTCCGCAGGCTGCGACCGTCCCGGACCTCGTCGCGGATCCGCTCGAAGTAGATGACGAAGCTGTCCGCGGTGACGCCGATGGCCACGATCGCGCCGGCGATGCCGGGCAGGTTGAGCGCGAAGCCCACCGAGCTGCCCAGCAGCACCATGCAGGCGTAGGTGATGACGCCGGCGACCGCCAGCGAGGCGACCACGACGATCCCGAGCCCGCGGTAGTAGAGGAAGCAGAAGCCGACGACCAGGAGCGAGGCCGATGATGCCGGCGATGATGCCCGCCCGCAGCTGCTCGCCGCCCAGCGTGGCCGAGACGTTGGAGACCTCGGAGACCTCGAAGGCCAGCGGCAGGGCGCCGTACTTGAGGACGTTGGCCAGGTCGGTGGCGCTGGACTGGGTGAAGCTGCCCGAGATCTCGGCCTGGCCGCCGGGGATCGCCGAGCTGACCGACGGGGCCGAGATCGTCTCGCCGTCGAGCACGATCGCGAAGCGGTTCTGCGGCTCGCTGCGCTGGGCCAGCTGGCCGGTGATCGCTCTCGAAGGCCGTTCCGCCCTCGGCGTTGAAGGTCAGGTTCACCACCCACTGGATGCCGTTCTGCGGGATGCCCGGCGGTGGCCCCGGTCAGGGTGTCGCCCTGGATCAGCGTCGGGCCCAGCAGGTACTTCTCGGTGCCCTCGCGGTTGCAGGAGAACAGCGGCTGGTCGGAGACGTCGACCTGGTCGCTGGCCTGGTCGCAGGTGAAGGCGGCGAAGTCGGCGGTGTCGGCCTCGCTGGGCTGGTAGTCGATCGCCTGGTCGGGCGGGGTGCCCTGGCCCTCGGCCGTCGGCCGCGGGGTGGACGGCGCCGGGGGCGCGGTCGGCAGCCCGGGCAGCGGCCGGTTGTTGCCCGTGGGGCTGGCGCCGGGCTCGGCCGGCGCGCTGGGCGCCGTCGACGGCGCGCCGGCGGACCCGCCGCTCCCGGCTCGCTGCTGGGCGCCGCACTCGGCTGCTCGCTGGGGGCGAGCGGCGGCGTCACCTGCTCGGCGGCGTAGACGGCGCGGAAGCGCAGGACCGCGGTCTGGCCGACCTGCTCGACGAGCCGGTCCTCCTGCACGTTGGGGACGCTGACGATGATCTGCCGGTCGCCCGGCGGTGGTGACCTCGCGACTCGCCGACACCGAGGCTGTCGACCCGGCTCTGGATGATCGTCCGCGCCTCGCTGAGGCTGTTCGGGTCGATGGACCCCGTCCCCGACGTGTTCTGCGCCGTCAGGGTGATGGTGGTCCCGCCCTGGAGGTCCAGGCCGAGCTTGGGGGTCCAGGTCTTGCCCAGACCCATCAGGCCGACGAGGGCGACCACCAGGGCCAGGAGGAGGATGAAGGGTGCGGCCGGGTCGGCCAACTCTGTGCTGCCACGGAGGGAGGGTTCCTTGCTACGCGAGACCGCAGCGGGGTGGGTCGGTCGGTCAGCTGGGGCGCGGGTGGTCGGCCCGGCGCGCTCGACGGGTCATCGTGGCGGCGTCCGGCGTCGAGCGACCGCCTCGTCCTCGGTCGTCAGCGGCCAGGTCGTCCTCGGTCACGGAGTCCTCGTCGGCCTCGGTGACGGTCCGGACGATGGCCTGCTTGAGGACGGTGAGCTCGACGCCCGGGCGAGATCTCCAGGACCGCCTGCCGGTCCCCGAGGGACAGGATCGTGCCGAAGACGCCGCTGCCCAGCAGCACGCGGTCGCCGGGCTGGAGGCTGTTGAGCGTGTTCTGGACCGCCTGCTGACGCTTCTTCTGCGGCCGCAGGATCAGGAAGTAGAACGCGAACACCATCAGCGCGATCATGATCAGGGTCGTGTAGTCCATGGCTCCAGCATCCGTCGGGGCATCCGGTGCGCGGCTGCGCGCCGGTCGAGGTCGTCGGTCGAGCGGGCCGACCGAGGTCGGGGCGTTCGCGTCGGCGGGTCCGGCCGACCGGAGGAGTCTACCCACTCAGCACCCCCGGAGTGCCCTAGCCGAACAGGCGGGTCGGCGGCGTCGGGCGCGGTCGCACCGCCCGGGACGGCCAGGCCGAGGTGCCGCCAGGCCGCCGGGGTGGCGACCCGGCCGCGGGGGGTCCGCATCAGGAAGCCCTGCCGGACCAGGAACGGCTCGGCCACCTCCTCCACGGTCTCCCGCTCCTCGCCGACCGAGATCGCGAGCGTCGACAGCCCCACCGGCCCGCCGGCGAAGCGGGTGCACATGGCCCGCAGCACCGCCCGGTCGAGGCGGTCCAGGCCGAGCTCGTCGACCTCGTAGAGCTCCAGCGCGGCCCGGGCCAGGGTCGCGGTGATCGTCCCGTCCGCCCGCACCTGGGCGTAGTCGCGGACCCGGCGCAGCAGCCGGTTCGCGATCCGCGGTGTCCCCCGCGAGCGCCGTGCGATCTCGGCGGCGCCGGCCTGGTCGATCCGGGCCTCGATGCAGCTCGGCGGAGCGGTGCACGATGTGCTCCAGCGCCGGGGTGTCGTAGAAGTCGAGCTGGGCGGTGAATCCGAAGCGGTCACGCAGCGGCCCGGGCAGCAGGCCCGCCCGGGTGGTGGCGCCGACGAGGGTGAAGCGCGGGATCTCGAGCGGGATGGCGGTGGCTCCGGGGCCCTTGCCGACCACGACGTCGACCCGGAAGTCCTCCATGGCCAGGTAGAGCATCTCCTCGGCCGGGCGGGACATCCGGTGGATCTCGTCGAGGAAGAACACCTCGCCCTCGGTGAGGCCGGACAGGATCGCGGCCAGGTCGCCGGCGTGGGTGATGGCCGGGCCGCTGGAGATCCGCAGCGGCGCGCTCATCTCGCCGGCGATGATCATGGCCAGGGTCGTCTTGCCCAGCCCGGGCGGCCCGGAGAGCAGCACGTGGTCGGCCACGGCGCCGCGGTGCCGGGCGGCCTCGAGCACCAGCCCGAGCTGGTCGCTGACGCGGGGCTGGCCCTCGAACTCGGCCAGCGAGGTGGGGCGCAGCGCGGACTCCGCCGCCCGCTCGTCGGGGTCGGCGGCCGGGCGGACCAAGGTGCCCCGGTCGTCGGTGTCGTCCGTGCTCATCTCAGGACCGTGCCAGCGACTGCAGCGCGGCCCGCATCAGGGCCGCGACCGCTGACGTCGGGGTCCGCCGGCGACCATCGGCTCGACCTCGGCGCAGGCGGCGTCGGCGTCCTTGTCCGACCAGCCCAGCCCGACGAGGCCGCGGGCGACCTGGTCGCGCCAGGCCGGCTGGGCGACGGCGCCGGTGTGCGCCTGGGTGGAGAGCCCGACGGCGTTGATCTTGTCCTTGAGCTCGATCACCATCCGCTGTGCTCCCTTGCGCCCGATGCCGGGCACCTTGCACAGCTGGACGAGGTTCTCGCTGGCGATGGCCGACCGGAGCTCGTCGGGCGGCAGCACCGCGAGCGCGGCCTGGGCCAGCTTGGGGCCGACGCCGGTCGCGGTGAGCAGCAGCTCGAAGAGCTCCCGCTCGTCGGCGGTGGCGAAGCCGTACAGCGTGAGCGAGTCCTCGCGGACGACCAGGGAGGTGGCCAGCGTCGCGGGCTGTCCCACCCGCAGGCCGGCGACGGTGCCCGGGCTGCAGAGCGCGAGCACGCCGAGCCCGCCGACCTCGACGACCGCGGAGGTGGGCCCGACCTGCAGGACGGTGCCGCTGACGGAGGCGATCACGGGGCTCCTCGGGACGGGCGGGCCTGCGCGGTGCGGGCGGCGAGGTGGGCGGAACGTTGACGGGCGGAGGCGACGGCGGCGGCCTCCACGGCGGCAGTCGATCCGGGCGTTGGCCCGCCGCGCCAGACGTGGCAGATGGCCAGCGCGAGGGCGTCGGCGGCGTCGGCGGGGGTGGGGGCGACCGGGAGCCGCAGGATGCGGGTGACCATCGCGCCGACCTGGTCCTTGCCCGCCCGGCCGGAGCCGGTGATGGAGGCCTTGACCTCGCTCGGGGTGTGCAGGGCGACCGGCAGGCCGTGGCGGGCCGCCACCAGCATCGCGACCCCGGCGGCCTGGGCGGTGCCCATCACCGTCGAGACGTTGTGCTGGGCGAAGACCCGCTCGACGGCGACGGCGTCGGGCCGGTGCTCGGCCACCCAGGACTCGACGGCCTCCTCGATCGCCAGCAGGCGGCGAGCCGTCTCCAGACCGGCCGCGGTGCGGACCACGCCGACCCCCACCAGGGTGGGCGGGCGTCCGGGGGTGCCGTCGACGACGCCGAGACCGCACCGGGTCAGCCCCGGATCGATGCCCAGCACACGCACGACGGACGCTCCTCGCCCGGACGGAGCCCGGTTTCCTCGCTCGAACAGGTGTTCGCATCACCTTACGAGGCCGCGACGGAGGCTCATCGCCGACGCGCCGCGACTCAGCCGATGGAGGCGAGGACCTCGTCGGAGGCGTCGAAGTTGGCGTAGACGTTCTGGACGTCGTCGGAGTCCTCGAGGGCGTCGATGATCTTCATGACCTTCTCCACCGTCGGCGCATCGACCTCCTGGGTGAACTCGGGCACGAAGGAGACCTCGGCGGAGTCGTAGTCGAGGCCGGCGTCCTGGACGGCGGTGCGGACGCGGACGGTGTCGGCGGGGTCGGAGATGATCTCGAAGCTCTCCCCGAGGTCGTTGACCTCCTCGGGGTCGGCGTCGAGCGTCGCCTCGAGCAGGTCGTCCTCGGTCAGCGTCCGCTCACCCTGCTGCTTGGGCACCACGACGACACCCTTGCGGCTGAACACGCGGGCGGTCGAGCCGGAGTCGGCCATCGTGCCGCCGTTGCGGGTCACCGCCACCCGGACCTCCGAGGCCGAACGGTTCCGGTTGTCGGTCAGGCACTCGATGAGCATGGCGATCCCGGCCGGGCCGTAGGCCTCGTACATCAGGGTCTCGTAGTCCGCGCCACCCGACTCCGCGCCCGAGCCGCGCTTGACGGCGCGGTCGATGTTGTCCTTGGGGACGCTGGTCTTCTTCGCCTTCTGGATCGCGTCGAACAGCGTCGGGTTGCCGTCGACGTCACCGCCGCCGAGGCGGGCGGCGACCTCGATGTTCTTGATCAGCTTGGCGAACGACTTGGCCCGGCGCGCGTCGACGACGGCCTTCTGGTGCTTGGTGGTTGCCCACTTGGAGTGTCCCGACATAGAACGAATCCTATCTGTCTGTCCTCGCTCCGCTCGGACGCGTCGGGGGCTCTGACCCGCCGCCTTCGTTCGTCGCGGGTGAACGGAAGAGCGTGTTCACCCGCTCCTCCTCAGACGGCGGCGCCCCCGCCGGCGGTGGCCGGGGGCGGCTCGGCGAGGGTTTCCACCTACCGCGGGATCTGCCAGCGCGGGGTCGTCGGCTTGATCTTCCACTCCACCGTCGACCACTGGCTGCGGGCCGCGGCGCGCATCAGCGGGATGTCCGGGCTCACCGCGACCGGGTGACCCACCGTCTGCAGCATCGGGAGGTCGGAGTGGGAGTCGGCGTAGGCGAAGCTGCGGGCCAGGTCCACCCCGTGCCGCGAGGCGTAGTGCCGGAGCCACGCCGCGCGCGACTCCCCCACCAGGGGCGGTCGGGCCAGGAACCCGGTGCAGCGCCCGTCGGCGTCGGTGGCCAGCTGGGCGGCCACGATCACGTCGAAGTACTCCCGCAGCGGCCGGGTGAGCGTCTCCACCGCGCCGGTGATGAGGATCGTGGTGTGCCCGGCGGCCCGGTGCTGCTGGATCCGCTCCAGCGCCTCGGGCGAGACCCGGCTGAGGATCGCCGGCGCCATCGTGGTGTCGACCCGGTGCTCCAGCTCGGCCAGGTCCAGGCCCCGGTAGCGACGGTAGACCGCGCGGAGGAAGTCGCCGCGGTCACGCTGCTCGGCGAGCAGGTAGCCGGGCAGGCGGCGGGCGACGTGGCCGACCTCGGCCACCTGGCCGGCCAGCGACAGCTCGGGCAGCCGCGACCACAGGTACTGCTCGACCACGTTGGTGGACATGATCGTGCCGTCGAGGTCGAAGATCGCGACGGCCGCCGAGCCCGCGGTGTCCTTGTCGAGGTCCCTCATCGTGTGCGGTCGGTTCCCGCGCTTGCGGCGCAGGGTGTCCATGCGCCGCACCGAGGAGGTGATGGAGGGGCAGTGCACGTCCTCGAGGTAGGTCCTCCAGTCGAAGACGGCGGTGTCGAAGGCGAACGCCTCGACGTCGTCGGGGTGCAGCGACTGCGTCAGGGCCAAGGTGTTGTCGTCGACGAAGTGCAGCTCGGACTGGGCGTACTCGTTGTACAGGCCGTGGTAGCGCTTGAAGAAGTCGAGCCGGCCCCGGAACTTGTCCAGGCTGCGGGCCGCCCGTCGCGTCCGGTCCGACCGGGGCGCCCGGGCCAGCACCCGCTCGGCCAGGGAGTAGGCGATCTCGGAGGTGGCCAGCGCCCGCACGACCGAGGAGGAGCCCGGGAACTCCCACTCCGGCAGCGGCTCCCCCGGCTTGGCCGTCTTCTCCAGCGGGTGCTCGGTGAAGTAGTGCCTGATGTGCCCGTACACCTCGGCGATGGTCAGCGGGTTCCGGGCGCCGGAGCTGACGTGGTAGTACTCCGGACGTCCCACCTCCGGGCTGCTGGCGCACACGGCGACGATGGCGTTGACCACCAGGTCGCACGGCACGATGTCGAGGACCGAGTCGGGCGAGCCCGGGAACTCCGGGAGCTCGCCACGGCCGTAGGCCAGGATCAGCGGCTCCGCCATCTTGAAGCCCTCGATCCAGCCCGGGTAGGGGTGGGCCCAGGACGACTCGACGATCGCCGGCCGCACCACGGAGACCTGGATCTGGGCACCCAGGTCGGCGACGACCCGTTCGCCGAGCGCCTTGGTGAAGGTGTAGACGTCGGTCCAGCCGAGCGAACGGGCACGCTCGGTCCCGGCCCGCACGAGCTCGGCCTGCACCCACTCCTTGCGGCGGCGCTCGGTGTCGGCGGCCGTGGTGAGGTAGCCGGCCCGGCGGTGCTGCCGCTCGGCCTCCTTGCGCAGCGCGGTGAGCCGTCCGGGCATCCGCGACTCGGCCTCGACGAGGTCGCGCATGGCCAGGCCTGCCGCCGTCTCCGCCTCGTAGTCCACCGCGTGCTCCTGCGGACCCTCGGGAATGGCCCCGCGCCGGCGTCCCGCGGTGTAGGCGGTGGAGATGTGGACGTAGTGCGGGACCCGGTCGGGGGCTCCGTCGGGGGTGCGGCAGGCCTCGAGCATCCGCTCCATCAGGGCCTTGGTACCCACCACGTTGGTGGTGAAGGCCTGGTCGATCGGCGGGTCGAAGGAGACATCGCCCGCGCAGTGCACCACCACGTCGAGGTCGCTGGGCAGCACCGGCACGTTCGGCAGATCGCCCTCGATGACCTCGATCCGGGCCTCGACGAGGGCCTCGGCGCCGCCGGCGGCCTCGCGGACCTCGGCGAAGATCGGCTTCTTGACCAGCGAGACGACCCGGTCCCGGGCGGCGGCCGACCCCTTGCGCCGCACGAGCACGGAGGGCCGGGTGTCGGGCAGCTCGGTCAGGATCTTCCACAGCAGCTGCTCGCCGATGAACCCGGTCACCCCGGTCATGACGATCTTCTTGCCCGCCAGCAGGTCCCGGAGGCGGCCCTCGAGCTGCGGGCGGACGCGGGCGCCTCCGTCGGCGCCCGGGTGGCGGAAGGTGTCGGCAGCAGCCGTCATGGGGTGGGTTCCTCGGAGGTGGCGAGCGGGAGGGAGGCAGCCCGCAGGGCCTCCTCGATGGTGAAGTTGCCGACGTAGAGGGCGGTGCCGATGATCGCTCCCTCCACGCCGAGGGGGACGAGGTCCCGCAGGGTGACGACGTCCTCGAGGGTGGAGATGCCGCCGCTGGCGACGACGGGGGCCTCGGTGCGGGAGCAGACGTGCCGCAGCAGGTCGAGGTTGGGCCCGCTCAGCATCCCGTCGGAGGCGACGTCGGTGACGACGAAGCGGGCGCAGCCCGCCCGGTCGAGCCGGTCGAGGGTCTCGTCGAGCTCCCCGCCCTCGGAGGTCCAGCCCCGGGCGGCCAGGCGGGTGCCCCGGACGTCGAGGCCGATGGCGATCCGGTCACCGTGGGTGGCGATGATCTCCTCGCACCACTCCGGGCGCTCCAGGGCGGCGGTGCCGATGTTGACCCGTCGGCAACCGGTGGCCAGGGCGCGCTCGAGGGTCTCGTCGTCGCGGATGCCCCCGGACAGCTCGACCTGCAGGTCCAGGTGGGACACGATCTCGGCGATGATCTCGGCGTTGCTACCCCGACCGAAGGCGGCGTCGAGGTCGACGAGGTGGATCCACTCCGCACCGGCGTCCTGCCAGCGCTGGGCGGCGGCCCGTGGGTCGCCGAAGACCTTCTCGGAGCCGAGCCGGCCCTGCACCAGCTGCACCGCCTGACCGCCGGACACGTCGACGGCGGGCAGCAGGACCAATGGGTTCTGCGGATTCACCCGATGACCCTACCGGAGGAGGGACCATGGGCCAGCCACCTGCGAGGGGCCCGGAGGGGGTCGTCGTCGACCCCGCGCACCCTCAGCAGGCGACGGCGGCGAGGCCGAAGCGGTGCCGCGCGGAGGCGTTGACCTCGCCGAGGAAGCGGCTCGAGCCCGGGGTGGTGCGACCGGTGTACCAGCGGTCGTCGATGTCGCAGACGAGCAGCTCCGAGGAGGTGTCGGCCAGCACCAGCGGCAGCGTGTGCACCACCGTGGAGGGAAAGCTGATCACCCGGCGGGCGAGGACGCCGAGCCGGGCGGCGATCTCCAGCGGCAGGTCAGGCCGGACCACCGCGACGCCGAGGTCCTCGATCCGGGCCAGCTTGGCGTCGGACTCCTTGCGGTGGGCGAAGTAGCGGTCGACGGCGTGGTCCTCGACCAGGCTGGCGACGCCGCTGAGGTAGGCGTCGGCGTCGACGACCCCGGTCTCCACCAGGGAGGTCCCGACCAGGTCCGAGCCGAGCTTCGCCTGGGGCGCCGGGAAGCGCGATCGCACCCAGGCGAAGGTGTTGCGGGCGACGTCGACCCGCGGGAGGTCGACGTCCAGGCAGGTGAAGAGCCGGAGCCGGCAGCCGGCCTCCGGCCTGATCCGGCGCCGGACCGAGTCCGAGATCTGGTCCCGGGCGAAGCGGGTGATCTGGCGTCGGTGGCCGGGTGTGGCCACGTCGTGCCAGCGGGCGAGGTGCTCACCGGCGGTCCACTGCCGGGCGAACTCCAAGGTGGCGGTGCCGTCGTCGACGATCACCACCTCCGGCGCCCGGCAGAGGCTCATCACGACCTGCAGGACACCGGAGAAGGGGTCGCCCACCACCAACCGGTCGAGCCCGGACAGCTCGCTGGCCAGGGACCGGACGGTGCGGGCCGTCGCCGCCCCGCCCAGCCGCGGCTCGTGCCAGCGCATCTCGAGGCCGTCCTCGCGGGCCAAGGTCGACATGGCCCGGAGCTGACGTCGGGACCTCTCGTTGGTCGGGGCCAGCACGGTGACCGTGAGGTCGTCTCGGTGCTCGTCGGCCCGGGACGCCCACTCGACGACGTTGAGCAGCTGGGCGGGGCTCTCCACCAGGGCCAGCGAGCGCACGCTCAGCTACCCGTGCTCGCCAGCTGCGGCTGCGCGGGGTCCTGCACCCGGCGCAGCTTCTTCATGGCTGCGAGCTCCCCGTCGTAGATCTTCTTGACCCCGTCCCCGAGGGAGTCGGTGATGATCCGGACGTCGCGGACGAGCCGGTGCAGGCCGGGCGGCTCCACCGAGGCGGACTGGTCCGAGCCCCACATGGCCCGGTCGAGGGTGATGTGGCGCTCGACGAACACGGCCCCGAGGGCGACCGCGGCAAGGGTGGTCTGCAGGCCGGTCTCGTGCCCGGAGTAGCCGATCGGCACGTTCGGGAACTCCGACTGCAGGGTGTGGATCATCCGCAGGTTCAGCTCGGCCGGCTTGGCCGGGTAGGTGCTGGTGGTGTGGCACATGACGATGTTCTCGCTGCCCAGGACCTCCACGGCGTGACGGATCTGCCTCGGGGTCGACATGCCGGTGGACAGGATGACGGTGCGCCCGGTGGCCCGGAGGCGACGCAGCAGCTCGTCGTCGGTCAGCGAGGCTGAGGCGACCTTGTGAGCCGGCACGTCGAACTGCTCGAGGAAGTCCACCGCCTCGACGTCCCAAGGGGAGGCGAACCAGGCGATGCCGCGGTCCCGGGCGTGGGCGTCGATCTGGCGGTAGTCGTCGGCGTCGAACTCGACGCGGTGGCGGTAGTCGATGTAGGTCATCCGGCCCCACGGCGTGTCCCGCTCGATGTCCCACTGGTCGCGGGGCGTGCAGATCTCGGGGGTGCGCTTCTGGAACTTGACGGCGTCGCAGCCGGCGGCGGCGGCCTGGTCGATGAGCGCGAAGGCGTTCGCGAGCTCACCGTTGTGGTTGATGCCGATCTCACCGGTGATGTAGACCGGGTGGCCCGGTCCCACGACGCGCTCGCCGAGGCGGCGCGTCGGTCCCTGCAGCAGTGCTGTGGTGGTGGTCATGCAGCGCACGGTAGGCAGCCAATCCTGCGGAATGGGCGATGGCACCTGAACGGCAGACGAACATCACGGGGAGTCGTGGGGACGGGGGCGGTCCAGCACCGACGTCGACGGTCGGAAACCTTTCTGGACCCTCGCTCGAGCGGTGCCGTTGGCCCGCCCCACGTCTCAGCGTCACCGCCCCGTCACCTGCGGTCGTCAGCATGCGGGGACCCCCGTCGCCGACGAAAGCCGAGCTCCGTGCCGCCCATGCGAACCGCTCCCCTCGCCCAGAACCCGGGTGAGCGGGAGATCGCCTCCTTCGCCCCGCTCGTCCACCGCCCGCTGGTGATCGTGGGCAACGGGCCCTCTGCCGCGCTGCCGCCGCAGCACCGGCTGCCCGCCGACCCCGTGGTGTTCCGGATGAACTGGTTCTTCCTGGAGAGCCACTACCACTTCGGCAGCCACGCCGACGCCTGGTTCTTCTCGGTGCCCAACCAGACGCTGGAGGAGTCGCTGGCGCAGGAGATCCGGACCGGCCGCTACACCGTGGACCGGCTGCTCTCCCCCATGCAGCTGCCTTCGGGCCGGGACGGGGACGGCTGGGGCCACCAGCTCCTCGACGTCCAGGTCGAGCAGCAGGACCACTGGGCCGTGGTGGCCCGTCACCCCCGGCTGGCCCGTCGCTTCATGAGCCGGCCCGGTCTGCCGACCACCGGGCTGCAAGCCCTCGGCTTCGCCCTCGCGGTGGGCTTCGATGAGGTCTACCTGTGCGGGATCGACCTCTACGAGTCGACGCAGGCCCGCTACGGCTACACGGTCCCGGACCAGGTCGCCGCCGCGTTGACCGCCAAGGACATCGCACCCGGCTACGAGAGCGCGCACTCGGTGGACACCGACCTCGCGTTCCTGCAGGCCTGCCTCGCCGAGTTCCCAGACGCCCGCGTCCACAACCTCGGCGAGTCTCTGAACCTCGCCACCTACCTGGGCAGCGCCCCCGAGCAGGTGGAGGGGCCCGACCTGGCGAGCGGCACCACACCGCACCTCGGCGAGCCGAAGGACCGGGTCGTGGCCACCCTGCCCGGAGCACGGGGGGCGGGTCCGGTGACGGTGAACGCCCCCCGCGACCGCCGGCTCTGGCAGGAGGTCGACGGCCGGCGCTGTGCCTACGTCACGGTCGTCTCCGGCAACTACCACCACGGCGCCCGCGCGCTGGCCGGCTCGCTGCGCCGGGTGAGCGAGGTCCCGCTGCTGGCCCTGGCCACCCCCGACGCCGACCGGGTGGCCCTGGCCGCGAGTGGCATCCACGTGATCGACGTGCCCGAGATCTGCAACCCGAACGCCTCCCAGCGGTTCCAGTCCCGGTTCCAGCACACCTACACCAAGCTCCACATCTTCCGGCTCGACTTCTTGGACCGGCTGGTCTACCTCGACAGCGACACCGTCGTGCGCACCAACATCGACGAGCTCTTCGCCGGGCAGGGTTTCGCCGCCGCGCCGGACGCGGGCTTCGATCGGGCCGGCGGCGAGTTCAACTCCGGGGTCCTCGCGCTGGAGCCCTCGCACGTGCTGTTCTGCCGGATGCTGGACGCGCTGGCCGCGACGCCCTCGCGCGACGGCGGGGACCAGGGATTCCTCAACAGCTTCCTCGACACCTGGGAGCCGCTGCCGCAGGAGTACAACACGACCAAGCGGGTCTTCGCCCACCACCCGGCCTTGTTCTGCGACGCCGACGTCAAGGTGCTGCACTACGTGGGCAACAAGCCCTGGGACCCGCTGGGCGACCCCGCTCACGACCGGTACGCCGAGCTGGACCGCGACTGGCTGGACCACCTCGAGGCGTGGGAGCTGCGCGAGCTGGTCGCCGACCTGCGCACCGTGGTCTCCGCCCCGGTGCGAGCCGACCGCGGCCCCAACGGTCTGGGCAGCGCCTCGCTCTCGCCGTTCCGGCAGGCCCAGAGGCTGAACGCCCGACGCGCGTTCGCCGAGGCGGAGGAGGTGCTCCGGGACGCCTGGCGGACCAAGGACGCCACCCCGGCCGAGCTGCGCGAGCTGGCCCGGGCCCTGCGGGCGCAGGGCCGGCACCCTGAGGCCGTCCGGACGCTGCGCTCGGCTGCCCGGCTGGCGCCGGAGTCGATGGCGGTCACCCGGGAGCTGCAGGCGGCCCGGGCCCGGGCGGTCGTCCAGAGCTTCCGCCGCCTCAACGCCAAGGTGGTCGGACGTGTCTGAGTCGCTTGAGCCAGCACGCAAGCTGCGCCTCTTCCACTTCGACATCAAGACGTTGGGCAACTACGGCGACACCCTGCTGTTCGAGGCTGTCCGGCAGGTCTTCACCGGGTTCGGTGACGGCCGCTACTTCGAGGTGACCGACACCCGCCCGCTGCGCGACCCGGTCGGCCCCGCGCTGGTCCGCCACATCAACGAGCACGCCGACGCCGTCGTCGTCGGGGGTGGCGGACTGTTCCTGCGTGACACCAACCCCAACTCGCGCTCGGGCTGGCAGTGGAACATCTCGTTGAACCTGCTCCGGCAGATCGAGAAGCCGCTGATCATCTTCGGGGTCGGCAACAACCGCTTCATCGACCAGGAGGACTTCGAGCCGCCCTTCGTCGAGCACCTCAACCAGGTGGTGGAGCAGTCGGCCTTCTTCGGGCTGCGCAACACCGGCTCGGTCGAGACGATCAAGCCCTACCTGGAGCCGGCCCACCGCGACCGGGTGGAGTTCCAGCCGTGTCCGACGACGCTGTCGTCCCACCTGTTCCCCGACCTCTGGCGGCCCGAGCTGCCCGACGAGCGGCGGATCGCCCTGCAGATGATCGTCGGCAAGCGCCAGGAGCGCGCCGGGTTCTCCGCCGACGCCATCTACTCCGACGTCCTCGAGGTGGCCCGGCGGCTCAAGGGCGACGGGTGGACCGTCGAGAGCGCGCCGCACGCCCGGGCCGACCTCGGTTTCGCCGCCCAGGCCGCCGAAGCGGGGCTCGTGGACGCCGAGGTGCGCCTGTTCAACGACCCCGACGGTGTGTACAAGGGCGTCGAGTACTTCGCCGACCTGCCCTTCATCCTCGGCACCCGCGGGCACGCCCAGATGGTGCCCTTCGGCATGGGGTCGATCCCGCTCTCGCTGCTCGTGCACCACAAGACCGGCTACTTCGCCCGCGACATCGGCCACCCCGAGCTGACGGTCGACCCCCGGCAGGACCGCTTCGTCGACCGCCTGCACGCCGCGGTGAACGAGGCCGCCGAGCAGCGGGTGTCCCTGCGCGAAGAGCTGGCCGCCGTCCGCGCCGGTTTGCTCACCCAGACCCTGGACAACCTGGCCGCCATCTACCGACGCATCACCGGCACGGAGGTGATGCCCAGCCACACCCCGTACCCGCCGCTGGCTCGCGGCCTGGCGGCTCGCGCCCTGGTCCAGGGCGTGCACCGCGACGCCGCCGAGGGCCGGGTCCGGGGCCTGACCGCCGAGCTCGCCGCCGCCTCCGAGCAGGTGCCGTCCGGTCTTGACGGGCCGTCCTGGCTCCGCCGCCGGGCCCGGGAGGCGGCGACGGCCGGTGACCTGGCGACGGCCCGTGCACTGTGGCGCGCCCTCGACGCCGTGGTCGACGACGGGAACGGCCGGGCTCCCCGGCCGCGCTGGGACTCCGGCGCCCTCCGGCTGGTGCCGGCGCCGTTGCTCGAGGCGGCTCGGGATCTTCGGCGGCGGTGAGCACCCGGACTGCGTCGATCCGCCGGCTGCTCCACCCGGTGAGGGCGGGCGCCGCCTGCTCACCGGCTCGGCCGACAACCGGCTGACCCGCGGGATCGACGCGCAGGCCGTGCGGGCACGGGTCCGGCGCGAGTTGGCCTGGTGGGCCGAGGCAGACCGGGTTCGCCGATCCTTTGCGTCCGGTCGGCGGGCTCCCCGGTCCCGCTAGTTCGCCAGCCTCACTTCAACGGTGCCAGTCCGCTGTCGATCAGGGTCTTGGCTATGAGTGCGTTGCCCTCGTCCGAGGGATGGGTGTAGTCGCTGGCCAATAAGGGGCCTGCCGGGTCGCTTCCATCAGGCCCGTTGAACGCGTGGTAGATGTCGACACACACGAACCCGTTGGCCTCGCCGAGTCGCAGAGCATGGCGTTCCAGGCATCATGGATCACGACGGTCCGCCGCTGTTCATCTGCACTCAGTCGGGCCTCTTCCCAGCCGATCCAGTCGCTGTACTTGTTGATGGTGCGGAATACCGTGGGCTGCCCGGCGCGAAGCGCGACGACCTGCGAGAACAGCTCATCAAAGGCCGAACGGTGTTCTGCCGCCGACGTTTCGGCGCATCGGGCGTCGAGCTTCGACCATTCGGTGATCATGTCCGCCTCGTCGAGTGTGCTCCCGCAAGGTTTGTCGGAGCCAAGGACGATGCTGTTGTGGGCAATTCCGATCAGGATGACGTCAGCTTCTCGAAGCTGGGACTCGAACCCGGACAACTTCCTCAGCAGGTCCGGCAAGGTGAGGCCGGTGTGTTCCGACAGGTTCGCGGTATCGATCTGCCGGCCAGTGGTCTGCTCGATGGACTCGGCGTACTGGTCGACGAAGCCGGTACATCCGGGGCAGTCCTCCGCGCTGTTGTTGGGGATCGAGTCACCCAGGACCACGAGCTCGATCGGGGGGTCTGTTGCGGCAGGAGGCGGGGAAGGCGGGCTACCAGAGCACGCGGCGACGAGTGCGAGGCACGCGAGACCCACGCTCAGGCGCCGATTTCGACGGCCGCGAAGAGCGAGGAAAACCTGAGCACCCCAGGTTCGTCTTCCGGTCATCGCTCGGCCTCTATTCGACTGGTTCGCCCTTCCCCTTCATCTGGACGGGACGATTCCGTTTCGATCGTCCTCAGACTGAGTGCGGCTGTCTCGTCGTTCGAACCACGCTGATACCCATCGCCACGCGTGGAGAAGGTCCGATGTGCGGAGAGCTGCCCGTCGCGTGCCTTCAGAGGTCGCCGGCCTGGAGGTCGAGGGCCGCCAATGCGGGCTCGCGGCAGGAGTAGCTCCCGCCCTGCAGCTTGCCGTGATCGAGGATCGATGGCTGGTTCACTGCCGTGGACACGCTCAAGGCGCTGGAGTGGCAGGGGTGTTGCGGAACGGGTGCACGGCGACGACCTCCTCCACGGGCAGGGGCCCGTAGAGGTGGGGGTAGGGCCCGGCGCCGAGGTCCTCCACTACGACGGGCACCGAGAGCGTCCGCGCGTCCAGTTCCAGCACCACCAGGGCCTCGTCGGGCAGGTCACCGTACTTCTGGGCGCGGGTGCCGGCCAGCTGGTCGGCGAAGCCGGCGTGCACGAAGCCCTCGGACTCATACGTCCCGCGCCGCCCCGACCAGGGGTAGACCCCGTCGAGCTGCGCCTGCTGCCAGACCCGGTCCTCGGTCAGGTGCAGGACCGGCTGCGCCGGCAGCTCCCGGGGTTCGAGCAGGCCGAGCTGCTCCAGATCGGTCCGGAGCCGGCCGGCGCCGGTGAAGTGCAGGCCGGTCAGCCCCAGGGCGGAGGCCGCCTCCACGTTGACCGGTGAGTCGTCGACGAAGACGCAGCCGGCGGGGTCGAGGTCGAAGCGCTCGAGCGCCAGCCGGAAGATCGCCGGGTCGGGCTTGGCCAGCCGCTCGGCTCCCGAGACCAGGACGCCGGCGAACCGGCGGAGCAGGCCGAAGCGCTGCTGGGCGACCGGGAAGGTCTCGGCGGACCAGTTGGTGAGCGCCGCACACGTGACGCCGGCCTGCTGGAGCTCGGCCAGCACCGCCCCCGTCCCGGGGACCAGGCCGGTCAGCGTCCGGCCGAAGTGCTGCCGGTAGGCCCGGATGGCCGCTGCGTCGTCGGGGAAGCGCTCGACCAGCTCCCGCTCGCCGTCGTCGTAGGAGCGGCCGGCGTCGTGGGTGCTGTTCCAGGCCGGGAAGTCGATCCGGGCCAGGAAGTCCTCGATGCTGGAGGGGTGCAGCACCTCGGTGTAGGCCAGTGACGGCTCCCAGGCGATCACCACGCCGCCGAGGTCGAAGAGCACCGAGCGGGCGGCGCTCACCGGGGGCTCACAGGGTCGCCACCCAGTTGCGCAGCAGGCCGGTGCCGGCCTCGCCCGACTTCTCGGGGTGGAACTGGGTGGACCACAGCGGACCCTCCTCGACGGCGGCGACGAACCGGTCGCCCTCGTGCTCGGCCCAGGTGACCTTGCGGTCCGCGGTCTCGGCCAGCACTCGCACGCCGTAGGAGTGCACGAAGTAGAAGCGCTCGTCCTCGACGCCGGCGAAGAGGCTGCTGCCGGCTGCGGGCTGGACGGTGTTCCAACCCATGTGCGGCAGCCGCTGCACGGCCAGCTCCTCGACCAGTCCGGGCCACACCGCACAGCCCGGCGACCGGACGCCGTGCTCGATCCCTGCGTCGAACAGCACCTGGTGCCCGACGCAGATCGCCAGCGTGGGCTTGCCAGCGGCGACCCGGCGGGCGATCAGCCCCGGCCCGCCGACGTCGGTCAGCCCCTGCATGCAGGCGGCGAAGGCGCCGACGCCGGGGACGACGAGGCCGTCCGCGGCCAGTGCCTGCTCGAGGTCGGCGGTGACGACGACGTCCGCGCCGGCGTGGGCGACGGCGCGCTCGGCCGAGCGCAGGTTCCCCGAGCCGTAGTCGAGGACGACGACCTGCTTGGGGTCGGGAGCGCCGCCGGTCACAGCGAACCCTTGGTGCTGGGCACGCCGGTGATGCGGGGGTCGAAGGCGACGGCGTCGCGCAGGGCGCGCGCGACCGCCTTGAACTGGGCCTCCACGATGTGGTGCGGGTCGCGACCGGCCACCAGGGTGAGGTGCAGGCACAGGTGGGCGTGGAAGGCGAGGGTCTCCATCACGTGCCGGGTCAGCGAGCCGGTGTAGGGGACGCTGTCACGGGCCCCGGGCTCGGCGGGGGTGCCGCCGCCGATCCGGGCGAAGGCCTGGCCCTCGGGCTCACCGGTGTGGACGCAGTACGGGCGGCCGGAGACGTCGACGACCGCGCTGGCGAGCGCCTCGTCCAGCGGCACCATGGCGTCGCCGAACCGGCGGATCCCCCGCTTGTCGCCGAGCGCCTCGCGCAGGGCCTGGCCCAGCACGATGGCGGTGTCCTCGACGGTGTGGTGGGCGTCGATGTGGAGGTCGCCGGTGCTCTCGACCTCCAGGTCGATCAGCGAGTGGCGGGAGAGCGCGGTGAGCATGTGGTCGTAGAAGCCGACCCCGGTGGAGATCTTGGACTCCCCCGTCCCGTCCAGGTCCAGCCGGAGCCGGACCAGGGACTCCGAGGTGATCCGTTCGATCGTGGCGGTGCGGGCGGGTCGCTCGGTCATCGGGGGGCTCCCTGGGTGTCGGTCAGGCGTTCGGCCCGGTGGGCGAGGGGCAGGTCGAGCACCTCGTCGAGGGCGGCGGTGAAGGCGTCCATCTCCGCCGGGGTGCCGGCCGAGACCCGGAGCCATCCCGCCGGGCCGGTCTCGCGGATCAGCACGCCGCGGTCGAGCAGGGCTTGCCAGACGGCGTGCCGGTCGGCGAACCGGCCGAACAGCACGAAGTTGGCGTCGGACTCGGCCACCTCGAGCCCCCGGCCGGCCAGCCAGCGGGCGACGTCGTCCCGGGCCACCCGCAGCTGGTCCACGGCGGCCAGCATCTCGGTTGCGTGCGCCAGGGCGACCCGGGCGACCGCCTGGGTCACGGCCGAGAGGTGGTACGGCAGCCGCACCACGCGCAGGGCGTCGACGAAGGCCGGCGCCGCGGCCAGGTAGCCGAGCCGGCCGCCGGCGAAGGCGAAGGCCTTGGACATCGTGCGGCTGACCGCGAGCCGCGGGTACTCCGGCAGCAGCTCCAGCGCGCTGGGAGTGCCCGTCCGGGCGAACTCGACGTAGGCCTCGTCGACGACAACCACCCCCGGCGCGGCGTCGCAGACCGCGCGCAGCGTCGCCAGGTCGACGGCGGTGCCCGTCGGGTTGTTCGGGCTGGTCACCAGGACCACGTCCGGGGCGTGCTCGGTGATGGCGTCGACGGCCGCGGCGGCGTCGATCCGGAACTCGGGCGTCCGCGGCGCGGTCACCCAGCGCGTGTGGGTGTTGCGGGCGTACTCGGGGTACATGGAGTAGGTCGGGGTGAAGGACAGCGCCGTGCGGCCGGGCCCGCCGAAGGCCTGCAGCACGTGGGTCATGACCTCGTTGCTGCCGTTGGCCGCCCACACCTGCTCCGCCCCCAGGCCGTGCCCGAGGTAGCGGGCCAGGTCGGCCCGCAGCGCGAGGGCCTCGCGGTCGGGGTAGCGGTTCACCGACCCGGCGGCCTCGGCGACCGCGGCAGCGATCTCGGCGACCACGGCCGGGCTCGGTGGGTAGGGGTTCTCGTTGACGTTGAGGCGGACTGGGACGTCGAGCTGCGGCGCTCCGTAGGGCTCCTCCCCCACCAGCTCCGGGCGGACCGGCAGGTCGGCCAGCGCGGGGCTGGCCGTGCCGGTGGCGGTCGCGGTCACCGGGGGATCCTCCGGCTGACGGCGGCGCCGTGCGCGGGCAGGTCCTCGGCCTCGGCGAACACCTCGACGTGCCGGGCGACGTCGGCCAGCGCCGACTCGGAGTAGGTGACGACGTGCACGGCCTTGAGGAAGCTCTTGACGTTGAGCCCCGAGGAGTGGCAGGCGCAGCCGGCCGTCGGCAGGACGTGCGTGCTGCCGGCCGAGTAGTCGCCCAGCGAGACCGGCGACCAGGGCCCGACGAAGATCGCGCCGGCATTCTGGACGCGTGCGGCGATCGTCGCGGCGTCGCGGGTCTGGATCTCCAGGTGCTCGGCGGCGTAGGCGTCCACGACGTCGAGGCCCTGCTCGACGTCGTCGACGAGGATGACGGCCGACTGCACCCCGCCGAGGGCGGTGCGGATCCGGTCGGCGTGCTTGGTGGCGGCCACCTGCTCCGGCAGCTCGGCCTCGACGGCCGCGGCCAGCTCCGGGGAGTCGGTGACCAGGACGGCGGCGGCCATCGGGTCGTGCTCGGCCTGGCTGATGAGGTCGGCGGCGACGTGCACCGGGTCGGCCGAGTCGTCGGCCAGCACCGCGATCTCGGTGGTGCCGGCCTCGGAGTCGATGCCCACCCGACCCTTGAGCAGCCGCTTGGCGGCCACGACGTAGATGTTGCCGGGACCCGTCACCAGGTCGACGCGGGGGCAGAGACCGGGGACGCCGTAGCCGAACATGGCGACCGCCTGCGCACCGCCGACGGCGTAGACCTCCTCGACCCCGAGCAGGTGGCACAGCGCCAGGATGCTGGGGTGGGGCAGCCCGCCGAACTCGCGCTGGGGCGGGGAGGCGACCGCGATGGACTGCACGCCGGCCACCTGGGCGGGCACGACGTTCATGATGACGCTGGAGGCCAGCGGCGCCAACCCGCCCGGCACGTAGAGCCCGACCCGGCGCACCGGCACCATCCGTTGGGTGACCTGGGCGCCCGGGGCGACCTGGACGTCGACAGCCCGCTCGCCGAGCTCGGCCTCGCTGACCAGCCGTCGCCGCCGCGTCGACTCCTCGAACGCAGCGCGGACCTCGGGGTCGAGCGACTCCACCGCCGCGGCCAGCGCTGCTGCGGGCACCCGGAAGGACGGCGGGACGACGTGGTCGAACCGCTCGGAGTACTCCGCGAGTGCCAGGGCGCCGCGCTCGGCGACGTCGTCGCAGATCGGGCGCACCACCTCCACCGCCGCCGCGACGTCGAAGGCGGCGCGCGGCATCACCGCGGCGTAGTCCAGTGGCTCGCCGCTCGCCGCACGGCCCCGCAGGTCGATCGTCCTCAGCACGTGCGCCATCCTACGGAGCCCCTCCGACAGCTCCGGCGACTTCTCAAGCCTGTCCCCGGCTCCCGCTAGGCTTCCCCGGCCCCATCCCCCACCGACAGGACCGCCATGACCTTCCCGGGCGTCGGCACGCTGGTCAACGTCGCCGCCGTGCTCGCGGGCTCCGGGATCGGGCTGCTGCTGGGGCACCGGCTGCCGGAGCGGACCCGGGACACCGTGACCGACGGCCTGGGCCTGGTCACCCTGCTGATCGGGGCGCTGTCCGCGGCGTCGGTCGGCTCGGCCGTGCTGGAGGACGTCGTCGGCGGGTCCGCTCCGGTGCTGATCGTGCTGGGGTCCCTGCTGCTGGGCGGCATCGCCGGTTCGCTGGTGGACATCGAGCGGCGCCTGGAGGACCTGGGCGGCTGGGTCCGCAGCCGCCTCCACCGGGGCGACGGTTCCCTCGACGGCGCCCAGGAGAAGACGCGCGAGCGGTTCATCGAGGGTTTCGTGACCGCGTCGCTGGTCTTCTGCGTGGGGCCGCTGACGATCCTCGGCGCTCTGTCCGACGGGTTGGGCCTCGGCGCGGAGCAGCTGTACCTGAAGGCCACGCTGGACGGCTTCGCCTCCATCGCCTTCGCCGCCTCGCTGGGCGTCGGCGTGCTCGCGTCGGCCCTCACCGTCGCCGTCGTCCAGGGCCTGCTGACCCTCCTCGGCCTGGTGGTCGGGGACGTCCTGCCCGCGGCCCACCTCGACGCGCTGACCGCCACCGGCGGCCTGCTGCTGCTCGGTGTCGGGCTGCGGCTGCTCCGCATCCGCCAGGTGCCGGTCGGCAACCTGCTGCCGGCCCTGCTGGTGGCCCCGCTGCTCGTGGCCGTCGTGGCGGCCCTGCGGTGAGGGCGGCAGCCAGGGGCGAGGACGCCGTCGATGCCGATCACGCCGTCCGCCGGTCCGTGCGCCGGGCCGCACTGGGCATCGGGCTGTACGCGGGGGCGTTCGGGGCGTCCTTCGGCGCCGTGGCCACGGGTTCGGGCCTCAGCACCGCTCAGGCGATGGTGCTGAGCCTGGTGATGTTCTCCGGGGCGTCGCAGTTCGCCTTCACCGGCGTGGCGGCGGGCGGCGGGTCGGCGGTGGCCGCCGTCGCGGCCGCCCTGCTGCTGGGACTGCGCAACGCGTTCTACGGGGTCACGCTCACCTCGGTGCTGGCGCCGCGCGGGCTCGCCCGGCTGTGGACCGCGCACCTCGTCATCGACGAGACGACCGCGATGGCCGTCGCCCAGCCGAGCGTGCGCCTGCAGCGCTACGCCTTCTGGACCACCGGCATCATCCTCTGCGCGCTCTGGCAGGTCGGCACCCTCGCCGGGGCCCTGGCGGGCGCGGTCGTCGACCCGGCCGTCCTCGGTCTGGACGCGGCCGGACCCGCGGTCTTCCTGGCCCTGCTGTGGCCCAGCCTGCGCCAGGTCGGTTGCGCGCTGGGTGGCGGTGGCCGGGGCGGGGGTGGCCCTGGCGCTGGTGCCCCTCGTCCCCTCGGGAGTGCCGGTGCTGGCCGCTGCCGGGGTCGCGGTGATCGGCGGGCTGTGGCCTGCGAACCGACGGCGGGAAGGGGCGGCGCCGTGACCGGGCTCTGGGTGGCCCTGGTCGTGGCGGCGGTGGGCAGCTACCTGACGAAGCTGGCGGGCCTCTCGCTGCCCGAGTCGGTGCTGGCGCACCCGCGGGTGCAGCGGGTCGCCGGCCTTCTCCCGGTGGCGATGCTGGCCGCGCTCGTCGCCGTGCAGGTCGCCGACGGCGGCGGGCGGTACGCGGTCGACTGGCGGGTGCTCGTTGGGGTCGCCGCGGCGGTGGGGGCGCTGCTGCTGCGCCAGGGGTTCCTCGTCGTGTTCCTCACCGCCGTCGCGGTCACCGCCCTGCTGAGGTTGGTCACCTGAGCCAGGGCACCTGGCCGCCGGCCCGGGTGAACCGGGCCGGCACGGGTAGGGGGACGGTGACGGCGGGTGCGGCTGAGGTGCCCCCGCTCCCGAGCGAGGAGGTACGGATGCAGGCGATGGTCTACCGCGGTCCCTACAAGATCCGGGTGGAAGAGAAAGCGGAGCCCTCCATCGAGCACCCCAACGACGCGATCATCCGGGTGACCCTGGCCGCCATCTGCGGCTCTGACCTGCACCTGTACCACGGGATGATGCCCGACACCCGGATCGGTCACACCTTCGGCCACGAGTTCATCGGCGTCGTGCACGAGGTCGGGCCGTCGGTGCAGAACCTCTCCGTGGGCGACCGGGTGATGGTGCCGTTCAACATCTACTGCGGCTCCTGCTTCTTCTGCGCGCGGGGGCTCTACTCCAACTGCCACAACGTCAACCCGAACGCGACGGCGGTGGGGGGCATCTACGGCTACTCCCACACCACCGGCGGGTACGACGGCGGCCAGGCTGAGTACGTACGGGTGCCGTTCGCCGACGTCGGCCCCGCCAAGATCCCGGAGTGGCTGTCCGACGAGGACGCCGTGCTGTGCACCGACGCCCTGGCCACCGGCTACTTCGGCGCCCAGCTGGCCGATATCGAGCAGGGCGACGTGGTGGCGGTGTTCGGCGCCGGACCGGTCGGGCTGTTCGCCGCCGCCTCGGCCTGGCTGATGGGCGCCGGCCGGGTCATCGTCGTCGACCACCTCGACTACCGGCTCGAGAAGGCCCGCACCTTCGCCCACGCCGAGACCCGCAACTTCGCCGAGCACGACGACATCGTCGTGGAGATGAAGCGGACCACCGGCTGGCTGGGGGCCGACCGGGTCATCGACGCCGCCGGCGCGGAGGCCGACGGGAACCTCCGCCAGGTCCTCGCCGGCACCAAGCTCAAGCTGCAGGGCGGGTCCCCGGTCGCCCTCAACTGGGCGATCGACAGCGCGCGCAAGGGCGGCACCGTCTCCGTCGTCGGGGCGTACGGGCCGGTGCCCAACATGGTGAAGTTCGGCGACGCCCTCAACAAGGGGTTGACCATCCGGGGCAACCAGACCCCGGCCAAGCGGCAGTGGCCCCGGCTGTTCTCCCACATCCAGAACGGCTACCTGAAGCCGAGCGGGATCATCACCCACCGGGTGCCGCTGGAGCACATCGCCGAGGGCTACCACATGTTCTCCGCCAAGCTGGACGGCTGCATCAAGACCCTTGTCGAGCCCGGCGCCTGAGGAAGGAGCACCGATGACCTACACCGCTGACCACCCCCCGCTGCCGGAGACCCCCGACCAGCTGCGGTCGCGCATCCCGGGTTGGGGGGCCGACCTCGACCACGCCGACCGCCCGGCGTTCCCCCGCGAGCAGCTCGACCCCGGAGCCAGTGGGGCGCACTGGGACTTCCCCGACCGCCAGCCCGAGCTCGCCCCGCGTGAGCGGTCGATCGAGCACGGGATGCTTCCGCCGGTCTTCGGCACCGCCCAGCCGACCCACGGGGTGTCGGGGGCCGTGCGCCGCTACGCCTACCGGCGGTTCAGCGAGGGCCGCTCGGCCCACTGGCTGCTGCTGATCGCCGCCGACCGGATCGACGCCACCGGCGCCCACGTGCGCTCCCTCGCCTCCCTGCGTCCGGACAACCCGGTCACCGAGACGGGCGTGCTCGGTGAGGCCCGCCGGCACGGGTGGAGCTCCCGGGTGGGCCACCACCGGACCGACGTCAAGCACCACTGGGTCGACCCGGTCGTGGTGGCCGGCCCCTGGGTGGCGGCCGGCGCCCTGGGCTGGGCCGCGGTGCGCGCCGTGCGCAGGCGCCGCTCCTGAGCCCTTCCCCCACCTCTCCGCCGAGTTGTCAGCGCTGGTGGCGGCCCTGACCACCACTGGTGCTGACAAGTCGGCGCCAGGGTGAGCAGGGGCGGCGGGTCGACGGACGGCGTCAGTAGCCGGCAGGCGGCCGGCGCCTGGACTCGAGCAGGGCGCGGGACCCGGAGACGCCCAGCCGGGTGGCCCCGGCCGCGACCATCCGACGGGCGTCGTCGAGGGTCCGGACGCCGCCGGAGGCCTTGACGTGGGCGCGGTCACCGACCGTCTCGGCCATCAGCCGGACGGCGTGCTCGGTGGCCCCGCCCGCAGGGTGGAAGCCGGTGGAGGTCTTGACGAAATCCGCTCCGGCCCCGACGGCGGCCCGGCAGGCGCCGACGACCTGCTCGTCGCTCAGCGCGGCGGACTCGATGATCACCTTGAGCACCGTGGGGGCCGGGACGGCGGACCGGACGGCTGCGATGTCGGCCTGGACGGCGGCGAAGTCGGACGCGCGCGCCGCGCCGACGTCGATGACCATGTCGATCTCGTCCGCCCCGTTGGAGACGGCCTGGGCGGCTTCGGCCGCCTTCACCGCGGAGGTGTGCTTGCCGCTCGGGAAGCCCGTCACGGCGGCGACCTTCAGGCCGCTGCCCTCGGGGACCGTGACCGGCAGCATGGACGGTGAGACGCAGACCGAGTAGGTGCCCAGCGCGACGGCCTCGGCGACGAGGGCCTCGACGTCGGCCGCGGTGGCCTCGGGCTTCAGCAGGGTGTGGTCGATCAACCGGGCGAGCGCCGCGGGGGTCAGCTCGGGCAGCGGGTTCTCGGTCATGGGTGGCCTCTCGTCGGTGTCGGTGGTGGTCGGGCAGGTAGACTGGTGCGGGCGCAGGGGCATCGTCCCCCGGCGGGGACGGTCAGGCCTCGTCCAGGGCGCGGCGGGCGGCGTCCTCGTCGGTGACGAGCACCGAGCAGAGGCCGCTGGTCAGGGCCGCGGCCAGGACGGCGGCCTTGGCCGGTCCGGAGGCGACGGCGATGGTCTCGGTGGCGGTACGCAGGTCGTCGAGGGTGAGCCCGACGGTGCGGGTCTCCATCTCGGCGTCCGCGGGGCTGCCGTCGGCGGTGATGTAGTGGCCGAGGACGTCCCCGCACGCCCCGGCCGCCCGCAGCCGGTCCAGCTCGGCGGGGGTGACGGCCCCGCTCTGCACCAGCACCGACTCAGTGCTCAGGGCACCGAGGGAGAACAGCAGGGCGTCCGCGTCCCGCGCCCGGGCGAGGGTCTGCTGGACCGAGGACTCGGCGTAGAGGGCGGTGCGGGTGCTGGCGTGCTCGACGACCGCAGGCAGCGGCAGCAGGGTGGCCCGGCCGTTGCCGCTGCGGGCGATGCTCAGGGCCACGTCGGCCGCCGTGGTCGGCCGCACCGACCGGCTGATGCCGCCGTTGACCTGGACGACCTCCAGACCGGTCGTCCAGCCCGCCGGGAGCACGGCCGCCACCTCCTGCAGGGTGTTGCCCCAGGAGACCCCCAGGGTGCGGAGCGCACGGCCGCGGCTCCGCAGCAGGTCGGCCGCGGCCAGGGCGACGTGGGCGCTGCCGCCGGACGAGCCGGCCGGCGCAGGGACGACGACGCAGTCCCGCAGCCCGAAGCGTGCCCGCAGCCGGTCCTCCAGGTCACCGCCGACGGGCTCGGGGGCGTACGACGGTGATCTGCACGATCCCCTCCGCGCGGGCCTCCTCCAGCAGGCGGCCGACCTTCCAGCGGGTCAGGTTCAGCTCGTGCCCGATCTCCTCCTGGGTGCGGCGCTGCTCCCAGTAACGCTGCGCCACCTCCAGCAGCAGCGCGGTCCGCTCCCCCGACGCCCGGCTCACCGGCTGTCCAGCCGGGAGACCGAGGCGTGCATGAGGGGCGTGAGCGTCTGCATCAGCCCGACGTAGTCGGCGTAGGTCTGCCGGTATCGCGCGTGCCGGACCGGGTCGGGGGTCAGGGTGCGGGTGCGCGGGGCGTGGGACGCGGCACCCTCGTCGAGGTCGGCGACCAGGCCCGCGCCCGTCGCGCCGATGACCGCGCAGGCCCGCAGGGTCAGGTTGTCGCCGTCGACGATCTCCGCCTCCCGGCCCAGCACGTCGACCGTGACCTGCTGCCACAGCCGGTTCTTCTCGATGCCGCCGGAGAGCACCAGCCGACCGCAGGGGACGCCCGCCCGCTCGAAGGAGTCCACGACCCCCTTGGTCCCGCAGGCCACCGCCTCCACCGCGGCCCGGTAGAGCTCCTCCCGCGTGGTCCCGAGCGTGAGCCCGACCACCGCGCCCCGGAGCCGGGAGTCCCGGTAGGGCGTCCGGTTGCCCATGAAGGTGTCCAGGGCCAGCAGCCCGTGCGCCCCGGGCTCCACCCGGGAGGCGCCCGCCACCAGGGCGGGCAGGTCCTCGCGGGCCACGCCCATGATCCCCTCCCCCGCCCAGGTCAGCACCGAGCCACTGCTGACCTGGCCGCCCTCGACGAGCCACCGCGACGCGCGGAGGGCGTCCGGGTACGGACCCCAGACCTCCGTGGTCTCGGATCGGCTCGTCGATCTCGGCGATGAGGGCCGACGACGTCCCCGACACCAGCGAGACGACGTCCGCACCGGCCCCGCACGACAGCAGCGAGACGTGGGCGTCGATCCCGCCGACCACGACCGGTGCTCCGGCCGTGACCCCGAACAGGTTCGCCGCCTCCCGACTCGAGGGGACCGGCGACCGCGCCGACGGGCAGGATCTCCGCCGGCAGCCGCTCGACCAGGTCGGCGACCCCGAGGTCGGCGTACAGCTCGACCGGGAACCGACCACCGACGGCGTCGTAGTTGTACTTGCAGACCGCGTTCATCTGCGAGCCCACCCAGCGCCCCGTCAGCCGGAACGTCAGGTAGTCCAGGGCCTCGACCACCCGGGCCGCGCGCGCCCACGTCTCCGGCTCGTGCTCCTTCAGCCACATGGCCTTGGGCAGCAGCCACTCCGACGCGTCCGACCCACCCGACCAGGCCAGCACCGGGTGCCGCTCCGCCAGGCCGACCGTCCGCGCGGCCTGCGCCGAGGCGCGCGCGTCCATCCAGAGCAGGGCGGGGCGCAGCGGCCGGTCCTCGGCGTCCAGGACCGCCACCGTGGAGGCGGTGGTGGCTGAGGCGACGGCGAGCACCGGTCCGGCAGCGCGGCAGGCGTCACTGGCCAGCAAGCTCCGGACGGCGTCGACGACGGCGGTCCACCAGGACTCCGGGTCCTGCTCGGCCCAGCCGGCACGCGGGTAGGTGGTGGCGTAGGGCCGGTGCACCGAACCGAGCGCGACCCCGTCCTGGGCGAAGGCCCCGACCCGGGCGCCCTCGGTGCCGAGGTCGAGGGCCAGCAGCAGCCCCACCCTCAGCCGGCGTTCGGGGTGAAGATCACCTTGGAGGAGTGCTCGGAGCGGGCTCCCAGCTTCTGCATCATCTCGGGCAGCGCGGACAACGGCAGCTCGTGGGTGATGAGGAACTCCCAGCGCAGCTCACCGCTGGCCATCTTGGCCGCGGCCACGCGCCACTCGTCACCCGGGAACGGGGCCGAGAAGGAGTTCCACGAGCCGTGCAGGGTGACCTCCAGCCGCAGGAACTGGTTCCAGGTCTCCTTGGACAGCTCCACGGGGGCGTGCGGGATGCCGACGAAGACCGCGTGCCCCTGGGGTCCCACCAGCCGCGCCGCCAGGTCGGCGGTCGCCGGCACGCCGGCGGACTCGAGCACCACGTCGAAGCCGCGTCCGGCCAGGGCCCGGGCCTCGTCGAGGGTCCGCACGGCGTGGTCGGCGCCGGCCTCCAGGGCCATCGCGGCCTTCTCCTCGCTGAGGTCGATGGTGACGACCTGGCCGGCTCCCTGCAGCCGCGCCCACTGCACGGCGAACAGGCCGATCGGACCGGCGCCGACGACGAGGACCCGGTGGCCGGCCCGCAGCCCGGTCTTCCACAGCGCGTGCAGGGCGATGGCGGCGGGGTCGAGCATGGCGGCGGCGCGGGGATCCAGGCCCTCGGGCATCAGGAGCAGGTTGCCGACGGGGCTGACGACGTACTGGGCGTAGGCGCCGTCGCTGCGGCTGCCGAAGTAGTCGTAGTCCTCGCAGAGCCCGAAGTCGCCGCGGACGCAGAAGTCGCAGCTCCGGCAGGGGATCAGCGGCGGGACGGAGACGAGGTCGCCGGGGCTGAACCCGGTGACGCCCTCGCCCAGGGCCTCGACGTGGGCCGAGAACTCGTGCCCGCAGATGATCGGCATGACGTAGCCCCCGTTGCGCAGCATCCGTGGGATGTCGGAGCCGCACACGCCGCACGCCGCGACCCGGAGCAGCACCTCGCCCGGCCCCGGCGTCGGGACGGGGACCTCCTCGACGCGGATGTCGCCCGGTGCGTGCATCACGGCGGCGGTCATCGACTGGGGCAGGTCCGGCACGGGGTTCTCCTCGCGGTGGTCGGTTGGTCCGTCGAACGCTAGCCCGCTACCGGCTCGGAGAGCAACATCGGTGGGTCACCGCTCGGATGAGCAGACCGGTCGCCGACCGCCAGCCGAAGGTTCTCCCGGTCAGGAGCTGCGGACTCCGCCGGTTAGCGACGCCGACTCCCCGGGTACGGCGGGGTCGTGCCCACGAACGCAGAACGCCTCCAGCAGGTCGCGGCCGAGACCTTCGGCTGGGAGGAGCTCCACCCCGACCAGCTGGCGGCGATGGAACACCTGATGGACGGCCACGACGTGCTCGCCGTCCTGCCCACCGGGGCGGGCAAGTCGGCCATCTACCAGGTGCCCGCCCTGCTCCTGGAGGGCCCGACGCTGGTGGTCTCCCCGCTCCTGGCGCTGCAGCACGACCAGCTGGGCGGCATCGAGGGCTCGGAGGCTCCGGAGGCGGTGGCCGTCAACTCCGCGCAACGCACCACCGAGCGGCGTCACGCGTGGGAGGCGCTCGGTGAGGGTGCGGCGGAGTACCTGTTCCTGTCCCCCGAGCAGCTGGCCAAGGACGAGGTGGTCGACCAGCTGGCGGAGCTGGGCATCAGCCTCTTCGTCGTCGACGAGGCGCACTGCGTCTCGGCCTGGGGCCACGACTTCCGCCCCGAGTACCTGCGGCTGGGTGGGGTCGTCGGGCGCCTGGGCCACCCCCTCGTGGTCGCGCTCACCGCCACCGCGGCCCTGCCGGTCCGCAGCGACATCGTCGAGCGGCTCGGTCTGCGCGACCACCGCGAGGTGATCGCCAGCTTCGACCGCCCCAACCTGCGGCTCACGGTGGAGCACCCGATCGACGACCGTCGCAAGCGGGAGCAGGTGGTCGTCCGGGTCCGCTCGCTGATGGCCGAGCCGGGCACCCGCACAGGGCTGGTCTACACGGCCAGCCGCAAGGACGCCGAGCACTACGCCGAGGAGCTGCAGCAGTTCGGGATCCGGGCCGCGGCCTACCACGCGGGGGTGAGGTCGCGGGACCGGAAGCGGGTGCACGAGGAGTTCCTGGACGGTTCGCTGGAGGTCGTCGTGGCGACCTCGGCGTTCGGCATGGGCATCGACAAGCCGGATGTGCGCTTCGTCGTGCACGCCTCCGCCCCGGAGTCGCTGGACTCCTACTACCAGCAGGTCGGGCGGGCGGGCCGGGACGGGGAGCCGGCTGAGGTGGTGCTGGTCTACCGTGCCGAGGACCTCAACCTGCAGCGCTTCCTGACCACCCACCGGGCTCCGCTGCGGACCCTGGTGCTGGTCGCCACCGCGCTCCACGAGCAGGACGCCCCGATCCGCCTCGCCGACCTGGGGGACCTGGTCGACCAGCCCTCGGGTAAGCGGACCCGGGCGGTCAACCTGCTCGAGCAGGCCGGCGCGGTCGGCACGGACGAGCACGGCGAGCTGGTCTACCTCGACCAGGAGGTGAGCCCGCGGGAGGCGGTCGAGCGGGCCGTGGCGGTGGCGCACACGCACCAGGAGCTGACGCGTTCCCGGATCGAGATGCTGCGCGGGTTCGCCGAGACCACCGGCTGCCGCCGCCAGTTCCTGCTCGGCTACTTCGGGGAGGAGCTGGTCCTGCCGTGCGGGAGCTGCGACACCTGCGACGACGGGACCGCCCGGGAGCAGCCGGCCGAGGACGGGCCCTACCGGCGCAACAGCGCCGTCGAGCACCGCGACTGGGGACGGGGGCTGGTCATGTCGGTGGAGGAGGACCGGCTGACCGTGCTCTTCGACGAGATCGGCTACCGCACGCTCGCCCTCGCCGCGGTGCAGGACCACGACCTGCTCACCCCCGTCGAGCACTAGCCCGGGGTCGGCGTGCGCGGCTCTTCGCGGGGACTGCGTCGCGTGCTGCCCGCTATCCTGGGGGTGCGCGGTCGCCATCGCGCCCCGGTCGGTGCCGCCTGGAGTGGTCCGACGTCCTGGAGGCCGACATGCCTGCTGCTCCCGCCACCGCCCACCCTCGGCGCACCCCGCTCGTGCTCTTCGTCGGCCAGGAGGCGGGGTCGCCCCAGATCGCGGCGAGCGTGCTGCGGCAGGTGGCCGGCGACGCCGTCGTCGTCGGGACCTCAGGCACCCAGCCGGGTGAGCCCGGTGGCCGACTCGACGAGATGCTGGTGGCGATGGGGCTGGACCCCGCGGACGAGCGCCCGGTCAGCGCGGGCGCGCTGCGGGCCGCCGACCGGGTCGTGGTGCTGGGTGCCGACCTCGACGTGGCCCGGTTGCCGGGTCCCCGCTACGAGCAGTGGGACCTGGAGGCCGAGGACCTGCTGACCCGGGTCGAGGCACTGGCCAACGATCTGGTCGCGGTGCCGGAACCGGCCCGGCGCGGGGTGGCCGGACGGCTGGGGACCCTGCTCGGCGCCCTGCGCCGCGGCTGAGGACAGCAAAAGGGGAAAAGGTGGTCAGGACACCGAGCGGTGGCACGCCGGCGACAGTGGTGCTCACCCGGGCCGGAGTGGCCCACACGCTGCACCCCTACGCGCACGGCCCGGGCACCGCCTCCTACGGCGAGGAGGCGGCGGCCGCCCTGGGCCTCCCCGCCGAGCGGATCTTCAAGACCCTGCTCGCCGACCTCGGCGGCGAGCTGGTGGTCGCCGTCGTGCCGGTGGCCCGGCAGCTCGACCTCAAGGCGCTGGCTGCCGCCCTCGGGGCGAAGAAGGCGGTGATGGCCGACCCGGCCGCGGCCACCCGCAGCACGGGCTACGTGCTGGGAGGCATCTCCCCGCTGGGTCAGCGGACCCCGCTGCGGACCGTCGTCGACATCTCGGCCACCGGGTTCCCCACGGTGCACGTCTCGGCCGGACGCCGGGGCCTCCAGGTGGAGCTGGCTCCCGAGGACCTCGTGCGGCTCACGCGGGCGGTCGTGGCGCCGGTCGGGCACTGAAGAGGTCGAGCACGGAGCAGGTCGGGGCACTGGCCGCTCAGCCGGTTCCCGCGACCGACCGCCTCTCCTGCGCCGCGGCGGCCGCGGCCTCCTCCTCCTCGTCGGAGCCCAGCGACGAGCCGAGCAGGACGGGAACCACGGCCAGGAACGGCCAGACCAGCAGCGACCCCGGTGCCCGCAGCTCGAGCGCGACGGGGACCGCCGCACCAGGCTCGGCCTGCGCCAGCCGGGGGTTGAACGGACCGGGTCCGAGCGCGGTGCCCACCCACCAGGCGAGGAGGCCAGCGGCCACGGCGGCCACCATCACGAGCAGCACCAGCGGCCAGCCCAGGTCCCGCAGCCGGCGCCAGCCGACGACCCCGAGAACCGGGCCCACCACCGCGCCGAGCAGGCAGAACCACGCGTCGGAGCCGAAGACGGCGGTGAGGGCTCGTTCGGTCGTCGCCGCACGCCCGTCGGACGCGACGGTGTAGCTGGGCAGCTCGACCAGCGCCTCCCAGACCCAGCCGGCGGCGGCGCCCAGGCCGAGTCCGAGCGCCAGCAGCGCCAGCACCCGTCCGGCGCCGGCGCGGCGGGGTCGCGGGGCGGGTTCTGCGCTCAGGAGGCCAGGCACGAGGGACCCAGCAGGGCCTTGAGGTCGGCCATCAGCGGCTGGGAGGGGGTGACCCGGAGCTGGTCGTCCAGCTTCATCACCGTCGTCTTGCCCGAGGACTGCAGCCGGAGGCGGACCTCGGTCATGCCGGGGTGGCCGGCCAGCACCTGGCGCAGCTGCTGGACCACCGGCGGCGTGCAGCGCACCGCCGGGAGCGAGATCACGACCGGACCGCTGGGGCCGTCGGTGATGTCGGGCAGGGTGAGCTCCTGGGCGCTGATCGAGACCGCGTCGTCGTCGCGCTTCAGCCGCCCCTTCACCTTGACCACGACGTCGGTGGCCAGCACGGTCGAGACCAGGTCGTAGGCCTTGGGGAACAGCAGGACCTCGACCGAGGCCTCGAGGTCCTCGACGGTGATGACGGCCCAGATGTCGCCCCGCTTGGTCGTCTTGCGGGTGACGTTGGTGATCATGCCCGCGATCGTGACCATGCCCTCCTTGGGTCCGTCGTCGGCCAGCAGCTCCGCGATGGCCACGTCACGCTCGGCGACCAGGATGTGCTCCAGCCCCTGGAGCGGGTGGTCGCTCACGTACAGGCCCAGCATGTCGCGCTCGAAGGCGAGCTTGGTCCGCTTGTCCCAGTCCGCCAGGTCGGGCACGGTGCCCGAGAGCACGGGGTCGCTCGCCCCGTCGCCCCAGTCGCCGAACAGGTCGTCCTGGCCGTGGGCCTCGTTGCGCTTGAGATCGAGCACCCCGTCGACGGCGGACTCGTAGACGCTCATCAGGGCGCGGCGGGTGTGCCCCATCGACTCGAACGCGCCCGCCTTGACCAGCGACTCGATGACCCGCTTGTTGCACACCACCAGCGGCACCTGGTCGAGGAAGCCGTGGAAGTTGACCGCTTTGCCGTGCTGTTCGCGGGCGGTGACGATGCCGTCGACGACGTTGGCCCCGACGTTGCGGATGGCGGTCAGGCCGAAGCGGATGTCGGTGCCGACGGGGGTGAAGTTGGCCGCGGACTCGTTGACGTCCGGCGGCAGCACCTGGATGCCCATCCGCCGGCACTCCGACAGGTAGACGGCCATCTTGTCCTTGTCGTCGGCCACCGAGGTGAGCAGCGCCGCCATGAACTCGGCCGGGTAGTTGGCCTTGAGGTAGGCGGTCCAGTACGACACCAGCCCGTAGGCGGCGGTGTGGGCCTTGTTGAACGCGTAGTCGGAGAAGGGGACCAGGATGTCCCAGAGCGCCTTGATGGCCGCGTCGGAGAACCCGCCGGCGCGCATGCCGTCCCGGAACGGGACGAACTCGGCGTCGAGGACCTCCTTCTTCTTCTTGCCCATCGCCCGGCGGAGCAGGTCGGCCTGGCCGAGGGTGTAGCCGGCGACCTTCTGCGCGATCGCCATCACCTGCTCCTGGTACACGATCAGCCCGTGCGTGGTGCCCAGGATCTCCGCGAGCGGCTCCTCCAGCTCGGGGTGGATCGGGGTGATCTCCTGCCGCTTGTTCTTGCGGAGGGCGTAGTTGGTGTGGCTGTCGGCACCCATCGGGCCCGGGCGGTACAGCGCCAGCACCGCGGAGATGTCCTCGAAGTTGTCGGGGCGCATGAGCCGCAGCAGAGAGCGCATGGGTCCGCCGTCGAGCTGGAACACCCCGAGGGTGTCCCCGCGGGCCAGCAGGGCGTAGCTGGGGGCGTCGTCCAGGGGCAGGTCCTCCAGCACCAGCTCGAACCCGCGGTTGAGCGTGATGTTGGCCACGGCGTCGTCGAGGACGGTGAGGTTCCGCAGGCCCAGGAAGTCCATCTTGATCAGCCCCAGCGCCTCGCACGTGGGGTAGTCCAGCTGGGTGATGATCGCGCCGTCCTGCTCGCGGCGCATGATCGGGATGATGTCGATCAGCGGGCTGCTGGACATGATGACGCCGGCGGCGTGCACGCCCCACTGGCGCTTCAGCCCCTCGAGGTCGCGGGCCGTGTCGACGACCTTGGCCACCTCGGGGTCGTTCTCGTAGAGGGCGCGGAACTCCCCGCCCTCGCCGTAGCGGGAGTGCTCGCGGTCGAACAGCTTCGCCAGCGGCACGTCCTTGCCCATCACCGGGGCCGGCATGGCCTTGGTGATCCGCTCCCCGACCCCGAAGGGGTAGCCGAGCACCCGGGAGGCGTCCTTGACGGCCTGCTTGGCCTTGATGGTGCCGTAGGTGACGATCTGGCTGACCCGGTCGTCGCCGTACTTCTCGGTGACGTAGCGGATCACCTCGCCCCGCCGCCGCTCGTCGAAGTCGATGTCGAAGTCCGGCATGGAGACGCGGTCGGGGTTGAGGAAGCGCTCGAAGATCAGGCCGTGCTGCAGGGGGTCGAGGTCGGTGATCCGCAGGGCGTAGGCCGCCATCGAGCCGGCGCCCGACCCGCGGCCCGGGCCGACGCGGATGCCGTTCTCCTTGGCCCAGTTGATGAAGTCGGCGACGACGAGGAAGTACCCCGCGAACCCCATCGAGAGGATGACCTCGGTCTCGAACACCGCCTGCTTGCGGACGTGGTCGGGGACCCCGCGCGGGTAGCGCCGCTGCAGACCGGTCTCCACCTCCCGCACGAACCAGGACGCCTCGTCCTCCCCGGGCGGGCAGGGGTAGCGCGGCATGAACGCGCCGACCTGCTCGTTGAAGGAGATGTCGCACCGCTCGGCGATGGCCAGGGTGTTGTCGCAGGCCTCCGGCAGCTCGGCGAAGAGCTGGCGCATCTCGGCCGGGGACTTGAGGTAGTAGCTGTCCCCGTCGAACTTGAAGCGGTTGGTGTCGGCCATCGTGGCGCCGGTCTGCACGCAGAGCAGCACCTCGTGCGCGGCGGCGTCGGCCCGGGCGGCGTAGTGCAGGTCGTTGGTGGCCACCAGCGGCAGCCGCAGGTCCTTGGCGATGCGCAGCAGGTCCTGCCGCACCCGGGTCTCGATGCTGAGCCCGTGGTCCATGAGCTCGACGAAGTAGTTCTCGGCGCCGAAGATGTCCTTGAACTCGGCGGCACTGGCCACGGCGTCGTCGTAGCGGCCGAGGCGGAGGTAGGTCTGCACCTCCCCCGACGGGCAGCCGGTGGTGGCGATCAGGCCCTCGGCGTAGGTCTGCAGCAGCTCGCGGTCGGCCCGCGGCTTGTAGAAGTAGCCCTCGAGCGAGCTGCGGGAGCCCAGGCGGAAGAGGTTGTGCATGCCCGCGGTCGTCTCCGACCACAGCGTCATGTGGGTGAAGGCCCCGCCGCCGGAGACGTCGTCGCCGCCGCCGTCGCCCCAGCGCACCCGCTTGCGCTCGCTGCGGTGCGTCTTGGGGGTGACGTAGGCCTCCAGGCCGATGATCGGCTTGACCCCGGAGCTCTTGGAGGCCTTGTAGAACTCGTAGGCGCCGAACAGGTTCCCGTGGTCGGTCATGGCCACGGCCGGCATGCCCATCTCCGCCGCACCGGCGAAGAGGTCCGAGACCCGGGCGGCACCGTCCAGCATGGAGTACTCGGAGTGGACGTGCAGGTGCACGAAGGAGTCCCCCGCCGGGGCTTCGGCCGTGGAGGGACCGGACCCGCTGCTGCCCGAGGACGTCGAGCCGGTCACGGCTGGGGAGCTACCCGGCATGTTCTCGATCGACCTCCACTCGCTGCCCTGACCGCCTCCGCCGTGCTCGGCACCGGCCCTCCGGGGAGAGACCGCCGGCCCACCGGCAAGCGCCCACGATAGTCGCTCGACCGACCGGGCCCCGCCACGGCGCGCGGCCCCGCAGAGGCCTGGCGACCGGCTCCGCCGGTGGAGTCAGCATGCCCCTCCGCACCGACAGTCCTGCCCAGACGGCGCGGCGCGACCTCAGCCGGCGGGAAGGGTCACCGCGTGCCGGGGCGGCTCCCGGTACAGCGGGTAGAGGGGCCCGACCACGCGCTCCGCGACGGCGTAGGAGTACCAGACCGGTCCCCCGAGACGCTCCTCGGCCTCCGGGGTGAGCAGGACCCGGTGACGGTGGGTGCCGCCCGGTCGCTCCTGGCGGCGCACCAGGTCGAGGTCGGTCCCGAGGAGCCGGCGGGCGTTGACCTCGCCGACCCGGCCGTAGGACAGCGTCTCGACCTCCAGGCCGGGGACCACGACCTTGGCGACGCAGACGTCGTCGACGCGGGTCGCGCCGGCCAGCACGTCGTGCCCGGCGAGCTGCTCCAGCAGGTAGCCCAGCTGGTCCTCGGGCTCGGCGAGCGGCGGCGCGCCGGTGACGACGTCGGCGTAGCGCACGCTCGCCCCGCGGTCGGGGGCGGTGAGCGTCCGCAGGGCGTCCAGGCCGAGGTCCCGCCAGGCCGTCATCGCCGAGGTGGCGCGGGCCTCCCCGCCGCCGGCTCCGCCCTGGACGGCCGCCCAGTACGCCGCGGGACCGAGGGCGCGTGCGCGCTCGGGGGGTCCGAACATGAAGGTCTTGCGCGCGCGGGAGTTGGCGTACTCCAGGACGGCCTTGGTGAGGCTGGCCTCGGCCGAGGGGTCCGCGGCCTCCCCGCAGGCGGTGACCTGGATGGCCGCGCCGGGTCGGGGGTCCACGCCCTGGACGTAGGTCGAGCAGACCCCGAGCTCGGTGCCGGCGTGCTTGAGCACCAGCTCGACGCCGGCCGCCTCCACCTTCTCGACCAGGGCGGTCACCGCGGCGGGCAGGGTGTCGCGGGCGATGACCGGTGAGCGTGCGTCGAGGGCACGGAACCGGAGCCCGTTGGTGTGCCGCTGCAGGATCTCCAGGAGTCCGTGGGCCAGCGGACGGGCCGGGTCGAGGCCGGCACCGAGGCCGTTGGTGACGGGGGTGAGCAGCGGGCTCGTCCCCGGGGGCAGCTCCCCGGGTTCGCTGGCCACCAGCTCCACCGGGACCAGCACCTCCTCCCCCGTCCGCACCCGCTGCAGGGGCACCCAGGTGAGCGGCATCAGCGGCGTCCACGGCGAGCCGGCCGGCAGGCACAGCGTCCGCGGGTCGGCCACCCGGTCGGCACCTTCGGCCGCCACCAGATCGTCGTAGGACCCGGTCCGCGCGCGGGAGAGCAGCCGTCCCAGGCCGTGGGCGGCCAGCACGCCCTCGGCCAGCTCTCCCAGCCCGCCGCGCCGCGCCTGAGCCGGCGTGCGTCCGTAGCCGTTGCCGTGGGCCACCACCTCACCCCCGGCCAGCAGGGTGCAGCTGGTCACGGGCACCCCGAGCCGGTCCAGCCCCGTCAGCTCGAGCTCCACCAGCTTCCCGAAGCGCCGCAGTGTCGAGGCGTAGGTCTCGGCCTGGGTCGTGGCGAGCGACTCGGGCGGCGGTGGCACGGCGGGCACTTGCGGTTGCTCCCCGTCGCCCGCGCGGGGGTTCAGCGCGGGTCCCGGCCGATGAAGGCCAGCAGCCGGGTCTGGGGGTCGGCGTCGTCGGGCACCTCGACCCGCGGCCCGTACTGGCCGCTCGCGCGGAGGATCTCGTCCCAGGGCTCCATGCCGGCGAGCATCGCGGCGCAGCGCTCAGGATCCAGCGCCTCGTCCTGGCCGGTGGCCCGGGCCAGGTCCCAGCTGTGCAGGAACACGTCGGCCGTGAAGAACTGCGCCACAGCCTGCGGGAGCGGCATGGAACCGGCCCTGGGGTGGGAGAACGGCTGGTCCTGCGCGGTCGGGTCGTCCAGCAGGGCCTGGAGTGCGGCGCTGAAGGTGCGCCAGGCCCCGACCGGGTCGGCGTCGACGCTGGGTCCGGGAGGCAGCGCGATGCCGGTGCCCTGGTGGAGGAAGGGCGGGAACCACTCGAGGAGGTGCCACACGACATCTCGCGCGGTCCAGCCGGCTGGCGGGGCGGCTCGGTTCCAGGTGGCCTCGTCCGGCACGCCCTCGACGAGCGAACCGAAGTGGCCGGCCACGTCGCGGTAGTCCGCGGCGGGGCTCGGGTCGCCAGACATCTCGTCCTCCTCCTGCTGCTTCTGCTGCTGGGTACACCTGATCCTCGGTGCTGGGGCTGCTGATGACCAGAGCCCCGGCACCGCTACCGGGCGGGTGTCAGTGCCGACGTCTAGCGTGCCGTCATGGCTGCCACCCCCCGGTTCCCGACGGACCACGAGCCCAGCATCGACGTGCGCCCCGCGTGGGGCCGGTACGAGGACTTCGCCGTCGTCGTCGGGACGCAGCGGCCCGGGGCGAGCGGGTGCTGGTGCATGGCCTACCGGGACAGCCGGGTGCCCAACCAGGAGCGGCCGGACTTCATGCGCGCGGAGTGCGCGGCGCCTCCCGGCCCCGGGGTGCTCGTCTACGTCGACGACGTCGTCGCCGGCTGGTGCTCCATCGCCCCGCGCGCCGCCTACCGGCGCTTGCTCAACTCGCGCACCATCCCGGTCCTGGACGACCGGAACACCTGGGTCGCCGTCTGCTTCGTGGTCCGCGCCGGGTACCGGAAGCACGGCTTGATGCACGTGCTGCTGGCGGGCGCCGTGCAGCACGCGGAGGGCCACGGCGCCGAGTTGGTCGAGGGCTACCCGGTGGAGACCGGTGGCGGGCGGGTGGACGTCGTCTCCGGCTACGTCGGCACCGTCGAGCTCTTCGAGCGTGCCGGTTTCGTCCGCGCAGCGCCGACCACCGGACGGAGCGGCGGGCAGCCGCGCTGGGTGATGCGCCGGGACCTCTCGTGACGGCGGGGTCGCGGGGAGCCGCGCGACCTCGTCGAGGCCGACCCTCAGGTGCCGTAGGGGTCCAGCAGCTGGTCGACGGGAGCGTAGTCGTCGCTCAGGACGGTCGCGCCGTCCCACCACTGAGTCGCCGGCGGCCCGGTGAGGACCGACCAGCGGGTGCCCAGCTGCTGGACCCGCGTCGTCACCGCCTCCCCGTCGATCGGCCGGTTAGCCGCAGCCAGGACGATGTTGGCCCCGTTCTGGCCGTTGGTCCGGTCGAGGATGGCCGGCTCCGAGGCCACCGCGACGTGCTCGAACACGCTCGCCAGCGTGGCCGCCTCGGCGCGGGCGAAGTCCATCGAACCGGAGTCGATCAGGTTCAGGACGTAGACGCCGTCCTCGTCGAGCACGCGCTCGACCTCGCGGGCCGTCTCCCGCGTCGTCAGGTGCCAGGGCACGCTCACCCCGCCGAACGCGTCACCGACCACCAGGTCGACGCCACCGGACCCCAGGCGGCGCAGGCCCAGCCGAGCGTCCTCGACGGTCAGCTCGATGTCGTCGTCGGGACCAAGGCCCAGGCGCTCACGGTCGAGCCGGAGCACGCCCGGGTCGATCTCGCTGACCGTGCTGCGGGTGGTCGGCCGGGTGGCGGCCAGGTAGTGCGGGACCGTGAGACCGCCAGCACCCAGGTGGTGCGCCCGGAGGGGGACCCCTGGGGCGAAGGTGCTGTCGACCACCGCCACGACCCCGCGCGCGTAGTCGTACTCGAGGTGGGTGGGGTCGTCCAGGGCGACGTAGGAGTGGGGCGCACCGTCCAGCACCAGCGTGCGGCCGCTGCTCCGCCCGGGGTCGGTCCGGACGGCGGCGCAGTGGTAGGCGGTCTCCAGGTCGCAGCCGCTGGGGAGGGTCGTGACCACGGCGCCGCCCACCACGAGCGCCGCGACCGGCAGCACCACCAGCCGCCGTCGGCTCAGCCCCATCAACCCGACGGCCACGGCGACCAGGGCCAGCCCGAGTCCCATCATGATTCCGCTCACCGGCACGCGGGTGATCAGCACGAACCCGGTGAGCACCGTGCCGGCGATCGACCCGGCCGTGGAGATGCCCGACAGGCGGCCGACCACGGTCCCGGTCTCCTCCAGGCTGCGCAGGGAGAGCTTGGTGACCAGCGGCGTCACCGCGGCCAGCAGCGCACCCGGGACGAAGATCATCGACGTGGCCACGACGGTGAGCAGAAAGTGGGAGCCGCTGGCGGCCGAGACCCGGACCAGGGCCGGGGTCAGCGCGACCACCGCCCCCGACACGGCGAGCAGGGGTCCGACCAGACTCAGCGGCGGCACCCGGTCGGCCAGCCGCCCGCCGGTCCAGGAGCCCGACGCGATCGCCGCCAGCGCGACGGCGATCACCAACGTGCTCGTCTCCAGGGTGAGTCCGAAGTAGGGCGCCAGCAGGCGCAGGGCGACGATCTCCACGACCAGCACCCCGGCCGAGGCAAAGAAGACGAGGCCGGCGGCCGAGTAGGGCCCCAGGGTCATCGAGCGCGCCGCCGGGCGGGTGGTCAGGGTCACCGCCCGATCCTGCCACGCCGTTCCCGGGACCACGCTGTGATGCACTGGACCCGTGCGCCCAGCCGACCCGCCCTCCCCTACCGCCGGGCTGACGGCCGTGGTGCTGAACCACGACGAACGGGGCATCGGCGTCGCGATGCAGCTGCACACCGACGCCTCCCTGGCGGCCACGCCGGCGGCCGACCTGTTCAGCACCAGCGGCTACCTCCACCAGGCGGCCCTGGGTGAACGGGCGATGGAGACCGGCCGCGTGGACGCCGACGCGGCAGGGGCGCACCTGCTGGCCCTCAACTTCCACGCGGTCCCGCCCGAGTCCCGCCGCACCGCGGCCGAGCGCATCCGGACGGTGCTGGACCTCGGCGAGCCCTATGACCCGGACGCCACGAGCACCGTGCCCCAGGTCAAGGTGGCCTTCTACGACGGCGATGCGGACACGGCGCGGTGGGCGGCCGCGCTCTGCACGCGCCTGAGGGTCCGCGCCTGGTTCTACCCGGTGACCTGGACCAGCCTGGAGGACGGACCGCGCCTGGGGGACGACGAGCTGGCCGAGATCGCGACCGCTCACGAGCTGGGCTTCCACACCGCGACCCACCGTTCCGCGGTCGAGGTGACCGAGGCGACGGTGGAGACCGAGGTCGTCGACGTGGTGCGACGGCTCACCCGAGCCGCCGGCCGAGTGCCGCGGATCGGGGCCTGGCGCGGCGGGGCCCGCTTCTCCCCCGACGAGCTCGGCAACCGGGCGCTGCGTGACCTCGGGGTCACCCACCTGGTCACCAACTGGTCGGTGGAGCGCATCCCGCCGACCCCTTCGGACCGAACTCTCCGCACCGCGACGTCACCTGAGGGGGTCCTATGAAGCTCGCCCGCCGCGCGACCCTGTGCACCGCCGTGGCCGGAGTCACCGTGCTGCTGACCTCCTGCGCCACGGCGGCGTCCCAGCCTTCGGCCTCGACCAGCGCTCCCAGCCCCACCCCAGCCAGCCCCACCCCGGCCAGGACCGCCACGCCCTCTGCCAGCCCCCCGCCCTCCTCCGCCGACGCGACGGCTGCCCGCCCGCCGCGGCGGGCACCCTCCCCGCTCAGGCCCGTGGGTCGGCCGCAGGTCGTCGCGACGGGCCTGGACGCGCCCTGGTCGATCGTGTTCCGCGACGACGGGACGCCGCTGGTCAGCGAGCGCGACAGCGGCCGCATCCTCGAGCTGGACGAGGACGGCAAGACCCGGGTCGTCGGGACCGTCGACGGGGTGGCCGCGGGTGGGGAGGGAGGCCTGCTCGGCCTGGCCCTCGACGACCGCGACCGCCTCTACGTCTACTCGACCGCGGCGGACGGGAACCGCGTCCAGCGGTTCCCCATGACCGGCAGGGCGGGCTCGCTGTCGCTCGGGAAGCCGGACACCCTGATCGAGGGGCTGCCCTCCGGCAACATCCACAACGGCGGCCGGATCGCCTTCGGGCCGGACGACCTGCTGTACGTCACCGTCGGCGACGCGGGTCGGAGCGGGCAGGCCCAGGACCGCCGGTCGCTGGGCGGGAAGATCCTGCGGATGACCCCGGACGGTGACGTGCCGGCGGACAACCCGTTCCGGAACTCCCTGGTGTACAGCCTGGGGCACCGCAACCCCCAGGGCATCACCTGGACCGACGACGGCACGATGTTCGCCTCCGAGTTCGGCCAGAACACCTGGGACGAGCTGAACATCATCACCCCCGGCGCCAACTACGGGTGGCCCGAGGTCGAGGGCATCGGCGACGAGAAGGAGTACACCGACCCGGTGCAGCAGTGGGAGCCCAGCACCGCCAGCCCCAGCGGGGTCGCCCACGCCGGCGGGACGGTTTTCGTCGCCAACCTGCGCGGGCAGGTTCTCCAGGCCGTCCCGGTGGCCGACCCGACCAGCTCGACCGACTACTACCTCGACGACTACGGCCGGCTGCGGGACGTCACCGTGGGGCCCGACAACCAGCTGTGGCTGCTCACCAACAACACCGACGGCCGTGGTGACCCTGGGCCCGACGACGACCGCATCCTGCGCGTGGACCTCGGCAGCGGCTAGGGGCACGGGTGACCTCCACCACGAGGGTCATCGACCTCGTCTACCCGCTGACGATCTCGCACCGCGGGGGCCCCAACATCTACCCGGAGAACTCGTGGGAGGCGAAGCGGGGCTCGGTGTCGTTCGGCTTCGTCCCGGAGTTCGACCTCCGGCTCCTGGCCGACGGGACGACCCTGGTCTCCTGCCACGACACGACCGTCGACCGGACGATGACCAACATCGGGACGGGGCTGGTCCGCACCAAGACCGTCGCCGAGTGGAAGCGGGCACGGATCAGGCCGGCCATCCCCGGGGGTCGCGAGGGTCGTCCGATCATCTGGGACGAGGTCCTCGACCGGTGGGGCGGCGAGGTCGTCCTCGTGCCGGAGCTGAAGGACTCCACCGCGGCCCCGGTCCTCATCGCCGGCATCCTCCGGCGCGGCCTCCAGCACTCGGTGATCGCCCAGTCCTTCGACTGGCAGGTCGCCCAGCAGATCGCGGCAGCGGGCATCGAGACGCTGTTCCTGTCCGACCGCTACCCCGCCCTGGACCCTCGGGAGGTCCTCGACGCCGGGATCGGCTTCGTCGGCGGCTGGATCGGGAGCTGGACGGTGGCCGAGGTCGCCGCGATGCGAGCCGTGGGGCTGAAGGTGTTCCTCTACAGCGTGGACACGCTGGCGCAGGCGAGCACGCCCCTCGCCCTCTCCGCCGATGGGCTGTTCTCGAACGACGCCTGGCTGACGACGGAGTCGATCCCGCTCCAGTCCGGCGACCCCTTCGACCAGGGCATCCGACCGTACGGGTTGGGCGCGCCGTACCGCTCGGGTGGAGATGAGATCTGGATCCCGGCGCTCCGGCTGGCCGGCCGGGCGCTGGGCTGGAGCGCGTCGCCGTCCTCGGTGAGCTACGCCCGCGCGCCCTGGGCCGGGGTCGTGACCCGACCGGTCCGGGTCTCGCTGCGCATCCACTTCGGACCCTCCGCCGACCAGAGCGAGAACGCGGGGTTCGTCCTCCTCGGCGACGCCGCGACCCGGACCTTCGCCGACGGTGTCCTGCCTGGGCAGAACGCGCTGCTCTTCGTCGCCCGCCGTGACGGTCGGGTCGGGGCCTGGAGGTACGTCGACGGCGCGGCCCCGGTGCCGCTGGTCCCCGCCACCGTGCCGGCCGTCCCGGCCGTCCCGTTCGTCGCGACGGGGATGGAGGGCATCGTCGACCTCTCCGTCGTGCTCGACGCGGCCGGGGTCCGGGTGCACGCCCAGGGCGGGAACGCGGTCGCCGACCTCTTCGTCCCCGACACCTTCACCCCCGAGAGCATGGGTCTGGTGCTCCGCTGGCCCGGCACGCAGGCCCCGGGCTTCCCGGGCTTCCTCTCCGACGTCAGCGTCGCGCCCCTCGGCTGACCCTGGTGCTTCGTCGTCGGGACGGTGGGTGGGTCCGTCGACCGCTCAGCGCTGAGCGAGCTCCGCGAGCGTGGTGAGGGTCCGCAGGTTCCGCACGGTCGCGGGCACGCCGAGGAGCCGCGGGAGTGCGGTCGCCAGCTTGCTGTCCGCCTGGCCGTGGCCGAAATGCACGTGGACCTCCTGCTCCGCGAGCAGGAAGGGCTCGTCCCCGGCGGCCAGGGCGCTGATCCGGTCGGCTGCGTCGGGAGGCGGCGGCCCGGCCAGAAAGGCGACGACCACCCGGCTGGGGTCGCTGTCGGGGAACGGGTTCGCCGCCAGAGCCGCCGCCAGCTGGTCGACGGTGCGGACCACCACGTCGACGTCGAGTCCGAAGGTCTCCCCGATCCCCGCCTCCAGCCGCCGCCGGAGGGTGTCGGTGTCCTCGTCGGTGGTCAGCAGCAGGTTGCCGCTGTTGAGGTGGGTGGTCACGTCGGCGTAGCCGAGGTCCTCGGCCATCGCGCGCAGCGCCGGCATCGCGACCCGCTTGGCGGCGCCGACGTTGATGCCGCGCAGCAGCGCGACGTGGGTGGCCATGCCCCATCCTCCCCGGAACGGCCCCAGCCCGTCGGGATGGTGTCCCGACGGGCTGGAGCGTCGCAGCGTCCGCTGGTGAGACCAGAGGGTCAGACCAGGTTCAGCCGGTCGGCCCGGGGCCGGATGAACACCGCCCAGGTGATGGCGAAGCACAGCGCGTAGAAGGCGATGAAGGTGAGGTAGGCGCCGTCACCGTTCTGCAGCGTGAGGAAGGACTGCCGGAACGCCAGGTTCACCAGCACCCCGCCGAAGGCGCCGACGGCCCCGGCCAGCCCGATCAGCGCGCCGGAGCGCTTCGTGGCCAGCCGGGCGGCCACCCCGCCGTCCTCGCCGGCCTGCTCCGTCGACATCAGGGCCTTGGCGGTGAAGATCGCGGGGATCATCTTGTAGACCGAGCCGTTGCCGATGCCGCTGAACACGAAGAGCATCACGAACCCGACCAGGAACAGCGGCAGCGAGCTGCGCTGCGACGCCAGGAGCACGACCGAGGCGCCGACGGCCATGGCCACGAAGTTCCAGAACGTCACGACCGAGCCCTTGTACCGGTCGGCCAGGTGGCCACCGACGGGCCGGATCAGCGACCCCAGCAGCGGCCCGAGCCAGGTGAGCGCCGCGGCCTGCAGCGGTGCCGGGAACTGCTCGGGGAACTGGACCAGCAGCACCTGCCCGAACGCGAAGCCGAAGCCGATGAAGGAGCCGAAGGTGCCGATGTACAGCAGCGAGATGACCCAGGTCTCCGAGTGCCGGGAGACCTCGCGGATCGCGCCCTTCGCGTTGCTGTTCTGGGTGAGGTTGTCCATGGTCAGATAGGCCCCGAGCGTGGCCAGCAGGATCAGCGGGATGTAGATGGCGACCATGGCCCGCGGGTAGGTGGCCCCGAGCGTGGCCAGCACCAGCAGGCCGACCAGCTGGACCACCGGGACACCGAGGTTGCCGCCGCCGGCGTTGACCCCGAGGGCCCAGCCCTTCAGCCGCAGGGGGTAGTAGGCGTTGATGTTGGTCATCGAGGAGGCGAAGTTGCCGCCGCCGACGCCGGCGAAGAGCGAGATCACCATCAGGGTGGTGAACGAGACCCCGGGCTCCAGGTAGATCGCGATCAGCACGCACGGGATGATCAGCAGCAGGGCCGACACCAGCGTCCAGTTGCGCCCGCCGAACTTGCCCACGGCGAAGGTGTAGGGGACGCGCAGCCCGGCGCCCACCAGGGTGGGCAGGGCGGTGAGCAGGAACTTCTGGGCCGGGTCGAACCCGTAGGCCGGGCCGAGGAACAGGACCAGCACCGACCACAGGCTCCACACCGAGAAGCCGATGTGCTCGCTGAGCACGGAGAAGATGAGGTTGCGCCGGGCGACGACGCGTCCGGTGGTGTTCCAGAACTCGGGATCCTCGGGGCGCCAGTCGTCGATCCAGCGCTTTCCGAGCTTGCGCGGTCCGGCGTCGAGCCGTTGGTCGGTGTCGTTGAACGTGGCCATGGGAGTCTCCTGCACGAGGGGGGAAAGGCGGGTGGGGGGTCAGGCCGTGACGACGATGTCGTCGCCGTCGATCTCGACCGGGTAGCTGCGCAGCGGCGCCTCACCGGTGGTGGAGCAGCCGGTCGCGAGCTCGAAGGCGTTCAGGTGGAGCGGGCAGATGACGACCCGCTCGTCGATCTGGCCGTCGGCGATCGGGCCGCCGCGGTGCGGGCAGACCGCGGACAGCGCGTACCAGCGGCCGCTCCGCAGCCGGAAGACCGCGACCTGCTCGCCGGCGACGTCGAAGGTCCGGCCCTCGCCGAAGGGCACCTGGGCTGCGGGGCCCAGGCGGTACCGCCGGCCGGGCGGGGAGCCGGCGTCGACCAGTGCGGCCGCCGCCGAGCCCAGCGCGCTCACCAGCTCCCCCCGAGCAGCTCGGTCGGCCCGCCCGGCGGGCACCCGCGGCAGCACCTCCAGCGGCAGGGCGGTGCGGAACTGACCGGGCGTCAGGGGCTCCCGGCCCTGGGTCCACGGGTCGACGTGGCGGTCGGCGTGCTCCTGGACGGCGGCGTCGAGCCGCTCGGCGATGCCCTCGGCGTCCTCGACGACGACGGCGCGGATGTGCTCGATGCCGACCCGGGGCACCCAGGCGTAGGTCCGCTCGAGCCAGTTGGCGCTCTCCCGGTAGTACTGCAGGAAGCGGCCGGTGATCAGCTGCGCCTCCTCCGGGGTGTCCACGGTGCAGAGCAGGTCGCCCTTGCGGATGTGGGCACCGGCGGCGCCGCCGACGTAGATCTCCCAGCGGCCGCCCTCGATGGCCACGATGCCGACGTCCTTGCACGAGCGACTCCGCGCAGTTGCGCGGGCAGCCGGAGACGGCGAGCTTCATCTTGGCCGGGGACTCCATGCCCTGCATCCGGGTCTCGATGTCCACGCCGAGCTTGGTGGAGTCGCCGGTGCCGAAGCGGCAGAACTCCTGGCCGACGCAGGTCTTCACCGTGCGGAAGGACTTGCCGTAGGCGTAGCCCGACGGCATGTCCGAGGTCGGCCCAGACGCCGGGCAGGTCCTCCTTCTTGATGCCGAGCAGGTCGATCCGCTGGCCGCCGGTCAGCTTGACCATCGGCACCTGGTACTTGTCGGCCACGTCGGCGATCCGGCGCAGCTGCTCGGGCGTGGTGACGCCGCCGCGCATCTGCGGCACGACCGAGAAGGTGCCGTCCTTCTGGATGTTGGCGTTCACCCGGTCGTTGATGAAGCGGGCGTCGTTCTCCTCGACGTAGTCCTCGCCCCACATCATCTTGAGCAGCGAGGCCAGCCCCATCTTCGACTTGGCGTCCTCGGCCCCGCCCGGGGCCAGGGCCGCGAAGACCGCGGACGGGGTCTGCAGCTCCTGCTCGCGGATGATCTCCATCAGCGGCGCCTTGGCCATCGGGATGCCCGGGCACGTAGTAGCTGGCGGCCGGGTCCTCCTCGACGGCGCCGCCGGCGGCGTACTCGACCAGCTGGGCGACCAGGCCCTTGCAGGTGCCGCAGCCCTTGCCGGCCCGGGTCTTGTCCATCACGCCGCTGACGGTCTTGCAGCCGGCTGCCGACGCAGTCGACGATCGTCTTCTTGCTGACGCCGTTGCAGTTGCAGACCTGCGCGTCGTCGGCCAGCTCGGCGGCGCCGACCTCCGCCGGCGGCCCGCCGAGGTCGAACAGCAGCTCGACCCGCTCGGCCGGCAGCGGCAGCCCGCGGTCGAACGCCTGCTGCAGGAAGGCGACCTTCGAGCTGTCGCCCAGCAGCGTGGCGCCGACGATCTTGTCGTCGCGGATGACCACGGACTTGAAGACGCCGCGCTTCGGCTCGGAGAAGACGATGTGCTCGTCGGTCTCGCGCTCGGGCTCGGTGAGCCCCATCGAGGCCACCTCGACCCCGGCCACCTTGAGCTTGGTCGCCGTCCGGGAGCCCGTGGTAGGCCGCGGTCGGGTCGGCGCCGGTGATCTGGTCGGCCAGCACCACGGCCTGCTCCCACAGCGGGGCGACCAGGCCGTAGACCTCGCCGCGGTGCTGCACGCACTCGCCCACCGCGTACACGTCGTCGTCGTCGACGGTGCGCATCTGAAGTCGTCGACCACGATCGCCCGCTCGACGGTGAAGCCGCTGGTCACCGCGACCTCGGTGTTCGGCCGGATGCCGGCGGCCACGACGACCAGGTCGCAGGCGATCTCGGTCTCGTCGCGCAGCCGGACGCCGCGGACCCGGTCGGGCCCCCAGATCGCGGTGGTGCGGGTGCCGGTGAAGATGCCGATGCCGAGCGCGGCCATGCTGCGCCGCAGCACCTCACCGCCGTCGCGGCCGAGCTGGGCGTTCATCAGGTGCTTGCCCGAGTGCACCACGTCCACGGCGATGCCGTGGCTCTGCAGGCCGCGGGCTGCCTCCAGCCCCAGCAGCCCGCCGCCGATCACCACCGCGCGGTGGTGCGTCGTCGCGGCTGGCGTACTCGACCATGCCGCGGGTGTCGTCGATGGTGCGGAAGGGGAAGACCCCCGGCAGCAGACGACCCTCGGCGGTCGTACAGGCCGTCCATCGGCGGCATGAAGGAGCGGCTGCCGGTGGCGATGATCAGCTGGTCGTAGGGCGTCACCTGGCCGTCGTCGGAGAGCACGACGTGCGCGTACCGGTCGATCCGGGTGACCCGGACGCCGGCGTGCAGGGCGATGTCGTTCTCGCTCGTACCAGTCCAGCGAGTTGAGGTAGATGCTGTCCTCGTGCTCCTCGCCGGACAGCACGTGGCTGAGCATGATGCGGTTGTAGTTGCCGTACGGCTCGTCGCCGAACATGGTGATCGAGAACATCTCGGCGCCGCCGCGGGCCAGGATCTCCTCGACCGCGCGGGCGCCGGCCATGCCGTTGCCGATGACGACGAGCCGCCGCTTGCGGTCCGCGGGACCGGTCGCGGCGCTCCGGGGAGCGGTCGACGGTCGCCGTCATCAGTGCTCCACCAGCCCGAGGTCGACGACGACGGTGCCGCTGACGCCGAGCGGTGCGACCAGCCGCAGCTCGACCACCGAGCCGCCCTCGATGTCCTCCACCACCCGCAGCGGGACGTGCACCCCGTCCTTGGCGCCGATCGGGAAGTAGCGCATCGGCACGCCGTCGCGCATCAGCACGACGGTCACCAGCTCGTCGCTGGAGTTGCCGCCGCGGAAGTACAGCGCCTGGCTGACCACGCCGTCGGGGACGAGATGACTGAGCTCGGGACTGATCGGCACCGGCTTGTCCAGCCCGGCGCCCTCGAAGGGGAAGATTCCTTGCAGGAAACGGTTCTGGCTGATCATCGGGAGGTCCTTACGTCGGTGGGGCTGGAGGAGCTGGTTGAGGGTCGGCCTGGTCGGCGCCGCGTGCGCCGTGTGCCGGGGGGGCTGGGTCAGCAGGTGGCCGTCGTCGGGCGAGCCGAGGCGTGCCACCTGGACGGCGCAGACCTTGAAGGCCGGCATCCGGGACAGGGGGTCCAGGGCCGGGTTGGTCAGGGCGTTGGCCGCCGAGGCGCCGCCCCAGTGGAAGGGCACGAAGACGACGTCGGGCCGGATGTCGTTGGTCAGGCTGGCGCGGAAGGTGGCGGCTCCGCGGCGGGTGGTGAGCAGCACGACGTCGGCCGGACCGATCTCGAGGCTGCGCGCCAGGTCCGGGTGCAGCTGGACCTCGGGCTGGACGGCGGACTGCGAGGGCGCCGGCACGCGGCGGGTCTGGGTCCCGCTCTGGTACTGCGCCATCAGCCGGCCCGTGGTGAGCACGTAGGGGTAGGCGGCGTCGGGGCGTCTCGGCGGGCGCCCGGTGCTCGACCCGGACGAAGCGGGCGCGCCCGTCGGGCGTGGCGAACCGGTCGGCGAACAGCCGCGGCGTGCCGGGGTGGTCGGGCTGCCGTCCGGGGTCTGCGGGCAGGGCCAGAAGACGCCCTGCTCGGCCTCGATCCGGTCGTAGCTGATGCCGGAGTAGTCCGCGATGCCCCCGGCGCTGGCCCGCCGCAGCTCGTCGAACACCTCGCGCGGGTCGGTGGAGAAGTACTGGCCGCGGCCGAGCCGCTCGGCCAGCTCCTTCATCAGGTGCAGGTCGTCGTGGACGCCCTCCGGCGGCCGGAGCGCCTGCCGGCGGCGCATCACCCGGCCCTCGAGGTTGGTCATCGTGCCCTCCTCCTCCGCCCACTGGGCGGTGGGGAAGACGACGTCGGCGAGCTCGGCGGTCTCGGACAGGAAGATGTCGGAGACCACAAGCAGGTCCAGGGCCGCCAGCCGGTCGCGCACGCGGTTGACGTCGGGGGCCGAGACGACGAGGTTGGAGGCCAGCACGAGCAGGGCGCGGACGCCGCCCGGGGTGCCGAGCCGGTCGAGCATCTCGAACGCGGACAGACCGGGCTGAGGCAGCTCGGCGGGGTCGATCCCCCACACGCGCGGCGACGTGCGCGCGGTCGCCGGCGTCGGCGAGCTTGCGGTAACCCGGCAGCTGGTCGGCCTTCTGGCCGTGCTCGCGGCCACCCTGGCCGTTGCCCTGGCCGGTGATGGTGCCGTAGCCGGAGAACGGCTTGCCCGGCAGGCCGAGGGCCAGCGCGAGGTTGATCCAGGCCTGGGCGGTGTCGGTGCCGCTGCTGTGCTGCTCGGCCCCGCGGGCGGTGAGGATCATCGCGCTCGGTGCGGCGGCCAGGGTCCGGATGGTCTGCTGCAGGGCGGCCACCGGCACCCCGGTGATGCGTTCGACCCGGTCCGGCCAGTAGGAGCCGACGCCGGCCCGGACGGCGGCGAACCCCAGGGTGCGGGAGCTGATGTAGTCGGTGTCGACCAGACCCTCGCTGATGGCCAGGTGCAGCAGACCGTTGGCCAGGGCCAGGTCGGTGCCCGGCAGCGGCGCGAGGTGCAGCGACGCCCCCTTCGCGGTAGCGGTCAGCCGGGGGTCGACGACGATGTGGGTGGCGCCCGCGGCCCGCCCCTGCGTCGAAGCACTGCATGGCCGGCGGCATCGTCGCCGCGGGGTTGGAGCCCACCAGCAGCACCGCCTGGGCCTGGCCGATGTCGGAGAGCGGGAAGGGCAGTCCGCGGTCGATGCCGAAGGCCCGGTTGCTCGCGGTCGCCGCCGAGGACATGCAGAACCGGCCGTTGTAGTCGATCATCGCGGTGCCCAGCGCGACCCGGGCGAACTTGCCGAAGGCGTAGGCCTTCTCGTTGGTCAGGCCGCCGCCGCCGAAGCAGCCGACGGCGTCGCGGCCGTGCTCGGCCTGCACGCCCTGCAGGCGCTCGGCCACCAGGTCGAGCGCCTCGTCCCAGGTCGCGGAGCGGAACGGGCTCGTGCGGTCGCCGGGGACGGTGCGCACCAGCGGGGTCAGCAGCCGTTGCGGGTGGTCGAGCAGGCTGGCGGCCGTCCAGCCCTTGGAGCACAGCCCGCCGCGGTTGGTCGGGAAGTCCGCCTGCGGCTCCAGGGTCGCCGGCCGGTCCCCGGCCACCATCGAGATCCCGCACTGCAGGGAGCAGTACGGGCAGTGGGTGAGGGTGGGAACGGGGGCCACGCCACCATCGTGGGAGACCGCTGTTACAGCCGATGGTGCCGAAGTTACGGCCGCTTCACCGTTCTCTCACACGGGCCCAGACCGGTGGTGAGGCCTGGGTGGAGGGCCGGGACCTCCGCTTCCTCCCGGAGGACGGACCCACCTCACACCTGGTCCGGAGGCTCGTGCGGGCGGTGGTGCCCGGTGGTTACGTCGGAGAAACGTCGGGGTAACCGGGGCTGCCTAGTGTGCTGCACGGTGCCGGGGCGGCCGGGGCCCTCGATCCCGGTACGGCCCCTTCCCCCAGGAGAGCAGGTCGCAGCATGCAGATCGACGTCGACGTGACCGGCCGCCGGGTCGTGGTCTTCGGCAGCCCCGCCGGAGCACGCCGGGTGGTCCGCCGGTACGCGCGGGCCGGCGCCCACGTCACCCTGGCCGCCGGCGCGGCGGTGCCCGCGTCCCCGTCGCCGCCTGACGGCGTGCGCCTGGTGGCCCAGCCCGACGCCGACGACGCGCGGGGGGTGCTGCGCCTCGTCGGGCCGGCCTGGTCGGTCGTCCTGGTCGACGTCAGTCCCGCGCTGGCCGAGCGCGTCGTCGCCCTGGCCGGGCACCTGCGCGTCCTGGTGCAGCACGAGACCCCGGCCACCGACCGGGGGCAGGTGGCGCTGGTGGGAGGCGGTCCGGGCCTGACGCGGCTGCTGACCCTGGAGGCGGTGCAGGCGCTGCGCGAGGCCGACGTCGTCTTCTACGACCGGCTCGCGCCGACCGAGGACCTCGCCGCGCTCTCCGCGGACGCCGAGCTGGTCGACGTCGGCAAGAGCCCCTACCACCACCCGGTCACCCAGTCCTCCATCCAGGCGCAGCTGGTGGCCCGCGCGCTGGCCGGGCAGTCCGTCGTCCGGCTGAAGGGCGGCGACCCGTTCGTCTTCGGTCGGGGCGGGGAGGAGATGCTGGCCTGCGTCGAGGCGGGGATCGAGGTGCGCGTGGTTCCGGGCATCTCCAGCGCCCTGGCGGTCCCGGCCGCCAGCGGGATCCCCGTCACCCACCGCGGGCTCAGCCACGCCTTCACCGTGATCTCCGGCCACGTCGTCCCCGCCGCCGAGGAGCTGGCCGCCCTGGTGCGGCTGGGCGGCACCGTGGTCGTGCTCATGGGCATCGCCAACCTGGAGCAGATCGTGGCCGGTCTGGGGGCGGCCGGTCTGGACCCGGCGACGCCGGCCGCCGTCATCGAGCGTGGCTTCTCCCCCTCCCAGCGCAGCACCTTCACCACGGTCGGACAGCTGGCCGGCGACGTCCGCCGGCTCGACCTGGTCTCGCCGGCGGTCGTGGTCATCGGGGCGGTCGTCGACGTGGCTCCCGGCGCCGGTCGCACCGGGGAGCTGGTGGCCGCGCTGGACGGCGTGGTCCCGCCCGAGGTCCGGTGGCCGTGAGCGCGCTCCCGGACCCCGGTGCAGCACCGGCCACCGCGCGGGCCGCGAAGCGGGTCGACCAGCTCGGGGGGTTCCGGATCGGCGTCACCTCCGACCGACGCTCCGCCGACCTGATCACCGCGCTGGAGCGGCGCGGGGCCTCGGTCCTGCACGCGCCGGCGCTCCGGATCGCGCCGAACGACCAGGACACGACCCTGCTGGCCGAGACGCGTGAGCTCCTCCGCCAGCGGCCCGAGGTGGTGCTGGTGACCACCGGCTACGGCATGCGGCGCTGGTTCGAGGTCGCCGACGCCGCGGGGCTCGGAGCGGCGCTCACCGAGGTGCTCGAGCAGGCGCAGATCTTCGCCCGCGGCCCCAAGGCGGTCGGCGCAGTCCGCGCGACCGGCCTGGAGGACGCCCAGGCCACCGACCTCGACACGACGGCCTCGCTGGTCGACGCGGTGGCCGACCGTCGTCTCACCGGCCGGCGGGTGGCCATCCAGCTGCACGGCTACACCGACGAGGTCCAGCTGGCCCGGCTGCGGGCGATGAGCGCGGAGGTGCTCACCGTGACCCCCTACCGCTGGGTCCAGCCGACTGCCGTCGACCGGCTCCCCCGGCTCATCGAGGCCGCGAGCCGCGGCCAGCTCGACGCCGTGGTGTTCACCAGTGCGCCCGGCGCCGTCGCCACCCTGGAGACGGCGGAGGTGCTGGGGGTGCGGTCGGCGCTGGTGCAGGCCCTGTCCGGGGAGGTCCTGGCCGCGGCGGTCGGGCCGGTGACCGCTGCCCCGCTGCTCGCGGCGGGGGTGGAGCCCGCCGTCCCCGAGCGCCACCGGCTGGGAGCCCTGATCCGGCTGGTCTGCGAGCAGCTGGCCGTGCACCGCGTCGAGCGCTACGGGAGCGGGGACGCCGTGGTGGAGGTGCGCGGCCGCCAGGTGAGCGTCGACGGCCGCACCGTCGTGCTCGGGCCCCACGCCCTCGCGCTGTTCAAGGCCCTGGCCCGCTCCGAGACGGTGGTCTCGCGGGCCCAGCTGGTCGACAGCCTGCCCGAGGACCTCGACGACCACGCTCTGGAGGTGGCGATGAGCCGGCTGCGTCGCAGCCTCGGCGTGCCGGGACTGATCAGCACCGTCGTGCGCCGCGGCTACCGGTTGAACGCCTCCCGGCTGCCCGGCGGCGAGGGCGCCGGTCCACCCCCCGCTCAGGCGGGTGGGCCGTCGTCTTCGCGGTCGTAGAAGATCAGCCAGCCCACGTGCACGCCGTAGACGAGCAGCGCCAGCCCCACCAGCGCCCCGACCGACGTCGCGACCGGCGGCCCGACGCCGTAGGCGCTGAGCACCAGCGCGACCGCCATCAGCGCGCAGCCCGCGATGACCGCCCGGGTGCACCGGCGCTTGCGGCGGCCCACCTCGGCAGCGTCCATGCCCCGAAGGTAGCGGGGCGTTCCAGGGCGGGCGGTGCTGCTCAGCGCGAACGGGTAGACAGGGCGCCATGACACCACCGGAGTACCCAGCCGACTGGGACGAGAAGTACACCGACCCCGCGCTCCGCGCCCGTCTCAAGGACGAGGTCGTCGCCGGCGACAAGGGCGGCCAGCCGGGCCAGTGGAGCGCCCGCAAGGCCCAGCTCCTGGCCGCGAGCTACGAGAAGGCGGGGGGCAGGTACCGCGGGGAGAAGGACGAGACCCAGCAGCACCTGTCGGAGTGGACCGAGGAGCGGTGGCAGACCGCCGACGGCTCCGCCGACGCCCGCACCGGGGGACCGGAGGATAAGGGCGGTGCTTCCCGCCGCTACCTCCCCGAGCAGGCGTGGGAGCAGCTCTCCCCGGAGGAGAAGGAGGCCACCGACGCGCGCAAGGCCGAGGGCAGCGCCCGGGGCGAGCAGTTCGTGCCCAATCCCGCCGCCGCCGCCGAGGCCGGGCGACGGGCCCGTGCGTCCGGGCACCAGTCGAGCGACGAGCCGCCGGTGCCGGGGTACGACGACCTGACCGCGCGCGAGGCCGTCCGGGTGGTCGCCGGGCTCGAGGACGAGGACGGGGTCCGCGCCGTCGAGGCCTACGAGCAGGACCACCAGGACCGCAAGACCGTGCGCGACCGGGTGGAACGCCGTCTCCGGTGAGCCGGTGAGGACGGAGGTGCTGGTCGTCGGTGCCGGCCCGACGGGGCTGGCGCTGGCACTGGCGCTCGTCCGCGGCGGGACCAGGGTCCGGGTGGTGGACCAGCGGCCGGGTCCGGCCGGGGAGTCCCGGCCCTCGACGTCCAGGCCCGGACCCTGGAGCTGTACCGGTCGCTCGGCGTGGCCGAGCGGCTGGTCGAGGCCGGGGTCCGGGTGCGGCAGGTCCGGGTGCAGGACGGGTCCCGGACCCTCTCGGTGCGGGACGTCAGCGACGCCGGGAAGGGATTGAGCCGCTACCCCTACATCCTCTGCTGCCCCCAGGACACCCACGAGCGGCTGCTGGTCACCGAGCTCGGCGCCGCCGGCGTGGCGGTGGAGTTCGGCACCACCTGCGTCGCCGTCACCCCGGGCGAGGACTCGGTCACCGCGACGCTGCAGGCGGCCGACGGAGGCAGCGAGCAGGTCGTGGCCGGGTACCTGGCCGGCTGCGACGGCACTCGCAGCACCGTGCGGGACCAGCTGGGCATCGCCTACCCGGGCACCAGCTCCGACCGGCGCTACCTCGTCGCCGACGTCACCGCCACCGGGGCTGCGGCTGCACCGCCGGACCGTGGCGCCTTCAGCTTCTGCCTGGCGCAGGACGACTTCCTGCTCGTCGTCCCGGCTCGCCCCGACGGCACGTCCCGCTTCGTCGGCCTGCTGCCGGTCGGGGAAGGTGCGCCCGAGGACGGGGCGGCGGAGGAGGTCGGGTTCGACGACGTCCGGGCCTTCGCCGAGCGCACGACCGGCACCCGGGTCGAGCAGGTGCACTGGTTCTCCACCTACGGCGTCACCCACCGGGTGGCCGAGCGCCTGCGTGCCGGTCGGGTGTTCCTGCTGGGCGACGCAGGCCACGTGCACAGCCCGCTGGGCGGGCAGGGCATGAACACCGGCGTCGGCGACGCGGTGAACCTGGGCTGGAAGCTGGCGGCCGTGCTGCAGGGGCGCGCGTCCCCCGCGCTGCTCGAGACCTTCGAGCAGGAGCGGCTGCCGGTGGCCCGCCGTCTGGTGGCTACCACCGACCGCGTCTTCGACCGGGTGACCGGCTCCACGAGGCGGGCGCGGCTGGCTCGCCGGCTGCTGTTCCGCTGGCTCCTCCCGGCCGCGCTGACGACGCGGCGGGGACGACGGCTGGCGGGGCAGGGATCGGCCAGGTCCGGCTGCACTACCGGACCTCCCCCCTCAGCACCGGCCGTGCCGGCCGCGTGCGCGGGGGCGACCGGCTCCCCTGGGTGGACACCGCGGACGGGCGGGACAACCACGCGCCGCTGGCCTCGCTCGACTGGCAGGTGCACGTGCACGGCACCGTCCACCCCCGGCTCGCCGCCGCCGCCCGGGACCGCGGCCTGGCCCTCCACTGCTGGCCCTGGTCGCCCGCCGCCCGGGCGGCGGGGCTGCGTCGGGACGCCGCCTACCTGGTCCGGCCTGACGGCTACGTGGCCTTGGCGGACCCCGCCCAGGACCCGGACCGGCTCGGGGCGCACCTGGACCGGCTGGGCCTGCGTCCTCGAGGACGGTCGTCCGCGACACCAAGCCCTCACCCGGCCTCGGCGTAGCTCTGCACGCACGCCACCTCGAGCGCGAACTCGACGGGGAAGGTGCCGAACAGCAGCTGCCCCGCGCGCCGGGCGGACGCCCGCACGGCGTCCTCCACGGCGCCGGCCAGCGCCGTCGGGGTCTCGACGATCACCTCGTCGTGCAGGAAGTAGACCAGGGCCGGGGACACGCCGTCGACGGCACCGAGCGTGCGGAGCCGTCGCCTCAGGTCGGCGAGCCAGCACAGCGCCCACTCCGCGGCGGTGCCCTGCACGACGAAGTTGCGGGTGAAGCGCCCCCAGTCGCGCGCCTGGCTGCGGGCGCGGCGCTGGTCGGCCGCCGTCGCCTCGGGCAGGCTCGCCCGCTGCTGGGCCGCGTGCCAGGACGACGGCGGGGCGGGCGAGCTGCGCCCCAGCCAGGTGGTGACCACCTCGCCGCGCTCCCCCGCCCGGGCGGCCTCCTCGACGTGGCCCGTCGCCCGCGGGTAGCTGCGCAGCAGCCGCGGCATCAGCTGCCCGGCCTCACCGGACGTGGCCCCGTAGAGGGCGCCGAGCATCGCCACCTTGGCGTGCGCGCGGGTGTCGACCACGCCGTCGTCGACCAGCGTCTGGTAGAGGTCGCCGCCGCGGCTGGCCCGGGCCATGGCCTCGTCGCGGGCCATCGCCGCCAGCACCCGCGGCTCCAGCTGGGCGGCGTCGGCGACGACGAGGCGACGACCCGGCGCGGCGCCGGACCGCGCTGCGGACCTGCTTCGGCAGCTGCAGGGCACCGCCACCCCGGGCGGCCCAGCGCCCGGTGACGACCCCGCTGGGCAGGTAGTCGGGGCGGAAGCGACCGTCGTGCACCCAGCTCGCCAGCCACCCCCACCCGTTCGCGCTGAGCAGGCGCGCCAGCTTCTTGTACTCCAGGAGCGGGGCGACCACCGGGTGGTCGAGCCGCTCCAGCTCCCCCTGCCGCGTCGTGTCCACGCTCAGTCCCTGCCGGTGCAGGGCCCGCAGCAGCTCCGGGGCCGAGTCCGGGTTCAGTCCCGGGGCCTCCAGGTGCCTGCGGATCTCCTCCACCAGGGCCTCCAGGCGGGCCGGCCGTCCACCGGGCAGCGGCTGGGGACCGAGCAGCCGGGTGAGCAGCGCGCGGTGCACCGCCTCGTCGAAGGGCAGGCCCAGGCCGGACAGCTCGGCGGCGACGAGGGCTCCCGCGGACTCCGCCGCCAGCAGCAGCCGGAGGCGCTCACGCCGCTCGGAGCCCTCGACGGCACGGGTCTGGCGGGCGTGCTCGGCGACCGTCTCGTGCAGGTCGGGGACGCGGGGGTCCGCCGGCAGGTCGAGCAGGCTGGGCTCGGTGCCTGCGGTGTCCGCGGCCGCCGGACGCCACCGCTCGTCGTCGGCCAGCGGGGAGTCGAGGTAGCGGGAGCGGCGCAGCACGGCGTGGCACAGCCGCAGGTCCTGGACCCGGCCCACCGACACACCGGCCCGCAGCAGCCGCGGGTGCAGCGTCGCCGTGTCGGCCCAGACCCAGCGCGGGCCCCGGCGTTCGAGCGCGCCCACCCGCTCCGGGAACGTGACCGCGTCCAGGTGCTCGACCGCACCGGGGCGGCCCTCCGCGTCGAGCACGGCGAGGGCCACCCCGTCCTCGGCTCGGGCCACGGCGATGTCCACCTGCGGAACGATAGGGCGGGTCCCTGACAACGTGGCCGGATGAGCGGCGCCGGCCCCAGGGTCGGGCAGGATGGGGAGCCGGTGGGAGGGGGACGGCGGCCATGGCGGACATCGAGGTCCAGGACCTGGGCAAGACCTACGTCGTGCCCGAGCGCGACGGCGGGGTGAAGGCGGCCCTGGGGTCCCTGGTGCGGCGCCGGACGCGGCAGGTCCAGGCGGTGGCAGGAGTCAGCTTCGCCGTCGAGCGCGGCGAGGTCGTCGGCTTCCTCGGCCCCAACGGCGCCGGCAAGACCACGACGCTCAAGATGCTCGCCGGCCTGCTGCACCCCACCACCGGGACCGCACAGGTCCTGGGCCACACGCCGTGGCTCCGCGACCGCGCCTACCTGGGGCGGATGGCGCTGGTGATGGGGAACCGGAACCAGCTGCAGTGGGACATCCCCGTGCTCGACTCCTACCGGCTGTACCAGGCCATCTTCCGGATCGGGGCCGCCGACTTCACCCGGCGGCTGACCGAGCTCACCGAGCTGCTGGAGCTGGGCGACCTGCTGCGCAAGCCGGTGCGCAACCTCAGTCTCGGCGAGAGGATGAAGTGCGAGCTCGCGGGCTCGCTGCTGCACCAGCCCGCGGTGCTGTTCCTGGACGAGCCGACCATCGGGCTGGACGTGGCCATGCAGCGCCGCATCCGCTCCTTCGTGGCGGCGTACAACCAGCGCACGGGCGCCTGCGTGATGCTCACCAGCCACTACATGGCCGACGTGCAGGCGTTGTGCCGCCGGGTCGTGGTCATCCACCGCGGGAGCCTGCTGTTCGACGGCGACCTCTCGGCCCTGGTCGACCGGTTCGCGGCGCACAAGGTGATCACCGTCGCCTTGGAGGAGGGCAGCACCATCGGCGACGAGGAGCTGGCCGCGCTGGTGGAGGGCACCGTCACCGGCCGGACGGCGAGCAGCGTGACGGTCCAGGTCCCCCGCGCGGCCACGCCGGCCGCGGCCGGCCGCCTGCTGGCCCGGCTGGCGGTGCTCGACCTGACGATCGAGGACCCGCCGATCGAGGGCGTGATCGAGGACGTCTTCGCCTCCCCCGGTGAGGAGTCCGGGCATGAGCGCCGGTGACCCGCCGCTGGTGCGGGAGCAGGACCCGGCGGGTCCGGTGCCGCAGGGGCCGGGCCCGGGGGTCTTCTCCCCGGCCGCGCTGGCCCTGTACTACCGCCGGCAGTTCGCCTCGGCCCTGGCCACCAACCTCGCCTACCGGGGCGCGGTGGCCATCTGGGTGGTGACGAGCGTCATCCAGCCCCTGGTCTTCATCGTCGTCTGGCGGACGGTGGCCGGGTCGGGCAGCACGGGCGGCTACACCGCCGACCAGTTCGTGGCGTACTTCCTCCTCATGATGGTGGTCGACCACCTGACCTTCATCTGGCACATGTGGGAGTTCGAGCGGCGGATCCGCACCGGGGCGTTCTCGCCGCTGCTGCTGCGGCCGGTGCACCCGATCCACAACGACGTGTGCGAGAACGTCACCTACAAGCTCGTCGGCCTGGTGGGCATCCTGCCCACGGCGGTCCTGCTGGCGGTCGTCTTCGACGCCGATCTCGGCGGGACCACCCCGACGGCCGTCGTGGCGTTCCTGCCCGCGCTCCTGCTCGCCATGGTGCTGCGCTTCGTCGTGGAGTGGTGCGTCGCCCTGTCGGCCTTCTGGCTGACCAAGGTCTCCGCCATGAACACCGTCTTCTTCTCCCTCTTCACCTTCCTCGGCGGCCAGTTCGCGCCGCTCTCGGTGCTGCCCGGGTGGATGTCGACGCTGGCCGCCTGGACGCCGTTCCCCTGGACCCTCGCCTTCCCCGTGGAGGTGCTGCTCGGTCGTCGGACGGGCGGGGAGCTGCTGCTCGGCTACGCCGCCCAGCTGGCCTGGCTGCTCATCGCCCTGCTGGTCCTGCGGCTGCTCTGGAGCCGGGCCACCCGCCGCTACAGCGCGGTCGGAGCCTGAGGTGCACTCCCTCCGGGTGCTCCACGCGTTCCTGGCCGTCGGCGTGCTGAACATCGTCCAGTACCGCTCGGACTTCGCCATCGCGCTGCTGAACGCCGCGGTCAGCCTGGCCACCCAGCTCCTCGGGCTCTCGGTGATCTTCACCAACACCGCCGACCTGCGCGGCTGGACATCCGATGACCTGCTGGTCCTGGTGGGCGTCCACTTCTTCATCAGCGGGCTGGTCGGCCTGGTCATCCGGCCGTCGATGGAGGCGCTGATGGAGGGCATCCGGCTCGGCACCTTCGACTTCCTGCTCACCAAGCCCGCGGACTCCCAGCTGCTGGCGAGCGCGCAGGTGGTGGCCCCGCAAGCCGCGACCGACGTCGTCGTCGGGGTCGGGGTGGTGGCGTGGGGCGTGTCCCGCTCCGGGCTCAGCCTCGACGCCGGCTCCGTCACCTTGTTCCTGGTCACCCTGGTGGCCGGCTTCACCACCGTCTACTGCTTCCTGCTGCTGCTGTCGACCCTGGCGTTCTGGTTCGTCAGGCTCGACAACATCCTGGTCATCTTCCAGGCCCTCTTCGGAGGGGCGGGACGCTGGCCCGTCACCATCTTCCCGGGGTGGATGCGCCCCGTGCTGACCTTCGTGGTGCCGATCGCGTTCGCGGTGACGGTGCCGGCCCAGGCCCTGACCGGACAGCTCACCCTCGAGGGGGCCCTGCTGTCGGTGGGTGTGGCGGCCGGGTTCCTCGTCGCCTCCCGGGCGTTCTGGCTGGTGGCTCTGCGCCGCTACACCGGCGCCTCCGCCTGACCGAACCGCCGCGAACCTGGACCCGGTCCCCGGGGCGGAGTGCCCACCGGTCCCGGGACCAAAGGCTGATCATGCGGGACCAATGGCGCCGGGCCCGGGTGCTTTGTCCTCTGCCCGCTCCGAGGCCCACGCCAGAGGATGGAGGACATCAGGTGCTGCTCGGGGGCACGCCACGATCCCCCAGGAGACCCATGTCCCCCCTTTCCCGCCACATCGCTCCCTACCGGGGCTCCTCGTGAACCCCGTCGGCCGACGGTCCCCGGAGCCACTCCCGGGCCACACCGCCCGCTGACCCACCGCACCCGCCCGGCGTCTCGCTCCGGGCCTTCCACTCCTCCCTGCCCGCCCTCCCGCGCTGACGCACGCCCGCGTCCCGCCATCCGGCGCCCCCGCGCCCCGCCAGGAGACCTGTCCAGATGATCCGCAAGCCCGCCGGAACCCTCACCGCCCTCGTCCTGGCCCTCGGCCTGGGCGCCGTGGCCGCACCCCTGCACACCACCGTCGCCGCCGCTGCGGTCGTCCGGCCAGCCTCCTTCTCCTCGGTCAGCTACAGCCCCGGTCCGCGACCGGGTGAGGTGACGATCAGCTGGGTGCACGACGGGAAGAACACCACCCGCTACGAGGTGGAGACCGGCCTGACCAGCTTCAGCCGCACCGACAGCTCGCTGCCGCTCCACGGCCGTGGGTGGAAGGTCTTTCCCGCGCCGGCCGGGGCCCGCAGCCTCACCCTGACCGCCGCCCAGACCGCGCTGGCGGGGGCGCCGGTGGGCTCGGCCAACCACCTGTACTTCCGGCTCCGGGCCGTCAACAACACCTCCGCCGGCGAGGCCTCCCGCGACTACCCGTACCTGCGGACCGTCGGGGTCGCCCCGGCCGAGCCGGCTACCACCGGCACCCCGTTGCGGGTGGGCCAGTTCAACGTGCGCACCGCCCGGGCGACCACCGACCCGCAGACGTGGATGGAGCGGGTCCCCGAGGTGAGCAAGCAGATCCTCGACCACCGCCTCGGGGTCGTCGCCCTGCAGGAGCTCGGCCCCGGCCGGGCCGACGGGGTGGTCGGCAGCCTCGACGGGCGGCCGCGGCAGACCGACAGCCTGCTCACCGAGCTGGGCCGCCAGGGCGGGAGCCGCTACAAGCTGATCCAGACCACGCCGTACGTCAAGGCGGGGACCGAGGCCAGCACCCAGGGCATGCGGATCCTGTACGACAGCACGAAGTACACGATGCTCAGCCCCTGCGCCGAGAAGACCGGCACCAGCAGCTGGAACGACGTGTGCACCATCGCGCTGCCGATCCGGCCCAGCGGTGACGACGACGGCGACCGGCGCAAGGCGGTCTACTCCCTCTTCGCCGACAAGGCCACCGGGGAGCGCTTCTACTTCGTCTCCGCCCACCTGGACGCCCGCCACTCCACCGACCCGGCCGTCGAGGTGACGTTCGACCGGCTCCGCGCCGCCCAGATCTCCGCCGCGGTGGACGGCGTCGCCCGCCTGAACACCGACAACCTGCCCGTCATCCTCGGCAGCGACATCAACACCTGGCAGAACAACAAGATCGGCTACACCGCCCACGACGTGCTGGTCGAGAAGGGCTTCTACGACACCGCCGCGGCCCAGCGGACCAAGAACCTGCGGTACACGACCATGAACGACTTCCGGACCACCATGTCCGACCCGGGCTCGGGCTTCGGCTCCCGCCTGGACGTGGTGATGGCCAAGGGCATCACCGGGGCCGCGTACTGGGAGAACGTGATGGACGTGGTCGACGACACCCGTCCCTCCGACCACAACATGGTGGTCGCGGACCTCCGGCTGCCCCCCTCGACCGTTCCCGTGCCGGACAGCGACACCGACTCCAGCGAGCCCACCCCGGAGGCCTCGGCCTACCAGCCGATCACCCCGGCCCGGCTCGTCGACACCCGGAGCGGCACCGGCGCGGCCCGGTTGACTGCCGGCGGAACGCTCGACGTGCCCGTCACCGGGCACGCGGGCATCCCGGCCACCGGGGTCGGAGCGGTGGTGCTCAACCTGACCGCGGTCAACCCCAGCTCCGGCGGCTACCTCACGGCCTACCCGGCCGGCCAGGCCCGCTCGTCGGCCTCGACGCTGAACTTCGGCAGCGGCACCACCCTCGCGAACAACGTGGTCGTCAAGGTCGGCACCGGCGGGGCTGTGCGCCTCTACGGCTCCGCCGCCACCGACGTCCTGGTCGACGTCCAGGGCTGGTTCGCGGACGACTCCGACTACACCCCGCTGTCCCCGACCCGCCTGCTCGACACCCGCGACGGCACGGGAGCACCCGCCGCCCTGGTCGGCGCCACCCGGAAGATCGACCTCCAGGTCACCGGCCAGGGCGGGGTCCCGGCCACCGGCGTCGGCTCGGTCGTGCTCAACCTCACCGCCACCGGCGCCACGGGCAGCGGCTACCTCACCGCCTACCCGGCCGGCGTGGCCCGGCCCGGCGCCTCCTCGCTCAACTTCGTGCCGAGGACCTCCACGGCCAACGGGGTGGTGCTCAAGCTGGGCGCGGGGGGCAAGGTCAGCCTGTACGTCTCCGCCGGCACCCACCTGGTCGCCGACGTCCAGGGCTGGTTCCCGACCAGCTCGCAGCTGACCGGGCTCACCCCGGCGCGGCTCCTCGACACCCGCAACGGCACGGGCGCTCCGGCGGTCGCGGTGCCGGCCGACGGCAGCCTCGACCTCCAGGTGACCGGACGCGGAGGCGTGCCGACCAGCGGCGTGACCGCCGTCGTGCTGAACGTCACCGCCACCAAGGCGGTGAGCACCGGGTTCGTCAGCGCCCGGCCGACCGGCTCGACCGGGACCACCACCACCAACCTCGCGCTGGTGCCGGGGCGCTCCCTGGCCAACCGGGTGATCGTGCCCGTCGGCACCGACGGGAAGGTCACCCTGAGCTCGACGGGGCAGACCCACCTCACCGCCGACGTGGTGGGCTTCCTGGCCAGCTGAGGCCGACCGGACCAGGCCCGACGAAGAGCCCGACCCCCGCCTGCAGGCAGGCGGGGGTCGGGCACGTTCAGACGCCGCCGGAGGGCGGCGGCACTGCGGGAGGGGTGGTCAGACCATCATCTGGCGAGCGGTCGGGGGGATGGGCCGCGGGAGCTTCGTGGAACCGGAGAGGTACTCATCCACCCCGGCGGCGCAGGCGCGTCCCTCGGCGATGGCCCACACGATCAGCGACTGGCCGCGCCCGGCGTCGCCGGCGACGAAGACCCCCGGGACGTCGGTGGCGTAGTTGTGGTCCCGCTTGACGTTCCCCCGCTCGTCCAGGGACACCCCGAGCTGGGAGAGGACCGAGTCCTTCTCCGGACCGACGAAGCCCATCGCCAGCAGCACGAGGTCAGCGGGGATCTCCTGCTCGGTCCCCTCGACAGGGGTCAGCTTGCCCCCCTCGAAGCGGACCTCCGAGAGCGTCAGGGAGCTGACCTGGCCGTTCTCGTCGCCGTTGAAGCGCGAGGTGGAGACGGAGTAGATCCGCTCCCCCGCCTCCTCGTGCGCGGAGGAGACGCGGTAAGTCATCGGGTAGGTCGGCCACGGCTGGTGGGCGGGACGCTCCTCCGGCGGCGTGGGCATGATCTCCAGCTGGCGGATCGACTTCGCCCCCTGCCGGATCGACGTGCCGAGGCAGTCGGCCCCGGTGTCGCCCCCGCCGATGATGACGACGTGCTTGCCCTCGGCCGAGATGGGCGGCTGCTCGATCTTGCCCAGGGCGTAGCGGTTGGCGTGCGGCAGGAACTCCATGGCCTGGTGGATGCCGCCCAGCTCGCGTCCCGGCACCGGGAGGTCCCGGGCCACGGTCGAGCCGACGGCCAGCACGACCGCGTCGTAGCGCTCCTTGAGCTGCTGGCCGGTGATCTTCACCCCGACCTCGACGCCGCAGCGGAAGTTGGTGCCCTCGTCCTTCATCTGCTGGATGCGCCGGTCGAGGACGTACTTCTCCATCTTGAACTCCGGGATGCCGAAGCGCATCAGACCGCCCGGCTCCTCGGCGCGCTCGAAGACCGCGACCGTGTGCCCGGCCCGGGTGAGCTGCTGGGCCGCGGCCAGACCCGAGGGACCCGAGCCGACGACGGCCACGGTGCGCCCGGTGTGCCACTCGGGCGGCTGGGGCAGCACGCGGTGCTCGTCCCAGGCCTTGTCGATGATCGTGACCTCGACGTTCTTGATGGTCACCGCGTCGCGGTTGATCCCCACGACGCACGCCGTCTCGCACGGCGCCGGGCACAGCCGCCCGGTGAACTCCGGGAAGTTGTTCGTGGCGTGCAGCCGCTCCAGCGCCTCGTCCCAGTCACTGCGCCAGACCAGGTCGTTCCACTCCGGGATCAGGTTGCCCAGCGGGCAGCCGGTGTGGCAGAACGGGATGCCGCAGTCCATGCAGCGCCCCGCCTGCTCGGAGATGATCGGCAGCAACGCCCGTCCCGGCGTGCCGGGGTAGACCTCGTTCCAGTCGCGCACGCGCTCGGCCACCGGCCGCCGCTCGGCGACCCGGCGCGGCGTGTTCATGAACCCCCGGGGGTCAGCCATGGTCATCACCCTTCTGAGAAAACTGGAGAGGAGCGCCGGAGAGAACCGAGCCCAGCGGAGCACGAGCGGCACGGAGGCCGCTCCCGGTCCGGGGCGTGGATGGGCCTGGCGGGAGCTCCGAGCTTGCGAGGAGCGGATGGCTGCCCCGGACCCGGAGCGGCCGCAGTGCCGCGAACCCAGCCCGCACGGGGATGGAGGGACGGACCAGCGCGACGAGCTCAGCCACGAGCGGCCTCCATCATCTTGACGGTCGTGGCCTCGGCGTCCAGGCCCTCGGCCTCAGCCGCCTCCTGGGCCGCCAGCACCCGGGCGTAGTCCCGGGGCAGCACCTTGGTGAAGCGCTCCTTGGCCCGGTCCCAGTCGGCAAGCAGGTCGGCGGCGACGTCGGACCCGGTCTCCTCACCGTGCCGGACCACCAGGGACCGGACCAGGTCCTCGTCGCCCGGGGTGAGCGGCAGGGGGTCGACCATGTCGGTGTTCAGCAGCGACACGTCCAGGTCGAGCACGTAGGCGATGCCGCCCGACATGCCCGCCGCCACGTTGCGCCCGGTGGCGCCGAGGATGACCGCGAGCCCACCGGTCATGTACTCACAGGCGTGGTCGCCGGTGCCCTCGACCACGGCGGTGGCACCGGAGTTGCGGACGCAGAACCGCTCACCCACCTGGCCGCGGATGAAGATCTCACCCGAGGTGGCGCCGTAGCCGATGACGTTGCCGGCGATGATGTTGTCCGCCGCCACGAAGGTCGCCGCGCGGTCGGGCCGCAGGACGATCCGGCCACCCGACAGGCCCTTGCCCAGGTAGTCGTTGCTGTCGCCCTCGAGCCGCAGGGTGATGCCGGCCGGGAGGAACGCGCCGAAGCTCTGCCCCGCCGAACCGGAGAAGGTCAGGTCGATGGTGCCGTCGGGCAGGCCCTCGCCCTTGGTCGCCTTCGTGACCTCGTGGCCCAGGATCGTGCCCACCGTCCGGTTGACGTTGCGGATCTTGAGCTGCGCCCGCACCGCCTCGCCGGTCTCCAGCGCCGGCCGGCACAGGTCGATGATCATCTGGTCCAGCGCGAACTCGAGCGCATGGTCCTGCTTGGTCGTGTTGTGCAGCGCGGTGCCCTCGGGCAGCTCGGGCCGGTGCAGGATGGGCGTCAGGTCCAGGCCGTGAGCCTTCCAGTGCTCCTCCGCCGGCGTGGTGTCGAGCGCCTCGACGTGGCCGACGGCCTCGGCGATGCTCCGGAAGCCCAGGGCCGCCAGGTGCTCGCGGACCTCCTCGGCGATGAACTCGAAGAAGTTGACGACGAACTCCGGCTTGCCGGAGAACTTCGAGCGCAGCTCCTGGTTCTGGGTGGCGACGCCCACCGGGCAGGTGTCGAGGTGGCAGACCCGCATCATGATGCAGCCGCTGACCACGAGCGGGGCCGTCGCGAAGCCGAACTCCTCGGCGCCGAGGAGGGCGCCGATGATGACGTCGCGGCCGGTCTTGAGCTGGCCGTCGACCTGCACGACGATCCGGTCGCGCAGCCCGTTGAGCAGCAAGGTCTGCTGGGTCTCGGCCAGCCCGAGCTCCCACGGACCGCCGGCGTGCTTCAGCGAGGTGAGCGGGGCCGCGCCGGTGCCGCCGTCGTGGCCGGAGATCAGGACGACGTCGGCCTTGGCCTTGGACACCCCGGCCGCGACCGTGCCAACGCCGACCTCGGCGACGAGCTTGACGTGCACCCGCGCGGACGGGTTGGCGCACTTCAGGTCGTGGATGAGCTGCTTGAGGTCCTCGATCGAGTAGATGTCGTGGTGCGGCGGCGGCGAGATCAGCCCGACACCCGGCGTGGAGTGCCGGGTCTTGGCCACCCAGGGGTAGACCTTCTGGCCGGGCAGCTGGCCGCCCTCACCGGGCTTGGCGCCCTGGGCCATCTTGATCTGGATGTCGTCGGCGTTGGTCAGGTAGTCCGAGGTGACGCCGAACCGGCCCGAGGCCACCTGCTTGACCGCCGAGCGGCGCTCGAGGTCGTACAGCCGGTCCTTGTCCTCCCCGCCCTCACCGGTGTTGGACTTGCCGCCCAGCTGGTTCATGGCGATGGCCAGGGTCTGGTGCGCCTCGAGGCTGATGGAGCCGTAGCTCATCGCCCCGGTGGAGAACCGCTTGACGATCTCGCTGACCGGCTCGACCTCCTCGATCGGCACCGGGGGACGGTCGCCCTTGAACTTCAGCAGGCCGCGCAGCGTCATCAGGCGCTCGGCCTGGGAGTCGATGTGCGCGGTGTACTGCTTGAAGATGTCGTAGCGGCCCGACCGGGTGGAGTGCTGCAGCCGGAAGACCGTCTCCGGGTCGAACAGGTGCGGCTCGCCCTCACGGCGCCACTGGTACTCCCCGCCCACCGGCAGCAGGCGGTGGGCCAGCGGGATCCCATCGGCCGGGTAGGCGCGCAGGTGACGCTGGTGCACGGAGTCGGCGAGCTGCTCCAGGGTGACGCCGCCGAGCTTGGACGTGGTCCCGGTGAAGTAGCGGTCGACCACCTCCTTCGACAGGCCGAGCGCCTCGAAGATCTGGGCGCCGGTGTAGGAGGCCACGGTGGAGACGCCCATCTTGGACATCACCTTGAGAACGCCCTTGCCGAGCGCCTTGACGACGTTCCCGACCGCCTTCTCCGGGGAGACCGAGGTGTAGACGCCGTGCCGCGCCAGGTCCTCGACGCTCTCGATGGCCAGGTACGGGTTGACCGCCGCGGCGCCGTAGCCGATCAGCAGGGCCACGTGGTGCACCTCGCGGACGTCACCGGCCTCCACGACCAGGCCCACGTGGGTCCGGGTCTTCTCGCGCACCAGGTGGTGGTGCACCGCCGCAGTGAACAGCAGCGACGGGATCGGGGCGAACTCGGCGTTGGAGTGCCGGTCCGACAGCAGGATGATCTTGGCCCCGCCGGCGATCGCCGCGGAGATCTCCCGGCACAGCTCGTCGAGCTTGGCGGCCAGCGCCTCCGCGCCCCCGCTCACCGGGTAGAGGCCCCGGGCCACGTGGGTGGCGTACTCGGTGTCCCCGGCCCGGTTGATCCGGACGATCTTGGCCAGGGCGTCGTTGTCCAGCACCGGGAAGGGCAGCACCAGGCGCCGACAGGAGGTCGGGCCCGGCTCCAGCAGGTTCTGCTCCGGCCCGATGGTGTTGTACAGGGAGGTGACGAGCTCCTCGCGGATGGCGTCCAGCGGCGGGTTGGTCACCTGGGCGAACAGCTGGGAGAAGTAGTCGAACAGCAGCCGCGGCTTCTCGCTCAGCGCCGCGATCGGGGTGTCGGTGCCCATGGAGCCGATGGCCTCGGCGCCCCCGGAAGCCATCGGAGCCAGGATCAGCCGCAGGTCCTCCTCGGTGTAGCCGAACACCTGCTGGCGCCGGGTGACCGAGGCATGGGTGTGGACGACGTGGTCGCGCTCGGGCAGGTCGGTGAGCAGGGTCCGGCCCTGGGCCAGCCACTCCCCGTACGGGGCGGCCGCGGCCAGCTCGCTCTTGACCTCCTCGTCGGAGACCAAGCGGTGCTGGTCGAGGTCGACGAGGAACATCCGGCCGGGCTGCAGGCGGCCCTTCTGGACGATGGTCTCGGCCGGGATGTCGAGGACGCCGGCCTCCGACGCGAGCACGACCAGGCCCTCGTCGGTCACCCAGTAGCGCCCGGGACGCAGGCCGTTGCGGTCGAGCACGGCTCCGACCTGGGTGCCGTCGGTGAACACGACCCCGGCCGGTCCGTCCCAGGGCTCCATCAGGCAGGAGTGGAAGGCGTAGAAGTCGCGCCGGGCCTGGTCCATGACCGGGTTGTTCTCCCAGGCCTCCGGGATCATCATCAGCATCGCGTGCGGCAGGGAGCGGCCGCCGAGGTGCAGCAGCTCGACGACCTCGTCGAAGGACGCGGAGTCCGAGGCGTCGGGCGTGCAGATCGGGAACAGCCGCTCCAGGTCGCCGGGGATCAGGTCGGAGCGAAGGAGGTTCTCCCGCGCCCGCATCCAGTTCCGGTTGCCCTTGACGGTGTTGATCTCGCCGTTGTGCGCGATCATCCGGAACGGGTGCGCGAGCTCCCAGGCGGGGAAGGTGTTGGTCGAGAAGCGGGAGTGCACCACGACCAGCGCGCTGGCCATCCGCTCGTCCAGCAGCTCGGGGAAGACCAGCTCGAGCTGCTCGGTGGTGAGCATGCCCTTCCACACCAGGGTGCGGCCCGACAGCGAGGCGAAGTAGACCCCGGTCTCGTGCTGGGCCCGCCGGCGCAGGCAGTAGACCAGGCGGTCCAGCTCGATGCCGCGCAGCGGCTCGCCTGCGGCGGCGACCACCAGCTGCTCGAACCACGGCATGTTCGCACGGGTCAGGTCCGACAGCGATGCGTCGTCGGTCCGCACCCGGCGCCAGCCCAGGACGGTCAGGCCCTCCTCACCGGCGATGGCCTCGACCGCCGCCTTCGCCTGCGCGCGGACCTGCTCGTCGGTCGGCAGAAAGGCGTTGCCGACGGCGTAGGTCCCGGCCTCGGGCAGGTCGAAACCAGCCTCCGCGCGCAGGAACGCGTCGGGGACCTGCATGAGGATGCCGGCCCCGTCCCCGGTGAGGGGGTCAGAGCCGGTGGCGCCGCGGTGGTCGAGGTTGCGCAGCGCCTCCAGGCCCTTGTGGACGATGTCGTGGCTCGGCACGCCGGTCAGGGTCGCGACGAAAGCCACTCCGCAGGCGTCGTGCTCGAAGGCAGGGTCGTACAGGCCCTCTGCGGCCCGGGACCTGGGCTGAGCAGGCGCAACTGACATTTCGGACTCCCGTCGTCGAGGCCGGCGACCAAGCCGAGGCTCGGTCACAGGGGTCTGGCTGGTCGGCATCGGCGCGCCCCCAGGTGGGTGGAGGGGCCTGTTCACTTCGAGGGACGACACTGGCCCGGCGGCAGAAAGGCTAACGCACTCTGTTCACCTTCAAGGGCGTCAAGAGTTGCGCTGGGCGCCCCGCCGCGTGCAGGCATAACCCGCCCGACCGAGATCTCGCGGCCGGAGGGAGGTTCACCGCCCTGGTGGCCCGCTGAAGGGCAGGGACACAACGCATTTTCGCGCCGCAGGCGGTGGTGTGGTGATGAGCACACCGAGTCGACGGGACGCGGTCGCGGCCACCATCGGAGGCAGCCTAGCCAGCCCGGGGCCGCGAGCCGAAGCCGATGGCCTGCCGAGCTCCAGCGGCGGTGAACCCCTCAGCCGTCCTGTCTGCGGCCCGCCTCCCCCGGCTGGTCGGCCGGGCCGGCGGCGGCGTCACCGGGGTTGTCGGTGCCGTCAGTGTTGGCGGGGCTGTCGGTGCCGTCGGGGTCGGCGGCCGTCGGGGCGGCCTCACCGGTGACCGCGGCCGGCTCCACCACCGCCTCCCGACCGGGCCGGTTGCGGAGCAGCCAGACGAACGCCGCAGAGGCCACCAGGAAGGCGATCAGCGCGGTGTAGTTGTTGAGCCGGAAGCCGCCGATCTCGGTGACGGTGTCGATGCGGAGTGCCTCGATCCAGAAGCGGCCGGCGGAGTAGAGGGCGACGTAGAGCGCGAACACCGTGCCGTGACCGAGCCGGTAGCGGCGGTCCAGCAGCACCAGGACGAGCGCCACGGCGAGGTTCCAGAGCAGCTCGTAGAGGAAGGTCGGGTGGAAAGTCGGGAAGAAGACGTAGCCGGAAGGCCGGTAGGAGGGGGCGATCTCCAGGGCCCAGGGCAGGTTGGTGGGCCGTCCGAAGAGCTCCTGGTTGAACCAGTTGCCCAGCCGCCCGATCGCCTGCGCGACCAGCAGGGCCGGCGCGACCGTGTCGAGCAGGGCCGGGAACTGGAGACCCCGGCGCCGGGCGACGACGTAGGCCCCGGCCGCGCCGCCGGCGACGGCGCCCCAGATGCCCAGGCCGCCGTTCCAGATCTTCAGCGCGTCGACCGGGTTGCGGCCCGCGCCGAAGTAGAGCTGGTAGTCGGTGAGGACGTGGTAGAGCCGGGCCCCGATGATGCCGCACGGGATGGCGGCCACCAGCACCGTCTCCAGGTTCTCCGCGCTGCCGCCGCGGGCCCGCCAGCGCCGGTTGGCGATCACCATGGCGACGACGATGCCCGCGACGATGCAGAGGGCGTAGGCCCGCAGCGGGAAGGGTCCGACGTACCAGACGCTGGAGCTGGGGCTGGGGATGGAGAGCAGCACGTCAGCCCTTCGCCTCGATCATGGTCTGCAGGCTCTCAGGGGTGAGGTCCTCCAGCGGCAGCGGCGCGCCGTCCAGGAAGAGGGTCGGGGTGCCGGTCACCCCGGCCGCGTCCGCCGCAGCGTTGACCGACTCGGCCCAGACGGCCGTCTCCTGGCCCTGGATGCAGTCCACGAAGGAGGCCGGGACCGTCGCCGTGCTCCGGGTGGCCAGCTCCAGCAGCTGCTCGGAGCTCCACTCCAGCTGGTCGTTGGCGAACAGCCCGCGGTGGTAGCGCTCGCCGAAGCCGGCCTCGGTGGCGCAGCCCATGGCCCGGGCGGCCCGGCTGGAGCCCTCGTCGATGAAAGACATCGGCCACACCACCAGCTCGAGCCGTCCGGCGTCCCGGGCGGCGTCGAGGACGGGACCGAACTCCTGGGCGAAGTCAGCGCAGTGCGGGCAGTGGAAGTCCTCGTAGACCGTGAGCTCGACCGGGGCCGACGCGCTGCCGAAGCGGACGGGCTGGCGCTCGGCCAGCGGCTGAGGGGCGTCGGCGTAGCTGCCGACCGGGACCGCGGACGGGTCGCGGCCCGCACGCCAGGCCTGCAGGCCCAGCCCGCCGCCCACCAGGGCCACCACCAGCACCGCCACCAGCAGCAGGAGCCGGTTGCGGTCGCGACGGCGCTCCGCCGCCTGCGCGGCGGCGCGCCGAGACGCCTCCGCGGCGGACTGCTGGGTGCGGGAGCCGGCGCGTCCGGGGGTTCGGCTGCTCACCGGGCGTCCTCCAGGTCTCGGGGTCCGGTCGGACCAGGCTCGAGGGCGAGCCGGCTGCGCGGCTGCCAGACCAGCCACAGGGCCAGCAGCAGGAGCAGGGAGTCGCGGACGATCTCACCGCCGTAGTCGGTCTGACCCTCGGCCACGCTACCGCCGCCGCCGAAGCAGCCGCAGTCGATGCTCAGCCCGCGCGCCGCCGCGGAGACCACGGCCAGGACGAACACCGTCAGCAGGGCCGCGCTGACCGCCCCGGCGACGCGGGTGAAGGCACCGGCGGCGAGCACCAGCCCGAGGGCGATCTCGAGGAACGGCAGCCCCCAGCCCACGAGGGTCTCCGCAGCGGGGGGAAGCAGCCGGTAGGCGCGGACGGCGGCCACCGAGGTCTGCGGGTCGACGGCCTTGAGGCCACCGGCGGCGAGGAAGACCCCGGCCAGCACCAGCCGGACGAGGGTCGAGATCCACGGGGCCGCCCGCTGGGAGGCGGTGCGGGTGGGAGCACGAGCGATCACCGCGGGATCAGCTCGCGAGCGGCGCGGAGGTGCCCGCCCGGACGCCCTCGACGAGGTCCGCCACGACCGCACGCAGCCGTGACAGGTCCTCCGGCGTCCCCGCGTCCTCGGCCTCGAGCAGGGCCTTCACCAGGGCCGACCCGACGATGACGGCGTCGGCGAAGCCGAGCACCTCTCGCGCCTGCGCGCCGTTGGAGACCCCGAGGCCGACCCCGACCGCCGCGTCGGGCGCCAGGGCCCGGATCCGCTCGACCAGCGCCGGCGCGGCGGAGGAGGTCTGGGTCCGGGCTCCCGTCACCCCCATGACCGACGTCGCGTAGACCCAGCCGCGGCAGGCGGCGACGGTGGCGGCGAGCCGCTCGTCGGTGGAGGACGGGGAGACCAGGAAGATCCGGTCCAGCCCGTGCGCGTCGCTGACGGCCATCCACTCCCCGGCCTCGTCGGGGGTCAGGTCGGGGGTGATGGCCCCCGCGCCGCCGGCTGCGGCGAGGTCGCGGGCGAACCGGTCGGGCCCGTAGCGCTCGATGAGGTTCCAGTACGTCATGACCACCGCCGGGGTGCCGGTGGAGGCGACCGCCTCCACCGCGGCGAAGGCGTCGGCGGTGCGGACCCCGCGCTCCAGGGCCCGGGTGCCGGCCCGCTGGATGGTGACGCCGTCCATCATCGGGTCGGAGTAGGGCATGCCGACCTCGACGAGGTCGACCCCGTCCCCCGCGCCGTCGCCGGCCACGGCGCGCAGCGCGGCCAGGGACCCCGCCACGTCGGGATAGCCGACATGCAGGAACCCGACCAGCGCGCCACGCCCCCGGGCGCGGCACTCGGCGAAGACCCGGCCCGTCCGGCCGAGGTCGAACGCCGGCGACGCGGGGGCGCTCACAGCTGCACCCCGGTGGTGCTGGCGGGGCCGTCCTCGTGCAGGCCGAGGTCGAGTTCCTCCGCGGCGCTGAGGTCGGTCCCGACGGGGCGCCCGGTCTCGGAGCCGGTGCCCCGGGTGTCGATGTCGAACCACTGGATGGCGGTGTCGACGTCCTTGTCCCCGCGGCCGGACAGGTTGACCAGGATCAGAGCCGCCTCCCCGTCCGCGCGAGGAGGCATCCGGCGGGCGAGTCGCATGGCCCCGGCCAGCCCGTGCGCGGACTCGATGGCCGGCAGGATGCCCTCGGTGCGGCAGAGCAGCTGGAACGCCTCCATGGCCTCGGCGTCGGTCACCGGCTCGTAGTGCGCCCGTCCCGTGGCAGCGAGGTAGGAGTGCTCCGGACCGACGCCGGGATAGTCCAGACCGGCCGAGATGGAGTGCGACTCCTTGGTCTGCCCGTCCTCGTCCTGCAGCACGAAGGTGCGCATGCCGTGCAGCACGCCCACCTCACCCGCCGAGATGGTCGCGGCGTGCCGTCCGGTCGCCACGCCGTCGCCGCCGGCCTCGAAGCCGTGGAGGCCGACCTCGGTGTCGGGGATGAAGTCGGCGAAGATGCCGAGGGCGTTGGAGCCGCCACCCACGCAGGCCGCGACGGCGTCGGGCAGCCGCCCGTAGCCCGCCAGCACCTGGGCGCGCGCCTCGGTGCTGATGACCCGCTGGAACTCCCGCACCAGCATCGGGAACGGGTGCGGGCCGGCGACGGTCCCGATCAGGTAGTGGGTGTCCTCGACCGAGGCGACCCAGTCGCGCATGGCGTCGTTCATGGCGTCCTTGAGCGTCTGCGTGCCCGACTCGACGGCGATCACGTCGGCGCCGAGCAGGCGCATCCGGGCGACGTTGAGCGCCTGGCGCTCGGTGTCCACCTTGCCCATGTAGACCGTGCAGCTCAGCCCGAACAGCGCCGCCGCCGTCGCGGTGGCGACCCCGTGCTGCCCGGCGCCGGTCTCCGCGATCACCCGCGTCTTGCCCATCCGCTTGGTCAGCAATGCCTGCCCGAGCACGTTGTTGATCTTGTGGGAGCCGGTGTGGTTGAGGTCCTCGCGCTTGAGCAGGATGCGGGGAGCCACGCCGTGCTCGGGCGCGCACGCGGCGGAGAAGCGCCGGGCCTCGGTCAGGGGGGTCGGGCGGCCGGTGTAGTCCTTGAGCAGGGCGGCCAGCTCGGCCTGGAAGGCGGGGTCGACCATCGCGGCCCGGAACTCCTGCTCGAGCTGACCCAGGGCGGCATAGAGGGCCTCGGGCACGAACTTCCCGCCGAACTGCTCGAAGTGCCCGGCGGCGTCGGGGTGCCGCAGCACCTCCTCCAGCCAACCCGGGGGGCGCCCGCTCGGGTCGCTGGCGGTGGGCAGGGCGGCTGAGGTGGTCACGGTACTTCCTTCTGGTGGGAGCGGCCGGGCGGACGCCGATCGTGGTGCGGCGTGCCGGAGCCCGCCGGCGGGCCGTCCGCCGGCTGCCGGCCGGTACGGGTCAGGACTTGTGCAGGGCCGGGTGCGCCCCGGCGGCGACGAGGTCGGCGACGCCGCTCCGCGGGTCGCGTCCGGTGACGAGGGCCTCGCCGACCAGCACCACGTCCGCGCCCGAGCGGGCCAGCTCGATCACGTCGTGGGGCCCGCGCACGCCGGACTCCGCGATCCGGATGACGCCGTCGGGGATGAGCGGCGCGATGCGGGCGAAGGTGGTCTTGTCCACCTCGAGGGTCTGCAGGTTGCGGGCGTTGACGCCGATGATGCGGGCGCCGGCGTCGACGGCGCGGCTCACCTCCTCGGGGCTGTGCACCTCGACGAGCGGGGTCAGGCCGATCGACTCCGCCCGCTCCACGAGGCAGACCAGCTCGTCGTCGGTCAGCGCCGCCACGATCAGCAGCACCAGGTCGGCACCGGCCGCCCGGGCCTCGAACAGCTGGTAGGCGGTGACGATGAAGTCCTTGCGGAGCACCGGCACCTCCACCGCGAGCCGGACGCGGACGAGGTCGTCGAGGGAGCCGGAGAAGCGTCGGGCCTCGGTCAGCACCGAGATGGCGGCAGCCCCGCCGGCGGCGTACTCCCCCGCCAGCCAGGCCGGGTCGCCGATCTCGGCGAGCGCGCCCTTGCTGGGACTGGCCCGCTTGACCTCCGCGATCACCGCGACCCCGGGACCACGCAGGACCGGCATCGGGTCCAGGGCGGGGTCGATGTGCTGGACCCGCTCCTTCAGCCGGTGCAGCGGCACCTGCTGCTGCCGCAGGGCCAGGTCCTCGCGGACGCCGGCCAGGATGTCATCCAGGGCTCCCATGGCGCTCAGCCCGTCACAGCGCGCCGTGCCCGCGCACCTGGAGGATCTTGGTGGCGACGAGCCCGACGACGAGCAGGACGACGGAGATCCCCAGCAGCACCCAGTTCTGCATCATCACGGCGACGCCGCCGAGGATGAAGGCGACCATGGCGAGCAGGCTGCCCGTCCAGGCGGCGGCGGTGCGGCCGTGGTGGACGTGCTTGCCGGCTTCGGCGCGGGACCCGGTCTCGGTCTTCTGTGCCATGCGTCCTCATTCCGAGGGAGGTGGTGGTGGCTGTCCAGCACCGCCCATTCTGTCCCTCGAAGCCTGAGGACGCACATCCGGGGCGGATCGGGTGGCCGGCGGGGTCGCCGTCGTCGGGTCCAGCCCGGCGTCCAGGGCCCGCCAGACGTCCGCCGGATCGTCCTCGGCGGCCGTGGCCGCGGCCACGGCGGTGGACCGGGTGAAGCGGTCGGGGCGGCGCGGCCAGCGCGGGGCGGTGAGCAGGACCAGCAGCCCCCCGGCGAGCACCAGGAGACCCGATGCGGCGTAACCCCAGGACCACCCCGTCGCCACCAGCCCGTACTGGTCGACGAGGCTCACCTCGCGCACCGAGGTCCGCACGGCCGCCTCGCTCGGGCGCAGGCCCAGCGACCCGACGAGGACCATGCCCACCCCCGTCGACGCGAGCAGCATCCCCACCACCTGGCGGCCGCGGGTGCCCAGCGCCAGCACCAGCAGCCAGCCCACGAGCGCGACCACGGCCAGCGCCTGCGCCAGGCCGGCCGTCGTCGTGGTGCCGCTGAAGGCGACGTCCACCCCCTCGGCCGTCGCCCGCCACCAGGGCTGGGCCCCGGTGACCAGGGCCAGGAGTGCGCCGAGCAGCCCCGGGACCAGGGCACGGCCGCGGGACCGGCGCGGGCCCCCGCTCATCCGGGGGCGCTGCCCAGGCCGGCCAGCGGGGCGAAGGTCTGCGCGACCGAGACGGCCCGCAGGACCGCGGCCGCCTTGTTCTGCGACTCCTGGTCCTCGGTGGCGGGGTCGGAGTCGGCGACGATGCCGCCCCCGGCCTGGACGTAGGCCGTGCCGTCCTTGAGCAGGGCCGTGCGGATGGCGATGGCCGCGTCGGCGTCACCGGCGAAGTCCAGGTAGCCGACCACGCCGCCGTAGAGCCCCCGCCGCGACACCTCGAGGTCGTCGATGATCTCCATCGCGCGCACCTTCGGCGCTCCGGACAGGGTGCCGGCGGGAAAGGCCGCGAGCACCACGTCGAGGGCGGTCCGGCCCTCCGCGACCGTTCCGGTCACTGTCGACTCCAGGTGCATGATGTGGCTGTAGCGCCGGACCTCCATGAACTCCACGACCTCGACCGAGCCCGGCTCGCAGACCCGGCCCAGGTCGTTGCGCCCGAGGTCGACCAGCATCACGTGCTCGGCCCGCTCCTTGGGGTCGCCCAGCAGCTCCGCCTCCAGCGCCGCGTCCTCCACCGGCGTCGCCCCCCGCGGCTTGGAGCCCGCGATCGGGTGGGTGACGGCGGTCCGGCCGGTCACGGTGACGAGGGCCTCCGGGCTGGAGCCGACGATGTCGAAGGGGCGGCCGTCGGCGTCCTCCAGCCGGACCAGGTACATGTACGGGCTGGGGTTGGTCAGGCGGAGCACCCGGTACACCTCGAGGGCGTCGGCGGTGGTGTCGACCTCGAACCGCTGGCTCACCACCACCTGGAAGGCCTCGCCCGCCTTGATCTCCTCCACCGCGGCCCGGACGGCGGCCTGGAACTCCTCGGGGCTGCGCTGCCGGCGCACCGGGAGCGGGGCGTCGAAGCGGGCGCTCACCACCGCGGACGGGGTGGGCTCGGCCAGCAGCGCAGCCATCGCCTCCAGGCGGGCGACGGCGTCGGCGTGGGCCTGGTCGACCCGCTCGTCGGTGGCGTCGAAGTTGATGGCGTTCGCCACCAGCCACACCTCGCCGGTGTGGTGGTCGAGCACGGCGAGGTCGGCCACCAGCAGGAAGCCCAGCTCGGGGATGTCGAGGTCGTGGGGGTTGCTGTCGGGCAGGTGCTCCACCCGACGGACGGCGTCGTAGCCGAGGTAGCCCACCATCCCGGAGGTGAAGGGGGGCAGGTCCGGTGTGGCGAGGTTGCCCGTCCCCCGTCCTCCTGCTCCGCGGGCGGGGTGCTGAGCAGCCGCAGCGTCTCCCGCAGCGCCTCCAGCGGGTCGCCTCCGCTGGGCAGCCCGGCCGGCGCCTGCCCGGTCCAGACCGCCTGCCCGTCCCGCTCGGTCAAGGTGGCGGCGGAGCGGACGCCGACGAAGGAGTACCTCGACCAGACTCCCTGCTCGGCGGACTCCAGCAGGTAGCTCCCCGGCCGGTTGCGGGTGAGCTTGGCGTAGAGGCCGACCGCGGTCTCGGCGTCGGCGAGCACCCGGGTGTGCACCGGCACCACGCGGCGCCCCCGCGCCCGGGCGCGGAAGGCCTCCAGGTCGGGGGTGATGATCACGAGGCGCCCTCCGCCGGCTCGCCCTGGAGGGCGGGCAGCTCGCGGGCGTCGAAGCAGGTGGTGTCGCCGGTGTGGCAGGCGGGTCCGTCCTGCCGGACGGTCACCAGCAGCGTGTCGCCGTCGCAGTCCAGCCGCACCCCCCGGACCCACTGGCGGTGGCCGCTGGAGTCCCCCTTCACCCAGTACTCCTGCCGGCTGCGCGACCAGAACGTCGAGCGGCCCGTGGTCAGCGTGCGGTGCAGCGCCTCGTCGTCCATCCAGCCGACCATCAGCACGTCCCGGGTGTGCTCGTCCTGCACCACGGCGGGCACCAGCCCCGCAGCGTCGCGGCGCAGCAGCACGGCGATCGCCGGGTCCAGGGTCGAGGCGGGGGGCACGGCGGAGGGGGCGGGCGGCGTGGGAGCGGACCCGGTGGGGTCGGGCGGGGTGGGCACGCGCCCATTGTCCACAGCGCCACGGCGGCGCGCGAACGCGATCGAGCGCCCGGCGGGGCCGGGAGCCTGCGGGCCGGCAGGTCTAGCATGGTCCCTCGTGACCTTCGCCCAGGACGAGCGCTCCGCGCTGTGCGACCTGCTCGACCAGGTCGGGCCCGACGCCCCCACGCTCTGCGACGGCTGGGACGCCCACGCGCTCACCGTGCACCTGTGGATCCGCGAGACCGACCCGGTCGGCGTCAGCGGGATGGTGGCCAAGCCGCTGTCGGGGCTGCTGGAACGGCGGATGAGCGAGGTGCGTCAGCGCTGGACGTTCCCCGAGCTGGTCGACCGGATCCGCCAGGGTCCGCCGCGGCTGTCGGTGTTCGCGATCCCCGGCGTGGACGAGGGGGCCAACACCACCGAGTACTTCGTGCACCACGAGGACGTCCGCCGGGCCGGCTCCGCTCCGCAGCCGCCACGCGAGCTGGCCGCCGAGGCCGAGGAGTGGATGTGGCGGCGTCTCAAGCTGCTGGCCCGGGCCTGGTTCCGCCGCGCCCCCGTCGGCGTGGTGCTGGAACGGGTCGGCGGCAGCGGGACCGACGGGGACGCCGAGACCATCCGGGCCAACGGCGGGACCCGCACGGTGACGCTGGTGGGCCGGCCCAGCGAGCTGATGGTCTACGCGCACGGCCGGGCCGCGGTCGCCGACGTCAACCTGGTGGGCGAGCCCGAAGCCGTCGAGCGCCTTCGCGTCACGGACCTGCACCTGTGAGCACCAAAGGGTCACCCACCGCCAGGATGAGCAGCGTCGTCGTCGGCGCCCTCGCCCTGCTGGTCGGCCTGCTGTGGATCGGGCAGGGCCTGGGTTACGTCCCCGGCAGCTTCATGACCGGGGCGATGCGCTGGTTCTGGATCGGGCTGGCCGTCGCCGTCGTCGGGCTGGTGCTCGTGCTCGCCGGGCTGCGCCGCCCCCCGCCCCGGCGCTGACCCGGCTGAACCGGAGTCGTCCCGGCACGGACACGGGCGCGTAACACGTGGTCGCTAGGTTCGCCCGGGATGAGCGCAGAGCTGACGCTGGGTGCCGAGGAAGAGCTGCACCTGATCGACCTGGAGAGCTGGAAGCTGTCGGCGCGGGCGCCCCGGCTGCTCAGCCGGCTGCCCCGGGAGCACTACTCGGCCGAGATCCAGCGCACGACCGTGGAGACCAACACCGCCGTCGTCGACACCCTGGGTGGCCTCCGCTCCGAGCTGATGCGACTGCGCCGTGGGCTCGTCGAGGTGGCGGCGGAGGAGGGCCTCGGGATCGCGGCCGTCGGCACCGCCCCGACCGCCGCCTTCGCCGACTTCGAGCTCACCCCGACCGGCCGGTACGGGCGGATGCAGGAGCAGTACCGGCTGCTCGTGGACGAGCAGCTGATCTGCGGGCTGCAGGTCCACGTCGGCGTGAGCAACCGCGACCTCGCGGTGCAGATCATGCAGCGGATCGCCCCCGACCTGCCGGTGCTGCTGGCGCTGTCGGCCAGCTCGCCCTACTGGAACGAGCAGGACACCGGCTACTCCTCGATCCGCTCGATCATCTGGCAGCGCTGGCCGAGCGCCGGGTCCACCGGCTACCTCGCCTCGGCCGCGGAGTACGGCGACCTCGTGGACGACCTGATCAGCACCGGCGTGATCGCCGACGCGAAGATGGCCTACTTCGACGTCCGGCCGTCCGCCCACGCGCCCACGCTGGAGCTGCGGGTCTGCGACGCCACCCCGATCGTCGACGACGCGATCCTCATCGCCGGGCTGTTCCGGGCCGGGGTCCGGGCGGCGGAGATCGACATCGCCGACGGCCGCCCGTTCTCCCCCGTCCCCGCGCCGCTGCACCGCGCCTCCGTCTGGCGCGCGGCCCGCGCCGGGCTGAGCGGTGAGCTGCTCGACCACCTGCGCCACCCCCGTCCGCACCCGGCGCGCGAGGTCGTGCGGGCGCTCGTTACCCGGCTCCGGCCGCAGCTGGAGGAGCTGGGTGACTGGGAGGAGGTGCAGGAGCTCGCCGAGACGGCCCTGGCCCGCGGCAACACCGCCGACCGGCAGCGCGCCGCGTTCGCCGAACGGGGGTTGCTGAGTGACGTCGTCGAGCTGGTCGTGGCCGAGACCCACGGCCCCGCCTCGGGTCCCGAGCCCGCGGTGCCGGCCCTGGGGCGCTACCGCGCGCGGGCCGGGGACGAGGCCGTCGGACCGGGCCTGCACCCCCGCGCCGCCTACCGCGACCTGGTCGATCACTTCCGGGGCCGTCTGCCCGGGGAGCTGGCGCGCCGGGAGGCGCAGCGTGACGCCTGGGTGGAGGAGCACGGGCTGACCTTCGGCGTGGGGGGCGAGCAGCAGCCGTTCGCGGTCGACCTGGTGCCCCGGCTGCTGAGCCCGCACGAGTGGGCAGCGCTCGCCTCGGGGCTCGGCCAGCGCGCCCGCGCCCTGGAGTCGTTCCTGCAGGACGTCTACGCCGAGCAGCGGCTGATCGCCGACGGCGTCCTCGACCGGGCGCTGGTCGAGGGCTCCCCCGGCTGGCGCGCCGAGGCCCGGCGGCTGCCGGCGGGCGTCGTCCGCGCCCCGGTGATGGGTTTCGACCTGGTCCGCAACGAGTTCGGCGGCTGGCGGGTGCTGGAGGACAACCTGCGCAACCCCAGCGGAGCGGGGTACGCGCTGGCCGTCCGAGAGCTGATGGACGCCGTGATGCCCGACCTGCCGCGGCCCGCGGGCCTGGTGGACGGGCACGGGGCCCTGGTCGACCTGCGCGCCACCCTGCTGGCCGCCAACCCTGGAGGGGCGGCGGCGCTGCTGTCCAGCGGGCCGGGCAGCTCCGCCTGGTTCGAGCACCGGCTGCTCGCCGAGCAGGGCGGCCTGCTGCTCTGCCAGGCCGGCGACCTCGACGTGGTCGGCGGCCGGGTCCGGCACCGGAGCAGCGGCACCGTCCTCGACTGCCTCTACCTCCGGCTGGACGGGGAGCTGGTCGACCTCGTCGACGGCGAGGGCCGCCCGGTCGGGGCGCAGGTGTTCGAGGTGGCCGTCGCGGGCGGGGTCCGGCTCGCCAACGCCCCGGGCAACGGGGTGGCCGACGACAAGGCGATGTACTGCCACGTGCCTGAGCTGATCGCCTACTACCTCGGCGAGCACCCCACGTTGGAGGCGGTGCCCACCTACCGCACCAGCGACGAGGCGGAGTACCTGAGCGTGCTGGACCGCGTCGGCGAGCTGGTCACCAAGCCCGTCGACGGGCACGGCGGCCAGGGGGTGCTCATCGGACCCGACGCGGCCGCGTCCTCGGTCGCGGAGCGCCGCGCGGAGATCGTCGCCGACCCCGCGGGCTGGGTGGCGCAGGAGGTCGTGATGCTCTCCTCCCACCCGACGCTGGACGGCGAGTCGCTGGAACCCCGGCACGTCGACCTGCGGGCCTTCGTCTACCTCACCGGCACCGGTCCCGACGAGCACCGGTTGGCCGGGCTGGCCCTGACCCGGATGGCGCCGGAAGGCAGCCTGGTGGTCAACAGCTCCCGAGGCGGGGGCGCCAAGGACACCTGGATCGTGGCGCCGTGAGGGCCCGACCGAGCGCGAGGGAGACCCCTCCCGAGCGTCGGGTAGGTCGGGACCGGGTGCTCTCTGGACGACGAGTCCGTGACGACACGCTTTTCGTCGTCACGGGCGAGGAGGAAGAGGGCGCCGTGAGGGTCCGACCGAGCGCGAGGGAGACCCCTCCCGAGCGTCGGGTAGGTCGGGACCGGGTGCTCTCTGGACGACGAGTCCGTGACGACACGCTTTTCGTCGTCACGGGCGAGGAGGAAGAGGGCGCCGTGAGGGTCCGACCGAGCGCGAGGGAGACCCCTCCCGAGCGTCGGGTAGGTCGGGACCGGGTGCTCTCTGGACGACGAGTCCGTGACGACACGCTTTTCGTCGTCACGGGCGAGGAGGAAGAGGGCGCCGTGAGGGCCCGACCGAGCGCGAGGGAGAGATGAATGTGCGGACTGGCGGGTGAGCTGCGCTTCGACGGCCGCAGCGCGGACGTCGCGGCCTGCTCGCGGCTGAGTGGCTGCCTCGAGCACCGCGGCCCCGACGGCGACGGCGTCTGGGCGCACGGCCCGGTGGCGCTGGTGCACCGACGGCTCTCGATCATCGACCTCTCGGTCGCCGGCTCTCAGCCGATGGTCGACGCGGCGCTCGGGCTGACCCTGGTGTTCAACGGCTGCATCTACAACTACCAGCAGCTGCGCGCCGAGCTCGAGGGCCACGGGCACCGCTTCTTCTCCCGCTCCGACACCGAGGTGATCGGCAAGGCCTACGCCCAGTGGGGCCTGGACTGCGTCGACCACTTCCTGGGGATGTTCGCCTTCGCGATCTATGAGCATCGGAGCGGGCGGCTGGTCCTCGGGCGGGACCGGCTGGGCATCAAGCCGCTGTACCTCGACCAGACGCCGGACCGGCTCCGGTTCGCCTCGACGCTGCCCGCCCTGCTGGCCGGCGGGGGCACCGACACCTCGGTGGACCGGGAGGCGCTGGCGTCGCTACCTGACCTTCCACAGCGTGGTGCCCGCGCCGCGGACGATCCTCAACGGGGTCAAGAAGCTGCCGCCGGCCACCGTCCGCGTGGTCGAGCCGGACGGCAGCCACGTCGACCGCCTCTACTGGGAGCCGACCTTCGGCCGCGACCCGGACCGTGCAGACTGGACCGACCAGGACTGGCAGGAGGCGCTGCTGGACAGCCTCCGGGTGGCGGTGGAGCGGCGGATGGTGGCCGACGTGCCGGTCGGGGTGCTGCTGTCGGGCGGCATCGACTCCTCCCTGGTGGTCGCCCTGCTGGCCGAGATGGGTCAGACCGACCTCCAGACGTTCAGCATCGGCTTCGACTCCGCCGGCGGGGAGTCCGGCGACGAGTTCGCGTACTCCTCCCTGGTGGCCGAGCGTTTCGGCACCGACCACCACCAGATCTTGATCGACAGCTCCCGGCTGCTGCCCGGGATCGACGCCACCGTGGCGGCGATGAGCGAGCCGATGGTCAGCCACGACTGCGTGGCCTTCTACCTGCTGAGCGAGGACGTGAGCCGCAGCGTCAAGGTCGTCCAGTCCGGTCAGGGCGCGGACGAGGTGCTGGGCGGCTACGACTGGTACCCACCGCTGGCGGAGGTGCCGCGTGACCAGGCCGTGGAGGCGTACGCACGGGTGTTCTTCGACCGTCGCTGGGACGCGATGGCTGGCGTCCTCCGGCCGGAGTGGCTGCTGGACTACGACGCCCCGACCGCATTCGTCGCCGAGCGCTTCGGCCGGCCGGGGGCCGAGACCGCGGTGGACGCTGCGCTGCGCAACGACACCACGATCATGCTGGTCGACGACCCGGTGAAGCGCGTCGACAACATGACCATGGCCTGGGGCCTGGAGGCGCGGGTGCCGTTCCTGGACCACGAGCTGGTCGAGCTGGCCGGCCGCATCCCGCCTGAGCTCAAGCTGGCCGACGGCGGCAAGGGCGTCCTCAAGCGGGCCAGCCGCGGCGTCGTCCCCGACGAGGTCATCGACCGGACCAAGGGCTACTTCCCGGTGCCGGCCATCCGTCAGCTGGAAGGTCCGTACCTGGAGCGGGTGCGCGAGGCCCTGACTCGACCCACGCGCGCGCCAGCGGGGCCTGTTCGACGACGCCCTCGTCGAGACCCTGCTTGCCGACCCCAACCGCACCCGGACCACGCTCGGCTCGAACGCGCTGTGGCAGCTGGCCCTGCTCGAGATGTGGCTGCAGCAGCACGGTGCCGGGTGAGCGGCGGGACAGCGCCCGCCGCCGCGCCTGCGCCACCGTCGCCGGCGCTGGCGCTCGCCGACGCCCTGGTCGAGGCGTGGGGCAGCTGGGGTCCGACGATCGACCCGGACGTGCCGCCGGATCGCCTTCGTCAGCGACCGCAGCGGCACGCCGTGCCTGTGGGTGGACGACCTGCACTCCGACGGCGCCGCTCCCGCCGCGGTCCGGCTCGCACCTGTCCGAGGACCCGGTGGTCGGCCGTCAACTGGTCGGCTGACGGCGGCTGGCTGGCCGTCTGCGTGGCCACCGACGGCGGCGTCCGCACCCAGGTCTGGGTGGTGCGTCCCGACGGGAGCCAGGCCCGGCTGATCGCCGGTTCCGCCGAGCAGCACGCCGAGCTCGGGCCCTGGACCCGCAGCGGGCACCGCGTCGTCGTCACCCTGCCCGGCGAGCAGGCCGGCGAGCCGACCACCTGCTCCCTGGCCGACCCGGCGACGGGCGCGCTCACCCGCTCGCGATGGGCGACCTGATCAGCGTGCTCGACCTGACCGTCGACCAGGAGCACGTGGTCATCAAGGACGGCCAGCGCGGCCGGCAGTTCTGCGTCGTCGTCGACCGGGACGCCGACGCCGACCACCCGCTGCTGCCGTACCCGGCCACGGGCTCCACCGACCGGGCGCTCATCCGGCCCGCGCCCGACGGGCGAGGACGAGCGGACTGGTCGCCTACGTCGCCACCGACGCCGGCCTGCCCCGCCGGCAGGTCGTCGCCGTGCCGCTCGGACCACTGGGCTGGCGCGGGCAGGCCGGCGTGCTCGCTCCGCGCGAGGACGCCGAGCTCGAGGGCCTGGACGCCGACGACGCCGGCCACCTGCTGCTGCTCGTCTGGAACGTCGCCGGGACGAGCGAGCTGGAGCTCTACGACACCCGCAGCCAGGCGGTGCGGCCGGTGCCGGGGCTGCCCGGGCGCGTGGTGAGCGGCGCGCTGCTCAGCCGCGACGGCTCCCGGGTGCTGATGGCGGTCGAGGGTCCGCAGCGCCCGCGCGAGCTGTGGACCGTCGACGTCGCGACGCTGGAGTGGCACGCGGCTCACCGACGTGCCCGCGCTGCCCGACGCCGCCCTGGTCGTGCCGAGCCTGGAGCACCTGCGTCGGCCGCGACGGGCTGGCGACTGACCGGCTGGCTGTACCGGGTGCCGGGGCTGGTCGGGCCGGGACCGGCGATGCTGAGCCTGCACGGCGGGCCGGAGGCGCAGGAGCGGCCGACGTTCTCCCCGCAGCACCAGGCGATGGTCGCCGCCGGGATCACCGTCTTCGCGCCCAACATCCGCGGCTCGTCCGGGTTCGGGCGCGCCTTCGTGCACGCCGACGACGTGCGGGGCCGGCGCGACGCCTTCGACGACGTGCTCGCCTGCCACGACCACCTGGTGGACACCGGCGTCGCCGAGCCCGGCCGCGTCGCCGTCACCGGACGCTCCTACGGCGGCTACCTGACCCTGGCGATGCTGGCCTTCTCCCCCGGCGTCTTCGCCGCCGGCGTCGACATCTGCGGCATGTCCGACCTGCACACCTTCTACCGCGACACCGAGCCGTGGATCGCTGCGGCGGCGGTCACCAAGTACGGGCACCCCGAGCACGACTACGTGCTCCTCCGCGCGCTGTCCCCGCTGCACGCCGTCGCCAACATCGACCGTCCCCCTGCTCGTGGTGCACGGCGAGCTCGACACCAACGTCCCCCTCGGCGAGGCCACCCAGGTCGTCGCCGCCCTGCGCGCCCTCGGCCGGCCCGTGGAGTACCTCCAGCTCGACGGCGAGGGGCACGAGTACCGGCGCGCGGACTCCCGCAAGCTTCTCAATGAGCGAATCCTCCAGTTCCTGACCCGGGTCCTGTAGTCAGGGCCGATCGAGTGCGCACCACCTCGAGTCGAAGGCGTGCAGCAACCGGAGTTCGCGCGCACTCGCGGAGAAGAGGTGCTGCCACTCGGCGGAGAGCACCGGGTCAGGCCCGTCGTAGCCCGCCAGGCGCAGCGCTTGCAGTGTCAAGGCGACCACGGTGCGCGGGCGCGCTAGACGGGAGGCGGTGACCCGTACGACGCGCCACCCCTCTGCTGCTGCCCGCTCGTGCCGGACGATGTCGCGGTTCCACTGGGTCAGGTCGGTCCGGTGCTGATCCCCCTCGTACTCCAGGGCGATCCGGAGCCGCCGGTGCACGAGGTCGAAACGTCCGATCGGACCCTCCGGGCCACCGAGCAGGACGTTGGGCTCCAGCTCGGGCAGCCCGGCCAGGACCACGCACAGCCTCAGCTCCGACTCCCGGGGAGAGTCGACGCGCTCCCGCACCAGGACCGAAGCCCGTCGCGCGGCCCGGGCGCCGCGTCCGGAGTAGCCGCCGGCGCCGACCCTCAGCTCTTCGAGCGTGCACCCACCCGTCCGGACCAGGTGGTCACCGGCCACGACCAGCTCGACCAGGTCGACGCAGGCTGCGGCGGACAGAAAGGCCGGGACTGGGAGCGCAACCCCGTCCCTGGCCGGCGGTGTGGCACGCATCCGCGCCACCTGGACGCCTCGGCGCCGGACCTGGTGGGGGTGCTGGCTGGCGAAGCGGAGCGGCAGCAGTGGTCCCACCGTGACGCCGTGGGACCGCAGCGCCGTGGTTCCGGTTAACACGGCGTCAGGCGGCACCACCAGGCGGGCAGCAGCAACGAGCGTCGCCAAGTCCACAGGGACGCTGCGCGCCACGTGCACGCCGGGCAGCAGCGGGCGAGCCGTTGGGCCGTCGAGGACGCCGCGGCCCACCCCGGCCCGGAGCGCTTCGGCGGTGGTGAAGGGTTCGGCTCGGAAGCCGTCGGGCAGCGGCACCGTCCCACCCTGCGCGCCTCCGGCCCCTTCAACCGGGTAGCGATCGGGATCTGTGGACGACGGCACGCGAGTGCGCGCTTCCTCGACCCAGAATCAACGTTCAGGTCGAGTAAGCGCGCACTCGATCAGGTCAGCCGCTCCAGGATGAGCTCGCGGACCCGGTTGGGCTCGGCCTTGCCCTGCATCTGCTTCATGACGGCACCGATCAGGGCGCCGGCCGCCTGCACCTTGCCGGCGCGCACCTTGTCGGCGACACCCGGGTTGGCGGCGATGGCCGCGTCGACGGCCTCCCCGAGGGCACCCTCGTCGGAGACGACCGCCAGGCCGCGGAGCTCGACGACCTCGGCCGGGGAGCCCTCGCCGGCGAGGACGCCGTCGAAGACCTGCCGGGCCAGCTTGTCGTTGATGGTGCCGGCCTCGACCAGGCGCCTGGATCTCCGCCACCTGCGCCGGGGTGACCCCGGTGTCCTCGAGGTCGACGCCCTGCTCGTTGGCCCGCCGGGCCAGCTCGGTGAGCCACCACTTGCGCGCCGACTGGGGCGAGGCGCCCGCCGCGACGGTCGCCTCGATGACGTCGAGCGCCCCGGCGTTGACCACGTCACGCAGCTCGAGCTCGGAGAAGCCCCACTCCGCGCTCATCCGCTTCAGCCGCTCGGGCGGGGGCTCGGGCAGCGTGGCCCGCAGCTCCTCGACCCACTCCCGCGACGGAGCCACCGGCACCAGGTCGGGGTCGGGGAAGTAGCGGTACTCCTCCGCCTGCTCCTTGGAGCGGCCCGGCGAGGTGGTGCCGGAGCCCTCCTGCCAGTGCCGGGTCTCCTGCTTGACGCGACCGCCGTCGGCCAGCACGTGCGCCTGCCGGGTGATCTCGTAGCGCACCGCCCGCTCGACGCTGCGCAGGGAGTTGACGTTCTTGGTCTCGGTGCGGGTCCCCAGGGGCGCGTCCGGGGACGGCCGGAGGGAGACGTTCGCGTCACAGCGCAGCGAGCCCTGCTCCATCCGGACGTCGGAGACGCCGAGGGCCCGCAGCAGGTCGCGCAGCAGGGCCACGTAGGCCCGCGCCACCTCCGGGGCGCGGGCGCCGGCGCCCTCGATCGGCCGGGTGACGATCTCGATCAGGGGCACACCCGAGCGGTTGTAGTCGAGCAGCGAGTGGTCGGCGCCGTGGATACGGCCCGTCGCGCCGCCGACGTGCAGCGACTTCCCGGTGTCCTCCTCCATGTGGGCCCGCTCGATCTCCACCCGGAACGTCTCCGGCCCCTGCGGCCCGGCGATCTCCACGTCGACCCAGCCGTCGAAGGCGATCGGCTCGTCGTACTGGGAGATCTGGTAGTTCTTCGGCTGGTCGGGGTAGAAGTAGTTCTTCCGCGCGAACCGGCACCACTCCGCGATCGAGCAGTTGAGGGCCAGCCCGATCCGGATCGCGGACTCGACGGCGGTCGCGTTGACCACCGGCAGCGAGCCGGGCAGCCCCAGGCAGACCGCGCAGACCTGCGTGTTGGGCTCGGCCCCGAAGCTGGTCGAGCAGCCGCAGAACATCTTGGACGCCGTGTTGAGCTCGACGTGCACCTCGAGCCCGAGCACCGGGTCGTAGGTCGCCATCGCCTCGTCGTAGGCCATCACGGGGGCGGTCACGCCACGCACCGCCTCGGGCAGGGCGGGGATGCGGTCCAGCAGGCGTCCCGCCCCACTGCGCGGTGAGGGCCCGCTCCAGCGCGGCACCCACCCGGTAGAGCCGGTCGTCGGCCAGCGGCGGGGCCATCACCTGCAGGCCGACGGGCAGCCCGTCCTCGGGGGCCAGCCCGATGGGGAACGAGGCGCTGGCGTTGCCCGCGAGGTTGGACGGGATGGTGCACAGGTCGTTCATGTACATGGCCAGCGGGTCGTCGACCTTCTCCCCGATCCGGAAGGCGGTCGTCGGCGTGGAGGGCGAGACCAGCACGTCGGTCGGCGGCGAAGGCGGCCTCGAAGTCGCGGCTGATCAGGGTGCGGACCTTCTGCGCCTGCCCGTAGTAGGCGTCGTAGTAGCCGCTGGACAGCGCGTAGGTGCCGATGATGATGCGGCGCTTCACCTCGGCGCCGAAGCCGGCCTCGACGGGTCGCGCCCATCACCTGCTCGGCGCTCAGGGAGCCGTCGTCGCCCGACGCGCAGCCCGAAGCGCATGGCGTCGAACTTGGCCAGGTTGGACGACGCCTCGCTGGGCAGGATCAGGTAGTAGGCGGGCAGGGCGTACACGAAGTGCGGGCAGGAGACCTCGACGATCTCCGCACCGAGCGAGGCCAGCAGCGCGACCGACTCGCGAGAAGCGCTGCTCGACGCCGGGCGCGTAGCCCTCGCCGCTCAGCTCCTTGACCACGCCGATCCGCATCCCGGCGACGTCCCCGGACCGGGCCGCGCCGACGACGTCGGGCACCGGGGCGTCGATCGAGGTGGAGTCGCGCGGGTCGTGCCCGGCGATCACCTGGTGCAGCAGCGCCGCGTCCAGGACGGTCCGGGCGCAGGGCCCGGGCTGGTCGAGGCTGGAGGCCAGGGCGACCAGGCCGTAGCGCGAGGTGCCGCCGTAGGTCGGCTTGACCCCGACGGTCCCGGTGACCGAGGCCGGCTGGCGGATGGAGCCGCCGGTGTCGGTGCCGATGGACAGCGGGGCCTCGAAGGCGGCCAGCGCCGCGGCCGAGCCGCCGCCGGAGCCTCCCGGGATGCGGTCGGTGTCCCAGGGGTTGCGGGTGGGGCCGTAGGCCGAGTTCTCCGTCGAGGAGCCCATGGCGAACTCGTCGAGGTTGGTCTTGCCCAGGATGACGAGGTCGGCGTCCAGCAGGCGCTGCGTCACCGTCGCGTTGTAGGGCGGGTACCAGCCCTCCAGGATGCGCGAACCGCAGGTGGTGGGGGCACCGGTCATGGTGAGGACGTCCTTGAGCGCCAGCGGCACCCCGGCCAGGGGGCCGAGGGCCTCACCGCGCGCGCGCTTGGCGTCCACGGCCGCGGCCGCCTCCAGCGCGCGGGCGCCGTCGACGTGCAGGAAGGCGTGGACGGCGGGCTCCACCGTCTGGATCCGGTCGAGGTGGGCCTGGGTGATCTCGACGGAGCTCTGCTCGCCCGAGGCGATCCGCCCGGCCAGCTCGGCCGCGGTGGCGTGCACGATCTCGCTGCTCACGCCTCCTCCTCCAGGATCCGGGGGACGCGGAAGCGGTCCTGCTCGGCAGCCGGGGCGCCGGCCAGCACGTCCTCCCGGGGCAGCGACGGCACCACGACGTCGGGCCGGAACACGTTGGTCAACGGCAGCGCGTGGGAGGTGGGCGGGATGTCCGCCGCCGCCACGTCGGCGACGTGGGCCACCGACTCCAGGATCACGTCCAGCTGGGGCGCGAGCAGGTGCAGCTCGTCCTCGGTCAGCTCGATCCGGGCCAGCCGGGCCAGGTCGGCCACGTCGTTCGGTGTGAGTGCCACCTCGGTCAGTTCTCCTCGTCGCCTCGCCTGCAGTCGGGGGTCATCCTAGGTGCGCGGCACCTGCCGACCGCCGCTCGCTCAGCCGGCGGCACCCGGGCCTACGGCAGGGACGCGCGCGCTCAGTCCGCCAGGGGCCGGACGAGGAGTCCGGTCTTGAGCTTGGGGGTGAAGAAGGTCGACTTGGGCGGCATCAGCAGCCCCTCCCGCGCCGTCCGCTCGATCTCGGCGACGCTGACCGGGCGGATGAGCACGGCGGCGGCGGCCTCCCCGGCAGCCACGGCGGCGACGGCGGCCTCCAGCCCGTGCTGGTAGTCCACGCCGGCGGGCACCTCGGCCAGCGCGGTCTCCAGCCAGGCGCCGTCCAGGGCGCGGACGCCGTCGAACGCGCCGGGCCGGGGTACCAGCCGCCAGGTCGCGTCGGGCTCGACCAGGGTGAGGAAGCCCTCCTCCGCCATCGCCGCCAGGGTGGTCGTCCCGGGCGGGTCGGTGGGCACCAGGTCGAAGCGGCTCTGCAGCGCGGCCCGCAGCGCCGCGGGGTCGACGCCGGAGTACAGGCGGTGGATCGCGGCGACGCTCAGCTGCTCGGGGACCAGCTCGCCGACGAAGGCGAGGGTCTCCTCCGCCGGTCCCGCGTCGCCGCCGGTCGCGGCCCGGACCTCGTCGCGGTAGGTGCGGCTGATGGCGTAGCGGTGGTGGCCGTCGGCGATCAGGACGTCGTCGGCCGCCACGGCAGCGCTGATGGCGGCGACCCGGGCGGGGTCGGTGACCCGTTCCACGACGTGCTCCACCCCCTCGTCCAGGACGCGGCCCAGCACCTCCCCGGGCTCGGTGAGCAGGGCGGTCAGCCCGGCGGCCAGCGACAGCCCCCACACCGGCGAGAGGTTGGCCCGGGTCGCGCGCGTCAGGTCGAGGCGGTCGGTGGACGCCTTGGGCGTGGTCCGCTCGTGCGGCAGCACCCCGCCGGCGCCCTCGTCCACGACCTCGAGGCCGCCGAGCACCCCGACGAGGTCACGCCGGGCTCCCGTGACGTCGGTGAACCGCAGCCGGTAGAGGGTGAAGGAGGGTTCGGCGTCCCGCACCAGGACCCCGTCGTCCTGCCAGGCCCGCAGCCGCTCCGCCGCCCGTCGGTAGCGGTCCTCCCCGCCCCGCGGGACGTCGACGTGGACGATGTTGTGCTCCGAGCTCGCCGCCAGGGCCGTCGACGTCGGCCTCGCTCAAGCACGTCGTAGGGCGGGGCGGTCACGGCGGCGAGGTCGTCGGCGGCGTAGCGGAGGGCACGGAAGGGGCGGAAACCAGGCACGGCGACCATGGTGGCACCACGGACCCCCGTGGTCCGGTGGCGGGCGGTGCACCTCCTCGCAACCCCGACGTCATCCACCGGTAACGCCGATGGACCACGATGACGACGTGTTCCTGATGCGCGTGCGCCTGCCTGACCGCCCCGGTTCCCTGGGCGCGGTCGCCACCGCCATGGGTGCGGTGGGCGGCGACATCAACGCCGTCGAGATCGTCGAGAAGGGGGACGGGTCGTCGTCGACGACTTCATCGTCGACCTGCCGCCGGGCGCGCTGCCCGAGAACATCGTCACCGCCTGCCACACCCTCGAGGGCGTCCGGGTCGAGTGGATCTCCCGCTACCCCGAGGGCGGCGGGCTGCAGTCCGACCTCGAGGCGCTCGAGCGGATGACCGCCGACCCGGGGCACGCCGCCGAGACGCTCGTCTCGCTCTGCCCGGTGGTCTTCCGCTCCCACTGGGCCATCCTGCTCGCAGATCGGGGACGGGGTGCCCCGGCCGGTCTACTCCACGACGCTGGCCCCCGACCTCGACGCCGGAGGTGGCGGAGACGTTCGAGCCCGTTCGAGTCGACCCACCGCGTCGACCTGCCGTCGGGCTGGAGCCCGGGCTGGGGCGACACCACCCTCGTGGTCACCCCGCTGACCCGGGACCGGGTGATCGTCATCGGCCGGCTCGGCGGGCCCGCCTTCCTCGAGTCCGAGATCGCCCGCCTGCACCACCTCGCCGCCCTGGTGAAGTAGGCCGGTCACCCGGCGCCGCGTCCCACCGCGGGTCCGGTAGCGTCGCACGGGTGACCGCGATGGGGTGGGCCGAGGTGCTCGCCCTGCTCGGCACCATCGGGTTCGGGGTGCTCTCGGCGATCATCCCGCTCGCCAACGCCGAGGCCTACGTCTTCACCTCCCAGGTCTCCCAGTCGATCGACCCCGTCCCGGTCGCCCTCGGCATCGCCGTCGGGCAGACCATCGGCAAGGTCCTGCTGTTCTACGGGGTGCGCCGGGGCAAGAACCTGCCCGGTATCCGGCACCGCCGGGCCGCGCTGCGGCGCCGGCCGGTGGGCCCGGCGCGCGCCCGGTTCCGCGCCGCGCTGCAGACCCTGCTGCGACCTCGTCGGGCAGAAGCGCTGGGGCCTGCCGATCACCTTCGTCGCCGCCGTCGTCGGCGTGCCCCCGCTGTACGCCGTCGCGCTGCTGGCCGGCGCGACGCGGATGCGGATCGGCCTGGTTCGCCGTCGTGGTGCTCGCCGGCCGCGTCCTCCGGTTCGGGCTGGTCGCCTACGGGGTCGACGGCTACGGACCCTGGGTCGGGCGCTAGTCCTGCGCGGACCCGCCCGGCTGGCTGCGCCCGACTACGATGACGGCGTGCCGAAGCTCTTCAGCGACCTCAACCTCAACGGGGTCGACCCCGCCCGGGTACGGCCGGCGCTGGGCGAGTGGGGACCCCTGCAGGTGCCCACGCACGCGGCAGAAGCGGCGGATGCGGATCTGGGTCGGGCTGGCCCTGCTGGGCACGATGCTCGCGGTCTTCCTGCTCGGGCTGGTACGTCTACCACGCCATGACCGGCAGCTGGGGTTTCGGCATCGGGTCGTGAGGCGCGTCCCGCCCGTCGTGGGTGCTGCTTCCGCGGTCGCGACGATCGGTGGCCGGAGCGCCCTCTACCGCGCCGGCTTCGGCTCGCGCAGCCAGCTCTTCGGCTCCTTCCCCTACCGCGGCGACACCACCGAGCCGGTCGTGGCCCTGACCTTCGACGACGGCCCCAACGAGCCGTGGACGAGCCGGCTGCTCGACGTCCTCGGCGAGCGCGAGGTGCCCTGGCACCTTCTTCCAGGTCGGCCGCTGCGCCGAGCGCCATCCCGACGTCACCCGCCGGGTGCTCGCCGAGGGCCACGTGCTGGGCAACCACAGCCTCAGCCACTCCTTCGGCCGCTCGCTGAGCGCGCGCCACCAGGCGGCCGAGGTGACGGGCGGCCAGCAGGTCGCTGCACGACGTCGCCGGGGTCACCCCGCTGCTCTACCGGCCGCCGTGGCTGTGCCACTGGCCGTGGGTGCTGCGGAGCGTCGCGGCCAGCGGCTCGACGCCGGTCTCCGGCACGTTCGGGGCCCTGCTGGAGGTCCTGCAGCCGGCTCCGGGACGGATGGCCGCGGCGGCGGCGCGCCGCGCCGGCCCGGGGACGGTGCTGATCCTGCATGACGGCCGCGAGGCCCGGGGCGGGAACCGCGCCTCCTCGGTCGGGGCCGTCGGACCGCTGGTCGACCGGCTGCGCGGGCGGGGCTACCGCTTCACCACGGTCGACCGGCTGCTCGGCGTCCCCGCCTACGCCTGACCAGCCGCCCGAGGCACGTACGGTGACGGGGTGAGCGCGGGGACCGGGGACCGAGCGGGGTCACGGACCGTCAGCCGCACCGGACGCGCGGATGAGAGCTCTCCGCTCTCCCGCTCCCGGCTGTGGCTCCTGTTCGGCGCGCTCGCCCTGGCGCTGCTGCTGTCCGAGCTGGACCAGACCGTCTTCGCCACCGCCCTGCCCACCGTCGTGGGCGAGTTGTCCGGCCTGGAGAACATGCTGTGGGTGAACACCGCCTACCTCCTGGCCGGCACGGTGGTCCTGCCCGTCTACGGCAAGCTCAGCGACCTGCTGGGCCGCAAGCCCGTCCTGCTCGCCGGGATGGTCGTCTTCGTCGCCGGCTCCGCGCTGGGAGGGCTGAGCACCGACATGGGCACCCTGGTCGCCGCCCGGGCGGTCCAGGGGCTCGGCGGCGGTGGGCTCATCGTGCTCGTGCAGTCCGTCGTGGCCGACGAGGTGCCGCCGCGGGACCGAGCCCCCTACCTCAGCGCCATCGGCGCGGTGTTCGCGCTCAGTGCGGTGACCGGGCCGGTGATCGGCGGCTGGCTGACCGAGGGGGTCGGGTGGCGCTGGGCGTTCTGGGCCAACCTGCCGCTGGGTGGCCTGGCTGTGCTGGCGGTGGCCCTGCTGCTGCGGCACGACCCCCCGCGCCGGGACTCCCCGGTGCGGCTCGACATCGCCGGCACGGCGGTCCTGGCCGTGGCGGTGACCGCCCTGGTGCTGCTCGTCTCGTGGGGCGGGACCCGGCTGCCCTGGACCTCCCCGGCCGGGCTGGGCCTGGCTGCCCTGACCGGGACGGCGGCCGTGGCCTTCGTCCTGGTGGAGCGCCGGGCGGTGGAACCGGTGATCCCGCTCGGGCTCTTCCGCGACCGCACGTTCACCGCCGTGGTCGTCGCCGGCCTGGTGATGGCGGTGGCGATGTTCGGCACCTTGGGGTACCTGCCCACCTACCTGCAGATGGCGGCCGGGCTGGGGCCGAGGGCCGCCGGTCTGGCGATGCTGACGCTGGTCGCCGGGCTGGCGGTGGCCATCGTCGGGTCGGCTCAGATCGTGCGCCGGACCGGCCGCACCAAGTTCCTGCCGCTGGTGGGCACGGGACTGGTCGCGACCGCCCTCGGGCTGCTCGCCACCCTGACCACCGGCACGCCCCTGCCGCTCGCGGGGCTCTACCTGATGCTCCTCGGCCTCGGGATCGGCTGCGCCTGGGAGGTGCTCGTCGTGGTCGCGCAGAACACCGCCCCCGACTCCGCCCTGGGCACCGCGACGGCCACCAACAGCTTCTTCCGTGAGATCGGGGTCTGCGTCGGCTCGGGGCTGGTCGGCGCTCTCTTCACCGCCCGGCTCAGGGACCTGCTCGCCGAGCGGGTGTCCCTCCCCCCGGAGGTGGACCCCGCCGGCCTCAGCCCGGCCCTGGTCGCGGGGTTGCCCCCCGAGGTCCGGGCGGCCGTGGCCACCGCCTACAACGACGCCCTCACCCCCGTCTTCGCCCTGCTGGTCCCGGTGGTCCTGGCCAGCTCCCTGCTGCTGCTGCTCGTCCGCGAGGTGCCGTTGGCAGGAGGATCTCCCGCTCCGGAACGCGAGGCCGAGGACGCCACCGCGCACTGAGCGGCGGGCACGGAGGTGGTCCCTTCCCGCACCGGCCCCGCCCGAGGTCGGGGGCTAGGTTGGACAGCATCAGGTCGACGACGACAGGAGTGATGATGACGCTCACCGAGATGCGTCCGAGCAGTGCACCGCCGGTGCCGCCCGGGACCGATGCCGAGACCGCGGCCGTGGTCTCCGCGCTCTACACCGACGGGATCGCCGCCCTCAAGGGGGCCTTCAGCCGGGACTGGGCCGTGGCCATGCGCGAGGACATCGAGACCGCGTTCGCCGAGGCGCGCAGCCGCGAGAACGGCGCGGTCGGCCGCGGGCCGAACCGCTACTACGTCGAGATCCACCCCGAGCAGCTGCGCGGCTTCGTCGACCTGCGTCGACCACCCGTGGGTCCGCTCCGTCGCCGAGGCGGTGCTGGGCCCGCAGTACGAGATCGTCGAGGTCGGCTTCGACATCCCGTTCGCCGGCGCGATGAACCAGCCCTGGCACCGGGACTTCCCGATGCCGGAGCGAGACCCGGACGCGAGCGGTCGCCTGACCTCGCTGGCCTTCAACCTCACGCGCCGTCGACACCACCGACGACATGGGGCCGTTCGAGATCGCGCCCGGGCACCCAGTGGGACGACGGCACGAGTTCGACCACGGCATGTTCCCGCCGAAGTCGCATGTACCCCCGCTACGCCGAGCGGGCCGTGCGCAAGTACCCGCAGCGGGGCGACATCTCGGTCCGGTCCGCGCTGACCATCCACCGGGGCACCGAGAACCGGTCGCAGCTGTCCCGGCCGGTGCTGGTGCTCGGGCTGGACGCGCCGGGCGCGGGCAACGCCGAGCACCACGACCTCGCCGTGACCCACGACTACCACGACGGCCCTGCCGCAGCGGGTCCGGGACCACCTGGCGCTGCCCCGTCGTCGACGACCTGACCCCGATCACCCAGAAGCACACCATCGAGGGCCTGGTGATGGGCGAGGCCTGACCGCCGGCCTGACGCGGTCCCCGGTCCCGCCCCCGTCTCGGTGCACCTAGCCGGGGGCGTCGGCTGCCGGCGCCCCCGACCCCTCGGTGCCGTCGCCGCGTGTCGCCACGCCCGCGGCGGCCTCAGGCCCCTGATCGAGCAGCACCCGGAAGCCCTCCACCCCGGCGAGCACCGGCACCTTCAGCTCTACCGCCTTGTCGGCCTTGGAGCCGGGTGACTCCCCCACCACGACGAAGGAGGTCTTCTTCGACACCGAGCTCGCCACCTTGCCGCCGCGGGAGGTGATGGCCTCCGCGGCGGTGTCCCGGGTGAACCCGTCCAGCGAGCCGGTGACCACGACCGAGACCCCGGCCAGGGTCTGCTCCCGCACCTCCTGCGGCTCCTCGCGGAGGACGCACCCCGACCGCTGCCACTTGGCCACGATCTCGCGGTGCCAGTCCACGGCGAACCAGTCGGCGATCGTGGCGGCCATCGTCGGACCCACCCCGTCGACGGAGGCCAGCTCCTCGGCGGTGGCGGCGGCGATGGCGTCGATGTCCCCGAACGCCCGGGCGAGGTCGGGGGCCGTCGAGGGACCGACGTGGCGGATGCTCAGCGCGACCAGGAACTTCGCCAGCGGCCGGGTCTTCGCGGTCTCCAGGTTGGCCAGCAGCTTGGCCCCGTTGGCGGTGAGACGGCCGGCGGTGGTGGTGAAGAACGGCACCCCGGTCAGCTTGTCCGCGTCGAGGTCGAAGAGGTCGCCCTCGTCGGCCAGCAGCCCGTTCTCGAGCAGGGCGGTGGCGGACTGGTAGCCGAGGCTCTCGATGTCCAGCGCCCCCCGGCTGGCCACGTGGAAGAGCCGCTCCCGCAGCTGGGCCGGGCAGGAGCGGTGGTTGGGGCAGCGCAGGTCGGCGTCGCCCTCCTTCTCGTGCCGCAGCTCGGTGCCGCAGGCCGGGCAGTGCGTCGGCATGACGAAGGGTCGCTCATCCCCGGTCCGCAGCTCGACCACCGGTCCGACGATCTCGGGGATGACGTCGCCGGCCTTGCGCAGGACCACCGTGTCGCCGACCAGGACGCCCTTGCGCGCCAGCTCGCGAGGCGTTGTGCAGCGTGGCCATCCCGACCGTCGATCCCGAGACCAGCACCGGCTCCATCATCCCGAACGGGGTCACCCGCCCCGTGCGGCCGACGTTGACGTCGATGGAGAGCAGCTTGGTGGTGACCTCCTCCGGCGGGAACTTGAACGCGATCGCCCAGCGCGGGGACTTGGCCGTCGAGCCGAGCTGGTCCTGCACGGTGCGCTCGTCGAGCTTGACCACGACGCCGTCGATCTCGTGCTCCACGGCGTGCCGGTGCTCACCGAAGTGCGCGATGTAGGCCCAGCACCTCATCCAGAGTCGGGTGAGACCCGGCGGTGCGGGCTGACCGGCAGCCCCCAGGCCTCCAGCGCCTCGTAGGCCTCGGACAGCCGGCCTCGCACCTGACCCTGCCAGGCCCCGATGCCGTGGCTGACGAAGCCGAGGCGGCGGCTGGCCGTCACCCGCGGGTCCTTCTGCCGCAGCGAGCCGGCCGCGGCGTTGCGGGGGTTGGCGAACGGCGCCTTGCCCGTCGGCGACCAGGGCCTCGTTCAGGGCCCGGAACTCGGCGACGGCGAAGTAGACCTCGCCGCGCACCTCGAGCAGCTCGGGCGGGGCGCCGGTGCGCAGCTCGTCGGGGATGGCGGCGATGGTGCGGACGTTCGCGGTCACGTCCTCACCGACCCGGCCGTCGCCGCGGGTGGCCGCCCGGACCAGGCGGCCCTGCTCGTAGACGAGGTCGAGGGCCAGCCCGTCGACCTTGAGCTCGCACAGGTAGCCCGACTGCGCGACGCGCGACTCCCCCAGCTCGCGGACCGCCCGGCCCGCCCAGCGCTCGAGCTCCTCGCGGGTGAACGACGTTGTCCAGGCTCAGCAGGCGCTGCACGTGCTCCACGGCGGAGAAGGTGGCCGACGGGCGGGCCGCCCACCTGCTGGGTGGGCGAGTCGGGGGTCCGCAGGGCCGGGTACCGGTCCTCGAGGGCGCTCAGCTCGCGCATCAGCTCGTCGAACGCGCCGTCGGACATCGTCGGCGCGTCGAGGACGTGGTAGCGCCAGCGGGCGTCGTCGAGGATCCCGCTCAGCTCCCGGTGGCGGTGGCGGGCCCCGTCATCGGGCGCGTCCTGAGCGGGGACGGCCACCTCCGAGGGGCCCGCGTCGTCGGGGTTCGCCTGCTCGCTCGGGTCGACCACGTCAGCACCCTAACGTCCGCCTCCGACAGTTCCCGGGCGCTGCTCCGACCCCTCAGGCGGCCCCGGAGACGGTGCTGCGGCGCGCGTCGGGCAGCAGCCGCCAGGTGTAGGAGCAGTAGGTGGTCACGCCGCACAGGTACAGCACGCCGAGGAACACGTGCCCACCGCGGACCCCGGCGAAGCCGAGGCTCAGCTGGACGAGCGACGACGACCGCCAGCGCCGCCGGCAGCACGAACACCCAGCCGGCCAGGCCCGAGCGACGGGCGGCGAACCCGAAGACGGCGGCCAGCACCGACAGCACCACGACGGCGAAGGCGTTGGTGAGGTGGGCGATGATCAGCCCCCGCGAGCCGTCGTCGAGGTAGCCCGACCCCAGCCCCGCCTGACCCACGGCGAAGGCGAGCAGGACGGTGGACAGGATGCGGAGCTGCTTGGTCTGCACGGCCACATTCTGCCCCACCACCGAGGGCGACGGACGCTCCGACGGGCCCGCTCCCGGCCTCGGTCCGGTGCTCAGTCGGCGAGCTGCTCGAGAATGACGCCGGCCGCGGTGCGCAGGGTGCGGAGCGCCCGCACCGCTCCGGCGGCGCTCGCTCCGGCCAGCCCGCAGGCGGGGGTCAGCACCAGCCGCGAGGTCAGCAGGCCCGGGTCCAGACCCAGCGCGCGCAGCGGCGCCAGCGTGCGGCGCGCCACCTCGTCGGGGCCCAGGTCCCGGTCGGTCGGCAGGGCACCGAGCCACAGCTCCAGGCCCTGCTCCATCCCGTCGCCCAGGGCGTCCCAGTCGGGGCGGACCAGCTGGTCGAGGTCGAGCGGACACCCCGGCGACCCCGGCCCTGCGGAGCAGCTCGATCGGCAGGCCGGCGGCACAGCAGTGCACGACGACGGGCGTGCTGCCCAGCCGGGTGACCAGCTGCTCGACCGCCTCGCTGAGCTCGGGCAGGTCCACGCCGGCGGTGGCGGGAGAACCCGCTGGCCGTCGGCACCGCGCCGGCCATCACGTCGGGCAGCAGGGGCTCGTCGAGCTGCACCCGCAGCTCCAGCCCGGGCAGCCGGCGACCCAGCTCGGCGACCAGGTCGCCCAGGCCCTCGGCCAGGGACTGGGCCGACATCGCGGCGCGCGCCGGAGTCGGCGAGCACCCGGTCCCCGCGCGGTCGCTCCAGGGTGGCCGCCAGGGTCCACGGACCGGCGACGGAGAGCTTGAAGGGTCCGGCGTAGCCCTGGGCCTGCTCCTCGAGCACGTCGAGGTCGGAGCGGAGGGTCGACTTCGCCGCCCGGTGGTCCCGGCTGGAGCCGTCGGTCAGCCGCCAGCCGGCGGGCTGCAGGTCGACCGCCAGCCCGGACAGCAGGGCGGTGCTCCGGCCCACGATCTGGGCGTGGGCACCGCGGGCGGGCAGCTCGGGCAGGTACGGCAGCTCCGGGCACTCGGCGAAGGCGATCGTGACGGCGTCCGCGACGTCGGTGCCCGGCCAGGACCCGATGCCGGTCGTCGGGACCACGCTCACCTCGGGTCCGCGCTGCTCATGGCGCGGTCGCGGCGATGGTGGCCTCGCCGACCACGCGGGTGTCCTCGTAGAGCACGACCGCCTGTCCCGGGGCCACCCCCAGGGCCGGCTCGTCGAGGGTGACCTCCACGCGGTCGGCCTCCAGCAGAGCCGACGCGGGCAGCGGACGCACCGTGGGCCCGCACCTGGACGTGGCCCCGCCACGGACCCAGGCGGACCGGACCGGCCCAGCTGGGCCGGCGGGCGTCGAGGGTGCGGACGGCCAGCGACTCCTGGGGCCCGACGGTGACGGTGCCGGTCACCGGGGAGATGTCGAGGACGTAGCGCGGCTTCCCGTCCGCCGCCGGGCACCCGAGCCGAGGCCCGCGGCGCTGGCCGATGGTGAAGTGGTGGGTGCCGTCGTGCTCGCCGACGCGCGCGCCGTCCTCGTCGACCACCGCCCCGGGCCGGCGGCCCAGCCGGGCGTCCAGGAAACCGGCGGTGTCGCCGTCGGGGATGAAGCAGATGTCGTGGCTGTCGGGCTTGGCCGCCACGACGAGCCCGCGCCGCTCGGCCTCGAGCCGCACCTGCGGCTTGGGCGTGTCGCCGAGCGGGAACCACGACCGGCGCGATCTGCTCGGCGCCCAGCACGCCGAGGACGTAGGACTGGTCCTTGGCGGCGTCGACGGCCCGGTGCAGCTCCACCCCGCCGGGGCCCTGCGCCAGCCGGGCGTAGTGACCGGTGCAGACGGCGTCGAAGCCGAGCGCGATGCCGCGGTCGAGCACCGCGGCGAACTTGATCTTCTCGTTGCAGCGCAGGCACGGGTTGGGCGTCCGGCCGGCGGCGTACTCGGCCACGAAGTCGTCGACGACGTCGGCGGCGAAGCGGTCGGAGAGGTCCCAGACGTAGAAGGGGATGCCGAGCCGGTCGGCCGCCCGGCGGGCGTCGTGGGCGTCCTCGCGCGAGCAGCAGCCGCGGGCTCCGGTGCGGAACGACTGCGGGTTCTTCGACAGCGCCAGGTGCACGCCGGTCACGTCGTGGCCCGCGTCGACGGCCCGCGCTGCGGCCACGGCCGAGTCGACCCCGCCGGACATGGCGGCCAGCACCCTCATCACGTCTCCTCCCCTGCCCGGCACCAGCCGGGCAGCGTCCAGTCCTCCCAGGTCCGCCGGCGTCCGGCCGACGCTCAGGCGAAGGCGGCGGCGGCCCGGGCCCGCGCGACCGCCTCGGGCAGCGCCGCGAGCAGGGCTGCCACGTCGGCGGCGGAGGTGCTCCGGCCCAGGGAGAACCGGACCGAGGACCGGGCGTCGTCGTCGTCCAGGCCGAGGGCGGTCAGCACGTGGCTGGGCCGGGTGACCCCGGCCGAGCAGGCCGAGCCGGCCGAGCAGTCGAAGCCCGGCGGCGTCCAGCACCATCAGCACCGCGTCCGCAGCGCAGCCCGGGGAAGCCGAGGTTCAGCCACCCCGGGCAGCGACCACGCCGGGTCGAGGGTCCCGCGCAGCACCGCGCCCGGCACGGCGGCCAGGACACCGGCGACGAGCTCGAGCCCGCAGCGCGCGCAGCCGGGCCTCCTCGGCGGCGAGGTCGGCGACCGCGACCTCGACGGCGGCGGCGAAGCCGGCGACGGCGGCGACGTCGAAGGTGCCCGAGCGGACGTCGCGCTCCTGCCCGCCGCCGTGCTGGACCGCGGCCAGCGCGGCGCTCCCGGCGGGCCAGCAGGGCGCCGACACCGACGGGGCCGCCCAGCTTGTGCGCGGTGAAGGTCATCAGGTCCAGGCCGCTGGCCGCGAAGTCGACCGCCACGTGCCCGACGGCCTGGACGGCGTCGCTGTGGGAGACGGCGCCCGACCTCGCGCCGCCCGGCGGGCGACCTCGGCCAGCGGCTGCCGGGTCCCGATCTCGTTGTTGGCGGCCATCACCGACACGACGGCGGTCCGCTCGTCCACCGCCGCGGCCAGCGCGCCGGGCGCGACCCGGCCGGTGCCGTCGACCGGCAGCAGCACCATCTCGGCGCCCTCGGCCTCGGCCAGCCAGGCGACGGAGTCCAGCACGGCGTGGTGCTCGACGGCGGAGGTGACGACCCGGGTCCGCCGGCGGTCGCGGCCGGGCGAACCAGGCTCCCTTGACCGCCAGGTTGTCGCTCTCGGTGCCGCCGGAGGTGAAGATCACCTCCGCCGGCTCGGCACCCACCCGGCTGGCGAGCAGCTCGCGGGCGTCCTCGACCACCCGGCGCGCCGCCCGACCGGAGCCGTGGGCGGCCGAGGCGTTCCCGACCCGGGTCAGCTCCGCGGTCAGGGCCGCGACGGCCTCGGGCACCATCGGCGTGGTCGCGGCATGGTCGAGGTAGATCCGCCTCACCACGTCCTCCTCCCTCCGGTCCACCACCTCGGTCCGCCCCGCTGCTCAGCCCCGACGGGCGGTCATCTCGGCGGCGACGGCAGGCAGCACCTGGTGCAGGTCCCCGACCACCCCGAGGTCGGCGAGGGCGAAGATCGGCGCCTCGGCGTCCTTGTTCACCGCGACGACGGCCTTGCGACGTCTGCATCCCCGCCCGGTGCTGGATGGCCCCGGAGATGCCGGCGGCGATGTAGAGCTGGGGCGAGACGGTCTTGCCGGTCTGGCCCACCTGGTAGGCGTGCGGGTACCAGCCCGAGTCGACGGCGGCCCGCGAGGCGCCGACGGCGGCGCCGAGGCTGTCGGCCAGCTGCTCGACCGGGCCGAAGTCGCCGCCGGTGCCCCGACCGCCGGCCACGACCACGGCCGCCTCGGTGAGGCCCGGGCGGCCGCTCGCCGCCCGCGGCTCCGCGCGAACGACCGGGCGCCCTTGGCCGCCTCGGAGATCGTCACGCTGACCACCTCCACCGCCGCCGGCGGCCGGCGCGGGCTCCGGGCTGACCGCGTTCGGCTTGACGGTGATCACCGGGACGCCGTGCGTGACCGCGGCGTGCACGCTGAAGCTGCCGGCGAAGACGGCCTGGGTGGTCGAGGCGTCGGCGGCCACGTCCACCGCGTCGGTGATCAGCCCCGAGCCGAGCCTGACCGCGAGCCGGGCGGCGATCTCCCGGGCTTCGAGGCCGGCGCCCAGCAGCACCGCGGCGGGCGCCTCCGCGGCCACGACCTGGGCGAGCGCCTCGGCCTTGGGGGCCACCAGGTACTCGGCCAGCGCCGGGTCGTTCGACCGACAGCACGCGGGTGGCGCCGAACTCGCCCAGCCGTGCCGCCGCGGCCTCCGCACCCTCGCCCAGCACGACGGCGACCGGGTCGCCGATGCGCCGGGCGAGGGTCAGCAGCTCCAGCGTGGGCTTGGCTGACCGCGCCCTCGTTCACGTCGGCGACGACCAGGACCTCGGGACATCGGGGGTTCCTTCCGGGACTGCGGTGAGGGGTCGGGGTCTGGAGAGGGTGGGCTCAGACGTAGCGGCCGGCGGCCAGGAACTCCACCAGAGCGGCCGCCCCGGTCCCGTCCTCGTCGGCGACGACCTGCCCCGCGGCCCGCGGCGGGCGAGGGGTGGTGGCGAGCACCGTGGTCCAGGCAGCATCGAGGCCGACCCCGGCCGGGTCGATCCCGAGGTCGGCCAGCGACCAGGTCGTCACCGGCTTCTTCTTCGCGGCCAGGATGCCCTCATCGACGGGTAGCGGGCCTCCCCGGACTGGTCGGTGACGCTGACCACGGCCGGCAGGGATGCCTCGATGGTCAGGCTGGCGGTGTCGTCGTCACGGCGGATCCGGACGGTGCGGTCCGCGACCTCCAGGCTGGCCGCCGTAGGTCGCGCCCGGCCAGCCCAGCCGCTCGGCCAGCATGGCCGGCAGAACGCCCATGCTGCCGTCGGTGGAGGCCATCCCGCAGAGCACCAGGTCCGGCGCGGCCCTGGTCACCGCCGCGGCGAGGATCGTGCTGGTGCCGAGGGCGTCGGTGCCGTGGACGGCGGGGTCGGTGACGTGGATGCCGGCCGAGGCGCCCATCTGCAGCGCCCGCTTGAGGGCCGCCGCCGCCTCCTCGGGCCCGAGCGTCAGCGCCACCACCTCGACGTCGTCGCCCTCGTCGGCGAGCTGCAGGGCCTGCTCGAGGGCGTACTCGTCGAGCTCGGAGAGCAGGCCGTCGGCGGCCTCGCGGTCGACGGTGCCGTCGGCGGCGAAGGTCCGCTCGCCGGTCGCGTCCGGCACGTGCTTGACCAGGACGAGGATCTTCATCTGCTGCTCCGCTTCGCGAGTGGGCGCAGGACCCTGCACCGGGACCTGACGCCGCCATCGTAGTCAGTGGCCGGCGCCGGCGGCCGTCCCGAGGACGCGGTCAGCGACCCGCGAAGCGAGCCTGGCCGGGTCCCTGCTCGACGAAGGAACGCATCCCCGTCGTCCGGTCCTCGGTGGCGAACAGGGCAGCGAACTGCGCCCGCTCCATCTCCAGCCCGGTGTCGAGATCGACCTCACCGCCCCGGTCGACGCACTCCTTGGCCGCGCGCAGGGCCAGGGCCGGACCGCCGACGAACTGCGCGGCCCAGGCCACCGCCGCCGGGAGCACGTCCGGCGCCGGCAGCACCTGGTCGACCAGGCCGATCGCGAGCGCCTCAGCCGCGCCGACCGCGCGACCGGTGAGGATGAGGTCCTTGGCCCGGCTGGGGCCGATCAGCCGGGCGAGGCGCTGGGTGCCGCCCGCCCCGGGGATGAGGCCCAGCTTGATCTCGGGCTGGCCGAGGGTGGCGTCCTCCGCCGCGATCCGCCGGTCGGCGCACAGGGCCAGCTCGCAGCCCCCGCCGAGGGCGTACCCGTGCACGGCGGCGACCACGGGCTTCGGGATCCGGGCCACCGCCGTGAAGGCCGCCTGCAGCACGCCCGAGTGGGCCACCATGTCCGCGTGTGAGAGCCGCCGCATCTCCACGATGTCGGCCCCGGCGGCGAACACGTGCTCCCCGCCGGTCAGCACGACCGCCGCCACGTCGCCGCGGGTGCCGCACTCCTGCGCGAGCACGCCGATCCGGCGCTGCATGGCGGCGTCGAGCGCGTTCATCCTCGGCCGGTCGAGCCTCAGCAGGGCCACCCCGTCGCGGACCTCCAGCCGGACGTGCTCGGTCGGGGTGGTGCCGTCGCTCATGTCGTGACCCTAGCGCCGGCCGGGCGGACGGATTCCGCGCGAAGGGACCCTCAGCTCGCCGGCCGGGGTAACCTTTGTGCACGATCCATCCCGTGACAACGGTGTCAGACCGTCCTGCGCCCGCTCATCAGGACCGCCCAGCGACCGTGCCAGCCCAAGCCGAGAGCCTCGCCATGAACACCACCGCCGCGCTCCCCGTCCCGGCTGACACCTCTCTGCTCGGCGCCCACGTGCGCGACGGCGGAACCACCTTCGGCCTGTGGGCCCCCCGGGCCACCCGGGTCGAGCTGGCCCTGGTGGGCGAGGACCGCCGCCAGACCAACGTCGACCTCGCGCTGGGGGCCGACGGCGTGTGGAGCGCCCACCTGCCCGGGGTCGGTGCGGAGCAGCGCTACGGCTACCGGGTGCACGGACCCTGGGACCCGGCCTCCGGGGCACGCTTCAACCCGGCCAAGCTGCTGCTCGACCCGTACGCCCGCGCGGTGACGGGTGGCGTCGACTACTCCGGGCCGATCCTCGACCACATGCCGGGTTCGAACTTCGAGCTCGACAGCACCGACTCCTACGCCTCCGTGCCGCTGAGCGTCGTGGTCCCCGACAGCCCTCCGCCGACGCCCATCGCCCAGCCGGTGCCGCTGGAGCGCTCGGTCATCTACGAGCTGCACGTCAAAGGGTTCACCCGGCTGCACCCGGCCGTCCCGGAGCACCTGAGGGGCAGCTACGCCGGTCTGGCCTACCCGGCCGTCGTCCAGCACCTGCTGGACCTCGGCGTCACCGCCGTCGAGCTGCTGCCCGTGCACCAGTTCGTGTCGGAGCCGTTCCTGATCAGCCGCGGGCTCTCGAACTACTGGGGTTACAACACCCTCGGCTACTTCGCCCCGCACGCCGCCTTCGGCTCGGTGGGCACGCTGGGCCAGCAGGTCCGCGAGTTCAAGGAGATGGTGTCGGCCCTCCACGACGCGGGCATCGAGGTCATCCTCGACGTCGTCTACAACCACACCGGGGAGGGCGGCCACGAGGGTCCGACGCTGGCCTTCCGCGGGCTGGACCACCTCGGCTACTACCGGCTGACCGACGACCAGCGCAACGACTACGACGTGACCGGCTGCGGGAACTCCGTCGACACCTCCGAGCCGGGGGTGCTGCGGCTGGTGCTGGACTCGCTGCGCTACTGGGTGACCGAGATGGGTGTCGACGGCTTCCGCTTCGACCTCGTCACCTCTCTGCTGCGCGACGAGCAGCACCACGTCGACCAGGACCACGCCTTCAAGCAAGCGCTGCGGGAGGACCCGGTGCTGAGCCGGGTCAAGCTGATCGCCGAGCCCTGGGACCTGGGGCCCTACGGCTACCAGCTGGGTGCGTTCGGTGCGGGCTGGAGCGAGTGGAACGACCGGTTCCGCAACTACGTCCGCGACTTCTGGCGCGGCAACACCCACGGGGTCGCCGAGCTGGCGCAGCGGCTGGTCGGCTCGCCCGACATCTTCGCCGACCGGGCGCCGGAGGCGAGCATCAACTTCATCACCGCCCACGACGGCTTCACCCTGCGCGACTCCGTCACCTACGACGTCAAGCACAACGGGGCCAACGGGGAGTCGAACCGTGACGGCACCGACGACAACCGCTCCTGGAACTGCGGTGTCGAGGGCGAGACCGACGACGGGCGGGTCAACGCCCTGCGCCACCGCCAGGCGCAGAACCTGATGGCCACGCTGCTGCTCGCCAACGGCGTGCCGATGCTCACCGCCGGCGACGAGCTGGGCCGGACGCAGCAGGGCAACAACAACGCCTACTGCCAGGACTCCCCCATCTCCTGGATGCACTGGGACACCGCGCAGCAGTGGGGCGGACCTCCACGACCTCACCCGCCGGCTGCTCGAGCTGCGCGCCGAGCACCCGGTGTTCCGTCGGACCGCCTACCGGCACGGCGAGCCCCTGCTGGACCCCACCGGCAAGGCCACCGGCCGGAAGAACCTCGCCTGGTTCGGCGGCGTCGGCGAAGGAGATGACCGCGGAGGACTGGCACGACGGCACCCGCCGCACGCTCGGCATCTACCTGGCCGAGGACGACCCCGACCGGGAGCAGGACGCGGCTTTCCTCATCTGGATGCATGCCGGCGCCGATCCCGTCCGGGTGGTGCTGCCCGAGGACCCCTGGGCGCACACGTACACCGTCGTCGCCACGTCGGCGCAGCCCGCACGAGCTGCCCAACGACAAGCTGTCCGCCGGCTCCTCCCTGGACCTGCCCGGCCGCACGGTCGTCGTCCTCCAGGTCGACTGAGCGGTCCCGCCGGGGTGAACCTCCGCACGCGCCTGCTGGTCGGGGCCCTGCGCCGCCTGCCCAAGCCGGACCCGCCGACGGCCGCCTACCTGAACGGGGTCCGGCGCGAGCTGCCCCGGCGGCTGGCCCGCGTGGTGCTGGGTCCGGTCGGGCGCGACGTGGAGCTGGAGGACCTCTCGGTCCCGGTCGAGGGCGCGCGGGTCCGCGTGCGGCTCTACCGCCGTTCCGGCGAGCGGGGCCCGACCCCGCTGGTGGTCAACTTCCACGGCGGCGGCTTCGTGTACGGCAACCTCACGGCCAGCGACTGGCTCTGCGGCAACCTGGCCGGGCGGCTGCCGGTGACGGTGGCCTCCGTCGACTACCGGCTGGCCCCCGAGCACCCGGCCCCCGGCCCGTTCACCGACTGCTGGCTGGCCACGCGGTGGCTGGTGGAGCACGCCGCCCGGCTGGGCTGTGACCCCGAGCAGGTCTCGGTGATGGGCGAGAGCGCCGGCGGCAACCTGGCCGCGCTGGTGGCCCTGGCCGCGCGCGACCGGCACCGGGCCGACCCGTCCTGGCCCGCCCTGGCCTGCCCAGCTGCTGCTGTACCCGATCACCGACCTGACGCTCTCCTCACCCTCGATCGAGGAGCTGCCCGACGCCCCGATGCTGCAGCGCCGCTCACTGGACTGGTTCGGCCGCCGCTACGTCCCCCAGGGCCGGCCCGACAGCCTGGACCCCGCTGACCCCTGGGTGAGCCCGCTGCACGCGCCCGACAAGACCGACCTGCCCCGCACCCTGGTGGTCGTCGCCGGCCAGGACCCGCTGCGCGACGACGGCCTGCGCTACGCCGAGGCGCTGGAGTCCGACGGCGTGCCGGTCCGGCGTGTCGTCTACCCGGACGCGATCCACGGCTTCGCCTCGATCCCGCTCTTCGAGCCGGCGGCCCGCGCCGCCCTCGACGAGGTGGTTGCCGAGCTGGCCGCGGACCAGGAGCCTGCCGGACCCGGCTAGAGCCGAGCGGCCTCACGGGCCCGGAGGCGAGGGGTTAGCGTGGGCCAGCGGCCTCGGGCGTGGGCCTCGGATCCCCGGGCACGGTCCGTCCGGACCGCATCGCTGAGCCGTGCAGGACGACGAAGGAGTCCCCTTGATCAACGAAGATCAGCACCCCCCGACCGCCACCCCGCGACCGGTCAGGACCTCGCGCCGCCGACGACGACGCCACCTCCGCGCCGTCGCCCTGCTGGCGTCCACGCTCACCGCGCTGTCCCTGGTCGGCGCGCCGCAGGCCACCGCGGCGCCGGCGACCCGCACGTACCAGAACCCGGTGAGCCGGTCGTTCGCCGACACGTTCGCGGACCCGTCGATCATCGAGGCCAAGGACGGCTGGTGGTACGCCTACTCCACCGCCGACCCGCTCCGGGCCGGTGACGCCCCGGGCATCATGCACATCGCGCGGACCCGGAACTTCGTGGACTGGGACTACCGGGGCACCGTCTTCGACGAGACCAACCGGCCGAGCTGGGCCACGCCGGAGTCGGGTCTGTGGGCACCGGACATCCGCTACATCGACGGCCAGTACGTCATCTACTACACCGTCACCGACACCACGGCTGACGAGGGCGAGGGCCGGCCCGACGACTCGGCGATCGGCGTCGCCACGTCGCCCACCCCGACGGGTCCCTGGACCCCGGGCAACGCCCCGGTGGTCGCCCCGCGCGCCGGGAACGGCGGCTACCTGTGGACCTTCGACCCCAGCGGGTTCACCGACGTCGACGGCAAGCGCTACCTCTACTACGGCAGCTACAACGGCGGGGTGTTCGTCACCCGGGTCAGCGACGACGGTCTGCGCGCGGTCGGGGAACCCCAGCAGGTGGCGATCAACGACAAGTTCGAGGGCAGCTACGTCGTCCGCCACGGCGGTTACTACTACTTCATGGGCTCCTCGGCCAACTGCTGCGCCGGACCCAGCACCGGTTACTCGCTGTTCTCCGGGCGGTCGCGCTCGCCGATGGGTCCCTTCGTCGACGCCGACGGGATCTCGCTGACCGCATCGAGGGCGGGCGGCACGATCATGACCACCCAGAACGGCAACCGCTGGATCGGTGCCGGGCACCACGCCATCGCCACCGACCACGCCGGGCGGGACTTCGTGGTCTACCACGCGCTCGACCGGAACGAGCCCTGGCTGGACGAGCCCTTCGGCGTCAACCGGCGGCCCATGCTGATCGACCGGCTCGACTGGATCGGCGGGTGGCCACGGACCCGTGCCGGCGCCGGGCCCAGCGACACCCCGCAGCCGGCGCCGGTCACCGGGACCGACCTCGGCATCCGGTCGGCCAACCCCGCGGCCAAGGGTTTCCGCGGTCTCGAAGCAGGCCCGCGTGACCGCCAGGCCGGGCGGACCGCACTGCTCGAGGGTTCCGCCCGGACCACCGAGGAGGTGACCGGGAGCTCCGTCCGGCTGCGACTGGACCTGCTGGCCGAGCAGCCGCTGGAGGTCTCCCTGGGCCGAGGCCAGGACCGGGTGCGCGTGCGGGTGGACCAGGCCGCCGGTCGGCTCACCGTCCGCTCGGGCACGGGACGCTCGACCATCACCAGCTCGGACGACATCGAGCTGGACAGCGACCGCTGGAACACCCTGGTGGTCGAGGTCAACGGCACCCACGTGCTCGCCCAGCTGAGCGAGGACGACCTGAACGACCCGTTCGCCGAGGTCCGGCTGACCGACGGCGACCTGCGGCTGCGCTCCGCCCCGCTGCGGCTGTCGAGCCAGCAGGCGGTGGTGGACAACGTCTCGCTCCGGCGGCTCGCCGTCGAGGCGAAGCGGCTGGTCGCGGTGCCCCGGACCGGAGCCCTGATCCGGTCCGAGAGCTTCAACGGTCCCCTCGATGAGGACGACTGGACCTGGGTCCGACGTGACCCGGACGCGACGGTCCGTGACGGACGGCTGAGCTGGCCGCTGCAGGCCGCCGACCTCGTCGGGGAGGGCAACAACGCCTCCGTCCTGCTCAGCGACCGCACGCCCACGGGGAACTGGATCGCCCAGACCAAGCTCCGGCTGGACCTCGGGGAGACCACGGTCCGCAACTTCCAGCAGGCCGGTCTGATCGCCTACGAGGACGACGACGACTTCGCGCGCCTGTCCTCGGTGGCCATCTGGAACACCCGTCAGGTCGAGTTCGGTCGAGAGGTCGCGGCCGCCCCGGATGGTCGGACCAGCTTCGGTGGGGCGATCATCGGGACGCCCGCCCCCACGATGTGGATGCGCCTGGCCCACACGCGCAATGCGGCCGGTGAGCACCTCTACCGGGCGGCGATCAGCCGGGACGGCCGCACCTGGACCTGGGGCGCGGTGTGGACCTTCGCCGCGAGCGCCAACCCGAAGATCGGCCTCATCGCCCACGGCGGTGAGCAGGAGGGCGAGGTCGCGCAGTTCAGCTACCTGCGCTTCTACGAGATCAGGTAGCGGCCCCTTGCAGGGCTGAGGGGACGCTCACGTGAGGACTTCGACCGCGTCGTCGCGGTCGAAGTCCTCACGGGATTCACCCAGCGGTCAGACCGGCCCGGCCGAGGGCGGCGTCGGGAGGTCGGCCGGCAGCGTGGCCAGGCCCATCTCAGCCTGGTTGGCCAGGTGCGGGTGGTGCGGGACCACCCGGACGGTGTAGCCGATCGCCCCGGAGCGCCGGGCCTCGACCCAGCCCTCGTAGCGACGGAGGCCTTCGCCGACGTCGGTGCCGGTGGGGAACGGGCTCACCCGCGGGTCACGGAGCTGGTCGTCGGAGTCCAGCCGGCCGGTGACCAGCTGCACGTCGACGTCGTTGGGGCTGAGGTCGCCGAGCCGGATCAGCGCGCTGACGTGGAGCTTGGTGCCCACCTCGAGCTGGTCGCCGTCGAGGCTCTCGACGTGGTCGACCTGGACCCCCGCCCAGGCCGCGCGGACCCGGCGCTTCCACTGGGCCAGGCCCTCGGCACCGCCGTCGACGTTCTCCAGGGCGTGGGTCGAGGCAGCCGCCGGTCCGTACAGCTGGGTGACGTAGTCGCGCACCATCCGCGAGGCCAGCACCTTGGGGCCGAGGCCGGCGACGGTGTCACGGATCATCTGCACCCAGCGCTCCGGGACGCCGTCGGAGTCGACGTCGTAGAAGCGGGGCACGATCTCGTTCTCGATGATGTCGTACAGGGCGCGCGCCTCGAGGTCGTCGCGCTGGTCGGGGTCGTCGATGCCCTCGGCCGAGGGGATCTCCCACCCGAACGCCGGGTCGTACCACTCGTCCCACCAGCCGTCGCGGATCGAGAGGTTCGCCGCCCCGTTGAGCGCCGCCTTCATCCCCGACGTCCCGCACGCCTCGTAGGGGCGCAAGGGGTTGTTCATCCAGACGTCGCAGCCCGGGTAGAGCGGCTTGGCCATCGAGATGTCGTAGTCGGGCAGGAAGACGATCCGGTGCCGGACGTCCTCGTGGTCGGCGAACTGGACCATCTGCTGGATGAGCGCCTTGCCGCCCTCGTCGGCGGGGTGGGACTTCCCGGCGATGACGATCTGGATCGGCCGGTCGGGGTCGGTGAGCAGGGCCTTGAGCCGCTCCGGGTCGCGCAGCATCAGGGTCAGCCGCTTGTAGGAGGGCACCCGGCGGGCGAACCCGAAGGTGACGACGCCGGGGTCGAGCACCTCGTCGACCCACTCCGCCCCCAGACCCCGGCCCAGGCTGCTCTCGGTGAGCCGGGTGCGGGTCATCGCCACGAGCTCGGCGCGCATGGTCCGCTTCAAGTCCCAGATGGTCTTGCTGGGGACCTTGGCCAGCGCGTTCCAGTCGTAGCCGTCGACGACCCCGGAGGCCTTGCTGCCCGAGGGCGCCTCCAGCAGCTCGAGCAGCTGGTTGTGCACCCAGGTGTGGTGGTGGACGCCGTTGGTGATCGAGCTGATCGGCACCTCGGTGGTGTCGAACGCGCTCCACAGGCCCTGGAACATGCCCCGGGAGACCTCCCCGTGCAGCAGGGAGACGCCGTTGGCGCGCTGACCGAGCCGGAAGCCCATCACCGCCATGTTGAACATGTGGGGGTCCCCGCCCTCGTAGTCCTCGCTGCCCAGCGCGAGCACGCGGTCGAGGGGGACGGCGTCGAAGTGGGAGAACTGGTCGACCATCAGCGGGTGCGGGAAGCGGTCGATCCCGGCCGGGACCGGGGTGTGGGTGGTGAACACGGTGCCGGCGCGGCAGCGCTCGAGCGCGGTGTCGAAGTCCATCCCGTCGTTCATGTACTCGCGGATGCGCTCGAGCCCGAGGAAGCCCGCGTGGCCCTCGTTGGTGTGGAACACCTCGGGTGCGGGCGCACCGGTGACCCGGCAGTAGGCGCGGATGGCGCGCACGCCACCGATGCCGAGCAGCACCTCCTGGGCGAGCCGGTGGTCGCTCCCGCCGCCGTACAGCCGGTCGGTCGTCTCCCGCTCCGCTCCGGCGTTGGCCTCCACGTCGGAGTCGAGCAGCAGCAGCGGCACCCGGCCGACCTGGGCCACCCAGACCTGCGCGTGCAGGGTGCGGCCCCCGAGCGGGACCTCGATGCGCAGGGGGCCGTCGCCGTCGTGCAGCAGCGTCAGGGGAAGCGCGTTGGGGTCGAGCAGGGGGTAGCGCTCCTGCTGCCAGCCGGCCGCGTTGAGCGACTGGCGGAAATAGCCCTGGCGGTAGAGCAGGCCCACGCCGATGATCGGCACGCCCAGGTCGGAGGCCGTCTTCAGGTGGTCGCCGGCCAGGATGCCGAGGCCCCCGGAGTACTGCGGCAGCACCTCGGTGATGCCGAACTCGGGGGAGAAGTAGCCGATGCCCTGCGGTGCACCGGGGTGCTCGGCCGCCCAGGACTGGTACCAGAGGTCGCCGTTGAGGTAGTCGGCGAGGTCGGCCTGGATGCCCCGCAGGTTCTTGAGGAACTTCTTGTCCCCCGACAGGGTCTGGAGGCGCTCCACGGGGACGTCGGCCAGCAGCCGGATGGGGTCACCCCCGCTCGAGCCCCACAGCTCGGGGTCGACCGAGCGGAAGAGCTCCTCGGTCTCGGGGTGCCAGGACCAGCGCAGGTTGCGCGCCAGGTCGCCCAGGGGCTTCAGCACCTCGGGCAGCACGGGACGGACGTTGAATCGACGGATGGCACGCACCCAGGCACCCTAGCGGCGCGGGGCCGGGAGTGGGCGGACGTCCGGGTCTGGCGCCCTCCGGACCTCCGGCACGCGTCCTCCGCGTCGTCCTGCGCACCTAGGTCCGGGCTCTCCGCCGGGCTGATCCGCGGTGCGCACCGGATCGGCTCCGGACCCGCGGTACCGCTAGGTTTGGCCCCGTGACCACCGCCAGCCCTGGAACCAGCGTCCCCACCGCCGACGACGGTTCGCCGTCCACCGTCGTCGTGAGCCCGCCCGAGCGTGGCACTGCCTTCGGCCGGATCCCGGTCACCAAGGTGTCCCCCGTCATCGAGGGCGGGGCCTACCCGGCCAAGGCCAGCGTCGGCGAGGCGTTCGCCGTCCGGGCCACCGTGTTCCGCGAGGGTCACGACGCCGTCGGCGCCTCCGTCGTGCTCACCGACCCCGACGGGAACGAGCGCGTCGAGCCGATGCACCCCACCACCCCGGCCGGCTTCGACTGGTGGGCCGCCGAGGTGACCCTGGAGACCGAGGGCCGGTGGACCTTCCGCGTCGAGGGCTGGGACGACCCGTGGGAGACCTGGGTCCACAACGCCGAGATCAAGATCCCGGCGGGCATCGACGTCGCCCTGGTCTGCACCGAGGGGACGGCCCTGTTCGCGGGCGCCGCCGAGCGCGCCGACGCCGCCGGTGACTCCGCGGTCGCGGCCCTGCTCCGTGACGCCGAGGTCGCCCTGGACTCCGCCCAGCAGGTCGAGGACCGCCTCGAGGACGTCCTGGGTGAGGACGTCCGCGCGGCGATGGCCGTCTACGGGCCGCGCGAGCTGGTCTCCCCCAGCCCCGACTACCCCGTCTTCGTCGACCGCAAGGCCGCACTGTTCGCCTCCTGGTACGAGTTCTTCCCGCGCTCCCAGGGCGCCACGTTCGACCCGGACACCGGCACCTGGGTCTCCGGCACCTTCGACAGCTCCCACGAGCGGCTCGAGGCCGCGGCGGCGATGGGCTTCGACGTCGTCTACCTCCCGCCCATCCACCCGATCGGCACGAGCTTCCGCAAGGGCCCGAACAACACCCTGACCCCCGGCCCGGCCGATCCCGGCTCACCCTGGGCCATCGGCAACGTCGAGGGCGGGCACGACGCGATCCACCCCGACCTCGGGGACTTCGACTCCTTCGACCGGTTCGTGGCCAAGGCCAAGTCCCTCGGGCTGGAGATCGCCCTCGACTTCGCCCTGCAGGCCTCCCCGGACCACCCCTGGGTCACCGACCACCCGGAGTGGTTCTCTCAGCGCGCGGACGGGTCCATCGCCTACGCCGAGAACCCGCCGAAGAAGTACCAGGACATCTACCCCATCAACTTCGACCGGGACCGCGACGGCATCTACCTCGAGAGCCTGCGCATCCTCAAGCTCTGGATGAGTCACGGCGTCCGGATCTTCCGCGTCGACAACCCGCACACCAAGCCCGTCGACTTCTGGGCCTGGCTGATGGCCGAGGTGCGCCGGACCGACCCCGACGTGATCTTCCTGGCCGAGGCCTTCACCAAGCCGGCGATGATGCACGCGCTCGGCAAGTCCGGCTTCCACCAGGGCTACACCTACTTCACCTGGCGCAACGAGAAGTGGGAGCTCGAGGAGTACCTCACCGAGCTGACGTGCGAGTCCGACGCCTTCTTCCGGCCCAACTTCTTCGTCAACACCCCCGACATCCTGCCCACGTTCCTGCAGTGGGGCGGCAAGACCGCCTTCACCATCCGGGCGGTGCTCGCGGCCACCACGGCGCCGACCTGGGGGGTGTACTCAGGGTTCGAGCTGTTCGAGAACGCCGTGCTGGCCCCCGGACGCGAGGAGTACCTGGACTCGGAGAAGTTCCAGTACCGCCCGCGGGACTGGGAGGCGGCCGAGGCCAGCGGGGAGAACCTCAACCTGCTGCTCGGCACGCTCAACGCCATCCGACGTGAGCACCCCGCGCTGCAGCAGCTGCGCAACCTCCACTTCCACCACGCCCCGCACGAGAGCGTGATCGTGTACTCCAAGCGCTCCGGCGACGACGTCGTGCTGACGGTGGTGAACCTCGACCCGCTGCACACGGTCGAGACCGAGATCGTCCTCGACATGGAGGCCCTCGGGCTCGGTGCCGCCGACGTCTTCCTGGTGCACGAGGAGCTGACCGGGCAGGTCTGGCGCTGGGGCCAGCGCGCGTTCGTCCGGCTGACCGTGGACGACCCGGCGCACATCCTGAGCATCGTCCAGCCGGGCCGTCGGCCCGGGGCCGCGCCGGTCACCGCCGCCGCCGAGGTCGGCCCGGCGCCCGAGCCGAGCGCCGACGGTCCCGCCCCGGCCAGCACCACCACCGGCCGGTGAACCCGGCCCTGGACCCCGACGTCGCCGAGCAGCTGCTCCGCCACATCACGGGGGCTCGCTGGTTCGGCGGCAAGGGCCGCCGGACCGTCGTGGTGGCGGTGACGCCGCTGCCCTGGCTCACCGACCTGCCGGGCGACGCCGACGCCCCCGCTGTCCGGATGGAGGTCGTCGAGGTCGCCCACCCCGACGCTGCCGTGGACGACGACGCACCGAGGACGGCCGGCACCCGGGCGCACCGCGCGACCTGTACCAGCTGGCGGTCTCCTACCGGCCGGCGACGCAGGACGAGCCGCACGAGGCCGAGATCGGCCGCTGGACCGACCCCGAGCTCGGCCCGGTCGTCGCCTCCGACGCCACCCAGGACAGGGCGGCGGCCTCGGTGCTGCTCCGCGCCCTGCTCGAGGAGCGGCAGGTGGGTGGTTCCGGGGCCGAGATCGCGTTCCGGCTCAGCGCGGCGGAGGGGCTGACCGCCGATCTCGAGCCGTCGGTCTTCCGCGGCCAGCAGAGCAACACCTCGGTCATGTTCGGTGAGGTGGCGATGCTCAAGCTGTTCCGGCGCCTGGAGCTGGGCCGGAACCTGGACATCGAGGTGCACGACGCGCTCTCGCGGAGCGGCACGAGCGACGTCGCCCGGCTGTTCGGCTGGGCCGAGGCCCGCTGGACCCGGACCGACCCCGACGGGGCGTCCAGCACCGTCGCCGCCGACCTGGCCATGGTGGTGGAGAAGCTGGCCGAGGCGACCGACGGCTGGGACCTCGCGCTGCAGGCCCTCCGGTCGGGTACAGACTTCACCGCCGAGGCGCAGTCCCTCGGCCAGGCCCTGGCCGAGACCCACGTGGCCCTGCGGAAGGCGTTTCCCACCGAGCGGGCGCCGGGGACCGAGGTCGCCGCGGTGATGGCGGCCCGGCTGGAGGCCGCGGAGGCGGTCGCTCCCGCGCTGGCCGAGCACCGCACGGGCCTGACGGCGGTCTTCGACGCCCTGGCCGAGCGGCAGCTGGACCTCCAGCGGGTGCACGGCGACTTCCACCTCGGCCAGACCCTGCACACCCCGCGCGGCTGGAAGATCATCGACTTCGAGGGCGAGCCCGTGAAGTCGCTGGCCGAGCGGGCCGCGCCCGACAGCGTGTGGCGCGACATCGCCGGCATGCTGCGCTCGTTCGACTACGCCGCGGCCAGCGTCCCGGGTCCGGGGAGCCGGGCCTGGGCGACCGCGTGCCGCGATGCGTTCCTCACCGGCTACGCGGGCGGACCCCTGGACCCCGCCGACGCCGGCACCCTGCGGGCCTACGAGGCGGACAAGGCCGTCTACGAGGTCGTCTACGAGGTCCGCAACCGACCCGAGTGGGTAGCGATCCCCCTCGGCGCCCTGGCCGCCCTGACCGGCGCCACCCCCCAGGACCCCAGCCCCACGGACACTGCGGCCATGGCCGCCCACCCGGACGCGGGCGCACAGCGCCCGGCCGACACGAAGGAGTAGCACCTCATGGCGTTCGATCTCAGCGCAGGACTGACCGGGGAGATCCTGAGCGGGTTCCACGGCGGTCACGACACCGAGTGCTGGCGACGGCTCGGGGCGGTCGAGGCGACGGTGCACGACTCCGAGCGGGGGGAGCTCCGCGGGACCCGCTTCTCGGTCTGGGCGCCCAACGCCCAGACCGTGCGGCTGGTCGGCGACTTCAACGGCTGGAACGGCGACGCCGGGCAGATGCACCTGGTCCCCGGCTCCGGAGTGTGGGCCCTGTTCGTGGAGGGCGTCGGGACCGGCTCGCTCTACAAGTTCGAGGTGCTCGGCACCGACGGGGTCTGGCGGCTCAAGGCCGACCCGATGGCCCGCTTCTGCGAGGCCGCCCCGCACACGGCGTCCATCGTCTACAACAGCCAGTACACCTGGGGTGACGACGAGTGGCTGTGGTACCGCGGGCAGAAGGCTCAGCACACCGAGCCCGTCAGCGTCTACGAGGTGCACCTCGGCTCCTGGCGCCGGGGCCTGAGCTACCTCGAGCTGGCCGAGCAGCTGGTCGAGTACGTCAGCTGGCAGGGATACACCCACGTGGAGCTGATGCCCGTCGCGGAGCACCCCTACGAGGGCTCCTGGGGCTACCACGTGACCGGGTACTTCGCCCCGGTCTCGCGCTTTGGCTCCCCCGACGAGTTCCGCCACCTGGTCGACAGCCTCCACCGCGCCGGGATCGGCGTGATCGTCGACTGGGTCCCCGGCCACTTCGCCACCGACCCGTGGGCGCTGCAGCGCTTCGACGGCACGGCCCTGTACGAGCACGAGGACCCCAAGCTCGGCTGGCACCCCGACTGGGGCTCCTACATCTTCAACTTCGGACGCAACGAGGTGCAGAGCTTCCTGCTCTCCAACGCCTACTACTGGCTGGAGGAGTTCCACATCGACGGCCTGCGGATCGACGCCGTCGCCTCCATGCTCTACCTGGACTACTCCCGCAACGACGGCCAGTGGATCCCCAACAAGTACGGCGGCAACGAGAACCTCGAGGCCGTCGAGCTCCTGCAGCGGGTGAACCAGCACAACTACGCGCGCAAGCCCGGGATCATGATGATCGCCGAGGAGTCGACCTCGTGGCCGGGAGTCACGCGCGCCGTCGACGCCGGCGGCCTGGGCTTCGGCTTCAAGTGGAACATGGGGTGGATGAACGACTCCCTGCGCTACCTGGGCCGGGAGCCGGTCTACCGGCAGTACCACCACCACGAGATGACGTTCGCCATGGCGTACGCCTACTCGGAGAACTACATCCTGCCGATCAGCCACGACGAGGTCGTGCACGGCAAGGGCTCCATGTTCGAGCGGGCGCCGGAGGACGAGTGGCGCAAGTTCGCCACCCTGCGGGCCTTCTACTCCTTCATGTGGAGCCACCCGGGCAAGCAGCTGCTCTTCATGGGAACCGAGTTCGGCCAGCGGCGCGAGTTCTCCGAGCAGCGCAGCCTCGACTGGGAGCAGAGCGCGGACTGGGGCCACCGCGGGGTGCAGCGGCTCATCAAGGACATGAACGCCATCCAGCAGAGCCACCCCGCCCTGCACCGGCTGGACACCGACCCGGCCGGGTTCTCCTGGATCAGCGCGGACGACCACGGCGGCAACGTCTTCTCCTTCCTGCGCTACGACGGGGAGGGCCAGATGGTCGCCTGCGTGGCGAACTTCTCCGCCGAGCCCCGCCCCGACTACCGGATCGGGCTGCCGGTCGAGGGGGTCTGGGAGGAGATCCTCAACACCGACGCCGAGACCTACGACGGCTCCGGGCAGTTCGGCAACCTGGGTCGGGTCGCCGCGGGGCCGGTCCCCTCGCACGGCTACCCGGCGTCGGCCACGGTGACCATCCCGCCGCTGGGCTCGGTCTGGTTCCGGCTGGCGACCGCCCCCGAGAAGGGCTCGGCCGACGAGGCCGAGGTCGGGGCGGGCACGCTCGCTGCGGCGAAGCAGGCCTCGCCCCGGCGCACCCGCGCTCGCAAGAGCGCCACCCCGGAGGGGGGCGGCGACGACGACCGGGCGTCGACCGCACCCCGTCGCACGGCGCGCTCGAGGACCGACAGCAAGCCCTCGCAGCCGGCGGCCACCGCCGGGACGGCGTCGGCCGCACGGCCGGACGCCAAGAACAAGGCTGCCGTCGCCCCGCCGGCCTCGGCCGCCGAGACGTCGGTCGAGCAGGCCCCCGGGGCACCCGCCAGCGGCACCCGCGGGCGCCGCACCAAGGGCTGAGCGACTCCCGCCTCAGCCGGCCGGGACGAGCGCGCCGAGCACCTCGGCAAGCTCGACCGGTCGGCTGAGCATCGGCCAGTGGCCAGAGCCGAGGTCGACGAAGGTGACGTCCGCGGCCCGCTCGAGCTCGGGCAGCTCCCCCGCCTCGAGCCAGGACCGGACGTCGTCCGGGCTGAACTCGGGGCAGACCACCGTGACCGGGACGGCGAAGCGGCGCTCGTCGGTCAGCCGCACGGTGGCCTGGGCGACCCCGACCGGGACGGGCACCGCGGCCGAGGCCAGTCGCTGCCGGGCGGCGTCGTCGAGGTCGTCGGCGTCCGGCCCCTCGAAGGGCTCCCAGCCGGGGAAGGGCATGAGCCCGTCACGGACGGGGAACAGGTCGGCGTAGCGGTCGCCGTCGGCGACGGGGAACCCGCCGACCAGGACGACGCGGGCGACGTCGCGGGGGCGGCGGTCCGCCGCCAGCCAGGCCAACGCCGCCGCTGCCGAGTGCCCGACCACGACCGGCCGGTCCACCGCGTCGACGGCCGCGAGGACGGCGGCCAGCTGGTCCTCGAGGGTGGCACCGGCCGCGGTGTCGTCGACGCCCGGCAGTCGGGGGACGACCGCTCGGTGGCCCCGCCGGGCCAGCTCGGCCACCACCGGCGCCCAGCTGTCGGCGGTGAGCCAGAGACCAGGGACGAGGACGAGGGTTCCGCTACGGCTCATCCGAGCACCGTAGGACCGGCTCCCTCGATGGAGCCCTTCGGGGTCAGAACAGCGCGGACATCAGGTCGCGGCGGCCCTTGAGCACGCGCTCATCGGCGTTGCCCAGGGTCTCGAAGAGCTCCAGCAGCCGCAGCCGGGCGGTGTCCCGGTCGCCGCCGGCGCTCCGCCGGACCAGGGCGATGAGCCGGGAGAAGGCCTGCTCGACCTCGCCGCTCAGCATCTCGACGTCGGCCGCGGCCAGCTGGTCCTCGACGGCGGCCGAGGTCGCCGCCGTGTCCAGCACGGCCTGCGGGTCCAGGGCCGAGGCCCGGGCGAAGAGGCCGGCCTGGGCCCGTCCGGCCTTGGCCTCGGCGTCGCCGGGGTCGGCCTGCAGCAGCCGGTCGAACTCGGCGAGCGCGGTGGCGAAGTCCCCCTGCGCGATCGCCTCGTCGGCGGCGGCGAAGCGCGGGTCGGGACCGCTGTCCTCGTCAGCCTCCGCGGACGGCTGGTCACCCACCGGGTCGGCGCGGCCGACGATGCCGTTGGCCACGGCCGCGGTGAGCAGCTGGTCGAGGTAGGCCTGCACCTCCGCCTGGGGGAGCACGCCCTGGAACAGGGGCGCCACCTGCCCGCCGATGAGCGCGATCACCGTCGGCACGGCCTGCAGCTGCAGCGCCTGGACGATGCTGGGGGCGGTGTCGACGTTGAGACGGGCCAGCAGGAACTTGCCCTCGGAGGCGTTGGCGATCGCGGCGAGCGCGTCGGACAGCTGCTGTCCCGACGCCACCCGCGGTGAGTAGAGCTCGACGACGACGGGGTGCTTGACCGAGCGCCGGATCGTCTCGGCCTCGAAGGTCTGCTCGGTGACCTCCAGGACGTAGCCCGCACCGGCCCGCGGGGCTCCGGGGGCACCGGCGGCACCGGCCGGCGGCTGCTTGGCCCGCGCGGCGAGCTGGGAGAGGTCGATGGCACCGGCACGGCTGAAGCTGGACGAGCTCATGGGCTCCATCCTGCCGCACCTCCTCCGACGCCTGCGCCCTCTTCCCCGTCCCCGGACAGCGGGGACGGCGGGCAGGGCCCTCTCCCGCTCGCGGACGTCGGTGGGCACAATGACCGTCATGGCTCACCCGCGCGCCGGTCAACCGGCCCTCCCCGAAGACCTCATCGACGTCGATGCCGTGGTCTCGGCGTACTTCGACCTCGTCCCCGACCCGACCGACCCCGATCAGCAGGTGGCCTTCGGCACCTCCGGTCACCGGGGGTCCAGCCTGGACACCGCGTTCAACGACGCGCACATCGCCGCCACCACCCAGGCGATCGTGGAGTACCGGGCCGCGCAGGGTATCGCCGGGCCGCTGTACCTCGGCAAGGACACCCACGCGCTGTCCAAGCCGGCCTGGACGACCGCCGTGGAGGTGCTGCTGGCCAACGACGTGGACGTGCGCTGCGAGGGGGACGACGACTTCACCCCGACCCCGGCGGTGTCGCGGGCCATCGTCGTGCACAACGCCGACCTGTCCGACGGCGACTCCCGCGCGGCCGACGGCATCGTCGTCACGCCCTCGCACAACCCGCCCCGCGACGGCGGCTTCAAGTACAACCCGCCCCACGGCGGCCCCGCGGACTCCGACGCCACCAGCGTGATCGCCGCCCGCGCGAACGACCTGCTGGCCGACCCGGCACCGATCCGGCGCCGCCCCTTCGCCGAGGTGAGCGAGCGCCTCCACCGGTTCGACTACCTCGGCGCCTACTGCCAGGACCTGGAGAACGCCCTCGACCTCGACGCGATCCGCGAGGCCGGCGTGAGGATCGGAGCCGACCCGATGGGCGGCGCCGCCGTCCAGTACTGGGACTACATCGCCGACCGGCTCGGCCTGGACCTCACCGTCGTGAACGACAGGGTCGACCCCCAGTGGTCGTTCATGACCCTCGACACCGACGGCAAGATCCGGATGGACTGCTCCTCGCCGAACGCCATGGCCAGCCTGATCGGCCAGAAGGACCGGTTCCAGATCGCGACGGGCAACGACGCCGACTCCGACCGGCACGGCATCGTCACCCCCGACGCGGGCCTGATGAACCCCAACCACTACCTGGCGGTGGCCATCCAGTACCTGTACGGGCACCGGCCGGGCTGGCGGGCCGACGCGGCGATCGGCAAGACGCTGGTGTCGTCGTCGATGATCGACCGGGTGGCCGCCGACCTCGGCCGCACCCTGCTGGAGGTCCCCGTCGGCTTCAAGTGGTTCGTGCCTGGGCTGCGCAGCGGCGAGATCGCCTTCGGCGGCGAGGAGTCGGCCGGGGCGTCGTTCCTGGCCCGCGACGGCAGCACCTGGACCACCGACAAGGACGGCATCCTGCTGGCCCTGCTGGCGAGCGAGATCCAGGCCGTCACCGGGCTCAGCCCCAGCCAGCACTACGCCGCCCTGACCGAGAAGCACGGCTCCCCCGCCTACGCCCGGGTCGACGCCCCCGCCAACCGGGAGCAGAAGGCGAAGCTGGCCAAGCTCGACCCGTCGGCCGTCGCGGCGACCGAGCTGGCCGGTGAGCCGATCACCGCGAAGCTGACGAGCGCCCCGGGCAACGGCGCCGCCATCGGCGGCCTCAAGGTGACGACGGCGTCCGCGTGGTTCGCCGCCCGGCCGTCCGGGACCGAGGACGTCTACAAGATCTACGCCGAGTCCTTCCAGGGACCCGAGCACCTGGCGCGGGTGCAGGAGGAGGCCCGGGCGGTGGTCTCGGCAACGCTGGGCGGCTGACCTCCCGACTTGTCAGCGCCGGTGGTGGCCCCGGCGACCACCGGCGCTGACAACTCGGGTTGGGGTGAGCCGCGGCGGGAAGATCGGCCTGGGCAGGGGCGTTGTACCCCTCGATGACCGCCCCGCTGATCGACCTCCCCACCGCTCCCGCTCCCACCCGGCTCTGGACGCCCAAGCGCGTCCTGGTCACCCGGGCGGCCGCCGAGCAGCCGCACACCGCCGAGATCCTGCGCCGCTGCGAGACCGCCGGCGTCGAGGACATCACCCTGCTGCCGAACGACCGGCTGACCGGGCTGCGCGGCGAGACCGAGCGCGAGACCTACGCCCGGGCCAAGACCACCCTGGCCGTGGTCGTGGCCCCGCCCAGCGCGCTCAAGCCCCAGCCGATCCCGCCGAGCGCCGACTGGCGGATCGACCTGGCCAAGGGCTGCCCCGCGCACTGCCAGTACTGCTACCTGGCCGGGTCGCTGAGCGGGCCTCCGGTCACCCGGGTCTACGCCAACCTCGACGAGGTGCTCTCCGGCATCGCCACCCATGCCGGCCGCGGCGCCGTCACCAGCGGCACCGCCGAGCGGGGGCACGAGGGCACCACCTTCGAGCTGTCCTGCTACACCGACCCGCTGGGCATCGAGCACGTCACCGGGTCGCTCGCCGAGGCCGTCCGCCGGGTCGGGGCCGGGATGTACGGCGACGACGTGTCGCTGCGCTTCACCACCAAGTTCGACGACGTGGCCGACCTGCTGGGGCTGGACCACCAGCGCCGCACCCGGGTGCGCTTCTCGGTCAACGCTCCCGACCTGGCCCGGCGCTTCGACGGCGGCACCTCCCCGCTGGCCGGTCGGCTGGCCGCTCTGCGGTCGATGGCCCAGGCCGGCTACCGCGTCGGGCTGACGATCGCCCCGGTGATGGCCTACCCGGGCTGGCGCGAGGGCTACGCCGACCTGCTCGACCAGGTCGGCCTGGCCGTCGACGGGATCACCGACCTGGACCTGACCACCGAGATCATCACCCACCGGTTCACCCCGGCCAGCAAGGACGTCCTGCTCGGCTGGTACCCCCAGACCAAGCTGGAGATGGACGAGGACGCCCGCACCCAGAAGCGGTCGAAGTTCGGCGGGGTGAAGTACGTCTACCCGCGCGAGACCATGGCCGAGATGCGGTCCTGGTTCACCACCGAGCTGACCGCGCGGTTCCCCCAGGCACCGCTCCTGTACTGGACCTGACCCTCCAGCGCGCACGCCGGAGCGGACGTCTGGGCTGGACCGCCGTACGGTCGGCCCCCTCACGTGGCTAGGGTCGGACGTACCGAGACCGCCCAGCCACGAGGAGCCTCTGCCCCATGCCTGACGTCCCCACGCTGACCATGAACGACGGCCGGACGATCCCCCAGCTGGGGTTCGGCGTCTTCCAGATCCCGCAGGACGAGACCCAGGTGGCGGTGACCACCGCCCTGCAGGAGGGCTACCGGCTGATCGACACCGCCCAGGGCTACCGGAACGAGGAGGGCGTCGGCGCCGCCCTCGCCGCCTCCGACGTGGCCCGGGAGGACGTCTTCGTCACCACGAAGGTGGCCAACGCCAACCAGGGCTACGACACGACCCTCTCCTCCTTCGACGCCAGCATGGACAAGCTCGGCCTGGAGGTGCTCGACCTCCTGCTCATCCACTGGCCGCAACCGATGTTCGACCAGTACGTCGACACCTGGCGCGCGCTCGAGAAGCTGCAGGCCGACGGCCGGATCCGCTCCATCGGCGTGTCGAACTTCGAGATCGAGCACCTCGAGCGGCTGGCCGCCGAGACCGACGTGGTGCCCGCGGTGAACCAGGTCGAGCTGCACCCGCAGTTCCCGCAGGCCGAGCTCCGCGCCTACCACGCCGAGCACGGGATCCTCACCGAGGCCTGGGGGCCGATCGGCCAGGGCAAGGGGGTGCTGGAGAACGAGCACATCCAGGCGGTCGCCAGCGCCAAGGGCCGAACCCCCGCCCAGGTGGTGCTGCGCTGGCACCTGCAGCTGGGCGTCGTGGTGATCCCCAAGTCGGTCACCCCGAGCCGCATCGCCGAGAACATCGCGCTCTTCGACTTCGAGCTGAGCGACGAGGACATGGCCACGCTCGCCAAGGTCGACACCGGTGTGCGCCTGGGCGCAGACCCGAGGACCTTCGCGAACCGCTGAGCCGGGCGGCTCCGCTCCTGGGTGCAGGAGCGGGGGGCCTCGACATGTGCTGTTCACGTCGGCGCAAGGTCCGCGGCCTAGCGTCCGTGACATGAGCGCTCCAGAGCCGCCGCGGACCGTGGCCGTCATCCCCGCCCGGGGGGGCTCCCAGGGCGTGCCGGGCAAGAACCTGCGCCGGGTCGGCGGGGTGCCGCTGGTCGTCCGGGCGGTCCAGGCGTGCCGGGCCGCCCGCCGGGTGGACCTGGTGGTCGTCAGCACCGACGACGACGCGATCGCCGAGGCCGCCTGCTCCGCGGGAGCGCGGGTCGTGCGCCGCCCGGAGGCCCTGGCCGGGCACACCGCGTCGTCGGAGTCGGCTCTGCTGCACGCCCTCGACGCGCTGGAGGAGGAGCCGACGACGCTGCTGTTCGTGCAGTGCACCAGCCCGTTCCTGGACCCCGCCGACCTCGACGCGGGCGTCGCGCTGGTCGCGGACGGGCACGCTGACTCCGTCTTCTCCGCCGTCGAGACCCACGCCTTCGTGTGGCGGGCCCAGGGGGGCGACGGCGGTGTCCGCACCGTGGTCGGGGTCAACCACGACGCCGCCTGCCGGCCTCGGCGTCAGGACCGCGAGCCAGACTGGCGCGAGACGGGCGGCTTCTACGTGCTCGACGTCGCCGGGTTCCGGGATGCCGGTCACCGCTTCTTCGGCCGCACCGCCGCCGTCTCCGTGGCGGAGGCGACGGCGCTGGAGATCGACACCATGACCGAGCTCGCGATGGCGCGGGCGCTGGCACCGCTGGTGGCCACGGCGGCTGCCGAGCCGCTCGTCGTCGACGCCGTCGTCACCGACTTCGACGGGGTGCACACCGACGACGCCGCCTGGGTGGACGCGGACGGCCACGAGGAGGTCCGGGTCAGCCGCGCCGACGGGATGGGGGTGGCGGCCCTCCGGGCGGCCGGGATCCCGGTGCTGATCGTGTCCAAGGAGCGCCACCCCGTGGTCAGCGCCCGCGGCGCCAAGCTGGGTGTCGAGGTGCTGCAGGGCGTGGACGACAAGGTCGCCGCGCTGACGGCCTGGCTCGGCGAGCGCCGGCTGGACCCGGCCCGCGTCGCCTACCTGGGCAACGACGTCAACGACCTCGGTCCGCTGGCCATGGTGGGCTGGCCGGTGGCGGTGTCGGACGCCCGGCCGGAGGTCCGGGCGGCGGCGCGGCTGGTCCTCGAGCGCCCGGGCGGCCACGGAGCCGTCCGCGAGCTCTGTGACCGAGTGCTCGCGGCCCGCGCGACGCCAGCCTGAGACCGGCCAGCACCCGGACGCCGCGCTCCATCCCGCGGGTGGAGGAGACCGCCAGGCGCAGGTGCTGCCGCACCACCTCGGCACCGGTCGTGGGCGGGCCGGCGGGGACAGGCGGCAGCTGGCGGGCTCGCCGGGCCTGGACCAGCCCCCACAGCCGGACCAGCCAGTCGGAGTCCTCGTCGGGGTGGAAGTAGTTGTCCACCAGCCACTCGGGACGGGGCATCCGCAGCCCGCCCGTGGCCAGGGCGGACAGCGGGCCGAGGCAGCCCGAACCGTCGAAGACGAGGTTGATCATCTCCGCGGAGACCCCGAAGTCCTCGGCCACCAGCAGCGGCCGGCCCAGCGCGATGGCCTCCAGCGCCGCGGTGGAGGAGACCGTGACCAGCCCGCGTGAGCCGCGGACGGCCTCGATCATCGGACCGGTGGCGAAGGTGACCGCGCCGGCTGGGACGGCGCCGCCGGCGACAAGGTCAGCCCAGAGGGCGTCGTAGGGGTGCTCCTCGTGGTGGGTCTGCTGCTCCCCCGCCCCCGCGCGCAGCTTCACCACCGCCGGCGGCGCCATCGCCAGGGCCCGCAGCACGTGCTCGCGTTCGGAGCGTCTCGGCGGCACCCGCGCCTGCGACGCGAACACCAGCGGGGCGTCCGGGCGGGGCCCAGGGTCCGCCGCGGGCTGCGTCGACACGGGCAGGAAGGGCAGCCGGGCGAGCCCGAAGCCGAGTCGCGGGGCCAGCGCGGCGGCCACCTGGGCGAACTCGCGACGCTCGCGGTGGCTGTGCACGACGAAGAGGTCGCAGCTGCGGCGGAACGAGACCGCCCGCTCCGAGGCCGGGACGCTGATGCCGGGCAGCCCCGTCAGGAGCACCGGCCGCGCCGGCCCGCGGAACAGGGGCAGCGCCGTCAACCGGGCCACCACTGGACCCGTGCAGGCCAGCAACACCACGTCGGGCCGCTCGCGCACCAGCAGCGCGGCGAGCGCCGGCAGGCCCAGCGTGCGGACTCCGACGGCGGTCCCCCCGTCGACGCGTCCGGCGGCGGCCACCTGAGCTGGCGAGGGCATCACCGCGTTGCGCAGCAGCACCTGCCGGCCCGACCACCCGGCCGGCAAGGTGGCGAGGGTGGCCACGCTCCACTTCAGGTACGAGTCGGTGTCGGCCACCGCCAGGACGCGGACCGGATCGCTCGGTCCCGGCACTCAGCCGTCCCCGGGCAGCTCGAAGTCACCCGCCGCGCGGCGCGGGGTCGTGAGCAGGGCGGTGAGCTGCTCGCACTCGGCCTCGCTGAGGGCGCCCAGGGCGAACTCGGCCCCGACGATGGCGTCCGTCGCCTGCTGCATCACCGCGCGGCCCCGCTGGGTGATGGCGGCCAGGACGGCCCGACCGTCCTCGGGGTGCGGGCTGCGGACCAACAGCCCGGCCGCTTCCAGCCGGTTGACCAGCGGGGTGACCGAGGTCGCGTGCACCTGCAGGCGCTCGCCGATCGTGCCCAGCGACAGCGACCCGCGCCGGGAGAAGGAGAGCAGGACCAGGACCTCGTAGCGCGCGAAGGTCAGCCCCAGGGGCCGCAGGAGCTCGTCGAGCTCGGTGAGCACCAGCTGGTGCACCCGCATCAGCGAGGTGACGGCTCGCATCCGTGGGGTGTCCGTGGCACTCCACTGTTCGGCCCACAGCCGCGACGCCTCTTGGATGGGGTCGAACGGCAGGGCTCGGCGCCGCCTCACGTGCCGTCATCCCCGAGCTGGGGGGCGGTGGCCCGGAGCCCGGCGCGCTGCATGGTCTCCTGCAGGGTCCGGTCGCGGGCGTCGATGTCGCGCACGAACCGCACCTCGCTGAGGCCCTGGACCTGGGCGGCGGACTCGAACACGAAGTGACCGTAGTTGAAGATCCGGCCGAGCAGCGGCTTCTTCACGGTGATGTCCAGGATGCGCCCCAGCGGCACGCTGGCCCGCTGCACCGAGAAGGTGCCGTGCACGCGGAACACCCGCTGGTTGGTGATGACGAACCGGTCGCGGTACTCGTCGACGATGCTGTAGAGCGCCTGCGCGCTCACCCCGAGCGCCAGCACGAGCAGCACCCAGAAAAGCGGCGGCTCGAAGGCCCAGGAGCTGATCAGGACCGGCACCGCCACGACCAGGCGCGTCCAGGCCCCGATGCTGGCCATCCAGTGCTTGTAGACCTCGAGGACGACGTACTCCTGCTCGCTGAGCAGCAGGTAGCGCTCGACGTGCGGGTCGAGCCACTCCACGAGGCCCGGCACGGGGGCTACGCGGCCAGGGAGGTGAAGAACGTGACGACCGCCTGGAAGGTGCGCACGAGCGCGCCGAAGACGGTGCGGACGGCCTCGGCCGCGCCCTCGGGCTGCTGGACCAGGTAGAACAGGCAGAACCCCACGACGAGGACGAACAGGATCTTCTTGGTCCACTTCACGTCGGACGTTCCCCCTTCCCGGATCCGCACACGCGAGTCGGAGCCCTGTCTATCCCACCGGGGCTCCGGCTGCCCGCAGGCACGCCGCGCGAGCCGTGCCGGGTGCTCAGGCGGGGGGCAGCCGGCGGAGCAGCTCGGCAGCGGCGGCGTAGGGGTCGAGGGTCCCCGCGCCCACCGCGACGGCCAGCTCGTCCAGCGTGGCGGCGCCCTGCCGGCGGACCCGGTCCCGCAGGGCGGCCAGGGCCAGGCCCTCGACCTCGCGGCGTGAGCGCTCGCGCCGGCGCCGCGCGTGGTCCCCGCTCGCGACCTGGTGCGCCCGAAAGCGGTCGAGGACGTCCAGGAGCTCCGGCACCCCGGTTCCCTCGCTGGCCACGGTGGTCAACACCGGCGGCCGCCACGCCTGCTCGGGGCGCTCCCCGAGGGCAACCATCGCCCGCAGCTCGCGGACCAGGGCCGACGCGCCGTCCCGGTCGGCCTTGTTGACCACGATCACGTCCGCGACCTCCAGGAGGCCGGCCTTGGCCACCTGCACGCCGTCGCCCATGCCCGGCGCCAGGAGGACCACCGTGGCGTCGGTCGCGGCGGCCACGTCCACCTCGGACTGGCCCACCCCGACCGTCTCGACCACCACCGTGGTGCAGCCGGCCGCGTCCAGCACCCGCAGGGCCTGGGAGGCCGCCACCGCCAGACCTCCCAGGTGCCCGCGGGTCGCCATGGAGCGGATGAGCACTTCCTCGTCCAGCGCGTGCTCCTGCATCCGCACCCGGTCGCCGAGGAGGGCGCCGCCGGTGAACGGGGAGGTCGGGTCGACGGCCAGCACCCCGACCCGCTCGTCCCGCTCCCGCAGCGCCCGCACCAGCGCCGCCACCGTCGTCGACTTCCCGGCCCCGGGCGGACCGGTCACCCCCACCACAGCGGCCCGGCCGGCGTGCCGGGCCAGCCCGGCCATCAGAGCCGGCAGGGCGTCGGAGCCGTCCTCGACCAGGCTGATCGCGCGGCCCACGGCGCGGGGCCGGCCCGCCCGCACGCCGGCCAGCAGCGCGTCGAGGCCGCCCGAGCGGCTCAACGGGACGGGCCGGGCGTGCTCGACGGCGCCCGGAGCACCAGGGCGTCGCCCTGGCCCCCACCGCCGCACAGGGCGGCGACGCCGGTCCCACCGCCGCGCCGGGCCAGCTCCAGAGCCAGGGTGAGGACCAGCCGGGCTCCCGAGGCCCCCAGGGGGTGGCCGAGGGCGACCGAGCCCCCGTTGACGTTGACCCGCGCGTCGACCTCCTCGGGGCTGAGGCCCAGCGCGCGGGCGCTGGCCACCCCGACGGCGGCGAAGGCCTCGTTGATCTCCAGCAGATCGAGGTCGGCGACGTCGATCCCCTGCCGCGCGCAGGCTCGGATGATGGCGCCGGCCGGCTGCAGCTGCAGGGAGGAGTCCGGGCCGGCGACCATGCCGTGCGCGCCGATCTCGGCCAGCACGGGCAGTCCGCGGCGCTCGGCCACCTCCCGGCTGGCCACGACGACGGCCGCGGCACCGTCGGACAGCGGGCTGGAGGAGCCGGCGGTCAGGGAACCGGTGGGCGAGAAGGCCGGGGGCAGCCGGGAGAGCGAGGCGGTGGTCACCCCCTCCCGGATGCCCTCGTCGGTGTCGACGACGAGGTCGGGGCCGCGGCGCTGCGGCACCCGCACGGGCACGATCTCCTCCGCCCAGCGACCGGACCGAGTGGCGGCGAGCGCCCTCTGGTGCGAGCGGGCGGCGAAGGCGTCGGCATCGGCCCGGCTCACGGCGGTGTCGTCGACGTCGTGGGCCTCGGTGAGGGCTCCCATGGACTGGGCGCTGAACGCGTCCTCGAGCCCGTCGTGGGCCAGGTGGTCGAGCATGGTCACCGGCCCGTAGCGGTGCCCGGCCCGGGAGCCGGCCAGCAGGTGCGGAGCCTGGCTCATCGACTCCATGCCCCCCGCCACCACCAGCTCGCACTCCCCCGCCCGGATCAGCTGGTCGGCGAGGGCGATGGCGCTCAGGCCGGAGAGGCAGACCTTGTTGACCGTCAGGGCGGGAACGGTCATCGGGATGCCCGCCCGGACCGCGGCCTGACGAGCCGGCAGCTGCCCGCAGCCGGCCTGCAGGACCTGACCGAGGATGACGTAGTCGACCTGGGCGGGCTCGACTCCCGCCCGGTGCAGGGCACCGGCGACCGCCCGGGCGCCCAGCTCGACCGCGCTCAGAGCCGACAGCGAGCCCAGCAGCGCGCCGATGGGCGTCCGCGCCCCGGCGACCACCACCGAGCCCATTCCGTCCTCCTGACCCCGGGCGCGACACATCGCGTCCGCCGCGGCCCAGTCTGGCACCCTGGCCGCATGGCTTCGCCGGACGACGACACCAGGGGGCCGGGACCGCCGGACGGCCCCGACGCGCTGCCCGGGCTGCTGGCGCTGGACCATGTGGGGCTGGCCGTCGCGGACCTGGACGCCGCGATCGCCTTCCACACCGGCGTGCTGGGACTGGTGCTGCTGCACCGGGAGGAGAACCGGGAGGCCGACGTCGCCGAGGCCATGCTCGCTCCGCGCTCCGACGAGGCCGGGGCCCAGGTCCAGCTGCTGGCGCCCCTGTCGCCGGAGTCCCCGATCGCGCGCTTCCTGGAGCGCTCGGGACCCGGGCTGCAGCAGCTGGCCTACCGCGTCGCCGACGTCGACGAGGCGGCCCGAGTGCTCCGCTCCCGCGGTCTGCGGCTGCTCTATGATGCGGCGAGGACGGGAACCCGGGGCTCCCGGGTCAACTTCGTCCACCCGCACGACGCCGGTGGCGTGCTGGTCGAGCTGGTCGAGCCGGCCCCCCGCGGGTGAGTCGGTGAGGCTTCGGCGAGGTTCCGGCCGCCCGGCCGGTGCCGGACCGCCGGCCGGTGGCGGGTCCGCGGACAGAGAGGACACCTTCGGTGAGCTCAGCGCACGATGACGGATTGGGGCTGTTCGACGAGACAGCCAGTGCCGCAGGCGGCTTCCCGATGGCCCTGCGCGGGTACGAGCGCCCAGCCGTCGACCAGTACGTCCGCAGCCTCGAGGCCCGCCTGGTGGCGACCCGGCGCGAGGCTCGGGAGATCCGCGACGAGCTGGAGCGGATGCGGCGCGAGCAGGCCGAGCGCGACGCGAACCCGGCCGAGATCGACTACTCCCAGGTCGGCGGGCGAGCCGGGGAGATCCTGCGGCTGGCCCAGGAGCAGGCCCACGACCTGAGCGAGAAGGCGGCGGCCGAGGCCAGGCGCACCCATGAGCTGGCCCGGCGGGAGGCCGACGCCATCCGCCGCGACGCGGCCCAGCACGGGGAACAGCTCCGGACCGGCGGCATCGCCCAGATCGACGAGCTCCGGGCCCGCCTGCACGCCGACGTCCAGGCCCAGGTCGAGCACGCCCGCGCGGAGGCAGCGAGGATCGCCGCCGCCGCGGAGCGCCAGGCGGAGTCCCTCCGGCGCCAGAGCGAGCACGACGCGCAGGCCGTGCGTCAGGAGGCCTACTTGGACACCGAGGAGCTGCGTCGCGCGGTGGAGCGGGAGGCCGCGGAGACGCGGGCGCAGATCGCCGCCGCACGCGAGGAGGCCCTCGGCGAGCTGCGGACGGCGCACGAGGAGGCCCACGCCCGTACCGCCGCCCTCCTGGCCGAGGCGACAGCCCAGAACGCGGAGTCGACCGCCCGGCTGGAGGCCGACATCGCCGACGCCGCCCGGATCCGCGCGGAGGCGCTGGCCGAGGCCGAGGCGATGCGCGTGTCCGCCGCGCAGGAGTCGCAGGCCCGCATCGCTGATGCGCAGCAGGAGGTCGCGGCCCTGCGGCAGCGGGCCCAGGAGGAGTTCTCGTGGCGCAAGCAGCAGCTGCGGCGCGAGACCGAGGTCCTGGGTCAGCGCAAGCAGGCGCTGCTCAACCAGCTCGCCAGCCTCTCGGCCCTGGCGCAGCAGACGGCGCACACCTTCCCCGACCTCGATGAGTTCGACGCCGACACCAACGACGACGCCACCGACACCGCACAGCCTCCGGCGGACGACCGGCCGGAGACCGACGAGGACGGGACGACCCTGCGCACCCCCGTGGTCGAGCAGCCGCCGGCCGACGAAGGCGACGAGCCCGCCGCCCGGGAGGACGAGGGGACGACCGACTCCGCTTCCCACTCCGCTCCCGCCGAGACCGACGACGAGTCCGAGGCCGAGGAGCACCGAACGGACGAGGCCGAGGCCGAGCATCATCGAACGGACGAGGGTGAGGAGCACCGGTCCGACGAGGCCGAGGAAGCCGAGGCGGATCAGGCAAGCCCCGAGGACACCGCACCGCGGGAGGTGGAGCTGCCGCCCGTGGACGGCGACGCCACGATCATCATCTCGGTCGCCGACCTGCCCGCGGGCACCGAGCACCTGCGGCGCCGCCCGGAGAACCACGGTCAGGGCTGAGCCACACCCGGCCCTCGGGTGCTGCCGGGTCCGCGGGGTCCGGTCTAGGCTGTGATCGGCCGGTCGGGGAGCCGGCTTCGGACCAGCACGGGGAGTGATGGACGTGACCAGTGGGCAGCAGGACGCCACCAGCAGCTACGGCTTCCCGGTGGTCCGGCGGGGCTACGACCGAGGGGCGGTCGACGCCTTCGCCCGCGACGCCCACACCGAGATCACCGAGCTGCGGCAGGCCTACGAGACCTTGGCCGCTCACTACGCGCGGCTGCAGCAGGAGCACGAGCGCGACGCGACGCCGCCCTCGCCCACCAGCTTCAGCGACGTCGGCGGCCGCGCCCAGGAGATCCTGAGGATCGCTGAGGAGCAGGCGCACGACCTCACCAGCCGGGCCGCGGCTGACGCCGACCGGCTCGCCGAGCAGACCCAGCACGAGGTCCAGGCCCTGCGCGACCACGCCGCCGCGGAGCTCGAGGAGGCCCGCCGCAGCGAGCTGGGTCGGATCGACATCCTGCGGCGCCAGGCCGACCAGGAGGTCAACGCCCTGCTCGGTTCCGCCCGGGCCGAGGCTGGGCAGCTCATCTCGGGCGCACGCCTCGAGGCCGCCGCGATCCAGGACCAGGCTCAGGGCCAGGCGCGTGCCCTGGTGGAGGCGGCCGAGCTGGCAGCCGCCACACTCGGCTCCGACGCCGAGCGTTCCGCCCTCGCCGTCCGGCAGGAGGCCGCGGCCGAGCGCGAGAGGGTGCTGGCGCAGCTCACGGCGGACTCGCACGACCTGCGCGCCCGGACCGAGCAGGCCCTGGCCGAGTCGACCGCCCTGCACCGTCGCTCGGCCGAGCACCTGGCGGCCGAGTCGGAGGAGGCCGGCCGTCTCCGGGCCGAAGCCCTGGCCGAGGTCGAGCGGATCCGCCAGACGGCGCTCGCCGAGGCCGACCAGCTGCTGGGCGCCGCCCGCCAGCAGGCCGCGACCATCGAGGAGCGCTCCCGGCAGGAGTTCGCGTGGCGCCGTCGTCAGCTCCGCCAGGAGCAGGAGCTGCTGACCCGCCGCAAGCAGGCGATGCTCGCCCAGCTGACGTCGCTGTCGGCCCTCGCGGTCGAGACGGCGGAGAGCCTGCCCGAGGTTCCGGAGCTCACCCTCACCGACGAGCCGGCGGACCCCGCCGAGCCGACCGACATCGACGACGACGTCGCGGCCCCGGAGCAGGCCGAGGTCACCGGCGAGCTCCCCGACCCCGAGGGCAGCAGCTCCGACGACGTCGACGCCACCGTCGAGCACAGCCGGCCGGTCGACGACGACGGCGACGCTCAGAACAGCCGGTCGTCGGCGTTGTCCATGCCGCGCAGCACGTCGTAGTCGACGGTCACGCAGGTGATGCCGCGGTCACCGGCCAGCACCCGGGCCTGCGGCTTGATCTGCTGGGCGGCGAAGACGCCGCGCACGTCGCCCAGCAGCGGGTCCCGGCGCATCAGCTCCAGGTAGCGGGTGAGCTGCTCGACCCCGTCGATGTCGCCGCGGCGCTTGACCTCCACCGCGGCGTAGCCGCCGGAGGCGTCGCGGCACAGCAGGTCCACCGGACCGATCGCGGTCATGTGCTCCCGACGGACCAGCGACCAGCCGGCTCCGAAGGTCTCGGGGTGCTCGGCGAGCAGCGCCTGCAGGTGCGCCTCCACGCCGTCCTTCTGGAGGCCGGGGTCGACCCCGAGCTCGTGGGAGGAGTCGTGCAGCACCTCGGCGAGGGAGATCATCAGAGTGTCGCCGTCGCGTCCGCGCACCTCCCACACCGCGCTCAGGGGCTCGGCCCCGGGGACGGCGTCGGCGTCCGGCGGTGGGGCGGGAAGCTCGACCAGTGCGCAGGGCGGGCTCATCCAGTTCAGCGGCTTGTACGCGCGGTCGTCGGCGTGCACGGACACCGAGCCGTCGGCCTTCACCAGGATGAGCCGGGTGGCCATCGGCAGGTGGGCGGTCAGCCGTCCCGCGTAGTCGACCTGGCAGCGAGCGATCACCAAACGCACCCGGGACAACCTACCGGCGCCCGCGTCCACGACCGACCGCGAGGCGCATGGCAGACTCGCGCTGTGGCCACGGACCGACCCTTCACCCTGGGGCTGGCCGGGGGCGTGGCCCTGGGGGCGCTGGGCGCCGCGTCCGCCACCGGAGGAGGGCGCTGATGGCCAAGCGCCCGAGCAAGCACCTGCGCAGCGCCCGCCCGCTCGGCGCGGGACACGCCAGCGCTTCGGCCAAGGTGGACGGCCGGTACCTGGTGCGCAGCATCCCCGGCGCCTCCGCCGCCAAGCCCTACCGCTGCCCCGGATGCTCCCAGGAGATCCCCGTCGGGCTGGCGCACGTCGTCGTCTGGCCGGCTGAGCCCTCCTGGCGCGTCAGCAGCGGGCTGGACGAGCGGCGGCACTGGCACACGAGCTGCTGGCAGCGGCGCCGGTGAGCACCTCCCCCGCGCTGCACACCACGCACCTGGGCCAGACCGGGCCGCGCGTGCTGTTCCTGCACGGCCTGTTCGGCCAGGGCAAGAACTGGACGACCCTCGCCCGGTCCCTGGCCCCGACGGCGCGGGTGATCCTGCTGGACCTGCCCGACCACGGCCGGTCGCCGTGGTCGGAGCGGTTGGCCTACCCGGACATGGCGGAGAGCATCGCCGAGACCCTGACGCTCGACGGCGGGGGGGAGCCCTACGCCGTGGTCGGGCACTCGATGGGGGGCAAGGTGGCGATGGCGCTCGCCCTGCTGCGGCCGCAGCTGGTCGAGCGGCTCGTCGTCGTCGACGTCGCCCCGGTCCCCAGCGGGCCGCTGAGCAGCTTCGGGACCTACGTGGAAGGGATGCGGGCGGTCGATCTCGAGCACCTGCCGGACCGGGCGAGCGCGGAGGCCGGCCTGGAGCCATTCGTCCCCGACCCGGTGATCCGCGGCTTCCTGCTGCAGAACCTCCGCCGCGACGGGGGCCGGTGGCGCTGGCAGATGAACCTGCAGCTGCTGGGGGACGAGCTGGCCGAGGTGGCCGGCTGGCCCGACCTGCGCTCGGCTCCCTGGAACGCCGCCCCGTACCCCGGACCGGTGCTCTGGGTCGGCGGCGACCGCTCCGCCTACATCCGCCCGGAGCACGGCCCAGCCATGCGCGCGCTGTTCCCCCGGGTGCAGAGCGTCACCGTGAAGGGCGCCGGGCACTGGGTGCACGCTGACCAGCCGGCCGTGTTCGAGGCGGTCCTGCGCAGGTTCCTGCATCTGTGAGCGGTCAGGCCCCAGAATGCTTCCCGTGTCCGGGCCTCCGGCAGGGCAGACGCCGTGCCGACACCCTCGCCGCCGCCGCCGAGGTCCGGACCCAACGCCTCCACCCGCGCCCGACCCGTCGCCAACCCCGAGGAACCCGACCATGACCCCGCTCCTGGTGCTGCTGGAGGCGTCGCCGTCGCCGGTCGTGTACCCCTCGCAGGATTCCGGCTTCGCCTACGCGACCGTGCTCGGAGGGTTCTTCGCCGTCGGTCTGCTGTCGCTGATCTACTTCCTGCTCAACCTGAAGCCGAAGCGCCACCGGCCCCACGACGGGCCGAACGACTAGCGGGGTGGTTACCCGGCGGCGGCCGACGGGGAGCCTGGGCTCTCGGTCACCGCGGTGATCTTCGCCGGGTTGTTGGGCTTGCCGGTCCCGTCGGCGTTGGTGCCGTCCTGACCCTCCGCGGCCATGCCCGCCACGACGTCGCGGGACTCGCTGTCCATGGCCCCGAAGACGGTGTAGGCGGGCGGCAGGGCCGAGTCCTCCCAGACCAGGAAGAACTGGGAACCGTTGGTGTCCGGACCCCCGTTGGCCATCGCGACCGTCCCGCGGGTGTAGGACTCCGTCCCCGTCACCTCGTCGGCGAAGGAGTATCCGGGCCCACCGGACCCCTCCCCGCTGGGGTCACCACACTGGAGGACGAACAGCCCGGAGTCGGCGAGCCGGTGGCAGGACGTGTCGGTGAAGAAGCCCTGCTCGGCGAGCGAGACGAAGGAGTTGACGGCGCAGGGCGTCTTGCCGCGGTCCATGGTGATGGTCACGTCGCCGCCGGCCTGGCCGGGGGCGTCGCCGTTGAAGGTGAGCGTGTACCGGACGGTGCCGCTGGTCTCGACGTCCCCGGTGGGAGGCGGGTCGACCGGCCTGGCCGCCGGGCCGTCCGGGGTGTAGCTGCAGCCGGCGGCGTCGACCTCGGCAGGGGCATCCTCGTCGACCGAAGGCGTCGACGAGGGCGGCGAGCAACCGACCAGACTCGTCGCCCCGAGCAGGAGCGCGGTCAGGGCGAGAGTGCGGGGGCGGGGGAGGTTGGGTCCGGGCACGAACCAACCCTGCCACAGACCTGGCGCGGCCCCCGGGCTCACGCGCTTGCGTAGGGTGGTCGTCATGGTTCGCCTCACCCGCATCTACACCCGCACGGGGGACGCCGGCAGCACCCGGCTGTCCGACATGTCCGCCGCTCGCAAGTCCGACGTCCGGGTCGCGGCCTACGGTGACGTGGACGAGGCCAACTCCCACCTCGGGGCCGCGCTGGCCGCCGAGGGGCTCGCGCCGGCGGTCGCGGAGCTGCTCCGCTCGATCCAGAACGAGATGTTCGACCTGGGGGCGGACCTGTCCAACCCCCTGCGCCCCGACCCGGAGTGGGAGCCGCTGCGCATCACCCAGGACTACGTCGACCGCCTCGAGCACCGGTGCGACGAGTTCTCCGGGCCGCTGCCGTCGCTGACCTCGTTCATCCTGCCGGGCGGGTCGATGGCCGCGGCCCAGCTGCACCTGGCCCGCACGGTGGCGCGCCGCGCGGAACGCAGCGCCTGGGTCGCCGCCGAGCAGTACGGGACGGACCCGGTGGCCGACGACACGGTGCCGGGCGGCGTCAACCCGTTGGCCCTGACCTACCTCAACCGGCTGTCGGACCTGCTCTTCATCCTCATCCGGGTGGTGAACGGCCGCGACGGCGACATCCTGTGGGTCCCCGGCGGGGAACGGTCCCACCCGGTCAGGTCGGGGGCGCAGGACACCGCTCCGGAGGAGGACGCGTCCTGACCGGTCCGGCGCGCTGAGGGCCGGTGCCCGGCCCACGCCCCGCTCGATGGGACCGCCCCGTTGAAGATCCGCGTCAGGGCAGCCGGCTCAGCCCGGGCGGCGCTGCCTCGAGCCAGCTCAGCAAGCCGGTGAGGGAGTCCGGGCTCAGGGCCAGGCTCCACTCCTCTCGGACACCCAGGTCGCCGACCACCTCCAGGCTGAGGATGCGTTGCTCGGCGTAGAGCGAGACGGCCTCGACCGGGTCGGGGTCGCGGGTCTCCAGGACCCGGACGACCTGGCGGGGAAAGGACTTGCGGGGCCGCCAGGAGTAGGAGAAGAACCGGAACCACTCCAGGGAGCCGCCGTTGTAGCGGCCCAGCCCCAGGACCCAGCCGGCGCCAGGGGTGGCGGACCGCAGCCGGAGGCTGCACTCGAACGTGCCACCCTCCCGGGAGAGGTAACGACGGCGGGCGGCCAGCAGGCCCAGCGCCAGGGCCAGCAGCAGGACGAGGATCGCGAGCGCCTCCGCTACCCCCCACCAGCCGTCCATCATCGAACCCGTCGCACCTCACGTTCGTCTTGCTGCTGCTGCGAAGCGACCCTACTGCGCTTTCTGGGCCGCGCGGAGTTGGGCGTTGGCGCGGTCGAAGCGACGCCGGTCGTCGTCGTCGTAGTCACCGCTGTCGAGGACCTGCTGAGCGGCGTCGAGCTCGCGCTCGGCGTCGCGCACGCTCATCTCCCCGGCCAGCCGGGCGTACTCGCTGAGGATGGAGACCCGCCCCTGCGAGACCGAGATGAAGCCTCCCTCGACGGCGACGACCTCGCGGGTGCCGTCGTCGCCGAAGATCACCACGGCGCTCGGCTCCAGCACCGCCAGCAGGGGCGAGTGACCCGGCAGGATGCCGATCTCACCCTCCACCGTCTTGGCGATGATGTTCGACGACGCACCCGACCAGACCACTCGGTCCGCGGCCACCACCTCCACCTGCATCGGGTCAGCCATGGTGGCCCCCGCTCGCTCCTGCGTCAGCCACGGGTCACTGCTCCTTCTGGAGCTCAGACCAGCGACGCTCGACGTCCTCCATGCCACCCACGTTGAAGAAGGCCTGCTCCGCGATGTGGTCGACGTCGCCGCGGCAGATCATCTGGAACGACTCGATGGTCTCGCTGAGCGGCACCGTGGAGCCCTGGATGTTGGTGAACTTCTCGGCCATGTAGGTGTTCTGGCTCAGGAACTGCTGGATGCGGCGCGCCCGGTTGACGACGACCTTGTCCTCCTCGGACAGCTCGTCCACACCGAGGATGGCGATGATGTCCTGCAGCTCCTTGTTGCGCTGCAGGATCCCCTTGACCTCGGTGGCGGTGTCGTAGTGGGTCTGCCCGATGTACTGCGGGTCGAGGATCCGCGACGTCGAGGTCAGCGGGTCCACGGCCGGGTAGAGACCGCGCGAGGCGATGTCGCGCGAGAGCTCGGTCGTGGCGTCCAGGTGGGCGAACGTCGTGGCCGGCGCCGGGTCGGTGTAGTCGTCGGCCGGCACGTAGATCGCCTGCATGGAGGTGATCGAGTGGCCGCGCGTGGAGGTGATGCGCTCCTGCAGCTGACCCATCTCGTCGGCGAGGTTGGGCTGGTAGCCCACCGCCGACGGCATCCGGCCCAGCAGGGTCGACACCTCCGACCCGGCCTGGGTGAACCGGAAGATGTTGTCGATGAACAGCAGCACGTCCTGGTTCTGCACGTCGCGGAAGTACTCCGCCATGGTCAGCGCGGAGAGGGCCACCCGCAGCCGGGTGCCTGGCGGCTCGTCCATCTGCCCGAAGACCAGCGCGGTGTCCTTGAAGACGCCGGCCTCCTCCATCTCGTTGATGAGGTCGTTGCCCTCACGGGTCCGCTCCCCCACGCCGGCGAACACCGAGGTGCCACCGAAGTTGTGGGCGATCCGGTAGATCATCTCCTGGATCATGACCGTCTTGCCCACGCCAGCGCCGCCGAACAGGCCGATCTTGCCGCCCTGCACGTAGGGGGTGAGCAGGTCCAGGACCTTGATGCCGGTCTCGAGCATCTCGGTCTTGGACTCGAGCGCGTCGAACTTGGGGGCGCTGCGGTGGATCGGCCAGCGCTCGGTGATCTCGATCGTCGACGGGTCGACGTCGAGCACGTCGCCGGTCACGTTCCACACATGGCCCTTGGTGATGTCGCCGACGGGCACCGAGATCGGTGCGCCGGTGTCGCGCACCTCGGCGCCACGCTGCATGCCGTCGGTCGGCTTCAGGGCGATGCAGCGGACCATGTTGTCGCCGATGTGCAGGGCGACCTCCATGGTCATGGTCGTCGTCGTGCCACCGATGGAGGTGTCGACCAGCACCGCGTTCTGCAGGTCGGGCATCCCGTCGACGGGGAACTCCACGTCGACGACCGGGCCGATGACGCGGGCCACGCGGCCCACGCCCCCGGAAGAACGCTTGCTGGTCGGGTTATCGGAGATGACAGTGGACATGGGTTCCCTCACTCGCTCGTGGCGCCGGCGTCGGCGAGCGCGCTCGCGCCACCGACGATCTCGCTGATTTCCTGGGTGATCTCGGCCTGCCGGGCTTGGTTGGCTTCCCGGGTGAGGCGTTCGATCAACGACTGCGCGTTGTCCGTGGCGGACTTCATCGCCTTCTGACGCGCGGCCAGCTCCGAGGCCGCGGACTGGAGCAGGCAGTACTGGATGCGGCTGGCCACGTAGAGGGGCAGCAGCTCGTCCAGCACCGTCTCCGCGTTCGGCTCGAACTCGTACAGCGGCAACAGGTCCTCCGCCGCGGGGGCGGCCTCGCCCTCGACCACCTCGAGCGGCAGCAGCCGGATGACCTCCGGGGTCTGCGTCAGCATCGAGACGAAGCGGGTGTAGACGACGTGGATCTCGTCCACGCCACCCTCCTCGGTCGGGGTGAGGAACGCCTCGATCAGGGCGTCGGTCACCTCGCGCGCGTCGGCGTAGCTCGGCGCGTCGGAGAACCCCTCCCACTGGCGGTGCACCGACCGGCGGCGGAACTGGTAGAAGGCCGCGGCCTTCCGCCCGGTCAGGAAGGGCAGGACCTCCTTGCCCTCCTCGTGGAGCAGGGCGGTGAGCTGCTCACCCGCCCGGATGACCGAGGACGAGTACGCCCCGGCCAGGCCGCGGTCGGAGGTGATCAGCAGGACCGCCGCCCGCGTCGGGTTCTCACCCTCGGTGGTCAGCGGGTGCTCCACGTTGGAGAAGGTCGCCACCGCAGACACCGCCCGGGTCAGCTCGCGGGCGTAGGGGGCGGCCTCGCGGGCCTTCTGCTGAGCCTTGATGATCCGCGAGGCGGCGATGAGCTCCATCGCCCGGGTGATCTTCTTCGTGGTCGAGACCGAGTTCCGGCGGGACCTCAGCTCGCGCAGACTTGCCGGCACCGGTTCAGCCCCGCTTCTGACGGACGATCTGCTCCTGCTCGACCTCGTCCTCAGCCATCGACTGGTGCTCCTCGCGACCCGCGAGCAGCTTGCCGTCCGACGTCTGGAACTGGCCCTTGAAGCGCGTGATCTCCTCGGTCAAGGCGGCGGCCGTGTCGTCGTCGAAGACCTTGGTCTCACGGATGTTCTGCAGGACCGAGCCGTTGCGGCGCAGGTGGTCCAGCAGCTCGCGCTCGAACCGCAGCACGTCGTCGGTCGGCACGTCGTCGAACTGGCCGTTGATGCCCGCCCAGACGCTGACGACCTGCTCCTCGACCGGGTAGGGGCTGTACTGCGGCTGCTTGAGCAGCTCGACGAGCTTCTCACCGCGGTCCAGCTGGCGGCGCGACGTGGCGTCGAGGTCGGAGGCGAACATCGCGAACGCCTGCATGTCCCGGTACTGCGCCAGGTTGATCTTCAGCGAACCGGAGACGTTCTTCATCGCCTTGATCTGGGCGGCGCCGCCGACACGCGACACCGACACACCGACGTCGATGGCCGGGCGCTGGTTGGCGTTGAAGAGGTCGGACTGCAGGAAGATCTGGCCGTCGGTGATCGAGATGACGTTGGTGGGGATGAAGGCCGACACGTCGTTGGCCTTGGTCTCCACCATCGGCAGACCGGTCATCGAACCGCCGCCGAGCTCGTTGGAGAGCTTGGCGCAGCGCTCGAGCAGCCGCGAGTGCAGGTAGAAGACGTCACCGGGGTAGGCCTCACGGCCCGGCGGGCGACGCAGCAGCAGCGACATGGCCCGGTAGGCCTCGGCGTGCTTGGTCAGGTCGTCAAAGACGATGAGGACGTGCTTGCCCTGGTACATCCAGTGCTGGCCGATGGCCGACCCGGTGTAGGGGGCGACGTACTTGAAGCCGGCGGGGTCGGACGCCGGGGCGTGCACGATGGTCGTGTAGGCCATCGCGCCGGCCTCCTCGAGGGCACCCTGGATGCCGCGGACGGTCGAGCCCTTCTGGCCGATGGCGACGTAGATGCAGCGCACCTGCAGGTCGGGGTCGCCGGACTCCCAGTTCGCCTTCTGGTTGATGATCGTGTCCAGCGCGATCGCGGTCTTGCCCGTCTTGCGGTCGCCGATGATCAGCTGGCGCTGGCCCCGGCCGATCGGGATCATGGCGTCGATCGCCTTGATGCCGGTCTGCAGCGGCTGCCGGACCTCCTGGCGGTCCATCACGCCGGCGGCCTGGAGCTCCAGGGCGCGACGCTCGGTCAGGCCCTCGATCTCCCCGAGCCCGTCGATGGGGGTGCCCATGGCGTTCACGGTGCGTCCGAGGTAGCCGTCCCCGACCGGCACGGAGAGGATGTCGCCGGTGCGCCGGACGACCTGGCCCTCCTCGATGCCCTCGGAGTCACCCATCACCACGACGCCGATCTCGCGGACGTCGAGGTTCAGGGCGATGCCCTGGGTGCCGTTCTCGAACTCGAGCAGCTCGTTGGCCATGGCCGACGGCAGCCCCTCCACCCGGGCGATGCCGTCGCCGGAGGTGACGACGGTCCCGACCTCCTCCCGGCTGGACGTGTCGGGGGTGTAGCTCTGGACGAAGCGGTCCAGGGCCTCCCGGATCTCCTCGGGACGGATCGTCAGTTCTGCCATCGCTGTTCCCTGCTCTCGTCTCTCGTGCGTCGTTTTCGTAGATGGAAGTGGTGGGGCTCAGCCGAAGAGCCGGCGGGCCTGCTCGAGGCGCCCGGCGACCGTGCCCTCGATGACCTCGTCGCCGAGCTCGACCCGGACCCCGCCGAGCACGTCCTCGTCGAGGACCTCCTGCAGCCGCACGTCGCGGCCGACCTGGCGGCTGAGCGCGCTCTGCAGGCGTGAGCGCTGTTCCGCCGTCAGCGGGCGGGCCACCCGGACCGTCGCCAGCACCCGGTTCTTCTGGCTCGCGGCGAGCTGGACGAAGCCCTCGATCGTGTGGGCGAACGTCCGCTCCCTGCTGGCCACCGCGCGCTCGGCCAGGACCACCGTGGTGGCACTGGCCCGGTCACGCAGCAGGTCCTGCACCAGCGTGCGGCGCCCCTCGAGGGAGACGGCCCGGTCGCTCAGCGCGTCCCGCACCTGCGGGGTGGATTCGACCAGCCGGGCGAAGCGGAACAGCTCGTCCTCGGTCTCCTCGAGGTTACCCGCCCGCTCAGCCACCAGGAGCTGGGCGCGGACGCCCTGACGCTCGAGGGCGTCGGCCAGGGCGTGGCCACCGCCCCAGCGCAGGGCGACCGCCTCCTCGACGATGTGCAGGCAGACCTTGCCGACCCGGCCCTCGAGGAGCTGGCGCACCAGGCGGCGCCGTCCCTCCTCGGGCGTGCTGGGGTCGGTGACCGCCCGGCGCAGCGTGACCGAGGAGTCGAGGGCGTCGACCACGGCGAACAGCTCGCCGGGCAGGGCCGCCATGTCGGCCTCGCGCGGGGCGCCGGTGACAGCGGCAGCCAGGTTCTTGAGCAGACCCTGGTCACCGGTCGCCGTCCGGGCCTCGGCCTGGTCGAGGACCTCGTCCAGGGCCTGCAGCCGAGCCTCGCTGCCGGCGCTCATGCCGAGACCGTCGGCTGGTTCTCGTCGGCCTCGAGGTCGGCGAGGAAGCGGTCGACGGTGCGACGCGCACGCTCGTCGTCGGACAGCGACTCACCGACGATGCGGCCGGCCAGGGTGGTGGCCAGGCCGCCGACCTCGGTCCGGAGCTGGGCCAGGATCTGGGCGCGCTCGGCCTCGAGCTGGGCCTGCGCCGAGACCTTGATGCGGTTCGCCTCGGCCTGGGCCTGCTCCCGCATCTCGGCCAGGATCTGGGAGCCCTGGGTCTTGGCGTCCTCGCGGATGCGAGCCGCCTCGGCGCGAGCCTCGGCCAGCTGGTCGTTGTACTGGGTGAGCGCGGCCGCGGCTGCCTCCTGCGCCTTCTCGGCCTTCTCGATCCCACCCTGGATCGCCTCGTGGCGGGCCTCGAAGGTCGCCTCGAACTGCGGGACGACCTTGGACTTGATGATGAAGTACAGGATCCCGACGAAGACCACCGCCGCGATGATCTCGCCGATGGCCGGGAGGAGCGGGTTCTCCGACGCCAGCGGGATGAGGAGTGTGGTCATGGTGACCTCGGGCTCAGAGCCCGCCGAAGACGAAGGCGAGCGCGATGCCGATGATCGCGAGCGCCTCGGTCAGGGCGAAGCCGATGAAGGCGGTGCTGAGCAGCGCGCCACGGGCCTCGGGCTGACGCGCCGTGCCGTTGATCACCGCGGCGAAGATCAGACCGACGCCGATGCCGGGGCCGATCGCGCCGAGGCCGTAGCCGACGATGCCGAGCGATCCGGTGAGCTCCATGAGGGTCATGAGGGTGTTCCTTTCCTATTCCGCTGTGGGGCGAAAGTGGAGGTGGTCAGTGCTCCTCGGCGGTCGCCGAGGAGATGTACTGGGCGGTGAGGACGGTGAAGATGTAGGCCTGCAGGACCTGCACGAAGATCTCCAGCCCGAAGATCGCCATGCTGAAGATCAGCGAGAAGACACCGGCGACCTTGTTGACGATCGGCTCGCTGTGCAGGAGCAGGTACTCCCCGCCCAGCACGAACACCAGCACGAGCAGGTGGCCGGCGAACATGTTGGCGAACAGCCGGAGCGACAGGGTCAGCGGTCGGACCAAGATGTTGGAGAGGAACTCCAGCGGGATGATCAGCGGGTACATCCACGTCGGCACGCCGGGCGGGATGGTCACGTGCTTCAGGTAGCCCAGGGGGCCGAACTTCTTGACGCCGATCGCGTTGTAGAGCACCCAGACCAGTCCGGCGAGGCCATAGGCCCAGCCGACGTGAGAGGCCGTGGGCAGCAGGGTCAGGGGGAAGACGCCCCACAGGTTGTTGACGAGGACGAAGGAGAAGATCGCGATCAGGAAGGGCAGGTACTTCTTGAAGTCGTGACCGATCATGTCGCGACCGAGGGTGTTCCGGACGAAGGAGTACGCGGCCTCCCCGACGAACTGGCCCCGGGAGGGGACCAGGGCGGTCTTGCGGGCCATCGACAGCCAGAAGGCCAGGATCAGCACGACGCTCAGCAGCGCCATGAGCATGTACTTGTCGAACCACGGGACACCGGGGATGAGCGGAGGGAGGCCGAAGCTCTCGACACCGGGCGCCTCGAAAGTCTCCATCGGCATCAAGCCCGTCAAGCCACTCACACTCTTCCCCTCGTCGTCGTCGTTCCGTCCGGCTCCGCACCGGTGCCGGGTGCCGGCTCGGCGGTGAAGCGCTTGATCACCACGTAGATCCCCAGTGCCGCGCCCAGGACGATCCCCAGGGGCAGGAGGAAACCCGTACCCAGGAAGCGGTCGCCCAACCAGCCGAGGAAGCCGTAGGCACCGATTCCGGCGACCAGGTAGGACAGCACCTGGAGACCCTGGTTCATGCCCTGCGAACCCGTGGACCCGAGCGTCTCGTCGCGCGGCGGCTGGTCCATGGCCGTCCTCACGCTAGCAGTTCCCGTTGTCCGCATCACTGACCGCCGTCGGTCTGAGGCGGCGCGGCGTACTCGGCGTCGAAGGCGCCGACCCGGAGCCGGGTGAAGACCCACACCTCCGCGACCAGCCAGCCCACGACCACCCCGACGGTGGTCAGGAAGACCGCCATCGGGTCGAGCGTCACGGCGTCGGCGTTCCGCTGGTAGACCAGCAGGGCCAGACCCAGGAGCAGGACCCGGGTGGTGTAGCTGAACAGGGCGACGCTCAGCAGCAAACGGGCGCCCGCGTCGGCGAACAGCACCATGACGTACTGGCCGACGGCGTAGAACAGCAGCACCAACACGCCGGCGACGGCGGCTGAGACGACCCCGGACGCGCCGTAGGCGATCCCGAACCCGGCCAGGCACGCGACGGTGGCGCTCAGCCCTCCGACCGCTCCCCCGAGCAGCAGCTTCTGCGCCCGCCGGACGTGCACGCTCGGGCCGCCGGCAGCCTCGGCTGCGACGTCGGCTCGGCTGTCCACGGTCATCGGGGGCGCGTCCTTCTGTGATCGGTCGGCAAGGGCCAGGTCACCGGCTCGGCGTGCCGTGCGGGACGTGAGTGCGGGTGAAAACTAGCACAGGCGGGGCTTGGCTCCCGTCCCGGGAGCAGGCCGGCGGGCCGCCGCCGGCGACGTCTCGACCAGGTCAGGGAAGCTCGCTGCGGCGGACGGCGGCGTGCGGGTGGACAGGTCGGCCGAGGGTCAGCACCGCCAGGACGATGGCCAGGGCGAGGCAGACCGCCACCACGGTCCACTGCGCGCCGCCACGCACCAGCCCGAGCACGATCACCCCGAACGACACCAGGGCGGACCACACGTACATGAGCAGGACGGCGCGGCGCTGGCTGTGGCCGCGTTGCAGCAGCCGGTGGTGCAGGTGCTGCTTGTCGGCGACGAACCACCACCGCCCGGCATGGGTGCGGCGGAGGAAGGCGAGCACCAGATCGAGGAACGGCAGGGCGAGGATGGCCAGGGGCAGGACCAGCGGCAGCACCGTGGGCACGAGGCCCTCCTGGAGCTGGGAGGTGTCGATCTGTCCGGTGAGGCTGATCGTGGAGGTGGCCAGCAGGAGGCCGAGGAGCATGGCCCCGGAGTCGCCCATGAACATGCGCGCCGGGAAGAAGTTGTGCGGGAGGAAGCCCAGGCAGGCGCCGGCGATGGCCACGGTGATGAGGCTGGAGGTGGTGGCGCGGGTGAGGCCCTCGTTCACCGTCAGCAGGTAGGAGTAGGCGAAGAAGGCGAGCGCGCCGATCCCCACCACGCCGGTGGCCAGCCCGTCGAGGCCGTCGACGAAGTTGACCGCGTTCGAGCAGAGGACGATGAAGAAGACGGTGATGGCGACCGAGGCGGAGCTGTTGAGCGCGATGGTCTCCCCCGGCAGGGGGATCCACAGCATCTTCACCCCGAGGGCGACAGCGATCCCGGCGGCCAGCACCTGACCGGCGAACTTGGTCAGGGCGGACAGCTCGTACACGTCGTCGAGCACCCCGACCAGGCAGATGACCAGGGCGGCCAGCAGCACCCCGCGGGAGTCCTGCTGCACCGTGGCCTGGGCCCCCAGGAAGGGCAGCTGCCAGGCCAGCACGGTGGCCGCGGCCACCCCGCCCAGCATCGCGACGCCGCCGAAGTAGGGCATCTCGACGGTGTGCACGTCGCGGTCGCGCACCTTGGCCAACGCGCCCGTGCGCAGGGCGAGGCGACGGCACAGCCCGCTGGTCAGGTAGGTGACCGTGGCGGCCACCAGGAGGACGAGGAGGTACTCGCGCACTCAGCCGCCCGCGGCGGGGCGCTCGTCGGGATCGACGGCGCGGGCGTGCGCGCCATCGGGCACGTCGTCAGCCGGGGCGGGCGCTCCCGTGGTCGCCGTCTCGGCATCGCCGGGTCCTGACCGCTCGGGCTCGGGCCCGGGCTCCGGCTCGGGCTCCGGCTCGGTGAGGTCGACCAGGTCGGGCAGGGTGGCCCGCAGGACCGCGACGCTCAGCGCCCCCCGGCGCAGGACCTCGCCGTGGTCGTGCTGGGTGAAGTCGACGATGGTCGAGGGTGCACCGCCGCTGGCTGACAGCTGTCCCCCGTCGAGGTAGACGCTGACCCGGTCGCCGAGCTGGTCCACGGCGTCGTCGCAGGTCAGGGCGGCGGGGCGGCCGCTGAGGTTGGCGCTGCTGACGGCCATCGGACCGGTGCGGCGCAGGATCTCCCGGGCGAGCTCGTGGTCGGGCACCCGGAGGGCGATCGTGCCCTCGTTGTCGCCCAGGTCCATCCGCAGGCTGGGCTGGATCTTGCAGATCACGGTCAGCGGGCCCGGCCAGTGCGCGGCGACGAGGTCGCGGGCGGTGTCGGGCACGTCGGTGGCCAACGCCCGGATGAGGCTCGGGTCACCGATCAGCACGGGCGGCGGCATGTCGCGCCCCCGCCCCTTGGCGTCGAGCAGCCGCTGGACGGCGTCCGCGCTGAAGGCGTCCGCCCCGATCCCGTACACGGTGTCGGTCGGCAGGACGATGCAGTCCCCCGCCTCGACGGCTGCGCGGGCGGCCTCGGTCGCCTCGTCGAGGCCCTCCGGTGACTCCCCGGTGCAGTCGAAGCGCTGGTAGCCGCCCTCGGGGGAGGCGAAGTCGTGCTCCTCGCCGCCCTCGACCGCGAAGGCAGCCTCTGCATCGTCGTCGTCGTCGACGGGCGGGAGGTCCTCGGGGGTGCCGGGGTCCTCGGCCCGGACAGCGTCGCTCACCCGCTCAGTCTGCCAGAGACGGCCTGCGCCACCGCGCTGGTCAGGCCCGGTGGACCCGGCGTGCCGCGGGCTACGGAGCCCCCGGCCGCGGAGGGGGAACTCCGCCCGGCGACCGGCGGATCACCCGGGCATCCGCGCGCTCAGCCGACCGCGTACCGCCGTGGTGAACCGGGGACGCCCGGAGAGGTCGCGGTGGTCACGCACGGCCGTGAAGGCCCCGTGCGCGCTGACCACGGCCGGCGCGCTCTCGCCCTGGGCGTCGGCGTGCTCGAAGCACAGCAGCCCGGCCGGCCGCAGCAGGCGCGACGCGACCTGGGTGAGGACCCGGATGGCGTCGAGGCCGTCGTCGCCGGAGAACAGGGCCAGGGCCGGGTCGTGGTCGCGGGCCTCGGGAGCCACGGACTCGTAAGCGTCCAGCGGGATGTAGGGCGGGTTGGCGATCACGAGGTCGACGGTGCCGTCCAGCTCGGGAAAGGCGTGCGCCATGTCCCCGACGCGCAGCTCGACCCCGGTGCCGGCCAGGTTGCGCTCGGCCCAGCGCGCTGCGTCCTCGGACTTCTCCACGGCGTGCACCTGCAGCCGCGGCTGCTCGTCGACCAGGGCCTTGGCGATGGCGCCCGAGCCGGTGCACAGCTCCACCACCACCGGACGCTGCATCGCGAACACGAGGGGACGGAGCTGGTCCAGCGCCCAGCCGGTCATCACCTCGGTCTCGGGCCGCGGCACGAAGACCCCGGGCCCGACGGCCAGCTCGACGTGGCGGAAGTAGGCGCGGCCGGTGAGGTGCTGCAGCGGCATGCGCACGGCCCGCTGGATGACCAGGGAGTCGAAGACGTCGGCCTGCTCGTCAGTGACCGCGTCCAGCAGCGGCAGCCGCGCCGGCTCGATGCCCGCGGCCAGGCTCAGCAGCACGCGCGCGTCCTGCTCCGGGCTCTCGATGCCCGCCTTCCGCAGCCGGCGGACGGCGGCGGTGAGCAGGGGCCGCACCGGCTGGGTCACCGGTCGGACTCACCCACCGCGGCCAGCCGCTCGGCGGTGTCGGCCTCCTGCAGCGCCGCGAGGACGGCGTCCAGGTCCCCGTTCAGCACCGCGTCGAGGTTGTAGGCCTTGAAGCCGATCCGGTGGTCGTTGATCCGGTTCTCGGCGTAGTTGTAGGTGCGGATCCGCTCGGAGCGGTCGACGGTGCGGACCTGGCTCTTGCGCGCGGCCGAGGCCTCGCTCGCCGCCTGCTCGGCCGGCGGCGGCGATCAGGCGCGAGCGAAGCATCCGCATGGCCTGCTCCCGGTTCTGCAGCTGCGAGCGCTCGTTCTGGCAGGACACGACGATGCCTGTCGGGAGGTGGGTGATCCGCACGGCGGAGTCGGTGGTGTTGACCCCCTGCCCGCCCGGGCCGGAGGAGCGGAAGACGTCGATGCGCAGGTCGTCGGCGTCGAGGTCGACCTCGGTCTCCTCGACCTCCGGCATCACCAGCACGCCGGCCGCGGAGGTGTGCACCCGGCCCTGCGACTCGGTCACCGGGACCCGTTGCACCCGGTGCACCCCGGCCTCGAACTTCAGGACGCCGTAGGGCATGTTGTCCGGGTCGCCGGCCGCGGGGGCCTTGACCGCCGCGGTCACCGACCGGTAGCCGCCGAGGTCGGTCTCCTGGGCGTCCAGGACCTCGACCTTCCAGCCGCGCGCCTCGGCGAACCGGCTGTACATCTTCAGCAGGTCGCCGGCGAAGAGCGCCGACTCCTCGCCGCCCTCGCCGGACTTGATCTCGATGAGGGCGTCGGAGGAGTCGTTGGGGTCGCGCGGCGCCAGCAGGCGGGTGAGCCGTTCGACGACGCTCTGCCGCTGCGTCTCCAGCAGGGTGGCCTCGGCGGCGAACGACGCGTCGTCGGCCGCGAGCTCACGCGCCGCCGCCAGGTCGTCGGTCAGGCGGTGGTACTCCTCGAGGCCCTTGATGATCGGCGTGAGCTCCGCGTAGCGCCGGCCGATCCGGCGGGCGCGGGCGAGATCGGCGTGCACGGCAGGGTCCGACATCGACGCCTCGAGCGCCGCGAACTCCTCGACGAGCGGCTCGGCCTGCTCAAACACCGTGTTCTCCTCCTCGCGCCCGACCGGGCCCTCCAGATGCTGTCTTCCTCACTCGCGAGCGGACGAAAGCGTGTCCGCCCGCTCCCTCGTCCAGACACCACCCGGTCCCGGTCTTGCCGACGCTCGGAGGTGGAGACAAAGCAAGCGCCGGGAACAGGAGGTCCCTGTTCCCGGCGCCGCGGTGGATCAAGCCTTCTTCGCGTACCGCTTCTCGAAGCGGGCCACGCGGCCGCCGGTGTCGAGGATCTTCTGCTTGCCGGTGTAGAAGGGGTGGCAGGCCGAGCAGACGTCGGCGCGCATGGTGCCGCTGGCCGCGGTGCTGCGGGTGGTGAACGTGTTGCCGCAGGTGCAGGTCACCTGGGTCTCCACGTAGGTCGGGTGGATGTTGGCCTTCATGGTTTCTCCTTTTCTCGCACCGGGTCGTCGAGCGTGTCACGCGACGTGAACCGGCACCAAGGGCGAAGTCTGCCGCAGGTTCCTGCGGAGACACAATTCCCAACGCCATGCCCCCGGGCGGCATTCCCCGGGGACCGGCGAGGGCGGGATGGGTCAGGCGGGGATCGACTTGGTGATGGCCATCAGGAACTCGGCGTTGCTCTGGGTCTTGCGCAGCCGGTCGAGCAGCATCTCCAGGCCCTGCAGGTTGTCCAGGCCCGAGAGCACCCGGCGAAGCTTCCAGACGATCGCCAGCTCCTCACGGCTCATCAGCAGCTCCTCGCGCCGGGTGCTCGAGGCGTCCACGTCGATGGCCGGGAAGATGCGCTTCTCGGAGAACTCGCGACGGAGCCGGAGCTCCATGTTGCCGGTGCCCTTGAACTCCTCGAAGATCACCTCGTCCATCTTCGAGCCCGTCTCGATGAGGGCCGTGGCGAGGATGGTCAACGAGCCGCCGTGCTCGATGTTGCGGGCGGCACCGAAGAACTTCTTCGGCGGGTAGAGCGCCGCGGAGTCCACACCACCGGAGAGGATCCGGCCGCTCGCCGGGGCGGCGATGTTGTACGCGCGGCCGAGCCGGGTGATGCCGTCCAGCAGCACGACCACGTCACGGCCGGCCTCCACCAGGCGCTTGGCGCGCTCGATCGCCAGCTCGGCGACGGTGGTGTGATCGTCGGCGGGCCGGTCGAAGGTCGAGGCGATGACCTCGCCCTGGACGGCGCGCTGGAAGTCGGTGACCTCCTCGGGGCGCTCGTCCACCAGCACGACCATGAGGTGCACCTCGGGGTTGTTCTGGCTGATGGCGTTGGCGATGGACTGCATGATCATCGTCTTGCCGGCCTTGGACGGGGACACGATCAGCCCACGCTGGCCCTTGCCGACCGGGGCGACGAGGTCGATGATGCGGCCGACCAGGTTCGTCGGGCCCGTCTCGAGCTTGAGCCGCTCCTGCGGGTAGAGCGGGGTCAGCTTGCTGAACTCCACCCGGCCCTTGGCGTCCTCGGGGTCGCCGCCGTTGACGGTGTCGAGCTTGACCAGCGGCGCGAACTTCTCCCTGCGCTCCCCGTCCTTGGGGGCGCGGACCATGCCGGTGACGGTGTCGCCCTTGCGCAGCCCGAACCTCTTGACGGTGGAGAGCGCGATGTAGGCGTCCTCCGACCCCGGCAGGTAGCCCGAGGTGCGGACGAAGGCGTAGTTGTCCCGCAGGTCGATGATGCCGCGGGCGGGGACCAGGACGTCGTCCTCGGAGACGACCGGGTCGGACTCGAACCGGTCACTCCCCCCGCCCGAACCGCTGCGTCCAGTGCGCCGGTTCTGCCGGTCGCGGCTACGGCGTCGACGACCCCGGCGACCACCGTCGTCGTCCCAGTCGGGTCCGTCGTTCCCCCGGTTGTCGTTGCCCCGGTTGTCGTTGCTTCGGTTGTCACCGGACCGGTTGTCGTTGCCCCGGTCGCTCCGGTTGTCGTTGCCCCGGTCATTGCGGTTGTCGTTCCCGCGGTTGTCGTTCCCGCGGTTGTCGTTCCCGCGGTTGTCGTTGCCCCGGTTCCCGCTCCGGTCCACGCGGCCGTCGTTGCCGCGGTCCCCGCGTGTCTCGTTCCCGCGCTCGTTGCGCGTCGGCTGGCCCTCACGGCCGTCGGCGCCGCGGTTCTCGTTCCGGGTCTGCTGGCCCTCGCGTGCCTGGCCCTCGCGTGCCTGGCCGCCCTGGTCGCGGTCGCGGCCTCGACGCCGGCGCTCGCCGCCGTCGCGCCCGTTCTGGTCGTCTTCGGCGCCCTGGCCCGGCTCACCCTGCTCGGTCCGGCTGCGCACCTCGGTGCTCTCGGACCGTGCCTGCGGAGCCTGCTCGGAGCGGACGCTCTCCTCCACCCGCGCGATCTCCTCCCGCGGGGCACGCTGCAGGTCGCTCAATGCGGCGGCGACGTCGGAACGGTCACCTTCGGAGGTGCTGGCCGGCGGCCCGGCGGCGCGCCGGGAAACCCGCCGCTCACCAGTGCCGCTGGCGGTCTGCACCGGCGCGGCCTCGCGGGCGGCGGGGGCGCCGGAACCGCGCTGGGCGCCCTGGATGGCCTCGATGAGCTGGCCCTTGCGCATGGCGCCCGTGCCCTTGAGACCGAGCGAACCCGCGAGCTGCTTGAGCTCGGGCAGGACCATCGAGTCCAGGCCGGAACCGCGGCGCTTGCGAGCGGCGCCCTCAGCGGGCGCGTCGCTGGTCACTTCGGCGATGTCAGTCAACGTGTTTCCTTTCGGAGCAGGCACTGGTGTGCCCGATCCCGTCTCGGGGTGCGTTCCCACGAGGCGTGAGTGCTGGGTTCTCCCCGCGTCGTGCGACGTGGTGGAGCGACATGATGTGGCGGGAGACGCCGCACGCACGTCCGTGACGTGGTAGTCGTGCGAGCCGCGCCTGCTGTGCGGCGGTGCCTGGCCACGGACCGTTACCTGGGAGTTGCTGGCTCCCTGTGGTTCCCCTGGCCGTTCCGGCAGGAAAAGGCTAGCACTGTCCTCCACCCCCGAGGCACATCCCGCATCATGCGGTGTGGCGACCGACCTCAGCCGTGGACGGCGGTGACGGCCGCACCCCCGCCGACCGCGAGCGGGATCCGCCGGAACCCGGGCGGCTGCTGCTCCAACCCCTCCAGCTCGGCCGGTCGACCCAGCACCAGCACGGTCGGCCCGGCCCCGCTGATGACCGCCGCGTGGCCGAGGTCGCGAAGGCCCTGCATGAGGCGCCAGGAGTCCGGCATGGCCGGGCGTCGCTGGTCCTGGTGCAGCCAGTCAGCGGTGCCGGCGAGCAGGTGGTCGGGGTCGGTGGCCAGGGCGTGCACCAGCAGGGCCGCGCGACCGGCGTTGCGCGCGGCGTCGCCGTGCGGGACCGAGGACGGCAGCAGCCCGCGGGCTGCCTGGGTGGCCACCGGGGTGGACGGCACGAACACCGTCACGGCGACGTCGGGGTGCACGGGGCTGACCGCGACCTCCACGCCCGCCGGACCCGCCCAAGCCAGGACGAACCCGCCGTGCACGGCCGCGGCCACGTTGTCGGGGTGACCCTCGATGGCCGCGGCGTGCTGGAGGGCCCAGCGGCGGCCGGCGGGGGTCAGTTCAGCCGGTCCCCGGACGAGTCCATCCGCGGCCACCAGGCCGGCGACGATGGCGGCCGAGGACGAGCCGAGCCCCCGCCCGTGCGGGATGGTGTTGTGGCAGCGCAGCCGGAGACCGCGGACCTCGTGGCCGAGGTCGGCGAGCCCTTGCAGGGCGGAGCGCACGATGAGGTGCGAGGCGTCGCGCGGGACGGCGTCGGCTCCCTCACCCGTCACGTCGACGGTGAAGCCACCGTCGGTCACGGTGAGCTCGACCTGCTCCCGCCAGGACAGGGCCAGACCGAAGCAGTCGAAGCCCGGGCCGAGGTTGGCACTGGTCGCCGGCACCTCGACCACCACCCGTCGGCCGGGCTCCAGGGTGGTCACCACCGCGTCAGGAGCGCAGGCCGCACACCGCGGCCACCGACTGCAGCTCAGCCGCCACGACCTCGGCCTGCAGCGGGGTCCAGCGGGTCAGCGCCGTGTCGATGTCCTTGAGCCCGTGCCCGGTGACGGTCACGACGATCTGCTGGCCGCGGTCCAGCTCACCGGCCGCGTGCTTCTTGAGCAGCCCGGCCACGCCGGCGGCCGAGGCCGGCTCGACGAAGATGCCCTCGCGGCTGGCCAGCAGGGCCTGGGCGTCGAGGATCTGGTCGTCGGTGACGGAGTCGATCAGCCCTCCGGAGCTGTCGCGGGCCTCGACCGCCAGGTGCGCCGACGCGGGGTTGCCGATGCGGATGGCGCTGGCCACGGTGTCGGGCTCGAGGACGCGGTGCCCCAGCACGAGCGGGGCGGCTCCCGCGGCCTGGAACCCCCACATCCGCGGCGTCCGGGTGGCCCGCCCGGCCTCGGCGAACTGGCGGTAGCCGCGCCAGTAGGCGGAGATGTTCCCGGCGTTGCCGACGGGCATCACGTGCAGGTCCGGGGCGTCCCCGAGGTCGTCGACGACCTCGAACGCCGCTGTCTTCTGTCCCTCGATGCGGTTGTTGTTGACCGAGTTGACCAGGGAGACCGGGTAGTGGTCGGCGAGCTGCCGGGCGAGGTCGAGGCAGTCGTCGAAGTTCCCGTCCACCTGCACCACCTTGCCCCCGTGGACGATGGCCTGCGCCAGCTTGCCGGTCGAGATGCGGCCCGCCGGCAGCAGCACGATCGGGAGCATGCCGGCCCGCGAGGCGTAGGCGGCCGCGGAGGCCGAGGTGTTGCCGGTCGAGGCGCACACCACGGCCTTGGCGCCCTCGGCGGCGGAGATGCTGACCGCGACGGTCATCCCCCGGTCCTTGAACGAGCCGGTGGGGTTGGCGCCCTCGACCTTGACGAACACCGAGCAGCCGAGCAGCTCCGACAGCGCCCCGGCCTCCACGAGCGGGGTGCTGCCCTCCCCGAGGGTGATCACCGGCCCGTCCGGTGCAACCGGCAGCCACTCCCGGTAGCGGGCGATCAGCCCCCGCGCCGTCGTCGACGGGCTGCGCACTCCCAGGGCGGCCTCGGTCATGTCACTCACCTTCCACTCGCATCACGCTGGTCACGTCGCGCACCATGTCGAGCTCCCGCAGGGAGGCCACGGTGGCGCTGAGCGCCGCGTCGGTGGCCCGGTGGGTGACGACGACCAGCTGGGCTTCCTCGCCCCGGCCAGTCTGTCGGACAGTCTGGATCGACACGTCGTGCTCGGCGAAGACCTGGGCGATCCGGGCCAGCACGCCGGCGACGTCGGCCACCTCGAGGCTCAGGTGGTAGCGGGTGGTGACGCTGCCGATGCTCGCGATGGCGCGGGCGGCGTAGTTGGACTCCCCCGGCCCGACGGCACCCCGGACCCGGTTGCGGGCCACGGTGACCAGGTCCCCCAGCACGGCGCTGGCCGTCGGCGAGCCGCCCGCCCCCGGGCCGTAGAACATCAGCCGCCCGGCCGAGCGGGACTCGACGAAGACGGCGTTGTAGGCGCCACCGACGCCGGCCAGCGGGTGGCTCCGCGGGATCATCGCCGGGTGCACCCGGACCGAGACGGTGCGGTCGCCGTCGGCCTCGGCGTCGGACAGCTGGCAGATGGCCAGCAGCTTCACCACGCAGCCGATGGCCTTCGCCGAGGCGACGTCGGAGGAGCTCACCTCGGTGATGCCCTCCCGGTAGACGTCGGCGGCCGTCACCCGGGAGTGGAAGGCCAGGCTGGCCAGGATGGCGGCCTTGGCCGCGGCGTCGAAGCCCTCCACGTCCGCGGTGGGGTCGGCCTCGGCGTAACCGAGCTCCTGGGCCTCGGCCAGCGTGTCGCCGAAGCCGGCGCCGTCGGTGTCCATCTTGTCGAGGATGAAGTTGGTCGTGCCGTTGACGATGCCGATCACCGAGGTGATCTCGTCCCCCACCAGGGACTCGCGCAACGGCCGGATGATCGGGATCGCGCCGGCGACGGCGGCCTCGAAGTAGAGGTCGGCCTTCGCCCGGGCGGCGGCGGCGAACAGGGTGGCGCCGTCCTCGGCCAGCAGGGCCTTGTTGGCCGTGACCACCGAGGCGCCGTGGCCCAGGGCGGTGAGGATCAGCGAGCGGGCGGGCTCGATGCCGCCGATGACCTCGATCACCAGGTCGACGTCGGGGCGGGCGACCAGGGCCTCGGCGTCGGTGGTGAACAACCCGGGGTCGATGCCCGGGCGGGTCCGGTTGGTCCGACGGACCGCGATGCCCACCAGCTCCAGCGGTCGGCCGACCCGGGCCCGGAGGTCGACAGCCTGCTCCAGGAGCAGCCGCGCGACCTCGGAGCCGACCACGCCGCAGCCCAGCAGGGCCACCCGCAACGGCGCGGCCGCGGGTCTCCTCCGTCGAGGTCACCAGGCTGGGCGCGAGCACCGCGGAGTCGCCGGGCTGGACACCCGTTGGTGTCACGCTGGTCATCGTCACGGAGGTCCTCACCTGCATCTCTTACGGCCAGGATGGCCCGGCGGCGCCTTATTCTCTCCCATCGGGGCTGTGGCCACCCATCTTCTGTCCGCCCTGTGGCTCCGGGGCGGACCGCTCAGCCGCAGTCGAGCGCCAGCAGGTCCTCGACGGTCTCCCGACGGATCAGGGTGCGGACCTCGCCGTCGCGGACGGCGACGACGGGGGGGCGGGGCACGTGGTTGTAGTTGCTCGCCATCGAGCGGCTGTAGGCCCCCGAGGCCGGCACCGCCACCAGGTCGCCGGGGGTGACGTCGGCGGGCAGGAACTCGTCCCGCACCAGGATGTCGCCGCCCTCGCAGTGCTTGCCCGACCACCCGGGACAGCGCGGGTGGGGCGTCGGAGCGCCGGTTGGCCAGGGTGGCGGAGTACTCGGCGGCGTACAGGGCGGTGCGGATGTTGTCGCTCATCCCGCCGTCGACGGCGACGTAGGTGCGGCTGGCGCCACCGTCCAGCAGCACCTGCTTGACGGTGCCGACCCGGTAGAGCGCGAACGCGCTCGGTCCGCTGATCGCTCGGCCCGGCTCGATCGACAGGTGCGGCACGGCGACCCCCAGGGCGGCGCACTCGGCCTCGACGATGCCGCGGAGCGCGCGGGCGAGGACGAAGGGGTCGGCCGGGGTGTCGGCGCTGGTGTAGGCGATGCCGAACCCACCACCGAGGTCCAGCTCGGGCAGCTCGACGCCGGTGGCCCGGGCGTGCTCGGCGTGCAGCCGCAGCGTCCGGCGGGCCGCGACCTCGAAGCCGTCGGGCTCGAAGATCTGCGAGCCGATGTGGGAGTGGATGCCCCGCAGGTCGAGCCACTCGTCGTCCGCGCAGGCCTGCAACGCTCGTGCCGCCTGACCGCCGGCGATGGAGAAGCCGAACTTCTGGTCCTCGTGGGCGGTGGCGATGTACTCGTGGGTGTGCGCCTCCACGCCGGTGGTCACCCGGACCATCACGCGGGCGCGGATGCCGAGCCCCGCGGCCAGGGTGGAGAGCCGGGCGATCTCGTCGAAGGAGTCCACGATGATCCGGCCCACGCCCGCGGTGAGCGCCTGGTGCAGCTCGTCGACGCTCTTGTTGTTGCCGTGCAGGCCCACCCGGGTGAGGTCGACGCCCGCGCGCTGCGCCACGGCGAGCTCGCCGCCGGTGCAGACGTCGAGCCCCAGGCCCTCCTCGCTGACCCACCGGGCCACCGCCGTGCACAGGAAGGACTTCGCCGCGTAGTAGACCTCCCACCCGGCGAAGGCCTCGGCGAAGATCCGCGCCCGCGTGCGCAGGTCGTCCTCGTCGACCACGTAGACCGGCGTGCCGCACTGCTGGGCCAGCTCCTCGACGTCGACGCCGGCCACGGTCAGCACACCGTCGTCGTCCTTGCTGACGTTGCGGCTCCACAGCCGTGGCAGGAGGGCGTTGACGTCGTCGGGCAGCCCCAGCCACCCCGGGGCACGCGAGGTCGCGTCCGCGTGGATGGAGCCGGCGACATGGGTGTGGGTCACGACGTCGAGGGTGCCAGATGCGACCCAGCGCCCCGTCTTCTCCTCGCAGGCCGGACGTGCGCTGGCACGGACGCAGCCCGGACACTGCTACATTTCTCTTCGGCCCAGACGGGCGGGACGCCGGTTCTCACCGGACCCAGCCCCCGTAGCTCAGGGGATAGAGCACCGCCCTCCGGAGGCGGTGGCGCAGGTTCGAATCCTGCCGGGGGCGCTGACGAGGCGGGCGGGGACGCCCGCCTCAGCGCTGCGCGGGCCGCGCCCCGCAGCTGGTGGCGCGCAGAGCGCCCTGCTCCCAGTCGTGGCACGCGCTCCGGCGTCGCCGGGACCAAGAGCCTGAGGTCGACCGAGCCTTTCGACCCTGTCCGTGGCCCGACCGAGCGAACTAGCCTCCCGGTCAGGTGGGCCGGCCGCTCGACAGACCGGGCCTCGGCAGGACATCGGTCGGACCCGCAGGACAGCAGCGTTCCCTCCCCCGGCTGCTGGACCGGGCTCGGCGGAGAGGACCGGCAACCCAACCCCCGGACGGGCTGCTGGACCGGCCCACAGTCCACCTCCCCAGGGGACCAGGCGGGGTTGTCGGCTGCTACCCGGATGCTTCAGAGCCGAGACCGCGCCTCTCCTCGGGACCCCGCTCGGGTGCCGGAGGCGGAGCCGTCCCGGTGATAGGTTCGTCGCCCACCTGACGTCGGACGGGAAGCTGCGATGCCTGCCAACTCCCCTGCCTCCACCCGACCAGGCCAGGGTCGGCCCCTGCCCCGGCTGGCCGGCTGGTGGGACGCGCGCCGGAGCGGCACCAGCCTGGCGGTGGCCTGGGTCCTCACCCGGTTGGCGGTGCTGGGCGTGCTCGCGCTGTTCGAGCGCTTCGTCGTCGGCGACGTCTTCTACTACCACCGCAAGATCCGTTCCCTGTTCGACGTCGGGCTGGAGCGGACGCTCAACGAGTACCCGACGCCGGTCACCTGGCTGCTCTGGCTGCCCTACGGGGCGACAGCCGGGAACCGGGTCGGCTACCTGGTGGCCTTCGTCGCGCTCATGCTCGCCCTCGACGCCGCGTTCACCCTGGCCCTGTACCGCAGCTCGGGCCGCCGGCACACCCCGGCCGCCGACTTCTGGCTCGGCTTCGTGCTGCTGGTCGGGCCCCTGTCCTACCTCCGCTTCGACGTGCTCCCCGCCGTCCTGGCCGGCGGGGCGCTGCTCGCGGCCCGGCGCCGGCCGTGGGTCACCGGCGCCCTGACCGGCCTGGGCGCGGCGGTCAAGCTGTGGCCCGCGCTGCTGATCCCCGCCTTCTTGTCCCACCGACCCGACACGAAGGTCGCGGCCCGGGCGTTCGTCGGCGTCGGCTTCGGCCTGGCCGCGGTGAGCCTGCTGGCGGGCGGCTGGTCGCGGCTGGTCTCCCCGCTCACCTGGCAGTCCGACCGAGGGCTGCAGATCGAGTCGGTCTGGGCCACACCGGTCATGCTGGCCCGCGCCGTCCAACCGTCACGGTGGGTGGTCGACATCTCCCGTTACCAGGCCTACGAGATCTTCGGGCCGACGGTGGCCCTGTGGCTGGGCGTCGCCACGGCGGCCACGGTGGCGGGGCTGGTGGTCATCGTCGCCCTCTACGTGCGGGCCTTCCGCAACCCCGCCCCGACGACGCTGGCCGTCGGCCTGGTCGTGCTGGCCACGGTCGCGGTGATGACGGTGACGAACAAGACGCTCAGCCCGCAGTACCTGCTCTGGCTGGGCGGCCCGATGGCCGCGCTGCTGCTGCTGGCGCGCGACGGCACCGCCGGCCCAGCGCGACCAGCTGCGCCGGCTGGCGCGCTTCCTGCTGCTGCTGGCCCTGCTGACCCACCTGGTCTACCCGCTCTTCTACGACGGGCTGCTGGGCCGCTCGGGGCACCCGATGGTGGTCGCGTCCACCGTGGTCACCGCGGTGCGCAACCTCGCCCTCGTCGCCTTCACCGTGCGGGTCGTCCAGCTGGCGTGGCGCTGGCTCCCCGAACGGGCGACGCGGACGCCAACGGCCCGCTGACCGGCTACTTCGAGGTGCCCTGAGAGACCGAGCCCTGCAGCTGGCGCTGAAAGATCACGTAGACCACGAGCACCGGGGTGACGGTGATCACCACAGCGGCGAACAAGGCCCCGAAGTCGACGGCGTAGCCGGCCTGGGAGGCGAAGGAGGCCATGCGCTGCGACAGCACGTAGTTCTGCACGTTGGTGTTGAGCGCCACCGGGATCAGGAATTGGTTCCACAGGCCGAGGAAGTTGAAGATCAGCACCGAGGTGAGCCCATTCTTGGCCATCGGCAGCATGACCAGGAAGAACGTCTTCCACTCCCCCGCCCCGTCGAGCGCGGCCGCCTCGGCGATCTCGTCGGGCAGCGTCTTGAAGAACGAGAAGAGGAAGAACACCGTGAAGGGCAGGGCGAACGCCACGTAGGTGATGATCAGCCCGGGCAGGGTGTTGAGCAGTCCGAAGTTCTTCAGCGTGAAGAAGAGCGGCACGATCGCCAGGAAGATCGGGAAGGTCAGCCCGGCGAGCATGGCGTAGTACACGAGCCGGTTCCCCGGGAACGAGAACCGGGCGAGCACGTAGGCGCACATGGCGCCCAGGATCATGACCAGGACCAGGGCGGTGCCGACCACGACGATCGTGTTGACGAAGGCGCTGCCGATCCCGGCCTTCGTCCACGCGTTCACGTAGTTGACGAAGTTGAACGACGTCGGGAAGGTGAACGGGGAGGAGAAGATCTGGCTGGTCGTCTTGAACGAGGTCATGAACGTCCACACCAGCGGCAGCACCACGATCAGTGCCCACAGGACGAGGACGCCGTGCGCGACGCCGCCGAACACCTTCTCCCCCGTCGGGACCTCGGACTCGCGCCGCGGCGGGTCGGACGGGCGGGCCGGGCGGCGCCGGTCGAGCTCGGTGGTGGTCATCGCGCCACCTCGCGGCCGGCGAGCAGCCGGTTGACGCCGAAGACCAGACCTGAGAAGACCAGGGTGATCACGGCGAGCACCACGCCCATCGCGCAGGCGACCCCGAACTGGCCTTTGGTGAACGCGGTGCTCAGCAGCTGCTGGGACATCACCAGGGTGGAGTTGTTGGGCCCGCCGCCGGGGTTCAGGGCGGCCATGTAGACGAAGGCGTCCAGCGCGAGGATCCCCATGTAGACGTAGGCGGTCTGCACGTTGTCGCGGATCAGCGGGACCGTGATGCTGACCGCGGTGCGCAGCCGGCCGGCCCCGTCGATGCGGGCGGCCTCGAAGATCTCGGCCGGGATGCCCTTGATCGCGGCGACGAACAGCACCATGTAGAACCCGACGAAGCCCCACACGATCACGAAGATCGTGGCCGGCATGGCTGTGCGCTCGTCGCCCAACCACGGGAAGGAGGCCGCGCTGTCGACGCCGATCCTGGTCAGCACCCCGTTGAGGATGCCGGCGCTCGGGTCGTAGATGCGGCTCCACATGATCCCGATGACGATGGCCGGGATGACGTAGGGGAAGAAGGAGACGACCCGGTAGAAGTCCGAGCCGCGCAGGCCCCGGGTCTGCCCGCGGCTGCTGCCTCCGACGGTGAGCAGCGAGGCGAGGGCGAGGGCCAGCACGATCGTCAGCAGCGGCATGACCAGCACCAGGATGATGTTGTTGCGCATGGCCCGCAGGAAGATGTCGTCGGTCAGCACGCGGGCGTAGTTGTCCAGCCCGACGAAGGTCTGGACCGGGGTGAACCCGCTCCAGCTGGTCATCGAGTAGTAGACCGCCTGCAGGAACGGCGACACCACGAAGACCACGTAGATGGCCAGCGGCACCCCGAGGAAGACCAGCATGAAGCTGACCCGGTCGAGGGTCAGCTTCCGCCGGCGCGGCCGGGCCGGGACTGCTGCGTCCCGGCCCGGTCGCAGTGGAGTGACGACCGCGGTCACTTCACCTCGATCTTCTTGACCGAGTCGTCCTTCGCCACCTTGTCCGTGATGTTCTGCAGCGCCTTGGTCAGGGCAGCCACGTCGGACTTGCCGTCGAGGAAGGTGTTCCAGACGACGAGCTGGTCGGTGTTCAGCCCGTAGTAGTCGACGAACTGCCAGGAGAAGATGTTCGTGCCTGCGGCCTCCAGCAGCGTGGTCTGGCTGACCAGCGCGGTGGAGCCGAAGCCGTCCGCGGGCACCGTCCCCTTGACGATGGTCGGCGCGAGCAGCTCCTTGGCGAAGTTGGTCGCCGCGTCCTTGCTGAGCATGACGCGCAGCAGCTCCTTGCCGCCGGCGACGTTCGCCGCCGCGGAGGGCACGACAAACGGCTCGCCGGCGGTGCTGTGCAGCGCCTCGTAGGGCAGCGCGCTGCTGGCGGACACCGTCGGCTCCGCGGCCCCGGTCATCTCGAAGCCCGACTTCGTCGTGTCCTTCATCTCGTTCTCGATCCAGGAACCCGAGGGGTACAGGATCGCGTCCTGGTCGTTGCTCCACTGGGCCTGGGCGGCGGTGAACTGGGTCCCCGAGCCGCCGGGCTTGAAGTAGCCCGCGTCGATGATCTTCTTCATGCCCTCGAACACCGCCTGGACGGCCGGCTTGGACCAGCAGTCGGGCTCGAGGTTCTCCAGCGCCAGCCGGACCTCGTCGCCACCCTCCTTGATCGCGGAGGCGATGGCGAGGGTCTGGTAGTAGGTCGCGGCCTCCTTGCCCCAGGCGAAGAGGTACTTGCCCTCCGCCTTGGCCTTGGTCCCCAGCTCGTAGGCCTCGTCCCAGGTCTTGGGCGGGGTCCAGCCGTTCTCCTCGAACAGCGACGCGGAGTACCAGAGCGCGTAGACGGTGAGGACGTAGTTGAGCGCGGCGAACTTGCCGTCGAAGGTGCCCGGCTCGACGACGCCGTCGTACAGCGTGTCGCGGATCTTGGTGCCCTCGAGGTTGGGGGCGTCGATCACCGACGTCAGGTCCTCGAGCTGGTCGACGATCGTGCTGATGCCGATCGCGTTGGCCCCGGAGTTGTCGATCAGGTCGGGCGGGTTCCCCCCGACGAAGCGGGGCTGCAGCTCCTGGGCGATCTGGGTCGAGGGCGACACCTTCGCCGTGACGGTCGGGTGGACCTCCTTGAGCTGGTCCGCCGCGAACGTGACGTAGTCGATGCCGTAGCCGCCGTTGAAGATGACCGCGTCGACGGTGGAGTTCTCGGCCACGCCGAACGGGTTCTCCGCCGACACCGCTCCGGTCGGCCCTGAGCTGGCGGCGGGCTCGCCGCCGCCGGCCGCACAGGAGGCCAGTCCCCCGACCACCGGGGTGAGGGCCGCTGCGCTCAGCGCGATGCGCAGGAAGTGCCGGCGCTGCAGGTTTCGTGAGGTGTCCATGTCTGCTGCCTTTCATCGGGGTGCGGAACGAGACCGCGGGGAGGGTACGGGCGGGGTGGCCGCCCGGCGGGATCTGGTGGCCCCACTCCACCCCGGGACAGCTGCTCCAGGGGTGCCGCCACGCCGGTCGGCGGGGTCGGGACAGCGCGGGGGCGGGTAGCGTGCACCCGGTGTCCGGGCCATCGGGAACGGCGTCGCGGCCGGCAGGACGCAGGAGCTCTGCGAAGGCGCTGCACCGGACTCCTTCCGCCCCGTCGACGTAGCGACACTCAAACACAGATGCGCGAGTTTTGCAGTATGTGGGGCAGATATTGCACGAACCTGCAACACCGTCGACACATCCTGGCTCCGCACACCGAGGAGAGGGGCTCTGCGTGACCGACCTGGTCCTGGGCGCGGACGTCGGTGGCACGTCCACCCGCGTCGCCGTCGCCGACCTGCACGGCCACGTCCTGGCCGTCGCCACGGGTGGGCCGGGGAACCCGAACCTGGTGGGGATACCCGGGTCGGCGGCGGAGATCCGCAGCACCGCGGAGCGCGCCCTCGAGGGCGTCGCCGGCACCGTCCGCAGCGCGGCCATCGGCCTGGCCGGCGGTTCGCGGGCCGCAGCAGACCCCGCCTTCCTCCCGGCGGCGCTGCCGGGAGGGCCGGAGGTGCCGGCGGTCCTCGTCTCGGACCTGGCCGTCACCTTCTCCTCGGCCACCCCCGCACCGCGGGGCTGCACGATCATCGCCGGCACCGGTGCCGTCGCCGGGCGCCTGGTGGGCGAGGACCTCCCCGCACGGCGGGACGGCTGGGGCTACCTCCTCGGCGACCGGGGATCGGGTTTCTGGCTGGGGAGGGCCGCCGTGCAGGTCACCCTCGAGGCGTTGGACGAGGACCGGCCGCTGGCCGGGCTCCCGGCGGGGGTGCTCGCCGCGGCAGACGCGTCGGGTTACCTCGACCTGCTCCAGGCCTGCTACGACCGCCCACCCACCTGGCTGGCGAGGTTCGCGCCCCTGGTCAGCCGGTACGCCGAGGAGGACCCGCGGGCGGGGGCACTCGCCGACGAGGCGGCCGACCTGCTCGCCGCGACGCTTCGGGGGCTCGACCCCCGGCCCGACGAGCCCGTGGTGCTCGGAGGGTCGGTGCTGGCCACCCCGGGTCCGGTCCGCGACCGGTTCGCTGCCCGGGTGCCCGCCGGCCTGGCGCTGCTCACCGCGGAGTCCGGGCTGGTCGGCGCTGCCTGGATCGCCACCCGGCGTCTGGGGCGGGCCACGGACGGGCTGCATGCCCGGTTGGTGGCCACGCTCGGCACGGCCGCGCGACGCTGACCGTGGCTGCGCCGCCGACACATGGCACCAGTGGCACGGTGGTCTGCCGGGTGTGGTTAACCTAGGCGTGGGCTTGCCCGGAATGCGTTGGGAATCGTGCCGGGTGCAGCCTGGACGGCGGAGAACACCCGCACCCTGACGCAGGACGACCACGCACGGAAGAAGGCGAGCAGGCCACCATGCCCGACTCATCCAGCTCGACGGCCACCACCGGGACCGCCGAGGAAACCGACTTCGGCGCGAACGACTGGCTGCTCGAAGAGATGTACGAGCAGTACACCGCCGACCCGAGCTCGGTGGACCAGAGCTGGGCCACCTACTTCGCCGAGCACGGCGCCCCCGGGTCCGCCCCGGCTCCGAGCCCGCAGCCCGCGGCGCAGCAGCCTGCAGCGCAGCAGGCACCCGCCGCGCGGCCGAGCGCCGCCGCTGAGCCGGCCGCGCGGCCGGCGAGCAACGGATCCGGCGAGCCCACCGCGGCCAAGTCGACCACCTCGAAGCCCAACCCGACGGTGGAGAAGCCCTCCGCCAACCGCGAGGGTCGGCCCGCGACCCCCGGGAGCCGTGGCGGTGTGCCGGCCGACCCGCCCAACCCGTCGCTGCGTCCCGACGTCGCGAGCGAGGAGCCCGTCCGCAGCACGCTGCGCGGCGCACCCGCCCGCACCGCCAAGAACATGGACCTCTCCCTGAGCGTCCCGACCGCCACCAGCGTGCGGTCGCTGCCGGTCAAGCTGCTGATCGACCAGCGCGTCGTCATCAACAACCACCTGCGCCGCGCGCGCGGCGGCAAGGTCTCCTACACCCACCTCATCGGCTACGCCATGGTGCAGGCCCTCAAGGCCGTTCCCGCCATGAACAACAGCTACGAGGTGGTCGACGGGAAGCCGACCATGGTGGTTCCGGCCCACATCAACCTCGGCCTGGCCATCGACATGCCCAAGGAGGACGGCACCCGCCAGCTGCTGGTGCCGAGCATCAAGAACTGCGAGAAGCTGGACTTCGCCCAGTTCTGGGCGGCCTACGAGCAGATGGTGAAGAAGGCGCGGGCCGGCAAGCTGACGGTCGCCGACTTCGCCGACACCACGATCACCCTCACCAACCCGGGCACCATCGGCACCAACCACTCGGTGCCGCGGCTGGTCCAGGGGCAGGGCACCATCATCGGCGTCGGCTCCATGGACTACCCGCCGGAGTTCCAGGGGTCCGACCCCGACCGGCTCAGCGAGATGAGCGTCTCGAAGGTCCTCACCCTGACCTCGACGTACGACCACCGCATCATCCAGGGCGCCCAGTCGGGGCAGTACCTGCAGCGCCTGCACGCCCTGCTGCTGGGCGAGGAGGGGTTCTACGACGACATCTTCGCCGCGCTGCGGATCCCCTACGCACCGATCCGCTGGGCGCAGGACGTCACCACCGACCACGAGGACCAGATCCCCAAGCAGGCGCGGATCATGGAGATGATCAACGCCTACCGGGTGCGTGGGCACCTGATGGCCGACACCGACCCGCTGGAGTACCGCCAGCGTGAGCACGCCGACCTCGACGTGCAGAACCACGGCCTCACCCTGTGGGACCTGGACCGCGGGTTCGCCACCGGTGCCTTCGCCGGGGGGCAGGGTGTGATGAAGATGCGCAAGATCCTCGGCATCCTGCGCGACTCCTACTGCCGGACCATCGGCATCGAGTACATGCACATCTCCGAGCCGACGCAGCGCAGGTGGGTGCAGGACCGCATCGAGCGCCCGCACGAGTCGCTCCCGCGCGAGGAGCACCTCCGGATCCTCGACAAGCTCAACGAGGCCGAGATCTTCGAGACCTTCCTGCAGACGAAGTTCGTCGGGCAGAAGCGGTTCAGCCTGGAGGGCGGGGAGTCCGCGATCGCGCTGCTGGACGAGGTGTGCGAGCAGGCCGCCGACGCGGGTCTGGAGGAGGTCTGCATCGGCATGCCGCACCGCGGCCGGCTCAACGTGCTGGCCAACATCGTGGGCAAGTCCTACGCCCAGATCTTCCGGGAGTTCGAGGGCAACATCGACCCCCGCACCGTGCAGGGCTCCGGCGACGTCAAGTACCACCTGGGCGCGGAGGGCGAGTTCACCGCCCTCAGCGGCAGCACGATCAAGACCTCCGTCGCGGCCAACCCGAGCCACCTCGAGGCCGTCAACCCGGTCCTGGAGGGCATCGCCCGGGCCAAGCAGGACATCCTCGACCGCGGCGCAGAGTTCCCGGTGCTGCCGGTGCTGATGCACGGCGACGCGGCCTTCGCCGGCCAGGGCGTGGTGGCCGAGACGCTCAACCTCTCCCAGCTGCGCGGCTACCGCACCGGCGGCACGATCCACATCATCGTCAACAACCAGGTCGGCTTCACCACCTCCCCGACCGAGTCGCGCTCCTCGATCTACTCCACCGACGTGGCGCGGATGGTGGCGGCGCCGATCTTCCACGTCAACGGCGACGACCCGGAGGCCTGCATCCGGGTCGCGCGGCTGGCCTTCGAGTTCCGGCAGACGTTCCACAAGGACGTCGTCATCGACATCGTCTGCTACCGCCGCCGCGGCCACAACGAGGGCGACGACCCGAGCTTCACCCAGCCGCGCATGTACGACCTGATCGAGCGCAAGCGCTCGACCCGCAAGCTCTACACCGAGGCTCTGATCGGCCGCGGCGACATCACGGTCGAGGACGCCGAGGCGGTGATGAGCAAGTTCCAGCAGCGGCTGGAGAGCGTCTTCAAGGAGGTCCGCGACCCGGAGCTGCCCCCGCGCGAGCCGGGTTACCACCGGGTGCCGGTCTACCCGAGCAAGTCCGCGGCCACGCACGGCACGGCCGTCTCGATGGAGACGCTGAAGAAGATCTCCGACGCCCACACCACCTTCCCCGACGGCTTCCACGTGCACCCCAAGGTGATGCCGCAGCTGCAGCGGCGGGCCGCGGCGATCACCCAGGGCCCGATCGACTGGGCGACCGGGGAGATCCTCGCCCTGGGGTCGCTGCTGCTGGAGGGCCGCACGGTCCGGCTGACCGGCCAGGACACCCGCCGCGGCACCTTCGTGCAGCGCTTCGCGGCGATCGTCGACCGGGCGACCGGGGAGTCCTGGGTCCCGCTGAAGCACCTCGACGACGAGCAGGGCAAGTTCCACGTCTTCGACTCACTCCTCAGCGAGTACGCGGCGATGGGCTTCGAGTACGGCTACTCGGTGGCCCGGCCCGAGGCGCTGGTCCTCTGGGAGGCCCAGTTCGGCGACTTCGCCAACGGCGCCCAGATCATCATCGACGAGTTCATCACCTCCGGCCAGGCCAAGTGGACCCAGAAATCCGGCGTGGTGCTCCTGCTGCCGCACGGCTACGAGGGACAGGGCCCCGACCACAGCTCGGCCCGCATCGAGCGCTTTCTCACCCTCGCGGCCGAGGACGCGTTCGCCGTCGCCCAGCCCTCGACGCCGGCCAGCTACTTCCACCTGCTGCGCGCCCAGGCCCTCGGCGAGCGGCACCGTCCGCTGATCGTGGCCACGCCGAAGTCCATGCTGCGCAACAAGCAGGCGGTCTCCGACCCCTCGGAGTTCACCTCCGGGGACTGGAAGCCGGTCCTGGCCGACCCGACCGTCACCGACCCGGCCCAGGTCGAGCGGGTGCTGCTGTGCTCGGGCAAGGTGCGCTGGGACCTGGTGGCCAAGCGGGCGCAGGAGGGTCTGGAGGGCAAGGTCGCCATCGTCGCGGTCGAGCGTCTCTACCCGCTGCCGGCGGCGGAGATCGCCGAGGAGCTCAGCCGGTTCCCGAAGGTCACCGAGGTCCGCTGGGTCCAGGACGAGCCGGCCAACCAGGGCGCCTGGCCCTTCATGGCCCTCAACCTGCCGGACGCGCTGGCGGAGGCGGCCCCCGGCAAGCGCTGGGAGCTGCTGCCGGTCACTCGTCAGGCCGCCTCGGCGCCCTCGGTGGGCTCGGCCAAGGTGCACGAGATCCAGCAGCGCTCGCTCGTCGACGCCGCCCTCGCCTGAGCGGGCCGGGTGTACTTCACCGACCGCGGGATCGAGGAGCTGGAGCGGCGCCGGGGCGAGGAGGAGGTCACCCTGGCCTGGGTGGCCGAGCAGCTCCGCGTCTTCGTCGACGTCCATCCTGAGTTCGAGGTCCCCGTGGAGCGGCTGGCCACCTGGCTGGCCCGTCTGGACGACGAGGACGAGGACGACTAGCCGACCCCGTGTGGGGTGAGGCCCGCGGGGGCTGGCGTCCTCACGACCTACGACCACCCACGGTCCCTGGCCTGGCAGGACGCCGGCTGCGGCGGATCTACCGGCTGGTCCTCCCCACGCCCTTGCCGAGGAGGCGGTGCTCTGGCCCGTGCTGCGCCGCCTCCTGCCGGACGGGCCCCGTCTGACGCTGGCCATCGAGCGGGAGCACCACCAGTTGGAGGACCGGGTCGGCCCGGGCCGCCTGCGGGCGCTCGGCCTCGCCTGCGAGGCGGTCCGACGGTCGCTCCGAACCCGCGCCCACTCGGTGGTCGCCCGGCGCCCGCCGGCGAACGTCGTGGCGGCTCTGCCGTTGTCGGTGCTGGATCGACCCTGGGACCTCGTCGACGCGCTCCGGCAGGGCGGGGAGCGGCGAGGCGGCGGCGGGCTGGAGCGGGTCAGCCGAGGTTGGGCCCTGGCCTCACACACCCTGGAGCGCGCGCCGCTCCTGCGCCGCGGCGAGGACCCGTCGACCCCCCGCCCGGACGGCCTCACCCCCTGGAGATCCAGCGCCAGATGACGTCAGCGCGGTCCCACGGGGGCTTGGCGACCATCTGGCGCTGAGTTTCCAGGGGGACGGCGACCTGCCGGGGGCAGTCCGGCGGCAACCGGCCAGCCGGCTCCGCGCAGTCACGGCTCGAAGACGATCTTGCCGAAGAGCTCGCCCGCGACCAGCGCCGCGTAGCCCTGCGGCGGCGTCGGCCAGCGGGAGGGTGCGGTCGACGACGGGCCGGATCCCGGTGGTGACCAGCAGCCGCAGCAAGGACTCGAGCTCGGGGCGGGTGCCCATCGTCGAACCGACCACCCGCAGGGGCTTGAAGAAGATCTTCGTCAGCTCGGCGCTGCTCGGCTCCGCTCCCGAGGTGGTGCCGCTGATCACGAGCGTCCCCCCGGGACGCAGGGCGTTGACCGAGTGCGACCAGGTCGCGGCGCCGACCGTCTCCATCACCGCGTCGACCCGTTCGGGCAGCCGCTCCCCTGCCCCGAACGCCCGGTGGGCACCGAGCTCGACGGCCCGCGCGCCGCGGGACTCGTCGCGGGAGGTGACCCAGACCCGGAACCCCGCCTGCCGGCCGAGGGCGACCAGCGCGGTCGCCACCCCGCCGCCGGCGCCCTGGATCAGCACGGTGTCGCCGGGTCGCAGCCCGGACTGGATGAAGAGCATCCGGTAGGCCGTCAGCCAGGCCGTGGGCAGGCAGGCCGCCTCGGCGAAGCCGATCTCGGCGGGCTTGTCGACGAGGTTCGCCGCGGGCACCCGGACCAGCTGCGCGTGCGTGCCGGGGTGCCGCTCGGACAGCAGCGACCGACGGGGGTCGAAGGTGGCGTCGGCCCCGGTGAAGCCGGGGTCGTTGACCACCGCGTGCACGACGACCTCCCGGCCGTCGGCGGTCACGCCGGCCGCGTCGCAGCCCAGCACCATCGGGAGCCGGTCCGCGCTCAGCCCGATCCCGCGGAGCGACCAGACGTCGTGGTGGTTGAGGGCGGTGGCGCGGACGGCCACCTCGACCCAGCCCTCCGGTACCGGCGACGGCTCGATCTCCCCGACCACCAGCCCGCTCAGGGGGTTCTCAGCGTCGGCAGCGACGGCGTAGGCAGCGAGCACAGGGGCAGCCTAGAGCCGGGTCCGGCGGTCCGAGGGCCCCCGGTAGCGTCGGCCCATGCAGCGACCTCGCATCCTCGCCCTGGTCCAGGCCGGCGGTCAGGGCAGCCGGCTCGACGTGCTCACGCGGGAGACCCCGAAGCCGGCTCTGCCCTTCGCCGGGGGCTACCGGCTGATCGACTTCCCGCTGTCCAACCTGCGCAACTCCGGGATCGACGACGTCTGGCTCTCGGTGCAGTTCCGCGCCCAGGAGCTGGCGGACGCGGTGGGCAACGGCAAGCCCTGGGACCTGGACCGCCACCACGGTGGGTTCCGGCTGATCGTGCCGGAGCAGGGCGCCGGCTCCCAGGCCGACGACGGCTTCGTGAGCGGCAACGCCGAGGAGCTGCTGCAGAACCGGGACGCCATCCGCGCCTTCGCCCCGGACGCCCTCGTGGTGATGAGCGCCGACCACGTCTACCGGTTGGACTACGCCGACGTGGTGGGCGAGCACCTGGAGCGCGGTGCGGAGTGCACCGTCGTGACCACCGAGGTCTCACTCGCCGACGCGTCGAACCACGCGACGGTGACCGCCGAGCCCGACGGGCGAGTGAGCGCGTTCACCTACAAGCCGGAGGAGCCGACCACCGGGGTGGTGGCCACCGAGGTGTTCGTCTACGACCCCGAGGTGCTCGTCGCCGAGCTGGAGCGGTTGCACCGTGAGCTCTCCCGGGAGGCGGCCCGCGCCGGGGAGGAGACCGACGGCTCGCCCCTCGGCGACTTCGGTGAGCACCTGCTGCCGTCCCTGGTGGACCGCGGCCGGACCTACAGCCATCCCCTGCCGGGCTACTGGCGCGACCTCGGCCGCCCGGAGACCTTCGTCGCCGCGCACCGCGAGCTGCTGACCGGCGAGACCGGGCTGTTCGAGCCGGACTGGCCGGTCCTCACCAACAGCCGCTCCGCCCTGCCCGCGCGGGTGCAGGCCGGCGGCACCGTCGTCGACAGCCTGCTCAGCGTCGGCTGCCGCGTGCAGGGCGAGGTCCACACCAGCGTCCTGGGTCCCGGTGTCGTCGTGGGCCCGGGCGCGGTCGTCCGGGACTCGATCCTCTTCGCCGACGTCGAGGTGGCGGCCGGCGCCCGCGTCGAGTGGGCCGTCGTCGACCGGGGCTGCCGCATCGGGGCGGAGGCTGAGGTCGGCGCCCCGTCCGGGACGGACGGCGTCGATCCCGACCACCTGGTGATGATCGGGCTGGAGAGCACGGTCGGTGACGGCGTGCGGCTGCCGCCCGGGGCCCGGCTGGAGCCCGGCACCACGGCCTGACTCCCTCCGCAGCCCGTCGCTAGAGTGCCCGGGTGACCTCCGCCGACGCCGCCGTGACCCAGGACTTCGCCGACCGCCACGGGCGGCCGCCCGCCGGGGTGTGGGCGGCACCCGGGCGGGCGAACCTGATCGGGGAGCACACCGACTACAACGACGGTTTCGTGATGCCCTTCGCCCTGGCCCAGGCCGTCACCGTGGCCGCGGCGCCCCGGGACGACGGGCGCTGGAGCGTCACCTCGCTGAGCAACGGGGAGACCTCCGAGTTCGGGCGGGACGACCTGCAGCCGGGCATGAGCGGTTGGCAGGCCTACGTCGCCGGGGTGGTCTGGGCGCTGACCGAGGCCGGCCACCCGGTCGGCGGGGCCGACCTGGTGCTCACCTCCGACGTGCCGATCGGTGCCGGGCTCTCCTCCTCCGCCGCGCTGGAGTGTGCGGTGCTGGCCGCCCTGGCCGACCTCGACGGCCTGCAGATCGAGCCACTGGAGCGCGCCAAGATCGCCCGCCGCTGCGAGAACGACTTCGTCGGCGCCCCCACCGGGCTGATGGACCAGGCGGCGTCGACGCTCTGCACGCCGCGGCACGCGTTGTTCTTCGACTGCCGGACCTTCGAGGCCACCCAGGTCTCCCTGGACCTGGGCGGGGCCGGTCTGGAGCTGCTGGTGCTGGACACCAACACCCCCCACACCCACGTCGACGGCGAGTACGCCGACCGGCGGCGGACCTGCGAGGAAGCGGCGGCGATCCTCGGGGTTCCCGCGCTACGCGATGTCGACGACCTGGACGCGGCCCTCGCCGCGCTGCCCGACGCGGTCATGCAACGGCGGGTGCGGCACGTGGTCACCGAGAACGCGCGGGTGCAGGCCGCAGCCGAGGTCCTGCAGGCCGGGCGGGTGCCCGAGCTCGCACCCCTGCTGGACGCCTCGCACGCCTCGATGCGGGACGACTTCGAGATCACCGTCGCGACCGTCGACCTCGCGGTCGAGACGGCGCGGGAGGCCGGCGCGCTCGGCGCGCGGATGACCGGAGGCGGCTTCGGCGGCTGCATCATCGCCCTGGTGCCGACCGGGCGGGCGGACGCCGTCGCCGCCGCGGTCGCGGAGGCGTTCGCCGCCGCCGGGCACGCGGCCCCGCAGCACTTCGTCGGCGTGCCGTCCCGAGGGGCGCACCGCGTCCACTGAACCGCCAGCGGAGCTGATCCGGTTCCCTCGGGGCGAAAGGGTGAGAAGCCGTTCGCGCCCGTGGCAGGATCGGGGCGGGTGAGCGCACCGCGCCCCCCGACGGCGACCGACCGAGGTCGGGGCGCCGCCCAACCGCACAGGTGCGGAGTGTCACACCCGCGGGGCTTCCCTGGCGGGTCTCGAAGGAGGATCTCCACGTGAACGTACGTCACAAGCTCGGTCTGGCCAGCGCCTGCGTCGCTGCTCTGGCGCTCAGCGCCTGCGGCTCGGACTCCCTGTCCGGCGAGCCCGCCGTGAGCGGGCCCTCGGTGTCGGTGAGCGCAGACACCGACCTCGCCGCGCAGCTGCCCCAGGACATCCGCGACGCCGGGGTGATCAAGGTGGGCACCGACGCCAGCTACGCGCCGAACGAGTTCCTCGCCGGGGACGGCAAGACCGTCCAGGGCATGGACGTGGACGTCTTCAACGCCGTCGCGGCCAAGCTGGGGGTCAAGGCCGAGTTCCAGCCGGCCGACTTCTCCTCGATCATCACCGGGGTCCAGGGCAACAAGTACGACGTCGGCGTCTCCTCGTTCACCATCAACGACGAGCGCAAGCAGCAGGTCACCATGGTGAGCTACTTCTCCGCCGGCACCCAGTGGGCGACCGCCGCCGGCAACCCCAAGGGCATCGACATCGACGAACGCCTGCGGCAAGACCGTCGCCGTGCAGACCGGGACGGTCCAGGAGACCGACGACCTGCCGGTGCGGCAGAAGCAGTGCGGCGAGAACAAGATCAAGATCCTGCAGTTCAAGGGTCAGGACCAGGCCACGAGCGCCGTCGTCACCGGCAAGGCCGACGCCATGCTGGCCGACTCCCCCGTCGTCGCCTACGCGGTGAAGCAGTCGGCCGGCAAGCTGGAGACCCTCGGCGAGATCTACGAGGCCGCACCGTACGGCTACGTGGTGGCCAAGGAGGAGACCGAGTTCGCCGAGGCCCTCGCCGCCGGTCTTCAGGCCGTCGAGGCGGACGGCAGCTACCAGGCCGCCCTGGCCAAGTGGGGCGTCGAGCAGGGCGCCGTGTCGGACTTCGCCGTCAACCCGTGACCACCACGGCCCCGGTCGCTCCTGCGGTGGCCGAGGACCGCCCGGGGCTGATCCAGGCCCGGCCGGTCCGGCACCCCTGGCGCTGGGTCGCGATCGCCGTGCTCGCGGTCCTGTCCCTGATGCTGGGCAACCTGCTGGTGAACAACCCGGCCTTCAACTGGCCCTTCGTCCTCGCAGGCGATGAACCAGAGCCCCGTGCTGGAGGGCTTCTGGAAGGGCACCATCGCGGTGACGGTCCTGGCCATGGTGCTCGGGGTCGCTCTCGGCGTGCTGCTGGCGGTCATGCGGCTGTCGGACAACCCCGTGCTGCGCGGGGTCTCCTGGGTCTACACCTGGTTCTTCCGGGCGATCCCCCGCTACGTCCTGCTGACGATCATGGGAGCACTGGGCATCCTCTTCCAGCAGGGCATCGCCCTCGGGGTGCCCTTCGACTGGGTGCTGATCGAGTGGCTGGGCCTCTCGGGGGACTGGCGGATCGCCACCTTCGACGCCAACGCCATCTTCGTCGGGCTGGCCGGCGGCGTCATCGGCCTGGCCGCGTCCGAGGCGGCCTACATGGCCGAGATCGCGCGCGCCGGCATCCTCAGCGTCGACAGGGGCCAGCTGGAGGCGGCGCAGGCCCTGGGCATGAGCCGGGCCAAGGCGATGCGCCGGGTGGTGCTCCCCCAGGCCATGCGGGTGATCGTGCCGCCCACCGGCAACGAGACGATCGCGATGCTCAAGGACACCTCACTCCTGCTGGCCATCCCGGTCGGGACGGAGCTGTTCTTCCAGCTGCAGGCCATCGGCAGCCCGGACCTACCAGACCTTCCCGGTGCTGGTCGCGGCGACGTTGTTCTACCTGATCGCCTCCAGCGTGCTGATGGTCGGGCAGACCTACCTGGAGCGGCGGTTCGGCCGCGGCTTCGGCGCCTCGGTGTCCTCTGACGCCGAGAAGGCCGCCAAGGGGCTCGCGGCGGGGTCGGCCAAGTGAGCAGCCCGGCGGCGAGCACCTGGTGCACGCGGTCAACGTCACCAAGTCCTTCGGCAGCAACGAGGTGCTCAAGGGGATCGACCTGACCGTCGACCCGGGCGAGGTGGTGTGCCTGCTGGGTCCGAGCGGCTCGGGCAAGACGACCCTGCTCCGGCTGATCAACCAGCTGGAGTCCCTCACCGGCGGACGGATCTGGGTCGGTGGGGAGCTGATCGGCGTCGAGGAGCGGGGCGGGCGGCTGCACACCCGCACGGACAGGGACATCGCCCGGCAGCGCTCCCGCATCGGCATGGTGTTCCAGCGGTTCAACCTGTTCCCCCACCTGACGGCGCTGGAGAACGTGATGGAGGCGCCGGTCCAGGTGAAGCGGCTCCCGAAGGCGACCGCGCGCGCGGAGGCCGAGCGCCTGCTCGACCTGGTCGGGCTGGCCGACCGGGCGGCCTACTATCCCAGCCAGCTCTCGGGCGGGCAGCAGCAGCGGGTGGCGATCGCCCGGGCGCTGGCCATGAAGCCGGAGCTGATGCTCTTCGACGAGCCCACCTCCGCGCTGGACCCCGAGCTGGTCGGCGAGGTGCTCGGCGTGATGCGCCGGCTGGCCGAGGAGGGGACCACCATGATCGTGGTCACCCACGAGATGGGGTTCGCCCGGGGGGTGGCGGACCGGGTGGTCTTCATGGACCACGGTGTCGTCGTCGAGGAGGGTCCCCCCGACCGGGTGCTGCTACACCCTCGGGAGGAGCGGACGCGGACCTTCCTCCAGCGCGTCAAGGCCGAGGCGCAGGCCGAGGCCGAGCGGGACGCGGAGCTGGCCGCGACCCTCGAGACCTCCTGACCGGGCCGGGCCTCAGGAAGGCCGGCCCGCCGCACCCGGCGGGTCCTCGGCGAGGAAGGCGCGGGTCGAGGACGGGGCGAGCAGGCAGACCAGCGCGGTGAGGGCCACCAGCCCCATCACCAGACCGACCCAGGTGGTCGGGGGCTGGCGGAAGCTGTAGCCGAGCAGCAGCAGCAGGAGCTGGCTGACCACCGCCAGCCCCCGGCTCCACCGTCGGCCGCGGGCCACTCCCCGGGCCACGAGGGCGAGCAGGAGGCCGTAGCCCAGCATGATCAGGGTGACCCCGACCCCCAGGGCCACCCGGAGCGAGGAGATCGAGCGGGCCTCCAGCACCCCGAACACGAGGGCCGCGAGGGCCTGGGCTCCTACCAGGGCGGCGGCGACCACCAAGGTGCCGGTCCGGCGGGCGGGCATCACGGACCCAGGGTACGGTGGAACGCGACCTCACAGCGGAGCGCCAGGCTCGGGCCTCACGGGTGGGCTCGGCGTAACCCAGACGAAATGTGAGGCACCCGACGCGCGAAACCCTTGTGCGCGACCGAGATCCTTGACAGGGTTACATCCCGTAGCCGAGTTCATCAGGGTCGAGGACGGGGCTCCGGATCTTACGGGCGGATCAGTACAGCCCGAGTCACCGAGTGAGGAGCGAGTAAGCCATGGATTGGCGCCACAAGGCCGCCTGTCTGGACGAGGACCCCGAGCTGTTCTTCCCGATCGGGAACACCGGACCGGCCCTCCTCCAGATCGATGAGGCCAAGCAAGTCTGCCGGCGTTGCGACGTCCGTGACGCGTGCCTGCAGTGGGCGCTCGAAGCGGGTCAGGACCACGGCGTCTGGGGCGGCTTGAGCGAGGACGAGCGCAGGGCGCTGAAGCGTCGGGCCGCACGCGCCCGCATCCGCACCGCGTAGGAGCAGCAGCGCCGGCCTCGAGCCGGATCGAGGACGCCGGGAGACTCTCCCGGCGTCCTTCTCACGTCCGGGGACGGCAGCGCGAGCTCACACCGGGATCTCGAACACGGCCCGGGTTCCGGGGCGGCCCTCGGGCTGCGCCCCGATCTCGAAGGTCCCCTCCATGCTCCGCGATCAGGGTGTTGACGATCGAGAGGCCGAGGCTCCGCGACTGCCGCCAGTCGAAGTTCGTCCGGCAGCCCACGGCCGTCGTCGCTGATCTCGACCCGCAGCCGCCCGTCCCGCCGGCTCGGCAGGACCAGCACCTCACCCGACCCGTCGGCCAGGCCGTGCTCGACGGCGTTCTGGCACAGCTCGGTCACCACCATCGACAGCCCGGTGGCCATGTCGGCCGAGACGACGCCGAACGTCCCTCGACGCACCGCGGTGACCCCGGCCGAGGTGGAGGACACGTCGCCGACCATCTTGAGCAGGCCGTCGGCGACCTTGTCGAACTCGACGGCCTCGTCGAAGGCCTGGGACAGCGTCTCGTGCACGATGGCGATGGAGGCGACGCGGGACATGGCGTCGGTCAGGGCGATCTTGGCCTCGGGCGACTCCATCCGCCGGGCCTGCATCCGCAGCAGGGCCGCGACGGTCTGCAGGTTGTTCTTCACCCGGTGGTGGATCTCGCGGATGGTCGCGTCCTTGGTGACCAGCTGGCGCTCCTTGCTGCGCAGGTCGCTGACGTCGCGGCACAGGACGATCGCCCCGACCCGCTCCCGCCCGTCGAGCAGCGGCAGCACGCGGATCATCAGGTGCGCGTCACCGGAGACGAGCTCGGTCCGGCGAGCGGTCCGACCACCCAGCACCGAGGTGACCGAGTCGTCGACCGGCCCGCGACCCAGGGGGACCAACGAGGCCGTGAGGCTCGGCAGGTGCTCGTCGACCAGGTCACCGATCTGGCCCAGACGCCGGTAGGCGCTCAGCGCGTTCGGGCTCGCGTACTGCACCTCGCCACCGGCGTCGAGCCGGATGAAGCCGTCACCGACCCGGGGGCTGAAGGCCAGGTTCGAGGAGTCGGCGGGCATCGGGAAGGCTCCGACGGTCACCATCCGGGCGAGGAGCTGCGCGGTGCTCGTGTACGCCGACTCCAGCGAGCTCGGCGCCCGCACCCCGAGCTGGCTGGTGTGCTGCTCGACGACGGCGATGACCCGGTCGGCCAGCTTCACCGGGATGGCGTGGGTGTCGACCGGCATGCCGGCCTGCAGCTTGGCCGCACTGGTCTGGGTGATCCGTCCGCTGACGAAGGCCTCCGAGACCAGGTGCTCGGGTGAGTAGGCGATGAGGTCGCCGACGACGTCGTCGAGCAGGGCGGTCGGGCCCGTGTTCGGGCGGATCTGGGCCGCGGCCCAGAAGACGTTCGCGTCCCGGTCGGGCACCCACAGCACCAGGTCGGAGAACGAGAGGTCGGCCAGCAGCTGCCACTCCGAGACCAGCACCTTGAGCCAGCGCTGGTCGGCGTCGGAGAGGTCGGTGTGCTCGGCGACGATCTCGGACATGGACGGCATCCCGCCAGCCTAACGAGGAAAGAGGCGCCGACCACCGAGGTCGCGCCACGCCGGACCGGGACTGGTGGGCGGTGCGCAACCGGGGCAGTAGCGTGCTCTCGGGCCACGGAGCCGTGGCCGCCTGAGGAGGCACGATGGACGAGCTCGCCGCACACCGGGTCGATCCCGGCGGCCGGGACCCGCGCTGGCGTCCCACCCCCACCAAGCTGGCTGTGGCCGGCCTGCTCCTGGCCGGGATCGTGCTCCCCCTGCTGGTGGGCACCTACGACCGGATCGAGCCGAGGCTGTTCGGCTTCCCCTTCTTCTACTGGTACCAGCTGCTGTGGGTGTTCCTCGCCGCCGGGATCTGCGCCCTCAGCTTCTGGCTGCTGAGGCGGGAGCAGCTGGCCTACGACCGCCGCACCCAGGCCGGTGAGCACCGGTGAACGTCGACGGGGTGGCCCTCGCTGTCGTCATCGCGCTCTTCGTCCTGGTGACGGTGATGGGGTTCATGGCGGCCCGCTGGCGCCGGCCGGCGAACCTGGAGTCGCTGCACGAGTGGGGCCTGGGCGGCAAGAGCTTCGGCACCTTGACCACCTGGTTCCTGCTGGGCGGGGACCTCTACACCGCCTACACCTTCGTCGCGGTGCCGGCGGCGATGTGGGCCACCGGTGCGGTGTCCGGCTTCTTCGCCGTCCCCTACACGATCGTGCTCTACCCGGTGATCTTCTTCTTCCTGGGCCGGATGTGGTCCGTCGCCCACCGGCACGGCTACATCACCACCGCCGACATCGTCCAGGGCCGCTACGGCACGCGCAGCCTGAGCCTCGCCGTGGCGGTCACCGGCATCCTGGCCACGATGCCCTACATCGCCCTGCAGCTGGTGGGCATCCAGGCGATCCTCGAGGTGCTCGGACTGGGCGGGGAGAGCCTGCTGGCCCGCGACCTGCCGTTGCTGATCGCCTTCGCCGTGCTGGCGGCCTACACCTACTCCTCCGGCCTGCGCGCGCCCGCCATGATCGCCGTGGTCAAGGACCTGCTCATCTACATCGTCATCTTCGTGGCGATCATCCACCTGCCCAGCCTGTTCGGCGGCTGGGGCAGCATCTTCGACGCGGCGCAGGCCAAGATGGCCGCGCCGTCGGCCGCCAACCCCGCCGTCCCGACCGGCAGCTTCATCCCCTCCCCCACCCAGCACTGGGCCTACGCCTCGCTGGCGCTGGGCTCGGCGATGGCCCTGTTCATGTACCCGCACTCGGTCACTGCCGCGCTGAGCTCGAAGGACCGCAACACCGGGCGCCGCAACGCCGCCATCCTCCCGGCCTACTCCCTGCTGCTGGGCCTCCTGGCCCTGCTCGGGTACGTCGCCATCAAGGCCGGCACCCAGCCGGTCGGCCTGGACGGGAAGGTCAACCCGCAGCTGGTCATCCCCCAGCTGTTCGAGGACCAGTTCCCCAGCTGGTTCACCGGCGTGGCCTTCGGCGCCATCGCCGTCGGGGCCCTGGTGCCGGCGGCCATCATGTCGATCGCCGCGGCCAACCTGTTCACCCGCAACATCTACAAGGCCTACCTGCGGCCCGACGCCGACGACGCCCGCGAGGCCAAGGTCTCCAAGCTCGTCTCCCTGGTCACCAAGGTGGGCGCCCTGCTGTTCGTCCTGCTGCTGGACAAGCAGGACGCGTTGAACTTCCAGCTCCTCGGCGGTGTCTGGATCCTCCAGACCCTGCCCTCGATCGTGTTCGGCCTGTTCACCCGGTGGTTCCACCGCTGGGCGCTGCTGGCCGGCTGGGCGGTCGGGATGCTCTACGGCACGGTCACCGCCTACGGGGGCTGCACGGCCTGCACGACGCGGCCGTTCGGCAACTCCCTGGCCGTGGTCCCCGGGCTCGGCGACGCCGGCTACATCGGTCTCACCGCTCTGGTGGTCAACGTCGTCGTCACCGTCGCGCTCACCGCCCTGCTGAACGCGGCGCGCGTGCCCAACGGCACCGACATCACCAGCCAGTCCGACTACTTCGCCGATGTCGGCGACCCGGGCGTCATCCCGACGCTGGCGCAGGGCAAGCCCGTCCACTGACCGCCGCTCCTCAGGGAGGGAGCAGACGGTGTGGCAGAATGGCCGGCTGTGCCCCGGCGCCAGCACCGGGCAGGGGCACGCACCGACCGCACATGAAGGAGGCACGGATGGGTAAGACTGGCCGCAAGCGCCGCGCCCGCAGGAAGAAGGGCGCGAACCACGGCAAGCGCCCCAACGCCTGAGGCGACGCGCCGACGAGCACGCACGACGACAAGACCCCCACGGGAATCCCGTGGGGGTCTTGTCGTCAGGGCTCGGAGCGGGGCCGCTCAGGCTTCTTCGGCGTGGGCGGCGGCCTGCGCCGCGGCCAGCTGACCCAGCACCTTGGTCCGCAGGGCGCTCGGCGCCTTGTCGCCCCCACAGCACCGGTTCACCAGAGTCTTCACGGCCTGCTCGACGTCGTAGCGGTCGAGGCAGGGCTCGCAGGCCACCAGGTGCGCGCGGATCTCGTCGCTGCTCGCATGGTCCAGCTCGTGGTCGAGGAACTCGTGGACCCGGGCGAGCATGTGCTCGCAGTCGGCGCTCGACACGTTCTGCACGTCACTCACTTCGATCCCCCTGAACGAACCATGCCCCGGTCCCGCGCGTAGTCGCTGAGCAGCGCCCGGAGCTGGGTGCGGCCGCGGTTGAGCCTCGACATCACCGTGCCGATCGGTGTGCCCATGATCCCGGCGATCTCCTTGTAGGAGAAGCCCTCGACGTCGGCCAGGAACACCGCGAGCCGGAAGTCCGGGGCCAGCTGCTGCAGCGCCTCCTTGACGTCGGAGTCCGGCAGGTTCTCCAGCGCCACCGTCTCGGCCGACTTCAGACCGCTCGACGTGTGCGACTCGGCCCGCGCGAGCTGCCAGTCCTCGATGTTCTCCCCGTCGGAGCGCTGCGGCTCGCGCTGCTTCTTGCGGTAGGAGTTGATGTAGGTGTTGGTGAGGATCCGGTACAGCCAGGCCTTGAGGTTGGTGCCCGGGGTGTACTGGTGGAACGAGGCGTAGGCCTTGGCGAAGGTCTCCTGCACCACGTCCTCGGCGTCGGCCGGGTTCCGCGTCATCCGCATGGCGGCCGCGTACAGCTGGTCGAGGTACTGCAGGGCCTCGGACTCGAAGCGGACGGTGCGCTCAGCCTCGGTCTCGGTGGAGCGCGGGTCGGCCGGGTCGGCCGTCGCCGTCGTGGCGGGCCCGTCGGCGGTAGAACTCGTCGGGATGCTCATCACGTACGAGAGTACCGGCGAGCGCCCGCTCAAGGAGCGCTGGTCGCTCCCGCTCAGCATCGTCATCGCCATGCCGGGTACAACGCGGGTGGACCGGCGCTATTCCCCGGGGTCCGGTCCGCCGGGGACCCGCCCACCGCCAGCAGGCGGGCGGCCTCGGCGACGAGCCGCCCGCGGAGGTCGGCGGTGGACCCACCCGCCGGCAGACGGTAGCCGTGGTCGGCGCCCGGCAGGTCGACGACGAGCACCCCGGGGTCCTCGACCGTGGCGGCGCGCACCTCCTCGGGTGAGCCGAAGGAGTCGCGGGTGCCCTGCAGGACCAGCCGCGGCACGGTCGGGCGCCAGCAGCTCGACCGCACGGGACCGGTCGGGCCGCCCCGGTGGATGGAGGGGAAAGGCCAGGCAGACGACGGCCACCGCCCCGACGCTCCCCGCCGTCCGGCACGCCACCCGTGCACCGGCGCTGCGACCGCCCGTGGCCAGGGGCAGGTGCGCCGGGAGGGCCGCTCGCAGGACGGGCAGGGCCTCCAGCCAGGCCTGGTCCAGCCGCGGCGGCGCGACCGCGATGCGGCGGCCCGCCGTGCGCCAGGGCTGCTCGAACCGCGCGACCGTGACGCCGAGCGGTGGCAGCCGGCGAGGCCAGCACCGCGAGGTCGGGCGAGAGTGGCCCGCCTCCGGCCCCATGGCCCAGCAGCAGAGCCACCCGGGCGTCGACGGCCTCGTCGAGCAGCCAGCGGCCCGGGCCCTCGGCGGTCTGGACGGGGAGGTCGCGGGAGGTCAGAGCAGCCGGTCCTGCTGCGGCGCGGCCTCGGGATCACCGGGTGCCGCCGGGTCGGCCGGCGGCTCGGCCAGCGGGTCCAGCAGCGAGGGGTCGTTGTTCTGCACCTTGTTCACCGCGGACGAGACGGCGTACGCCTCCAGCTCGGCGCTCCCCGTGACCGCGAGCAGGTCCAGCGCGTGCCGGGGGTCGGTGAGGGCGGGGTCCAGCCAGTCGTCGACCGCCTCGGCGGGCACGACCAGCGGCATCCGGTCGTGGATGTGACCGGCCGCGTCGGTCGCCCGGGTGGTGATGACCGAGCAGGTGCGGAGCCAGGCGCTGTCGTCGTCGCGGTCCTTGGCCGGGTCGCGCCAGATCTCGTAGATCCCGGCCATCACCAGCAGCCTCCCGTCGGCGCGGTGCAGGAAGAAGGGCTGCTTCGCCGGCTTCGTGCCTGGCGAGGTCGCCTCCGGGACGTACCACTCGTAGAAGCCGGCCGCCGGGAGGAGGCAACGGCGGGCGCGGAAGGCCTTGGCGAACGCCGGCTTCTCGGCGACGGTCTCGAGCCGGGCGTTGATCATCCGCGCACCGATCGAGCGGTCCTTGGCCCACGACGGCACCAGGCCCCAGACCAGGGGCGCGAGCCGGCGACGGACGTCACCGCTGGTGCGGTCGACCCGCTCGAGGACGGCCGGCACCGCGACGGTGGGAGCGACGTTGTAGTCAGGCCCCGGCAGGCCGTCGAGGATCTCGTCGACGTCGAACTCCTGCGCCAGCTGGCTGGGGCTCGCGGTGGAGGCGTAGCGACCGCACATGCCGGGCACGTTACCCGTGGTGGGGTGGGGTTGGCCGGGGCTGCCCGGCACGGTAGGAATAGGGCCATGACGTTGTTGCGCGCCGCCGCCCGTACCCTGCTCGCCTCCTACTTCGTCGCGAGCGGCCTCAAGTCCGTCCGGCACCCCGACCTGCTGGTCCCGGCCGCCGAGCCGGTGACCGACAAGCTCGTGCCGTTGGTCAAGCGCTACGCCCCGGCGCAGCTGGCCGACTCCGTGCCGGAGGACGCCCGGACGCTGGTCCGGATCAACGGCGCCGCCCAGCTGCTCGGCGGTCTCGCCCTCGCCACCGGCAAGGGCCGCCGCGTCGGAGCCATCGTGCTCGCCACCTCTCTGGTGCCCAGCACGCTGGCCAAGCACCCCTTCTGGACCCGCACCGACGCGGTCGAGAAGGCCGAGGACCGCTCCCACTTCCTCAAGAACCTCAGCCTGCTCGGCGGCGTCCTGCTCGCGGCCCGCGACACCGAGGGCCGGCCGGGCCTGCTCTACCTGGCCCACAAGGGTGGGGAGAGCCTGGTCCGTGACACCCGGCGCACCACCAAGAGCCTGGGCCGCCGCACCGGGGTCACCTCCAGCGCGCTGAGCAAGAACGTCAGCAGCCTCACCGACGCGGCGGGAGACCTCGCCGAGAACGTCGGGAAGGGCACCAGCCAGCTGGCCGAAGGCGCGTTCGCCGGCGGCGCCGCCCTGGTCGGGGCGGCTGTGGCCAGCTCCCGCAAGGCCCGCAAGCAGGCCTCGAAGCAGCTGAAGCAGACTCAGGCTGCGGCGGCCAAGCAGCTCAAGGAGGCGCGCGAGGTGGCCGCCAAGCAGGCGGCGGTGGCCAAGAAGCAGGCCGCCAAGCAGGCCGAGGTCGCCCAGAAGGAGCGCGCCAAGCGCGACGCCGAGATGGAGAAGCGCAACCGCAAGCAGATCAAGGTCGCCGCCAAGAAGGCTGAGAAGCTCAACAAGCACATCCACCGCGGCGAGAACTGAGCGGCGCCGGTCTCGTCGCCGGGCCGCACCGGTCCGGCGACGGGAGCCGGGACCCTAGAATCGCCCCCGTGCCGAGCCTCCCGCCCCTGCAGCCCTGGGCCGCCCCGCAGGCGCCTGCCCCGATCAGCGCGACGGTGAGCGTGCCCGGCTCGAAGTCCGAGACGAACCGGGCACTCGTGCTGGCCGCCCTGGCCGAGGGGCCGTCGGTGATCACCAACGGCCTCGACGCCCGTGACACCGCGCTGATGCGCGAGGCCCTGCGCACCCTCGGCGTGGACATCGTCGAGTCCGGCGACCAGTGGTTCGTCACCCCGCCGGAGCGCTTCACCGGCGGCGGCACCGTCCAGTGCGGCCTCGCCGGCACCGTGATGCGCTTCGTCCCGGCCCTGGCCGCGCTGGCCGAGGGTCCGGTCCGGTTCGAGGGCGACGAGCAGGCGGCGACCCGTCCGATGGCTCCGCTGCTGGACGCCCTCACCGCGCTCGGGGCCGAGAGCCACACCGACGGCGGCCCGGGCCTGCCGTTCACCGTCGCCGGACAGCCGGGGCTGCGGGGTGGCGCGCGTGACCATCGACGCGTCGACCTCCAGCCAGTACGTCTCCGCGTTGCTGCTGGCCGGCGCCCGCTTCGCCGACGGCCTCGACCTGCGCCACGTCGGCGGACCGGTCCCCTCGCTCCCCCACATCGCCATGACGGTGGCCATGCTCAGGGAGCGTGGCGTGGCGGTCGAGGACTCCGAGCCCGGCCGCTGGCGGGTCTCCCCCGGCGTGCTCCGGGCCCGCGACGTCGTCATCGAGCCCGACCTGTCCAACGCCGCCCCGTTCCTCGCCGCAGCCGCGGTGACGGGCGGGACGGTGACGGTGCGGCACTGGCCGGCCAGCACGCTGCAGCCGGGTGAGCAGATCCGCACCGTGCTCGAGGGGTTCGGCGCGGAGGTCAGCTGGTCCGACGACGGCCTGACGGTCCGGGGGCGGCGTCCCCTGCACGGCGTGGACCTCGACCTCCGGGCGGCCAGCGAGCTGACCCCCGTCGTCGCCGCCGTGGCCGCGCTGGCGGAGGGCACCACGCGGATCAGCGGGGTGGGTCACATCCGCGGTCACGAGACCGACCGGCTGGCCGCCCTGGAAGCCGAGCTGCAGAAGCTGGGCTGCCGCGTCCGCAGCGACGACGACGGGCTGAGCATCGAGCCCGGACCACTGGCTGGAGCGCTCTTCCACACCTACGCCGACCACCGGATGGCTCAGGCCGCGGCGGTGCTCGGGCTGGTGGTCGGCGGCGTCGTCGTCGACGACGTGAGCTGCACGAGCAAGACCATGCCCGGGTTCGTCGACCTCTGGAGCGGGATGCTCGAGGAGACCGCGACCGGCCGCTCCCTCGACGACCAGCCCCGGGCCTGACCGGCGATGACCTCCCGGCAGTTCCGCACCGACGAGAACGACGCCTTCGAGCGGCCCCGCCGGCGGACCCGGCCTCGCACCAAGGACCGCCCGGACTACTCCGAGGCGGAGGTCGGGGTCGTCATCACCGTGGACCGCGGCCGCTTCCGCGTGCTGCTGAGCGGGTACGAGGTCACCGCCACCAAGGCCCGCCAGCTGGGCCGCACCGGCGTCATCGTGGGCGACCGCGTCCGGCTCGTCGGCGACACCTCCGGCGAGGAGGGCACGCTGGGCCGGATCGTCGAGGTGGAGGAGCGGACGACCGTCCTGCGGCGGACCGCGGACGACGACGACCCCTACGAGCGGCCCATCGTGGCCAACGCCGACCAGCTGGTCATCGTCACCGCGCTGGCCGACCCGCCGCCGCGGACCGGCATGATCGACCGCATCCTGGTGGCGGGCTACGACGCCGGGCTCGACCCCCTGCTCTGCCTGACGAAGGCCGACCTCGCCGGGCCCGAGGAGCTGCTCGCCCAGTACGGTCCGCTGGGCGTTCCCGTGCAGACGGTGCGGCCGGGCGCCGACCTCACCGGCCTGCGCACGGTGCTGGCCGGGCGGACCAGCGTCTTCGTCGGCCACTCCGGGGTGGGCAAGTCCACCCTGGTCAACGCCCTCATCCCCGACGCCCACCGGGGCATCGGTGCCGTGAACGAGGTCACCGGGCGCGGCCGGCACACCTCCAGCTCGGCCATCGCCCTCCGGCTGCCCCCGCTCGAGGGAGCCGGGGACGGCGGCTGGGTGATCGACACCCCCGGGGTGCGGTCCTTCGGGCTGAGCCACGTGACCCGCGAGAGCATCATCGCCGCCTTCCCCGACCTCGAGGCGCTCACCCAGGACTGCGCCCGCGGCTGCACCCACGAGACGGGGACGCCGGAGTGCGCCCTGGACGCCGCGGTGGTCCGGGGCGCCCTCGCCTCACCGCGCCTGGAGTCCTTCCGGCGGATGATCGACGCAGGCCAGTAGGTTGGCGACCATGTCCTCCGCGAGCCCGCTCCAGCCCCAGGACCCGCTGCGGCGGGGCCTCACCGACGACCTGCGGCTGGCCCACCTCCTCGCCGACGACGCGGACTCGATCACCATGAGCCGCTTCAAGGCGCTCGACCTGCGGGTGAGCACCAAGCCCGACCTGACCCCCGTCTCCGACGCCGACACCGCGGTGGAGGAGGCCATCCGCCGCACGCTCGGCAAGGCCCGGCCGCGGGACGCCGTGCACGGTGAGGAGATGGCCGACACCGGGTGGGGGCCCCGGCGCTGGGTCGTCGACCCCATCGACGGCACCAAGAACTTCGTGCGGGGCGTCCCGGTCTGGGCCACCCTGATCGCCCTGCTGGTCAACGACGAGCCCGTGGTCGGCGTGGTCAGCGCCCCGGCGCTCGGCCGGCGCTGGTGGGCCTCCCTCGGGGGCGGCGCGTACGCCGGGAAGTCGCTGATGAGCCCGACCCCGTGCCGGGTCTCCGAGGTCGGGCGCCTGGAGGACGCCTCGCTGAGCTACGCCGAGCTCGGTGAGTGGGTCGCCTCCGGACAGGGGCAGGGCTTCGTCGACCTGCTGCGCACCTGCTGGCGGACCCGGGCCTACGGTGACTTCTGGTCCTACATGCTGCTGGCGGAGGGGGCGGTGGACATCGCCTGCGAACCCGAGCTGGAGCTCCACGACATGGCGGCCTGCGCGGTCGTGGTGACCGAGGCGGGCGGCCGCTTCACCGACGTGCACGGACGCCCCGGACCGCACGGCGCGGGCGGCTACGCCACCAACGGGTTGCTCCACGACACGGTGCTGGCCCACCTGCAGCCCGCGGAGGCGAGCTCTCAGGACGGCGACGACGAGGACGCCGATCGCGACGACCGCGCCGCGGCGACTTGAGCCTCGACCGGCCCGCGTCAGGAGATGACGCGCAGCCGAACCGTCTCCGGCAGTCCGCGCAGCTTGTCCACCAGCTCGTCGCTGAACGGGCCCTCGATGTCGGTGACCACGTAGCCGAGCTGACCGCGGGTCGACAGGGTCTGGCCCGCGATGTTGACCCCGAAGTCGGCGAGGACGCCGTTGACCGTGGCCAGCACGCCCGGGACGTTGTGGTGCACGTGCAGCACCCGGAACCGCTGCGACCCGTCGGTGGCCTGCACGTGCGGCAGGTTGACCGACATGGTCGTGGTGCCGGCGAGGGCGTAGTCGGCCAGCTTGCCGGCGACGTAGCGGCCGATGTCCTGCTGGGCCTCCTCGGTGGAGCCGCCGACGTGCGGGGTGAGGATGACGTTCGGCAGGCCCTGGAGCGAGGAGACGAACGGGTCACCGGCCGTCTTGGGCTCCTCGGCGAAGACGTCGAGGGCCGCGCCGGCGATGTGCCCGCTGACCAGGTGCTCGCGGAGCGCCTCGTGGTCGACGACGATCCCCCGGCACAGGTTGAGGAACAGGCTTCGCGGGCGCATCTTGGCGAACTGCTCGGCGCCGAAGAGCCCGGCGTTGCCGGCGCGGCCGTCGACGTGCAGGGTGACCGTCTCGGCCTCGGCCAGCAGCTCGTCCAGAGAGCCGCAGCGACGCGCGTTGCCCAGGGCGAGCTTGTCGGCCACGTCGTAGAAGAGCACGCGCATGCCGAGCGACTCCGCCACCACGGACAGCTGGCTGCCGATGTTGCCGTAGCCGACGATGCCGAGGGTCCGGCCCCGGACCTCGTGCGCCCCCTTGGCGGACTTGTCCCAGATGCCGGCGTGCATCTTGGCGTTCTTGTCCGTGAGGTGGCGGGCCATCGCGATGATCTCGGCGATGACCAGCTCGACGACGCTGCGCGTGTTCGAGAAGGGCGCGTTGAACACGACGGTGCCGCGGTCGGCGGCCGCCTCGAGGTCGATCTGGTTGGTGCCGATGCAGAAGGCGCCGATGCCGAGCAGGTCGGGCGCCGCATCCAGCGCGGCCTTGGTCACCGTGGTCTTCGACCGGATCCCCAGCAGCTGGACGTCACGGACCGCCTCGACCAGCTCCGCCTCGTCCAGGGCACCCTTGACGGTGGTCACCTCGAACCCGCGCTCGGTGAGGAGCCGGGCGGCGTCGGGGTGGATGTTCTCGAGCAGGAGAGCCTTCATGGTTCCTCGTTCGCTGGCCGGGTGCGCGTCGGGCGTCGCCCAGTCTAGGAAGGGGGCGCCCCGCAGCCGCGGCCCGTCTCAGGGTGCGCCACCCGGGGAGCGGGACCCATCGGGGCCGCCCCTGCCCTCAGCCGCCGCTCGGTTGTCCTCCGCGGTAGACAGGACGGGTGACCTCCGGCGACCGGGACGAGCTGCTGGACCGCTACCGCCGGCTCGTGCTGCACGAGCTGCCGCGCCGGGCGCGCGCCGAGCGCTGGGTCGTCACCGCCGACCACTGCTTCGGCCGGATCGTGCTGGACCATGCCGTCGGCGGCTGCTGGTACGACGTGCTGGACCGGCGCCGGTCGCCCGCCTTCGGCCAGCTCGACGACGCCCGGCTGCGCGCGGCGGTCCAGCTGGCCGAGCGGATCGCCACCGAGGGCGACGCCCTGCTCCGCGAGCTCGACGAGCAGAGCCTGCGCTGGCGGGGCCGCCGCCCGAAGGGGCCACCCCGCCCGCGCTGAGCTCAGATGGCGAAGCGGGTGCCGCGGTAACTGCCCGGGAGCGTGGTGCCGGCGTCGAACCTGCCCCGGCCGTCGCCCCGGAAGAGCACCAGCCGGCCGCCCGCGGTGCGGGCCACCAGGTCCCCCCGTCCGTCGCCGGAGAGGTCCCCCACGGTGGCGAGGGAGGCGTAGGCCGCCCATCCCGTCCCCCGCGCCGCTGGTGCGGAGAAGCCGCCCGACGCCTTGCCGGGGTGCAGGTACAGGACGTCCCCGCGGGTGGTGAGCAGGTCGGGCCGGCCGTCTCCGGTGAGGTCACCGGGACCACGCAGCGTCTCCTGGTCCTGCCAGCCGCTGGCCAGCTTGGTCAGCGAGGCCCGCCCGGTGCGCCCGTTGCCCGCGTGCAGCCAGAGGTTGCCCGCGGGGCTGATGCTCACCAGGTCGGGCTTCCCGTCGCCCGTCACGTCGCCCACGGCGGCGAGCGTGCGGATCCCCCGCCCGAAGCCCATGGGGACCCCCGCGGCGAGCCGGCCGGTGGCTGTTCCCCTGCCGAGTCGGAGCGTGCCGTCGCTGGAGCGGGCGATGACGTCCTGGTACCCGTCACCGTTCCAGTCCCCCGCGTTCAGGACATGGGTGGAGGAGCCGAAGCCGCCGCCGAGGGTGACGGGCTCGGCGAGGACGCCCTTGCTCACCGGGTGACGGCGCAGCGTGCTGCCGCTGAGCAGGGTGAGGTCGGCCGCGGACCCCGAGTTGTAGGTGCGGGGGTAGCTGGCGTAGGCCGGCCCGGGCGCGAGGGTCGCCGGCGGCGCGGCCGGGGTGTCGCCACCTCCGGTCGTCGCTCCCACCACCGTGTAGAGGGAGGAGCGCATGCCGAACCGGTACTGGAAGGTGGAGCCGGCGACGGCGACCGAGCCCCGCGTGCCGGTGATGGTGATCCGTTCCACCCGGCCGCCCCACGACCCGGAGCCGTCGCGGCTGGTCACTCGAAGGCTCCTGACCGTCCCGACCGAGGGCCAGACCCGGGCCACCGACGCGGCGCTGATGGTCCGGGTCCAGGCCTGGGAGGTGACGACGCCGTCGTAGGGGTCGGGCTTGGCCACCAGGTAGGGCAGGTTGCTGGCCGCCATCGCCCCTCCGTTGGAGGAGGCGAACTGGGTGAGCGCCACCGCTCCCCGGTACCGGAGGACCTGGCTGGTGGTCGCCTTGACCGCGGCGTCCCCGCGTGTGGTCTCGGAGCGCTTGCCGCCGTAGACCTGGCAGACGGTGGTGTCACAGATGTCGTAGCCCGGGTAGGAGGAGAAGTCGCGGGTGCGGACCGCGTAGGACCGGGCGGCGACCGTCTGGGCGCGGACCGCGTCGGCCGCCCAGGAGGTCGGCATCTCCGCCGGCACCACGGCCCGGACGTAGTCCTCGAGTGAGACCCGGTTGACGGTGCGACCGCCCGTCCCTCGCTTGACCAGGGCGAGCGAGCCCCGGTACTCCCGCACCGAACCGCTGGGCAGCACGAGGGCCAGGACCTTCGCCGAGGAGGAGAACGTCCAGGTGCCCGCGCCGAGCCCCGTCGCGCGGGCCTTCCAGGTGCCTGCGGTGGTCCGGTAGGCCAGCTGGTAGCCGGCTCCCCGGCGGCTGATGCGCCACGAGGTGTAGGCCTGGCCGCTCGGCACCCGGTAGGAGCCGCCCGCCCCGTCGGTGACGGTCAGCCCTGGCGTCGGCTGCACGCGCACGTTGCTGTCGCTGTCCGCGGTCAGCCACACCTTGATGCTGGTGCCGGCCGGCATCGGCGAGAGCGTCGTCCCCGGGTAGTAGAACGCGAGGATCTGCTTCCAGGTCTTCCCCCGCTGCGCCGCTCCGTAGGCGCCGTACTGGGACATCCCGTGGCCGTGGCCGTAACCGGCCCCCCGGATGGTGAAGGTGCCGGAGCTGGGGGCGACTCCTGAGTCGGCCGCGGCCTCCGGTGGAGGCGTGAGCAGGGTCAGAGGGGTGAGCAGGCTGAGAGCCACCAAGCTTCTCCAGAGCCGCCCCGCACGGCTCCGGACAGTGGTGGCGGCGCGTGTCGGGGGAGACATGACCATCCATTCGTTCGGGTGGTCACAGACTCCCCCAAGTCAACCCGACACGCCAGTGGTAGGAGCGTATTGCTGGTGCTCATGGGACATCAGTGACCAAGGTCCCGGGTCGGCAGTCCCCGCTTTGCGCCGTGGACGCCGACCCGGGCGGCCCAGGGATTGCCTCCCTCAGGTCAGAGCCGCACCTCGTGCCCCTGCTCGGCGGAGGCGTAGCAGGCGTCGACGACGGCGGCGCGCACCAGGGCCTCGTCGCCCTGGTGACCCTCGACCTCGCCGCCGAGCACGTCGGCGACGAATTCGAGCACCGCCGCGGTGTGCTGCCCGTCCGGCGGCACGTTCGGCTGCAGCACCGCCGGCACCCCGTTCTTCTCCGTCCAGATGTTCAGGGTCCGGTAGGGGTCGGCTGGCGTGCCTCCCCACTCGATGCTCGCACCGCCCTCGGAGCCGTAGAGCGTGACGTAGCACTGGTCCCGGGGGATCCACTGCGCCCAGCTCGACTCGAGCAGCAGGGTGCCGCCGCTGCCCAGGCGGAGGAACGCGGTCGAGAGGTCCTCCACGTCGTACTGGCTGGCCTCGACACCGGTCTTGCCCGTGGACTCGTAGGAGGACCCGCCGCGGCCCCGGGGGCCGAACTCGGCGTAGGTGGCGGCGGTCGCCGAGCTGACCGCCGGCTCGCCCAGCAGGTGCAGCGCCATGTCCAGCATGTGCACACCGATGTCCATCAGCGGCCCACCGCCCGCGGTGGCCCGGCGGGTGAACCAGCTGCCCAGCCCGGGGATGCCCTCGCGGCGCAGCCAGCCGGCCTTGGCGTAGTAGATGTGGCCGAGCAACCCGGCGTCGATGATCTGCTTCAGCGCCTGGACGTCACCGCGGCGACGGTGGTTGAACGAGACGTCGAGGACCTTGCCGTTGCGCTTGGCCGCGTCCACCATGCCCTGCGCCACGGTCGCGTTCTCGGCCATCGGCTTCTCGCTCAGCACGTGGATGCCGGCGTCCAGCGCGGCGATCGCGATGGGCGCGTGCAGCGTGGTCGGGGTGGCGATGCTCAGGATGTCGAGCCCACCCTTGGCGACGAGGTCGGCCCAGTCCGCGTACCGCTGGTCGGCGGCGATGCCGTACTGGTCACCGAGCTGCTGCATCGGCCCGGTCTCGAGTCCGGCCAGACCGACCAGCTCGACGTCCGGGGAGCCGGCGTAGGCGGCCATGTGCTGCCGCCCGGCCCACCCGAGTCCGACCACGCCGGCGCGCAGCGGGCGCGTCTGCCCCGCGGTGGCGCTCATGGGCGCGCCGCCTTGGAGCCGGTGAAGAACGGCGCCGGCTCGTTGACGACCTGAGGGGGGACGAAGTCGGCGACCTGGTCGGGACGGGCCCACACCACCCCGTTCGCCAGCACCCGCTTGATGTCGGGGTGGTGGTAGACGGGGTACTCCTGGTCGCCCGGGGAGAAGTAGAAGACCTTGCCCTTGCCCCGGCGCCAGGTGCAGCCGGAGCGGAACACCTCACCGCCGGAGAAGGTGGAGAGGAAGACCTGCTCGTCGGGCGCGGGGATGTCGAAGTACTCGCCGTACATCTCCTGCTCCTCGATGACGATGGGCGAGGGCACCCCCTGGCTGATCGGGTGCGACGGGGAGACGTTCCACACCAGCTCGGTGTCGGCGGAGTTGCGCCAGCTGAGCGAGCACGAGGTGCCCATGAGCTTGATGAAGATCTTGGAGAAGTGGGCCGAGTGCAGGGCCAGCAGGCCCATCCCGCCCAGCACCCGCTGGTACACCTTCTCGACCACGGCGTCGTCGACGGCGCCGTGGCGGGCGTGTCCCCACCAGGTGAGGACGTCGGTGGCGGACAGGACCTCGTCGCTCAGGCCGTGCTCGGGCTGGTCGAGGGTCGCTGTCCGGACCTCGACCTGCTCGCCCAGCAGCTCGGTGAGGCCGGCGGCGATGGCGCCGTGCATCCCGTCCGGATAGCGCTCAGCCATGCCGGCCCGGTCGCGGTCGGAGTGTTCGTGGAAGTTCTCGCCCCATACGGTGACGCGGATCGGTGAGTTCACGGTTCCCTAGTCTGCCGGGTGCCGGCTGCGACTGCCGCACCGGGATCATGTCGGGCATGGCTTCCGGAATCTCGGTGCAGCAGCTGAAGCTGCGCGCGTTCGACCTCAGCGAGCGCACCACCCGGCTGAGCCGTCGCTCGCTCTCCGCCCGGTGGGCCCGCCTCCGCTCGAGGAGCTTCCTGATCGCCCAGACGGCGGTGACCGCCGGCCTGGCCTGGGCGAGCTGCTCCGGCACACGAACCCGTTCTTCGCCCCGATCGCCGCGATCCTCTGCCTGGGTGGGACCTTCGGCCACCGCATGCGTCGCGGGGTGGAGATCGCCCTGGGCGTGGCCGTTGATGACGACGCAGGCCGGCGTGCAGTCACTGGTGGTCACCCTGCTGCTGCCCGACCCCAACCAGGGCCTCGAGCGCTGGCTGGACGCGGTCGTCGGCTGCGCGGTCGCGCTGCTGGTGGCCACGATCGCCCCGAGCTCGCCGCTCCGTCGTCCCGCCCGGCTGGCCGCGGCCATCCTGGCGGAGCTGGCGGCCACGTTGGAGGAGACGGCCGCCGCGCTCCGGCTCGACGACGAGGACGCGGCCGACCGGGTGCTGGATCGGGCACGGGCCACCGAGGACCAGCTGCAGACGCTGGCCGAGGCCAACCGCGAGGGGCTGGCGGTCATCCGGCACTCCCCCTTCCGGCGGGGCCAGCGCCGTGAGGTGCAGGCCTACGCCCAGCTGTTCGACCCGCTGGACCGGGCGAGCCGGAACCTGCGCGTGCTGGCCCGGGCGCGCCGTGGTGCTGGTCTGGCGTGAACAGCACCTCCCACCGGGCTACCTGGAGCTGCTGAGCCGGCTGGGGAACGCCGCCCGTTCCATGTCCGCCGAGCTGGACCAGGGTCGGCTCCCCCGTTCCGTCCGCGACGAGCTTGCGGCACTCGCCGTCACCAGCTCTCACCTGGAGCTCCGCACAGCTTGTCGGCTGTCGCGGTGCTCGCGCAGGCACGCTCGATGATCGTCGACCTGCTGGAGCTCACCGGGCTGCCCGCCGAGGACGCCCGCGAGCTGGTGCCGGAGACGGACTGACTGCCCGGGCCGGTACCCCTCCCCCGATTTTGCTTCCCGGCCGGACGTCGGTAGTGTTCCTTTCACCGGCGCGGGGTGGAGCAGCTCGGTAGCTCGCTGGGCTCATAACCCAGAGGTCACAGGTTCAAATCCTGTCCCCGCTACAACGCAAGACTGCGAACGCCGTCTTGGCACTCAGCCCTCCAGGCAACCTGGAGGGCTGAGTGCTTTTTTTTGCGTCGCGACCTTCGAGTGCGGAGCCGACAGCGATGGTCGCTACGAGGACCAGGACGGCAGCGACGCCACCGCCGACCGCCAATCGGTTGAGCGGCTTCTTGGCTCTACGGAAGGAGAGCGTCGTCGAGATTCGGTCCGGGACGCTGTTCGCCGGCCGGGACCCGGCCGCGCGAGAGAGGGCGGCGCTGCGGGTGATCGCGTACTCCTTCTTCGGGCTCGGCCTGCTCGTGAGCGTCAACGCCGCCCGGTCCCTGCTGGGTGCCCTCGAGGCCGAGCAGTCGGCCGTCGGCGCTCAACGCCCTGTTCGGCTGGTCCTGGGCGGATCCGGTCGCCGCCCTCGTCATCGCCGCCGTCGCCGTTCGCGAAGGTCTGGAGGCCTGGCGCGGCGACAGCTGCTGCAGCCCGGTCGCTGCCGCCCTCATCCCTAGGACCGGCCCACCTCGGGACCGGCCTGCACCCCAGAGCCGCTGCGGATCAGCACGGTTGTGGCTGCGGACCCGGCTGCGCCGACGGCTGCTGCGCTCCCGCCGGCCAACCGTCGGTCACCGATCCTTGGACGCCGCGGGCTTACCGACTGGCCGGCGGGGCGACATCATGAGCGGGTGCGTGAACCGCTGAGCATCGCCGCCGTGCAGCCCGTCTGCGTCGCTCTGGACGTGGCGGCGAATGCTCGCGCGCATGCCGCGGCCGTCCGCGCCGCCCGGACCCGCGTCGTGGTCTTCCCCGAGCTGTCCCTCACCGGCTACGAGCTGGGCGCGCCGCCCGTCGACGCGGACGACGGCGTCCTGAGCCCCATCCGCGATGCATGTAGAGACACCGGATCGGTCGCCCTGGTCGGCGCGCCAGTAGCCGACGCCGGCGGAGACGAGTTCATCGCCGTCCTCCAGGTGGATGCCGACGGCGCCCGTCTGCTGTACCGGAAGACCTGGCTGGGTGAGGCGGAGGCGGCGCGATTCGCCCCGGGAAGCGGGCCGACCGTCCTCGAGCTCGACGGGTGGCGCCTCGGTCTGGGCGTCTGTAAGGACACCGGAGCCGCACAGCACACCGTCGGCACCGCCGCGCTGCACATCGACGTCTACGTTGCGGGGCTCGTCCACCAGCGCCAAGAGCTGGCCGAGCAGGAAGCCCGGGCCGTCGTCATCGCCCGCACCTGCCGCGCCTACGTGGTCTTCGCCTGCTTCGCCGGCCCGACCGGCGACGTCTTCGACCAGACGGGAGGTTCCTCGGGCATCTGGTCCCCCGACGGCGTCGCCCTCGACCGCGCCGGTCCTGCCGTCGGCGACCTCGCCCGGGCGGTCCTCACCTGAGCGAAGTGGCTTCGAGCCCTTGGAACCGAGCTGGCGTCGCAGCTTCGGCGCAGGCTGGGTGGGGCCCACGGCATGAGACGTCAGGAGGAGCCGGCCAGTGTCCGCGTCTCATGGTGTAGGCAAGAGGCAGCATGCGGGGGCGTTCAGCAGCGTTTCGGCCCCCGGACCTGTCAGCGCTGACGAGGGGGCGTCCGATGGTCGAGCAGCAGAACAGCCAGCAGCAACGCCGGCTCCGGACACCGCGCCGTGGTGCCCGACCAAGCTTGCGACACCTGGGTGTGCTCGCCGGTGCCGCCGCGCTGCTGTGCCTCCCCACCAGCGCTGCCGCCGACACGACGGTGACGGCCAGGCTGGTTGAGCAGAACAGCAGCGGCGCTCGAGGCAACGTCACGCTGACGGCGCTCAGCGACGGCGGCCTCAAGGTGGTCATCAGGTCCGAGGGTCTCGTACCGGGCCAGCCGCACGCTCAGCACATCCACGGGTCGACCGACGGCGGGCACTTCATGTGCGCCACCGCGGGGAAGAACGACACCGACGGCGACGGCATCCTCACCAACGAGGAGGCGTCCGGTGAGTACGGCAGCATCTTCTTCCCGCTGACCACCCGCGGTGGGGCAACGCCGGAGGACGGGCTCGACAGCGCCCGGATGCCGGTCGCCGACTCCCGAGGTCGCCTCGACTATGACCGGACCTTCTCCGCCGACATGGTTCCCGACGACCTGCTGGAGCACCTCTCGTCGCTGCACGTCGTGCAACACGGGATCGACGTGAACGGCAACTCCCGCTACGACGTCGAAGCTCTGGGTGTCTCGACCTTCGCGAAGAGCCTGGGCGCACCCGACGTGCCCGAGGAGGAGACCAACCCGGCAAGCTGCGGCGTCGTCGAGGGAGCAGCTGCAGCGCAACCGGCTCACCAGGGGGTCGAAACCGGTGGCGGGTCTGTGCTCGGACTGGATGTCCCGCTCGCTGCGGCAGGTGCGGCTCTCCTGCTCCTGTCGGCAGCCCTGGCGGCCGCCGTGGCGGTGGGCCGGCGCTGATGGCTGATCAAGACCGCAGGCGTCCGCGTCCGCGGACCCTGCTGTCGGTCGCTGCCGGGCTGGCGGTCCTCGGCATCCTGCTGGTGTGGGCAGGGGGGCCGAGAGCGTCGGACCCTAGAGCAGCCCCGGCCCGTCCCGACCGCCAGGTGGACGTGCCGGCAGCGTCTCCGGCCCCGTCCGATCCGACGCCTGCTCCGCGTCCTGCCGCCCCCGACGCGGCCGACGCGGCCGACGCGGCCGGGGTCCAGGACCGGATCAGCGAGCTGGTCCTGCCGGAGTCGGATCCCCTGTCGGTGTCGATTCCGAGGATCGGTGTGCGCTCGTCCCTGGTCGATCTCGGGCTCGACGCCGAGGGAGCGATGGAGGTGCCCCAAGACCCCGCCCTCGCCGGATGGTTCACGCGAGGAGCCGCACCGGGAGCGCTGGGCCCGGCCGTCATCGCCGGTCACGTGACGTGGGACGGCGTTCCGTCCGTCTTCCACCGGCTGGGCGCACTGAAGCCCGGTGACCAGGTGTCCGTGGATCGGGAGGACGGACGGATGGCCGTGTTCAGCGTCGACCGGGTGTCCCAGTTCTCGAAATCCGAGTTCCCCACCCAAGCGGTCTATGGCGCGATCGACCACGCGGGCCTACGCCTCATCACCTGCGGTGGCACTTACGACGCCGCGCGACACCGGTACCTGGACAACGTCGTCGTCTTCGCGAAGCTGGAGAGCGTTCGTGAACGCTCCCGGTGAGCTCGTCCGGGTCAGGCCGCCACGATCTGGAGGTCGATGGGCGCGGACGCCTGGCCGGAGTCGGGGTTGACGACGCGGACCTGGTAGCGGCCCGGCTGCCCGAATTCGACGTGAGCGATGAAATTCCCCGACGCGTCGGTCCGGGTGGGTAACGGGAAGGGCCGCCAGCTGCCGCGCTCCCAACGCTGCACGCGCAGAAAGGTGCCGGCGCGGGCGTCGTGCCAGCCCTCGATCCGTACCGCCTGGAACGGCTTTGCCGTGGTGGTCGAGGGCTGCAGCGTGATGGTCCCCGCCTCAGCAGGGCCCTCCGACGCACCAGTACCCACACTCGGACGCGGGCTGTCGGAGACCTGGCTTGCCGCAGGAGGAGTACCCGAGGGAGCCGATCTGTCGAGCAGCCAGACCGACGCGGCGCCCAGCAGGACGGTCAAGGCAACGGCGACGGCCAGGACGGCGTCCCGGCGAGGCCGACGCAGCGCTACACCATGAGCCGCGCCACCCAGTGATCGCCGCGGGCTCGCCGACGCCGCGGAGCGAGCGCCAGGGTCACCGGGCCGGCTCCACACGCGCCGACGAACGGGACTCAGCGTCAGGGCGGCCAGCTGGTCGTGGAACTCCCTCGCCGTCGGCCGGCCCGCCGGCTCGTCGCTCATGGCGGTGGCCAGGACGCTCATGAAGAACCAGTTGACGGAGGCCAGGGGCGCAATCGGTCGACGGCTGACGTCGGCCAGCTCCTCGGGGTCGACGTTCCCCGTCCTACCCGCGCGCGGAGGTCGACCCGCAAGCAGGGCGTACAACGTCGCGGCGAGGGAGAAGACGTCACCGGCCTCGGTCGCCGGCCGCATCTTCAGCACCTCCGGCGGTGCGTACGCCGGGGTCAGCCGATCCCCTGTCCTCCGCGCCGACCCCCCGCTCTCAGTCCCGGCCAGCCCGAAGTACGCAAGCTTGGGACTGCCGTACTCGTCGATCAGGACATTGCCTGGCTTGACGTCACCGTGCAGGAGGCCAGCGGCGTGGGCAGCGACCAACGCGTCGGCGATCTGGACGCCCACGCGCAGGACCTGCTCCTCGCTGGGCCTGTTCCCAGGCTCGAGCCACCGCGCCAGGGACCCACCTGGGCACAGTTCCATCACGAGGTAGGGCCGGTCGTCGGCCAGCATGCCGGCGGCGTGGCTGGTGACGATGCCAGGGTGGCCCGAGAGCCGGCCGATGGCGGCGGCTTCGTGCAGGAAGCGTCGTTGGTCGTCCTCGTCCAGCGCACGTTCGTACACCTTGACCGCGACCAGTCGTTCCAGAGATGTCTGGCGGGCCTCCCAGACCACCGAGGAGCTCCCGCGCGCGAGCGAGCGCCAGTCACTCAGACCCTGGACGCGGGGATGATCCACGAACGACCTCCCTGAGATCGACCGAGCGTTCCCTGCATCTTAGAGAACCTTGTCGGCCGGCTCGCGCCCCCCGGTCCGTTCATATCGAGCTTCAACCCATGAGCCCTGTGCCTTGACGATGACGTCTTAGTCATTGGACACCTAGAAGCGCATTCGGGAGTATTGGTCATGCAGGATCGCCCAACGGTTTCACGGGCGGCATCAGTCGACAAGCTCCCATCCGTCTTCCACCATCCTTGCCGCGACGAACTTGTGCGCCTCGCACGGCCTGACGGTCTTGCTCTCGTCTTTCCCCGGTACGTCTTGTGGGAGTCGGGCCTACTGCATCGTGCAGGTGACAGCAGGGGTAGGACGACGAGCGCTGAGCGGTGGCCCTGCCGGTCTCCTACTCGATGAGATCGATCGGCCTGGCGACGTGGACTTGGCTCGGCGTGCACCAACCCGGCCCGGCCACCAGGCGACGAACGGGCGACTTGCTTGTCCTCCTACTGATACAGCGAGAGCCGTTGGCGGCGTGCTCGACGGCCGACGCCAGCAGCCCTGACCGCGCATGCACCGCACGGCAGAGACAGGGCAGTGCCTTGGCCGGCGCTCGAAGTCTCTCGCCAGTCGAGCGCCCGCGGTACACGCCCCATTCCAGGAGCCGCTCATCAGCCACGGTCAGCACTCAGCACCGCAACGGCTCATCGCGGATGCCTTGTGGCTGCACCCAGGCGGACTGGGAGGACCAGCAGTGACCGGCTCTCCTGCGGACCCTACGGCGTTGAGACCGTGAGCACGACGTGTGGCTTGTTGCTGGGCGCCTCACCGGCGTTGTAGCCCGCCCCGTCGGTGGAGGTGGAGCTGGCCCGGATGCTGTAGGTGCCGTCGCCCTTCACGAGCGGCGCAAGGTTGACCTCCACCCATCGACCGGCGGTGACGCTCGGAACAGTGCCCAGGCTGACGCCGTCCGCGACCGGCGCCGTCGCCCAGGTGACCGTGCCCTGGCTCCACGACGTGCTGGTGGTCGCTCGGAAAACTCCGCCGGAGTTCGAGGCGTTGCTGACATACAGCCGGAGCACCGCCTTGTCGATGCGCTTCCCCGCCGTGCCCGTGACCGTGAACTTGGTGAGGAAGCTCTTCACCGGTGAGTTGTCGGCCTCCAACGCGACCGCGTTGCCGTAGTTCACCGTCGGGAAGTCCTTCATCAAGGTCGCGTCGTGCGCCGGAGTCACCGTCACCGTCGTGGACGTACCCATCGGCGTGGTCACCACCCCTGGAGCGGAGTCCGGACTGACGTTGCCCGCCGCGTCTTTGGCCCGGACCGTGTAGGTGTAGGTCGTGCGTGCGCTGACGGTGAGGTCCGCGTAGGTCGTGCCGGTCACCGTCGTCAGCCGGGCACCGTCTCGGTACACGTCGTACGACGTCACGCCCGTGTTGTCCGTCGCTGCATCCCACGCCAGATCGGCTCGCGTGGCCCCGGCGGCCGTGGCGCGCAGGTTCACCGGAGCGGTCGGCGGCGTCGTGTCAGCGGGAGGCGGGATCGTGACGGGTGCGACCGTCAGCACGACGTGTGGCTTGTTGCTGGGCGCCTCACCGGCGTTGTAGCCCGCCCCGTCGGTGGAGGTGGAGCTGGCCCGGATGCTGTAGGTGCCGTCGCCCTTCACGAGCGGCGCAAGGTTGACCTCCACCCATCGACCGGCGGTGACGCTCGGAACAGTGCCCAGGCTGACGCCGTCCGCGACCGGCGCCGTCGCCCAGGTGACCGTGCCCTGGCTCCACGACGTGCTGGTGGTCGCTCGGAAAACTCCGCCGGAGTTCGAGGCGTTGCTGACATACAGCCGGAGCACCGCCTTGTCGATGCGCTTCCCCGCCGTGCCCGTGACCGTGAACTTGGTGAGGAAGCTCTTCACCGGTGAGTTGTCGGCCTCCAACGCGACCGCGTCGCCGTAGTTCACCGTCGGGAAGTCCTTCATCAAGGTCGCGTCGTGCGCCGGAGTCACCGTCACCGTCGTGGACGTACCCATCGGCGTGGTCACCACCCCTGGAGCGGAGTCCGGACTGACGTTGCCCGCCGCGTCTTTGGCCCGGACCGTGTAGGTGTAGGTCGTGCCTGCGCTGACGGTGAGGTCCGCGTAGGTCGTGCCGGTCACCGTCGTCAGCCGGGCACCGTCTCGGTACACGTCGTACGACGTCACGCCCGTGTTGTCCGTCGCTGCATCCCACGCCAGATCGGCTCGCGTGGCCCCGGCGGCCGTGGCGCGCAGGTTCACCGGAGCGGTCGGCGGCGTCGTGTCCGGTTCGGGTGATGCCCCGCCGATGCGGAAGCGGTCAGTGAACACGCCGCCCGCTCCGCGTACGAACTCCGACGACATCTCGGTCGGAGATACCGTGAACCGGTTGTAACCGAACGTCACCTCGCCGGTGGTACCCGTGGTGTTGCCCATCAGCTTGGCGAAGTAGGGCGCCTGCGGGTCGGTCGTACTTGTGGCGTACTGACCGACGCCCCCCATGCCTTGGATGAGGATCACCGTCCCACCGTCCTTGGGGTAGTGACCGTCGCCACCGTCATCGGTGACACAAGCAAAGTTGGCGGCCGTTGTACTGCTCCCGGTCAAACTCGGGCAGGCGGCGGAGTGACTGAGCTGCTTGCTCCGCTGGTACGTGTGGTCGTGGCCCTGCAGGATCAGATCGACTTTCTTGCTGATCAGCAGATTCATCAGGGCGGACCCGACCTCGTCATTCTTGGTCCCGGCAGTGATGTAGTTGTGGTGCATCCCGACGACGATCCATCGGATGCCGGCCGCGCGAGCTTCGTCGATGCGGTCCGACACCCACTGCAGACGAGGCGATCCGGTGCTGTAGTCGTACAGGCCGCCGTGCAGGAAGTTCTGCCGCGGCGAGAGCATGAGAAACCGCGCTAGGGGCGCCGCGGTCGGGTGGTCGAAGTAGTACTCCTTGCCGAAGTTGCCGGATGCAGATGGATTGGTGCCCAGGTGCGGCGACGGCACAGCATCCAGGCCATTGGGCAAGCACGTCGGCGTGAGGTAGTTGTCGATGAGGCCGCCTTCTGTGAGTCGAAAGCCGGCCTCGTGGTTACCCGAGACGATCTGGAAGGGGAACGTCTCGCCATACAGGTCGCCGACCGGCTTCCCGGCGCCGGCGTTGAGGTTGTCCTTGACGTACTGGCACCACTGCGACTCGGGATACACACTGTTGTCGGCGTAGCTCAGGTCCCCTACCGAGGTGAAGAACGCGAGCCCGCCGGCGCCGACGGCCCGCAGGACGCCGGTCGCGTTGCTACTCCTGCCGAAGTCGCCGCCCCCGCCGAAGGTGAAGGACACGGGCGTCACATCCGACGACGCCGGCTCCGGGGGTGTTACGGCGGCAAGCAAGCCGAGAACGAGCAACACGGCACAGATGACGGGCAATCTGCGGCGCCTGAGAACGGATGAGTTGTGCATCATCGCCTCCCGGCGTCGAGGTGGCGGCAGTTCGCGACTCCCCCACGTATCCGGATCGGACTCGAACGAGCGCGCGCCGGCCACATCGCCGAGGGAGGGCGACCTCAGCGCAGGCTAGGCGCCCCTGCTGAGCAGCGTCAAGGGCGGGAGGGCAGGTCACCGGCGCTACCTGCTGGTGACTCGGGCCTGGGCTTCTCCCTTGACCTGGGGCTTCCAGTCCAGAGTTCCTGGGAGGAGAGTGGGGCCATGGTCAAGCCGCTGAGGTGCCTGCTGAGGCTGCACTCCTGGGAGACCCGCACGAACCCCGAGACGCAGGAGCGCTACGAGGTCTGCACGCGATGTGACACCTATCGAGACAGGGGCAAGGCTGCTCCGGGAGCCGGCGCGGCCGGGTTCAGCGGATCGAGCTTCGGCTGACCCCGACCGGGTCGGTGACAGGTCGCACCGGCGTGCGCACCAGGAAGCGGCCGTGATGACGGCACGGCCGCCAGAAGATGCGAGCAACGAGCCAGAGCTCGCGTTGGCGGGCGGGACCATGAGCGACGTGGTGCGTCGAGGTCAGGCTGTGCACCGGACGGCCGGACCGTGGACCCCGACGATCCATCGTCTGCTGGACCACCTCCACCGGCACGGCATCACCTGGCTGCCCCGACCGCTCGGTGTCGACGAGCGTGGCCGTGAGGTCGTGACCTACCTCTCGGGGACGGTGCCGAGCGATCCGATGCCCGCGTGGGTGTGGTCGGAGAAGGTGCTCGTCGATGCCGGCGCGCTGCTGGCGCAGGTGCACAGCGCCAGCAGGGACTTCGACACCGCCGGCGCCATCTGGCAGATCCCTCCCCATGACCCGGCCGAGGTGATCTGCCTCAACGACGTGGCGCCCTACAACATGGTCTTCGACGACGCCCGGCAGCTCACCGGGATGATCGACGTCGACACTGCCTCTCCCGGCCCGCGGGTCTGGGACCTCGCCCACCTGGCCTACCGCCTCGTGCCCTTGACCCGGAGGGAGGACACCGGCGCAGGGACGACGCGCACGGCCGAGCGTCGTGCCCGTCTGGCGCTGTTGCTCCGGGCCTACGCCCGCGCCGGCGACGGCGTCGAGATCGGAGCCGGAGCAGGTCTTGCGGGCTGCGGTCGGCCGTCTGGAGGACCTCGCTCGCTTCACAGCGGCGCGTGCGGACGCCGGAGTAACCCAGGTCGCCGCACACATTGAGATCTACCGGGACGACGCCCGCTGGCTCGCGGAGCACCTCGGCGACCTGGGCTCCCCCGTGCGGCACGGCCCCACGGGCGTGGGACCACCGGCCCTCACACCCGAGTCGGATCCACTTGGCTGGAGCGCTGGTTGAGCCAGGTGCCCAACGTCTGTCGGAGCTCCTCCATCCGCACGGGTTTGGGCAGGTGGGCGTCCATCCCGGCAGCCAGGCAGCGGCCCGCGTCGCCCTCCATGGCGTTGGCGGTCAGCGCGATGATGGGGACCCGGGTGCCGTCCTCGGCGCTGCGGATGGCCGCCGACGCCTCGTAGCCGTCCATCACCGGCATCTGGCAGTCCATGAGGACGGCAGCGTAGGAGCTCCTGAGTACGGCGTCCACCGCCTCAGCGCCGTTGCTCACGACATCCACCTGGTAGCCGATGGTCTCCAGCATCCGGCGGGCGACGAACTGGCTGACCGGGTTGTCCTCGACCAGCAGGATGCGCCCCGAGTCGAGGGCCACCTCCGCGCCCTGGTCCGCGAGGTCCGGCGTGTCCCTCCCTGCGGGGCCGCCGCCACCGACGGCAAGCTCGGCGATGCAGCTGAACAGGGCTGCCTCGCGGACCGGCTTGGTGAGATAGCGCTCGACCTCCCCGGCCCGGAGGTTCCCACGGTGACCGGTGGAGGTGAGGAGCACCCGGTGACACCCGGAGAACCGGGCATCGCTGTTCATGGCTCTCGCCAGGTCGGCGCCGTCGCGGCCCGGCATCTGGTAGTCGAGCAGGGCCACGGCGAACGGGCTGCCTGCACGATCGGCAGCCTCGAGGAGGCTCAGAGCCTCGTCCGCGCTGCTCGCGGCGGTGGGGACCATGCCCCAGCCGGCGATGGTCCGTTCGAGGATGGTGCGGTTGGTGGCGTTGTCGTCCACGACGAGGACGCGGAGCCCCCGGAGGCGGTCACGGTCGGCGAAGACGGGGGCCGGGGCGTTGGGCTGGAAGTGGCAGCGCACGGTGAACCAGAACGTGCTGCCTGCGCCAGGCTCGCTGCTCAGACCGATCTGTCCCCCCATCAGCTCGACCAGGTGCTTGGAGATGGCTAGACCCAGACCGGTGCCCCCGTGCCGCCGGGTGCTCGACGCGTCGGCTTGGGAGAAGCTGTCGAACAGGGCGGCCTGGTCCTCGGCGGGGATGCCGGGGCCGGTGTCCCGGACCTCGAACCGGATCAGGCCGTCGCCGTCCTGAGGGTTCATCGAGACGTCGATGACGACCTCGCCGGTGTCGGTGAACTTGACCGCATTACCGGCGACGTTGAGCAGGACCTGGCGGAGCCGCCCAGCATCGCCGCGGACCACCGCCGGCAGCGGCGCCTCCACGGCGGTGACCACCTCGACTCCCTTGGCGTGGGCGCCCCCGGCCACCAGTGCACCGACATCGTCGACGACGCTGCGCAGCTCGAAGTCCCGCTCCTGCAGCTCGAGCTTCCCCGCCTCGATCTTGGAGAAGTCCAGGATGTCGTTGATGACGTTCAGCAGGGCGTCGGCCGACACGCGAATCGTGTCGAGGTACTCGCGTTGTTCGGTGTTCAGCTCGGTGCGGGCCAGCAGCGTGGTCATCCCGATGACGCCGTTCATCGGCGTCCGGATCTCATGGCTCATGTTCGCGACGAACTCGGACTTGAGGCGGGAGGCCTCCATGGCCTGGTCCCGCGCGGCGCTGAGCTCTGCCTCTTCACGTCGACGTGCGGTGATGTCGTGGATGAAGGCGACGAAGACCGGCCCGTCGTCACCCTCCGCCTCCCAGACCGCGAGCTCGATCGGGAACCGCCGTCCGCCGCGGTCCACCGCCTCCACCTCGACGCGCGTGCCCAGGACCGGTCCGTGCCCGGTGGCCAGGTAGCGCTCGACGCCCGTGTCGTGACCAGCGCGCAGATCATCGGGGATGATGAGGCCGCTGACCGTGCGACCGATCGCTTCCTCCGCTGTCCACCCGAAGGTCTGGGTGGACTGGCCGCTCCAGGCGATGATGCGGCCTTGAGCGTTCATCGCGACGTAGGCGTCCGCGGACGCGTCGAGGATGGCTTGGGTGTGACGCTGCCGGGTGGCCAGCTCCTGCTCGACCTTGGCGCGCTGCAGACGTGAGGCCCCCATCACGACCAGACCGACCACGGCCGCCCCGGCCACGACGATCGCCTCGAGCACGAGGCCGCGTCGCGCCACTTGAACGGCCACGATCAGCAGGGGGCCGGAGCTCAGCGCGATGAGCAGAGCGAAGAACCATCGCGCGGGCAGACGCCCTACGGCTAGAAAGTTCACGCGCTTCATCCTCCCAGCATGACGTCACTTCGCCGTGCGTGCTCACACATCGGCCCACGATCCCTTCATGTTTTGCGTACCGGTCCACCAAACGGGTGCCACGGAACGCCTCTCTCGTCCGCTGGCTACGCGCGATGGAAGGGAGCACCGCTACACCGACTCACGCCGGATCCCGGTCGTCGGCCCGCCGGGCGTCCGTCGAGCTTGCGTCGGATGGTGTCGGCGATGTAGCCGGCGAGGACGGACGGTCCGCTCGGACCGTGGTGAGCGAGGGCGAGGCGACGGCGCTGGCCGGGATGACGCAGACGGTCGCGCCGGTGATCGGAGCCACGCTGCTGGCCGTCAACAGCCCCGTCAACCAGAATGACGACCTCCTGCTCTGGACTGCAGGCATCGCGGGGCTCATCGGCGCCGTGGTCGTCCTTCCGATCAAGAAAGTGAAGTGACCCTGATGAGCTTCGACATCGACAACCTGCTCCTGGAGCTGACCCTGGAGGAGAAGGCGTCGCTGACCAGCGGCTCCGGTTTCTGGTACACCGCCCCGGTGGAGCGGCTCGGGATCCCCAAGATCATGGTCTCGGACGGTCCGCACGGCCTCCGCGCCCAGCCTGGGGACGGCGACCACGTCGGGCCTGGGAGGGTCCCTGCCCGCCACCTGCTTCCCGACCGCATCGGCCATCGCCTCCTCCTGGAACCCTGACCTGCTCCGTCGCGTCGGCGAGGCGCTGGCGCAGGAGGCGCGGGCCTGCAACCTGTCGGTCATCCTCGGTCCCGGCGTCAACATGAAGCGGTCGCCGCTGTGCGGGCGGAACTTCGAGTACTTCTCCGAGGACCCCTTCCTGGCCGGAGAGCTCGCCGTCGGGATCGTCGGGGGCATCCAGTCCCGCGGGATCGGCACCTCGGTCAAGCACTACGCGGCGAACAACCAGGAGACCGACCGGCTCCGCGTCGACGCCCAGGTCGACGAACGCACGCTGCGTGAGATCTACCTGCCGGCGTTCGAGCGGGTCGTCACCGCTGAGCAGCCGTGGACGGTCATGTGCTCCTACAACAAGGTCAACGGGACGTCCGCGTCGGAGAACGCCTGGCTGCTCACGACCGTGCTCCGCGAGGAGTTCGGGTTCGAGGGCCTGGTGGTGTCGGACTGGGGTGCGGTCTACCACCGGGTGCCCGCCCTCCTCGCCGGGCTCGACCTGGAGATGCCGCCGGCGCTGGGTCGCAGCCCGCAGCAGGTCGTCGCCGCCGTGGAGTCCGGGGAGGTGCCGACCGAGGTTCTCGACGCCCGGGTCCGGACCGTCCTGGAGCTCGTGGCCAAGGGCATGGGCGTCCTCGACCTGGACGAGACGTTCGACACCGACGCCCACCACACCCTCGCCCGGTCGGCCGCGGCGGAGTCGGTGGTGCTGCTGAAGAACGACGGTCTGCTCCCGCTGACCACCGGGAGCACGCTGGCGGTGGTCGGTGAGTTCGCCCGCACGCCCCGCTTCCAGGGGGCCGGGTCCTCCCAGGTCAACCCGACCCGGGTCGACACCCTCCTCGAGGAGCTCCGGGCCAGCCACGAGGTCACGTTCGCGGCCGGCTACGGCATCGACGACACCGCGGACGACGCAGCGCTCCTCGCGGAGGCGGAGCGGGTCGCGGCCGGTGCGGACACCGTCGTCATGGTCATCGGGCTGCCCGGCGCGGACGAGTCCGAAGGGTTCGACCGCACCCACCTCAACCTCCCCGCCAACCAGCTCACCGCCCTGGCGGCGGTCGCCGCCGCCAACCCGCGGGTGGTGGTGGTGCTGGTCAACGGGTCCACGGTCGTGCTCGGCGACGTCATCCCCCACGCGCAGGCGCTGGTCGAGGCCTGGCTCGGCGGGCAGGCGGCCGCCGGGGGGATCGCCGACGTGCTCACCGGTGCGGTCAACCCGTCCGGCCGGTTGGCCGAGACCATCCCCCACCGGCTGGAGGACAACTCCTCCTTCCTCAACTTCCCCGGCGACTCCCAGGTCGTCCGCTACGGGGAGGGCCTGTTCATCGGCTACCGGGGGTACGACAAGACCGCCATCGACGTGGCCTACCCCTTCGGGTTCGGCCTGTCCTACACCAGCTTCGCCCTCAGCGACCTCTCCGTCAGCACGGCCGGCTCCGTCGAGGGCGGGGACCTGACGGCCAGCGTCACGGTGACCGTGACCAACACCGGGGACCGGGACGGCGCCGAGGTCGTCCAGGTCTACGTGGAGGACGTCGAGTCCACGGTGGCCCGGCCGGTCCGCGAGCTCAAGGGTTTCACCAAGCTCAGCCTCCCCGCCGGCGCTTCGGGGACCGTCACCCTCGAGCTCGACCAGCGGAGCTTCTCCTTCTGGTCCGCCCAGCTCCAGCGGTGGGCGGTCGAACCGGGCGACTTCACCATCGCCGTCGGCCCCAGCTCCCGCGACCTGCCGCTGAGGGAGACCGTCACCATCGACGGGCCTCGGATCGCCGGACCCCTCACCCGGGACTCCACCCTCCAGGAGTGGATGGGCGACCCGCGGGGCAAGGCCTTGATCGAGGACGAGGTCGCCGCCGGTCAAGCGGCGGCCGTGCTGGACGGGGAGCTGCTCGCCGTCATCGGCAACATGCCGATGAGCACCCTCGCCAACTTCGGCGGCATGAGTCTCGACCACAACGCCCTCGACCGGATCGCCGAGCAGTGGCAGCAGGCCGCACCGGTCCCCTCGACCCAGACCGGAAGCAGGACCTCATGAGCATGTGCGTCGCCGTCAACGACAGCAGGGAGGGGCGAGTGGCCCTCGAGGCCGCCGCCCAGGAGACGGCCTGTCGAACGTTCCCCTGGTGGCGGTGAACCTCACGGGGGTCGACCCGACCTGACGTTCGAGGTCGTCGTCCCCGCCAGTCCCAGTCCCTCCGCGCTGGACGAGGTCGAGCAGGTGCTGGAGGTGCTCCGGAACCGGCCGGAGGTCCTCGAGGCACCGGTCCCGGTGCTTCCGGTCCTGCTTGCGAGGCGGATTGCCGGCGACTAGGTTGATCGGTGCCCGTCGGGGGATGACCCATGTGAGGACCACACTGATGCGGCTCCACCGCGAGATCGGCTCGCCTCGACGCCCCCACCCGAAGATGCGCCAGCCTTCTCGACGGCGTCGGCTCCTCGCCGGACTGGCTGCCATCTGCCTGGTCGGAGCCGGGCTGAGCGCGACCGGACCCCAGCGCGTCGCGGAAGCGGCGGTGACCCGCAACGGCTCCTGCGTCGACGGCGGCGGCGTCACCTGGATCTCCACGGTCACCTGGGGCAGCCCCTACCGCGACCCCAACGGCGTCACGCGCGTCCCCGTCAACGACGCCGGCTGGACGACCACCAGGACGGGCACGGTCCCCACCGACTCGGTGGTGAGGTCCTACGACGGCTCCGGCCGGTTGCTGCAGACCCTGCGCCGGACCGCCCGCTTCGACTACCGCGCAGGAGTCCGCTACGACGTCCGCAACCCCCTCAACCCCCCGTCAGCTCCCGGTCGCGCGAAGATCACCGTCACCACCGGTGTCGACGGGGACGGACACGGCAGCTGCACCCTCACGTACCGGCAGCCCTCCAGCGCTGACGAGGCGCCGGGAGACCCTGTGGTCGCCGCCGCCGGGGACATCGCCTGCGCCGCCGATGCCGCCGTGGGCGCCGGGAGCTGCCGACACAAGGCGGTCAGCGACAAGATCCTCGCCGACACCGCCGTCGGCACCGTGCTGATGCTGGGAGACGCCCAGTACCCCGACGGCACACTCGCCGACTTCCAGGCGTCCTACCACCCGACGTGGGGCCGGCTCAAGCCCAGGACTCGTCCGGTGCCCGGCAACCACGAGTACCAGACCCCCGGCGCCCGGGGCTACTACGACTACTTCGGGTCACGCGCGGGCGACCCCAGCAAGGGCTACTACTCCTTCGACCTGGGTACCTGGCACGTGATCGCGCTCAACTCGGAGAAGGACACGGCGGCCACCGGCGCCCAGGTCTCCTGGCTCAAGGCCGACCTCGAGGCCCATCCGAACAGGTGCACCCTCGCCTTCTACCACCGCCCGCGCTGGTCCGGCGGCAGCCACGGTGACTCGACGGCCGTCGCGCCCTTCGTCCGGGCGCTCTACGACGCGGACGCCGATCTGATCCTCAACGGTCACGAGCACGACTACGAACGCCTCCACCCGTTGAACCCCGCCGGGGTACGCGACGACCTGCGCGGCGTCACCCAGATCGTGTCGGGTCTGGGCGGGAAGGACACCCGGAGGATCACCCCGCGGAGCACGACCGCGGCTTCCGACGCCTCGAGCTTCGGCTACACCCGGCTCGTGCTGCGCCGCGGCTACGCGGAGGTGAGCTACCGGGCGGCGGTCGGCACCTACACCGACTCGACGACCGTCACGTGCCACTGAGGCAGGCATCCGCGGAGAGCCCGGGCCAGGCCCGGACGACGACGAGGTCCGTGACCACCTGCTCGGGGGGTCAGGTGGGCACGGACCTCGGTCGGTGTGGTGTCGGGGACCAAGCTCGGGGGTTCATGGCCCCCGACACGCTCTTACCCTAGAGCGCCGGAAGGCGTGCTCAGGACCAAAACCGCGTCCACTTGAGGACACGCCCTCAACAGGACATCGTCAGCGGGAAGCGGGGACAATGGGATCTTGGCGTGAGATTCGAGCCGGTCGCATTCCCGGGATCGGGCAAGGCCCTCTACGCTTGTCGCTGCGCAGGGCTCGGAAGGCGTGACCGACCGCGACGAGCGCAGCACCGTCGTCCGCACGTGGGAGAGGCCATGACAACTTCCGAGGTCGCGCCAGCCGCCGTGGCTGCTGCTCACCAGCCCAGCCAGTCACTCGTCGGCCGGTTCACCTGGCACATCGTCACCGATGTCTGGTGGTGGTCGGACGGGCTGTACGAGCTGTACGGCTACGAGCCGTCGTCGGTCGAGCCGACGATGGAGCGTTTCGTGCAGCACAAGGACCCCCGCGACCGTGCCCAGGTCGACGCGGTGTTCAGCCGGTGCTCACGCGAGGGGGGACCCTTCAGCTGCCACCACCGCATCATCGACGCCCAGGGCGTGTCCCGGACCGTGGTGGCGATCGGGTTCGGCCACCGCAACGCAGCCGACACGCGCACGGAGGTCATGCAGGGCTTCCTGGTCGAGATCAGCCGCGGAGGTGGGGCAGACGCCGAGGAGGCCTTGCAGTCCCTGCTGCTCTCCCGCTCGCTGATCGAGCAGGTCAAGGGAGCCCTGATGCTCGTGCACGGGGTGACCGCCGACGCGGCCTTCAGCCTGCTGCGCGGCTACTCCCAGGTCTACAACAAGAAGCTGACCGCCATCGTGGCGGACGTGCTCGAGAGCATCGCGAACCGCCCGCTGGCCGAGAGCATCAGCCGTGCTGAGCTGGACCGCATCCTCTACGACGCCGCGCAGAGCTGACCGGCAGGGCGCCCTGTCCTGCTGAGCCCGGTCAGGCCCGGGGCAAGGGTGCCGAGTGGGCGGTCACGCCAGCTGTGGTCTCAACGGACGTGACCTGAGCCGTCGGGGTTCCTGCCGGGCCCGAGGCCTGCTCGGAAGGTTCCCTCGTGGAGCCAGGTGAAACACCGAAGGGCGCCGGCACCGCCTTGAGCCCCCGGGCGCGAGCGGCCGGGACCGCGCCACTGGCGGCTGATCCTCAGCGCGCCTTCTTCTTCCCGGCCGCGGCGATCCGCTCGTAGGCGTTGGGACCGATGGCTCCGGACTTCAGCAGTGCGAGCCGCTCCGCCAGGAGCTCCTCCAGCTCGGCGACCGATCGGCGCTCGAGCAGCATGTCCCAGTGGGAGCGGGTCGGCTTGACGTCCTTGGCCTCCGCGCGGACCCCGTCGGAGCGGAGGGCGGGCGCCCAACACGTGGGGCACTCCCAGGCCGTGGGCAGCTGGGCCTCGTCGGAGAAGACGATCGAGAAGCGGTGATGGGCGGGGCAGTCGAAGTCGAGCTCCCGCCGTGGGGACAGGGCGACACCCTCGTCCCCTTCGAAGCTCTTGGATCCGAGGCCGGTGGCCTTCAAGGTAGCGCTGCGCATGGTGGGTCTGCTCTCCGGTGATGGCCGGGCGAGCGCCGTCCGCGCTTCGCCCTGCTGCTTCCAAAGGTAGGGGCTCTCCTGGGCTACTCCTAACGGGGTCGCCCTGCGGAGCGGGAGCTCGCACTCCACCCCCGGCGGAGCCGGACACCGGGTGCCAGGATCGGAGCCGAAGACCGGTGACCAGGATGCGCCTCCGATCGTGACCCGCGGACCGCACGCTGCCGGGCCCGTTGTCCTACGCTCGGCCTTGTCGACGTCCTCGGCCGGGCGCCACTCCGGTAGCCGCTCCTGTCCGACGGCTCCCCCACCCTCGACGACGAGGAGTTCCACGATGCGCACCCCCCAACTGGTCCTGCTGGTGGCGGCGTTCAGCCTCACCGTCCTGACGCCCGTCCCGCGAGCTGAAGCCGTCCCGTCGACCTGCCAGACGGAAGCGCCCGTCGTCGGTGACGTCGACGGCGACGGTCTCGCCGACCTGGTGGTCGGTCTGCCCGCCTGGGCCGGGACCGGAGCCGTCGACCTCCGGCTGACCTCCGCCCCCAGCCACCTGCTGGTTCCCACCGACGTGGGCCTGCAGCCTGACGCCGGTGACGCCTTCGGCGCGGCGGTCGCCTTGGCCGACCTCGACGCGGACGGCTGCGACGACCTGATCATCGGTGCACCCGGCACCGTGGACTCCGGACGCGTGCACGTGGTCTACGGCGCTCCGACGGGTTTCCGCGCCTCGGGCAGGCTCACCCTCGACGCTGACGCCTCCCCCGGTGACCGCTTCGGAGCCTCGCTCAGCGTCGCCGAGCGTCGCGGGACCGCCGAGCAACCCGACGGTGCCGACTTGTGGGTCGGAGCGCCGGATGACGCTCCGGGGGCGGTGGCCCGCGCCGGCTCGGTCGCGCACTTCGCCGTCGCTTCGGCCGGTGAGCGCCCCGCGCTGGTGGAGAAGCTCAACCAGGACAGCCTTGGTGTGCCCGGTTCTGCTGAGGTGGACGACCGCTTCGGCGCTGTCCTCGCCGCCCATCCCTCGGGAGTCCTGGTCGGCGTACCCGGCGAGGACGTGGGGTCGATCCGCGATGCCGGCTCGGTGATCGCCCTGGACCTGCGGGACGCCACCCCCGGCTTCGACGTCGCCAAGAGCTGGACCCAGGCGTCCGCCGAGGTGGCGGGGCAACCGGAGACCAGTGACCGCTTCGGGGCGGCCCTCGCGGCCCACTTCGGCCACGTGGTCGTGGGGGTTCCCGGCGAGGACGTCGGTCCGCACCGCGATGCCGGCATGATCCAGCTCCTCATCCAGCCCGCGGGTACCGGCTTTCCGGAACCCTTCATGGGGCTCACCCAGGACTCCGCCGGGATCCCCGGGATTGCGGAGACGGGGGACGAGCTGGGCGCCGCGGTCCTGGTCGGACGCAACGTGGGCTGTGGCGAGGGCGTGACCCAGGCCGTGGCCGGCGCACCCGGTGAGGACATCCGGGTGGATGGCGGCCACCGCGCCGACGTGGGCACGGTCCTGGTGGTGCCCCTGAGCGCGCAGGAGGACTGCCCGCCCCGCTACGACAACCAGGTCACGCGCCTCGCCGGCTCGGCGGAGCCGGGCGACCGGCTGGGTTCAGCGCTGGGGCTGGGCCGGATCCGGGACGACCACGATGACGACACCGGCGACCGTGCGTTCATCGCGGTCCCCCGCGAGGACCGGGGCAGCGTGGCCGACGCCGGTCTGGTCGTCGCCTCGGCCAGCGGGACCGGAGCCGGCGCCCACGCCATCCAGGTGGCTGGGCGACCGCAGCAGTCGGTGGGCTTCAGCGGCGGCACCGTGGCCGACCAGCGGTACGGCTCGGTGCTCGCCTCGCCCGCCGGCTGACGGTCGCGCGAGCCTGAGGAGGGAGGCTCGCTCGGGGCGTCCTGACACCTCACCCCGAGCGAGTCGAGCGGCCACCCCTCCGGTGCCGCTCTCAGGTCCTCCGCCCCCGGGGGGTGGGGTGGGTGAACCCATGGCGTCCAATCTACTCGCGGGCGACCAATCGACCGAGTCCCGCGGTCGAGGGGTCCGTGTCTGCACGAGCCGGGCCGCCCGGGCGACCGCGGTCCGTCACCCCTGGAACCGGCTCCTCCCGGCGTCCACCGCCCTAGAATCGTGAGCTGCAGCACGACAGCGTCGCGGTGCGGGTGCATCTGCTCCCTGGCGCTGCCGGGTAGAAGCGGAGGAGCGGCGTCCGGTGTCAGCACCGGAGCCCTGCTGAGGTAGACGCCGGTACGACCGGGAAGGGGGAGAACATGGCCGCGACCCTGGCCAGGGATCTGGCCGCCGCCGCGCGGGCGATGGCCGAGCAGCGCGACCTCCAGTCCACGCTGGACACGATCTGCGCCCGAGCCGTGGCTGCGGTGGGGGCCGACGCCTGCGGCATCTTCCTGGTGCGCAAGCGCACCGTGCAGGCCGCGGCCCTGTCCACCCCCGACCTGCGCGCCGCGGAGCAGGCGCAGCTCGCCGCCGGCGAGGGCCCCTGCCTGGACGCGCTCTGGCACACCAGGACCGTGCACGTCCCCGACCTCCGCGCCGACCGGCACTGGCCGAGCTGGGCTGCCCGCATGGTGCAGCTGGGCTGGCTGAGCGTGCTGAGCCTCCCGCTGGTCGAGCGCGGCCACGCCACCGGCTCGCTCAACCTGGTCGACCGTGCGGCCGGGGGGTTCAGCGAGGCCGCTGTGCAGGCCGCGGAGCTGTTTGCCGACCACGCCTCGGTCGCTCTCGCCGCAGCGCGAGCGGAGGGCTCCCTGACCGAGGCCGTCAGCACCCGCCACGCCATCGGCCTCGCCCAGGGCATCCTCATGGAGCGCTACGGGCTGGACGCCGACCGCGCCTTCGAGGTGATGCGGCGCTCGTCCCAGAACCGGAACATCAAGCTGCGCAGGGTCGCCGAGCACGTCGTCCGGCACCGGCGGTTACCGGACGCGGAGGACACCACCGGCTGATCCCTCAGCCCGCCACGCAGCTCTGGAGGAAGAATGCGTGCAGGCGGCGGTCCTCGGTCGCCTCCGGGTGGAAGGAGGTGGCCAGCAGGCCCCCCTGCCGGACAGCCACGGCACGCTGCGAGCCGTCCGCCGGCAGCGTCACCTTGGCCAGCACCTCCACACGCCGGCCCCGAGCGTTCGACCCACGGGGCACGGATGAACACCGCGTGCAGGGGTGGCCCAGGAACTCCACGGACCTCGAGATCGGCTTCGAAGGACTCGGTCTGCCGGCCGAAGGCGTTGCGACGGACGGCCACATCGAGACCCCCGAACGTCTGCTGGTCGGGGCGGCCGTCGAGGAGCTCGGACGCCAGCAGGATCATGCCGGCGCAGGAGCCGAAGGCCGGCAGCCCGGCGGTCAGAGCGGCTCGGAGCGGTGTCCGCAGCCCCGTCACCCGGGCCAGGGTGTCGATCGCGGTGGACTCCCCGCCCGGCAGCACCAGCCCGTCAAGCCCAACAAGGTCCTCCGCCTGCCGCACCCGGCGGGTGGTCGCCCCGCAGGCCGTCAGGGCGCGCTCGTGGTCAGCGACGTCCCCCTGCAGGGCGAGGACCCCGATGAGGGGTCCGCTCACCAGCCGCGCTCGGCCAGCCGGTGGGGCTGCGGGATGTCGTCCACGTTGATCCCGACCATGGCTTCGCCGAGCCCGCGGGAGACCTTGGCGATGACGTCCGGGTCGTCGAAGAAGGTGGTGGCCTGGACGATCGCGGCCGCCCGCTGCTCCGGGTTGCCCGACTTGAAGATGCCGGAGCCCACGAAGACTCCCTCGGCACCCAGCTGCATCATCATGGCCGCGTCGGCCGGGAGTCGCGATCCCTCCGGCGGTGAACAGCACGACCGGCAGCTTGCCGGCGGCTGCGACCTCGGCCACCAGAGCGTGCGGGGCGCCCAGCTCCTTCGCGGCGAGGTACAGCTCGTCGGTGGGGAGGTTCTGCAGCCGACGGATCTCCCCGCGGATGGTCCGCATGTGGGTGGTCGCGTTGGAGACGTCGCCGGTCCCTGCCTCGCCCTTGGAACGGATCATGGCCGCCCCCTCGGTGATCCGCCGGAGCGCCTCGCCCAGGTTGGTGGCCCCGCAGACGAACGGCACCGTGAAGGCCCACTTGTCGATGTGGTGGCTGTAGTCGGCCGGGGTCAGCACCTCCGACTCGTCGACGTAGTCGACACCGAGGGACTGCAGCACCTGCGCCTCGACGAAGTGCCCGATCCGGGCCTTGGCCATCACCGGGATCGAGACGGCCGCGATGATCGAGTCGATCATGTCGGGATCGCTCATCCGCGACACCCCACCCTGGGCGCGGATGTCCGCGGGCACACGCTCGAGAGCCATCACGGCCACCGCGCCCGCGTCCTCGGCGATCTTCGCCTGCTCGGCGGTGACCACGTCCATGATCACGCCGCCCTTGAGCATGTCCGCCATGCCGCGCTTGACGCGGTCGGTGCCGACCTGCGCTGCGCGAAGGTCGCCCGGGGTGTCCAGAGTCGTCATGAACCCATCCTCGTCCTTGGCGACAACTGCGCCCGACCGCGTCCACGCGGCAGGATCTCGGGACGCCCCGGGCGGCGGTCAGTCCTCCTCGTCGTCCTCGTCCAGCAGACCCGCCTGCTCGGCGCGCGCCACGAGCGAGCGGACGTTCTCCAGCCGTCCGCAGTCGTCGTCGATCAGCGCGTTGCGCTCGGTCGCGAAGACGGTGCCCAGCTGGGCGAGCGCGGCGGCCGGCACCGTGGCCCGAGCCGGGTTGAGGATGGTCAGCTCCTCTTCGGTGAGGTGGTGGTTGATGAGGCGCGACAGCTCCTCGACCGCCTCGTCGAACTCCTCGCCCTCGACGCTGGTCAGCTCCAGGACCTCCAGCAGAGCCTGGTTGCCCTCGGCGTGCTCGTGCTCGCCGTGCTGCGCCTCGTGGTCGCCGATGGCGTGGTCGTCGCGCAGGGTCGGGTAGACGTGCCGCTCCTCGGCCTCCGCGTGCGCCACGTGCAGCGCGGCCAGGGCCTTGCGGACGGCGTCGCGGTCAGAGCTCGCGTCGCGCAGCTGCCGCAGCAGCGTCTCGAAGCGTCGGTGGTCGTCGAGGATCAGCTCGACGACGTCGCCGGCGACGGGGCGGCCCAGGTCGATCGGGGTCGAGGTCATGGCGTCACGCTACCGCGGGCGCTCCCCCGCTGACCCCGCGCAGCCGGGGATCGGGCGCCGCTCGGGACTGCTCCCGCGCCCCGCCGGCACCGCCGCGCCCGGCGTAGCGGGCGCGCGAATCCGGAACGGGCGCGGGAGTGCGGAGCGGGCGCGGCGGCCGACCGCTGCGGCCGCGCGGGGCCGGGGCCGGCGGTAGGTTCTCCCGGTGAGGTTCACCCGTGCGGAGCTGGAGAGCTTCCGGGACCGGGCCGTGCCCGACCTCGCCGGGCCCGGAGTCCGGCTCGTGTTCGTGGGCATCAACCCGAGCCTGTGGACGGCCGGCACCCGAACGCACTTCTCCCACCCCGGCAACCGCTTCTACCCGGCTCTCCGGCTCGCGGGGATCATCGACCGTGACCTCGACCGGGCCGCCGGGATGACCGAGGACGACCGGGCCTACTTCCTCGCCCGGGGGATCGGCCAGACCAACCTGGTCAACCGGGCCACGATCCGAGCGGACGAGCTCGCCCCCGACGAGCTGCGCGCCGGAGCCGAGCGCCTGCGCGGCTTCGTCCGTGCTCACCGCCCGCGGGTCGTGGCCGTGCTGGGCATCACCGCCTACCGCACCGCGTTCGGCCGCCCCCAGGCCCGCGCCGGGGAGCAGCCCGAGGCGCTGGAGGGCGCCCGCCTGTTCGTGGTGCCCAACCCCAGCGGGTTGAACGCCCACGAGACGACGGCAACCCTGGCCGCGGCCTACGCCGAGCCGGCCCGCGCAGCCGGGCTGCTCCCCTCGGGGCCCCCGCCACGTCCACCGCCGAGCGGGGACGGAGGCCGAGCCGGACGGGTGCCGCCGACCCAGGGCTGATCAGCCGTCGCCGCCGGCGCCGCTCGCTGGAGCCGACGACGGCCGCGACGGCCGAGGCGACCTCGTCGAGCGCCTGCTGGACCGCGCTCGGCCACCCAGTCGCCCTCGCTCAGCGTCCTTGGCCCGCTGGCTGGATCAGCCGGCGGTCCTGGTCGGGCAGCACCTTCGGCAGCAGCCCGGACTGACCCGGAGCAGGGCCACGAGCACGACGGTGCGCTCGGTCGGGAGTGGTGCCGTCGACCAGCGCGCCGTGCAGGCGGCGCCGCACCTCGTCCTCCAGGCCGCGGTCCCGCGCCGGCCAGGTCGTCGACGGGAACAGCCCGAGCAGCCTCGTCGTCCACGCGCTGCGAGCGCCCCGGCCTGCGGCCAGCCGCTCGCGCCAGCCGGTCACCCAGGCCCTTGGTGATCCGGCGGCTCGACGTGCGTGCTGAGCAGGTCCACGACCTTGCGGCCCTCCGCGGCGACGGCGGCGGCGCAGCGCGCGGTCCAGCTCGGGGTCGTCGGTCGGGCGCGGGTCGGTGACGGTGAGCCGATCGCGACGGGACCAGCCACTGCGTGCTGGTCCGGTCACCCCGATCCGCTCGGCCAGGGCCAGCTCGGCAAGCAGCGCGCCACCGAGTGCCGGGTCCAGCCGGTCCGTCCCACCAGCTTGACGTCCCGTCGTGTCGTCCAGGGCGAGCAGCAGCAGCTCTTCGGCGATCAGCACGTCGCCCGGTAGCGGTGTCCGGGGCCGGCCCCGAGCCCCGTCGGGTCCGGTTCGCCGTGCTGTGATGGGCACATGAGTCACGGCTCCGACGCGACGCTCGCCTACCCGATCGTCCAGCGCACGCTGGCCAACGGCCTCCGGGTCGTGGTCAGCCCCGACCACCAGACCCCGACGGTGGCGGTGAACCTCTGGTACGACGTCGGCTCCCGCGACGAGGAGCCCGGCCGCACCGGCTTCGCCCACCTGTTCGAGCACCTGATGTTCCAGGGCTCCACCCACGTCCCGTCCGGGCAGCACATCGGGCTGCTCCAGGCCGCCGGCGCCTCGGTGAACGCCACCACCTGGTTCGACCGCACCAACTACTTCGAGACGCTCCCGACGGGGGGCCTGGACCTCGCCCTGTGGCTGGAGGCCGACCGGCTCGGCGGCCTGCTCGACACCATGACGCAGGAGAGCCTGGACAACCAGCGCGAGGTGGTGAAGGAGGAGAAGCGCCAGCGCTACGACAACGTGCCCTACGGCGACGTCATGGAGCGGCTGATCGCGCTGACCTTCCCCGCCGACCACCCCTACGGCCACACCACCATCGGCTCCATGGACGACCTGGACGCGGCCACCCTGGAGGACGTCCAGACGTTCTTCCGCACCTACTACATGCCCAGCAACGCCGTCCTCTCCCTCGTCGGCGACGTCGAGCCCGACGACGCCATCGCCCGGGCCAACACCTACTTCGGCGGCCTGCACAGCGTCGGGAAGCCGCCCAAGCGCCTGGCCGACCCGCTGCCCCCGCTCACCGGCACGGAGCGGGCCGAGACCTCGGCCGACGTCCCCGCCGAGGCCGTCTACCTCAGCTGGCGCCTGCCGGCGCGCGGCACCCCCGCTTTCGACGCCGTCGACCTGGCGTTCTCGATCCTCGGCCACGGCCAGACGTCACGGCTGCACAAGAGCCTGGTCCGCGGCTCCGAGATCGCCGGAGAGCTCCGGCGCCAGCGCGCTGGGGCTGATCGGTGGCAACTCCTACGGCTTCGCCTACGCCCGGGCGCGCGACGGGGTGCCGGTCGAGCAGGTCGAGGAGACGCTGGTGGCCGAGATCGACCGGCTGGCCACCACCTCGGCGACCGCCCGCGAGCTGCGCCGCGCCCAGGCGCAGTTCGAGCGGCACTGGCTGCACGAGCTCGCCCGGGTGGACTCCCGCGCCGACGCCCTCGGTGAGCACGCGACGCTGCACCGCAACCCGGCCATGGTCAACACGCGGATCGCGGAGGTGAACGCCCTCACCCTCGACGACGTGGACGCGGCCGTCGCGTCCGTCCTGCGCAGCGACCAGCGCGCCACCCTGATCTACCGCCAGGAGCACGCATGACCGTCTTCCCGCCCCAGCCCCCGGTCGCCCCGCCCGGCGCCTGGTCCTTCCCCGCCCCGGTCGAGAGCACCCTCGGCAACGGCATCCGGACCCTCACCTACGACCTGCCCGGACAGCACGTCGTCTCCGCCCACCTCGTGCTCGACCTGCCGCTCAACGCCGAGGACCGCGAGCTCGAGGGCGTCGCCACGATCACCGCGCGGGTGCTCGACGAGGGCAGCCGGGCCCACCCCGGGCGAGGAGTTCGCCGAGCTGGTGGAGACCGAGGGTGCCGGCTTCGGGGATCGAGCTCACCCTGTCGGGGACGCAGGCGCTGCTGGACGTCCCCGCCTCCCGGCTGGACCGCGCGCTGGAGCTGTTCGCGGAGGCGGTGACCACCCCCGCGCTGGCCGACGACGACGTCCGCCGGCACGTCACGCTGCGCCTGGCCGAGATCGAGCAGGCCCGGGCCAACTCGGCGCAGACGGCCACCAACGCCTTCCGGCGGCCGCCTTCGACCCCGGGAGCCGCGCGTCGCGGATGAACGGCGGCGAGGCGGCCACCGTCGCCGCCGTGACGCCGGAGTCCGTCCGGGAGTTCCACGCGCGGCAACTACGGGCCGGCCGGCTCCACCCTGGTGCTGGCCGGCGACTTCTCCGGGTCCGACCCGGTCGCGCTGGCGGAGCGCCACCTCGGCGGCTGGCGCAACGACGACCAGGTCCGCACGCCCTACCAGGTGCCGGCGCCGGGGACCCGCAGCACCGTCGTGGTCGACCGGCCCGGGGCGGTCCAGGCCGACCTGCGGCTCGGCGGCCTTCGGCGTCGACCGCTCCGACCCGCGCTGGGCCGACCTCACGGTGGCCGGCTACGCCATGGGCGGCGCCTTCCTGTCCAGGCTCAACGCCGTGCTGCGCGAGGACAAGGGCTACACCTACGGCGTGCGGATGACCTTCTCCCCGCTGCGCTCGGGCGGCACCTTCGCCGTCCAGGGCTCGTTCCGCACCGAGGTGGTGGCCGACGCGGTCCGCTTGACCCGCGACCTGCTGCAGACCGCCGAGCAGCCCTTCTCCGAGGAGGAGGTGCGCGAGGCCGTCGCCTACTTCGTCGGCGTCTCGCCGCTGCGCTACGCCACAGCCGACGGCGTGGCCGACCAGGCGGGCACGAACGTGCTGCTCGGGCTGCCGGTCGACTACGTCGACCGCTCCCTGGCCGCCCTCACCGAGGTCACGCCGGCGTCAGCCACACGGGCCTTCCAAGAGGTGGTCCAGCTGGAGCAGCTGACCCTGGTGGTCGTCGGGGACGCCGACGTCGTGGCCGAGCCGCTCCGCGAGGTCGGGTTCCGCCGACCTCGCGGTGCACAGCCGCTGACGCCGCCGGCCGCTCAGCGACCCATCGCCCGCAGAGCCCGCTCGGTGGCGGCCTGCGCCTCCTCGATCCGGCTCTGGTAGGTGCCGAGGTCACCGGCGGTCAGCGCCTTGTCGGCCGCCTCGAAGGCCGACTGGGCCTGGTCGAGGGCCTCGGTCGCGGCCGAGCTGTTCGGCGTCCCCGTCCCGGGCTCGGCCGGTTCTTCCGGCTCGTCCTCACCGGTGGTCGCGCCGGAGTCGCCCTTGAACACCTGGTCCAGCGCCTGCTGCAGGGTGTCGCCGATGCCGACCGACTGACCGAAGCGGACGATCACGAAGCGCAGCGCCGGGTAGGAGCCCGTGCTGCCCTGGCGCTGGGTGTAGACCGGCGTGACGTAGAGCAGCCCGCCGCCGACGGGCAGGGTGAGCAGGTTGCCGAAGGAGGACTGCGCGGTGCCCTGCTGGAACGGTCGCAGGCGCTCGGCCACCGTCTCGTTGGTCGTCATGGCGTTGAAGGACTGGCCCGGGACCGTCGATCTGGGTGGTGTCGGACATCTGCAGCACCCGCATCCGGCCGTAGTCGGGACTGCTGGCGTCGGCGTTCACCGCCATGTACGCGGCCAGGTTCGAGCGGCCGCGGGGCACGTAGGCGGTGGTCAGGGAGAAGATCGCGCGGTCGTCCTCCGGCCACTTGACCGAGAGGTAGAACGGCGACTCCTTGGCCTGGCCCGCGGTCTTGACCGGGTCGTTCGGCACCTCCCACAGCGCCGAGTTCTGGTACCAGTTGTTCGGGTCGGTCTGGTGGTACTGGCCAGGATCTGGCGCTGCACCTTGAAGTAGTCCTGCGGGTAGCGCAGGTGGTCCTTCAGCTCGGCGGAGATGGACTCCTTGGGCTGGACGACGCCCGGGAACGCCTTCTGCCAGGTCTTCAGGATCGGGTCCGTCGTCGTCCCAGGCGTAGAGCTTGACGGTGCCGTCGTAGGCGTCGACCACGGCCTTGACCGAGTTGCGCATGTAGTTGATGTCGGAGTTGGGCTGGGCGACCACGGCGCCACCCGAGGTCGTGGTCTGGGAGTCGGAGGTCACCTGGTTCAGCGGGACCCGCTGGCTGTAGGGGTAGGAGTTCGACGTCGTGTAGCCGTCGACGATCCACACGATCCGCTTGTCGACGACCGCCGGGTAGGCGTCGCCGTCCACCTTGAGCCACGGTGCCGCCTTGAGCACGCGCTCCCGGGGGTGCGGTCGTAGATGATCTTCGACTCCTCGTTCACCCGGCTGGAGAGCAGGATGTTGACGTCGGCGAACTTCGCGGCGTAGAGGATGCCGGTGCCACAGCCCGCCGATGCCGACGCCGCCCTTGCCGCTCGTAGGTGTAGGTCTTGGGGCTGCCGCCCTCGCCGCCACCGGGGGTGTCGAGCTCGACCGGCGGGGTGCCCTCGGGCGCGCCGACGATGGAGTAGTCCATGGTCGGGGACTCACCGAAGTAGATCCGCGGCTCTGCCTCGTCCAGCTCGCCGGTGGGCGGGATGCCCTGGGCGATCCACTCCGGCTCGCCACCGCTCTGCGCGGCGGTTGCCGTAGGCGGCCACCAGACCGAAGCCGTGGGTGTAGACGGTCTTGAGGTTGTTCCAGTTCTGCCCGGGCACGCCGTCCAGGTTCAGCTCCCGGACCCCGACCACGGCGTCGGTCTCGTCGCCGTCGATGGTGTACCGGTCGACGTCGAGGGTCTCGGGGAACGCGTAGTAGCCACGGACCTGCTGCAGCTGCTCGTAGGCGGGGCCGACCACGCTGGGGTCGATGAGGCGGATGCCGGGCAGCGCCTCGGCGTCGCTGCGCAGCTGACCTGCGGTGGCGGTGGTCTCGGCCGAGTAGCTGGTGATCTCGACGTCGTCGATGCCGTAGGCCGCTCGGGTGGCGGCGATGTTGCGCTCGATGTAGGGGCGCTCCCGCGTCGGCTCGCTCGGGTCGGACGCTGAAGTACTGCACGGCGCCCGGGTAGACGACGCCGAGCACGATCGCGGAGAGCACCATGAGCACGAGGCCGATGGTCGGCACCACCCAGCGCCGCAGCACCGCGTTGGCGAAGAAGAGCAGCGCGCAGATGCCGGCGATGACGGCGAGGATCGCCTTGGCGGTGACCGTCGCGTTGTCGGCGGTGTAGTTGATACCGGTCAGCAGCTGCTGGTTCTGGATCTCCAGCCCGTAGCGGTCGAACCAGTACTGCAGGCCCTTGACGACCACGGCCAGACCGATGAGGATCGACAGCTGGGCCTGCGCGGCGCCGCTGCCTCCCCGGTTCGCGCCGGAGAGGCGGAGGTTGCCCATCACGTAGTGGACGAGCGCGGCCGCGATGGCGCTGAAGCTCAGCACGGCGAACAGCGAAGGACAGGACGAAGCGGTACCACGGGTAGCCGAAGACGAAGAAGCCGATGTCCAGGCCGAACTCGGGGTCGGTGGTGCCGAAGTCGGTCCCGTTGCGCCAGGCCAGGAAGGTGAGGATCTGCCCGCTCGCCGCACCTCCGGCGAACAGGCCGAGCCCGACGCCGATGGCCACCACGACCCAGACGAAGCGCGACTCGAGCACCTCGCGGTAGCGCTCGAGCAGCGGGCTGGCTGGCAGTGGTGACCCGGACCTTGGGCCGGAACCGGTAGGCGACGGCGGCACTGGCCGCGACGCAGGCCGCCATGACCAGGCCGAAGACGGCGAACAGGCCGACCCGCGCCAGCAGCATGGTGCTGAAGACCGAGCCGAAGTCGAACGAGCGGTACCACAACCGCTCGGTCCACACGTTGGTGAAGATGGCGAACAACACGACCAGGACGGCCGCGATCACCAAGGTGGGCAGGACGGCGCTCCGGCGTCCCCCGATCCCTACGCTGCTCAACGAAACTCGACTCTCTCTCAGTGCTCGGTCAACGCCCGAGGCGGGCGGCCTACCGCCCACCTCGTCCAGGAAGCCCTCGCGGGAGCCGCCGGAGGTCTCCAGCGGCCTGCAACCCGTCAGGCCAGCGTATGCGCCAGTGCCGCACCCAGACCCGGCACGAGGTCGGTGGCGCCGAGAAGTTCATCGGGCCGTGACACCAGGCGCGCCACCCCGTGGGTGGTGCCGCGGCGGTCTGCTCCGACGACGACGCGGATCTCCTGGCGGTCGGGGTGGGCCGCGACGTAGGCCGCCGCGGCCCCGGCGTCGTCCGGGATGTCGGCCTCGGCGCCGGCGGGCAGGAAGGTCCGGACCGTGCTCACGGCGCACCCGAACACCGATCGCGGGCCACTCCAGCTGCGCGAGGTCGGCCACCAGGTCGCTGCCGGGCACGAAGTCCTCCTGCTCGATGGCGGTCAGCGCCCCGGGCGGGCCCCCGTCGGCCGTGGTCCGGAGCTGCAGCTCGGCCGCCAGCTCGGGCTCGGCCGCGGCGAAGACGTCGGTCAGCACCAGGGCGAAGAGCCGGGTCGGCTGGTCCCAGCCCGCGGCGCCGACGTGGCGCTCGAGGTCGACCAGGGCCGCGACCAGAGCGTCGCGCCGCTCGTCCTCAGCGCCGGGGAGGACGGGTGGAGGTGCCTCGTCGGAGGGTCTGCTGGTCATGGTTCACATCCTGGTCGAGGGTGGGGCGCGGCTCAGCAGCGTGGGACGCGGGTGTGACCGTCTGGCTGCTGCAGCGTCTCGAGGGCGTCGATCGCGTCGCGCAGGGTGGCGACCCGGACCAGGGTCAGGTCGGTGCGGACGCCCTCCAGGTCGTCGCAGTTGCCGGCCGGGACGAGGAAGACGGTGGCCCCTGCGTAGTCGGCGCCGGCGATCTTCTCCTGGATGCGCCGATGCGCCCGACCTCGCCGTCGGGGGTGATCGAGCCCGTGCCGGCCACGTGGCGGCCGTCGAGCAGTGCTCCCTCGGTGATCTTGTCGTAGATGGCGAGGGCGAAGACCAGGCCGGCGCTGGGCCCGCCGATGCGCTGTCCGAGGTCGAAGGCGATGCGCGGGTCGTAGCGGTAACCCTGGTCGAGGTTGATGCCGACGACGGGAACGCCCCCCTGGCTGGTGGACGCCACCGTCGGGACCTCGACGGTCTTCTCCACGCGTTGCCGGACGACCCTGAAGGTCACCGGCTCCCCCGGCCGGTGGGTGCGGATCTGAGCGCTGACGGCGCTCACGTCGGCGGTGGGCACGCCGTCGACGGCGACCACGAGGTCCCCGGGGAGCAGCTTGGTGTGCGCCGGACCTCCGACGGTGACCGAGAAGATCACGGGGAGCGGGGTGACCGGCTCGTCCGCCGCCCGGAGCGCGGCGACCACGGCGTCGTCCTGCGCGGTCGACATCATGTCCGCGTCCTCGGCCTGGACCTCCTCGGCCGACTTGCCCGGGGCGTACACGAAGTCCAGCGGCAGCACGTCGCGGTGCGGCAGCCAGTGGGCCAGCAGCGCCTGCGGGAGGTTCAGCCGCGCGCCGGCCGGCGTGACCGACACGACGGTGAGGTCGAGCCGGCCCGTGGTCGGGTGGGTCCGGATGCCCTCCACCTGGATGATCGGGCTGCCGTCGACCGTCCCGAGGGTGTCGCGGGTACGGCCAGGACCCCACGTGACGAAGGGCACGGGGGTCGCGATGAGGGCCAGGGCGAGCACCACGAAGCTGAGAGCCGAGACCAGAGCCGTCCAGGTCTGGCGCGTCATGGGGCGTCGGTCCCCGGCAGCCCCACCCACTCGACGCCGCCGCCGGAGAAGGCCTGCTCCTTCCAGATCGGCACCACGGCCTTGAGCTCGTCGATCAGCTGGCGGCAGGCGGCGAGCGCCTCCGCCCGGTGAACGGCCCCGGTGGCGACGACGACGGCGAGGTCGCCGACCTCCAGGTGCCCGACACGGTGCTCGACGGCGACGCTCAGCACGTCGTGATCGCGCGCGGCTCGCTCGGCGCAGGCGGCCAGCACGTCCACCGCGCTCGGGTGGGCGGTGTAGTCGAGGGAGGAGACGCCCTGGCCCTCGTCGTGGTCGCGGACGACGCCGACGAACAGCGCGATGCCGCCGACCGCCGGATCCTTGACCAGCGCGAGCAGGCGGTCGACGCTGATCGGGGTCTCACCGATCCTCGCCTCCCGCACCGCTGATGCCATGAACCGACCCTAGCCGAGGGCTTCGGGCCCCACCGGGAGCGCGAAGCCGGCGGCGACCTCGCGCCGGCGGAGGGCGGCCGGACCGGGCCGCGACCGGCAGCCGCGGCGGGGGTGCGGGCGCGTACCGTGGACGGTCTCAGGGAGTGCGCCAGCGCCCCACGGCACAGGACATCAGGAGTGGGAATGGCCGAGGACCGGCAGCCAGGATCGGCCGATCAGCCCGAGGAGGAGCCGGGTGCGGCCGGCGAGCCGGGCACCGGTGGCCCGACGCCGGGCGGGAGCGGGTCCGCCTCGCCCAACAGCGGCTACCGCCTGGGTGGTGGGTCGGCCAGCAGCTCCGGGAGCGGTGGACCAGCAGCCGCCCAACCCGTTCGAGGCTCTCTTCTCCTCCCTCGGGGGCGCGGGTGGAGGGGCCGGGGACATGAGTGCCCTGATGGCGCAGCTGCAGAACGCCTTCACGATGCTCGGCGGTGCGGGTGGACCGGCGGGGGCGGTGGTCTGTTCGGGCACGGCGCGCCCGAGGCGGGGTCCGGCGTCAACTGGGCGGTGACCAAGGACACCGCCCGCAAGACGGTGGCGGCCCTGGGGCCCGACCCGACCCCCTCCGCGGCCCAGCAGCACGCGGTGACCGAGGCAGCCTCGCTCGCCGAGGTCTGGCTGGACGAGGCCACCCGCTTCCCCCGTGTCAGCACCACGGTGGCGGCCTGGAGCCGCGCCGAGTGGGTCGAGAACACCATGGGCGTCTGGCGTCGGCTGGTCGAGCCGGTGGCCAGCCACATCGCTGACGCGATGGAGGGCGCCCTGAGCTTCGGGAGTGAGGAGTCCGGCGGCCTTCCCGGGATGGCGGGCATGGAGCAGATGCTGCGTCCGATGCTGCGCAGCTCGGGCGCGTCGATGTTCGGACTGCAGCTGGGTCAGGGCCTCGGTCAGCTCGCCGCCGAGGTGGTGGGCGCGACCGACATCGGTCTGCCGCTCAGCGAGCCGGGCCACGTCGCTCTCCTGCCGACGAACGTCGCCGCGTTCGGGGAGGGCCTGGAGCAGAGCAGCACCGACGTCACCCTCTACCTCGCGCTGCGGGAGTGCGCCCGGCAGCGGCTGTTCGCCTCGGCCGGGTGGCTGCGCGAGCAGGTGCTCGTGCTGGTCGAGCAGTACGCGGCGGGCATCACCATCGACACCTCGGCGCTGGAGCAGGCGGTCGGCCAGATCGACCCGACGAACCTCGAGGAGCTGAGCGCCACCTTGGAGGGCGGGCTGTTCGAGCCACGCAAGACCCCCGAGCAGCTCGCCACGCTCGAGCGCCTGGAGACCATGCTGGCGCTGGTCGAGGGCTGGGTCGACGACGTGGTGACGCAGGCGACCGCCCCCTGGATGCCGACGGCCGGGGCGCTGGCCGAGACCGTCCGCCGCGCCCGTGCGAGCGGTGGGCCGGCCGAGGCCACCTTCGCCACCCTGGTCGGGCTGGAGCTGCGTCCGCGCCGGATGCGCGACGCCGCGAACCTGTGGGCCGCGGTCCGCGAGGCCCGCGGGGATCGAGGGCCGCGACGCCGTGTGGGCGCACCCGGACCTGGTGCCGACCGCCGCCGACCTCGACGACCCGCTGGGTTTCGTGGCCGGGGACGATCAGGAGTCTCAGTCCGACGATGACTTCGACGCCGCCCTGGCCGAGCTGCTGGACGCCGAGGATCCCGACGACGAGGGGCCCCGGCCCGCCTGATCAGCGCCGCTGGCGGAGGGAGCCCGTGCCCCGGAGCAGCTCACGGGTCTCCTCCCAGCCCTCCAGGCCGGGGTCCAGGCGAGCCAGGGCCTCGCGTGTCCGCAGCCGGTGCCAGTCAGGGGCCGTCTGCACCGCCGAGCGGCGGGGGGCCGCAGCCGTCAGCCGGTCGCGCAGTCCCGGGTCGTCCAGGTCGAGTCCGAGCGGGACCAGCCAGGCCGCCAGGGGCAGCCGCACCCCCAGCGCGACCAGGCCCTGCCCGCCCCGCTCGGGCGCCACGACGACGTCGCTGCGGTGGAGCACCTTGAACACCTTGGCCAGCACGAGCCCGGGCAGGTCCGGGGCGTCGCCGGGCACGAGCACCAGCTCATCAGCCTCCGCCGCGCAGGACGCCGCCAGGGCCGCGACCGGGAGGTCCGGGAACCGCACGGCACCGGGCCAGAGCAGGTCGTCCACCGAGGTGTCCCCGGCGATCCCGGACCGTACGCCGACCAGGTCCGCGACCACCTCGTAGGTGTCGGCCAGGGCGGCCCGGGCCAGGGCGGAGGGGTCGACGCCGGGCGGCGCGGCCGCTCCGGCGCGGTGCCGGGACAGCACGAGCACGGTCCGGCGAGGACCGGGCTCAGCGGCCACGATGAGAGTCCCCCGGGTGCTCGACGTCGTCCTCCTCGACCTCGTCGACCGGCGGCGCCACCCCCTGACCGGCGAGGTAGCCCTCGAGGAAGCCACGCGCGCGGTCGGCGTCCGGGTAGGCCGACACGAGACGCCAGAAGGCGTCGGAGTGCGTGGGCTCGAGCAGGTGCGCCAGCTCGTGGACCAGGACGTAGTCCACGACCCAGGAGGGAAGTGCCTGGAGGCGGTCCGACAGCCGGATCACGCCGGTCGCCGGGGTGCAGGACCCCCAGCGCCGGTGCTGGTTGCTGACCCAGCGGACGTCGACGGGCTGCGGCACCGGCCCGCCTCCCAGGTAGCGCGTCGCGAGGGCGGCGGCCCGCTCCCGCAGCGCCCGGTCACCGCGCGGCGGGGCGGTGCGGGCCTCCCGCGCCAGCACCTTCGCGACCATGGAGTCCACGAACCGGGCCTCCTCGGCCCGGGACATCCGCTGCGGGACGACGACGACGATGGTGTCGCGCTCGCGGAAGGCGGTGACGGTCCGGGTCCGCCGGGGACTGCGACGGACCTCCACCGGCACCGCGGCGCGGGCGGGCTCCATGGATCACCTCCGGACGGACTGAACCGGGACTGCGGACGGGCCACGCTACCTCCGGGTCGGTTGACCGCGTCGGATTCGCCCGACGCCGGCCCGTCCACAGCGGATCGGGTGGGGAGATCGGGCTCCTCCACAGGGCGCGGGCCCTCTGCACAGGGCGTCCACAGCCCCGTCCACAGGCCGTGGACAGCGGTCGTGGACCGGGTTTGACGCTGCCCGCTGAGGCGGGCTAGCGTGCCCAGAACGAAACCTCCAGATGGTCGGTCCGTTCGCAGGGGAAGGCAAACGGCGCCGATGTTCCTGGAGGTTTCGTCTGCCCCGACCGGGGAGCACGCTCACCTCCGTTCGACGCCCGGCGTGGCCCAGACCCACGCGGCGGGCTCCTGTCGTATCGTTACCGCGACCAAGCGATGCAGCCGCGGTCGGGCGACGCGTCCAGGAACCGGATGGCGGCCCTCGGGCGGGCAGCACCGTCTCGTGGGCCCGACCCGTCCACGACACCTCGAGCAAGGAGACAGCATGGCGGAGACGTACAGCGGCGAGTTCTACTGCGTGAAGTGCAAGGAGAAGCGCGAGGCCTCCGGCGAGGTGCGCGTCAACGACAAGGGCACCCGGATGGCCAAGGCCACGTGCCCGGTCTGCGGAACCAACCTCAACCGCATCCTCGGCAAGGCCTGACCGCCGCTCGACCGGTGTCGCCGAGCGGTCCCGCCGGCACCTCGTGAACCTGCAGGGGCGGTCCTCGGACCGCCCCTGCCGCACGTCGTGACCCTGTGCACGAGGACCGCAGCGGGTGCTCAGCCGCGGACACTGCTGCTGTGGCCCCACCCGCCCCCTCGGACCAGTCCCCCCGGCTACGGCCCGGCACCCCGGTGCTGCGCCGTGGACCGGACACGGTGCAGGTCGGTCTGCACTCCGGCCGTGCGGTCGTGCTCCACGGGCAGGCCTCCCGCGAGCTGTTGCGCCACCTGGACGGGGCCACCCCGCTCGACCGGCTCGCGGTCGAGGCCGGGCTCAGCAAAGCCGAGGTGGTGCAGGTGCTGCACGGCCTGGCCGCTGCCGGCCTCCTGGACAGCCCGGACATCATCCGGCCCGACCGGCCGGTCCGACTCCTCGGGTCGGGACAGCTCGGTCAGCGGCTCGCCGAGCTGCTCCTCGACGCCGGTGTCGACGTCTACCTGGCCGACGCGGGCGACGCCGCCGCCGTGGCGGAGGGTGGCCCGCTCCCCCGCTCGGCGGGCCGGGGCCGGCTCCGGCCGGTCAACCACTGGAGCAAGCCCGACCACCTGCTGCTGCTCACCGTGGTCGCGGTGGACACCGTCGAGGTCGACCGGGTGCTGACCGAGCACCTGCTGCGCACCGACCAGCCGCACCTCGTGCTGCGCAGCAGCGGCCCGGGGGTGACGGTCGGACCGCTCGTGCTGCCCGGACGCACCGCCTGCCTGCGCTGCACCGACCTGACCCGCCGCGACGCCGACCCGCAGTGGCCGGTGCTGCTCGAGCAGCTCGTCCGCCTGCACCGGCCGGCGGCGTCGGTCCCGCTGGCCTGGGCGGCTGCCGTCGCGGCCAGGCACGTCCTGGCCCACCTGGACGGCGCGGTACCCGAGTCGGCCGGCGCCACCCTCGACCTCGACACCTCCGACCACCGGGTGGCCTGGCGCCTCTGGCCCCGCCATGCAGGGTGCGGCTGCGCTTGGTCGACCACGACAGAATGGCTGGCATGAGCAGCGACGACCGGAACCCGCTCGTCCGGTCGTCGCTCCGGCGGGGCGCCCGGCTGGCTTCGCTGCCGCTGGGCGCGGCGGGCCGCGCCACCCTCGGCCTAGGTCGACGCGTCAGCGGGCAGTCGGCCGAGCAGGTCAGCGCCCAGCTGCAGCAGGCCGCCGCCGAGCAGCTGTTCCGGGTCCTCGGCGAGCTCAAGGGCGGGGCCATGAAGTTCGGGCAGGCGATGAGCCTCTTCGAGTCGGTGCTGCCTGAGGAGGTCGCCGGGCCCTACCGCGAGCAGCTGACGAGGCTTCAGCAGGACGCACCCCCGATGCCGACGTCGCGCGTGCACGCGGTGCTCCGCCGCGAGCTCGGGGTGGACTGGCGCGACCTGTTCGTCGACTTCGACCCCGAGCCGGCCGCCGCGGCCTCGATCGGCCAGGTGCACCGGGCGACCTGGTCCGACGGGCGAGCCGGTGGCGGTGAAGGTGCAGTACCCCGGCGCCGACGAGGCCATGCGCTCGGACCTGCGTCAGATCCGCCGGCTCTCCAAGCTGTTCGCCCCGCTCGCCGGTGGGATGGACGTGACCCCCCTGGTCGACGAGCTCATCGAGCGGACCAGCGAGGAGCTCGACTACACCGTCGAGGCCGCGGCGCAGCAGCAGGCGGCCGAGGGATTCGCGCGGCAGCGAGGAGTTCGTGGTGCCGCAGGTGCTCGCGAGCACGGCGCGGGTGATGGTCAGCGAGTGGATCGAGGGCGAGCCGCTCTCGGTCGCCGCCGGCCGGGACGAGGCGGAGCGCAACCGGGTGGGACTGCTGTACGTCCGCTTCCTGTTCGCCGGCCCCAGCCGGGTCGGGTTGCTGCACGCCGACCCGCACCCCGGCAACTTCCGCATCACCCCGGACGGACGCCTGGGCGTCGTCGACTTCGGGCTGGTCTCGCGGCTGCCGCAGGGGCTGCCGCGGGCGATGGGGACGATCCTGCGGGTCGCCCGGCAGGGCGACGCCCAGCAGGTCGCCGACCAGCTGCACCGGGAGGGGTTCGTGCCGGCCGACATCGACGCCGACGACCTGTGGGACTACCTGGCCCCCTTCGTCGAGCCGGCTGCCGTGCCGGAGTTCCAGTTCAACCGGGAGTGGATGCGGGAGCAGTTCCTGCGCGTCCGCGACCTGTCGGCCTCGGGTGGCATGGGGCTCAAGATCAACCTCCCGCCCAGCTACCTGCTGATCCACCGGGTCTGGCTCGGCGGGCTGGCCGTGCTCTCCCAGCTCGGCGTCCGGGCGGCCTTCGTGGAGGTGCTCGAGGAGTTCCTGCCCGGGTACGTCGAAGCCTGAGCCCTCAGCTCCCGCCGAGGGAGCCGCAGGTCATGCTCAGGCGCCGGCCACCCGAGCGGGGGCTGCCCCCGGGTCGGCCGGCTGGCCCCGTCGAGGGCACCCGGGTCACGACAGCGCCCGGCCGAGCCAGAGGCGCAGGGCGTGGAACGCCCGCTCACCTCGGCCCGGACCGGACCCGTCCTCGGAACGGCTCACGCCGCCACCTCCTTGCCGGGCTGCCGCTCGGCCGCTGCTGCTGCGAACGGCTCGACGACGGGGTGCTTCCGCGGGCGGCCCCGCGGACGCTTGCGGGCCACCACGACGCCGGCGATGAACAGCTCGCCACCCCAGACCCCCCACGGCTCACGCCGGTCCTGCGCGCCCGCCAGGCACGCCTGCCGCACCGGGCACCCCAGGCAGAGCGCCTTGGCCGCCTCGACGTCGGCCGGGCTCTCGGCGAAGAAGACCTCGGGGTCCACCCGGTGGCACGGCAGCGTCTGCGCCCCGCTGGAGCTCCAGCTCGGTGCCACCACCACGGCACCTCCTGCGTTGTTCATGTGTCCCACTTGTCTGCTCTGAGCGCCGGCGGTCCGGTGCTCGGTCTGTGCGGGAAACACGAAGGCCGTGATTCCCGGGATGTTGGGATTCACGGCCTGGAGGCGGTCGGTGGGTTGAGCTACACCGGCGGACTACAGGAGGGAGATCCCGTTCGGGTCGAGAAGGTGTGGTCCTTGACCACGGGGATGGCGATCGCCATCTCGCACGCGACGACGGCCGCGTCCTGGGCGTGTGAGCCCGGCGACGAGGACGGAGCTGTACCCGTCGGCGCGCAGGCCGACCGGGGCGAGCCAACCGGTGGTGACCTCGAGGCTGCTCGAGAGCAGAGCGGTCTTCCGGGTGCGGGTCAGGGTGCTGTCCATGGGACTCATCTCCTCTCGAACGGTCGTCCCCGGCGTGTGCCGGGCATGGCTGTCAGCCAGCGGGTCGAGAACCACCCTAAGGGGACTCCCGGAACGGCGCAACGGAATTACGGAGGTGTGCGTCGGCGTCGCGAGCGGCACCCTCCCGGCGCCACCGCGGGCCTGCTGCAGGTCAGGCGGCGTCCTCGGGCGTCGCGCCGGCCACGATGGCCAGGACCTCCTCGCCGTAGCGCTCAGCCTTGGTCGGGCCCAGCCCCTGCACCTTGATCAGGTCGGCGCGGGTGCGAGGGCCGCGCCTCGGCGATCGCGATCAGGGTGGCGTCGGTGAACACGACGAACGCCGGGACCTTCTGCTCCGCCGACTGCTGCTTCCGCCATTCCCTGAGCAGCGTCATCGTGCGCTCGTCGAAGGTGGAGGGACAGCTCAGGTGACGGCCGATCTTGCGCTCGGCGGCGTCGCCGAGCGCCATCCCGCACGAGCGGCAGTGCTGCGACAGGACCGAGGAACGGCCCCGGCCGCGCCGCGCCGAGGGCCCCGGCGAGCCCGACCGGGCGCTGTCGGGAAGCACCGGGTCGAGGAACCGCGAGGGTTTGCGGGTGCTGCCGCCCCCGTTGCGGGTGCGGGACCAGGAGACACGCAGCCCGGTCCGTGCCCGGGTGACCCCGACGTACAGCAGCCGGCGCTCCTCCTCCACCTGCTCGGGGCGGGTCGCCAGCACGAACGGCAGCGAGCCCTCCTGGACGCCGAGCAGGGCGACCGCCTCCCACTCCAGGCCCTTGGCGGAGTGCAGCGTCGAGACGGTGACGCCCTGGGCGACGGGCACGTGCTGGGCCTCGGCCCGGGCGTCGAGCTCGGCGGAGACCGTCTGGCAGGTCCGGCGGGGTACCACCGGCGGGCCGGGCACTGAGGTCCTCGGCGACGGTGAGCAGGGCGGCGAGGGACTCCCATCGCTCGCGAACGGCCCCGGCACCCTCGGGCGGGCGTCGATGTCCAGCCGAGGCTGCCGAGCACCGCCTTCATCTGGTCGACGGCGCTCCCCCCTTCCTGCCCGGTCATCGCCCGGGCCTCCGTGCGCAGCGTCAGCAGCGCCTGGCGCACCTCGGGTCGCTCGTAGAAGCGCTCGCCGCCGCGGACCAGGTACGGCACCTGCCGGTCCGCCAGCGCCTGCTCGATCGCCGGCGACTGGGCGTTGATCCGGAACAGGACCGCCATGTCCCGCCACTCCACCCCGGCCTGAGCGCGGCGCACCAGCCAGTCCGCGACGCCCGCCGCCTCGGCCGCCTCGTCGGGTGCCTCGGCGTACTCGACGTCCGGGCCGGGTGGCTGCTGCGCCTGCAGGGTGACCGCGCTGATCCCGCCCGCCTTGACCCCGGCCATGATCTTGTTGGCCGCACCGACCACCTGTGGGGTGGAGCGGTAGTCCCGGACCAGCTTGACCACCGTCGCACCGGGGTGGCGGCGGGCGAAGTCGGTGAGGTAGCTCGCCTGTGCCCCGGCGAAGGAGTGGATGGTCTGGGCCGGGTCGCCGACGACGCAGACGTCGGTCCGCTCGCCCCGCCACAGCGTCAGCAGCGCCTCCTGCAGGGGGCTGACGTCTTGGTACTCGTCGACGACGAGGTGCCGGTAGGTGCGTCGGATGGTGTCGGCCACCTCCTCGTGCTCCGACATCAGCGCCGCCGCGCAGAGCAGGATGTCCTCGAAGTCGATGCGGCCCCGGTCACGCTTGGCCGCCTCGTAGGCCGTGAAGACCCGGGCGACCGTCTCCGGGTCGACCGAGGCGATGCTGCGCCCCGCCGCGGCGGCGAGCCGGGGGTAGTCCTCGGCACTGACGTTGCTGACCTTGGCCCACGCCACCTCCGAGACGAGGTCGCGCAGGCGCGGGGTGTCGACGCGGACCCGCAGCCGGCTGGCGGCCTCGGCCACCAGCGACATGCGGTTGTCGAGCACCGAGGGCAGCTCGCCGCCGTAGACCTGCGGCCAGAAGTACTGCGCCTGGCGGAGCGCGGCGGAGTGGAAGGTGCGCGCCTGCACGCCGCGGGCGCCCAGCTGCTGGAGCCGCCCCCGCAGCTCACCGGCCGCCCGGGTGGTGAAGGTGACCGCCAGCACCGCCGTCGGGTTGTAGACCCCGGTGGCCACCCCGTAGGCGATGCGGTGGGTGATCGCCCGCGTCTTGCCCGTACCCGCCCCGGCGATCACCGCGACCGGTCCGCCCAGCGTCGTCGCGACCTCCCGCTGCTCGGGGTCGAGGCCGGCCAGCAGGGCTTCGGGGTCAGCGGCGGAGCGGGCGGGGGCGGGTGGCACGGCCACCAGACTAGGGCGGGACACCGACACTTCCCGACGTCTGCACAGGGCCGCCGCTCGCTCACCTCCGGCGCTCGCGCTCGCCCCAGCACGGGGAATAGCCCCTGCGCGGGCCCCGTTGGAGAGGTCATGAGCAGCTACGAGGCCAAGCCCGGCAAGCCCACCATGTTCACCACGAGCTGGTGCGGCTACTGCGCCCGGCTCAAGGGCCAGCTGTCGCGCGCCGGAGTCGAGTGGGACGAGGTCGACATCGAGTCGCACCCGGACGCCGCCGACGTGGTCGCAGCCGTGAACGGGGGGAACCAGACGGTGCCCACGTTGCTGTTCTCCGACGGCAGCGCGATGACCAACCCCTCGGCCTCCCAGGTCGAGCGCAAGCTGGCCGAGCTCCGCTGACCACGGCGACGTCCCCGGCGCGGACCCGGACGGTCCGCACTGTCGTCTTCGACGTCGACGGCTGCCTGCTCGACTCCGCCGACGGCATCGTGGCGGGGTACCAGCACGCACTGGCCAGCGTGAGGTTCCCGGTACCCACCGAGGAGGTGCTCCGCTCCGACCTCGGCCCGCCCGTCGGGGTGCTGTTCACGAGCCTCGGCCTGCACGGCAGCCTCATGGAGGAGGCGGTGACGGCCTACCGACGGTTCTACGACGCGACCGGCATGCATCAGGCGCGGGTCTACCCCGGCATCCCCGAGCTGCTGGACGCGCTGGCGGAACGGGGAGTCACCTTGGCCACCGCCACCATGAAGCTGACCCCGGTCGCCGAGGCGATCCTGGAACGCCACGGGCTGGGCGGGCGCTTCGCCGTCGTGGGCGGGACCGACGCGACCCACCGCACCAAGGCCGAGGCGCTGGACCACGCACTGGAACGTCTCGGGAACCCGGACCGCGACGGCGTGCTGATGGTGGGCGACCGCCACTCCGACATCGCTGCGGCGCAGAGCTGTGGGGTGGGGTCGGTGGCGGTGACCTGGGGCTACGGAACCGTGGCCGAGCTGGCGGCGACCGGTGCCGACCACCTGCTCCACGAGCCGTCAGAGCTGCTCGACCTCTTGGGCTGAGGACGGCGGCGGCTGGTCGGCCAGGACTGTCAGCCCACCGCCCTAGGGTGCAGGTCATGGGCTTGCACGTTCACCGCGCCGAGCGTTCCGACCGTCTGGTCGGAGCGCTGGGCGGCCTGCTCGCCGCGCCGCTGCCCGATCCCTTCGCCGTCGAGGTGGTGAGCGTCCCGACCCCGGGCGTCGAGCGGTGGCTGGCGCAGCGGCTCGCCGGTCAGCTGGGCACCAGCACGGACGGCGGGGACGGCGTGTGCGCGGGGGTCGACTTCCCTCCGCTCCCCCGGCTGGTCGAGCGTGCCCTCGGCACGTCCGGGACAGAGTGGCGAGAGGACCCGTGGCGCCCGCAGCGGGCGGTGTGGCCGCTGCTCCGTGTCCTGGACGACGCTCGGGGGCAGGCATGGGCGGCGGTGCTGTGGAAGTACCTCGGCGACCCGCCGGAGCCCGAGCTCCCCAGCCTGGCGCCGGACGGCCTGGGTCACCGTGAGGGCCGCCGAGGCCGCCGATGGTCGACCGCGCGCCACCTGGCGGGCCTCTTCGCCCGCTACGCAGCAGTCCGGCCCGCCATGGTCCAGGCCTGGGCCGCCGGCCGCGACGTCGACGGCCAGGGCCGCCCGCTGAGCGCGGACCGCGCCTGGCAGGCCGAGCTCTGGCGGCGGCTCAGGGCCGAGGTGGACGCGCCCAGCCCTGCCGAGCGCGTGGCCACCGGCACCGCCGCGCTCGCCGAGGACCCCAGCGTCAGCGACCTGCCGGAACGGGTCTCGGTGTTCGGCGCCACCCGGCTCGAGCCGCAACACACCGCGGTGCTCGCCGCGCTCGCCACCGGCCGGGACGTCCACCTGTGGCTCCCCCACCCCTCCCCCGATCTCTGGCAGGCGCTGGCCGCTCCCCCGGGCGGCCGGACCCCTGCCGCGCAGAGCGACGACCGCAGCGACGCCGCCGCCCGGCACCGCCTGCTCGCCTACCTCGGGCGCGACGTGCGCGAGCTGCAGCTGGTCCTGCAGGCGACGGGCGGACCGCGGGAGGACCACCACCACGTCGCGGAGCCGGCGCCCGCGAACCGGACCGGCCGACCTGCTCCAACATCTGCAGTCCGCGATCGTCGCCAACCAGCTCCCCCTCCCGGCGGCCGAGCGGCCACGGCTGGACCCGGGCGACCAGTCCGTCCGGCTGCACCGCTCCCACGGCCCCGACCGGCAGGTGGAGGTGCTCCGGGAGGTCCTGGTCGGGTCTGCTCGCCGACGACCCGAGCCTGGAACCCCGCGACATCCTGGTCATGTGCCCCGACATCGAGACCTTCGCGCCGCTGGTCGCGGCGACGTTCGGGCTGGACACCGAGGAGACGGGCGCTGAGCACCCGGGTCACCGGCTGAGGGTGCGGTTGGCCGACCGTTCGCTGCGCCAGGTCAACCCCCTGCTCTCCGTGCTCAGCCGGCTGGTGGTGCTGGGCGGGTCCCGGATGGAGTCCGCCGCCCTGCTCGACCTGTGCGCGACGCCACCGGTGGCCCGCCGTTTCGGGTTCACCGCCGACGACCTGGAGCGTCTGCGTGACCTCGTCGCCCGCTCCGGCGTCCGCTGGGGGCTGGACGCCCGGCACCGCGCGACGTTCGGGATGGCCGGATTCGGCCAGAACACCTGGAGCGCGGGCCTGGAGCGGCTGCTGCTCGGGGTGGCGATGGACGAGACCGGCCAGCACTTCCTCGGCACGGCGCTCCCGCTCGACGACGTCGACTCCGCGGACGTCGACCTCGTCGGTCGGCTCGCCGAGCTGGTCGCCCGCCTCGCCGAGATCACCGACCGGTGCCGGGACGCGCAGCCGGTTGCCGGCTGGGTGGGCCTGTTGCGAGACGCCCTCGAGCTGCTGACCGCGGTCGCCCCCGCCGACAGCTGGCAGGTCGCCCACGCCCACGCCGAGCTGGGCCGTCTGACCGAGACCGCCGGTGAGGACGCCGACGCCCTGCTCTCGCTGGCCGAGCTGACCGCCGTGCTGGAGGAGGCCTTCCGGGGTCGTGCGGGCCGGAGCAACTTCCGCACCGGCAGCCTCACCCTGTGCACCATGCACCCGATGCGTTCGGTGCCCCACCGCGTGGTCTGCCTGCTCGGGGTCGACGACGGGGTCTTCCCCCGACGGGGCCAGCTGGACGGCGACGACGTCACCGCCCTCGACGAGCGCGTCGGCGACCCCGATCCGCGCAGTGAGGACCGGCAGCTCCTGCTCGACGCGGTGCTCGCGGCGCAGGAGCACCTGGTCGTCGTCTTCGCGGGCATGGACCCCCGGACGGGCGCGGACATCCCGCCGGCGGTGCCGGTCAAGGAGCTGATGGACACGATCGACCTCACCGTCGCCACGGACGACGGGCTGCCCGCCTCGGCCCACGTGACGCTCCGGCACCGGCTGCAGCCCTTCGACACCGCCAACTTCGCCGCCGGCGCCCTGGAGCCCGACGGGGCGCAGCCCTTCAGCTTCGACACCGCAGCGCTCCGCGGGGCACGGACCTCGCTCCGGGACAGGCGGGAGGCTCCCGTCGTCTTCGCCCGGGAGCGCCTCAGCGCACTGCCTGCCGATGGAGCCGTCGAGCTGGCCGAGCTGGTCCGCTTCTTCCGCCACCCGCTGCGGGCGTTGCTGCGGACGCGCGCCAACATCTCCCTCTACGCCGAGGACGAGCCCCCGGGTCCGGAGATCCCCGCGGACCTGGACGGGCTGCAGCGGTGGGCCATGGGTGAACGCCTGCTCGGTCTCCACCTGCAGGGGCTCGACCTCGACGTGCTGCGGGCCGCGGAGTGGAGGCGGGGCGACCTGCCGCCGCGCGCCTTCGGCTCCCGCGTGCTCAGCGACGTCACCGGGCAGGTGGCGCAGGTGCGGGCCGCTGCGAGCCCGTTCCTGGTCGACACCCCGCGAGCGGGTCGAGCTGGCCGGACGGCTCGGCGACCGGCCGCTGGTGGGCACGGTGACCGGTGTGCACGGCGACGACCGGGTGCAGGTCAGCTTCTCCAGGCTCAACGCGAAGCACCGGCTGCAGGCCTGGGTCGAGCTGCTGGCCCTCACCGCCCTGTGTCCCGGCCGGCCCTGGCGGGGAGTCAGCGTGGCCCGGCGCGGGGTTTCCGTCCTCGGACCGCTGGACCCCGGCTGGGCGGCGCTCGTGCTGGCCGACCTCGTCGAGCTCCAGCAGACGGGGCTGCGGGAGCCGCTGCCGTTCTCGGCCCGGACGTCGGCGGAGTACGCCCGGGTCCGCACCGGTGAGCGTCCACTGGCGCCTCAGCTGAAGTACCTCCGCGGCGTCTGGCGCGAGGACGGTGACGACCTCTACCGCCGGTTCTTCGACCCGCCGCCGGGTGGAACCGGGCCGACCGGTCTCGACGCGCTGCTGGAGCAGCCCTCGCGGGCTGATGAGGAGCGGGGAAGCCTGGCCGAGCCCAGCCGGTTCGGGACGCTGGCCCGTCGCGTCTTCCACCCGTTGATGCTCAACGAGGAGCTGCGGTGAGCAGCGTCGACGGGCCCGGCGCAGCCGAGGAGCTGGAGCCGTTCGACGTGTGCGGTCCGCTGCCGGCGGGGACCACGGTCCTCGAGGCGAGCGCCGGGACGGGGAAGACCTTCACCATCGCGGCTCTCACCGCCCGCTACCTGGCCGACGGCGAGGTCGACCTGGCGGGCCTGATGCTGGTCACCTTCGGGCGCAACGCCAGCCTCGAGCTCCGGCTCCGCGTGCGTGAACGGCTCGTCGCCACCGAGGCCGCGCTGCGGGCCGTGGTCACCGGCACCGTCGTCCCCCCGCTCGACGACGTGGGGGCGCTGCTCTGCTCCGGGACCCGGGCCGAGCTCGAGACCAGACGGACCCGGATCGCCCGGGCCCTCGCAGAGTTCGACGCGGCCACGATCGCCACCACGCACGAGTTCTGCCTCCAGATGCTCGACGGGCTCGGTGTCCTCGGCGACCGGGAGCCGCAGGCCGTCTTCGTGGAGCACCTCGGCGACCTGGTCCGGGAGGTGACCAACGACGTCTACCTCCGCCGTTACGCGCCCGGTGGCCGCGCCCCGTTCGACAGCTTCGAGAGTGCGCTCGAGGTGGCCCAGAAGGCGGTCGCCGCGACCCACACCCGGCTGGTTCCCGCGGCCGAGGACCCGGACGAGGCGACCGACGCGGCGGAGCGGGTCGGTTTCGCCTCCGAGGTCCGGGCCGAGGTGGAGCGGCGCAAGCTGGCCGGCCGGCTGTTCACCTACGACGACATGCTCACCCGGCTCCGCGACGCCCTCGCGGACCCGACCTGGGGTGAGGCTGCAGCCGCTCGGCTCCGGGACCGCTACCGGGTCGTCATGGTCGACGAGTTCCAGGACACCGACCCCATCCAGTGGGAGATTCTGAACCGCGCGTTCGCTGGGCACGCGACGCTCGTCCTGATCGGGGACCCCAAGCAGGCCATCTACGCCTTCCGCGGTGCCGACGTGTTCAGCTACCTGGACGCACGGGCCGCTGCGGGTACGGTCCGCACGCTGGCCACCAACTGGCGCAGTGACGCGGCCCTGGTGGAGGCCCTGGCCGCCCTGACGGGGGGCGCCGCCTTGGGCGACCCCCGGATCGTGGTGCGCCCGGTCGCCGCCCGTCACCGTGAGCGCCGCCTGCGCGGTCCTGACGGCTCCTCCCCGGCACCGCTGCGGCTACGGGTTCACGCCCACGAGGCGGACGCCGACGCTCCCCCGCTGGTGGGCGAGGTGCGTCCCAGGATCCTGCTCGACCTGGTCGCCGACGTCACCGCGACGCTGGAGAGCCGGTCCGAGGTGCTGCTCGACGACCAGGGGTGGCGTCCGGTGCAGCCCGCCGACATCGCCGTCCTGGTCCGCACCAACGAGCGCGGGGAGGAGATCCGCGAAGCTCTGGTGGCGGCCGGTGTGCCCGCCGTCATGCTGGGGGCGGGCTCGGTGTTCACCTCGCCTCTGGCGCAGGAGTGGCTGACCCTGCTGGAGGCTCTGGAGCAGCCCCGCCAGCAGCTGGCGCGGCGGGCCGCGCTCACGCCCTTCGTCGGCTGGACCTTCACCCAGCTGGCCGAGGCGACCGAGGACCAGCTGACCGATCTGGCCCAGCGCGTGCGGAGGTGGAGCCGGGTGCTGGCCGGGCGCGGGGTCGCTGCCCTGATGGAGACGCTCGCCGCCGACACCCGGCTGCCGGAGCGGCTGCTCGGCTCGGTCGGGGGGGAGCGCCGGCTGACCGACCTGCGCCACGTCGCCGAGGCCCTGCACGCGGCGATGGTCGCGGGGCCGCTCGGCGTCGGCGCCCTGCGCGCCTGGCTGCAGGACCGCATCACCGAGGCCCGTGCCCGGCTGGCCGGGGACGGCAGCCGGCGGCTCGACACCGACGCCAAGGCGGTCACGGTGGTGACGGTGCACCGCAGCAAGGGCCTGGAGTACCCCCTCGTCTACCTGCCGGACCCGTGGGACCGGCACGTCAACACCAGCGACGAGGGGCGCACGCTGTCCCTGCACGCCGACGGCGTCGCGGTCCTCGACGTCGGCGGCCGCGGCGGGACCGGCCGGCCCGACCGTTTCCGGGCTGCCCTGGACGAGGACGCCGGGGAAAGCCTTCGGCTGCTCTACGTCGCCCTGACCCGGGCCCAGTGCCAGGTCGTGGCCTGGTGGGCGCCGTCGCTCAACACCCCCGGTTCGGCGTTGCAGCGCTTCCTGTACCGCGGTCGGACCGAGGGTGAGGTGCCCGCCCCCGGGTACCCGCTGTCGGGGGACCCGGGCAGCCTCGTCGGGATGGGTCCCGGGGTCGCGCTGGAGCCGCTGATCCCCCGGCCGGCCAGCCGTTGGCAGGCCCCGCGCGAGGAGCTGCCGGCCCTGGGCGTGCGGACCTTCGACCGCCCGCTCGACCTGCGGTGGCGCCGCACCTCCTACTCCGCGCTGACCGCGGCGGTGCACGGCCTCGAGCTGAGCAGCCCGACCGTCGGGAGCGAGGCGGAACCGCTGCACGAGGACGACGAGTCCGCACCCCCGGTCCCGACCGCAGGAGCTGACGCCTCCCCGGACGGACCCCTCGCCACCCCGTCGCCCATGGGTCAGCTGCCCAGCGGCGTCGACTTCGGGACCGCGGTGCACAGCATCTTCGAGCTCGTCGACCCGACGGCCCCGGACCTGCCCGCCGAGCTCCGCCGAGCGACCGGGGTGGCCCTGAGCCGCTCCGGCTCCGATCTCCAGGGCGTGGAGTCGCTGGCCGCGGCCCTGCTGCCGTCCTTCCTCACCCCGCTCGGCCCGCTGGCCGGTGGTCGGCGGCTGGCCGACATCGCACCCCGGGACCGGCTGCCCGAGCTGGCCTTCGAGATGCCGCTGTCCGGGGGGGACGAGATCCGCGGCGAGGTGACCCTCGGCCGGTTGGCCCCGCTGGTCCGGCGCCATCTCGCCGCGGCGGACCCGCTGCGCCGCTACGCCGACCTGCTGGAGCACCCGGCCCTGGCCGAGCAGCCGCTCCGGGGCTACCTCAACGGGAGCATCGACGCCGTGCTGCGGGTGCAGGACGAGGCGGGGGTGCCGCGCTACCTCGTCGTGGACTACAAGACGAACTGGTTGGGCAGCTTCGACGGTCACCCACTCACCGTCGGTGACTACACCCCGCCACGGCTGGTCGAGGCGATGTTGGCGGCGCACTACCCGCTCCAGGCGTTGCTCTACGGCGTCGCCGTGCACCGCCTGCTGCGCTGGCGGCAGCCCGGCTACGACCCGGCCACCCACCTGGGTGGGGTCCTCTACCTGTTCGTCCGCGGCATGGCCGGCCCCGACACCCCCCAGGTCGACGGCGTCCCCTGCGGCGTCTTCAGCTGGCGCCCGGCTGCCGCGCTGGTCACCGAGCTCTCCGACCTGCTCGACGGCCGCGACCCCGAGGAGCACCGGTGAGCACCACCACCACCGAACCGACCCCTGCCCGCCCACCGGTCCCCTCGCCCCCGAGCCCCGGTGACCCGGCGCTGGTCAGGAACGCCCGCGGGCTGCTGGGGGTCTTCAACGTGGCCGGCGTGCTCCGCCCCGCCGACGTGCACACCGCCCGAGCGGTGGCCGGGATGGCCGCCGAGCCGGACGAGCGGGTCCACCTCGCGCTCGCCCTGGCCGTCCGGGCACTCCGCAACGGTTCGGTGTGCGTCGATCTGGCCGAGGTCGGGAGCACCGTCTTCAACGAGGGCGAGGAGCAGGTGGATCTCTCCGACCTTCCCTGGCCCGAGCCGGGGTCGTGGGCCGAGGTCTGCCAGGCCAGCTCCCTGGTGAGCGTGGGGAGCTCGGCGGACGGCAGCCGTCCGCTGCGTTGGACCGAGGGCCGGCTCTACCTCGAGCGCTACTGGCACCAGGAGGAGCTGGTCCGCTCCCAGCTGCAGCGCCGGTTCGCCGCAGCCTGCTACGTCGTGGACGAGGAGCGCGCTCGGGAGGCGTTGCGCCGGCTGTTTCCCCGCACCGGGCTGAGCGAGGGCGAGACCGACCGCCAGCAGCAGGCCGCCGCTGTGAGCCTGCTCAGCCGCGTGACGGTGCTCGCCGGCGGGCCGGGCACCGGGAAGACGACGACGGTGGCCCGGTTGCTGGCCCTGCTCCGCGACCAGCCGGGACCCCAGCCGAGGATCGCGCTGGCCGCACCGACCGGCAAGGCCGCCGCCCGCCTCGAGGAGGCGGTCCGGTCCGCCACCGCGGGTCTGGACCCGGCCGACCGGGACCGGGTGGGCACGGTGAGCGCCTCCACCCTGCACCGGCTGCTGGGCTGGCAGCCGGGGAGCCGCAGCCGCTTCCGGCACGACGCGGGCAACCACCTCCCCCACGACGTGGTCATCGTCGACGAGATGTCCATGGTGTCCCTCACCATGATGGCCCGGCTCCTGGAAGCCGTCCGTCCGGACGCCCGGCTCATCCTGGTCGGTGACCCCGACCAGCTGTCGTCGGTCGAGGCCGGCGCGGTGCTGGCCGATGTCGTCGGCGCTACAGGGGTGGCGTCCGCGGCGCTGGGCGCCGGTCTTGCTGCTCTCGGTGTGGCCGCTCCCGTGGCCGAGGCGCCTCCCACGCACGGCGTCGTGCGGCTTGTCCGGCCGTGGCGCTTCGGCGGCTCCATCGAGGCGCTGGCCCGGGCCGTCCGCTCCAACGATGCGGACGGCGTGATCGCGGTGCTGCGGTCGGGCGCCCCCGACGTGGGCTTCTGCGAGATCGAGCTCGATGCCGAGACCGGGCAGGTGCCTGGCCCCCAGGACCTCGGGGAGCTGGCCGCCGCCGTCCAGGACGCGGGCCGTCGGGCGAGGGCGGCGGCCGAGGGCGGGGACGTCGCGGGCGCGCTCGCGGCGCTCGACGGGCACCGGCTGCTCTGCGCACACCGCCGCGGGCCCTACGGCGTCACCCGCTGGAGCCTGGAGGCCGAGCGCTGGCTGGTCGAGGCGGTACCGGGCTACGGGGAGGACGGCGAGTGGTACCTGGGCCGCCCGCTGCTGGTCACGGCCAACGACTACGAGATGGGGCTCTACAACGGCGACACCGGGGTGGTGGTCGACACCCCGCAGGGCCTCCGCGCCGCGTTCGCCCGGGGCGCGGAGCCGTCGCTGGTGGCCCCCGTCCGGCTGGACGCGGTGCAGACGGTGCACGCCATGACCGTGCACCGTGCTCAGGGCAGCCAGTTCACCCGGATCAGCTTCGTCGTCCCGCCCCCGGGTTCCCCGCTCCTGACCCGTGAGCTCCTCTACACCGCGGTCACCCGGGCCACCGCAGCGGGTGCTGGTGCTCGGCACCGAGGAGGCGGTCCGGGAAGCCGTCCGACGCCCTGCGCTGCGGGCGAGCGGCCTGCGGACCCGATTGGCGGGGTGAGCCGCCCGCCCACCGGTCGGGGGAAGGAACCGGTGCTGGTGAGTCCACAGTGGGGGCTGGGCGCCCGCACCCGGTTCAGCGCTTGCTGAACGGGTCCTGGCCCTCTCGCCAGGCGGCGACCATCCGGGAAGCGATCGAGCTGGAGCCGGGCAGCCCGACGGCGCCGGCCTCGAGCGCGGTGGTCAGCTGGTCGCGGCTGTACCAAGCGGCGTGGCTGATCTCGTCGGTGTCGACGTTGATGACGGTGCTGGCGGCGCGGGCGAAGTAGCCGAGCATCAGCGACCGGGGGAAGGGCCACGGCTGGCTCCCGAAGTAGTGCAGCTCGTCGAGGGCGACGTCCACCTCCTCCCCGATCTCGCGGTGGATCGCCTGCTCGGCCGACTCCCCTGCCTCGACGAACCCGGCGAGCACCGAGACCCGGGTGCCCCAGTGCTCCTGGCCGCCGAGCAGCAGCCGGTCGTCCTCGTCCACCACCGCGACGATGACGGCGGGGTCGGTCCGGGGGAAGTGGTCCTCGGCACAGACCGTGCAGTGCCGGGCGAAGCCACCGTTGATCACGGTGGTGCCGCCACCGCAGCGCGGGCACAACGACTCCATGCGGTGCCAGTGCATGACCGCCGTCGCTGCAGCGGCGATGTCGAGCTCGGCCTCGCCGAGCATGCCGCCGACCTCACGGAGGTCGTGCACCTCCCCATCGGTCAGGGCCTCCACCGCGAAGATCGGCGCACCCTGCAGCAGACCCAGCAGGCGGTGCCGCTGGCTGTCGAACTCCACGAAGGGCTTCGTCATCCGCAGCCGGGTGCCCCCGGACCTGGTGGTGAACTTGCCGTCAGACCCCAGCTTCAGCAGCTTCGCGTCGGGCGCCCGCCACAGCCCGGCCACCCAGTCGTTGGAACGCCGGTGCTGGTCGACGCGGTCGAGCTCGCTCGCCGTCACCCAGGTCGTCACCGCACCACCCTACGACCCGCTCGAGCCCGACCGGACACGCTCCTCCACGCCCCAGGACGCCCAGCCTCAGGGGTGGGCGAGCAGCAGCCGCTCGAGCGCGGCCCGGTCCCCCAGCCCTGCCGGGCGCACCAGCTGGTCGGAGCGGACGTGGTAGAACACGGCCTCCACCTGCTCGAGCGGGACCTGCTGCACCTCGGCCCAGGCCAGCCGGTAGAGCGCCAGCTGCAGCGGGTCCGCGTCGTCGAGCCGGCTCGTCTTCCAGTCGACCACCTGCCAGCGGGGCCGGCCCCGGTCGTCGTCCGGCAGCCGGAAGACGGCGTCGATCCGCCCCCGCACCAGCCGTCCCGCGAGCAGCAGGCTGAACGGCGCCTCCACGGCGTAGGGCGAGGAGGCTCCGAAGTGCCCGGCGACGAACGCCTCGCAGAGCTCACGCAGCTCCGCCTCGTCCTCGGTCCCCGCGTCCGCCCGGTCCGGCAGGTCGTCGGGGTCGACCAGCTGCTGCTGACCCAGCCCCCCGGTTCCCAGCCGCGGACCGAAGTAGTGCTCGACCCAGGAGTGGAAGCGGGTGCCGAACCGCGCGGCCCGGGACGGGGGACGGGGCATCGGACGGGCGAGGTCGGTCGCGTAGCCGTCGGGGTCGGCAGTGAGCCGCAGCACCGCCGTCGCGGAGAGGGTCGTCGGCAGCGGCACGCCCTGCTGCCCGGAACGGGCCTCGGCCAGCTCAGCCAGCAGCTTGTCGATGTCGGAGTCCCAGCCGGCCACGACCTCCTCGGCGTCCAGCAGCAGCTGCTCCGCCCCGCCCGCCGGCTCGTAGCTCCCGGTCTCGGCCCGCCGACGGCGAGCCGTCTCCACCTGCCGCGCCGCCTCCCGGCGCCGCGCCCACGCGTCCGGGTCCAACGGCTTCGGCCAGGGCTGGGGCGCGGCCGCGGTGACCAGGGGGTTGTCCGGACCAGACGGCGTCGCCTCCGCGACCAGCTCTCCCTGGCGCGAGGCCTCGGCCACGAGCGCCTCCAGGTAGACCGACGGGGTCCGAGGCCTGCTGAGGTCGGCGCGCCAGTAGTGGCCCGTCCCCACCAGCAGCTGCCGGGCCCGGGTGGCGGCGACGTAGGCGAGGCGGTCCTCAGCCAGGCGCTGCTGGCGGGTGAGCTCGGCCTTGTAGGCGAGGAGGCCGGCGTTGGTGGCCTCCTCCAGCTGAGGGATGGCGTCCGCGTCGCCGCGGAGGTCGGCGGGCAGGACGGCCGGGTTGGTCACCCAGTTGTCGGTGACCCGGTCGCTCGGGAAGACGCCCTTCATCAGCGCCGGGAGGAAGACGACCTCCCACTCCAGGCCCTTGGCCTTGTGGACGGTGAGCAGCTTCACCGCCTCCCGGTCCGAGGGCACGGCCTGCTCGAGGCCGGCACCCTGGTCGATCTCCGCCTGGAAGTAGGCCAGCAGGCCGGAGAGCGAGGCCTCGCCGTCGACGTCGACGTAGTCCGCGACGGCGTCGAGGAACGAGCCCAGCTGGTCGCGGCGGTTGCTCTGCTCGAACTCCCGGGTGGCGACGAGCTCGACGTCGAGACCCAGCGTCACGATGATCCGCCGGGTCAGGTCGAGCAGCGGCTCGTCGCTGTGCCGACGCAGGTACGCCAGCTCCGCGGCGAGCCGCGCGAACCGCTCGCGCGCGGCCGCGGAGTACGGCTCCTCACCCGGGCTCTCCAGGGCGTCGAGGAGGCTGACCACCTCGGTCGGGTCGACCCCCGCCACCGCGTCGGACAGGGCAGCGACGACGTCGGGGGGCGCGCCCGCGTCGGACGCGGCGTCGGCCCGGCGGGCGTCGCCACCCTGGGCCAGGTCGCGGGCCCGGCGACCCAGCAGCGCGAGGTCACGCGGCCCGACCTGCCAGCGCGGGCCGGTCAGCAGCCGGATGAGGTCGGGGTTCGCGGTGACGTCGTTGACCAGCCGGAGGGTGGCCGTCACGTCGACCACCTCGGGCAGGTGGAGCAGCCCGCCCAGCCCGACGATCTCCACGGGTACGTCGCGAGCGCTCAGCTCGGCGTACAGCGGAGCGATGTCGGCGTTGCGGCGGGTGAGCACGGCGATGTCGGCCCAGCGCGGGGCGCGGCCCTCGACGTGCGCGGCGACCACCTGGTCACCGATCCAGCGGACCTCCTCCGGCCAGGTGTCGAAGGTGGCCGCCCGGACGGTTCCCGGGGCGGTGCCGTCGGGGGCGACGAGCAGCCCGAGACCATCCGGCACGGTGTCGGCGGCGGCGGTCGCCGCCGTGGTCGCGCGGAGAGGTCGGCTGAGCTCGTTGGCCACGTCCAGGATGGTCTGGCCACTGCGGCGGTTGACCGTCAGGGCGAACCGACGGCTCGGGCTGCGGTCGGTCCGCGGGAAGTCGCGGGCGAAGCCGAGGATGTTGCTGGCCGCCGCGCCGCGCCAGCCGTAGATGGCCTGGAACGGGTCCCCGACCGCGGTCACCGGGTGACCGAGCCCCGACGACGGGGTCGGACCCGAGAACAGGTTCCGCAGGGTGATGGCCTGCGCCGCGGAGGTGTCCTGGTACTCATCGAGCAGCACGACCTTGAAGGCCCCCCGCAGCGTGGCGGACACCTGCGGCACCTCCTCGGCCAGCCGGGCCGCGATGGCCATCTGGTCGGCGAACTCGACCAGGCCGAGCCGCCGCTTGAGCTCCTGGTACTCCAGGACCAGGCTGGCCAGCTCGAGCCGCTCCTGGGCCGTGATGATGGCCTTCTTCACGTCGGCGTAGACGTTGCCGTAGCGGTTCGGCGGCGCGGACTCCCAGCCCAGCAGCATCTCCCGCGCCTGGGCGTCCAGCGCCTGCGCGAGCACCAGGTGCGACTGGAGCTCGGCGTCGAGCTTGAGCACCCGCTCGGTCACGGTGGCCGGGCGCAGCCGGGACAGGAACTCGAAGGGGCCGGCAGCCGCCTTGACCACCCGGGACGCCAGCCGGTACCGGGTGGCACCGCTCACCATCGTCGGGATCGGCCTCGTAGCCCAGCCGCAGCCCGTGCTCGGACACCAGGCGGCCCGCGAAGGCGTCGTAGGTCATCACCAGCTGCTCGCCGGACTCGTCCACCCCCCGGTCGGACACGACGCCGGCGGCCAGCAGCGCCGTGCGCACCCGTGCCGACAGCTCGGCGGCGGCCTTGCGGGTGAAGGTGAGACCGAGCACCTCCTCGGGGCGGACCGCGCCGGTGCCCACCAGCCAGACGACCCGGGCAGCCATCACGGTCGTCTTGCCCGAGCCCGCGCCCGCGATGATGACGCCCGGCTCCAGCGGAGCGGTGATCGCGTCGAGCTGCTGGGTCGGAGAACGCGATGCCGAGCGCGTCGACGAGGTCCTCGGTGTCGCGCAGCCGGCGGGTTGGCGCCGGTGGATTCAGCACGTGGACGCTCACGCCACCACCTGCTGCCCAGACGGACTGGGTCGGACAGCTGCCGCGGAACGGACAGTAACGGCAGGCCGTGCCGATCCTCGCCTCGAACCGCTCCGAGCGGATGACCGAGGCGGCTTCGGCGAGCCGGAGGTGCACCCAGGTCGGCTGGTCCGGACTCCTCGCTCTCGGGGAGCCCGACGGGGAAGGGCACGTCGTCCAGGGACGCCTGCTGGAACACCTTGGGATGGCCCGTGGCGCCGTCCGGAAGGCGCAGGTAGACCAGCTCGGCGCCGGCGGGCCGCGCACCCGGCCCGGCGACGGCGGCGAAGGCGTCGGCCTGCACGGCCAGCTGGTAGACGCCGAGCTGGTCCTGCAGCGCGACGTCGGCGGCTCCGGGCGCGACCCGGGAGGTCTTGAAGTCGACGATCCGGACCCGGCCGTCGGGGTCGCGCTCCACCCGGTCGGCGGTGCCGGTGAGGTGAACGCGCTCGTCGCCGAGCTCGACGTCGCAGGTGAACGCCACCTCCGTCCCGAGCAGCTGCTGGTGGCGGCGGCCGGCCTGCCAGGCCGCGAACCGCTCCAGGGCCGACTCCGCCTCCACCCGTTCCACCGCGGACAGCCAGTTGGCGTCGAAGTCGAGCTGGTTCCAGACCGCGTCCAGGTGCGCCGAGAGCTCCTGGGGGTCGGAGGTCCGAGCCCCGTGCTCGGCGAGCACGTGCACCAGCGAGCCGAAGCTGGCGGCGGTGTTGCGGACCGGCTCCCCGTGGGCCTGCCGGGCCAGGAACCACTGCCGCGGGCAGGCCAGGACGTTGCCCAGCTGGCTGCCGGACAACCGGACCGCCGCCCCGGGGGCGACCACCGGCGCGGGTGCGTCGCGTGAGCTCCCGCATCCCCCACCAGGCCGCGGGCTGGGCTGCAGGGACCAGCGGCCGGGAGTCCGGCCCGGTGGCGTCGGCCAGCCGGGCCAGGCGGAGGGCGGCCTGCTCCCGCAGGGGCGGCGGGGTCTCGGGATCGACGCTGACCCGGCGGAGCTCGCCGACCAGCGCGGCCAGCGACAGGGGCTGACGCGGTCGTCCCGGCAGCAGCTGGACCGGGACGCCGAGCTCGGTCAGGAAGCGGGAGGGCTGGTCGCCCTCCCCCTCGGTGCCGGCGACGGCGGTGACCACCAGCCGGCTCCGTGCGCGGGTGCAGGCCACGTAGAACAGCCGCCGCTCCTCCGCGATCCGCTGGGCCGTCGGGACGGCCTCGGAGACGCCGCGCCGACCCAGCCGGTCGGCCTCGAGCAGGGTGCCGCGACGGCGGACGTCGGGCCAGGTGCCCTCCTGGACCCCGGCCACCACGACGAGCTCCCACTCCAGCCCTTTCGAGCGGTGCGCGGTCAGCACCCGCACACCACCGCCCCGCAGCTCGGACTCCCGCACGGTGTCGGCCGGGATCTGCTGGCCCTCCACCTCGGCCAGGAAGCCGGTGACGCCTCGGAGGCCGGCGACCTCCTCGCTGCGCGCCGCGATGTCGAAGAGGGCGCAGACGGCGTCGAGGTCCCGGTTCGCTCTCCGGCCGGTGTCGCCGCCGTAGGCCGACTCCCGGCGCAGGCGGTCGGGCCAGCCGGTCCGTGACCAGAGCAGCCAGAGCACCTCCTCCGCGGTGCTGCCGTCCGCGACGGCGCGCTCGCACCGGTGCAGCAGGGCGGCCAGCGCCCCCGCCGCCACAGCGTCGTCCCCGCCGTCGCACTCGGCCAACAGCTCGGGCTGCCGCAGGGCCAGGGCCAGGAGCTCGGTCGAGGGGCGCGGCATGGCGGTGCCGGCGAGCTCGGCCCGCTCGGCCTGCCGGAGCGCGCGGCCCAGGCGCCGGGTGGCCATCGCGTCCAGACCGCCGAGGGGGGAGGTGAGCAGCAGCTGGGCCTCCTCCGGCCCGAGCACGCGGCTCCGGGTGGCCAGCTGGAGAGCCAGCAGCAGCGGTCGGACCGCAGGGTCGGCGGAGAGCGGGATCTCGTCACCCGCCACCTCGACGGGCACGCCGGCCGCCACCAGGGCCCGGGCCAGCGGGGGGATGCTGGTGCGTCCGGAGCGGACGAGGACGGCCATCTCCTCCCACGGGAGGCCGTCGCGCAGGTGGGCGGCCCGGAGGATCTCGGCGATGTGCTCGGCCTCCGCTCCCGCGCTGGTGCAGGTCAGCACCTCGACCCGCCCCCGGGGACGGGTGGGGTCAGGCCGCGGGTGGCGGAACGCCTGGTGGACCTCGGGCGGGAGCGAACGCGGCATCCCGAGCCGGGAGGCCACGCTCCGGCTGGCCGCGAGCAGGCCGGGCCCGAACCGGCGGGTCTGCTGCAGCGCCAGGACCGGCGCCGGCGCGCCCTCCCGCGTCCGGAAGAGCTCGGGGAAGTCGAGGATGCCGCGCGCCTCGGCGCCGCGGAAGGCGTAGATCGACTGGTCGGGGTCACCGACCACCACCACGTCGGCCCCGTCGCCCGCCACCGTCTGCAGCAGCCGCACCTGAGCAGGGTCGGTGTCCTGGTACTCGTCGACGAACACGCAGCCGATCTCGCGGCGCAGCGTCGCCACGACCTCCGGGTCGGTGAGCAGGATCCGGCTGCGGTGCACCAGCTCGGCGTAGTCCAGCACGCCCTCGGCGTCCAGGACGTCGAGGTACTCCTCGAAGAACTCCCCGATGCTCACCCACTCCGACCGGCCCGCGGCGTGGCCGGCGGCGATCACGTCGTCCGGGTCCATCCCCAGCTGGCGGGCCTTGGCCAGGACGGCTCGGACCTCGCTGGCGAACGCGCGGGTCGGGAAGGCCCGGGCCAGGCTGTCGGGCCAGTCGGCGCGCGAGGTCTCCAGACTGCCCTGCAGCGTCTCGCGGACCCGGAAGTCCTGTTCGGGCCCGGTCAGCAGCCGGACCGGGGCGGAGGCACCCGAGGTGGCGCCGCTGTCGTTCTCGGCCCCCAGCCGCTCGCCGAAACGGCGGACCAGGGCGTAGCAGAAGGCGTGGAAGGTCATCGCCATCGGCGTCACCACTGTGCGGCCGAGGCGTGCCGCGATCCGCGTGCGCAGGTCGGCCGCGGCGCGTCGGGAGAACGTCAGCACCAGGATGCTGTCAGGGGTCTGCCCCCGCTGCTCGATCCGGGCCACCACCGACTCCACGAGCGTGGTCGTCTTCCCGGTCCCGGGCCCGGCGAGCACGAGCAGCGGACCGCCGGGGTGGTCGACGACGGCCTGCTGCGCGGCGTCGAGCTGCGGCTGCCGGGCGGCGGCGCCGTCGGCGAGCGGGGTGGTGGTGCGGACGAGGCGGTACATGCGGTGCGGTGCGTCCCCTGCGGTCGGGCCTGGGTGGCGGATGGTCGAGCAGGTCTATTCGACCAGACACCGCTGACAGCACCGGGCCAGCGCAAGGAACCGCTGACAGATGACGGCGCCTGAGCGAATCGGGGGCGACTCGTCAGCGTTTCCTGGCGGGTGGGTGGGCGGCGGCCGGGCGGGGCGGTGGGCGGCGGCGTAGTCGACCGCAGGCTCCCCGCCCCGGTCGACGTCGGTCCCGCGGATGCCGAGCATGAAGAGGATGGCGTCCAGGTAGGGCACCGAGACGGTGGTGTCGGCCTGGTCCCGGACCACCGGCTTGGCGTTGAAGGCGATCCCGAGCCCGGCGGCCGCCAGCATGTCGAGGTCGTTGGCGCCGTCACCCACGGCGACGGTCTGGGACAGCGGCACGCCCTCGGCGGCCGCGATCTCGGCGAGCAGCCGGGCCTTGCCGGCCCGGTCGACGACGGGACCCTCCACCTCCCCGGTCAGCACGCCGTCGGCGACGGCCAGGCCGTTGGCGTAGGAGTGGTCCAGGCCCAGCTCGTCGCGCAGCCGGTCGGTGAACGGGGTGAACCCGCCGCTGACGATCCCCACGGTGAAGCCGAGCCGCTTGAGCGTGCGGACGAAGGTCCGGGCGCCCGGGGTGAGCCGGATCCGCGCCTGCACCCGTTCGATGGCGGCCTCGTCCAGCCCGGCCAGCAGCCGGACCCGCTCGCGCAGCGACCCCTCGAAGTCCAGCTCGCCAGCCATCGCCCGGGCGGTGATCGCCGGCCACCTCCTCCAGCCGGCCGGCCTCGTCGGCCAGCAGCTCGATCACCTCGTCCATGATCAGGGTGGAGTCGACGTCCATCACGACCAGCCGCTTCGCCCGCCGCTCGAGGCCGTTGACCTGGACGGCCACGTCGATGCCGTGCTCGCGTGCCACCTCGACGAGCGCCCGGCGCATCGCCTCGACGTCCGCCGGCGATGACCACCAGGTCGTAGGCGGTGACCGGCGTGGTGGCCAGGCGGACGACCCGGTCGATGTTGCCGCCGGTGCCCGCGACCGCCGCCGGCGACGGCGGCCAGCGGCCGTGGCGGGCAGCGGGCGGCCCAGCACGGTGACCGCGTGCCGGACCAGCTGCGCCCGGCGCGAGCGGGCCTCGACCCGCTCGAAGTCGATCCGCAGGTCCCGGGTGAACCCCCAGTACAGGATGTCGCGGACCAGGCTGTCGTCGGCCCCGGCCAACCGGACCAGCACGTCCAGCGTCAGCCGCTCGCGGACGACCAGCTGCTCCATGTCCTCCAGGACCGCCCCCGCGTCGCCGAGCAGCTGCAGCAGCTCGGCGGTGACCCGTGGCCGGTCGGCGCCCGTAGACGCGGATCAGCAGCGGCCGTTCACCCGCGCCCTCCGCCGCTGCTCACGCGGTGAACGTCCAGACCAGCACCTCGGCCTCGGTGACGGCGGTGACCCGCAGGGCGGCCGCCCCCGTCATCCGCAGCGAGTCCCCCGCTCCCAGCGCACCGACGACCTCCAGCATCCACGCGCGCCGCGCAGCACGAACAGGTGCGCCAGCGGGCCGGCGGGCAGCAGCCGGGACACTCCCGGCCGCGAGCACGCGTCACCCAGAGCGTGGCGCCCGCGGTGCCGAGCGGTGACGGCGGCGTCGGGGTGGCCGCCGGAGGCGACCGGCACCCAGTCCGGTCCCAGGGCGGTCGCGCGTCGACCCGGCCCTGGCCGTAGGACGGCGGCAGCCCGGGCTCGTCGGGGCGCAGCCACATCTGGACGAAGCGGGCCGGGCGGCGGACGCGCCGGTCGAGGCATGGGCGTCGTTCCGCTCGGCGTGCACCACCCCGGACCCCGCGCTCATCCGCTGCGCCAGCCCGGGTACCACCACCCCGCGGTGGCCGGCGGAGTCGGCGTGCACGAGGGAGCCCTCCGCCACCCAGGTGAGGATCTCGGCGTCGGCGTGCGGGTGGTCGGGGAACCCCCGCCCGGCCAGCAGGGCCTCCTCGTTGAGCACGACCAGCGGCCCGTGCCCGACGCTGCTCGGGGTCGTAGTGGGCACCGAAGGAGAAGCCGTGCGCGGTCTCGATCCCCGGGGTCGAGGTGCGGAAGCGCTCGGCGGCGCGCCGCAGCTGCAGCAGGGGGTGGCTCACGCCCGGCCAGTATCGCGGGGTCCGCCGGCAGGGCGACGTCTACGCTCGGCCCATGACCCCCCGACCCGTCCCCGAACCCGATCGCGCCCGGCCAGGAGTCGGTCTGGGACTACCCGCGCCCGCCCGCCCTGGTGGCCAGCGACGAGCTGGTGACGCGTCGTGCTCGGCGGCGTGGAGATCTGCGAGACCGCGACCAGCTGGCGGGTGCTGGAGACCTCGCACCCGCCGACCTACTACCTGCCCCGCAGCGCCTTCCGTCGCCGGCGCGCTGGTGCCGGGCTCGCGGCAGCTCGTTCTGCGAGTGGAAGGGCGAGGCGCTCTACCTCGACGTCGTCGGCGGCGGCACGGTCCGCCCCCGCGCGGCCTGGTACTACCCGCAGCCCGAGCCCGCGGTACGCCGCACTGCGCGACCACGTCGCGCCTCTACCCCGGCCTGATGGACCGCTGCCTGGTCGACGGCGAGCTGGTCGAGCCCCAGCCCGGCGGGTTCTACGGCGGCTGGATCACCGCCGCCGTCGTCGGGCCCTTCAAGGGCGGGCCGGGCAGCCACGGCTGGTGAGCCCGCACCCTCCCGAGCCGGCCGGCCCGGTCGGCGCCCGGACCCGGAGGCCTACGTCGAAGCCGTGCTCCGGCTGGTCGAGGCAGGTCCCGGCCGGCCGGGTGACCACCTACGGCGAGCTGGCCGAGGCGGTCGGCCGGGGCGGCCCGCGGCAGGTCGGGCACGTGCTGGCGACCTGGGGGGCGAGCGTGCCCTGGTGGCGGGTCGTGCGCGCCGACGGGTCCCCGGCACGGGGGCACGAGGACGGAGGCGCTGCGCCGGCTGGCCGCGGAGGGGACCCCGCTGCGGGGCGCGCGGGTGGTCCTGGTCGAGGCCCGCTGGACCGGTGTCCGACCGCCCGCGGCGGGGCCGTCCGAGGCGCGGCGTGACCACCAGTCCCGGCAGGGTTCCCAACCGCGGCGCGTTCTGTGACAGGCTGTGGCTGCTGTTGCAAGTGGTCTGTGTCGTGGTACGTGCTACGCCCCCAGAACTATTGCGTGGGCGTCAGCCATTCCCTGGTGCCCGACAGCAGTCGGGGTCGTGAGGTGCGGCTCCGAATGCCAGAGCCTAGGGAGATTGACATGGCGCAGGGAACCGTCAAGTGGTTCAATGCCGAGAAGGGCTACGGCTTCATCGCCGTGGACGGCGGCGGTCCGGACGTTTTCGTCCACTACAGCGCGATCGAGTCGACGGGCTTCCGCACCCTCGACGAGGGTCAGCGCGTCGAGTTCCAGACCACGCAGGGTCCGAAGGGCCCGCAGGCCGACCAGGTTCACGCGATCTGAGACGCCCCCGCACCCCGTCTGACGAGGAACCCCCGCACCCACCGGTGCGGGGGTTCTTCGCTCGAGAGACTCGTTCGCGGCCCGGACGCCGGGGTCAGCCCCTCCGGGTCGAGGTCGCGCCACACGATTCTCGAGACGCCCTCGACGGTGGTGACGCCGCGGTCCATCGTCTTGTTGTCCATGGGTGAGCACGGCCACGAGGTAGTCCCGGCCCACGCCGACGACGTGCCCGGTGCTGTGCACCCGCCAGCCCGGCTCCGCGAGCTCCGCGAGAGCCACCGTTCTTGAGCTCGACCCGGGCGGCCGCGGACCGGGGGCCGGCCGTGACGCCCCAGGCCTGGGAGGGCCAAAACTTTGACCAGCAGAGGTGGGCGGGCAGCAGCGACGGCAGCCGTTGCCACGGGTCCCGGCCACCCCTCCCACGAGGGGCGCCCCGGGGATAGGTTCGGGACGTGCGACACGGTCTGTCGGTGCCCTGCTTCGGAGTCGGCCTGGACGCGGCCCTGGTGGCGCAGTGGGCGGTCGAGGCCGAGACCGCCGGCTGGGACGGCTTCTTCCTCTGGGACCACCTGTTCGCTTTCGGACCCGGTCCGGTGGACGTGGTGGACCCCTGGGTGGCGCTGACCGCCGCCGCCTGCGCCACGAACACCATCCGGCTCGGGACGCTGGTCACGCCGCTGCCCCGACGCCGGCCGCTGGTCGTGGCTCGCCAGACCGCCACGCTGGACCGTCTGAGCGGCGGGCGGCTCATCCTCGGGGTCGGGAGCGGCGCCTTCCCGTTCGAGTGGGACTACTGCGGGGAGGAGCCGGACCCGGCCGTCCGGGGGGCCATGCTCGACGAGCACCTCGAGGTCCTGGACCGGCTGTGGAGCGGACAGCCCGTCGAGCACACCGGCCCCCACTACCGGATCTCGGGCCCGGACTGGGCCGCCGTCTGCTACCCGCCCCCGCTGCAGCAGACGCGGATCCCCGTCTGGGTGGGCGGCACCTGGCCCGGCGGGCGCCCCTTCCGCCGGGCGGCCGCCTGGGACGGCGTGGTGCCGATGCGGGAGGACGGCCGCTGGGAGGTGGCCGACACCGCGGCCGTGGTCGCGCGGGTGAGGTCGCACCGCCGCAGCGACGCCCCGTTCGACGTGGCTGTGCCGGGCGAGAGCGAGCCGGAGGAGGAGGGCCGGGCGGACCGGTTCGCCGCGCACGAGGACGCGGGCGCGACGTGGTGGGTCGAGGCCGTCCACCCGTGGCGCTACGGCTGGGAGGAGGGCCGGCCCTGGCCGCTGGCCGCCATGCAGGCGCGCATCCTCGCCGGGCCGCGAGCGGTCGCGGCGCCGCCGCTCCAGGGACGACGAAGCCCCCGCACCGGGTCCGGTGCGGGGGCTTGGTCGCTCAGACGGGGGTCAGTACGCCGGCTGGGACGGGTCGACCTGGTTGACCCAGGCGCTCACCCCGCCGCCGACGTGCACGGCGTTGTCGAGCCCGGCACCACGGACGATGGCCAGCACCTCCGCCGAGCGCACGCCGGTCTTGCAGTAGAGGACGACCTGCTTGTCCTGCGGGAGCTGCGTCAGCGCCTCACCGGTCTGGAAGTCGCCCTTGGGGATGAGGACCGAGCCGGGGATCTGGTTGATGTCACGCTCGACCTTCTCGCGCACGTCGATGAGCAGGAAGTCCTTCTCGCCCTGCTCCCGGGCGTTCAGCCAGTCCTCGAGCTGCTGGACGCCGACGGTGTGCCCCGCGACGGCCTCGGCGGCCTCGTCGGTGATCGCCCCGCAGAAGGCGTCGTAGTCGATGAGCTCGGTCACGGTCGGGTTCTCACCGCAGACGGCGCAGTTCGGGTCCTTGCGGATCTTCAGCTGCTGCCAGCTCATCTCGAGGGCGTCGTAGATCTGCAGCCGGCCGATCAGCGGCTCGCCGATGCCGGCCAGCAGCTTCAGCGCCTCGGTGACCTGGGTGGCGCCGATCGAGGCGCAGAGGACACCGAGCACGCCGCCCTCGGCGCAGCTCGGCACCATGCCGGGCGGCGGGGGCTCGGGGTAGAGGCAGCGGTAGCACGGACCCTGGTCGGCCCAGAAGACGCTGACCTGGCCGTCGAAGCGGTAGATCGAGCCCCAGACGTACGGCTTGTGCAGCAGCACGGCGGCGTCGTTGACCAGGTAGCGGGTGGCGAAGTTGTCGGTGCCGTCGACGATCAGGTCGTACTGGGAGAAGATCTCGAAGACGTTGTCGTTGTCCAGCCGCACGTCGTGGACGACCACGTCGACGTAGGGGTTCGTCTCGGCGATCGACTCCTTGGCCGACTGCGCCTTGGACTTCCCGATGTCGGACTGGCCGTGGATGATCTGGCGCTGCAGGTTGGACTCGTCGACGGTGTCGAACTCGACGATGCCGAGCGTGCCGACGCCGGCCGCCGCGAGGTACAGCAGCGCAGGGCTGCCCAGGCCGCCGGCACCGATCACCAGCACCTTGGCGTTCTTGAAGCGCTTCTGCCCGTCCATACCCACGTCCGGGATGATCAGGTGGCGGCTGTAGCGGCGCACCTCGTCGATGGTCAGCTCGGTGGCGGGTTCCACCAGCGGCGGCAGGGCCACGGTCGTTCCTCCTGGTCGTTCGGCGTGTCAGGGATGACGTGCGATCCTCTCCTCGAACGTCCCTCCGGGGTCCGCTATTCCGAGGCCTGGACGGCCGTCCCAGCAGCTGGGCGGCTCACCGCTGCACCGCCTTGACGACCGTGGTGGCGCGGGTGACCTCGCGGCCGTCGAGGCGGTCGTCGGCCAGCGCCCAGACGAACTCCATCATCGAACGGACCACCACCCAGCCGCGGACGCGGTCCTCGTCCAGCCCGGCGACGTCGACCACCGTCTCCAGCCGGGCCACCAGGGCGCCCCGCAGGTCGTTCGAGGCGACGGCCTCCTCCCAGCGGTTGCTGAGCAGCGGGGTCACCTCGAAGGCGGGATCGCCGGCCAGCGGGGCCGCGTCGATGGCCAGCCACTCCTCCGCCCGGTCGCCCAGTCCAGCCAGCACGTTGCCGTAGTGCAGGTCGTTGTGCAGCAGGGCGACGTCGGTGCCCGGGTCCTCGGCCAGCTCGCGCGCGAGGCCGGCGGCCTGGTCGACGAACCGGCGCGGGGCCACCCCCGCCGAGCTCAGCCCGAGGAGCTGCTCCGACCACTCCCGCGCCTGCTCCGAGAGCCGGGCGAGCTGCGGCAGCGGCGGGCGGTGCAGCCGGCCGTACAACCCCGCGATCGTCTCGCAGGCATCCAGCACGTCCCCGGACCCCAGGTCGCGGGCGGCGTCGGCCCGCTCCAGGAGCAGCACGCCGCGCCGTGGGTCTGCGCGCAGCAGCGCCACGGCACCGTCGCCGCCCCAGGCGCGCAGGGCGAGGTGCAGGTGCTCCTGGTCGGGGTGCGGCCAGCCCAGCCGCAGCGCCGCCGGCTGCCCCTCCGTGGTCCGCACCGGCAGCACCAGCGCGCTCACCCCGGCCCGCGCCGGGCCCTCGGGCACCAGGTGCCAGTCCTCGAGGACGTCGCGCGCTAGCCGCGGCAGGCCGTCCAGCCACCGCTGCCAGCCCTCGCCCCGGTAGCCGTGCTCGAGCAGCGGGGGCGGCAGCGGGAGGTCCACGCCGCCACCGTAGGGGGTGCGAGACTGCGGCCATGGCCCAGGCTGACCCACCGCCGTCGGACGTGACGACCGAGGTGGACGGCCGGGTGCTGGGCCTGACCAACCTGGACAAGGTCCTCTACCCGGCCACCGGGTGGACCAAGGCCGAGGTCGTCAGCTACTACCTGCAGGTCGCGCCGACGATCCTGCCCCACCTCCGGAACCGGGCCGTGACCAGGCTGCGCTACCCCGACGGCGTTCGCTACGACGAGCCCCACTCCGAGCGCGGCGGCAGCACCCCGCCGCCCACCGGCGCCTTCTACGAGAAGAACGCCCCCGCGGGCACACCGTCCTGGGTGCCGCGCCAGCGGGTGGGCACCAGCGACGGGGTGATCGACTACGTCGTCGTCGACGAGCCGGCCACACTGGTCTGGCTGGCCAACCTCGCCGCGCTGGAGCTGCACACGCCCCAGTGGACGATCTCCAGCGGCACCCCCGGCGACGACGGCGTGCTGGACCTCCCGGGCGACGAGCCGCGGCCGGGCGAGCCGCTGGCCAACCGGGTCGTCGTCGACCTCGACCCGGGGGCCGGCATGAGCATCGTGGAGACCGCGCGGGCGGCCCTGCTGGTGGCCGGCGCGCTGGCCGCCGACGGGCTGGTCCCGGTTCCCCAGAGCTCGGGCAGCAAGGGCATCCAGGTGTACGCGGCCGTGGCGGCCTGCCGCAGCCGGGACGCGTGGGCCTATACGAAGCGGCTCAACGCGACGATGGCCCGCCGGCATCCCGACTTCTTCGTCGCCACCATGTCGGTCGAGCAGCGCCGGGGCCGGATCTACGTCGACTACAACCAGAACCTCGCGGCCCGCAACACCATCGCCCCCTACAGCCTGCGGGGGCGAGAGCGGCCCTCGGTCGCGACCCCGGTCAGCTGGGAGGAGGTGGGCGCGGTGTCCGCGCCGGAGGACCTCCGGTTCAGCCCCGAGGACGTGCTGGCGCGCCTGGCGGAGCAGGGTGACCTGGCCGCGGACCTGCTGGTCGAGGACCCGCCGCCGCTGCCGAGCCCCCAGTAGGGTGACCCGGTGACCTCCGAGTCCGGGAACCGGGCCGCCCGGATGCCTCGCGACCAGCGGCGGGCGTCGCTGCTGCAGGCGGCCAGCGAGGTCTTCACCAGCCGCGGGTACCACGCCGCCGCGATGGACGACATCGCCGAGGCGGCGGGAGTCTCCAAGCCGGTGCTCTACCAGCACTTCCCCTCCAAGCTGGACCTCTACCTGGCCCTGCTCGACGCCAGCTGCGACTCCCTGGTCGAGGTCGTGAGCGAGGCGCTGGCCAGCAACGACCACAACGCCGACCGGGTGGTCGCCACCGTCGAGGCGTTCTACGCCTTCGTCTCCAACGCCAGCGGGGAGTTCCGCTTCGTCTTCGAGTCCGACCTGACCAGCGACGTGTCGGTGCAGAAGCGGCTGTGGCAGGTCAACGAGGAGATAGCCGACCTGCTCGCCGCGGTGATCCAGGCCGACACGGCCCTGCCCCCCGAGCAGTCCAAGCTGCTGGCGATCTCACTGGTCGGCAACGCCCAGGTGAGCGCGCGCTACTGGGTCTCCAGCGGCATGTCGATCCCGGTCGAGGAGGCCACCTCGCTGGTCAGCCGGCTGGCCTGGCGCGGCATCCGCGGTTTCCCGCTGACCGGGTACGACCCGGCCCGCCTGCACTGACCGCGCCGGACTCGGGGACGGCCACGGCCCGCACCCCGGTGGCGGGTGCAGGCCGTGGCCGGCCGTGCGTGCGTGGACTGCTGGTCAGCCGCGCTCGAGGGTGGTCGCGCCCGTCATGATCGCCACCGCCTCGGTCGGGGTGTGGGACTTCGGCGTGATCACGCCCGCACACCCACCCAGGCGGGCGATGTGGATCCGGTCCGCCACCTCGAACACGTTGGGCATGTTGTGGCTGATCAAGATCACCGGCAGTCCCTTGTCCTTGATCTGGCTGATCAGGTTGAGCACCTGCCGGGTCTCCTTCACCCCCAGCGCCGCGGTCGGCTCGTCGAGGACGACGAACTTGGTGGCGAAGGTGGCGGCCCGGGCGACGGCGACAGCCTGGCGCTGACCGCCGGACAGCGTCTCGACGGCCTGGTCCATGTTCTGGACGGTCGCGATGCCCAGGTTGGCCATCGACGTGCCGGCGTCGGCCTTCATGCCCTTCTTGTCGAGCATCCGGAACACCGAGCCGAGCACGCCGGCCCGCCGGCGCTCGCGGCCCAGGAACATGTTGGCCGAGATGTCCAGGGCCGGCGCGACCGCCAGCGTCTGGTAGACCGTCTCGATGCCGGCCGAGCGGGCGTCCTGGGGCGAGCGGAAGCTCACCTCCTGGCCGTCGACGAAGACCTGACCCGAGTCGGGGATCAGCGCGCCGGTGAGGGCCTTGATCAGCGTGGACTTGCCGGCGCCGTTGTCGCCGATGATCGCCAGCACCTCGCCGGGGAACAGGTCGACGTCGACGCCGTCGAGGCCGATCACCCGGCCGAAGGTCTTGATCAGCTTCCGGGCGGACAGCACGGTGGTGCTGGGGTCCGCCAGGTCGCCGGCCGGTCCGCGGTACTTCTCGTCGGTGGGAGAGGACATGTCTACCCCTTGACCTTTCTGATCCACTGGTCGACCGAGACGGCGACGATGATGAGCACACCGATCGTCAGGATGCGCAGCTGGTCGTCCACGTTCGCCAGCGCCAGCCCGGTGTTGAACGCGTACACGATCAGGGCGCCGAGGATGGTGCCGAGGATGCCGCCGCGCCCGCCGAAGAGGCTGGTGCCGCCGATCACGACGGCGGTGATGGTCTCCAGGTTGGCACCGACGATGGCGTTCGGGCTGGCGGTGCCGGCGCGGCCGATGAGGATCCAGGCGGTGAAGCCGTAGATGAGCCCGGCCACGGTGTAGACGCTCAGCAGCACCCGGTCGACCCGGATCCCGACGAGCCGGGCCGCGTCGATGTCGTCCCCGACCGCGTAGACGTGCCGTCCCCAGGCGGTCTGGCTGAGGGCGAACGCGACGACCGCGGCCAGCAGGATGACGACCAGCACCCCGAGGGTGAGGTTGAAGGGCCCGATCGGGAAGCGGGTGCCCATCACGTTGAGGATGTCGGGCATCTTGGCCTTGCCGACGCTGGCGCCGCCGGAGTACAGCAGGCCGACGGCGGTGAAGATGCTCAGCGTGCCCAGGGTGACGATGAACGGCGGCAGGTTCAGCCGGGTGACCAGGACCCCGTTGAAGAAGCCGCAGAGGGTGCCGAAGGCGATGCCGATCAGCAGGGCCAGGAGGCCCGGCACCCCGTTGTTGGCCGCGAGGTTCGCCATCAGCAGCATCGACAGGATGGAGATCGCGCCGACCGCGAGGTCGATGCCGGCGGTCAGGATGACCAGGGTCTGGCCGATGGCCAGCGCGGCGATCACGGCCGTCTGCTGCAGCACGATGGAGATGGTGCCGGGCTGGGCGAACCGCGGGTTGATGATCGTGAAGACGATGCACGCGATGACCAGCACCATGAGCGGGCTCAGGGCGGGTCGGGCGTGCAGCTGGTGCTGGATCCGTTGCAGGGGTGACTGCCGGCGCAGGGCGAACTGCTCGGCGGCCGTCGCAGGCGCTTGGGTGTCGACGCTCATAGGGCTTCCTTGCCGTGGGTGCGGGTCGAGATCGGGGTGTCGGCCGGCTCCCCGCGGGGAGCCGGCCGACAGAGGTCAGCAGGAGGACGCGGCGGGGATCACTTGCCCCAGCAGACCTCTTCGCCCTCGGCGACGTCGATGCTCTCGACCCCGTCGACCGGCTTGTCGGTGACCAGCGAGACGCCGGTGTCGAAGAAGTCCAGACCCGGCGTGACGGCCGGCTCCTCACCGTGGCCTTGAACTTGGCGATGGCCTCGACGCCGAGCTGCGCCATCTTCACGGGGTACTGCTGCGAGGTGGCGCCGATGGTCCCCGCCTTGACGGCCTCGATGCCGGGGCTGCAGCCGCCGTCGACGGAGACGATGGTGACGTCCTCCAGCCCGGCCGCCTCGATGGCCTCCGACGCCCCGACCGCCGCCGGCTCGTTGATGGTGTAGACGAGGTTGATGTCCTTGGAGCTGTTCAGGCAGGTCTCCATGGCGGTGCGACCCCGGTCCTGGGCGCCGTTGGTCGGCTCGTTGCAGACGATCTCGTAGTCCCCGCCCTGGCCGCCGGTGTAGCGGCCGGTCTTGTCCTCGTCGCCGTTCTTCTGCTTGTCCTTGACGTCGATCCCCATACCGGTCAGGAAGCCCTGGTCGCGGTTGTAGTCGACGCTGGCGATCCTGTCGTTGAACAGGTCGAGCAGGGCGATGGTGGCCTTCTTGCCCTCCAGGGCACCCGCCGACCACTGGCCGATCAGCTCACCGGCCTTGAAGTTGTCCGTCGCGAAGGTGATGTTGGCCGCCGCCGGATCGGTCGGCGGGGTGTCCAGCGCGATCACGTAGATGCCGGAGTCCTTGGCCTGCTGCATGGCCGGCTCGACGCCCTCGGTGGCCGGGGTGATCAGGATCCCGTCGTCACCGCGGGCCATGGCCGCCTCGATGGCCTGGATCTGGGTGGCCTCGTCACCGTCCTCCTTGCCGGCGGCGGTGGTGATCGTGACGTTGTTGGCCTTGCCCGCCTCCTCCGCGCCCTCCTGCATGGCGATGAAGAACGGGTTGGTGGCGGTCTTCGTGATGAGGGTGACGGCCAGCTGCTCGCCGCCACCACCCTCGCTGGACGAGCCCCCGGGCTCGGCCGCACCGCCGCCACAGGCGGTCAGGGTGAGGGTCGTGGCTGCCGCCAGCGCCAGAGCGGCAGCGAGGCGGGGGGAACGGGTGGACGGGTGCTTCATGTATGCCTCTCCATCGGGTCACACGTGGTTACCCAGGACCAGAGGGTCCCCGGGCGCACCGTCTCATTGTGACAACGGTGTCATGAGTTGTTTCTAGTCCACTGCGGGGCTCACGTCAAGCGTTCTAGGCGCATCGAGTCCCACTCGCTATAGTCGTCATCGATCGAAGGGAGACACCGGTGTCAACACGAGTTCGCTCACGAGCCACGATTCGCGACGTCGCGGCCCTCGCGGGTGTGGGCATCAAGACCGTCTCCCGGGTGATCAACAACGAGGCCAACGTATCGCCCCGGATGCGGGAGCGGGTGCAGTCCGCCGTCGTGGCGCTCAACTTCCAGCCCCACCAGGGTGCGGGCGCGTTGCGGCGGGGTGACCACAAGACGCGGACGCTCGGGCTGCTGCTCGACGCGGTCGACAACCCGTTCTCCGCCACGATCAACCGGGCGGTCGAGGTGGTCGCCTCCCGGCACGGGACCGCGGTGTTCGCCGCGAGCTCCGACGACGACCCCGAGCGTGAGCGCACCCTCGTCGACGTCTTCACCCGGCGCCGCGTCGACGGGCTGCTGCTGACCCTGATCGGCCAGGACCACGGCTACCTGCAGTCCGAGCGCGACCAGGGCACTCCCGCTGGTCTTCGTCGACCGGCCGCCGGTCGGGTCTGCTGGCCGACGCCGTCGTCACCGACAACCGCGCGGCCGCGCGGACCGCCACCCGTCACCTGCTGGCCCACGGGCACCGCCGGCTCGCCCACCTCGGGGACGAGCGGAGCATCTCCACCGCGCGCGAGCGGCAGCGAGGCTTCGCCGACGCCGTGGCCGAGGCCGGCCCCGCCGCGGTCGGGCACCACGTGGAGGACCTCCACTCCGCAGCCGAGGCCGAGGCCGCGGTGCGGGCCCTGCTGGATCTGGCCGAGCCGCCGACCGCGCTGTTCACCGCACAGAACCTGGTCACCTCGGAGCCCTGCGCGCCCTGCACGGCACGGGGCGGCAGCACGAGGTCGCTCTGGTGGGCTTCGACGACCTGCAGCTGGCCGACCTGCTGCAGCCGGGCGTCACGGTGATGGCCCAGGACCCGGCGAGGATCGGCACGCTGGCGGCCGAGCGGCTCTTCGACCGGCTCGGCGGGCAGCACCGCGCCCGAGGACACCCAGGTGGTCCCGGCCACCCTGGTGGCCCGCGGCTCGGGCGAGATCGCCCCGCCCGCAGGCTGAGCGGCCCACCCCGCGGGCGGACCACCGCTCCCTCCCGACGCCGACTAGCGTGGGGCCGTGACCTCCACCTCCACTGCTGCCCCGCGGCCCGCCAGCACCGCCAGCCGGGCCGAGCTCGGCGTGGTCCTCGACGACCTGGCGCGCCTGCTGGCGGGGGTCACCCGGCTGGGCGTCGCCTTCTCCGGCGGCGTCGACTCCTCGCTGCTGCTGGCCCTGGCGGCCCGCGTGCTGGGCAGCCGACGAGGTGGTGGCCCTGCTGGGGGTCTCTCCCAGCCTGGCCGTCGACGAGCGGGCGGCCGCCCACGACGTGGCGCGCGACATCGGCGTGCCGGTCGTGGAGGTGGAGACCCACGAGGGCGACCGGCCGGAGTACCAGGCCAACGGCCCCGACCGCTGCTTCTTCTGCAAGGACGAGCTGTTCGCCCGGATCGACGACGGGGTGGTCGCGCAGCACCGGCTCGACGCGGTCGCCTACGGCGAGAACGCCGACGACGCCCGCCGCCCTGACCGGCCGGGCTCGCGGGCCGCCACCTCCCACGCCGTCCTCCGGCCGCTGGCCGACCTCGGGCTCACCAAGGCCGACGTCCGTCACGCTGGCCCGGGCCCTGGGCCTGGCCGTCGCCGACAAGCCGGCCGCTCCCTGCCTGGCGTCCCGGATCCCGCACCACGAGCCGGTGACGCCGGAGAAGCTGCGGCAGATCGACCAGGCCGAGAGCGCGCTGCGTGCGCTGGGTCTGCAGCGACCTGCGGGTCCGCCACCACGGTGAGGTCGCCCGCGTCGAGCTGTTGGCCGAGGACCTGCCGCGAGCCGTCGTCGAGCCGCTGCGCAGCGCTGTCCAGGGCGCCGTCCGTGCCGCGGGCTTCCGCTTCGTCACCGTCGACCTCGGCGGCATCCAGTCCGGCGCCTTCACCCTGCCGCTGGTGACGCGCTGACATGGCTGAGTTCCGCGTCCTCCCCGGCCGAGGTGCTCGCCGCCTTCGCCACCCTCGACACCGACCGGCAGGCCCGCCGCGGCTACCCCGAGGCCGTCTACTGCGCCGGGAAGACCCCGGCGCAGGTCGGCCTGATCGCTGCCGACGCCCGCGGCCGTGCGCAGGTCACGCTCTTCACCCGGGCGACGCCCGACCACGCGGCCGCGGTGCTGACGGCGCTGCCCGACGCCGTGCACGACCCGGACGCGGGTCTGCTCGCCTGGCCGCCCGAGCCGCCGGCGCCGAGCGGCGGCCTGGTCGTCGTGGTGGCCGCCGGCACCTCCGACCTGCCCGTCGCCCGGGAGGCCCTGCTCACCGCGCGCTACCTCGGCCGCTCGACCGAGCTGGTCGTCGACGTGGGCATCGCCGGCCTGCACCGGGTGCTCGGCCACCTCGACCTGCTGCGGAGCGCCCGGGTGGTCGTGGTGGCCGCCGGCATGGACGGCGCCCTGCCCGGCGTGGTCGCCGGGCCTGGTCAGCGCCCCGGTCGTGGCCCTGCCCACCTCGGTCGGCTACGGCGCGGCCTTCGAGGGCGTCGCCCCGCTGCTGACCATGCTCAACTCCTGCGCCCCCGGCGTCGCCGTGGTCAACATCGACAACGGCTACGGGGCCGGGCACCTCGCCGCCCAGATCGCGGCACCCCACGCGGACAGTTCCGACCCGGCCGGGGACCGGCGGTGACGGCCCGGCACGCCTGGGTGGACGCCTCGGCCGGGGTGGCCGGCGACATGCTGCTCGGCGCGCTGGTGGACGCGGGCGCCGACCTCGCCGCGGTCCAGGCCGGCGTCGACGCCGTGGTTCCCGGTGCCGTCCGGCTGGTCGCCCGCGGTGTGCTGCGGGCCGGCCAGTCGGGCACCAAGGTCGACGTCGAGGTGCTCACCGACGACCTCGCCCCACCGGCACTGGCGGGAGATCCGCACGATGGTCGTGGAGGCCGGGCTGCCCGAGCGGACCCGCGAGCGCGTGCTGGCCACGTTCGGCCGGCTCGCGGAGGCCGAGGCACGGGTGCACGGCACCAGCCCCGAGGACGTGCACTTCCACGAGGTGGGGGCGCTGGACTCGATCGCCGACGTCGTCGGGGTCTGCGCGGCCCTGGAGCTGCTCGACGTCGCCACCCTCAGCGCGGGTCCGGTGGCCGTCGGTTCCGGGCGCATCCACACCGCGCACGGCGACATCGGCGTCCCCGTGCCCGCGGTCGTCCAGCTCTCCACCGGCAAGCGCGTGCTGGCCGGGGGCCGGGGCGAGCTGGCCACCCCCACGGGGATGGCGCTGGTCGTGGCGCTCAGCGAACGCGACGAGGACCTGCCGCCGATGGCCGTGGATGCGGCCGGTGCTGGAGCGGGCACCCGCGACCTCCCCGACCGCCCGAACCTCACGCGGGTGCTGCTGGGCAGCCCCAGCTCGGCGGACCGGGCCGACACCGGCGAGCGCGTGACGGTGCTGGAGGCCAACGTCGACGACCTCGACCCGCGCCTGTGGCCCGGGGTGCTGGACCGGCTGCTGGCCGGGGGCGCGCTGGACGCCTGGCTGGTGCCCGTGCTGGGGAAGAAGGGCCGGCCCGCCCACGTGCTGACGGTGCTCGCCCACCCCCACCGGGTGCCGGCGCTGCGCGACGTCGTCTTCGCCGAGACCTCGACCCTGGGCCTGCGGTCATCGGACTGGTCCCGCTCCGCCCTGCCCCGCGGCTGGGTGGACGTGAACGTCGGGGAGGCCGGTGTCCCGGTCAAGGTCGGCCACCGCGACGGCCGGGTGGTGCGCGCCACGCCCGAGTTCGACGCCGTCGAGGCCCTGGCCCGGCTCAGCGGACGCCCCGTCGCCGACGTGCTGGCCGAGTCGGCGGCCGCCGCCACGACTGCGGGGCTGGTGCCGGGAGCACCGGTGCCGGGAGGTCTGCGGCCCGCGGTCTGACCGGGAGCGGAGACCGGCCCGACGAGGTGTCCCGGTGGACCGGACCACCCCTCCACGACCGCCGACGACGACCACCACCGCTCGTCGCTGGTGGACTCGGCCGGGGAGGTGCGAGGGTGGACCCTGCGATGAGCGAGACCACCCCCACGACCCCGCCCCCGGCCCCGGCCGCCGAGGCGAGCTGCCCCTCCTGCGGTGCGGACGTCAGCGGCGCCGAGCGGTTCTGCGAGGCGTGCGGCGCCCCCCTGTCCCGCACCACCGAAGCGCTGACCGGGGCCGAGACGGCGGCCACGACGCCTGCCGAGGCCAGCCGCCCCGGCGGCTCCAAGTCCGTCCAGGAACCCGACGGCGGGGCCGTGAGCCCCCGAGACCACTACGTCGAGCAGCCGGCGGCCTGGGTGGCCGCGGTCTGCGACCGCGGCCTGCGGCACCACCGCAACGAGGACGCCACTGCCGTGGCCGCGGACCCCGAGCCCGGCTCGCGCGCCGTGCTGGTGGTCTGCGACGGCGTCTCGACCTCCACCGACTCCGACGTCGCCGCCCTTGCGGGCGCTCGCAGCGCACGGGACGTGGTGGCCGCCGCGCGCGCCGTCGAAGCAGCCCCGCCGGCCAGCCGCGCGGCGGCCCTGGCGCAGACGTTGGGGCTCGCCGCGGCGCAGGCGAACGAGGCGGTCATCGCCAACACCGCTCCCGAGAGCGACAGGGCCGCCTCCTGCACCTTGGCGGCTGCGGTGCTCGAGGGTGACCTCGTCGTCTTCGGCACCGTGGGGGACAGCCGGGTCTACTGGCTGCCCGACGCGGGCGCGGGTGACCCCCTGCAGCTGAGCGTCGACGACTCCATGGCGCAGGTGCGCATCGAGATGGGCGTAGACCGTGCCCAAGCCGAGAACGGCCCGCAGGCGCACGCCATCACCCGATGGCTGGGCCGCGACAGCACCGACGTGGTGCCGCGCACCGGGTCGGTCACCCTCCAGGTACCGGGCTGGCTCCTGGTCTGCTCCGACGGGCTGTGGAACTACTGCTCGGACGCGGGCGCCCTGCAGGCCTTGGTGAACGCCACTCAGGCCGTGAGCGGCGCCGACCCGCTGCGGCTGGCGGCCGGTCTGGTGGCGTGGGCCAACGCCCAGGGCGGGCGTGACAACATCAGCGTCGCGCTCGCCCGCCACGCCTGAGCCGACCTCGACGGCTCACCCGGCACCAACCTGCGACCCGTCGTCGGGTCGACGGTCGTGCCCCAAGGCCGGTCCGGCGCCTCGGCTCCTTGTCCGGGACCGACCGGCATACTGAGGTCGACGAGCCGAGCCCCGGCCCGGGACCAGGCGAGGAGGACGGACGCGATGGCAGAGCTCAGCGCCGGCGTCGACCAGGACGAGATCCGGCCCGGGAGGGGCAGCGCCACGGTGCGGCGTCGGCCCGCGGCGGACAGGGCTGACGAGCTGCGCGCCGGAACCGCCTCCCGCCGGACCACGCGCGTGCGTGGGCGGGCATGAGCACCGTCTGCCCCGCCGGGCACCAGACCGTCGCCCACGACTACTGCGACGTCTGCGGGCTCCCGCTCGCCGGCTCGGGACCGCCCTCTCCCCTGCCCGCCTCGGTCCGCGATGTCCCGACCGGCTCCCGGCTCACCGTCTCCAGCTCGGCGCCCGGAGCTGCCCAGGCCTGTCCGTCCTGCAACGCCCCCAACCCAGCCGACGCGCTCACCTGCCAGGGGTGCGGCTCCGACTTCACCACCGGCGGCAAGCCCCGCCCGTTCACGCCGCCGGACGTCCCCGCCCCGCAGTCGCCCCCCGTCCCTGCCGCGGCACCGGAGTCGGCCGCTGACGTCTCCCCGACCGCGGTACCGGCGAACCTGCCTGACACCGCGGGCGGCGGCTCGGGTTTCGCCTGGGTCGTGGAGGTGTGGGTCGACCCGGCGTGGTACCACGCGCAGGAGGGGCCCGACCCGCTGCCGGCGGCCGGCCAGCCCGTGGTCCGCCCCCTGCGCGGGCGCTCCGTGCTCGTCGGCCGGGCCTCCAGGAGCCGCAACATCCACCCCGACGTCGACTGCGGCGCCGACACCGGCGTGAGCCGGCGCCAGTGCCGGCTCACCACCGACGGCGGCCGCTGGTGGGTGGAGGACCTCGACTCGGCCAACGGCACCTTCGTCGGACCGGCGACCGGCGCCCTGCCCGAGGCCCCGGTGCCGGTGGGGACCCGGCACGAGCTCCGGCACGACGACCGCGTCTACCTCGGCGCCTGGACCCGGCTGGTGCTGCGTCCGGCTACCCGCGAGGAGCTGCTGACCTTCGGGTGAGCCACGCTGTCGGCGAACACGGCGTGGCTCTGGCGGTGCCGTGTGGCACGGTGGTCACGAGCGCGCTGACCTCGCGCGACCCGGGCACCTCGGGTCGGCAGGCAGCCGGTAACCAGGAGGATTCGTGGAGATCAAGGTCGGGATCCAGCACGTCAACCGCGAGGTCGTGGTGGAGACCACCGAGACGGCCGCTGACGTCGAGCGGGCCTTCAGCGAGGCTGTGGAGAACCAGGGTGTCTTCACCCTCGCCGACGAGCGCGGCCGGCGGGTGCTCATCCCCTCGTCGAAGATCGCCTACGTCGACCTCGGCGAGGAGCACGCGCGCAAGGTGGGCTTCGGCAGTCTCTGACCGCGCCCCGGCCGGCGGGCGGGAACAGCTCAGGACTGGAGGCCCAGCGTGGCCATCCGCCGGGTGTGGTTCTCCACCAGCCGGGAGAACATCCGGCTGACCGCCGCGAGATCCAGGCCGGGCCGCTCGACGGTACCGGTGAGCAGGCTGGTCAGGGCGTCCCGCTCGGCCGCGACCCGCTGGGCCTGGCTCAGCGCCTCCCCCACCAGGCGGCGGCCCCACAGCGCGAGCCGGCCCCCGACTTTCGGGTCGTCCTCGATCGCGCCCCGGACCCGCCCTACCACGAAGTCCGCGTGGCCGCCGTCGGCGAGGACCTCGTGCACCAGCGCACGGGTGTCAGCGTCGACGAAGGCGGCGACCTCGCGGTAGAAGTCGGCCGCGATGCCGTCACCGACGTAGGCCTTGACCAGTCCCTCGAGCCAGTCTCTGGGACGGGTGTGCTCGTGGAAGCCGTTGAACGGCTCGTGAAAGGGGCGCATCGCGCTCATCACGTCGACGTCGTGCTCGGCCAGCCGGCTCCGGACCCGGGCGAAGTGGTCGACCTGGCGCCCCGCCATGGTCGCCAGCTGAACCTTGTCGGCGAGGGTCGGAGCCATCCGGGCGTCCTCGGCCAGGCGGTCGAAGGCGGTGAGCGCCCCGTACGCCAGCAGACCGAGCAGGTCCAGCGCGCCCTGTCGGTAGGCCGCGTCGGGCCCCGTCACCACCGGCTCCGGCGTCGTCTGCTCGTCCACGGCCGCAGCCTAGCCAGCGCACCGCCGGTGCGGACGGGGCGCGACGGTCGCGCGCCGGTCATTCGGTCTGAGGGGTTCGACGGTCTAGGATGGCCGCGTACGCATCAGGTGATGCGTCCCTGGTAAGTCGTCCGTGCTCCTCGGCGCACCGCTCGGAAGCGGCGCGAGAGGCCTCGGCGGTGAGCGCCGCTCCAGCGCGCAGCGACCTTGACGGGTCGGGTCGCGCGACGCGGACCCCGCTCCTCGCAGGACGCGCCCACCGGGTCATCCCCAGTTTTGCTCAGCGAAGGCGACCATCCTGACCAGCGACAGCATCGAGACGCCCACCGCGGCGTCCACCGCTCCCCAGTCCCCCACCTCCGACGACACGGCCGCCCCCGGGGCCGGGCTCGAGGACGTCGTTCTCGAGGGCACCGGCCCCACGACGGCCGCCGGCGACGGCGTCGACGACGCGGCCGAGGAACTCCCCGCTCCGGTTCCCCAGACCTTCCGCGACCTCGGCGTGCTGGACACCATCGCCGGCGCCCTCGAGGCCGTCGGCATCCGGAACCCGTTCCCGATCCAGGCGATGGCCATCCCGATCGCGCTGACCGGCACCGACATGATCGGACAGGCGCGCACCGGCACCGGCAAGACGCTGGCCTTCGGCATCCCGCTGCTGCAGCGCGTCGTCGTCCGCGAGGACCGCGACTTCGAGGCCCAGGCCAAGCCCGGCGCCCCGCAGGCGCTCGTCGTCGCACCCACGCGCGAGCTGGCCAGCCAGGTCAGCAAGGACCTCAGCGTCGCCGCCGCCCAGCGCGGCGCGCGCGTCGTCACCCTCTACGGCGGCATGGGCTACGAGCCGCAGCTCGAGGCGCTGGCCGCGGGCGTCGAGGTCGTCGTCGGGACCCCGGGCCGGCTGCTCGACCTCGCCGACCGCCGGGCGCTGGACCTCAGCCACATCAAGGTGCTCGTCCTGGACGAGGCCGACGAGATGCTGGACCTGGGCTTCCTGCCCGACGTCGAGCGGATCCTGGCCAAGACCCCCGAGCTGCGCCAGACCATGCTCTTCTCGGCCACCATGCCGTCGGCGATCGTCACCCTGGCCCGCCGGCACCTGCGGCACCCGGTGAACATCCGGGCTGAGTCCGCCGAGGACTCCACGACCGTGCCGGCCACGGCGCAGTTCGTCTACCAGGCGCACGACCTCGACAAGCCGGAGGTGGTCGCCCGCATCCTGCAGGCCGAGGACCGGAACCGGGTGATGATCTTCTGCCGCACCAAGCGGTCGGCGCAACGCGTCTCCGACGACCTGGCCGAGCGCGGGTTCAACGCCACCTCCATCCACGGGGACCTGTCCCAGGTCCTGCGCGAGAAGGCGCTCAAGCGGTTCCGCGGCGGCGAGGCGGACGTGCTGGTGGCCACCGACGTCGCCGCGCGCGGCATCGACGTCACTGACGTCACCCACGTCATCAACTACGAGTGCCCCGAGGACGACAAGACCTACGTGCACCGGATCGGGCGCACCGGTCGGGCCGGCGCCTCCGGCATCGCGATCACCTTCGTGGACTGGGCCGACCAGACCCGCTGGAAGGTCATCAACAACACCCTGGGCCTGCCCTTCCCGGAGCCGCAGGAGACCTACTCGACCTCCGAGCACCTCTTCCACGACCTGGGCATCGACCCGGCCGCCAAGGGCCGGATCGTCGACCCCAAGGTCGAGGCGCAGGCGGAGGGTCCTTCCTGGGAGGAGCGGCGCAGTCAGCGCAAGAGCGCACCGCGCGAGCGTCGCCGCACCCGCCGTGGGACCACGCCCGAGGGTGAAGCCTCCGACGCCGCGCCGACCCGGATCAGCGAGCCGCGCGGCCCCGAGGCCGGCGGCGACGACGCGGCCGCGAGCAGCACCGGCGACGCTCCGCGCCGCCGTCGTCGGCGTCGTCGTCCGGGCAGCGCCGCGGGCGCCGGCACCGGCACCGCCGGCTGACCTCCAGGAGCGCAGCATCCCGGGCTCGTCCGCGTCAGCGGGCGAGCCCGACTGCTTCCGCGGTCACGACCAGGTTGCTCTCGTAGCCGCCACGCTCGGGGCGGTACGCACCGGTGCAGGTGATGAGGACGAGCCGGTGGTCCCCGGTCTGGTCGAAGGCCGCGCTGCGGGTGGCGAGCGCCTGCTTGGCCACGGTGCGCACCGAGACCACCCGGTAGCGCTGCTCGTGCCCCCCGCCGCCGAGGGTCACCGTGTCCCCGCGCTCGACGCGCAGCAGGCGGGCGAAGAACCCCAGGCCCTCGGTGGCGGAATCGACGTGACCGGCGACGACCGTCGTGCCGAACGGGTCGCCGGCCCAGGCGCTGCCGTCCCACCAGCCCACGTGGCGGACCTCCTCCGGCACCACCAGCTGGCCGTCCACGGTCGTGGCCGGCTTGACGCGGGCGCGGGCCCCGCCCGGAAGCTCGACCGCGGTGGGCACGAAGCGCACCCGGCTGCTGGGGGCAGGCTCACCGACCCGGGCGCTCGGCACGCTCTGCGCCGGTGAGGCCGGGCTGGACGACCCGGCCTCAGCGGGGGGCAGCGGCCGGCCGGCGGGGCCGGGGGCCGTGGCGCCGCCGCAGCCGCCGAGCACCAGCGGCACCAGCAGTCCCAGCAGGACCGGTGCTGCGGCCCGCCGCCACCGGCTGGTCAGGACCAGAGGGCGGTCTCGGGGCGCTGCAGGGCCACGGCCTGCCCGCCCGTCCCCGTGTCGACCCGCCGCGGCGCCTGACTCCCGCTGGTGCCGGTCTCGATGACGTGCACCGCGACGTTCATCGTCTTCTTCGACGGGTCACCGATGGCGTACACCCGGTTCAGGGCCCCGCCCTTGACCGTCAGGTCGACCGGGCCGAGCACCACCGGGGACGACTTGCCGGCCGGGACGATCGCGACCTCGTAGGTGGCCACCGGCACGACGACGTTCAGCGACTCCCCGTTCTCGATGTCGGCGAACAGCACCTTGCCGTCCACCCGCACGTCAGCCTCCCCGACGCGGGCGGTGTGCGCGACGGTCAGCGAGGCCTTGCCGCGCGGGACGTCGGAGAGGTCGTTGCGGAAGACGGTGACGGCGGGCTCGGCGTCGGCGCCGTCCTCAGCCGGCAGGTGCAGGACGACGTCCCAGCTGGAGCCGGCGGACACCTTGAACACCCGCTCGAGCACGACGTCGCCGCCGTCGGAGACGCTGACCTTGCGCGTCCCGGCCTCAACCGCGAATCCCTTCGTCACCGCGGCGGTCCGGACATCCTTCGCCACGGTCTTCCCGTCGACGGCGACGTCCACGGTGCGGCCGGGCAGGCCCTGCACGATGTAGATCTTCGCGTCGTCGGCGGCCTGCACGGGGGCGGCGGTCAGGCCGGCCGTGACGAGGGCGCCGCCGAGCAGCAGCACCAGGGCGGTCCAGCGACGGGCAAGGGCAGTGTGCATGGTGGTCCCCCGATTCGAGCGCCCCTCCCCCGAGGGGCAGGAGGAGCCTACCCCGGTTCCCGCGCGCTCACCGGGCCCCGGAGCAGCTCGCGGCCCGCTGCGGTCAGGCGCCGTCCAGCTCACGGCGCAGCCGGGCCGGCGCCTTGGCCCGCCAGGCCTCGGTGACCAGCTCGGCCAGCTCGTCGACGTCGACGGCCTCCAGCCTCAGCAGCACAGCGGCGTAGCCGTCGTAGTGCGGGGTGGTGGAGAAGGCCTCGGGACGGGCCGTCAGCAGCGCCTCCTTCTCGCCGAGGTCGGGGACCGGCAGCACCACGCGCCCGTCGCCGTCCTCGGTCCGCACCCGGAGGAACCCCTTGCCGCCCACGAGGAAGCCGGGGGTGCCGTACCAGGTGCCCTCGGTGGTGCCGGGCAGGGCGAGCGCGAGCCGCCGCAGGTCGTCGAGACTGGCCACCCGGCCACCGTAGACCCGGCGCTGGGGTGGAGCGCTAGGTTCGGCGCCATGAACGGACCCTCCTTCTCCGACGCCACCGTCGCCCTCGGCAGCCACCCGGTGCACCGGCTGGGGTTTGGGGCGATGCAGCTGCCCGGGCCCGGGGTGATGGGACCTCCGCGTGACCGCGATGAGGCGCTCACGGTCCTGCGCCGCGCCGTCGAGCTCGGCGTCGACCACATCGACACCGCCCAGTACTACGGCCCGGACGTGGCCAACGAGCTCATCCGGGAGGCCCTGCACCCCTACCCCGAGCACCTCGCCCTGGTCTCCAAGGTCGGAGCGACCCGCGACGCCAAGGGCGGCTGGCCGCCCGCCCAGCAGCCCGCAGAGCTCCGCGCGGCCGTCGAGGACAACCTGCGGACGCTCGGCGTCGACCAGCTGGCGGCGGTGAACCTGCGGGTCCTGGACCCCATCCGCGGATACACCCCGCCGCCGTTCGAGGACCAGCTGGCCACGATGGTGGACCTGCGTGAGGAGGGCCTCATCGCCGGCATCGGCGTCTCGAACGTCACCCTCGACCAGCTCGACACCGCGATCCGGCTGGCGGGAGTCGTCTGCGTGCAGAACGGCTACAGCCTGCTGGACCGCTCGTCGGAGCCCTTGCTGCAGCGCTGCGAAGCCGAGGGCATCGCCTTCGTGCCCTTCTTCCCGCTGGGCTCCGCCTTCCCGGGCGTGCCGAAGGTCACGCAGAACCCGGCGGTCATCGAGCTGGCCGACCAGCTGGGGGCCACCGAGGCCCAGGTCGGGCTCTCGTGGCTGCTGCACCACAGCCCCGCCATCCTGCTGATCCCCGGGACCCGGTCGGTGGAGCACCTGGAGGAGAACATGGCGACGCTGGACCTGCCGCTCACCGAGGACCAGGTCGCCGACCTGGAGAAGGCGGTCTGAGCCCCGCGCCGGTTCCGGAGCAGCACGCGCCGGGACGGGCCCGGCGCAGGCTCAGCGGAGGACCTCGCTGGCCCGCGCAGCCATCCGGGCGCTGATCTCGGCGAAGACCGAGGGGTCGGTGGTGTTCACGCCCAGGTCGTGGTCGACCTTGCCGGTGCCGTGGTAGTCGCTGGACCCGGTGGCCAGCAGGTCCAGCTCCCGGGCCAGCCCCCGGAGCCGGAGGCGGGTGTCCCGGTCGTGGTCCTGGTGCTCCACCTCGAGGCCGTCGAGGTGGTGGTCGGCCGCGAACGAGGCGAGGAGCTCGGGCGGCAGCACGTGCTCGCGGCCGCGTCCCCACGGGTGCGCGATCACCGCGACCCCGCCCGCCCGCCGCACCAGGTCGATCCCGCGGGCCAGGTCGATGGCGTACCGGTGGACGTGCGCGGGCCCGCCGTCGGCGAGGTAGCGGTCGAAGGCCTCGGTGCGGTCGCGCACGTGGCCCGCCTCGACCATCGCGTCGGCGATGTGCGGGCGGCCGACCGAGGGGCTGTCACCGACGAAGCGCATCACCGCCTCCTCGCTGACCCCGACACCCAGCTCCTCGAGCTTGGCCAGCACCCCGGCGACCCGGCCGCTGCGGCCGCCGCGGACGCGCTCCAGCTCCTCGGCCAGGGCGGGGGCAGCCGGGTCAGCCCCGTAGGCCAGCAGGTGGACGCTGCTGCCGCCCTGGGTGCAGGAGAGCTCGAGCCCCCGCACCACCTGGATGCCGACCCGCTCACCGGTGGTCACCGCCTCGTCCAGGCCGTCGAAGGTGTCGTGGTCGGTGAGCGCGACCACGTCGAGCCCCGCCCGGACGGCCTGCTCGACGAGCTGCTCGGGGGTGTCGGTGCCGTCGGAGGTCGAGGAGTGGGTGTGGAGGTCGATCCGCATGGGTCAGGACTACCACGGCCCGCCCGCTGCCCCGGGCGGACGTCCACTCGACGAGGCGCCTGCTCGCCTCACCCCGACGTCGCCACCAGCCCCCGCACCACCCGCAGCCCCACCGAGACGCGGGCAAGATCGGCGCGCACGCTGCAGATCTGCCGCAGGGTGGCCACGGAGCGGCTCAAACCGGTCACCGAGTCCTCCCACGCCCGGACGACCCGCTCGGCGCCGTCCACCGGGGCCGCCGTTCCCGGCGCGTGCCGGAGGGCCTCCTGGGTCAGGGCGGCGTGCACGGCGTGCAGGTCGTCGCGCAGCGCCGCCCGCGCCATCGTCTGCCACCGGTCCGTCCGCGGCAGCTCGAGGATGCGGCCCAGCAGCCGGTCCAGGCCCAGCCGCTGGCCGAGGGTGAAGTGCACCGCCGCCACCGCCAGCACGTCGCGGTCGTCCGCGGTCGCCGTCTGGACGATGCTCAGCGCGGCGTAGGCCGGCGGCAGTGACGCGACCGCCAACGCCAGCTCCGGCGGCACCCCGGCGTCGCGGTAGCGGGCCACCCGCTTCTCCACCGCCTCGCGCTCACGGCCCGGTAGCAGCTGCGGGAGGGCGGCGCGGACGGCGCGGACGCCCTCGGCCAGCTCCCGGACGCAGGCCTCGACGTCGACGCGGCGCTGCCGGTTCAGCAGCCAGCGGGTGGCCCGCTCGACCACGGTGCGCACCTCCAGGCGCAGGGTGGTCTGCACCGACGCCGCGACTCGGTGGTCCAGCGCCGCCACGGCGGCCTCCAGCTCGGCCGCGCCGAATACCGCCCGGGCCGCGGCGTGGGCCAGGATGACCTCGGCCGCGGTGGCGCCGCTCTCCGCGGAGAGCCGGTGGAAGCAGGTGATGCCGGCGGTGTCGACGAACCGGTTCACCGCGACGGTGGTGATGATCTCGCGGTGCAGGCGGTGGGCGGGCATCTGCTCGGCGTAGCGCTCCCGCAGCGGCTCGGGGAAGTAGTCGACCAGGTTCCGGGCCAGGGAGGGGTCGTCCGGCAGGTCGGAGCGTCCGACCTCCCCCTCGAGCACGATCTTGGTGTAGGCCAGCAGCGTGGCCAGCTCAGGGGCGGTCAGCCCCGCCTTGTTCTGACGACGCAGCTCCAGCTCCTCCGCCCCGGGCAGGGCTTCGAGACCGCGGTCCAGCAGGCCCTGCTCCTCCAGCCGTTCCATCCAGTCCTCGTGCACACCGGCCATGGAATGGGCCTGGTGGACGCTGTTGGCCAGCGCCAGGTTCTGGCTGCGGTTGTGCGCCAGCACCAGCCGGGCCACCTCGTCGGTCATCGAGGCGAGCAGGGCGTCGCGGTCGGGCAGGCTCAGCCGTCCGGCGGCCACGTCGTCGGACAGCAGGATCTTGATGTTCACCTCGTGGTCGGAGGTGTCGACGCCCGCGGAGTTGTCCAGGAAGTCGGTGTTGATCCGGCCGCCGGCGGTGGCGTACTCGATCCGGCCTCGCTGGGTGAGACCGAGGTTGCCCCCCTCCCCGACGCAGCGGGCCCGCAGCTCGCCGCCGTCGACGCGCAGACCGTCGTTGGTCTTGTCCCCCACCTGGGCATGGCTCTCCTGCGCCGACTTCACGTAGGTGCCGATGCCCCCGTTCCAGAGCAGGTCCACCGGCGCCCGCAGGCAGGCACGGATCAGCTCCTGCGGCGCCAGGGCGGTGACGTCGGCGTCGAGGCCCAGCACCTCCCGGACCTGGGGGCTGACCGGGATCGACTTCAGGGTCCGGGGGTAGATGCCGCCGCCGTCGCTGAGCAGCGCCGGGGTCGTAGTCGGCCCAGCTGGAGCGGGGCAGGTCGAACAGCCGCTCCCGCTCGGCGAAGCTCCGGGCAGGGTCGGGGTCGGGGTCGAGGAACACGTGCCGGTGGTCGAACGCGGCCACCAGCCGGGTGTGGCGGCTCAGCAGCATGCCGTTGCCGAAGACGTCGCCGCTCATGTCGCCGATGCCCACGCAGGTGAAGTCCTCGACGGTCGGGTCCAGCCCCAGCTCCCGGAAGTGCCGGGTGACCGACTCCCAGGCCCCGCGGGCGGTGATGCCCATCGCCTTGTGGTCGTAGCCCGCCGAGCCACCCGAGGCGAAGGCGTCGCCCAGCCAGAAGCCCGACCCCACCGAGATGGCGTTGGCGATGTCGGAGAAGGTGGCGGTCCCCTTGTCGGCCGCGACGACGAGGTAGGGGTCGTCGCCGTCGTAGCGCACGACGTGCTGCGGGTGGGCGATCCGGCCCTCGACGAGGTTGTCGGTCAGGTCCAGCAGGCTGGTGATGAAGAGCTGGTAGCAGGCGATCCCCTCGGCCAGCCAGGCATCCCGGTCGGCCTGGGGGTCGGGCAGCTGCTTGGCGTAGAAGCCGCCCTTGGCGCCCACCGGGACGATCACGGTGTTCTTGACCATCTGCGCCTTGACCAGGCCGAGGACCTCGGTGCGGAAGTCCTCGGCGCGGTCGGACCAGCGCAGACCGCCGCGGGCGACGGCACCGAAGCGCAGGTGCACGCCCTCGAAGCGCGGGGAGTAGACGAAGATCTCGAACTGCGGGCCGCGGCTCGGGCAGGTCCGGGATCTGGCGCGGGGCCAGCTTCAGCGCCAGCGCCTGCCGACCGGGCACGTAGTGGTTGGTCCGCAGCGTCGCCCCGAGCACCGCGAGGTAGGAGCGGACGATGCGGTCGTGGTCGAGACTCGCGACGTCGTCCAGCCCCGCCCCGAGCTCGGCGGTGAGCTCCTCCACCCGGGCCGCCCGGCCCCCTTCCACGGGCCCGAGGGCGGGGTCGAAACGGGTCTCGAACAGCGCGACCAGACGCCGGGCGAGGTCGGTGTTGGCGCCCAGCGCCGAGGCGAGGTAGGCCTGGCTGTACGGGCTGCCCGCCTGCTGCAGGTAGCGCCCGACCGCCCGCAGGATGCTCACCTGGGACCAGTCCAGGCCGGCGGCCAGCACGAGGGCGTTGAACGCGTCGGACTCGCTGCGGCCGGAGTAGGAGGCGGCGAAGGCGGCGGTGAAGCGCTCGCGTGCCTCCGGGGTCCAGTCCCGGCGGACGGCGTCGCGGCCACCGGGCACGCTGAGCCCGAAGTCGTAGACGAAGGCCCGGTCGCCGCGCAGCGTCAGCTCATAAGGCCGTTCGTCGATGACGTCGACGCCCAGCCGGGTCAGGTGCGGCAGGATCGTGGACAGCGACATGGAGGCGTCGCGGCGGAAGATCTTGAGCCGGAGGTCGGCCTCGTCGTCGGCCCGGACGGGTCGGTGCACCGCCAGCGACATCCCGTCCCGCTCGGTCAGGGCGCTCAGCGCGGTCAGGTCGTCCAGGGCCTGCGCCGGGGCGTAGTCCTCCTTGTAGGACTCCGGCAGGGCCCGGGCGAGCTGGCTCAGCCGCTCCGCCGGCTCCGAGGCCGTCACCAGGTCGGCGAAGGCGTCGTCCCAGGAACGGGTGGCCAGGGTCAGCTCCTTCTCCAGGCCACGCACGTCGATCTCCCCCAGCGGGCGGCTCGCCGACCGCCGCAGCACGAAGTGCAACCGGGCGAGCACCGACTCCGTCACCCGGGCGGAGTAGTCGACGCCGACGCCACCGAGCTGGCGCAGGAGCAGGTCCTCCATCCGCCGGCGGACCGCGGTGGTGTAGCGGTCGCGCGGCAGGTAGACCAGGCAGGAGAGGTAGCGGCCGTAGGGGTCGGGCCGGACGAACATCCGGACCTGACGCCGCTCCTTGAGGTGGGCGATCTTCTCGACCGTGCCGGCCAGCTCCTCGACCGGGGTCTGGAAGAGCTCGTCGCGCGGGTAGCTCTCCAGGACGTCCACGACCGCCTTGCCGCCGTGGCTCTGCTCGTCGTAGCCGGTCAGCCTGAGCACGGCCTCGGTCTTCTGCCGCAGCACCGGGACCCGGGCGATGCTCTCGGAGTAGGCGCTGGAGGCGAACAGGCCGAGGAAGCGCCGTTCTCCGACGACCCGGCCGTCGGCGTCGAAGGTCCGCACCCCGAGGTAGTCCAGGTAGGCGGGGCGGTGCACCCGCGACCGCTCGTCGTCCTTGGTGATGATCATCAGCAGGTGGTGGGTGCCGGGCTGCGGCAGGGCGTGGAAGGCCCCCGGGACGTCGTCGTCACCGCGCAGGACCCCCAGCCCGGTGCCCGGCACCACCTCGAAGCGGGTCTCCGCGCCCTCGCCGACCACGACGTGCTCCCGGTAGCCGAGGAAGGTGAAGTGGTTGTCGTCGAGCCACCCGAGCAGCTCCTGGGCCAGCGCGGCCTCGTCGGCGCGGCCCGCCGTCCGCGACGGGTCGCCCAGCAGCGCGGCGGTCTCGGCGCAACGCTGCTTCATCGGCTGCCAGTCCTCCACCGCCGCCCGCACCAGGCCGAGCACGTCGCGGAGCCCGCGCTCGAGGTCGGGCACCAGGGCGTCGGGGTCCTCGGGCCGGGTCGGCGGCAGGATCTCCAGGTGCATCCAGGACTCGGCGAGCACGCCGGGCTCGTCGGCGGCCTCGCCCCGCTCGACGCTGACCAGCGCACCCTCGGCGTCGCGGCGGACCAGGTACTGGGGGTGGAAGACCTCCCGGACGCTCCAGCCCTGCCGGAGGACCTCCATGGTGAGCGAGTCGACCAGGAAGGGCTGGTCGTCGGTGACGACCTGCACCACGGTGGCGCCGCCGGCCGTCCAGCCCTCGCCGCCCCGCCGGGGCATCCGGACGGTGACCACGGGTTCAGCCGGGGAGACGCCGCAGCGCGGCCCGGAAGTGGCTGGCGACCAGGCCGAACAGGTCTTCCACGGTGCGGGAGTCGATGTCGACGGGGTCGACGTGACGGAAGTAGTGGTGGAGGAACTCCTCGGCGCCGGCCGGGTCCTGCCCCAGCTCACCGGCCAGGGTGGCGCCACGGGCGGCCACCCGGGCGATCTTGTCCAACTTGTCCTGCTCCAGCTCCAGGTCCGCGAGTGCCACGTCCGCCGTCCTCCTCCGCCCCGCACGCCGCTGTGCGCGTCTTCCGACCCTAGTCCCGCCGGACGCCCGCCGCGGGTCGCGGCGCGGGGCGGTCGGGGACCACGGCCGCCGCTGCCATCATGGGCGCATGGACATCACCACGCGCCTCGAGTTCGCCGCCGCCCCGCCCGAGGTCTTCGCCATGCTCACCGACGCCCGCTACCTCGACGAGGTCTGCCGGGCCACCGAGTCGAGCAGCTACGACGTCGACGTCGCCGGTTCCACCACCCGCACCACGCGGTCCTTCCCGGCCCCCGACGCAGTGGCCCGCTTCGTCGGCGGGACGCTCACCGTCACCGAGCAGACCGTGTGGGGCGACGCCGCTGCGGACGGCGCGCGGAGCGGCGACCTGCAGATGTCGGTGCAGGGCCAGCCGGTGTCGTTGCAGGGACGGCTCGCGCTGACATCGGGCGGCCCGGGCACCGTCGTCGAGCTGACCGGCAACCTCAAGGTGGCGATCCCGCTGCTGGGCAAGAAGCTGGAGCAGTCCTCGGCCCCGGCCGTGCTGGCCGGGTTCCAGAAGCAGCAGGAGGTCGGCACCCGCTGGCTGGTTCGCTGACCGGCGGAGACGACACGGTGACCACCCTCGACGGGGACGGGCGACGCCACGGCGTGGTGGACAACGCCATCTACGTCGACGGGCGCCGGACCGACACTCCCGTCGACCTCGACTCGACGTTCGCGCGGCTGCGCGAGCGGAAGGGCATGGCCTGGATCGGGCTGTACCGCCCGACCGCGCCGGAGATCCGTGCCGTCGCGACCGAGTTCGACGTCCACCCGCTGGCGGTCGAGGACGCCATCAGCGCCCACCAGCGGCCGAAGCTGGAGCGCTACGGCGACCTGCTGTTCGCCGTCCTGCGGCCCGCCCGCTACCTCGATGCGCAGGAGAAGGTGGAGTTCGGGGAGCTGCACGTCTTCCTGGGCGCGGACTTCGTCGTCACCATCCGGCACGCCGAGTCCCCCGACCTGGCCCGGGTCCGCCACCGGCTGGAGGAGGCCCCCGAGCTGCTGCGGCTGGGGCCCGAAGCCGTGCTCTACGCGATCCTGGACCAGGTCGTCGACGAGTACGCCCCCGTGGTCGCCGGGCTCGAGAACGACGTCGACGAGATCGAGGACCAGCTGTTCAGCAACGACCCGACGGTGTCGCGCCGGATCTACGAGCTGACCCGCGAGGTCGTCGCGTTCCAGCGGGCCACCCGGCCGCTGCTCGAGATGCTCACCGCCCTCAAGGAGGGCTTCGCCCGGCGGGAGGCCGACGTCGAGCTCCAGCGCCTCCTGCGCGACGTCGCCGACCACGTCATCCGCATCGCCGAACGCGCCGACGGCTTCCGCACCCTGCTGCAGAACGCGCTCACCGTGCACAGCACGCTGGTGGGTCAGCAGCAGAACGAGGAGATGCGCTCCCTCACCCAGACCAGCCTCACGCAGAACGAGGAGGTCAAGAGGATCTCCGGCTGGGCCGCGATCCTCTTCGCCCCCACCCTGGTCGGGGGGATCTACGGGATGAACTTCGACCACATGCCCGAGCTCCACTGGCGCTACGGCTACCCGCTGGCCCTGCTGGCGATGCTGCTGCTCGGCCTCGGCCTGTACCTGGTGTTCAAGCACAAGCGCTGGCTGTAGGGGCCGCTCCGGCTCAGCCCGTCTTGGCCTGGGCGGCGGCCTCGCGGCGCTTCTTGGCCGCGTCGACCGAGGCGCGCAGGGCGGCGACCAGGTCGACGACCTCGGCCTCCTTCGGGGCCTCCGTCTCCTCCGGCGGCGCGACGCCCTCGGCCTTGCTCTGCACGAGGGTCTCGACCGCCTCCCGGTAGGAGTCGGTGAAGTCCTCGGGCGCGAAGTCCCCCGAGAGCGCGTCGATGAACGACTGGGCCATCGTCACCTCGGCGTCGGAGACGGTGATGCTGTCCGGGGGTGCGGCGAAGGAGCCGTCGCGCAGCTCGTCCGGCCAGAGCATGGTGTGCATGACGAGCACGCCGTCCTTGGGACGGATCAGCGCCAGGGCCTCCCGCGAACGCAGCGCGACCTTGACCACCGCGCACTGCTCGCTCTTGACCAGGGCGTCCCGCAGCAGCACGTACGGCTTCACGCCGGGTCCGTCGGCCTGCAGGAAGTAGCTCTTGTTGAAGTAGGCCGGGTCGACCTCGTCGGAGTCGACGAACTGCACGACCTCCACCGACTTCGTGGTGGCCAGCGGCAGCTGGTCCATGTCCTCCTTGTCGAGGACGACCATCCGCCCGTCGGCCATCTCGTAGCCCTTGGCGATGTCGCCGTAGGGGACCTCCTCGCCGTCGAGCTCGCAGACCCGCTTGTACTTGATGCGACCGCCGTCCTCGGCGTGCACCTGACGGAAGCTGATGTCCTTCTCCTCCGTCGCGGAGTACAGCTTCACCGGGATGGTGACGAGCCCGAAGGAGATGGCGCCCTTCCAGATCGAACGTGGCATGGTGCCAGTGTGCACGGGTCGCACCGGCCTCCGCAGGAGGTTCTCCCGGACGGCTGGGCGTTCTGACGCTGAACCGCAACCCGCGGCCTCTGGCTCCGGGTGCTCTCGTCTGACACCGTGACCGGATGGAGCCGGTCCGCAGGTGCGCTGCCCTGCTGGTCGCCGGGCTGCTGCTGTCCGGCTGCGGGGCGGTCACGGACGTGCTGCCCGCCGGAGCCCCGGCCTTTCCCGCCGCTCCCGGCGAGTGGTCCCCGTTGCCTCCCAGCCCGCTGTCCGCCCGGCACGAAGCCGCTGGAGGGTTCCTTGGCGGCCGCTTCTACGTGGTGGGGGGTTGGTCCAGCGCGCCCTGCCCCCCGGCCGCCAGCTGTGCGGCCCCGGCGCAGCCCCCTCATCGGGACGGGGCCTCCTTCGACCCCGCGACCGGTCGCTGGCGCCGTATCGCGTCCGCTCCCACCCCGGTCGGCGGTGTCCTCCAGATGACCGTCGCCGACGGGAAGCTGTACCTGCTGACCGGTGACCTCAACCGGGACGACAGCCCGGTGGCCTTCCTCTCCTACGACCCGGTCCCAGACGCCTGGTCGATGCTGCCGACCCCGGGGCTCGAGTGGCCGCAGCTGGTCGGCGCCGGCACGAGGATCATGGCCTTCGACCACTCCGACGAGCAGGAGCCGGCCACCGACATGGTCTTCGACACCGCGACGAGCCGGTGGGAACGGCTGCCTGACGACCCGCTCGGCCCGAGCTTCGGCCGGGGCGCCGCGTGGCTGGGTGACCGGCTGCTGCTGACGGCCTCCGACCTCGTCCCCAACCCCGGTGCGGACGGACCGTCCCTCACCCGGCTGGCGGTCCTCGAGGAGTCCCTGAGCCGGTGGACCCTGCTGCCGGACAGCGACATCATCGGCGGCAACCCGGTCTGGGTCGCCGACCGCGTCGTGTTCCCGATGACCGGCTCGGAGGACGGCGGGAAGGTCGGCGGCTGGGGACGGGACTACGCCAACGGAGCGGTCTTCGACCCCGCCACCAGCACCTGGACCTCCCTGCCCCGACCCCGCAACGGCCACTCCGGACTCGAGGGAGCCATCGGCAGCGTCGGGGACCGGACGCTGGTCGGTGGCCAGCTTCTCCAGCCCGTCACCGGGGAGTGGACGCGGGTCCCGCGGTCGCCCTGGGGGCAGGGATACCGCACCAGCCAGACCATCGTCACCAGCCCCTACGGCATCTTCGTGTGGGGCGGTGCTGAGGAACGCGACAACCTCGCCGAGGGGTACCTGCTCGGTCTCTGAGCTGCTCTCGGCAGCCGGGCCACGAGGAGCGCGCTGGCCAGGTCGCGGAGAAGCACACCAGGGTCAGCCGAGCGCGTCGAGCTCCTCCGGGGCGAACCAGAGCAGGTCGTGCCCCTCGGTCAGGGCGACCACGGCGGGCAGCCCGTAGGCCTCGTCCAGGGCGACCCCGGCGGCGGCTGCCGCCGCCGCGGTGACGGCGGACGCCGCGACCTCCTCGTCGGCGAAGAGCGAGCGGACCTGCCCCCAGCGCAGGTCGGTGACCTCGACCTCGCCGGACGACCCGCGGCCGTCGGCGACCTGCGGGTCGGCGACCTCGGCGGCGAGGACCAGCCGTCTCGGGCCGGGGAGCCCGGCCAGCGCGGCGACCCCGGCGGCGTTCAGCGCGGCGTAGTCGCCCTCCTCGTCGCCGGGCGCGAGGTCGAGCGCCGCCCGCAGTGACGGTGTGGCTGCGTGGCCGGCCACCCGGGCCAGCGGCTCCCCGTCGCGGAGCGCGCGCACGCGGGACGCCGGGAGCGGGACGTAGACCATCACGAGGCGACCTCCGGGAGCGGCGGGGGCAGGGGCGACGGCACCCAGACCGGGGGCTCACCGTAGCGCGGCGGCCTCCGGGGCGGCGCCCTCGAGGACGCCGCGCTCCCGTCGGCGCACGTACGGTGGGGTTCGAGAACCGCCGACCCGGAAGTGAGAGCACGCGTGAACAGCCCCCGGCCCACCGACCACCCCGGCTCCCCCGGCCTCCGGCGGGCCCGCGCCCGAGCCGCGGCCGTGCTTGCCGCGGCGGCCCTCGGGCTGGCCCTCACGTCCTGCGGGGGCCCGGAGTCGCCAGGCCCGGCCGCTGGGGACCCGCTGACCGTGGACGTCACCATCGCCGGCGGGGACGTCTCGCCGAACGGCCAGAAGCTGGACGTCGCCGTCGGCCAGGAGGTCGTGCTGAACGTCACCTCCGACGAGGACGACGAGATCCACGCCCACACCGGCGGCGACGGCTTCGAGCTGGAGGTCGAGGCGGGGCAGCCGGCCACCGGGCGCTTCACGTTGGCCGGTGCGGGAAGCTTCGAGGTCGAGTCGCACCACCTGGAGAAGGTCATCGTCATCCTGAACGCGCGATAGCGGTCCGCCGTGCTGCTCCCCCTGCACGGGATCGCCTCCCGGCACGACCTGCCGCTGCCCTTCTCTTCCGTGGTGGCCGGCGCCGCCCTGGCCCTGGTGGTGTCCTTCGTGGTGCTGCTGCTGGCCTGGCGACGCCCACGCTTTGCCCGCGTCGGCGGGATGGAGCTCCCGCTGGTGACCCGGGTGGTCGACGCGAGCGCCACGCAGGTCGCCGCGCGGCTCGTGGTGCTCGCCGTCTACGCCTGGGCCGCCCTGGCCCTGCTGGCCGGGCAGGACCTGCTCACCAACCCGGCGTTCGGTTTCGTCTACGTGTGGGTCTGGGTGGGCCTGGTCCCAGTCTCGCTGCTGCTCGGCCAGGTCTGGCGGGCGACCAACCCGCTACGCACCGTCCACCGGGCGCTCTGCGCGGCCGCCCGGGTGGACCCCGAGCTGGGAGTGCTGCGACTCCCCCGGCAGGTGGGCGTGTGGCCGGCCGCGTTCGGTCTGTTCGCCTTCACCTGGCTCGAGCTGGTGCAGCCCGACCGCACCACCCTGGCCGTGCTGCGGGTCTGGGCGCTGGCCTGGTTCGTCGTGCTGGTGCTCGGCGCCGTCCTCTTCGGCGCCCGCTGGATCGGGGCCGCGGACCCGTTCGAGGCCTACGCCCGCACCGTCGCGCAGCTCTCACCGTGGCGCCGGGTGGGCGACACCCTGCGGCTGGTCAACCCGCTGGCCGGGCTGACCGCATGGCGTGCGCCGCCGGGTGCGGTCGGGGTGGTCGCCGCTCTGCTCGGGGGAACCGCCTTCGACAGCTTCGCCAACACCTCCTGGTGGATCCGCACGGTGCAGAGCTCCGACGTCGTCACCGTGGTGTGGGGCACCGGCGGCCTGGCCGTGATGATCCTGCTCGTGCTGGTCACCTTCAGCCTCGCGGCCGCCTGGATGGGGCGGTACGGCGACCGGCCCGCGTCGGCCTACCCGCGGCTGATGGTGGGATCGGTGGTGCCGGTGGCCGTCGGGTACGCCGTCGCCCACTACGTCACCCTCCTGGTCGGCGAGGGCCAGCGGACGGCGATCCTCTGGTCGGACCCGCTCGGACGCGGCTGGGACGTCTTCGGCACCGCCCGGCTGAGCGTCGACAACGGGCTGTTCGACCACCCCACGGCCATCGCGGTCGTCCAGGCCGGCGCCATCGTCACCGGGCACCTGGTGGGCGTCCTGTGCGCGCACGAGAAGGCGCTGTCGCTGCTGCCCGAGCGCGCCGCCCTGCGCGGCCAGTGGCCCATGCTCGTGGTGATGCTCGGCTACACCTGCGCGGGACTCCTGCTGCTGTTCTCGCCCTGACAGGGTCCCGCTCAGGCGTCGCGGACCTCGGTGCGCCGCACCAGCGGCTCCTCGCTCGACCAGGGGAAGTTGATCCACCGCTCCGTCCGGCGCCAGCTGAAGTCCGGGTCGAGGAGGGACTGCGGCTTCGCGTAGAGCACGGCCGTCCGGGCCTCGGCGACGTGACCGGCGCAGAAGTCCTGCACCAGCTCGAGGGTCCGGCCCGTGTCGGCGACGTCGTCGACGATCAGCACCTTGGCCGCGTCGAGGTCCCGCGCGTCGAGGAACGGGGGGAGCATGACCGGCACGTCCAGGCGGGAGTCCACCCCGGTGTAGAACTCGACGCTGACGGTGAAGAGGTTCTTGCAGTCCAGCGCGTAGGCCAGGGCGCCGGCCGGCAGCAGGCCCCCGCGGGCGATGCCCAGCACGATGTCGGGGGTGTAGCCGCTGTCGGCGACGCTGCGGGCCAGCTCCCGGACGCCCTGCCCGAACAGCTCGTAGTTCAAGATCTCCCGCGTCATGACGCCCCTCGTGGCCGGCCCGCCCCCGTGGTCGACGGAGCCGTCGCGCCCACCACCCCATCATCACCGGTCCCGCCGGGCGCCTTCGGCCGGCTCCCCGCCCGGCCTCGTAATGATCACGGCAGGGGCCCGAGCTCCAGGGCCGTGCCCAGCCAGCGGGAGCCGCGGGCCTCCAGCCGCAGCGCGAGCGGCACCGACCGTGCGTCGAGGCGGCCGTGCACGGTCACCTCGGCCACCCCGGCCGCGGGGTGCTGGATCCGCACCGACCGGAGCGCCGGCGCGGGAGCGGGCGCGCCGGGGCGCATCCGGGGGGCGCGTCGGGCCAGCTCCTCGAGCACCTCGGCGGCCAGCCAGCGGCTCAGCTGGGCCGCGGGCCGTCGGCCGGCGAGCACCTCGAGCACCGTGGTGGCGAGCGCCCTGCTCCAGGCGAGGGCGTCGGGCAGGCCCGGTGGGACGGCGGCGGACAGGTCGATGACCGTCACCATCTCCTCGAGGTCCCCTGCCCGCCGCAGGTCGAGGGCGGGCTGCGCACCGGCGGGCGACCCCAGGCCGGCTAGGGCGCCCGGCCAGGGAAGACGCGGCGAGGGACGGCTGTCGAGCACCGGGGTCACGAGCGGGTGGGTCAGGGTGGTCGGCACGGCTCCTCCAGTCTTCGGCGCGTCGTCGGGGTACCAGCCTGCGCCCGGGCGCCGTCGGCGGACCCGGAGCGCCGACGATCTGTGGACAACTGCTGCGCGCCGAACCCCTGTGGCCGGGCAGGGACACTGGCTCCGTGAGCACCGTGCCGATCGAGGAGCTGCTCAGCGCCCTGGACATCCGGCTCGCGGCGCTGCCCGCCGAGCACGCACCGCTCGCGACGTTCCTGAGCACCTACCGGCGGACCACAGCCGCCGTCGGACGTGCGGTGAGCGAGGGGCTGTTCGAGGACCCGGACTGGGTGCTGCGCTGGACCGACACCTTCGGCCGCTACTACACCGACGCGCTCGACGCGCACCTCGTCGGCGCGACCGTTCCCCGTCCCTGGCGCCTGGCCTTCGGCGTGTCCCCCGAGGTGCACCCGCTGGGCCACCTGCTGGTGGGCATCAGCACCCACATCAACTACGACCTCCCGCAGGCGATGCTCGACGTGGTCTCCGTGGCCGACTTCGCCGACCCCGACCGGGTGGCCTCCCGGGTGCGCGACCACGACCGGGTCGACGGCGTGCTGGCGGGGCGGGTCGCGGCCGAGGACGCCGCTCTGGGAGGCCCCCGGCGGTGGGTGGACCGGGCGCTCACCCCGGCGAACCGGTGGGCGTCGCGCCGCTTCCTGGCCGAGTCGCGCCGCAAGGTGTGGGCCAACGTGCTCGCCCTGCAGGCGGCGCGGCTGGCCGGCCCGGACCCCTACGCCCGCCGGCTCGGCGAGCTGGAGGTGCTCGCGTCAGCCAAGGTGGTCGACGTGCTCACCCCGGGGCTGGTCCTGCCTCGGCTGGCGCTGGCCGGCTTCGGCGTCCAGCTGCCTCCCGCCTGAAGCGGGAGGCGGCTGGCGGGACCCGACGGGGCAGTCGGGAGCCGTGGACGCCTCAGCCGCCGGAGCGGCCGTGGCAGAGCTTGAACTTCTTGCCCGACCCGCAGGGGCAGGGGGCGTTGCGGCCCACCCCGGCGTACTCGTCGGGGGCGGCGGTGGCCTGGCCCACCGTCTTCACCGAGCCGTCCTCGTCGGGGGCGGAGTAGCTGAGCCGACGGGCGCCGTTCCCGCCGAGGCCCTTCGCCCGCACCTGCGGCCGGGCCACCGGTTCGGCGTCCAGACCGACGGGCTCGGACTCCAGGGCGACGAGCTCCTCAGCCTCGGCGGGGACCTCGTTCCCGTCGACGGTGTGCACCGCGACGCCGAAGTCGTCGGGGTCGGGCCCGGACTCGACCAGGGGTCCGTGCTCCTCCTCGGCCGGACGGCGCTCACGCGACGCTCCTGCGGCGCGCCCCCCGACCTGGACCGCGCGGCCGTCACCGCCGGTGACCACCCCGACCGCGGGTGCCTGCTCCACCTCCACCTCGAGGTGGAACACGAACCCGACGACCTCCTCCATGAAGGCAGCCATCATGGTGTTGAACATGTCGCCGCCCTCCCGCTGGTACTCCACGAGCGGGTCGCGCTGAGCCATGGCGCGCAGGCCGATGCCCTCCCGCAGGTAGTCCATCTCGTAGAGGTGCTCGCGCCACTTGCGGTCCAGCACGGTGAGCAGCACGCGCCGCTCGAGCTCGCGCATGACCTCGGCGCCGAGGGTCTCCTCGCGCCGGTCGTAGGCGGCCTGGGCGTCGGCCTTGAAGTCCTCGACCAGGGTGGCCTGATCCAGGTCGTCGCGGTCCTCGTACTCCTCGCGCGAGAGCGAAACCGGGTACAGCGTGCCCATGTTGGTCCACAGCTGCTCGAGGTCCCAGTCCTCGGCGAAGCCCTCGGTGGCGGCGTGGACGTACTGCTCCACCACCGTGTCGACGGTGGCCCGCAGCCGACCCTCGACGTCGGCGCCCTCGAGCACCTTGCGCCGGTCGCCGTACACCGCGTGCCGCTGGCGGTTCATCACGTCGTCGTACTTGAGGATGTTCTTGCGGATCTCGAAGTTCTGCGACTCGACCTGGCCCTGGGCGCCGGCGATCGAGGCCGACACCCGCTTGTTCTCGATCGGCTGGTCGTCCGGCATCTTGAGCGCCTGCAGGACCCACTCGACGATGTCGGACTTGAACAGCCGCATCAGGTCATCGCCCAGGGAGAGGTAGAACCGGCTCTCGCCGGGGTCCCCCTGCCGCCCGGACCGACCGCGCAGCTGGTTGTCGATGCGCCGCGACTCGTGCCGCTCGGAGCCGACGACGTAGAGGCCGCCGGCGGCCACCACCTCCTCGTGCTCCTGGGCGCTCGACTTCTCGAACTCCGCGAGCACCTCCGGGTAGCGGGCCTCGTACTCCTCGGCGTGCTCGACGGGGTCGATGCCTTGCTCGCGCAGCCGGTGGTCAGCCTGGAACTCCGGGTTCCCGCCGAGGATGATGTCGGTGCCGCGGCCGGCCATGTTGGTGGCGACGGTGACCGCCCCCTTGCGCCCCGCCATGGCGACGATGGACGCCTCCCGCTCGTGCTGCTTGGCGTTGAGCACCTCGTGCGGCACGCCGGCCTGCTTGAGCAGCCGCGACAGGATCTCCGACTTCGCCACCGAGGCCGTGCCGATCAGGACCGGCTGGCCCTGCTCGTGGCGCTCGGCCACGTCGGCGACGACCGCGTCGAACTTGGCCTCCTCGGTGCGGTAGATCAGGTCACGCTGGTCGATGCGGATCATGTCCCGGTTCGTGGGGATCGGCACCACGCCGAGGCCGTAGATCTTCTGGAACTCGCTGGCCTCGGTCATGGCCGTGCCGGTCATGCCCGAGAGCTTCTCGTACATGCGGAAGTAGTTCTGCAGCGTGATCGTGGCCAGGGTCTGGTACTCCTCGCGGATCTGCACGCGCTCCTTGGCCTCGATGGCCTGGTGCAGCCCCTCGTTGTACCGCCGTCCGACCAGCGACCGGCCGGTGTGCTCGTCGACGATGAGCACCTCACCGTCCACCACGACGTAGTCGCGGTCGTTCTTGAACAGCTCCTTGGCCTTGATCGCGTTGTTCAGGTACGAGATGAGCGGGGTGTTCGCCGACTCGTAGAGGTTGTCGATGCCGAGGCGGTCCTCGACGACGTCGATGCCGTTCTCGTTGATCGCGACGGTGCGCTTCTTCTCGTCGACCTCGTAGTGCTCGTCGCGGTTGAGCCGCTGCACCAGCTTGGCGAACTCGGGGTACCAGCGGTGGGAGTCCTCGGCCGGGCCGGAGATGATCAGCGGGGTCCGGGCCTCGTCGATGAGGATCGAGTCGACCTCGTCCACGATGGCGAAGTGGTGCTCGCGCTGCACGCAGTCGTCCAGGGTGAGCGCCATGTTGTCGCGGAGGTAGTCGAACCCGAACTCGTTGTTGGTGCCGTAGGTGACGTCGGCCGCGTACGCCACGCGCCGCTCTGCCGGGGTCATCTGCGAGAGGATCGCCCCGACCTCCAGGCCCAGGAAGTGGTGGATCCGGCCCATCTGCTCGGACTGGAACTTCGCCAGGTAGTCGTTGACGGTGACGACGTGGACCCCGCGGCCGGTCAGGGCGTTCAGGTACGACGGGAGCGTCGCGACCAGGGTCTTGCCCTCACCGGTCTTCATCTCGGCGATGTTGCCGAGGTGGAGTGCCGCGCCACCCATCAGCTGGACGTCGAAGTGGCGCTTGCCCAGCACCCGCCGGCTGGCCTCCCGCACGGTGGCGAAGGCCTCGGGCATCAGCTGCTCGAGCGTCTCGCCCTTGTCCAGGCGCTCCCGGAACTCAGCGGTCTGGCCGCGCAGCTCCTCGTCGCTCATCGCGACGAAGTCGTCCTCCACCGCGTTGACCTGCTCGGCAATGCTCTTCAGCCTCTTGAGGGTCTTGCCCTCGCCGAAGCGCAGCATCCTGTCCATCAAAGCCACGGAACTGGCTCCCTCACCTCGTCGTCACCCACATGCCCGCTCAACGTCGTCCGGTCGTTCCCAGACCCGCTCGCCTGCGGTCCCCCCTCGGACCGCTCCGGAGCAGGTCCCCGGGGAAGCAGACGCACCCCGTCATCGTAGGCCAGAGCGACAGGGGCCGCCCGATCCCGGGAGGGAGCGCGGCGGCGCGGCGTCAGCCGGTCCGCGGCAGCGCCGCAGCCAGCAGCGGGGCGAGGTCCCCGGCGCCGGGCGCGACGACGGCCCCCAGACCGAGCCACCGGGCCAGGGTTCCCAGCTCGGCGGCCAGCTCCCGGGCCACCTCCGCCGTGGCCCGGCCGGGCTCCGCCCATGCCCCGTGCACCCGGAGGACGCCGACCGCCCGGTCGGCCTTGAGGTCGACTCGGGCCACGAAGGCGTCGTCGAGCAGGAAGGGGTAGACGTAGTAGCCGTGCACCCGCTGCGCCTGCGGCACGTAGATCTCGATCCGGTAGCGGAAGCCGAACAGCTCCTCCAGCCGCGCCCGGTCGAAGACCATGGAGTCGAAGGGGCTGAGCAGCGCCCGGGCCCGGACCCGACGCGGCACCCGGGCCAGGTGCCACAGGTACAGCGGTCGCCCTGCGCCTCCGGTCAGGCGCACCGGCAGCAGCCGCCCCTCCTCCACCAGGTCGGCCACCGCCTGCCTCGTCATCCCCGGCCGGGTGCGGAAGTAGTCGCGCAGGCTGAGTTCGCTGGCCACCCCGAGCGCCTGCGCCGCCCGGGCGACCAGATACCGGACCGAGTCCTGCGGGCTCGGCGTCGGCTGCGCCAGCACCGCCGCCGGGAGCACCCGCTCAGGCAGGTCGTAGACGCGCTCGAACTGGCTGTTGCGCCGGGCCGAGGTGACCGCGCCGCAGTAGAACAGCCACTCCAGCGCCGTCTTCACCGCCGACCAGTTCCATCCCCATCGGCTGCGGTCGCGCTGCTCGGCCTGGTCGAGCTGCCGGGCGCTCACCGGACCCCGTTCGGCCACCTGCGCGAGGACGTGCTCGACCAGGGCGGGCTGCTCGCGTGCGACCCGCTCCACCCCTGTCCAGACGTCGCGGTAGCCCTCCTGGCCGCGGAAGCGGAGCAGGGGCTGCAGGCTGACGTCGAGCAGGCTGGCGGCATGGCCCCAGTACTCGAAGAGCCGGCGCGGCGCCTGGTGCGCTGCGCGCTCGAGCAGGGCGGTGTCGTAGGGCCCGAGGCGGGAGTAGAGCGGCACGTAGTGGGCGCGGGTGACGACGTTGACCGAGTCGATCTGGAACTGGGCGAGCCGGGTGGTGACGGCCTGGACGTCGCGCACACCGACGGGCCGTTCCGGGCGCGGTACCGCCAGCCCCTGGGCGGCGACGACGACGCGCCTCGCCTCGGCTGCGCTCAACGACACGCGGGCGGACACGACCTCGAGGCTAGCGGGGCGCAGAGGCGCGCGGGGTGCAGGCCGGTGCGTGCCGGACCCGGCGTCGAGCCCCGGGCGCCGCAGGGCCCGCCGAGCGGTGCTCGACGGACCCTGGTGCCGGTGGTCCTCAGCGGCGGGCGTCCACCAGCTCCTCGGCCGCGGTCAACCGGATGACGCCGTAGTCGTAGGCGCGGCGGCGGTAGACCACGCTGGGCGTCTGGTGCTCGGAGTCGATGTAGAGGTAGAAGTCGTGACCCACCAGCTCCATGGCCATCAGCGCCTGGTCCAGGGTCATCGGCACGGCTGCGTGGCTCTTCTCCCGGACCACGAGCGGGCCGTCGCCCTGCACCTCCATCCCCGCCACGGTGTGGCTGCCGTTGGTCTCGGCCTCGGCCGGGGCCTGCGCCGGCTCGCCGACGTCGGTGCCGCTCTTGAGGGAGGCCGGCGTCCGCTGGCCGTGGTGGACGCGCTTGCGGTCGGCCGCGCGGCGCAGCTGGGCCATCAGGCGGTCCAGGGCGATGTCGAACGCAGGCGCCTTGTCCTCGGCGGCGGCTTCCGCCCGGACCACGGGCCCCTTGGTCCGCAGCGTGATCTCGACCCGGCAGGCCTGGTCATGCTGTCGCTTGTTCCGTTCCGCCGACACCTCGACCTCGACGCGGATCACCCGGTCGTCGAGCTTCTCGAGGCGGGTGATCTTCTCGTCGACGTACGACCGGAACTGGTCAGGCACCGTGCAGTGCCGACCCTTGACGACAACATCCATCAGATCCTCCATCGGTGGTGGTTGGACCGCCCCACATAGGCTCCGGACCGGACGCCTGCGCCGGGTCCGGGAGCTCCGTCCGCGCGCCGCCCCGATCGGCAGCGGACGGGCGGGGCGGAGATGACACAGGCGCCGGCCGCGTCCGGGCTCCCCCGGTCGAACGGTGCTCGCGGTGGTGCCATGACGTGACGTTAGTCCTGTCCCGAAGTCCTCGGAAGGGCAGGGTCGACGTCAGGCAGAGGTCAGGGACGCGGGGCGGCGGAAGTGCGCGGCCGACCCGGTGCTCCCGGTCGGGGTCGCCGACCGGGCGCGGCTGCTGCCGCGACCGTGGCGGCTCCCAGGACCACGACGCCGGCCGCCTCGAGCGCCCGCGCCGCCTCGGCCAGGCTGGCGCCGGTGGTGACGACGTCGTCGACGAGCACGACGACCGATCCGCGGGGAAGCGCACCCTGGGCGCGGCGCAGCCGCAGGGCGCCGGCGAGGTTGGCGCTGCGGGCCGCGGCGTCGAGGCCCACCTGGTCGCGCACCCCGCGGCGCTGCGCGAGCAGCCGGCGCACGGAGACCGCGTGGTCGTCCCGGAGCCGGCGGGCCGCCGAACGGGCCAGGGTGGCCGTCGCGTCGTAGCCGCGGCGCCGCACCGCAGCGGCTGCGGACGGCACCGGGACGAGCACCACCGGCCCCTCCCACCGGCACCGCCCCAGCAGGGCGTGCACGGCCACGGCGAGGCGCTCGGCGAGCACGGGGGCGAGCCCGAGCGCGCCGTGCTCCTTGTGGGCGGTGACGAGGTGGCTGAGCAGCGCCTCGTAGGGGCAGCAGGCCAGGGTGACCGGCCCGTTCGCGGTGGCCGCCAGGGCCGGGCGGTGGGAGCGCAGGGCCGCCCGGCAGCCGGGGCAGAGCCCTCCGCCGGGCTCCTGGCACCCGGGGCAGACGGCACCGAGCAGCAGGTCCCCGGCCGCCGCCAGGACCGCCGGCCAGCCGTGGAGTTCACCGCCTCAGTGTGGTGGAGCGGGCGCCGGCCGGCGTCGGTCGGCCGGACATCTGTGGACGGCGTCAGCCCGGGTAGGCCAGCGCGTTCACGTCGTCGAGGAGCAGCACCCACTGGTTGCCGTCGTCGCGGTACGTCCTGCCGTCGCGAGCCAGCACCAGGGTGATGGCGGTCTGGGTCCGCAGCAGCACCGTCAGGCCCACCGCTTCCCAGTCGTCGTTGTGGGGCTGTGTCTGCACCTCCGAGGCGTCGACGCTCACCGTCGCCTGGCCGAAGGCTCCGTCGGGGCCGTCCGCGCCCAGGACGATCAGCTCGGTGGCGCTGGACCAGGCCAGGTCGCGGGCTTCCGCGACCGCGCCGTCGGTCAGCGGGGAGTCCGTCTCGAGCAGCCGCCAGCCCTCGACGACCAGCTTGGGCGAGCGCAGGATGCGCGCGGTCGCCAGCTGGGTCTTCCCCCCGGACTTCATGATCAGCGCCATCCGTGCCCCGTCGGGGGAGATGCGGAAGGCCTGCACCCGGCCGTGCGCGAACACGTCGGAGGCCGCGACGGTGCTCGTCTCCCCACCCCGGGACACGAACATCCGCTGCTGGCCGTTCTGCTCGGCCACCGCGAACAGCTCCCCGATCCGGGTGAACTGGGGCCGCAGCAGGCCGGTGACCCCCTTCAGCACGGTCGTGACCGCACCTCCGGTGGTGGAGGAGGTCCGCAGCACGGTGTCGTCGTCGGTGACCACGGCGAGGTCGGTGTTGGCGGGCGAGGCGGCGAGGGAGGAGATCGCGTAGCGGCCCTGGCCGAGCGGGCCCGGGAACGGCTGGGCGGTCGGGGTGTCGGTGCTGACGTTGACCTTCTGCAGCCGGCCCCTCGGCTTCCGGCACGACGTAGAGCTGCTCGGCCGGCGCGAACGGGATCGGGCTCAGCTCGCTGCTGATCTTCTCCACCGGGACGCTCAGGTCACCCGGCTCGCTCTGGGGAACCCGGAACGGCTGCCCGTCGACCTGGAGCAGCACCCGCTTCACCCCCGTCACCTGCTGCAGGGTGTACACCAGCTGGGCGGCGAGACGCGCCCGCTCGGGGTCCGTGGTCTGGAGCAGCACCTCGTTCAACGGGACCTGCGCCACGCCGTTGACGATCGTCACGGCGTCCACGCTCATCGTCGTCCCCGACGGCACCGCCGTCTGCACGGCCGGCGACAACCAGTCCGAGGGGCCGGAGAGCAGGGACTGGACCAGTGCCGAGGCGATGTTGCCCGGCGCCCGGAGGTCCGGCAGGTGGATGGGCTCGGGGACCAGGGCTCCGGTGCCGCCCGGGTAGTAGAGGTTGTAGCTGCGGTACAGCCGCTCGAAGGAGCTGTCCCGCACGAGCAGGCCGGGCAGGGGGTTGGCGATGCGCCACTCGCCGTTCTCCCGCTCCAGCTCGAAGGTGTAGTCCAGCTTCAGCCGCGCAGCCTTGAAGGTGTTCTTCTTGTCCAGGCTCCCGACCTTCTGGCCCTGCAGCCGCACCGAGCCCTCGGTGTCGGGACGGGTGTTGGGCTCCACGGAGTAGATGACGACGCCCTGGTCGGTCGTCCAGGTCGCGGCAGCGTCCTGGGTCAGGAACTGGCGGGCGACCGCGTAGCCGGACTGGTAGTTGGCGTTGGCCCGGAGGAAACCCTCGACGACCTGCCGGCCGGTGTCCCCGGGCGAGGGTGGCGCGACCTCGACGTTCACGCAGCTCTGGCAGGTGGGCTGCTGACCCTCCACCTTGTCCACCGGGCCGGAGGTGGGGATGTTGACGCAGCCGGCGAGGGCGGTGAGCACCACCAGCAGCAGGAGCGCCGGCACCCGGCGCAGGCGGCTCACGGGCTGCTCCGGGTGGCGTCGGCGCCGCTGGTGGCCAGTGGACCCACGGTCAGGGTCTCGGGTGAGCTGGGGGCGGTCGGGGCGGTCGTGGTCGGGGTGGGGGCGGTGATGGCGGCGGCCGCTGCCTCAGCCTCGGCCCGGATCGGATCGGTGGGGCCGGAGTAGTCGCGCGGCACCATCGGCAGCGGCGAGCGCTGCAGGATCGTGCCGGGCGTGCGCGGCAGCGTCAGCCGGAACTGGGCGCCCTGGCCGGGCCGTCCCCACGCGGTCAGCCAGCCACCGTGCAGGTTGGCGTCCTCCATCGCGATGGACAGCCCGAGCCCGGTCCCGCCGACCGTGCGGGCCCGCGCCGGGTCGGCCCGCCAGAAGCGGTGGAAGACCTGCTTGGCCTGGCCGGCCTCGAAGCCGACGCCGTGGTCACGGACGGCCACCGCCACGGCCTCCTCGTCGCTGTCGATCGAGCACCTCGATCGGTCTGCGTCTCGCCGTGCTCGATGGCGTTGACCAGCAGGTTGCGCAGGATCCGCTCGATCCGCCGGACGTCGACCTCGGCGATCGCCTCACCCGTGGCGTGCACGGCCACGGTGGTGCGGTTCGAGGCCGCCAGCGGGGCGTTCGCCTCGACCACGCGCCCGACGACGTCGCGCAGGTCGACCGCGGTCGAGGGCGAGCTCCGCCGCGCCGGCGTCGAAGCGGGAGATCTCGAGCAGGTCGGTCAGCAGCGCCTCGAACCGGTCGAGCTCGTTCTGCAGCAGCTCGGTGGAACGGGCAGCGATCGGGTCGAAGTCCTCGCGGGCGTCGTGCAGCACCTCCGCAGCCATCCGCACCGTGGTCAGCGGGGTGCGCAGCTCGTGGGAGACGTCGGAGACGAAACGCTGCTGGACGGCCGACAGCTCCTCCAGGGTGTTGATCTGCTTCTGCAGCTCGGTGGCCATGTAGTTCATCGAGATGGCCAGCCGCGCCAGGTCGTCGCTGCCCCCGCACCTGCATCCGGTCGTGCAGGTTGCCCGAGGCCAGGCTCTCCGCGGCCCGCCGGGCCGCACGGACCGGCGTCACGACCTGGCGGCTGACCATGGCCGCGATGCAGCGTGAGCAGCACGAGCAGGATGGCCCCGGTGGTGACCACGGCGTTGCGCAGCACCTCGAGGGTGGTGACCTCCTGGGTCAGCGGGAAGACCAGGTACATCTGGTAGCGGCCGGCGCCGGGCAGGGTCAGCGTGGCGCCGGCGGCCAGGCCCGGCTCGGGCGCGTCGCCCGGTGCTGTAGCGCACCTCGGTCGGGGTGATCAGCAGGTCGGTGCTCTGCTCGACCTGCTTGCGCAGGGCCGGCGGGATGCTGTCCACCGACACCGTCGTCGGCGGTGAAGGTCGCACCCCGTCCGAGCAGCACGACCTCGTACTGGTTGGCGCCCCCCGACCGGTTGGCGAAGCTCCCCGCCAGGTCGTAGAGCAGCTGGTAGACGTCGGAGGTGTCACCGCTCAGGTTGGCGCTGTTGAGCGTCTGCTGGGCGCGGTCCACCGCCTGCCGGGCCTCGTTGCGGGCGGCCTCCTGCTTGCTCTTCATCACCCCGGTCGTGGCCTGCTGCATGAGCAGGAAGCCGCTCAGCACCAGCACCACCAGCGAGGCGCCCAGGACCGAGGCGATCACCCGCAGCGGCAGCGAGCGCCACCACAGGGCGGCGGGGAGGCGCCACCAGGGCTGGGCGGGCTGGCGTCCGGAGGCAGCGGCCGGGTTGGAGGTGCTCACCCTCAGCCCGTTCTCGGGAGGCTGGGCATCTCAGGTCCGGACGGTCTCGCCGGCCTTGTAGCCGATGCCGCGCACCGTCACGACGATCTCGGGGTGCTCGGGGTCCCGCTCGATCTTGGAGCGGAGTCGCTGCACGTGCACGTTGACCAGCCGGGTGTCGGCGGCGTGCCGGTAGCCCCAGACCTGCTCGAGCAGCACCTCGCGGCTGAAGACCTGCCACGGCCGCCGCGCCAGGGCGAGCAGCAGGTCGAACTCCAGCGGCGTCAGCTGGATCGAGGTGTCCGTCGCGCTTGACCGAGTGGCCGTCCACGCTGATCGAGAGGTCGCCGATGTGCAGCGTCTCGGTCTCGGTCTCCTCCGGCGTGGCCACCCGCCTCAGGCGGGTCTTGATCCGGGCGAGGAGCTCCTTGGCCTTGAAGGGCTTGGAGACGTAGTCGTCCGCCCCGGCCTCGAGGCCCTCCACGACGTCGATCGTGTCGGTCTTGGCCGTCAGCATGATGATCGGCACACCCGAGTCCTGCCGGATGTCCCGGCAGACGTCGACGCCGTCGCGGCCGGGCAGCATCAGGTCCAGCAGCACGAGGTCGGGGCGGCACTCCCGGAAGATGGCGAGAGCCTTGTCGCCGTACGCGCACCAGATCGGCTCGTAGCCCTCGTTGCGCAGGACGATCGAGAGCATCTCGGCCAGGGCGGCGTCGTCGTCCACCACCAGCACCCGGCTGCGCGTGCTCGTGCTCCTGGCCGATTCCGACACGATGTGTTGCCCTCCGTCTACCGGCTCCCACCGGTGCATTCGCTGACGCTCCTCGATCTTATGCATTCCCACCGCAACCTCCGGTCTCCGACGCGGCTGCACCCCTCCTGGCAGGACGAGATCGCGGGCCCCTCAGTTCAGCTCGGGGTCCTCCACCCAGGTCGAGAAGAAGGCGGTCTCGCCGGGCTGACGCCGCAGCACCACCCGCCACAGGTCGAGCGGCTTGGGACCGAAGACGTCGTCGTAGCGCGCCTCGGCGAGGTGCCACCGGCCCTGGGCGATCTCCTCCTGCAGCTGACCCGCGGACCAGCCCGCGTACCCGGCGAAGATGCGCAGGTCGCGGTAGGCGCCGGACACGATCTCGATCGGCGTGTCGAGGTGGAGCAGTCCCACGGTGTCGAACAGGGGCCGCCAGCCCGGCGGTTCCTCGCCCGGTGTCCGCACGCTCGCCAGGCAGATCGCCCCGTTCGGCGAGACCGGGCCGCCGTGGAAGAGGAGCCGGGGCTCCGACACCGAGCGGACCCAGTCGGGCAGCACCGCGTCCAGCGGGGTCTGGGAGACCTCGTTGAGGATGACGCCCAGCGCCCCGTCGTCGTCGCAGTCCAGGACCAGCACGACGGTCTGGTCGAACACCCCGTCGGCGATCAGCACGCTGGAGACCAGGAGAGTGCCCGGGGTGGGGCTGGTCACGGGGTGCCCGCGCGGCTGTGCTGGGGCCTCGACCGGCCGAGGACCGGCGTGCGGTCGGTCGCGCGGCGCAGCGACGTGACCGCCACGAGGGCACCCACGGCCACACCTGCACAGTCGGCGACCACATCGAGCGGGTCACCGGAGCGGCTGGCGTAGAAGGCGCCCTGGACGACCTCGCTGACCACGGCGTGGGTGACGAAGACCGCGACCACGGCGACCAGCGGGCGCGGCGTCCGACGGGACCCGCGCACACGGGCGCGCAGGCCGAGGGCCACCAGCAGCAGGGCGACGGGTGCCGCGAAGACCAGAGCGTGCCCCACCTTGTCGGCGTGCGGGAACCACCCGGGTGTCGGCGGTCCGGCCACCCGGTAGAGGCCCCACAGCTGCACGGCGACGGCCAGGCCGGCCAGTGCGGCGACGACCGGCCAGCGCGGCGCCCGACCGGCTGCTCGATCCGTCATCGCCCTAGACGGCGACGTCGGGGTCGGCGGGGAGCTCGGCCGGTCCGCCGGCGGCGCGGCGGACGGCGGTGGCGACGGCGGCGTGGACCTCGGGGTTGAACACGCTGGGGGTGATGTAGGCGGCGTTCAGCTGCTCGTCGGTCACCACACCGGCCAGCGCCCGGGCCGCCGCGAGCAGCATGGTGGAGGTGATCTCCTTCGACCGGGCGTCGATCAGCCCCCGGAACACCCCGGGGAAGGCGAGCACGTTGTTGATCTGGTTCGGGAAGTCCGACCGGCCGGTGGCCACCACGGCGGCGTGCTTCAACGCCTCCATCGGGTCGACCTCCGGCTCCGGGTTGGCCAGGGCGAACACCACCGCATCCTCCGCCATGCCGGCGATGTCGGCCCCGGTGAGCAGGTTCGGCGCCGACACCCCGATGAACACGTCGGCTCCCACGACAGCGTCCACCAACGAGCCGGTCACGTCGAGGGCGTTGGTGTGCTCGGCCAGCCAGGCCAGCTCACCGCTGATCCCCGGCCGGCCCCGGTGGACCACCCCGTCGATGTCGGCGACCACGATGTGGCGCACCCCGGCGGCCAGCAGCAGCTTGATGATCGCCGTGCCGGCAGCCCCCGCACCCGACATCACGATGCGCACGTCGGCGATGTCCTTGGCCACCACCCGCAACGCGTTGTACAGCGCGGCCAGCACCACGATCGCCGTGCCGTGCTGGTCGTCGTGGAACACCGGGATGTCCAGCTGCTCCCGCAGCCGGGCCTCCACCTCGAAGCACCGCGGCGCCGAGATGTCCTCCAGGTTGATCCCCGCGAACCCCGGCGCGACCGCCTTCACCACCGCCACGATCTCGTCCACGTCCTGGGTGTCCAGGCACAACGGCCACGCGTCGATGTCGCCGAAGCGCTTGAACAGCGCCGCCTTGCCCTCCATGACCGGCAGCGCCGCCTCCGGACCGATGTTCCCCAGGCCCAGCACCGCCGACCCGTCCGTCACCACCGCGATCGAGTTCCGCTTCGACGTCAACCGCCGCGCGTCCTCCTTGTTCTTCGCGATCGCCAGGCACACGCGCGCGACGCCGGGGGTGTAGACCATCGACAGGTCGTCCCGGTTGCGGATCGGGTGCTTCGACCGCATCTCGATCTTGCCGCCCAGGTGCATCAGGAACGTGCGGTCGCTGACCTTGCCGATGGTGACGCCGGGGACCGCGCGCATGATCTCGACCAGCTCGTCGGCGTGGTCGGTGTCCCGCGCCGCGCACGTCACGTCGATCTGCAGCCGCTCATGACCGGACGCGGTCACGTCCAGGGCGGTGACCGTGCCGCCGGCGCCTTCGACGGCGGAGGTCAACGCCGAGACCGAGCTGCCGCCCGCGGGCACCTCCAACCGCACCGTGATCGAGTACGAGACCGAGGGGAGGGCGCTCACGCCCCGCATCCTCTCACGGCGGTCCGGGCCCGGACCTCGTGCGCGAGCGGCCGGTCGCGCTCGGACGGGGACCGGCCGACCGCCCACGGCCCGATCAGCGCGGCGGCGCGGCCTGCTCCCGCGCCGTCGTGGCGGCCCACAGGCCGATGTCGCCGCCGCTCAGGGCGACGGCCAGGAGGTCGGGGAACTGGTCGGGGGTGCACGCGAAGGCGGGGACGCCGAGCGCGGCGAGCGCGGCCGCGTGCTCGTGGTCGTAGGCAGGCGCCCCCGCGTCGGACAGCGCCAGCAGCACGACGACGGTGACCCCGTCCGCCAGCAGCTGGTGCACCCGGCGCAGCATCTCCCCGGCGACGCCGCCCTCGAAGAGGTCGGAGATCACGACGAGGACCGTCTCCTCCGGGCGCGTCACCAGGGACTGGCAGTAGGCCAGCGCGCGGTTGATGTCGGTGCCGCCGCCGAGCTGGCAGCCGAAGAGCACGTCCACGGGGTCGGCGAGCTGCTCGGTGAGGTCGACGACCTCGGTGTCGAAGACCACCAACGAGGTCCGCACCGTCCGCAGCGAGGCCAGGGTGGCGGCGAAGACCGCGGCGTAGACGACCGACTCGGCCATCGAGCCGGACTGGTCGAGGGCGACGACGACGTCGCGCGACAGGCTGCGGGAGGCGCGGCGGTACCCGACCAGCCGCTCGGGCACCACCGTCTTGTGCTCCGGCAGGTAGTTCCTCAGGTTCGCGCTGATCGTGGCCGGCCAGTCGATGTCCGCCGGCCGGGGGCGGCGGGTCCGGTCGGCGCGGCTGACGGCTCCGTTGACCGCGGCCCTGGTGCGGGTGGCGATGCGCCGCTCGATCTCGGTCACCACCTTGCCCACCACCAGCCGGGCGGTCCGCCGTGTCGTCTCGGGCATCACCCGGTTCAGGCCGAGCAGCGTGCTCGCCAGGTGGACATCGGGCTGCACCGAGTCGAGCAGCTCCGGCTCCAGCAGCATCGAGGTGAGCTGCAGCCGGTCGATCGCGTCGCGCTGCAGGACCTGGACGACGCTCGTCGGGAAGTAGGTGCGGATGTCCCCCAGCCACCGCGCCACCCCCGGCGCGGACGACCCGAGCCCACCGGCCCGACGGCCCGGCGCCCCGTCGGGGGCCTCGTCGCCGTCGTACAGCGCGGCGAGCGTCCGGTCCATCGCCGCCTCCTCGGGGGTGAGCGTGGCCGCCAGCTCCTCCTCGGCGGCCCCGCCCAGCAGCAGCCGCCACCGACGACGCCCCTCGGCGTCGCCGTCGGTGGCGCTCATCCCGTCCCGCCGCAGGATGAGCTCGACGGTCGCGAGCGCGCCGCGCGCCAGGCTCTCGTCCGGGTCGGCGGGCTCCGAGGGTTGCGGTTCCGTCCCGCCCCGCGCGACCAGCCGTCCGGCCAGCGACCGTCGCTCCGCGGGGGTGAAGGTGCCGAAGGTCCGTCGGACCAGCGGCAGCAGGTCGGTGAACTCCCGCTCGTCGAGGGAGGTGACCCAGCGGTCCAGGAGGTCGCGCAGCGGGGCGTCGTGGAGGAGCAGGAGCGCGCCGTCGGCGAAGAACCCCTCGACCCAGGCGGCCTTGGCCCCGGCGTCGACGCCGTGGGACAGTGCCCGCTCCAGCCGCACCGGGGCGTCGGACAGCCGGCCGGCGTCCACCAGCAGCCGGACCGCGCGGCCGACCAGGAGCCCGTGGACGTCGCGTCGGTCGACGACGGCGGCGAGGGCGGACAGCCAGCGCTCCCGGAGCCCGCTCCCGATCAGGACCTCGGGGTCCTCACCCCGGACCGAGGCCTCGGCCAGCAGCCCGACCGCGGCCCCGACCTGGTCCAGCAGCTGCCGCAACCGGACGGCGCTGTCGTCGTCCAGCGCGCGCACGGCCTGGGGCAGACCGGCGCAGATGCGGAGCACGAGCACGTCGCTGACCTGACGGAGGGCGTCGGTGTCGGTGCGCCGGACGTTCCCGTAGCGCTGTGCGCGGGCCAGCGGCGGCAGTGCCTCCATCAGGTGCACGACGTCGGCGTCCAGCGCCGCGCGGTCGGCCAGCACCGCGAGGAGTCGCTCCAGGGCCTCCGGCAGGCCTGCGAGCAGGCAGCGCTCGACGGTCCGCGTCAGCTCGAGCAGGCTCCCCCCGGCCAGCTGCTCGTGCACCCGGGCGGTGGCCGCGGACTCCACCGTGGTCCCCCACACGGCCGCCCGCACCAGGTCGACGGCCAGCGCTGGCCGCCAGGTCGCCGACCAGGTCTCGCGGAAGGTGCCCTGGTTCTGCACGCCGCTGTCGGCGGGGGTCACCCAGTCGATGTCGAGGAGCCGGAGGCGGTGGAACAGCTGGGACCGCTCCTGGTCCATCGAGCGGCGCAGGTCGAGGTCGAGCAGGCGCTTCCCCGGCTCCCGGCGCACCCGCAGCCGCCGGCAGGTGGCCACCAGGTCGGCCTCCAACGGCACCATAGGGACCGCCGGGTCGACGGATCCGAGCGCCTCCCCCACCACGAGGTCGGCGGTGACCATCCGGGCCGCGCGGTCGTCCCCGTCGCAGAGCACCGCCCGGGTCGCCTCCTGCACCTCGGCCAGCCCGGCGAGCGGACGGGTCCGGAGCGCGGCCAGCGTCTCGGACAGGCGGACGGCCTCGATGACGTGGGCGCTGGACACCGGCAGGTCGTGGGTCCTCAGCCGCTGGGCCACCCGGGTCAGCCACCGCACCACCGGGGCGTCCGGAGCGGTCCACAGGTGCTCGTACCAGCCGGGCGAGGTGATGCCGGCGCCGTACCCGCTCGCCGTGGCCAGGTGGCCGTGCGTCCAGGGCACCCAGGTCAACGTCACCTTCCGCTTGGGCGCACCGCGGAGCGCCCGGGCGTCGGCCGCCGCCGGCGGCAACGGCCAGGTGAGGGCCGGGGCGTGCCAGGCCCCGCAGACGACGGCGACCCGGCGCCGGCCGCGCCTGACGGCGGCCCGGATCGTCTGCCGCATGTGCGCCTCGCGCCGCTCCTCCCTGACCGCCTCCCGGCTCGCCGGCCGCCCCACCTCGCGCCGGAGCTCGGCCATCGCCTCGGTGAGCAGCGGGAAGGGCGAGGAACCGTCCAGCCGGGCCTCGACGACGTCGTCCCACCAGCGCTCGGGGTCGTCGTAGCCCGCGGCCTCGGCGAGCGCCCGGAGGGGGTCGACCCGGGCCCACCGGCGGGGGTCGAGCGGGGCGTCGGGATCGACCCCGGCCGCCCACCGCCGTCGTCGCCCTGCCCCGGGTCGGCGCCCAGGTCGGGGCCCGGGTCGGGGTCGGGCTGGTCGTCGAAGAGGTCCGCGCGTCGCGGGGCGAGCACCTGCGCCGCGGGCAGGTCGCACATGCCCACCTCGACGCCCCGTTCGAGAGCCCACCGCAAGGCCTGCCACTCCGGGGAGAAGACGGCGAAGGGCCAGAAGGCGGAGACGGCGGGCGCGTCGGGCGCGTAGGCCAGCAGCGCGACCGGTGGCACGGTGCCGGCGGCGGCCGCGAAGGGCAGCAGCGGGTCCGCGTCGACCGGGCCCTCGATCAGCACCACGTCAGGACCGAAGACCTCCAGCGCGGCGAGCAGCGAGCGCGACGATCCCGGTCCGTGGTGCCGGATGCCGTAGACCTCGACCAGCGGCTCGTCGACCTCTCGACGCGAGCCGGATCGCCGCCCATCCCCGGTCGGCGCCAGGGTCGTCGTCATCCGACCTCCCGGCAGGCCCGGTAGAACTCGGCCCAGTCCTCGCGCGGGCGGACGACCACCTCCAGGTACTCCTCCCACGCGACCTGGTCCGACACCGGGTCCTTGACCACCGCGCCGACCAGACCGGCGGCGACGTCGGCGGGCCGCAGGCGGCCGTCGCCGAAGTGGGCCGACAGGGCCAGGCCGCTGGTCACCACCGAGATCGCCTCGGCGGTGGAGAGCGTGGCCGAGGGGCTCTTGACCCGGGTGCGGCCGTCCGCGGTGAGCCCGGACCGCAGCTCCCGGAAGACGGTGACGACGCGGCGGATCTCCTCCAGGGCCGGCGGCACGGCCGGCAGCTCCAGCGACGACGCCAGCTCCGCGACCCGGCTGCGGACGATGGCCACCTCGTCCTCCTCGCTGGCGGGCAGCGGCAGGACGACGGTGTTGAAGCGGCGGCGCAGCGCCGAGGAGAGGTCGTTGACGCCCCGGTCCCGGTCGTTGGCGGTGGCGATGACGTTGAAGCCCTTGAGTGCCTGGGTCTCCTCGCCCAGCTCGGGCACGGGCAGCGTCTTCTCCGACAGCACGGTGATCAGGGCGTCCTGGACCTCGGCCGGGATCCGGGTGAGCTCCTCGATCCGGGCGATCGCGCCCGTGCGCATGGCCACCATCACCGGCGACGGCACCAGCGCCGCCGCGCTGGGGCCCTCGGCCAGCAGGCGCGCGTAGTTCCAGCCGTACCGGATGGCGTCCTCGGTGGTGCCCGAGGTCCCCTGCACCAGCAGGGTCGAACGCCCCGACACCGCAGCCGCCAGGTGCTCCGACACCCACGACTTCGCGGTGCCGGGGACGCCGAGCAGCAGCAGGGCGCGGTCGGTCGCGAGGGTGGCCACGGCGACCTCCACCAGCCGACGGGACCCCACGTACTTCGCGGTGATCACGGTGCCGTCGCCCAGCACGCCACCGAGCAGGTAGGTGACGACCGCCCACGGCGACAGCCGCCAGTGCGGCGGTCGGGGCCGGTCGTCGCTGGCCGCGAGCGCGGCCAGCTCGCCGGCGTAGACCTGCTCGGCGTGCGGGCGCAGCGGCTCCCCGGCCGGTGCGGGACCGAGGACCGCCTGGTCGATGGTGCTCATGCCCGCTCCTGGTTCACCGGGATGTCGTCCCGGTCGGTGGTGGGTTCGTGGTCGTGGTCGTGGTCGTGGTCGAGAGTGTGGTCGTGGTCGCCGAAGGCCTGCTCGACCGCAGCCCGGTCCGCTGCTGCTGCGGCCGCGGCGGCCACGGCGTCCTGCACCAGCCGCAGGCCGGGCGTGCCCTGGCCGGCGCTCTCGGCGAGCGCGTCCGCGGCCTGCTCGAGGAGGTCGACGTCGGCGGAGCCGAGGCGGGCCCCGACGGCGGCGCCGTACCGGGCGCCCCGCCAGCCGAGGTGTCCTCCCATCAGCACCCGGAGGGCGGCCACCACGAGCTCTCGCGGCCAGGGAGCGGGCACCTCCAGGGCCAGCTCCGGCCGGGCGCGCACCGCGGCCTCGTCCGGCACCGACCCCGGCCGTGTGGTGCGGAGGCCCGGCACCGGGTGCTCGAGCACGTCGGCCAAGCGGGACCAGGCCGGGTTCTGCCGGACGAACCAGCAGCCCTCGGGCCCCAGGGCCTGCGCCAGCACGCCGCGGTCCACGTCCGGCCGGGTGGCGGCCAGGGCCGCCAGAGGGGTCCAGTGCTCGGGGGCGGGCCGGAGATGGCGCCCGGCCGCGGCCGCCAGCCAGGCGTTGAGCAGCTCCGGCTCGGGCCGGGCGAGCAGCCGGGTCAACAGCTGCTGGGCGGTCGGCGGCGCCCACGGCGTCCGGTCCTGGGGTGCGGCCGCCGGCGCCGGGCACCGACCGAGGGGGCGTGCGGCGCGCTGCCGGGCACGCTGCCGTGCGGCCAGGTCCAGCAGCACGGCGCTGGCCGCCCCGTCCCCCGCCGCGTCCCGGCGGGCAGCAGGTCGGCGGGGAGCGGGCGCCGGTCCGTGCCCAGCAGGGCGGTGGTCACCACCTCGGTCCAGGGGGTGGCCATCAGGCGGCCTGCAGCACGGCGGTGCCGGTCCCGGCCGCTCCGAGCACCGCCAGCGGCCGGGCGCCCTCGGCCGTCCACTCCGCGACGACGGCGACGCTGCGACCCCGGGCCTGGGCGACCAGGGGCCATGGCTCGGTCCCGGCGCCCAGCAACGGGCAGCTTCGCCCGTCGTCGTCGCGGAGCCGCCAGCCCTCCCCGTCTCCGGGTGGCACCGGGGTGACCCGCAGCAGGACGGGCAGCCGGCTGGCCCACGGGTCGGCGGCGAGCAGGTCGGCGAAGCGGCGGCGGGCCGCGCCGAGGCTGTCCTCGGGTGGCCAGGGCTCCCCCGCGTGGTCCAGCGCGGCGGCGAGGCCCGGCGTGGGCTCGCCGACCACGGCCCGGAGCTGGCCCGACCCGGGATAGAAGTGCAGCCGCCCGGCGAAACGGTCGCCGACCACGACGGTGGCGTCGGGAGTGCCTCCGGGCGGCACGAAGCTCAGCCACAGCGCCCAGCGTCGGGTGTGTCGGCCCCAGAGCCACACGCGCCGGGTCTCCAGGCGGGACTCCACGGTGTCCACCTGGCCGACGGCCCACCAGTCGTCCTCGACGCCGGGCCCGGCCAGCACCGCGGCCCGGGTGAGGGGGTAGCCGATGTGGCCGCGGACGGTCGCGGCCAGTTCCAGGGGCAGCCGGTCGATCCGGCGGTGCGCCTGGACCAGAAGATGGACCCCGGCCAGCTGTTCGAGGACCCGCTCCGGCCACCCCTCGCGGCCGAGCTCGCCCGGCAGCCGTCGGAGCAGACTGGCGACGCCAGGGGCCTGCGCGTCGACCATCCGGGCGGCCACGGCGTCGACCGCCCCGCCGCCCCCGCGCTCCAGCCCGGCCAGTCCGGTCCGGACCTGGTCCCCGATCCAGGTGCTGAGCTCCTCCAGGCCGGCGGTGACCCGCTCGACCCGCGCGGTGGCGCGGGCGGCCGCGGCGTCCGGGTCGGCCAGTGTCGTCGACGCGCGGGACGGGGTCACCGACCGGGCTGGGCCCAGGCGGCGGGCGACGAACTCGGGCGGTTCGTGCTCCTCGACCAGCCCGTCGCTCCAGCGGAGCAGCAGGGCCAGCGCGTGCTTGCACGGCGAGCTGCGGCTGGGGCAGCTGCACGCCCAGCTCGACGTGTCGACGTCGAGGACCACGTCGTAGGGCGCCGCCGCGTTCCCCTGGAAGCGTCCCCAGACGCTGGTTCCCGGCGCGCCCAGCGCCCAGCCAGGCCGAGCCGGTCAGGCGAAGGGCGGCCTGCCGGGCGGCGGTGTCCCTGGCCAGACGGAGCACGCGGACGCGGTCCCAGGGCGCCGCCGCGCCGCTCCCACGCTCCTCCTCCACCATGGGCAGGAGCGTAGTTCGCAGGACTGACAGCCCCGCCGTCCGTCAGGGTGTGGTCAGGTGGGGTCAGTCCAGGTTGTGGCGGAGCCCGGTCGGCACCCGCAGACCCAGCACCGCCTCGGTCATCCGGGCGGCGGCCACGGCGGGGCCGACCTCGTGCATCCGCCACAGCCGCGCCCCGCCCAGGGCGCAGGCGGTGGCCGCGGCCAACGAGGGCGCCAGCCGCTCGGGCTTGGCCAGACCGGTCGACTCCCCCACGAAGTCCTTGTTGGAGACCGCGGCCAGCAGCGGCAGCCCGAGATCGGCGATCTCGGTGAGCCGCCGGGTCAGCTCGAGGGTGTGCAGGGTGGTCTTGTTCAGGTCGTGGCCGGGGTCGAGGACGATCTGCTCCTCCCCCACGCCGCGGTCCAGCGCGCGCTGCACCCGGTCGGCGAGGAACTGCTTGACCTCGGCCACCACGTCGTCGTAGCGGGGCCGCCGGAGGTGCTGGCGGGGCTCGGCGAGGCTGTGGGCCACGACCACCGTGACGCCGGTCCCGGCGACGACCTCGGCCATCTCGGGGTGGTGCAGACCCGTGGTGTCGTTGATCACCGCGGCCCCGGCGGCGATGCTGCGCGCCGCCACCTCGGGCCGGAAGGTGTCGACCGAGATGACGACGTCGGTGGCCGCGGCGACGGCCTCGACCACGGGCAGCACCCGGTCCAGCTCCTCGGCCTCGCTGACCTCGGGGGTGTCGGGTGAGAAGGGGACTCCGCCGACGTCGACCCACCCCGCCCCGGCCGCTGCGGCGGCGAGGGCGGCCTGCACCGCCCGGTCGAGGACGTAGGTGGAGCCCTGGTCGTAGAACGAGTCGGGGGTCCGGTTGACGATGCCCATCACCACGATCTGGGTGGCGAAGTCGAACGTCCGGCGGCCGATGGTGCGGACGGGGTGCCGGAGCGGCGGCAGGTAGGGCAGGTCGATCACCGGGCCAGTGTTCCCCCTGGCCCGCACTCAGCGCCCGGCGACCTCGTCGCCGGCGCTGCGGTGCAGCACGAGCGCCTCCACCAGGGGGTGCAGCATCAGCAGGGCCAGGACCACGAAGGTGACGGTGTAGGGGGTGACCGGGCCGAGCTCGCCCGGGCCGGCGCGTGAGGTCGACGACCCGCAGGATCACCGCTCCGACGGCGACGCCCAGCCCCACGGCCACCTGCTGCAGGGTGGAGGCCAGGGTGTTGGCGTCCGTCATGTCGGCCGGCTCCAGGTCGGCGAACTGGAGCGAGTTGTAGGCGCTGAACCCCACCGACCGGAAGACGCCGCTGAGGACCAGGACGAGCCCGGTCAGCGCCAGCGGAGTCCCCGGCCGCAGCGCGGCGATGGCCAGGAAGGTCGCCAAGCCGCCGGCGATGCTGACGATCAGCACGCTCCGGAAGCCGAAGGTGCGGATCAGGGGGCTGGTGGCCGGCTTGATGGCCACGTTGCCCAGGAAGAGCAGCAGCACCAGCAGACCGGCGCGCACCGGCGACCAGCCGAACCCGACCTGGAACATCAGCGGCAGCAGGAAGGGCACGGCGCTGATCACCATCCGGTAGACGCCACCGCCGAGGTTGCTGACCCGGAAGGACTGCAGGCCCAAGGCGCCGAACCGCAGCAGCGGGTGGGGGGTGCGCCGGAGCCAGGCGGCGGTCAGCAGGGCCAGCAGGACGGCACCGACGAGCGTGCCCAGCGGGGCGAGCGCACCTCCGGCGTGCTGCGGGCCGAGCAGCTCCAGCCCGACCAGCAAGGCGGCCAGCGTCCCGGCGCAGAGGCTGAAGCCCACCAGGTCCGGCGGTGGCACCGACGGCGCGGTGTCCGGCGGACGGCACGATGCGGGCGGCGATGACCAGGGCCACCACCCCGAGCGGCAGGTTGATCAGGAAGATCCAGTGCCAGCTCGACACGCTGACGATCCAGCCACCCAGCGCCGGCGCGATCACGGGGGCGACGAGGGCCGGCCAGGTGAGGTAGGCGACGGCGTCGAGCAGATCCTGCTTGGTCGTCACGCGTAGGACCACCAGCCGACCCACCGGCACCATGAGGGCCCCCCCGATGCCCTGCAGGACCCGCATGCCGACCAGCATCGGGAGGTTGACGCTGAGCGCGCACAGCAGGGAGGCGACGGTGAAGACTGCGATCGCGCTCATCAGCACCCGGCGCCCGCCGAAGCGGTCGGTCAACCAGCCGCTGATCGGGATGCCGACGGCGATGGTCACCAGGTAGGCCGTCATGGCGAGGTTGACGTCGACGGGAGCGACGCCGAGGTCGGCGGCGATGGCCGGCGCGGCCGTGGCGATGATCGTGCCGTCCAGGTTCTCCATGAAGAACGTGCCGGCGACGAGCAGAGCCAGTGGTCGGTTCAGCGTCGCCGAGCGTCGCCGGCCGGGCCGGGAGGGGGCGGACGCAGTCACGGGGCCCGACCCTACCGAACCGGTTCAGCCGTGCCGGGGCGCCGCACCGGCGGACGGTTTCTGGGCAGGAGCGCCGGCGCCTGCGGTGGGTGGTTCCATGAGCGGGTGGGAACCACCAGTGACGACTTCCTGGACCTGGCGGGGCAGCTCGACGGGGTCGAGCACCTCGACCACAGCCGCTACCGGCACTTCCTGGTGCACGGGCACGGCTTCGCCTACCTCTGGTTGCCGACCCAGACCGTCGGTCTCAAGCAGGAGCTCAGCGAGCAGATCGCCCTGGTGGCCGAGCGGCCGCAGGTCTTCGAGGTGCAGTTCACCACGGGCGCCTACGGCTGGGTCGTCATCCACCTGGCCGGGGTCGAGCGGGCCGAGCTGGCGGAGCTGACCTACGAGGCCTGGCGCTTGACGGCGCCGGCCGCCCTGGTCGAGGGGCGCGGGGACCGGCTCCCCTCCTGACGGCCTGCCGGCTCAGCGCGTGGTCAGGCGGTCCCGCGGACCCGCGCGACGGCGGTCATGGCGTGGTAGACGACGATCGCCGCGACCGTGCCGAGCGCGATGCCGTTGAACGAGACCGTGCCGACGGTGAAGGTGAACGGTGCGATGGCCACGACGAGCGCGGTGGCCGCCGTCAGCTGGTTGGTCGGCTTGGCGAAGTCGACCCGGTTGTCCAGCCAGATCTTGACCCCGATGATGCCGATCAGCCCGTACAGCGCGGTGGTGACGCCGCCCAGCACCCCGGCGGGGATGGTGTTGATGACCGCGCCCACCTTGGGCGAGAGCCCGAGCAGCACGGCGAACGCGCCCGCGACCCAGTACGCGGCGGTGGAGTAGACGCGGGTGGCGGCCATCACGCCGATGTTCTCCCCGTAGGTCGTGGTGCCCGACCCGCCCCCGAAACCGGCGACGGTGGTGGCCAGCCCGTCGGCCAGCAGCGCCCGTCCGGTGAGGCGGTTCAGGTCCGGGTCGGTCATCTGTGCGACGCCGCGGATGTGACCGACGTTCTCGGCGACGAGCACCAGGACCACCGGCAGGAAGGCCGGCAGCAGCGACCAGAACCCCGGGGTCAGGGCGGGCGCGGTGAACTCCGGCAGCCCGACCCAGCCCGCGGCCGCGACCGGGGCGAAGTCGACCTCCCCGCGGACCAGGGCCACGACGTAGCCGACCAGGACTCCCAGCACGATGGAGAGCCGGCCGAGGATGCCGCGGAACGCCACCGTCGACAAGATCACCGCGGCGAGCGTGACCAGCGCGGTGAACGGCGCCTGGACGAAGTTGTCGCGGGCAGCGGAGGCCAGGTTGAACCCGATGAGCGCCACGATCGCGCCGGCGACGACCGGGGGCAGCAGGGCGTCGATCCAGCCGGTTCCGGTGACCTGCACGACCAGCCCGACCACGGCGAGCAGCAGCCCGACCGCGACGATGCCGGCGAGCGCGCCGCCGCGCCCGTCGGAGGCCGTGGCCGCCGTGATCGGGGCGATGAACGCGAAGGACGAGCCGAGGTAGCTGGGCAGCCGGTTCCGGGTCAGGAGCAGGAACAGGATCGTCCCGAGCCCGGAGAAGAACAGCGTGGTGGTGGGCGGGAAGCCGGTGAGCACGGGCACCAGGAACGTCGCCCCGAACATGGCGACCACGTGCTGCATGCCGAGTCCGACCGTCCGGCTCCAGCTCAGCCGCTCGCCCGGGCCGACGACGGCGCTGGCCTCGACGTTCCTCCCGTCACCGTGGAGGGTCCAGATCTGTCGGGCCATGTCCGCCTGCTTCCGCACGAGTCAGCCCGGGGGGTGCCGCGGGCCGGGAGGAGCGTAGCGGGACCGGGGCACCCCGGCGGACGCTCGCACGGGGCACGGGACGGGCGGGGCTCCGGTCAGCGGAAGGGCCGGTCGACGTAGACCAGGGCGTCCCCGACCGCGCGCTGGGTGCCCCCGCTCGGCTGGTTGACGACCACGCCGTTGGCCACCATGGTCGTCGAGCCGCCGCCGTCGAGGTTGACCGAGTCGGTGAGGTCGAGGGCCTGCGCGACCCCCGCCGTCTCGGCCAGGGTGGCGCCGACACTGCCGGTCTGACGGCCGTCGATCACGACCAGCAGGATCTTGCCCTCCGGGGTGCGACCGGCGATGGTCCGCGGGTGACGTGCGAAGAACGAGCCGGCGCCGCGGGGGACGACCACCTGGCCGCGCTGGGTCAACCGGTAGCGGCCGGCCACGCCGAAGGAGGCCGAGGAGAGCGTCAACGCCTTCTTGTTCTCGTCCCGGAGCGTGACCTGCCGGCTCAGGCAGCCCTTCCGCACCAGCGCGAGGAGTTTTCTGGTCTGGCGACCGGTGGCCTGCACTGCGCTCTGCCCGGCGGTCAGCAGCGTGCCCCGGGCCTTGCGGGAGCGGACCAGGCAGCCGGAGCGGTCGAGGACGACCTCCACCCCAGGACCCTTGGGGGTGGCGCCGAAACGACGGTCGACGTGCACCACGTCACCGGCGGCCGCGCAGGTGGTCGGGTCGGCCAGACCAGCGCAGCCGGCCGGGACCGCGGGCGGGCGGTTGAGGTGCTCCAGGCCCAGGGTGGCGCCGGTGGTGCGGTTCTTCATCCGGCCGGTCCAGGTCAGCCGGCCCAGCAGGACCCGGCTGGTCCGCGCGTCGACGACGAAGTCCACCTCCGGACGGACTGCCGCGGGCTCGCTGAGCACCGCCCCTCGGTAGACACCCAGCCCGACCGGTTCGCCGGGGTAGGAGGGGCTCCTGGTGAAGGCGAAGAAGGACGCGTTCACCCCGGCGAGCGCACCGGAGGCGCGGACCAGCTCCGAGGTCGTCTCCACCTGGGAGAGGTCGGCCCCGTAGGTGGCGCGCAGGTGACCGCCGGCGACGCGGGGGTCGATGCTCAGGATGCTGACCCGCCACGGGCCGCGGGAAGGGGCGGCCGCGACGCTCGGGAGCGCGCTGCCGGCGTCGGGGACGCCACCCGGCTGCGGAGCGGGGGCGATCAGGCGCGGAACCAAGGGGTCCACCGGGGGGTGGCCGCGGGTGATCCGCACCAGCTCGACCCCCGGAGCCAGCAGCTCCACGGTCCGCATCTCAGGCAGGTCCGCGTCACCCAGGGGGAGCGAGAAGGCCATGGCCATCGCTGGCGTGGGGGCGACGGCGGAGGCGGCCAGCAGGGCGCCGACCGTGGCCGCGGTGAGGAACAGCACCGGGTGGCGCCGTCGTGGGCTCGAGGAACTGGACATGGCGATCTCCGTTTCCCCCGAGGCAGGAGCGGCCGCCGCTGCGGCGGCCACCGCCGCGCAGTCTGGCACCTCTCCGGGAAAGGGTCACGGCGCGTGGGGCGAGATCCGCAGACTGAAGGACCGGTCCAGCATCGCCCTCAGGTCGGTCATCGACACCCCCGCGAGACCTTCCGCCACCTGGTGGCAACGGGTGGGAATCGTTCCTTGACACGGTCAAGCGAGAAATTTACGGTGCAAAAGACGCGAGTCGACGCGACGCTGGCCGATTAGACGAGGACGTCCATGAACCGCATCATCCTGGACACCGACTTGGCCATGGGCGCCCCCGGCTCGGACATCGACGACGGTTTCGCCCTGGCACTGGCTCATGCGGACCCTGCCCTTGCCCTCGAGCTCGTCACCACGGTGAACGGCAACACCGATGTCGAGAGCGCGACGATGCTGTCCCTCGAGCTGGCCGAGCGGCTCGGCTGCCCGGAGGTCCCCATCTACCAGGGTGCCGCCGCACCGCTCACCCGCCCCGACCGCTACCGCGCTGCACCGGACGAGACGCGGGCGCAGTACGGCCACCGCACCGCCCAGCCGGGCTATGCAGCGGTGCGGATCGCAGAACACATCCTGGGTAACCCCGGCGAGATCACCCTGGTGCCCGTGGGTCCGCTGACCAACGTCGCCGCGGCTCTGTCGCTCGACCGGCGCGTGGCCACCAGCGTGCGACAGATCGTCATCATGGGGGGCATCTTCCTCGGCCAGACCCACGCGACCGGGATGCCAGGTGAGTTCAACATCTGGAAGGACCCGGAGGCAGCCGAGGCGGTCCTGCACTCGGGAGCTCCGCTGAGGTTCGTCGGGCTGGACGTCACCCTGCAGGTCCGGGTGACCCGGGAACACGCCCGGCAGCTGGCGCAGTCCGGAGGAAGCTTCGGCAGCTTCGCCAGCGAGTTCACCACCGCGTGGATCGACCACCAGGCCTCCCGACACCCGGGCGACCCGCTGCAGGCGGACTCCTGCGCCATGCACGACCCGTTAGCCGTCGCGGTTGTCGCTCATCCCGAGCTCGTCACCTGGCGCGACGCCCACGTGCAGGTCATCACCGGCGAGGGCGCAGCTCGCGGGGTGATGGTGACCGACCTGCTCGACTCGGTCGACGCACCCGGTCCCAACTGCCAGGTCGCGACGGCCGTCGACGCCGACGCCTTCCTGTCCTACTTCCTGTCCACCATCGGCCAGCTGTGAGTCACCTGTCCACTCGGCCGGGGAGCTCGGCTCGGGGCTGGCTGAGGGGCACGAGGCCGTCCGGCGTGCCTTTTACCCGCGGCGGTCTGCACGTCGTCGAGGCTGCGGTGAACAGCAGATACGTGATCTGCTCGATCCCCCGAGCGGGTTCGGGATGCCCGACGATGGGCGGCATCACAGATCCTGTCCGCCTTGCTCTTGAGGGCGTCGGTGATCCCCCCGAGACCCCAGACCCGTGAGCGCGTCGGACACCGCCGACACAGAAAAGCCGCTCCGACACGTGGTCAGAGCGGCTCTCGTGTGCGAGGCGCTGACCTCGACGGTGGGTGCCGCAAGGGTCAGCGATTCTGCGAAGATCTTCGTGGCGTTCTGCGAAGACCCCGGGGTGGAGGTGGCGGGAATCGAACCCGCGTCCTCGGACGACGAACCAGGACTTCTCCGGGCGCAGCTGGCTAGACGTTTTCTCGGCTCCTGCACTCGCACCAGCACGTTGCAGACAAGCCCAGTCTCAGTGAATGTTCCCGCTAAGCCCTCAGACGACTCTCAGCAGGTAAGCCCCCTTGATGAGGCCAGGATCCGGGACGGAGGCACGCCCGGTCTGACCGTTCGGTCACTGCTCAGGCAGCGAGAGCGAACGAAGTGCGCTTAGACTCGGCACTTATTGGTTTCCAGGGAACATTTACGAGTTGACCCTAGATTCTCGGCCCGCTTCTCCTGGGACTATCGACCCAAGTCGAAACCGATCACCCCCTGTGCAGTTGTCCCCCCGCTGGTCCACGTGCGCGACCGACGGCGGTACAGCCGAGGCTGCCCTTCGAGTATACGTCAGGTCCCTCGTCGGCGCACCGGCTCACCCGCCGTCCCGGGGGGTGCCGATCTCTGGGCAGAACACCGCCCCGGCGCCTGCCAGGCGCCGGGGCGGGAGCGGGAGTGCCTACTCGGACAGGACCTTCAGGTTCATCACCCGCTGGACCGGGTTGTTCCACACCTCGCCCTGCGCGGCCTTCGCGCCGCCGGCGACGGTCAACACCACCCAGGAGATGGCGAACAGCAGGGACACCAGTCCGAGGGTGCCGACGTCGGTGATGCCCGCCAGCATGCCGGTGCCGACGAAGCCGACCAGCATGGTCAGCGTGAAGTTGAACGACTTGGCCGCCTCACGCCGGGTGGCTGAGCCCGGGGCCGAGACGGCGTAGACCAGGGCCGGTCCGAGCACCGAGAGGAACAACGCCGAGAAGTGGGCAGCCGCTGCCCCACCGCGGTTGGCCTTGTCCCGGGTGGCCACCGGCACGAAGGGCTGGTAGGCCGGGTGCACGCCCAGGGCCTGCGACGGGCCGGGCACGCGCACCAGACCGAAGAACGCCTCGTTGAGCTCCTTGCGGGTGTCCGCGGACAGGACCTGCCCCATCCGGGAGTCGAGCTCCAGCTCGGTGAGCCGGCCGTCGGCGTAGGCGTCCTTCAACCAGGCCTCCGCACGGTCACGCTGGTCGGGGGTCACGCGCATCTGCAGGCTGGGGGGCTCGTACACGGAACTCATGCGGCAAGAATGCCCTCGCCGAGGACAACCCGGCATCCGGCACTCCCCCGGTCGGACCCCGAACTTGTCCCGGCGGAGCCGCCGGGCCTGCCCTCGGCAGGGCCGTTGGAGTGCGCGGCGCCCGGCCTCTAGGTTGGTCGTCATGACAGCAGAGAAGCCTGAGATCGACTTCCCCGACGGCCCGCCTCCCGAGGAGCTGGTGGTCACCGACATCACCGTGGGCGACGGCGCCGAGGCCAAGGCCGGCGACCAGGTGCTCGTGCACTACGTCGGCGTGGCGCACAGCACCGGCGAGGAGTTCGACGCCTCGTACAACCGCGGTGCTCCGCTGGACTTCCCGCTGGGCGGCGGACGCGTCATCGCCGGCTGGGACCAGGGCGTGCAGGGCATGAAGGTGGGCGGGCGGCGCCAGCTCACCATCCCGCCGCACCTGGGGTACGGGGACCGGGGCGCGGGCGGCGTGATCAAGCCGGGCGAGACGCTGATCTTCGTCGTCGATCTGGTCGAGGTCCGCTAGCCCGACGGACCCGGGCCCGGGGCGGCAGCGGTCACCAGCTGCTGCTGCCCCCGCCGCCCCCACCCCCACCGGAGAACCCGCCGCCACCGAACGAGCTGCCCCCGCCGAAGCCGGCGCCGCTGCTGCCCGACGTCGAGGGAGCGGGGGTGGCGGCGGCCGCCAGGCTGGAGGTGAGGATCGACGGGTTGAGGTAGCCGCCGTGGAAGGAGCCGGTGTACCAGTACGGGCTCACGTCGGGGAGCCGACCCGCTCGGACCAGCTGCCCGCAGAGGTCGGCCCAGCGGTCGGCGAGCTCGAACACGATCGCCCAGGGCAGGTAGCGCGAGAAGATGTCCTCCCCCTCCTCGAACCGCAGCTGCTCGGCCTCCGCCGTGGCCAGGTAGGTCCGGAAGCCCTCGACCTGGTCGCACACCGCACGTCCGTCGGGGGTCCGCTGGCCCCGCCGCAGCTTGGCTCGGACCACGAGGTAGGTCACCAGGACCGGCATCAGCGGCAGCGCGAGCCACAGCACCGCGGCTCCCAACCCGGTGGCGATGAAGACCACCACGACGACCGCACCGAAGCCGGCGCTGCCCGTCACCGTTCCGGACGGCACCTTGCGGAACCACCCCCGCGCCGTCACCTGGTTGATCACCGAGGTGGTCATGGCCCGGTGGGCACTCAGCATGCTGCCCGGTGCCGACAGGTCGACGGTCGCCCCGGGTGGCCGACCGCCGAACACGTCGGTGAGCAGCACCATCTCGTGCGGCGCGGACGCCCGGCCCGGGTCTAGCAACGTGACGCGGAAGTCGTCCTCGCCGTCGCTGTGGATCCGCACCGCGCCGCGGACGGCGAGGTCGACGATCGTGGCGGCGGTCTCGCGGGCGTCCACCTGCCCGTCGACGAGCAGGCCGGCCTCTGCGACGGGGATCTTCGGCGGGGCGAAAGCCACCGGGATCGGGAGGTCGGGGTCGTGGGGCACCACCTGCGCGGTCTGCCCGGCGGAGGGCGTCGTGCCGGGGGCCAGCCCCGCGTAGCGCTGGTCGCGCCCGTGACGCCGCCACCAGACCACCCCCACCAACGGCGACCCGACCAGCAGCCCGACGCCGACCACGCCGGCGGCGACGACCATGGCGCGCTCACGCGGGCTGAGCTTCGAGCCGTCGGGCTCGAGGTGGGGCCGGTTGTCCGTGACCAGCCCGGGGGCCAGCTGCACGCCGAAGGACAGACCGCTGCCCCGGGGCACGTCGCGGGCGGCGAAGGCCGCGCCGTCCCCCGTCCGGCGGGCGGTCGGGCACGGCGTCGTGCTCGCGGTCCCGGGCGGTCCGACGAAGCAGCTGACGTCCTGCGGGCGGTCCGGCAGGGCGACGGCGATGTCGAGGTCACCGATCGCCGGGTTGCCGAAGCCCGGTGCGTCCCAGAACAGCTCGTCGTAGTCCGCGAAGGTCCGCATCGCCCCGGTCACCTGGTAGCGGAGGACGTAGGTGACGCTCGGACGGCTGATGGTCTCGTCGGGGTCGCCGATGCGGATGTTCAGCACCTCGGTGCGACCGCCGTCCCGCTCCGAGACCCGGGTGGAGAACTGGGTCGCGACCCGGTCCGGGCTGCTGACCTCGATGCCGGTCACCCGGTAGACGGCGTCCTGGGTGGAGTCGTAGGGCTCGCGCTGCACCAGGTCCCGCTGGATGCCGTGCCGGCCCGAGTCGGTGCCGAAGCGCCACACGATCGTCTCCTCGACCTCCAGGACCCCGCTGGCCCGGAGGTCGTAGGCGATGCGGAAGGAGTCGATCCGGTCCTCGGTCGCGGCCCACGCCGACGGAGCGGTCAGGCCGGCGCCGGCCACGGCGAGCAGGACGGCGGCCAGGACCAGGACCAGACGCCGGACGGCGACGGGGAGGACCGGGACACCGACGGCTCCGGTCCCAGCCCTCACCCCCGCTCCCCCCGGTTGCGGGCGGCCAGAGCCCGCTCGGCCTCACGCTTGCTCTCGCGCTCGGCGAGGGTCTGACGCTTGTCGTACTCACGCTTGCCGGTGGCCAGGGCGATCTCGACCTTGGCGTAGCCGTCGGAGAAGTAGATGGAGAGCGGGCACCAGCGTGGTGCCCGCCCCCGCGAGGTCGCGCTCCAGCCGGCTGATCTCGCGTCGGTTCAGCAGCAGCTTGCGGGTCCGGCGGGCGGTGTGGTTGGTCCAGGTGCCGTGGCTGTACTCGGGGATGTGGGCGTTGCGGAGCCACACCTCGCCGTCGTCCACCGTCGCGAACGCGTCGGCCAGGCTGGCCCGGCCTTCGCGGAGCGACTTGACCTCGGTGCCGCCCAGCACCACCCCGGCCTCGTAGGTGTCCAGGATGTTGTAGTCGTGCCGCGCCTTGCGGTTCTGCGCGACCGGCTTGACGCCCTTCTCTTTCGGCATGTCCCCATCCTCTCCTCGCCGGCGCATCCTACCGGCGGCTCGTCGAGAGGCCCGCCGATCTGCGCTCGCGACGCCTCAGCCGGCGTCGACGGTGATCTCCCGGCCCGGCGGCGGCGGAGGCGTAGACCGCCTCGACCATCCGGGTCACCGCCACGCCGTCGGCGACCGGGGCCAGTGGGACCTCCAGCCCGAGGCAGGAGCGGACGAAGTGGCTGATCTCGCCGCCGAAGCCCTCGTCGAGGTCGAAGCTGAGGTGGTCGATCTGGGGGGTGAGGTTGAGCATCGTGCTGGTGCCGCTCGGTCGAGATCCGCAGCTCGGGTTCGACCTCGGCGCCGCCGCGGTCGCCGTGCACCGAGACGCTGAGCCGGTCCTCGGCGGCGTGCAGGGAGTAGCTCGCCTCGAGCAGCAGGGACGCGCCGTTCTCGAAGCGGATCACCGCGTTGGCCAGGTCCTCGACCGAGCTGCTGCCGACCGGTGTCGGTCGCGCGGTAGCGCCGGGGACCGACGCCCGGCCGCTCGCCCAGCCTGGCGTAGGTGTTGCCGCTCACCGTCGTCGGCGTGGGCCGGCCCATGAGGTACCAGGCCAGGTCCAGGACGTGGCTGCCGATGTCGATGAGCGGCCCGCCGCCGGAGCGGCCCCGCTCCCCGTACCAGCCGCCCGGGTGCCCGGCTCGTCGCAGGTTCGTCGCCGCGGGCGTAGTAGATCTCCCCCAGGTCACCGGCCTCGATGAACCGCTGCAGGGCGACGACGTTGCCCGAGAACCGCCGGACGAACCCGACCTGGGCCACCCGCCCGCTCTCGGCCGCGGCCCGCTCGACGGCGATGGCGTCGGCGAGCGTGGTGGCCAGGGGCTTCTCCACCAGCACGTGTCGACCGGCCCGCAGCACGGCGCGCGCGACGCTCGGCGTGGGAGTCGTTGGTGGTGCAGACGCTGACGGCGTCGACGCGGTCGTCGGCGAGGAGGGCGTCCAGCGTCTCGGGGACCTCACCGACGCCGTAGCGCGCGGCCAGCGCCCGCGCCCGCTCGGGGTGCCGGTCGCAGGACCGCCACCACCTGGGCGGCCGGCTCCCGCTGGTAGGCGTCCAGGTGGGCCGTGGCGATGCTGCCCGCCCCCACCACCGCGACCCCGAGACGCACCCTGACCAGGTCTCTCTCCCTGCAGCGCCGGTCAGAACCAGGTCATCGGGTTGGTGAGCCCGCCGTCCAGCCAGACCATGAGGTGCAGGTGGCAGCCGGTCGAGTAGCCGGTGGTGCCGACGTAGCCGATCACCTGGCCCTTGCTCGACCTGCTGGCCCACCCCGACGGTGTAGCGGATCGCGTGGTTGTAGCCGGTCGTGACGTAGCGACCGTCGACCATGCCGTGGTCGATCATCAGCCGGTTGCCGTAGCCGCCGTTGTAGTACCGCTCGGCCACCCGGCCGGCGTACGGCGCGCGGATCGGCTGCACCACAGCCGGCGCCGAAGTCGGTCCCGTCGTGCAGCTTCCAGACGTGCAGGACGGGGTGGAACCGGTTGCCGTAGGGCGAGGTGATGGGCGCCGAGACCGGGGAAACCGAAGCCGTTCCACGAGGAGTAGACCGCGCGGTCGGGGTGGACCGCCGCCCGAGGAGGTGCTCCCACGCGAGGACCCCGACGAGGACCGCCTGGAGGGGGTCGATCCCGACGAGGACGGCCGTCGGCCTGAGCGCGACGCGGCGGGTGCCGACGGCGATTTCGGGGTCACCCGGCGGACCGGCGCCTTGCGTGCCTCGGCCTTGGCTCTGCGGGCCTCGGCAGCGGCGCGGTCGGCCGCGCGCCGTGCTGCCGCCGCGGCCGCCGCCCGCTGCGCGCGCTGTTCCGCCCGCTGCGCCGCCGCTGCGCGGGCGGCGGCGGCCTTGGCCTTCGCCACCCGGGCAGCGATGCGCTGCTCGACCGAGGCGCGCTCGCGGGTGAGCTCGGCGTACTGAGCGCGGTCAGCCGCGACCTCGTCCGCTGCCGAGGCCTCCGCGGCCTGCTGCTGCTGCACGAGCGAGGCCACGCTCGCCTCCTGGGCCGCGGACCGGGCCGCCAGGTCCTTCCTGACCTGCAGGTTGCGCGGCCGCCTCCCTGCGGTCGGCCGCGATCTGCTTCTCCAGCTCGGCCTGGCGCGCCTTCTTGGCCTCGAGAGCGACCTGCAGGGCCTGGAGCTCGGCGATGGCGTTGCCTGTGGTGTCGAACATCGTGGTCGACCACTGCAGCCGCGTGTGCAGGTCGGAGGTCGAGGTGTTCTCCAGCAGCAGGGCGATCGGCAGCAGGTTCGTCTGCTGCTGGTACTGGTCCCGCACGATCGCTCCGGCCAGGCGCTTCTTCGCGTCCAGAGCGCCTCTGGCCGGCGGCCACGGCCGCGCTGGGCTCTCGCGAGCGCGGCCTGGGCCTTCTTCAGCTTCGCTGCCACCGCCGCGTCCGTGCGCGGGCCGCAGCGAGCTCGTCCTGCGTGCGGGCGAGTTCGGCGCGGCGCCGTCGCGAGCTGGCTCTCAGCGGCGGCGAGGGCGGCACCGGCAGCCACCAGGGCGCCGCTCGACTCGCTCAGGTCGCTCTGGCTCTGGGAGAGAGCCTGGGTCAGCTGCGCTCGGCGGTCGGTGAGGCTGTCGGCGGAAGCGGGTGGGACGACGAGCGCGAGGGCCACGACGGGGACGACCGTGAGCGCGAGGGCCGCCACGGTCAGCCGGGCGTGGATCCGCTGCCCTGCTCCCGTGGCGAGGCCGGCCAGCCGGCTTCGAACCCGGCCCAGCACCCGGCTCAGCCGGCCAGCACGGTCACCGCAGGGCACCCCGCCCCCGCCCTGGACGCCCTGATGGACGTGAGGACGAACCGGAACTACAGCCACTTCCCATCCCGTTGATGTTTCACCACCAGGAACGGGAAAGGCGGAATTCCGTCGTTCTCCTGAACCTCAAGTGAAGATCGAGAGTAGACCTCGAACTCACACTCGCAGGTACTTCCTCGTGGTGACCAGCGTGGGGATGATAGACAGCACAAGACCCACCGCGGCAACCCCCGCCATGGCCCATCCCGCCTGAGACCAGCCAATCCAAGGTAAAGCCTGAAGTGAGACTTCAGCCTTTCCGCATGATGACGAAGTAAACGCCCGCGGCCAGGGTCGCGCAGGCCAATCCGGCTCCGACGATGGCGGAGATCAGGGCTTCGAGCAGGAAGGGCAGGGTGATGTAGAGGTTGCTCGCGCCCACCAGCCGCATGATGCCGATCTCTCGGCGACGCGCGAAGGTGGCCAGCCGGATGGTGTTCCCGATCTGGAGAGCGGCCGCGAACAGCAGCAGCGCCGAGGCGGCGAGCGTGCCCCATTGCAGCAGGTTCAGCCAGCTGAAGAAGGGGTCGAGGTACTGCCGGAGGTCCTGCACCTTCTGCACGCCCTTCAGCCCGATCACCGAGCTGACCACCCCCTGGTACTGCTCGGGGTCCTTGAGCTTCACCCGGAACGACTCCTGCATCTGGTCGACGGTCAGGGAGTCCCGGATCGGGCGAGCCGGCGTAGGCGCGGGTGAACTCCTCGTAGGCGTCCTCCTTGCTCTCGAAGAACACCCCCTCCGGCGCGACCTCGGGGTTGGTCACCAGGGTCTGGCGGATGAGCTCCTTCTGCGGCTCCGTCGCCCCCTGGCCGGGCTCGCAGTTGTCGCCCTGGACGTCGGGGCTGCAGAGGAAGATCGAGATCTCGATCTTGTCGTACCAGTCGCCCTTCATCAGGTCGACCTGCTGGTTGGCCAGCAAGCCTGGCACCGAAGAGGGAGAGCGACACCCACATCGTCATGACGACCGCCAGGGTCATGGTGAGGTTCTGACGGAGACCAGCTGCGGTCTCGGAGAAGATATGGCGGAAACGCATCTGCAGTCCTCAGTCGTGCGGGTGGGTGCTGACGGCGGGGGCGCCGGTCACGGGGAGGCCTCTGGTCGGCTCACTGGTAGCCGTAGACGCCCTTGCTCTGGTCGCGGACGACCAGGCCGTCGTCGAGCTCGATGACGCGCTTGCGCATCTGGTCGACGATCGTCGAGTCGTGCGTCGCCATCAGCACGGTGGTGTCGGCGCGGTTGATCCGGTCGAGCAGCTTCATGATGCCCACGCTCGTCGCCGGGTCCAGGTTCCCGGTCGGCTCGTCGGCGATGAGGATCATCGGCCGGTTGACGAACGCCCGGGCGATCGCCACCCGCTGCTGCTCGCCGCCGGAGAGCTCCTCGGGGAGCCGACCGCCCTTGCCGTCCAGGCCGACCAGCTCGAGCACCTCGGGCACCACCCGCTTGATGGTCGACGCGGGCTTGCCGATCACCTGCAGCGCGAAGGCGACGTTCTCGGTCACCGTCTTGTTGGGCAGCAGCCGGAAGTCCTGGAACACCGTGCCGATCTGGCGCCGCATGGCCGGGATCTTCCAGCTGTGCAGCTTGTTCAGCTCACGACCGGCCACGTAGACCTTGCCGCGGGTCACCCGCTGCTCGCGCAGGATCAGTCGCAGGAAGGTCGACTTGCCCGAACCGGAGGCCCCGACGAGGAAGACGAACTCCCCCTTGTCGATGTCGACGCTGACGTCGTCGAGCGCGGATCGCCGCTGTCCGTCGTAGGTCTTGGTCACACCCTCGAAACGAATCACTGCCTGCCTCTTACCCGGTTGACGTCCCGCCGGCGCCGGATGCAGCGCCGGACGGCCAGAACCACTCTAGGTGACCCCCTCACCGCTCCCCCGGTCCCGCGGACGCGCCGCGCCGAACTGCGCAGGGGCCGGCTCAGCCCGCCGCGATCTCGCTCGTGCGCCGCCAGCGGATGCCCGAGTCGATGAAGCCGTCGATGTCGCCGTCGAACACCGCGTCCGGGCTGGAGACCTCGAAGTCGGTGCGGAGGTCCTTCACCATCTGGTACGGGTGCAGGACGTAGGAGCGCATCTGGGAGCCCCAGCTGTTGCTGCCGTCACCCTTGAGCGCGTTCATCTCGGTCTCGCGGTCGTGCCGGACCTTCTCGAGCAGCCGCGACTGGAGCACCCGCAGGGCGGCGGCCTTGTTCTGCAGCTGCGACTTCTCGTTCTGGCAGGAGACCACGATGCCGGTGGGCAGGTGGGTGATGCGGACCGCCGAGTCGGTGGTGTTGACGCTCTGACCACCGGGGCCGGAGGAGCGGAACACGTCGATCCGGAGGTCGCTCTCGGGGATGTCGATGTGGTCGGTCGCCTCGGTCACCGGCAGCACCTCGACACCGGCGAAGGAGGTCTGGCGGCGCCCCTGGTTGTCGAACGGGGAGATCCGCACCAGCCGGTGGGTGCCCTGCTCGACCGAGAGGGTCCCGTAGGCGAAGGGAGCCTTGACCGCGAAGGTGGCCGACTTGATGCCCGCCTCCTCCGCGTAGGAGGTGTCGTAGACCTCGGTCGGGTAGCGGTGCCGCTCGGCCCAGCGCAGGTACATCCGCAGCAGCATGGCGGCGAAGTCGGCCGCGTCGATGCCCCCGGCCTCGGACCGGATGGTCACCAGGGCCTCGCGCTCGTCGTACTCACCGGCGAGCAGCGTCCGCACCTCGAGCGCCTCGATCGCGCCCCGCAGGGCGACCAGCTCGGTCTCGGCCTCGGCCATGCTGGCTGCGTCGCCCTCCTCCTGGCCCAGCTCGACCAGGACGGCGAGGTCGTCCAGCCGGGAGCGCAGCTCCTGGACGCGGTCGACGTCGGCCTGCAGGGCGGACAGCCGCGAGGTCACCTTCTGGGCGTTGTCGGTGTCGTCCCACAGGTCGGGCGCGGACACCGCCTCCTGGAGCTCGGCGATCTCCACCTGGAGCCCCGCCGGGTCGACGACGGCCTCGATCGAGCTCAACGACATGTCGAGCGCTGCGAGGTCTGCGGAGAAGTCAGGGCCAGCCACGATCGTCCACTCTACTGATCTGGCGCGGTCCACGCCGCCACGCGCGCCCGCCGGGTCAGCCCACGGTGGTGGCCCGACACTAGGCTTCGGACGCGCCGGGCCCGGAGCCACCCCGGGCAGGAGAGGACGTGCGGATGAGCGAGCAGGTGCTGGCCCTCGACATCGGTGGGACCAAGATCGCGGTGGCGCTGGTCGACGGCGAGGGTGGCCTGGTCGCGACCGACGGTGCGCCCCACCCTCCGGTCAGACGACGCCGAAGCCGTCTTCGTCCCGGCCGCCGAGGCGGTCCGGGCAGTCCTCGCGGAGCGGCCCCGCCGGGTCTGCACCTCTGCGGGTGGGCATCGGCAGCGCAGGACCGGTCGACGCACCAGCCGGGACCATCTCTCCCGTCAACATCGGCGCCTGGCGCGGCTTCCCGGTGGTGGAGCGCGTGGCCGCCGTCGTCGAGGAGTCCACCTCCCTGCCGCCGCTAGTCGGACTGGCCGGCGACGGGCACTGCTTCGCGCTCGGGGAGCACTGGCTGGGAGCCGGCCGGGACGTCGACACGATGGTCGGGCTGGTGGTCTCCACCGGCGTGGGCGGCGGCGCCGTCATCGCCAACCGACTCTTCGCCGGCAGCACCGGCAACGCCGTCCACCTCGGTCACATCAGCGTCAACGCCTGGGGTCCGCGCTGCGTCTGCGGCTGCCACGGCTGCACCGAGATGTACGCGCGGGGGCCGGCGATGGTGGCGGCCGCGCAGGAGCGGGGCTGGGTGGGCGAGGACGCCCAGGCCCTGACGGCCGACGCCCGGACGGGGAACGCCATCGCGCGGGAGGTCATCGAGATCGGCATGCGGGCGCTGGCCGCCGGGATCGCCACCACCGCGACCGAGCTGGACGTGCGCACCTTCGTCGTCGGGGGCGGGGTGGCCAGGGCCGGGGAGGTCGTCTTCGAACCCCTCCGCCGGCACCTGCGGGACTTCGCGGTGCTCGACTACGTGACCGACCTCGAGGTGCGGCCCGCGCAGCTGGACAACGCCGGCCTGCTCGGCGCGGCCGCGCTCGCCTTCACCCTCGAGCACTGAGCCGCCGGCACCGAGGGGGTCAGTCCTCGTCCCGCTGCAGCTCCTCGATGGCCACGAAGCGGTCGTGGCCCGACGGTCGTCGTGAAGGCCAGTCGCACACCCAGATCACCCCGAAGGCGGCCAGGGAGCAGAGCAGCGCCAGCACCGGGCCGAGGACCGACAGCCACACGACGGCGAGACCTCACCAGCACCAGCCCGAGCACCATCGCCAACGACGTGGCGGAGAGGCGGCCGTGGCGGGCCCGGTGGGCGGTGTAGAGCGACCCACGGGAGCATCGCGAGCAGGACCACGACGACGGCGAAGCGGGCGAGGGTGCCGGAGAAGACGCCCCCGGTGAGCCGCAGCATGGCGATCAGGCCCAGCAGCCCCGTCAGGGACCCGGCGAGCAGGGCCAGAGAACGGGCGACGCCCACCCGACCGGGTGCGACCGAGCCTGCGGTCGGCGGGGCGACGGTCGGTCTGGCGATGGCAATGCCTCTCGGCTCGGCGGGCGGTGCGGGGCGGGACGGAACGCCCTGCGCCGGTGCCGACAACCTAGTGCAGCCAGGGTCCGACCGGCGCGCTCACAGCGTCACTTGTCGCTTTGCAGGGCGGACCCCGGGGACTAGTCTGAGCCGCCGCACCTGGGCCGCCGCCGGTCTGCGGGCGCCGACGACCGGGGAACATAGCTCAGCTGGTTAGAGCACCTGTCTTACAAACAGGGGGTCGGGGGTTCGAGTCCCTCTGTTCCCACCTTCGTCCGTGGCCGTCCACGTTGCTGCGACCGGCCGAGCCGTTCACCGGTGACGTGCGAGCTCACGCCCGGACAGGGCGGCGTAGACGGCGGCCTGGATCGCCGCCGGGAACGCGCCCGTGCAGCCCTCCACGGCGGTGTTGGTCAAACCGACGACGCTGAGGCCGGCCACGGGGTCCTGGAACCACGAGTGCCCGTAGACCCCACCCCAGGACAAGGTCCCCTGCTGGGCTGGTGACCCTGCCCGAGCGGAATCGGTCAACACCCCCGACAGGAGACCGAAGCCCCAGCCGGGCTCTTCGTGCTCGCGCAGGTCGTCGACCTGGTTACGGCAGGCCAGCTCGACCGTCTCCGGGGCGAGGATCCCGCTGCCGCCGCTTCGCAGCGCCTCGAGGAAGGTCATGAAGTCACCGGCGGTTCCCACCATGCCTCCGCCACCCGACTGGAAGGAGGTGGCGTCGAACGCCCTGGCCGGTGAGAAGACGATCTCTTGAACCTGGTGTGGCTCGCCCATGCGCACGGCGGCCGGGTTGCCGTCGGCATAGGGCACGGCCAACCGCGTCGGCTCCCGCACCACGAAGGCAGCATCCCGCATGCCCAGCGGACCCGTCACCGCGGTCGCGACCGCGTCGGCCAGCGCCCCACCGTGGACGACGGCGACGACGGCGCCCAGCACATCGGTCGCCATCGAGTAGCGCCACGCTGAGCCTGGCGGGAAGGAGAGCGGCGCAGCGGCGATGCGGCGCAGGTTCTCCTCCATCGACATGCCCGGCTGATCCAGGCCGTTGGAGACCCCCGCGACCACGTACGGGTCGTCCGCGGCGAGCGACGGGTAGGTGAGGCCTGCCGTGTGGGTGAGCAGGTGCCGGATGGTGATCGGCGGGGTGCTGCCGTCCGACAGCCTGGGTGCGAACTCGGGCAGGAACCGCGTCACGGGGTCATCCAGGCTCAGCCGACCCCCCTCGACGAGAGCGAGCGCGGTAGCCGCCACCACGGGCTTGGTGAGGGAGGCCCACCTGAACACCGTGTCGAGGGCCACGGGGATGCCGTTCTCGCGCTCCGCATGACCCGCCGCCCGGGCGTAGACCGGCTCACCGTGGCGTCGCACCAGCACCACCGTGCCCACCACCCGGTCCGCCTGCAGCGCCTCGTCGATGACGTCGTCGACGGACCGCTGCAGGAGTTCCGTGTCGACGGCAGGGGAGCTCATGTCTGCAGCATGGCGGCTCGGCATCGGCCCCGACAATCCCTCACCAGTCCCGCTGACCCCACCCGGCACACGTGTTCCCGCTGCCGATCAGACGAAGAGCGGCTCCAGTCCGAAGGCCGCCTCCAGCTGCTCCATCGCCTGCTCGTCCGGACGACCGTCGGCCCGCTGGGCCGCGTCCAGCACCATCGGCAGGACGTGGATGTCGCCGACCGTGTTGAGGAAGACACCCTCGCGTCCCAGCACCCACGCGACGGCGGTGTCGATGGCGCCCTGGTCGCGCAGCGGCTCGTACCAGGTGGCAGCCGTCCGGTCCCGGTCGCCCCACGGCGCCCGGGTGATCGACTTGATGGTCTGCATGGCGACACCGCGCTCCGCGCAGGTCGCGGCGAGGACCTCGAAGTCGTCCATGTAGGCACGGTTGCGGGTCATCGGGAAGTTGTAGGGCAGCAGCACCGAGTCGAACTCGAACTCACCGAGCGAGCGCAGGTGCTGAGCGGCCACGGTCACTCCGTGACCGGTGACGCCGATGTGACGCGTCAGCCCCTCGTCGCGGGCCCGGACGGCGGCCTCGAGGGCACCGCCGGCGGCAAAGGCGGTGCGCCACTCCTCCTCCTCCACCAGGTTGTGCAGCTGGAGCAGGTCCACGTGGTCGGTCTGCAGGCGCTCCAGGGAGTGGTTGATCTGGGCCCAGGCCGCATCGCGGGAGCGCTCACCGGTCTTGGTGGCCAGGAAGTACTCCGAGCGGTGCTCAGCCATCCACGGCCCCAGCCGCAGCTCGGACTCCCCGTAGCTGGCTGCGGTGTCGAGGTGGTTCACCCCGTGGCGGCGGATCAGCTCCATCGTCTGGTCAGCCTCGTCCTGGGTGACCGATCCGAAGGCCGCCGCTCCGAAGACGACCCGGGTGCTGTCGTGGCCGGTGCGGCCGAACGGCATGGTCTCGATCATGGCTGCTCCTGTGGGTGAGGGCGGGACGCCTGCTCGACGACGCCTGGCGTACCCCTGATCCTAGGCCTGCCGCGGACCTCCCGGTGAGGCGGTGCCGCCCCTGCGCCGCCCCGCGGACCACACTGGGCACGTGACCCTGGTGACCCCGCTGCAGCCGCCCAGCTCCCGGGACGTGGCCGAGGCTGCCGACCGGCTGCGGCCCTACGTGCGTCACACCCCGCTGCTCCGGCTGCGCCTCGACGGCCGCCCGCTGGTGCTCAAGCTCGAGCACCTCCAGCGGAGCGGCTCGTTCAAGCTGCGAGGGGCGCTCAACGCGGTCCTGGCGGGCCCCCCGCACGAGCACGTCGTCACCGCGTCCGGCGGGAACCACGGGCTCGGGGTCGCGACAGGCGCTGCCTTGCTGGGGATCACCGCGACCGTCTTCGTCCCCGCCTCGGTTCCCGAGATCAAGGCCCGCCGCATCGAGGCCTTGGGGGTCACCCTGGTCCGGACCGGAGCCACCTACGCCGAGGCTGCGGCGGCGGCCGCGGACCTGGCGGCGCGCCCGGGGCACCGCTACATCCCGGCCTACGACGACCCGCGCGTGGTCGCCGGCAACGGCACCGTGACGGCCGAGGTGGTGGCCGACGCGCCGGAGGTGGACACCGTGGTCGTGGCCGCTGGCGGCGGCGGCTTGGCCGCGGGCAGCGCGCTCGCCGTCGGGCACCGCCTGCTGGTCGCCGCGGAGCCGGAGCGGTGCAGCGCCGTGCACGACGCGCTGGTGGCCGGGCACCCGGTGGACGCTCCCGTGGAGTCGGTGGCCTCCTCGGCGCTGGGTGCGACGCGCATCGGGCGGGTGCCCTTCGACGTCCTCGCCCCGCGAGCGCGCGCCGGCTCCGTCGCCTCGGTGCTGGTCAGCGAAGGCGCGATCGTGGAGGCGCGTGACCGGTTGTGGGAGGAGTGCCGGATCGCCGCGGAGCCCGCGGCCGCTGTCCCCCTGGCGGCCTGGATGGCCGGCGCCGTTCCCGGGGACCTGCCCTGCCTGGTGATCTGCGGCGCCAACGCGGAGTGGACGCCCCTCTGAGCCCCGGCGGCCAGCACCAGGTCAGGCGGGCCCGGGTCAGGCAGCGCCCAGGGCCTGCAGGTGCTCGGCGAGGTCCCGCGCCTGGCCGATCCCGTTGGACACCGACCACGTGACGGTTCCCTCGGCGTCCAGCACGAAGGAGCCGCGCCGGGCGACGCCCCACTCCTCGTCGAAGACCCCGTAGTCCTGCGCGATCTTCCCGTGCGGCCAGTGGTCGGCCAGCAGGTCGAAGGTGAGGCCCTCGGCCTCGCTGTAGGCCCGGAGAGCGAACATCGGGTCGCAGCTGATGGCCAGCACCCGCGCGTCGAGGGCGTGGAACTGCGCCAGGTCGTCACGGAGCACGCAGAGCTCTGAGGTGCAGATGCCCGAGAAGGCCCACGGGTAGAAGACGAGCAACGCCGGGGCCCCGAGCAGGCTGTCGAGGCTGACCTCCTGGCCGTGCTGGTTGCGGGCGTTGAAGGCCGGAGCAGCCTGGCCCACCGCAGGCGCGGCAACTCTCACCGGCGCGACCCCTTGGGACGGACCAGCTTGGTCGCGGCCCAGTCCGCCGACACCGCAGCCGTCGTCGTCTGAGCCAGACCGGCGGTCTCCACCGCCTCGGCCAGGTCCACGGCGTCGACGTAGCCGTCCCGTCCCACCTTGGGGGTCATCAACCAGATGTAACCGCTGTCGGTGAGGTCGGGCAGGGCCTCGACCAGGCCGTCGACTAGGTCACCGTCACCGTCACGCCACCACAGCAGCACCAGGTCGACCGGCTCCACGGCCTCCTCGACGAGCTCGGCGTCGATGGCGTCCTCGATCATCAGGCGGATGTCGTCGTCGACGTCGTCGTCCCAGCCGATCTCCTGCACCGCCAGCCCGGGCGTCAGTCCCAGCTTGTTGACGACGGCCCGGTCATGCTCGGTGGCGCTCACCATGAACCCCGGGTCCACGTCGCGTGCGTGCAGCGCGTGAGGATCGGATCCGGAGCGCGAGGGCTCAGCTCGCTCATCTTGGTGCGCGGCCTCCTTCGTGTGGTGCGTACCGCGGAGCAGATCGTCTGCCCCCTGCGGTCGCGGTCGTGGACTTTGGGGGTCAGCCTGCCAGAGGTGGGGAGCCGGTGGAACCCCCGGCATGCCCTGCGCCGCGATCGCGACCAGCGCGTGACCTGGCACACGCACCGGCAGTGCTCCCGTTGCCGCCAGGTGACAGGATGGGGTGCTGTCCCATCCAGACGTCCCTGGAGAATGCCAGCGTTCCCGTCGCTGGAGATCGTGAGGAGCTCGCATGGCCAAGCCCGGAACTCGTCCGGCCATCACCGCTGAAGGTCTGCTCAGCCAGATCCCGGACATCGACCCGGACGAGACCTCTGACTGGCTGGAGTCCCTGGACGGCCTGCTCGAGGAGAAGGGCAAGAACCGCGCCCGCTACATCATGCTGAAGCTCCTCGAGCGCGCCCGCGCGTCCCAGGTCGGGCTGCCGGCGCTCCGCAGCAGCGACTACGTCAACACCATCCCGGCCGAGGCCGAGCCGTGGTTCCCCGGTGACGAGCACATCGAGCGCCGGCTGCGGGCCTACATCCGCTGGAACGCCGCGATCATGGTCAGCAAGGCCAACCGCAAGGGCCTCGAGGTCGGCGGCCACATCGCCACCTACCAGAGCGCGGCCAGCCTGTACGAGGTCGGCTTCAACCACTTCTTCCGCGGCAAGGACGCCCCCGGTGGCGGTGACCAGGTCTTCATCCAGGGTCACGCCTCGCCCGGCGTCTACGCCCGCGCCTTCCTCGAGGGCCGGCTGGGAGCCGAGGACCTCGACGGCTTCCGGCAGGAGGTCTCGCGCGGCGTCGGCCAGGGCCTCTCCTCCTATCCCCACCCGCGGCTGATGCCCAAGTTCTGGGAGTTCCCGACCGTCTCCATGGGGCTCACCGGCATCAACTCCATCTACCAGGCGCGCTTCAACCGCTACCTGCACAACCGCGGCATCAAGGACACCTCCGAGCAGCGCGTCTGGGCGTTCCTGGGCGACGGCGAGATGGCCGAGCCGGAGTCGCTCGGCGCCATCCGGGTGGCGTCCCGCGAGGGCCTGGACAACCTCACCTGGGTCGTGAACTGCAACCTGCAGCAGCTCGACGGGCCCGTCGTGGGCAACGGGAAGATCGTCCAGGAGCTCGAGTCCTACTTCCTGGGTGCCGGCTGGAACGTCATCAAGGTCCTCTGGGGCCGGGACTGGGACCCGCTGCTCGCGGCCGACCGCGACGGCGCCCTGGTCAACAAGATGAACACCACCCCGGACGGGCAGTTCCAGACCTACCTGGTCGAGGACGGCGCCTACATCCGCGGGAACTTCTTCGACGACCCCCGCCTGCAGAAGATGGTCTCGGGGATGAGCGACGACGAGATCAAGGTCCTGTCCCGTGGCGGGCACGACTACCGCAAGGTCTACGCCGCCTTCAAGTCCGCGCAGGACCACGTGGGCCAGCCGACGGTCATCCTGGCCCAGACGGTGAAGGGCTGGACGATCGACGCCCTGGAGGGCAAGAACGCCACCCACCAGATGAAGAAGCTGACGACGAAGGACCTCAAGGCCTTCCGTGACCGGCTCTACCTCGACATCCCCGACAGCCAGCTCGAGGACCCGTACAACCCGCCCTACTTCCACCCGGGCGCGGACTCCGACGAGATCACCTACCTGCAGGACCGCCGTCGCGCCCTCGGCGGCTACGTCCCCGAGCGGCGGGTCAAGCCGATGAGCCTCCAGCTGCCCGGCGACGAGGTGTACGCCCCGCTGATGGAGTCGCCCGGGGAGAAGACCAAGGTCGCCACCACGCAGGCCTTCGTCCGTCTCCTGCGCGACCTCATGCGCGACAAGGAGATCGGGCACCGCATCGTGCCGATCGCGCCGGATGAGTTCCGGACCTTCGGCATGGACTCCATGTTCCCGACCGCCAAGATCTACAACCCTCACGGGCAGACCTATGAGTCGGTCGACCGCAAGATGCTGCTGTCGTGGAAGGAGAGCTCGTCGGGCCAGATGCTGCACGAGGGCATCTCCGAGGCGGGCGCCATGGGATCGACCATCGCGGCCGGGTCGGCGCACAGCGTCCACGGCGAGCCGATGATCCCGTTCTACATCTTCTACTCGATGTTCGGTTTCCAGCGGACCGGCGACTCGATCTGGGCCATGGCCGACCAGATGGCGCGCGGCTTCCTGCTGGGCGCCACCGCAGGCCGCACCACGCTGACCGGCGAGGGGCTGCAGCACGCGGACGGGCACTCCCCGCTGCTGGCCAGCACCAACCCGGCGATCGTGCACTACGACCCGGCATTCGCCTACGAGATGGGCTACATCGTCCAGAACGGCCTGAGCCGCATGTACGGCCACGGGGACGAGGCGCACCCCGACGGTGAGAACGTCATCTTCTACATCACGATGTACAACGAGCCGGTCTTCCAGCCCGGCGCCCCTGCCGACCTCGACGTCGACGCGCTGCTCAAGGGCCTCTACCGGTTCAACACCTCCTCCCTCGACGGGGACGACCGCCCGCGCGCCCAGCTGCTCGCGTCAGGGGTCTCGATGCCGGCTGCCGTCAAGGCGCAGCAGATGCTGGCCGACGAGTGGGGCGTGGCCGCCGACGTGTGGTCGGTGACGTCGTGGAACGAGCTGCGGCGCGACGGCCTGGAGACCGAGGAGTGGAACCTCAACCATCCCGACGAGGAGCGCCGCTACCCCTACGTCACCCGGACGCTGCACGGCGCTGCCGGGCCGGTGGTCGCGGTCAGCGACTACATGCGGGCCGTCCAGGACCAGATCCGACCCTGGGTGCACCAGCCCTGGTGCTCGCTCGGCACCGACGGGTTCGGGTTCGCCGACACCCGGGCGGCCGCACGCCGGTTCTTCCAGGTCGACGCCGAGTCGATCGTCGTGGCCACCCTGGAGACGCTCGCGCGTGAGGGCCAGTACGACGCCGCCGCGGCCAAGAAGGCCTACGACTCCTACCAGCTGGGCGACCCGACGGCCGTCGCCCACGTCGCCCAGGAGGGCGCCGGAGCGTAGTTTCTGCCCTCGCTCCGCTCGGGCGCGGACGGGGCTCTGACCCGCCGACGTCGTCGTCGCGGGGAGACGGAAAAGCGTGTCTCCCCGCTCCTCCTCCGTTCGGCGGCGCCCCGTCCGGCCTCGGCTTGCTGCGCGTTCGGCGTCAGGGCGAGGCGCCGGTCAGTGCGGCGCGGGCGTCGGCGACGGCCTGCCGGTTGCCGGCCACCAGCCAGGTCATGCCCGGCGTCTGGACCTCTTCGGCGACGCCGCCCGCACCCAGGACCAGCGCGGCGCCGGGGTACCAGTCCCAGGGGCTCAGGTTGCCCTGGAGGAACAGGCCGAGCCGACCGGTGGCCACGCCCGACAGGTCGACCGAGGCCGAGCCGAGCATCCGGACCGCCGCTGAGCTGTTGGTCGCGGCCTGCCAGGGTGCGGCCCGGTCCGGGTCCCTGGTGTACCGCGGGTGGAAGTAGGTGGCCACCGACACGGCCTCGAGCGGACGGTCGACCAGCGGCGCGACGGGCACCCCGTTGAGGGTCGTCGGGTGGTCCCGCCCGCCGACCCACAGCTCGTCGCGGGCCGGGTAGTAGACGGCTCCGGCGACCGGACCCTCGGCGTCGACCAGGCCGACGGCCGAGCACCAGTAGGGGATGCCGGACAGGAAGTTGTAGGTGCCGTCGACGGGGTCGACGTACCAGGTGCGCTGCCCGGGGCGGGTGTGGCCCTCCTCACCGATCAGACCGTCGTCCGGCCGGGCCTCGGTGAGCCGGCGGACCACCAGCTCCTCGGCGGCGTGGTCTGCGGCGGACACCACGTCGGACACCGAGGTCTTGTAGTGGGTCTCCAGACCCTCCCCGAGCATGCGGTCGGCCAGCATCCCGGCCTCCCGGACGAGGTCGGCAGCCAGCGAGAAGTCGTCCACGGAGGCGACCCTATCCAGGCGCCGGGCGACGCCGGCTCAGCGGGCGCAGAACTCGAGCAGCCGCTCCACCGGCCAGGTGTTGATGACCCGGTCGGGGTCGATGCCCATCTCCTCGGCGCGGGCACAGCCGTAGATCTGGAAGTCCAGCTGACCGGGCGCGTGCGCGTCGGTGTCGATGGAGAACAGGCACCCCATGTCCACCGCCAGCTGCAGCAGAGCGGTCGGAGGGTCCCGACGCTCGGGACGGGAGTTGATCTCCACGGCCACGCCGAAGGTGCGGCACGCCTCGAACACCACCTCGGCGTCGAACGTCGACGGCGGGCGGGTGCCGCGCTCCCCCTCCACCAGCCGCCCGGTGCAGTGCCCCAGGACGTTGGTCCGCCGGTTCGCGATGCCGCCCACCATCCGGTGGGTCATCGTCTCGGAGTCGGAGCGGAGCTTGGAGTGGACGCTGGCGACGACGACGTCGAGCTCGGCCAGGAGCTCGTCGGACTGGTCGAGCCCCCCGTCCTCCAGGATGTCCACCTCGATGCCCTGCAGCACCCGGAACGGGGCCAACCGCTCTCCGAGCGCGCGGGTGACGCCGATCTGTTCACGCAGCCTTTCAGCGCTCAGCCCGCGGGCCACCTTGAGCCGCGGCGAGTGGTCGGTGATCGCGCAGTACTCGTGCCCGAGGTCGCGGGCAGTGCTCATCATCTCCTCCAGCGGGCTGCCGCCGTCGGACCAGGTGGAGTGCACGTGCAGGTCGCCCCGCATGGCGGCCCGCATCCGGGTGCCCCCCTCGACCAGCGGCGCCTTCGCCTCCCGGAGCGACTGCAGGTAGGCGGGGACGTCGCCGGCCAGGGCCTGGGTGATCACGGCCGCGGTCTTGGGACCGACGCCCGCCACCGTGCCCCAGCTGCCTCCGGTCTGGTGCTCCTCCACCTGCGCCGGGGCCATCGCCTCGAGCACGTCCGCCGCGCCCCGGTAGGCCTTGACGCGGAAGGTGTCCGAGCGCGACCTCTCGAGCAGGAAGCCGATCTCCCGCAGGGCCGCGACGGCCGGACCGGGGTCACCGCTCACGAGACCGGCCGCCGGCTCGGACGCGCCTTGAGCGGGACCGACGGCAGCGGCGGCGCCTCCATGACGCGCTCGCCGCGCTCGACCACCGGAGGGAACCGTGCGTCGCGGCGCTCCCAGGCCTCCCGGTAGCCGACGACCTCCTCGTGGCTGCGGCCGACGAAGTTCCACCACATGACGATCTCCTCCGCGAACGGCTCGCCACCGAGCAGCATCAGCCGCGCGCCGGTCACGGTGCGCAGCCGCAGCGCCGAGCGTCCCGGACCGAGGTAGACCAGCTGGTCGACGACGGCGTCGGTGGTGGCGGCCGTGGCCTCCCCCTCGACCACGACGACGCCGTGCTCGAAGGCCGAGTCGAGGACGAGCTCGACGTCGGCGCCGGGTTCCAGCACCAGGTCAGCGGCGCAGAGGGGTGAGGAGGTGTTGGCGGGAGAGCGGACGCCGTCGACGGCGCCCAGCAGCACGCGTCCGCGAAGGCCCTCACGGGTCAGCTCGGGCAGGTCGGTCACCGACTCGAAGCGCGGCTCGCCGTTCCGCGTGGCCTCGGGCAGCGCCACCCAGAGCTGCAGGCCGTGCATCCTCGGCGGCCGGTCGGCCGGTGAGAGCTCGCTGTGCACGATCCCGGCTCCCGCGGTCATCAGGTGGAGCTCCCCGGGACGCACCACGACGTGCGACCCGACGCTGTCGCGGTGCTCGATCTCCCCCTCCAGCAGCCAGCTGACGGTCTGCAGGCCCGTGTGCGGGTGGGCCCAGACCCGCATGCCGGGTGAGTCGCCGAGGTCCTCGGGACCGTAGTGGTCGAGGAAGCACCAGGCACCGATCATGCGGACCTGCCGGTCGGGCAGCAGGCGGGCGACCTCGGTGGTCTTGCCCAGGTAGACGCGGCGGGCGCTCAGGCGCAGCTCCTCGCCGACCCCCGGCTCCGGACAGGCCAGCCGCTGCTCGGGCGGCCTCGTCTCCAGGTCGCTCACACCGCACCCGCTCCCCTCCGTCGGCGGCCAGGACGACGGGCTCCCAGCACTACAGTCAGCCTATGGCCGCGACGACCCGGGGGATCAACAAGTCCCTCCTCCCCTCGGCCAAGACCCGGGCCACCATCGCCAAGCGGCTCTCGGGCGTCACGGGGGCGATGACCACGGCCACCGTCGGGGAGATGGAGCAGCGGCACGCCTGGTTCCGCCGCCTGAGCGCCGAGCACCGCTCGTGGGTCACCCTGGTCGCCCAGGCGGGCATCGACGGCTTCGTGCGCTGGTTCGCCGAGCCCGAACCGGCGGGGCCGGTGACGTCGGAGGTCTTCGGGTCGGCCCCCCGCGAGCTGGCCCGGCGGATCTCGCTCTACCAGACCGTCGAGCTCGTCCGCACCACGATCGAGGTGGTGGAGGACCAGATCGACGAGGTCATGCCCCGGGCGGACCGGCCCATCCTGCACGCGGCCATCGTCCAGTACAGCCGCGAGGTGGCGTTCTCGGCCGCCGAGATCTACGCCCGAGCCGCCGAGCTGCGAGGCGCGTGGGACGCCCGGCTCGAGGCGCTCACCGTCGACGCGGTCCTGCGCGGGGAGACCGACGAGACGGTGCTGTCCCGGGCCTCGACGCTGGGCTGGCACTCCACCGCGGCCGCCGTCGTCGTCGTGGGACCGGCGCCCGAGCGCGACAGCGGTCAGGCGCTCGAGACCATCCGGCACGCCGCCGCCATCGCCGGCACCGACATGCTCGGCGCCGTCCAGGGTGACCGGATGGTGGTGGTGCTCGGGGGCGCCGAGCTCACGTCCCCGGGCCGGGCCGCCGAGGTGGCCGCGACGTTCGCCTCCGCCTTCGGGCCGGGGCCGGTCGTGGTGGGGCCGCCGGTGGACCACCTGATGGAGGCCTCGGCCAGCGCCCGGGAGGCGCTGTCGGCCTTCCGCGCCGCGGCGGGCTGGCCCGAGGCCCCACGGCCCGTCGCCTCCTCCGACCTGCTGCCCGAGCGCGCTCTCTCCGGCGACGGCCACGCCCGCCGGGCTCTCGCCCGCGACCTGTACGACCCCCTGCAGGCGGCGGGGGGTGGGCTGCTGGAGACGCTCGTCACCTTCCTCGACCAGGGTCTCTCGGTCGAGGCGGCCGCCCGGCTCCTGTTCGTGCACGCCAACACGGTGCGGTACCGGCTCCGGCGCATCCACGAGGTCACCGGCTACAGCCCCACCGATCCCCGGGACGCCTACGCCCTGCGACTGGCGCTCACCCTGGGCCGGCTGCTGCCGGGCTCGCGCCGCGAGGAGCCGGCCGACGCCTAGCCGGCCTCGAGCTGGCCGGCGGCAGCAACGACACCGCCGTCGCGCACCTGAAGGAGGGCCTCGACCCCTCGCCCAGCTCCGGCTCCGTCATGGGGACGGCCCGCCGCTGGGCTGAGCCGCCGCGTACCGCCACGGCAGACCGCCTCCCCGCCGGGTGCTGTGCGGGCCCTCACCCGCTCCGGAAGGCGTTGTGAGAACCCGACAAAGTCCCGGCGGAACTTTGGTCGTGTCCCTGCACGCCCTGGGGCGCAAGGTCACGAAAGAGTAAAGGCGTGCTCGCGATCGTCGCGCCCGGACAGGGCGCTCAACAACCCGGCTTCCTGCAGCCCTGGGTCTCCGAACCATCCTTCGCCGACCGGCTCGAGTGGTTGTCGGCGGTCTCCGGCCTCGACCTGGCCCACTACGGGACGAAGGCCGACGCGGAGACGATCCGGGACACCGCGGTGGCCCAGCCGCTGCTGGTCGCCGCCGGGCTCCTGGCAGCCCTGGAGCTGTTCCCGCACCCCGCCGACGCCTTCCCCTTCATCGGGGTCGCCGCCGGCCACTCCGTCGGTGAGGTGACCGCCGCGGCCGGCGTCGGCGTGCTCTCGGCCGAGCAGGCCATGGTGTTCGTCCGCGAACGCGGCCGCGCCATGGCGGCGGCCAGCGCGGCCACCCCCACCTCGATGACCGCGGTGATCGGCGGGGACGCCGAGGAGGTGCTGGCCGCTCTCGACGCCCACGGGCTCACCGCGGCGAACCACAACGGCAGCGGCCAGGTCGTCGCCGCCGGCACCCTGGAGCAGCTGGCCGCACTGGCGGCCGCTCCCCCGAAGCGCGCCCGGCTGATCCCGCTCAGCGTGGCCGGCGCCTTCCACACCGTGCACATGCAGCCCGCCGTCACCCGGATGGCCGGACTGGCGCGCGCGATCTCCACCCACGACCCGCGCGCCCGGCTGCTCTCCAACGCCGACGGCCAGGTCGTCCACGACGGCCAGCAGGTGCTGCGCCGGCTCGTCGGCCAGCTCGCCGCGCCGGTCCGCTGGGACCTGTGCATGGCGGCGATGGCCGACCTCGGCGTCACGGGGCTGCTCGAGATGCCGCCCGCCGGCACGCTCACCGGCATCGCCAAGCGCAACCTCAAGGGCGTCGAGCTGTTCGCCCTCAACACCCCCGACCAGCTCGAGGAGGCGATGGAGTTCGTGCGCCGGCACGGCGGAGCGGCGTCGTCCTCCCCGATCGCCGGGCAACCCGACCTGGCGGCTGGTGGTCTCCCCGGGGAAGGGCCAGTTCACCCGGACCGAGGACATCGAGGCCGACACCGTGCTCCCGTCGGACAGCACCGTCGGGGTGGTGAAGAACCGGCGCGACGACATCGCGGTCAACGCGCCGCACGGCGGCATCGTCGTCGAGTGGCTGGTCGAGGACGGCGACCCCGTCTCCCCCGGTCAGCCCCTGATCCGCCTCCACCCCATGGTGGAGTCGGCCGACGCGACGGAGGTCACGCGATGAGCACCCTGAAGGTCTCCACCGGAGCGCAGTACTCCAAGATCATGGGCGTCGGCGGGTACCGCCCGCGCCGCGTGGTGGACAACGCCGAGATCTGCACCTACATCGACTCCTCGGACGAGTGGATCCGCACCCGGTCCGGCATCACCGAGCGCCGGTGGGCCTCCGACGACGAGACCGTGTCGATGATGAGCCAGGCCGCCGCCCGCAAGGCGATGGAGCGGGCGGGCGTCGAGGCCGGTCAGATCGACACCGTCATCGTGGCCACGGTGAGCCACCTGCACCAGACCCCGGCCATCGCCACCACCATCGCGAGCGAGCTGGGGGCCACGAACGCCGCGGCCTTCGACATCTCCGCGGCCTGCGCCGGCTTCTGCTACGGGACGGCGATGGCGGACTCGTTCATCCGGTCCGGCGCCTCCAAGCACGTGCTGGTCATCGGCGTGGAGCGGCTGACCGACATCACCGACAAGCACGACCGGTCGACGGCCTTCATCTTCGCCGACGGCGCCGGCGCGGCGGTGGTCGGCCCCAGCGACGTCCCGGCCATCGGCCCGGTGGTGTGGGGCTCCGACGGAGAGGGAGCCGACCTGATCGCCCAGACCGAGGCCTGGGACGTGGCCATGGACCCGGCCGCGCACGAGAACGGCGAGCCGCTGTACCCGGTGATGCGGATGAACGGCAACCCGGTCTTCAAGTGGGCGGCCTTCACCATGGCCAAGGCGGCGGCCGAGGTGCTCGACGCCGCCGGCCTGCAGCCCGAGGACCTCGACGTCTTCGTGCCCCACCAGGCCAACAACCGCATCACCGACGCCATGTTCAAGGCGCTCAAGCTGCCCTCCGACGTGGTCATCGCCCGCGACATCATCAACCACGGCAACACCTCGGCCGCCTCGATCCCGCTGGCGATCGAGACGCTGCTCGAGTCGGGTCAGGCCCGCAGCGGCCAGACCTGCCTGATCATCGGCTTCGGCGCCGGTCTGGTCTACGCGGGACAGGTCATCCTGCTCCCCTGACCGACCGGCCCGGGCCGACGCACGACCCTGCACGACACCGGTTCCTGCAGCACCACCCCCAGACGAAGGAGAAAGCTCATGCCCACCACCGAAGAAGTCCGCACCGACCTCGCCGAGATCGTCAACGAGGTCGCCGGTGTCCCCACCGACGACGTCCAGCTCGACAAGTCCTTCACCGACGACCTCGACGTGGACTCGCTCTCGATGGTCGAGATCATCTACGCGGCCGAGGAGAAGTTCGGCGTGAGCATCCCCGACGAGGAGGCCAAGAACCTCAAGACCGTCGGGGACGCCGTGGCCTACATCGAGCGCGCCGCTTCCTGACCCACGACTCGTGATCATGGTCCGCAGGATCCTGCGGACCATGATCATCCTCGACCCACCCGCTCAGAACGCACCACCTGGCAGGAGATTGACATGTCCCGGATCCGCGTGGTCGTCACCGGTCTCGGCGCCACCACCCCGCTCGGCGGGGACGCCCCCAGCACCTGGGACGCCCTGCTCGCCGGACGCTCCGGCGTCCGCCGCATCGAGGCCGACTGGGCCGACGAGCTGCCCGTGAAGATCGCCGCCCCCGTCGCCGTCGCCCCGGGCGAGGTGCTCCCGCGGGTCGAGGCCCGCCGCCTGGACCGCTCGGCGCAGCTCGCCGTCGTCGCCGCCCTGGAGGCCTGGGGCGACGCGGGGTACGGGCTCAAGGAGGAGAACCCCGTCGAGCGGGCCCGGCTCGGGCGTCTCCATCGCCAGCGGCATCGGAGGCCTCAACACCCTGCTCGGGCAGTGGGACGTGCAGAAGGAGAAGGGTGCCCGCCGGGTCAGCCCGCTCTCGATCCCGATGCTGATGGCCAACGCCTCCGCGGGCAACGTCAGCCTGCGGCTCGGCGCCCAGGCCTTCGCCTCCACCCCGGTCTCGGCCTGCGCCTCCAGCAACGAGGCCCTGGCGCACGCCCTCGACCAGATCCGCCTCGGCCGGGCCGACGTCGTGGTGGCCGGCGGGACCGAGAGCGTCATCCACCCGATGCCGATCGCCTGCTTCGCCAACATGCAGGCGATGAGCCGGCGCAACGACGAGCCCGAGCGCGCCTCCCGGCCCTGGGACGTCGACCGCGACGGCTTCGTGCTGGGCGAGGGAGCCGTCATGCTCGTGCTGGAGACCCTCGAGCACGCCCAGGCGCGCGGTGCGCGGATCTACGGCGAGCTGGCCGGTGCGGGGATCACCGCCGACGCCCACGACATGGTGCAGCCGAACCCGGCCGGGGACACCCAGGCCCGGGCGATGATGCGGGCGCTGCACGAGGCCGACCTCTCCTCGCGCGACATCGTGCACGTCAACGCCCACGCCACCTCCACCCCCCAGGGCGACCTGACCGAGCTCAGCTCGATCCGGCAGGCCCTCGGCGAGCAGACCGAGGCCGTCGTCACCGGCACCAAGTCGATGACCGGGCACCTGCTCGGCGCCGCCGGCGCCCTGGAGTCGATGGCCACCCTGCTGGCCCTGCACCACCGCAAGGTGCCGCCGACGATCAACCTGGAGGACCCTGAGGCCGACCTGCGGGCCGACATCGCCACCACGGTGCGCGACCTGCCCTCGGGTGATCTCGCCGCCATCAACAACTCGTTCGGCTTCGGTGGCCACAACGTGGCCGTCGCCTTCACCAACGCCTTCGCCACAGGAGCCTGACCATGACCACCACCGCCCCCGCCCCGGCTCCCGCGACCCCGGCTGCCCCGCCGGCCAAGGTCAAGCTCCCCCGGGACCAGGACCCGCGCAACCCCAACTTCCGGCTGCGCGAGCTGCTCGACGAGGGGTCGGTCGAGCTGATCACGCCCGACGACGACTCGGGGATGCTCGCCGCGGTCGGCACCATCAACGGCTGCCGGGTCGTCGCCTTCTGCTCCGACGCCACCGTGATGGGCGGGGCCATGGGGGTGCAGGGCTGCGAGGTCGTCGTGCAGGCCTACGAGCGTGCCATGGCCGACGGGGTGCCGGTCCTCGGCATCTGGCACTCCGGTGGTGCGCGGCTGGCCGAGGGCGTGCTGTCGCTGCATGCGGTCGGCCGGATCTTCCACGCCATGACGCAGGCGTCGGGCCGCATCCCGCAGATCTCCATCGTCCTCGGCTTCGCCGCGGGTGGCGCGGCCTACGGACCGGCCCTGACCGACGTCGTGGTCCTGGCCCCCGAGGGCCGGATCTTCGTCACCGGTCCCGACGTGGTCCGCTCGGTCACCGGCGAGGACGTCGACATGCTCCGGCTCGGCGGCCCCGACACCCACGGACGCCGCTCCGGTGTGGTCCACCTGGTCGCCGAGGACGAGGCCGACGCCCTGCTGCAGGGCCGGAACATCACCACCCTGCTGGCCAGCCAGGGCACCACCGAGGTCGAGGTGGCCGACGTCGACCTGGCGGCGCTGCTGCCCGAGTCACCGCGGCGGGCCTACGACGTCCACCCGCTGATCAACGGCGTCCTCGACGAGGGCTCGACGGTCGAGCTGCACGCCCGCTGGGCCCCCAACGTCACCGTCGCCCTGGGCCGGCTCGGCGGCCGGACGGTCGGCGTCGTCGCGAACAACCCGCTGCGGCTCGGCGGCTGCCTGGACTCCCTGAGCGCGGAGAAGGCCGCCCGTTTCGTCCGCCTGTGCGACGCCTTCGGCGTCCCGCTGGTCGTGCTCGTCGACGTGCCCGGCTACCTGCCCGGCGTCGGGCAGGAGTGGGACGGCGTCGTCCGGCGGGGGGCCAAGCTGCTGCACGCCTTCGCCGAGTCCGTCGTTCCCCGGGTCACCCTGGTCACGCGCAAGGCCTACGGCGGCGCCTACATCGCCATGAACGCCCGCTCGCTGGGCGCCACCAAGGTGTTCGCCTGGCCCGGCGCCGAGGTCGCGGTGATGGGACCCGTCGCCGCGGTGCGCATCCTGCACCGGCGCAAGCTCGCCGCCGTGGCCGACGACGTCCGCCCCCAGGTGGAGGCCGAGCTGGCCGCCGAGCACGAGCGGATCGCCGGCGGCGTCGAGAAGGCCGTCGAGATCGGCGTCGTCGACGAGATCGTGCTACCGGCCGCCACCCGCTCGGCGCTCGCCGCCGCCATCCGCGACGCCGACCACGGCACCCGCGGCGCCCACACCAACATCCCCCTCTGACGCTCGCCCTCGGCCGACTTGTCAGCACTGGTGGCGGCCCTGGCCGCCACTGCCGCTGACAAGTCGGCGCGAACGTCAGCCCCAGCCCTGCCGGCGGGGGTCGGGCGGCAGTCGCGGGTTGAGCAGGTGGGCGACCAGGGCCGTCCACCCGGTCTGGTGGGTGGCCCCGAGCCCCTCGCCGGTGTCGCCGTCGAAGAACTCGCAGAAGGTCGGGTGGGCAGCCCACAGCGGGTCGGCGCTGGCCTCGATCCGCTTCCCGTCGCTGGGTCGGCGGCCCTCGACCGTCCGGAACAGGGCGGTCAGCCCCCCGTCGACGAGGTCGGCGGCCTCGGTCAGGGTCTTCGGTGACGCCCGAGCCGGTGGGGATCTCGATCAGGAACGAGTCGCCGAAGTGGCGGCCGTAGGTCCGCAGCTTGTCGGCCAGCAGCACGTTGACGGGGAACCACACGGGCCCGCGCCAGTTGGAGTTGCCGCCGAACATGCCGGTCCGGCTCTCCCCGGGCTCGTACTCGATCGAGGTCTTGCGCCCGTGGAACTCGAACTCGCACCGGATCGGTGTAGGCCTTGGACAGGGAGCGGATGCCGTACGGGGAGAGGAACTCCTCGGGGTCGAACATCCGCTCCAGGATCCGGCGCAGGCGCACCGGGTCGACCATCGACAGCAGGCGGCGCTGACCCCTCCCGGTCCCGTCCTCCCCGGACTGCTCGGTGAGCAGCGGCCCGACCAGGCCGGGCCGTCGCTTCTGCAGCCAGCGCAGTCGCTCGCCGACGCCGGGACACTCCTCCTCCATCCAGGACGGCACCTCGGTCGCACCCAGCAGCGGCAGCAGGCCGACCATGGAGCGGACGCGCAGGTGGTGGGCGCGGCCGTCAGGCTCGACGAGCACGTCGTAGTAGAAGCCGTCCTGCTCGTGCCACAGCGAGATGCTCCGGCTGCCGAAGGCTCCCATGGCGCGGGCGATGGAGAGGAAGTGCTCGAGGAACTTGGTGGCGGTGTCGTCCCAGGCGGAGTCGAAGCGGGACAGCTCGAGCGCGATCTTGAACATCTGCTGGGAGTAGAACGCCATCCAGCTGGTGGCGTCGGACTGCTCGAGCCGGAAGCCGGGCGGCAGCGGGGCGGAGCGGTTGAACAGGCCGATGTTGTCCATCCCCAGGAAGCCGCCCTCGAACAGGTTCGACCCCTCCGCGTCCTGTCGGTTGACCCACCAGGAGAAGTTGAGCAGCAGCTTGGTGAAGATCCGGATGAGGAACTCGCGGTCGCGGTAGCCGTCGATGCGGTAGACGTGCCAGGCGGCCCAGGCGTGCACCGGGGGGTTGACGTCGCCGAAGTCCCACTCGTAGGCCGGGAGCTGGCCGTTGGGGTGCATCGCCCACTCCCGGCACATCAGGACCAGCTGCTCCTTGGCGAAGGCTGGGTCGACGTGGGCCAGCGGGATGGTGTGGAAGGCGGTGTCCCAGGCGGCGAACCAGGGGTACTCCCACTCATCGGGCATCGAGATGACGTCGGCCAGCGACAGGTGCTGCCAGTGCAGGTTGCGGGCGCCCGGCCTGGCGCCGGGCCGGGGCCGGCGGCGGGCTCGGCCGGGTCGCCCTCCAGCCACTGCTCGCACGTCGTAGCGGTACAGCTGCTTGCCCCAGAGCAGCCCGGCGTAGGCGCGCCGGGCGACGTGGGTGTCGTCGGCGTCGAGCCCGGGGTGGATGACGGTGGCGTAGAACTCGTCGGCCTCTGAGCGACGCGCGGCTCGCACGGCCGTCGTAGCCGTCGCCGAAGGTGGTCCGCGTCCGGCACGCGCCGGCTGCAGCCGCAGCCGGACCGTGACGGTGGCCCCGGGCGCCACCTCGGCGAAGCGTGTAGCGGAAGCCGACCTTGCTGCCCCCGCGGTGGGTGACGGCGTCGCGGGCTCCGTGCACCACGTGGTCGTTGATGCCGTCCTTGGTGTAGCGCGACGCGTTCATGCCGGTGCCGAACAGCTTGAGCCGGTTGGTCTCGTTGTCGCAGAAGACCACCTCGGGCGCCCCCTCCGCGGCCAGGTGGAGCACCCCGAGGTGCTCGTGCGGCAGCCGGACCGCGGTGAGGCCGGGCTCCCCATCCAGCGCCAGCGGCTCGATCGAGGTGCGGCGCTCGTCGCGCCCCCACCCCCAGGTGTTGCGCAGCCAGAGCTGCGGGATCAGCTCCAGCGGCGCCGGGTCCGGTCCGTGGTTGGTCGCCGAGACCGTCATCAGCAGGTCATCGGGACTGGCCTTGGCGTAGCTGACCAGGACGTCGAAGAAGCGGTTGCCGTCCAGCACCCCGGTGTCGGCGAGCTCGAACTCGCGCTCGTCGCGGCCGCGCGCCGCGTTCTCCTCCCGCAGCTGCTCGTAGGGGTAGGCCGCCTGGGGGTAGCGGTAGAGCCACTGCATCCAGCTGTGGGTGGGCGTGCAGTCCAGCGCCCAGAAGTGCTCCTTGACGTCCTCGCCGTGGTTGCCCTCGTCGTTGGTCAGGCCGAAGAGCCGTTCCTTGAGGATCGGGTCGCGGCCGTTCCACAGCGCCAGACCGAGGTTGACGAAGCCGAAGCGGTCGCAGACCGCCCCCAGCCCGTCCTCGCCCCAGCGGTAGGCGCGGGCGTAGGCGTGGTCGAAGGGGAAGGAGTCCCAGGCGCTCCCGGCGGCGGAGTAGTCCTCGCGGACCGTCCCCCACTGCCGCCCCGCGACGTAGGGCCCCCAGCGGCGCCACGGGTCGGCGGCGTCCGCGGACTCGGCGAGGCGGCGGTGCTCAGCCGTGGCCGGACGCGGGCGTGGGGGAAGGTCCGACGTCACCGGGACATTCTGCCGCGTCGGCGTTGCGCCCGCGTAACGCCGACCGGAGCGCGGATCCCGCAGGAGCGGCTAGACGACCTCGTGCAACCAGCGGACGGCGCCACCGTCACCGGCGTGCCGGAACGGCTCCAGCTCCTCGTCCCAGGGTTGGCCGAGCAGCTGCCCGAGCCCGGTGGCCAGGTCAGGACCGCCGACGGCGGCCGCGGCGATCGCGTGCCGTACCCGGTCCTCGGGCACGAGGATGTCGCCGTGCAGGCCGGTGACGGCGTGGAAGACCCCCAGGCTCGGGGTGTAGGAGTAGCGCTCGCCCTCCGACAGCGACGTGGGCTCCTCGGTCACCTCGAAGCGCACCTTCTGCCAGCCCTTCAAGGCGCTGGCCAGCCGTGCCGCGGTACCCACCGGGCCCGTCCAGGTGTGCTCGCACCGGTACGACGCACGCTCGGTCGGCTGCGCCGTCCACGTCAGGGGGACGGGCATGCCAAAGACGCCGCCGACCGCCCACTCGATGTGCGGGCACAAGGCTGACGGCGCGGAGTGGATGTACAGGACTCCACGGGTCGTGCTCATCTGTTCCTCCTCGTGCATCGACCGACAGCGCGAGAGCTGCCTTCCCCGACATCCTCAGGAGCCGGTCGAACACGCAGGTGGAACGCCACCAGTCTGCACCATGGGTCACAGGAGCCTCAAGCACGACGCAGTCGCGGGTGCGCGCAGCCCTGGGAGCCCGTTCACAGGTCACGCACGGGAAGACCTCCTAGGCTCAGCCCCATGAGCCGACCAGTCCCGCACGAGCCCGTCGCCCTGCTGGTGAACGGCGGCTCGCGGCGCGGCGCGGCCGCCTTCGAGCAGACCCTGGACGGCCTCCGTTCGGCCGGGCTGGACGTGGTCAGGTTCGCGCTGATGCAGGACCCCGCCCAGCTGCCCGAGGCGGTGGCCGAGGCGGTGGAGGCCAGCTGCCGGCTGGTCGTGGTGGGCGGCGGCGACGGCACCGTGGGCTCGGTGGCGGGCCTCCTGGCCGACGTCGAGCGGGAGGCCCGCCCGGTGCTCGGGGTCATCGCCCTGGGCACCGCCAACGACTTCGCCCGCACCCTGGACCTGAAGCCGGGCGTGGAACCCGCCCTGCGCGCCCTGACCACGGGCAAGGTCGTGGACGTGGACCTGGGCCGGGCCAACGGTGCTCCCTTCCTCAACGTCGCCTCACTCGGCCTGTCGGTGGGCGCCACCGGCGCCCTGGGCTCGGGGCTCAAGCGGATGCTGGGGCCGCTGGCCTACCCCGTGGCGACCCTTCGCGCCTACCGGCAGCACCAGCCCTTCGACGTCCGGCTGGAGTTCCCCGAGGGCGACCACGAGCCACTGGAGCTCACCGACCTCCTGCAGGTGGCCGTGGGGAACGGCCGACACTACGGCGGAGGGAACACCGTCGCCCCGGACGCCGGGATCGACGACGCCACCCTCGACATCTACGCGGTGCACGCGGGTCGGCTGAGCGAGCACCTGAGCCTGGCCCGGCTGCTGCGCAACGGCAACCTGGTCCACCACGACCACGTGCAGCATGTCGTCACCCCCGCGCTCCACCTCAGCACCGACCGACCGCAGCCGGTGAACCTCGACGGCGAGATCTCCGCGGCGAGCCCGGTGGAGTTCCGGGTCCAGCGCAACGCGGTCGAGGTCGTCGTCCCGGCCCACGTCACCCACCTCGGTCACGAGGGCTCGGCCGACACCGACAGCGGGCGGCACCAGCCCGGCTGAGCCGGTGGAGCCGCGCGGCGATGTGCAAGGGCTCGACCCCTGTGGCAGCGTGGGCACGTGCCCGACGTCTCCCGCTCCGCCCCCAGGCGCCCGCCGTCGGCCGAGCTGGGCACCGGTCTGAACGCCTACCTGCGGCTGCTGCGGCACGGCCCGGCCCGCAACCCCTTCCTGGCCGCCTTCGTGGCCCGGCTGCCGCTCTCGATGGCCCCGCTGGGGATGCTGCTGCTGGTCGAGAGCGAGCGCGGCACCTACAGCCTGGCCGGCTTCGTCACCGGGGCCTACGCCATCGGCAGCGCCGTCGGCACGCCCCTGTGGGGCCGGCTGATGGACCGGTTCGGGCAGGTGCGGGTGCTGGTGCCGACCGCTCTGATCAGCTCCAGCCTCGTCGTCGCCCTGGCGCTGGTCACCGCGGGAACGGCACCGCCCGTGGTGCTGGTCGTGCTGGCGACGCTGGGCGGTTTCGCGTACCCGCCGATGAGCCCGGCTCTCCGCTCGTCGTGGCGGGTCATCTTCCCCGACCGCGACTCCCGCCGGGTGGCCTTCGCGCTGGACGGCACCTCGGTGGAGCTGCTGTTCGTCGGTGGCCCCCTGCTGCTGTCGCTGCTGCTGGCGGTGTCCCCGCCCGTCGTGCCGCTGCTGGCCACGGCGGCCTTCATGGCCAGCGGCAGCCTCGCCTACTGCTTCACCAGCGCCGCCCGCCGGTCCCGCCCCTCGACCGCACCCCCCACCGCGCTGGACGACGACGGGCTCCCCGTCCCCAACCACCGCTCGGCCCTGGCCGCCGCAGGGGTGGTCGCCCTGCTGCTGGTGATGCTGGCCATGAGCATCGGCTTCGGGCAGCTGGACACCTCCCTGGCCGCCACCGCCAGCCTGGTGCTCGGCAGCACCGAACGGGTCGGGCTGCTGTTCCTGGCCATCGCCGGCGGCAGCGCGGTGGGCGGACTGGTCTTCGGCATGCGCTCCTGGCCCTTCGACGAACGTCGGGCGGTGCCGGTGCTGCTCGCTCTCTTCGCCGTCATGCTGGCCCTGATGGCCGTGCTGATGGGGCTGCCGAAGGTGCCGCTGTGGCTGGTCTTCCCGGTGCTGGTGGTGACCGGCGCGACCGTCGCCCCGACCTTGATCATGCAGCAGAGCCTGCTGGACCACCTGGCCCCGGAGCACCGGCTCAACGAGGCGCAGGCCTTTCTGTCCGCCGCGAACACCACGGGAGCAGCGGCCGGCACCGCGCTCGCCGGGGTGCTGATCGACTTCCAGGGGCTCGGTGTCTCCTTCGGGGGAGCCGCTGCTGGCGCCGGGCTGGCGGCGGTCATCGCCGTGGCCAGCCAGGCCCGCTGGCGCCGGGCGTCGGCAGCGCAGATCCGGGCCGAGGCGGCCGCCGCTGGCCGTTGAGCCGGCCGAGGCGACGTGAGCACGGCACGTCCCCAGGCCCGTCCGTAGGCTGAGGCCATGACCACCACCGCGCCCTACGGGTCCTGGGCCTCCCCCGTCACGGTCGACCAGCTCACCTCGGCGAGCGTCGGGCTGAGCGAGGTCCGGGTCGACGGCGCCGACCTCTACTGGTTGGAGGCGCACCCGGAGCAGGCCGGCCGCTGCGGCGTGTGGCGGGCCCCGCTGGCCGGCGGGGAGGCCGTCGAGGCGACCCCGCCGACGGCCAACGTCCGCACCCGCGTCCACGAGTACGGCGGCGGTGCGTACGGGGTCCGCGACGGCGTCCTCGTCTACTCCGAGATGTCGGACGGCCGGCTCTACCGCGTCGACGGCACCGGCGAGCCGCGCGCGCTCACCTCGGCGGGCGACGTGCGGTTCGCCGACGTACGGGTCCACCCCGCGCGCGGCCTGGTGCTGGCCGTGCGCGAGGACCACCGGGGGGCGGGTGAGTGCGTCAACACCCTCGTCGCCGTGGCCCTGGACCCGGCGGCACGGCGGGCGACCTCGACGTCGGCACGGTCCTGGTCGGCGGCACGGACTTCTGCTCGACCCCCGAGCTCGCCGACGACGGCCGGCTGGCCTGGGTCTCCTGGAACCACCCCGCCATGCCCTGGGACGCCACCACCGTCCACGTCGGGGAGCTGACCGGGGACGCCACGACGGGCTGGCAGGTCACGGCGACCCGGGAGGTGGCCGGGGGACCGGGGGTGTCGGCGGTGCACCCCCGCTGGACGCCGGACGGCACCCTCGTCTTCGTCGACGACCGGAGCGGCTGGTGGAACCTCTACGCCTGGTCCGCCGACGGTGCCGAGCGTCCCCTCCACCCCACCGAGGCGGAGTTCGCCGAGCCTGACTGGGTGCTCGGCCTGAACCCCTACGCCGTGGTCGACGACGAGCGGCTGGTCTGCGCCGTCAACCGGAGCGGCATCCAGTCGCTCGCCCTGCTCGCCACCTCGAGCGGGGAGCTGACCCCCCTGACCGACGACGGGACCGAGGCCACCGAGCTCGCGGTAGGTGGCGACCGGGTGGCCGCCGTGCTGAGGCACCCCGACCGGGCCTCCGGTCTTGCCGTGGCCACCGCTGCCGGGCGCCGGCGGGACCCCCAGCTGGGACGAGCGACGACGCTCGAGCGACCTGGAGCTGCCGCCGGGCTCGGTGGCCCGGGCCGAGCCGGTGAGCTGGTCGAGCCCGCTGGGCGAGGTCCACGGGTTCTACTACCCACCCACGTCGGCGGAGTTCGAGGCGCCCGACGGCACCCGCCCACCCCTGATCACCCTGTCCCACGGCGGCCCGACCTCGTTCAGCTCGCCGGCGTTCGCGCTCGGGCAGCAGTTCTGGACCTCCCGCGGGTACGCGGTGCTCGACGTGAACTACGGCGGCAGCACGGGCTACGGCCGGGCCTACCGCGAGCGGCTGTCGGGCCGCTGGGGTCTGGTCGACGTGGCCGACTGCGCGGCCGGGGCCCTGGCCATGGGTGAGCAGGGCCGCGCCGACCCCGCCCGCCTGGTCGTCAAGGGCGGGAGCGCGGGGGGCTACACCACGCTGCGGGCCCTCACCTCCACCAGCGTCTTCGCCGCCGGGATCAGCCAGTACGGGGTCGGCAGCCTGGAGGCACTGGCCCTGGACACCCACAAGTTCGAGTCCCGCTACCTCGACGGGCTGGTGGGGCCCTACCCCGAGGCCCGCGAGGTGTACCTCGAGCGGTCCCCGCTCACCCACGTGGACTCCCTCGCGGCGCCGATCCTGCTGCTGCAGGGCACCGAGGACAGGGTCGTCCCGCCGGCCCAGGCCGAGGAGATGGCGGAGGCGGCGCGCCGCAAGGGGCTGCCGATGGCGCTCATCATGTTCGACGGTGAGGGCCACGGCTTCCGGCGCGCGGAGAACATCCGGCGGTCCCTGGAGGCCCAGCAGTACTTCCTCGGCCGCCTCTTCGGGTTCACCCCCGCCGACGACGTGCAGCCGGTGGAGATCGAGAACCTGCCCTGACCGGCGTCAGCGCCGGGCGCCGGGTCAGGTGACGGCGGGGCGAGCCCCGAAGAGCGTCTGCCCCACCCGCACGGTGGTCGCGCCGTGCGCGATCGCCAGCTCGAAGTCCCCGGACATGCCCATGGAGAGCTCGTCGTAGGAGCCCGGCGCCCCGTCGAGCTGGCGGAGCCGGCGCCGCAGCTCGGCGAGCCGGGCGAAGCACGCGGCCACCGCGTCCCGGTCCTGCGAGAGCACCGCCAGCGTCATCAGGCCGCGGACCCGGAGCGCGGTGAAGGGCGCCAGCCCGCGGACGAAGGCCTCCACCTCCTCGGGGGCGAGCCCGGTCTTGGCCGCCTCCCCCGAGGTGTTGACCTGGACGAAGACGTCCAACCCCCGACCCTGCTCCTGCAGCCGTCGGTCGAGGGTCTCGGCCAGCCGGAGCGAGTCGAGCGTGTGCAGCTCGGTGACGAAGGGCAGCGCCCGACCGACCTTGTTGGTCTGGAGGTGGCCGATCAACGCCCAGGTCAGGTCGCGGTCGGCCAGCCGCTCGGCCTTCTCGGCAGCCTCAGCCACGCGGTTCTCACCGAACAGCCGCAGGCCTGCCGCCCAGGCCTCCTCGAGCACGTCGAGCCCGTGGGTCTTGGTCACCGCCATCAGGCGGACCTCCGCGGGATCCCGCCCCGCCTCCCGGCAGGCGACGTCGATGCGCTCGTGGACCTGCGCGACGCGGTCGGCGACGGAGGTCATGGCGTCGAGGGTAGGTGAGCAGGGCCGGCGGACACGCTCACGGCCAGCGCGCGCCGAGGGAGATCATCCCGAACGCGGCCAGGATGGCCAGGGCCAGCCCGAAGCCGGCGTAGCGCGACGTGACCTCCTGGGCGACCTTCTCGGTGCCGACCGAGCTGCCGATGTCCCGGTAGACCTCCTTCAGCTGGCCGGCAGAGGTGGCGGTGTAGGCCTCCCCGTCGGAGACCCGCGAGACGCGGGCCAGCTCGGAGCGGTCCACCGGGACCGGCTCCCGCCGTCCGCTGACCTCGATGTAGCCGTCCGCCGTGCCGTAGGCGATGGTGTAGATCGGGACGTCCTGTTCGCCGGCGGCACGGGCGGCGTCGGCGCTGGAACGGCCGACCTGGGTCTTGCCGTCGCTCAGCAGGACGATCCGGGCGGGCGCGACCGCCTCCGGGTCGTCGGGGTCCGGCGGCACCTGCGCCAGCGCGGCCAGGGAGGTGTAGATCCCCTCGCCGATGGCGGTCGAGGGCTGGGGTTGCAGCGCCCGGATGGCGGCGGTCGCCGCCCCGCGGTCCAGGGTGGGCGGGACCAGCGTGTTGGCGGTGCCGGCGAAGGCGACCACGGCCACGTTGAACTTCGGCGGCAGGCTGATCACGAAGTCCTCGGCCGCGGCCTTCGCCGCCTCGATCCGGTTCGGCTCGACGTCGGTCGCCTGCATGGAGAGGGACACGTCGATCGTCACCACGATCGTCGCCCGCTCCCGGGGCACCGCGACCTCGTCCTTGGGCTTGGCGAAGGCGAGGGTGAGGGTGGCCAGGCTGAGGATCGACAGGCCGACCGCGACGTGGCGGAGCCAGGTGCGGTCGCGAGGGATCACGAGGTCGAACATGGTCCGGCCGACGGCGGCCCGTCGCCGGTTGGCCCGGCGGACCAGGGCGAGGTAGAGCCCGACCAGCGCCGGGATCAGGAGCAGCAGCCACAACCGGCCGGGTTCGAGGAAGGACAGCATCGGCACCAGGCCGGGGGCCACGGCGGGCATCGTCGTCATCATCAGGGCCACCGTGCACCCAGGGAGATGGCCCCCAGCGCCGCCAGCACGGCCAGCGCCAGGCCGTAGCCGGCGAAGCGGGCGGTGACCTCGCGGTCGGCCCGCTCGTACCCGACCTCGGACCCGATGTTCTCGTAGACCGTCTCCAGCTGCTCCGCCGTGGCGGCGGCGAAGTACTCGCCTCCGCTGAGGTCGGCGACCTGCTGCATCTCCTCGTGGTCGACCGGCACGGGCTCGCGCCGGCCTTCGAGGTCGACGTAGCCGTTCTCGGTGCCGTAGGCGATGGTGTAGACGGGCACCCCCGCGGCCCCGGACTCCGCCGCCGCCTGCAGCGGCGAGCGGCCGACGGTGTTGGAGCCGTCGCTGAGCAGGACGACGGCGCCCGGCGCCACCGACCCCGGGTCCTCGGGGTCCGGAGGGGCCTGGGCGAGCGCCCGCAGGGCGGTCGCGATGCCCTCACCGATCGCCGTCGACTCCTGGAGCCGGATGCTCCCGACGGCGTTCTCGACCGTGTCGTGCGCCGTGGTCGGCGGCACCAGGATCGACGACGCACCGGCCATCGAGACCACCGAGACGTTGTACTGCTCGGGCAGCTGGGCCACGAACTCCGTGGCGGCCTGCTTGGCCGCGTCCAGGCGCGTCGGCTCCACGTCGGTGGCCTGCATGGACAGCGAGGCGTCGATGACCAGCACGACGGTCGCCCGCTCCCGGGGCACCTGCACCTCAGTCTTGGGGCGGGCGAACGCGGCGGTCAGCGTGATCAGGCTGAGCAGCGACAGCGCGACCGCGAGGTGACGGCGCCACTGGGACTGCCGGGGCACCACGACCTCGAGCATCGAGGTGTTGGTGAAGCGCATGCCCCGCCGGTTCTTGCGCCGCATCGCGAAGACGTAGGCCGCCACCATCAGCGGGATCACCAGCAGGATCCAGCAGGCGCTCGGGCGCCAGGAACGCCAGCTGCGGCACCAGGCCGGTCGTCGCCGCGTTCACTTCGTCACTCCCTGGGGCGGTGCGTGGAGCATGCTGGCCACCCGGCGGTAGGCCAGCACGAACCGGGCGATGTCGGCGACCCAGTCGCGGTCGGTCCGCAGCTGGATGTGACCGACGCCGGCTCGGCGCAGCGCGATCCGGATCCGCTCCCGCTGGGCGGCGCTCGCGGCGTCCATCCGGGCACGCGCGGCGGGGTCGGCGGTGTTCACGTAGCGCTCGAAGTCGGTCTCCGGGTCGCGGATGAGCATGTCGCCGACGTCGGGGAACTCCACCTCGCGGCGGTCGACGACCTCCACGGCCAGCACCTGGTTGCGGACGCCGAGACGGCGCATCGCCCGCTCCCACTCGGGCTCGACGTTGGGGTCGAGCTCGTGGTCACCGGGGGTGAGGAAGTCCGACACCACGAGGCGGAGCCCGCGCCGGCGCTGGGTGCGCGAGAGCTGCTCGATGCCCGCGGTCAGCGACAGCGACCCCGTGGCGTGGTCGGGTACGAAGGGCTCGGTGAGCATCGAGCGCAGCAGGCCGTAGAGGGCTGAGCGGCCCGAGCGGGCGGGCAGCCGCCGGAGCGAGTCGGGTCGGAGCACGTAGCCGCCGAAGCGGTCCCCCATCTTCTGGCTGAGGAAGCCGATGGTGGCCACGGCGGCGATGCCCAGGTCCCGCTTGGTGACGCCCTCGGTCCCCCAGTTCATCGACGGGGTGACGTCCAGGAGCGCCCACACCTCCAGCTCGCGGTCGGACATGGTGTCGCGGACGTAGGGAACGGTCGTCCGGGCCGTGACGGCCCAGTCGATCTTGCGTACGTCGTCCTCCCCGGCGATGTAGGCGCGGGCGTCGTTGGTCTCCGACCCCGGGCCGGGCAGCAGGCCCAGGTGGTCGCCGTGCAGGTAGCCCTCCAGACGGCGGACGATGGTCAGCTCGAGGCGGCGCAGCGCCGCCTCCGGAGCGAGCTTGTTGAGCGGGATGGTGGCCCGGGTCGGCTCGCCCAGGACCGACGCGACGGCCCCGTAGCTCTGCTCCGTGGTCGACGGGGCCCGCAGGGGCACGGCTCCTCCGGGCGCGTACGTCCTCGCGGGCTGGCCCGTCGGGGGCGGGAAACCCGTCGGGCCCTGTGCGGCGCTCACGGCTCGCTCAGCGGCCGTCGCCCGGGAGCGGCGGGTAGGCGGGAGGCTGCGACGGGTAGGGCTGGCCCTGCGGCAGCGCCTGCGGCCCGCCGGCGGGCTGGCCGGTGTGCTGCGGCTGGCCGGTGTGCTGCTGCTGGCCGTTCCAGACGGGGGTGGGCGGCGGGACCATGGCGACGATGCGCTCCACCACCTGGGCGGCGGAGATGTTGTCGGCCACGGCGTCGAAGCCCAGGACGATCCGGTGCGCCATGACGTTCTTGGCGACCGCCTGGACGTCGGTGGGCAGCACGTAGTCCCGACCGTGGACCAGGGCGAGCGCGCGGCTGGCGGCCACCAGGCCCAGGGTGGCCCGGGGGCTGCAGCCGATCTGGATCACCGACGCGAGGTCGGGGATGCCGAACTCCGCCGGGGTCCGGGTGGCCAGCACCAGCCGGACGATGTACTCCGCCACCAGGTTGTGGACGAACACCTCGCCGGCCTGTCGCTGCAGATCGAGCACCAGCTCCGGGTTGAGCACCGGCCGCGCGCTGGGCGGGTCGACGCTCATCCGACGGAGGATCTCGAACTCCTCGTTCCCGCGGGGGTAGGGCACGTCGATCTTGAGCAGGAAGCGGTCCCGCTGGGCCTCCGGCAGCGGGTAGACGCCCTCGGACTCGACGGGGTTCTGGGTGGCGATGACGATGAACGGCTGCGGCACCGGGTAGGTGGTGCCGCCGATCGAGACCTGCTTCTCGGCCATCAGCTCGAGCATCGCGGCCTGCACCTTGGCCGGCGCCCGGTTGATCTCGTCGGCGAGCACGAAGTTGACGAACACCGGGCCCAGCTCGACGTCGAACGTCTCCTGGCTGGCCTTGTAGATGCGGGTGCCGACGATGTCGGAGGGCACGAGGTCGGGGGTGAACTGGATGCGGGCGAAGTCCCCGCCGACGACGGTGGCGAAGCTGCGCACGGCCAGGGTCTTCGCCACTCCGGGCACGCCCTCGAGCAGGCAGTGGCCCTTGGCCAGCAGCCCGACCATCAGCTGCTCGACCATCGACTCCTGGCCCACGATCACCCGCTGGACGCCGGCGATCGCGTCCTGCAGCAGGCGCGCCGCCTGCTGGGTCTCCAGCGGTGGCTGGTGGCTCTGGCCGTTCTGGCGCTCGGACACCTGTCCTTGCTGGCCGTAGGACGGACTGCTCACGCACTGCTCCTGTGGGATCTTGGGGCTCGGCGGGTGGTGACCGCGGGCAACGAGGTCATCCTCTCAGACCAAGCCAAGCGCCCCGGGGCGAACTGGCCCGGCGGTCACGCCCACCGCGGGGCGCGAGGGCGAGGTGCGGTGCCCGGGCGCCGGCTCGTCCAGCAGGACGGTTCGCGGCGACGAATAGACTTCCCCGGCGCCACCGCTGTGGCGCCGCGCCTCTGCGAGGCCGTGCCCGTGATCAGATGAGGACCGATGTCGACGCCCGAGCCGCCTGCGCCGCCCCCCGGCGGGCCTGAGCGGCCCGGACCCCCTGGTCAGCCGTCCGGCGGTCCCGCGGACGGGCGGAGCGGTGCGCCCGTCCCGCCGGTGCCGCCACCGGAGGACCCCTGGCCGACGGAACCGCTGGACGATGACGGCTTCGTGCCCCTCAGCCCGGTCCGCGAGCAGGACCCCCCACGCGTCGGGGGGTACTGGCTCGACGCGCGGCTGCACGCCACCCCGGCGGGGGTCGCCTACACCGCCCACGACGGCGACGGCACGCCGGCACTGGTCGTGCTGCTCTCCGAAGGCGCGACGGCGGACGCCGCGGCCCGAGAGCGGCTGGCCGGGGCGGTCAACGCCCTCCACATCGACGACGTGCTCGCGCGCGGTGGCCACGGTCAGGACACCGGCCGCCTGGCACGGAAGTACCGCCCCGACCACGACGGCCCCGTCCCGCCCGACGCGGCGCTGGTCGCTCCCTGGGTGGCACTGGCCTCCGACGGCTCTCCCGCGGCCGCCGAGCGCGCCCGCGAGATCCTCGACGCCGTCGAGATCGCCGGGCTGCCGCCGCAGGGCAGCGTCTCCGGTCCCGACTACGAGCACTACTGGATCGACCGGGTGCGGCCGGGCCTGGCGCGGCTGTGGCCCCTGCCCTGGCCCGGTCGCTACGACCGTGCCGGCTGGCGCACGATCCTGGTCTCCTGGCTGCTGATGCTGCTGCTGGCCGCCCTGGCCGTGCTGATCGCCATCCTGATCTTCCGCAACCAGCCGCCGCAGTCCCCGCCCCCGCCCACCGGTCAGTCGGACAGCCCGCCGCCGGCCTCCAGCTCCCCGTCACCGCAGTCGGGGTCTCCGTCACCGCAGTCCGGCTCCCCCTCACCGTCCTCAGGATCGCCGTCCTCGGGACCGCCGTCCTCGGGATCACCGTCGCCGAGCAGCTCGGAGCCGGGCTCACCGTCTCCCAGTGGGTCCGAGTCCGGCGGCTCCTCGCCCAGTGACTCCCCCTCCGCCGAGCCGTCACCGTCGGGCACCGAGTCCAGCCCTGGTGGCGGTGGGCCCAACCCCTCGGGCACCGCTCCCCCGAGCCCGTCGCCGCGGTCGCGGCTGTGAGCCGCGACGAGCAGCACGACCGGGTGCCCCGGCTGGTCGTGACCGACATGGACGGCACGTTCCTGCTGCCCGACGGCACCGTCAGCGCGCAGAACCGGGCGGCCGTCCTGGCCGCCCAGGCGGCCGGCATCCCCGTCCTGTTCGCCACGGGCCGTCCGGTGCGCTGGCTCGACGTGATCCGCGACCTCCCGGGCGCGCACCCCACGGTGATCGCCAGCAACGGGGCCGTGCTCTACGACCTCGGCAGCGGGGAGCTCCTCGACCGGATCTGCGTCGACCCCTCGGTGGCCCTGGCGGCGGTGCAGGCGGTCCGCGCCAGCACCCCGGACGCCGCCTTCGCCTTCGAGTCGGGCACCCGCTTCGGGCACGAGCCCGGGTACCGCGTCTGGAGGTCCGAGCCCGGCACCGACCCGGGCCTGTTCACCGGACCGGCCGAGGAGATCGCCCACACCGAGCCGTTCGTCAAGATGCTCGTGCAGAGCCAGACCCTCGACGCCGACCGGCTGCTGGCCGACGTCCTCGCCGTCGTCGGCGACAGCCTGACCGTCACCCACTCGGCCAGCCACGGCGTCGGCTTGGTGGAGGTGAGCGGTCCGGGAGTCAGCAAGGCCTCGATGCTGGCTCGCTGCTGCGCCCGGCTGGGCATCGACGCCAGCGACGTCGCGGCTTTCGGCGACATGCCGAACGACGTCGCCATGCTCACCTGGGCCGGCCTGCCGCACGTGGTGGCCAACGCCCACCCGCTGCTGCTCGGCGGGCCCTACCGGGTCGTGCCGCCCAACGTCGAGTCCGGTGTCGGCCAGACGATCCAGGCGTGGGTCTCCCGCAGCGAGCGCGCCTGTGGCGCCGAGCGCACCCGGACCGCATGAGCCGGGCGCTCCGCGCGGTGGGTGTCTGCCTGCTGCCCGTCCTCGTCGGCCTCTACGTCGCCGCGACCACGTTCGGCGGCGGTCGTTTCGTGCCTTGGCGGCCGGTGATGGTCGACCTCGACGTCTACCGCCGGGCGGGCTCGGTGCTGCTCCGGGGCGGGGACTTCTACACCCTGCCCGGTCCGCTGCAGTTCCTGTACCCGCCGTTCGCGGCGGTGCTGGCGGCGCCGCTCGCCCTGCTGCCGGCCGCGCTGGTCCAGGTGGGCTGGACGGTCGCCGGCGTGCTCGCGCTGCTGGCGGTGCTGCACCGGTTCGGGCTGCGCGGATGGGTGCTCAGCCTGGTCGCCACGGCGACGGTCTGGTTCGTGGAGCCGGTGACCGAGACCCTCGCGTTCGGTCAGCTCGGCATCTTCCTCGTCGCCCTGGTGGTCCTGGACCTGGTGCCGGGCCCCCGCCTGCGACGGCGTCGCCTGCTGCCCGAGGGAGCCCTCACCGCGCTCGCCGCAGCGGTGAAGCTCACGCCGGCGATCTTCGTCGTCCAGCTGATCGTCGTGCGGCGCCTCCGGGCCGTCGTGACCGCCGTCGCGACCGGGCTGGGGGTGACGCTGGCCAGCGCCCTCGTCGCCCCCGCGGCCTCGCTCGGCTTCTGGGGCCGGCTCGCGCGCGGCGACACCGGGTTGGGCGGCAGCATCATCTACTACACCAACCAGTCGGTGATGGCCGACGTCGTGCGGGTGCTCGGGCTGGGGACCGGGGCCGCCGCCCTGGGCCTGGCCCTGTCGGCGCTCGTCGCCGCCCTCGGGGTCTGGGCCGGGTACCGCTGGTACCGGCGCGACGTCGCGCTGGCCGTGACGCTCTGCGGCGTGGCCAGCCTGCTGGCCTCCCCGGTGTCCTGGCTGCACCACTTCGTCTGGGTCGTGCCGCTCGCCCTCTGCCTGGTCCAGCACAGCCGCGGCCGGGACGCCGCGGGCGAGACGCTGACGCCGCTGCCGTCCTGGTTCACCGCGCTGGGGTGGCTGTTCGTGGGCTGGGTGGTCGCCTCGCCCTTTCGGCGGCTGCCGAACGGCGCCGACGTCGAGCTGGAGTGGACGGCGACCCAGCACCTGATGGCCTCCACGACCGCCGTGCTGGGCGTGGCCCTGCTGGTGGGCGCCGTGGTGGTCGCCGGGCGGCGCAGCGGTGACAGACCCGCCGCGGCGGTCAGCCTGGCCGGGACGCTCCCCGGAAGTTGACCCGCAGGGTGTAGAGCGACGTCGTCGCGGTCAGGTAGAGCTGGTTGCGCTGCGGCCCACCGAACTCCAGGTTGGCCACGACCTCGGGCACCAGCAGCTTGCCCAGCAGTGTGCCGTCGGGGTGGTAGCAGTGCACGCCGTCGTACGCGGCGCCCCACAGCCGCCCAGCGTCGTCGAAGCGGATCCCGTCGTAGCCGAGGTCGTCGGCGGCCCACACGCTCCCGCCGCTCAGCCTGGGTCCGTCGACGTCGAAGACGCGGATGGTGTGGTCCTCGCTGTCCACGACGTAGAGCTGCCGCTCGTCGGGGGAGAAGGCCAAGCCGTTCGGCTGCGCGAAGCCGTCGGCGACCATCTCCGGCTCACCACCGTCGGCGTCCAGCCGGAACACGTGCCGGGCCCCGATCTCCGACGTCGCCTGGTGCCCCTCGTAGTCGGAGCGGATGCCGTAGCTGGGGTCGGTGAACCAGAGGGAGCCGTCGGAGTGCACGACGACGTCGTTGGGGCTGTTGAGCCGCTGGCCCCGCCAGGAGTCGGCGAGGACGGTGACGGTGCCGTCGTGCTCCAGCCGGGTGACGCGGCGGGCCCCGTGCTCGCAGGTGACGAAGCGGCCCTGCCAGTCGAGCGTCCGACCGTTGGGGAAGTCGGCCGGGGTGCGGAAGACGTCGGTCCGACCGCTCACCTCGTCGTAGCGCAGTACCCGGTCGTTCGGGATGTCGCTGACCAGCAGGAAGCGGCCGGCCGGGGAGTAGGCCGGCCCCTCGAGCCAACGTCCCCGGTCGAAGACCTGCTCGAGGAAGCGGTCGCCACCGGTCCCGGCGAAGCGCTCGTCCAGGACCTCGAAGCGGGCGGGGAACATCTCGGACACGGCTCTCCTGTCGTCGGTCGGGTCGCACCCTCCCGGCGGGTCGGTGCCCCGGACCTGGTTGTCCGACCCGGGTTGACCTCCGGTCAACCGGGTCTGACAACTCAGGCCCCAGCGCGCGGTCAGCCGAACAGCTTGGCCAGCTGGTCGCGGAAGGTGAGGATCGACAGCGTCCCGAACAGGGCGATCGACCAGATCATCGCCCCCAGCCGGACCCCGCGGATCCGGATCGGCTCGGGCAGGATCTTCCGGTTGATGAGGATCAGCAGCCCGGAGTAGATGAACATCATGAAGCCACCGACGACGGCGGCGATGACCAGCAGCACGATGGGCTGGTCGAAGCCGGCGAGCAGCACGATGATGCCGACACCCACCAGGCCCCAGACCAGACCGGCGTACATCTTCGACTCGTCGGCCTTGCGGGCGTAGCTGGTCTTGAGCACGTCGGCGGCCAGCCGGCTGGTGTAGTCGACGATGCCAAGCGCGGCGGCGAACAGCGAGAACGAGCCGATAATCCAGAAGAAGTACTTGAACCAGGACCCGACCCGCTCGCCGAGCACCTCACCCTCGGTCTTGATGAAGCTGATGTTGCTGGCCAGGCCCTCCCGCCCGAAGACGGTGGAGTAGGCCAGCAGCGACGTGAAGAGGATCGTGAAGAACGTGATCAGCACGAAGGTGCACAGCTGCTCGATGTTGGCGAACTTCCACCACCCCTTCCAGCGCGACAGGTTGGCTGCCGTCGGCTCGAAGATGTAACCCGTGGACGCCTTGGCCTCGGGCTGCCCGGTGATGGGGCTGACCAGACGGGGGACGTACTCCCCCATCCCGAAGCCCTTGTCCCGCATCCAGTTGGACTGGACCAGGTTCTGCCCGCCGCCGGCGCCCGCGAAGGCGAGCGCGCCGAGCAGGGTGGCGATGCCGAGCTGCTCGACCGGGATCCCCGGGCGGGTGATGATCTGCGGAGCGTCGGCCCAGGCGGAGGCGCCGATGGCTACGATCCCGCCGACCACGAACAGCAGGATGACCGCCGCCACCTTGAGCTTCTGCGCCCCCTCCAGCGCCACGTAGACGACCGGCGCGAGGGTGAGGATGAGCCCGATGACGATGAGCATGCCGATGGCGATGTAGGCCGGGGTGCCACCGAAGATGTAGGACGCGAGCGTCGCACTGCTGGTGACCCAGCCCGGCCAGAGGTTGGCGAAGTAGGCGAGGATCGCGAAGAACAGGCCCCAGTGCCGCCAGAACCGGCTGAACCCGGTGAGCGCCGTCTCACCGGTGGCCAGGGTGTACCGCTCGATCTCCAGGTTGATGAAGTACTGGGTGACCAGACCGACCATGGCCGCCCAGACGAAGATCAGGCCGACCTGGCTGGCGATGAAGGGGAAGAGGATGAACTCCCCGGAGGCCAGCCCGACGCCGGCCGCGACGATGCCCGGCCCGATCAGCTTGCGGTAGGCGATCGGGGCATCAGGCAGGTCCCGCACCTCAGGGCGCGGGAGGGTCTTGGTGGGGAAGCTGTCCGCGGCGGAGCCGGCGGAACGTGGAGCGTCGTCTCTGACTGCCATGGCCGCATGCCTACCAGCCCTGTCGCACCACGTCCAGCAGAACGCGCCGCCGTCGTGGACCCACTCTCCATTCGAGGACCAGGGCCCGCGGCCCGAGCGGTGCGCCCGCGGACCTCAGGCGGGCAGCGAACCGCCCAGCTCGTCGTCGATGTGGACGCGGATGATCTCGTCGAAGGAGCTCTCGGCGGTGAACCCGAGAGCGCGGGCGCGGTCGGCCTGCAGGGCCGGGGCCCAGGTCTGGACGATCTGCAGGACGGCCGGGTCCGGCTCGCGGCGGATCAGCCGGACGGCGCGTTCGCCGGCCACCCGCCGCAGGGCCTCGATCTGCTCGCCGACGGTCGCGCTGAGTCCCGGCATCGAGAGCGTCCGGCGCGGACCGACCTGGTCGCCGTCCAAGGAGGCGGCGCGGACCAGGAACTCCACGGCCGAGCGGGGGGACGCGTGCCAGTGCCGCACCGTCTCGGGCACCGGCAGCACCGCCTCCTGGCCCACCAGGGGCTCCCGGAGGATGCTGGAGAAGAAGCCCGAGGCGGCCTGGTTGGGCTTGCCGGGCCGGATGCAGATGGTGGGCAGGCGCACGCCGATGCCGTCGACGAACCCGCGGCGGGTGTAGTCGGCCAGCAGCAGCTCCCCGATCGCCTTCTGGGTGCCGTAGCTGGTGAGCGGGGTCAGGTGGAAGTCCTCGGGGATGAGGTCGGGCAACGGTGCGCCGAAGACCGCGATCGAGGACGCGAAGACCAGGCGCGGTCGGTAGCCGTCCGCGCCGTTCGCCAGCCGGACCGCGTCGAGCAACGTCCGGGTGCCGTCGAGGTTGACGCGGTAGCCCTTGTCGAAGTCGGCCTCGGCCTCCCCCGACACCACGGCGGCGAGGTGGAACACCAGGTCCGGACGGCCCGCCAGCAGGTGGTCGGCCTGACCAGGGGCGGCGAGGTCGGCCGCGACGAGCTCCACCTCGCCCCCGGCACCGTCGGGTCGCTCCGGTGCGACGACGTCGGCCAGGGTCAGCCGGTCGAGCGCCCGGCCGCCGACGTGGCCGTCCGCGACCAGGCGGGCGGTGAGCTTGCGGCCGATCATGCCGGCGGCACCCAGGACCAGGACGTGCACGGTGATCTCCTCGCGTCGGGCCACCGTCGCGACCCCTCGGCGAGGCGGCGCTGCATGGGCAGCGCGTGGTGGGCAGCGCCGCTCATCGTAGGGGACGGGCGGGTGCGGGGTCGGGCTCGGTGGACCGTCCTAGGCTTGAGGGATGAGCGTCGCGTCTTCTCCAGCTCTGACCCTGCAGCACCGGTTCGCCTCCGAGCTGGGCGATCTGGCCGTGCCCTGGCAGGCCGCTGCCGCCCCGGAGCCCCGGCTCCTCGTGCTCAACGAGGCCCTGGCCACCCAGCTCGGGCTCGACCCGTCCTGGCTGCGCAGCGAGGAGGGTCTCCGGCTGCTGGTCGGCGCGCACGTGCCCGAGGGCGCGGTGCCGGTGGCCCAGGCGTACGCGGGCCACCAGTTCGGCGGCTGGTCACCCCGCCTGGGGGACGGGCGCGCCCTGCTGCTGGGTGAGCTCACCGACGCCGACGGCCGGCTGTACGACCTGCACCTCAAGGGATCGGGGCGGACGCCGTTCTCCCGGGGTGGGGACGGGCTGGCTGCCGTGGGGCCCATGCTGCGCGAGCACCTCGTGAGCGAGTCCATGCACGCCCTGGGGATCCCCACGACCCGGTCGCTCGCCGTGACGGCCACCGGCCGGCCCGTCCAGCGCGAGACCGTCCAGCGCGGTGCCGTGCTGGCCCGGGTCGCGTCCAGCCATCTGCGCGTCGGCACGTTCCAGTACACCGCGGCGTCGGGCGACGTCGAGCTGCTCCGCCGCCTGGCCGACCACGCGATCGCCCGCCACCATCCTGGCGCCGCCGACCGCTCGGACCGCTACCGCGCCCTGTTCGAGTCGGTGGTCCAGGCGCAGGCGTCGCTGGTCGCGCAGTGGATGCTCGTCGGCTTCGTGCACGGGGTGATGAACACCGACAACATGACGATCTCGGGCGAGACCATCGACTACGGGCCCTGCGCGTTCCTCGACGCCCACGATCCCGCGACGGTCTTCAGCTCGATCGACGAGCGCGGCCGCTACGCCTACGGCAACCAGCCCGTCGTGGCGGAGTGGAACCTCGCCCGGCTGGCGGAGGCTCTCCTCCCGCTCCTGCACGAGGACCAGGAGCAGGCGGTGGCCCTCGCCGTGGAGTCGCTGGAGCGCTTCCAACCCCTCTACGCCCAGGCCTGGGCGAGCGAACTGCGCGCCAAGCTCGGGCTGTCCGGGGCGCACGAGGCGGAGACCCAGGTCGTCGAGGACCTGTCGCCGCTCCTGGCCGCCGCCCGGCCCGACCACACGAGCTTCTTCCGCCGCCTGAGCGCCGCCGCACGCGGGGACGCCGGCCCGGTGTTGGCGCTGGTGGACGACGACGCGGACCTGCGGGCGTGGCTGGACCGGTGGCGGGCGCTCGACCCGGACCCGGTGGCCATGGACCGGGTCAACCCCTGCTACGTCCCGCGCAACCACCTGGTGGAGGAGGCGCTGACGGCGGCGACGCTCGCCGACCTCGGCCCCTTCTCCCGGCTGCTCGACGTCCTCGCACACCCCTTTGCCGAGCGTCCCGGGTTCGAGCGGTACGCCGAGCCCGCGCCGGAGGACTTCGGCAGCTACCGCACCTTCTGCGGCACCTGAGACGACGGGCGCCCCGTCAGCGTTCGCGAGGCTCCATGTCCAGTAGTGGACCTGTCCTCAACAGGACACCTCTGCAGGCTGCACAATCCGGTCGTCCACCCGTAGAGTTCTGTGTGTGTCGGGGGCCATGAACCCCCGAGCTTGGTCCCCGACACTCCACATCTGAGGTCCGTGACCACCTGAACCCCCGAGCAGGTGGACACGGACTTCTGTGCGTCCGGAGCCCTGCTCCGTGAGCGTGCCGGGGCCGCGGCAGGGATCACGGTGACGCTTGAGTCGATCCTCGGCCGGCGCTGAGGCTTCCCCGACCCTTCGCTGACCTGCGGTGCTCACCCTGGGACCACCGGGGCCGCTCGCTCCGGCACCGCCGGGGAGGAGCAGCCGTGACGTCGGAACCTGGCACCCGTCGTCGCCCCGCCGAGCTCTGGTCCGACTCCCGCGCGTTCGACTACGGGGTGGGCGACGAGCTGAGGTCCGCGCAGCAGGAGGTCCGAGCGGAGATCGCCGCCTGCATCCGTCGAGCCGCCCGTCTCGACCGCCGCGCGACGCCCGGGGAACGACGGGTCTACGAGGCCGCTGCGCGCCTCGCCGAGGGTGGGGCCCTCCCGTCCGGGCCCGAAGGGGCGACGGGCTCAGCTAGATGAGGACGTTGAGCAGGATCGTCAAGACCACCGACAGCACCAGCGAGATGGCGATCGAGGTGAGACAACCGACGCGGGAGATCCTCATGCGACTCCTTCCGACAGCCTGATCCGGTGCACGACGGTGCCGTGAACCTCCAGCCTAGGGGCGCGGGCGGCGCAGCGGCCCCCGGGCCTGTCGGCGGTCAGCGGGTCGCGGTGACGTCCACCCAGGCGGCCGTGTCGGGCGGCAGCTTCCCGTGCGCGAGCTCGTCCGAGCTGAGCGCCACCTCGCCGGCCGGGAGCGACACCGCCACCGAGCTGAAGTTCACCCAGCACTCGGTATGGCCCCGGCGGAAGGCGAGCACGTCCGGTGGCGAGGGCAGCCAGCGCAGGTCGCCGGCGTCGGCCATCCGCTCCCGGCGCAGGGCCAGCAGCCTGCGGTAGAGCTGCAGGACAGAGCCCGGGTCCTGCTCCTGCTCCGACACCGTGAGCGAGCCCCACCCCGGGGGCTGCGGGAGCCAGGGGTCGGCCGCGTCGGCAGCGGAAAACCCGACCGATGGGGTGTCGGGTGACCAGGGCAGCGGGACCCGCGAACCGTCTCGGCCGGGATCGGCACCTCCGGAACGGGCGTGGATGGGATCTCGCCGGCGCTCGTCCGGGATGTCCTCCACCTCGTGCAGTCCCAGCTCCTCCCCCTGGTAGACGTAGGCCGCGCCGGGCAGCGCCATGGTGAGCACGACGGCCGCGCGCGCCCGCCGGCGACCCAGCGCGAGGTCGACCGGGTCGACGCCGAAGCGCGCGCGCTGCTCCTCGTTCGAGGCGCGGCGCTCTGGCTGGGCACGGCCGTACCGCGTGACCTGCCGGACGACGTCATGGTTGGTCAGCACCCACGCACTGGGAGCACCGGAGACTGCCGCGGCGGCCAGGCCGGCCTCGATCACGGCGCGCCAAGGAGCCGCGCGGAAGGTGACGTGGAGCGGCTCGAACTCGAAAGCCGTGTGCAGCTCGTCGGGGCGGAGGTAGAGCGGCAACCGCTCCGGACGTGCGACCCATGCCTCGGCGACGAAGAGCCGGGGCGGGTCGTAGCTGTCGGCCGCCTGCCGCCAGGCGCGGTAGACCTCGTGGACCTCGTCCTGGTCCCACGCGGGGTGCTCCTCCGTGCGCCGGTTGCTGCCCAGCGCGTCCGGCAGGCCGGCCTCCTTGACCAGACCGTGAGCGACGTCGATGCGGAAGCCGTCCACCCCGCGGTCGAACCAGAAGGCCAGCACGTCGAGGAACTCCGCCCGCACCTCCGGGTTGCGCCAGTCCAGGTCGGGCTGCTCGGGGGCGAAGAGGTGGAGGTACCACTCCCCCGGCCGGCCCTCAGGACCGGCCGCGCGCGTCCAGGCGGGGCCGCGGAAGCAGCTCTCCCAGTCGTTCGGTGGCAGCTCACCGTGCTCGCCGCGCCCGGGACGGAAGAGGTAGCGCGCACGGGCGGCGGGGTCTCCGGCCAGCGCAGCCCGAAACCAGGGGTGGGCGTCGGAGGTGTGGTTGGGGACGATGTCCAGCAGCACGCGGAGACCCAGGGCGTGCGCCTCCTGGACCAGCGCCTCGGCTTCGGCCAGCGTCCCGAAGGCCGGGTCGACGTCGCGGTAGTCCGACACGTCGTAGCCGACGTCGATCATGGGCGAGGGGTACCAGGGGTTCACCCAGACCGCGTCGACCCCGAGTGCGGCCAGGTAGGGCAGCCGCGAGCGCAACCCGGCGATGTCCCCGACCCCGTCGCCGTTGCCGTCGGCGAAGCTGCGGAGGAAGACCTGGTAGATGACGGCGGTGCGCCACCAGTCGGGCCCGCCGGCTGTCACGACGCAAGCCGGCGCCGGACGCCCCGCCGGAGAAGCGCCTGACCCGGGCTCCGAATCCCGGCGCGGGGAGGCGCTCACCCCGCCGTCCGCGGCGCGTACATGATCAGCGCCACCCCGGCCAGGCAGAGCAGCGCCCCGGCGACGTCCCAGTGATCGGGCCGAAAGCCGTCCACCACCATCCCCCACACCAAGGACCCGGCGACGAACACGCCGCCGTACGCCGCCAGGATGCGGCCGAAGTGGGCCTCGGGCTGCAGCGTCGCGATGAGCCCGTAGAGCCCGAGGGCGATGACCCCGGCCCCGACCCATACCCAGCCCCGCTGCTCTCGGACGCCTTGCCACACCAGCCAGGCACCGCCGATCTCCGCCGCCGCGGCGAGGACGAACAGCAGCATCGACGTCAGGGCCATGCAGCCAGCCTAGAAGCAGGCCGGAGCTGGCCGTCGAGCGAGGAGGTCCCCCGGCTGGGTCGTCGGGATCCACTGCCGCGAGCGTCAGCAGGAGGTCGCCACCGACCCCCGTACCCGCCGGTTCCCAGGGGCCCTGCTGATGGTGGGACGGGACCTGGACCCGCAGGTGGTCATCGAGCGCGTCGAGCACGAGAGCCAGGCCGCTGCCCTCAGGGCGATGGGCGCGCCACGCACGCGCAGGGGTACCTCTACGCTCGACCCGCTCCGGCCGCCGAGCTCGACCTCACCACGGCCTGACGGCGTGGGGCTCCGGGCCTGGCGCTACGGTGCACCGGACGTCCGACGGAAGAGGGAGTAGGGATGCGGATCATCCAGGTAGGGCTCGGCGGTTTCGGCCGGGACTGGGCCGAGCGGGTGCTCCCCCAGGTCCCCGAGGCGGAGGTGGTGGGCACGGCCGACGTGTTCGCCGCCTCTCGCGAGCGCGCCGTCGCCGCCGGCCTCACGAGCGCCGAGGACTGCTACGCCTCCGTCGAGGAGGCCCTGGAGGCGACCGACGCCGAGGCCGTCCTGGTCACCGCCAGCCTGGTCGGCCACGTGCCCGCTGCGCGCGCGGCCCTGTCCGCGGGGCGCCACGTGCTGGTCGAGAAGCCCTTCGCGCCCAGCGTGGCCGAAGCGAAGGAGTTGATCGACCTCGCCGACGCCCAGAACCTCACCATCGCCGTCAGCCAGAACTACCGCTTCTTCCCAGCCGTTCAGGCGGTCTCTCGGATCGTCGCCGAGCAGACCTACGGCGACCTCCATGCCGTCGCCCTCGACTTCCGCCAGATGTCGGGAGCCGATGGGGTGCCAGGTCCCCACCACGCGCTGGAGGAGCCCCTCTTGGTGGACATGTCGATCCACCACTTCGACCTGATCCGGTTCGTCCTCGGGCGTGAGGTGACCGCGGTGGACCTCCGCACGTGGGACCCGGCCTGGTCGCTGTTCTCAGGCCCGTCAGAGGGAGCCGGGCTCATCGAGTCCGGTCCGGAGCTGGTCACCAGCTACCGCGCGAGCTGGGTCAGCAGCGGCCTCCGGACCACCTGGGCCGGGGAGTGGCGGATGGACTTCGCCGACGCCGAGGTGTGGTGGACCAGCCGAGGGGACGGCCCCGAGGGGTGGCGTTCCGACGAGGTCCGCGTGCGGCAGGGCGGCACGGTCACGTCCCTGACGCTGCCGGGCGTCGCGCGGGTCGATCGGGCCGGCAGCCTGACCGAGTTCTTGACCGCGATCCGGGAAGGGCGCGAGCCCTCGATCTCGGGTCGGGACAACCTCGGCAGCCTGGCGACCACCTACGCCGCCGTCGAGTCGGCGCGGACCCGTCAGCCGGTGCAGCTGTCCGACTGGCTTTGACGCTCCGCGCGGACGCGTCCCGCAGCTCGGTCATGGAAGAACCAGGTCGGTTCCTGCGGCTGACGACGTGAGCAATTCCGACCGCCCCGGGGGCCGAGCCGTCCGGAGAAGGACCCTGCTTGTGACGGTCCGTGCTGCGCGAGCGCACCGGTGCGCCTCGTCCTCATCGACGACCACGAGATGATCCGACGTGGTCTGACCCGTTTGCTGATGGGCCACCGACCAGCACTGGACCTCTGAGCCCCCCCGCACCCGGCTCCAGCGGCACCCTCCTGGTGCCTCTAGGCTGGCGGCATCGCCGGGACGGGACGACCCGGACGACGATCCCCGTTGACCCCCCGTCGACGTGCGCTCCGCCGGCCCTGCCGGGTCGGTGGGCGTCCTCGTCGGCCGCCACCGAAGGACGCCAGTGCCGTTGCCGCCGCTGACCGACGAGGACGTCGAGCACTTCATCGCTCACGGGTACGTCGTGGTGAAGGACTGCTTCAGCCCGCAGTCCGCTGAGCGATGGGTCGACCGCGCCTGGGTCCGGCTGGGCTACGACCGGGCCGACCCCGCGCAGTGGGTCGAGAAGCGCGTCCACCTGTCAACGCAGGAGGTGGTGGACGCGCGGGACTTCGCCCCCAGAGCCTTCGCGGCGGCGGTGCAGCTGTTGGGGGGCGAGGACCGCATCGAGCTGCCCTGGAGCTGGGGCGATGGCTTCATCGCCAACCTCGGTGTCGGCGACGACCGCCCGTGGCAGGCGCCCACGGCCGAGATGGAGGGGTGGCACAAGGACGGCGACTTCTTCCGCCACTTCCTCGACTCCCCCGAGCAGGGCCTCCTGACGATCGTGCTGTGGACCGACATGCTCCACCAGGGCGGCGGCACGTTTCTCGCCCCCGACTCGGTCCCGGTGGTCGCCCGCTACCTCGCCGAGCACCCCGAAGGGGTTCTCCCGACCGACTTCGACTTCCGCGCGCTGACCCGGCAGTGCCGGGAGCTGGTCGAGCTGACCGGCGACGTCGGTGACGTCGTCCTCCTGCACCCGTACATGCTGCACGCCACCTCCCAGAACGTCATCCGGCACGGCCGGCTGATCACCAACCCCCCGATCGCGCTGCGCGAGCCCCTGCAGTTCGACCGCGATGACGCCGGCTCCTACTCCGCCGTCGAGCTGGCGGTCCTCCGCGGACTCGGCGTCGAGCGCCTGCGGTTCCAGCCGACCAGTGAGCGGCAGACCGTCGTCCCCGAGCGTGTCCGGGCTCAGCAGCGCCGCGACGCGGCCGAGGCCGCCCGGCTGGCCGCCGCGAAGGGCCCTGCTGGGCGCTGACCGGGAGGGACGGTCAGAACTCGTCCTCGACAAGCCCGCGGACGACGGGGTTGGCCAGGGTCCCGAGACCTTCGATGGCGACCGTGACGACGTCGCCCGCAGCCAGGCTGAACGGCGCCGGCGGGACCAGGCACGTTCCCGTGGAGAGGACGGCACCGTCGGGGTGGGTGTTGCCGCGCATCAGGTAGCTCACCAGCTGGTCCAGACGCCGGTGCAGCGATGAGGTGCTGGCCACGCCCTCCCACTCCCGTGCCCCGTCGCGGTCGATCGCCAGCGTGATGCCGAGGTCGTAGGGGTCGGTGACCTCCCACACCGGGGTGATCCAGGGTCCGAGAGCGCAGCCTCCGGAGAAGATCTTGGCCTGCGGGATGTAGAGCGGGTTCTCGCCCTCGATGCTCCGCGAGGACAGGTCGTTGCAGATGGTGTAGCCGACGGTCTCCCCGTGGCGGTTGACCACCAGCGCCAGCTCGGGCTCGGGGACGTCGACCGTGGAGTCCTCGCGCACCCCGACCGGGCGCCCCGGGCCGGAGACCCGCCAGGCCGCCGACTTGAAGAACAGCTCGGGCCGCTCGGCGTCATAGACCAGCTCGTAGACGTCGGCGGCCTGCTCGCTCTCCTCCACCCGGGCCTCGCGCGAGATCGCGTAGGTGACCCCGCACGCCCACACCTCGGTCCGTCCGTCGACCGGCGCCAGCAGCTCGACGTCGCTGAGCGGCACCGACGGCCCCGCGCCGGCCTCCCCCAGGTGCTGCTGGAGCTCCTCCAGCCGGAGCCGCCACAGCTGGGCGAGCGTCTCTCCCGGCAGCGGGATGACGCGCTCGCCGGAGCAGACCCCGGTCAGCGGCGCCCGGGTTCCGCGCCGCCGGTACCGGACGATCCGCGTCGGCGAGCTCGGCTCCGCTGCGGTGGTCGAGGAGTCAGGTCTGGTCACAGTCAGCCTCCGAGGCCGTCGAGCGCGTCGCCGCGCAGGTAGTCGAGGTCGAACCCCGACGATAGGAGCACGGCCCCGTGCCCGGGACCGGCGGGTCGCGGAGACAGGCCGGGGCCGGGCGGGTTCCGGCTCCGGCTGACGCGGATCCCAGGACGGGACTCAGGCTCCACCGCCGCTGGCGCCGGGGAGGGCTGCGAATGCCGCCTGGACGTCCCGGTACCAGCCCATCGCCTGCTTCGGGTGCCGCCAACGGCCCCGCATGGCGTCGCGCGCCTCCTGGTGGGACGCGTCGCCGGACTCCGTCGCCTCCTTGAGGTGCCGGTCCTGGGCCTTGATGATGTCGTTGGCGCTCTCGCCGCGGTGCTCGAGGCCGCAGGGCCCACCGAGGGTCCGGCACGTCATGGTCTTTCCCATCGCTCCTCCTGGTTCGCGTCGCGGTGTGCGGCGTCTCATGGTGTTGACGGTGCGGACGGGCGGAGTGTGACGAGATCAGGCGGGCGGCTCCTCGACGTCGCGACGCACCAGGCGGGCGAGCACGTCCGGCGCCGCTCGGAAGGTGATGGCGCGCACCCGCCCGTCGGTGACGAGGAAGTCGAAGGCGACGCGGGCCTCGCCCTTGTGGAACCAGGCTGTCCCGGGCCGGCCCTCCACGTAGACCGGGAGGGTCGCCCGGGCGCTGCCGTTGAAGAACGTCGCCACCGCGTCACGGCCCTCGATCCGTCGGGGTGTGCCGGCCAGGACGGCAGCGTCGTCAGCGGTCACCACCGCGTCCGGGGCCAGCAGACGCAACAGCCGGTCGACGTCGCCGCCCTTGGCCGCGGCCAGAAAAGCGTCCACGACCTCCCTGGCCGCCGGACGTTCCTCGGGCGGAGGCCGGACGACCTTCGCTCGCGCGCGGGAGGCGAGCTTGCGCGCGGAGGCCGGCGTCGTCTGCAGGACCTCCGCGATGGTGGGGAAGTCGAAGCTGAAGCTGTCGTGGAGCACGAACGCGACCCGTTCCCGCGGCGACAGCCGGTCCAGCACCACCCGCAACCCCGAGCCGACGCTGTCGGCGACCGCCAGGGCGTGGTCCGGGCCCTTCGTCGGCGGGGCGGCGGTGAGCTCCGCGTCCGCCAGCGGAACCGGCACGTGGGAGCGGAGCCGGTCGAGGCAGAGCCGGGTCGTCACCGTGGTCAGCCACGCGGGCAGAGACTCGATCTCGACCTCGGTCCGGTGCAGGCGCAGCCACGCCTGCTGCACGATGTCCTCGGCTTCGGCGTGGTCACCCAGGAGCCGGCTCGCCAGCCTCACCAGGCGTCGCCGCTCGGCCTCGAAGCGCTCGGTCTGGTCCACCGTCGTCGTCCTCCCGCCCTGGGGTTCGCGTGCGCGGCCGGTCGGCGTGCCGGTAGCCCGATGACTTTTGGCCCCCACCCGTGTCTTCCAGGTATAGCCCACCCACGACGAGAGGGACCGCTCATGCCCCGCAAGGTCACCGCCCACCTGTTCAGCTCGGCCAACGGCGTCGTCGAGAGCCCCAACCTGTGGCAGTTCGACGCCTTCGGCCCGGAGGAAGGGGAGCTGATGGGTCAGGTCATCGGCTCGGTCACCGATGTCGTGATCGGCCGCAAGCTCTGGCAGGAGTGGTCGGGGTACTGGCCCGGCGCCGACGACCCCTTCGGAGCCTTCATCAACCCGGTGCGCAAGCACGTCGTGACCTCCACCCTGTCCGGCGACCTGCCGTGGAACAGCGCGGTGGTCGCCGGGGACCCGGTCAGCTACGTCCGGAACCTCCGCGACCAGGAAGGCGGCGACATCGCCGTCACCGGTGGGATCGAGACCGTCCGGTCGTTGTTCCTGGCGGGTGTCGTCGACGAGCTGATGCTGACCATGCACCCGGTCGTGACCAACGCAGGCCGACGGCTGTTCGACGAGAGCGTCCCGACCACCCGGTTGTCGCTGGTGCAGGTCAGGCAGACCAGCGCAGGCAACGCCCTGCTGACCTACACGCTCCGTCCGGCGGCCTGACCGATCCTCGCCCCCCTCAGGAGCGAGCGCCGGTGGGATCTCAGGTGCGGGCGTTCCTGGACCAGACGAAGCAGTAGAGACCGAAGGCGGCGAAGCCGAGCGCGAGCACGGTCAGCAACACCGAACCGAGCGGCTGCGAGCCGACGGTGTGCAGGGCGGCGTCCAGACCGCCGGCCTTCTTGGGGTCGTAGGTGAGCGCGGCCCAGGCGAAGAGACCGGCCACCACGGCCAAGGCGACCCCCTTGGCGACGTAGCCGGCCGTCCCGAGCGCCAGCGTCGAACGTGTCCGCTCCCCGCTCAGGTCCTCGGTGAACTTGTGCTTCACCCCGCGGACGACCTGGCTGATACCCACCGCGAGGATCGCCGCGGCGAGGGCGACGACCAGCACACGCCCGAGCGGCACGTCCAGCAGCCGGCCGGTCAGGCTGTCCTCCTGGCCCTTCGACGACCCTCCGCCCAGGACGAGGCGCGCCGCGCTGATCCCGAGCAGCAGGTACACGACGGCGCGGCCGGCGGAGGAGATCCGCTTACGGGTCCGGTGCGCCTCGTCGCTCTGCTGGGCGACGCGTCCGTGACCGAAGACGGCCTCCACCACCTGCCAGAGGGCCAGCGTCACCATGCCGAGGGCGACCACCGCCAACAGCACAGGTCCCGCGTCGCGTCTTCGCCAGAGCGCCGAGCGCTCCCTGCTGGGAGGCGTCCCCGCCACCGCCCCACGCGATCCGTAGCGCGATCCAGGCGATCAGCAGGTGGACGATTCCGTAGCTGACGAGGCCCACGGTCACGAGGATCTGGTAGCCACGGCTGTGGCGTAGCTGCTGGCTGGCGTCGCGCGCGCCGTCGGCCGCCTTCGATGCGTCGACTCCGGTGTCGGTCATGCCCTCATTGTGGGGCTCGCGACGTCCTCTCGGCGTCTCCTCGAGGATGAATGTCCCCGACACCGGCCCGAGGCCGCGTCACGCCGGGTGACGGACACCCGCCGCGCCTCCTCCATGGCGCTCCGGGACCGGCCACGGTCCTTGAGTACCCTTCCGACCATGCCCACGCCTTTCGCGATCCTGCTGCGCAACCATCAGGCCGGTGGACGGGCCGCGGTCGACCTCTTCGACCGGGCCGCGGGCGCTCAGCGGAGCCGTTCGTATGGAGCCGAGCTGGACAGGCTGGCCCGCGAGGCGCGCGAGGACCTCGACTTCAACGAGCGGGTGATGCGGCGTCTAGGCGTCCCGTCCTCGCGCAGCCAGGTCGCGGCGCTGCGGATCGGCGAACGCCTCGGTCGGCTGAAGCCGAACGGCCAGGTCCTCCGGCGCGCTCCGCTCAGCGACGTCGTCGAGCTCGAGGGCCTCATCGCCACCGTGCACATCAAGATCGCCGGCTGGCAGGCTGCCCAGGTCGCCGCGGTGCTCGAGGAGAGCGAGCTCGCCGAGCTCGACGGGCTTCTCGACCGTGCCCGGAGCCAGGCCGACCGCCTGACGCAGATGCACAGGACCGCCGCCGCCCATGCCCTGACCGGCTCCAGCTGACCGCCGAGGAACCGACTCAGTCGCCGCTCGGCACCCGGGACTGGGACGCCGCGAAATAGGCTTCGACCTCCGGCCTCAGCGGCGGGACGGCCACCACCTCCCCGCCTGACCGCAAGGACCGAGTAGCGGCGACTCCGGCGGCCACCGCCTGCCGCGCAGCCACCGGAGACGTCGCCGTCGCTCCGCCGACCAGGGCGAAGCGCAGGAACTCCTCGACGAGCAGAGGGTCCGCGCCGCCGTGCCCGCCGGTGGCGGCCCTCACCGGGATCAGGTCGTCGGGCTCGGCACGGTAGGTGTCGGAGCGCCGGTTCCACAGCGCGACCGTGGCGTCGGGGCCGTCGCCGAAGTTCTCCAGCCGGCCCTCGGTACCGATCACGGTGTAGCTGCGCCAGTAGTCGGGCGTGAAGTGGCACTGCTGGTAGGAGGCCAGCACCCCGTTGTCGAGCGCGAAGTTGGCCATCGACAGGTCCTCGACGTCCAGGACCGGCGCCAGCTCGGTCTGGGTGGCCGGCGGCCAGCTGTCGGTGGAGTACCAGTCGCGCATCTGGCGGTCACGGTTGTCGCGGCGGTCGGCGACGTCACCGTAGACCGCGAGCGTCCCCATCGCCTGCGCGCGGGTCGTGTAGCCACCGGCCAGCCAGTGGATCACGTCGATGTCGTGGGCCCCCTTCTGGAGGAGGAGACCGAGCGTCTTGGACCGGTCGGCGTGCCAGTCCTTGAAGTAGAAGTCGCCACCGCTGGACACGAAGTGTCGGCACCAGACCGCCTTGACCTCACCGACCCGGCCCGTGCGGACGGCCTCCCTCAGCGCCCGCACCACGGGCATGTGGCGCATGTTGTGACCGACGTAGAGCCGTGTCCCCGTGCGGTGGGCCTGCTCCAGGATGCGGTCGGCCCCTTCGGTGCTGGTGGCGATCGGCTTCTCGAGGAACGTCGGGACGCCGCTCGCGAGAGCTCGGAGGGCGTGCTCCTCGTGCAGGTGATCGGGAGTGAGCACCATCAGCGCGTCCAGCCCCAGCTCCAGCAGGTCGTCCAGGCCGGGCACCAACCGGACCCCGTCGCCCAGCTCGTCGGCGGCCGCCTGCCGTCGCGCCGGGTCGGGATCGCCGACCGCGACGACCCGCGACCCCTGGGCGGGTTGGTGGGCGTAGCGGGCCAGGCTCGAGCGCAGTCCGAATCCGAGGATGCCGATGCGCGCCGTCATACCGGACCTCCTGGGGTGAGGCGATGGTAGGGCGGACCTGCCACCGTGTGGCTGCAGGGGCGGCTGCTTCGCCGTGGCGCCCTTGTGCGTGCGACCCCGGCTGCGCCCTTCGTGCCTGAACGTAGGCGCCGGTCGACCAGCGGTCAACGAAGCCGCCGAACCCCCGGCGTGAAGCGAGCTGAGGAGTCGGCGGATCGTGCGGGTGGTCCGCCGATGAGAAGGCTGACGGGAGGTGCCGGACCCGAGGGATCTGGCACCTCCCGTCGGCGCGGAGGGCTGGACTCCCCGTCCCCGACCCCGCGAGGACAGAGCCGGGGACGGAGGCGACTAGACCCGGAAGCTCCAGGTCGTCTTGGCCAGCGGGTTGCCTGCGGCGTCCTTCATACCGCTGGTCAGGGTGACGGTGTACCTGCCGGACCTCAGGGCACTGCTGGGGTTCAGCGTCGTCACGTGCTTGATGGCGTCGTAGCGCCGCGCTGCCGGGACCACGGCGCCTGTCGAATCCTTCCGGAGGACGAAGTTCTTGGACAGGGTGCTGTCCGAGACGTGCTCACTGAAGGTCGCGGGGATGTTGGCGTGGCGCGAGACGTTCCGGGCGTTGGGGGCTGGCGACTTCGCCTTCACCGTGGGTGCCACCCTGTCCGTCGGCGTCACGGGCGGCGGGTCCGGGGTGAAGATCGGGTCCGGGCCCGGGTCCGGGTCGGGTTCGGGTGCGGTGCCTCCGCAGCCCGGGGCCGGAGCGGTGGTGTAGCCCGTGCCGTCCAGGATCTGGGTGTCCCTTGGCAGCGGCTCGACGTGACCGAACCCGACGGCGTGGCCCTCGCCCTTCAGCGCTGTCTGGCGCCGCGCCTCCGTGAGGCCGTTGCGGTTCCGGTCCCCGGTGTAGGGAGCGGCGTAGCGCAGCTCGAACTCCCCGTTCGCGCCCGTCTGCCTCACCTTCGGGGTGGCGCGGTACTTGCCGTCCTCACTCCGGAACTCGGCAGCATCCAGAGCGGACGCCGGGATGGCCGGGCCATCGATGCCCTCGTTGGCCTGTCCCTTGACCACGACGTCGCCGTTGTCGGCCACGACGGGATCGGCGGTGTACTGGAGGTTGTCGACGGTGACCTGGCCGGTCCGCCCATCGGCGATGACCTGCACCTGGTCCCCCGGCCTGATGTCGGGGACGCGGGTGGTCCAGCACTCGCCTGGTTCAGGGGTCCCCGCGTCGACGCCGTGGTTGACCTCGAGTCCGGGCCCCTCGTCGGTGGCGAGGGCCTTACCGCTGGTGGTCCCGACGACGGCGCCAGCCCGGACGACCTGGACCGTCATCGGCTGACCCACGTCGACGAATCCGAAGGCGGCCACCATGTTGATGTTGTGGAAGACGGTGATGTTTGCGCCCGGTTGCACTCCGGGCCCGCTCACCGTCGCACCGGCCGGTGCAGTGACCAGGCAGCTGGACGCCGCCACTCCGAGCACCGTCAGAGCCAGGGCCGGAGCCTTCCACGAACGACGCGTCCCTGCCGGAGCGCCGGTACGTGCATGGGTTGAAGCAGGCATCTTTTTCTCCCCGTCTGGAGGGGGCCGATGCCCTCTGTTGGACACCTGTCGCCCAGACCGAAACAGCTGTGTGAATCGGAACCTGATTCAGTTTCCGCTTCAGTCGTCACTCTCAGACACCCACAAGGGGGGGGAACCCCCAAATCAGTCGTCGTCCCGATTCCTGAGCCTCTTGGAGAGCCAAGATCACTTCTCGTGCTGAAATGCAAGAGCCAGTTCTGACCATCACTCCTGAATGAACAGTGTTGGTTGGGGCGGCCGGGGACAAAGGAAAGGAATGGACCTCTGAGGAAAAAGTGCAGCCTGCGACGGCGTGAACCGTGGGCCGAACGGTCATCCTCTGGTGGCCTGCGATACCCGACACGCCACGCGCCCGCCAGGCGCTGGTGTGTCAGTCCGTCAGGAGGGCGTGGGCTTGCCCGCCGCCGCTCTCGGGCGTCGTCCTCAGCGCACCGAGGAACGGCGGCTCGGTGTCGGCACAGATCAGCACCCGGGGCGCCGGCGTCTCGGTCGAGGACGGGTCCTCGATGACCACGCGACCTGGAGGCCGCTGCCCGCTCTGCAGGAGCTCACCGGTCCGCGGGTCGAGCAGCCAGTAGGAGCCGGGGACGCGGCCGTCGGCGTCCAGGAAGACCCACCGGCCCCCGTGCTCGGCATAGCCGACGAACAGCTCACCAGGCTTGAGCAGCCCTCGGGTGCACAGCGAGACGTCCCAGCACGGCTCCGTCTCGTGGATCGGCAGCCCGGCCAGGATCTGCCCGATGCGCCCGACATGAGCACTGCCCTCGAACTCGAGGGCTTCCCGCCAACCGGCTTCAGGAGCGAGGAAGAATGGCTCGTGGCCGGGCTCGCCGGGTCGGACGACCCACTGCCACAGGCTCCCCGCGCCGTAGGCCACCCCCATCACCGCCCCCGCGCACAGGTTGCTCCACGCCTCGTGGCCCTGCCACCAACCCGCGCCCTTGCCGCGGCGTCCCGAGTTCTCATACGTCGGCTCGCCGTTCATGACTGCCTTCGCGGGCTGTTCCCGCCACATCGTGGCCACCCGGTCGGGGACGTGGTCGCCCTCGTGTCCGGTCTGGCACCACTGGAAGTCCAGCCAGTCGGCGTCCTGATGAGCGTTGTTGCGGGCGTGCGGTCGGTAGTGGAGGCCCGTCGGCTGGCCATACACGTCCCACCGGTGCAGGTACTCCCCCGCGGCCTGGACCTGGGGTTCAGTGCCTGATCCGTCTGCGCCGACGAGGTAGATCACCGGTCCAGCACCGTAGCGGGCGAGGAGGTAGCGGCAGTAGCGCACGTAGTCCTCCGCCGGCACGACGGGCCCGGCCACGTCGAGGCCTTTCCAGCCGAACCCGTGGAACACCGGCTGCAGCACCGGTGTGATGCCGTGCTCGACCAGCACCGCGACGATGTCGTCGAGGTAACGGAAGTAGTCGACGTTCAACTGGGTCAACCGGCCCTGCGGCAAGTCCTCGAAGCCCACCTCGAAGCCCTCGTCGACGTTCCGTCCTCGCGGGCCCACCGCTCGCATGTCGGGTTGGACGGTCATCAGCAGCGCCGCGGTGAACCCCTTGGCCCGGCGGTCGCGCGCGTAGTGACCGACGTCGTCCAGCGTGGACCGCCAGGGCAGCGCCCAGGCGGTGTCGGCGACCACCAGGGACGGTGTGCCGTCGGCGTGGACGAGCCCGCGGCCGCTCGGAGCGAGTCGGCTGAAGCCGTGGCGGAGGCCCGGATGTCCGGCACCGGCACCTGCGGGCCGCGGCCGTCAGCACGCCCGCCGCCGGCGCCAGGTCGACGCTCCCCCGCACCCGCCAGTCCCAGGTGCCGTGGGCGTGCACCGAGGCGAAGCGGACGCGCCAGGTGCGGTCACCGTCCCAGAACGCCGGTCGGGAGAGGACGTCCCCGGTGGAGTGGGTGAAGTCCACCCAGGGGTCGACCTCGAGGTAGGGATCGTCCGAGAGCGGGCCCGGTGAGGGTCAGCTCGACGGCTTGCCACTGAGGTGCCAGCACGGGTTCTCCCAGAGCTCAGGCGCCGATGGCGCGGTGGAACGGATTCGGAGTCGGAGTCGCCGGGATGCTCACTCGCCCACCTCCGGCGGGTGACCCGCCGCAGGGGAAGCTCCTCAGCCCTTGGTGGCGCCGGCGGTGAGCCCACCGACGATCCAGCGCTGCAGCAGCATGTAGGCGATCAGGATGGGCACGACGGCGATCAGGATGCCCGCGGCCAGCCCGTGTTGTTGTTGGCGAACTGACCCTGGAAGTTGAGCAGACCGACGGGGACGGTCTTGCTGCTCTCGGAGTTGAGGATGATCAGCGCCATCAGCAGCTCGTTCCAGGTCGAGACCCCGTCGAGGATGGCGACCGTGACGAGCGCCGGGGTGGACAGGGGCAGCATGATCGTGAAGAAGATCCGCCAGTTCCCGGCTCCGTCGATCCGGGCCGACTCGATGATCTCGTCGGGTACCTGCCGGAAGAACGACTGCAGCACCAGCACGCAGAACGGGATCCCGAAGGCCAGGTAGGGGCCGGTGAGGCCCGAGCAGGCTGTCGGTCAGGCCCGAGACTCCGCAGCGTGATGAAGTTCGGCACGATCGTGATGTAGATCGGGATCGTCAGGCCGAGGAAGACGCGTGAACATGATGATGCGGGCGAACCGGATCCGCAGCTTGCTGAGGGCGTAGGCCGAGCATCGCCGAGATCAGCACGCCGATCGGCACCTTCAACAGCAGCGAGCGATGAGCGCTGTTGCGGTACGTCGAGCCGAAGTTGCCGATCCCCCAGGCGTCGCCGAAGTTCGCCCAGGTGAATGCCTGCGGGCCACGACAGCGGACCGTTCCCGACGAAGTCCGACAGCGGACGGACGGCGGTGATCACCAGCAGCGCCAGCGGCGCGATCCAGACCACCGCCACGATCGCCAGGACGACGGTCAGCGCGATACCGCCCCTGCGGCTGCGGCCTGCGCCGGGATGGACCCTGGCCGGTCGGACGGGCCTCAGGCAGCGCCTCGACCGGCTCCGGACGGCGGACTGGCTCGACTGCGTCATGAGGAGTGCTCCTTCGTCTGGGACACGGACGTAGGGGATGCTGACCGCGACCGCGATCACGCGTGATCACCACGGCGATCGCCGTGCCGTAGCCGGCCTCGTAGTACTGGAAGACGTTGGCGTACATCCAGGTGCCCATCACCTGCGTGGCGGTGCCGGGGCCGCCGTAGGTCATCGCGTAGATCATGTCGAAGACCTTGAACGAGTCGATCAACGACAGCGCGAGGACGATGTAGTGGGCCGGCCTGCAGGCTGGGCATGGTGATGAACCAGAACTGCTGCCACCGGGTGGCCCCGTCGACCGTCGCTGCCTCGTACATCTCGTCCGGGATCCCCTGCAGCGCGGCGAGGTAGAGCAGCATCGGGAAGCCGGCCCGCAGCCAGATCGCCGGCACCATGACGGCCGCCAGGGCCGTCGAGTCCTGCCCCAGCCACGGCTGGGCCAGTGAGTCGAGGCCGACCAGCTCGGAGGAACGCGTTGATGGCTCCGTACTGCGGGTTGTAGAGCCAGCCCCAGATCGAGGCGATCGACACCAGGGGCAGCACCGCCGGCGTGTAGAAGATCAGCCGCAGAACCGGCTTGCCGCGCACCTTGCCGTTGAGGACGATCGCCAGCAGCAGGCCGAGCACCATCGGGCACCGCTGAGGGTGACGACGGTCCAGATGGCGTTGTTCTTGAGCGCCGTGAGGATGACCGGGTCCTGCGTCATGTCGACGTAGTTCTCGCAGCCCGACGATGTTGTAGCGTGGGACTGAGCCCGTCCCAGTCGGTCAGGCTGAAGAACAGCGACGTCAGCGACGGGTAGACCAGGAACACGACGTAGACGGCGAGCGCAGGCAGGGCGAACAGCCACGGGCTGACCCCTCCGCCCGGGCGCCGCCGCCTCCGCCGCGGCAACGGCGGGGCAGCGGTCCCTTCAGCGGTGAGTGCGGCCACCGTCCCGACTCACTTCTTCCAGCCGGAGACGATGTCCTGCATCTTCTTGGCCGCTTCCGCCGGGGAGACCGAACCCTGCAGGATGTCGCTCTGCACGGCGAAGTACTGGTCGGCCTGCTGCTTGGGGAACGCCTGGTCCTGGATCGTGTAGAACGGGTTCTTGCCCGGCCCCTGCGACCACTTGTAGGACAGCGGCAGCTCGCTCTGGTCCGGTTCGGCCCCGGCGACGGTCGAGGCCGATGATCTGCAGCGCCTTCTGCGCCTCCGGCTGGATGATGAAGTTCGAGCAGCTCTGCCGCCTTGTCCGGGTTGCCGGTCTTGGCGTTGATCATGTAGCCCTCGACGAAGCCGGAGTGGCGGGCCGGGGTCTGATCGGTCGGCAGCTCGAAGTTGTCGAAGTCGGCCGGGTCCTTCTTCGCCGTGAGGATGGCCTGCGCCTCGGTCCACGGCCCGGTGATGGTGTAGGCGGTCTTGCCCTGCACGTAGGAGGGCTCGATGTCGGACGGGTCCAGACCGAGCGCGCCTTCGGGGATCCACTTCTTGTCCTGCCACTTCTTGAAGTTGGTGAAGGCCTCCACCACCTCGGGCCGGTCCCACGTCTCCTCGCCGACCAGCAGCTTGTCGTGCAGCTCGGGCCCGGCCGAGGTCTCCAGCAGGTACTCGAAGAGCCGCATGATGTGCCAGCCGTACTTGCCTCCGGTTCCCAGCGGGGTGATGTCGGCCGCGACCAGCTTGTCGTTGGCCTCCTCGAGCTCGGCGTAGCTGGTCGGGACCGAGCTGATCGCCGGCCTTCTCGAACGCTGCCTTGCTGTACCAGGCCCCGATACCGAGGGAGACGAACGGCACCCCGCTCTTCACGCCGTCGAAGGTCATGCCCTCGATCGGCGGCGGGGTTGATCATGGTGTCCCAGCCGTACTTGCTGTAGTACGGGGCCCAGGTCGAGCGCCTGCTTCGCCCGGGCGAAGGGGGCGCCGATCTGGCCGCCCCAGATGCGCCAGATGTCCGGGCCCTCGCCGCCGAGCAGCTCGGTCCGCAGCTTGTCCGGGTAGATCGGCCGCGCCGGATCCGGGCAGGCTGTCGACGATCGTGGTGGTCCCGGCCTGTGCGTCGAACTTCTTGACCTGCGCCTTGAGCAGGTCGATCGTCGCGTCGTCCTCGTAGGTGAAGAGCCGCAGGTTGTTCGAGGCCGGTGCGGTTGCCGCCGCCGCTCTGGCCGGCCGGGGCTGCACCGGTGCAGGCGGTCAGGCCGGCTCCGCCGACGGCGGCGGCGGTCAGGCCGAGGAACACCGCGGCGGGTGAAGGAGTGCTGGTCATGACAGTCTCCTTTGTCTGCCGGACTCGTGCAGTCCGAACGCTGGGTACGTGGTGCGGGCGGGATGGCCCGGAGCGGTCAGGCTGGTCTGCGCGGCCGAACCGGCGGATCTTGGCGAACATGTCCTCGAGCAGGAAGCGGACGTCGACGGTCTCGCAGACCCGCACGGGGTGCCCGGAGCCCGGGCAGGTAGCCGCCGTCGCTGCCGAAGCGTGGCGCCGGGACGGTGCGGAACGACGCCGCCGCGGGGGTTGAGGACCAGCGAGATCGCCGGGCGAGTCGCCGAGGGAACGGGACTCGATCGGGCTCGCGGGTGGTCGGGTCGCGTTCCACTCCACCAGCTGGCTCGATCAGGTAGTCGGCCGAGCCTGCTGGTGCCGCCGATCTTCTCCTCGAGCTCGGCGTAGCCGACCGACACCGTCGCTGTAGACGTTGGCCGGCACCTGCCAGATCGTGATGCCGGAGTCGAAGACGACGTTGGCGGCGGCGATGTCGTTGCGGAGGTTGAACTCGATCGCGCCGAGGTAGGTCGAGTCGCCGTCGTAGCCCATCCCGCCGATCCAGACCACCACGACCGGCCGGGCGCACGATCTCGGGATCGAGCAGGATGGCGCTCGCCATGTCGGTGAGCGGGCCCGAGGAAGGCGACGAACAGCGGGTCGCCTCGGACGCGGCTAGCTTGCTCTCCTCGATGATCAGCCGCGCGCCGGGCGAGTCCACCGGCGTGGCCTCGTCCGGGAACGCCGGTCGGCCGCGCCGTTCGGCCACGGTCACCTGACCCGGTCAGGTCCATGAGCTCCAGCAGGAGGTCGATCTCCTCCCGCGACTCCTCCATGCTGCGGTGCCGAGCGCTCGGTCCCGAAGTGCGCGGCGATCAGCCCGCGGACGTCGAGGGTCGGCGACAGCAGGGCGTGGACGATCGCGAACTGATCGTCGGCCTCGTTCTTGGCGTCGGTGTTGATGATGATCCGGCTGCTGCGCCTCGTCATGTTCACGCTCCTTTGATTTCCACCGTGCTGCAGGGCTTCGAGGTTCCTCGTCCCCGGCTGCGGATGTGATTGAGGGTGGCCAGAGAGGACGCCTGTCATAGAGGAAGGATGCGGATCAGCGCCTCCTGCTCGAGGGCCTCTCTTGCCCCTGCTTCGATGATCGAAGCCTCTCCCACGACGAGTCGGCTGTCAACCGGTTGACCAATTATGGTGGTCCGTGGCTACCGTAGGCTGCGTGCATGGCGCCCCGCCCCGCTCCTCTGGTCTCGGTCACCACCGATGAGCTGAGCGCCGCACTGGGCGGTGCGGTCACCACCACGACGGCGGTGGCGGAGGTCGCGCGACGGCTGCTGGACTACTTCACCAGCGACGCGATCCAGCCGGATGACCGGCTCCCCCCCGAACGGCAGCTGGCGGCCTCCATGGGCGTCGGTCGGTCCGCGGTCCGCGAAGCACTCGCAGCGCTCGAGCTTCTCGGTGTCGTCACGGTGCGACCCGGGTCAGGCACCTATCTGCGCGGTCGAGCGTCCGAGCTCCTGCCCCAGACCCTGTCCTGGGGGATGCTCATCGGCGCCCCGAAGACCCGAGAGCTGATCGGCGTGCGCCATGGGCTCGAGGTGCAAGCCGCCCGCCAGGCCGCTGCCTCGATAGGGGTGGAGGCCCTGGAGGAGCTCACGGGCCACCTCGCTGAGATGGAGTCGAACAAGGCGAACTTCGACCGGTTCGTGGCCGCCGACATGAAGTTCCACCAGACGATCGCCCTCGCCGCCGGCAACAGCCTGCTCGACGACATGCTGCGAAGCATCCGGGCGCTGATCCGCGTCTGGGTGGAACGGGCCCTCAACGACACCGGGCACGCCCAGCTGACCTGCGGTGAGCACCGCGCCATCCTCACCGCCCTCGCCACCCGCGACCCCGACCAGGCCGCGGCGGCCATGAGCACGCACATGGACAGCGCGGCCGCCCGGCTTCTCCCGACGCTCGAGAGGTGAGGACAGCCGGCTGGGCCACCCGATCACCCGCTCGGCGGCTGGCCAGGCCCGGGAGCACCTGATCAGGCCCGGTCGGTGGTCCGGATGATGCGCTGCTCGATCGCCGCGGCGACCGCCCCGGTCCGGCTGTCGACGCCGAGCTTGGCGTAGATGTGGGAGAGGTGGGACTTGACCGTCGCCTCGCTGAGGAACAGCTCCTTGGCCAGCTCCCGGTTGGCCCTCCCGCGAGCGAGGAGCTGGAGGATCTGGACCTCGCGCTCCGTCAGTGACGGCCGCGACGAGCTCGCGCGACGGACGAGACGGGCAGCAACCGTCGACGCCAGCACGGTCTCCCCGCGAGCTGTGCCGCGGATGGCGCGGTACAGCTCCTCGGGCGGGGCGTCCTTCAGCAGGTAGCCCGCGGCGCCGGCGTCGATGGCGGCGAGGATGTCGGCTTCGGTGTCGTAGGTGGTCAGGACGAGCACCCGCGGAGGGTGGGACCGAGCACGCAGCGCCGCGGTCGCGCTGACGCCGCCGGGTCCGGAACCGAGGTTCAGGTCCATCAGCACGACGTCGGGACGGAAGCTCTCGACCACGTCCACCGCGCTCGCGGCGTCGCTGGCCTCGGCGACCACGGTCAGGTCGTCCTGTCCGTCGAGGAGGGCGCGCAGGCCGGCACGGACGACGGGGTGGTCGTCGACCAGCACGAGCCGGATCATCGCTGGCCCGCAGCAGCGGGCAGCGGAAGGGAGACCGCGAGCGCCGTCCCCTCACCCGGAGCCGACTCGACGACCACGTGACCTCCGAGCTCGGCGACCCGTGAGCGGATCCCGGCGAGGCCCCGGCCGCGGTCACCGCGGGCGTCGGGGACCGCGGCGGGGTCGAAGCCGCGGCCGTTGTCGAGGACGTCCAGGGACACCGAGGAGTCCTGGTAGGTGAGGGTGACGGTGGCCTCGGTGGCGCGGGCGTGCTCGACCACGTTGGCCAGGGCACCGCGGGCGCTCCGGAGCAGCGCATGGGCCACCTGGTCAGGCAGGGGCGCCGGCTCGCCGTGCACTGCCACCCGGACCGCGATACCGCTCTGCTGGGCGGTCCGCGCGACCGCTCCCAGCACCTCCGGTAGCGCAGGGGCAGCGGCACCGCCGGCAAGCTCGGGCGGGGCGAGGTCGCGGACGACTCGACGGACTTCATCCAGCCCGTGACGGGCGGTCCGCGCGGCCTGGTCGACGTGCTGCCGGGCCGCCGCCGGCCGGGGCAACCAGTCCTGCTCAGCGGCCTGCAGCAACAGGTTGATGCTGGACAGACCCTGGGCGACGCTGTCGTGGATGTCGCGGGACAGGCGCGCGCGCTCAGCGTCGACGCCGGCGCGATGCTGGGCATCGGCCAGCTCCCCCTGGGTCTCGCGAAGATCCTCCAGCAGCCGCTGCCGAGCCTCCGCCTGCTGGTCCAGCGCCCGGTACGCGGTGACGGCCAGGACCGCGACGCAGGCCGGGCCGGCCAGGACCGTCGGGTCGACGCCGTCGCGCATCGAGGTCCAGGCCGCCGTGACCGTGAGCACCATCACCGCGACCACCATGACCGCCACCGGGAAGGGCAGCACGCGGAGGGCCACGAAGGCGAGCGTGACCGCGCACCAGGCGAAGGAGGGTGCGGCCACGACCAAGGCCATCCAGGCCAGCACCAGGATGGCGCACCACATCGCGGGCCAGGCGCGGCGGCCGTGCCACGGCACCCGCCTCAGACCCGCGTACACGATCAGCAGCAGGCCGGCACCGGCGAGCACCCAGGTCGCCTTGTCGTCCAACCGGTGGTTCTGCAGGTACCGGGCCACCGAAGCCAGCGCGAGCACCACGAAGCTCACGTGCAGCCAGGTCTCCAGCCGGCGCACACCGGCCAGGATCCCCCGCGCACCTTCCGCTGGCCCGTCCACCGCAAGCCCGGGCGGACGGTCGGTCAGGTCGGGCGAGATCACGGTGGGACGTCCATATCAGAGCCAGGCTAGAGGCCAGCCGAGCAGCAGGCATCATCCGTTTGGCTGAGATCATCCGACCGTCTGCAGGATGCCCGCTCAGCGTGGCCGCGACATCCTGGAGTCTCCTCGCTCACAGACTCGGAGACCCATGAAGCGCTTCACCCTCGTCGCGGCCGCCATGTCCGCCACCTGCCTGCTCGCCCTTCCCGCGGCACCCGCCGACGCTCGCCCGCGCCCCGTCACCTACGTCCTGCACGGCGACCCCGGAGACCCGCAGGGGTCCAAGTTCGAGGGCATCGGCGTCGACCGGAGGCAGCGCACCTTCTACGTGAGCGAGACCACGGGCGGGGAGATCCACCGCGGCGACGTCCGAAGCGGCCGCACCGAGGTGTGGCTGCCCGCCGGAGCAGACGGTCGGGTCACGGCCCGTGGGGTCACCGTGGACCGCCAGGGTCGGGTCTACGTCGCCGGCGGCCCCAACTCGACGCAGTCCGGCGGACCGGACCTGTGGGTGTACTCCGCCGAAGGCCGCCTGCTCGCGGCCCTCCGGGTCGGGGTGGCCAACCCGTTCCTCAACGACGTGGCCATCGGCCCCGACGGGGCCGCGTACTTCACCAACTCCAACCGCCCCCAGATCTTCCGCCTCGCCCTCGAGCACGGCCGCTGGCAGGTCACCACCTGGGCCGACGCCGCCGACGTCATCCCGGTCCAGACCGGGTTCAACCTCGGCGGGATCGTCGTGTCCCCGGACCGCGACGCCCTGGTCGTCGCCCAGGGCAACACCGGCCGCCTGTGGCGCTTCGACCTCCGATCCCGTGAGGTCTCCCCCGTGCACACCGGCGGGGCCGACCTCGTCAACGCCGACGGGCTGGTGCTACAGGGCCACACCCTGAACGTGGTCCGCAACTTCGACCGCACGATCGCCACCCTGCGGCTCCAGGGGGACGGGCGCCGGGCTCAGCTGGTCGCCGAGACCGTCACCGACCCCTCCCGCGTCCTGACCACCGCCAAGATCGCCCGCGGTCGCCTCCTGCTGGTCGACAGCCACTTCGACGAGCCCGTGGGTGCGCCGCCCTATGAGGTGGTCACCGTGCCGTTGCCCCGATGACGGCCCGGATCCTGCCTGCCGCTGTCGCGCTGCTGGTCCTCGCCACCGCTTGCGGCAGTGGCGGGGTCGCGCCGGCGCAGGACCAGCCCCCGGTCGCCACCTCCGCCCCGGCCACCTCGCCCTCCAGCACGAGCGCGGCACCGACCACCGACGGACGGGTCGGACGCTCCTCGACCGCCACCCGCAGCCCCGCACCGCCACGCACGCCGACACCCAGGGCACCTCAGCCCGGCCCCGCGGAGCAGGCCCGCCTGGACCGGCAGCTGATCGGGGCCGCCTGGGACAACGACCTGCCCCGGGCCCGGAACCTGATCCGGCAAGGCGCGGACGTCAACGCGGAGGACGACAGCGAGCAGAGCGCCTACCTGATCGCCACCAGCGAGGGACACGTCGAGCTCCTCGACCTCACCCTGGCTCACGGCGCCGACGTCGACGCAAAGGACTCGTTCAACGGCACCGGGCTCATCCGCGCTGCCGACCGCGGCCACGCCGCGATCGCCGGCCGGCTGATCCAGGCGGGCGTGGAGATCGACCACATCAACAACCTCGGCTGGACCGCCCTGCACGAGGCCGTCATCCTCGGCGACGGGTCAGCCCGCTACGTCGACACGGTCCGGGTGCTGGTCGCCGCCGGCGCGGACGTCCGGCTCCGCTCCCAGCGCGACCAGGCCACTCCCGTCGAGCACGCCCGGAGCCGCGGGTTCGAGACGGTCGCCCAGGTGCTGCAAGCCGCCCTCGCCGCGGATCCAGCTTCGAAGCGGCGAGCGGGTCAGCAGCTGCTCGACGCTGCGGCCGCCGGAGACGCCACGGCGGCCGCGCTGGCGCTGCGCGCCGGCGCTGACCTCGAGACGCGCGACAGCCGTGGCCGCACGCCTCTGCTGATCGCCGCCGCGCGGGACAGGATGGCCGTCGCGAGGTTGCTGGTACACCTCGGCGCCGACCCAGATGCGCTCGACGCTCGTCACGACACCCCCTGGCTCGTGACCGGGGTCACCGGCAGCGTTCCCATGGCCGAGGTCCTGCTCTCCGCTGGACCAGACCTGACGGTGCTCAACCGTTTCGGCGGCACCTCCCTCATCCCCGCCAGCGAACGAGGCCACGTGGACTACGTGCGTCGGGTGGTGAGGACCGGGGTCGACATCGACCACGTCAACGACCTCGGCTGGACCGCCCTGCTCGAGGCGGTGATCCTCGGCGACGGCAGCAAGCGCTACCAGGAGATCGTGACCATCCTGCTCGCCGCCGGTGCCGACCGCAGCATCGCCGACCGCGAAGGCGTCACGGCCCTCCAGCATGCGGAGCGGCGCGGGTTGACCTCGATCACCAAGCTCCTGCGGGATTAGCCAAGGTCGAGCGGAGAACGGTGCCGACCCTGAACCGGGTGAGTCACGTCAGGTCATCTTCTGACACCTGCTGCCCGGCAAGATCCGCGCGAAGGCTCGCCTGGTCGACCTGGAGAGCCAGGCGCCGGCAGGCAGAGCGAAGGTGCGCGGCACCTACACGGTCGACGGGCTCGTGACGGTCGTCAACGAGGCCTTCGACGACGCCGGCCAGCACGTGGTCGTGACCGGTACCAACCAGGCCCTCAGCACCGAGGTGGAGCTGAAGGTGGGTCGCCGTGAGTACCCGCTGACGTGTGGCACTGCGTTCCGGTTCGATCTGATCGTCACCCGCACTTCCATCGGCTGACCCCTCGTCGGCGGAAGGGCGAGCAGGCGCTCGGAGGGAGAGGTTCTCGACGCGGGGACGGGCGCCGGGTCGCCTCGGGCCCGGTTGAGGCAAGATCGAGGTCTCCTCAGCGGCGCGCGTCGGGAAGTCGCGGTGCCTGGCTCGCCCCTGAGCCGGCACCACACCCACCGGAGTCCCGGGCGCCGCCTGACCCGCGAGCAAGTCGTGAAAGGTCGTGACCGACGTGAGCGCCCCAGCCAACCTGCACGCGGGCCGGAGAAATCTCGGCCCGTTCCCGCCTGCCGCACCGAGCAGGCCTGACGCACCGCACGTCACCAGCGCGGAGATCCTCGTCGACGCCGCGGAGGACCAGGGCCCGCTGACGAGGGTGTGGGAGAGCATCGGTTACGACGAGATCAACTGGACCTACACCCCGACCGGCAAGCGGCTGCTGAAGACGTTCCAGGAGTTCTCGGGGCGTCCCTACCACGTGCGGCCGCACTACGTCTTCTGCTCCGGGAGCGGCTTCGGGATCCCCCACTGGGGTTCCGGCAACGTGTACCACGAGGACGACAACGGTCGATCCGTACTACGACTTCACCCTGGTCGACCAGACCTACGACGCCATCGTCGGCGCCGGTCACCATGTGCTCGTCGAGCTGGGCTTCACCCCGCGTGGCCTGCTGCCGCCGGAAGCGGCAGAGCATCCCTTCGACGCGAGCCCGACCACCTACACCGCCTACGAGGCCGGGACCTGGGCCTACCCGCCCCGGGACTACGACAGGTGGGCCGGCCTGGTCGAGGCCCACGCCCGCCACTGCCTGGAGCGCTACGGCGAGGAGGAGGTGTCGAACTGGCTGTGGGAGCTGTGGAACGAGCCGGACATCTTCTACTGGCGCGGCACCCCGGAACAGTTCCACGAGCTCTACACCGTCACCGCCGCAGGCCATCCGCGCGGGTCCTCCCGCACGCGCAAGGTCGGTGGTCCGACGGTCACCAGCGGCGGCCTGGAGTTCCTGAAGGGCTTCCTGGCCTACACGTCGACCCACGACGAGCCCCTGGACTTCATCTCCTACCACACCAAGGGGAGCCGGTTCCCGACCTGGCGAGTACGCCCCGATCGGAGCCCGCCGCCAAGGAGCGGCTGAACCCGTCGTCGACCAAGATGCTCTTCGACATCCGCAGCTTCAACCGGGCGATCGCCGAGTTCGAGCAGTACCGCGGAGCTGCCGGCCATCGTCGACGAGTGCGACGCCGCGGTGCCCGCCCACTTCGGCCGCTACGACAACGCGAACTATCGAGCTTCCAGAACACCGAGTACTACCCGGTGTTCCAGGTCAAGCTGATGAAGAAGATCCTCGACCTCAACGCGACCGAGACCGTCGCGGTCGAGCAGGCCACCTCGTGGAGCTTCTACTTCGAAGGCGAGCGCTACTTCGAGGGCACCCGGTCGTTCCTGACCGCCGGCGGGGTCGAGAAGCCCTTCCTCAACGGCTACCGGATGTGGTCCGAGATCGGCGCCACCCGGGTGGCGGCCAGCTCGACCGCGGCCTGGCAGGTGTCCGAGCTCGACACCACCGACGGCGCCAGCATGCGCGAGGAGGTCGACGTCCTGGCCTCCCGGCACGACGACGGCACGGTCGCGGTGCTGGTCTGGCGCCACACCGACGACCAGTACCAGACCGACCAGGCGTCAGCCGCCGTCGACCGTCACCGTGCACGGGCCTGCCGAGCATGGCGTACCGGGTGACGCATCACCGGATCGACTCCGACCACAGCAACGCCTACACCGTCTGGAGGTCCCTGGGCTCGCCGCAGGACCCCACCGAGGACGAGCTCGCGACGATCAAGGCCCGGCAGGGTCTGGAGGAGCTGGAGCCCGCCCGGTCGCTCGCGGCCGCGGCAGGGTCGCTCTCGGTGGACATCACGCTGCCCCTCCCCTCGGCGTCACTGCTGATCTTCACGCCACAGAACTGATCACCGAAGAGCTGGTACCGAAGCACACCGAGGACCGGGTCCAGGGGCGTTCAGTCGACCGAGTTGGCCAGCTGGTCGAGGGCCGCCACGTCGTCCGACTCCAGGGCGAAGTCGAGCTGCGCGTTGGCCTCGATCCGCTGCGGCGTCACCGACTTCGGCAACGGGAGCACGTCCTTCTCCAGCAGGTAGCGCAGCGACAGCTGCGCAACGCTCTTGCCGTACTTCTCGGCGATGCCGGACAGTCGGTCGTCATCCAGCAGCTTGCCGGTGGCCAGCGGGGAGTAGCCCTCGACGAGGATGTCGTGCTCCTGGCAGTAGGCGGTCGTCTCCGGCTGGGTGTTGCCGATGAACCACCGGATCTGGTTCACGTGCGGAGTCACCTCGGTACCGGAGGCCAGCGACTCGAGATCCTCGACGTCGAAGTTGGACACGCCGATCGAGCGCACCCGCTCGGCGGCGTGCATCTCCTCGAACACCTTCCAGACCTCGATGTTGCCTGCCTTGTGGTCCGAGCCGATGTCCTGCCACGGCCACGGGGCGTGGATCAGCCAGAGGTCGATGGTCCCCAGATCGAGGTTGCTCACCGACGTCTCGAACGCCTCGCGCGCCGCCTTGGCGTCCTTGATCTCGGCCGGGAGCTTGGTGGTGACGTACACCTCCTCGCGCGGCACGCCCGAGTCACGGATGGCCCGACCCACGCTGCGCTCGTTGCCGTAGGCCAGAGCCGAGTCGATGTGGCGGTAGCCGACCCTGAGGGCCTCGGTCACCGAGTCGTAGGCCTCGGATCCCTCCGGGATCTGCCAGGTGCCGAACCCGATCTTGGGGATCCGGTGGCCAGAGGCGAGCGGGAACGTCTCGGTGAGGATGGACACAGATCGAACCTAGCCGGTGTCACAGCGCCCGCGGAGATCGGGGTGCGCTGCGGTCGGTCACCGCTCGGCGCCACCAGCTGAACAAGAAGGGCCGCTGGCGACGGCGTCCCTCCGCTCGCGGAGCTCCGGTCGTGATCACTCCTCCGTGCTGTTGATCGCTGCGGCCAGGTCCCTGGCCGTGCGGAGCAGAAGAGGACCAGCCTCGTCGGTCACCTCCGGCGTCAGGCGCGCGGCCGGACCGGACACCGAGACCGCGGACAGGATGCCCGTGCCCAGGACGGGCGCCGCGATGCACCGGACGCCGATCTCCTGTTCACCGTTGTCCTCCGCCCAGCCGCGCTCCCGGATCCGGTACAGGTCCTCCATCAGCTCGTCCAGGGTGGTGATGCTCTGCGGAGTCATAGCCGGCATGCCGTTGCGCTGGACGATCTCCTTCACCGTCGCGTCGGGCAGCTGGGCCAGCAACGCCTTGCCCACACCGGTGCAGTGCGGGAGCACCCGCCGGCCGATCTCGGTGAACATCCGCATGGAGTGCCGTGAGGGTATCTGCGCCACGTAGACGACGAGGTCGCCCTCACGGATGGCGAAATTGGCTGTCTCGCCGGTGAGATCCACCAGCTGTGCGAGGAAGGGCTTGGCCGCCGAGCCCAGCGTCTGGCTGGCGATCTCACCGAGACGGATCAGCCGCGGCCCCAGCGCGTAACGCCGTGACTGCGTCTGGCGGACGTGCCCCAGGGCGACGAGGGCCTTGAGCAGCCGGTGCACCGTCGGCAAGGGCAGACCAGACCGTGTCGCCAACTCGCTGATCGACACCGAGGCACCATGATCAGCGATCAGGTCCAGGAGCTCGAAGGCCCTGGAGATCGTCTGGACGCCGTTGCTGGGCTTATCCACAACGCCGCCTCTGGGTGACATGTGCCGAATATCCTTTCGATCATACGACGGCCTCGGTACCCGATGAACGCCCTCAACTCCTGCCGTGCGGACGGAATGGCCAGACAGCCACCACCTTCTACACGACGTGGCCTGCAACGATCTACCGATTCGGTGACCGTCGGTGCGCTCCGCTAGGAGGTCACCGTGCGGAACTCGTTCTCGGGCTCGGCTTCCACGGCGGGAGCGAGTTCCAGCGTCTCGGAGTAATGGCATGCCGCGCGATGATCACCTGCCGCCACGGTGCGGAGCTCGGGACGGCGATGCACGCAGTCCTGATCGTCGGCGTACCGGCACCGCGTGTGGAAGAAGCAGCCCGACGGAGGGTTGGCCGGGTCCGGGAAGTCGTCCGACAGCCTGATCCGGCTCCCGGCCCGGCGCAGCCGCGGATCAGGCTTCGGCACCGCCGACAGCAGCGCCTCGGTGTACGGGTGCTGAGGGTCCGCGTAGAGCTGAGCGGTGTCGGCGAGCTCGACGATCTTGCCCAGGTACATGACGGCCACCCGGTCGCAGATGTTCTCCACCACGGACATGTCGTGAGAGATGAACAGGTAGGTCAAGTCGAACTCGTCCTGCAGGTCCCGCAGCAGGTTGAGCACCTGAGCGCGCACCGAGACGTCGAGGGCCGACACAGCCTCGTCTGCGATCACCAACCTCGGCTCCATGATCAGCGCCCGGGCGATGTTGACCCGCTGCCGCTCGCCGCCGGAGAAGGCATGCGGGTAACGGGACATGTGCGCCGGCGAGAGCCCGACCCGGCGTAGCATCGCCGCCACTTTCTCCTCGAGCTCGGATCCATTGGCCAGGCCGCTCGCCTTCAGGGGATCGCCCACGATCTGGCGGATCGTCATCCTGGGATTGAGCGAGGAGAAGGGGTCCTGGAAGATCACCCGGATCTGGCGCTGCAACGGGCGCAATCGGGCGGCGTCCAGTGTGGCTAGATCGGTGGTCTCACCGTTGGCCTGGCGATAGTGGAGGTGGCCTTCACTAGGCTTGAGGCTGCGGACGATGGTGCGTCCCAAGGTTGTCTTACCGCATCCCGACTCGCCGACCAGACCGAGAACCTCGCCAGGCTTGACGTCCAGACTCACCCCGTTGACGGCATGCACCCACCCGGTCCGGCGCGCGAAGAGCCCCTTGCCCCGCACCGGGAACCTCATCGCCAGGTCCTCGACTCGAAGCAGTGGCTGACCGTCGGGGTCGTGGTCCGGATGGACCTCGCTCATGCGCTCTCCTTCACCGGGGTCTGCGAGACGCCATGACTGGCCAGCAGGGCGGGATCGTGCAGCACGCACCGCGACACCCGGCGTGGGCCAAGCTGCACCAGAGGTGGGTCCACCGTGTCGCACAGGCCGGGGATGGCGAAGTCGCAGCGCGGATGGAACGGGCAGCCCGTCGGCCGGTTCTGCGGGTGTGGAACCTGGCCGCGGATCGTGGCCAGCGTCTGCCGGGCACTGCTACCCATTTTCGGGATGGATCGCAGCAGGGCCTTGGTGTAAGGGTGCTGCGGGTCGTGGAAGAGGTCGTCGACGCTGGCCTGTTCCACCACGGTCCCCAGATACATGACGACGACCTCGTCGGCCACTTCGGCCACCACGCCGAGGTCGTGCGTGATGAACATCATGGCCATCCCGGTCTCGGCTTGGAGGTCGCGCAGCAGGTCGATGATCCGGGCCTGCGTGGTCACGTCCAGCGCGGTCGTCGGCTCGTCGGCGATCAGCAGGCGTGGGCGGCAGGAGAGGGCGATCGCGATCATGACCCGCTGGCACATGCCTCCGGACAGCTGGAACGGATAGCTTTCCATCGTCCGGGCGGCACGCGGGATCCCGACGTGCTCCAACAGCTCAAGGCCACGCTGCCAGGCCTCCTCCTTGCTGAGCGGCAGGTGCAGCCGGATGGCCTCGGTGATCTGGTTGCCGACCGTGTACATCGGCGACAGGGAGGCCATCGGTTCCTGGAAGACCATAGCGATCTCGGCCCCACGGACGCTTCTCAGCTCCTCACTGCCTTCAGGCAGCGCCGCCAGGTCGACGGCGTCGTCGCCGCGCAGGATCGATCGGCCGGAACGGGTGGATTGGCCATCTTCGGGTGACTGGTTCGACCAGAGCAGCTGACCGCCGACGATGCGTCCCGGCCGCTCGATGAGACGCAGGATCGACCGTGCGGTGATGCTCTTGCCGCATCCCGACTCCCCGACCACGCAGAGGGTGCGGCCGGCCAGGACAGACAACGTGACGCCGTCCACGGCTCGCACGACGCCCTCGTGAAGGAAGAAGTGGGTCTGCAGGTCCTTCACCTCCAGCAGCACCTTCGACTCCGTTGAGCCTTCTTCGCCTGCCATGTCGCATCTCCTACTGTTTGTAGGGGTCGGCGGCATCCCGCAACCCATCTCCGACGAAGTTCAGCGCGAGCACCGCTATCACCACGGCGACGCCGGGGAGCATGAGCCACGGCGCCGTCGCCACGGAGCGGATGTTCTGAGACTCCTGCAACAGCACCCCCCAGCTGACCACCGGCGGCTGCAACCCCAGTCCCAAGAACGACAGTGCCGTCTCCGCGATGATCATGCCAGGAACCGACAGGGTGAGCGAGGCGATCAAGTGGCTGGTGAACAACGGCAACAGATGCTTGAAGATCACCCGCGGCGCACGGTTGCCGTCCAAGACCGCCGAGGTGACGAACTCCTCCTCGCGAAAGGACATGAAGCGTCCCCGCGTCACTCGGGCCAGCTCGGTCCACCCCAAGATCGCGAGGATCGAGACGATGGCGAAATAGCGCCGCAGCGGCCCCCAGTCCGGCGGAACGGCAGCTGCCAGCCCCAGCCACAATGGCAAACTCGGGATCGACATGAAAAACTCCACCACGCGCTGGAGCGCGGTGTCGACCTTCCCGCCGACGTATCCCGATATGCCCCCGACCGTGAGACCGAGCACGAAGGCGATCAGGACACCGACCAGTCCGATCGTCATCGAGACCCGAGTCCCATGGATGATGCGCGACAGCAGGTCCCGGCCGTTACGGTCCGACCCCAGCAGGTACATCGGTTGGCTGTTGTCGACCGGTCCTATCAGGTGCAGGTTGCCCTCGAAGAGACCCCACATCCGGTAGGACTCCTCCGACCGGTCGAAAAGCTGGATTGGGATCTTGACCGACTCGTCAACCTCATACTTCATGGCCAAGCTTTCGGGGTCCATCTCGGCGACATAGCCGTTCACATAGAGGCCGAAGTCGACGCCCGCAGAGCTGGTGTCCATGAAGTGGACCGCCTGAGGAGGCGCATAGGGGAATTCCGCGTTGAACTGGTCGGTCCGGTATGGGGACAGGAACTCGGCGAACAAGGCAATGATGTAGAACAGCACGGTGATCACCGCGCCCAACATCGCCAGCTTGTGCTTCCTGAAGGCCCGCCACACCAGCGCGGACTGGCTGGCCGTGTAGATCTCAGGGCTAGCGCCCGGCGCCTCCGCTTCCGGCAACGTCTCCTGGCGCAGGTTCGGTTCTACAGGTGGGTCAGCCGGCTCGGCATGCACCGTGAGGTTACGCGGTTGCTCGGTCATCAGTTCTCCTATCCTGCGAACCCGCGCAGTCGGACCCGCGGATCAAGCCAGGCGAGAGCAAAGTCGGACAGGAGCGTGCCGATGACAGTGAGGGCACTCATGATCAGGATGATTGATCCCGCGAGATACATGTCCTGACTGGTCAGGGAGGCGAGCAGCACGGGCCCGGTCGTTGGTAGCGACAGCACCTGCGCGACGATCACCTCGCCCGATACCAGGACCGGCAGAATCCATCCCACCGTGGAGATGAACGGGTTCATCGCCACGCGAAGCGGGTACTTCATGATCAAGCGGCGCTCCGGAACACCCCTGGCCCGGGCCGCGACGACGTAGGGCTTGCGGAGCTCGTCCAGCAGATTCGCCCGCAGCACCCGAATCAGTCCGGCGGTGCCTGCCATGCCGAGCACGATGATGGGCACCCAGAGATGGCTCAGGAGATCCAAGAACTTACCGAGGTTCCAGCCGGCGTCGATGTAATCCGGCGAGAAGAGTCCGCCCACCGTCTGCCCGAAGTACCGGTACCCGATGAACATGAGCACCAGCGCGAGCAGGAAGTTGGGGATCGCCAAGCCGAGAAAACCGATCGTCGTGGCGATGTAGTCACCGACCGTGTACTGCCGTACAGCCGAGTACACGCCGACCGGGAAGGCGACCGCCCAGGTGAACAGCAGGGTGAAAACCGCGATGGTGACCGTCAGCGGCAGCCGCTGCGCCAGCACATCAGCGACGGGCCTGTTGAGCTGGAAGGACTGGCCGAAGTCCCCGTGCAGCACGATCGCGGAGATCCACTTCAGGTACTGCACGACTTCCGGTTGGTTCAACCCGTAACGGACTTCGAGGGCGGCGATCCGACCGGGGTCGACGTCGCCTCCCGAAGCCCGCATCTGGGCGATCAGCGTGGTGAGGTAGTCGCCCGGCGGCAGCGCAATGATGATGAAGGCAACGATGGAGATCAGGAACAACGTCAAGATCATGTACGCGATCCGTCGCAGCATGAAACTGAGCATGACACCGCCACATCGTCGTTGATTGCCGCTGGACTGAGCTTCGGGACAACGCCTACCTTGCGGATGACCTCACTGGATGTAGAACTGGGTCATCGGCACGACGGCGGGGTACGGAGCTTTGAAGGACAGCCACATCTGGCCGTCCCCGGGAACGTTGTGCAGACGATTGGACACGATGGCGTACGGCTGCCCCGGCAGGCTGACTCCCAGAGTCCAGAACTCGTCTCGGGCGATCTCGATGATCTCCTTGATCGCCGCATACTGTTCGTCCCGATTGGCTGAGGCGACGACTCGGTCGCGGTAGATCGAGACCTGTCGCTGCATCGCCTCGGGCGGCGGCTCGCTGGGTGACCCGCCGGTGTACCAGTTCTGCCACAGGGGTGCATAGGACGAGCCACCGGTGGCGAACAGCCAACGGGGATCGGCGACGAGATCCAGATAGCCCAGCTCGCCCTTGTCCAGCGTGCAGTCGTACTGGTTGGCCGCGAGCCGTTCTGACACCAGCTCGGGGCTGACGCTGTCGATCCGCAGCTCCACACCGACGTCGGCCCAGGTGCGCTTGATGAACTCCATAGCGTCGACGTGGTCGGGGTAGCGGGACTGAGCGAGCACGGTGATGACGATGGGCTTCCCGTCCCGGCCGAGCCGCTTGTCGCCCCGCATCTCGCCGTAGCCGGCCTTCTCGAGATGCTCACGGGCGAGGTCCAGGTTGAACTCGGTGTACTGCTTGCCGAAGTCGTCGGACTGGTAGAAGGGGACCTCAGGTCGCGGTGCTGTCTGCCATACCTCGCCTTGCCGCAGGTAGACGATGTCGATGATCTGCTGCCGGTTGATGGCGTGCGAGAGGCCGATCCGGAAGTCCTTGTTCTGCAGCATCCGACGCATACCCGCGTCGCGGTGGGTCAGGTTGAAGCAGATGCCGATGGTGTTGTGGTTCGGGTCCTTGATGTCGACGAGGTTGTAGTTGCCGGACTCCTGGCCCTCGCTCAGCACGGGCTGGTTCTTCGGTACCGTGATCTCGGACCTCTGGTAGAAGTCGACGTCGCCGTTGGCCGCCCGCAGCAACAGCGGCCCCTCCTCCAGGAAGGTGAAGACCACTTCGTCGATGTAGGGCAGCTGGCTGCCGTCGGCGTCGACCTTCCAGTAGAACGGGTTCCGTTCCCACAGCTGTCGCCCGCCGTCGCCATGGGGGTTCTTGGGGATCCAGGCACTCAGCACTGGCAGGTCGACGTTGTTCAGCTCATCAAGCTTCTCCAGGAAGTCCTGGGACCAACCATCGTCCAGATCGGCGTTGAACTTCTTGTGAAACTGCTCCAGGTAGTGCCGGGGGTACAACCGGAACGGCGGGCCATGGATGGCGATCTGTTCGAGGAACAACGCACTGGGCGCCGGGAAGATGAACTTCACCTGGTACTCACCCAGCTTCTCCACTTTGAGCGGTTCGTCCCCGACCTTCAAAGCGTTCGGGACCACCGGGGTGAGGCTCTTGTTGAGCAGGATCTCCTCGTACCAGAACATCAGGTCGTCGGCGTTGAAGGGCTCCCCGTCGGACCACTTCATCCCCTCGCGCAAGGTGAAGGAGTACTCCTTGCCGTCGGCGATGACCTCGAAGCTCTCAGCCACGTTGGGGATGATCTCGGTGTAGCCGGGGTCCCAGGTGATCAGGTGGTCGTGGACCACCGTCATCCACAGCCAGCTGGGGTCGGTGCTGGCCAACACGGTCTGCAGGGTGCCGCCGTAGACGCCCGCCTCGTTGAGCGGCTGGATGACCTTTGGGTTGACCGGCAGCCGCTCCTCGACGGGCGGGAGGTTCCCGGACGTGGTGCGCTCGTCCAACATCGGGGACTGCGGACCCTTTTCTCCCACCTCGCCGCCGCCCTCGTTGTCCGGGTCGAGCGAGAAGGCGCCGCAGCTGCTCAGTAGGGAGGCGCCGACGATGCTGCCCCCCAGTGTCAGGAACTGCCGGCGCGGCATGTTGTACCTCATGACGCCTGCCTTTCAGAACGGTCGCGGTGGTAGGTGTTGCTGACTCGCGCCCCGAGGCAGGCGCCGAAGACATCCATCTCGAACTGCTGTGCTCTGTGGCCATCGATCGGGCAGGCCGTATCCCGAGCGTCCGACGCCACCATGGGAGTCGATCTCCATCCAGTGACAAGTGCACTCCAACATGCGGAATGCCGTTACGAGCGACCCTACGGCGGCACCTGCCCTCCGTCAATGGGTCGTGACCATCTCGTCATGGTCGGGAAGAGGCCCCCGCGCGATCCGCGCCCGACCCCGCTGAAGGCGCTCACGTGTTCTGGTGCTGATCACTGAACACCACGTGGTAGGGCTGGTTCGACAGCGTGTGATTGAAGGCAGGATGCCGACTGCTGCTCTCGCCTCGGTCGACGTCGAAGAAGTACATCAGCGGGTAGCCGGAATCGGTGTAGTCCGCAGGTACCGCGGCCTCGAGACCTGTCCCACTGCGCGACATCGGCACGCTCTGGTAGTGCTCCGCCTGGTTGACGTGGCGGTAGTGCAGGGCCACCCCACGCACACCGTCATCCGGTGCCTCGACCCTGACCATCAGGTCCTCTCCTCGCCGGAAGGCGTCCGGCGGCACGTGAGTGATGCCGCTGTTCTCCGGCCGCTGCGGATGGTTGGGCGCCGGCACCTCGCCGTCGTGCGCGTGCGCGGCCAGCTCGGCCTCCATCGCCTGGACGTCCAGCTCGATCCTGGGCAACCGGTCGGCCCAGTGGCCGTGCTCGGACTCACCGTCGCCGAACTTGAGGTCGTCCTGGTAGATGCCGTCGACGTGAACGAGGATGGCGGCGTAGGCGTCGCGGGCTCTGACGTTCTCCGCCACGGCGGACTCCAGCGACTCCCGACTGCCGCACTGCTGGTAGACCCCGTACTGGGTGGCGGACCGGAACTTGGCTGCGAAGAACCGGCCCAGGCAGCTGAGGACCTCGAGGTCGATCAGCGTCCGACGGAACTGAGGGTCATCCTTCGACGACGACCTCAGCGCGGCCAGGGGCTCCTCGGCCTCAGAGGTGAACCCTTCCAGCCACTGGGCCACTTCCCACGGTGTGTACCTGGCCCCCACCCGCCCGGCGACGAGGTCCTTGGCGTACTCGTCGATGACGTAGAAGGTCGTGGGGTCAAAGGGACTCACCGAGCCCCAGACCGGCGGCGCCTCGGTGTCGCGGGCGTAGTGGGCCGGGTCGACTCCCGCGGTGATCGGCAGGTTGGTGTAGACCTCGGGCCAGTAGCCGTTGTTCGAGCCGCCGACACCGTGGACCACGGTGACCAGCGGGAGCACCCGGCTCAGGGGAGCCAGTGCCCGTTCCACGCTGGCCGCCTCCTCGCCGTAGGTCTCGGCCAAGTGCGTCCGCCACTCCTCAGCGGGCGCGTCCGGGTTGAACAACAACCTCCCCCACAACAGGTAGGTGTAGCGGTACTTGGTCCAGTCCGCCAGACCCAGCCTGAGCTCCGGCGCGACATAGGGATCCCGCTTCTCCGGGGCGCCGGAGCCTTTGCGGCCCTTGAAGAACAACGGCTCGCAGACATCGACTCCCTGGGAGCCGCCGAAGGTGGCCAGCCGCCCGTAACCGGCGGCCAGCTCCGGGTCGCCCCAGAGCAGGAGCTTCTGGGTGCCCGGCCAGACCCGGAACATCAGGCCGGTCTGGCGGTCCTCACTCAGGAAGTCGGCGTAGCCGTAGCGGGTGAACCGGCGCGAGAACTCGGTGACGCCGGTCATCTCGTGGCCGGGCGGGATCGGCTTGGCCTCCTCCCGACGCCGGATGGAGGCCTGGTGGTAGGGCAGCCCCTGGTGCTCGGCCCAGTACTTGGCCGACAGGACCGTCCGCAGGTTGGGCTTGGCGGCAGCATCGAGGAGGGCCTGGTCGACGCCCTTGGCGTGCATGTCGACCTCGAGGCTGCGACCCGACGACGACGCAGCCGCGAAGACCTTGTCCCAGAAGACCTCGTGGTCCTGGTCGTGGATGCCGCCCTCGTAGTGGACCCGGAAGGTGAGCCCGTCGATGTCGGGACAGGTCGGCCAGCAGCTGGGCCAGCGCAGCGGCCGAGTAGTCCGCGTGAGTCTCGGGTGTGAGGCCGCGGATCTCGTAGCGGTGCTTCGAGTCGCGTCCGTAGTCGTAGGCGTGGTTCCACAGACCCGAGCTGGAACGACATCCCTCGCCGCTTGGTCTCTGAGGAGATGAACTGCAGCATCGCCAGGTTCTGCGCCTGCTCCTGCGCCGAGACCCCGTCTGCGACGACGTCCCAGCCGTCGACGGCGAGCAGGAACGGGTAGACGAAGCACAGGTAGTTGTCGGTCGCGCCGTGGCGATCGGCCCCGTAGTTGTACTGCATGCCGAGGGCGAGGTGGAACCGGTTGAACCGGGACTCCGCCATCCAGTCCAGGTACTCCGTCCAGAAGTCGCGGTCGCGGAACCAGGGCAGGTCCTCGTCAACACTGGAGAACGAGCGCTGAATGCCACGGACCGGCACCGCAGGAGTTCCTCCCGCCTCGGCGATGCCCTCCAACGCCGCCTCCCACGACCCGCGCAGCGCGACGCGGTCTCCGAGCCCGACCAGGCCGTAAGCCGCGCCCGTGGCGCCACCGGCGGCGATGGTGATGCCGCCATCCGGTTCGACGACGTAATCGAACGCCTCCGTTGATCCAGTGCCGGCGTGTGGAGCCGCCTCCTCGCCGGCCTCGGCTGCCCCCACGACCCGGATCCCAGGGCTGTCGGTCGCCGCGTCGGACCGGCGGAGACCGCAGCCGGCCAGCCGGTGGTCCAGGCGACCGAGCGCCCACTCCACGGTTGGCCCGTTCAGCGAGGCTGCGACAGTCGTGCTCAAGGGCGACCGAGGATTCGAAGGCATCGCTGCTCTTTTCGCAGAGTGAGTGTGAAGCACCGGATGTTGGACAGGCTGCCATGGCCGCGTCTCCCCGGCAAGCATCTGAAGCCGATGCGATCGCCGAGTCTTAGGTGCCCCGCATTTCCGGCTAGCGAAAGATTGACACCGACTGGCGGAGACCCTAGCCTCCAGAACGGCGGCGTGCCGCAGGACCGGAAGGGGGGCGAGTGACGCAGTCCCCCACGGCCTGGATGGAGTTCGAGGCCCGATCCTCGGCCTCGACCGGCTCGGTCGCCTGGGCGCTGGACTTCCTCCGGCAGACCGCGCGGGACCGCGGGGTGCAGCTCACCAGCTCGGCGGCGGAGGCGGACGACCGCATCCTCGTGGCGGCGCCCGACGGATCGCTGGCCAGTTCAGCCTGCGAAGCGACCGGAGCGCCCGACCGGCTCCCGGCGGAGTCGTTCGTCATGGCCCGGCTGCCCCTCGACGGCGCGGAAGCCCTGGTTGTCGTCGGGGCTGACTCAGCGGGGCTGGTGTACGCCTTGCTCGAGCTCAGCGACATCCTGCGCTGCGCCGACAACCCGGCGACGGCCCTGTCGGGAGTTCCTGCGCGCTATGAGCACCCGCAGGTTCCCGTCCGCAGCATGTGCCGGATGTTCGCCTGCGAGCAGACCGACCTCGCCTGGTTCCACGACCGCGCCTTCTGGGACGAGTACCTGACTGAGCTGGCCATGCAGCGATTCAACCGGTTCAGTCTCGGGTTCGGGCTCGCGTACGACTACCTCATCGACAAGCGGGTGACCGACAACTACTTCTGCTTCCTGTACCCGTTCCTGCTGTCGGTCCCCGGCCACGACGTGAGGGTGAGCGGCCTCACCGACGAGGAGCGGCAACAGAACCTGGAGTCGTTGCAGTACATCGCCGCAGCCAGCGCCCAGCGTGGCCTCGAGTTCAGCCTGGGGCTGTGGAATCACGCCTACCGACTGGACCCGGTGACGCCGACGGAGACGTGGCTGATCTCCGGCCTGGACGAGTCGAGCCATGCCGCCTACTGCGCCGAGGCGCTGGAGCTGCTGCTGCGAGCCTGTCCGGAGATCAGCGCACTGACCTTCCGGGTGCACTTCGAGGGCGGGGTTCCCGAGCCCACGCACGAGTTCTGGCGCGTCGTCATCAGTGCTCTCGACCGGGTGGATCGGCCCGTCCGGCTGGACGCTCACGCCAAGGGCGTCAACGACGACCTGCTGGAGATTCTGGGCCGCCACGGCGAACCGTTCACCCTGTCCACCAAGTACTGGGGCGAGCACATGGGCCTGCCGTACCACCAGGCTTCCGTCCGGCTCCGCGAGTTCGGGCTCCGCGGCCCGGAGGCCGACAACCCGAACGCCGGCCTCGGCCTGTCGGGCGCCGAGGTCACCCGCCGGCGCAGCTTCACCCGCTACGGCTACGCCGACTATGCCCGCGACGACGCCGGCTACGGGCTGCTGCACCGGGTCTGGCCGGGGACCCAACGGGTGCTGCTCTGGGGTGACCCGGCCATGGCCGCCGGGATCGGGAGGCAGTCGCTGTTCGCCGGATCACAGGGTACGGAGTGGTTCGAACCGCTGACCTTCCTCGGCCGGAAGGGCTCGGCCGCACAGCCCCTCGAGCAGCAGCCGCCGCGACTCGACCGCGACCTCTACGCCGACGCCGAGCTCTCCCTGCCGGACGTCAGCAGCTGGACGAAGTACCGCTACACCTTCCGGCTCTGGGGACGCCTGAGCTACGACCCGGACGCCGACCCCGAGACGTGGCGGCGCTACCTCCGCAGCCTGTTCGGCCCCGGCGCCGCCGACTGCGAGGCGGCCCTCGCCTCCGCCAGCCGCATCCTGGCCCTGGTGATGACCACGCACGCCCCATCGGTGGCGGGCAACATGTACTGGCCCGAGATGTACACCAACATCCCCCTGGTGGCGACCGATCCACCGACGGAGAATCCCTTCGCGGAGTTCGGCTGGCACCTGAACGCGCACTTCGACATGACCGCCCCCTACACCTTCGGCAACACCAGCACGCTGGATCCGCAGCTGTTCGCCACACCGGACGAGTACGCCGACTCCCTGCTGGACGACGCGCCGACCGCCAAGTACTCCCCGCTCGAGGTGGCCGACTGGTTGCAGCGGCTGGCCGAGGTCTCCCTGGACCATCTCCGCACGGCTCGCCGGCACACCGATCCCACGGCGGACTTCCGCCGCCTGGCGGTCGACGTCGAGGTGCAGGCAAACCTGGGTCTGTTCTTCGCCGCCAAGCTCCGCGCCGCAGTGGCGTGGCGATGGCACCTGAGAACCGCCGACCCGGCCAGTCTGGACTCGGCGCTGGCCGCGTACCGGACCGCCCGGAAAGCCTGGCAGCAGGCGGCCGTGGCCGGGGACGCGTACCAGCCTGACCTCCCGTTCGGCCGCATGCCCTACCAGCGTGGGCACTGGATCGACCGGTTGCCCGCGATCGAGGAGGACGTCGCCGCCCTGGCCAGCCACGCCGACGCCGCGGACTGCCTCGCCCACGCTGACCGGTCGGGGCGTTTCCCTGGCCCGGCCGGGAGGATCGAGCCGGAAGTCGGCCACGTTCCGCCGGTCGCCTTCACGAAGGGAGACCCGCTCCGCCTGTCGTTCACGGCTCCAGCGGAGCCCGGGCTGACCGTTCGGCTGCACTACCGGCACGTGGACCAGTCGACGTCGTGGCTCGTGGCCACCACCGTGGCCGAGGGGAACCGGTTCAGCCTTGACCTTCCCGCCGAGTTCACCGACAGCCCATACTCCATCCAGTACTTCCTCGAGGTCCGATCCCCCGCCGGGAGCGGCCTGCATCCCGCACTCGACCCGGTCCACCTCTCCAACCAGCCCTACTTCGTGGTGCACGCCGATCCCGACCTCAGCTGGGGCCGACCGGCGCCGCACCCGAGAACCGACCCCTAGCCAAGGAGCACACGATGGCCAGCGCGACCACACCTTCGGCGCCGCTCACGCTCGAGCAGGCCAGCCTGGTCATCGAGCACGCCACCGCCAAGGCGACCGAGGACGGGGTGCCGCCGCTGACCGTGGTGGTGCTCGACGGCTCCGGTCACCTCATCGCCGCCCAGCGACAGGACGGGGCGAGCATGTTTCGGTTCGACGTCGCACTGGGTAAGGCATGGGCGTCGGTGGCCATGGGCATGTCGAGCCGTGACCTGGCCGCCCGCGCTCAGGACAACCCCAACTTCTTCGTCTCGCTCGCCGCCACCGGTCAAGGACGGTTCCTGCCTCAGCCCGGCGCCGTCCTGATCCGTGACGAGGGCGGCAACATCGTGGGCGCGGCGGGAGCCAGCGGCGGCACGGGCGACCAGGACGAGATGTGCTGCGCCTTCGGTGTGCAGCAAGCGGGGCTGGCCGTCTGACCCATCGGGAGCTGGGCAGCTGTAGGTAGGGCACGAGAAGAGGAGAAGAGATGTCGGATCGGGCGTGTGTCGGTGGCCTGCAGGTGGCCAAACCGCTGTTCGACTTCCTGGCCACCGAGGCGCTGCCCGAAACGGGCCTGGACGCCGACCGGTTCTGGGAGGAGCTCGGGGTGCTGGTGGCCGACTTCGCGCCGCGCAACCGCGCCCTGCTCACCCGACGCGATGAGTTGCAGACGACGATCGACCAGTGGCACCGAGATCACGCCGACCGGGACCTCGATCCGCAGGCGTACGAGGCGTTCCTGCGCGAGATCGGCTACCTGGTGCCCGACCCCGACGAGTTCGCCGTGCAGACGGCGGGCGTCGACCCCGAGATCAGTGACATCGCCGGACCGCAGCTCGTCGTCCCGGTGCTGAACGCCCGGTTCACGCTCAACGCGGCGAACGCCCGGTGGGGGTCGCTGTACGACGCCCTCTACGGCACCGACGCCGTCGCGCAGCAGGGTCCGCCGCCTGAGGGCGGTTACGACGAGGCGCGCGGCGCCGAGGTCGTCCGGATCGCCCGCCGCTACCTCGACCAGTTCTTCCCCCTGTCGGACGGCTCCCACGCCGACGCCAAGGCCTACCGGGTGCAGGCTGGCCACCTCAGCGTCACGCTGACCGACGGACGGACCGCCGGGCTGGCGCAGCAGCAGAAGTTCCGCGGCTACGCCGGCGCGCCCGAGGAACCGAGCAGCATCCTGCTGCGCAACCACGGACTGCACGTGGAGATCCAGGTCGACCGTCAGCACCCGATCGGCGGCCGGGACGCTGCCGGGGTCCGGGACGTCGTCGTCGAGGCCGCCATCACCACCATCGTGGACTTCGAGGACTCCGTCGCGGCTGTCGACGCCGAGGACAAGGTCCTGGCCTACCGGAACTGGCTCCGGCTGAACCAGGGCACGCTGACCGAGCAGGTGACGAAGTCCGGCCAGACCTTCGAGCGCAGGCTCTCACCAGACCGGACGTTCACCGCCGCCGACGAGAGTGGGTTGACGTTGCCGGGCAGGTCCTTGCTGCTGGTCCGCAACGTCGGCCTGCTGATGAGCACCGACGCGGTCCTCGACACGAACGGCGACGAGATCCCCGAGGGCATCCTGGACGCGGTGGTGACCAGCCTGGCGGCTCTGCCCGGGCTGAGGCCGGAGAACGCGCTGGGCAACAGCCGCGCCGGCTCCATCTACATCGTCAAGCCGAAGATGCACGGTCCGGAGGAGGTGGCCTTCGCCAACGAGCTCTTCGATGCGGTCGAACGGCTGCTGCACCTCGAGCCGAACACCATCAAGATCGGCATCATGGACGAGGAGCGACGCACCAGCGCCAACCTCCGAGCCGCCATCCACGCCGCCCAGGGCCGGATCGCCTTCATCAACACCGGCTTCCTGGACAGGACCGGAGACGAGATCCACACCTCGATGGAAGCCGGTGCGATGGTCCGCAAGGCCGACATGAAGAGCCAGGCCTGGATCAGAGCCTACGAGGACTCCAACGTCGACGCGGGTCTGTCCGCCGGCATGCAGGGCAAGGCGCAGATCGGCAAGGGGATGTGGGCCATGCCCGATCTGATGGCCGACATGCTGGAGCAGAAGCTGGCCCATCCGCAGGCCGGCGCGACCACCGCCTGGGTCCCCTCCCCCACAGCGGCCACCCTCCACGCCCTCCACTACCACCAGGTGGACGTCGGCGAGCGTCAACGTGAGCTGGCCGGGCAGCGGCGGACGACGATGACGGACCTGCTGACCATCCCGCTGGCCGCCGACACCGGCTGGAGCGAGGAGGAGAAGCGGGAGGAGGTCGACAACAACGTGCAGTCGATCCTCGGCTACGTGGTGCGTTGGATCGACCAGGGCATCGGATGCTCCAAGGTCCCCGACCTGCACGAGGTCGCCTTGATGGAGGACAGGGCCACGCTGCGGATCTCCAGCCAGCTCCTGGCCAACTGGCTGCGGCACGGCGTGGTCACCGCCGACCAGGTCCGGGAGAGCATGGAACGGATGTCGAGGGTCGTGGACCAGCAGAACAGCGGAGACCCGACCTACCGGCCGATGGCTGCCGACTTCGGGGCGAGCATCGCCTTCCAGACGGCTCTGGAGCTGGTCATGGAGGGGGCCCGGCAGCCCAACGGCTACACCGAGCCGATCCTGCACCGCCGCCGGCGGGAGTACAAGGCGGCGATGCAGGACTGAGGCAAGGCGGGCTCAGCCCTGGGTGCGCGCTCCCAGGGCCTGCCTGACCTGCTTCATCTCGTCCTCGGAGAGCGGTCCGTGCGTCATGGCCGCGGCGTTCTCCTCAGCCTGCGCCACCGTCCGGAACCCCGGGATGGGGACGAGCACGTCGCTGCGGGCGAGCAGCCAGCACAACGCGCCCTGAGCCACCGTACGGCCGCGCGAGCCGAGCACGTCGCGGATGGCCTCGACGGCGGCCAACATGGGCGCCTGCTCTCCCGCGTAGTCCATCCGGTGCCGCACGTCGTCGGCACCGAAGGTGGTCTGCGGCGTGAACTTGCCGCTCAGGGCTCCCCTGGCCAGTGGCCCACGCAGGATGCCCGCCAGCTGCTCTGTCTCGCAGAGGTCCAGGACGGGCGAGCTGCCGTCCAGGACGTTGAAGGCGAACTGGATCGCCGCGCAGTGCTCGCTCCGAGCGAAGACGGCAGCCCGCTGGGGGTCGTCGGTGCTCCAGCCGAAGGAGCGGATCTTGCCCTCGTCCACGAGGTCTTCGAGCACCGCCACCACGTCCTCGGCGGCCACCGGGTCGTAGTCGCCGATGTGGAACTGGTAGAGGTCGATGACGTCACGGTCGAGGCGCCGCAGGCTGGCCTCGCACTGCTCGCGGATCGAGTCGGCGGAGGCGTCGCGCCCGGTGGCGCTGCGGGTCGCCTCGTCGAACAGGTTGCCGAACTTGGTGGCGACCACGATGTCGTCGCGGCGCGCCAAAGCGCGGCCGAGCACCCGCTCGCTGTGCCCAGTGCCGTAGACGTTCGCGGTGTCGAAGAAGTTCACCCCGGCCGCGATGCCGGCATGGATGGCCGCGGTGGACTCCTCGTCGTCGACCTCGCCCCAGCCGATCGCCTTGCCGTCGCGGTACGCCGGGCCGCCGATGGCCCAGCAGCCCAGTCCGATGGCGCTCACCTCGATGGCGCTGCGCCCCAGCGGCCGTCGGGCTGCGGTCTCGCCGCCGACGGTCATGCCCGCTCGCCCGCGTCGATCCTCGCCTGGGCGCGGGAAGTCGGGGTCTCCCACTCCTGCGACTGCGCCGACTGACCCCAGGCCTCGAGATCGAGCAGCCCCAGGCCGCGGCCGAAGCCGGCCTCGTCCTCCCGCAGGCCCACCATGAACGCGAGCCACTTCCCGTCTGGGCTCACGTTGGAGTTGGTGGCCTTCCACGTGTGGTCGGTGGGCATCGAGGTCATCCGGACCCGCTCCTGCGAGCCGTCCAGCTTCAGCTTCCACAGGTCGCGGGGCGGGTACCAGGGGAACCCGGTGTCGCAGGCGGACTCGAGGCAGATGTGCTCACCGTCGGGGAAGATGCCCTCCGGCTCGTTGTGGACCAGGGACTCGGTGACGTAGGTCGTGAACTCGCCGTTGTCCAGCCGGTAGCCCTTCACCACGCAGTTCGGATCAGGGGTCACGCCCTTCACGCGCCGGGTCGAGTACTCCGCGAAGATGACCTCGGTGTCGTCGTCGCGGAAGTCCTGCGGTTCGGGAGCCATGCCACCACGGGTTCGGTAGAAGACGGTGTCGCTGCCGAGCTCGGGACCGTCGTCCCCGTAGACGATGTCGGTGACGTGGCACTCGTGGACGTCAGGTCCGCCGATGCTCGGGTCGTTGCGGCCGGTCACCGCGTAGGTGATCTTCGGCTCACGGGTGGACACGCCGGCACCTTCGGCGATCCGGCGACCGAGCCGCTTGGGCGGCCGGCGCAGGTCCTTGTCCAGCACCCAGAGCTCGGACTCCACGTGCCGGCTGACGTCACGGTCCTTGAACTCCGCCGGACCGATCAGCAGGTAGTCGCCGTTGGACAGGATCAGCACCCGCAGGAAGGAGTGGTGGTCGCCGAGGTCCTTGGTCAGGTTACGGACCTCCCGGGTCTCCAGGTCGATCTCGCACGCGTCCCCGTAGTTCTTCTCGATGAACGCGATCCGGGTCCCGTCGGCGGACCAGTACGGTCGCTCGCCGTAGTCCAGCAGCTTCTGGTGGAACGGCGGCGGGTCGTCCAGGACGTGAGGTACATCGGCGCGCTCGTTGGGCACGGCAGGTCTCCTTGGGTTGGGCTGGAGGACGGTCAGGCGCTCGGCCGCTGGCGGACGAGGTGGTACGGCTGGTTGGACAGGGTCCGGTCGAGGCCGGGCGCGATCCAGGCGTCGCCCGTCGCGTCGCGGACGTGGAAGAAGTAGGTGAGGGGGTAGGCCGAGTCGGTGTAGTCGGCGGGGATGCTCGCCGCATACCTGTGGCCATTCCCGACCATCTCGGTCGTGCGGTAGTCCTCGCCCTGGTTGAGGTGGCGGTAGTGCAGGATCACGGTGCCGTCGAGGACGGCGTCGACGGACAGCTCGACCGGCAGCTCGGCACCGCGCGCGAAGGTGTCCGGCGGCTGGTGCTCGAGGGTCGGCCTGGTGCCGCGGCTCTGCCGTGGCGGGTCGATCCCCGGTGTCCCGGCCCCCGCGCCAGCCTGCTCCGCCTCCGCCCGCAGAGCCTCGAGATCACGGTCCACGTCAGGGAGCCGGTCGGCCCAGTGGCCGTGCTCGGAGAGTCGGTTCCCGAAGGTCACGTCTGACTTGTAGACCCCCGTCGTGGCCTCCACGACGGCCGCGAAGGCCTCGCGGGCCGACTCGTAGGCCGCGACCGCGGTGGCGAGGTGGCCCGGCTCGCGGGTCCGCTCGAAGAGGGCGTAGGACAACCCGGCTCGGTTCTTGCCGGCGAAGAAGCGGGCGAGCTGCAGCTGCACCGTGACATCGACGGCCATCCGGCGGAACTGGGGAGTGCTCTCCTCGCCCATGCTCGCCCGCGCCTCCCGTAGGCCATCTTCGGCCTCGTCGGCGAGCCGCTCGAGCCACTCCGCGGTCTCCGTCGGGGTGTAGCGGCCCGAGCAGCGACCCGCGAGCAGGTCGGCAGCGTGGTCGTCGACCCGGTCGAACAGGGTGGGGTCGAACGAGCTGACCCCGCCGAAGGTGGTCGGCTGGGCGGTGTCGAAGGTGTAGTGATCGGAGTGGGCGCCGCCCGCGATCGGCATGTTGACGTACATCTCGGGCCAGTAGCCGTTGTTCGAGGCACCCAACCCGTGCACCACGGTCACGAGCGGGAGGACCCGGCTGGCGGCGCCCAGCGCCCGCTCCACCGCCTCGCCGCCGGCGCCGAACTCGCTGCGCAGGAACCGGCGCCAGGACGACGGGTCGGCGTCGGGGTCGTAGAGGAGGCGGCCCCAGAGCCGGTAGGTGTAGGAGTACTTCTTCCAGTCGTCGCGGCCCAGCTGGAGGTCGGGGTCGACGTACGGGTCGCGCCCGCCCGGCTCCCCGGAGTTCTTGCGTCCCTTGAAGAACAGCGGCTCGCACAGCTCCACGCCCAGGGCGCCCGCGATGGTGCCCAGGCGTCCGTAGCCGGCGGCCAGGACGGGATCACCCCACAGCAGGAGGCGCTGGGTGCCCGGCCAGAAGCGGAAGATGAGGCCGAAGTCGCGATCCTCACGGAGGAAGTCGCCGTACCCGTAACGGGTGAAGCGTCGCTGGTGCGCGGTGATCGAGCGCAGTCCCGCACCTGGCTCCGCGGTCGCCTTCTCCATGTCGCGGACCGAGGCCTGGTGGTACGGCAGTCCCTGGTGCTCGGCCCAGTACTTGGCCGAGATCACGACGGGGGACCCCGTCTGGCGGGCGACGTCGACCAAGCCCTCGTCCACGCCCTTGGCGTGCATGTCCAGCTCGATCGGCCGCTCGATCCTGGTGACGGCGTCCATCACCGTGCGCCAGAACGCGTGACCGGGCTCAGGCACCCCGCCCTCGTAGTGCACGCGCAGGGTGAGCCCGTCGATCGACGGACAGCTCCGCAGCAGCTGCTCCAAGGCGGCAGCGCAGTACCGGGCGTGGTTCTCCTGCGTCACACCGGAGATCGGGTAGCGGATGTCGGGACTGTCCAACATCTCGTAGGCGTGGTTCCACAGCCCCAGCTGAAACCTCAGGCCGCGGAGCTTGGCCTCGTCGCTGATAAAGCGCAGCGTCGCCAGGTTCTGGTCGCGCTCCTCGTCCGACACACCCCCCGCCCGGACGTCGTAGCCGGCGACGTCCAGCAGGAAGGGGTAGGCGAAGCAGAAGTAGTTGTCGACCGCGTCCGGGTCGTGGGAGTAGTTGTACTGCATCCCCAGAGCCAGCTGCAGCCGGTTGATCCGGTGGGTGGCGAGCTCGGTGAGGTACTCCTGCCAGAACTCGCGGTCGTGGAACCAGGGCTTGTCCTCGACGTCGCTGACGAACCCCCGGGAGATGCTGCGCACGGGCGTTGCGGGGGTCTCGCTGCGTTCCTTCACCTCGCGCAGGGCGGTCAGCGGCTGGTCGGAGTGGGCGGCCACGTCGGCCAGGTCCAGCAGCCCGTACGCCAGGCCGGGGCCGTCGGAGCCGCCGACGGTGAGGACGTCGCGGCCATCGCTCCAACGGTGCACGACGAACGACTCGGAGCCGGTCGGGATCGGGGCACCATGGGACGCCAGCCGCTCGGCCACCGGACTGCTGGGCAGGGCCGCCACGATCCTCAGTGAGGCCTCGGAGGCCTCTCCTGCCGTGGCCACCCGCAGTCCGGAGGCGACCAGCACGTCGCGCAGGTGGTCCAGCGCCCAGCGGGCGGTGGTGTCGCGGCTGGTGAGGTCGTCGGCGTCGATCACCACATCGATCGGCTCCGTCTCGGGCTGTGTCTGTGTGCTCACCTGCTGATCCGTCCCGGCCACCTGGGCCTCTGCCTGTTGATCGCTGCTGCTGTGCGTGCGACGCGTCCACCGCGCGTGCCGCCACCGGACGAGTCGCTGCGCTTCGCCCTGTTTTCCGCCTATCGGAATGGACTGGCCGATGAACGAAACACTAGACCGGCCTCCATCGCGAGATCAAGGGCTGGGCCACGACCACACGCTCCTGTCGGTCAGCTCGTCGACTCACGCCGACCACCCATTGACGTCCGCGGGGCGATGCGCTTGTGTTCACGAGGGAACCTCGTCCTCACCGCCCCTGGCGGGAGATCGAGACCGACCACACCCCTGCGAACAGGACTCAGAGCGGACTGACGACGGATGAGCGGCACGCACGGCACCACCACGACGTCTGGCCCCCGGGTCGGCCCGACGCCGCCGGAACACACCGCGGCGACCGGCTCCTCCGAGACCCGACCCGAGGCCATCGCCGCCGTCGCGGCAGCGGCGCGGGAGGTGCTGCCACCCGACGCCGTGATCACCGACCATGCCCGGCTGCGGACCTATGAGTGCGACGGGCTGGCCCACTACCGCGTGGTGCCGGCACTCGTGGTCATGCCGGAGACGCCCGAGCAGCTGGCCGGGGTGGTCCGGGCGTGCGCCCGCAACCGGGTGCCGTTCGTCGCCCGCGGCTCAGGCACCGGGCTCTCGGGCGGCGCACTCCCCCGCGCGGACGGTGTCCTGGTGGTGACCTCCCGGATGCGGACGGTGCAGGAGGTGCGCTGGGAGGACCAGCGGGCCGTCGTGCAGCCGGGCGTGATCAACCTCGAGGTGACCAAGCAGGCGGCTCCGCACGGCTACTACTACGCACCCGACCCCTCCAGCCAGCAGATCTGCTCCATCGGTGGGAACGTGGCGGAGAACTCCGGCGGCGCCCACTGCCTGAAGTACGGCTTCACCACCAACCACGTGCTCGGTCTGGAGCTGGTGACGCCGACCGGTGAGGTGGTGGAGGTCGGCGGACTGGCGCCGGACGCGCCGGGGTACGACCTGCTGGGGACCTTCGTCGGATCGGAGGGCACGCTGGGCGTGGCGACGGCGGTCACGGTCCGGCTGGTCCGCGCCCCGCAGGAGGTCCGGACCCTGCTGGCCGGCTTCGCCTCCACCGACGAGGCGGGCGCGGCCACCTCCGCGATCATCGGCGCCGGCGTGCTGCCGGCGGCCATCGAGATGATGGACGCCCTGGCCATCGAGGCCGCCGAGGCGGCGGTCCACTGCAACTACCCGAGCGGGGCCGGCGCCGTCTTGCTGGTGGAGCTGGACGGGCCGGCCGCGGAAGTGTCCTCGGAGTTCGAGGCGGTCGAGCGCCACTGCCGGGACAACGGCGCCTTCGAGCTGCGGGTCGCGACCGACGCCGTCGAGCGGGCGCTGATCTGGAAGGGCCGGAAGTCCGCCTTCGCCGCCGTCGGCCGGATCAGCCCCGACTACATCGTCCAGGACGGCGTCATCCCGCGCACCTCCCTGCCCGAGGTGCTCCGCGCCATCGCCGATCTCTCCGCCAGCTCCGGCGTACGGGTGGCCAACGTCTTCCATGCCGGCGACGGGAACCTGCACCCGCTGGTGCTGTTCGACGAGTCGGTACCAGGACAGGGCGAGGAGGCCGAGCAGGTCAGCGGCGCCATCCTCGACCTGTGCATCGGGGCCGGCGGCTCGATCACCGGCGAGCACGGCGTCGGGATCGACAAGTCCGCCTACATGCCGCGGATGTTCAACGAGGACGACCTGGACACCATGCAGCTGGTCCGGTGCGCTTTCGACCCGCAGAACGTCTCCAACCCGGGCAAGATCTTCCCGACCCCCCGGTTGTGCGGCGAGGTGCCGGGCAAGCACAAGGGTGGGCACCCGCTGGCCGAGGCCGGCGTCGCGGAGGTCTTCTGATGGCCGCGCTCGTGGCTGCCTCCCCTTCGCCGGCGGCGCTGAGCGCGGTCCGGAGCGCTTGCACGACCGTGCGCGACGCCGAGGATGGCGACGCGGTGGACGGCGTCCGGCCCGAGCTCGTCGCCTACCCGTCCTCCACCGAGGAGACCAGCGAGGTGCTGCGGGCGGCCGCGGAGCACGCACTGGCCGTCGTGCCCAGGGGACGGGGCACGAAGCTGACCTGGGGGCAGCCGCCGAGGCGGCTCGACCTGCTGGTCGACCTCAGCCGGATGGACCGGGTCATCGACCACGCGCCGGGTGACCTGGTCGTGGTGACCCAGGCGGGGACCAGCCTTCGCACCCTGCAGGGGGCCGTCGCGGACGCCGGTCAGCGGCTCGCGGTGGACGAGATGGTGGCCGGCGCCAGCATCGGCGGCACGGTCGCGACGTCGACCAGCGGCCCGCAGCGCGTTCTCAGCGGGACCGTCCGCGACCTCCTGATCGGGGTCACGCTGGTGCGCGCCGACGGCGTCGTTGCCCGAGCAGGCGGCCGGGTGGTCAAGAACGTCGCCGGCTACGACCTCGGCAAAGTGGTCACCGGATCGTTCGGCACGCTCGCCGTCCTCACCGAGGCGGTGTTCCGCCTGCATCCACTCCCAGCGGCTCGCCGGTTCCTCGGCGTCACCGTGCGCGACGCGCACCAGGCCCACCGTGCGGTGCAGGCAGTGGTGCACGGCCAGGTGGTGCCCACCGCGGTCGAGATCGACTGGCCGGCCAGAGGTCCCGGCACGGTGGTGGTGCTGCTGGAGGGCACCGAAGGCGGCGTCGCGGCCCGCGTCGACGCCGTCAGCGATCTGTTCGAGGAGCTCCCGGTCGAGGTGGGCGACGCTGCTCCCCCGTGGTGGTCTGCCTACCCCTGGGCCGCCGGGGAGACCGCGCTGAAGCTGACCTTCGCGCTCACCGGTCTGCCTGCCGTCCTGGCCGAGCTCGATCGGGTCGCCGAGGAGGAAGCCATCCCCGTGACGGTCCGCGGGTCTGCGGGAGCCGGGGTGGCCTACGGCGCCGTGCCTGCTGAGACCGATCCGGGCGCCGTCGCGCGGGTGGTGCAGCGGCTGCGGGCCACCTGCCGGGACCACGGTGGCGCCGTCGTGGTCGTGGACGGACCGGCGGCGGTGAAGCGGGCCGTCGACCTGTGGGGGCCGGTGGCCGCCCTCGACCTGATGCGCCGGGTGAAAGACCAGTTCGATCCGCAGCACCGGCTCTCGCCGGGCCGGTTCGTGGGAGGGATCTGATGGGACCGACGGGACACGGCTCCACGGGCGGGCCGGTGGCGCTGCCGACGCCGGCGGTGCGCGGCGCCTTCGACGACCAGCACCCGCCCGACCCGGCCCTGGTCGGCGACTGCGTGCACTGCGGGTTCTGCCTGACCACCTGTCCGACGTACTCGCTCTGGGGGGAGGAGATGGACTCCCCGCGCGGCCGGATCCACCTGATGAAGCAGGGCCTCGAGGGCGAGCCGTTGTCGGACTCCATGGTGCAGCACTGGGACGCCTGCCTCGGCTGCATGGCCTGCGTCACCGCCTGCCCGTCCGGGGTGCAGTACGACAAGCTCATCGAGGCCACCCGCACGCAGGTCGAGCGCCACCACGAGCGGTCGCTGCCCGACCGCATCCTGCGCGGCGCGATCTTCGCCCTGTTCCCGCACCCGGCCCGCCTCCGGGCTCTGCGCGGTCCGCTACGCGTGTACCAGCGGCTCGGCCTCGACCGTCTGGTCCGGCGCAGCGGCGTGCTCGAACGGCTGACGCCCCGGCTCGCCGCCATGGAGGCCCTGTCTCCGCGGCTGACCAGAGCCGAGCGGGTACCGGAGCGGACCCCGGCGTCCGGGCCGCGACGAGCCGTCGTCGGCATGCTCACCGGGTGCGTGCAGGGACAGTTCTTCCCCGACGTCAACGCCGCCACAGCCCGCGTGCTCGCGGCCGAGGGCTGCGAGGTCGTCGTGCCGCCTCGCCAGGGCTGCTGCGGGGCGCTGTCCGCGCACAACGGCCGGCGGGCGGAGGCCCAGGCCTACGCGCGCCGGACCGTCGACCAGTTCGAGGCCGCCGGCGTCGACTTCGTCGTCGTGAACGCGGCGGGCTGCGGCTCGACCATGAAGGAGTACGCCGACCTGCTCGCCGACGACCCCGACTACGCCCAGCGCGCAGCGACCTTCGCCGCCGCCGTCCGGGACATCTCCGAGATCCTCGTCGAGCTCGGCCCGGTGGCCCCGCGCCACCCGCTGGAGGTGACGGTCGCCTACCACGACGCCTGTCATCTCGCGCACGCCCAAGGCATCCGGGCCGAACCGCGGGCCCTGCTGCGCGGGATACCCGGCCTGCAGCTGCGCGAGATCGCCGACCCCGAGATCTGCTGCGGGTCGGCGGGCATCTACAACATCCTGAACCCGGAACCAGCGCGGGAGCTCGGCAACCGCAAGGCGGCCAACATCGTGGCTACCGGCGCCTCCGTCCTGGTGACCGCCAACCCGGGCTGTCTGATGCAGGTGGCCGGCGGCCTCGAACGCGCCGGGTCGCCGATCGCCATGGCGCACACGGTGGAGGTGCTCGACGCCTCCATCCGAGGGCTGCCGGCCAGCGCCCTGGGCTAGCAGCACGTCGTCCTCGTGGCGCTGAGTCGCTGTTGGCTCAGGTGCCGACGTCCATGGCTCCCCGCTGCGTCGGCAGCCCCCGTGCCCGGCCCGGGTCAGCGCGCGTAGGCGTCGAAGGGGTTGTCGCGGGTCAGCTGGTCGATGGTGGGGTCGTCGACGCCGGCAGCGCGCAGGGCGGGGAGCAGAGTGGTCACCAGGTGGGTGTACCCACGAGGGGTGCCGCCGCCTGGTTGGGCCGGATCGAACCAGCCGGCATCGTGGCTCAGCATCAGCTGCGAGCCGAATCCCGCGTCGAGGACACGCAGCACCATCTCCACCACCGTGGCATCGCTCCGCGACCCGACGTCGTCGTAGGACAGCCATGCCCCGCGGCGTGCCAGCTCCAGATGGAGGGCGTGATCGGGCTCGGCCTGGGTGTGGATCCAGATGAAACGTCCGGCGGGCACCCCGGCACGGTCGAGGATGTCGAGCTGGCGACGGGCGACCCGACCGCGGATCGAGTGGCTCCCGATGGTCGCCCCCGTGCGCCGGGCAGCTCTGGCGGCGGCGTTGAGGATGCGCTCCTCCAGGGCGGTGATGCCGTCGTCACCGGCGCTGAGCTTGATCCACGCGGCCCGGACGCCGGTCCCTTCGATCTGGTCCTCGAGCTCGTCGCTCATCCAGCTCTCGAGCTCGGTCGAGGTGGCCGCGCGCGCCCAGTCCGGCACCCACGGCTCCCGGTAGATGCCGGTCGGGACGGCGATGGGCAGACCGGTCGCGCGCGAGACCGCCAGGTCGAGGTCGACACGTCGCCCGACGCCCCCCGTCGAGCACTCGACCAGGGCGGTGACCCCGACCTCCAGGGCAGCCCGGACCTGCGGCGCCATCAGCTCGACCACCTCCGCCTCGACCGCCGCACCGTGACCCTCGACGTCAGGAGTCCGAAGATCCACGAAGACGTGCTCGTGAGGGAGGATGAGCCCCAGCTCCGACCGCCGTCGCGGACCCAACGTCGTGTGCAGGACGGGCTCGGAACCGGGCATGACACCGACAGTACGGGCAGTCATTGGTCGCTCCACGACCCCGTCGACCGCGCCCACCCCAGCCGCAGCGGCCTCGGGTGACAGGCCGGGTGGCCGAGGCCGGATCGCCGGCAACAAACGTTTGATCTGGCGACACGATGGGTCTAGCCTCCAGTCAGGTCGACTTGGCGCTGCAGGCATCCGGGTCGAGTGAAGATTCGTCTCACGGCAAAGGAGCCCCCATGAACGGAACGACCCCCGGCTCGGATCCGGTCCACCCGGCCTTCTCACGCCGAAGGCTGATGCAGGGGGTGGCCGCGGTGGGTCTGTCCGCCTCCCTCCCCACCGTGCTCGCGGCCTGCTCCCAGGCCGAGCGGACCCCGCAGACCCAAGCAGGACAACAGGCGCAGTCCGGTCAGGTCGTCGACGGCCAGTACCCCGCCGACGCGGCCAGGGCGCTCAACGACTCGCTGACCTGGCCCAAGACGGTGCCACCCGAGCCGTCGTCCCAGGTCTCGATCACCGTGGCCCACGCATGGGATGCCACGTTCCTGCAGCGGCAGAAGCAGTTCGACGAGTTCTTCATGGAGCGCCACCCCAACATCAAGGTGACCACCGAGAACACGGTGTGGCCCGACTTCCAGAAGAAGTACGTGACCGCCGCCGCCGGCGGCAGCCTCCCGGACCTGATGTACATGCACTTCAGCTGGATCCAGACGTTCGTCCGCAACGGCGTCTTCATGAGCCTGAACAACTACATGGCGGCCCAGACCGACTTCGAGCCGGACGACTTCACCAAGCCGTCCATGACGCCGTTCCGCTCCGGCGACGACATGTACGCGGTGCCGTACGACTGCGGGCCTCTGATGCTGTTCTACAACAAGGACCTGCTGGCGAAGTCCGGCATCGAGGAGCCGACCGACAGCTGGAAGATGGACGACCTCAAGGCCGCTGCGCTCAAGGTCGCCGCAGACGGCGGGAGCCGCGTCTGGGGCCTCGCCGGTGGACCGGCGCCGACGGCGTCGGACCTGGCCCCGCCGTGGCTGTTCCCCTTCGGGGCCCGGTTCGTCAACGAGGACCAGACGGCCTGCCTGATCAACGAGCCCAAGGCCGTGGAGACCATGCGCTACTGGCACGAGCTGCGGGAGAAGAAGGCCATCCCGACCGCGGCCCAGGCGGCTGCGGTCACGCCCGATCCCTTCGTCGCGGGTCGAGCCGGGTTCCAGCTCAACGGCACCTGGGCCACTCCCCAGCTGCAGTCGCTGGCCAAGTTCGAGTGGTCGATGGCCATGTGGCCGGAGGGCCCCGTGACACGGTCGACGGCGGCCGAGGGCAGTGGGTACGCGATCACCGAGAAGAGTGACCAGAAGGACGCGACCTGGATCTACCTCAACGAGTACATCTCCCAGGCCGGCCAGAACTTCATGTGGGCGAGCACCGGTCGTGGGTCGCCCTCCCGGTCCTCGGCCTGGAAGTTCTACACCGAGAGCGAGCTGGCTGCTCCTGGGGCGGAGAAGATCCTCCCCGTGCTCAACGAGTACGGGAGCGGCGAGATCCTCTACCTGTCGCAGACGACCGAGGCGCTCACCGCAGCGACCCCGATCTGGGACCGGGTGGTGGCCGGCAAGCTGAACCTGGAGGAAGGCCTCAACGAGATCGCGGCTGTCATGACCCCGATCCTGGCGAAAAATGCCGCCTAGCGGCGGGCCAGGACAGCGCTCGGACTCCGCTTCGTCCGCCCCTCAGGTGCTGCTCAGCGTCCCGGAGGCGGCGCGTGCGGAGCCGGGCGGGGCTCCCCTCGCGCGGCGACGTCGGTCGCAGCAGGCGCGGATCGAGGAGCGGCAGTTCTGGGTCTTCTTGATCCCGTGGGTCATCGGCTTCCTGGCCTTCGGGCTAGGACCCCTGGCGGGTTCTGCCGTGCTCAGCCTCACCAACTACTCCCTGCTGAGCTCACCGTCCTTCATCGGGCTCGCCAACTACGAGCGGCTCTTTGCCGACCCGCTGTTCTACAAGACGATGCTCAACACGCTGTACTTCGGCGGCGCCTCGGTCATCCTCAGCGTCACCTTCACCTTGCTCATCGCCCTCCTGCTGAACCAGAACGTGCACGGGCTCTGGTTCTTCCGGATGGTGTTCTACCTCCCCTCAGTCGTGGCCGGGATCGCCACCGCGCTGCTGTGGAAGAACATCCTCGACCCCGACTTCGGGCTCATCAACCTGGTGCTCGGCTGGTTCGGCATCCAGGGCCCGCTGTGGCTCCAGTCGACCACCTGGGCCATCCCGGGCCTGGTCCTGATGACCGTCTGGGGAGCCGGGAACACGATCGTCATCTACCTCGCCGGGCTGCAGTCGATCCCGGCGACCATGTACGAGGCCAGTCGGATCGACGGGGCGGGCGCCTGGTCCCGGTTCATCCACGTCACCGTGCCCATGATGAGTCCGGTGATCTTCTTCAACGTCATCACCGGGCTGATCGCCTCGCTGCAGGCCTACGTGCTGATCCTCGTGATGACCGGGAGCTCGGCCAGTGCGGCGGGCGGGCCCGAGAACTCCACCCTGGTGATCGGGCTCTACATCTACCGCCAGGCCTTCCAGTACTTCGACTTCGGCTACGCCGCGGCGCTGTCGTGGGTCCTCTTCCTCTGCATCCTGATCATCACCGCGCTCCAGTTCGTGCTGGCCCGCCGGTGGGTCTACTACGACGGGAAGTGAGCAGACCGTGACCGTTGCCGTTCAGGCCCGCGGGCCGATGGCCGACGCCAACGCCAAGGTGCGCCTCTGGCGCACGGCGATCTACGCGATGCTGCTGCTCGGTACGGCGGCGTTCCTGCTGCCGTTCCTGTGGATGCTGAGCACCGCGCTCAAGCAGTCGGACGAGGTGTTCACCTTCCCGCCGACCCTGCTGCCGGCCTCCCCTCGGGTGGACGCTTTCGTCGAGGGTTGGACGGTCCTGCCCTTCAACACCTTCTTGGCCAACACCATCCTCATCACCGTGCTGGCGGTCATGGGCAACATGGTGTCCTGCGTCCTGCCGGCCTACGCCTTCGCCCGCATGGAGGCACGCGGGAAGAAGATCGCCTTCTCGCTGATGCTCGCCACCATGATGATCCCCTTCGAGGTGACGCTCGTCCCCACCTTCATCGCCTTCAGCAAGCTGGGCATGGTCAACACCTTCTGGCCGTTGATCTTGCCCGCCTGGTTCGGCTACGCCTACTTCATCTTCCTGCTGCGCCAGTTCTTCATGACCATCCCGAAGGAGTATGACGAGGCGGCCCGCATCGACGGCGCTGGTTACTTCCGGACGATGTGGTCCATCATCTTGCCCCAGGCCAAGCCGGCCCTCGCCACCATCGCCGTCTTCGCCTTCGTCGGCAACTGGAACAACCTGCTGGCACCGCTCATCTACCTCCGGTCGCAGGAGAAGTTCACCCTGGCTCTCGGGCTCCAACTCTTCCAGGGCCAGTACCAGACGTTCTACAACCAGATGATGGCCGTGGCCCTGATCACGCTGATACCCATCTTGCTGATCTTCGTCTTCGCTCAGCGGACCTTCATCCAGGGCGCCAACATGTCCGGCCTCGGTGGTCGCTGACGCACCTGTCGCACGAGTGGCTCGAGCTGGCCGCACCCCACAACCTTCGGACGACACGACGACGAGAGAAGGATGCGCACCCGGATGACCCCCACGATCGCCCAGGAGCCACAGCTTCCCACCCTTCGACAGCCTCCCTGGTGGGACCGGCGGCTGCAGCGGACCGACCGGCCCCTGTCGAAGATCCATCTCGACTTCCACAACACGCCCTTCGTCGGCGCGGTCGGTGCGGCTTTCGACGCTGCCGAGTTCGTCGGCACTCTGAAGGCCGCCCACGTCGAGGCCATCGTGGTCTTCGCCAAGGACATGCACGGCTGGTTCTACTACCCGGCCGCGCGGAGCGAGGCCGTGCATCCCGGGCTGTCGCGCGACCTGCTGGGCGAGCAGGTCACGGCCTGCCGGGACGCCGGGATCAAGGTCTACGCCTACTACTGCTTCGCCTGGGACAACCTGCTGGCGGAGCAGCATCCAGACTGGCTCGCGGTCAAGCGTGACCGGACCACCCACCTCCCGAAGTTCGACGAGACCCCGGGCTGGACCGGCCTGTGCCTGCGCAACGAGGACTTCCTGCGGTGCGCGCTGGACGACGCGGCCGACCTGCTCCGCCGCTATGAGCTGGACGGCATCTGGTTCGACATGCCGTTCCCGGTCGACGGCGAGTGCTTCTGCCACCTCTGCCTGGCCTCGCTCCGCGACCGGGGCCTGGACCCCCTGGACGTGGACGTCCAGCGGATGGACAAGCAACAGCTCTGGGTGGACTGGCAGCGGCGCAGCGCCGAGCTGGTCGCCGCCGTGCGTCCCCACTGCGACGTGGACCAGAACAACAACACCAGGCTCGGGCTGGGCGAGCGGGTCCCGTACATGTCGAACGTGGACATCGAGGCGCTTCCGACGGGTGGCTGGGGCTACCAGTACTACCCGGTCGACGTCCGCTATGCCCGCACGTTCGGGGCGCCGGTGACCGGCATGACCGGTCGGTTCGCGCTGTCGTGGGCCGACTTCGGTGGCCTGAAGGGCGCCGGCCAGCTCGAGGTCGAGATGGCCCAGATCGTCGCGCAGGGCGCACAGGTCTGCGTCGGGGACCAGCCGCCCCCGTCAGCCCGGCTCGACACGGCCGTGTACGAGCGGATCGGCGCGGGGTACGGCTACCTGGACACCCTGCGTCCCTACCTGACGGGGGCCGCACCACTGGTCGAGGCAGCCGTCGTGGTCAGCGGCCAGATGCTGGCCGACCCCGGCCGGATCGAGATCCCGGGTCTGCCGCTCGAGCCGGCCGTGGCCTGGTCGCACAGCGTCGTCGGTGCCGCCGAGCTGCTGCTCGCGCACCGGGTGCAGTTCGACGTCGTCGAGCCGGGCCCAGACCTCGGGCGGTACCGGCTGCTGGTCGTCCCCGACCGGACCGTCGTGGACGACACCCTGGCTGAGCTGCTCCTCGGCGCACCTGGAGGCCGGCGGAGCGGTGATCGCCGCAGGCCGGGCCCTGCAGCGGCCGGACGGCACCAGCTGGTCGCCCGGAGTCCATCCGGACGGACGGTCGCCCTACAGCGTCCCGTTCCTGCTACCGGAGGAGGCGCTGACCGGACGGCTCTCCCCCTTCCCCTACGCCCTCTACCGGGGCGCCGAGCAGTACCGCGTGGAGGGCGCCACCGTCCTCGCGCGCCTCGGTGAACCGCTGTTCGACCGGACGCCCGAGCACTGGACGAGCCACAGCTACGCGCCGCTGCGGGAGCCCACGGACTACGCCCTCGCCTGGCACCGCGGTCGCCTCGGCGGCCTGGGCTTCGACGTGGGCTCGGACCACCTCACCACCGGGTACTGGGTCTACGCCGAGGTGTTCGGCGCGGTGCTGGACGCCGTGCTGCCCGAGCGGCTGGTGCGCGCCGACCTGCCAGGACCGGTGGAGATCAGCCTCACCCGCCAGCAGACCGACGAGGGGCCGCGGACGCTGGTGCACCTCATCCCCTCGTTCGCCGAACGCCGGTGGGGGTCGCGGCTGGAGACCTACGCCGCTCCGGTGACGATCGCCGACGTCGCCCTGTCGGTCGACCTGGACCACCCGGTCCGTTCCGCACGGCGAGCCCGGAGCCCCGAGCCCGTCAGGCTGTCGGAGGACAACGGCCGCGTCCGTCTGGAGCTCGACCGGCTACGGGGCCCGGAGCTGGTGGTCTTGGAGTGAACCACCACCCACGTCTCGACCGCCGGTTGGCCGTGACCATCCCGCTGCGTGCTGCGCCCCACGAGGGCACTGACCGGGTCGGTCCGACCCCGGTCGGGCGAAGCGCCACCCCCAACCTCGCGCGTGCTGGGTGGCCACGCGACGAACCCGCGGAGGGCTGCTGATCATGACCGGTGTCGAGTCTCACGACGGGAACGGCTTTCCCGCCACGACAGCCGACCAGGGAGACACACCCGAGCTCTGGGCCACGCTGAAGAGGCCTCTGCCGGACTGGTTCCGGCAGGCACGGTTCGGGATCTTCATCCACTGGGGTCCCTACTCGGTACCGGCCTGGGCCGAGACCACCGGCGTCCTCGGGGCCGTCCCCGAAGATCAGTGGTTCACCCACAACGCCTACGCCGAGTGGTACTACAACACCATCCGCATCGCGGGCAGCCCCGCAGCCCGCCACCACCAGGAGACCTACGGGGGGGCGCCGTACGACGACTTCCTCGACGCCTGGACCGCGTCCGCGTTCGACCCACAGGACTGGGCGGCGCTGTTCGCGGGGGCCGGGGCGGAGTACGTGATCCCGACGACCAAGCACCACGACGGGGTGGCGCTCTGGGACGCCCCGGGCACCGGCGCGCGCAACACGGTTCACCGCGGGCCTCGGCGCGACCTGGTGGCCGCCATCGCGGACGCCGTGCGGGCCGAGGGAATGCGCTTCGGCGCGTACTACTCGGGGGGCTTGGACTGGTCGGTCACCACCCTGCCGCCGCACATGCGGGGCGAGGACGTCGGAGGCATCCGTCCGGTCGACGCCGCCTACAACACCTACGCCTACCTGCACGTCGAGGACCTCATCCAGCGGTACGCACCCGATGTGCTCTGGAACGACATCGAATGGCCCGACGCCGGCAAGCGGGGCGGGTCCTACTCGCTGCACCGCCTCTTCCAGCACTACTACACGGCGGTGCCTTCGGGGGTGGTCAACGACCGGTGGGGTCGCACCCACTGGGACTTCCAGACCAGCGAGTACGAGGCGAACCGGGAGATCGAGAGCTCCGAGGTGTGGGAGAACTGCCGGGGGATCGGCTTCTCCTTCGGCTACAACCAGGCGGAGGACGAGACGCAGTCCCTCAACGGCTACCAGCTGGCCCAGCACCTCACCGACGTCGTGTCCCGCGGAGGCCGGCTGCTGCTCAACGTCGGCCCCACCGCTGAGGGTCGCATCCCGGACGTGCAGCGGCGAGCCCTCGAGGGGCTCGGCCGCTGGATGGCCACGGCTGCACCCGTCCTCCGTGCCTCGAGCCCGGTGCCGACGCAGGAGGCGCCTCCCTCTGACACCCCCTGGGTGCGTTGGCTGTCCCTGCCCGACCACCTGGTGGCCGTCGTGGACGGCGACGAGCCGGTCCCTCTTCCCCGGTCCGGGGCGACCGTGGACCCGGGCTCGGCCCGAGCGGTCGACGAGGACGCCCAGGTCGAGGTGGTGGACGGTGCCGTGCGGGTCACCCGGACGGCAGCACCGGCGGGCCCGAGCGTGGTGCTCCTGGCCCGCCGATGAGCAGGCGTCACTGATCATCGCGAGCGTGGTGAGCCGCGGTTGACGAACGGGGGCTGGGGTATCCGCCCGACATACCAGAGTCATCTGTCGTCCGGGACGGGAGCTGGGCGAGCAGGAGGGGCTGAATGACCACGCTGAGCGACGTGGCGCTCCGGGCCGGGGTGTCGGTCTCGGCGGTCTCCCGGGTGCTGAGGGACGCACCAGGGTCTGGGGTGAGCCCACAGACCAGGGAGCGCATCAAGGCGGCGGCCCTCGAGCTGAACTACCGGCCGAACTTCGCCGGCCGCGCCTTGAGATCCTCCCGGACCAACGTGATCGCGCTCGTCGCGCCCGACCTCGCCAACGCCTTTCTGACCGACCTGCTGATGGGCGTCGAAGAAGAGGCTGCGCGCCGCGACTACATGCTGCTGTTGGGCCGCTCGGAGGACCTGGGACCCGGAGGCGCCATGATCAACCGGCTGCTCGGCGAGCGTCGCGTCGACGGGATGCTGGTCCAGGTGGGCGACACGACAAGCCACAAGCTGGTGCATGAGCTCGTCCGGGCCGACCTGCCGGTGATCTTCATCAACACGATCGACGCCGGCGAGCGCAGCGGCGTGGTCCTGCCGGACGAGGAGGGTGCGACGATCGCCACCCAGCACCTGATCGATCTGGGCCACCGACGGATCGGCTTCCTCGGCGGCCTACCGCACACCTATACGGCCAAGCGCCGACTGGCCGGGTTCCGGGCGACGATGCGGGCAGCCGGTCTCGACCTGAACAGCGCGTGGCTGACCTCTCACGGCTACCGACCCCAGCAGGGGCGCTCCGCGCTGCGACACGTCATGTCCCAGGCCGAGCGTCCGACGGCGCTCGTGGTCGCCAACGTCAACGCCGCCATCGGCGCCCTGAAGGAGGCGCGCGAGCTCGGCCTGGCCGTCCCCGCGGACCTGTCGATCGTGACCATCCACGACGCCTGGACGGCGGAGAACACCTGGCCTTCGCTGACCGCCGTCCGGATGCCGATGTACGACCTCGGGAGAGCGGCGGTGGTGGCCCTCTACAACCGTCTGCACGGTCTCCCGTTGAAGGGCCACGTGGTCAGCGACCCGCCGCCGCTCCTGATCCGGCGCGAGTCGACGCGACCCCGCTAGCTCTCACCAGGCGTGGGCCTGCGGCGAACGGCCGGCACCGATCCGCCTTCCCCTGTTGATGTCGAAGATCTCGTCCAGCCGGGTCATGGCCGAGTGGTCGAGGGAGAGCTCGCTCGCCCGGCTCAAGCCGTCGAGCTGGTCGACCGTGCGCACGCCGACGATCGCTGAGTCGACCGCCGGGTGCTGCAGCACCCAGGCAGTGGCCACGACGTGCTCGGGCTCGCCGATCTCCCGGCAGAGGGCCGAGAAGTCCCGGAACTGGCTGTTCTCGGGACCGAGCCGGATCCCGTACTCCTCCTCCACCTGGCGGGTTCGGGAGCCGTCGAACGACTCGGTCTTGCCGGTCAGCAGCCCACCAGCCAAGGGCATGTAGACGATGACGCCGATGCCGAACTCCTGGGCCGCGGGCAGAACCTCCATCTCCGGCACCCGGCTGAGCAGGTTGTACTGCGTCTGCTCGGAGACGAACCCGACGAACCCGCGCTGCCAGGCCTGCATCTGCGCGCGCGCCAGGCCCCAGCCCGAGTAGTTGCTCGACCCGGCGTAGAGCACGTCGCCCTGGGCGACGATCCGCTCGTAGGTCCCCCAGAGCTCCTCCGCCGACACCTGCTCGTCGATGTGGTGGATCTGGTAGAGGTCGATGCGGTCGGTCTGCAGTCGGCGCAGAGAGTCAGCCAGGTGCTTGCGCACCTTGTAGGCGGAGAACCCGGTCTCGTCCCTGGCGATGCCCAGATCGCCCATCGGGTGGTAGACCTTCGTGGCCAGGACGACCTCGTCCCGCGCCCCCGCTCGGGCGGCGAACCAGCTGCCGACGATCTCCTCGGACCGACCGCGGCCCGCCTCCCCTCCGTAGACGTTGGCCGTGTCGACGAAGTTGATGCCCAGGTCCAACGCCTTGTCCAGGATGGCGTGGGACTCCTGCTCACTGGCCTTCGGGCCGAAGTGCATGGTGCCGAGGCAGATCTTGCTGACCGACATGGTGGAACGACCAAGCTTGTTGTACTGCATCTGTGACCTGCTCTCGCATCGACGCTGCGTCTGGGCGAGGGACCCCGGAGGCTCCGGAGAGCCATCCCTCACCGGCCTGCGCTACCCGGCGTCCCGCCAGATCAAACGTTTGTTTACAGGAGCAAGGGTGCGGCCTAGGCTGACCGGAGCTCGCTGACCCGGCCGCGTCGGGTGCGAGGAGACGGGCGCAGTCGAGGAGGATGGGTGAGCGACCAACAGAGCCTGGGCCGGGTCCGCGACGTGATCGAGGCGGGTCCGTTCGACGACACCTGGGAGTCGCTGAGCGCCTACCAGCCCCCACGGTGGTTCACCGACGCCAAGTTCGGGATCTTCATCCACTGGGGGGTCTACTCGGTTCCCGCCTTCGGCAACGAGTGGTACGCCCGCAACATGTACCGGGAGGGGCGGCCGGAGTTCGACCACCACCGAGCGACCTACGGGCCGCAGGACCAGTTCGGGTACAAGGATTTCATCGCCGACTTCACGGCGGAGGCCTACTCACCCGCCGAGTGGGCCCGTCTCTTCCGGGAGGCGGGCGCCCAGTTCGTGGTGCCCGTGGCCGAGCACCATGACGGGTTCGCGATGTACGACACGGAGCGGAGCCGCTGGAAGGCCACGGCGATGGGACCGAAGCGGGACGTGATCGCCGATCTGGCCTCAGCCTGTCTCCACCAGTCGCTGGTCTTCGGGGCCTCGAGCCACCGAGCAGAGCACTGGTGGTTCATGAACGGCGGCACCCGCTTCCCCTCCGACGTGCTCCAGCCCGAGACCGCGGACTTCTACGGGCCGGCCCAGTCGGAGGCGATGCAACCCCACGACTCCTTCCTCATCGACTGGTTCCTGAGGACGATCGAGATCATCGACAAGTACGACCCGCAGGTCCTCTGGTTCGACTGGTGGATCGAGCAGCCGGCGTTCGAGCCGTGGCTGCGCAAGCTGGCGGCGTACTACTACAACAGGGCCCACGCCTCCAGCCGTGGCGTGGTGCTGCAGCACAAGTACGAGGCCTTCAAGCCGGGCACCGCGGTCTTCGACGTCGAGCGGGGCGCCCTGGACGGCATCCACCCCCGGGTCTGGCAGAACGACACATCGGTCTCCCGCAACTCCTGGTCCTACATCGAGGGTCACGACTACAAGGGCGCGGCCGAGATCATCGCCGAGCTGGTCGACGTGGTGTCGAAGAACGGTGTCCTGCTGCTCAACATCGGACCGAAGCCGGACGGCACGATCCCCGAGCCCGAGCAGGACCTGCTGCGCACCATCGGCCGCTGGCTCTCGGTGCACGGGCAGGCCATCTACGGGACCAGGCCCTGGAAGATCGCGGCCGAAGGCCCGACGGAGCAACGCAGCGGCTACTTCACCGACTCGGCCGCCGTCCCCTACACCAGCCAGGACATCCGCTTCACCTACCGCAACGGGGTGGAGGGCGAGATCATCTACGCCACGGCACTCGGCTGGCCGGACGACGGGCAGCTGCTCATCAGGAGCCTCAGCCCCGCTGCGGGGATGGGAGCCGGTCAGATCGACGGCGTCGAGGTCCTCGGGAGCACGTCAGCGGTCCGCTGGTCCCTCGATGCGGACGGCCTGCGGGTCCAGCTCCCCGACGCACGCCCCAGCGAGTTCGGGGTCACCGTCGGGCTCCACGTCGCTCCCGACCAGCCCGACGTCCGGCGCACCGGCTTCCACCTCTAGCCTCGCGACTGCCTGCTCGCGCGGTCCCCGCACACCTCGGACGACCCACCGGAATCACGGGCCGACGGAAGCAGAGACCTGGGGCCGTCGCTGGCTCAGGCTCGTCGTCGAGCCGCTCGGCTCGTCCGTCGCCGCTGGCCCGGATGTCGCGCGGTGAGGCACCGAGGAGCTGGCGGCAGAGCTTGTTGAAGGCTTGCAGGTCCGAGACGCCGACCGAGCGGGCGATGGTGACCACCGGCAGGGTGGTACGCCGCAGGAGGTGCTCCGCCCGGATAGCCCGCCGGTGGCGCACGTATCCCACCACGGTGTGACCGGTGGCCGCGCGGAAGAGGCGGGTGAGATGGGTGGGCGAGAGGCCCACCAGCGCCGCCAGCTCGTCCACCGGCAGCGGTGCCGTGAGCGAGGACTCGATGGCCGCCAGGACGGGGGCGATGCGAGCCCGCGCCGGGTCGGCGGCGGACGGACCGGCCAGCCCGGCGACCTGCCAGAGCGCGGCCCACACCGATGCCGTGGCGGCGGAGGGGGCGTTCGGGAACGTCGTCACCGCCGTGCTGAGCAGATCAGTCAGCAGCGGGACCGACGCACCGGCGTGGCTCACCGCGGGGAGCAGCGTCGTCGGTCCCTGCAGCCGCAGGTGCACGTACAGGTGCTCGGAGACTCCGCGGTAGCGGTACACGGTGACCGTCCCCGGGGGCACCAGGCTGACCGAGCCGGGCAGCACCTCGGACTCCTCGGTGTCCAGCACCAGCGTCGCGCGGTAGCGGTAGAGGTGGAACGCCCAGAGCTCGGGGAGCACGAAGCGATCACGGCGGGAGGACCGGCCGTGAACCCCCACTCCGATCGAAACCACCTGCGGCGGAGCGGTCAGCGGTACGGCGACCTGCACGGTCGGAAATCTACCAGCGCGTGACGGTTCTCGACCACTCCCCCGACGCCACCCGCCGTTAGCGTGAGGGGATCCCACGAACGATTGGAGCGCCACCATGGCCGTGCTCACCCCCGAGCAGACCGACCCCACCACCGCCGACGACCTCCCCCTGCTCAGCTCGCCCGAGGTCGCCCGGTTCGTCGCGCAAGGCGCACTCATCTTCGAGGCGCTCGTGCCCGACGAGATCAACCAGGCGGCCGTCGCGCAGCTCGAGCAGGGCGCACCCCCCGTCCGCTACTACGGCTGCTCGATCGCGGAGGCCTTCCCCGAAGGGTCGCTCGGCCGCACGCTGATCGGGCTGCCCCGCGTCGCCGGGGCCCTGCGCAGCCTGCTGGGACCGGCACCGCAGATCGACCACCATGCCGTCCACGTCCGGCCGCCGCACGGCGGTGAGGCGCAGTCGCTGCACGCCGACGCCATCATCGACCCCCGCCGCGACGCCTTCGACGTCCAGCTCATGTACTACCCGCGCGAGGTGACGCTGGAGATGGGCGGCACCCTCAGCGTCCCCGGCACCCACCTCCGGCAGGTCAACGAGTCCGACATCGGCCGTTACCACAACATGCTGGGCCAGACCCGGCTCACCTGCCCGGCCGGCACCGTGGTGCTGCTGCACCACGGCATCTGGCACGGCGGAAGGCGCAACGACTCGGGAACCCCGCGTTACATGTACAAGATCCGCTTCAACCCGACCGTGCGGCAGCAGCGCTGGTGGGACACCAGCGATCTCGACGACCCGCGGGTGGCCGAGGAGCTGGACGCGCGCCAGCCGTGGATGGAGAACGCCTCCGGCCGGTTGGAGATCCACAACCGCATCCTGCTCTGGCGCGAGCTCAGCGGCGACCCGACTTTCGACATCGACTACTGGGTGCACCGGGTCACCAACCGTCCCGGCACCCGCGAGGAGATCTGAGATGACCCTGACCGCCGACCAGACCAGCACCGATACGAGCATCACGAGCAGCACCCGCCAGCAGGTCCTGGCGCTCTACCTGGCCAACTCCTCCTTGGACTCGCGCGTGATCGCCTGGGGCGCCTGGGACGGGACGGGCCGGACGCGCCCGACCGCCGGCGACGCGGACGAGCCGCCCTACGAGACCGGCGTGGGTGCGCTCCTGGACGGCTGGAGACTGTTCCAGGTCTCCCCCCTGCTGCCCCCCGTGCCCGGACACGAGTTCGACACCTCCCACCTGAAGCACGAGTTCTTCTTCGAGAAGCTTGTCGGCTGAGGCTCCGCCCGCCCCCCCCCAGGCGCGGCGTGGAGAAGCTGATCCTCGCCCGCCGCCGTTCGAGAGGATCGTCATGTCGTCGAGTCAGCCCCACCAGATCCGCGTCCTCGTCTGGGGGGAGAACCGGCACGAGCAGGTGGAGCCGCACGTCGCGGCGATCTACCCGGACGGGATGCACACCACCATCGCCGCCGGCATCGCCGAGAACCTGGGTGGGCGGGTCCGGGTCACGACGACCACGCTCGACGAACCCGAGCATGGACTGACCGAGGAGGTGCTCGATGACCTCGACGTGCTGGTCTGGTGGGGCCACGCGGCGCACGACGAGGTCAGCGACGAGGTGGTCGAAAGGGTCCACCGGCACGTGCTCTCCGGCCTCGGGCTCATCGTCCTGCACTCCGGGCACTGGTCGAAGATCTTCGGCCGGCTGATGGGCACCACCTGCACGCTCCGCTGGCGCAGCGAGCAGGACCGGGAGCTGGTGTGGACCATCGACCCCACCCATCCGATCGCCGCAGGCGTGCCCAACCCCATCATCATCGACCGCCAGGAGATGTACGGCGAGACCTTCGACATCCCGGCCCCGGACGAGCTGATCTTCATCTCCTCGTTCAGCGGAGGTGAGGTGTTCCGGAGCGGGTGCACGTTCCGGCGGGGCCACGGCAAGATCTTCTTCTTCTCCCCGGGCGACCAGGACTATCCCGTCTACCACCACGAGCACGTCCGTCGGGTGATCGCCAACGGCGTGGCTTGGGCCACGAGCGTCCGCCCGGCTCGCGGACTGCCGACCCTGCTTCGCTACGAGACCGACGACTTCTACAACGGCCACGGCTACACCGGGCCCATCGAGTCCCGTGACGAGGGCGTCGGTGCTGGCACCGACTGAGCCCGTCCGGCTGGTCCAGGTCGGTGCCGGCTCGATGGGTCGGGCCTGGCTCGAGGTCGTGAGCGCGTCCCACGACGTCGAGCTGGTCGGGCTCGCCGACCTCGACGTCGACGCGGCCCGCCGGGCGGCCGACGACACCCGGGTAACCGGGATCGCCATCGGTCGGTCCCTCGAGGCCGTTCTCGATCTCGTCGAGGCCGACGCGGTCCTGAACGTCACCGTGCCGGCCGCACACGCCGAGGTGAGCATCGCGGCCCTGCTGCGAGGGCTGCCCGTGCTGTGCGAGAAGCCGCTCGCTGACACGGTCAGCGCCGGTCTCTCGATGGTCGCGGCGGCCGAGGCGGGTGGGCAGCTGCTCATGGTGTCCCAGTCGCGCCGGTACTGGCGCACCCTCGAGGCCTTCCGCCGCCAGATCGCCCAGCTCGGCCGCATCGGTCTCGTCGAGTGCTCGTTCTTCAAGGCACCTCACTTCGGCGGCTTCCGGGACGAGATGGCCTATCCCCTGCTGGTCGACATGGCGATCCACCAGTTCGATCTCGCCCGCGACCTGATCGGCGGTGAACCCGAGGCCGTCTACTGCGACTCGTTCAACCCACCGTGGAGCTGGTACGCGGGTGATGCGGCGGCGGAGACCGTCTTCGAGTTCGCCGGTGGAACCCGGTTCGCGTTCACCGGCAGCTGGTGCAGCCCGGGCCTGGAGACGTCGTGGAACGGGTCCTGGCGAGTCAGCGGCGAGCGCGGCACCGCGACGTGGGACGGCGATGCGGAACCTCAGGCCCGTGACGCCGACGGGCAGCCGATCACCACACCCGTGGGGCAAGGCCCCGAGCAGATCGCCGGCTCGCTCGCCGAGTTCGTCGGCGCTCTCCGCAGTGGGGACACGCCCTGGGGTGAGGCGCACAGCAACGTGCTGAGCCTGTGCATGGTGCAGGCCGCCATCGAGTCCGCCTCGGAGGGGCGTCGCGTGAGGATCGCCGACCTCCTCGAGGACGCCTACCGGGAGGTCTCCGGCATGGTGAGCCCAGCCCGGATCGCTGAGACGCTGGCGCAGTGGCCCTCGGTCCACGCAGCGGTGGGCCGCTCGTGGAGCGCCAGTCGGGCGCGAGCCTAGGGCGCCACCGGGAGAACGCGACGGCTCACCGACGTGGCTCTTCCTCCCGCAGGAGCCGCACCGGGCCGAGCAGTCCGTGGTCGTGCACCTCGGTGGTCTGCATGCGCGGCTCGACCCCACTCACCTGGGTGACGATGTCGGGCACCTCCTCGTAGTAGCCGCGCGCCAGCAGCCGGTTGTTCAGCGAGCTGGCGACCCGGACCGTCACCGTGTTGGCGCCCGAGCGCAGGTCCTCGGTGACGTCGACGACGGGGGCGGACGTGTCGAACCCCCGCGGCTCGTGGTCGCCGACGCGGAGCGAGCCGAGGCCTCCCGCCGTGGAGCCGAGGTCGATCAGGTAGCGGCAGCCCTCCACCGGCTCGTGGTCGAGCTCCAGGGCGCTGACGTACTCACCGACGCCGGAGACGTCGGGGCCGACGCCGGGGAGGTCCTTCCATGGGCGCAGCGTGCCTGATCCAGCGTCCAGCCGTGTCACGGTCGTCATCGGCCGCACCTCCCGGGTCTGGTACCCGAGTCCGCGGTCCTCGGTGACCAGCTGCAGCTCGCCGGCGTCCCAGCTCTCCACCGCCATCGTCCACCGGTCCAGGTCCAAGAGCACCTCCGGAGATGTCGGAGTCCCGTCGGCGGCGGCCGGGGTACCCCGGTCGAGGGTGAGCAGTGCGGTCTCACCGGGTGCGAGGGTGACGGTGACCAGGGTGCGACCGGCGTCCTGGCGAGCCCCGGCATGCGGCCGCACAGACCCGCTCCAGCCGTCGACGCGGTGCACGGCTCCGGCGCCGGGGAGCCACACCTCGACCTCGACCGGCGCCTCGGCCTCGTAGAGGAAGTGGTAGAGGTACAGGTGCAGCAGGTCGCCGTCCTCGCGCAGGTGGCTCAGCACGCTGCGGTTCTCGCCGCGGAACTCGGCCCGTCCCACCACGCCGAGCGCCCGCAGCCCCTCGACCGTCTGCGCCGGGTGGGCGACGGCGGCCACCGTGGGCAGGGCGAGCAGCTCGGCCATGGTGGAGGCGAGCTCGATGTCCCGTCCGTCCAGGCCAGGCGTCCGCGCCGCAGCACGCTCGTGGGTGGTGTGGAGCTGGTCGACGAGCAGCTTGAGCTCGCGGGCCCCGTGCACGACGAGCACCCGCAGGCCCCGGCCGGCCCAGGCCAGAAGCTGTCGGGCGACGTCGGGGTCGAGCTCGCTCTGGTAGACGATCAGCGCCTGGTACCCGGGTCCGGCCGGCTGGACGAGCCCGTCGGCGAACACGACGTCCGGGTGCAGCAGGAGGGAGCCGTCGAGGAACTCGTACGTCCACCCGGCGTCCTGCATGCCGAGGTCCTGCCACCAGTGGTTCTCCCGGTTGCGCATCCACAGGCGGCCGTAGGCCTCCTCGTCCGGGATCCGGTTCCCGTCCTGATCGAGGAGCGTCACGCCGACCATGTTGTCGGTGAAGTGGTCGGTGCGCAGGATCCCGACGTCGATCCGGGGCTTCCCCTGGCGCAGGACGTACTGGTAGCGGCCCACGGCGGCGTTCCACCAGGGGTAGAACTCCGCACCCGGCTGGCGGGTGTCGAAACGTTCGGAGAACATCGGCCACATGCCCTCGTGACCGGGCCAACGGGTGACGCCCTCCGCGCCGGCGGTGCTGGCCCAGCCGTGCAGCACCGTCTTGGTGATGCCGGCCGCCAGCTGGGTGGCGATGATCTGGTCGTAGAACCGGTGGTCGAGCACGTGGTTGCGGGTCGTCGCCCCGGTCTCGGAGGAGTACTGCTTCCCGAACAGGTGCGCCGGGCCCGCCATCAGGCGGTACGCGTCGATCTGAGAGCCGAACTCCAGCGACTCGGTCTCGATGCCGTCGACCTCCGGCCCCGGGCGGGTGAGCTCGAACGGCAGGCCGTAGCTGATCTCGGCCCGCAGCTCGATCCCGTTGTCGTGCAGGAACGCGGCCAGCGGCCGCAGCATGTTCTCGATGTAGAGGTCGGTCAACGTCCGCGCGTAGTCGAAGCGCACCTTCTGCACCGTGATCCGGTCCGCCTCGGCGGCCTCGTGGTGGTAGACCGTCGAGGCCGCCATGAAGCCCACCGTCCGGGTCAGGAAGGGCAGCCACGGCGTGATGTCGTAGCCGCGACGCTCCCGGAACTCCGCCGCGACGCTCCGGCCCCAGAACAGCCCGCCGGCACCTGTGGTGAACAGCTCGAGGGAGTCCATGTACATCTGGGCGCGCGGGTTCTGGGCGATCTGCTCCCTCAGTCCGGCGGTGAGCACCGTGGAGTCCCAGTAGGCGATGACGGCCTGCGCGCCGTCCGGGTCGAGGTAGTTGACGGTGTAGTTGACCGAGGCCGAGGGCGAGGCGGTCTGGCCCGTACCGCGCCTCCAGTACGTGAACAACCACCACGTCCCCTCCCCCGGGGCGGTCCAGTCCAGGGTCTCGTCGCGCACCTGTGCGGTCAGGTCCAGCACCGAGTCGACGTCGAGGACGGGGCCACCCTCGGTCTGCTCGAGCACGCGGACGGCGACGGCGGCGGTGAATACCTGCTGGGAGACCACCGCGGGCTCCCCGGGCAGGACGTGGGCCGTCGGCTTGACGGTCAGGTCGACGCGCGGCAGCGGTCCGGTGCGACTGGCTCCGGCCGCGAGGTGCTCCTTGACCACGTCGAGCTCCTGCGCGGCGGCCGGGTGGTCGGCGTCGATGGTCGGGAGGTTGGCGTTCGACCAGTTCGTCCCGGAGGTGAAGCTGACGGACATGTTCCGCCTCGTCGTCTCCTCGACGACGATCTGGGAGTCGTGCACCCACTCCTCTGCACCCCACCCGTACCGCGTGTGGTCGATGGCGCCCTCGTCCATGGCCAGGAACTCCATCCCCCCGAAGCCGAGCCGGTGAGCGGTGTCGATCTCGAACCGCAGCGTCTCGTCGGTGTGCAGTCCCTCCGCGAGCCACCAGCGCAGCTCCGGGCGGTACTCGATGCCGGGATCCCGGACGGTCCGGACGAAATCGGCCATGGTCATGGGGGTTCTCCTGTGAGCGGGCTGCGCCGACGGTTCGACCAGGGGACCGCCGGGGGCCTCGCCTGGCAGGACCTGGAGCGATGATGCCCCCGGCGGGTGCTGAACGGTCAGTGGTGTTCATCATGCCCGGACCGAGCCTCGGGTTCGCCCACCCCCCCCGGGGCTGATGGCCGGGTCGGCTGCACGCACGACGGCGCCCGAGCCCGTCGTGTCACCAGTCGTGGACGCTGCCGTCCAGCTTCAGCCGGTTGACCGGAAGATAGGCCGGCGTGTACGCGAAGGCGGCCCCCCGCTCATCGTCGTACTCGACGCCCAGCCCAGGCTTCGTGCCCGGGTGCAGGAGCCCGTCGCTGAACTCGAAGCTCGTCCGGAACACCTCCAGCGTCGCGTCGGAGTGCTCCATGTACTCCTGGATGCCGAAGTTGTGGAGAGCCAGATCCAGGTGCAGGGCAGCAGCCTGACCCACCGGGGAGATGTCTGTGGGTCCGTGGAACCCGGACTTGATCTGGTAGATCGCCGCGAAGTCCATCAGCTTCTTCATGGCGCTAATCCCGCCGCCGTGGGTCACCGAGCTCCGGACGTAGTCGATGAGCTGTTCGGTGATCAGTGTCTGGTAGTCGTGCACCGTGTTGAAGACCTCGCCGATGGCGAGCGGTGTCGTCGTCTGCGAGCGAACGCGGCGCAGTGCCTCCGGGTTCTCCGCGGGGGTGCAGTCCTCCAGCCAGAACAGGTCGTAGGGCTCCAGCGCCTTCCCCAGGATCGCCGCCTCGTTCGGACTCAAACGGTGGTGGGCGTCGTGCAGGAGGGGAAGATCCGGCCCGAACTCACCCCGGACGGCCGCGAACACCGAGGGGATGTGGCGCAGGTAGGCCCGACCGTCCCAAGCCTCCTCGACGGGGACCGCCGAGGGTTTGGCCGGCTCGTAGTCGTCACGCTGCCCCGGGGTCTGGTCTGCGGCTACTCCGTACACCTGCCCCAGTCCCGGCACCCCGGTCTGCACACGGATGGCACAGAATCCCTGTTCCAGGCGGTTGCTGATCGAGGTGAACAACGACGGCAGGTCGGGTCCTGACGCGTGCCCGTACGCGAGGGCCCCTCGACGCGACGCACCGCCGATCAGCTGGTAGATCGGCTGGCCGGTGACCTTGCCCAGGATGTCCCAGAGTGCGACGTCAACGGCAGCGATGGCGGCCATGGTGACCGGTCCTCGGCGCCAGTAGGCGCCGCGGTAGAGGTACTGCCAGGTGTCCTCGATGGCGTGCGCATCACGGCCGATCAGGAGCGGGACGACGTGTTCTCGCAGGTAGGCGACAACGGCCAGCTCTCGGCCGTTCAGTGTGGCGTCGCCCAGTCCGGTCAGTCCGTCGGAGGTGGTGACCCTCAGGGTGACGAAGTTGCGGCCGGGGCAGGTGACCAGCACCTCCGCGCTCTCGATGGTGCTCACGGCACTACTCCTCTCTCTCGGCACCGGAAGACCAGTAGGTGCGCCGGCGGTCTGACCCTGGCGCGATCTCCGAAGGCCCTCAAGTTCCTCATGCGCTCTGACCTCTGGACCACGAGGGCAACATGTGCAAGCCGACCATCACCGCCGTGATCGCGTGACACAACCACGCGTCGGCAGGGGGTTTCGTGCTGCGGGTGCCCCGCACGCCCGTCGGGTGCTCCGGCGGTCCTGGCGGTCGCTTTTGCCCCACGGTCCCCGCCGGGTGTCTGGACGCCCCCAAGGGCAGTCGTCTCGGGTTCCACGCCGACAGTCACGGCGCTTCGCTGCTCGGGTCGACAAAGGCCTCGATCGTCACGTCCCAGCCCGTGCGACCAGCAGGACCGATGCGGGCCAGCTCGTCGTCCGCGGCCGTCCGCCAGTCGGCCGCCCGCCCGAGCAGGGGCTCGACCCCGATCGACCGGTAGGGCCGCTGCTCCGGCCAGCCCCGCAGGTTGCGCCACACCAGGAGCGAGCAGTGGCCAGGCTGGTCAAGTGAGCGCCAGCTCAGCCGCAGGGCGTCCGGGCCGTCGACCACGGTGACGCTCCCCGTCTCCGTGAGCAGGACGCAGACCGCACTGCCGTCGTCTGGTCCGAGCCGGTCGAGCCCGTCTGGCCAGGGCCGGCCGGGGCCGTCGTCGCCCACGCTCCGGGCCATGGGGTTTCCGGGTACCAGCAGCCGCGCGCCGGGTCCGACGTCGAGCAGCAGGTGCAGGGCGTGCAGGAAGCCCAGGCCGGGTGGGCCGCCGATCTCGTACCCGACCTCGACCGCGTCTGTCCCCCGAACCGTCCGACGCAGCACACCCAGGCCGGGCACCGTGACCTCGGCGTCGTCGGGAGGCCCCGACCAGGGCCGAGACCAGGCGGCGCCGTGGTCGGGCTCCCCGCGCACCGTCGGCCAGCACTCCTCCCCGCCCCCGGCGTCGACGAACGGGGGCTCGGTGGCCAGCCCGAGGTCCGCGCGGCCAGCAGCCGTGGCCGGGTCCGGGTTGGTCCACAGCCACTCCCGGTGCGCGGTCCGCAACGAGGTCCAGCGACCGCCGTGCTCCGCGTCGACCGACCAGGTCAGCGGCACCGGGCGCCACGACCGCAGCGAGTTATCGATCACTGGACTGGCTCCAGCACGAGCACGTCCGCGTCCACGGCCAGCCGGAACGGCACCGGCACGCCGGCCGCCAGCTCCGCGCCGCTGGCCTGCCGGTCGGTGCCGCCCAACCGGTAGACCTGCTCGGGCTGCAGCGTCCGGGGCCGGACGACCACGTCGGCGGGGCGGTCGGCCCGCGCGAAGACGAGCAGGACCACCTGCTCGGGCGTGCCGTACTCCACGACGTGGACCGCGTCGGAGGGACGGCCGTGCAGCTCCACCCGTCCCGCGTGGACGGTGCGCCGGATGGTGCGATACAGGTCGACCAGCTCGCGCCCCCGCGCCAGCGCGGCCGGGGACCACCGGGTGAGGTCGGCACCGATCCCGAGCACGCCGCTCATCGCGACCAGGAAGCGGAACTCTAGGCTCACCGGCTCGAGGTCCAGCCGGCTCTGCTCGTCGGTGACCCAGGAGCTCATCACGTGCGGGCCGAATGCCGACAGGAAACCGTCTTGGATGGCCAGCCGGTCGCGCGGGCCGGTCTCGTCGCTCGGCCAGACCACGTCGCTGACCTCCAGCACGGCCAGGTCGATCCGTCCGCCGCCTCCGCTGCAGGCCTCGACGGTGACGTGCGGGAACTCGTCCCGCAGCATCCGCATGACCTGCAGGTAGCCCTCGGCGTGCTGCACCGACCAGCCCCGGCCGTGCGGGTCGCCTGGCCGTCCGCCGTCGCTGACGGGGCGGTTCATGTCCCACTTGAGGTAGGTGATCCGCTCCTCGGCCAGCAGCTGGCGCAGCCAGTCTGCGGTCCACGCCCGGACGTCGGCACGGCCGAGGTCGAGGACGTACTGATTCCGGCTGGTGACCAGCGGGCGGTCGCCGGCCCGGTAGATCCAGTCGGGGTGCTCCTCGAGCACCGCCGCGCCGGGGTTCACGGCCTCTGGCTCCACCCAGATGCCGAAGCGCAGGCCCAGCGCGGTCACGCCGGAGATGAGCGGGTCCAGCCCCTCGGGGAACGCGACCGGGTCCGGCCACCAGTTGCCGAGGCCGTGCCGGTCGTCGTCCCGGCCGGCGAACCAGCCGTCGTCGACCACGAAGGCCTCGACGCCCAGCTCGGCCGCTCGGCGGGCCAGCTCGAGCTGGTGCTCGGGCCGGACGTCGAAGGTGGTGGCGTACCAGGAGTTGTAGAGGACGGGGCGATGGGTCGGCGAGAGGTCGCGCGCCAGCTGGTGCCGCTGGTGGTCGTGCCAGCGGCGGCGCAGCCCGTCCGGGCCGTCCGGCGACGCGACGCCGACCGTGTCGGGGGTGCGGAACTCCGTCCCCCGGCTCGAGCCGGATCCGCCCGGACTCGTCGTCGACTCCGCCTGCCACCCGCACCCGCTGCCGGTGGGGCACCGCGTCCACCAGCATCCGCCAGGAGCCCGGCCAGGCCAGCGCCACCCCGTAGGCGGTGGTCGACCCTCCCGGTCCGGTCTCGTCCAGCGCCGAGAGGCCGAGCACGGGCGAGTAGGTGTGCGAGGTGACGCCCTGCCGGCTGCCGATCGAGAGCTCGCCCACCGGCAGCGGCACGCGGAACCGCCCGAACTCGCGTCCCCAGTGCCCAGCCAGCACGTCGACGGCCACGCCAGGGCCGACCGGGAGCTCCCAGGCCGGCCCAAAGGCCCGGTCGAGCACGACGGCGACGTCGCCGGTGTTGCGGACGACCGCGTGCTTGCGGACGCCGTCGTGCTCCTCGGAGGTCTCGACCACCAGGGTGAGGTGGAGGTGCCCGGTGGTGTCGGTCGCCTCCGCGCGGAGCCGGTGGACGGGCCCGTCGACGGCCACGTCGACCTCAGGGGACCAGACCAGCCGCGCGCCGACCAGTCCGTCCCCGTGGTCGACCACGAGGTCCGCTCCGCGGACGTGCCGCGTGCCCAGCGCGGTCAGCTCCGACGGCAGCCGGTCGGGGAGAGTCTCGAACCCGTGACCCTCGGCCGGCGCCCAGACGCCGGCGGGCCCCGGACCCCAGTGCTGCAGGACCGGACCGCCCTCCGGGTCCGACCACCCGACGACGTACAGGCCGGTGGCGGTGGGCAGGGTCCAGCTCGGCGGCTGGTCGGTCGGTGACGTCACGACGGGCTCCGAAGGGGTGCGAGGCGGTGGCGGAGGTCGAGGGCGGTCTCGTGCGCCGGGTCGGAGGCGAGCACTTCGTCCAGCTGGTCCCGGGCGGCGTCGGTCCTTCCGGCCAGCAGAGCGATCTGGGCGCGGACCACCCCGACCTGGAGGTCGCGGCGCCGCTGGAGGTCGTCGGCGAACAGCAGCAGCGACGGCAGGGAGGTGGCGAAGAAGTCGACGGTGGCGGGCGTGCGGGCCAGCTCCTCGACGTGGCGGGCCAGCCCGGCCGCCAGCCCGTCGGCGGTCTCCTGCGTCGCCCAGCCGACGGGCGGCCAGGACGGCCGGGTAGGTGTGCTCGGAGTAGGCGGTCGGCGTCATGTCGGCGAAGTCCCCGACCGCGTCCGCCGCGTCCCGCCAGCAGGCGCGGGCCTCCTCGTCCCGCCCCGCCGCAGCGAGGGCGTCGCCGAGCGTGAGCAGGAGCGACGCCCGGTTCGCCAGCGGGTGTCGGCCCTCCCCCAGGCTGGCCGGTGGCGCAAGGGCCGCGCGGACGTGCTCGACCGCCGCGCTGCTGTCGCCGGTGGCCAGCGCCGCCTCGGCCAGCGCCAGCCGGGCCCGGTCCCAGGCCCGCAGGACCAGGCCCTCACCGCCCTCCCAGGGCTGGAACCGCCGGCCCTGCAGGACGGCCAGCGCGTCGGCCGGCCGGCGCAGGGCCAGCAGCAGCTGGGCGTGCTCGGCGGCCAGGTCGTCCCGGGCCCGCAGCGCCTGCGGGTGCTGCTCCAGCCGGGCCAGCCGGTCGGCGACCGGGGAGCCGACGCGCTTGGCCAGCTGGTCGCTCTCGAAGAGCAGCCGGGGGTCGTCGGGCGAGGCGCGCAGGGCCCGCTCGTAGGCGGCGGCGGCCGCGGCCGCGTCGTGCTCGACGTCGAAGGCGGCGACGGCGAGGTTGCGCCAGACCACCGGGTCGGAGTCGTCGGCGGCCGCCGAGCGGCGCCACAGGTCCAGCGCCCGCTCGGGACGCCGGTGGGCGTAGCACCAGTGGCCGAGCAGGGCGGCCGCCGTCGGGTCGTCCGTGTCGTGCGCGAGGGCCGCTTCCAGGGCCAGCACGTCGTCCAGGCGGGACGGGTGGTTCCAGGTCCGGTCGCCCGCGCGGGCGCGGTCGCGGGCGGCGGCGGCCCCCGTCGGGTCGCCGAGCGCGTCGAGCCAGACCGCGGCGTGGTGGTCGGCCAGCACGGCGCAGGCGGTCTGCCCCAGCGGCCGGTCGGCGTCGGCCATCCGAGCCTGATCGGCCAGGTGCACGGCGACGGCCAGCTCGCCCGCACGGCCGTTCTCGATGGCCACGTCGAGCAGGGTCTGCGCCTCCGTGAGGCCGTGGTCGGCCGCGAGCGTCCCGGCCAGCTGGCGCGCCCACACGTCGAGCGGGTCGAGCGCCAGGGTCTCGGCCAGCACGGCGTCGGCCTCGTCGGTCCGGCCGAGCCGGCGGAGCAGCACGACCACCAGGTCTCGGAGCTGGAGGTGGTCGGGGGCGGCCCGCAGCCCGGCCTGCGCCCGCTGCAGCGCGACGGCGTCCCGGCCGGCGCGCGCGTCGATCAGGGCGAGCTGGTGGTGGGCGGGGCCGGCCCAGGCTGCCAGCCAGGTGGCCTTGGCGAACGCCTCGTAGGCTTCCGGGTCGCGCCCCTGGCGGAGCAGGGCGAGCCCGAGCAGATGGTGCGCGTCCCCGGTCTCGGGGTTGGGGTTGAGCCGGGTCAGCCGCTCGACGGCGGACCGGGCGTGCTGCTCGGCCTCCTCGAAGCGGCCCTCCTCGTACCGGCGGATGCTCAGCGCGGTGTGCGACGCGACGTGCCCGGGGTCGCGCCGCAGCGCCTCCTCCCAGTACGGCTCCGGGGACCGGGTGGCGTGCCGGTACTGCTCCAGGTGCCGGCCGACCAGGTAGAGCTCTTCGACGCTCGGTACGGCGGTGGGGGCGGCCGGCTCGACCGCCGGCTGCAGCGGGGTGGTCGGAGGCGCCGCGGCCGCCTCCCACCGCAGCAGCGGACGGTCGGGCGGCCCGACCAGCACGGCGACGTCGCCCTCGGTTGCCACGTCGATCCTGGCCCGGGTCGCCGGGTGCAGGTCCACGGTCGTGCGGCTCAGCACCGTCCCGTCCGCGGCCGTGACGCGGACCGGTGTGGGACCCAGGGGACGGGTGGCGTCGAGCACCAGCCGCGTCCTCCCGCCGACCACCTGGCGGCCCAGCGCGAGGTCAAGGCTGGCCGCGACGACCACCCCGGTGCCGGCGACGGGGTACCAGTACTGGGAGAAGGTCTTGGTCTCGCCTGGGGCGAGGTGGGAGAAGTCCGGCTGGTTCTCGGTGTAGACGCCGGCCATCAGCTCGATGTAGGGCCGGCCCTCCTCGTCGAGGTTCCGGTTCCAGGTGCGGCCGAACTCCTCGTCGCCCCAGGTCCACTGCTTCTTGCCGACGGCGTTGCGGTGGTCGGCCCAGTGCACGAAGCCCGCCCCCGCCCGGTGGTCGTACCCGCCGAAGAAGTCGCCCGAGGAGCCGACGGCCATGTACGACGTCGGCACCGGGATGTTGCGGGGCCAGTCCAGCCGGTCACCGGGCACCCGGTTCGGGCTGCCCGGCCGGGTATCGCGGTCGCGCCGGGCCGGGTAGTCGATGCCGTAGTAGGCGGTGGTGGCTGCCGGGAACGTCGTGACCGCCCGCTTGGCGTGGTCGGCCACCATCGTCACGTCGGAGGGGAAGAACGACTGGTAGTCGTCGTGCACCTCCGCGGCCACGTTGGCCCACCAGAGGAACGTCTGCGTCCGCTCGTCCCGGTTGAACAGCCGCACCCCGAGCTCGATGACGGTCGACCCTGGTCGCAGCCGGACCCCGTGCATGCCCTTCATGCGGGCGAACGGGTCGTGGTCGGAGCACCAGACCATGCCCTCGCCCTCGTCGACCTCCCAGGCCGTCGGCAGGAAGGTGGCGGGCCGGTGGTGCTGCGGCCAGTTGAACTCGACGCCGCCCGCCAACCAGGGTCCGGCCAGCCCGACCAGGGCCGGCTTGATGACCGGGTTGGCGTAGAACAGCGGCGAGCCGGTGCGCCTGTCGAGGGCCAGCTGGATCCGACCGCCGAGCTCGGGCAGCACCAGTACCCGGAGGTGGTCGTTCTCCAGGTGGAGGCCGGTCCAGCGGTGGTCGGTGCGGGTCTCGCTGATCCGGTCGTGGAACGGCAACGGGAAGACGCGGCCCGAGGAGCCCTGGTAGACGCGGCGTTCCAGGTAGGCCGGGTACCGGTCCGGTTCGGCGGGGAGGTAGGTCGGCAGCAGGATCGGCGCGGACCAGGCTGCGACCTCGACGCCCACGCAGGTGGTCCGGTCGCGGCGGCAGGTCGAAGCCCGAGACGAGGGCGTCGTCGTGTTCGGTGGGCATCCCGTCACGCTAGGGGCTGCCCGTCCGGACGGGAATGTGGGATCCGACGACCGATCTAGACGAACTCGGCAGCCCGCCCGGATGTTCCTGCGGGAGGGCTCGCCTCGCCAGCGGATGCACGTCCCGCTGGGGCTTGAGCCCCCACCAACAGGAGCGCGGCGGCGTCGCGGTGCGGGGAGGATGGGTGAACCTCTCTAACGATCCGGTGATGTCTGGTGGGAACCCTGCTCTCGGAACCGGATGAGTGGTAGGACCGAGGTGAGGGCACAGGCGTGCTCTCCGCGGCAACGTTGCCCGGGGGTTTCACGTGATCATCCGCAGAGTCCACACGTTCGTGGCCGTGTCTACGGCGTTCCTGATCGCTCCGCTGCTCCTGCTCCCCCAACCAGCCGCGGCGGTTGCCTTCGGCTGTGAGAGCGGGGTCGAGTCGGACTTCAACGGCGACGGCTTCTCCGACACGGTGGTGGCGGACCCGTTCGCGACCGTCTCCGGAAAGTCCCAAGCGGGTCGGGTGATCGTCTTTTACGGCGACGCTGACGGCCGGATCGGTGAGGGTGCGCGAGCCAGCATCCACCAAGACAGCCCGGGCATCGCGGGTGCTTCCGAGACCGGTGACCGGTTCGGCTTCGCGCTCGCGGTCGCCGACATCGACTGTGACACGTACACCGACCTCATCGTCGGCACCCCGGATGAGGACGCCGGCTCGGTCTCGGGCAGCGGGTTGGTTCAGATCGTCTGGGGCTCGGCTGGCGGGCTGGCCGCAGGGGCGCCGTCGGAACAGATCGACCAGGCAGATTTCGGCCGGGTTCCGCAGGCCGGTGACCAGCTGGGCTACGCCGTCGACGCGCTCGAGGACGTCGGGGATGGCGGTACGGATGCGCCGCTCGCGTACGCGTTGGCGGTCGGGGTGCCGGGTGGGAACGTGTCGGGTCACAACAACGCCGGCTGGGTGGGGTTCATGACGGCGAACGATGGCGGCAACTCGTCCTCCGTCGTGTCGCAGGACACGGCGGATGTGCCCGGCGCCGCGGAGGCGGGCGATCGCTTCGGCGCCTCGGTCTCGATCAACCACCTGCTCGGCAGTGGCGGGACCGTGGACGCCGCCGTGGGCACACCGGATGAGGACATCGGGTCGATCGTCGACGCTGGCTCGGTCACCATCGTGCGCGACATCTATGACCAGGCCGACGGAGGTGTGGACTACCACCAGAACATCCCCGGGGTGCCGGGCACCGCCGAGGCCGGCGACCGATTCGGCCGCAGTCTGGACACGGTTCGCCTCGGCGTGAGCTCGGTCAGCTACCTCGCAGTCGGGGTGCCGGCTGAAGACATCGGATCACATCGCAACGCCGGCATGGTGCAGCTGTTCCGCTCGAACCTCTCCACGCTCACCCCTGGCGCCGACCTCACCCAGGACAGGCCCGGGGTCAGCGGCGTGGCCGAGGCCAATGACCTCTTCGGCGACCGGCTGGCGTTCGCCGTCCTCGGCCGAACCGAGAGCAGCATCCGGCTCGCGGTCAGCGCTCCCACCGAAAACGGAGCCGCGATCGACACCGGCCTCGTCCAGGTGTTCCCGGTGACCGATGTGAGTGCCGAAGTGAGCTACGCCCAAGACAGCCCCGGGATCCCCGGAGCCGCCGAGGCCGGGGACCGCTTCGGGGCATCGCTAGCGGTGGTGGTCGGGAGTCCGGAGCGGGCACTGATCGTCGGAGTGCCCGACGACAGCACCCACAGCACCGGGATGGTCAACGTGATCCCGTTCGGCGGCGGGACACCACGGTTCTGGGCGCCCGGAACAGGGGATGTGCCCGCCGCCGGCGCCAGCAAATTTGGCGCCGCGCTCGGCAGCGTGCATGGGTGAGGGCGCGTCCGGAGCGATACAGGGGGACGCTCGATGCCGGCGGGGAGGTCCTCCGGCGGGTCACCGACGACCAGGCCGGCATCAACTACGGGACGATCGGCGGCAAGGCGGCCGGGGGCGGGCTGGCCAGGCCCCTGCTACCGGGGTCTCCTCCCGGCGGGCCGGGCGATCGCAGAGCTGGTCGACGCCGGGGTGGACCACCACCGGGCGCACTAGGCTGGCACGGTTCCGGCGGGCCGAGCTCACTGAGCCGTACCGCGCGCCAACACCTGACCCGCCGAGCCCGACGATCTGGGGAGGAGGCACCGACGTGCTGGAGCGTTGGCGTAGGGCCCTGGGTGTCCCGGAAGCTCTCGCCGCGGCCCACGCACCGCCACGGGACCGTGCCGTCGTCCCCCTGGCCCGGCAGGCCCTTCTGGCCGCGATCAACCCCGCCACCGGCAAGCGCTGGAGCGGCGACGTCACGTACGTCGTCGCCGCTGCGCTCCTGCTGGAGCTGGCGCACGAGGGAAGGATCGCGGTGACGGGCACCGGGCGGAAGGCGCGATACACGGTCCTCGACTCCGCCCCGCTCGGCGACCCCGACCTGGACTCCGCCCTCGGGGGGCTCGCCGCCGGCGGGGTCGGGCGCAGCGTCGCACGCAACGTGGTCCTCCTCCCCAGTGACGACCAGGTCGCAAGGCACATGGTCTCCGAGGGACTGCTGGTCGAGGAGACCGGCCGTGTGCTCGGCATCCTGCCGAGCCGCCGCCTGCGGCCCACCCCCGCCGCGGGCCGTGACGAGCTGGTCGCCCGGGTCCGCGCGGCCCTGCTCGGAGAGGCGGTCCCCGACGACCGGACCGCGCTGCTCGTGTCCGCGCTCGGCCTCGGCACCCCGAGCAAGCTGTTCGTGCCCAAGGACCGGGCCAAGGAGGCCGACCGTCGCCGCACGGACGTCCTCGACCGGATCGGGGACGAGGCACGGGCCATCGTGTCGGCCGTCGAGGTGGTGCGCCACCGCAACCAGAGCGACAACGGCTCGAGCGTCTGACGAGCGTGTGCGGCCAGTGGGGGTGCTGGTGTCGACGGGATCCGACAGCGACCGGAAACCACGCCGCGGCGGCCGAGGTCATCCGCGGTGCTCACTCGATGGGTGAGGGACCGACCGCGCCGGTCCAAACCGCCAGACACCGTCAACCGGTCGCCCTCCCCTACCTTCGCGAGTACCTCGAGCAGTGCCAGCCGGTCATCGCGCGTCCCGGAGCCCCGTCGACGTGAGTGTTCTCCCTGGCACCCCGGCCGCGGTCAACGCGTCCGGCTGCAGCTGCACGTCCTGCTCCGAGGTCGACACCCGCACGACCCGAAGTCCTTCAGCCGCTGCTCCCGGAAGTCGGTTAGGTGGACGACTTTCAGGCCGAACACTTTCGGGCCGAGGTTGTCGGGCCACATCGTCAGGCGTGGGCGACTCGAGGAGCGAGGGTGGCCCGAAAACGACCGACAGTGATCCAGGCTCGAACGACCTGCCGGCGGTCGTGGGCCAGTGCCGGGCTCCTTGCTAGGGAATGAGTCCCAGGGTTGCCTGGATGGCGACGTAGGCGGCGACGACGAGGACAAGGTACGCGAACCACTGGCGTAGCCGACGGCTGGGAAGCCGATGGGCGAGTCGACCGGCGGCGACTGAACCGACCATAGCTGCGGCGGTGAAGGCGGCGGCCGTTGTGAGGTCAAGGTCTGCATCGCCGAGATGGGCGGTGAAGCCGGCGGCGGAGTTGATGACGATGATCACGAGGGAGGTCGCTGTTGCGGTGACCATGGGGAGGCCAAGGAGGAGAGTGAGGGCGGGAATGATGAGGAAGCCGCCGCCGACGCCGAAGAGTCCGGTGAGGAACCCGACAACGACACCGGAGGCTGCGGCTTTGGGTAGGCAGCTGCGCCAGTTCACCCCACCTCCGGGGAGGGCGCAGGAGCCGCCGACGTCGTCGGAGCTGCGAAGCATCCGCAGCGCGGCCACCACCATGACGACGGCGAAGCCGAGCAGGACGACCGACGGGTCGAGGAGGCGGTTGACCGCAGTGCCGGCGAAGGCGGCGACGGCGCCGGTGGCGCCGAAGATGGCGGCGAGGCGCCACTGGACCTGGCGCAGTCGGGGGAGCACGGCGGTTACGGAGGAGATGCCGACCACCAGCAGGGAGGTCGGGACCGCGACGGAGAGGGGCTGGCCGACGCCGTAGACCAGGGCGGGGACGGCCAGGATGGAACCGCCCCCACCCAGCAACCCGAGCAGGGCCCCGATGATCAGTCCGAGGACTAGGGACACCAGCAGGGTGGTGCTCACACCGCGGCCGGCTCGGGGGTCGGGAGCCGGTCGAGGAGCTGCTGGGCGTCGGCCTGAGCGCCACGGTTGTGCGGCAGGGATGACAGCAGCCGGCCCATGGTGCAGGTATCGGTGAGAGCGGAGGCGGTGAGGCCGGCGCCGACGCCACCGGCAAGCAGGACCGACTTCGGCGCCCAACGACTCGCGAGGAGGCCGGCGAGGACGAGGCTCCCGGCGACGAGGCGGACCTGCCGCTCGAGCGCCCAGCGGGGTCGGCCGTGGACGACCTGGCCGCCGGCGGCCGCGAAGCCGGGGACGCCGGTCTTGAGGACGTGCAGGTTGTCCATGCCGGTGCCGGCAAGACGTTGGCGGGCTTGGTCAGCGCGGACCCCGGACTGACAGACGAGGACGACCTTGCGGTCGAGTCGAGCGGCCAGCTGGGCGGCGTGCTCACCGACGAGGTCGAGCGGCAGGTTGTAGGAGCCCGCGATGTGGGTGGTCTCGAACTCAGCGGCGCTGCGGACATCGAGGACCGTGACGGCGTCGGCGTCGGTCATCCAGTCGATGACGGTGGCAGCGTCAACGTCGGTGGGGGCAGAGGTGGGCATAGGAGGTCTCCTTGCGGTCAAGGGGTCAGGGATCAGGTGAGCTGCAGCGGTGCAGCGGGGATTCAGATGACCTGGCCGGGCTTGCCGGCGTTGGTGATGATGGGCAGGCCGGCGGTGGCCCAGGCGTTCATGCCACCGGTGAGGTTGGTGGCCTGGTAGCCGTGGCGGGTGAGGGTGTTGGCGGCAATCGCGGAGCGTCGACCGGACCGGCAGACGGTGATGATCGGCGTGTCGGTGGGCAGCTCGCCGAGGTGGTCTTGGAGCTGGCTGAGAACGAGGTGGCGGGCTTGAGGGGCGTGCCCCGCCTGCCACTCAGAAGGCTCGCGGACGTCGAGCAGCACCGCCGCCCCGTCGCTGGTCACGGCCTGGTAGGCGTCGGTGGCGGTCATGGTCGCGGGTCGGGTGAACAGGGCGAGGAGCTTGCGGATCATGGCTGGTCTCCCGCCTTGGCGAGGTTCCCCTCGGTGTCGCCGCCGTCGTCGTCTTGTTCGGCGTCGTCCTCGGCGGTGATGAGGTGCAGACCGCTGGCCTTGGCGTTGTCGAAGGTGTCGTCGATGGCGACCAGCTGACGGTTGGCTGCAGACAGGAACGACGCCGCGACCGAGGCGCGGTAGCCACCGGCGCAGTGCACCCACACCTCCCCGGCGTCGGGGACCTCGTTGACGCGCTTCGGCAGCTCGTGCAGAGGGATGTTCAGCGCGCCCTCGATGCGGGCGGCGGCGAACTCCGGCTCGCGGCGGACGTCGAGGATCACCACGTCGCGGTGGTGACGGACCAGGTCCAGGTCAGCGAAGGTGGCCTGACGGAACGACGACAGCGGCCGGTCCGACCAGTGCTCAGGTCCGCCGGTCGCGGCGGCGGCGGGTCGGTCGATGCCGATCCGGACCAGCTCACGCTGCGCCTTCGCGACCTCGTCCTCGGTCTCTCCAAGCAGGGTGAGAGGGGTGCCCCACTCGATCAACCAGCCGAGGTAGGTGGCGAAGCCGCCGTCGATGCCGAAGTTCAGCGTCCCGGGCATGTGGCCAGCGGCGAACACGGTGCGGTTGCGCAGGTCCACCACCCACTCACCGGCCTCGATCCGCCGTCGCAACTCGTCGGACTTAGCCATCGCCGGCAGGGACAGGTCCGGGGCGCTCGGCCCGGCGGCGTTGGCCGGGGCCATGTGCACGTAGTAGGCGGGGTACGCGTCGAGGCCGCCGAGCAGCGCCTCGACGTAGGCCTCCTCGGACTCGGTCAACACCGGGTTGTTTTGCTTCTCCTGCCCAATGGTGGAGTCAGTGGCGTCGGACTGGCTCGCGGAGCAGAAGCTGCCGAACCCGTGGGTGGGGAACACCTCGGTCGCGTCCGGCAGCTCTGAGGCGAGCCGGTGCGCGGAGGCGTACTGGGCGTGGACCAGGTCGTGGGTGTGCTCGTGGCCGAGCAGGTCGGGGCGTCCAGTGGCGCCGTAGAGCAGCGACCCGCCGGTGAACACCGCAACCGGCTCGCCGTCGGCGGTGAGCGCGTAGGAGAGGTGGGTGAAGGTGTGCCCGGGCGTGGCCAGGGCTCGCAGCCGCATCGACGCACCGACTTGCACCTCGTCGCCGTCGGAGATCGGCGTGCGGTCATAGGCCACCTCGTCGGCGCCGTTCACGAAGTAGCTCGCGCCCGTCCTCTCGGCCAGGGCGAGTCCGCCGGTGACGTAGTCGTTGTGGATGTGGGTCTCGAACACATCGGTGATCCGGACCCGCTCGTCTGCGGCGAGGTCGAGGACCCGGTCGATGTCGCGCTGCGGGTCGACCACGAAAGCGACCTCGCCGTCGTGCACCAGGTAACTGCGGTCCCCCAGCGTCGGGGTCTCGATCGGGAGAATTGTCGGGTTGGCCATCGGGGTCACTTCCCTTCCGGGGCGCCGGTGTCGACCGGCCGGCCGGCCTCGATCCAAGCGGCGGTTCCGCCGCTGACGGTGTGGGCGTCGAAGCCGTGGTGCAGCAGCACGTCGGTCATCGCCGCACTGCGGCCGCCGGACTGGCAGACCACGAACACCGGCTTGGAGCGGTCGATCTCGGCCAGCCGGTCAGGCAGCTGGCCCATCGGGATCAGGGCGGCACCGGGCACATGGCCGTCGACGTACTCGGCGGGCTCGCGGACATCGACCACCTGAGCGCCGGTTGCGTGCGCAGCGGCAAAGTCTTCGAGAGTGACATCAGACATCAAGCAGCTCCTCTGAGAGTCGGATACCCTGGGGGGTATATGGGATAACTTAACTTAGCCGATGCCGGGAACATTCCCAAGGGCTACCAGGGAATGCGCGACACCCTTCCCGTGCTATACCCAGCGGGGTATCACCCAGACGACGCAGGAGGAGACCGCAGATGAGCTACGCCATCAGCACCACCATCGAGCAGCCCTACGACGCCGTCGTGGCCCAGGTCCGAGCCGCGCTAGCGGACCAAGGTTTCGGGGTCCTGACCGAGATCGACGTCCAGGCAACGATGAAGGCCAAGCTGGACGCCGACATCGCGCCCCAGGTGATCCTCGGCGCGTGCCGGCCGCCACTGGCGCTGGCTGCGCTCCAAGCCGAACCGACCATCGGCCTGCTGCTGCCCTGCAATGTCGTCGTCCGCGCCCTCGACGAGGCGACGACCGCAGTCGAGGCCGTCGACCCACAGACCATGGTGTCGATGACCGACAACCCCAGCCTGCAGGACGTGGCCGACGACGCCACCCAGCGGCTCCGCGCTGCCCTCGACAGCCTCACCGCGAATGCGGACCGCTGATGGTCCAGCTCGACCCAGAGTCAGTCCGCCCTGTGGCCAACCGGCTCAAACGCGCCCAAGGCCAACTAGCCGCCGTCATCCGGATGCTCGACGAAGGCCAGGACTGCGAAGCCGTCGTCACCCAGCTCGCCGCCGTCAACAAGGCACTCGATCGGGCTGGCTTCGCGATAGTCGCCACAGGGCTCAAGCAGTGCATCGCCGACGAAGGGGCCGACAGTCTCGACGTCCCCAAGATGGAGAAGCTCTTCCTCTCCTTGGCTTGACCCCTTCACGCCGACTCCGATGTCGCCACTCAACCCGTAACGACCCTTGCCGGTTCTCGAGCAGCCATCTCCGACCGGCATCCCACAACAGCGTGCCGGCAAGTCAGGCTGAGCCGTTCGAGGGCGTGGCCTTGGTCGCTTGATATCGCGGGGAGCCGATATCGCTCTCAAGATAGTCCCTGGTTGAAGACCGGCCATAAAAAGTCCTGAGTGGGACGGGCCGGTAGCGGCACCTAGCCTCGCCCGGTGCCGAGGTTGGGAGTAGCGCCACCTACCGTTCCCGGTTCAGCGCCCTGCGGAGCGCCAAGGCATCTGCGTACATGTCGCTCTTCAGCGCACCAAACTCCTGGTTGACAGCCGCCATCTCGGCTGTCTCGACCCGGTGCCCATTCATCGTCGTGATGACGAGGTCGTTGAGGCTCCCCATGCCGCCGTACGCCGCCAGGAGGCGGTCCAAACCATGAGCGTCATGAGCTTGCAGTTCACGGAAGACAGCGTCCATCCAGTCAGCCCAGTGCGTCTCGCCGACGCCGACCAGGACGTCACAGGTACGTTCCACGTTGATGAGCAGACGCCTGAACCGTTCAGAAGCCTCGTGCTCGTTCACTTTCCGAGCCTACAAGCGGCATCCTCCGCTCCCGCGGACGGGCCTTCGCTTTGTAGTAGCTGCTCGGGGCCATCTACAGTTCCCGCCTCACGGAGGACCGTGCGGACCGGCTCGGGCAAGCGGCTGTGGCCACTGTCCCGTCGGGCATGCCCAAGCAGCTGGCGGACTTGCGCCAACGCCCTCGGCCGGGCAGGGGGTCACGCCTCGCCTCGACCGCCATCCGCGGGCCCGTTCCCGGATCTCGTCCGGGTACCTCCGGGGTGCGCCCATACCCCTCATCCTTCCGTCGGATGAGAGCCTCCATCAATCCCGGAGCGAGATACGAGTCCGCTGCGGAGGTGCAGGGAAAGCTGATCTTCGAGCTGACGAAGACGCGTCAGCGACGAGTTGTGGGCAATCTCCGCAGGGCCCTCCGCTACATGGCGGCGCGCTTGGCGATCGCGGCCGGCGCCAACGTCAAGGTGGTGCAGCAGATGATGGGCCACGCGTCGGCGGCCATGACGTTGGACGTGTACGCCGGCCTGTTCGGAGACGACATGACACCGTCGCGGACAGCCTCGACGCGGCCGCTCGCCGGTCTGGTGCGGACATCCTGCGGACATATGGCACTGCGGCCGACGTCGTGCCGCTGCCAACCAAGCGCACGAACAGTGCTGGCCAGGCGTGATGTGGTGTGGGGCGGGCGGGGCTCGAACCCGCGACCCAGGGATTTATGAGGGCGTTCCCGCTCAGCGCCGTGCTACTCCGCTCGCCCCGCGCGGGTGTCGCAACCGTGATGCGTCGAGTCCCTTGGTCGTGGCCCTGAACCACGACGCCCCCTACCGATCGTCCTGCCACTCGTTGTAGCGACGTGGGTACCAGTTTGGGAGGGCATGCACACCGGCGTGCAAACGCCAACACGTTCGCGGGGCTGAGGTCTCGTGACCGACTCTGTTTCCGGTGTTCCTCTTTGTGCGAGCAGGCTTGCGCTCTATCGCGCGTGAGAGGCAGCGCGCACGTCGTCGAGGACGCTGCGGATGGCCTCGACCGATCGGTCGACGTCCTCCTCGGTCGTCCGCCAGTTCGAGACCGAGATGCGGAGCACAGCCCTGCCGTTCCAGACCGAGGGCGTCATCCACGCGGTGCCGTCGAGCAACAGGCGCCGAACCACCTCACCGGTCTCCTCGTCGCCGTCAAAGGCGACGCACACCTGGGTGAAGACCACATCGTTGACCACCTGCACACCCTCGATCTGCGCGAGCGCATCGGCGAAGCGCCGTGCACGAGCGCAGAACCCGTCCACCATGTCCACCACGCCCCGCCGACCGAGCGACCGGAGGGCAGCCCACGCGGCAAACCCTCGCGCTCGGCGGGAGAACTCGGGAACAGCCGCGATGGGGTCGGGGCGCTCGTCCTGGATGAGGTAGGCCGCGTGCACGCCCATCGCCTCGTACACCGAAGGAGCGTCCGCCACGACCGCGAGACCGCTGTCGTAGGGCACGTTCAGCGTCTTGTGAGCGTCCGTGGCCCACGAGTCAGCACGTTCCAGGCCCTCGGTGAGGTGTCGGTGCGAGGGTGAGACGGCGGCCCAGAGGCCGAACGCGCCGTCGATGTGCACCCAGCCGCCGTGCCGATGCACCAGGTCGATGGCCTCCCCGAGTGGGTCAAAGGCACCAGTGTTCACGTTGCCCGCTTGCAAGCAGACGATCAGGGGACCAGGTTCGAGGCCCTCGAGCAACTCGCTCAGAGGATCGAGCTTCAGCCGACCTTGGTCGTCGGCTGGAACCACCCGGCTGCGAGCGGGTCCGATGCCGAGGTACCGCAGGGCGACGTCGACGGTGTCGTGCCGCTCGGCTCCGACCACCACCGTGAGAGGCGGCGCCCCGATCAGCCCCTCCCGGTCGACGTCCCAGCCGACCCTGCTGTACGCCGCGTGCCGCGCTGCAGCGAGGCAGGTGAAGTTCGCCATCATGCCGCCGGTGACGAAGCCCACCGCCGCTGTCGGCGGGAGCCCGAGGAGGTCCAGGATCCAACCGGCGGCCACCCGCTCCGCGCCCGCCGCAGCAGGTGAACTGACCAGCAGTCCGGCGTTCTGGTCCCAGAGCGAGGTCAGCCAGTCTGCTCCCAGGGCGGCGGGCAGGACCCCGCCGATGACCCAGCCGAAAAAGCGGCCGGACGGCATCGCGACGAGACCCGGTCCAGCGCCGGCCACCAGCTCTTCGAGAACCTGCACGGGGTCCACCCCCTCCTCCGCCAACGCCCCGCCGAGGACTTCCGCTACCTGGTCGACGTCCCGGCTGGCGCACACCGGCCGTTCGGCCAGGCTGTCGAAGAAGCTCTCCGCCACCGCGGTGACGCAGTCGATGACCCGCCGCTCGTCGTCCATCCGTCCCCTCGACCGTCCAGAACTAGGAGGCCGCTCCCCCTCTTCTTGTGATACACCCGCAAGGGAGGGCTGCGCATCGACCCAGCCATCGCCGCTCTCCTGGTAATCCTCTGGGTTCTCTCCTCGATCAGCGATCCTGATCCCGAACGCGCTCAGGGGGATCCTCCTCGTCAGCGGCATCGTCACGCTGAGCGGCGCAACCCGGTGATGATCAAACGGCACGACTTGCGGGCTTGGTGGATCGTGGTGCTCACGCGACTCATCGGAGGAGCGGCCGCAGCCTTCCCGCTGCTGTTCGCCCCAGCGGTGATCAACGTGTTGCGGCACTTCATCGCGCTACCGCGGCCGTGATTTGGGCCACGGGCGCTTCAACGTGATCGCACGAAACCTGCATCATCCGCGGGGAACGTGAGGAGTCGATGAGGCCTCGCAACCTTCGGATCGAAGACGGCGAGGTCACGAGGCCCAGTCCGACTCCCCCGAGTTCCCGGCTACGGAGGATGCGGCTCCAGCACAACCGTCACGCTTGTACAGCGACTTCGTAGACGTGATCGGCTGGGTGACCCGCACGCTCGTGGATCTTCTGCACAGCCTCCGCGTTGGGAGCCTCCGACAAGCAGAAGACCATCCCACTGGCGGGGTCCGCCCAGGCGTGCTTGAAGGTCACACCCTCCTCGTCCTGGATGGCCAGGTCGGCTTTATGAGCTTCGTCCAGCTCTGCGGCAGTCACTCCCTGCATCCCGGTGTGAACATCCATGTACTCAGGCATCACTACCCCTCCTTGTCCCGGACCAGACGACGATGGAACTTTCATCATCGTCCGACGAGCGGCTCCCGTCGAGGGCTGGTACCGCGTGCAGCACGAGGAGGTGCCTGCCGAGATCCGAGTTGCAGGCAGGTCGAAGCCTGACCGAGGTTGAGCCCAACGCCTGAGTACTCCTCACTGCCGGCACTAGGCTCAGCGAAGAGCCCAGACAGCACACGACCGGCAAAGACGCCCGGCGTGCTCCCAAGTGCGGCCATACGCCGCCGAGTCCTCTCCCAGCACCCCACCCGCGCATGGCTGTCTCCCCTCCGCGACCTGCCCCTGCCCCTGCCCCGCCAGAACGGCAGGTCATCGAGATGGGTGCGAGCACCCAGGCCCGCATCAGCGCCGCAGGGTTCACGCGAGACACTCGCAGGGTGTGCGCCCCTGCCGGGAGTAAGGTTCACACCCCGTTGAGCCTCGACCCCCCCGGTTTCCGGCCTACCGGCTGGGGTACCTCCTACTGCCCTGCAGGGATCGGCGGGGGCTGATGCCGGCAATCCGTCTGACGTCGAGTTGCTGGCCGCCAGCTCCGTGGTGAGGTAGGGGTCGCTACCTGTCGCGCCGATTCTCGCGATTATCCGTCAGACGCCCGACGGCCGAGCATGAGATCGATCATCACCATGGCCGTTAGCTGCACCGCGATGAAGGGGTGCCTGCTCGAGCCGCTCGTCTAGTTGCTGCGTGCTGTGGGGCGGGCGGGGCTCGAACCCGCGACCCAGGGATGATGAGTGCGATCCCACTCAGCGCCGTGCTCTCCCGCTTTCCGTGCAGATGGGCCTCCACCGCAACGCGTCGAATCCCTTGGTCGTAGAGTTTAGGCGCCGTGCGCGAGGAGAGCAGTGGGCGAAGCGGCCCCCGCAGTTCCGTCGTTGCCAGTTAGGGCTGCCAACGCAGACTGCCAAGCAGACGAAGTCCACGTACGACCTGTTTGTGCCTTCAAGGTTCATCAGGCGGCACGGGTGCCCGCCGACCGGGCGGGCCGGCGCGGCGGACTGCCCGGACGTCTGCCCGAATGGTCCTGCCGCCGGCCAACGGGAACGGCCATTGTCAAAACATGCGTGACTCCCTTCCTCGCCGGCGGCCGTGACCGACGACCCGACCGGCGCGCCCACGCCGCTGCTGCGGTCGACCTCGGCGCCGACCAACCTGGGCACGGCGGTCCGCACCGGCGGGGTCCCCGTGTACGACGCGACCGCGTCGCTCGGCCGCACCGCCTACGGGCTCGGCGAGGACACCCGGATGCCCGTCCTCCCGTCGGTGGAGCTGCCGCGGGGCGGCGGTGCGCTCCGCGGTCTCGCCGAGACCATCAGCACCAGCGCCACGGGGACGGCCGAGCTCAGCGTGCCCCTGGGGCAGCCGCCGGGCCGGGACGGGTTCGGCCCGACCCTCGCCCTGAGCTACTCCTCGGCCGCCGGCAACGGGACCTGCGGGCTGGGCTGGGGCACCGGCCTGGCCGTGATCAGCCTGCGCACCGAGAAGGGGGTGCCCCGCTACGACGGGCACGACGAGGTGCTGCTGGGCGCCGAGCCGCTCGTCCGCGTCCGGGACGGCGCCGGGGACGTCGTCGAGCGGACCCGCCGGCTGCACGGCGTCGACCACATCATCACCACCTTCCGGCCCCGGTTGGAGCGCAACCACGCCCGGATCGAGCGCTGGGCGGCCACGGACGACCCGGTGCAGGTGTGCTGGCGGGTGCAGACGGCGGAGAACACGAGCGTCTGGTACGGCGTCGACGCGGCCGAGCGGATCGCCGACCCACTCGACCCCCGGCGGATCGCGGGCTGGCTGCCCAGCCTGGCCCACGACGACCGGGGCAACGCCATCCGCTACCACTACGCGGCCGAGGACGGCACCGGCGTGGACACCAGGGCCGCCGACGAGCAGCACCGCACGGCAGCCGGGCGCACTGCCAACCGCTATCTGCGCCGCGCCAGCTACGGCAACCGGACGCCCTACCGGCCCGACCTCGGCGCCGACAGCCCGGCCACGGCCGAGCCGACCGACTGGGCGTTCCACCTCGTGCTCGACTACGGCGACCACGACCTCCAGCACCCCGGCATCGACCCGGACGGCGCGTGGCCGGTCCGACCCGACCCGTGGTCGGCCCACCGCACGGGGTTCGAGCTGCGCACCTACCGCCGCTGCCGCCGGGTGCTGGTGTTCCATGCCTTCCCGGCACTGGGTGCCGACCCGGTGCTGACCGCCGCCACCAGCCTGACCTACACGACCGCGGCCAACGGCACGTCGCTGCTCAGCGCCGTGGTCCGCACCGGCTACGGCGCGGACGGGGCGACGGCGTCGCTGCCGGCGCTGGAGCTGGACTACCAGCCGTGGGCCCCGGCCGCCGGAGCCCGATCGGTCGACCCGGAGGAGCTGGTCGGAGCGCCGGCGGGCCTGGCGGGGACCGACCACACCTGGGTGGACCTGGAGGGCGACGGCGCCCCGGGCCTCTGCCTGCGCACGCCGGACCAGGGCTGGTACTACAAGCGCAACCTCTCGCCCCTCACCCTGGTCGACGGCGGTCCGCCGGCCGTCCGCTTCGCCCCGCCGGTCCGGCTCCCGGACCTGCCGTCAGGGCTCCCCACCGCGGGCCGCTCGACGGCGGCGGGTGGGAGCGAGCCGCTGACGGCCTTCGCCGACGCCGACGGCGACGGCCTCGCCGACGTGCTCGTCCCCGCCGGGACCTTCGCCGGGATCGCCCGCCGCACCGGGGCGTCGCTGGACGGCGGCGATGCGGGGTCCGGAGCCACCGGCGCCGTCTGGGCGCCGCTGCAGCTCTTCGACACCGCGCCGGTGACGCAGGGCCGCGCCGCGGCGGGCGGTGCACCACCCGCCGACCAGGTGAGCCTGGTGGACCTCACCGGCGACGGACTGGCGGACCTGCTCGTCACCGGGGTCGACGCGGCCCGCTGGCACCCCGGCCGCGGCGGCGACGGGTTCGGCGCCGCCCGGCCCGTCCGGCTGGACGACGACGCGCCGGTGCTGCTGACGTCGGACGCCCGACGCGCCCTGGTGCTGGCCGACCTGGACGGTGACGGGTTGCCCGACCTGGTCGAGGTCACGCGCACGGCGGTCCGGTACCGGCCCAGCCTCGGCCACGGCCGGTTCGGCTTGCCGGTGCAGATGACCGGCGTCGGCGAGCTCGCCGCCGTCGACGACTTCGAGCCGGCGCGGGTCCTGGTGACCGACGTGGACGGCGACGGCTGCGCCGACCTCGTCTACCTCGGCGCGGCCGGGTCCAGCTACCGGCTCAACCAGTCGGGCAACCGCTGGTCCGCGGCCGTCGACCTGCCGGGCAGTCCCGGCCTGGACCAGCTCACGCAGGCGGGCCTGGTCGACCTGTTCGGCCGCGGCACCGCTGCCCTGGTCTGGTCCACCCCGGTGCCCCGCCCCGACGACCGGCCCCTGCGCTACGTCGACCTGGCCCCGGCCGGCAAGCCGTACCTGCTGCGCCGGGCCGACAACGGACTGGGTGCGTCCTTCACGGTCGACTACACCCCCTCGACCGCCTACGCCGTCGCCGACGCCCAGGCCGGCCGGCGCTGGCCGGACCGGCTGCCCTTCCCCGTCCAGTGCGCCAGCCGGATCACGGCGCTCGACGGCCCCCGGGGGACCACCTTCACCCACCGGCACACCTTCCACCAGGGCCGCTACGACGGCGTCGAACGGCAGTTCATGGGCTTCGGCCGCATCGACAGCCGGGACACCGAGGCCTTGGGCGGCGGCCCCGACGACCTACCGCCGACGCTCACCCGCCGCTGGTACCACACCGGCGACGGGGCGCTCGACGCGCCGCTGCACAGCGCCCGGGCCGACTACGCCGACCTCGCCGGACCGGTGCTGCCCGAGCCCGACCTGCCGTCCACCCCGCCGGAGACGGTCCGCCATCTGCTGCGCGCGCTGTCCGGCACCGAGCTGCGGGTGGAGATCTACGCCGAGGACGGCACCCCAGCCGCGGCCATCCCCTACCTGGTCACCGAGCGGACCGTCGAGGTCCGCCTCCGTCAGCCCGGCGGCACGGAGCCGCCGGTGCTCCAGGTGCTGCCCGTGGGAGAGATCAGCTACGCCAGCGAGCGCGACCTGACCGACCCGCGGGTCAGCCAGGACCTGGTGCTGGAGACCGACGACCTGGGCCTGGTCACCGCGTCGGCGCGGGTGCTGCACGGTCGGCGCCGACCCGACCCGACCCTGCCGGCGGCCGTCTCGGCCGCGCAGACGACGCCGGTGCTCACCTGCCACCGGGCCACCCGCACCACCGACGTCATCTCCGCCGACACCTACCGGCTGCGGGCCACCGCCTCGGCGTCCGGCTACCAGCTGACCGGCTTCGCGGTGCCGGCCGGCACCGCCGTCGTCCCGGCCGACCTGCGAGCAGCCTTCCTCGCCGCGACCGTCGTCGACCCCGACGACGCCACGGTCGCCCTGCCGCCCGCCCAGAGCGCGCGCCTGCTCGGCACGTCGGTCGCACGGTTCCTGGACGAGGACCTGGCCGGGCCGCTGCCGGCCGGTCAGCAGGCCAGCCACGGTCTCGTCGCGCAGACCTACCGGCTGGTGCTCACCCCGGCGATGGTGACCGCCCGCTACGGCGGCACGGTGAGCGACGCCGAATTCGCCGGGGCGGGCTACCGCCACCTCGACGGCGACGCGAACTGGTGGCTGCCGTCGGCCCGGCTCGGCTACCCGGCGGCACCGCGCGACCACTTCCTGCAGCCCGACCGGCTGGTCGACGCCTTCGGGACCACGACCACGCTGGAGCGGGCGGACGACCTGCTGCTCACCGCGGTCGTGGACCCCCGCGGGCACCGCACCGAGGTGCACCACGACCTGTTCCGGCTGACCCCCGACCTCGTCACGGACGCCAACGGGCTGCGCACCGCCAGCCGGACCGACCCGCTGGGGTCGGTGACCGCGATCGCCGTGCTGGGCAGCGTGGCCGCCCCCACCGGGGACACCCTCGACGACCCGACCGTGGGCTACCAGACCGACCTGGACCGCTGGCGGACCGCGGCCCTGCCGACCCTGGTCACCACCCGCGCCCGCGAGCGGCACGGCCCGGCGAACCCGCGCACCGCCGAGCAGCACACCTTCCTCGACGGCGCCGGCGCCGTGCTGGCGGTCAAGGCGCAGGCGGCCGGCGCCCCCGGCCAGCCGGACCGCTGGATCGGCACCGGTCGAACCGTGCTGGACGCCAAGGGCCTGCCGGTGCGGGTGTTCGAGCCCTACTTCAGCGCCGACGGCGAGTTCGACAGCGCCGACGAGGTGGTCGAGGTCGGGGTGGCCAACACGCTCCACCACGACCCCCTGGGGCGCGGGATCCGGGTCGACCACCCCGACGGCAGCTTCGAGCGGGTCGACATCGCCGCGTGGCAGGTGGTCAGCCACGACGCCGTCGACACCGTCCTGGGGTCCCGCTGGTACACCGACCGCGGCAGCCCTGACCCGGCCGCGACCGAGCCGGCCGACCCCGAGGTGCGGGCCGCCTGGCTGGCCGCCCGGGCCGCCGGGACACCCGCGACCACCGACCTGGACGTCCTGGGGCGGCCGGTGCAACAGCGGGTCGACAACGGCGGCGGCGACGTCCGGCACACTCGGGTGACCGCCGACGTCAGCGGCCTGCACGCGCGGCTGACCGACACCCGGGAGCGGCTGGTGCTCGCCACCGCGGCCGACCTGCTGGGCCGCGTGCTGGTGACCGATTGCGCCGAGCGCGGGGTGTCCACCACCCTGGTCGACGCCGCCGGCAGCCAGGTCTTCGCGGCCGACGCCCTGGGCCGGCGGATCTCGCTCGGCTACGACGACGTGCGCCGTCCCGTCCGGGTCACCGCCACCGAGCCGGGCGGGAGCCGGTTGATCTCGTGGGTCCGCTACGGCGACGACGTGGCGGCGGACGCGTCGCGCAACGCCATCGGCCGGGTGGTCACCGCCTTCGACGAGTCCGGCCGGATCGACGTCGACGGCTACGACGTGGACGGCGCGGCCACCGGGGCGAGCCGCCGGTTCCGGACCGCGGTTCAGGGTCTGCCCGACTGGAGCGGCGTCGCGGCCGCAGCCGACCCGGACGCCGCCGCCGACCTGCTCCTGCTCGCCGAGTCCTGGCACGGGGCGGCGCGCCAGGACGCGCTGGGCCGGCCCGTCGAGGTCGTGCTCCCCGACCAGACGGTGCTGCAGCCCGGCTTCGACGTCGGGGGGCGGCTGGCCACCGTCGACGTCCAGCCGGGCGGGGCGGGAGCGGTCAGCCGGGTGCTCGCCGGGCAGACCCACGACGCGGCGGGTCGCCCGGAGACGAAGACCCTGGGCAACGGGCTGACCGCCGCCTACGGCTACGACCCGCTCACCCGACGGCTGACGAGCCTCGACCTGACCGCACCGGGCGGTCCGGCCCGGCAGCAGCTGCGCCACACCTACGACCCGATCGGTCACCTCCTCGAGACCCGAGACGACGCCCAGCAGAGCCAGTTCTTCGCCAACGCGGTGGTCAGCCCCGGGCGCCGCTTCCGCTACGACGCGCTCTACCAGCTGGTGCTCGCCGAGGGCCGGGAGCTGGCGGCGCTGAGCCGGGTCGACGCCGCCGACGTCCCCGTCCAGCCACTGCCCCACCCCAACGACACGGCCGCCGTGCGCCGCTACCGGGAGACCTACGACTACGACGACCTCGGCAACCTGACGGGGATGGGCCACAGCGCCGGCCCGAGCGGGTGGCGGCGCGACCTGCGGCTGGCCTACGAGACGTCGCCGGGCAGCCGGTCCAACCGGGTGGTGGCCACGAACGCCGTCGGCGACGCCGACGGGGTGCTGTCCGCGCTGCTGGGCTACGACGCCCTGGGCAACCTGACGTCCGTGCCGCACCTCACCTCGCTGTCCTGGGACCTGCTCGGCCGCCTCGCCGACGCCGACCTGGGCGGCGGCGGCACCGTGCATTACAGCTACGGCATCGGGGGCGGCCGGACCCGCAAGGTGGTCGACCGCGGCGCCCAGGTGACCGAGACGCTGTACCTCGGGGGCGTCGAGGTGGTCCGCACCTGGCTGAACGGCACGCTCACCAGCGACCTGCGCATCGTCGACGTGCCCGGCGACGGCGGCCGGCTGGCCCTGGTGCACCGCGAGCTGCCGGTACCGGGGGGACCGCCGGTCCCGACGCCCCTGTTCAGTTACACCCACCACGACGCCCTGGGCTCGACCACCCTGGTCACCGACGAGACCGGAGCCCTGCTGGACCACGAGGAGTACTACCCCTACGGCGGCACCGCCTACCGCTCCAGCGTCCCAGGGCCTGGCACCAGCCTCAAGCGCTACCGCTTCCTCGACCGCGAGCGGGACGACGAGACCGGGTTCGCCCACCTCGGGCTGCGGCTCTACGCGCCGTGGCTGGGCCGGTTCACCAGCCCCGACCCCGCCGGCTACGTCGCAGGCCCCAACCTCTACCGCTACGCCCGCAACTGCCCCGCGACCCTGGCCGACCCCACCGGGCTGGATGACCGCCAGGAGTTCCGCATCCCGTCCACGCTGACCACGCCGGCGCAGGTGGAGAGCTACCTGCGCAGCCACGGGTTCGACTTCACCGGGCCGGTCCGGGAGGTGAGCCCCGGCCGGTGGGACGTGGGCACGTGGCTGCAGAGCCCGGGCGAGGGCCCGGCCACGGAGGGGTCCGGTGCTGGTGCGACCAGTCCGCCCGCCGACACCGGTGGAGGGAGCGGTGGCACCACGGCGCCGCCCGCCGGCGCCGACGCCGGGGCGGGCGACGGTGGGACCGGCACCGCGCCCGGCGGCACCGGCGGTACCGGCGGTACCGGCGGCGACGACGGCACGGGCACCGGGTCGGTCGGTGACGCCGCCGGCTCGACCGACGCCGGCACCACCGGCACGGGGAGCGGGACTGCACCGGCCGACGGCACGGGCACCGGAGCCGACGAGCCCAGCCACGCGGGCGAGGTCGGCGGGGCCGCTGCCCAGGCGGGGCCCGGCTCGGAACGGTTCATCTGGGACTACGAGTTCCCCGGTACCGGGGTCGCCGGCACCCAGCGCGGCCGCATCCTGGAATGGCTCCTCGGGGTCCCCTGGCGGGACAACACCCAAGGCCTCGACCGGGTCCGCGGCGGGGCCGGGCAGCAGATCTGGAGCACCGAACGTTCCCTGGGCGGGGTGGCGGCCGAGCTCCGCAACAAACTCCGCCAGGCTGCCGCCGCGATCGCCGCGCTGCCCGGCGGCGGGGGCGGGCTGGCGCCGCAGATGATCGTGATCACCCGGACCGATGCCCCGGCCGCGGTCGACGCGGTCATCGCCGCCGCGCAGTCCCGCGGCTCGGTGCCGGCCGGCGCCCTGCCACCGGAGCACATCCGCGGCCTGCCCGGTCCCGCCGGGGTGGTGGGCCGCGGGCTGAGCGTGGGCGGCGCCGGCCTCAGCGCCTACGCGTTGTACGACGACATCAGCCGTGGCGACGCGCCGATGGCCGTCGGCGACGGGCTCAGCACGATCGGCGGTGGCCTGGAGCTCTACGCCATCGCCTCGCCCGGGGCGACGGTCGCCGGCTACAGCGCGATGAGCGCCGGGCTGGCGGTCGGCGGCATCGGCATCGCCATCGCCTCGGGCGTCTCGGCCTACCGCTCCTTCCAGCGCGGCGACACCGCGGGCGGGGTCGCCGGGCTGGTCGGCGTCGCCGCCGGGCTCGCCATCACCATCGGCGTGGTCGCCGGCGCCCCCCTGGTGCTGGCCGCCGGGATCGTCGCCGCGATCGGCGTCGGGCTCTTCCACGTCGGCCGCTGGCTGGACTTCTGGTGATGCAACCCTCCCCCGTTCCCATCCACCCACACCCGCACGACTGAGGACCACGTCATGTCCGGACCAAACCTGGGTCTCCTGGCCCGCAAGCTCGGCGAGAGCCGGATCACCGGCCCCACCCTCACCCGGCAGCAGGTCGCCGCCGTGGTGGCCGGGCTCGACGCCGTCGTCGGGGGCGTGAGCACCGTCGACCTGCACCGCCGCAGCCTCGGCGACACCGCCGTCGCCGCCGTCCGCGAGCTGCAGACCGGTGCCGGCCTCCCGGTGACCGGCACCGTCGACGAGGCGACCCTGCGCCGGCTCACCGCCCAGCTGGGGCACGCGCACGTCAGCGCCAGCACGGCCCGCACCCGGACCGTGCAACGTCAGCTGGCGACCGCCGGGCTGGCGGTGGACGCCGCCGAGGTCACCGCAGGCCGCTACGGTCCCAGCACGACGGCCGCGCTGAGGCAGTTCCAGACCGAGCAGCAACTGGTCGTCGACGGACTGGCCGGCCCTGCCACCCGGTCGCGGCTGGGCGACCGGGCCCTCGCCGTCACCCTGAGGACCAAGACCCAGACCGCCGGCCTGCAACGGCTGCTGCTGCGGGCCGGCCGGGTCCGGAGGCTGCACCTGGCCATCGACGCCGACGAGATGAAGGCGCGGACCCAGGGACCGTCCACGATCGCGGCCCTGCACGCCCTCCAGACCAGCCTGGGCCTGCCGGTGAGCGACGTGCTCGACACCACCACCTACGACCGGATCCGGTCGGTGGCGGCCAGCGTCCGCCCGCCGGCGCCCAGGGTCGCCCGACCCGACCCGAGGGCGGTACGGCTGGTCCGCCGGCCGCTGCGGTTGAACGCGACCGGGAGCGCTGTCGTCGGGTTGCAGGAGGACCTCGCCTTCCTCGGCCACCCCCCGGTCGAGTCCGAGCGGGCCGCCGCCACGTTCGGCGCCAGCACGCGGCGGTCGGTGCTCGCCTTCCAGGCCGCCGCCGGGCTCCGGCAGACGGGGGCGGTCGACGGTCCCACCCGCGCCGCGCTGAACCGGTCGCTGGCGGCCAAGGCGCCGGTCCCACCGCCTCGCGACCGGATCCGCGGGACGCTGCGGGACGCCGCCTGGGCCGGGGTGGGCGGCGCCACCGTCACCCTGAGCACCCGGCCGGTCAGCGGCCCACCGGTCACCCTGGGCACCCGGACCACGCTGGCGAACGGGTTCTACGACCTGCCCTACAGCCGGCCCACCGACCCGGCCAGCGGCCAGCCGGTGCACCCGCTCAGCCTCCAGGTCAGCTTCAGCGTCGGCGGCGCGGTGGTCGGCACCAAGGCGCTGCTGGACCCCAGCCCGGTCGCCTGGGTGAACTTCACCGAGGGTCCCTACCCCTACGCCGGGCCCAGCCAGCACACCCAGCACACCGCGGCGGTCGCGGCCACCGGCGCCGGCCCCCTCGCCGCCCTCAGCGAGACGGCGGCGGACCCCGCCGTCACCCGCGCCGCCCAGGCGGCCCGGCTCAGCCAGGACGACGTGATGCGGCTGGTCCTCGCGGTCCGTGTCGCCTCCGAGCTCGGCGGCGGGCTGGACGACGAGGCCTGCTACGCGCTGCTGGTGCAGGGCATCCCGCCCACCCTGCCGACCGACCTGCTGGCCGAGACCGCCGACTGGACGCTGATCGAGGCGCTCGTCGACCGGGCCGCGGTCGGCATCGCGTTCACCGACCCGCTGGTGGCCGACGCCGCCTGGGACGCCGCACTGGCTCAGAACCTCGTGCCGGTCGTCCTCTCCAGGCGTCGGGAGGCCCTGCGCACGGCCCTCGCCGCCGCCCGTCGCCGGTACGCCCTCGACCAGCCACTGCTGGTGGGCAACGGGACGCTCCGCGCCGTGCTGGCGGCCTCCACCGTGCCGGTCGCCGGCTACGACGTCGTCGCGGACGCCTTCGTCAGCCACGGCGGTCTGGGCGAGCCCTTCTGGCGGGCACTGGCCGCCGACCCCGCGCCGGTCGGCGGCAGCGCGGCGCTCGCCGACCTGCGGACCGGGGTAGAGGTGGGGGTGGTGGCCAAGAACCACCCGCCCCTGGTCACCCTGCTGCGCAGCGAGATCGCGGACGCGGCCGAGCCTGCGCTGAGCTCGCCCCGCGACCTGGCCAAGCTGGACCCAGACGGCTGGCTCACCCTGCTCACCGAGCACACGATCACCCCGCCGGAGGGCACCGACGGCGACACCCCGGCGGCGCGGCTGCGGACCTTCGCGCAGACCCTGACCAGCCAGGGCGAGCGGCTCTTCCCGACGACGGCGGTGACGGCGGAGGTCGCGCGCAGCACCACCAGCGGGCTGACCCGGATCACCGAGATCAGCACCCTGGTGGACGACCACCCCGACCTCGACCTGCGCGCCGACAACCTGGCGGCCTTCGCCCGCAGCGCGGCGCTGGCCCTCGACGACCCGACGCGCAGCGAGCTGCGGGTGCTGCAGCGGGTGCACCGGCTGGCCCCGACGGCCACCGCCGCGCGCGCCCTGCTGGAGAGCGGCCTGCACTCCTCGATGCAGCTGGTCAGCCTGGGCCGGGCCGAGACCGTCCGCCGGCTGGCCGGGGCCGGTGTGGACGAGCGGACCGCCGGCACGATCGCCGGGTACGCCGAGTACCAGTACGCCCAGGTGCTCGCCCGGCTCGGTGAGCTGCGCACCGAGCTGAACCAGCTGAGTCCGCGCGCCCTGGCCCCCGGGACCATCACCGCCGAGCAGCGGGCCGAGCTGCTGGGCGAGATTCCCGACCTGGACCTGCTGTTCGGCCCGGTCGACGTCTGCGACTGCCCGGAGTGCGCCTCGGTCTACTCCCCGGCCGCCTATCTCGCCGACCTGCTCCGCTTCCTCGGGGCCCATCCCGCCGAGACCGCCGGCACGTCGGTCCTGGACGTCCTCGGCGCCCGCCGGCCCGACCTGCTCGACGTCCGGCTGGACTGCCCCAACACGACCACCCCGGTGCCGCACATCGACCTGGTGAACGAACTCCTCGAGGCCGCCGTCCCGGGCAGCGCCGGCGGCCACGACCGGCAGACCACCTGGACCGCGGCCGAGCTGCGGGCGGCGCCGGAGCACGTCGACCGGACGGCCTATGAGGTGCTCCGCAGCGCCGACCTCCCGCTGTCGTCCAGCTTCGACCTGTGGCAGGAGGAGACGCGGCTGTTCACCGGCCACCTCGGGGTGCCCCGGTGGCGGTTGATGGAGGCCTTCGGCGTGGCCCCTGCTGCAGACGTGGCCGCCGAGCGGCTCGGGATCTCCAGCCACGAGGCGCCGCTCATCACCACCGCCCAGCCCGGCGCCCAGGACGCGCTGTGGGGCTTCGACGCCAGCCGCCCCGCCATCGGCGTGCTGGAGCTGCTCGCCCGCAGCCAGCTCAGCTACCCCTCGCTGCTGCTGCTGCTGCAGACGGGCTGGATCACCCCGACCGGTGACCCCCGTCCGACCCTGTTCCGGCCGGCCGACGTCGCCGACCTCGGGGTGCAGGAGGTGCGCAGCCTCAGCACGGCGGTGCTCGACCGGGTGCACCGGCTGCAGCGCGTCACCCGGCACACCGGCTGGGACCTCTGGCAGGTCGACCTACTGGTCCGCGCCGAGCGGATCGGCGCGGGCGACCTCGACGCGACGGGCCTGACCGCGCTGGCGGACGCCGTCCGGCTCGCCGAGCGGCTGGACCTCGACCCGGAGACGCTGGCCACCTGGTTCGGCACGATGCCCACCGACGGGCACCCCGATCCCGCCGACCCGACCAGCACCACCCTGGCCGCGACGTCCCGCTACGCCGCCACCTACACCGACCGGTCGGTGCTCGACCCGCCCGACCCGGCCCTCGACCCGCCGAGCGGCGGGGACGTCGACGCGCACCGACCGGCCCTGCTCGCCGCCCTCGCGGTGACCGACGCCCAGCTGAGCGCGCTGGTCGCCCGCACCGGGACGACGATGGACCTCCCCACCCTGTCCCGGCTGGCCGGCTGGGTGGAGCTGGCCCGGGTGAGCGGGCTGGACCTGTCCGAGCTGCTGCTGCTGGTCGACCTGCTGGCGCCGCTCGTGCCCGACCCCTTCGCCGGACCGCGGGCCATGACGAGCTTCCTCGACACGGCCGCCCGAGCCCTGCCGCTCGGCCTCCCCGTGGCCGAGGTCGACCACCTGCTGAACGCCCGCCCGACGTCGCCGCTGGCCTCCAGCGACGCGGCCGTCACCGCCTCGCTCGTGGCGCTGCGGGAGGCGCTGCGCAGCAGCCCCGCCGAGGTCTCCGCCGGTCAGGTCGCCAGCTACCTCGCCGGCGCGCTCCGCCTGACGCCGGCGCAGACCCAGGCGCTGCTGGCCGGCAGCGACAGCGTCGGCCGGCTGGCCGACGCCTTCGCCGAGCCGGCCTTCGTCGCGCGCGACGAGGCCGGCGCCTACACCACGCCCGACGTCACGCCCGCCCTGTTCCCCCGGCTCCACCTCGTCTACCGACGGCTGCAGAAGATGGCCCGGGTGGTCGAGGTGACCCACCTCGACGCCGCCAGCCTCGACTGGCTGCTGGCCCACGCCGACGCGGTCGGCGCGCTGCGGCTGACCGACCTGCCGGTCGACACCGCCCCAACCAGCAGCCTGCTGCCGGCCTGGGTCGCGCTCGCGGAGTGGCAGAGCGTGAGCACGGCGCTGACGGCTCGCGCCGCCACCCTCGCCGCGGGACCCGGTGCCCCCGCCACCCCGACGGTGGCCCCGCACGACCTGGTCACCGCGGTCGCCGGCGCCGTCCCGCTGAGCACGGTCCGCGGCATCGCGACCAGCCTCACCGGGCTGGACGACGCCACCCTGGCCGCCCTCGACGGCGGCACCGCCGCCCGGTACGCCGAGCCGGCGTTCCTGGTGCGGCTGGCCGACGTCGCCTCGCTGGTCGACCGGCTGGGCGTCGCACCCGCGACGTGCTTGGGCTGGGCCCGCCGGGAGGCCGGCGGCGGCGCACCCAGCGAGGCCGACATCGCCGAGCAGGTGATCGCCGCGGCGAAGGCGAAGTACGAGCTCACCGCGTGGCGGGAGGTGCTCACCCCGCTGCAGGACACGCTGCGCGAGGCCAAGCGGTCGGCGCTGCAGGCGTTCCTGCTCGACCACGCGGTCCGGACCCAGCCGGTGAGCATCTCGGTGGCCGGCCGCGACTGGCGCAACCCGGCCTACTGGGGCGACGAGGACGACCTGATGGCCTACTTCTGCGTCGACGTGGCGGTCTCCTCCTGCCAGCAGACCTCACGGATCAAGCAGGCCATCGGCGCCGTGCAGATGTTCGTCCAGCGCTGCCTGCTCAACCTCGAGCGGCCGGCCGTGCTGGTCAGCAGCACCGAGCGCGCCGACACGACCTCCCTCGACGCCTGGTCCCAGTGGCCGTGGCTGAAGAGCTACCGGCTGTGGGAGGCCAACCGCAAGGTGTTCCTCTACCCCGAGAACTGGATCACCCCCGAGCTCCGGGACGACAAGACCCCCTTCTTCGTCGAGTTCGAGAACGAGCTGCAGGGCGCCGACGTCACCGACGCCTCGGCCGAGCTGGCCCTGCGGCACTACCTGGAGAAGGTGGACGACACCGCCCACCTGGACGTCGTCGGCATCCACCACGAGGTGGCCGACGACAACCCCTACGACGCGCTGCCCCCGGTGACCAACGTGCTGCACGTGGTCGCGCGGACCCGGCACGACCCGGCGCGCTACTACTACCGCACCTTCGACCTGAACGAGGCGTCGTGGACACCCTGGGAGCGGGTGGACGTCGACATCGCCGCCGAGCAGGTGCTACCGGTGGTCTACAACCGCACCCTGCACCTGTTCTGGCTGCAGATCACCGAGAAGGCCACCAAGACGACGCGGCAGCCGGCGGCGCAGCCGACGACCGGCACCAAACCGGCCCCCGAACCACCCCGGCAGCTGGAGATCAAGCTCTGCTGGAGCGTCCGGACGGGTGAGGGCTGGACGACCCGGCGGCAGGGCCCGCAGACCCTCGTGCACCCGTGGCAGCGACCTGCGGAGTCCTACACCATCAAGCCGCGCCACGAGGCGGGGCTGAACCGGCTGTGGATCGACGTCTACCTCTCGATGTCGCAGGAGTTCAACAACACCAAGTTCTGGGACCCCTACACCGGCACCCACGGGTTCGTCACCGCCCGCCGCTTCGACGAGACCGCCCGGCCGTGGCACTCCTCGTCGTTCGTCTTCGACGGCGGCGTGGTCGACCTGCGCCTCAAGCCGCTGGCCGGGCAGTACCACGTGCTCGACGGCGCCGGGGTGGCGTCGGAGGCGCTCGTGCCGAGCAGCTCCTACGCCTACGTGCGCAGCCTGGTCGACCCGACCGGCAAGGTGGTCCGGCCGCTCCAGGGCGGGGGCCAGGTCGGCGCCCGGATCGCGCTGCCCGAGGGGATGCACCTGGCCGCCGGCCGTTTCGTCAACAACACCTGGACCCCGAACCTGGGGCGGCTGGCCGTGCTCGAGCAGGGCGGGACGGTCCCCCTGCTGACAGCGGCGCGGCCGCCGTTCGCGACGGTCGCCACGTTGCAGAACGGCCAGGTGGACGCGGCCTGGTACAACCGGAGCCCCTTCTTCGCCACCGACGCGGCCCGCGCGTACTTCGTCACCACCGCCTACCAGCAGGTGTACGTCGACTCGACGACGACGGTGTCCAAGCTGCTGTACACCTTCTCGGCGTTCGACCACCCCTACACCGGGCTGTTCCTGCGCGAGCTCAACCGGACCGGCGCGGACGGGCTGCTCAACCGGCGGATCCAGACCTCGCCGCAGACGTACCCACCGGTTCGCAGCGCCACCTTCGCCGGCACCTACGCGCCGGTGCCGGGCACCACGGCCGTCGCGGACAACGCGGCCACCGACGTCGTCGACTTCTCCCGCTCGGGAGCGATGTCGATCTACAACTGGGAGCTGTTCTTCCACGCGCCCCTGATGATCGCCTGCAAGCTGATGACCAACCAGCGGTTCGAGGAGGCCCTCTCCTGGTTCCACCGGATCTTCGACCCGACCAGCACCGACGGCGACGAGGTGCCGCAGCGGTTCTGGATCACCCGGCCCTTCCACGAGCAGAACGCCGAGGACTACCGGGCGCAGCGGATCGAGGCCGTGCTCGCCGACATCGGGAGCCACCTCGAGGAGGTGCGGACGTGGAAGAACAACCCCTTCCGGCCCGACGTCATCGCCCGCTTCCGTCCGGTGGCCTACCAGAAGGTGGTGGTGATGCGGTACCTGGACAACCTCATCGCCTGGGCCGACCAGCTGTTCAGCCGCGACACGCTGGAGTCCATCAACGAGGCCACGTTGCTCTACGTGCTGGCCGGGGAGATCCTCGGCCGCCGGCCCGAGCACGTGCCGGCGGTGCCCCGGCCCGGCCGCTCCTTCGCCGAGCTCACGGCGGACGCCGAGCTGGACGTCTTCGGCAACGGGCAGGTGGAGGTGCAGCTGGAGAACTTCACCGAGCGACCCACCGTGGTGGTCACCGCGCCCGACGGGGCGGCGCTGCCGGTGCTGGCCCTCGCGTACTTCCAGATCCCGGCCAACACCCAGCTCTCGGGCTACTGGGACACGGTCGCGGACCGGCTGTTCAAGATCCGCCACTGCATGAACCTGGCTGGCGTGGTGCGGGTGCTGCCGCTGTTCGAGGCGCCGCTGGACCTCGCGGCGCTGCTGCAGGCGGTCGCGGGCGGCGTCGACCTCGACAGCGTCTTGTCGGACAACCCGGCCGCCGGCTCGCCGTACCGCTACCGGACGCTGTGGGGGCGGGCGATGGAGCTGGCCTCGGAGGTCCGGGTGCTGGGTGAGCGGATGCTCAGCGCCCTCGAGCGCCGCGACGCCGAGGCGTTGGCGGTGCTGCAGGGCAACGACGACGTCGGGCTGCAGAACCTGGTGGGGGACGTCCGGGTCGCGCAGGTCGCCGAGGCCGAGCGGGTGCGGGACGGCCTGGAGGCGAGCCGGACAGCGCTCCAGGCGCGGATCGACTACTACACCAGCCAGCCGCTGCTGCTGCCACCGGAGCTGAGCGCCATGGTGGAGCGCGGCACGGCCGTCGGCCGCAACGACGCCGCGGTCGGCCTGCAGCGAGCGGCGGCGATCACCGCCTTCATCCCGAACTTCAACGTGGGCATCGCCGGCTTCGGCGGGTCGCCGACCGTGGGGGTCTCCTTCGGCGGGTCGAACATCTCCTCGGCGCTGTCCGGGTTCGCCGCCCTCAACCTCACCAACGCCGGCAGCTCGGCACTGCGGGCGACCAACCTGGACGTGACGGCGGCCCACGTCCGGCAGTTCACGATGAACCAGTTCCAGGCCCAGCTGGCCACCGCCGAGCTGGCCCAGCTGGAGAAGCAGCTGCTGGCGGCGGAGGCCCGGATCGCGGTGGCGGAGCACGAGGTGGCCGTGCAGGAGGCCAGGAGGGCCAACGCCCTGGCGGTCCGCGACCACCTGCACGACAAGTACACCAACACCGCCCTGTTCGACTGGATGGTCGGCCAGCTCTCGACGGTCTACTTCCAGGCCTACCAGCTGGCGTTCGAGCTGGCCCGCAAGGCCGAGCGTGCGGCCCGCTTCGAGCTGGGTGACCAGACGACCCCGCCGATGATCCAGTTCGGCTACTGGGACAGCCTGAAGAAGGGGCTGCTCGCTGGTGACCGGCTGGCCAACGACCTGCGCCGGCTCGAGTCGTCGTGGCTGGACCGCAGCCATCGTCGCCTCCAGGCGACCACGCACATCTCCCTCGCCACGTCGTTCCCCGAGCGTCTGCTCGAGCTGACCACCAGCGGCAGCTGCAGCATCGACCTGCCCGAGTGGGTGTTCGCCGCCGAGCACCCCGGGTGGACCCATCAGCGCATCCTCGGGGTCGCGGTGACGGTGCCGGGCACCACCGGCCCGTTCGTCGGGGTGCACGCCACGCTGACCCTGACCCAGGCCGTGGTCCGGACCACCGACAGCGTGACGGGTGGTTTCGGCGACGGTCTGAACGCCCCCGACGCCCGGTTCAGCCCAGCGATGAGCGTCGTCACCTCGATCGTCACCAGCCACGGCAGCCAGGACCGGGGCGCCCTCCCGGGCAACGGGCTCGCCGACGACCGCTACACCGCCTTCGAGGGTGCCGGGGTGATCAGCCGCTGGACGCTCACGCTCGACCGACGGGACAACGCGTTCGACCTCTCCACGGTCAGCGACGTGGTGCTGACGGTGGACCACGAAGGGCGCCAGGGCGGGCCCGCTCTGGTCGACCTGGCCCGGCAGGCGGTCGCCGCGGCCGTGCCCACCGCCGGTGCCCGGCTGCTCACCCTGGACCGGGAGAAGCCGGTGGCCTGGCAGCAGATGCTGCACCCGGCCGGCGGGGCGGAGCAGGTGCTGACCTTGTCGCTCTCCGGCTCGGACCTGTCCTACCGCTACCGCCAGCTCGCGCAGACGCGCGTCCTGCGGCCGGTCCGCGTCGAGCTGGTGCTGGACTCCGACCACACCGGCCAGTTCGACGTGCGGGTCGCCCCGCCCGGGCAGGCCCTGCCGGCGGCGGTCCCGGCCACCGCCGATCCCGCGCTCGGCGGCCTCCACCACGCCACGGTCAGCTGGCCCGCCGGCGCCGAGGTGCTGTTTGGGGACTGGCACCTCTCCGTCAAGCGGGACGACCATGCGACCTGGACCCAGCTCGACGCCGCCGATCTGCACCAGGCGTTCTGCCTGGTCGTGTTCGCGGTCACCTGAGGTGGGCGTCGGCGGACCGGTAGCCCCGGGCCTGACCCGCCCCTGCCCACGGGCAGCCCCCGGCATGGACCGGCTGCTGGACCGGATGCTCGGGCGGCTAGTCTGGGCGGTGGCGCCGCGGGAGGTGATCCTCTTCGGGTCCCAGTGCAAGGGGCTGGCCGGCCGGGGCAGCGACGTCGACCTGCTGGTGATCACCGACGCGGCACCGGACGCGGTGCTAACCGCGGCCGCCTTCGACGCGACCCGGGGCGCAGTCAAGTGCGACGTCCTGCTCCGCGACGCGGCGACCCTCACCCGGGAGGCCTCGGACCGGTACGGCTTCCTCGCCGGCATCCTGACCGGCGGCTGGACGTTGTACCGCCGGCCTGGAGCACCCGCCGCACGTCCCGCCGGCGCCGGCCCTGCCCGGATGGTTGCCCGTTCGGCCCTGGACCGGGGCTGAGCGCGGGCGTTAACGTCGTCTCACCGGGAGGACTTAAGGATGTTGTATTGAGGTTGTGAACGGTCTGTGTTCAGAAATTTGCGTCGTCAGAAGAAGCTCCCGTTTCAGAAAGGCACCTCGTCATCGACGGGGGTCTTTCGCTTTCTGGACCCGATCGGGCTCAGCGTCGCGTTCGGGCTGGCGACCTTGATCGCGAACTCATATGGGTGAGCCATGTCTTGGCATACGCCAACGCCGGGCCATGCCGTCGAACTGGTCGTCGAGCTCAGCGCGCAGCGGAGCAGCGACGGCGGGCGCCGAGACGTCCAGCCCCGCCAACAAGTGCTCGATCCGTTCGACGTCGTCGAGGACATGAACAACCCAAGAGGTCAGCGGGGGCACCCCTCCCAGCCAGACCAGCAGCCCTTCCCGCCGCAGCAGCTCGTCCGCGAGTCCCCCCACGGCTCCCCCGCTCAGGCCACCTCAGATGACTCCCGACCGGGTGGCCATCGCCACCGCGTGCGCCCGGGTCCGGCAGTTGAGCTTCATCAGGACGTCGTGCACCACATTCTTCACGGTCCGCTCGGAGAAGCACAGGTCCGAGGCGATGTCGCGGGTGTCGGAGCCCTCGGCCAGTAGACGCAGCACGTCGCGCTCGCGGTCGTTCAAGCCTCCCGGCAGTCTCATGCCACCGTCGAGGGCGTGCTGGAGCAGCCTCCGCATCGACTCGGTCGGCAGCGCCGACACCCCCGACAGGACGGCCCGAAGAGTGGCGCTGAGGCTCTCCACCGTGAGGTCGGCGTGCGGGAGGACCGCGGCGACGCCCGCGTCGACCAGGCGGAGCAGCGCCGTCTCCCGCAGGTCGTGCACGGTCGCCACCAGCTTGACGCCACTCCCCTCTGTCAGCCGTAGCACGTGCCGCAGGTTGGGCTCGGTGGACTCGAACAGCAGGATCTTTAGGTTGCCCAGCCGGGGCAACGGGGTCAGGGACGCGCTCTCACCGGAGACCGAGAACCCCTCGGCCAACAGGGAGGCGTGCATGCCGCGTCGGAAGATCGCATGCGAGTCGTCCAGCCACACGGTCTGGGTGCTGCGAAGGTCCATGTCGGTCCCACCTCCAGGGCGCGCCACCCCCATCTCGGGGCAGGCCCAAACTAGGGTGCCCAGCGCTCCCCGCACCAGCGCTGCGATGACGCTCAGATCACGATTGGGAGCGTATCTCCCGCCCTTCCCGGACCATCTTTACCTATCTATACCGGCTCTGCAACGGTACCCGAAAAGCTGCTCGTCCGGCCCTTCTCGCGCCTCGCCTAGTCGGAGGGATTGCTATGTTCAGCCGGTGGGAGTCGCGCTGTGCGCTCGGCCGCCTCCCGGCATGGCGGTCGGAGCTTTTTTGCGGTGTCGGCGTCGGTGTCGCGTCGGATCAAGGAGCGCGGGCTGCCGCCGCCGTCGACGGGGCCTCGCGTGGGAGTGCGCCCGGGTCAGCCGTCTGCCCGGCGGGGGCTTGAACCCGCGACCGAGGAATTATGAGATGCAGGCACCCCGGCAGCGGTCAAGTCGGCGGGACGGCCAGAGCAGGGCCGCGAAAGATCAGCGTGGTCAGCGCCCGCCCCCATTCGGGCTCGGCGGCGGGTGCTGGATGGGGCCAGCCCACCTTGTCGTACAGCAGCCCGCGGTGCACCGTATAGGCCGCATCGATCAGCTCGCCAGAGAGCTGGGCGGCTCGCACCGTAGCGAGGTAGCTGATCCAGAACGCCGCGATGGCGAGGACCGCCACCCACCAGGCTAGCGGAGTCCAGATGAGCAGCAGAACTGACCATGTCACTCCGAGTGCGGCGTCGTCGAGGGCCTTGCGTGCGTCCGCCACGTCCTTCCGCGCACCGTCGGGTAGCAGCAGCCACAGCACCGACCAGCAGCGGGCCGCGTCGAGACCGTACTTGTCGACCACCCGTCCCTCTGTAGCTGCCAGTACGTTTCCAAGACGCGTGGGCGCCACCCGTTCGGAGCGCGGAGGGTAGGCGTTCAGCCGCTGCTCAATGCTCAGGAGGGCGTGTTCAGCTCGAGCCAGCCGGAGCCGGTCGTCAGTCGAGGGTTCCGGGTGGTCGGCCTCGATTTCCGCGAACAGCTCCTGCCACCGTGTCTCTAGCTGCTCCTTACGCTTGAAATGCCCGCTGACAAGCCTGTCGCGCAGGGGCGCCAGGAATCGTGGCCAGTGACCCTGGAGGAGAAGCAGGGCGGGACCGGTCAGCCGCTGGACGATTACGCCTGAGCCGACCACCACGATCACCGCAATGATGACCCCGAGCAGTTGGAGGAGTTGCCCGGCGGGCGCGAGCGCAGCGAAGCGGGCTTCTCGGCTCGCTGTGCTTGTGGTGGTCAGCCATGCCAGGAAGCCGACCATCCAGAACGCGAATGCGGCGGTGGTCAGGGTCAGCACGGCTCGCTCGGCCACCTTGCCGGCGAGCCCGGACCAGAAGGCGGTGATCATGCCAGCGCCTTCCGAGTCGGGGTCAACCGAAGGCCGTGCGTGCGGCAGTTTGGCACCGGAACGCTGGCTGAGCGTCGATACCACACCGTGTCGCCTCGGGGGCAGGCGAATCGTGGGGCCGCCACTACCTCACCCAGGCTTGGCGGGTAGCTGGTACCGCGGCGCTCCTCCTTAACCGCGACGGGCTGGTCCACCGAACGCTGCCACGCCAGCCACCAAGCCGCCGTCTCGGGTCGGAGCTCGATGATGGCCAGCACTCGAGCGGCCACTTCCGCGTCTGCCCCGTTGAGGATCCTGGACAGTTCGTCGTCGATGCCCTCCCATTCCTCCGGCGCCCCGTACAACTGGGGCAGTACCCCCCTGAGTAGCCGAGCGCCCTCGAGCACCTCCTCCTCCGATTCGGCCATCTCACCACCCTTGATAGCTGAAGGACGCCCAGTACTGCAGGCCGGCGTAGGGCCGGGCCGATGCCCAGAGCGGACGGAGCTGTGGGTCGGCGGGCGGCTCCAACTCGGTGACGTCGGGACACCAGCTGTGCAGAGTGAGGTTCGTCGCGTCTTTGATCCAGGCCTGAGCCAGTCGGAGGGCCTGGGCCGGTTCCTCTGGACGGTGCCGCCATTCCTCGAAGAATCGGCGAACCAGCAACATCGCGGCCACATCGCTCACCTCCCACAAGGTGCCGATCACCCCAGCGACGCCTGACTGCAGGAGAGCTACCGGGAGGCCAATCATTTCTTCAGCCAGCGCTGCCCCGAAGGTTGCCGTCTGGCAGGCCGAGAGCACAGCCAGCCGAGCATCAAGTCGGCCCTGCTCCAGCAGGTCCTCTGCGGTGAGCTCGTCTTCGGCCGCCAGGAGTAGCGCCGCAGCGCGCGGGTCAGCCAGGTCCCCGCGGCCGTGGCAGGCGAAGTGGAGCACCGAGTGGCCGGGCATGGCCGCCATCACCGCCTCTCTAGTGGCTTGAGTGCCCGGCAGGTCGAGGCCGGCGCCGACGCTTTCCCGTACCGCCGCCGCCTCCGAGAGGGCGTGGCGCAGCGGCACTGAGCCGGCTCGTTCAGGGACGGCAACAATGAGGGTCGTCGCCTCTGGAACGCCTGGCGCCTGGCCCTCACCGCGGGTTCGGCACCCCCGAAGGAGCTGAGCGCTTGGAACTACGCGGATGGCAGTGTTGTCGACCACGAACCGCCAGCGGCCCGGGGCCGACACGTCTGGCACCTGAACTGCCTGAAGGGGCAGCAAACCGATGAGTCCGGAGGGCACTACACCGAAGGCGGTCTCGGCGTCTGCCGACGAGATCTCGGGGAGGGCCCGCGTGACCACGGGCCACAGCGTTCTTCCTATCCATCGTGTCGTCGCCTCGAGAGTGCGCTCCCATCGATAGGGGTCCGCTGCGCGGTCGGTCTGGGCAGCCAGGTAGTCAACGATGAGTGGCTGGAGGGCGGCGCTGCCGGCGTCGGGAAGCAGCTCGGCATGCAGCTCGCCGGTGCGGGTGACGACGATGATGACGCCAACGTCGGATGTAGCCCAGTAGATCAGTGGGAGGTCGGCTGCCGCTGCGGTGATCACGGCCATCGTTGCGGCGCGATCCGGCTGGCCCGGCGGACCGTGAAGCGGTGCCGGGTCCGCGGTTTGTGGGTGGTTGTCGATCTGCTGCAGGCCCTGGCTAATCAGCCGCAGCCGGGCATCTTCGAGGGTGGTCAGCGCGGCTTCGACGTCGTCTATACGCACGGAGGCGGCGGCTGCGTGCGCCGCGAGGGCCGGTGCTGCGCGCAGCACCGTCTCGCGGTCCTGGCGGCTGAGCTGGGACCGGTCCAGCCGGTTCAGGGAATTGGCCGCGGTGCTTGACGCCTCAGCGGCCTCGCCCCAACGCCCCGTCTCGGCCGCCCAGGCCCACCAGTCGAAGCCGACTCCCACGAGCGTTGGGGGGTCATCGGCCGCCGCCTGCAGTGCGCGACGAAAAGCTGAGGTGACGTTTTCCGCTGACGCTGCCCCGCGCGCGGCCCGCACGGTCTCGATGATGGCCAGCACCCGGAGGCAGGAGGCCAGCTCGACGGGTGGAGCAGTGTCGGCGGCCGCAGCCGCGGATCTGTGGGCAACATCGAGGTCCTTGGGGTCACCCAGCAGGCAGTAGCGCAGGTGGAGCGACTTGGCCAGTCCTACTAGGAGCTCCGGCCGGTCGAAGGAGTTGGGCGGGGCGGCTTCAAGAGCTGAGCGCCACGTGAGGACCGACTCCTCGAGGGGATCGAGATCCAGCCGTTCCTCGGCGTCATTCAGCAAGGTGCCAGCTAGCGCCCCAAGCCGGGCTGGCCGGGCTCGGGCTGCGGCCGGTGTCGCGGCCAGCAGGGCGCGGGCTTCGTCAAGCAGCGCGGTCGGTGAGGCGGTGGCAGCGGACACAGAAACCGCGCCCGTGTCCCAGCTGGCGAGCTCTCGGCGGCAGGCTAGGTGAGCCTGCTGAATGCGTGCTCGATCTGGTGCTTCGCGCGGGAGAGCGGCAAGGGCGTTCGTGAGCAGCTTGTCGGCGCGGCGGGCGTCGCTGATGATGCCGGCTTCCTGGTAGCGGGACAGCAGGGCCATGGCAAGGTTCGCCGCCACCCAAGGCGACTGGGGGTTCCGAAAGACGGCCTCCTCCCCCATCGAAACGGCCTCCCCAATGTCGGACTTGTGGCCGGGAAGGTCGGCGCGCGCCAAGAGCATGCAGGCCAAACCGTCGGCTATGGCCGCCGCAGTATGGGCGGACTCGGCTGCAGCCCGGTCATAGGAGTTCCAAACAGTTTGGAGGGCGGCGACGGCATGCTCGATGTCCGCTGGGTCACCGAATCGTTTGAATCGCAGCAGTCGGGCGGATTGTGTCTCGAGTTGGATCCGGGGCGCCACCTCGACGCCGGCTTGCCGAGCGGCACTGATGGCGTGTTCCAGCGCATCGATGGCACCGTCGACGAGGTGTCGAGAACCGTCGCGTTCGAAGGCGCCGAGCAGTTGCCGACCTAGGCAGCGCAACGCCTCGGTGAGCAGGCTGGCGCCCTGCTGACGCAGCTCCTCCAGATCCTGGTCCGGGAGCGCCTCCGGTCCTGCCAGTTCCGCCACCGAGGCTCCGGCGAGGTCGGCCAGCGCACTGCGGGCGTCTGCCGTGCCCCCCCGGCACTTGGTCGCCTCCTCCGCCGCAACTGTGGCCTCTTGGGCGGCTAGGAGGGCCTTGTCGAGCTGCGCGCCGTTTATCCCGCGTTCGTACTGCTCACGGAGCAGGTTCGCCAACCGGCCAGCGAGTCTGCTGCGCTGGTCGGGGGCCAGGTAACGCCACTCGGGGTGCAGGGATAGCTCACCGGCCGTTGCCGCCGCTTCGTCCAATCCTGTCGGGTCGCCGCCGTCGTCATAGCGGCCCTCGGTCGCGTTGAGACGCGCCACCAGGGGAGCTAGCCGCGCCGACGCTGTAGCCGCTCGCTCTCGGGTGGGGCGGCTGAGTAGCGGCAGCTCGATCGCTGTGCGCAGATACTCCTCGCTCCAGGTTTCGCGGGCGGCCGCATTCTTCGACTCGATGCTCATGGCCGGGTGGGGGTTGACCCGTGGGTCGTTGTCGGTACATCGGGCAGTTGAGACAGCAGCGCGTCCAGCAGCGGTCTTGCCCGCGGCTCCCCCAGCTGGTTGGCGCGCAGCAGCCAGCGCGCCGCCTCGCCGAACCGCTCAGCGTTGGCTTCCGCGACCCCGACGCGCATCGCGGCAAGCGCGTGGCCATGGGCAGCGGCGAGCACCAACCAACGCTGGCCCTCAGGATCGTCAACCTGCATCATGCCCAGGTTGTACATCCCACTGGCTTCACCTGCCCGAGCTGCCTCGACATACCAGTGCCGAGCGGCAGGGGCGTCTCCTCGATTTTCAGCCATCACACCAAGCTTGTGGGCTGCCCGCCCATCACCAGCGGCCGCAGCGCGGTGATACGCCTGGCGAGCGGCTTCCAGATCCCCTCGCTTCTGCTCTGCCAGGCCTAGCAGCACCCCGGCTTCGGGCACGTCCTTATCGGCGGCCGGCTGAACACACGTCACCGCTTCCGCGTACCGGTTGAAGCCGACCAGGAGCCGTCCCAGCACGACGCGGCTGATGTCGTCGTTGCCGGCAACGCACATTTGAAGGATCTGTTCGGCCTGTTCCCAGCAGCGACCGGCGATCAGTGCCTCGGCGAACTCCCGCCCACGGGCGGGATCACCGGCCGCCCCGGTCGCCGCCCAGCGGGCGGACTCGTCGACGTCCCCTCGATTCCCCGCGATCGCCGCGAGCAGGAACTGGCTTTCCGTATCGCCGCCGTCACCGGCTCGAGTGAGGAGGGGAAGGCCGGTCGCCTCCTCGCCGTCAGCGACCAGCATTGCTCCCAGGGTGCTCGCCGCTCGCAGGTCACCTTCTTGGGCAGCCTGGTGGAGCCACCATCGGACCTGTGTTGTGTCGCCGCGACGACGCGCCAGCCCGGCCCGTTCCAGGGCGACGCCTGGATGACCGAGCTCCTCGGCCCAGGAGATCCACCGTTCGCTCTCGGCGTGATTCTCGGCGGCGGCGGCGGACAGTGCAAGGTCGACCGCGGCCCAGCCGTCCCCTGCCTCCGCCGCCACTTGGGACCACTGGTCGGCCAACTCGTCCGCACCTCGCAGCCGAAGATCCTCCACGACCATGCGCGCAAGGGCGGGAGCTTGCTCCACCGCGATCCGCAGCCACGGCTCCGCTTCCTCCGCCCGACCGGAGTACAGGAGGAACCGGCCATAGTGTGCCGCTGCTGTGAGGTCGCCGGCTTCCGCGCCCCGCCGCAAGGCTGCTTCGCCCTCCGCCAGGTAACCGGCATTGATCAGCATCCCGCCCACCTCGGCCAACTGCGTGGGCGACGCCGCTGGCGTCGCGCTGTGCAACCAGGCGTAGCCATCGGCGTACCGATGCTGACGAATGAGGATCACCCCGATCTGCAGGGCGTGCCCCACGCGCGGGTCGCTTATGCCACCCGCGGACCGAGCACCGCCGTGAGCGTCTTCGTCAAGCCATCTCCGTGCGGCCACCACGTCGCTAGTCATTGCTGTGGACTGGCGCCGCCCAGCCGCCGGGTTAACGAGTCCAGTCACCGGGTAGCCGTAGGCGCTCGGGCTGCAGATCTATCAGCCGGCATTGCCGCGTCCAGGCGGTCCGGTCGGCGATCAGCTGCTGGGCCGCTGGCAGCGCGGCCGTCTCGGCGAACAGAGCGGTCAGGGTCCAGGCCGCCTCAGCGTGGTCGGTGAGCAGCCATGGTTCGTCCTGTACGGCCTGCAGCACGCCTCGGGGGCTGCCAGCCACGAGCATGTGCCCGATTGCTTTGAACCGGGGCTCGATGGCGGCCTGAGAGGCCACGAAGGCGAGCAGTTGGTCGAACTGGACAGTTGTGTCGGCGGCAACGTCACGCCCCCTCCCCACGCCCGCCCAGAACCTGGTTCCCCTCACACGGTCATCATCAGCGCTGCCGTTACGACCCGCAAGGGCTGCTTGTCGCACCGCCGGAGGTAAGCGGCTCTTCGTACTTGAGGTGGGGGCGGCGTGACACGCCGGTGAGAGTGGTTGCGCTGAGGTGAGGGTCGGGGTCCTCAGGATCAGGAAGCGACCAAGCAACCCATTCCACGAGGACCCCGACGATGAGCGAGCCTACGGGCTGCGCTGGCGGCTGCCTGCGCACCGACACCCACCAGGTCTACTGCGACCGTTGCGATCTGCTGGTCGGGCTGCCCGGCCTGCGCGTGATCGAGGTCGTCGAGCCGAGATCGTCGGCTGGTGGTGACGGTGGAGTCGCCGCCGGCCGAGCAGGGCTGCCGGTCGTGCGGGGTGATCGCGGGCAGCCACGGCCGCCGCACGGTCCAGCTGGTCGACGCGCCGTGCTTCGGCCGGCCGGTGCGGCTCGTGTGGCGCAAGCGGACCTGGGCAGTGCGAGGAGCCGTCCTGTCCGGCCGGGGTGTTCACCGAGCAGGACGACCGGGTCGCCCGGCCGCGGGCGCTGCTGACGGTGCGGGCGTGCTGGTGGGCGATCGAGCAGCTGCGCTTCGAGCACGCCTCGGTGCTCGGCCTGGCCCGCCAGCTCGGCACCACGTGGCGCACGCTGTGGCGCAGCATCGCCCCGCTGCTGCAGGCGATGGCCGACGATCCGACCCGGTTCGACGACGTCATCAGCCTCGGCGTCGATGAGCACGTCTGGCACCACGTCGACGAACGTCGCCGCGGCCCGAAGGCGTTGACCGGGATGGTCGATCTGACCCGTGACCAGGCCGGACGCACCCGGGCACGGTTGCTCGACCTCGTTCCGGGCCGGTCCGGGAAGGCCTACGCCGACTGGCTGCACGCACGCGGCGAGGCGTTCCGCCGGCGGGTCGCAGGTGGCGACGTTGGACCCGTTCCACGGCTACAAGAACGCCATCGACGACCAGCTCGCCGACGCCACCTCGGTGCTCGACGCGTTCCACGTCGTCAAGCTCGGCAGCCAGGCCGTCGACGAGGTCCGCCGCCGCGTCCAGCAGGCCATCCACCGGGCACCGCGGCCGCCGCGACGACCCGCTCTACAAGATCCGGAACGTGCTGCGCTGCGCCGAGGAACGCCTCACCGATCGACAGCAGGCCCGCCTCACCGCGGCGATCGAGGCTGACGAGCGCCACCTCGAGGTGTTCGTGGCCTGGCAGTGCGCCCAGCAGCTGCGGCGGGTCTACCACCAGCCCGACCCGGCCGCCGGCCGGCGGCTCGCCGAGCAAGATCATCGACAGCTTCCCGTCGCTGCCCGATCCCCGAGATCGCCCGACTCGGCCGGACCCTCAAGAAGTGGCGCCGGGAGTTCCTGGCCTACTTCGACACCGCCGGCGCCTCCAACGGCGGCACCGAAGCCATGAACGGCCTCATCGAGCTCCACCGCCGCATCGCCCGCGGCTTCCGCAACCGCGACAACTACCGACTACGCATGCTGCTCATCGGCGGCGGACTCACCAGCCCCCACCTCAAGTAAGAAGAGCCAGCAAACCGAGAGTGCGCAGACCACGGGGTCGCTCCTTGAGCCTGAATCAGTCGAGCGGTGGCGAATGGCTGAGGCGCGCACTACGGTTCCCCAGCCGCTGCGGCGCTCCACTCCCCGGGCTGCTGCGGGTCAGGGAGAACCGAGGCTGTTGTGCACCAGGTGCTCCATGATCAATCGAGTCTTGGGCTCCTGCTCATCCGGTACCACCAGCCCACGTGACCGGACGAACTGCAGCATCGCGGCCTGCTTCGCCGGAGCCTGGTCGATGGGAGCAACAGCAGAGAGCTCCAGGAAGTCCAGGTCGTCCACTGCCCAGCGCTCCGCCCGCAGACCTAGCTCGGGGGGCGCCACGGAAACGGATCTCCACCGGACGGCGGTGATCGGAGGAAGCACCGTCAGCGCTTCGAGGTTGATGCCGCCGGCCACGCATTCGGTGAGGAATTCCCGTTGCGAGCCCGTGAACAGGTCTTGGACAGGACGTTGCCGGGCGACGACCTCCTTAACGAGCGACTCGGGACGCTGCCTCGTGAGGGACGCTGCAAGGACCTGCCGACCTCCAGCCCAATCCGCCTCCACCTTGAGCTCGACCGTCTCCGCAACCCAGCGCTCGATTAGCTGAGAACCGCGGCAGGGCCGAAGTTTCACCGTCATGTCGTCATCCGCACCGGGCCGAACCCGCGCCCGCAACACAACTCCGAGGTCGAGGAGAGGGGTGCCGGGCGCGCCAGGGTTGACGTCCTCGCAGAAATAGATCTTCCAACCGTCGGTCTGGCGAGGCAGATCGAGTTCCTCTATGGACCGCTCGGTCGCTCCAGGACTGAAGCTGATCTTGATCTCGACTTCGTCAAGCCGCACCTCGCCTCCCGTTTTGAGGCGGCCAGACATCCTGAAGTTGGGAGCACCGTGGTCGAACTCGCTGAGCGTGCCCGAGCCGGGATAGATGGTCACCCTGATCGGGTCCGACGGGTTGGTGGTCCTGAGGTCGCAACTCCCTGAGATAATCGCTCGAGGACGGGTTCCGCCGCCGGTGGTGCATCTGGGCTGAGCTGTGCCGCTCCCGGCGGCTGGGCATGACGTCCGTGCGGCCGCGTCCCAACCGGTCGGGCTGGTCGACCTTGCGGACCACCTGGACTGGCGGGTGTCTGTTCCTCGTAATCATCGTGGGGTCAGCGTTCCTGCCCAGGGTCGCAATGGCAAGGCCTTCACCCATCCGGACGATCAATCTGGAAGACATGGTGGTCGTCGCGGAGAACGCGACACCTGCGGTCACCACCCTGCGCATCTCGGCTAGTGCAGGTCTCCCGCCTCCCCTGGGCAGAACGGGGGAGGCAGACGCCCGCCAAAACCAGTCCGGCGCCGGATAACTGGCGGACCCGAGCAGTCGGGCTGGTGGTGCCAACCGTTGCGCGACCTCCGGGCTCACTGCTTCGCTGGTACGAGCATCCGCTCGCCCAAAGGCACACGAGCTTCTCGGTGAACAACGCCAGCGGGCCAGGCGCCGGGTCGCCGACCCCGGCGCGGTCCTGACAGCAGCGCGCAGCAGGTTCAGCATCAGTAGGCGGGCCTGCGGTGACGAAGGAAATGGTCCGACTTCCACGGCGGAAAGGAAATTACCTCCGTAAACCCTTCTATGAGAATGCTGAGCATGCCCTTGACTGAGGCGCAGCGGAGGGCAATTCTCGGGGAGTACCTGGCGTCGACGAGGAACGCACGAACTACTGGAGACGCAACCACAACTAGGTACAGGAGCCAGTCCGCACGGTGACTCTTGTTCCCTGATCGTTCTAGAACCTGATCTCGGGAGGTACCGCCAAACCGGCGTCGCGCACCACCGATGCAGTGGAGCAGGGCAGACGGTGTCCGCCGGCCTCTCCAGTTTCGTGCGGTGATCGCGACAACTTTCCATCCGAAATGATCATTGAAGATGGGGCTCGGGCAAGCTGTCACACGGTACATTCGTCTGGAGGTTGAGACCCATGCATCGCTTCGATCCGATCGAGGCTGTTGTGGGCACTGCGTCGGCGGCTCAGATGAGCTTCAGAGACGTCGGCGTCCATGCGCACAGTTGACGAACTACGAGCCAGATGGTTCATCGACGTCAACGACTCGACCCGCTTTCCGCCGCAAGCGCGTCACCACGATTCCGCGGTCTCGCCATGGACGGACGGCAACCGCGTCGAGGCACTGCTTGACGGCGAACAGTTTATGGGCCGCTGGGCTGACGGGCTGCAAGCTATGACCGACAGCGCGACTCCCTCCGAGGCCGCCGTCTGGATCAGCGGCTGGCGCCTGGAGGGGGTGAGGACGCGAGGTGCCGACCATCCTGAATCCGACGCGCTGGACCTCCTCAAAGCGGCGCGCGACGCCGGGGTCGAGGTCGTCGGCATGGTCTCGCGGCACATCCCAGGCCTAACCTTCAACTACTGGACGATCGCCTGGTTGAACGCTCACAACATGTGGGGAATCGCGGTCGACAATCGGTTCCCAACTGGCGGTAGCGCGCACCAGAAGTTCACGTGCTTGCGAAACCCGCACGACCGGCACGCGCTGGTCGGTTCGATCGACATCTCCAAGACACGCTGGGACAACGTGTTCCACGACTTCCATTCGCTGCAGCGGCACTGGCTGTGGGGTAAGCCCACCCACGACACAGGGGTCTGCGTGCACGGACCGGCCGTAACCGACATCGACCGCACCTTCGAGGAGCGCTGGAACGACCCCACCCGGACGTTAGGACTCCTGTCCACAATCAGCATTCCACCACCCCTGCCGACGCTGGACGCGCCCGACCCCGTCGATCCCGTTCCGGGCGGAACGCACTCGGTTCAGGTGCTCCACACGTACGGGCGCGCTTCACGACACGAGGCGTACACATGGTCGCCAGCAGGTGAGTACACCGTGTGGGCGTCCTACCTCAACGCCATCAAGAATGCGACGTCCTACATCTACATCGAAGACCAGTATTTCATGCCCTTTGGATGGGAACCGGCCTTCAGGTCGCCGGTACAGCAGACCCGGGAGGCAGATCTCTTCTTCCAGCTCGGGGAGGCGATCAGGCGCGGCGTGAAAGTCTTCGCTCTGGTTCCCAGCAACGCTGAGGACAGCACCCACGTCTACCAGAAATACCAACGAGACGTCGGCGTCCAGTACCTCGCGGCGATCTCGGCCGAAGCAGGTGTCTCGGGCGAGTTCACCGTGGGCTCGCTGACCAACGGCGTGTCCGACGTCTACGTGCACTCCAAACTGATGATCGTCGACGACGAGTTGGTACTCGTCGGATCAGCGAACGTGGGGAGGCGCAGCATGACCTTCGACTCCGAGATCCAACTGGCGATCGTCGACAGCGAAGGCCGATTCGCGAGCGACCTCCGCGCTGACCTCTGGGCGGAGCACCTGATGCTGCCCCGCAACAGCGTCACTGACTTCGCGGCCGGCTACGCCCTTCTTAAGGCCGGCGCGCAGAGCAAGCGCTCGGGGCACCTCAAGCGGTACCCCTATGAAGTGCCGGGTGAGCCGTCTCTCCGTCACCCGTATCTGATCAACTGGGTCATCGAGCCCTACGGCGGGCCGCGATGACCGATCTCGATCCCGAGGAGCAACCGAGCGGCGACCTTGGTCTGAGCTTACTGACACTGCTTCGTGACGGTCTTGGCGCGGCCATCGCCTTGGGAAGCTCTGAAGGGGCCGACGCTGCCTTGCGCGCTGCTGGCTGGGAGCCGGATCTTCTCGGCGTCACGACGACGCTTGTCGAGGCCGCGACCGAACTCGACCAGGTTCTGCGGAGGATCGAGCACGATGTCGACGCGCAGCGGCAGCTCGCCTTGGCGGAGCTCGGCAGCCAGGTGGCGTCCGCGGCGCCCGCGATCGCTCAGCTTGTGTCGGCTGTAGAGAGCTGGCAGCCTCCGCCCGGAGCCCCCGCCGATACGGGCGAGGTGTTGCTCGGAGACCTCCTGCAAGGGCTGCTGCTCAACTCTGTGATCACGCGACACTCGAAGGCCGCGCTTGTGCTCGCCCTGGCGGGCGGGCTGACGACGGAGCCGGTGCCCGAACTGAAGATGGCGGACGGGCGACTTCTTCGAACGGCCAGCGAGCGCCCGAAGATAGATTTGGACGCCCTGGCTCGATTTCTGGTGGACCCGGCGACGGCGCTGGTCAGGCGTTTCGTTGACGACGGCGCCCAGCGCCGCACGCCGACCATGATCACCGACCTCCTCGCCAAGGCGCTGACGGATCCGCTCCAGATGGCGGGAGTGACTGTGCGCCACCCCGCGCCGGCCGAGCACACGACAAGCTTCGCCGGACTCGACGTCCAAACGAACCTGTTCAGGCTGACTATCCCCTTCACCGCCTCGCAGCCGGCGGTCCCCGGCAGCGTCGAGCTGCTGCTCGGGGTAACAGAACTCACTGACGGCCGGGGGATCGCTCTCGTCCTGGCCGCTACCGGCGAGTTGGCTGCGAAAGTCCCGTTGCCGAGAGGATCGCTGACGGGACAGGTTCGTGTGGGAAGTGACCCGCTGCTGGTCAACCTGCAGGGGGTTCGGGCGGCGTTGCCCGGCGGACCGGCGACACCTGATCTACTCATCAGTCTGACCTATGACAGCGGGGCGTCGACTCCGCTGGTGCGGCTGGGCAGCGAAGCCTCGAGCCACATCGACCTCAATCGGATCGGCGTCGTGGTGGGCGGGGAGTTCAGCGCCCGCAGATGCGAGCTCACGGCCATGGTCAAGCTCACGGGCCTGCGCCTAGTTGTGAGGGCCGCCGAGGGGGACGGCTTCTTGTCAGTGGCGCTCGGGGACCGCGCGATCGACAGCGCGATCGACCTCAGCATCACTTGGTCGTCCCTGCACGGGGTCTCCTTCGCTGGGGCGGCCGGCTTGTCGGCAGAATTGCCGCTGAACCTCGAACTCGGGCCACTGACCGTCTCGTCGCTGTGGACGGCGATTCACATCGCGGTGGAGGACGCTCAGCCGGCCATCGGAGCCGAGTTGGCGCTTTCAGTGGTTCTCGCGCTCGGTCCGTTCTCAGTGTCGATCGCCCGGGTTGGGCTGTCCGGGACGCTCGCCCTCACGGACAAGCCTGGCAATGTCGGGATCGGAGACTTGCAACTGGGGTTCAAGCCGCCCTCCGGCGTGGGTCTGGCGATCGACTCAACCGCCGTTCGAGGTGGCGGCTTCCTGCTGATCGACCCTCGAGCGGGACAGTACGCAGGGGTCTTCGAGTTGACCCTCGTCGGCATCGTCTCGGTGAAGGCCATCGCGATCATCTCGACCAAGCTGCCGGACGGCCGCCCCGGCTTCGCCCTCCTGATCATGATCACCGCCGAGGGCTTCACCCCGATTCCGCTGGGGTTTGGATTCACCCTGACCGGGATCGGTGGGCTGCTCGCGCTCAACCGTACGATCAACCCCGAAATGGTCCGGAACGGCCTACGGGACGGGGTGCTCGATTCTGTGCTGTTCGTTAAGGACCCGGTCAAGAACGCACCCAGGATCATCACCACCCTCAACCGAGTCTTCCCCGTCGCCGCCCACCGGCTCGTCATCGGGCCCCTCGCCGAGATCAGTTGGGGAACCCCGCCTTTGGTGAAGATCCGGCTGGCGCTCCTCATCGAAGTGCCCCAACCGATGAAGGTGGTCCTGCTCGCCCAGCTCAGCGTGTTACTGCCCAACGCGGCGGCTCCCGTGGTCGAGCTCCACGTCGACGCTATCGGTGTGCTGGACCTCGGGCGCGGAGAGCTAGCCCTCGACGCCTCGATCCACCACTCACGGCTACTGTCGTTCGCGCTGACCGGCGACATGGCCCTGCGGCTCAATTGGGGCAGCACACCCACCTTCGTGCTCTCCGTCGGCGGCTTCCACCCACGCTTCCCCGCGCCGACCGGCTTGCCTGCGCTCAACCGGCTCACCCTGTCCCTGTCGGGGAGTCGCAACCCGCAGATCATCTTCGAGGCCTACCTTGCCCTCACCTCAAACTCCGTTCAGATGGGTGCACGTGTCCGCGTCTACGCCGAGGCGGGCGGTTTCGGGCTGGAGGGGACCGGCGCGTTCGACGCGCTCATCCAGTGGTCGCCATTCGCCCTCGACGTCTCCTTCGAGGCCTTCGTCCGCATCTTCGGCCCAACCGGCACCCTGCTCGGGGCTCGGCTCAGCCTGGAGGTCACCGGCCCCGAGCCCTGGCACGTCTGGGGAGTCGCGGAGATCCAGGTGCTGTTCTTCTCCGTTCGTGTCGGGGTTGAGTTCCGGCTGGGTGAGGCGCGCGCCCTTCCACCGGTCGAAACCGTCGACGTGCAGGACCTGCTGTGGAACGACATCCGGCAGCCCGAGCGATGGCAGGCGGCTCTGCCGGCTAGGACGAGCCCCGGGGTCACGCTGGCCACGCCCGATTCAGCGACGACGGTGGTGCACCCGCTCGCCACGCTGGTCATGAGACAACGCGTTGCTCCCCTGGACACCGTGGTCTCACGGCTCGGCGCCCGGCGTCCGACCCAGGGGTCGCGGGCCTACTCGCTGGCGATCACCACTCCGCCGGGCATCAACACGCGCCCGGTGACCGACCTGTTCGCCCCGGCGCAATTCCTCGACATGTCCGACGACGCGAAATTGTCGGGTCCATCCTTCGTCGAGATGACCGCAGGTGCGGAGGTGGCCTCGGCCATGGCGCACTCCTACCCCACCGTTGGTCTGGCCACCTCCGTCCTCGCGTTCGAGACGCGTGACGTGACAGACCTCGACCTGCCCGGAACCAGCGCGGGAACGGTGCGGTTGTGACCGCGAGTCGGACCTACCTTCCCTGGTTCCGCCGGGGCTTCGCTACCGCCGTCAGCGGGATGCCCGGCCCGAACCAGGCTCGTGCTGCACTCCCGACGACGGTGGCTTTGCGGGGGCTCACCGCACCCGTCGCTATCCCCGCGGAGCTGGCAGGTCCCGGCGACGTGATCGGGTTGGAAGCCGCCGAGATCGTGCGGGTCGAGCCAGCCGACGGCTCTCCGGACTTCCAACCCGCATACTTCCCGTACGCCGAACTGGCGAGTCCTGACCTCCCGTGGCGCTTCTCCCCGTTGGGTCCGAGCAGCCGATCGATCCCGCTGAGTGCCAATGATCCCCAGCTGACCGCTGCCACGACGGAGCTCAAGCCCTGGATCGCCCTCGTGGTCGTGCCCACAGATCAGTTGAGGTTGGCGACGGCGGTCGGGCAGCTACCGGTGCTGGTGACGACAGGTGAGGAACTGCCACCGGCTGATGAGACCTGGGCGTGGGCGCACGTCCAGGTCGTCCCGGGTGAGAACCAGACCCTGGACGAGGCGCTCGCAGATCCCAGCCGGCGCGTGACGCGCCTGCTTTGCCCTCGGCGGCTCGATGCGGGCACCCACTACACCGCCTGCATCGTGCCTACCTTCGCCGCGGGTCGACGCGCTCTCCTGTCCGAGGCTCCGTTGGCCCCGTCCTGGACCGACTCCGGTCCTGTCGAGCTACCCGTCTACCACCACTGGACCTTCGCTACGGCGGAAGCCGGATCCTTCGAGACTCTGGCCCGCCAGCTCCGACCCCGTCCTGCGCCAGCAGCGATGAATGGCAAGGTCCTGGGGACCGCCCGGCCGGGTTGGGGCGCCGCCGAAGCCCCTGGACGGACCACCGTGAGCCAGGGGGCGCTGCGCCCGGTCGGCAGCCGCGAAACCCAGGCGGATGCGGCGCTGGCGGAGTCGTTGGCGTTGGCGATCAGCGCCTCCGGGCCCGGACCGCAGTTGCTGCCACCGCTCTACGGCCAGGACTACCAGGGTGGGCTCACGGCAATCCCGGTCGGCGGCACAGGCTGGCTGCCGGAGCTCAACACTGACCCCCGACGCCGGCTCGCCGCCGGGCTCGGCGCCTGGGCGGTCCTGGTCCAGCAGGAGGACCTCGTTGACGACGCATGGCAGCAGCTGGCTCAGGTTCATCCGGCACTCCCTGGGGGGTCTCACCGCGAGCTCGCGGACGTGGTCGCCGATACGCTGGCCAGCCGACAAGTTCCGAACCCTCTGCCGTCTCCGACGGCCCTCCGGCTGGGACGTCGCCGAGCGACCGCTCGCAGCGGCACCGGAGGTTGGGGTGCGCATGCCCTGACGAGGGCGCGGCACCGCAACAGGATGGCCGCGGGCGGCCCGACCGACACCGGGTCACAGTCCTTTGCACCAAGCTTTCCCCGACCGGCATACGAGCATCTCCGGGCGGTGTCACCGGAGTGGCTGCTTCCAGGAGTCGCCGACATACCTCAGAACAGTGTCGTCCTGGTAGAGAGCAACCCTCAGTTCGTGGAATCGTTCCTCGTGGGGCTGAACCATGCCATGGCTCAAGAACTACTGTGGCGCCGGTACCCACTCGACCGTTCGGCCACGATGTTCCGAAGCTTTTGGGCGAGCGCCGAGGAAACATCGATCGGAGACTGGACGGCCCAGAGCACCCTGGGTGCCCACACGGCCGGGGGGGACGAGCTCGTCCTGCTGCTTCGGGGGAATCTCCTCCGGCGCTTCCCCACCGCGGTGATCCATCTGGCGCGCCGTGGACCCGACGGCTCCGAGCAGCAGCTGTCTCCCAGCTTGCAGGGACAGATCTCCGCCGACTGCGCATTCGTCGGCTTCCCCACGACCGCAGCGGCCGTCTTGGCCCCCACGACCGACGGTGCAGGCCCCTGGTCGGTGGTCATCCAGGAGTCCGTCCACCAGGCGCGATTCGGTGTCGATGACGCCACCGCGGACAGCGGCACACCCCCTGCGTTCTGGCAGGACCTCGACTGGGCACAGCCGCACCTTGCCGGCAACAAGCACGTTCCGGTCACAGGGCCGCTGCTCGGCAGCACCCGACCGGCGAGCCGGGACTCTGCGGAAACGGCCACCTGGGGCTTGAGCTCCGCCCACATGGCCGCCGTCGTCCAGCAATCGGCCTTCCGCGTCCGCATCCCAGTGGCGTTGTGGCTGTCCTGAGCACCGAGAGAGGAAGCGTGCGATGTTTGCGCATCTGAAGGCCGGACTGGAGCGGGCCAAAGCCCAAGCGTCTATGGCCGTAGCTGAGGCGACTGAAAGGCACCAGGCGGCTCAGCAGCAGGTCGACGCCCTGCTGGTTCACGTCGCGGCGCTCGAGGAAGCGGTCCGGCAGGCAGAGGGGGCCGCGCAACCCGCCCTCACCACGCTCACCGAAGCGCAACGACTCGTGGAGCAGCGGTCGGCACAGCGCTCGGCCGCCCTAAGCGCACGTTCGGCCGCTCGGGCCAAGTTGATGAAGGTCGCGGGTGAAGAGCCTCCCGAAACCACCGGGAGGAGCAAGCCAAACCCGGAGTACGCCAAGTGGCGGCAGCGACTCAGAGCTGCCGAGCGCGAGCTTGCGGAGGCAGAGTCTGCGCTCCGCGCAGCGGAGGACGCCCTCAGCACCGCCGCTGCTGCTCGCGACCAGACGGCCTCTGGAGCGAACGCGGCAACCGCCCGAGTCAACGCTGCGCGCGCAGCTGTAGCCGACGCTTCCGCCTCCGTCGAGGGGGCCCGGCGCCGTGTGGCCGAGGCCGACGCGGAGGTGGCCCAGGCACAGGCAGCGTTGGCCACCGCTCAGGCAGCGCCGGCGGAGCTCGACCAGCGCGAACAGGTGTTGCGAGCCGAGCCGCTGGATCACTCGTCCATCGAAGCGGCCACTGACGCCGAGTTCGCCGAACTGAGCGCTCGTCATCTCCGTCGCCATCAGCTCTGGCAGGAGCGCTCGGCCCTGACGAACCAGCGGGCCACGCTGCTCGCCGAACACGACCGGGCGGCCGCGGCTCTGGCCGAGGTCAGCCAGGCCATCAGCGGCTGGCCGGACACGCCGCGCTTCCCGGGGCTGCCAGCCGCAGCGGCCGACCTGGCCAGCGTGGTCGCGTCGGCTTCCGAACAACGAACGCGACCACTCGCCGATCGAAGTGACGACCTAACTTCCTCCACAGCCTCTGTGGAACGCGCTCTAGCCGCCGTCCGCCTCGTGGTCGCCCAGGCAGTCCGGGGACGAGACCAGGCGGCCGACGATCTCGCTGCGGCAGCCGAGACCTTGCGACACCATCAGGAAAGGCAGCCCTGATGCGTCCGCGCGACTGGGAGCAGGGCGACGGCGCCGACACTCCCACCCGGGTGGCGGAGGCCAGGGCCTATCTGCTCGCGCTGCGGGAGTGGGACCGGACCCGCCGGGAGCTGACCGAGAGCCAGCAGCGGCATCGCGCTCAGCTGGACGCCGCCCAGGACCGATTGGACATGCTCCTGTCCTGGCTGCCCGTGCTCGAGCAGCAGGTCGCGGTCGCCGTTCCGCGTCGCGACGCCTACGACGCGACCTCCGCCCAGCTGGCCTCCAACGCCGCCGCGCTCGAGGTTGTCGACGGTGAGATTACCGACCTGGCGGAAGCACAAGCCGTAGGCACGGCCCGCCTCCTGGGTGAGACGCCGCTGGTCGCACCCCTGGTCCTGCTCCCGCTTCGGCTCGAGGTGCGGTGGTCAGACGACGAGCTCAAGGTCCGCATCTTCCCTGACCAGTTCTCGATTGACAGCCACACTCGGACGCTCTCGGCGTTAGAAGCCGAGGCTGGGGGCCACTACTGGACCCACCACGGCGAGGAGGCGTCCGCCCAGCAGGCATGGGACCTGCTTGTCCGGCAGTTCGGCGCCCCTCGCGCCGCCTGGGTCGCCAAGGCGACCGAGCCGTCGCGGCCAGCTCCGGACGTCGCGCCAGCAGATGCCGGCTGGACGACCAGCGCCACCGCGCGGCTGATCCCTGACCGCTTCGCGGCAGTCCTCCTGCGAGAGGGAGTGCCTCTCGGCGTCGGACTGGAGGGAAACGCACGGCGCTACATCAGCTGGGGATCCGCGGTCACCACCGACTTGAGCTTCGACCCGCTGACCGAGCCTGGCGAAGCAACCTGGGTCAACGATTTCGATACAGCCCAGGCACAGGGTCTGGCTTTGCGGATACCTCTCCCGACGGCTGAGGCCGAGGTGGACACCCTCCTCGTCTTCGGCCTGCGCACCGCCGAGGCCGCCGGCCTGAACACCGTGCTGAGAGCCCACGCCTACACCGACGGCCTGGCGGTCCTGGCCGACGGAGTACCGACGAACAACAGCGGACGTGTGCGGGCCGGGTACACCCCAGCGCGGACCTCAGCTGCTGCCCGGGCCCTGCTGCTCGACTCGTCAACCCCTGGCACCGGCAGTGCCGGGGCTGAGCTCTCCGAAATCCTCGGCGTTGACCCTACAACGTTCAGCGGGGTGATCGGAGGCTCGGACACCTGGCCCATGGTCCAGCGAGCGGTGGCCCTGGTTGTCGGGACCGGTGTGACCGGCGCCCTTGCTGAGGACCTCGGCGCGGCGGGAACCTCAGCCTGGCCGGTCGTCTCGATGGCCGGGCAGGCGCCCACGATACGAGTGGGACACCAGCCCTACGGGGTCCTGGCTGCAACCGCGCCCGGTCGGTGGACCCCGCGGGCACAGGAAACGGGTCAGGAGCTCACCTCCTACCTGCGATGGTGGGCCAGAGCCACCGGTCCTGCCCTGCTGTCCGACCCTGTCGGGCCGGGCGGCCGTCCTGGCGGCGGAAGCGCCCGGCACGCGACGCAGGGCGACGACGCCTTCGAGGACCTTCTGTTGGAGATGCCGCACAGCGTGGCTTGGTCGAACGCCGAGCACAGCTTTCGAGGACTCGATCAAGTTCTCGGGCCGACGGAGGGTTCGACCTCACCGGCGGCCTATCTGGAACAGGTCGCTGCAGCAGACCCGACTCAGCTGCAAGGGATCGCTGCCGAGCAGCCCTCGCTGCTCGCCAGAGTCGCCCTCGGAGCCAAGAGCGCCGTCGACAGCACTCGGCAGAGCGAGCTCGACACCGCTCTGCGGACGGTGGCCGCAGCCGCCGCTGACGCGATGAGCCGCAAGCGCCTGGCGGCCCTCCTCTGCAGCAACCTCGATGCGCTCTCCCACCGGTTGGACCCCTGGGTGACGGGAGTGGCTTCCGAGCGGCTGCACGCACTCCGCCGTGAGCATGACGACGGCCGGGTAGGCGGCTACGGAGTGCTCACTGACCTTCGGCCGGCGACTGGCGTCCGCACCGACGGCCACATCCACGCCCCATCTCTGGCTCACGCGTCGACGGCAGCCGTCCTGCGCTCCGCCTATCGCAGTCAGTCCGGGGGGAAGTCAGCTCCAGCGGCCGCCACGCCCTTGGCTGTCGACCTTTCCTCGGCGCGCGTCCGCAGCGCGCAGCAGCTGCTCGCCGCAGTACGTCGAGACCAGCCAATCGCCTTCGTCCTCGGGTCAGCGTTCGAGGAGGACCTTGCCCGGGCTGGCCAGCAGCAGTATCTGGCCAGCTTTCGCAAGCTGACCCGGTTCCGCACCGGTACCGCGCTCGAGGCGTTGGAGGAGGACCGCCGCCAAAAGGTCGACGCCCTGGTGGACGCCCAGGCGAAGCGTGAGGAGCTGCAGCAGACCGCCGACGATCTCAGACGCAAGGCCGAGGCGTCGGCCGAGGCCCTCGCGGCCGCCCAGCAACATCAGGCAGCCGCTGAGGCTGCAGCGGCGCCCTACCGAGGCTGGGAGGCTCGCCTCGCGGCGCTGCCCGGCACAATCGACCAGTTAGTGCAAGAGCTGGCCGCCATAGATCGGCGGCGGCCCCGCATAACTGTTCGGCGCGAGAAGATCACCGTTCCAGACCTGCCGTGAGGCCAACATGAAGTCTCGAGAAGAAAGCTTCGACATCGCGGACCCAGAAGACGCCGCCGCGGTCAGATCCTGGGCAGCGGAACGCTCCGCGGTCGCCGCTCGCCTCGCCGCCGCCAGAGCCGAGCAGCGACAGCTCGAGGACGGACTGCGCGGCGAACCGGCTCGGCCGGCGCTCGAAGCGGCCGCCTCGGCCGCCCGTACGACGGCCGAGGCGCAGCAGCAGGCAGGCAGGGACCAGGAACACTTCACCGCCGCCGAGCTGGAAGCCCGCCGCTATGACGCAGTCGAGGTCACCGATGCTCAGGCGGCGGCCGACGCCGCTACCCGAGCGGTATCAGAGGCCTTGGTGGAGCTCTTCAGGACCGCAACAGCCACCACTTCCCTCACGGCGACGGTCGACGGATTGGCGCTGCGACAACGGCTCGCCCTCGCTCGGATGACCGACCCGCCCACCTGGGACCACAGCACCATTCCCTTCCCAGCAACCCGAGCCCATCCAGCTCTCGACCCCGAACTCGTTTTTCCAGCGACCGAGGAGCCGGAGTTCGCCCAGGTGCTCGGGGTGTTGCTCGAACTCGATCGCAGGGTCGACGCCGTTGCCGATCTCATCACTGCAGAGAGCGTGCACCAATTGGTACAGGGCAACCTCGTACGCTCGAGCGCGGCAGCCGACATAGCCTCCATCGGAAGCGTGCCAGACGGGTTCGACGTGGTGCGCACTCCACAAGGAGGCGCGGCGGCCGAGCACCGGGTCCTACTCCTAATGGCTGCCGAGCCGGCCTGGACCTACCCAGATTCCGCAACCACGGTAGGCGATCCGCAACTCGCGGCCTGGGTCAGCACACTGCTCCCGCCACCAGCCTCGGTCAGCTGGACTGCCGCGCTGACCGGCCCCGCGGGAGACGCCGGCGATCTGATGCAACTGACGGCGGACATGCTAGAGCTCGGCCCGCTCGATTGGGTCCGGTTGTCAGGCGACGAAGGAGAGCTCCGCCAGCGCTTGGCCGCCGTGGCCAGGTCACATTGGCGCGAGCTAGGAGGCACGGCGGCGTCCGGGGAGGTGATCGTCAACTTGTCCCCACCCACCACCACGTCCTCCTCCACCGTCCAGGACATGCTGCTGGCAGCTGCGCGTGTCCGACAACTCCTTAGTCTGTCGCGGGCTTTGAGCGACGGGGATCTGGCGCCGGCGGGCGGGCCCGCAGCCGCGGTCTCCCCCGACCAGGTGTCAAACCTCGTGGCGCGCGTCAACACCGTCGCAGCGATCGTGACCAGCGTGATCGACGAACTCGCCCAGGCGGCCACGTTCAGCGACGAGTTGGAGCTTTCGCAGGTCCTTCTCCGTGCCTCGGCTCTGGGTATCGCCTCGGCCACCCCACAGCTCGAGACAGCAGTCCCGGAGCTAGCCGTGCTACAAGCCCAGGCAGTCACGGCTCAGCGCGAGCTCGGCGCCCGCCTCAGCCCCAATCCCTTCACAGCCGATGCAGACGACCACAGCACGGTACGGGCGGCCCGCAGCCGACTGGCTGCACTCTGCGGCCGGGCGCTGCCAGGACTCCTGCTGGTGTCCACGCGAGCGGACGGACCTTGGGCAACTCTGGACAATGCACCCGTCTTGGCCGGCGCCAACCCTGACGAAGTACGGGCCTGGCTCGACCAGTACGCCCTCGTTCGACCCGCCGTGGCGGCACTGCTGGAGACCTACGACGCGGCGGAGACCCTGTCGACAGCCGCCACAATGGACGTGACCGGGACCCAGCTGCTACTGCAGCCCTCGTCACGCGATGAGTCGACATGGCTCGCCGCCAGCGCCGCACCTCCCCCTGGACTGACCAATGTCGTCCTCGTGCGAGGCTTCTCGGGGCCGCTCCCGCCAGCCATCTCCGGCCTTGCTGTGGACAGTTGGACCCAGCGCACCCCGAGCGACCATCAGGACACCGGCGTCGCCTTTCATTACGACGTGCCCAACAGCGCTCCCCCGCAATCCGTACTCATCGCCGTCGCCCCCGACCTGAGCCCGGACCGGGAACCGCAGAGCTGGGACGCGCAGACCATAGTGGAGACGCTGATGTCCACCCTGACGTTGGCCCAGGACAGGGCCGCCACCGCCGAATCCGCGACTCGGGCCGGCATCACCATCTCGGAGCCGAGATGAGCGCCCGTCTCCTACCCCAGTCGACAGCCGCGGACGAAGAGGACGTGGTCGAAGCCCTGTCGGCGCCTGTCGGCGACGGGCTGTGGTTGCTGGCGCGGCAGTGGCAGTCGGGCGAGCTCCTTGCAGGCAACGGAGGAACACCCGTCGCGACATCGATGACCTGGACTGCCGGTCCCATCACGCTGGCGGGGGCGCCCGTCCTGAGCCCAGCCGAGCCGTCGGTCGAAGCAGAGCCCCAGCCTTCGCTAGCCGACCTGAGCACCCGCCGGCGCCTGCGTGTGGCCGCAGAGCTGTTCCGGCGCTTGAGCGACGCTGGTATCAGCAGAACCGACCTGGCAACGCTTCGTGAACTGTGGACCACCAGATTTCCGATGACGAGCGACGCGACGGACCTGCTCCCCTTGACCCGGCGGCTGCCCGACGCCAGCAGCATCGCTGAGCAGCTCGCGATTGAACTCGCCGGCGACGGCAGCGGACCGCTTGCAACCCTGCCCGGCTTGGAAGCGCTGCCAGGCACCCAGCCATCGGCCGCCGATACAGCGACCCGAGGCTGGTTCATGTGGCTGGCGGACCAAGTGACGCTGGCTGCCGACCACAAGTCCGTACCCTCGACGTGGCAGGGTCACCAGCTGGCGTACGGCTTCTCCTGCAGCGCCACCCTGCCGGACGCAGTGGTGGAGCTCGCCGCAGCTCGCTACGACGGAGATGGTCTGGACTGGTACACCTTCGACCGTGGGCCAGTCACAGCGGCGACAGGTGTTGGCGGAGCCGGCGGCGTCAGCGAGCAGTCAGCCTCGGTCACACCAAGCGCCATCAGCTTCATCGGCATGCCGAGGCCCCGCTGGTGGGAATTCGAAGACGGCGACGTGAACCTGGACCTGCTCCGCTCCGGCGACAACCCGGCCCGGGCCGCGCTCGCTCAGTTCGCTCATCAGTATTCCACTGACTGGTTTCTGTGCCCTCTCACCCTCGGTGCTGGATGGGCCCGACTGACCTCGCTGAAGGTCACCGACACCTTCGGCGACCTAGCCGACATCCCCTCCGTCGCCACCGTGGACGGCGATACAGGACCCTGGCGGATGTGGGAACTGAGTAGTGACGACATCGGCGTGAACGCGAGCACCGGGCTTCGCGTGTGGTGGCCCGTAGCACCACCCGTGCTGCAGGGTACCGAGTTGGAGGACGTACTTGTGGTCAGCGACGAGATGGCCAACCTCGGCTGGGTGGTGGAACTCCTCACCACCGATGTCCACGGCGCCGCTGTCAACCGTTACCAGCGTTGGATGGAACGGCGTGCTGATGGTTCGCCTACTGAGGCCGCGAGCACCACAGGCAACACGTACCGCCTTGCGACCGACATTCCTGACTTCTGGCGCCCACTCATGCTTACCCCCGACCCCGACGGTGCCGCCCTGTCCATCGCTGAGGTTGGCCGCGCGCCAGGCCCGGTCCCTGAGCAACACCTCGAGGGGCACATCGCGCCCAGCAGCACAACTCAGATCGGGACGGAACAACTGTCCCGCCAGGGCCAGCGGATCCAACGGCGCTACCGGCTCATCATCGACCGAAATGGAGTGCGCACCTGGTGCGCAAGGCAGAAGCTGCCTGGAGGAGGAGAAGCCTCCTCCGGCCTGCGCTTCGACCTGCTGGAGTGATGTGTGCGGTGGTGTTAGGCGCCGACCCGCAGCAGAAGCGAGGAGCCGATCTCTCGGGCCAAGGGAGTGGGGCTGGCAGCAGGACCCCGCACCGTCGCGGGGGCACTGTTCCTCAAGTCCTCACTCGATCGCCGCTGGCGACGTCGACGACCACTGGGGTGCGGTGGGCTCGCGCTCCCAGTCCGACAGGTCTGCGCAGCGCAGGATCGAAACGATCGACACCACCCGAAGGAGGCTGGCTACCCCCACTCACCAGCTGGATTCTTGCGCCGTCCAGCAGCATTGCAGGGGAGTCGGCTCGGACAGCCCGAATCAGCGTCGAACGCCGTGCTTAGGGGAGTGGCTCCGGCGGTAGTAGCCCCGCCGGATCCTTCGCAGTCGAGGCTGGAAGCGGTTGCGGTTGCGGTTGCGGTTGCGGGCGGGGCTGCACGTTGAACAGCGTTAGAGTCATAACAGGTTCGGTTCCGGTACCGTGAACGACTCGGGGGTGAGTGGTTTGGGGACTGCCGAGACGGGTCGCGTTCATCCGCGTAGCCTCTTCGTCAGATTCAACTTCACGAAGCCTGCTATGACGTCGGCTTTGCTCGAGTGGGCTGATGGGAAACGCCACGGCATCGCATCCAAACCGGATGAAGTACGAACACTTGTGCACGAGTTGACCCACTACCATCAGCTGACTACAACACCTTACGGCCTATTCCTGCACTACTGCAAACTATTGCAGAGCCATTCCGTGATCGAACTGGCCGACACTCTGCTCTCGGCCGGGTATTCCCTTACGCCACCCCTGCTGTACAACCTACCGTCGGATCCGCCCGGGAAGGTTGCAGAACACGTCGAGCGCTGTGTAGGAGCATGGCTCAACATCGAGGAGCTCGTTGCAGTCCTCGACGGAAACACAGACCGGCGAGTTGCTCTGAACGACACCTACATAGCCGTCATGGACCTAGCCAAGGAGAGCGGTCGTCCGATGCTCCCGCCACTCCTCGGCGTCGAACGGACCTTCGCACTGGTACAGAGCTGGATGGCCGACCACATCCGGCAAGCAAACGAGCACGCAGTCCAATCGGGGTCGCCTAAGCCCGTGTACGCCGACAACATCGATTGGCCTTCAATCAGCGCTGAGCTGACAGCAAGGCCCGCCGATCGCGAGCGCGCACTAGAGCGCCTGGAATTCTCGATGAGCATCATCGGCAACCCCTGGGAAGTCGACGCGATCGCCGAGAGCCACGCAACCGCGGCCGAGTTCTGGGGATCCGATGCTACGTATGAGAGCTTTACGGCGTGGGTCCACGGACGCGATCGGGGGCTGGAGGTCTACCGCGCTGGTTTGGCCGCAGGACTCACCTCGATCGCCACCACGAGCCTGCCGTCTTTCCTGGCCAGCTACATGACCTTGTGTGAATCGGCCCTGTTCGCTCCGCTGCTTCCCCAACATGCAGCGCTTCGAGCGCGAAGTCCAGGCTTCGATCAGCTTGCACCCACCTTGAGGTTCGCGAACCTCCTCTTCGCGGCTGCTCGTGTGCGGCCCATGCAATCGATACGAGATCATGATCGGTACGTGCGCGATCTCTACAAGGACCTTGGCTGGGTGCACCCCGCCAGCATCATGAGATCCGCCATAGATGGTCCACAAGAAGTTACTGATGCCGTTACATTCATCTATCTGCAGGCACAGCGTTGGCGCGCTCAGAAGAGCCCTACCTCGTTCATCGGCATCGATCGTCTCATCTACCTCGACTCTCCCATGGCCGAGCAGTGGCGAACGTCATTCAACTTCACGATCATCGATTACAAGGACCGGACGACCTATCATCGCGACAAGGACCTTCTGGAGATCATGACGACCCGTTACCTGAATATGTTAGGACTTGAGGCGTTGATGCGTCACGATTCACTGACGCTGGAAGCACCCTATGGCGCGAGCGCGGCTGAGAATGAGTGGATGACCAACTGGCTTCGAGCTCGTTTTCGCTTCTTGTTCGGAAGATCTTTCGCCGACCTTCGAGTGGTTCCACGGTCGAATCCCAGCCTTTTCACCGATTGATGGGCGTCGGATCCCCGCTGAGTATGGCCAAGACGCCGATCGCCAGTACCACGAGGGCGCCTAGTTGTACGATTCCAGCGACCACCAGGAGCAAGCCCTTGACCGTGCTTGAGCGGCGGGCGCCGTTCAGTACCTTGAGCTGCGTTGCGATGATGTAAAGCTGCGCGTCTGATTCGCCGTACCCCCAGACGTCGGCTAAGGCTTCTGCAGTTGGCGTGGCTTGCCTGTAAAGGAGGGGCACGTTGGCACAGAGGCCCAGCGCAACCGCCAGCGTGAACAATGCGATAGCCGCAATCAGAAAGGTTTGTGCCTGACTTGGCAGAACGAAGTTCTGTGCCGAAGTAACAAAACCGACCAGAGTGAAGAGGAGCGTTGCGAGTGCGCTCGACGTGGTGAGCACTCCTGTGGCGCGCTGTTCCAGGTTGGATTTCCGAGCCTCTTCGGATTCGAGTAGAGACTTCACATAGTTGGCGTAAATCTCCGGAGTGGTCACTGTTGCTGTTGAGGCGGGTCGGAGTCCATCGTCGCCTCAGCATTTGTCCCGGGCACCGGCACTCGCCGCCGAAGTATCAATTCGGTGTCGAAGCCTCCCCGCAGCCGCCGAAGTATCGCTTCCTTCGGATCCTCCTCTGGCTGCGAACCCTCCTCTGGCTGCGAATCGGCCTGTTTGCTCTGGTCTGCCACGTCCCGCCTCCCGGATTCACTCGGACTCATTCTGCTGCCCCACCAACGAGCGCCGCTCTGACGCTGGCACCCATCGTTTCCCGCCGTTGCATCCATCGCAAGCAGTCTTCCAACGCCGCCCCTTCGAAGAGGTCGTTGTAGTAGCTCGATCACTCGGGTCGCCGACGCTGAGCAGCCGATACCGCAGCGCCCTGATCGCCTCCTCGTCCATAGCGGTCAGACCGTCAGCCTCATCCGGCTGCTCCTCCTCCCGCTGGGCCGGTCCGCCAATGCCCACCTCACCCCGTCCCGCCCCGCAGGCGAACCCGCCAGCACGCCTACCACCCGCCATCCCCGGACGTGAGTGCGCCTCGGGGGTACCCCCAGTTGCGCTGGTTGCCGGGAGGATGGCGCTGGCACTGACGCCGGAGGGCTAGCCCACTCGCGCCGGCTCCGAGTTCGCGGGTCGCGCGCTCATCGGGGCTGCACTGGGGTCCGGCGTGGTCTTGGCGGTCGCGTTAGCACCTTCGCTTGGGTCGATTGCGGCTTTCACACTCGTGGTGACTGAGTTCGGTCCGAGGTGGAAGCTGCGACGGCTACTGCCAAAGTGCCTCGTCACCAGCGCCCCGGCCGACGCCGACGAAGTCGTGGGCGCCGTCATCGCGCAGAAGGCGGTGCGTAGGATCAACTTCAGGAGTTCGACCCGCATTGCCCGCATCATCGCGGAAAAGGCCGCCCACGAGCTCCGGCCTCGCTTGCTTGAGCTGGGCGGGAAGGCTCCCCCGTGACCAGCAGGCGGGGGGCCAAAGCGCAACTGAACGAGCGGCCCGCTGGTGACCACCGGAGCACCTCGAGTCCCTTCGGGTTCACAGGAGCCATTGGCGAGCGCGAGCATTAGAAGCGGAAAAAGTGCCTGTTCAGGAGAACCTTGTGGGGCGGGCGGGGCTCGAACCCACGACCCAGGGATTATGAGTCCCCTGCTCTGACCGGCTGAGCTACCGCCCCTGGTGCTCAGCGATCCTACCGGCGGCAGATCCCTCGCGGCCCACTCGGTCAGGACCCGGACGGCTCGTCCGACCGGAGGTGGCGGCCCCGGGAGTGGTCACGGTCGAGAGCGTCGGCGGCCTTCGCGCTGGCCCGCCGGTCCCGGGCGGGCAGCTGGATGTCCTCCTCCGCCGGGATACCGGCCTGCAGCTCACGCGCCCGCTCCACCTCCCCGTCCAGCACGGCGCCGAGGAGCAGGGCGGTGTTCGTGATCCACAGCCAGACCAGGAAGATGATGACGCCCGCGAGCGACCCGTACGTCGCGCTGAAACGGCCGGCGTTGGCCACGTACAGGCCGAACAGCGCCGAGGCCCCCACCCAGGCCAAGATCGCCAGCACCGCGCCCGGGCTCAGCCAGCGGAAGCGCGGCTGCCGCACGTTGGGCGCGGCGGAGTAGAGCAGGGCCACCACCACGACCACCACGGCGACCAGGAGAGGCCACTTGGCAACACGCCACAGCAGCAGCACCTCCCCGGTCAACCCGAGCACTGCCCCGATCGCCTCGGCCAACGGGCCGCTGACCACCAGCAGCAGGATGGCAACCAGGCTGAGAGCCCCGATCGCCCCGGTGATCCCCAGGAGCACCGGCTCCAGCCTCCAGAAGGGCCGGCCTTCTGGCACGTCGTAGATGCGGTTCATGGCCCGGCTGAAGGCGCCGACGTAGCGGGACACGAAGTACAGCGCGCCCGCGAGGCCCAGCAGCAGACCCCAGGTGCTCGCCGAGGACTGGATCAGCGCGGTCAGCACGGGCTCGATCGTCGCCACCCCCGACGCCGGGACCACCCGGCGGGCCACCTCCACCATGGCGGCGAGCGACGAGCGCCCCTGACCCAGCAGCCCGAGCAGGGACACCAGGGCGATCAGCCCGGGCAGGACCGCCAGGACGGCGTAGTAGGTCAGGCCTGCCGCCAGGTCCGGGCACTCGTTGCGGGTGAACTCACGCCGGCTCCGGCCCAGCAGGTACCGCCAGGACCGCCGGGTCAGCTGGCGCAGCTCCGAGGGCTTCCCCGACTCGGCCGGCTCGGAGTGGCTGTCCCCCGCCACGGCACTCGTGCCCATGGCTCAGGGTAACGACGACTCCTCGCTCGAGCGGTGCGCTCCCGGCCAACTAGCGTTCCCTTGTGAACGGATCGACGGTGCGCGACGCCACGGACGCCGACGCCGAGGGCTGCCGGGCGGTCTACGCGCCCTACGTGCTGACCTCGAGCGTGACCTTCGAGCAGGACCCGCCCACGGTGGCGGAGATGGTGCAGCGGATCGCCACAGCGCAGGAGCGGCACGCGTGGATCGTGCTCGAGCAGGACGGAGCCGTCGTCGGCTACGCCTACGGCGGGCCGTTCAAGGCGAGGCCGGCGTACCGCTGGGCCTGCGAGGTGAGCGTCTACGTGGCCTCCGATCACCGAGGGCGGGGTGCGGGCCGCACCCTCTACACAGCGCTGCTCGCCCGGCTGGCGGAGCGGGGCTACCGCATCGTCGCCGCCGGGATGACCCAGCCGAATGAGGCGAGTGCCGCCCTGCACCGGGCCCTCGGCTTCATTCCCGTCGGCACCTTCCGCCGCGTGGGGTGGAAGCTGGGCGCCTGGCACGACGTCAGCTGGGTGCAGCGTGATCTGGGGGCCGGAGACGGACCACCGGCCGAGCTCCGCTGAGCCGGCGCCGCGTCAGCGACGCCCGAGACGGCGCTCACCGCCCGCTCCGCGCTCGTAGGGAAGCCCGTAGTAGGCGAAGATGCCCGGCTCGGCCGCGGACTCCAGCTCCCCGTCGACCTCGATCGACGGCGCCTCCTTGGCCAGCTTCTTGTCCGTCATCACGCGGATGTGCTTGGGCGCCACCCGGGCCCCGATCAGCGGGACGAACACCAGGCGGCCGCCGACCAGACCGACCTTGACCGTGGCGAACACCGCCTCGTCGGTCGAGGTGTCGAAGTAGACGGCCTCGAGGTTGCCGATCTTCGCGCCCTCCTGGTCGACCACGCTCAGCCCACCCCAGTCGCGGATGTCGTCCACATCGAACATCGGGTTCTCCTCGTCCTCGCCGCACCCCGTCGGACGCTCGCCCGTGGGAAGGTCGCACTATACGACGCAGACTCCCGGCCGCTACGCCGCGCGGAGCAGCGCAGCCCGTTCCTCACGGGGCGTCCTTGCTTCAGCGCGTTCCTCGGCCAGACTACGAGGAGGGCGCCAGCCCGAACTCGTGCGCGGGCAACCTGCGCACCCGGCGGAAGGAGCAGACATGACGTTGAACCGTCGACAGGTCCTGGGCGGTGGCCTCGGCCTCGGCGCGGCGGCAGGACTGAGCTCCTGCGCCGGGCTGACCGGGCGTTCCTCCAGCGACACCCCTACCGCCACCGGCTCCGGCGGTGCCCTGGAGGCCGAGCTGACCTTCGTCAACTGGTCCGGCGACGCGGAGAAGAAGGCCTTCGACGCGCGTCATCCGGGCCTTCCAGACGGCGAACCCGGGCATCACCGTCAAGACCGAGACGGTCCCCTACGCCAGCATCCAGACCAACCTGGACTCCCGGTTCCAGGCGGGCAACCCGCCGGACCTGTTCCGGGTCTCCTACATCGACATCGGCCAGTACACGAGCCAGGACGTCCTGCTCGACGTCTCCGGCGACCTTCGACCAGGCCAAGGTCGACGCCTTCGTGCCGGGCCTGTGGCAGGGCGTCGTCTACGACGGCAAGCCGTACGGGGTCCCCCACCAGATCGACACCACCGCGATCCTCTACCGCCTCGACGCGTTCGAGGCCGCCGGCATCACCAACATCCCGACCGGGCTGGACGACGCCTGGACCTGGGAGGAGTTCGCCGAGGCCAGCCGCAAGCTCGCGGCCACCGTCAAGGGCAAGCAGAGCCCCTTCATCTACGACTGGCAGAGCGCCGGCGCCTACCGCTGGCTCTCCTGGTTGTTCCAGGCGGGTGGCAACGCCCTGGCTGAAGACCTCCGCACCCCCGTGATCGACTCCGACGAGGGCCGCAAGGCGGTCGAGTTCACCCAGAGCTTCTTCGCAACGACTGGGTGCCGCGCAACAGCTCGGTCAAGTCGACGACCTACCCCGACTCGGTGTTCATCGCCGGGACCGTGGCCATGGCCTTCGCCGGCGACTTCCTGCTTCCCGGGATCGAGAGCGGGATCAAGGGCAAGTTCGAGTACGGCGCGATGCCGATGCCCCGCGACGTCACGGCCGCCAGCGACCTCGGCGGCAACGCCATCGTGGCGGCCAAGGACGGCAAGAACACCGAGGCGGCCGCGCGCTTCCTCGAGTTCATCGTCACCGAGGAGCAGCAGCGCACCTACTGCGAGGCCACCGGTCAGCTGCCGACCCTGAACGCGCTCACGAGCGCGGAGCTGGACTTCGAGGTCCGGCCCGAGCTGATGACGACCTTCGTCGAGCAGGCCACGACGATCACGCCGGAGCAGGTCCGTCAGGTCACGGTGCCGCAGTTCGCCCAGATCAACACCGCCCTCCAGACCGAGCTGGAGAAGGCCTTCCTGGGCGGCGCCTCGCCCGCCGACACGACGGCGGCGCTGGCGGCCGCCATCGAGAAGGCCGCTCCGTGACCGCGGTCCCGGCGCTGCCGACGACGACCCCCGCCGGTGCGCGGGCCCGGCACTCGTCGACCGCGCTGGGATCGGTCGGCCGTCGCGTTCCTGGCGCCGGCGTTGCTGCTGGCCTCGGTTTCCTGATCGTGCCGCTGGTCGCGGCGTTCGTCTACTCCACCGCCAAGATCGCCCCGCTCAGCGGAGCGGTGACCTGGCTCGGGCTCGACAACTACGTGACGATGTTCAGCGACCCGGTCTTCTACCGGTCGCTGGTCAACACGGCGCTGTTCATCGTGATCACCGTCCCGCTCAGCATGGCGATCGGTCTGGCCCTCGCCGTGCTGATGAACTCGGTGCTGCCGGGCCGCAAGGTCGTCCGGACGATCATCTACCTGCCGCTGGTGATCTCCGGGGTGGCGGTCGGGCTGATCGGCACCTTCCTGTTCAACGAGACCATCGGCGTGCTGAACGGTCTGGCCACCTCGCTCGGTCTGCCGAACGCCGTCCTGGCAGTCCAGCGGCGTGCCGGCGTTCGCCTCGCTCGTGCTGGTCACGCTGTGGATCCGGGTCGGGTTCACCATGATCATCTACCTGGCCGGCGCTGCAGGCGCGTCCCGCAGGAGCTCTACGAGTCGGCCGCGGTCGAGGGCGCCACCGGGTGGCAGCGGTTCCGCTTCATCACCCTCCCGCTGCTCGGGCCCGTCGACGTTCTTCCTGCTGATCATGAACGTCATCTACTCCTTCCAGGTCTTCGACACCGTCTTCGTGCTCACCAACGGCGGCCCCGGGGTGGCGCACGGAGGTGCTCGGCACCTACGCGTACAAGACCGCCTTCGGACCCGCCCGCGACCAGGGCTACGGCGCCGCGATCGGGGTCGTGATCTTCTTGCTCACGTTGATCTTCACGCTGGTGCAGTGGCGCGACCAACCGCAACCGGGACGAGACCGCGTGAGGATCACCTCCGTCGCGCCCTCGTCCCCAGACCTCGGTCGACGCGCGACCGGCCGACCGCGCGCGGCGGCCGGAAGGCGCGACGTCGCGGGTCGGGCTGGTGCTCCGGGTCGGTCGCTGGCCGCCGTCACCGCCGTCGTCATGGCCTTCCCGCTCTGGGTCATGCTCACCACGGCCTTCTCGGGCCAGCAGCACTTCGACGCCTCGGTCAGCGTGCTCCCCCGACGCTTCTCCCTGGACAACTTCACCCGGGTCCTGGAGGCCTGGCCGGTCGGGCTGTGGTTCGGGAACTCGGTGGTCATCACGGCGCATCACCACGGTGCTCACGGTGGTGGTCAGCGTGCTGGCCGGGTACGCCTTCGCCAAGCTGCGTGTTCCCGGCCAAGAACGTGCTGTTCCTGGTGCTGCTGGCCACGATGATGATCCCGACGCAGGCGATCCTGGTGCCGCAGTTCCGCATCGTCAACTCCCTCGGCCTGCTCGGCACCTTCTGGGCGGTGATCATCCCCGGCGCCGCAGCGACCTTCGGCATCTTCCTGGCCCGGCAGTTCATGCTCGCCATCCCCGACGAGCTGATCGAGGCGGCCAGGCTGGACGGGGCCGGGCAGCCTGCGGATCTTCTGGAGCATCGTGCTGCCGCTGTGCAGGCCGCTGCTGGCCGTGCTGACCCTGCTGAGCGCTGATGTACCAGTGGAACGACTTCCTCTGGCCGCTGATCGCGCTCAAGGACCCCGACCTCTACACGCTGCCGATCGGGCTGCAGTTCCTGCAGGGGCAGTACCAGACCGACTACGGCGCGCTGATGGCCATGACCCTGATCGCCGTCGCGCCTCTGGTCGTGCTGTTCCTGGCCTTCCAGCGCTTCTTCGTCCAGGGGCTCGCCACCACCGGGATGCGCTGAGGGCCGACCCCGGACGGTGCCGCGTTCTCTCCCCGCGGGAGGGCGTCGGCCGGCCGGTAGCGTGACCGCCATGACCGAGACCTCCGGACCCGACCGCGACGACGACCAGGACCAGGAGCGCGTGGCCGAGCGGACCCACCTGCTGCCCGAGGAGATCGCCGCCGGGAGCGACGACCCGGCCGCGCAGGCGGAGCAGATCCTCCGCGAGTCCGACGACCGCACCGACAACCCGGAGCGCACCCAGCAGGAGTCACCGCAGGCCTACGAGAGCGACGCGGGCAACGACCGCTAGTCGCGCTGGCCGGCGCGGATCAGCTCGACCAGCTCGCGCAGCCAGACCGCGATCCCGGCCGGACCCTCGACGACGACGTCCGCCCGGCTGCTCAGCGCATCCTCCTCGTGGGAGGCGGAGGCGACCAGCAGGCCGGTGAGCCCGCCCTCCCGCAGCGTGGCGACGGCCTCGAAAGCCGGGAGGTCCCCGAGGTCGTCGCCCGCGAAGACCACCTGCGTCGCGCCCCGCTCCGCCACGAGCTGCCGCAGGGCGTCACCCTTGTCGGTTCCCGGCGCCCGGATCTCCAGCACATGCCGGCCGGGCTCCACCGTCAAGCCGTGGCGCTGCGCCAGGTCCCGGACCGGCTCCAGGAGCTGCCGGAACGACCTCGTGGGGTGCTGCAGCTCGCGGGTGTGGATGCCGAGCGCGCGCCCCTTGTGCTCGATCCGCGCGGCGCCCAGACCGAGGGACTCCAGCAGGGCCGGCAGCTCCTCCCCCGCCGCGGTCACGGCCGCGGGCTCGGGAGGCAGGTCGAACACCCCGGTGGCCGCGTCCCACCGCTCTACCCCGTACTGGCCCAGCACGACCATCGAGCGCAGGCCCTCGAGGTCGGCGAAGCCGCCCAGCGTGACGGCGGTGCGAGCGGGACGGCCGGTGATGACCGCCACCGTGCCGACCAGGGTGCCGAGCTCGGCCAGCGCGGCCACCGCGTCCGGGTCCGCCACGGCCTGCTCGGGGTTGTCGATGATCGGAGCCAGGGTGCCGTCGAAGTCGAGAGCCACCAGGGTGGTCTCCGGTGCAGCGGCCACGGCCCGGAGCGCAGCCGCCCCGGCGGAGGTGAGCGGGTGGGCAGCGTCCATGGGTGCAGCCTGTCAGACCGTCCCGGACGCGTCCGGACCGTTCCTGCCGGTGGTCACCGCCACGGGCCCGTGGCGGCCGACCCGCTAGGGTCGGTGGACGCCCATCGACCGAACTGAGGACATGAGCACCGCCGACTCCCCCCAGCCCACCGCGACCGCGTCCTTCGTGGTCGTCGCCAACCGACTGCCGGTCGACCGGGTGGAGCACCCGGACGGCAGCGTCGACTGGCGCACCTCCCCCGGCGGACTGGTCACTGCGTTCGAGCCCGTGATGCGGCGCCACGACGGCGCCTGGGTGGGGTGGCACGGGGCTCCCGACGAGGAGCTCGCGCCGTTCGAGAACGACGGTCTGCAGCTGGTCCCGGTGCCGTTGGCGGCCCAGGAGCTCGAGGACTACTACGAGGGCTTCTCGAACGGCACGCTGTGGCCGCTTTACCACGACGTCATCGCCACGCCGGGCTTCCACCGCGCGTGGTGGGACGCCTACGTCGAGGTCAACCAGCGCTTCGCCGACCGCACGGCGGCCGTCGCCGAGCACGGCGCGGTGGTCTGGGTGCAGGACTACCAGCTGCAGCTGGTCCCCGCACATGCTCCGCAAGCAGCGCCCCGACCTGCGGATCGGCTTCTTCCTGCACATCCCCTTCCCCCCCACCGAGCTGTTCCAGCAGCTCCCGTGGCGCGACCAGATCCTCCAGGGCCTGCTGGGCGCCGACCTCGTCGGCTTCCAGGTCTCCGGCGGAGCTCAGAACTTCCTGCGGCTGGTCAAGGCGCGGCTGCGCCAGGAGACCCGTCGCGACGAGATCCGCACCTCCGACGGGCGCACCGTGGTCGCCCGCTCCTACCCGATCGCGATCGATGCCGCCGAGCTGCACGCGCTCGCGGCCTCGGAGCCGGTGGCGGCTCGGGCGGCGGAGATCCGCCGCGACCTGGGTGACCCTGAGGTGCTGTTCCTCGGCGTCGACCGGCTCGACTACACCAAGGGCCTGCTCGCCCGGCTGGAGGCCTTCGGCGAGCTGATCGAGGACGGCACGCTCGACGTCGAGAAGGTCGCCTTCGTCCAGGTCGCCACCCCCTCACGCGAACGGGTCGAGGAGTACCGCCAGCTCCGCGACGAGATGGACCGCCTGGTCGGCCGGATCAACGGGGACGTGGGCCGGATCGGCCGACCGCCGATCACCTACCTGCACGCCTCCTACCCGCGCGAGGAGATGGCGGCGCTGTACCGGGCGGCCGACGTCATGGTGGTGACCCCGCTGCGGGACGGGATGAACCTGGTGGCCAAGGAGTACGTCGCCTGCCGGCAGGCTGACAACGGCGCCCTGGTGCTCAGCGAGTTCGCCGGCGCCGCCCGCGAGCTGCGGCAGGCCTACCTCGTCAACCCGTACGACGTGGACGGCATGAAGGACAAGCTCGTCCAGGCGATGAACGACTCACCGCGCAGCAAGGCCCGGCGGATGAAGATCATGCGTCGCCAGGTGGCCGAGCACGACATCGACCACTGGGCCAGCGCGTTCCTCGACGACCTCGCCGCCATGCGACCCGAGGGCTGAACGGGGCCTTGGTGGCGGGGGTCCAGGGCGGCACGAGCGGGCCTGGTTCCCCCTGGCCGCAGAAGCTCCCCCGACTGGACTCGAACCAGTAACCTGCCGGTTAACAGCCGGCTGCTCTGCCAATTGAGCTACAGGGGATCGCGCTGACGCGAGTCAGAACATTACCAGGCAGTCAGCGCATGTCGAACTCGGCGCGGGTCCGAGCCAGGGCGTCGTCGACCGCCTCCCGCACGCCGGCCGTCTGCCAGGTCAGTCCCCGGGTGAGGCTGGTGTGCCAGTCCAGCGGTCCCCGGCTGGCCCAGGGGCCGGCGCGCGCTGATGGTGACCCCCCGCTCACCGGCCAGGGGGACGAACTGCCGCAGCACGATGGTCGCCTCGACCCGCTCCCGGAACAGCTCCGGCAGCCGGCCCGGCACCGCGAGCTCGACCTCGCCGCGCCGGCCGTCAACCCGGACCCAGCTGAGCCGGTGCAGCTCGTCGTTCCAGCCACCCCGCTCGATCTCGTGCCAGCCGACGTGCTGCCAGCCCGCCGGGCTCTCCGGTGGACAGCACCGAGGGGCTCCCGATCGCCAGCTGGTCCCCCTCGCCCGCCCAGGCGAGGATCCGCGGCGCACGACCGGGCACCGCCCGCATCGAGGCCTGCCAGGAGGCGTGAACGTCTCGAGGCAGGCCCCGGGAGCGCGACCACCAGGCACTTCTCAGAGGACGGGGCATACCGCCATCCTCTCCCGGCCGCAGGAAGTCGCTGGTCACGCCGACAGGTGCAGGACGGCGTCCTGTGGGCAGACGCCGCGCAGGACCTCCAGCCCGCGCTCCTCCAGCCGGCGGACCCGGCCGACCGGCCACCGGAGCCGGCGGGCTGCGGCGGCAAGGCTCAGCGGCTCGGCGTCCCCGAAGCCGTACCGCAGCTCCAGCACGCTGCGGGTCTCGGGGTCGAGGTGACGCAGCAGTCGCCGCGACCTCCAGCGGCGGCGGACCAGGTTCCGCGGCCGGCGCGGCCAGCACCGAGGTGACCGCGTCCAGACGGCTGCGGGACGGCGTGGGCCAGCAGGGCCGCGGTCCAGCGCTCGCTCCGACCCAGCGCCTGCGCCAGCTCCGCCGCGTCCGGCACGCGGCCCAGCTGCTGCGTCAGGTCGGCCTCGACGCCGCGCGCGGCCCGTAGCTGCTCGGCCCGGCTGGTCGGCAGGTTGAGCGCCCCCAGGTGGCCGGCGCTCGCCGCCCCGACCGCCGAGCGGACCCAGTAGAGCGCGTAGGTGGCGAAGGTGGTGCCCCGGGTGTGGTCGTAGCGCTGGACGGCGGCCATCAGGCCGAGGCACCCCTCCTGGAACAGGTCCGCCTCGCTGCAGCCCGCTGCGGGCTGCGGCCGGGCCCGCGACCAGGGCCACCAGCCGCAGGTTCGCGCGGACGAACCGGAGCCAGGCCCGGTGTCCCTCCTCCTCCAGCGTCCGCAGCTCCTCCTCGGTCGCGTCGGCGAACCCGGACCCTCGTCGCGCCGCGGCCGCCAGGACGCCCGGCCTCGATGGCCCGGGCCAGACGCGGCACCTCGTCGGGGGTGAGCAGCGGTTCGGTCAGGGCGGACCGGGCAGGCGTCATCCCTCCAGCCTGGGCCGGGACGCGGGGCGTCTCCGGGGCCGTCCACAGCCTCCTGGTGGGAGGAGGACCTACTCCAGCCCGCCGATGCTGCGCGTCTGCAGCTGCTTGCGGCGGGCCTCCAGCACGACGAGCTCGGAGAACATCTGGTTGTACCGCAGCTGCTCCTCCACGCGGGTTCGTGCGCTGCAGCTTCGACTTGAGGGAGGTGATCTCACGCATGACCGTAGCAGCTGCTGCAGGGCCGCCGGGTAGCTGACCACGTTGCGGGCGCACGGCGTCGTGGAGCGCGGCAGCGGCTCGACGGCCAGCTGGGTCACGAGCGAGCGCAGCTCCTCCTGCTCGACCGCCTGCCCGAGGGCGCGCACCCACGGCGCGCCGGTCTGCACCGGTTCGGCCGTCTCCACCGCCGTGAAGACCGCGCGCGTAGGCCGGGTGGGTGAAGTCGGTCACGGTCAGGCCGTCCCAGCTGGGCCCGAACAGCATGCGGGTGCCTGGATCAGCAGCTTCAGCGTGACACGCTCGGTGGCGAGGTTCTGTCGGCCGGGTCCGGCAGCGCCAGCTCCCCGTCCCGGTCGGGCTGCCGGCGCGGCCGACCTCCGGCGCGGAACCGGTGTGGCGGGAGCGGTTGGCCGCGCGCGACCACCTCGCTGCGCACCTCCTCGACGTCCATCCCGAGCAGCCCGGCGAGCTCGCGGGCGTAGCCGGTGACCAGCGAGGCGTCCCGGATGCTCGCCACCAGCGGCGCGGCCGCGCGGAGGGCGGCGAGCCGGCCGTCGGCACGGTCCAGGTCGTGCTGGGACGAGCACGTTGCGTCATCACGAAGCGGTACAGCGGCACCCGGCGAGCCACCAGCTCGCGGACGGCCGCCTCGCCGTGCTGCAGCCGCAGGTCGCACGGGTCCAGGCCGGTCGGCTCGATGGCCACGTAGGTCTGGGCGAGGAAGTTCTGGTCGCCGCTGAACACCTTGAGCGCGGCGGCCTGGCCCGGCGGCGTCGCCGTCGAAGGTGAAGATCACCTCGCCGCGGAAGGCGTCGTGGTCCCCCATCAGCCGGCGCAGCAGCCGGGCGTGGTCGTCGCCGAAGGCGGTGCCGCAGGAGGCGATGGCGGTGTCGACGCCGGACAGGTGGGCGGCCATCACGTCGGTGTAGCCCTCGACGACGACGGCCTGGCTCTTGTGCCCGATCGGCTTGCGGGCCAGGTCGAGCCCGTAGAGCACGTGCGACTTCTTGTAGAGCGGGGTCTCGGGGGTGTTCAGGTACTTGGCCGGCATCCGGTCGTCGTCGAACAGCCGGCGGGCGCCGAAGCCGATCACCTGCTGGCCGGAGTCGCGGATCGGCCACAGCAGCCGGCTCTGGAAGAAGTCGTAGCCCGACTCGCGGACCAGCCCGCCGGCGACCAGCTCCTTGTCGCTGAACCCGCGGCCGCGCAGGTGCTGCGGCCAGCACCCGTCCGCCCCGCGGGGCGAAGCCGACGCCGAACAGCTCCGCGGCGGCGCGGTCGAACCCGCGCTGGCGGCCAGGAACTGCCGCCCGGCCAGCGCGTCGGGGGTGGAGAGCTGCTCGGCGAAGAACTCGGCGGCGGCCCGGTGGGCCTCCATCAGCCGGGAGCGCAGACCCGGCTCGGGGCGGGGACCGGCGTCCTCGGTGTAGCGCAGCTGGATGCCCACCCGGTCGGCCAGCCGCTCGATCGACTCCGCGAAGCTGAGGTTGTCGATCTTCTGCATGAAGGTGATGACGTCGCCGCCCTCGCCGCAGCCGAAGCAGTAGTAGAAGCCGCGCGACGGGGTGACCTGGAAGCTCGGCGTCTTCTCGTCGTGGAAGGGGCAGAGCCCCTTGAGGGAGCCGCCACCGGCGTTCCGCAGGGCGACGTAGGAGCCGATGACCTCGTCGATCCGGGCCCGTTCCCGGACGGTGACGACGTCCTCGTCGTTGATCCGGCCGGCCACGAGGCCCGAGTTTACGCGCCCGGACCGGTCCCGGCCGCCGCGGACTCCGAGGCTGTGGAGGACGCGGGAGCGACCGCGCGCCGGCCGTCCCACCATCGCGGGAGGCGCTCCAGCGGCGCGAAGGCCAGCCAGCAGACGAGGGTCGGAGCGAAGTGGATGTAGAGCATCGCGGCGGTGAACACGTGGAACCCGAGCCAGAACAGCGCGGCCAGCAGCAGCGCCCGGCCCCGCAGCCACAGCACGACCAGCGAGGTCAGCTCGGCCACGAAGGCGAACCACTGCATCGCCCGCAGGAGCCCCGGGAACGGGAGCAGGAACTGGCCCAGGCCGTGCGGTCGGCGGACGATGGCCCAGGTGAGGATGAAGCTGTTCGGCCAGGAGACCAGGCTCCACCCGCCGCTGCGGATCTTGGTCAGCGCCGAGAGGAAGTAGGTGCTGATCACGGCGATCTGCACGCACTTGAGCACCCAGCCCGCCTGCCGCGAGGCGTCGAGGCTGCGCCAGCGGCCCCGGACCGCTCCGACCGTGGGCAGCAGCCAGAGCGCGACCACGAGGGCCAGGTGGTCGTGGTCGACCTTGCCGTAGCTCATCCCGATCGCGGTCCACCAGGTGAAGGCGGCGGCCACCCCCCAGCCGGCGATGCGCGGGAGCCGGTTCGCCGCCGCGACCACCGAGGCGACGACCAGCACCACGTAGAGCGTCGCGGTGAGGGCCGGGCTGGGGTCGGGCAGCGCGAGCAGCCGGGCCAGCAGCAACGGCTGGTACAGCTCGGGACTGCGGCTCAGCGGGATCGGGTCGGCGACGAACAGGTGGATGTCGACCAGCACGAAGAGGTAGACGAACGTCCGGAGGACGGCGACGCGGGCGTCGGGCTTGACCGGCGCGAACCAGACGAGGATCCCCGTCGCGGTCCTCACCGCGGCACGGTCCAGGTGGCCAGCTCCCGCCGTGCGCCGCCGGTCGGCCGCCCGCGCTCGAGCGTGGTCACCTCGTGCAGGAGCCAGACCTGCTCCACCGCGGGCGCGGACGGGTGGCGGCTGCTCCAGCCGTCCACCACCGCGCGCAGCAGCGACGGGTCCGCCACGATGGCCGGGGTCCGGGCCTCGACCTCGGCCCGGCTGATGCCGGCCGTGCCGACCCGCAGCGGCAGCTCGACGCGCTGGCCGTCCGCGAGCCGTCCCTCGACCCGCGTGATGACGATGGTGTCGTCGGCGGGCGGGGAGAAGGCGTACTGCGACATCGGCCCGAACGGCCACACGTCGTCACTCATCCGCAGGGATCCGTTGAGCAGCAGCCCGATGCCCAGCCCGGCCACGGCCACCCGCCAGGCCAACCCCGTCCGGCCCAGGGGCCGGACGGCCTGGGTCACCCGCCCACCACCGGGATGACGTAGGGCCCGTCGGGGATGACGGCCACGGCCGGGTCGCCGGTCCGGTCCATGCTGGCCCGCACCGCCGCGGCGAGGTCGTCGACGACCGGCACGGCCGTCAGCGCGCGGTCCTGCGGCGCGAGGCCGGTGGTGTACAGCTGGACCTGCCCCTGCCGCATCGGCTTGAGCTGCATCTCGGTCTGCCACTCGTCGATGTCGGCCATGGCCTTGCCGGTGATCGAGGCCACGAAGCGCCTCCGGGCCCAGGGTGGCGAGCCGCTGCTGCGCCGCCCGGAACTCGGGCGACCCGAAGCCCTCCGAGCACTCCGAGGCGATGATCAGGGTGCCGCCCGGGGCCAGGACGTCGAGCGGGGTGACCATGCCCTTGACCGTCTGGTAGTAGGTCTTGTCCAGCGGGTAGCCGGCGGCGGAGGTGAGCACCGTGCCGAAGCGGCGTCCGACCGGCACCCGCACGGAGGCAGCGACGACGTCGACGGCCGCCTGGTGGCTGGCGACGCACCTCGCCGAAGCCGACGTGCACGAGCCGGCGCTCCTCGTCGACGACGGTGCTCAGGTCGTAGACCGGACCGAGCATCCGCACGATCTCCAGCTGCTCCTCGTGCAGCGGGTTGCCCTCGAGCGTGCACTGGACGGCGGACGGGTCCTCCATGAAGCGGGCGGAGTGGAAGGTCCGGATCGTGGTGTGGTGGGCGACGCCGGGAGCGATCACCTTCCGGCCGCCCGACCAGCCGGCCATGAAGTGCGGCTCGACCAGCCCGGTGACGATCTTGAGGTCGGCGTCGGCGAAGCGGCGGTCGAGCGAGACCGGCGTGCCCCGGGTGGCGGTGACCCCCAGGGACCGGTGGGCGGCGTCGTCGCGCGCGTCGTGGTTCTCCACGCGCACGTGCTCGAGCACCCAGGGGTCGCCGACCAGCTCGGCCAGCTCGTCACCCAAGTTGGGCCGGTGCAGGCCGGTGGCCACCAGGATGGTGACGGCGGCGAGCGGGACCCCTGCGGCGACGACCGTCTCGACCAGCGGCCGCAGGAACAGCCCGTTCGGCACCGGGCGGGTGATGTCGCAGATGAGGATGCAGACGCTCCGCCGACCCCGGGCCAGCTCGGCAAGCGGTGGGGACCCCACCGGATGGGCCAGCGCGTCGCGGACCGCAGCCTGGGGATCCCTCAGCGGCGGCAACGGTCGTTGTCGGATGACGGTCGGCTCGCAGCCGGGAGGCAGGGCCACCTCGAGCCGCCCGCGGCCGTAGGCCAGGGAGACCTGCTGCCTGATCACGGCCGTGGTGCTGGTCACCGGTTCTCCTCCCGACGCTCACCCGGGCGGGCCCGCGACCCGGTCATCGTACGACCGGCCGCGACCGGGCTGGAAGCGTCACCGCCCCCCGCTCAGCGCGGTTGGTCGATGCCGCGGGGCAGCCGCTCGGGCGGCCAGCCGAGGTGGTGCTCGGCCATGGCGAAGGCGTACCGGTCGGTCATCCCGGCCACGTAGGTGACGGCCGTCCTGAGCGGGTCGACCCCGTCCCGGTTCTGCACCCGCACGACGGTCTCGGGCAGGGCGGCGGGGTGCTCGACGTAGAACTCGACCAGGGCGTGCAGCACCGCGACGACGGCGCGGGACTGCGCCAGCGACTCGGGCCGGACGTAGATCCGCTCGTAGTTGAAGGCGCGCAGCGCGGCGAGCGCCTCCGCCTCGGCCGCGGGCATCCCCACCTCGCCGTGCTCGGCCACCCCGCGGACGACGGCCCGCACGAAGGTGCTCAGCTGCTCACGGCGGGTGCGCCCGGCCACCTCGACCACCGACGACGGGCAGGTCGGCGAGGTCGACGATGCCGGCGTGCACCGCGTCCTCGAGGTCGTGGGCGCAGTAGGCGATCCGGTCGGCCCAGCTGACGATCTCACCCTCCACGGTGCCCGGGGCCGGGCGGGACCAGGAGTGGTTGCGGATGCCGTCGAGGGTCTCCGCGCAGAGGTTCTGGCCGGCCAGCACGACGTCGGCTCCCCACGGTCCGTGGTCGTAGCCCTCGTCCAGGAAGGCGTCGAAGGCGTCCTCGCTGGCGTGGCCGCCCGGCCCGTGGCCGCAGTCGTGGCCGAGCGCGATGGCGTCGGCCAGGGTGACGTTGACCCCGACACCGCGGGCGATCGACGTGGCCACCTGCGCGACCTCGAGCGCGTGGGTGAGCCGCGTCCGCTCGTGGTCGGTGGGGTGGACGACCACCTGGGTCTTGCCGGCCAGCCGGCGGAACGCCGCGGAGTGCACGATCCGGTCGCGGTCCCGCTCGAAGCAGGTCCGCTCGGGATCGGGGGACTCGGGAACCGCGCGGTGACCGGCGCCGACGGCCAGGGTCGCCCCCGGCCGCAGCAGCTCCCGCTCGCGCTCCTCCCGCAGCACGCGGTGCACGACCGGGCCGGCGCCGACCTCGGCGCGCGAGCCGGCGTGGGCCCGGACCAGGTCGCCGTCCCGCTGACCGGCCATCGTCTCGGCCCAGGCCTGGGCCCGCGGGGACAGCCCGGCCGGGTCAGCCACCCGAGACGCCCTGCTCGGCGTCGGCCATGTCCAGGTCGACGCCGGAGGTGTCGTCCAGCCAGCGTTCCGGCAGGGCCACCTTGTCCCGCGGGCTGCCCTGGCGGCCGCGGGGGCTGCCGAGCTCGGAGACCGGGAAGGGGGCGTCGGGGTCGAGGCGGGCCAGTCCCGCGTCGAGGTCGGCGAAGGAGCTCACGAGGCCGAGGGCCCGGCGGGTGTCGCTGCCGACCGGGAACCCCTTGAGGTACCAGGCCATGTGCTTGCGCAGCTCGGTCAGGCCGTAGCGCTCGTCGCTCAGCCCGGCCAGCAGCTCGGCGTGCCGTCGGATCATCGCCGCCACCTCGCCCAGCGAGGGCAGGGTCCGGGTGGCGCGGCCGGCGAAGGCGTCGGCGAGGTCGCGGAACAGCCAGGGCCGGCCCAGGCAGCCGCGGCCGATGACCACGCCGTCGGCGCCGGTCCGCTCCACCATGGCGAGGGCGTCGGACGCCTCCCAGATGTCGCCGTTGCCCAGCACCGGGATGGAGACGTGCTCCTTGAGGGCGGCGATCGTCGTCCAGTCCGCGTCGCCGGCGTAGGCCTGCTGGGCGGTGCGGCCGTGCAGCGCGATCGCGGCGACGCCGCTCTCCTCCGCGATCCGGCCGGCGTCGAGGAAGGTCTGGTGCTCATCGTCGATGCCGATCCGGGTCTTGATCGTCACCGGGACGCCGTGCCGGCCGGCCGCCGCGACGGTGGCGTCCAGGATCATCCGCAGCCGGTCCCGCTTCCAGGGCAGGGCGGCACCCCCGCCCTTGCGCGTCACCTTGGGCACCGGGCAGCCGAAGTTGAGGTCGACGTGGCCCACGCCGTGCTCGGTGATGAGGATCTCCGTGGCCTGGCCCATGATCGCCGGGTCGACCCCGTAGAGCTGCACCGACCGCACGGTCTCGCCCGGGTCGAACTGCAGCATCTGGAGCGTCTTGCGGTCGCGGGCGACGACCCCGCGGCTGGTGATCATCTCGCAGACGTAGAGCCCGGCGCCCTGCTCGCGGCACAGCTGACGGTAGGCGGCGTTGGTCACCCCGGCCATCGGCGCCAGCACCACCGGGGTCGGGACCGTGATCGGCCCCACCCGCAGCGACTTGTCAGCACCAGTGGTCGCCAGGGCGACCACAGGCGCTGACAACTCGGGAACGGTCAGCATCCGAGGAGCCGGGCCCCGAGGTAGGACTCGACCTGGGACAGCGCGACCCGCTCCTGCGTCATGGTGTCGCGCTCGCGGATGGTGACGGCGTCGTCGTCGAGGGTGTCGAAGTCGACGGTGACGCAGAACGGCGTGCCGATCTCGTCCTGGCGGCGGTAGCGGCGCCCGATCGCCTGGGCGTCGTCGAAGTCGACGTTCCAGTACTTGCGCAGGTCGGCGGCCAGGTCGCGGGCCTTGGGCGAGAGCGCCTCGTTGCGCGACAGCGGCAGCACCGCGACCTTGACCGGCGCGAGCCGCGGGTCGAGCTTCAGCACGGTGCGCTTGTCGACGCCGCCCTTGGTGTTGGGCGCCTCGTCCTCGGTGTAGGACTCGACCAGGAAGGCCATCAGCGAGCGGGTCAGGCCGGCCGCGGGCTCGATGACGTAGGGCAGGTAGCGCTCGCCGCGCGGCCTGGTCGAAGTAGGACAGGTCGGTGCCGGAGTGCTCGCTGTGGGTCTTGAGGTCGAAGTCGGTGCGGTTGGCGATGCCCTCCAGCTCACCCCACTCGTTGCCGGTGAAGCCGAAGCGGTACTCGATGTCGACGGTGCGCTTGGAGTAGTGGGAGAGCTTCTCCTGCGGGTGCTCGAAGTGCCGCAGGTTGTCGGCGGCGATGCCCAGGTCGGTGTACCAGCGGGTGCGCTCGTCGATCCAGTACTGGTGCCACTCCTCGTCGCTGCCCGGCGCGACGAAGAACTCCATCTCCATCTGCTCGAACTCGCGGGTGCGGAAGATGAAGTTGCCGGGGGTGATCTCGTTGCGGAACGACTTGCCCACCTGGCCGATGCCGAACGGCGGCTTGCGCGCGCGTCACCTGCACGACGTTGGCGAAGTTCACGAAGATGCCCTGCGCGGTCTCGGGGCGCAGGTAGTGCAGCCCGGACTCGTCCTCGATGACCCCGAGGTGGGTCTTGAGCATCATGTTGAAGTCGCGCGGCTCGGTCCACTGGCCGCGGGTGCCGCAGTTGGGGCAGGGGACGTCGGTCATGGCGACGGCGTCGGGGTCGGCGCAGGCCCTTGCGGTCCGCGTAGCCCTCCTGCAGGTGGTCCTCGCGGAAGCGCTTGTGGCAGCTCAGGCACTCCACCAGCGGGTCGGTGAACACGCCGACGTGGCCCGGAGGCCACCCAGACCTGCCGAGGCAGGATGACCGAGGAGTCGAGGCCGACGATGTCGTCGCGGCCGGTGACGACGCTGCGCCACCACTGCCTCTTGATGTTCTCCTTGAGCTCGACGCCCAGGGGCCCGTAGTCCCAGGCGGAGCGGGTGCCGCCGTAGATCTCGCCGGACGGGAAGACGAACCCCCGCCGCTTGCACAGGCTGATGACGTTGTCGAGACGGGTGGTGGGGGCCACGGGGCTGCTCCAAGCGATGTGGTGCGGGGACACCATCCCCGGCTGGGATGGTGCGGACGGCCGTGCGGAGACCGCTGACCGACCGCCCAGCCTACCGAACGGGCGTCTCGCCGAGCCGCCTCAACCGGGCCGGGACGCGCCGCGGGCCCAGTTCTCCCCCACCAGGTCCGGGCTCTCGTAGGCCGACGGCTCGTCGACGGCCATCGAGAGCAGCGGCACCACCACGCTCTTGGACTCGATGCCGCTCAGCGCACGCCGGTAGGAGCCGACGTCGGACCAGCGCGTGGTGATCGTCCACAGCTCCGGCTCGTCGAGGTTGCGCCCGAAGTCGAGCGAGAGCAGCCCGTCACGCCGGTGCAGCACGGCGATGGCCGCCTCCGCCTGGGACACGAAGGTGGCCTCGGCGGCGGCGTCCACCCGGAAACGGCTGAGCACGATCATGGCCGTCAGGCTACGGCGGCGGGCTGCCACACTGGGCACCATGCCTGCCGGTCCCGCCCACCCCACGCTGCGCACCTCCGTCGAGCGCGGCACGCGTCCCCTCCTGCTCCGGCTGCACGCGCTCCCCCGGCCGCTCATCCCGCTCGGCACGGTCGCCCTCGTCGCGGTCGGCGTGCTGGCCCCGCCGGTCGTGGGGCTCGTGGCCCTGGCCGTCGTCGCCCTCTTCGTGGTCTGGATCTCCTACCTGTCCTGGCCGGTGGTGTCCAACACCGGCCGCGCGGTCCGCGTCGTCATGGTGGCGCTCGTCGTCGGGCTGGGGCTCAGCCGCCTCTGAGACCGCCGGGCGGTGCGGCGTCGCCGCGGCCCGAGATTTGACGCCGTCGCCGCCACAGATGAAAATGGTTGTCATGAACAGGAACGCGCGACCGCTCGGCGCCCTGCTGACGTCCGCCGCTCTTCTCCTGGCGGCGGGCTGCGGCGGTGGGACGGCTGGGCCGGGGGCCGCGGGCCAGCCTGGTCAGCTGGACGTCGTGGCGGCGTTCTACCCCTTCCAGTTCGTCGCCGAGCGCGTCGCCGGCCCGCACGCGGCCGTCACCAACCTGACGACGCCCGGCGCTGAGCCCCACGACCTGGAGCTCACGCCCCGGCAGGTGGCCTCGATCTCGACCGCGGACCTGGTGGTCTACGAGCGCAGCTTCCAGCCCGCCGTGGACGAGGCGGTCGAGCAGAGCGGCAACGAGCACGTCCTGGACGCGGCGACGGTGGTCCCGCTGCAGCCGCTGACCTCCGCCGGGCACGAGGAGCACGCCGGAGAGGAGCACGCTGGGGAGGAGGCGCGCCGGGGAGGACGAGCACGGCGGGCTGGACCCGCACGTCTGGCTCGACCCCACCCAGATGGTCACCATCGCCCACGCGGTGCGCGACCAGCTCACCGCGCTGGACCCGGATCACGCGGCGGACTTCCAGGGCAATGCCGCCGCCCTCGAGACCGAGCTGACCACCCTCGACCAGGACTTCCGCACCGGCCTCGCGAGCTGCGAGCGCGAGGAGTTCGTCACCACCCACACCGCCTTCGGCTACCTCGCGAAGCGCTACGGGCTGAGCCAGATCGGCATCACCGGCCTCAGCCCGGAGGCCGAGCCCTCGCCGGCCCGGATCGCGGAGGTCCAGCGGGAGGCGAGCGAGCACGGCGTGACGACCATCTTCTCCGAGACGCTGGTCTCGCCGGCGATCGCCGAGGCCATCGCCGGCGACCTCGGCCTGGCCACCGACGTCCTGGACCCGCTCGAGGGCATCACCGACGCCTCCCGCGGCCAGGACTACGTTGCCGTCATGCGCTCCAACCTCACGGCTCTGGTCAAGGCCGGCGCATGCTCCTAGACGCCGGTGAGGAGACGGCACGGCCGGTGCTGCAGGCCCACGACGTCTCGGTCGAGCTGGGCGGGCTGCCCGTGCTCCGCGGGGTGGACCTCGCGCTGCACCCGGGTGAGGTGATCGCCCTGCTGGGCGGCAACGGGTCGGGCAAGTCGACCCTGGTGCGGGCCCTGCTGGGCCTGGTCCCGCTGACCCGGGGCTCCGTCGAGCTCTTCGGCACCCCGCTGAGCCGCTTCCGCTCCTGGGGCGCCGTCGGCTACGTCCCGCAGCGCTCCACCACCGCCTTCGCCGGGGCCAAGGTCCGCGAGGTGGTGGCGACCGGGCGGCTGGCGCACCGCCGTCCCTTCCTCCCCCCGCGCGCCGCCGACCGCGACGCCGTCGCCCGGGCCCTCGCGGCGGTGGACCTCACCGACCGGGCGGGCCACGACCTCGCCGTGCTCTCCGGTGGACAGCAGCAGCGGGTGCTCATCGCGCGGGCGCTGGCCAGCGACCCGCGTCTGCTGGTCCTCGACGAGCCGACCGCCGGCGTCGACCTGGCGCACCAGGAGGTGCTGACCGCGGTGCTGGCCAACCTGGTGGCGGCCGGGACGGCCGTGCTCGTGGTGCTGCACGACGTCGGCAGCCTCGGCGCCCTCGTCGACCGGGGGGTCGTGCTGCGGGAGGGACGGGTGGCGCTCGACGGCCCCCTGGACGCGCTGGAGGCGCGACCGCACCCGGCCGCGGGTGGCGAGCACCACGAGCCAGGGCCCTCCGACCCGCACTGGCTGGACGGCAGCGTGATCCGGTGACGGACCTGCTGAGCTTCCCGTTCATGCAGCGGGCCCTGCTCGCGGCCCTGCTGACCGGGCTGATCGCCCCGGCCATCGGCGTGTACATCGTCCAGCGTCGGCTCAGCCTGCTCGGCGACGGGCTGGGTCACGTCGCGATCGCCGGCGTCGGACTGGCCCTGATGACGGGGAACGCGCCAATCCCGGTTGCGGTGGTCGTCTGCGTCGTCGGCGCCGTGGCGGTCGAGCTGCTGCGCCAGCTCGGCAAGGCGACCGGTGACGTCGGCCTGGCCATCCTCTTCTACGGCGGTCTGGCCGCTGGCGTGCTGATGTCGGGCATCGCCGGGGCCGGGGCGGGCGCGCTCGCGCAGTACCTGTTCGGCTCGCTGACCACGGTGACCGACGCGGACCTGCGGCTGGTGGCCGTGCTGGCTGTCCTCGTTCTCGTGCCGGCCCTGGGCCTGGCTCCTCAGCTGTTCGCCGTCTGCACCGACGAGCAGCACGCCCGCACGCTGGGTCTCCCGGTCCGCTTCTACAACATCCTCATCGTCGTGCTTGCGGCCATCACGGTGAGCATGGCGATGCGCACCGTCGGGCTGCTGCTGGTCAGCGCGCTGATGGTGATCCCCGTCGCGGCCGCCCAGAACCTCGTCCGCGGGTTCTACACCACCCTGCTCTGCGCCATCCTCGTCGGCGTCGTGGTCGCCGTGGCCGGGGCGGCGGGCTCCTACTACGCCGACGCTGCCCCCGGTGCCTTGATCGTCGTCCTCGCCATCGCCGTGTTCGCGCTGAGCTGGCCGGTCTCCCTGGTGCTACGGCGGCGGCGGATGGTTCCCGAGCTGCCGGCCGAGCCCGGGCCGCCGGAGGGCACGGGACCGCACCTGGTGGCCGAGGACGCACACCCGCACCGGCACGACGAGCACTGCGGGCACCGGGCTCTACGGCACGGGGACCACACCGACTACGTGCACGAGGGCCACCGGCACGCGGCCCACGCCGACCACTACGACGAGCACTGAGAGCGATGTCTGAGCCGAAGACCAGCACCTCCAGCCCCGCGTCCCCGCAGCGCCGGACGCGGCAGCGCGCCGCGGTGGACCAGATCCTGTCCCACCTCGAGGAGTTCCGGACCGCGCAGCAGATCCACGACGTGCTGCGCCACCAGGGCGACAGAGTCGGCCTGACCACGGTGTACCGGACCCTGCAGGCGATGGTCGAGTCGGGGGAGCTGGATGCGCTGCGCACCGACGACGGCGAGACCGCCTACCGGCGGTGCTCCCAGGGTCACCACCACCACCTCGTCTGCCGCCGGTGCGGACGCACCGTCGAGGTGTCCGGGCCGGCCGTGGAGCGCTGGGCCAGCGCCGTCGCCGACGAGTACGGCTTCCGCGAGGTCCGCCACGACCTGGAGATCTTCGGCACCTGCGGCTCCTGCTGAGCCTCAGAATCTCACTCTCGTCGTGCCCCAGCGGAGGGACTGAAGCGTCACCGACCGTCATCCGACTCATCTGATGTGAGTTTCTGAGGGCCAGCCAGAGACGTGTCCTCAGGCCCGGTCGGTGCCGCCCTCGGCGTACCAGCGCGAGAGCCGGGCGAGCCCCTCGTCCAGGCTGACCTCCGGCCGCCAGTCCAGCACCTGCCGCGTCCGCCGCTGGTCGAACCAGTGCGCCGTGGCGAGCTGCTCGACCAGGGTCCGGTTGAGCGGGGGGTCGGCCTCGTCACCCGGCCGCAGCGCCCACAGGGCCTCGGTCACCGTGCCGGCGGCCAGGGCCAGCCGGACGGGGAGGTGGCGGCTCGGGCGGGGGGCCCCGCCGGCCTCGGCCCAGGCGCCGAGGATCTCCGCGATCGGCCGGGGCTCGCCGTTGGTGACCACCAGCGCCTGCCCATGCACCTCGTCGGCCCGGCAGCGGTCCAGGGCCGCGACCAGCGCGTCGACCGCGTTGTCCACGTAGGTGGTGTCCACCAGCACTGCGCCGGCCCCGATGAGCGGGAGCCTGCCCTGCTGGGCGCGGCGCACGATGCGGGCGATCAGCTGGGGGTCGCCGGGCCCCCACACCAGGTGCGGCCGGATGGCCACGACCGCCAGCTCCTCCCCGTCCGCGGCGAGGGCGAGCAGCTCGGCTGCTGCCTTGCTGCGCGCGTACGGGCCGCGCGCCGCCTCCGGGTCGGCCGGGCCGGCGCCGACCCCCACCAGCGAGGCCCCGGCGTGCGCGACCGAGGGCGAGGAGACGTGGACCATGCCGGGCTGCCCCGGCCCGGCGGCAGGCGTCGACCACGGCCCGGGTGCCCTGGATGTTGATCCGCTCGTAGTCGGCCCAGCCCCCGGTGATGTTGACCTTCGCGGCCAGGTGCACGACGGCGTCGTGGCCCTCGACGGCGCGGAGCACGGCTGCAGGGTCGGCCACGTCGGCCAGCACCTCCCGCAGCCCCAGCCCGGCAGGCCGGCGCTGCAGCACGGTGACGTCGTCCCCCCGCTCGGCCAGCGCCCGGGCGGTGGCGCCGCCCAGCATGCCGCTGGCTCCGGTGACCAGGACCTTCACCCGCTCACACCTTTCCGGGACGCTCGCCGGCCAGCAGCCGCCCCGCCCACCGCGCCAGCCGGGCCCGGTCGACCTTGGAGGCGTGCCGGATGTCGACCGGCAGCGCCTCGACCACCAGCACCGCGGCCAGCGGGACGGGTGACGCGGCCCGGACGGCGCGGGCCAGGGGCGGCTCGGCCAGGGGCCGGCGAGGGCGGCGTCCGTCCGCCGGGACCACGATGGCGACCACCTGCTGGGTGCCGACGGGCCCGACGCCGGCGACGGCAGCGGCACGGACCTCGTCGAGGGCCTCGATCTGCTGCTCCACCCCGACGGGGGTCACCGGTCCGTCCGCGGTGGTGACGACGTGCACCAGGCGGCCCTCGACCCACAGCCGGCCCTCGGCGTCGAGGTGGCCGACGTCGCCGCTGCGGTGGTAGCCCGGGTTGCGCGAGCTCTGCTGCTCGGTGGCCCAGAGGCGGTCGTAGCGGTCCTTGCGGTGGGCGGCGGCGATGCAGATCTCCCCCCGCACGCCGGGCTCGTCGGTCAGCTCGCCGTCGGCCCGGCCGAGGTCGTCGAGCGGGCTGACGCGCAGCGTCACCCCGGGCAGGGGCCGGCCGACGCAGACCCCGTCACCGGGACCCGCGGCCTCGATCTCGGGCAGCGAGATGTCGGTCGCCGGCAGCACCTCGGTCATGCCGTAGGGGGTGTGCAGCTCGGCGTCGGGCAGCAGCTCCTGCACCTGACGGAGCAGCGGGAGCGGGACCGGGGCGCCGGCCGACAGCACCGTCCGCACGCCGCGGAGCGCGTCCCGGCGCCGGGGGTCCAGGTCGGCCGCGGTGGCCACGACGTTGCGCAGGGCCGCCGGTGAGGCGAACACCGAGGTGGCGTCGATGGCCAGCACCGCGTCGGCGAGGGCCTTCGCGGTGAGCGTGCCCGGGGCGGTGACGTCCATGTCGGGGGCGACGGCCCCGATCCCGATCGCCGGGCCGTACAGCGCGAACGGCGCGAAGGCCGCGACCAGCCGGTCGTCCGGCCCGAGGCGCAGCACGGTGGCGACCTGCCGGATCTGCTCCTTCAGCTGGGAGAGCCGGTAGACCACGCCCTTGGCCGGGCCGGTGGCCCCCGAGGTGAACAGGACTGCGCCCTCGGCGTCCTCGAGCCCGGGCTCGGGCACCTCGAGGTCCCGGCCCAGGGCCTCCAGCGCGGACAGCTCGCCCGACCAGCCGAAGGTGCGGGCGGCCAGCGGCGAGCCGCCCACCGCGATCCGCCGCCCGGGGACGCCGAGGGCACCTAGGACCACGAGCGCCTTGGGGATGCCGATGATGTGGTCGGGCGCCGCGCTGCGCAGGGCGTGCGCCATGCCGCGCAGACCGAGGCCGGCGTCCGCGACGACGATGGCCGCCCCGGCCCGCCAGCAGGCGTAGACGGCCACGGTGAGCTCGAGGCCGGGGGGCACGAGCAGGGCGACCCGCTCCCCCGGCCGCACGCCGGAGGCCGCGAGCCCGGCGGCGACGTCGCGGATCCGTGCGTTCAGAGCGGCGAAGGACGTCCGGCTGGTCACGTCGCCGTGCACCTCGGCGACCGCGGTGCTCTCGTCGTCGGCGCGGCGCAGGAGGGCGGCCCAGGGCAGGTCCGCGGGCGTCAGCCGGGGGCGCGGCGGGGCCGGCTGGGTGGGTGCGGACCCCGCCAGCACGGGCGTCACCCGCTCCTGCACCCAGCGCCACACGTCGGTCGCGGACTGCGGGGCGTCCTCGGTGACCAGGTGGGAGGCGCGCGGGTAGCGCTGGACGTCGGCCTGCGGCAGCCGTCCCCGCAGGTCCTCCAGGTACCGCTCGCCGAAGACGGGGTCGCGGGGACCCCAGGCCAGCAGCACGGGCACGTCGGCGAGGGTGCGGACCCCCTCGGCCATCGCCTCCCAGGCGCCGCGGCTGGGGTGGTCGGCCTCCAGCGGGATGTCGGCGACGAAGTCGGCGACGGAGCGTCGTCGACCCGGGTGGTCGTAGGGGAGGAGGAGGCCCTGCACCACCTCGGGCGGCAGGGACGGCCGGGAGAGCAGGGCGCCTCCGCGGACGAAGGCGGGGGTGGTGGTGCAGGTCAGCCGGCGCAGCCGCGGGTTGCGGGCCAGCCGGATCAGGGCGGGGAGCTCGTCGCCGACGGGCAGGTCGACGCCGGTGTTGGTCAGCACCACCCCGGCCAGCTGGTCGCGGTGCGCCTGCGCCCAGCCGAGCGAGACCGGGCCACCCCAGTCGTGGGCCAGGGTCACCACCGGGCCGTCGACCCCGAGAGCGCCGGGTCAGGTCCCCGAGGTCGGCGACCCGCTGCGCGAACCGCCGGGGCTCGAGCGGCCGCTCGGAGAAGCCCATCCCCAGCTGGTCGACGGCGAGGACGCGCCAGCCGGGCGGGGCCGCGGCCAGGAACCGGCGCCAGAGGAAGGACCAGGTGGGGTTGCCGTGGACACAGAGCAGCGTGGCCCTGACCGGCTCAGACGGCGCACAGGCCGGGGCATGGGTGTCGAGCACGTGCCACCGGCGGACGACGCCGCCGCCGTCGGGGACCTCGACGGTGCGGGACCAGCGGGGGTCGAGGTCGGGCAGGGTGGCGAGGACCCCGGGGGGACAGCCGGCACGGGCTCGGGAGCCGTCGCGCTCACCAGATGATCTCGGCGAAGGAGGTGTTCAGCCCCGAGCCGATACCGAGGAGCATCACCCGCATGCCCGCCTGGAGCTTGTCGACGTTCTGGGCGAGCGTGAACGGGACGGCCGCGGGCCCGAGGTTGCCGTAGGTGGTGACGGTCGTGGGGAACTGGTCCGGGGTGGCGCCCACCGCCGCGGCCATGGTGGCGATGTGCTTGACCGAGGTCTGGTGGCACATGAAGTAGTCGACCTCGGACCAGTCGAAGTCGCCCTGCGCATCGCGCCAGGTGTCCACCGCCAGGGCGATGCCGGCCTGGAACAGGGCGCGGCTGTCGGTGCGCATGCCGCTCAGGTCGCCGACGCAGAGGTCGTGGTGCGCGCTGCCCGCCCGGCTGGCGCCACCGACGACGCGGTGGCCCTCCGGGTGCCGGTCGGTGCGGCCCAGCACCATGGCGGCCGCACCCGAGCCGATGGTCAGGCTGGCGAAGGCCTCCTTGACCTCCTCCGCCGTGGCCTCGGGCCGCTGCAGGTGGGCGATGGTGTTGTTGTGCAGCTCGCGGGAGCCCTCCGCGTCGACGACCAGGGCGTACTCGATCTGGCCCGCGTCGATCATGGTGCCGGCCAGCTGGATCGCGTTCACGAAGCCGAGACAGGCGTTCGCGATGTCGAAGTTGAGGCAGCTCGTGGGCAGCCCCAGCTGGTGGTGGACCTCGACGGCGATCGAGGGCTCCAGGTGCGCCCGGCACACCGAGGTGTTGACCACCAGGCCGACCTGGGAGGGGTCGATCCCCGCCTCGGCCAGCGCCTTCGCGCCGGCCATGGCGGCCGCGTCGGCGAAGGTCACGTCCTCGGGCCACCAGCGGCGCTCCTTGACCCCGGCGAGCTGCTCCTGCATGCCCGGCAGCAGGCCCACGCGCTCGTAGGTGGCCGCCAGGCGCTCGTCGAAGGAGTCCGACGTGGCCACGATCGGCGCCTCGACGCCGCACACCGCCAGGATGCTGGTGCCGCTCAGCCGATAGGTTGCGTTCCCACTCATCTGCCTACCCTCACCCCGCTCGCCGACAGGTCCACCCCGGGGGTGCACGCCGCTGCGGATCGTCCCGGACCAATCCGGAGATTCTCTCACGCGTCGTCCGGCGCACCGCCCCGGTCAGCGGGCTGGACGGCGTTGGGGACCGCTCCGCCGTAGCGCCGGTCCCGGTCGGCGTACAGCTCGACCGCCCGCCACAGGTCGCGTCGGTCGAAGTCGGGCCAGAGCCGGTCGAGGAACACCATCTCGGCGTAGGCGGACTGCCACACCAGGAAGTTCGACGTCCGCTGCTCCCCCGAGGACCGCACGAACAGGTCGACGTCGGGGATCTCGGGCTCGTCGAGGTAGCGCCGGAAGCGCTCTTCGGTGAGCTTGGCCGGGTCCAGCCGGCCCTGCGCCGCCAGCTCGGCGATCCGTCGGGCAGCGTCGACGATCTCGGCCCGGCCGCCGTAGTTGACGCAGAACTGGAGCGTGAGCACGTCGTTGTCGACCGTGCGCCGTTCCGCCTCCTCCAGCTCGGTGAGAACGCTGCGCCACAGCCGCGGTCGGCGGCCGGCCCAGCGGACCCGGACGCCGAGGGCGTCCATCTGGTCGCGGCGGCGCCGGATCACGTCGCGGTTGAACCCCATCAGCCAGCGGACCTCATCAGGCGAGCGGTTCCAGTTCTCGGTGGAGAAGGCGTAGGCCGACAGGTACCGCACCCCCACCTCGATGGCGCCCTCGACGACGTCGAAGAGCGCATCCTCCCCGCGGGCGTGGCCGGCGGTGCGGGGCAGTCCCCGCGCCTTGGCCCAGCGGCCGTTGCCGTCCATCACCACGGCGACGTGGGTCGGCACCTTCGACGCGGGCAGGGCGGGCGGGCGGGCGCCGCTGGGGTGCGGCTCGGGCGACCTGGCCGGTGGACGTGGGGTGTCGCGCGTCGTCCGCCGCGGGGTCTTGGCCATGTGCGGGACACTATCGAGGTGCCGACCTACCGTGACGCTGCGCTGGTCCTGCGCACGCACAAGCTCGGCGAGGCCGACCGGATCATCACCCTCCTGAGCCGGAGCCGGGGCAAGGTCCGGGCCGTGGCCAAGGGGGTGCGGCGGACCTCGTCGAAGTTCGGCGCCCGCCTGGAGCCCTTCTCCCACGTCGACCTGCAGTTCGCCGTGGGGCGGACGCTGGACGTGGTGACCCAGGCCGAGTCGCTGGACGCCTTCGGTCCGGCGCTGACCGAGGACTACCCCACCTACACCGCGGGCCAGGTCATGCTGGAGACGGCCGACCGGCTGGTGGTCGAGGAGGGTGAGCCCGCGCTGCAGCAGTACCTGCTGCTGGTCGGCGCCCTCCGGGTGCTCAACCGGGGCACGGCCGACGGTCCGCGGCCGGCGTCGATGGTGCTGGACTCCTACCTGCTGCGTGCCCTGGCCGTGGCGGGGTACGCGCCCTCCTTCCACGACTGCGCCCGCTGCGGCGTCGTCGGACCGCACTCCGCCTTCTCACCGGTCGCGGGTGGGGTGGTCTGCGAACGCTGCCGGCCCGCCGGGGCGTCACGTCCCTCCCCCGACACGCTGGAGCTGCTGGGGGCGCTGCTCGAGGGGCGCTGGGTCGACACCCGCGACGTGCAGTCCGCCACCGCCCGCGAGGCCAGCGGGATCACGTCGGCCTTCACGACCTGGCACCTGGACCGCAACCTCCGCTCCCTGGTGCACGTGGAGCGCTGACCCACCGGGCCCGCACGCTCCGGCGGTGGCTGGTGCCGCGTCAGGCCGGCGGGATGTTCTGGTTGTGGCGGAAGACGTTGTCGGGGTCCCAGCTCCGCTTCAGCGACTGCAGCCGCTCCCACTTCTCCGCAGAGAAGGCGGAGCGCACCCGCGCCCGGCCCTCGTCCCCGATGTAGTTCAGGTACACACCCCCCGTCGACCACGGCTTCATGACCTCGAGGATGTCCCGGGTGTAGGCGATGTTGGTGTCGTCCTGGCTCGGGTCGGGCCACATCGAGAGGTAGTGGATGTTGTACTTCGCGGCGCGGTTTCCGAAGGCCGTCGCGTCCTCCGGGGTCTTGGCGATGGCGCCGCCACCGTGCACGACGATGATCTGCGCCATCGGCGACACCGGCCGCGTCGAGGCGGCACACAGCGTCTCCAGCGCCTCGTCGGGCAGCTCCTCGTAGAAGTCCGCCGACCAGTAGTTGCGCATGCCGTGCGGGTTGCCGCCCTCGATCAGCTGCTGCACCGCAACGTAGGGCATCGGCTGGACCATGGCGACGGCCGGCGTGCCGTGGCCCAGCAGCGGAGCCAGCACCTGCTGGCCCTGCTCAACATCGCCGTGGTAGCAGACGATGACCGCGACGGCGGGCTGCCCGCGCAGCTCCTCCGGCACGAAGTCCGCCGGTGGCGCGGTGATGAACGCGAACGCGCCGCCGGCCTCGTCGGGCGCCGTCTCCATGAAGCTGGTCCAGAACTGCAGGACGTCCCGCGCCTCCGCCGCCGGGTAGAGCAGCATCCCACCCAGCACGATGGGGCCGACCTCGTGCAGGCGGAGGGTCATCTGGGTCACGACACCGAAGTTCCCGCCCCCGCCGCGAAGCCCCCAGAACAGGTCAGGGTTCGACTCCTCCGACGCGGTCACGACCCGCCCGTCGGCGGTGACCACCTCGGCGGCCAGCAGGTTGTCGCAGGTGAAGCCGAGGGAGCGCTCCAGCCACCCGCTGCCGCTGCCCAGCGCCAGCCCGACCACCCCGGTGCTCGGGACCCGGCCACCCGTCACCGCCAGCCCGTGCTCCTGGGCGGCGGCGTCGAACTCGCCCCAGGTGCAGCCGCCCCCCACCCGGGCGACCCGCGCCACCGGGTCGATCTCGACGTCCTTCATGCCGCGCAGGTCGATGCAGACCGCTCCGTCGGCCACCGCCGCGCCGGTGACGCCGTGACCACCCCCGTAGACGGTCAGCCCGGAGCCCGTGGCCCGGGCGTAGGCCAGGGCCTGCACCACGTCGTCAGGGTCCTGGCACCGCACGATCACGGCGGGCCGGCGGTCGAACATCGCGTTGAACACCGCCCGCGCCTGGTCGTAGCCCGGGTCCGACGGCCAGGTCAGCCGCCCTTCGAGGGCCTGCAGAGCCGGTGGACGTAGCGATGTGTCGGTCATGCAGGTCCCCTCAGGGTGAGCGCTCGGTCGAGCAGTCCGGTCACGGCGGGCTCTCCAGCGAGGTGGCCTGAGGGAAGCACTGGTGAGCCCCGTCAGCGTCGCGCTGACCCAGCGGTGGCGGCCTGACCTACGCCGCCCAACCTCCTCCTTCCCGGCACGGCTGTCAACGGTCCGGCGAGCTGCGCCTGGAGACGGTCAGCCGGCAGTGCGGTTGACCGCCGAGGTGACGGCCTTGAGGGAGGCGGTGACGATGTTCGCGTCCATGCCGACCCCCCAGGCGACGACGCTGTTCTCGCCGTCCCCGATCTCGCACTCGACGTAGGCCGCAGCCAGCGCGTCGCCGCCGGAGGAGAGGGCGTGCTCGGCGTAGTCGAGGACCCGGACGTGGTGCCCCAGGGACGTCAGCGCGTCGACGAAGGCGGAGACGGGTCCGTTGCCCTCACCGGAGATCTGGCGCTCGCGGCCGCGGTCGACGACGGTGGCCTCCACGGAGTCGTGCTGTCCGCTGGCCGAAGCCGAGGTGACCCCCAGCAGGCTGAGCGGGGACTGCGGGGCGAGGTACTCGGTGGTGAAGATGTCCCAGAGCCGGCCGGCGCCGACCTCGCCGCCGTCGCTGTCGGTGTGGGACTGGACGACCCGGCTGAACTCGATCTGGAGCCGACGGGGCAGGTCGAGCCGGTGCTCGGACTTCATGATGTAGGCGACACCGCCCTTGCCGGACTGGCTGTTCACCCGGATGACGGCCTCGTAGGAACGGCCGACGTCGTGCGGGTCGATGGGCAGGTACGGGGCCTCCCACATCAGCTCGGACACGGGCACGCCCTCGGCCCTGGCCTGCTTCTCCAGGGCCTCCAGCCCCTTCTTGATGGCGTCCTGGTGGGAGCCGGAGAAGGCGGTGTAGACCAGGTCGCCCGCGTAGGGGTGGCGCGGGTGGACCGGCAGGTTGGTGCAGTACTCCACCGTGCGACGGATCTCGTCGATGTCGGAGAAGTCGATCTTCGGGTCGACGCCCTGGCTGAACAGGTTCATGCCCAGGGTGACCAGGTCGACGTTGCCGGTCCGCTCGCCGTGGCCGAAGAGGCAGCCCTCGACCCGGTCCGCTCCGGCCATCAGGCGCCAGCTCGGTGGCGGCCGTCGCCGTGCCCCGGTCGTTGTGCGGGTGCAGCGAGATGGCGACGTGCTCGCGGTTGCGCACCTGCCGGCTGAACCACTCGATCTGGTCGGCGTAGACGTTCGGCGTGGCCATCTCGACGGTGGCGGGCAGGTTGAGGATGATCTCGCGCCCGGCACTGGGCTGCCAGACGTCCATCACCGCGTCGCAGACCTCGACGGCGAAGTCCAGCTCGGTGCCGGTGAAGATCTCGGGCGAGTACTGGTAGCCGAACTCGACGTCGCCCAGGTGCTGCTCGGCGTACTTCATCACCAGCTCGGTGCCCCGGGTGGCCAGGGCGATGCACTCGGGCTTGTCGACGCCGAAGACGACCCGCCGGAACAGTGGTGCCGTGGCGTTGTAGAGGTGGATCGTCGCCGCCCGCGCTCCGACCAGGGACTCGGCGGTCCGCTCGATGAGGTCCTCGCGGGCCTGGGTCAGCACCGAGATCGTCACGTCGTCGGGGATCGGCCGCGCTCGATGAGCTGGCGGACGAAGTCGAAGTCGAACTGGCTCGCGGACGGGAAGCCGACCTCGATCTCCTTGTAGCCCATGCGCACCAGCAGGTCGAACATCTTGTGCTTGCGGGCCGGCGTCATCGGGTCGATGAGGGCCTGGTTGCCGTCGCGCAGGTCGGTGGAGAGCCACCGGGGCGCGGCGGTGATCTGCTGGGCGGGCCAGGTGCGGTCCGGCAGGTCGATGGGGGGGAAGGCGCGGTAGCGCCGGTACGGCATCGGGCTGGGCTGTTGGGCCGGCACCGACTGGGGGCGGGTGCCGAACGACGTGCGGTCAGGGGTGGTGGTCATGCGTTCCTCGCTGGGTTCGTCGGGAGCAGGCCGGGCGCGCTCGGACTCCGCAGCGAGGATGCCAGCCCTTAGAGGGCCTCGCTGCGGCAGCGAAGGAGGAGCGCGACGAGACGCTCGGTGCCAGCCATGCCGTCACCCTAACGCGGCTGGCCCGCGGGCAACAAGCAGGGCTGGAAAACCGGTGGCCAGAGCGGCAGCCCGGGTCCACGCTGGGTTCATGCCCTTTGTCCGTGTGCAGCCCGACGACCTCGAGGCGGTCGGCGCGGCGGTGGAGATCCTCGAAGCCTCGCGCCGCGTCGACGACCCCACGGCTCCCGAGCACGACCTCGAGCTCCACCAGGCGTGGCTCCGCTACGGCTGGGACCTGCACCCGGAAGAGCAGTACCTCCACGTGCCCGAGCCGGGCGCGGAGCCGGTGGGTGTGCTCGCCATCGAACTGCCCTTCCGTGACAACCGGCACCTCGTCTGGGCCGGCATCACCGTTCACCCGCGCGTCCGCCGTCGCGGTCACGGCTCCGCGATGATGGCTGAGGTGCTGCGGCGCACCCGCGAGGCCGAGCGGACCACGGTCTGGATGGGCTGTCCCTCCGACGACGCCGGTGCAGCGGCGTTCCTGGCGGGCAAGGGGTTCCACTACGCCAGCCATGACGCCCGACGGCGCCAGCGGCTGGTCGACGTCGACCCGGCCGAGATCGCCCGGCTCCGGGCGGAGGCGGAGGCTGCGGCGTCGGGGTACCACCTGGAGCGCCTGACCCCGCCGCTGTCGGAAAAGCTGGTGGCCGAGATCGCCGTGGTCGCCGAGTCCATCAACGACGCCCCCATGGGAGACCTGACCTGGGAGCGCGAGGTGTACGACACCGGGCTGGTCCGCGACATCGAGGCGGCCCGGGAGGGGCGGGGCGACCGCCTGTACCGGGTGGTGGCCCGGCAGCGCGCGACGGGCGCGCTGGGCGGCCACACCATGGTGCTGACCACGCCGCGGCGGCCGACCTGGGCCTCTCAGGGCGACACGGCCGTGGCGCGTGAGCACCGTGGCCACCGGCTGGGGCTGCTGCTCAAGATCGAGATGATGGCGTGGCTGGCGGAGGTGGAGCCGCAGGTGGAGGTCGTCGAGACCTGGAACCAGGCCGACAACACCCACATGATCGCGGTCAACGAGGCGCTGGGCTACCGGCTCGACCGGGTCTTCCACATGCACGAGCTGGGTCTGGACGCCGCCGGCGAGAGCGTGGCCTCGGCCGGTCAGCTGACGTCGGTGTGAGACGTCCGGTCCCCGGCTCGGGGACCGGTCGTCGCACCGGTGGCCTCAGAAGCCGAGCCGGTTGAGGTGCTTGGCGTCGCGCTGCCACTCCTTCAGCACCTTCACCCGCAGGTCGAGGTACACCGGCGTGCCCAGCAGCGCCTCGATCTGGTGGCGGGCGGCGGCGCCGATGTCGCGCAGCCGCTCCCCCTTGTGGCCGATGATGATGCCCTTCTGGGAGTCGCGCTCCACGACCATCGAGGCGAACACGTCCAGCAGCGGCTTCTCCGGCGGCCGGCCCTCGCGGAGGTTCATCTCCTCCACGACCACGGTGATCGAGTGCGGCAGCTCGTCCCGGACGCCTTCGAGAGCCACCTCCCGGATCAGCTCGGCGACCAGGGTCTCCTCGGGCTCGTCGGTGATCTCGCCGTCCGGGTAGAGCGGGGGGCCCTCCGGCAGCAGGGTGACGAGGGTGTCGGCCAGCACGTCGAGCTGGTCGTCGCCGACGGCGGAGACCGGGATGATGTGCTCCCAGCGGATCCCCAGCTTCTCCTCCAGCGCCGAGATCGCCATCAGGTGCTCGGCCATCCGCTGCGGGCTGACCAGGTCGGACTTCGTGGCCACGGCCACCAGCAGCGGCTTGCGGGGCAGGTTGGCGATCTCGCCCACCAGGTAGGTGTCTCCGGGACCGATCCTCTGGTTCGCCGGCAGGCAGACCCCGATGACGTCCACCTCGGTCCAGGTGCCCCGGACCAGGTCGTTCAAGCGCTCCCCGAGCAGGGTCCGCGGCTTGTGCAGGCCGGGGGTGTCGATCAGCACCAGCTGGGCGTCGGAGCGGTGGACGATGCCCCGGATGGCGTGCCGGGTGGTCTGCGGCTTGGACGAGGCGATGGCGATCTTGCTGCCGACCAGGGCGTTGGTCAACGTCGACTTGCCCGCGTTCGGACGGCCGACGAAGCAGGCGAAGCCGGACCGGAACCCGGCCGGTGCCGTCGAGGACATCTGCCCGGGCGACGGTGCGGGCACGGGTCCGGTCTCAGGTGCGGGCATGGACGTCGACCCTGTGTCGAAGCTGGCCCCGGGGGTCGGCCTGCCAGAGCACCACGTCCTGGCCGGGGAGGTCGGCGACGACCGCGAGATCGTCGTCGGTGGGGTCGTCGGCGCTGGACAGCGCGACGGCCTCCAGGCCCTCGGCCCCGGAGGAGACGGCCATCGCGACCGCGACCGCGACCGCGGAGAGCCGCAGGTGAGGGAGGTCCACACTGGTGCCGGCGTAGGTGCGCCCGTCGGTGTCGCGGACGCAGGCGCCCTGACGGGCTCCCGTGCGCGCCAGCGCGGCCCGGGCGAGGGTGAGGATCTTGACGTCCTCGGGGTCGGTGGGCTCCGGTGGCGGGGTGCTCATCCGACCGGCGTCGTCTCGTCCGCGACCAGGCGGGTGGCCGCATCGGTCCGGCGGTCGTCGGGGCGCTGGTCCTCGGACCGGCCCTCGTCGGCCGACTCGTCGCTCTGCACCCGGCTGGCCACCACGGTGCCGATCCGGTTCCGGCGGCCGGTCGAGCGCTCGGCGAGCAGCTCCAGGCCCTCGAAGGTGACCACCGACCCGGCGATCGGCACCTTGTTCAGCTGCTTGGCCATCAGCCCGCCCACGGTCTCGACGTCCTCGTCGTGCAGCTCGAGGTGGAACAGGTCGCCGAGCTCGTCCAGCGGCAGCCGCGAGGAGACCCGGAAGCGACCCTCGCCGAGGTCGGTGATGTCGTTGTTCTCCTCGTCGTACTCGTCGGTGATCTCGCCGACGATCTCCTCGAGGATGTCCTCGATGGTGGCCATGCCGGCCGTCCCGCCGAACTCGTCGACGACGATCACCAGGTGCACCCGCTTGGCCTGCATCTCCTGCAGCAGCTCGTCCACCGGCTTGGAGTCCGGGCACCAGACCGGGGGCCGCATCATCGGGCCGACGCGCTCGGTCGACTGGGTGCCCGGGGAGTCGTAGACCCGCTTGATGACGTCCTTGAGGTACAGCACGCCGACGACGTCGTCCAGACCCTCGCGGATGACCGGGATCCGGCTGAACCCCGATCGCAGGGACAGCGAGACCGCCTGCCGCAGCGTCTTGTGCTCCTCGATGAACACCATGTCGGTGCGCGGGACCATGACCTCGCGGACGATGGTGTTGCCGAGGTCGAAGACGGAGTGGATCATCTTCCGCTCCCCCGACTCGATCACCGCGCTGGCCTCGGCGTAGTCGACCATCTCGCGCAGCTCCGCCTCGGTGGCGAACGGGCCGTCCACGAACCCCCGCCCGGGGGTCAGGGCGTTGCCGATCATGATCAGCAGCCGCGGGATCGGGCCGAGGACCCGGGTGAACGCGACGAGCGGGCCCGCCGCGGCGCAGGCGATCTGGTTCGCGTGCTGGCGTCCGAGGGTGCGCGGAGCGACCCCCCAGAAGATGTAGGAGACCACGATCATCGACCCGGCGGTGATCAGCACCCGCTCGCTGGTGGTCGGGAAGATCCCGAACACCACCAGCGCCACCAGCACGATCGCGGAGATCTCGAAGATCGTGCGCAGCAGCAGCGCGGTGTTGAGGAAGCGCGGTGGGTCGTCGGCGATCTTGCGCACCCGGGCCGCGCCCGGCACGTTGTCGACGACGAGCCGGTCGGCCCGCGCCTTGGAGAAGGAGTACAGGGCGGCCTCGGCGGCGGCGGTCAGCCCGGCGAGCACCACCAGCACCAGCGCCACGCCCAGCTGGGCCCAGTCCTGCTGGTTCACGAGCGGACCGCCCGGTCCGGCCGCTCCTCGGCCCACGCGGCCAGCACGCGGTCCTTGAGGCCGAACATCGCGGCCTTCTCCTCGTCGTCGCCGTGGTCGTAGCCGAGCAGGTGCAGGATGCCGTGCACGAGCAGGTACTCGGCCTCGGCGTCGGCGGAGCGGTCGTGCTCACCCGCCTGCCGGGCGGTCACCGCGGGGCAGAGCACGATGTCGCCGAGCATCCCCCGCGGGGGCTCCTCGTCGTCCTCGGGCGGGTGGAGCTCGTCCATCGGGAAGCTGAGGACGTCGGTCGGGCCCGGCTCCCCCATGTACTTCTCGTGGTACGCCGACATGGTGTCCTCGTCGACGAGCAGGATGGAGAGCTCGGCCTGCGGGTGGATGCGCAGCTGGTCGAGGGCGAAGGTGGCCAGCCGGACCAGGCCGGGACTGTCAGCCTCCAGACCGGACTCGTTGTTGAGGTCGACGCTCATGAGTGCTTCCTCACCGGTGACCGCGGGCCGGCGGCGGCTGCTTGGCCTCGAACACGTCGTAGGCCTCGACGATCCGCCCGACCAGCTTGTGCCGGACGACGTCGTGGTTGGTCAGGTGGTTGAACGAGATGTCGGCCACGTCGTCGAGGATCGCCTGGACCTCGCGCAGCCCGCTGCGGGTGCCCCCGGGCAGGTCGACCTGGGTGACGTCACCGGTGACCACGATCTTCGAGCCGAAGCCCAGCCGGGTCAGGAACATCTTCATCTGCTCCATCGAGGTGTTCTGGGCCTCGTCGAGGATGATGAAGGCGTCGTTCAGGGTCCGACCCCGCATGTAGGCCAGCGGCGCGACCTCGATCGTCCCCGCCGTCAGCAGACGCGGGATGGAGTCGGGGTCGAGCATGTCGTGCAGCGCGTCGTACAGCGGCCGCAGGTAGGGGTCGATCTTGTCGTTCAGCGTGCCGGGCAGGAAGCCGAGGTGCTCCCCCGCCTCGACGGCGGGCCGGGTCAAGATGATGCGGTTGACCTGCTTGGCCTGCAGGGCCTGGACCGCCTTGGCCACGGCCAGGTAGGTCTTGCCCGTGCCGGCCGGACCGATGCCGAACACGACGGTGTGCTTGTCGATGGCGTCGACGTAGCGCTTCTGGTTCAGCGTCTTCGGGCGGATCGTCTTGCCGCGCGAGGACAGGATGTTCTGGGTCAGCACGTCGGAGGGGTGCGTCTCCTCCCGGCCCACGACCATGGAGCAGGTGCGCTCGACCGCGTCGGCGGTGAGCCCCTGCCCGGTCCGCAGGACCGTGACGAGCTCGGTGAGCACCTCGGCGGCGGCGTCGACCTCGGCAGCGGAACCGGTCAGGGTGATCTCGTTGCCCCGGACGTGGATGCTGGCGGTGAGCTCACGTTCCAGGATCCGCAGGAACTCGTCGCGGGGGCCGAGGATGTTGACCATCTCGACCGAGACCGGCACGGTCACCCGGCGGATCTCGTCCAGCGCGGGCTCCTCGGCCTGCGGGGCACCGAGGGGACGGGGCTGCACGGGGCTGCCGGTACGGGCCGGGCTGTCTGCTCTACTCAGGGGTTTTCCTCGCTGGAGACGGGGCTGACGGGCAGCCCGCTGACGTGGTCGATGGGAACATCCTAGTCAACCGCGGCCGGGGACAGGAGATTCCTTTCGGTTCGACTGCCCCGGCTGCCCGTCCCGCCCCGGCCCAGCGGGGTCGGCCTCAGGCCTGCTCGTCCTCCGGGACGACGTGCATGGCGGCCTCCTCGGCGCTGGCCGCCCCGGCGTCGATCCCGGCGTCCGTGGCGACCATGGCGCCCTCGTCGTCCGGACCGATGCCCTCGTTGACGTCCATCAGGCGCCCGGCCCGCTCGTCGCCGGTCTCGGTGTCGAGGAAGTCGGACTCGTCGGAGACGCCGTCGTCCAGCGACTTCTCCTGCTCGGTCTTGGCGAAGGGGTCCGCCTCGGGGACCTCCTCCGACAGCCGGGCGTCCAGGGTGTCGTGCTCGCCCTCGCGCATCAGCACCGACGGCTTCTCGGGCGGGGAGTAGCCCTCGTCGAGGGCGTCCTCGACGCCCCGGTCCTCGAGGTTGTGGTACGGCTGCAGCTGGTCCTGGTCGAGCTGCTCCTCACGGTCGGGAGTCTGCTCGTAGGACTGCGTCGTGTCGCTCATGGCTCCAGCCTGCCACGCGCTTTCGGGCCCGGGACTAGGAGGTCGAGCTGCTGATCACCGTCGAGTCGTCGATCTTCAGCACCCCGTCCTGCTCCACGAAACGGAAGGAGGTCCGCTCCTGCACCACCCGGTCGTCGTAGGTGTAGGTGACCACGGCCTCGGCGCCGCCGGGCGGGGTGCCCCGGACCTGCCGGACCGACACCTCCTCGATCTCGTCCCAGAAGTTCTCGAAGGAGTCGCGCCCGCCGGCCGTGCGCGCCTGGTACCGCTCCGTGAGCAGCGGCCAGGCGTCGTCGGTGTCGTCGGGGACCAGCCCGTAGTAGGTGCGGACGGCCGCTACCAGCTCGCCGGCGGTCGGCTCCCCGCCGCCGTCGCGGGACGGACTCGGGGAGGGCTTGGGAGAGGGCGTCCGCGTCCGGGTGGGCTCCGGGGTGGGCGTGGCCGACGGGGTCCGGGTGGTGGAGGGGGCCGGTTCGCTCGACGGCTCGGCGCTCGGTTCCGGCTCGTCGTCACTCGATGGCTCGGACGGTCCCGGGTCGGCGCCGTCGGTGGCGCTCGAGCGCTGCGAGTCGGGCGCGGCGGTGCCAACCGGGTCGGGGCTCAGCTGCGTGAGCGCCAGGGCACCGACCGCGAGCAGGGCCACCAGACCCAGCAGCACCGGCAGCAGCCGCCGCCGTGGGCGGTCGGCGCCCGCGCGGGCGGTCGGCGCCACCGCCGGGGCGGGGCGTTCCGGAGCCGGTACCGGCCGCGACGGCGAAGCGGCAGCCGCCGCAGGGGCGGCCGCGGCAGCGGCCGGGAGGCAGCGGCCGGAGAGGCAGCCGGGGCAGCGGCCGCGACCGTGGGTGGGGTCGGGGTCGGGGTCGGGGTCGGGTCGTCGGCGTCCGGCAGCGGGGCGAGCGGCAGCGTCGGCAGCGGCGGGGCCGGACGTGGGTCGGAGCCCGGCTGGGCGGCGCGGGCGAGCTCGTCGGCGACCTCGGCCATCGTGGGCCGGTCGTCCGGCTCGCGCGCCAGCATCCGCGTCAGCAGTGGCGCCAGACCGGCGCTGTGGCGGGGCGGCGGGTACTCCCCCGACGCGACCCGGTGCAGCAGGGCGATCGAGTTCGCGTCCGTCCCGAACGGGGGCTCGCCCTCCATGGCGGCGTACAGGGTGGCGCCGAGGGAGTAGACGTCGGAGGCGGCGCTCGCGTCGGTGCCTCGCGCGACCTCGGGCGCCAGGTAGGCAGGGGTGCCGTGCAGCAGCCCGGTGGAGGTCAGGGTCGCGTCGCCCAGGGCGTGGGAGATGCCGAAGTCGCTGATCAGCGCGTGCCCGTCGTCGGTGACCAGGATGTTGCCGGGCTTCACGTCGCGGTGCACGATGCCGAGCTGGTGGGCGGCGGCCAGGGCCGAGCTCACCTCGGCGCCCAGGCGGGCGGCCTCGTCCGGGGTCAGCGGGCCACCTTCGCGCAGCAGGGCGGACAGCGGCATGGAGGGGACGAACTGCATGATGAGGCAGGGCTGCCCCTCGTGCACGACCACGTCGAAGACCGGGACGGCGTACCGGTGGTGCAGCCGGGCGGTGATGCGGGCCTCCCGCATGGCCCGGTTCTTGGCGAGCTCGGCCTCCTCCTCGGAGATGCCGGCCTGGGTACGGAGCTGTTTGAGGGCGACCCGCCGCTCGAGGCGCTCGTCCCAGGCCTCCCAGACCACGCCCATGCCGCCCGAGCCGACACGCTCGACCAGGCGGTAGCGCTGGGCGACCAGCGGCTGTGGCTCGCTCTCCATACTTCCTTCCCGGACGGCCCTGCGTCCGGGGCCCTGCTCGGCAGTGACCGAGACTACGGCACGACGGCGCCCCTGACCCGGGAGTCGAACCCCTCAGCGCAGCAGCAGGCCCGCGACGGCGACCACGCCGGCGGTCGAGGTGCGCAGGACGGCGTCGCTGACCGAGACGACCCGTGCGCCCGCCGCGGCGAAGCGCTCCAGCTCCTCGGGTGCGATCCCGCCCTCGGGGCCGACCACCAGCGCGACGGTGCCCCGCTCCGGGAGCACGACCTCGCGCAGGGTGGTCGTGGCGTCCTCGTGCAGGACCAGCGCCAGCTCCACCCCGGCCAGCTCGGTGCAGAGTTGGGCGGTGTTGAGCACCGGCCGCAGGCTCGGCTGGGTCAGCCGCCGGGACTGCTTGGTGGACTCGCGCGCCGTGGAGCGCCACCGCTCCAGGGACTTCTCGCTCCGCTCCGGCGACCAGCGGACGATCGACCGGGAGGCCTGCCACGGCCAGATCTCGCTGACCCCGACCTCGGTCAGCATCTCCACCGCCAGCTCGGAGCGGTCACCCTTGGCCAGCGCCTGCACGACCACCACCCGGACCGCCGGAGCGGGCGCCGCCAGGTGCCCGAGCACCCGCAGCGTGAGGCCCGTCCTGCTGGCCGCCGTCACCTCGGCCCGGACGCCACGGCCGCGGCCGTCGGCCACCAGCACCTGCTCACCGGCCGCGATCCGCCGGACCACAGCGGCGTGCCGGCCCTCGTCACCACCGAGCTCCAGGTCCGAGCCGACCACCGGCAGCGGGTCGGCGAGGGTCTCCAGCAGGAAGAGGGGCGCCGTCACGTTCCCGACCCACCGGGCCGGCAGCGCAGGATCACTGGCCGGCGAAAGCGTTGCGCAGACGCCCGAAGACCCCGCGGCCGTGCTTCTGCACCGTGCCCTCGAAACCCGTCTCGCCGCGGAGCTCGGCGAGCTGGCGGATCAGCTCGCGCTGCTCCTCGTCCATCCGGGTGGGGGTCTGGACCAGCAGCGTCACGCCCAGCTGCCCGCGGCCGCTGGAACGCAGCCGCGGAACGCCCTTGCCCTCCAGCGCGACCCGGGTGCCGGACTGGGTGCCGGCCGGGACGGCGACCTGGACGCTGCGGTCGGCCTCGTCGGCGTCCTCGAGGTCGGCCTCCAGCGTGGCCACCGCCACCTCGGTACCCAGGGCGGCCGCCGTCATCGGGATCTTGACGACCACCTCGAGGTCGTCGCCCTCGCGGCGGAACACCTCGTGCTGGGCGACCGCGAGCTCCACGTACAGGTCACCCGCCGGCCCACCGCCGGGGCCGACCTCGCCGTGGGAGGAGAGGTGGATCCGGTTGCCGGTGCTCACCCCAGCCGGGATCTTGACGTTGATGGTGCGCGAGGAGCGGATGCGGCCGTCACCGGAGCACTCGACGCACGGGTCGGGGATGACCGTGCCGTAGCCACGGCAGGTCGGACACGGCTGGGTGGTGCGGATGTCCCCGATGAACGAGCGCTGCACGTGGGTGACGTCACCCTGGCCGTGGCAGGTGCGGCAGGTCTCGGGCTCCGACCCCTCACGCGCGCCGGAGCCGCTGCACCGGGGGCACAGCACCGCCGTGTCGACCTGCAGCGGCTTGGTGGCGCCGAAAGCCGCCTCGGCCAGCTCCAGCTCCAGCCGGACCAGGGCATCCTGGCCGCGACGCACCCGCGAGCGCGGTCCCCGGCTGGACTGCTGGCCGAACATCGCGTCCACGAGGTTGGTGAAGTCGAACCCGCCGGCCCCACCGCCGCCGAAGCCACCGCCCCCGAAACCTCCCATCCCGCCGCCGAGCGGGTCACCGCCGCGGTCGTAGAGGTCGCGCTTCTTCGGATCCTGCAGGACCTCGTAGGCCTCGGCGACCTTCTTGAAGCGGTCGCCGGCGTCGGCCTCGGTGGCCACGTCGGGGTGCAGCTTCATGGCCAGCTGGCGGTAGGCCTTCTTGATCTGCTCCGGCGTCGCGTCCCGCGTGACGCCGAGGATCTCGTAGTAGTCAGAGCTCATGGTGTGGGGTGATCACCCTTCGGAGAGGAAGCGGCCTACGTAGCGGGCGACGGCACGCACCGACGCCATGGTGGAGGGGTAGTCCATCCGGGTGGGTCCGACGACGCCCAGCGTGGCGAAGACGTCGAGCTGGCTGCCGTAGCCGCTCGCGACGACGGAGGTCGACTGTAGTTCCTTGTACGGGTTCTCCTGGCCGATGCGCACGGTGACGGCGTCGGCCGTCGTGGCCTCCCCCATCAGCTTGAGCAGCACCACCTGCTCCTCGAGCGCCTCGAGGACGGGCTTGACCGTCGTCTCGAACTCGGCGCCGTAGCGGGTGAGGTTGGGCATGCCGCCGACGACCATCCGGCTCGACGCCTCACTGCTCAACATCTCCAGCAGGGTGGCCACGGCCACCTGCCCGATGGCGGCGAGGTCGCCCGGGCAGCTCCTCGGTGAGGGCGCTCAGCCGAGCCGCCGCCACCGAGGAGGGGTGACCGACCGCCGCCCCGTTGAGCAGCGCCGCGCAGCCGGGCCAGCGTCTCGGCCTCGTGGTCGGGCAGCTCCAGGGCGCGCTGCTCGATCCGACCGGTGGAGGTGATGAGGATCAGCAGCATGCGTGAGGTGGAGAGCGAGACGACCTCCACGTGGCGGACGGTCGAGTGGCTGATCGTCGGGTACTGCACGATCGCCACCTGCTGGGTGACCTGGGCGAGCAGCCGCACCGTGCGCACCAGCACGTCGTCGAGATCCGCGGCGCCCGAGAGGAAGGTGTGGATCGCCTTCTGCTCGGCCGGCGACAGCGGTTTGACCGTGCCCAGCCGGTCGACGAACAGCCGGTAGCCCTTGTCGGTGGGGATCCGTCCGGCGCTGGTGTGGGGCTGGGTGATGTAGCCCTCCTCCTCCAGCGCGGCCATGTCGTTGCGGACCGTGGCCGGGGAGACGCCGAGGTCGTGCCGCTCCACCAGGGCCTTGGACCCGACCGGCTCCTGGCTGGACACGTAGTCGGTCACGATGGCGCGCAGCACTTCGAGCTTGCGATCGTCCATGTCCCCTCCTGTCGGGTCGGTGCCGTCAGCCGGCCGGCCCCCGGCCCCCGGCGACCGGATCCGGACCGGAGCAGCGTCCGCGGGCCGGATTGGCACTCAGATGGCCAGAGTGCCAGTCTAGCGGGATGGACCAGCAGCCTCCGGCATCCCACGCCCCCGGCGGCCCACCGGCTCCGTCCTTCTCCCTCGGCCCCTGGCGGGAGGTCGCCGACGGCGTCCTCGTGTGCGTGGCTGAGCCGGACGCGGTGAACCTCGGCCTGGTGCTGGGCGCGACGGGAGCGCTCCTGGTCGACACCGGCTCCAGCCCCGCGCAGGGGGCGGCGGTCCGCCGCGCCGTGGAGGCGGTGACGGCTCTGCCGCTGGTGGGCGTCGTCGTCACCCACGGCCACGCCGACCACCTGTTCGGGCTGGCGGCCTTTCGCCGACGTGCCGACGCTGGGCCACGAGACCCTGCCCGCGACGCTGGCGTCGGCGGCCAACGCGGAAGCGGCCCGGGCGCTCGGCGTCGAGGTGGCCTCGCTGCTGCCCCCCGCCCGGGAGATCGCCGTGGCCGCGGCGCTGGACCTCGGCGGGCGTCGCGTCGAGGTGGCGCACCTCGGCCCCGGTCACACCGCCGGCGACCTCGTCGTCGTGGTGCCCGACGCCGACCTGCTCGTTCGTCGGCGACCTGGTGGAGTCGGCGCCCACGCCGGAGACCGCAGCCCCCTGGTGGGGTCCCGACAGCGTCCCGCACGCCTGGGGAGCCACCCTCGACGGCGTCATCGGCCTGATGACGGGCACCACCCGGGCCGTCCCCGGGCACGGTGACCCCGTCGACCGCGAGTTCGTCTTCGGCACCCGCGGCCGCGTCGCCGCGGTCTCGGGTGAGCTGACCCGGCTCGTCGAGTCCGGAGTGCCCGAGGCGGACGCGCTGAGCGCGGGGAGCTGGCCCTATCCCGCGGAGCACATCGCCGGCGGGGTGGCTCCGGGCTACGCCGCCCTGGCCGGCCGCGCCCAGACCCGCCGTCATCTCCCGCTCGCGTGACGGCCGACTTGTCAGACTGGGTGGCGGCCAGGACCGCCACAGGTTCTGACAACTCAGCGGGAAGGGGCGGGCGGCGATGAGCCGGGTGACGGTCAAGACGCTGGCGGCGACGCTGGGGGTCTCCCCCGCGACGGTGTCCAACGCCTACAACCGTCCCGACCAGCTCTCCAGCGAGCTGCGGGAGCGCATCCTCGCCACGGCGGCCGAGCTGGGCTACGCCGGACCCGACGCCGCCGCCCGCACGCTCCGGGTGGGTCGCTCCGGCGCGGTCGGGGTGCTGCTGACCGAGCAGCTCTCCTACGCTTTCTCCGACCCGTTCGCCGTGGAGTTCCTCACCGGCCTCAGCGAGGTCGTCGAACAGCACCAGACGAGCGTGCTGCTGATGCCCCTCGCGTTCTCGGGCAACGAGCCCGACGTCACCGCGATCCAGCGCGCCAGCATCGACGCCCTGACGATCATGTGCCTGCCCGAGCAGCACCCGGCGGCGGCGCTGGCGCGGGCCCGCGGCATCCGCTTCGTGGGCACCGACATCCGCGACGACCCCGAGGCCTCCTGGGTGGCGATCGACGACCTGCGCGGCGGCGTGCTCGTCGGGGAGCACCTGGCGGCGCTGGGCCACCGCGACGTGGCGGTGCTGGTGGAGCGGAACGCGCCGGCCGGCCGCGAGGTCGTCGACCTCGACCCCGACGAGGTGACGTTCCTCGACTACGCGTCCCGGCTGCGCGGCCTGCAGCAGGCCATGCCGGGCCGGGTCACCCTGGTCAGCGGCGGGCACAACGCCCTGGCCTCCGGCGCCGCCGCCGCCCGTGCGCTGATGGCCCAGCCCGAGCCGCCGACCGCGGTGGTCGGGCTCAGCGACGTGCTGGCCCTGGGCGCGCTGACGGCGCTCGCCGAGCTGGGGGTCGACGTCCCCGGGCAGGTCTCGGTGTGCGGCTTCGACGACATCGCCGACGCCGAACCACGTGACCTGACGACGGTGCAGGCAGCCGATCCGCGAGCGCGGGCGCGAGGTGGGACGCCTGCTGGTGGACGCCGCAGCCGTCCCGCGGCAGGTGCTGCTCCCGATCGAGCTGGTCCGGCGGGGCTCGACCGGACCCGCCCCCCGCTAGGGCCGCCCCTCGGCCGTCAGTCCTGCGGCCAGGGCGTCTCCCACGCCAGCGCGGCGTCGCGGGTCAGCTCGGCGGTGCTCAGCAGCAGGCTCTCCGCCGAGGTCGCCCGCAGCAGCGTCACCTGGTCGAGCGCAGTGAGCGGGGCGATGGCAGCCAGCTGCCAGAGCGCCGCCACCGGCTCGTCGGCCAGCTCGACGCCCGCCGGCCAGACGCCCTCGGCGAACTCGCTGGCCTGGGCCAGCGTCCGGCGCACCAGCTGCTCGGTCTCGGGCGCGGAGCGGCTCCAGGGCCTCGTCCCACTCCAGCTCCGGCAGCACGTTCACCTCGGCCCGGGGGTAGGGGGCGTCCTCCAGCCACGTCTGCACCTCGAAACGCTCGGCCCCCTGGGCGCTCAGCACGACGATGCCGTCCTCGGCGCCGACGTGGGCGACCTCGGCGGTCGTGCCCACGCCGAACCGGTGCTCCCCGCCGCCGACCTCGAAGCCGCGCTCGATGAGCACGACGCCGAAGCGGGTGTCCGCCGCCTGCACCAGCTCGCTGAGCATGACCAGGTAGCGCTCCTCGAACACGCGCAGCCGCAGCGGCATGTGCGGGAACAGCACGGACCCGAGGGGGAACATCGACATCGCCGCCACAGGACCAGCCAACCACCGCACCGCAAGCCGGCGAGCGCGGTGCGGTCCCCGGCACCGGCCCGGTCCTCGCCTACGCTCGCCCGGTGAGCTCCCCGACCGACCGCTACGCCGACGACGTCCTGACCCCGGGCTGGCAGCGCGCCGGCAAGCCGGTCAGCACCGAGCTGCCCGTGAAGCCCGGCCAGGTGCTGGAGGACGCGACCACCGGCTTCGTCGGCGCGGTCGTGCGGGTGGAGCGGGGCATCGTGGTCCTGGAGGACCGCCGCGGGAAGCTTCGCAGCTTCCCGCTCGGTCCGGGCTTCCTGGACGAGGGCCGGCCGGTGACCCTGGTCGTCGCGGCCCGGGCCGGGACGCCCTCCGTGCGCCGGACCGCCTCCGGCTCGGTCGCCGGTCCGGCCGAGCGCGCCAAGGTGGCCCTGCCCAGCCGCATCTACGTCGAGGGCCGGCACGACGCCGAGCTGGTGGAGCACATCTGGGGCGAGGACCTGCGTCACGTCGGCGTGGTCGTGGAGCACCTGGGCGGGATCGACGACCTGCCGGCGATCGTCGAACGGTTCCAGCCCGAGCGCGGCCGACGGCTCGGCGTGCTGGTCGACCACCTGGTGCCGGGCAGCAAGGAGAGCCGGATCGCGGCGGAGGTCGGGCGTGGCCGGGGCGGTGCCTACGTCCAGGTGCTCGGCCACCCCTACGTCGACATCTGGCAGGCCGTGAAGCCCGAACGCGTGGGCCTCAAGGTGTGGCCGCAGATCCCGCGCGACGTCGAGTGGAAGCACGGCATCTGCGAGGTGCTGCGGCTGCCGCACGCCGACCAGGCCGACATCGCGGCCGCCTGGAGGCTGATCCTCGGCCGCGTCCGCTCGTGGAACGACCTCGAGCGGCCGCTGCTGACCAGCGTCGAGCAGCTCATCGACTTCGTCACCCAGGACCACCCGGTCCCCGAGGACTGACGCCCCGAGGCCGGGCGCGCGTCCTCAGGAGCGGTCCCGGCCACCGCCGACGAAGTGGGACTTGGGGATGACCGCGTGCACCCCGACGGTGCGGTCGACGACCTGGGAGATGACGAAGTCGGCCGCGGCGGACAGGTAGGCGTAGGCGACCGCCCGGTCCATCCCGAGGTCGTCCTGCAGGAAGTCCAGGGCGTTCACCACGGCCCGCCGCATGGCCACGTCGAGGTCGTTGACCTGGCCGTCGACCACGCCGTTGGGGTCGGACAGCCCGATCGGGATCCAGGACCGGGCGTTCTCGGCGAAGGGGTAGCGATAGGCGACCGAGGGCACGCCGCTGCGGCCGGGCCGGCAGACCGTGAGCCGGAAGGTGGCGCGCAGCGAGCCCTCCATCGCGGTCAGCGCCACCTCGCCGTCGCCCATGGCCAGGTGGGGGTCGCCGACGTAGAACAGCGCGCCCTCGTCGAAGACCGGCAGGTAGAAGGTCGAGCCGGCGCCCAGCAGGCTGATGTCGATGTTGCCGCCGCCGAGGGTCGGCGGGATCGAGTTGACCTGGGGGGCGTTCAGGTCCTGCGCCGGTGCGGAGGCGACGCCCATCATCCCCATGAAGGGGTTGAGCGGGAACCGGACCGCCCCGCCGTCGCGGTCCATCCGGCCGTACAGCCGCCCTCGCCGGCTCTCCACCGGGGTGAACACCGAGACGTTGCCGTACCGGGTGGGGTCACCGGTCGCGCGGCCGTCGGTGGCGACCGGCGGCATCACCTCGTCGAGGGTGATGCCGGCCGGGGCGGTCCGGTTCGGACCCTGCGGCAGCGCGCCCTTGCCGTGCCGGCTGGAGACCACGCCGTACGGGCACCCGGGGCACCGCGGACAGCGTCTCGACCTTGAGCACGTCACCGGGCCGGGCGCCGCGGACGTAGATCGGTCCCAGCACCACGTGCGGCCCGTCGACGTCGAAGTTGCGGGGCGTCCGGTCGTAGTCCCGCGCGACCGCCACCGCGTCGTCGAGGACCTCGCGGCGCCGGACGCCCTGGCCTGCGAAGAACGCCTGCGGGTCGCGGCCCTGGTCCTCGAGGATGCCCTCGTGGGAGAGGGCGTCGATGGTGACGGTCTCGCCCGAGCCCATCTCCAGCACGGGGTCCGCGCCGATGGCCGGGACGTAGCCCCAGAGCACCTCGTCGGCCTCCGGGCTGAGGTAGTGGTCGCCGGTGATCCGGCCGGTGTGGGGCTGGAGCACCTGGAGCTGGCCCCGCTGCCCGGCACCGCTGGTGCGCGGGGCCGCCGTAGCCGCGACCGGGACGCTGGTGACCGTGGCGGCCGCCCCCAGGGACGCCGCCGTGCGGAGCAGGCCGCGGCGGCCGATGCCCTTCTCGATGGTCTCGGCCGCCTCGCGGCCCTCGGATGTCGGCACAGTGCGCTCCTTCGTCTCGCGAGCCCGGGTGGCTCGCGAGAACGCTAGGGACGCGGTGTTGCGACGCGGGGTCGTCCCCGTTGCGGTCCGGTGACCCGGCCGGCGGCCGGGATCTCCCGGCTCCGATCCGCGGCTAGTCGAGCAGGTCGCGGACCACGCCGTCGGCCAGCAGGCGTCCGCTCAGGGTGAGCACCAGCATGCCGGCGGGGCTGACCTCGGCGAGCCCGCGGGCCATCAGGTCGGGCACCCGGCGGCGCTCGGTGCCGGTCAGCACGGACAGGTCGAGGCCGTCGGCCAGCCGGAGCTCCAGCAGCACCCGCTCCACCCGGCGGTCGTCGGCGCCGAGCAGCTCGCGGGCGTGGGCCGGGGAGACCCCGGCGGCGATCCGGTCGGCGTAGGCGGCCGGGTGCTTGACGTTCCACCAGCGCACACCTCCGACGTGACTGTGCGCGCCGGGACCGACGCCCCACCAGGCGTGCCCGCGCCAGTAGGCGAGGTTGTGCCGGCAGCGGTGCTCCGATCCCCGCGCCCAGTTGCTGACCTCGTAGGCGGCGTAGCCGGCGGCGCTCAGCCGCTCCTGCGCGAGCAGGTACTTGTCGGCCAGGTCGTCGTCGTCGGTCATCGGGAGGCGGCCGCGCCGCACCTGGGCGGCCAGCCGGGTGCCCTCCTCCACGATCAGGGCGTAGGCGCTGACGTGGTCCGGCTCTGCGGCGAGGGCGGCGTCCAGGCTGGTCGCCCAGTCGTCCAGGGTCTCCCCCGGCGTGCCGTAGATGAGGTCGAGGCTGACGCTGCCGAAGCCGGCGCCCCGCGCCTCGGCCACGGCCTGCTGCGGGCCGGCCCGGGGAGTGCACCCGGTCCAGGGTGGCCAGCACGTGCGGGCACCGCCGACTGCATGCCGAACGAGATCCGGTTGAAGCCGGCCGAGCGCAGGGCCGCCAGGTCGGCGGCGTCGACGGACTCCGGGTTGGACTCGGTGGTCACCTCGGCGTCCGGAGCCAGCCCGAGGTGGTCGCGGACGGCGTCGAGCAGCAGGGCGAGATCGGCCGGCGGCAGCAGGGTCGGGGTGCCGCCGCCGACGAAGACGGTGCTCACCGGCGGCGCGTCCGGCCCCAGGACGCGTGCCGCGAGCGCGACCTCCTGGGCGGCCGTCGCGGCGTAGCCGACGCGCGACGCGCCCGGCTCGGAGCCCAGCTCGGTGGCGGTGTAGGTGTTGAAGTCGCAGTAGCCGCAGCGGGTCGTGCAGAACGGCACGTGCAGGTACACGCTCAACGGACCCGCCGCCACCTCAGCCCGCGCGGACGCGGGCAGGGCGCCGTCGGCCGGGGCCGCGACGCCGTCCGGGAGGGCGGAGGGCATCAGAGGAGCCTAGTCGGCTCGGGTCGGCACGCCGGTCCGCTCAGGGCAGCAGGACGAGCTTCCCGCGGACGTGGCCGGATTCGGAGATCGCGACCGCCTCCTGGGCCCGCGCCAGCGGGAAGGTCTGCACCTTCACCACGAGCTGGTTGCTCTCCAGCAGGCGGGCCGCCTCGGCCAGGGCGGCGCCCCGGTCGCTCTCACCGCCGGTGGTGACCCGGATCCCGGAGTCGCCGACGTCGAACTGGGCGATGGTGACGACCTGGGCCGGGTCGGCGACCAGGGACGCGAGCGTGGCGGGCGGCGTCTTGCCGGCCACGTCGAAGACGGCGTCCACCCCGTGCGGGGCGACGGCCCGCACCCGCTCGACGAGGCCGTCGCCGTAGAGCACGGGTACGGCGCCGATCTCGGTCAGGTAGCCCTGGTTGCCCTCGCTCGCGCTGGCCACCACGCTGGCCCCGCGGCTGCGCGCGATCTGCACGCCCACCGCGCCGACCCCGCCGGCGCCGCCATCCACCACCACGGTGGCGCCGGCGCTGACGCCCAGCAGGTCCAGCGCCCGGATGGAGGTCTCCGCGGCGACGGCGGAGCCGGCGGCCACGGCCCAGTCCACCGAGGCCGGCTTGGCGGCCCAGGCGTCCAGCACGGCGAGCTCGGCGTGCGTGCCCGTGCCCAGCCCGAACACGTCGTCGCCGACGGAGGTACCGGTGACGCCCTCCCCCACCTCGTCGACCACGCCGGAGGCCTCGAAGCCGCTGCGCCCGACGCCCTCCAGCGGCTCGCCCGGGCTCAGGGAGCCGGACCGGATCTTGGAGTCCAGCCGGTTGAGGCCCGCGGCCCGGACCCGGATGCGCACCTGGCCGGGACCCGCGTGCGGGTCCGGGGCGACGCCCACGCCCAGCACCTCCGGGCCGCCGTAGGTGGTGTACTGCAGAGCCAGCATGTCGGACCTCCTGCTCGGGAGCGCTCGAGACGCTCGTGGGGTGACCGTCACCAGCCTGCAGGTGCCCCTGCCCCACGAACTAGAGTCCCGGCATGGCTATTCCGCGTCGACGGTTCCTGTCCCTCTCCGGCGGTCTCGCCGCCGCTGCCGCTGGCCTCGCCGCCTGCGGCAGCAACACCGGGCGCCCGGAGCCGGGCGCCTCCGGCAGCGCCAGCGCCGGCGGCGGGGGCGGACCCCAGCTCAGCCAGTGGTACCACGAGTACGGCGAGGAGGGGGTCGAGGAGGCCGTCAAGCGCTACGCCGCCGCCTACGACCAGGCGCAGGTCAGCGTCAAGTGGAACCCGGGTGAGTACGAGAAGCTCGTCTCGGCCGCCCTGCTGACCGACGACGTCCCCGACGTGTTCGAGTACGGCAACGGCCCGACCCTGGACATGATCAAGGCGGGTCAGGTCCTCGACCTGACCGACACCCTGGGTGAGGCCCGCAGCCAGTTCGCCCCCACGGTGCTGGCCGCGATGACCTGGGAGGACAAGGTCTGGGCCATTCCGCAGACCGTCGACATGCAGATGCTCTACTACCGCCGCTCCATGCTGGAGAAGGCGGGGCTGGAGCCGCCGACCACCCTGGCCGAGCTGACCACGGCCGCCCGCGCCCTGCAGACCAAGGACATCGGCGGGTTCTTCGCCGGCAACGACGGCGGCGTCGGCGTGCTGGGCAACCAGCTGATCTGGGCCGCGGGGCTCGAGCAGGTCAACGAGGACGGGACGGGCATCGGGTTCGACACCCAGGCGATGTACGACGGGCTCAACCAGTTCCGCGACCTGCATGAGGACGGCCTGCTGGCCAGCGCCTCCAAGGACTGGTTCGACGCGGCCCCCTTCGTGAACGAGGAGACCGCGATGCAGTGGACGGGTCTGTGGGTGCTGCCCGAGATCCAGGACACCTTCGGCGACGACTTCGGCGTGGTGCCCTTCCCGGCCATCGGCGCCTCGGGACGCCAGGTCGTCCCGTTCGGCGCGTTCAGCTCGTGCGTGGCGGCCAAGGGGACCGACCCGGACGCGGCCAAGGCCTTCGTCAAGTGGCTGTGGGTCGACCAGGAGGAGTACCAGGTGGACTTCTCCAACAGCTACGGCACCCACATCCCGGCCAAGCCGGCCCTGGCCACGCAGGCGACCAAGCTCGCCGAGGGCGCCGGGAGCCGATGCCGCGACGTTCGTCACCGACTTCGGCCACGCGCCGAGCCTGCTGTGGACGCCGGCCATCCGGCAGGCCTACACCGCGGCGGTGACCAACATCATCAACAAGGGCGAGGACCCGCAGAAGGCGCTGGCTGCGGTGGCCGCCAAGGCCACCGCGGAGCTGAAGCGCGTCAACGGCTGAGACGACGGTGACCGCTGCTCCCGCCGCCGCGGCGCGCGACCTGCGCCGGGGCCGCCGGGGCCGGCCTCCTCGCACGCTGCAGCAGGACCGCGCCCGGTGGTTCTGGGTGTTCGTGGGCCCGTTCCTGGCGGGGCTGCTGGTCTTCGTCTACGTGCCCATCCTGTGGAGCGTCTACCTCTCGTTCTTCGACGCCCGCAACACCGTCACCCCGACCAAGTTCGTCGGGCTGGGCAACTACGTCTACCTGCTGCGCGACCCGGCCTTCGTCTCCAGCATGGGGACCTTCCTGGTCTTCGCCGCCTTCATCGTGCCGGTCACCTTCGCCTGCTCCCTGGCGCTGGCCCTGCTGGTGAACCGGGCGCGGGTGGCGCAGGCGTTCTTCCGCTCCGCCTTCTTCCTGCCGACAGCCTGCTCCTACGTGATCGCGGCCATGATCTGGCGCCTGTCCTTCTTCAACGGCGCGCGCTTCGGCCTGGCGAACTCGGTGCTGCGCTCGCTGGGCTTCGAGAACGTCAACTGGCTGGGCGGCGGGAACTACGGCTACTGGGTCGTGCTGGTCAGCCTGCGGCTCTGGCTGCAGGTCGGGTTCTACATGATCCTGTTCCTGGCCGGGCTGCAGCGGATCCCGACCGACACCTACGAGGCCGCCGCCATCGACGGGGCGGTGGGCTGGAAGGTGTTCCGGTGGATCACGCTGCCGCAGCTGCGGGCGACGTCGGTGGCGGTGGTGCTGCTGCTGCTCATCGCCGCGTTCCAGGCGTTCGACGAGTTCTACAACACCCTCATCTCGGTCGGGGGCTACCCCCCGTTCGCCCGCCCGCCGCTGGTCTACCTGTACCTGATCTCGCTGGGCGGCGGCAGCCAGGACCTCGGTCTGGGCAGCGCCGGCACGATCATCCTCACCGCCGTCGTCGTGGTCATCGGCGTCGTCCAGCTGAGGATCTTCTCCGTCGGCGGCAAGGAGGACCGGGCGTGAGGTCCTCCCGCGGGGTGGTGGCTCTGCGCTACGCGGTGCTCACCGTGCTGGCTGCGCTGTTCCTGCTCCCGTTCTACGTGCTGCTGCGCAACGGGTTCTCCAGCGAGCGCCTGCTGGCCGCGGCCCAGTGGCGCTGGGTGCCCGACGAGGTCAACCTGGACAACCTGCGGGACCTGTTCGCCAACGACAGCGTCCGGATGGCCCGCAGCATGGCCAACTCCGCGGTCGTGGCGGTGGTCCAGACGGTAGCCACCGTGGTCATCTCCGCCCTGGCCGGCTACGGCCTGGCCCGGATCGACCACCGGCTGAGCCGGCTGGTGCTGGGCCTCACCGTGCTGACGCTGATGGTGCCGGCCGCGGTCACCTTCATCCCCAGCTTCGTCCTGGTCTCCACGCTGGGCTGGATCTCCACCCTGCGTGGGCTGATCATCCCCGTGCTGTTCTCGGCGTTCGCCACGTTCCTGTTCCGGCAGTTCTTCCTCGGCTTCCCCCGCGAGCTGGAGGAGGCGGCCTACATCGACGGCGCCGGCTACTGGCGCACCTTCTGGCGGATCGTCATGCCGAACACCTACGGCATCTGCGCGGCCGTCGGCACGATCACCTTCATCGGCTCCTGGAACGCGTTCCTGTGGCCCCTGCTGATCGGCCAGGACCGCGACTTCCGCACCGTCCAGGTCGCGCTCAGCCAGTTCATGTCCAGCCAGCGCATCGACACCCCGCAGCTCTTCGTCGGGGCCGCCGTCGCAATCCTGCCGGTGCTGCTGGTCTTCCTGTTCCTCCAGCGCTACCTCGTCCAGGGCGTCGAGCGCTCGGGCATCGACTGAGGTGCCGAGTTGTCAGCGCCTGTGGTCGCCCTGGCAACCACCGACGCTGACAACTCGGGTGGTGCGGGTCAGGACTTGGCGGGCTCGGTGGTGGAGAGCGCGGCGACGAAGGCCTCCTGGGGGACCTCGACGCGGCCCACCATCTTCATCCGCTTCTTGCCCTCCTTCTGCTTCTCCAGCAGCTTGCGCTTGCGGGTGATGTCGCCGCCGTAGCACTTGGCGAGGACGTCCTTGCGGATGGCGCGGATGGTCTCCCGCGCGATGACGCGGGCGCCGATCGCGGCCTGGATGGGCACCTCGAACTGCTGCCGCGGGATGAGCGCGCTCAGCTTGCCGGCCATCATCACGCCGTAGGCGTAGGCCTTGTCCTTGTGCACGACGGCGGAGAAGGCGTCGACCGGCTCGCCCTGCAGCAGGATGTCGACCTTGACGAGGTCGCTGCGCTCCTCACCGGACGGCTCGTAGTCCAGGCTGGCGTAGCCCTTGGTGCGGGACTTCAGGGCGTCGAAGAAGTCGAAGACGATCTCGGCCAGCGGCAGGGTGTAGCGGATCTCGACGCGGTCAGCCGACAGGTACTCCATGCCGTGCTGGACGCCGCGCCGGGCCTGGCACAGCTCGAGGATGGTGCCGATGTAGTCGGTCGGGGTGAGGATCGTGGCCCGGACGACGGGTTCGTACACCTCGGCGATCTTGCCGTCGGTCGGGTACTCCGACGGGTTGGTCACCTGGACCTCGGTGCCGTTCTCCATGACCACGCGGTAGACGACGCTGGGTGCGGTGGAGATGAGGTCGAGGTCGAACTCGCGCTCCAGGCGCTCGCGGACGATCTCCATGTGCAGCAGGCCGAGGAAGCCGATGCGGAAGCCGAAGCCGAGCGCCCCGGAGGTCTCGGGTTCGTAAGCCAGGGCCGCGTCGTTGAGCTGGAGCTTGTCCAGCGCCTCGCGGAGCTCGGGGTAGTCGGCGCCGTCGATCGGGTACAGGCCGGCGAACACCATCGGGTTGGGGTGCCGGTAGCCGCCCAGGTCCTCAGCCGCCGGTCGGGCGACGGAGGTGACGGTGTCGCCGACCCGGGACTGGCGCACGTCCTTGACCCCGGTGATCAGGTAGCCCACCTCGCCGACCCCGAGCGAGGCCGACTTGACCGGCTCCGGGGAGATGACGCCGACCTCGAGCGCCTCGTGCGCGGACTTGGTCGACATCATCAGCACCCGCTCGCGGTGGCTGAGCTCGCCGTCGACGACCCGGACGTAGGTGACCACGCCGCGGTAGGTGTCGTAGACGGAGTCGAAGATGAGCGCGCGGGCCGGGGCGTCGGGGTCGCCCACGGGAGCGGGGATCTGCCGGACGATCTCGTTGAGCAGCATCTCGACGCCCTCGCCGGTCTTGGCGGAGACCTTGAGCACGTCGGCCGGGTCGCAGCCGATGATGCCGGCCAGCTCGGCGGCGTACTTCTCCGGCTGGGCGCTCGGCAGGTCGATCTTGTTGAGCACGGGGATGATCGTCAGGTCTGCGTCGAGGGCCAGGTACAGGTTGGCGAGCGTCTGGGCCTCGATGCCCTGGGCGGCGTCGACGAGCAGCACCGCGCCCTCGCACGCGGCCAGGGAGCGCGACACCTCGTAGGTGAAGTCGACGTGGCCGGGGGTGTCGATCATGTTGAGCACGTGGATGCCGGGCTCGACCGCGGCCTGGTCGGCGGCCGACACCGTCCAGGGCATCCGCACGGCCTGGGACTTGATGGTGATGCCGCGCTCGCGCTCGATGTCCATCCGGTCGAGGTACTGGGCGCGCATGGCGCGAGCGTCGACGACGCCGGTGAGCTGGAGCATCCGGTCGGCCAGGGTCGACTTGCCGTGGTCGATGTGGGCGATGATGCAGAAGTTCCGGATCATCGCGGGCTCGGTACGCCCAGGGCTGGGTGCTGGCGGGGTCACGTCGTCTTCCGGGTCGGTGGCATCGGCGGGTTGACACCCGGAAACCCATCATCCCACGCGTGAGCCGACGACCCTTCCGGCGGCGATGCGCTGTGGGAAGGTACCCGCGTGAGCACCTCGGTGGCCGCGCGCCCGGACCAGGGGTGACGCTCTGACCAGGGACCGTCCTGCCACCCATGCCCGCGGGGTCCGGATCCGCTACGCCGACCTGCCCGCCCCCGTGCGCGACTGGGTCGAGGAGCAGCTGGGCGGGCCCGTGACCGACGTGGAGGACCGGGTGGGCGGTTTCGCCCCGGGCTGCGCCGCCGTCGTGGCCACGGCCGAGCGGTCGGCGTTCTGCAAGGCCACCGGCTCGCTGCCCAACGCCTTCGCCCTGGAGCTGTACCGCGGCGAACGCGCCCGGCTGGCGGCGCTTCCCGACCGCCCCGCTCTGCCCAAGCCGCTGGCCGCCGTCGATCTGGAGCTCGCCGACCAGGAGTGGGCGGTGACCCTGCTGCCGGCACTGCCGGGTGAGCCTCCCCAGCATCCCTGGAGCGAAGCGGTCGCCGGCCTCGTCCTCGATCGACTCGGGGACCTGCAGGTCCGCCTGACCGAGGTGGCGGGCGCCGAGCAGACCGCGGCCCTGCCGGGGAGCGAGCACCTCACCGGCTTCCTGCGACCCTGGTCGGAGGTGTTCTCGGTCCACGCCGACCTCCGCGCGGACAACGTGATCGTCGCTGCGCCGGCCGCCCCGGGACGGGAGCCGCGGGTCTGGTTCGTGGACTGGGCGGCCGCCCTGCGCGCGGCGCCCTGGGTGGACCCGGCGATCCTGGCCTGCGACTTCGCCGTGTCCCGCGCGGACCACAGCCAGGGCGGGCCGATGGACGTGGCCGGCTTCCTGGCGTCCCACCCGGTCACCGCCGCGGTGGAGCCGGCGCTGCGCTGGGCGATGATGACCGGGCTGGCGGTCACCCCGCACCGGCTCTCGCGGCAGCCGGACCCGCCCGGACTGCCCACCCTGCGCCGCTGGCAGGCTCGCTGCGCCGACGACCTGCTGGGCTTCGTCCGTGCCGTTGATTTGGGGTCGGGTCACCGCGTTTGGTAACGTGACGGGTCGCGTCCGAGGGTCTGGTGCACCTCTGGAGGCGTGGACGACCCCGAGACCGAACACCGACAGTTAACAGAGGCTTGCCCCGTGGCGAACATCAAGTCCCAGATCAAGCGGATCAAGACGAACGAGAAGGCTCGCCAGCGCAACAAGGCGACCAAGTCTGCGCTCAAGACGTCGATCCGTCGCTTCCGTGAGGCCGCGGCCGCCGGTGACGACAAGACCGTGGAGCTGGCCCAGGTGGCCAACCGTCAGCTCGACAAGGCCGCCTCCGCCGGCGTCATCCACAAGAACCAGGCAGCGAACCGCAAGTCGGCCATCGCTGCCCAGGCCGCGAAGCTGAGCTGAGCTCGGCGCCGTACCGGCGGCTGGTCACCTCTCCGCCACCGGTCGGCACCCGCGGTCGAGGCCACGGGACACCACCTCGTTCCCAGGTCCACCCGACGTCCCGATCACCTCGTGTGGTCGGGACGTCGTGCGTGCGCCTCCGGACCAACCTCTTTCAACCGCCGGCTCAGCCCCGTCGGGCCCGGGCGACCGTCAGGACCGCCCGTTCCAGGGCGAACGCCGCGTTGTCCGCCGCGCCCTTCACCTCGGCGTCGGCCACCGCGACCGCCTGCAGCGCGTCGGCCAAGCCCCCCTGGTCCCAGCCGCGGGCCTGGCTCCGCATCGTCCTGAGCTTCCACGGCGGCACCCCGACCTCCCGCGCCAGGTCGGGCTCGCGCAGTCCCGGGCTCGCCGTCACCAGCTTGCCCAGCCCCCGCAGGCCCGTGGCCAGCGCGCTGGTCACCAGCACCGGGGCCACCCCGGTGGCCAGGGCCCACCGCAGCTGCTCCATCGCGACGCCGGTGCGCCCGGCCAGCGCTGCATCGGCCACCGCGAAGCTGGTCACCTCCGACCGGCCGCCGAAGTAGCGGCGCACCTGCACCTCCTCGATCGGACCGCCCTCGCCGTCGGCGACCAGCTGACCCACCGCCGACGCGAGCGAGCGCAGGTCGTGGCCCACCGCGTCGACCAGCGTCTGGGCCGCCCCGGGGTCGATGCCGGCCCCGACCCGCCGGGCCTCGGCCGCGACGAACTGGGGCAGCTCCCAGGCCTTGACCGCGGGGGCCTCGACGACGTGCACCTTCGCGGCCCTGAGCTTGTCGAGCAGGCCCTTGCCCTTCTGCCCGCCACCGTGCACCAGGACCAGGGCGAGGTCCTCCTGGGGGTGCTGCGCCAGCTCGAGCACGGCGTCGTTGAGCTCGGCCGGGAGGTTGGCCAGGTCCTCCAGGACGGCGACCCGTCGCGTGGCGAACAGGGAGGCACCGGTCATCTCGGCGAAGCGGGAGGGCTCCAGCCGCTCGGCGGTCGTGCGCGTCACCTCGGCCTCCGGCGAGTCGGCGCGGAGGTCGGCCAGCAGGTCCGCGACGGCGCGGTCGGCCAGCAGGCTCTCCGGTCCGCTGACCAGGGTGACCCGGCCGAAGGGTGACGATCGAGGGGGCACGGCGACAGCATGCCAGCCGGCACCGACACCCGCCCGACCCGTGGCCGCACGGCGTTGCTCACCGGCTGGCCTCCGCTGCAGGACAGAATGGTCCCACTGCCCCCGCGGGCCCGAGGGGAGGTGAGGCGTGGACGACGACCGCGGCAATGCCCTGCTCCGCTGGTGGGCGAGGCGCGCCCAGGCCCACGCCGCGCGTGAGCCGGGCAGGACCCCCGGGACACCCTCGGCGACGGGTGCCTCCCCCGGCGGTCCCCCGCCGCTGGGCCAGCGGTTGGTGGGCGACCTGGTCCCGCTCACCCGGCTGGCCACCGTGGCCCCCGGGACCGTCGCCGTCCTCCTGCTCGCCAACGGCAGCGCGGTGGTCCGCCGCCCCGGCGAGCTCCTGTTCCCCCGGCTGCTGGCCCGGGCCGGCGCCCCCGTGGTGCAGGCCCTGCCCGTCACCACCGACCCGATCCACCTCGACGTGCCGCTGGCCGGGCTGGTGAGCTTCGACGGCTACCCCGTGGATCCGGTCACCCTGCGCCTGGAGCTGCAGCTCAGCCCGGCCGAGGAGTTCCGGGGGCTCGCCGCGCTGGTGGCCGAGCACGGCCCCGCCGTGGAGGCCGTGCTGCTCGACCCGGTGCCGCGGGCCTGCCAGACCGCGGCGCAGGGGGCGGTGGCGCTGAACCGGCTGGCCCAGCTCCAGCGGCTGGGGCTCCGCCAGGTGCTCGCCGACCGCTGGCTGCCGACCGCCTTCGGCGGCGGGCTCCTGCTGCGCCGGGGCTTCGGCCTGGTCGACGCGGACGACGGGCCACCCGGGGACGAGCCCACGGTCCCGGTCCTGGGGCGGCACCCCGTCGTCTCGCCGGCCGGCAGCTCGTGACCACCGCCCTCTACGCCGACCCCTCGGCGCCCGCGCCGACCCTCGTTCCGGTGGGCGTCCCGGAGCGCCCCGACGACCGTGCCCGCTTCGTCATCCGGGTGCGGGTGGCAGCGACCGTTCCCCTGGCCACCGGGGTCGCGGTGCACCTGCTGTTCCTCGTCGCCTACTGGGTGCCGGAGACCAGCGCCTTCCCGGCGCACGACTGGTGGCTGAGCCAGCTCTCGCCGCTGGTGTCGGAGGCGCTGACCAGCGCCGGCCAGCCCCAGGTGGAGGCCCAGTGGCGCCAACCCGGAATCGGTGGGGTGCTCCTGCTGCTGGCCGCCGCCGCGCTGTTCGTCCTCAACCGGCGACCACGCCTCCTGGGTCCGGGGGCCGCGGTGCTCCCCGCCGCAGCCGGGACCCTGGTCGCCCTGGTGATGGCCGTCGCGCTCGTGGTCGGCGGCCAGCCCACGGCGTCGGGACTGAGCCTGCTGCTGCTGGCCCTGTGGGTCGGCACCGCCGGCTACGCGGCGCTGATGGGGCTCCTGATCGACCCGGAGGCGTACCGGGAGCGGCAGTGGCGGCACGGCGTCGTCGCCCTCGCCGCGTACGCCGTCGTGGGGCCGCTGCCGACCGCGGTCGGCCGGGCGCTGTTCGCGCCCGGGCTCCGCGACGCGGCCGACGCCCTGCAGGGCAACACCGTCGCCCTGCGGCTGGCTGCCCTGACCCACGCGACCACGCTGCTGCTGTACCTGAGCGGGCTGCTCTTCGGCGTGGCGGTCTGGGCGGGGTACCAGTGCTGGCCTCCCCGCCGCGACCTGCGCACCGGGGCGCGGGTGCTGGTCCTCGTCGGCGCCCTGGTGCTGACCTCGCTCGTCGGCAGCGCAGCCGCCGGCCCGGCGGAGCGCCGGGCCGCCCAGCTGCGCCAGGACAGTCCCGCCGGGTCGGTCCGCTTCAGCTGCGGGTCCGCCCAGCTCGACCGGACGGGTGACGCGCAGGCTCCGGCCCGCACCCTGGTCATCACCGGCCTCACCTGCACCCGGCTGTCGAGCTTCGAGGGCTACCGCCAGCTGACCAGCCGTGAGCTGCCGTTCTCCCTGGCCCCGGTCACGGTCCGCGCCCCCGACGGCCGCCGGCTGACCGGTCGGGTGACCAGCGCGCAGTACGGCTCCTCCTTGGTCCTCGCCGGCTCGAGCCGGGTCGACGCGGCCGCCGACGCGCTGGTGGCCGTGGCCGTGCAGGACGGCAGCGAGCGCTGGCGCTACACCTGCCAGGACCGCCGACCGCTCCGCCTCAGCTTCGCCGGGGTGCCGGGAGGCGATGCGCCCGAGCGAGGCCACCAGGGGTCGGGCCGGCCGGCCGTGGAGGTGAGCTGCGCGGGCCGCACCCTGCGGCTCGACCCCCTCACCGGTCGCCCGTTGGGCTGAGGGGGTCGGGCCGGCGCTGCGGCACCACGCCGAGGGCGGCGTCCGTCCCGGTCACCGCCACCGCGCCGACCCGGTCGGTGGAGAGCACGGTCATCCCCAGCGAGCGCGCCAGCTCCACCGTCCGCGGCGCGGGGTGGCCGTACTCGTTGTCCTGGCCGGCGCTGGCCACCGCGAGCCGCGCACGCGTGGCGGCGAAGAACGCCGGCTCCTGCCGGGCCGAGCCGTGGTGCGGGACCTTGAGCACACCCGCTCGGAGGTCGACCCCGGCCGCCAGCAGGGCGCGCTGACCCGGCGGCTCGAGGTCACCGGTCAGGAGCACGCTCAGCCCGTCCACCTCGGCGACCAGCACCACGCTGGCGTCGTTCTCGGCTCCGGACGGGTCGGCGTCCGACCCCAGCGGAGCCAGCGGGCCGACCACCCGGAGGTCGACCAGCCCCGCCGTCGCCCGGGTGCCGGGGGGAGGGACAGCGACCTCTGCGCCCTCCCGCGCGGCGGCCGCCCGGAGCGCGGCCGCCTCCCCCGCCGGCTCCGCGAGGGGGCTGACCCACACCTCCTGCACGGTGCGCCCCGCCAGCGCCCCGGCCAGACCGTCGACGTGGTCGGCGTGGAAGTGGGTGAGGACCAGCAGCGGCACGGTCTGCACGCCGAGGGTGTCCAGGCAGCGACGCATCCGGGCCGGGTCCGGGCCCACGTCGACGACGACGGCGCTGCGCGGTCCCGCCCGCAGCACCAGACCGTCGCCCTGACCCACGTCGCAGACGACGAGCCGCCAGGCCGGCGGGGGCCAGCCGGGTGGGCTGGGCACGCGGACCAGGGCGACGACGAGCGCGGCGGCCAGCAGGAGGGAGGCCAGCCGCCGCGCCAGCAGCCAGGGCAGCAGCAGGGCGACCAGCAGGCAGCCACCGGCGAGCAACCCGACCCCGGCCGGACCGGCCGGCCACCCCACCTCCGCACCGGGGAGCCGCGCGCTCGCCCGGGCGACCGTGACGATGGCCTGAGCGGACCAGGCAGCACCCCAGCCCAGCACCGTGGCGGGGGTCTCGCCGGCCAGCGAGGCTCCGGCAGCCGCGAACCCGAGCACGGTGGCCGGGCCGACGAAGGGTCCGGCGAGCGCGTTGGCGAGCAGGCCGACGACGCTCACCTGTCCCGACAGCAGCACCACCACCGGCAGCGTGGCGAGATGGGCCGCCAGGGGCAGGCTGACCGACTCCGCGACCAGCCTCGGCATCCACCGGCCGAGCACGTCAGCCCACCGTCGCGCCCACCAGATGATCCCCCCACTGGCCAGGACCGACAGCGCGAAGCCCCAGGACCGGGCGAGGAAGGGCGCCACCAGCAGCAGGCCGAGCATGGCCACGCCGAGGTTGCGGACACCGGCCCGCCGCCCACCGGCACCGAGCGCGGCCAGGGCGACCAGCCCCATCGCGGCCGCACGCAGGACGCTGGGCTCGGTGCGGCACAAGGCCACGAACACGGCGACGCCCAGCAACCCGACCGCCCGGAGCCACCAGCCGCGGACCCCGACCCACCGCGCCCCGAGCAGCAGGAAGGCCAGCAGCAGGGTCAGGTTGGCCCCGGACACCGCCGTCAGGTGGGTCAGGCCGGCGGTGCGGAAGACGGCTTGCAGCTCCGGCGTGAGCTGCGAGGTGTCGCCGAGAACCAGCGCCGGGACCAGGGCGCGCGGGTCCGGGGGCCGGTCGGCCACCGCCCGACGCAGGCCCTCCCGTACCCGCTCGACCAACTGGGCGCCCGCGTCGGGCGAGGTGACGGCACTCGGCTCACCGCGCACCCGGAGCGTGCCGACCACGTCATCACCCCGCTCCGGGCTCTGCAGGCGGCCCTGCACGGTGACCACCGTGCCGACCGGCTGCCGGGACCACCAGGCGACCGCCCCGCCGCTGACCAGCAGGGTCACCGGTGCCCGGACCCGCCAGCGGGCGCCTCGGCCGCTCAGGTCGAGCAGGCGGGCATCGACCAGCGCGAGCGGTGGGCGGGCGGCGGAGCCGACCAGCACCCGGGCGTCCGCCCGGACCTCGACGCGCGCGGTCACCAGGGCCTCCGCGGCAGCCAACTCAGCGAGAGGGCCGGAGCGCAGGTGGCGCGCCTGCGCTGCCGCCAGCGTGCCGACCACGAGGACCACCAGCACCGTGGCGAGCACCCGCTCCGCGACCCCGGCAGCGCAGCCTCCCCCACCCGGTGGCTGCCGCGCCCGGCGGCGGAGGAGCAGGGCCGCCCGCACCCACCACCACGACACCGCCGGCCAGGCAGCTGAGGACGGCGGCGGTGCCACCGGTGCCGAACCAGGCCGCGGACCAGGCGGCCAGCGCCAGCGGCACGACCCGGAGGTCGCGGACCGCCGGGCTGTCGTCAGGCCCTGGCGGCCCGCCGGCCGCCAGAGGCGTGGGCGGTTGCCTGACCGGCAGCTCAGACCCGGACATGGGGGGCGATCTCGGCGTAGGTCTTGGGGCCGATGCCGCTGACCTCCTGCAGCTCCTCGACCCGGCTGAAACGGCCGTGCTCGTCGCGCCAGGCGACGATCTTGGTCGCGGTGACCGGCCCGACCCCGGGAAGCTCCTCCAGCTGGGTGGCGTCCGCCTGGTTGAGGTCGACGACCTCCTGACCCATCGCGCCCGAATCCGGGGCGCCGGGCTCCCTGCCCGTGTCGAGCCCGCTCCCGCGCACCTGCCCGTCCGGCTGGTCGCGGGTGCCGATCACCACCTGCTGGCCGTCGGTGAGCAGCTGGGCGAGGTTCAGCTCGCCCGGGTCCGCGGCGCGGGTGAAACCACCGGCCGCGTCGACGGCGTCCTGCACCCGGGCGTCCGCCGGCAGCCGGACCAGCCCGGGACGTCTGACCGCTCCCAGCACGTGCACCACCGCCCTCCGCGCCTGGCTGGGGGTGGCGTCCGGCGGCCGGGGCGTGAGCGGCGCCCCCTGCGGCGGGGCCGCCGGCTCGGTCACCACCACCGCGGTGGGCGCCGCGGACGGGATCGACACCGGACGGGCGCGGACGAGGTTCCAGCCGGCGACGAGCACCCCGACCAGCAGCAGCGCCACCACCACGCCCAGGTGCGCGCGGCCGAAGGGCCGGGCTCGGGGCGGGTCTTCGGTGGGCCGGTCCTGTTCAACCGGCTCCGGCGGCCCGGAGGCGGCCGGGAGCGCTTCCTCCTCCTCGACCGCTCCGGCCGCGCGCCGCGGCTCCTCCTCGGCGAGCAGCCGTGCCAGCCGCTCGCTGACGGTCTGCAGCAGGAGCGGGTCCGGGTCACCTCGTCTGGCCACGCCCGGATCCTCCGGCGAGCGCCGGCCGGGGCACCCCGCGCACCGCAGGCTGTGGAGGAAGCTCGAGGACGTCCTGGGGACAGTGGTCAGGCGGCCGGGGACACCACCACGCCCACCGTGCCCGGTCCGACGTGCACCCCGAGCACCGCGCTCAGCTCGCTGACCAGCACCGTCCCTCCCGGCTGCCGGGCGGTGAGCGCCTCCGCCAGCCGGCCGGCGGCGACCGGGTTGTCCAGGTGGTGCACCGCGACGTCGAGGAGGCGTCCCGCCTGGGCGCCTGCCGCCATCGCCGCACCGGCCAGCTCCTCCAGGCGCAGCAGAGCCCGGGCACTGGTCCGCACCCGCTCGAACGGCCGGATGGACCCGTCGGTCACCGTGAGCAGCGGCTTGACCGCCAGGGCCGTGCCGATGACCGCGCTGGCGACGCTGACCCGCCCTCCCCGTCGCAGGTGCACGAGGTCGTCGACGCAGAACCAGGTGCTGGTGACGGCCGCCCGACGTCGGGCAGCGGCGGCCACCTCCGCCAGACCCGCGCCCGCCCGGGCCGCCTCCGCAGCGGCCAGCGCGGCGAAGCCGGTGGCCATCCCCGCGACCCGGCTGTCGACCACGTGGACCGGGATGGCGGCCCCCCTGGCCGCCACCTCCGCAGCCGCGACGGTGCCGGAGATGGCGGCGCTGAGGTGGACCGACACCACGCCAGTGCAGCCGGCCGCAGCCAGCCCGGCGTAGACCGCGGCGATGGCGTCGGGGCTCGGCCGGGAGGTGGTCACGCGGCGCCCGCCGCGCAACGCCGCGGCGACCTCGGCCGGGTTCACCTCGCTCTCGGGTCGGCTCAGGCCCTCCAGGACGACCTGCAGGGGGATCACCCGGACACCGGCGCGCTCGGCCTGGTCCACGGCCAACGACGACGTAGAGTCGGTCACCACCGCGATGCCAGGCATCTGCACAGCCTAGAGCCGGCGCGGAGGGCAGGGCTGCGCAGCGGGGCGGGGCGGAGGACGGGTCGGTTGGGGGAAGTGGACGGGTGGACGCAGGGGACCGGCGGGTCTGGCGGGCTGCGCCCGGCACGCTCGCCGTGGTCGTCGCCTTCATGGCCGTCACCGCCGTGCTCGTGCCGCTGCTGGCCTACCTCATCTGGTCCGACGACCGCGGGTGGGTGACGCCCGCCCTGCTGGCCACGCTCAGCGTCGTGGCGCTGGGCTACGCCTGGCGGTTCGGCCTGCACCCCCGCCTCCGGGCCGACGTGGCCGGGGTCACCGTGGTCAACCCGTTCTCGGTGCACCGCTTCGCCTGGGACGACCTGCGCGTCATCGCACCCGGGGAGGACGGCCTCGTGCTGGCCACGGCGGACGCGCGTGCTGAGGCCTGGTGCGTGCAGAAGTCGAACCGCGCCGCCCGACGCGGACGGTTGACCCGCGCGGACCGGATCGCCAGCGAGCTGTTCGACCTGCTCGAGGAGCACGACCCGCCCCTGGAGGACGAGACCGGACTGCGCATCCGTCGCGCCCGGTCCGACGAGAGCCGCGTCCTCACCCGGCTGGAGCGCGCCGCGAGCGAGGATGCCCTCCGCCACCTCTTCCCCGCCGACCGCCACCCCTACCCGGTCGCCGAGGTGACACGGCGCTGGCGACGCCTGCTGCGCGACCCCCAGGTGCGGGTGGTCGTGCTGGAGAAGGACGGTGAGCCGGTGGGCTTCGTCGGCTTCGACGACACCACGGTGCGGCACCTCGGCGTCGACCCCGAGCACACCCGCCGCGGCTACGGCAGCGCCCTGCTGGAGCAGGCGACCGCGGAGATCTTCGACGGCGGCGCGCCGCGGGCGGCCCTGTGGGTGCTGGAGGGCAACGAGCCCGCCCGCGCCTTCTACCGGGCGGCAGGGTGGACCGAGACCAGCGACCGCCGCCCGTGCGAGTTCCCGCCCGCCCCCGTCGAGCTGAGGATGGAGCGGCGCAACCTGGCCGCACCGCGCCGGGGACGGTCGGGATGACGAGCAGGCCCGCGGTGCGCGCCTGGGACACCGTGGAGCCTGAGCGGAATGGGCAGGCCTGGTTGGCCTCCTGCGGGCTGCTGCTGACCGCTCCCGGGCTGGTCCTGACCGCGATGCGGCTGCTGCCCCCCGACGACGACGCTCCCGCTCTGGTTGCGGCGTTCATCCCGTTCGCCATCCCCCTGCTGACCCTCGCCCTGCTGTGCTGGGGGGCGGTGCTGGTCCGGGCGCGCCGGAAGAAGCTTCTCGGCGGGCTGCTGGGCGCCCTGGTGGTGGCGCTCGCCGCCCAGGTCGGGTGGCAGCTCCCCCTCTTCGTCCCCGACGCCCGACCGGTGACCGGGTCGACGTTCACCCTGCTCAGCCTCAACGCCCACCGCGGCGAGGCCGACCCGGCCGGGGTCAGGTCTGCCGCTGCGGGGGCGGACGTCGTCGTCCTGGCCGAGGTGACGCCGGCCTTCGTCCAGACGCTGGAGGCCCAGGGCTGGCGCGACCGCTTCACCTACACGGCCGGGGCGTCGGGGGGCAGCGTCACCAACACGGTCGTGTTCTCCCGCTTCCCGCTCAGCGGCAGCGCCGACGTCGGCTCCGGAACCTTCGACCAGTGGGCGACCACCGTCGAGGTCCCCGAGGTCGGACCGGTCGGGCTGGTGGCGGTGCACCCGTGCAACCCGTACTGCGGCGGCAACCTCTGGGCCGAGCAGCACGACGCCCTCCGCCAGGTGGTGCGGGACCGGCTCGGCCAGCCCCTGGTCGTGGCCGGAGACTTCAACGCCGTCCCCGACCACGGACCGATGCAGGAGCTGCGCCGGCTGGGGATGCGCAGCGCCACCGACCTGCTGGGCAGCGGCTGGGTCCCGACCTACCCGGCCGACCGCCGGCTGCCCCCGCTGCTGGCCATCGACCACGTCCTGGTGAACCCCGCGCTCGCGGTCGCCAGCCTCGACCAGGTGGAGGTCAACGGGACCGACCACCTGGGGCTGGTGACCCGCATCGGCCGGGCGGGCTGACGCCCCGCGCCACCCGGCGCTCGGCTCCGCGCCGGTCTCAGGCGGGGACGATGCTGACCAGCTTGGGAGCCCGGACGATGACCTTGCCGACCGCGCGACCGGCCAGAGCCCGGACGACGCCCTCCTCGGTCAGGGCCCGCTCGCGCAGCTCGTCCTCACCCGTGTCGGGCGCGACCTCGAAGCGGGCCCGGACCTTGCCCTGCACCTGGACGACGCAGGTCACCGACTCGGCGACCAGCAGCGAGTGGTCGGCGGACGGCCAGGTCGCGTTGGCGACGGACGGCTGGTGACCCAGCAGCTCCCACATCTCCTCGGCCACGAAGGGGGCGACCAGGCTCAGCACGATCGTGACGACCTCGGCCGCCTCACGCACAGCCGGGTCCGCGGGGCCAGGACCGGTGTCGACGGCCTTCCGGGTCGCGTTGACCAGCTCCATGACCCGGGCGACGGCGACGTTGAAGCGCTGGCTCTCGACCAGCTGCCCGATCTCGGCCAGCAGCCGGTGCGTCTCCCGCCGCAGGGCCGGGTCGCCCCCGGCCGGGTCCGTGCCGGGCGCGCTGCCGACGTCTTGAGCCAGGCGGTAGGCGCGCTGCAGGAACTTCAGCGAGCCCGCCGGCGAGACGTCCGCCCAGTCGATGTCGTCCTCGGGAGGGCCGGCGAAGACGACGGTCAGACGGACCGCGTCGACGCCGAACTCGTCGATCTGGCGGCCCAGGTCGACGCCGTTGCCCAGCGACTTGCTCATGGCCTTGCCGGCGTTGATGACCTGACCCTGGTTCAGCAGCCTCTGCATCGGCTCGACGAAGTCGACCAGACCCATGTCGTACAGCACCTTGGTGAAGAACCGCATGTACAGCAGGTGCAGGATCGCGTGCTCGACCCCGCCCACGTACTGCGCGACGGGCATCCAGCGGCGGACGTCGTCGGGGTCGAACGGTCCGTCGTCGAAGCCCGGCGAGCAGTAGCGGAAGAAGTACCAGGACGAGTCCACGAAGGTGTCCATGGTGTCGGTGTCCCGCTTCGCCGGGCCGCTGCACTGCGGGCACGCGACGTCCACCCAGTCGGTGGCCCCGGCCAGCGGGGAGGTGCCCTTCGGCGCCAGCGCGGCGCCGGTCAGGTAGGGCAGCTCGACCGGCAGCTGGTCGTCCGGCACGGCGACCTCGCCGCAGGCGCCGCAGTGGATGATCGGGATCGGGGCGCCCCAGTAGCGCTGGCGGCTCAGCAGCCAGTCCCGCAGCCGGTAGGTGATCGCGCCGGCGCCGACCCCGTCGGCCTCCAGCCGCTCGACCATCCGGCGGACGCCGGCGTCCTTGCCCACCAGGCCGTCCAGCTCGCCGGAGCTGACGTAGGTCCCGTCGCCGGTGGTGGCGACCCCGGACTCGGCCGGGTCGGGCTCCCCGGTGTCGATCACCCTGCGCACGGGCAGATCGAAGCGGCGGGCGAACTCCAGGTCGCGGCCGTCGTGGGCGGGCACCGCCATGACCGCGCCGGTGCCGTACTCGGCCAGCACGTAGTCGGCGGCCCAGACCGGCAGACGTTCGCCGTTGGCCGGGTTGACCGCGTGCACACCCAGGAAGACCCCGGTCTTGGGACGGTCCGTGGCCTGCCGCTCGATCTCGCTGGCCTGCTGGGTCTGCGTCAGGTAGGCCTCGAACGCCGGCCGCTGCTCGTCGGGGACGATCTCCGCGGCCAGCGGGGCGTCGGGGGCCACCACGAAGAAGGTGGCGCCGTACAGGGTGTCGGGCCGGGTGGTGAAGACGGTCACGACGCGGCCGTCCGCCGGGCCGCCCTCGATGGTGAAGTCGACGTGCGCGCCCTCGGACCGACCGATCCAGTTGCGCTGCATCGTCAGCACCCGCTCGGGCCAGCCGCCCTGCAGCTGGTCCATGTCCTCCAGCAGCCGCTGGGCGTACTCGGTGGTCTTGAAGTACCACTGCGTCAGCTGACGCTTGGTGACGTCGCTGCCGCACCGCTCACACTGGCCCTGGACGACCTGCTCGTTGGCCAGCACCGTCTGGTCCTTGGGGCACCAGTTGACGTAGCTGGCCTTGCGGTAGGCCAGGCCCCGCTCGCGGAACCGCAGGAACAGCCACTGGGTCCAGCGGTAGTACTCGGGGTCGGAGGTGTGCAGCCGGCGCGACCAGTCCAGGCTCAGCCCGTAGCGCTGGAAGGAGTGCGCCTGGGTCTCGATGTTGGCGTAGGTCCACTCGGCAGGGTGCGCGTCGCGCTGGATGGCGGCGTTCTCCGCCGGCAGCCCGAAGGAGTCCCAGCCGATGGGGTGCAGGACGTCGTAGCCGCGCAGCCGCAGGAAGCGGGAGACCACGTCCCCCATGACGAACGCCTCCGCGTGGCCCATGTGCAGGTCGCCGGAGGGGTAGGGGAACATGTCGAGGACGTAGCGGCGCTCGGCCGCGCCGTCGTCGCGGGGCGCGAAGGTGGCGTCGGTCCTCCAGAACTCCTGCCAGCGCGTCTGCGCGGCGGCGGCGTCGTAGCCGGGCCGGACGGCCCCGGCGTCGTCGACGTCATCTCCGGCGGTCCCGGTCTGCTCCAGCTGGTCGGTCATGGCTGCTCACTCCTTCGTCGCTCCCCGCGCCCGTTCCCGGGCAGAAAAAAACCCCCCGCCAGGTCGGCGCGAGGGGTGACCGCGTAGGCAGGGCCTACGCGGCTAGGCAAGGAGAGCGCGGTTCATGCAACCCATGCTAGACCAACCGCCGGCTCGGTCCGACGGCATTTCGCTGCGGCAGCGGCGCGACCCCGCCGCACCGGGCCGGCTCGGCGCGCCCTCTCAGGTGAAGGCGGCGACGATGTCCAGCACGGCGGGCCCGAGCAGGACGATGAACAGGACCGGCAGGATGCAGAGCATCAGCGGGAAGATCACCTTGACCGGGATCTGCATGGCCTTCTCCTCCGCGCGCTGGCGGCGCTTCATCCGCATCTCCGCCGCCTGGGTGCGCAGCACGTCGGCCACGGCGACGCCGTAGCGATCGGCCTGCAGGATGGAGCGGACGAACCGGCGCAGGTCCACGACGTCGGTCCGCGCGGCCAGCGCCTCGTAGGCCTGGCGCCGGGACTGCCCGAACTGGATGTCCTGCAGGGTGCGCACCAGCTCCTCGGCGAGCGGGCCGGTGCCGTTGCGACCGGCCTTGGCCATCGCCGCGTCGAAACCCAGCCCGGCCTCGACGGCGATGGTCATCTGGTCCAGGGTGTCGGCCAGCTCGAGGCTGATCTTCTGGCTGCGTTCCTGGGCCCGGCTGCTCAGCAGCAGCTCGGGGAGGAAGTAGCCGACCACCGTGGCGACCAGACCCGTGCCCGCGGCGAGCAGCCCGGGCTTGGCGCTCAAGTAGAGCAGGCTGAGCCCGCCCAGCATCACCGGCAGCACCAGCTTGGCCAGGATCAGCCGCTCGACCGGCCAGGCGGCGGGGCGGCCGGCTCGAGCGAGCAGGTGCTCCAACCGGCGGACGCGGCTGGCTGGCGTCAGCCGGTGGGCCAGGAGGTGGAGGGCGGCTGCTCCCGTGCTGGGGGTGTCGGTCCGGCCGGCGGTGTCCACACCCATGCCCCGGAACAGGTTGGCCATCAGGCGCCGGTTGACCCGGGGCCTGGTGAGGAGGACGTACACCAGGAGGGCGGCGCCCGCACAGAGGGCGAGGATGCCTCCCAGCGCCAGGGGTTCGGGGCTCGGCACGACCATCGTCTCCTTAGAACTTGACCTGGACGGTCTTGCGCAGCCAGAAACCCCCGACGACCAGCATCACCGCAGCCAGGCCGACCAGCCCGTAGCCGATCAGGCTCTGGGTGAACTTGAGCAGGTAGGCGGGATTGCTGACCATCAGGAAGCCGGCGATCCCGAAGGGCAGCGCCATCAGAACGAGGGCCGACAGCTTGCCCTCCGCGGCCAGGGCCTTGACCTGACGGCGGATCGCGTTCCGTTCCCGGATGGTTCCGCTGACCCCGTCGAGCACTTCGGCCAGGTTCCCGCCGATCTCCCGGTTGATCGCGATCGCCTGGGTGACCCAGACGAAATCCTGGCTGGCCATCCGCCCGGCGGCGTCCTCGAGCGCCTGCCCGAGGTCGCGACCCACCCGCGTCTCGTTGATGATCCGGGAGAACTCGGTCGCGGTCGGCTCCTCGGCCTCCCCGGCCACGGCGGCCAGGCCCTGCTGCAGGCTGTGGCCCGCACGCAGGCTGTTGGCCATCAGCTGCAGGGAGTCGTCGAGCTGCTCGGCGAACGCGCGCTGCCGCTTGCTGGTCTTCATCCCGAGCCACACCTTCCCGAGGGCCGGCGGCACGCACGCGAGGACCAGCGACACCAGCGGACCACCCAGGACGGCACCCAGGGTGGCGGCCACGAGGACCGCGACCGCCCCCAGCAGCACGACCTCCTGCAACGGCATGGTGACCCCGGCGCCCTCGAGCGCGGTCCCGAGACGTTGACCACGACTGCCGCGTTGCAGCAGCTTCTTGATGGACGAGGCCACCGCTGCCGTCAGCTCGGACAGGGCGCTCTCGGAGCCGGTGGACCCGGGTCGTCGGCGCTCTGCGGGCAGCCGAACCGGTCGCGGGGCGAGCACCGCGAAAGCACCGCAGAGCAGAGCGACCGTGCACGCACCGAGGGCGGCCCAGGCGTACCAGGCCAGGGTCCCGGTCACCGGGCACCCGCGCGGGTTGGGGGCATGGCGAAGACCCGGGGCGACAGGGTGATGCCGTGGTCGGCGAACTTGTCGGTGAACTTCGGTCGGATCCCGGTCGGGGTCGGCCGCCCCAGGAAGCGACCCTCGGCGTCCACACCGGCGGAGTAGTCGAACAGGAAAGCGTCCTGCATGGTGACGGTCTGGCCCTCCATCCCCTGGAGCTCGGTGACCGCGGTGACCCGTCGCGTACCGTCCCGCAACCGGCTCAGCTGGACGATGACGTCCACGGCGGAGGCGATCTGCTCGCGGATGGCCCGCAACGGCAGGTCCATCCCGGCCATCAGCACCAGGGTCTCCAGCCGGGCCACCGCGTCCCGCGGGGAGTTCGCGTGCACGGTGGACAGCGACCCGTCGTGGCCGGTGTTCATGGCCTGCAGCATGTCGAGGGACTCACCGCCCCGGACCTCGCCCACCACGATCCGGTCGGGCCGCATCCGCAGGGAGTTCCGGACAAGGTCTCGGATGCCGACCTCGCCGCGACCCTCGATGTTCGCCGGCCGGCTCTCCAACCGGACGATGTGCTCCTGCTGCAGCTGCAGCTCCGCCGCGTCCTCGATGGTGACGATCCGCTCGCCCTCGGGGATGAAGGAGGAGAGCACGTTGAGCAGCGTCGTCTTCCCGGTGCCGGTGCCGCCGGAGACGATGATGTTGAGCCGGGCCTCCACGCAGGCCCGCAGGAGCTCGGCCATCTCCGGGGTCAGGGTGCCGAACCGGATCAGGTCGGCCACCTTGAAGGGGTCCTTCGAGAACTTCCGGATGGTCAGCGAGGACCCGTTGAAGGCGATGGGGGCGATGACGGCGTTGACGCGGCTGCCGTCGAGGAGCCGTGCGTCGACCAGGGGAGAAGACTCGTCGATGCGCCGGCCCACCCGGGAGACGATCCGCTCGATCACCCGACGCAGCTGCTCCTCGGACACGAAGCGGGCCGGGCTGCGGGTCAGCTTGCCGTGCTGCTCGACGAACACCATCTCCGGCCCGTTGACCATGATCTCGGTGATGCTGGGGTCGTCGAGCAGCTTCTGCAGTGGTCCGTGCCCGAGCACGTCGTCCTCGACGTCTCCGACCAGACGGCTCCGCTGTTCACTGGTGAGGGGAACCTTCTCCTCCTCGACCACGGCGTTCAGCTCGCTGCGCACCAGCGCCAGCAGCTGGTCCTCGCTCAGCGTCGGGTCGTTGAGCCGCGCGCCCATCCGCTCGAACAGCGCTGCGGCTGCGCGGTCTTTGAGCTTGGTCAGCGCCTGGGCTCCAGACGTCGTCGCCGCGTCCCGCCCGGGAGTCGTCGGGGCAGCCGGGGCTTCCGGCTTGCGCGCCGGCTCGACCGGTGCCGGCCGGGCCGGCCTCACGGGCCTGGTGAGAGGGGTCGGCGCGAGTGCGACCGCCGGTGCAGACGCCCCGTCACCGTTTCGAGCGACCTGGAGGCGTTCGGACAGGCTCATGAGGTGAGCACCCGCGGCCGGCTGAACCAGCCCGGAGCCGCCCGGCGGGGCGCGGGGGTGGCGGCCCTCTTGGCCAGCTTGCGCACCGGGGCCGGAACCTGGGCCGGCGCATCTCCGGTGGTGACCTGCTGGACGAGGGCGCGCAGCTGCTTGGTCATGGGGTCTCGGACCCCGCTCTGCAGCAGCGGGATCCCCAGGTTGACCGACGTCGGCGCGGCCTTGGAGCGCGGGATGTTCAGGTCGACGGGCGCCCCCAGCGTCAGCTCGATGTCGGCCGTGGTCAGACCGGCGGACGGGTCGGCGAAGTTGACGACCACCCGGGAGCGGCGGTCCTGCAGCAGGTCGAGTGCGCGCAGGGTGTCGATCTCCTTGCGCAATCCGCGCAGGCTGGGGACGTCCATGCTGGTGAGCAGGAGGAGGTCGGTGGTCTCGTCCATCACGGCCAGGGTGTGGTCGGACAGGCCCGGGGCCGTGTCGACGATGACGTAGCGGAACTCCGCGGTGAGGGTGCGGAGCAGCTGGCGAACATCCTCCACGCTGATCCCGTCGGCCTCCGCCGGTGTCTCCGGGGCGCAGACGACGTAGAGACCCGTCTCGTGCAGGGTGAGGTAGGTCTTCAGGACCATGGCGTCGTGGGCAGCCGCGCCACTGACCGTGGCGGGCAGGAAGTACTCCGGGTCGAGGTTCAGGCTGCTGGCCACGTCGCCGAACTGCAGGTCCAGGTCCACCAGGACCGTGGCCTGGGGCGCCGAGCGGGCCAGTCCCACGGCCAGGTTGGTGGCCACGGTGGTCTTGCCGACGCCCCCCTTCGGGGACACGACACTGATGAGACGCCCCCGAGGGCTCTGCTGGCCCAGCCCGTCGGCGTGCGGGGCACGCGCCGTCGACTGCACCTCCGCGAGGTCGACGGCGCGCTCGGCGACGCGGAGCATCTCCAACGGGTCGGCGAAGGGGTCGAGGATGTCGGTGGCACCGGCCCGCAGCGCGGGCAGGGCGAGCTCGTTGCCGGCCTCGGTGACGAGCACCACGCTGACGCCGGGGAACTCGGCGTCCAGGCGGGCGGTCAGGGCGAGGGCCTCGGACACCCCGCTGGCGGCGCAGTCCAGCACCACCACCTCAGGGGGCCCGCCCACCTCGTCGCGCCAGAGAGAAGCCGGATCGCTCGCGGCAGAGGACGTCACGGTGGAGACGTCCACGCTCGTCGACGTCCCGGCGAGGGCGGAAGCGAGGCGGTCACCGAGCTCGTAGGAGGCCGAGCGGACCAGGATGCGGCTCACTTGTACAGGTTCTCCTTCGTGAGGACCGGCGTGGAGGCCTGGGGGGCCTTGGCCGGGTCGGCAGCTAGCCAGACGGTGCCGTGCTCGGCGGCGAAGACGATTTTCTCGATGTCGAGGGCCTTGGCGGCCAGCGTCACCGTCAACGTCTCTGAAGGTGTCTGCGCCTGGTTCGACCCCTCCACCGCGGCCGGCCCCCGGTCGACGGCGGCCACCAGGACCTTGCGAAGACTGAGCTGGGTCCTGGTGACGTCCTTGTCCTCGGTGGACAGGAAGACCGCGACGGTGTCGCCCACCTCGACGGCGCCTCCGACCATGCGCTGCGGCTCCAGCTTGAGCGAGAGGCGGAGGAGGTCAGGAGGGATCACCACGCCCTCGGCCGCCGCCAGGACGGCAGGATCGATCAGGCGGCTCCGCAGCAGCTGCTCACCCGGCTGCAGCGCCGTCGTGGTGGTCAGGCCCTCCAGGTCGCGGAGACTCGAGACCGCGTCGGGCGCCACCGCGACGCCCGGAAGCTCGCGCGCCGTCACCGACTTCGCGATCTGCATGGCGTCCGCTCCTTCGGCAACCGCCTGGGTGACCACGAGGACGGTGGAGGGCTCGAGGTCGGCCATCGCGCGACGGTCGGCGTTGGAGACGTAGACGAGGAGCATCGTGCCTCCCACGACGGCGAGCAGCACGGCGGCAAGAGCGGCGATGAGACGACGCTTCACAGAACCCTCCTTACAGATAGCGGATGGAGCAGGCACTGGTTGATGCGCTGCTGGACGGGCGGGACGCGGTGCTCTGCCGGTCCCGGTCCGCGGCGGCCGGCCCACTGCGGCTGGTCGGGGGCACAGGATGCGCCCGGCCGCAGTGGCCCGCCGACGTCAGCGTCAGGCCCCCGGCAGCTTGCCGGCGACGGTGGTGAACAGGGTCGAGAGCTTCGGGCCGACCAGGGCGACCCCGGTGATCATCACGATGGCGATCAGGCCGACGAGCAGGCCGTACTCCACCGCAGTCGCACCGCGGTCCTTACGGTCCTCGAAACGGACCGAGACGACCGTCATCAGAGCCAGCAGGTGTGCGTAGGCACGGGTCATGGGGAACTCCTTGGGAGATGGGGTCCGATTCATTCGGACCGTTTCCTTGGCCTGTTTGGCCATGTGCCAATTAGATCAACCATCCGCTTCCAGCGCATCCTGAAATGCTCCGCCCGAAGCAATTCGGGACATTTCCGGGCCTTTGGTCCTGCACGCGCTGGTCCTTTTGGAAGCACGCCGAAGCCCGCTCCTCCAGTGGCGCGGTCGCGGTCCTGGGGAGCGGGCGGGTCGAGCCGGCTGCGCCGGTCTACGTGGTCAGCTCGACGACGGCGAATCCCAGGGACGGGGCGTTCGGCGAGTAGGTGAACGCCTCGCTGAAGTCGACGAACCTCGTGAAGTAGCCCCGGATGCACCGGTCGTTCCCACTACAGGGAGTGGGTGAACCCAGCTTGTGCTGGCCGCCGAGCTGGTAGGCCGTGAGCACGAACGCCGCATAGCCGTAGACGTGGTACGTAGCGTTCGACCCGGTCCCGGAGACCTGGTCGAAGATGGGCAGCAGAACTGTGGTGTTCTCATGGGAAGCGATGTCGGAGTTCGAGCACGCGGTTGTCGCCGAGATTCCCGGATCCACCTGCATGTTCTGGCTGATCGTGCTGGTGATCTCGCAGGGGCCGGGCGTCCGGAGCCAGGTGAACCCGCCCGGGGTGAAGCTGTTCGAGGGACCCGTGCAGCCGGTGTCGGAGGTCTTCGGGAAGAAGATGGTTATCGGCGTGCTGCCGGTGGGCAGTCCGCCGTTGGTCTGCGCTTTCCACTCGCACCAGGAGAAGGCCAGGGGCAGCTTCGAGACGCCTCCGGTCGGGGAGCCCCAGCGGGCGGTCGCCTGCGCCTTCAACGGGGAGGAGTCGATGCCCAGGACCGGAGCGAACAGGTGGGCTCGGGTGGCCGCCGCCTCGACCTTGACCAGCCCCGCGCCGGTGTCGAGTCCCACGACCGAGCCGGAGGCCCCGGCTCCCACATGGTTGTCCTCCACGTACTTCTGGGCGGTGACCCCGGGGGCCCCGCAGGCGCCCCGTCCGCAGCTCTCGGCGATCGCGAGCGCACCCGCATCGGCGCCGTTGCGCAGCTGCTGCTGCTTCGACCACATGCCGGCCACGTCGACCCCGATGGCGGCGAAGCCCATCAGGGGCACCATGAGCAGCGCGACCACCACCGCGACGGCGCCCCGCTCGTCCCTCACCCTCCGCACTGCATGGCTCCGAAGCCGCGGAGGGTCAACGAGGTCAGCGGGAACAGGGTCGTGACCAGGGGCGTGGTGAAGGTGATGGTGACCTTGGCCTGGGCAGGGGCGGTGGCGGTGGACTTGCAGGCCCCGCTGCCTGGGCTCACCACGATCTGGCTGTCGCTGAGCACCAGCGGCCCGGCGGCCGACTTCACGGCCGTGACCGCGGCGGTGGCGTTGTTCTGCAGGGCCATCACGCGGGCCCCCTCACGCGCCGCCCCGGCCAGGGTGGCCTGCAGGTAGAAGACCCGCCCGAGCTCGGCGATGCCGGCGAGGAGGAGGACCAGCAGCGGCAGCACGAGGGCGAACTCGACGGCCGCAGCGCCTCGTTCGTTCCTGCGCACAAGTCTTCCTTCCAGGGTTGACCCAGCGTGACCGTCCGGGGACAAGCCACGCTGAGCGGTGGTGAGGAGCGGTCCGGACTCAGGCGCCAGCGCCGGGGAGCGTGCCGGCGACGGTGGTGAACAGGGTCGACAGCTTCGGCCCGACCAGGGCGACCCCGGTGATCATCACGATGGCGATGAGACCGACGAGCAGGCCGTACTCCACCGCGGTGGCACCGCGGTCCTTGCGGTCCTCGAAACGGCCCGAGACGACCGTCATCAGAGCAAGCAGGTGTGCGTAGGCACTGGTCATGGGAAACTCCTTGGGAGATGGGGTGGTCCGGAGGGACCGAACGGGGTGCCGCCTTGCGTGGCCGGCAGACCTAGTGAACCAACGGGTTGGAGCCGGCCGCAGGCCAACAGCCCGTCTGGGAGAGACTCAGGACGAACTCGGGCCCGTGGTCCCTGACCGAGCGGGACCTTGGTACCGACCAGGGTTGCTCCCGGGGGGACCAAAGCCCCGCTCACGCTGGTGGATCTGTCGGACCGTCGGCTCGGCCAGCCTCAGACGGCGGCCGCCGTCTGCTGCGCCGACCAGGCGCTGGCCACCATGTCGTGCAGGCTGTGGGTCATCCGCCAGCCGAGGTCCCGGGCCGCCAGCTCGCCCGAGGCCACGATGCGGGCGGGGTCGCCGCTGCGGCGTGGGGCGACGTGGGGCTCGAAGTCGATCCCGGTGACCTCGGCGACGGTGGTCATGATCTGCCGCACCGAGACCCCGTCCCCGCTGCCGAGGTTGTAGACCCGCTCGAGCCGGCGGCCCTGCGCCAGCGCCTGTGCCGCGGCCACGTGCGTCGCCGCCAGGTCCTCGACGTGGATGTAGTCGCGGACGCAGGTGCCGTCGGGTGTCGCGTAGTCGTCGCCGTTGATCTGGGGCGTCCGGCCCCGCGCGAGCATCGACAGGACCACCGGGAAGAGGTTGTGCGGGCTGGTGTCGTAGAGCTCCGGCGTCGCCGACCCGACGACGTTGAAGTAGCGCAGGGAGGTGTGCCGTCAGCCCGGCCGCCTTCTCCTGGTCGGCCAGCAGCCACTCCCCGATCAGCTTCGTCTCCCCGTAGGGCGACTCCGGCGCCGTCGGCGTGGCCTCGGTGACGAGGTCGACGTCCGGGGTGCCGTAGGTGGCGGCCGAGGACGAGAACACCATCTGCTCGACGCCGGCGGACTGCATCTGCTCCAGCAGCGTGGCGGTACCCGTCACGTTCTGCTGGTAGGTCAGCAGCGGCCTGGTCACCGAGACGCCGGCGTACTTGAACCCGGCGAGGTGGACCACGCCGGTGACCTCGTGCTCGAGGAGGGTGTGCCGCACCAGGTCGCCGTCGAGGACCGAGCCGCGGACGAAGGGCACGTCAGCCGGCACGAAGTGCGCGTGACCGCTGGTCAGGGAGTCCAGCACCACCACCGGGGTGTCGGCCTGGAGGAACGCGCGGACGACATGGGAGCCGATGTAGCCGGCCCCGCCGGTCACCAACCAGGTCATCGGTCCTCCTTCGGGGCTGCGGACGCGCCCGTGGTCGGCTGCCGATCCTACGGCGGCTGGCGGCGGCGCGTGTGAGGTGGCCGACCCCAGGTCGTCACGCCACGAAACACGGTCGTCACCTACCGGGGTGAACTGTCACATCGACGTAACCGCGAGCGTCCGCGCCGCAACACGGGATCGACAGAGTGCTCATGTCCCCCACCGCGTCCGGCGAACCAGCCCGGCGGACGTATCCAGCCCATCCTCCCTTCACCGGAAGAAGCAACATGACACCACTCGAACTCGACTCCGGGTCCACCGCGTGGATCCTGACCTCAGCGTCACTGGTGCTGCTGATGACCCCCGGGCTCGCACTGTTCTACGGCGGCATGGTCCGGGCCAAGAGCGTCCTCAACATGATGATGATGAGCTTCGGCGCACTCGCCCTCATCTCCGTGCTCTGGGTGCTCTACGGCTACTCCTTCGCCTTCGGCAACGACGTCGGCGGGGGTCTGCTCGGCGACCCGACGGAGTTCTTCGGCCTCCGTGGCCTGATGAGCGAGGACCCGGAGGCGGCCTACCCGGCCATGGCCTTCGTCGGCTTCCAGGCCGTCTTCGCCATCATCACCGTCGCCCTCATCTCCGGCGCCATCGCCGACCGGGCCAAGTTCTCCACCTGGATGATCTTCTCCGGCATCTGGGCGTCGGTCGTCTACTTCCCGGTGGCCCACTGGGTCTTCGACTTCACCCTGACCGACGACGCCGACGTGGTCACCCACACGGGCGGGTGGATCGCCAACCAGCTCTCGGCGATCGACTTCGCCGGCGGCACCGCGGTGCACATCAACGCCGGCGTCGCCGGCCTGGCCCTGGCCCTCGTGCTCGGCAAGCGGGTCGGCTGGCGGCGTGACCCGATGCGGCCGCACAACCTGACCCTGGTGATGACTGGGGCCGGCCTGCTCTGGTTCGGCTGGTTCGGCTTCAACGCCGGGTCAGCCCTGGGCGCCAACAACACCGCCGCGGTGGTCTGGGTCAACACCCTGGTCGCCACCGCCGCCGCCGTGCTCGGCTGGCTGGTCACGGAGAAGGTCCGCGACGGTCACCCGACGTCGCTGGGTGCCGCCTCCGGTGTCGTCGCCGGCCTGGTCGCCATCACCCCGGCCTGCTCGGCGGTCTCCCCGGTCGGCGCGATCATCATCGGCCTGGTGGCCGGCGCGCTCTGCGCCCTGGCCGTGGGGCTGAAGTACAAGCTGGGCTACGACGACTCGCTCGACGTCGTCGGCGTCCACCTGGTCGGTGGCCTGTGGGGCACCATCGCCATCGGCTTCCTGCTGTCCCCCGACTCCCCCGCCGGCCTGTCCTACGAGAAGTCCGGCCTGTTCTACGGCGGCGGGGTCGACCAGCTCTGGCGCCAGGTCGTCGGCGCCCTCGCCGTGCTGGTCTACAGCTTCGTGCTGACGCTGATCATCGGGCTGGCGCTGCAGAAGACGATCGGCTTCCGGTTGAGCGAGGAGAACGAGATGGCGGGCATCGACAACGTCGAGCACGCCGAGACTGGCTACGATCTGGGCAACCTGACCTCGAGCCTGCGGGGCGCCCTCTCGGGCCCCACCGCCCCCCGTCGCGCTGACGGGGACATCCACCACGACGAGGAGGCCACCGCATGAAGCTCGTGACCGCGATCATCAAACCGCACATGCTCGACGAGGTGAAGACCGCGCTGGAGTCCTTCGGGATCGAAGGCATGACGGTCAGCGAGGCCAGCGGCTTCGGCCGGCAGCGGGGACACACGGAGGTCTACCGGGGCGCCGAGTACACCGTCGACCTGGTCCCGAAGGTCAGGCTCGAGGTGCTCGTGGACGACGACGATGCCAAGGACATCATCGACGTCCTGGTCAAGAGCGCTCGGACCGGCCGCATCGGTGACGGCAAGGTCTGGTCGGTGCCGGTGGACGACATCGTCCGCGTGCGTACCGGAGAGCGCGGGCTGGACGCGCTCTGAAGCGTGACCTGACCGACGAGCGCCTCGACGTCGCGATCCGGTCCCGGTGGACACCCTCCGCCGGGCCGGATCGTCGGCGTCTGCTCACCGAGGGCGTGGAGACGGCCCTGGTGGACCTGTGGCAGGAGGTCGGTGGGCCGGCGAGCGGGACCGCCCTGGCCTGCGTCGGCAGCCTGGCCCGCCGCGAGCTGGGCCCCCGGTCCGACATCGACCTCGTGCTGCTGCACGACGGCCGGGGCGTGCCGGCGACCAACCGGCTGGCCGACCGCCTCTGGTACCCCCTGTGGGACGCACGGGTCAAGCTCGACCACAGCGTCCGCACGCCCGCCGAGTGCGCCGACGTCGCCGGCCGCGAGCTGAGTGCCGGGGTCGGGCTGCTGGACCTCCGGGTGGTGGCGGGTGATGCGGGGCTCGTCTCGGGGGCCAGGACGGCGCTGATCAGCGCCTGGCGGGCCGGGGCACGCAAGCGGCTCCCCGAGCTGCTGACCTCCCTCGACGAACGGCTCGACCGCTACGGCGACGCGGCCTACCTGCTGGAGCCCGACCTCAAGGAGGCCCGGGGCGGCTTCCGCGACATGACCATGCTGCGGGCGCTGGCGGCCACCTGGCTGACCGACCGGCCGCACTCAGGGGTCCGCGGCCCCTACGAGCGGCTGCTCGATGTCCGCGACGCCCTGCACGTCCGTTCCGGCCGCGCGCTCGACCGGCTCGTCGCCGCCGAGGTCGACGCGGTGGCCGATCAGCTGGGCTTCGCCGAGCGCGACGAGCTGCACCGCGAGGTCAGCCTGGCGGCCCGGCGGATCGGGCACGCGGTGGACCTCACCGTCCGCGCGGCCCGAGCCGTGATCCCCCAACGACGGGTGCTGAGCTTCACCCGGCAGGAGCGCCGGCCCGTCTACACCGAGGCCGAGCACGGGCTGATCATCCACGGGAGCGAGGTGGCGCTCGGTCGCTCCGCCTCGCCGTCGGCGCCGGCCACCGGTCTGCAGGCCGGCGCCCTGGCCGCGTCCCGGGGTCTGGTGCTCTCTCCGGTGACGGCGGAGAACCTCGGCCAGCACTCCCCCGCCCTGCCCACCCCCTGGCCCCTGGAGGCGAGGGAGGCGCTCCTGCAGCTGCTCTCGAGCGGACCGCAGCTGATCGCGGTCTGGGAGGCCCTGGACCTCGCCGGCTGCATCAGCCGGTGGATGCCCTCCTGGGCCGCGATCCACGCGCGCCCCCAGCACAACCCGCTCCACCGCCACACCGTCGACCGGCACTCGGTGCAGACGGTCGCCGAGGCCCAACGTCACCTCACCCAGGTGGAACGCCCCGACCTGCTCCTGCTGGCCTGCCTGTTCCACGACATCGGGAAGATCCCCGGAGCAGGCGTCGACCACGCGACCGTCGGCGCCCCGATCGCCCGGGCGGCCGTGGAGGCGATCGGGCTCCCCCCGGCCGACGCCGACGTGGTCGAGCTCCTGGTGGAGCACCACCTCACCCTCGCCACTCTGGCCACCAAGCGCGACCACGCCGACCCCGCGACCCAGAACGCGCTGGTGGAGGCCGTCCAGGGCCGCGCCGACGTGCTGGACCTGCTCCACTACCTCACCGACTCCGACGCCCGGGCGGCCGGACCCGCGGCCTGGTCTCCCTGGCGCGCCCAGCTCATCGGGAGCCTGGCGGACCAGGTCGAGGGCCTGCTCGTCGAGGACGACGCGGCCGAGGCGGCTCGACGGGTCGACATCGACCGGCTGGTCGACGTCGGGCTCGCCCGCTCGGTCCGGCTGGATGGACGTCCCCGGGTCCGCATCGAGACCCGTCCGGGCGGTCTGGAGCTGCTGGTCGCTGCCCGTGACCGGCTGGGCCTGTTCAGCGAGACGGCGGGCCTGCTGGTGAGCCACGGCGTGCAGGTCCGCTCGGCGGTGCTGCACACGGTCGACGCGGTGGCGGTGAACACCTGGCGGGTCGACAAGCAGGTGGTGACCGACCTGCCGGACCCGGCGTTCCTGGTCAAGCAGCTGGAACGGCTCGACCAGGGGGACAGCACCGTGCTGGCCCCGGTCCGCCGGCGTGACGCCCGGTCCCTGGCCTCGGGCACCTTGTCGGAGCCGTGGGTCGAGGTCGTGCCCGACGCCAGCGAGAGCGCGGTCGTCGTCGAGGTGCGCACGCAGGACCGCCCCGGCCTGCTCTACGCCCTGGGCCACGCCGTGGCGCAGGAGCGGCTGTCGATCCGCTCCGCCCACGTCAGCACCCTCGCGGGGCTGGCCATCGACACCTTCTACCTGACCGAGGCCGACGGCACCCGGCCAGGACCGGACGCGACCCGCCGAGCCGTGCAGGCTCTCGAGGCCGCCGCCGGCTCCGGAGCCATCAGCGCAGTCGGCTGAGCGCGACCGCGCGCGCCCCTGCGCTCAACCGCGGGCCAGCAGCGCGTCGATCTCGTCGGTGGTCGGCGGCTGCGCGCCCTGGCGTGAGCAGACGATCGAGGCCGCGGCCGCTCCGCGGCGCAGGGAGTCCGCCAGATCGAGCCCCCGGGCGGCGTGGCCGTCGAGGAAACCGGCCATGAAGGTGTCCCCCGCCCCGACGGTGTCGACGACGTCGGTCGGGTACCCCGGGACCCGGGTGACCGCACCTCCGGGCTCGACCGCCAGTCCACCGCCCGGTCCCAGGGTCACCACGGCCAGGCCGAGGTCGTACTGCTCGACCCATCCGGCGACGATGTCGACCGGTTCCCCGGCGAAGCCCGCCTGGGCCAGGAACTCGATGTCGGCGTCGCTGGCCTTGACGATGCCGCGCCGCTGCCCGACCGCGCGCAGCCACGGCTGCACCTTCGCCCAGTAGACCTCGGGGTCGGTGATCACCGTCGGACGCACGTTGATGTCGTAGGACACCCCCGAGGGCACCGTCCGCATCCAGTCCAGCAGCACCTCCGCCCCCGGGCTCACCACGCAGGACAGCGACGCGATGTGCAGCCAGTCGTCGGCGCGCAGGGCCGGCAGGTCATCGGCCTGCCAGCCGAAGTTCGCGGTCCCGGTGAAGTGGAAGGTGTAGGTGGCCACCCCCTCCTGGTCGAGGCTCACGACGGCGATCGAGGTGGCCTGCGACGACTCCGTCGCCAGGTCGAGCTGCACGTCCGCCCCGGTGATGTGCTCGCGCAGCTGCCCACCGAAGGCGTCGTTGGAGAGGCGTCCCAGGAAGTGCACGTCCGCCCCCAGCTGGCCGAGCGCCACGGCCGAGTTCATCGGCCCTCCTGCGGAGAGGGCCACCCACGTCGAGCGGAAGCTGTCGTCCGAGCTCTGCGGGTCCTGCACCAGGTCGATGAGGGTCTCCCCGCACACCACGAAACGCGTCATACCGACGCAACCTAGTGGAGACTGCGGAGGCCCGTCACCGCGCCCACCTCGTCCCGGAGCTCGCCGACCAGCTCGTCCCACACGCTGGGCGGCAGCGCCCGTTCACTCAGGTCGCCCAGCAGGTGGCCGAGGGTGTAGCCCGGGTCGTCGCGCTGCAGCCGCTCCACGCAGCAGTTCAGCAGCGCCCCGTTGCCACCGATCCACGCGGCAGCGCCCAGCAGGGCACGCGGGGCCGACGCCACCTCGGGAGGGGTGGTGGCCACCACCCGGACCCAGAGCCGTTGGTGCCCCTCCGCCTGGGAACGGGTCATCAGCGCCCAGGCGACGTCGCGCACCGCGAGGTCCAGAGCCAGGACGGCCAGCAGGACGGCCTCGGCCTCATCCGGCCCCTCCGGCTCGGCCAGTGCCGTCCGCACCGTGTCCGCCATGGCCTGCGCGGCGGCCGGCCGGCTCAGCCCGGCCACACGGTCGCGGGTCCGTGCGACCAACGCGCGCAGCCGGGGTAGCGCGTCCGGCCCGGGACCAGCGACGAGCTCCTCGACGCAAGCGCGAGTGGGGCCGGCCACCAAGCCGTGGTAGACCGCCTCCGCTGCGAGCGGGTGCCCGACCGGGTCGAAGACCGCACCGTCGGACGGGCAGCAGCCCGTGCTGCAGCTGAGCGACCACCAGCGTGCCCGGCTGACCAGCAGGACCTCTCGGACCCGCACGCCGTCCTCGAGGCCGGCGCTGACCCGCTCGAGCACCGGGCGCGTGGCCGTCTCGTCGTCGCCGTAGGCGACCAGGACGAGCTCGTCGACACCGTGCTGGGCGCTCAGCTGCCGCACCTGCGCCGCGACGACCGGTTCCTCCCCCGTCGGCGGGAGGTCCAGCCGAGCCGTCAGCAGCACCCGGCCGCGCCGGGAGAGCACGACCACCAGCGACTCCTGGGGGTGGAAGCCCAACAGGTACGGGATGACGGCCAGGAAGTCCGCGGGCCTGCGTACCCGGAGCCGGTGCGGGTCGGGGCGCGAGCGTGCGTCGGGCGTCACCGGTTCGTCGGGCTGGGACTGCGGTCGGCTTCGGGTCATGCCGGGAGCCTCCGGACGCCGACGGCGAGCGCCCGGTCCGAGCGAGCCCCTGGGGACGCCCGGGTGGAGGCCGTCGTCCGCTGTGGACGACCGGCGGCGGCAACGCTCCCCCGCCGTCTGCGAAGCGGCTAGCACCGTACGGCTGCCCGCGGAGCCAGCCGCGCTGACCTAGGCTGCGCGGGTGCAGATCGAGCAGCTCAGCGTCCGCGGCTGGGAGGTCCTCCGGCTGACCAACGACTCGGTGAGTCTCGACGTCGTCCCTGCCCTCGGGGGCACCGCCACCGGCCTCCGCCGGGTCTCCGACGGAGCTTCGCTGCTGTGGAGCACGCCGTGGGGGCTCCGCCGCCCCGGGGCCTGGTCCCTCCCGGGCAGCTCCGAGGCGCAGATGCTCGACACCTACCCCGGCGGCTGGCAGACCCTGCTCCCCAACGGCGGCGACACCGCTGTCGTCGGTGGCGTGGAGTGGGGCCACGACGGCGAGGCCCGGCTGACCTGGCTCGACTGGGAGCAAGACGGCGACACGATCACGCTGAGCGGACGGCTGGTCCGCTCGCCCCTGACCCTGCATAAGAGGTTCAGCCTGCGCGGCGACGAGGTCGTCCTCGAGGAGACGGTGCGCAACGTCGGCGGCGAGGCTCTCGACCTGATGTGGGGCTCCCAGCTGGCCCTGGGCGGCGACCTGATCGGGCCGGGCAGCAGCGTGACGACGTCCGCGAGCACGGTGCACCCCGACCCGAGGCTGAGCTCCGCCTCCAGCTACGACGACCTGATGCCCTGGCCCCGCTCGCACGGGCAGCGGGCGGTGGTCAACCTGTCGCGCCTCCCCGACCGGGAGGCCGACGAGACGCGGCTGGCCTACCTGGCCGACTTCGACACGCTGTCGCTCACGGTCCGCAGCCCGGACCGACGCGTGGGGCTGGACCTGAGCTGGGACGAGAGCTGGCCCTACCTCTGGTACTCGTTGGAGGCGGGCGGCCGGCACGGGTTCCCCTGGTACTCCCGCGGCTACTTCCTCGCCCTGTCCCCGGGGACCAGCTGGCCGGGGCGCGGGCTCCACGAGGTGCGACGGGCCTCCTCCACCACCGTCTGGCTGCAGCCCGACGAGGAGCTGACCAGCGGTCTCCGGCTGCGCGTGCATCCCGAACCGGCGAGCTGACGTCGGGTCAGGCACCCCGAACCGGGGGCACCGAGGGCAGCCACACCTTCATGGCGCCGCCGGCGAGTCCTTGGTTGACTGCGCAGGTGTCCTCGCTCCCTCCGCCCGCCCTGGACTCTGCTCCCCGCCACTCCCAGGAGCCGCACCAGCCCGGGCTGGCCAACCGGCTGAACGGGCTGCGCGCGGCGGTCCTGGGCGCCAACGACGGCATCGTCTCGGTCGCCGCCGTCGCGGTGGGCGTGGCCGGGGCCACCCCTGCGCTCGCACCGGTGCTCACCGCGGGCTCGGCGGCCTTGGTCGGGGGGGCGGTCTCCATGGCGCTGGGCGAGTACGTCTCGGTGAGCAGCCAGCGGGACAGCGAGCAGGCCCTGATCGCCAAGGAGGAGGCTGAGCTCGCGGCCATGCCCGAGGCCGAGCTCGACGAGCTGACCGAGCTGTACCGCGCGCGGGGTCTGAGCGTGGCGACGGCCCGAGCGGTGGCGGTGGAGCTCACCGCCCGCGACGCCCTCGGCGCCCACCTGGAGGCCGAGCTGAACATCGACCGCGACGACCTCGCCCAGCCCTGGCACGCGGCCGGCGCTTCGGCCGCGGCCTTCGTCGTCGGCGCCCTGCTGCCGATGCTCGCCGTGCTGCTGCTGCCCCAGGACTCGCGGATCGGGGGGACGGTCCTCGCCGTCCTCCTCGCCCTGGCCCTGACCGGCGCCGCCGGAGCGCGTCTGGGTGGGAGCCCGTTGCTGCGTCCTACCCTGCGGGTGGTCGGCGGCGGGGCGGTCGCCCTGACCGCCACCTTCGCCATCGGCCGGCTGCTCGGTACCACCGTGCTGGGGTGACGCTCCGAGGCGGGTTCCGGCGTGGCCGCTTGCCTGGGCGAGGCACCCTGGAGCTCGGAACCGCTGCCCGACGGACCGAGTCGCCGAGGAGGACACTTCGTGAAGCAGGTGACCGTCCGGCCCGCCGGCGCCGCCCTGGTGATGCTGGCCCTGCTCGCCGGACTGTGGCTCCTCGAGGTCCTCGACCTGGCCAGCGGCGGCTCCCTGGACGCCTACGGCATCGAGACCCGGGACGTCGACGGGCTGCCGGAGATCTTCACCGCACCCTTCCTGCACGCGGGCTTCGACCACCTGATGAGCAACACGGTGCCGTTCGGGGTCCTCGGATTCCTCGTCCTGCTGGGCGGGCTCCGGCGCTGGGTGCTGTCGTCGTTGACCAGCATCGTGTCCTCCGGGCTCTTCGCCTGGCTCCTGACGCCGGCGGGCACGATCGTGCTCGGGGCCAGCGGCCTCATCTTCGGCTGGTTGACCTACCTGGTGGTCAGGGGCGTCTGGTCACGTCGGCCGACGCAGGTGCTGGTCGGGCTCGCCGTCCTGGTCGTCTACGGCGGCTTGATCTGGGGAGTCCTCCCGGGTGCCGCCGGGATCAGCTGGCAGGCCCACCTGGGCGGCGCGGTCGGCGGGGTACTGGCCGCCCGGCTCCTGCACCGTGGCGGACCGGCGCATGCGGGCCGCCCGCCGGTGAGTCAGCCCTCGTCCTGGTGACCCCTCGCGAGGTCCGCACGCAGCTCAGCGACCTGAGCCCGGGCGCCGGCCAGGTCGGCGAGGACGGTCCCAGGCTCCGCACGGAACCACTGCTCGAGCTGCAGGGCCAGTTCGGAGGAACGACGCCGGCCGAAGGTGCCTGCCGATCCGGCGACCTGGTGCGCAGCGGACACGGCGGCTTCGCGCTGCGCGGTACCGAGAGCACCGGCGTCGAGGGCGGTCAACGCCTCCTCCAGGACGGCGGTCCGGGCGAGGTTCGCTGCCCGGGCGGAAGCGGACAGCGCGCGTAGAACGCTCTGCAGAGCCTCGTCAGGGTCGTCGGACGCGGGTGCCACGGCTGGTCCTCCCGGTCACCATCCGAGCAGCCGAGCCATCTCGGCCGGCAGACTCATCGGGTCGAAGGGCTTGGGGATCACACCCGAGACGTCGAGGTGCTCCCACTGCTGGTAGCCTCCACCCCCCACCTTGGCGGTGAGGAACACCACGGGGATGTCGCGGGTGGCTGGGTCGCCGCGCAGGGCGAGCACGGTGCTCGGGCCGTCCATCCCTGGCATCATGACGTCGAGCAGCAGGGCGTCCGGCTGTTCCTGCACCGACAGCGCCACCGCCTCGGTACCCGAGGAGGCCGTCAGGACCTCCCAACCCCCGACCATCTCGAGAGAAACCCTGGCTACTTCGCGGAGCATGTCGTCGTCGTCCACGACGAGCACCCGCCGGCCGGCTATGGCCACCGCAGGCTCCGGCTCACCACGGTCGCCGGCAGGCGTGCAACCCGCTCACCGACGCCCACCTCACTCCCGACCAGTTCTCGCCATCCACCGCGCCTCGCCGCGGACCTGTGTCGCTCATGCTAACCCGTTGCTGAGTGGTAGCGTCACCTCCCATGGAGAGCCATAGGCGTCTCCAAGGTTCGGGGGCTTGGCGATTCAGTCTGTTCAGCGCGACGACGGGACTCCTGGTCCTCGGGCTTGCCGCGCTGCTCTCGAGCGACCTTCCCGCTCACGTCCGCACGCTGGTCAGCGGCTGCACGCTGGTCGTCGTCGGTCTGACCGCGTCGGCCTCCTGCCGGTTCCAGGCCTTGCGGAGCCGCGGGCTCCGGCGTCGGGCCTACAACCTCTGGGCTCTGGCCTGCTTCAGCGCCTCCCTGGGCAACCTCGGCCTGTTGATCTATGGGGCCGAGCGCGACCGCAACACCATCTCTCCCAGCGATGTCACCTTGCTCGCCACGTTGCTGCTGGCCATCGCGGGCGTGATCACCTTCCCGCTGGCCCGGCGCCGTGGCACCGAGCTCGTCCGGATGCTGCTCGACGGCGTGGTCATCGGCGGCTCGCTTCTCGCCGTTGTGTCGGTCCAGATCCTGCCCCGCATGGCGAGCATGTCGCCCTCGGTGGCGGTCGCGGCCCTTGCTGCCCCGGTGATCGACGTGGTGGTCGCGACGCTCGCGACGCTGCTGTTCATGCGCAGCTCACGGAGCGACCGCCCGGTCCTCGGCGCGACAGCCATCGGTTTCGCGCTCTACGCCGTGTCGGACCTGCTCTACGCGGTGCGGCTGGTGAGCGCTGGCTCCTTCGAGCTGGGCACCCCCGTCGACCTGGGCTGGGTCGCCGGCTACGCCCTGATCGCCTGGGCGGTGGCCCACGCCCCGAACCCTGAGGCGCAGGCCGAGGACGGCCAGGTCGAGAGCTCGCCGGTGATCGGCACGGCCACGGTGTTCAGCATCTTCTTGCTGGCTGTGCTGCTCAGCCTGGTCGGACCCAACGAGGTCCAGGTCGGTCTCGTGTCGGGGGTGCTGTGGGCTGTCGTCCTGCTGGCGGTCCTCTCACGACAGTTCCTGCTGGTCATCGACAACGAGCAGCTCCGCCGCACGTTGGAGCAGCGGATGCTCGAGCGGACACGCTCACTGCGCCAGGTCACCCGCCAGAGCGATCTCCTGGTCAACTCCGTGGGTGACGGGATCTACGGCGTTGACCGCTTCGGCCTCATCACCTTCGTCAACCCGGCTGCGGCCGACACGCTCGGGCACGAGCCGCTCGACCTCATCGGCCAGAACGCCCACGCCACGTTCCACGCGCCGGACGCCAACGGACACACCTATCCGATGGACGGCTGCTACATCGTCGAGGCGATCCGGGACGGCGTGGCCACCAACGCCGAGGAGGACAGCTACCTCCGCGCCGACGGGCTGGCGGTCCCCGTCGAGGTGACGGCCACCCCGCTCACCGATGACGGCACCACGCTCGGGGCGGTGGTGGTCTTCCGTGACGTCACTCAGCGCCGAGAGGTCGACCGGCTCAAGAACGAGTTCGTCTCGATGGTGAGTCACGAGCTCCGCACGCCGCTGACCGCGATCCGGGGATCGCTGGGCCTGCTCGCTGGCGGTGCGCTCGGTCCGCTCACTCCGTCCGCGAGCCGGATGGTCAACATCGCCTTGGTCAGCAGCGAGCGGCTCACGCGGTTGATCAACGAGATCCTGGACCTCGAACGGATGGAGGCCGGAGCCTTGCCCATGGATCTCCAGGACATCTCGGCTGCCGCCCTGCTGGAGACGGCCGTGGAGCAGGCGGCTGTGCTGGCCACGGAGGCCGACGTCACGCTGCGCGTGCTCGGTGCTGATGGGGTGGTCCGGGCGGACGAGGACCGGGTCGTCCAGACCCTGCTCAATCTGCTCGGGAACGCCATCAAGTTCTCCGCGGCTGGCCAGGAGGTCACGGTGCAGTCGGCTCGGCGCGGAAGCGTCGTCGAGTTTGAGGTCTCCGACGGCGGCCGTGGGATCCCCGAGGACAAGCTGGACTCGGTCTTCGCCCGTTTCCAGCAGGTCGACTCATCAGACGCCCGCGAGAAGGGCGGTTCCGGCCTGGGTCTTGCGATCAGCCGCAGCATCGTCGAGCGGCTGGGTGGCCGCATCTGGGCCAGCAACAACGCTCGTGGGGGTGCTGCCTTCCGGTTCACCTTGCCGGCCGCCACCGGCCACGACGACCCCGCCGATCCGACGCCCGCCGTCACCGTGCAACCCCTGACCAAGGGCGAGCGCATGCCCGCTCAGGTCTCCGCCGGATGAATCCGGGCTCTACCAATCCTCGCCTCCCGTTCCCGGGGCCGGCGAGTCACACAACGCAGGAGGACAGCGTGCCGTCACCGCAGGCCAGGCTCTCGACCGAGACCGCCCCGAACCCCGGGGTCGTCCAGCCCGTGCCGACCGGTCTGCGGATCAGGGTGAGTCACAGCCAAGCCGAAGGACCCACGCGGTTGGCCGCCTTCGACGCCGCCCTCGTGGCGGCGGGCCTGCAGAACTTCAACCTGCTGCCGCTGAGCTCGGTCATCCCTGTCGGTGCCACGGTGGACGTGGTGAACCCCCGCGAGCAGGCGCGGGGCGCCCACGGCGACCTGCTCTACTGCGTGTACGCCGCGTCCTACGCGACCACACCCGGGGCGCAGGCTTGGGCGGGGATGACCTGGGCGGTGCGTACCGACGGCTCGGGTTCTGGCCTGTTCGTGGAGCACAGCAGCACCACCGAGGCCGACCTGCACGTGCATCTCAGTGCGACCTTGGGGGCCATGATCGAGAACCGCGGATGCGACTACGTCGAGGGTGGCCGGGTGGTGGCGTCGGCAACCTGCACGGACAGGCCGGTGGCTGCCCTGGTGGTAGCGAGCTACCAGGTGCTCAGCTGGATCCCCGCACGCCGCGGTGCCCAGTGACGGACCTGGCCCTCGCCCGCCCCGCCGAGGACCTCGGCCGGCACGGGCCGTGGCGGTTCACCCGCGAGTACCGGGTCGAGGCCGAGATGGCCGTGGCCTTCTTCGAGCTGTACGAGCTCGCCTTCGGCCCGCTCCGGACCCAGGCCATGGCGCGGCAGGTGCTCACGGAGGCGGAGTTCGCCGCTCAGATGGTCGATGACTCGATACTGAAGTACGTGGCCTGGGACGACGCCGACCGGCCAGTCGGCATGTGCACGATGACCCGCCAGCTCTCCTCCATCCCGTGGATCAGCCCGGAGTACTTCGCACACCGCTATCCGGAGCACTGGGCACGTAACGCCGTCTGGTACTTCGGCTTCGCACTGACCCACCCGAGCCAGCGGCACTCCCGCTTTCTCGACCACATCGTCGAGGTCGGCATCCGGGAGCCGCTGGCTGACCGGGCCGTCTGCGGGTACGACATGTGCGCGTACAACGTCGAAGCCCTTCCTCTCGGAGAGCGCCTGGCCGAGGCCTTCGAAAGGGTCTCCGGGGTCGCTCCGGAGCGTCGTGACGGGCAGTACTACTACACCCTCGACCTGACGGCCCCCCCTCAAGGCTCGGGGGGGGCACCCGGGCTGACGTCCGCCGGCCTCCGGGACCCAGGCCTGTCCAACGCTTCGCCCATCCCTAGAACGGTCGAAACCGTATGAGCATCTCGAGCGGGTCCGTTGCGGACACCATCCCCCACCTCCCGGGCCGGGTCGCTGTCGTGATCGAGGACGATGCGGACATCCGCAACCTGCTCAGTGCCATCCTGACGCAAGCCGGGTTCGCCTGCTACGCGAGCGGCACCGGGGCTGAAGGCATCCAGGCCGTGCGCGACCACCAACCCATCATCACCACCCTTGACATCAGTCTGCCGGGCATCGACGGCTTCGAGGCCGCCCGCCAGATCCGGGCCTTCAGCAGCACCTACATCATCATGCTCTCCGCGCGCGACGAGGAGATCGACACCTTGATGGGCCTCGACGCCGGCGCCGACGACTACCTCACCAAGCCGTTCCGCCCCCGCGAGCTGCGGGCGCGGATCGAGGCCATGCTGCGGCGCTACCACCTGCCCGGGCTCACCGCTGCAGGTGGACCGGCTGCTGGAACAGAGCCGGCTCCAGCAGCTCCGGGGGCTGCCGCCTCCGCGTCCCACGCTGCTCCGGCGGAGCCAGGCTGGCTGGAGCACAACCGGCTGCGGTTGAACGAGGAGATGCGGCTCTGCGATGTCGACGATGTGCCCGTGGAGCTGACCCGCAGCGAGTTCGACCTGCTGCTCGCCATCATGCAGGGAGCGCGTCGGGTCATCAGCAAGGAGTCGCTCGCCCTCGAGCTGCGCGGGGACTACGCCACCACCGGCTACGTCTCGGACTCGGACAAGCGTGCGGTGGAGGTGCACATGGCCAACCTGCGCCGCAAGCTCAACGACCCAGTCGGGGCTCCCCGCTTCATAGAGACGGTACGAGGAGTGGGCTACCGGCTGGCTGACGCCCGCCGATCCACCGCTCGCCACTAGCTGGATGCCATCATGCGGCTGGTCACAAATGACGGGTCAGAAGATGGGTGATGTCACGGGGCGGTCACGCAGCACCACAAGTGCCCACAGACGTCGCGATAGGCAGGGAACTGCCCCGCTCAAGGGCGCCCAGAGTTGCCATCATGGGTGCTTACCCGTCTCTAAGCGGGTCATGGGTTCCGACTGCCCAGGGACGATCGGTCGTCCGGAGGTATCGATCCAGCGCTGCTAGGCCTCGGTCGCCTCGATCGACAGCCGCGAAGGCTGCCCCGCTTGCGACATGAGGTCAGGAGACCTTCACCGCATTACGTTGCCTACAGAGAAGCACCGTGCCCCGGAGGACCGGGACTCCTCGAGTGTGCGGAATGGGACGCGGCCGAAGACGGTGCTGACCGAAGCCACTGGGCAGGTGGAGATCGAGGTGCCGCGGGACCAGGACGGCGGGCACTTCCCGACCGAGCAGGCGGCCGTGAAGTGCCTCTACCTCGTCAACGGTCCCGGACCCCACCGGGAAAGGACAGGCACGATGGACGATGGCGTGGAAGCCAGCCCCGAACGCAGTCGCCACGACCTTCGCCGGCCGCAGAACCTACTGATGAAGACCGCCGGAGACACCGTCTCAGTTACAGGCCCAGCGCCGGGACCATCACCATGCCAGACCCCCGCTCACCCCTCACCCGACGGACCCTGCTCTCCCGTGCGAGGCGGCGAGCGGTGCATCGGGTGGAGGAGCGGCGGGTGGGGCGAGGTGCCGGCCGCGGTGCCGCCCACGTCTGGGCGGCGCCTCGAGCGGCGGAGGGGACCTCGTCGTGGCCGCCCGTCCCCGGCTCCGCGGTTCCGCTGACCCGGCTGGTCGATGCGTAGGGCGGGCCGCTCGGTCAGACTCAGGCGAGGCCCTTCTGGGTCAGCCACTCCTCCGCAGCCGTCTCGGCCGAAGCCTTCTCCTCGCCCTCGACCCGGTCGCGCAGGGTGATCAGGTCGTCGGTGGTCAGCTGGGCCGAGACGCCGTTGAGGGTCTCGGCGAGCTGGTCGGTGTAGACGGCCTCCGACACGAGCGGGATGACGTTCTGGGCCGAGATCATGTTCTTCGGGTCCTCCAGCACGACCAGGTCCTCGGACTTGATGGCCGGGGAGGTCGTGTAGATGTCGGCCACCTGGACGGCGTCGTCGACCAGGGCCTTGACAGTGTCGGGGCCGCCGAAGTCCTCGATCGGGACGAAGTCGACGTCCCCCTTGTTCGTACCGACCCCGTAGACGCTCCTCAGCCCGGGGATGCCGTAGCCCAGCTCGCCGAACTGCGGGTTGGAGCCCAGCTTGAACGGCACGATCTTGGACAGGTCGCCGATCGAGGTGAGGCCCTTGTCCGCGGTGGCGCGGGTAACCACGTAGGCGTCCTTGTCCTCGGCCGCGGAGGAGTTCAGCACCCGCAGCTGGTCGGCGGCCACGGCGTCGGGCAGGGCGCCGTCGACGTCGGCGGTGGTGCGCTCGGTGTACTCCGTGTCGTAGTAGGCCAGCAGGTTGCCGTTGTACTCCGGGATCAAGTTGATCGACCCGTCCTTCAGGGCGGGGATCGTCTGCTGGCGCGGCCCGATGTTGAACTTCTTCTGCACCGTGACGCCCTTGGCCTCCAGGGCCTGGGCGTAGATCTCGCCGAGGATCTCGCTCTCGGGGAACGCGAACGACCCGACGATGACGGTCTGGCCGCCGCCGGAGGCCGACGGGGCGGCGGTGGGGTCGCTGGACCCGCAGGCACTCAACCCTGTGGCCAGGCCGAGCGCGAGAGTCGCAGCGCCTATCCGGATGAGACGGGTGGTGGTGGGCATGAGGGTCGTTCCCTTCGTCTTACGCGTTCTCACGCGTGGGCGGTCGCGATGACCGGCTGGCCGAGCTGCGGTGTGGTGCCGTCGTGCTGTCGGTGGAGCCCCGGGTGGCCGTGGCCCGCTGCGCGAGCGCGAAGAGGCCGTCGACGCCGAGGGCCAGGGCCGTGACCAGGAGGGCACCACCCAGGATCAGATCGTAGTCGTTGAGGCCGATGCCGCTGGTGATGATGCGGCCGAGCCCGCCAAGCCCGGCGTAGGACGCGATCGTCACCGTGGCGATGACCTGGAGGACCGCAGCCCGGAGGCCGCCGACGATCAGCGGCAGACCGAGCGGGATCTCGACCTGGGTGAGGATCTGCCACTCCGTCATCCCGTTGGCGCGCGCGGCGTCGATGGTCACCCGGTCGACCGACTCGAGCCCGGAGTAGGCCCCGGCCAGCATCGAGGGGATGGCCAGGATGACGAACGCGATCGTCGCTCCCACCAGAGGTGCGGTGGAGTAGGACATGAAGTACCCGAACACCATGAGCAGGAAAAACAGCAGCCCCAGCGTCGGCAGCGCCCGCATGGCGCCGGTGAAGCCGATGACGAACTGCCGGCCCCTGCCGGTGTGGCCGATGGAGAACCCGAGCGGCAGGGCGATCAGGGCGGCGATGACGACGGCGATGGCGGTGTAGGCCAGGTGCTCGAGCAGCCGGTCCTGGATCGGCAGCGGGCTCTGGCTGCCGCCCACCCAGTTGGCCGGGTCGAACAGCCAGCGCAGGGCACTCAGCAGGAGGTTCACTGGGAGGCTCCGCTCAGGGCCGGGGCCTCGGTGTCCCGCGGCAGCGCCGTGGGTGCGGGCCGGCGTCGCCGTCCCGGGGTGGCCTGGTTCCAGGGCATCGCGATCTTGCCGATGCCCACGATGATGAGGTCGAACAGCAGGGCCAGCACCAGGCTGATCAGGATGCCGACGAGGACCTCCTCGAGGATGCCGCGCTGCTTGCCGTTCTGGAACAGGTACCCCAGGTTCCGCGAGCCGATGATCACCCCGACCGAGACGAGGGCGATCGTGCTGACCGACACGACGCGGATGCCGGCCAGCAGCACCGGGCCGGCCAGCGGCAGCTCGACCCGGAAGAAGCGCGCCGCCGGTGAGAAGCCGATCGCGGTGGACGCGTCCAGCGCGGGTGCCTCGACCGAGGCCAGCGCGTCCGAGGCCGAGCGGGCCATGATCGCCACGCCGTAGATGCTCAGCGCCACCACCAGGTTGGTCTCATCCAGCACCCGGGTGGGGATGATCAACGGCAGGATCACGAACAGCGGCAGCGACGGGATCGTGAACAACAAGCTGCCGCCGGTGATCACCACCGAGCGCAGCACCGCGTTGCGGTTGGCCAGCCAGCCCAGGGGGATGGACAGCACGAAGCTGACGATGATCGGGATGACCGACAGCCGCACGTGGTTGAGGGTCAGCTCGGCGATCAGGTCGAGGTTGGAGAGCGTCCACCTCATCGCTGGTCCGTCGGCCGGTGGGCGACCTCGCCGGGCTCGAGCACGCCGACGGGGCGGCCGCCGCTGTCCACCACCAGGGTGATACCACGGTCGCCCTCGCGCTGCTGCAGGAACAGGTCACGGCGGCCCTTGTCCGCCCCGATGAAGGTGGCCACGAAGTCGTCTGCCGGGTCGGCGAGGATCTCGGCCGGGGTGCCGGCCTGGGCGATCACGCCGCCCTTCTTGAAGATGATCACCTGGTCGGCGAGGGTGAAGGCCTCCTCGATGTCGTGGGTGACGAAGATGATCGTCTTTCCCAGCTCGCGCTGCAGCCGGTTGAGCTCGACCTGCAGGTCGGCGCGCACGATGGGGTCGACGGCGCCGAACGGCTCGTCCATCAGCAGGATGTTCGGGTCGCTGGCCAGTGCGCGCGCCACGCCCACCCGCTGCTGCTGGCCGCCGGAGAGCTGCCGCGGGTAGCGGCCGGCCAGCGCGCGGTCCAGCCCCACCTTGTCGAGCAGCTCCAGGCCGCGTTCGCGTGCCTCGGCCTTGGGGACGCCGTTGAGGACGGGGACGGTGGCCACGTTGTCGAGCACCTTGCGGTGGGGCAGCAGCCCGGAGGACTGCAGCACGTAGCCGATGCTGCGTCTGAGCTTCACCTTGTCCTGGGTGGCCACGTCGACGTCGTCGATCAGCACCTGCCCGGAGGTGGGCTCGATCATCCGGTTGATCATCCGCAGCAGGGTGGTCTTGCCGCAGCCGGACGAGCCGACCAAGACGGTGGTCTTGTGCGAGGGGAGCACGAAGCTGAAGTTCTCCACGGCCACCGTTTCGTCGGCGAACCGTTTGGTCACCGCGCGGAACTCGATCATGTCGGGGTCTCATTCCGTTGAAGGAGGTGTCAGCGTATCCACGGCGGCCTCGACGGCGGCCCCACGTCGAACCGGTCCGTCTCCTCCGGGTCCTCCCCGGGGGCCGCTCAGCGGTCGCAGCTGCCGTCCCCGTCCGTCCAGTTCTGGCTGCGCGCGGACGACGTCGTGGGCGCCAGGGTCAGCCGGCGGCCTTCAGGCTGAGCATCGTGCACGCGTGGTCCACCCGGGTGGTGCTCGGGAAAGAGCTGTGGATCTTCGACCGGCCCCACGACGTCGCGCTGGCGGTTGATGCGGCGGCCGCGCTGGCAGGCATCACCGCACTCATCGCCGCAGGCCGACTCCGCGCCGCATCAGCGGCCGGCGCCACGGCGGTCACGACGGCCCTGGTCTTGGTTGACTGGAGGCTCATCGGCTGACTACGACGACCGGGACCGAGGCACCACGACCGGACAACTCGAGACGAGGGAACAGCTCACCTCAGCCGCCAACGGCGGGCGGCCCGACGCGACCGCCACGTGGTGCGATTGCTGTCCGAGCAAGACGGGTACCCCCTACTCAGGGCCAAGGACGTCTTCCGAGCCGTCGCCGGTCCAGGTCGGGAGCAGCTTCACCCCCCCTGCTGCTCCCGGCCGACGGCAACACCGGTCAGGCGGCAGCACCCCCGTCAGTGCAAGTGACGGGGGCGCTGCCTTATCGCACCCCCCTCCGGGTGCGCCCTGGGACGTCGACCACGACATGCGTCCCCGTGGGTCCGACGCCCCTGTTCACAATCGCCCTTGAGCCGGAGTGCCGTAACTTCTTACCAGGAGATCAGGTCAGCGCCGAGACGCCTGGATCCTTTGAACCAAGTCCTGGTCGCGGGCGGGCGTCCTCCTGCTCGTCGACCCAGGTCGGCTAGGAGGGTCGATCCTCGCGAGTTCCTGAGCGAGCGGCGCCGCACGGGCGACGGCATCCAACAACGCCCCCATCCGTCCCCGTCGTCGTCGGCGGTCGTAGGTGCGACGTCGACCTTGAGGTGCTGGACGACGGAAACCCGCAGGATGGTGTGCTGCTGACGAACGTCCGGCAGACGGTGCGGGCGCGCACCTCGGAGGCACCCGGCTCTCCACGGGGCCGCCTCGAACGGTTCCCCTGAACTCGCCACTGCGCTTCCTCGTCCACTCCGTCGGGTTGAGGATGACCTCAGGGCTGGCCCGGGCACAACGGGGACCGGTCGTCGCCGACGGGCCGAAGGAGGGGTGGCACGTGTCGCTGGCCGAAGGACTCTTCGTCCTGCAGTACGGCGCCGAGCGGGTCTCGAAGGGCCTCTCGTTACGTGGTGGTGACCACAGCCACCACTACTGGGAACCACTCACCGGGGTGCTGGTCGAGACCGCCGCCGGCTTGGTGCTCTTCGACACCGGGATGAGCAGGCGCCACCTCGACTCCACGGCCGTCGAGAGCGTTTACCGGGGCGATCTCGCGCCGGGTCCCCTCCCGGGCCCGGCATGGCACCTGCAGCCCGCTCCGCCCGTCGACCGCTGCACCTGGGGACTGCCGGGCGACCCACTCGCCGCCGCGCTCCGTCCGCTGGGGCTGACTCCGGCCGACGTGTCCCTAGCCGTCATCAGCCACCTGCACTGGGATCACACCGGAGGCATCGAGACCCTCACGGAGGCCGGCGTGCAGGTCCTGCTGCACGCCGACGAGCTGGCCTGGGGCCGTAGCGGTCGTGCCCGGTTCGAGGAGGGGTTCGACGCGGCCGACTGGTCAGCACCGGGAACCCGCTGGCGGCTGGTCGACGCGGAAACGGAGGTAGCCCCGGGAGTGACCGTCCTCCCGACGCCGGGTCACACCCCAGGGCACCTCTCGCTCCAGGTCGAGCTAGCGGGCACCGGCACCTGGATCTTCGCCGCGGACGCCACCGACCTCGCCCAGAACCTGCTCGACGCCGTGCCGTGCGGCTCCTGCGCCGGTGGCACCGCCGCCGACGAGCAGCGGGCCTTCGTGTCGATGGAGCTGCTGCTCGCCCGGGCGAGGGCGACCGACGCCCGCCTCGTGCCTGGGCACGACCAGGTGGTGTGGAACGCGATCCGGCACCCACCGGGTGGACACCGCTGACCTCGCCGAGAGGGGCCGGTCCGCCCGCCGTGGGCGCTCGAGCCGGTCAACCGAGAAGTGACACGTCGCACCGAGTCGTCGGTGTCTTCCCGACCGGACCTCACGGTTCCGCCTCGCCGGCGCCGTCCTCGCCGAACAGCACGACGAGTGGACCGAACAACGCCGCTACCTCGGGGTCGACATCCCCGCCACGCGCCGACGACGACCCCTTGAGACCACCACCGACAGGAAGGAGGAGACGACTACCGTCAACACCGCCTGAGGTCCGACCAAGGATCATGCGGGAACCACGATCAAATCCCACGCCCGCGACGTGACTGGGCGCGGCTGGCCAGCAGTCACCCGCTCGTGCTCGCAATGCCATTGACGCTCACCCGTCGCACCGGAATCGCTGGTCCTTGAAAGGAGCCCGGAAGCCCGGGCGCCGATGCGACCCAAGGAGGGACTGCGGTGCTCAATCGACTCCGAAGTCGCTGTGAGGGTGGATGGTTGTCACACACCGGGATCCCAGAGTGGAGGGGCAGCGTGAGGCAACAGCTGGCCCGGCGGGGACGGCGCACGCGCCTTGCCCTGTCACTGATCTGCTCGACCCTGCTCGGGCTGGCACTCCTGCTGCCTGCGGTGCCTGCCGCAGCCCACGCCGCCTTGGTGGGGACCACGCCGGAGAACGGCCTGGTGTTGAAGGCGTCGCCGGGCGAGATCGTGCTCCGCTACAGCGAGCCGGTCAGGGTCTCGTTGGGCTCCGTCAAGGTGCTCGACCCGGACGGCGAGCGTGTTGACGACGGGACCGTCAGTTCCCGCGCCGAAGGCCGCGAGGTTGTCGTGCCCGTCCCGAGCTAGCTCCGGCCCTGCCCGGAAGGCGCAAACCAGCTACCCGTCACCAGGGTCGCTGTGGCTGAACCGGGATCATCTGTCCCGCTCGACCGGCGCACCCAGTTGATCAGCCACTGAACCGGCTTCGCGCGCCAGTCGAGCCGTCAACGCCTCGAGCACGTCCGGGGCAGGGTCGTCCAACGCCGTCCGCAGTCGGTGGACCGCGTGGGTCAATGCGCCGGCTCCCACCATCGCGCTGCTCGACTCCAGACTGAGCAACGCCACGCGGGCTGGCTCGACCTCCCGGTGGGCCACCAGCCGCTCGATCGTGGCGACGCGGTCGTCGAGCAGAGCCAGGTAGTCCTGGCGGAAGCAAGCCATCATCTTCTTCTCCTGAGGCGTCATCTGCCACTCGCGGGTAGGGACACCCGGCCGTGGCGCTTGGTCTGCTGCGGTTGACCGGTCCGGCGGTCCATCGGGGTGGAGTGACTGATCCCCCTGCGACGGACCTTCTCCGGACCCGGCCCCCCGTCCGGGCATCAGGCGCTCCCCCGGGACAACCCGACGCCCGGGCCGCGGCCGGCTCCCCCAGCCAGACCGCGGCCCCGCATCCGGCACATCCTCCTGGACGTGCCGTGAACCAGAGGGGAGTCCAGCGGCTGGGCCAGACTCCTCCCTGGCGGCCGCGCACGCACGTCGCCCGGCTCCCCCGAACCGGACCGCGCTGGCGACCACCTCCCGCCGACCTGACGCACGCCGGCTCCAGCTCCGCCGATCGTGTCCCCCAGGACACGACCCAGCGGTGTGGAGCGAACTCCGGGGGCACCAAGGCGATCGACCAACCGGTCTGCCATGGTTTCCATCCGCAGTCCTCCTCGTTGTGTTCAGGGCCGAGGCTCTGACTCAGGACTCCTCGGTCCTGATGTAGAAGAAGTCTGCTGGGAGCGTCTCTCGCCGCTCGCGGTATTGCGGCAAGGAATCCTCAGGATTGGGTCAAGATGAGGGCCTTGCGGTGCCGCCTTTCCCCGCTGACCCGGCCCGTGATGGACTGCTGACCATGCGCGTTGCGGTGATCGGCGGCTCCGGCCACATCGGCTCGTTCCTGCTGCCCCGGCTCGTGCGGGCGGGTCACGAGGTGCTGAACCTCAGCCGAGGTACGGCCCGCCCCTACGTCGACGACCCGTCCTGGGCCGAGGTCCGACCCGTCGCCGTGGATCGGGAGTCCGAGGACCACGCCGGCACCTTCGGGCAGCGGGTAGCCGACCTCGGCGCGGACGCCGTCGTCGACCTGATCTGCTTCACCCCGGCGTCTGCCCAGGCCCTCGTCGACGCGCTGCGCGGCAACACCGGCCATCTGCTGCACTGCGGGTCCATCTGGATGCACGGGCCGAGCACCCGGATCCCGCTGACCGAGGACGACGAGCGCCACCCGGTCGGGGAGTACGGCCGGGGCAAGGACGCCATCGCCCGCATGCTGGCCGAGGAGACCGCGGGCGGGGGCCTGCCGACGACGTCGCTGCACCCGGGGCACATCAGCGGTCCCGGCTGGGCACCGATCACCCCGCTGGGGAACCTCGACTCCGGGGTCTGGGAACGGCTGGCCCGCGGTGAGGAGGTCCTGGTCCCCGGGACGGGGGCCGAGCTGCTGCACCACGTCCACGCCGACGACGTCGCCGCGGCCTTCCAGCTGGCTCTCGAGCAACCGGATGCGGCCGCCGGGCAGGTCTTCCACGCCACCGCGGCCCGGGCGATGACCGTCCGCGGCCTGTTGGCTGTGGCGGCCGGCTGGTTCGGCCGCGAGCCGGTCACCCGCGCGGTGGGCTGGGAGGAGTACCGCGCCCTGACCCCGGCACCGTACGCCGAGCAGAGCTGGGACCACCTGTGGCGCAGCCAGTACGCCTCGCCCGACAAGGCCCGGCGACTGCTCGGCTTCACCCCCGGGGAGCCGGACGTGGCGGTCCGCGACGGCGTGGACTGGATGCGCCGGCACGGTGACCTGCAGCACCTCGGGGCCCCACCCGCTCGTGAGGCTATGTAACGAAGATGTCACGCTAGGGGCATGGAGTACACCCACCTCGGCCGCACCGGCCTCAGCGTCTCGCGTCTCTGCCTCGGCACGATGAACTTCGGTCCCCAGACCGAGGAGACCGTCGCCCACGGCATCATGGACACCGCCCACGCACAGGGCGTCAACTTCTTCGACACGGCCAACGGCTACGGCGGCGAGGGCCACCGCGGCTGGACCGAGGAGATCATCGGACGCTGGTTCGCCTCCGGCGGCGGCCGCCGCGAGAAGACCGTGCTGGCCACCAAGGTCTACGGCGACATGGGGACCTGGCCGAACGAGGGCAAGCTGTCGGCCCTCAACATCCGCCGGGCCCTGGACGCCAGCCTGAAGCGGCTGCAGACCGACTACATCGACCTCTACCAGTTCCACCACATCGACCGGAACACGCCCTGGGACGAGATCTGGCAGGCCATCGACGTCGCGATCGCCTCCGGGCAAGATCCTCTACGCGGGCAGCAGCAACTTCGCCGGCTGGCACATCGCGCAGGCTCAGGCCGCGGCCGCCCAGCGCCACAGCGTCGGCCTGGTCAGCGAGCAGTCGCTGTACAACCTGTTGGTCCGCGACATCGAGCTCGAGGTCATCCCCGCCGCGGAGCACTACGGCCTGGGCATCATCCCCTGGTCGCCCCTGCAGGGCGGGCTGCTGGGCGGGGTGGTCAGGAAGACCGAGGAGGGCAAGCGGCGGCTGGAGGGCCGGGCTGCGCAGAGCCTCGAGGAGCACCGCGACCAGCTCACCGCCTACGAGGACTTCGCCGAGCAGGCCGGCCACCAGCCGGGTGACCTGGCGCTGGCCTGGCTGCTGCACCAGAAGGCCGTCACCGCGCCGATCATCGGTCCCCGCACCCCGGAGCAGTTCGACGGCGCCCTGCGCGCCGTCGAGATCCGGCTCGACGCCACCGCCCTGGCTCGGCTGGACGAGATCTTCCCCGGGCACAAGACGGCACCCGAGGACTACGCCTGGTAGGTCCTCGGCCGAACCCGCCCGGCCCCCGTCGCCCCGAGGCGGCGGGGGCCGGGGCGCGTCAACCGGTCACCAGGGCGCGGATGTCGTCCGCGGTCAGGCGAGAACCGGCAAGGGCGTCCTCACCCAGGACCGAGCTGAACAGCTCGCCCTTGCGGGCCTTGAGCTCCATCACCTTCTCCTCGATGGTGTCCTGGGCGACCATCCGGTAGACCATCACCGTCTTGTCCTGGCCGATCCGATGCGTCCGGTCGACCGCCTGGGCCTCCGCGGCGGGGTTCCACCAGGGGTCGAGCAGAAAGCAGTAGTCGGCCTCGGTGAGGTTGAGCCCGAAGCCGCCGGCCTTGAGGCTGATGAGGAACACCGGGGCCGAGCCGTTCCGGAAGCGCTGCACCGCCGCGTCGCGGTCCCGGGTCCGCCCGTCCAGGTAGGTGTAGGACAGCCCCGCAGAGTCGAGCCGCTCGCGCACCCGGGCGAGGAATCCGGTGAACTGGCTGAAGACCAGCGCCTGGTGCCCCTCCGCGACCAGCTGCTCCAGGTCCGCCACCAGCAGCTCGGTCTTCGCCGACGGCACGCCGGCGTGCTCGGGGTCGACCAGCGCCGCGTCGAGGCTCAGCTGCCGTAGCCGCGTCAACGAGCCCAGGATCGTGAACCGGTTGGCCTCGACGTCCTCGAGCAGGCCGAGCACCTTCTGCCGCTCCCGCTGCAGGTGGGTCTGGTAGATCCGCAGGTGCCTGGGCTGCAGGACGACGTCGACCACCTGCTCCTGCTTGGGGGGCAGCTCTGGGGCCACGCTCTCCTTGGTCCGGCGCAGGACCAGCGGGCGGATCCGGCGACGGAGCTGGGCCAGCTTCTCCTGGTCGCCCCCACGCTCGATCGGGCGACGGTAGTAGGAGGTGAAGCGGTCGGGGTCGGGAAACAGCCCGGGCGCGGTCAGGGAGAGCAGTGCCCAGAGGTCCATCAGGTTGTTCTCCAGCGGCGTCCCCGTGACGGCGACGGTGAAGGGGACGGCGACGCGGCGGACGCTGAGGTAGGTCTTGGAGCGGTGGTTCTTCACGAACTGAGCCTCGTCCAGGACCAGCCCGGCCCAGGACTGGGCGGCCCACACCTCCTCGTCGATGCGCAGCAGCGCGTAGGAGGTGACGACGACGTCAGCCTCGGCCACGAGAGCGGCCAGCGACCGCGCAGCACCGGCTCGGCCGCGTGTGCGCTTGGCTTCGGAGTCCCCGACGACGACCACCCGCAGGCCCGGGGTGAACGTGGCCGCCTCCCGCCGCCAGTTGGTCACCACGCTGGTCGGAGCGACCACGAGGAACGGCGGTCCGGGTCCGCGCTCACGGGCGAGTGCCATCAGCGCCAGCACCTGCAGCGTCTTGCCCAGCCCCATGTCGTCGGCGAGCACTCCGCCGAGGCCGTGCCTCTCCAGGTGCACCAGCCAGCGGTAGCCCTCGCGCTGGTAGGGCCGCAGCTCGGCGCGCAGCCCCTCCGGCTCGGCCACGGGATCGACCTCGGTCGTGCCCGCCAGGCCCCGCACCGCGCTGGTCCAGCGGGAGGAAGCCTCCAGCACCGAGCCGAGACCGACCAGGTCCTGCCAGAGGCTCGCCTGCGTGCGGGCGATGACCAGGCCGGGCTGGTCGTCGTGCTGGTCGTCGGTGAGGGCCTTGGACTCCTCGATCAGGTCGCGGAGGCGGAGCAGCTCGGGCCGGTCGAGGGCGAAGTACACCCCCGTCTCCAGCACCAGGAACTCATCGCCCCGGGTCAGGGCGGCGAACAGCTGCTCGAACGGCACCGCCTCGCCCTCGAGGGTCACCTCGATGTGCAGGTCGAACCAGTCCGTGCTGCCCTCACGCTCCCGCGTGGACACGACCACGTCGGGCTCGGCCCTGCTGCGCCGGTAGGCGACCACCTCCCCCACCAGCTCGACCGCCACCCCGGCCCGCTCGAGCTCCGGCAGCACCCGGTCGAGGAACACCAGCGTCGCGGGCTCGGCCAGCTCGGCGCGCTCGACCGGGCGGGGCGGAGCGGACCCCGGCACCGCGAGGGCCGGAAGCTCGCCGTAGGGCAGCGGGAGCGCCTCGACGAGCGCGGCTTCGGCGACCGGGTCGCGCAGCCCGACCCGGCCCGCGGGTTCCGCGAGCGGGTACTCCCGCACACCCTCCCCGCTGCCATAGCGGAACGACCACTCCAGGACGATCCGGCGCCCTGCCCCGAACGCCACCCGCAGGGCGAGCACGGGCACCACCTGCGCCGGCAGCACGACCGACCCGTCCGTCGAGCTGAGACCCACCCTGCGGCCCAGCTGGGGGGCGAACTCGGCCAGGAAGCGACCCTCGTCCCGGGCGGGCACGATGAGCGGCCGGGCGTCGACCACCAGCTGGCGGAGCTCGCGGGTCAGCGGGGGCTCCAGGCGGGACACCAGCAGCCGCTCGTTCCCCTCGACGTCGGCGTCCACGGTGAAGATCCCGTGGGCAGGCTCGCCGAGCACCCCCACGGAGGGCAGCTGGAGGCGCCGGTTGCCGAGGACGACCCGGGGAGCCACCAGCAGCCCCGCCGCGCCGGCCCGCCGGACGTCCAGGGTGACGACGGCACGCTCCGTCGTCCGGACCGGCCCGACCCTGGGCTTGGCCATGACGAGGTCGACGCCCGCCGCCGCCGCCTGGTCCAGCAGCGCCCAGAAGGCGCTGGTGACGGTGCCGAGGGAGAGCCAGGGGGTGCGCGGCAGGGCGTAGCGCGCCCCGGCACCCGCCGCAGCGCGGAACTGCAGCAGCAGCTCGCGATGCTCGGCCCGGTAGGAACGGGCGACGAAGTCGAGGTCCTCCCAGGAGATGCCGCTGCGCACCCAGCCGCCGGTCCGCCCCTGCCGGACCGGGCGCATCCTCAGGTCCTGCCGGCCGGCGTAGCCCCGGTAGGCCGGGATCTTCTCGACCTCGAACTCCAGACCCAGCGGGGCCGCCGACTCGGCGGGGGTGGGGGCGGGTGCAGCCAGCAGCCGCTCCAGCGCCACCTCCCACTCGGCCCGCTCCCCCTGGTGCCGGAGCTTGGTGCTGGTGCGGGCGACGACCAGCACCGCGGCCGCGTGCTTGCAGTCCAGCACCACCGGGCAGCTGCACTGGCCGCGGTAGACCGTCGTGGCCCCCGAGCGTGAGGTCCCGAGGTGCACGGTGACCTCGTAGTCGTCGCGGTGACTCCCGCGCACCCGTCCCGAGACCGTCATCGCGTCCTCGTCGAGCACGACGTCGTGCACCCGGCCCGACCGGGCGTACACCAGGGCACGGGCGAAGGCCTCGCTGCCGACCATGGCGGTGATGGCCTCGTTCCCCAGCAGCGAGTCCCACGCGGGCGGACTGCTCGGGACCGGCACGAGCGCGATGCTAGTCGGCACCTCCGACAGTTTCGCGGGCCGCGGAGCTGCCACCCCCCGGGCGAACCACTGTCCGTGGCTGGTGCGACAGTGGTGCCCGAGCGCCTCAGGACGGCGCCCGAGACCCCACCCGCACCCGCGCGGGGGGTAGGAGACGGAGGATCGATGAGCGAATCGACGCAGGGTCCCAGCCAGGGCGCGGCGGACCTCGAGGGACCGGCCGACGGCGGCGCTGACGGCATCACCGGCATCCAGGACGGTGGCGCCGACGGCGGCGCCGACAGCGGCCACGAGGGGCCGGCGGACGGCGGAGCCGAGGGCACCCCCGGCGTCCAGGACGGCGGGGCTGACGGCGGCGCCGAGGGCCCCGCCGACGGTGGCGCGGACGGCACGCCCGGAGTCTCCGACGGCGGAGCTGACGGCGGCGCCGACGGCGGAGCGCACTGAGCGCCGAACCGTTTTGAACCACGCCACCTCCATCGAGGAACACTCCCGCGGGGCGGTCGACCTCCCCGCAGGGAAGGCGGACAGCACGCCCGGCGGAGACGCCGGGCGTGCTGTGCTTCCACGTCTGGTCGCGGTCGACACCGCGACCTTCGCGACCGAGCACTGGGGACGGCGGCCCCTGCTGTCGACCGCCGTCGACCTGCCCCGGGACTTCGGTGACCTGCTCAGTGCCGACGCCGTCGACGAGCTCGTCTCCGAGCGCGGGCTCCGGACCCCTTTCCTCCGCGTGGCCAAGAACGGGAACACCCTGGGCGAGCGGATGTTCACCGCGCCCGCCGGGGTCGGAGCGGGAGTGGCCGACCAGGTCAGCGACGACAAGCTGGTCAGCCTGTTCGCCGACGGCTCCACCATGGTGCTCCAGGCGCTCCACCGCGTCTGGCCGCCGGTCATCGAGCTGTGCCAGCAGCTGGCGGCCGAGCTGGGCCACCCGGTGCAGGCGAACGCCTACGTCACACCTCCGCAGAACCAGGGCTTCAGCAACCACTACGACGTGCACGACGTGTTCGTGCTCCAGATCGAGGGACGCAAGCGCTGGCAGATCCATGCGCCGGTGCTCGAGTCGCCTCTGCGTGACCAGCCCTGGAGCGATCGCCGGGGGGCCGTGGCGGACCGGGCAGCCGAGCAGCCCCTGATCGAGGCGGTGCTGGAGCCGGGTGACTGCCTGTACCTGCCCCGGGGATACCTGCATGCCGCCACCGCCCTGGGCGGGGTGAGCACGCACCTGACGATCGGCGTGCACAGCTGGACGCGGCACGCTCTTGCCGAGCGCCTCCTGCAGGAGGCGCTCCGCACGGTGGCGGGTGACCCCGTAGTCCGTGCGTCGCTGCCCCTGGGCGTTGACCTCGGGCAGCCCGAGGAACTGGCCGACGAGGTGGACGCGGTGCGCCAAGCGCTCATAGCCGCCCTCGGGGCCACCGACCTCGGCCGTCTGGCCGACGTCCTCCAAACCGGCGCCCGTCGGGCTCAGCGGGCCGCCCCGATCGGACCCCTGCGCCAGCTGCGCTCGGCCGAGCAGCTGGAGCCCGGCACCGTTCTGGCGTTGCGCTCCCACCTGGCCGCCCGGCTGGTCGAGCGGGGCGACGGCGCGGTGCTGCTCAGCCGGGCACCGGACTTCCTGGTCGCTGCCGAGGAGCTGGCCGCCGTCCGTGGGCTGCTGGCGAGCGGCCGAGCGACCACGGCCGAGCTGGGTGCGTCACTGGCTCGTCGCTTGCTGCTCGGCGGGCTGGTGGTTACCGGGTGACCTCCTCCTCGCCCGCCCCCTCGCCGACCGCCGCCCCCGTGACCGCGCTGCGCTGCGCCGATGCGGCGGCCGTGCGCGGGGACCCGGTCGGAGGAACCGCACCGCCGGCCCGCCGCTGGCTCCTGCTGGAGCACTCCGGCCCCTGGCCGGTGGACGCGGTGGCCGGGTCGGGCCTCGACCCCGCTGTGCTGGGACCGCTGCAGGCTGCGGCGGCGCGGACGGCTACCCGCATCCTGCTGATCCGACGGCCCGGCCGGAGCGCGGCGTCGACGGAGCGGACCTGGCTGCTCACCGGCCCGTCCCTGGGGACGGTCGAGGGTCGCTGGAGCTCCGACTCCGATCTGCTCGTCGCGCTCGCGGCGTTGGAGGAGCCGGACCCCCGCCCGAGCAGCAGCGCCCCCGCGGCGGTGCTGCTGGTGTGCGCACACGGGGTTCACGACACCTGCTGCGCCGTCCGGGGTCGCCCCGTGGCGGCCGCTCTCGCCGCGACCTACCCCGGCCAGGTCTGGGAGTGCAGCCACGTCGGCGGGGACCGCTTCGCCCCCAACGTCGTGGTGCTGCCCGACGGCTACTACTACGGCGGTCTGACGGCGACGTCGGCGGTGGTCACCGTCGCCGAGCACCTGGCGGGCCGGGTGCAGACCCAGCACCTTCGGGGCATGTCGCGTTTCAGCCCGGTCCTGCAGGTTGCCGTCGTCGCCGCCCACGCGGCCTTCGGGCCGCTGGCCGCCGGGGAGGTGGTGGTCACCGCTTCGCGACGGGAAGGCGTCTCGGGCTCGCCCGGTGCTCGCACCCTGGTCGACCTGAGGGTGGCGCGACGGCCCGGAGCCGTGCGGGCCGAGGTGCGAGCCGTCTCCCGCCCGCCGGCCCTGCTGACATGCCGGGCCGCCCGGGAGACCACCGCTACGGAGTACCGCGTGGAAAAGCTGACCGAGCTTGCGGACCCGCTCCGCCTGCAGGGATGACGGGGCGCTCGGACAAACAGACGGGCCGGTCAGCGTTGACCGCCAACCGACCCGCGCTTCCCTACTGAAACGGCGTACGATCCCCCGATTGTCCCCACGTCTCAGTCGATCAGTGAGTCCACACTAGGAGCGCTGGAAGGTTCTCGCCAGAGCACGCCAGTCGATGTCAGCGATATGACATGTCCGGAAGCGGCAATAGCCACCACCGGCCCCGGACGAGTCTCCGGAACTGGTGCGCACCACCTGCGTGCATCCTTAGCCAGGGCCCGCGCCAGGGGCGAAGGTGGAAGTCAGGACCGAGGTCCCGGACCTCCGGCCCTGTCGGTGGGCCGAGACGCGAGCCTACGGTAGTGCTCTCGGGGGCTGTCGTGGCCGAGCAGGCCGCTCACTCCCTGGAGGTCCCTGATGCGAACCATCCTGTCGCGCCCCGCCCGTCTCGTGGCTACGGTCCTGACGGCGCTGAGCCTGGCGGGGGGCCTCGGCGCGACCGCTTCCGCCGCTCCGCGGCCGCCCGTGCCCCTGTCGCTGCCGGCGACCGCAGAGTCCCTGTCGGGCTACCTCCCGGCCAGCTCCTGCGACCCCGGGTCGAAGCCGGGCGCGGTGGCGCTGGGACGGCTGCTCACCACCACCTACCCGGGCACCACCTTCGGCGTCAGCCGTTCATGCGGCGTCGACCCCCTGCCCACCAGCGAGCACTACGAGGGTCGCGCCGTCGACTGGATGAACTCCGTCCGCAACCCGGCGCAGGCAGCCCAGGCCTCAGCCGTGATCGGCTGGCTGACCGCCACCGATGCCAATGGCGTCACCTTCGCCAACGCGCGCCGGCTGGGCGTGATGTACGTCATCTGGGACAACAAGATCTGGGGCGCCTACGCGACCGGGCGGGGCTGGCGGCCCTACTCGACCTGCGCCCAGCACCCCGAGAAGAGCTGGGACAGCACCTGCCACCGCGACCACATGCACCTCTCGCTGTCGTGGGCGGGCGCGATGGGCCGCACCTCCTACTGGACCGGGACGGTCGCCGCGACCGACTACGGACCCTGCCGGGCCCGCGACCTGAACTGGGCGCTGCCGTACAGCAAGCCGCGGGCGCTGCCCTGCCCGAGCTACCCCCGGGTGACCCCCCCGGTCGGCGCCTCGGCGACGCTCAAGAAGCTGATCACCTACTCCGGCATGCGTCTCCGGCCGGGCGCCCGCGGCCCGGCCGTCACAGCCGTGCAGAGGTCGCTCAAGGTCAGCGCCACCGGGTACTACGGGCCGGCGACCAAGGCCGCGGTGCAGAAGTTCCAGGGGCAGCGGGGCCTGAGCACCAGCGGGAACGTCAACACCGCCACCTGGCGGGCGCTGCTCAAGGTCAACGCTCCCGCGGCCTCCTGACGCCGGCGCTGCGCGGAGCGGCGCTCCGGCCCGGACCGGGTCAGGAGGGGCAGAGGGCCGGGGCCGGTCGGCGGTGGGAGGATCGCCCCATGGCCCTCACCACCGACACCGCCTCCTGCTCGCCGGAGGACGTCTTCGCCGTCCTCGCCGACGGCTGGCTCTACGCCCTCTGGGTGGTCGGGGCCTCGCGCATCCGCGAGGTCGAACCGGCCTGGCCGGCGGAGGGTGCCAAGATCCACCACTCCTTCGGGGTCTGGCCGGCGCTGATCGACGACTCCACGTCGGTGCTGGAGCACATCCCGGCCCGGCGGATGGTGCTCAAGGCGCGAGGTTGGCCAATGGGCGCAGCCCGCGTGGTCATCGAGGTCGAGGGAACCGCTGATGGCTGTCGGATCTCCATCGAGGAGGACGCCATCGAGGGCCCCGGCCGGCTGGTGCCGTCGGCGGTGCGACAGCCGCTGATCGCGATCCGCAACGTCGAGACGCTGCGGCGGCTGCGACTCCTGGCCGAGGGCCGCGCCGCCGGGCACTAGACCAGAGCTCAGAGCCGCCCGGTACGGGCGGCGGCCATGACGGCGCGCGCGGCGTTCGCCCCGGGCGCCCCGTGCACGCCACCGCCCGGGTGCGCCGAGGCCGACCCGAGGAACAGGCCCCGCACCGGGGTGTCGGCGCGCCCCAGCCCCGCGATCGGCCGGAAGATCACCTGCTGGTGGAAGTTGGCCGTTCCTCCTCCCAGGGCGCCCTGCACCAGGTTCTCGTCGCGGGCCTGCAGCTCGTGGGGCCCCAGGACTCGTCGCGCGGTGATCCGGGCGGCGAAGTCGGGTGCGTACTTCTCGAGCCGCGCCTGCATCCGGTCGGCCATGCGCTCGCACTCGTCGGAGTCCCAGCGTCCGGTGAGCCCGTCCGGGCCGGCGTCGCGCCGGGTCACCTGCGGCACGTGGGTGTAGGCCCAGAGCGCCTCGGTGCCGGCCGGGGAACGCGTCGGGTCCGAGGTGGTCATCTGCCCGACCAGCAGGAAGGGCTCCGAGGGCACGCTGTGGCTGGTGATCTGGGTCTGGGTCCGGCTCAGCTGGTCCATCGAGTCGATGACGTGCACCGTCCCCGGGGCGGCCGGCGGCGGGCTGGACCAGGGGACGGGTGAGGAGAGGGCCCAGTCGACCTTGATCGTGGCCGGGTCGTGCTCGTACCGCTCCATGCCACGGCGCACGCGCGCAGGGAGCTCCGCCCACTCCACCAGGTCGCCGTACAGCGCGGTGGCGGCGACGTCGGCCACAACCGCGCGGGCGGCGATCCGCTCGCCGTCCGCGGTGACCACGCCGCGCACCCGGCGGCGGTCGACGAGGACGCGGGCGACCCGGGTGCTCGTCCGGATCTGCCCGCCTCTGGACCGGAACCGGTCCGCCATGGCCTGGGTCAGCCGGCCCGAACCGCCCTCGGGCACGGGGAACCCGACCGTCTGGCCGCTCATGGCCAGCAGCAGCCCCAGCAGACCGGAGCCCGAGGCGTCCATCGGGATGTCGGCGTGGAGGGCGTTGCCGGCGATCAGGAGCTGACCCGCCTCGGCGCCGAAGCGCGTGGCGCCCATCGTGGAGGCCGGCTCCAGCAGCGTGCGGACGTAGTCGAGCCCACCGACCCGCGGCAGCCTGGCCAGCGTGCTGAGTCCGCCCTTGACGGGCGGGAACGGCGTCAGCAGCGCCTGCACGAGCGAGGGCCCGATCGTGAGCCAGTCCTGGTGCAGCTTCCGCCACGCGTCGCCATCCCCGGCGTGGTGCTGCTCCAACCCGGCGACGGTGTCCTCGACGTCGCGGTGCAGCATCGCCCAGGAGCCGTCGGGCAGGGGGTTCCCCAGGACCGCCGGGGCGTGCACCCAGCGCAGCCCGTGCTCCTCCAGGTGGAGGGAGGGGATGACCGGCGACGCCGCGGAGAGCGGGTAGAAGGCGCTGAAGGCGTCGTGCACGAAGCCCGGGGCCACGTCGGTGTCGCTGCGGACTGCGCCGCCCACCTCCGGCTGCGTCTCCAGCACCAGCACGTCCCAACCCGCGTCGACCAGCAGGTTCGCCGCCACCAGGCCGTTCGGCCCTGCCCCGACCACGACGGCATCCTTGGCCTTCGCTCCCGCCACAGCGGACCTCCTCCCTCAGCGCCGCCGACGACGGCTCAGCCGGGCGCCGCAGCCCGGCTGCGATCGACGCTACGGGACTGCCCTGACCACCGTGCAGCCTGTGCCCCTCCGGGGTGGGCTCCATGACGTTGCCCGGACCCTCGGCGGCGGTCCGCCGGACGTCGACGGCGCCGATCTCGAACAGCGGGGTGACGATCCGGTCGAAGACCGCGGGGAAGGCGTGGAAGCCCCACACGATCGGCCAGTTGGTGGCGCCGACCTGGATCTGGCGTCGTGGGTGCTCCAGCAGCCGGAGCGCCCTCCTCGCGACCTGCTCGGGGCTGACCACGGGGGGCGGCGGCCGGCCGACCCACCCCAGGTAGTTCGCCGCCTGCAGGTAGATCGGGGTGTCGATGCCGCCGGGAGACAGGTGGCTGACGTGCACCCCGCGCTTGTCGACGTTCTCCACCTGCAGCAGCCGGGCGAGGCCACGCACCCCCCACTTGCTGACGGCGTACGCCGACATGTACGGCGGCGCCAGGAAGCCGATCAGGGAGCCGACCAGGACGATCGACCCCGCGTCGCGCTCCCGCATGCCCGGCAGCACGGCCCGAGCGACGTTGACCGGACCCAGCAGGTTGGTCCGCACCACCGTCTCGAAGACGTCGGCGGGAACGTCCTCGAGCCGTCCGTAGGCCACGAGCCCGGCCGAGTGCACGACAGCGTCCACCCGGCCGTGCCGAAGCGTCACCGCCTCGAAGGCGCGGCGGACGGCGGCGTCGTCCGCGACGTCGGTGGGCAGGTCCAGCGCCGAGGCCGCGCCGGCTTCGCGGCACCGGCGCGCGGCGTCGGCCAGGGGTCCGGGTGACCGGGCCAGCAGGACGACGTGGTCGCCCAGCCCGGCCGCGGCCAGCGCCGTCGCCAGGCCGATGCCACTGGAGGCACCGGTCACCACGACGACGCGTGGTGCGCGCTCGTCCACGAGTTCACCTTTCCTCGACGGCGGATCTCGCCGTCGTGCACGACCCAACCACCCCGAGCCTCAGAAGGCGTAGCGCACCGTGCACTCCGGCAGCGTCCGCGCCAGCGCATCCTGCAGCTGGTCGAGATACCCCCGCTTGGCGCCGCTGCGGTAGCGGACGTTGACGGCCCCGTTCTGCGAGCGCTTGTTCTCCTGGAGCTCGGGACGCCACAGCACCTCCTCACCCTTGGGGTGCCAACCGAGGTTGACCTCGTGCAGCTGTTCGTTGTGGGTGAGGAAGATGATCTCGGCCGCCAGCTGGTGCCGGGCCGTCTCACCGACCCCGTCGCGGATCTGGGCGAACAGCTCGGTCCACTGCTCCAGCCAGCCGTCGGCGACGATCACCGGGGAGAAGTTGAGGTGGACCTCGTACCCGGCGGCCACGAACTCGTCGATCGCGGCGATCCGCTCCGCGACCGGTGAGGTGCGGATGTCGACGAGCTTCGCCATGGCCTCCGGCATCAGCGAGAAGCGGATGCGGGTCCGGCCCTGGGGGTTGAGCGCCAGGAGGTCGCGGTTGACGTACTTGGTGGCGAAGCTCGCCTTGGCGCTGGGACGGCGCCGGAACAGCGCGACCAGGTCGGCCACGTTGTCGCTGATCAGGGCGTCGACCGAGCAGTCGCTGTTCTCGCCGATGTCGTACAGCCACGCCGTCGGATCGCACTGGTTCGGCGTGGTCTTGGTCCCCTGCCGGGTGATGTGGCGGTCCAGGTAGCCCACGATCTGCTCGATGTTGGCGAAGGTGGTGATGGGGTTGCTGAAGCCCTTGCGTCGTGGGACGTAGCAGTAGGAGCAGGCCATCGCGCACCCGTTGGCCGTGGAGGGGGCGATGAAGTCCGACGAGCGCCCGTTGGGGCGGGCGGCCAGCGACTTCTTGACCCCCAGCACGAGGGCCTCGGTCTTGATCCGCACCCAGCGCGCCACGTTCGCCTGGTCGCCGTGCAGCTCCGGGATCTGCCAGTGGCTGGCCACCTCGCTCACCTCGGCGTCCGGCCACCGGGCCAGCACCTGCTGCCCCCGCGGCAGCTCCAGCGCGGCGGGCTCGGCGTAGATGCGTCGGACGTCGAGCAGGGGCGGGGCGGGGCGGCGCGCGGGCCGCTCCTCCAGGGGCAGGGTCACACTCACCGGTCCAGTGAAGCAGCCTGGGCTGACAGTTCCGTCGGCCCGGACGGGGTCGCGCGGTTCGTTCAGCGGAAGACGACGGTCCGGGTGTCGTTGAGCATGACGCGGTGCTCGCTGTGCCACCGGACGGCGCGGGAGAGCACCTGGGTCTCGACGTCGCGGCCGGCGGCGACGAAGTCCTCCGGCGCCATCTGGTGGTCCACCCGGACGACGTCCTGCTCGATGATCGGGCCCTCGTCGAGGTCGTCGTTGACGTAGTGGGCGGTCGCGCCGATGAGCTTGGTGCCGCGATCGTGGGCCTGGTGGTAGGGCTTGGCGCCCTTGAAGCTGGGCAGGAACGAGTGGTGGATGTTGATCGCCCGGCCGGCCAGTGCGTGGCTGGTGGGGGCGGAGAGCACCTGCATGTACCGGGCCAGCACCACCAGCTCGACGTCGTGCTCGGCCACCAGCCGCAGCATCTCGGCCTCGGCCTCCGGCTTGGTGTCGGGCGTGACGGGCAGGTGCACGTACGGGATGCCCGCCGAGGTGACCAGGTCGGCGAAGTCGGGGTGGTTCGACACGACGAGCGGGATCGCGATGTTCAACGTCCCCATCCGGTGCCGGTAGAGCAGGTCGTTGAGGCAGTGGCCGAACTTGCTGACCAGGATGAGCGTCCGCATCGGCGTCGCCGCGTCGGCCAGTGTGAAGGTCATGCCCCGCTCGGCGGCGACCCCGGCGAAGGCCTCTTCCAGCTCCACGAGGGGCGGCACCGGGCCGACGAAGTCGAACTGGACCCGCATGAAGAAGCGGCCGGTCTCACGGTCCCCGTATTGCTGGCTGGACACGATGTTGGCGCCCCGGCGGACCAGGAACCCGGCGACAGCATGCACGAGTCCGGGGCCGTCCGCGCAGGACAGCGTGAGGACGTACTGCGGACCGGGCGGGCGGGGTGCCATGACGGGAGCTCCAGGGTCGAGGGCCGCCCGCGGACCACGGTGCGGCGAGCGGCAGCGTACCGCCCCGCCCGCGACGTCCAGGGAGGCCGACGGGCCTCGACCGGGTGCCAGGCAGACGAGCCCCTTCGCGTCCGGTCTCAGCGGGAGGTTCGCGGGACCGGCGCTGCCTAGGATGAGACCCATGGCTCCCTCCGACCCGCCCGTGGAAGCCGGCACCCGCTGGCTCGACCCGGAGGAGCGGGCTGCCTGGCTCAGCCTGTCCCGCACGATCGTCAAGCTGCCCTCGGCGCTGGACGCCCAGCTCGAGCGCGACGCCGACCTCAACTACTTCGAGTACCTGGTGATGGCCATGCTGAGCGAGCAGGAGACCCGCGCGCTGCGGATGAGCCAGCTCGCCGCGCTCAGCAACGCCTCCCTCTCGCGGCTGTCCCACGTCGCCAAGCGGCTGGAGTCCCGGGGCTTCCTGCAGCGCGAGCCCGACCCCGACGACGGCCGCTTCACCCGCGCGACCCTGACCCAGGCGGGCTTCGACAAGGTCGTCGCCTCCGCTCCCGGGCACGTGACCGCCGTCCGCGAGCTGGTCTTCGACGCCCTCACCCCGGTGCAGCTCCGCCAGCTCCGCGAGGCCACCGACGCCGTCCTCTCCCGCGTCGACCCGGGCAACAGCAGCTGGCCGACCCCGCCACCGGTGTGACCGCGCGCGCGCCGGACCCCGTCGGTGTCTCCGTCGTCATCCCGGCGTTCAACGAGGAGGGCTACCTGCCGGCCGCCCTCGCCTCCCTCGCCCGCCAGCAGGTCCCGGGCGGGTTCGAGGTGGTGGTCGTCGACAACGGCAGCACCGACCGCACGGCCGAGGTGGCTGCGCGCGGCGGCGCGCGGGTGGTCCGCGAGGAGACCCCCGGGGTCTGCGCGGCCCGGCAGCGCGGGACCGAGGAGGCGCGGGGCGCGATCGTGGTCTCCACCGACGCTGACACGGTGCACCCACCCGGGTGGCTGGCGCGGCTGGCCGAGCGCTTCGACGCCGAGGACGTGGTCGCGGTGGCCGGACCGTGCCGCTACCTCGACCCGCCGTGGTGGGCCCGGGTCTTCCCGCCGCTCTGGTTCGCGTTCATCGCCGCCGTGCACGCCCTCACCGGCCGGGTGCTCTACCTCACGGCCACCAACGTCGCCTTCCGGCGGGCCGGGTTCCCCGGGTACGACACCCGGCTGACCCAGGGCGGGGACGAGGTGGACCTGCTGCGCCGGCTCCGGCGCCACGGCCGGGTCGTCTGGGACGGCGGCAACCCGGTGCTCACCTCCTCGCGCCGGATGGACCAGGGGCTGCTGCACACCCTGGTGGTCTCCTACGGCTACCACTACGCGCTCAACCTCGCCCTCAGCCGGCTGGTCCCCGATCGCGTCATGCCGGTCGCGCCGGTCATCCGGCAGGAGCAGCAGGACAGCAGCGCCCGCCTGCGACGGCGCTGGCGTGTCGCGCTGGGCCTCGCCGTCACCGCCGGCCTGCTGCTCACCCGCCACAGGTCCCGCCCACCCTCGGCCAGGCGCTAAGTTGGTCCCTGCCCATGGCCCACTTCCTGCTTCCGGCGACCCCGATCTACGGGCACGTCACGCCGATGGTGGCGATCGGCCGGGGCCTGCGCGAGGGGGGCCACCGCGTCACCGTGCTCACCGGCCGCACCCACGAGGGCACCGTGCGCGGCGCCGGTCTGGGTTTCCGACCGCTGCCCGAGGAGGTCGACTACGACGACGCCCGGCTGGACGACTGGCTGCCGGGCCGCCAGCACCTGCGCGGCGTGGCCGCGGGCCGCCACGACATCCTCGGGCTGTTCATCCGCCCCCTCCCGGCCCAGCACCGCGCGCTCCAGCAGGCGCTGGACGCCGACCGGTACGACGCCGTGGTCTGCGAGGCCGCCTTCCTCGGTGTGCTGCCCCTGCTGAGCAAGCCGGTGAGCGAGCGCCTCCCGGTGGTCGGCGTCTCGGTCACCCCCCTCGCCGTCAGCAGCCCCGACTGCGCCCCCTTCGGTGCCGGCCTCAAGCCCGACGCCAGCCTGCACGGGCTGCTACGCAACTGGATCATCCGCACCGTCCTGCACCGGGGCCCGTTGCGTCCGGTCCAGACCGGCCTGCAGGAAGCACTGCGGGCGGTCGGTGCCCCCGGTCCCGAGGGCACCTACTTCGACCAGGCCACCCGCTTCGACCTGACCTTCCAGCTGGCGACGCCGGGCATCGAGTACCCGCGGCGGGCGATGCCGCCGACCGTCCGCTTCGTCGGCCCCCTGGCGCTGTCGGTCCAGCCGCGCCCCGCGTCCGGGGACGGCCTGCCGTCCTGGTGGGCCGATCTCGACAGCGGTCGCCCCGTGGTCCACGTGACGCAGGGGACGGTGGCGAACGCCGACCTCGGACGGCTGCTGGTCCCGACGCTGCGCGGCCTGGCCGGCGACGACGTCCTGGTGGTGGCCTCGACGGGCGGCCGGCCGGTGGAGCAGGTGGTCGACCAGTACGGCGGTCCGCTGCCCGACAACGCCCGGGTGGCCCCGTTCCTGCCCTACGAGCGGCTGCTGCCGCGCACCTCGGTGATGGTTACCAACGGGGGGTTCGGCGGGGTCCAGCAGGCGCTCGCGCACGGGGTGCCGCTCGTCGTCGCCGGAAGCACCGAGGACAAGCCGGAGGTCGCCGCGCGGGTCGCCTGGTCCGGTACCGGGATCAGCCTGCGCACCGGCTCCCCGCGCCCTGCGCGGGTCCGGCGCGCCGTCCGCCGGGTGCTGGGCTCCCCCTCCTTCCGCCAGGAGGCGGGCCGGCTGCAGCAGGAGATCGAGGGGCTGGGTGACCCGGTCGACACCATGGTCGAGGAGCTGACCCGGCTCACGGGCGACGGCCAGCACCACGGTGAGGTGCCGGTGCGCACCGGCACCGCCGGCGAGCCGGCCTGGGACCTTCCGCGCAGCTGAGGCCCAGCGATGCGCGGCGGAGCGGTCAGACGGCGGTCTCCGACGCGAGCGAGGAGTCGCCGTGCCTTTTCACCGCGGCCCGCCGGCGCTCACGGTCGAGCAGCATCATGGCCGGGGTCGCCGTGACCCCGTGCAGCACCACCGAGATCCCCACGGTCAGCGCGACCACCGACCACAGGCGGTCGGCCTGGGCGAAGTCGCCGTTCTCGAGGGCCCAGGAGATGTAGAAGAGCGACCCGATCCCGCGGACGCCGAAGAACGCGATCACGGCCCGCTCCCGGGGACCTGTGCCCGTGCCGAGCATCCCGAGCCAGCCCAGGCCGGGGCGGATGACCAGCAGGAGAGCGAGCACCGCGACGATGTCGCGCGGTTCCAGGGCGTCGAGCAGCCCACGGCTGAGGGCACCGCCCAGCAGCACCAGGATCACCACGGTCAGCAGCCGCTCCAGCTGCTCCACCCAGGAGTGGAGCACCTTGTGGTAGCCGTGGCTGCGCTCGGCCGCCCGAATGGCGCAAGCGCACACGAACACCGCCACGAAGCCGTACCCGTGCACCATCTCCGCCAGGCCGTAGGTGAGGAAGGTCGCGGCCAGCGCGACGAAGCCCTCGGCGTGGTCGGCCAACCGGAGCGGCTGCACCGGGGCGTTGAAGAAGAGCTTGCCCAGCAGCCAGCCGGCCAGGAGACCGACCAGCACGCCGGCCAGCAGCCGCCACACCAGGTCGACCCCGAACCAGTGCCCGAACGTGGCCCAGCCGAGCCCCGCCGTGCTCAACGCGACGGCGGCGTAGGTGAAGGGGAACGCCAGCCCGTCGTTCACCCCGGCTTCGGAGGTCAGGGCGAATCGGGCCTCGTCCTCGGCCGGGGCGTCGTCATCCTCGGCCGGCTCGGCAACCTGCACCTCGCTGGCCAGGACCGGGTCGGTGGGTGCCAGCACGGCCGCCAGCAGCAGCGCGCTCGCCAGACCGAGACCCAGCAGGGTGCCGCCGACGATGGTCATCACGACGATGCAGGCCACCATCGTCACCCCGATGAGGCGGCGGGGGCTGCGCCAGCCCTGCCAGCTCAGCGGACGGTCCAGGGCCAGCCCGGCCCCCATCAGCGAGACCACCACGCAGACCTCGGTCAGGTGGGTGGTGATGGTGGGGTGCGCCCTCGGGTCCGGGTCGGGCAGCCCGGGAGCCAGCCAGAAGACCAAGGCGCCGAGACCGAGGAACACCATCGGCATGGAGATGGGCACCCGGCCCAGCAGCCGCGGCAGCAGCGCGGCGGCGAAGGCGGCGAGCCCGAGGGCGGTGAAGAGGAGACCGGTCTGGTCGACGATGGGGTGCTCCTGGACGAGAGGCGGTCGGGAACGATCTCGCCGGGGCGGTACAGGTGGACGAGGACCCGACCCGGCCCTGGCTCGGACCGGAGCAGTGTAGTGCGCGCCCGGTGCGCGGCCACATCTCTTGGTTCTTCGCGCGGAGGCGGCCCAGCGCCATGGCTGGGACGCGGGACGTGGAGGGCGGACTGAGGAGACCCCGGGAAAGGCCGGGCCTGCGGGCGTGCTCGCGTAGGGTTGGGCCCCGCCGGGCCGTTCCCTACCCGGTCCCGGCGCAGTGTGGCGCCGCCGCCCCCCGCCGTCGCCGTCGACCCGAACGGACCACCATGGCGTCCACGCCCTCAGCTCTCACGATCGCACCGCCTCCGGAGAACCCGTCGGTCCGGGAGGCCCTGCGTTCGCCACGCAGGCTGCGGACCGAGGTGCTCGCCGGTCTCGTCGTCGCCCTCGCGCTCATCCCCGAGGCGATCTCGTTCTCGATCATCGCGGGGGTCGACCCGCGCGTCGGGCTCTTCGCCTCGTTCACCATGGCCGTGACCATCGCCGTCGTCGGCGGCCGGCCGGCGATGATCTCCGCCGCCACCGGGGCGGTCGCCCTGGTGATCGCCCCCCTGGTGCGCGAGCACGGCCTCGACTACCTGGTGGTGACCGTCCTCGCCGCAGGCGTGCTGCAGATCGTGCTCAGCCTGCTCGGTGTGGCGAAGCTGATGCGCTTCGTGCCCCGGAGCGTCATGGTGGGGTTCGTCAACGCCCTCGCCATCTTGATCTTCAGCTCCCAGCTGCCGTATCTCATCGGGGTGCCGTGGCTGGTCTACCCGATGGTCGCCACCGGCATCCTCGTCATGGTTCTGCTGCCGCGAGCGTCCACCGTCGTCCCCGCGCCGCTGGTGGCCATCGTGCTGCTCAGCGTGGCCGCGGTCGCGGCGGGGATCGAGGTGCCGACCGTGGGCGACCAGGGCGCCCTGCCCGAGAGCCTGCCGTCGCTGTTCGTCCCGGACGTGCCGTTGACGCTCCAGACGCTGGAGATCATCGCCCCGTACGCCTTCGGGGTGGCCATGGTGGGCATCCTCGAGTCGCTGATGACCGCCAAGCTGGTCGACGAGATCACCGACTCCCGCAGCTCGAAGAGCCGTGAGGCCTGGGGCCAGGGCGTGGCCAACATCGTCACCGGGCTCTTCGGCGGCATGGGCGGCTGCGCGATGATCGGCCAGACCATGATCAACGTCAAGGTCTCCGGGGCCCGCACGCGGATCTCCACCTTCCTGGCCGGGGTCTTCCTGCTGATCCTGGTCGTCGCGCTCGGACCCGTCGTGGCCGAGATCCCGATGGCTGCCCTCGTCGCGGTGATGATCATGGTCTCGGTCGGCACCTTCGACTGGCACAGCGTGCACCCGGCGACGCTGCGGCGGATGCCGCTCAGCGCCACCACGATCATGGTCGCGACCGTGGGCGTCACCGTCGTCACCCACAACCTGGCGTACGGCGTGATCGTCGGCGTGCTCGTGGCCATGGTGTTCTTCGCCCGACGGGTCGCCCACTTCACCGAGGTGGTCGACGTGAGCCACCCCGACGAGCAGACGCGGGTCTACGCCGTGCGCGGCGCCCTGTTCTTCGCCTCCAGCAACGACCTGGTGCAGCAGTTCGACTACGCCGACGACCCGGCCCACGTCGTCATCGACCTGAGCGACTCCCAGATCTACGACTCCTCCACCGTCGCCGCTCTCGACGCCATCGAGACGAAGTACCGGCAGCGAGGCACGACCGTGGAGATCGTCGGGCTGAACGAGCCGAGTCTCGCCTGGCACACCAAGCTGAGCGGCAGGCTCGGCGCCCCCGACTGAGTCGCTCCTTCGCCGCTCGGCCTCAGCCCCCGACGGCGACGGGCTGTCGGTGCCGGCGGCCAGCGGGCAGGCCCGCGCTGACGGCGGCGTGGCGGCGCCGGGCCAGGTGCCCGACATCAGGGTGGTCGGTGAAGAAGGAGTCCATGCCGGCCGCGAGGTAGGTCTCGATCTCCCCCCGCAGGTCGCCCGGACCGGCCGGGTCCGCACCGAGCCGGTAGTCGACCGGCAGGTACTGGTTCTCCTGGCGGAAGGTCCAGCCGGTGACGCTGAGGCCGACGGCGTGGGCGTCGCCGATGACGTCGGTGGGCTCTCCCAGCCGGCCTCGGGGGTCCCGAGGGATCATCACCTCCTTGTGCAGGCCCACGCCCGTGGCGTACCGGCTGATCCCAGCCAGGCCGTCGGGGGTCACCAGATCGGCGTAGGTCCTCGGGTCCCCGGCCCTGGTGAGGTCGTAGGGCGCTCCGGAGCAGTGGACCAGCTGCACCAGCGGCAGCTCGGTGCGGCGCGCGAGCCGCTGCAGGTTTCCGGTCTCGAAGCTCTGGATGACCACCGGGTCGTCTGCGCCGGCGTAGCCGTGCTCCTCCAGCACCGCGACCAGCCGGTCCTCCAGGGCCAGTCCGAGCTCGGCGAAATAGGTGGGGTGCTTGGTCTCGGGGTAGACCCCGATGCGCCGGCCGTCGGCGGTCCGGGAGCGCCGGGCCAGGTCGAGCACCTCATCCAGCGTCGGAACCGGGTGGAGCCCGTCGAAGGTGGTGTTACCCGCGCGGAGGCCGGGCAGCCGCTCGACGGCGCGCAGGGTCCGCAGCTCGGCCAGCGTGAAGTCCTCGGTGAACCAGCCGATGACGCGGCGGCCGTCGATGACCTTGGTGGTGCGCCGGCCCGCGAACTCCGGGTGCACGGCGACGTCGGTGGTGCCGCCGATCTCGTTCTCGTGCCGGGCGACCAGCTGCCCGTCCTGGGTGGGGACGACGTCGGGCTCGATGTAGTCCGCACCCTGGGCGATGGCCAGCTCGTAGGACGCCAGGGTGTGCTCGGGGCGGTAGCCGCTGGCTCCGCGGTGTGCGATCAAGGTGGCAGGCGCGGTGGCCTGCGAGGACAGTCGCATGGTGCTCCCGTTCCAGGGCCTGCGGCGGGTCCGCAGACGGGCTCGTACCACCCAGGGAACCCCGGGCGCACGGCGACGGCGTGGCCGGAGAAGCAACCGGAGTCGAGCAGCAGGTGAACTCCGGTCGCCGGCCGGTCCGGCGGCCCCCGCCCTTCAGACCACCGTGGCGAGCAGCACGGTCGCGTCGTGGTCCTCGTCCCGCCGGACCTGGGAGTGCAGACCCTGGGCCAGGGCGTGGGCGCCGAGCGGCGCCGCCTGCTGCGCGCTGCACTCCACCAGCAGCTGTCCGCCCGCCGCGAGCCAGGGCCGCGCCCCGCTCAGGACCCGGCGCAGGACCTCGAGCCCGTCGGCACCGCCGTCCAGGGCGAGGGGCGCCTCGTGCTCGCGGGCCTCGGGTGGCATCAGGGCGAGGGACGCCGTGGGCACGTAGGGGGCGTTGGCTACCAGCACGTCGACCCGCCCGGCCAGCCCGACCGGGAGGGCGGCGTAGAGGTCCCCGCGGTGCACGACCGCCCGCCCGGCCAGGCTCTCCTGGGCGCAGGTCACGGCCACCGGGTCCAGGTCGGCGGCGTGCAGCTCGGCATCGGGGTGGGCGGCGAGGACGGCGAGGCTGACCGCGGCGGCGCCGCAGCACAGCTCGACGACGACTCCCGGCGACGGTGTCCGGGCCACCGCCTCCTCGGCCAGCAGTTCCGTGCGCCGGCGGGGGACGAAGACGCCAGGCGCCACCGGCACCCTCAGGCCGGCGAAGGCCGCCCAGCCCAGCACCTGCTCCAGAGGCTCCCCCGCCGCCCGACGCCCGACCAGCGCCTGCAGCGCCGGGCCACCGGGCGCAGCCTCGGCCAGCAGCAGGGCCTCCTCCTCGGCGAAGACGCAGCCCGCGGAGCGCAGCCGCTCCACCACCGGGTCCACCGGTTCAGGTTACGGCTGAGCCTCGGGTCCGAGGGCGGGCGCCGGCGGTCAGCGGATGCGGAACCGCTCGACGAGGCCGTCCATGGTGGCGTTCATGTCGGCGTCGACCTCCTGGCGGGCGGGGTCGGCCCCGTACCAGTCGAGGATCTCCCGCGCCCCGCGGGCGAAGGGCACCCGGGCCACGTAGTCGGGCACCAGACGCTTCACCTTGGTGTTGTCGAAGATCATCGTGTGCGCCTTGTCGCCGAGCAGCGCGGCCCCCCACGTGGGGTCGACGGCGGCGATGGCGTCCGAGGGCACGTGCACCAGCTCGGGGGCGAAGCCGGCCAGCTCGGCCACGGTCAGGAAGATCTCGTTCCAGGACAGCCACTCGTCGGAGGTGATGTGGAAGTTGTCGCCGATCGCCGCCGGGTGGCCGAACAGCCCGACGAACGCGACGGCGAAGTCGGTGTGGTGGGTGAGCGTCCACAGCGACGTGCCGTCGCCCGGCACCACGACCGGCACGCCGCGGCGCATCCGGTCGACCACGGTCCAGCCGCCGTCGAAGGGCAGCAGGGTGTGGTCGTAGGTGTGCGAGGGCCGCACGATCGTCATCGGCAGGCCGCGCTCCCGGTAGGCCGCGGTGAGCAGGTCCTCGCAGGCGATCTTGTCGCGGGAGTACTGCCAGAACGGGTTCCGGAGCGGCGTCGACTCGCGCACGGGCATCCGCCCGGGCGGGGTCTGGTAGGCCGAGGCCGAGCTGATGAAGATGTACTGCCCGGTCCGGCCCTCCAGGACGTCCAGCCGGCTCTGCACGTGGTCCGGGGTGAACGCCCGGAAGTCGGCGACGACGTCGAACTCGCGGTCACCGAGAGCGCTGCGGAACGAGTCCTGGTCGCTCAGGTCCCCGACGAGGGTCTGGACCCCGTCCGGCACCGGGCGGGTCGTCGAGGTGCCGCGGTTGAGCACGAACACCTCGAAGCCCTCCGAGAGGGCGCGGACGGTGCAGGCCGAGCTGATGATGCCCGTGCCGCCGAGGAACAGGACCGAGGGTGACGTCATGGCCGTGATCCTAGGGAGCGGCCGCTGGAGGGAGCGCAGGTGGTCCCGTGCCGGGCCCGTGGCCGGGACCACCGCCTCAGGTCCACTCCGCCTCGAGGCCGGCCATGCCCGCGCCCATGGTGTACGCGAGCCGCACCGCCCGGGCGCGGGCCGGCCGGGGCGGCAGCGGCAGCACCTTCGGCCCGTTGAGCGAGGCGAACTCCCCGCACACCCGCCCGTCCGGCATCGCCAGCTCACCGGTGAGGCGCAGGCCGTTGACTCGCGGGTCGGGATCCTCCACGGGAACCACGACCTCGACCCGCGCCTGCAGGGGCTCGCCGGCGAAGGCTCCGGTCCAGATCGGCAGCGCGGGGCCGGCGGCGGTGGAGGTCCAGGTGCCCCAGGTCTCGGGCTGGTCGCCGTAGAACGACCAGTCGTGCCTGAGGGCGACGATCTCGAACCCGTCGTACCGGTCGTCGGTGACCACCGGCTGCGCCGTGGTGGTGTAGCCGGCCGGCAGGCAGCGGGTGCCCGCGTCGAGGGTGCCGAGAGCCAGCAGCGCGTTGTAGACCGGGACCAGGGCCTCGTCCACCAGAGCCGTCTCGATCAGCTCCATCACCGCGACGTCGACAGCGGGGGCCGCGAAGGTGTGCACGTCCGCCTCGACCACGTCGATGACGTCCCGGTAGCCGTTGCGCGCGACGGTGGAGCGCAGGTGCCGGCACAGGACCGGGTCGGTCTCCACCGCGTGCACCCGCCCGGCACCGGCCCGGGCGGCGTAGAGGGCGAGGATCCCCGTGCCCGCGCCGGCGTCCAGGACGACGTCACCCGGGCGGACGGTGGCGGCGATGACCTCCGCCAGGGTCTCGGTCCGCCGACGGTCGCGGAGGCAGGTGTAGGGGAAGTCTGTCGCGGACCAGAACCCGTGAGCGTCGGACACCGGCCGATCATGGCACCCCTGCGCCGCGTGCATCCGGAGCGGCACCCGGGGAGTAACTGAGGGCAGACCACCGGCGTCGAACTTCGGGACGCGCGAATCGGCGAGCAGGCTGCTCGTCGGTGGTGGAGCGATCCTCAGGAGGTGGGGCCGCATGACTGCTCAGCTGTCGAGCCGGGTGCAACCCGCTCCGCTCACCGCGCAGCAGTCCGAGCTCTACGCCGCGCTGGTGCAGCAGCGCGCCGCGGCCGAGGAGCTGGAGCGGCAGACCAGGCTGGGGGTCGGCACCGCTCTGGAGGCCGGCCTGGGCTGGCCGCTCATCGCCGCCGCGCTGGGCACGGAGGTGCGCACCGCCCGAGCCTCCTACGGGCGGTGCCCGCGCACGTCGGCGTCGGGCGTCGCCTCGCTGACAGCACTGGAGCAGACGATCCTCGTCCTCGTGAACGAGGGCTGGACCAACCAGGCGATCGCGGAGTCGCTCTACGTCTCGAAGCGCTCGCTCGAGACCCGCCTGACGGCGCTGTACCGGGCGCTGGGGGTGACCAGCAAGGCCGAGCTGCGGGGGCTGTGGGACGAGCTGCCCAGCGGACTCCGCGCGCTCCCCTCCGGCCGGACCGGTTCCGGCGCGAGGGGCGCGACCGTCGCCGCCGCCGGCGGGACCACCGGCGAAGCGGTGACCAGTTCGTCCCCGCTCCGTCGTCCGTGACGGCAGCGTCGGGCCAGACAGGTCCGCCGCCGTGCGCTCGAGCCGGCCAGGGCAGGATGAGGTCCGTGAACGACATGACGACGGACGCGCGGACGGCGATCAGCGAGGGTCGGACCGCCCTGGGGATCGAGCTGGGGTCGACCCGGATCAAGGCGGTGCTCGTCGGGCCCGACCACACGCCGCTGGCGGTGGGCGGTTCGGACTGGGAGAACCAGTTCGTCGACCGGCTGTGGACCTACTCGATGGAGTCGGTGTGGTCCGGGCTGCAGGAGGCCTACACCGACCTGGTCTCCGACGTCCGCGAACGGCACGGCGTCGAGCTGACGTCGGTGGGCGCGCTGGGCGTGTCGGCCATGATGCACGGGTACATCGCCCTGGACTCGGACGGGGAGCTGCTCACCCCGTTCCGCACCTGGCGCAACACCAACACCGGCCCGGCTGCTGAGCGGCTCAGCGAGCTGCTGGGCTACAACATCCCCCACCGCTGGAGCGTGGCGCACCTGGTGCAGGCCGTCCTCGACGGCGAGGAGCACGTCGCCCGCATCGCGCACCTGACCACCCTGGCCGGCTACGTGCACGCCCGCCTCACCGGCGAGCAGGTGCTCGGCGTCGGCGACGCCAGCGGGATGTTCCCGATCGACGTCGCGACCGGCGGGTACGACGCCACCATGCTGGGCCAGGTCGACCAGCTGGTCGCCGAGCACGGGGCCACGCTGCGGCTGGCCGACCTGCTGCCCGCCGTCCGGGTGGCCGGCGACCCTGCGGGCGCGCTGACGGCCGAGGGCGCTCGGCTGCTCGACCCGGCCGGCGGCCTGCAGCCCGGCGCGCCCATGTGCCCGCCCGAAGGCGACGCCGGCACCGGCATGGTGGCGACCAACTCCGTCGCGCCCCGGACGGGCAACGTCAGCGCGGGGACGAGCATCTTCGCCATGGTCGTGCTGGAGCAGCCACTGACCCGGGTGCACCGCGAGCTCGACCTGGTGACCACCCCAGCGGGGGACCTGGTGGCGATGGTGCACTGCAACAACGGCGCCAGCGAGCTCAACTCCTGGGTGCGGCTGTTCGGGGAGTTCGCCGACGCCCTGGGAGTCGAGGTCGACTCGTCGCGGCTCTTCGGCACCCTGCTGACCGCGGCACTGCAGGGCGCCGCCGACGGTGGCGGGTTGATGGCCTTCAACTACCTCTCGGGCGAGCCGATCACCGAGCTGGAGGAGGGCCGACCGCTGTTCCTCCGCTCCCCCGACAGCACCTTCGACCTGGCCACCTTCATGCGCGTGCAGCTGTACTCGGCGCTGGCCACGCTGCGGATCGGCATGGACGTGCTGCAGCGCGACGAGGGCGCCCGGCTGGACCGCATGTTCGCCCACGGCGGCCTGTTCCGCACCAAGGGTGTCGGCCAGGCCCTGCTGGCCGCCGCCATCAACACCCCGGTCACCGTCGGTGACGTGGCCGCCGAGGGCGGACCCTGGGGCATGGCTACCCTCGCCGCGTTCGCTGCCGGGCGTGCGGAAGGCCAGACCCTGACCGACTACCTGGCCGAGCGCGTCTTCGCCGGCGCCGAGCTCGAGACGGTCCAGCCGGCCCCCGCCGACGTCGAGGGCTTCGAGCAGTTCATCGAGCGCTACGTGGCCGCGCTGCCGGTGGAGCGGGCGGCCGCCGAGCTGGGCTGAGGCCCCGTTCCGCCGTCAGCCGCCCGGGGCCAGGACCACCGGGAGCGCGGCCGACACCGCCTGGTCGGTGTTGAGCAGCGACGCCAGCGGGTCGCGGTCACCCGCGGAGAGGTCGAGGGCACCCTCGCGGGCGAGGACGACGACGCAGTGGCCGCCCAGGTTGTCCACCGCCGCCCACCAGCCGTCGGGTGAGGTGGGGCTGGTCACGGCGTCGAGGACCAGCCGGCCCTCCGCCCGCAGCTGAACCCGTTCGACGCCGAACGTCACCTGGCCGGCGGCGCCGGGCTGGAGGGCGCGGCCGAACGGGACCCAGCCCTGCCGCGCCAGCCGCAGCCGGAGCAGCTCATCCGCCGTGGTCGTCGCGAGCAGGACAGCGATCGGCCGCCCGCTGGGGATCAGGGTCTGCAGGTACACCCGGCCACCGTAGGGGTCGTCGAGGTCACGGGACGAGCGCGACCTTGCCCGATCGCCCCGCGTCGGCCAGCCGGTAGGCCGCCTCGGCGTCGGCCAGGGGGAAGGTGTCGGACACGACCACCTCGGGGTGCAGGTCCCAGTAAGGAAGGCGCTCGACGAGCTCGCGCATGTGCTCGAGGCTGGTCACCCAGGAGCCGATGATCGTGATCGAGGGGTGGATCAGGGTGGGGCTGACCTCGGGCACGCGGAGCCCATTGCCCTCCCCCACCAGGACGACCCGTCCCCGGGCCCGGACGGCCGCGACGGCGGTGCTGCGGCCGGGTTCGCTGCCCGAGCAGTCGATCGCGACGTGCGCGCCGCCGCCCACCACCGCCCGGGCCTCGTCGATCTGCTCCGCGTCGAAAGCGGCGTCGACGGCCCCGAGCCGCACCGCGAGGTCGCGACGCTCGCGGCTGGGGTCGAACCCGACCCGCGGCGTGGCGCCCAGCTTTCCCCCGAGCAGGCCGGCGGCCAGCCCGACGGGCCCCAGACCGACGACGGCGAGCGCGTCGCGCCCGCTCACCTGCGCTCGGAGCAGACCCTCGTACGCGGTGCCGAACCCGCAGGCGACGCACGCACCGTCGAGGAAGGTGACGAAGTCGGGAAGCACGATGCAGTCGCGCTCGTCCGCGGCGATGAGGTCGGCGTGCCCGCCGTCGCGCTGCCAGCCGTAGGCGGCCCGCAGCGGGGAGGAGCAGCTGATCTGGTAGCCCCGGACGCAGTCGTCACACTGGCCGCAGCCGCTGATGTGGTAGACGCAGACCCGGTCGCCGACCTTGACCCGGGAGGTCCCCGGACCGACGGCCACCACCTCACCGGCGGGCTCGTGACCGGCGACGACGCCCTGGTACATCTCGGCCGGGTCGCCCTGCGCGTGCTCCCGGTAGATGGCGCGGATGTCGGAGCCGCAGATGGTCGAGGCCTTCATGGCCAGCAGGACCTGACCAGGCCCGGGCTCGGGGTCCGGCAGGTCCCGGAGCTCGGTCGTGGAGTTGCCGGGCAGGAAGACTCCGCGCATGGCAGGGACCTCGGCTTCTGTTCGGGTCGGACGGTGGACGGCCCGCACCTGACGCCGGGGAGCGGGCGGTGGTCGTCCGTCCGACCCCGGGTGCGGACTGCCTGGCAGCCTAGGACCTGGTCAGGCGGCACCGGCGACGGACCGTTCAACATGGTTGATGAGTGCGGCTCTCGGAAAGGCGTTCTTCTCCTCGTGATCCCGCCGGAGAGAACCGCATTCCAGCGGTGACGTCGGGTCAGGCGTACTCGAGGTCCCAGACGTTGATGTCCGACGCACGGGGAGCATTGACGTTGGCGATGTACACCGTCTGCACCGTGCAAGGGGCGACGATTCTCGTCTTCTTCACCGTGAACTTGCGCGACTCGCGATAGCGGACCAGCCGGGCAGTCGTGCCCGAAGGCACCGGCTTGGAATAGTTCCACGTCCCCGCCTTGCTGTAGCTGGCTCCCACCGTCACCCCGAGGGAGGTGCTCGCCTTGGCGAAGACGACACCGGCCTCGGCCGACACGGTGGCCGTCATCGACGCGGTCACGGTCGCAGTCTTCGTCGTGCTGTAGGTGATCGTGCCGGGGCCCCGGAGGTAGTCGCTCTTCAGGTTCGACGCCCGCCGGCTGACGCTCTTGTTGCTGAAGCTGTAGTGCACCTGACCGACCTCAGGACACGCCGCGGAGGCCGGCTCCGGGGCCGCTGCCACGGCCAACGAACTGACCAGGCTGGCCACAGCTAGAAACGCAGCACGACGCATCCCGAAATCCTCCGTCTTGGCGCCAAGAATGGCGCGGCGGTCATCCACTGCCCCATGGACGGAAATCGAAGCGGATGCTGCGGGATCCTGTGGAAGGTGACCACAGTCACCCACCGGAAGTGTCCTGTCAAGACATTCGTCCACGGACACATCGGTGCTTTGTCGGCCAGCTTGGACAGCCGCACGACGGAGGTCGGCGGCCGGGAGGCAGGATGCGGGTCATGACCCTGCCGGCCGACAGCCACGTGCACAGCGAGTGGTCCTGGGACACCGGAGGACCGGGCTCCTCTGCGGCGGGGACGATGCGCCGGACCTGCGAACGGGCTGGACGTATCGGCCTGCCCGCGGTGGTCTTCACCGAGCACGTCGACCTCGACGACGCGTGGCGGGCCGGGCCCGACGACTTCCCGGGGGCAGCCCGACGCCACGTCAACGCTGACGGATACCTCGTCGCTCCGCCGCTGGACGTCGACGGTTACCTCGAGAGCATCGACCGCTGCCGCCATGACTTCCCCGACCTGCACATCATGACCGGCGTCGAGTGGGGGCAGCCGCACCTCTTCGAGCAGCAGGCTCGGGCCCTCCTCGATCTCGGCTCTCTCGACCGGATCAACGGCTCGCTGCACACCGTGGCGGTCGGGGAGGACCGTGCCGAACCGATCACCCTGCACCGAGAGTGGCCTCCCGAGGCCGTGGTGACGGCCTACCTGGAGGAGGTCCCACGGGTGGTCGCCGGGCAGGGGTCGCACGCGGAGTGGCTGACGGAGCTCGGAGCGGTCTCGCTAGCCTGCGAACATGGATCTAGCTGAGCGTCCCGAGCAACCCCACCCCGCTGGCTGGGTGATCGCCGAGTTCACGAGCGGCGGGAAGCTCCAGAGCCGCCTTCACCAGGGTGGGCACGTCTGGGACGACGAGGTCGAGGCCGCGCAGGTGGTGGAGAACGGCGACCGTCCTGACCGGCCGCTCGTGCTGTATGCGTTGGTACCGGCCTGGGGTCCGGTCGAGGAGCCGACGGCGACGGTCGCCGAGCCGGATTCGACCGGGTAGGCCTGGTCACGCTCCCGCGGCCTGCGGATCGGGCCCTCGCCACGACCCGGTCAGCTCCTGCGAACGGCCGCTCGAGATGCGGCACGGTGCGAGGCTGAGGGCGTCCTGCTCGCGGTCAGGGTTAGATGGTGCTCGTGTCTCCACCCGGTGAGCAGGCTGCACGATGAGCGACGACTCGGACGGGTCCAGCGGCAGCCTCGGACGTCAGATCCTGGGCTGGGTCCTCGTGGTCGCGGGGCTGGCCGCCCTCGTCCTGCCCGGCCCCGGACTGCTGCTGCTGGCGGCTGGTCTGACACTGCTCGCCAGCTCCTATGAGTGGGCGAGGAGGTGGTCCGAGCCGGTACGGAAGAAGGCGAAGAAGGCGGCGAAGGCCAGTGTCCAGTCGTGGCGCACGATCAGCATGGGCGTGGTCGTAGCCGTGGCGGTGATGGTGGTGGGCGTGGTGTGGGGGCTGCGACCGCCGGCGCCGGGGTTCTGGCCGCTCCCCGAGAAGTGGTGGCTGCCTGGTGGCTGGGGCACGGGAAGCAGCCTGATCGGCTCCGGCTGCATCGGGATCGGCCTCCTGGTCTACAGCTACCGCAAGTACCGCCGCTGAACCGGTGGTCTCGCCGTCAGGAGTGGGTGGAGTCGAGGAGGTCGAGGACGTACGTCGCGGCTTGTGCCCGCTCGCTCACCACGGCGGCTGAGCCGGGTGCGGGTAGGCCGAAGAGGACTTCTAGCGGTACCGCGGACAGCCCGAAGAACATCAGCATCAGCAGCGCGTGGGTGCGGCGGAGAACGTCGATGGGGACGTGCTGACCTTCGTCGTGCAACCCACGGTGGTACGCGGGCAGGCAGGCCTCGTCGAGCTCGGCGATCTCGGAGGCCGAGCGCTCACCCGTCTGCACCTCACCGAGGATCAGCTGGGTGAGGTCGAAGGTCAGGGGCGCCTCGCACCACATCCCGAAGTCGATCAGGACGAAGCTGTCCCGGTCCCCCGGCCTCACCAGGAGGTTGCGGGGGCAGGCATCGCCGTGCGCACTGCCGAGCGGTGCACCGTCGATCTCCTCGAGGAGCCTCGGCAGTGTATCGGCGGCCTCCAGCAGGCGGCCTCTCAGCTCCGGGCCGAAGGACGGAGCCACGAGGGGATGGTCCCAGAGGTCCTCGCCCCTCAGCGTGGGCAGGACCTGGTGCTCCAGTCGACCCCGGACGTAGCCGGGGACCACGCTGCTGCTGCCCAGACTGCTCAGCGGGCGAACGGCAGCACTTCCGGCCAGTCGTCCGAGCAGGTAGGCGGCACGCACGAAGGTGGCGTGCTCCCAGCGGCCCGGGTCGTGCTGGATGGCTTGGAGCCAGAGGGCGGCCGAGAGGTCGTCGATCTCGACCACCGCGTGTGCGGCGGGCATCGAGAGGCCGGCGGGGAGCCGCTCGGCGAGGTCGGACCGGTAGACCGCCGGTTCGTTCTGCCAGGGAAGACCGGCCGCTGCCACCTCCCGCAGCGGCTCCGGGACGTGCTGGAACTGGGGCGAGCGGGTCCAGGACTGGACGACCTTGACGTAGAAGGCATACGGGGACACGCCGTTGGCGTGCCGGGCTGTGCCCCGGACCCAGTACCGCCCCGCCGTGGTGAGGGCCTCGAGATCGTAGTCGGCCACGCTCGCGACTCCGTCGACCAGCTCGAGGTGATCCACGCCGAGACTCGACCTCACCATCGCGGCGAGCGCTTCGTCGCCGACGTCTGCTCCCCCCAGGATCGCCCGGTTGGAGAGGCCCGTTCGTTGCGGTCCAGGTGCCATCGACGGACCCCACATTCAGATGAGTGAGTCACTAGTGATGATCACTAGTAGATTGCCCGGCATGGACGTTGTCAACACCTCCAGACAGGAGAAGGCCGCAGCCACGCGTCGGCGCATGGTGGATGCCGCTTACGAGATGTTCTGCGAGTCCGGGTACCGGGCGACCACGATGGCCGCGATCGCCGAGCGGGCGGGGGTTGCGGTGCAGACCCTCTACTTCACGTTCCACACCAAGGATGAGCTGCTGCAGGCGGTCCACAAGCGCGCTGTCTTCGGGCAGGAGTCGAAGGCACCCGCCGAGCAGCGCTGGTTCACCGACGTGGCCGCTGAAGCTGAACGCGCCGCGGGCCATCGCGGCGGCGGTGGAGGGCTCGGCGGCGATCCTGAGCCGGGTCGCGCCGATGCTGCCGGTCTACCATGCCGCTGCCGCCGACGCCGCTGGTGCCGTGTTCCGGCGCGGCGAGGACCTCCGCAGACAGGGCATGCGGGAGCTGGCGACCCTGATCCTGGGCAAGGAGGGAGCGAGCGGACGGGTCGGCGTCGACGAAGCAGCAGACCTGTTCCACGTCCTTCTCGGCCCGGAGACCTACCGCTCCTTCGTGCTCGACCTCGGCTGGTCGAGCCAAAACTGGGTCCGTTGGACCGCCAACGTGTTGATCCGCGACCTGTGCAAGGCATCCCCCGAGTGACAGGTCCCTGGAGCTCGGCGCCCCCGAGCATGCCGGATGACGTGTCAGCACAAGCAGCCGAGGTCGTTGCCGCTGAGGACGGGATGCCCCGTAACCGTGCCAGCTCTTCGGGGTCAGCTTGTGGGGTGGTCGTCAGGGCGGTGACCGTCTTCAGCTGCTCGGCGGTGAGCTCGACGTCGCCCGCGGACGCGTCGGCTCGCATCTCCTCTCGGAGCACGTCAGTGACCGACCTCGTGCGGAGCACGCGAGCTGACCGTCGACTCCCGTCCTCCCGCGGGCGTCGCGTCTTCGTCTGCTGCTCGACACCGGACGGTGGGGGCGCGGGCGGGTCGCTTCCTCGGCTGCGCGCTGCCCGCCTGTCATCGTCGAGCCGCGTGAGAGGGTTTCGTTCATGCATATCGGCGTCGACAGCTTTGTCTCGGAGGTGACTGACCCGAAGACCGATCACGTCGTCGGTCCCGTCGAGCGGATGGAACACCTGCTCGAGGAGATCGCCCTGGCCGACCACGTCGGCCTGTACTCCTTCGGCATCGGGGAGCACCACCGCCACGAGTACTACGACTCGGCACCGCCGGTCATCCTCGCCGCTGCGGCCGCCCGCACGAAGCGCATCCGGCTCGGCAGCGCCGTGAAGGTGCTGAGTGCCGACGATCCGGTGCGCGTCTTCCAGCAGTTCGCGACGCTCGACCTGATCTCGGGCGGTCGCGTCGACCTCGTCGTCGGGCGCGGGTCGTTCACGGAGTCGTTCCCGTTGTTCGGCCTCGACCTCGCCGACTACGACGCGCTGTTCGAGGAGAAGCTCGAGCTGCTCCTCCAGCTGCGCGACAAGGTCGAGGTGACGTGGTCGGGTCAATTCCGTCCACCGCTTGTCAAGCAGGGCGTCTTCCCGCGCCCGGTGCAGGATCCGCTACCGATCTGGATCGGGGTCGGCGGGACGCCACAGTCCTTCGTGCGCGCCGGGCTGCTCGGGCTACCGCTGATGGTCGCGATCATCGGCGGCGAACCTCGCCAGTTCGCACCGCTGATCGACCTGTACCGGCGGGCAGGTGCCCACGCCGGTCACGCACCCGAGCAACTGCAGGTCGGGCTGCACGTCTTCGGCTACGTCGGTGAGAGCACCCAGGCGGCTGCCGACACGATCTATCCCGGGTGGCACAAGATGTTCACCGCGGTCTCCCGGGAACGCGGATTTGCCCCGCCCAGCCGACCGCAGTTCGACGCGACCGCCGGCCCCGACGGCGCCTTCTTCATGGGCGACCCGCGGACCGTCGCGGACAAGATCCGGCGCATCGCAGCGCAGGTCGGCGGCGTCGACCGACTCTCGCTGCAGATGACGAACCCGCTCCTCGCCCACGACGACCTGCTGCGCGGCATCGAGCTGCTCGGCACCGAGGTCGCGCCACTGGTCGCCGACGTCTGACCGAGCTTGCGCACCTGTCGCCTCGGCCAGATGACCGTGTCCGCGCATGCGTCCACCGGCCGAGTCGGTAGTCCGGCCGCCACGTCACCTGTGTTGCCGCCGATGTGTTGGGATAGGCGCATGGGCCAACGTCTCGGGTCGCTGATCGGTGCGGTCGGCGGCCTCCTGTTCGTGCTGCTGAACGCTGGACCGCTCGGCTCCCCCACGAGCACGGCGCTCCGCCTGGCCGGTGCTGTGGGCTTCGTGGTCGCCGTCTGGTACGCCGTGATCCGCACCCGGTCCTGGACTCCCGACCCACGGCCCGGCACGGCCGCCCTGCGGATCTACTGGCTCTGCGTGATCGGGGAGGCGCTCGCCATCCCCATCGGCGTCCTGGTTCTCGTCCGGCTGAACCAGCCGACTCTCACCCCCGCGTGGGTCGTCCTCGTGGTCGGCGCCCACTTCCTGCCGTTCGCGAGAGCGTTCCGCGTCCCTCTGTTCACCCTGCTGGCCTGGTCCCTCATCGTTGTGGCGGTGATCGGGGGTCTGGTGACCGCGATGGGCGCCGCGCGTGGAGCCACCACTGCGGGGGTGATCGCCGGGTTCCTCCTGCTTGCCTTCGCGGTCGCCGGCGCCACCCTGCGCGGCAGAACCGGGCAAGCCTTCCCACGAGCGGCCAGCACACCCCTGCCGTAGGCAGGGAGCATGCGACCTGGACGGCCAAGGGTGTGCCTTGAGAGGAACGGCCAGCGCGGCCCTTCCCCTGTTCGCGAGCTGGGCGCGTTTCTAGGCGGAGCTGCCGGCGCCGGAAAAGAAGCCAGACGACAAGACCGGCCAGCTTCTCTGGGTGCCCAGTGACGACAGCAGCCACCCCACTGACCAGCCAGACGACACACCCAAGCGATGCCCAGGGAGTGCAACGCTTGATGGACGCGCGCAGGTTCTCTCGTCGTTCTCGGGCTGCTTCGAGTCGTCGACCGCGTGGCGAGACCAAGTGCTGAGCAGTGGCCGGCCTGTCGGAGCACGTCAGTGGTCGACCCTGGACGGGCGTGCACAAGAAAAACGCCTACCGGGACGGACAGTCTGGGCTGAGGTAGGCACTGAAGGCGGTCGGCCAAGTCTCGGGTGTTCCCGTGGGGAGGTCACAGCCCAGGACCTCGGTGTAGAACCTCAGCGCACGATCCTGGTCAGCGACCTGGACCGTCACGCTCTTGACCTCTGTTGTCATCCTCACGCCAAGAAGGACCAGAGCCGCCGCCGAAATTCATCGCAGGTTAGAGCCGGAGGTGGGTGCCCCAAGCCGACCCTCCTGCGGAGCACGTCAGTGACTGACCCTCCTGCGGGAGGGCAACGTACCCCCGGCAGAGGCTCGTGCGGTCAGAGCAGACCGCATCGCGCAGCCAACCGTTACCTCGCGCCCCGCGCAGGGAGGACGCACGCAGCGGCCAGTCGTGTGTGGGTGACCGTCGGGCCTGCCCCCCTATCTCCCTCGCCCGGGGCTGGCTACTCTGCGTGCCATGGCGACCTTGACAGCTCGGTTCTCGGTCACGGGCTGGGATGAGCAGACCCTCGACCGCCTCGACGGTGACTGGGTGGACGCGGTCCGGATGAGCAAGACCTTCTCCAGCGGACTGGTTGGTTCGAGCACCGCCCTCTTCGCCTCTTCAGGACCTGTCGAGGGGCAGCGCGCCTACATTGCGATCGAGCGGATCACCGGAACGATCGATGATGGTCGCACAGGCAGCGTGACTGTGCACCATGGAGGCCTGGAGTCGGATCCGACGACATGGTTCGGTCACATCGTCCCGCACTCAGGAACTGAGGACTTCGCCGACTGGCGCGGCTCAGCCCATATTGAGCACGACGATGAAGGCGCTTACATGGTGTTCGAACTCGCTGGACCCGGCTGAGGGCAGGCATACGCCGTACAGGTTTCGCCTCCCTTCGCGCCGACCGGCTAACGGTGCACCTGGTGGCGCCGCAAGCGGAACGTCTACCGGTGCCGCATCCGACCATCGGTCATGCGCGTCCGACATCGTGAGGGCCTTGCGCATCGGCTCCCGCGGCCTGCCAGAGCTGAATAGCGTTGCCGTCTGGATCCCGCAGGCTCGCGAACCTGCCGTTGGGGTACTCCTCGGGGTCGACGTCCACTTCGACACCTGCACCACGCAGCTGGCCGACCATCGCGTCCAGGTCGGAAACACGGAAATTGATCGACCAAGACCGCTCTGGACCACCGAAGTGCTCACCGCCCTGCATCCCCGCGAAGACGGTCGGGCCGGACTGCTGCCACCACGAGGGCGTGTCGTAGGACAGCGGGGGCGCCTCGATCCCCAGGTGCTCGACGTACCAAGCCGCGCTGCGCTCTGGGTTCTGAGTGCGGAAGAAGAACCCGCCGATGCCGGTCACCCGCTCCATGCCGCAGCATCCCCCGTCCGGAAGTGGCGTTCGAAGGTCGTGGCCAAGGTATCGGGCGGAAGTCACACGTCAGAACTGTCCCAGCGGACCGACGCACTGACCCGTCCCCGTAGACGACCGCTAAGCGCAGACGCAGAAGAGGTTGCCGTCCGGATCAGCGAGGACCACGTGCGTGGCGTCATCGGAGTAGGTCAAGTCGACGCGACGAGCCCCCAGAGCGAGCAGACGTTCAACTCTGAGGGCGCCGCTCCAGAACGCGGCGGCTCGAGCAGTGTCAGAACTGACGAGCACGCTCGATCCGATCAAACGACCACATCTGTCAGACCTCTCCTCCGGCTGCTTCGCTTTCAGCATCATCCCAGAGCGATCAGGTCGAGGGCTCCGTCCAGCGCCTCCCCGCGCCACTCCGGATCGCCGGTGGTCGCGATCGACGAAGAAACAGGTGATGCGCCAAGGTGCCGGCTTGGCCTCGCCTGCGTCGTACTGCTTGCGGTGGTAGATGCCGGGGAGCTCCGCTGGACTGCCGTACTCGCACCACGCGATCGCGTCGCCGCCGTCGAAGACGAGCGCGGCATGCGCAACGCCCTCATCAACCAGTCGCCGCTTGAACGTCGAGCCGTTGTACTCACCCTTCACGGTGGCTTCGGTGTCGCCGTGGAAGTACGTGCAGTAGCAGCCGCCCCACACTCCGTTGTGCTTCTGGGCAAGTGCCAGCCACGCCGGAAAGGTCTCGGGCGTCAGCGGCTTGATGACGTGCGCGGCCGTCACGCTACCCTCGCCCGCCATGGCGTCATCCTGCCAGGGAGAGGGGAGGGTGTCACGGCTCCTACCGGCGGGCCGTCGTCGGGCGGCCATGCCGCGACGGGACCCCGCGCCTGTGGGTAGGCCCCGAGAACGCTGCACGGAGCGTCAGCAGAACAAGACCCGGCGCACCCTGAGCTGGGTGTCACGAGCCCGTCAGGCAAGCGGCACACGGATCCACAGATCGACCCTCGTGCTGAGCATCCACCGACCGACGGTCGTGACGAGGGCGGCAGGTTCGGCACCCTGCGCGACGCGTGGCCAGCCGCCCGCCCGCGGGTCCGGCTGGTTCGCTACAGTCCGGATCAGCAGGCGCGGGTGCCGGCGGTGGCACGGCTGCGGGCGACCTCGTACATCCGACACCGCAAAGGAAGCAGCCCCCATGGTTCAGGCCCGGATCACCCTCGATCGCGACTTCACCCTCGGGTCGGTCCCTCGACGCCTGTTCGGGTCGTTCGTCGAGCACATGGGACGCTGCGTCTACACCGGCATCTACGAGCCCGGACATCCCCAGGCCGACGAGCGCGCCCTGCGTGCCGACGTCCTGGAGCTGACTCGCGAGCTCGGGGTGAGCGTGGTTCGCTACCCCGGCGGCAACTTCGTGTCCGGCTACGACTGGGAGGACGGCGTCGGCCCCGTCGACCAACGGCCGCGCCGACTGGACGGGGCCTGGCACACCCTGGAGACCAACGCCTTCGGCCTGCACGAGTTCGTGGACTGGGCGCGGCTGGCCGACGTCGAGGTCATGGAGGCGATCAACCTCGGCACCCGTGGGGTCCAGGAAGCCCGTGCTCTGGTGGAGTACGCCAACCACCCCAGCGGCACCTACCTGTCAGACCTGCGCCGCAAGAACGGAGCCGAGCAGCCCTTCGGCATCAAGCTCTGGTGCCTGGGGAACGAGATGGACGGACCCTGGCAGATCGGGTTCAAGACCGCGGACGAGTACGGGCGGCTGGCCGCCGAGGCGGCCCGCGCGATGCGGATGATCGACTCCGACCTGGAACTGGTGGCCTGCGGCAGCTCCAACCTGTCGATGCCCACCTTCGGCGCCTGGGAGCAGACGGTGCTGACCCACACCTACGACCAGGTCGACTACATCTCGCTGCACGTCTACTACCACGACGATGACGGCGACACCGGGAGCTTCCTGGCCAGCGCGGTCGACATGGACCGCTTCATCGAGTCGGTGGTGGCCACCGCCGACTTCGTCCGGGCCCGGGACCGGCACAGCAAGCTGATCAACCTCTCCTTCGACGAGTGGAATGTGAGCTACCACCGGGACCCCGACGCCGAGATCGTCCCCCGCGCCGACATCGTGCGGGACTGGGCCGAGCACCCGCCGATCGGCGAGGGGAACTACGACGTCACCGAGGCGGTCGTGGTCGGCACGATGCTCAACTCCCTGCTGCGGCACGGCGACCGGGTGAAGATCGCCAACCAGGCTCAGCTGGTCAACCTGCTCGGGCTGATCCGCACCGAGGAGGGCGGTCCGGCGTGGCGGCAGACCATCTTCTTCCCCTTCGCGGCCATGGCCAACACCGCTCGAGGCGAGATCCTGCGCGCGGCCGTGACGTCGGACCGCTACCCGACCAAGCGCTACGGCGACGTGGACCTGGTCGACGTCTGTGCCACCTGGGACGTGGAGCGCGGCGTCGTCGCCCTCTTCGTCGCCAACCGGAGCCTCGACGAGGCGGCCGACATCACGACCGTCCTCCGCGGGCTGTCGCCGCGCCGGGTCGAGTCGGCCCGGGTGCTGGCCGCCCCGGCGGGTGCCGACCGTTTCGCGACCAACACCGCCACCGATCAGCCCGTCGGTCTGACCCCGTTGGACAGCGTCGGACTGGACCAGGGCAACGTGCAGCTGACCCTGCCGCCGCTGAGCTGGGGAGTGGTCACCATCGCTGTCGAGCCGGCCTGATCCTCCCCCGCCTCCGCCGGCAGGAGGACAGTCACAGCACGCTCCCAAGGGGCAGCTGATCGGCTCGGCGTCGTCGGACCTCGTCACCGGGCACGTCGCGTCCGCCAGCCCCGCCGACGCGAATGATCGGCGCCCCGAACACACCCTCGTGCGGAGCACGTCAGTGGCCGACCCTCGTGCGGAGCACCTCAGTGACCGATCGTTGTGCGGGACGCATGCGGTAGCGGCCCGTCTGCAAGACGCACGCCCGGCGTGCGCCAGGACGAGGAGGGCCGGCCCCGATGCAGCAAGGTGTGTGACGGCCGAGCGCCTGCAGTCAGTAGTTGCCGACCGAACGGCCACAGGATCGACAACTACGGACTGATCGACGCTCAGTCGCCCTTGACGTTGACGAGCTGGTGCAACACGTGCACCGGCTTGACGAGGTCAGCGGCGTCGGCCATGACCACGTCGACGTCCTTGTAAGCGCCCGGGATCTCATCAAGGAAAGCGTCGCTGTTGCCCCACGCGATCCCGGCCATGGCGTCGTCGAGTTGCTGGCGGGTGAAGGTTCGGCGGGCGGCGGAGCGCGAGTACTCGCGGCCGGCGCCGTGCGGCGCGCTGTTGAGAGCCACCTTGTTCCCGAGGCCCTCGACGACGTAGGAGGCGGTGCCCATGCTGCCGGGGATGAGGCCGCGTTCGCCCTGCTTCGCGCTGATGGCGCCCTTGCGGGACAACCACACCTGCTTGCCCCAGTGGGTTTCCTGCTCGGTGTAGTTGTGGTGGCAGTTGACCTCGTCGCTGATGCCGAGGTCGTCGACGGCCAGGTGCTCCACGACGGCACGCTTGACCCGGTCCATCATCTCCACGCGGTTGAGGAGCGCGAAGTGCTGCGCCCAGCGGAGATCGCGTATGTAGGCCCAGAACTCGTCGGTGCCTTCGACCAGGTAGGCCAGGTCCGGGTCCGGAAGGTTGATCCACCACTTCTGGTTGAGCTGCTGCGCGACCTTGATGTGGTGCTGGGCCATCTTGTTGCCGACGCCCCTGCTGCCCGAGTGGAGGAACAGCCAGATCCGGCCTTCTTCGTCGGCGGTCACCTCGATGAAGTGGTTGCCGGAGCCGAGGCTGCCGAGCTGGAGCCGCCAGTTCTCGGCGTAGCGGTCGGGGTCGACGTCGTTGCGGAGAGCCCGCTGCTCGAGTTCGGCGATGAGCTGCTCGGTGTGCTCGCTGGCGGCCCGGTCGTTGTACTTGCCGGCCGAGAGCGGCACGGCGGCGGCGATCGCGGTGTGCAACTGGTCGAGGTGGCCGCGGTCGCGGACCTCGGTCTCGGTGAACCGGGTGCGGAGCGCCATCATGCCGCAGCCGATGTCGACGCCGACGGCGGCGGGGATGATGGCGCCGAGGGTGGGAATGACGCTGCCGACTGTGGCGCCCTTGCCGAGGTGGCAGTCGGGCATCAGGGCGACGTGCGGGTGGATGAACGGCATGCTGGCTGTGAGCTCGGCCTGGGCCTGGGTTTTCGGCTCGATGATGCTGGCCCAGTTGAGGAGCCGCTTGCTGATCTGCTGCATGGTGTGATGAACCTTCCGGTGCTCAGGCGGGCCTGGTCAAGCGGATTCGGTCGGCTAGCAGCGGCCGCCGACGCACTCGTGCCCGTGATCGTGGTTGGGAACGAGAAGCCAGCGGCCGACCCTCCTACGGCACGCCGCAACTGGAAGGCTGACCGGGACGGGAACCTCAGGTCGCGGAGATGTGGTTGGTGAGCGCTGTTCTCCCTTGCTGAGCCGTCGAGCGGTTCCCCGGGGCGGGTCCTCCGGCACCTCGCCGGTTGCGCGGTGAGGTGCCGCGGCCGGGTGTGGCTAGGCGTCGAGCGGTGACGGCCCTTGGACGGGTCCGACGAACGTTTCGACGACGCCGCGGAAGCGTTCGACCTTGGCGCGGTCGAGCATGAAGCGGTGGAAGCCGTTCAGCGGGGTGTTGTAGTCGGTGATGGGGTTCCAGCCGGTGGGTGGGGCGACGTCGCGGCGGACGGGCCATTGGAAGGACGCGGCCTGGCGTTGGCGGGTGAGCTGCCAGGTCAGGTAGAGCTTCGCCGCGTGCGGGTGGCTGGCGCGCCGGAAGATGGCGGCGGTCTGCGGCCAGGACATGAACCGGTCGTTTCGGGGGACGCTGTAGCGGACGGGGAGTCCGGGGATGGGCTGGAGGGGGGCGATTCCGGCGAAGCTGGCGAGCTTCTGGCCGGAGGCGACAGCTCCGAGGACTGGGGGGCCACCGCGGACGAACTGCGGGTTCTGTCTCATCAGCCGCTCCAGGTACTCCAGGCCGTACTTGGCGACGACGAGGTAGAAGGCGTAGAGGACGGCGTCGTCGTCGTTGGGGTAGGTGAAGATGAGCTGGTCGCGGAACTGGGCTGCGAGGAAGTCCGACGCATCGCGCGGGGCCTGCCGGTCAGGGATCAGGGTGGTGTTGCTGATCCGGCCGAACGAGAGCACGGTGATGCCGACGTAGGCGCCGTCGGGGTCCTTGTAGGGCTTGTAGACCTCGCGCCAGCCAGACGGTTGTAGGGCAGCAGCACGTTCTGCTGCTTCCAGTGGTCGAAGTCGTGCAGTGTCTGCAACTGGGCGATGTCAGGCAGACGCTCCCCGAGGGTGAGGCGGCGGTCAATCCGCGGGGCGTGGTACTTGCTCAGGTCGACCTCGATGGTCACGTCGATGCCTGGGAAGGCTTCCTCGAACGCGGCTTTGGTGGCGTCCTCCTGGGTGGGTGAGTCGCCGCCGGCCCAGATCTCCAGCTTGCCGCCCTCATCGAGCGCGTGACGGTAGAGCCGCTGCAGGTGGCGGTCCAGCTCTGCACCTTAAAGGGTGGCCTCCTCCGCAACCGGCTTGCTTGAGGTGTCGGCCGCGTCGGCTGTGGCAGCGGGCAGGGCAAGCCCGGCGGCGCCGGCGGCCGCGTACCCGAGCAGGGCACGGCGGCGCAGCGGGGCGTGCCATTCATTCGGGTTGGTCGTGTCTGCTCTTTCGGTGGTCATGGCGTCGGTCCATCCGGCGGGGGTTGCGCTGGAAGTAGCGGATGGCAGGGACGGGGGTCAGGGTCACGGGGGCGAGGGGAGGAAGGGGCGTAGCTCCTGACGCGGCCGAGCTGGTATCTCAGGCGGCTTGGACGGAGCGCTTGGCTAGGCCGGCGGCGAACCCGTCGATCACGGTGCTGACCGGGGCGGTCGGGTCGTTGGCGGCGCCGAGGGTGACGAACAGGGGGGTGAAGTGCTCGACGGTCGGGTGGGCGTAGCGGAGTCCGGGGGCGCGGGTACGGAAGTGTTCGAGCTCGTCGACGTCACCGCGGGCGAGGGCGTCGGCGACCCAGGAATCGAAGTCGGCTGACCAGCCAGGAACCAGGTCGGGGCGGCTCCAGTCGATGTAGGGCAGGCCGTGGGTCATGAACCCGGAGCCGACGACGAGCACCCCTTCCTCGCGGAGGGTGCGCAGTCGCTGCCCGAGGGCGAACAGCTTGGCGGTGTCGGTGGTGGGCAGGCTGAGCTGGAGGACGGGGATGTCGGCACCGGGGTACATCACCTTGAGCGGGAGCCAGGCGCCGTGGTCCAGGCCGCGGTTGCGGTGCTCGTAGACGTGCTCGGTGGCCGGCAGCGCCGCCCGGACCTGCTGGGCGAGCTGGCTGGGGTCTGGGGTGTCGTAGCGCATCCGGAAGTACATCGGGTCGAAGCCGCCGAAGTCGTAGACCAGCTCGGTGGGCGCCGTGCTGGTGATGCCGAGGCTGTCGGACTCCCAGTGCGCGCTGACGATGAGGATCGCCTTCGGCTTGGGTAGCGCTCGGGCCCAGTTGTGCAGCTGCCGCATCCAAGGTCCGTCCTCGAAGGTCGGTGGGGCGCCGTGGCTCAGGTACAGCGCTGGCATGGCGCCGTCGTCGGGGGTCCAGGCGCGCAGTGGCTCGGCGGCCTCCCGCTCGGCGACGTGGCGCAGGTGGTCGGCGAACGGGTGGCGGGCGGGGATCAGCGCGTCCGCGGCGGCGGTGCGGCTCAGGTGGGCGACGGTGGTGCGGTTCATGGCGGGCTCCGAGGTCTGCAGGTCTCTGGGTGGGTGAGGTCAGTGCTGGCGGTGCCAGGTGACGACGAGTTCGTCACGGTGGCCGAAACGCTCGAGGTGGCTGCCGAACGCGTGCTCGACTAGGGCTAGCGACGCCTCGTCCGGCGCCTCGACCCCGAGGGTGAGGAGGCCGTCGCCGACCGCGATCTGCCCGCGGGCTGTCCCGACCTGGCTGGTCCAGGAGCTGTCGCCAGTGGCCGTGAACGGCACCCTCCGTCCGAGGTGGGAGACGAGCTGCTTGGCGTAGCGAGCCGGTGTGGAGGTGGTCACCACGGCGTGGGAGGTCAACACAGGAAACTCCTGGGACGACGGTTGGGCAAGAGGTGTTGGGGGTCCGGGTGGTGGGCGGCGGAGGACCTCGTCCTCCGCCGCACCAAGCCCGCGGTGAGCCGTTGCTTCCGGCGGCCGCCGCGGATTCTGGGGGGTCAGGAGGCGACGGCGAAGCCGCCGGTCCACGGCAGGGCATCCGCCGGCGGCGAGGGTGAGCTGCAGGAAGCCGAGGGCCTCGAGCTCACGGGCCCGGCGCAGTGAGCCGGCGTCGACGGCGTTGAGGCCGCCGGCGGTCACGACGTCGGCGAGCAGTGACTTGGCGTCGGCGTCGTCGCCGGCGATCAGGACGGTGGTCGGCTGGGTGCCGACGGTGCCGGTGGCGAGGGTGGCGGCGAAGGTGGTGTTGAACGCCTTGAGCACCTTCGACTGCGGCAGGGCCGACGGCGAGGTCGGCAGCGGCGGAGCTGTCGGCCGGCACGGTCAGGCAGTCGAACGTCTCGAAGTTCAGCGGGTTGGTGATGTCGACGACGACCTTGCCGGCGAGCTGCTCGCCGCGCTCGGCGACGATCGTCGGCGACGAGCGGGGTACGGCACGGCCAGGACGACGATGTCGCCGGTGACCGGGGTCCCGGCGTCGCCGGAGCCGAGCAGCTCGACGGTGTGGCCGCCCCTGCTGACGACGCCGGCGATGGCCTGGCCCATGTTGCCGGTGCCGATGATGCTGACGTGGGTCATGTCTCTCCTGAGATTGGTGCGCAACCACTGTGGTTGTCGCTACAACCAAAGCGTAGCACCATGAAGTTTCAAGCGACAACCATCTGTGGCAGGATGTGACCATGGACACGCGGTGGCTGAGCGAGGACGAGCTAGCGGCCTGGGTGCGCCTGCTCGCCGTAGTCGAGCTGCTGCCGGGGGTGCTCGACACCCAGCTGCGCCGCGACGCCGGCCTGACGCACTTCGAGTACTACGTGCTCGCGATGCTGTCCGAGGCACCGGACCGAACCCTGCCGGATGACGCTCGCTGGCCCTGCAGACCAACGCGACGCTGCCCGCGGCTATCCCACGTCGTTCGCCGCCTCGAGGACCGCGGGCTGGTGGAACGCTTCCCTGCCACCAGACGACGCTCCGAGCCACCAACGTCCGGCTCACCGACGCCGGCTGGGAGAAGGTCCGAGACCGCGGCCGTCGGGCATGTCGCCACCGTCCGCGCGACACGTCATCGACGCCCTCACCCCCGAGCAGGTCGACCAGCTCACCGGCATCGCCGACGCCATCCTGACCCGACTCCACCCCGACAGGCCCCTCCCCGGAACCGAGGCCAACTGAGCGCTGGAGTGGGCGGCGGCACCGCGTGTCTGGTCGTGTTGCCGCGTCCGTCGGTCACTTCGCCTTCATAGTGCCGGGTGCTGCTTCTAGCGTCGGCCCAAACCCACCGTCATGCGGAGCACGCAGTAGCGGGCCCTCGTGTGGGACGCATGCACGGTGACCGAGCGTCCAGCCCCATTAAGCTGAGCCCTGCGGTAGCTCATCAACGCTCGGTGGAGCCGACACTATGTGGCCTCGTTCGCGAGGACTCGGCGTGGGTTGCGCGCGGAGTTCGGCGATCGAGCGGTGGAACCGGTCGGCGATGTGGTATTGCTGCCGCCATGGAGAAGGTCGCGAGGAGGCTCCAGTAGAGGATCGCGGCCCAGAGACCCTGGGGGTTGCCCAGCGACATCGACGGGCCACCCACAGCAGCCGCAGTCAGCGACCAGATCGGAAGCGCCGAGAGGGCGATGAGTCCGCAGAGACCGCGGACCCAGAGCGGCCCGCGTCCGGCGATCGCGTAGCCACAAATCATGCACATCGCGGGAACGGCGAGGGCCGAGAGCCCGACGCCGCCTTCGAAGCCGCCCAGCAGGTCGAGGGGGTTCTGGAACAGGACCGCCGCGAACAGCATCGGCGACCAGACGAGCCAGCGCGCGTGTGGCAGGGAGCCGGTCCATCGCCGGTGCTCGGCCCGCGCCAGCAGCGCGCCGATGATCGCGCCGGGCAGAAGAACCCAGACGAACGTTCCCGCCCACTCCACGCTGGCGGCGTCGCCAGCCACCTCCCACGTGAACGCGCGCAACGCGGCCGCCCACGCGAAGCCGCACACTGCTCCGACGGCCGTCGCGACCCAGGGGGTGGGCACGAGGCGAGCCCGGTCGATCCGTTGCGGGATGGCGCAGGCCAGCATGAGGACGATCAGCAGCGACGCGGCGTACAGGCCGACCCAGAGTCCGTGCGCAGCCTCCAGCGGCGCGGTGTCGGACGCCAGGACCGTCATCAGCAGGGCCCCGAGAACGGCCAGGACGCCGCAGGTGCGCCGCCACCAGGCGCGGCCTCGTCCGGAGAGGGCGTATCCGCCCGCGAGTCCGAACGTCACCACTCCGATGGCGCCGCCGCCGATCCCTTGGGTGATCAGCAGCATGAAGATCGTCGGGTCGGCCAGCGCGGCGAGGAACAGGCACGGGGAGAGGGTGAGCCACAGGGTCCGCGACGCGCCGGTCCGGCGCCGGTGCTCGGCCAGCCCGATCGAAGCGCCGACGAGAAGGCCCGGGGTGAGGATCAGCGCGAAGGTGCCGACCCAGTGGAAGGCTGAGATACCGCCGGCCATCTGGATCATCCAGCCGCGCAAGGCGGCCGCCCAGGTCAACCCAGCGACCGCTCCGGCCACGACCAGGGGCCACGCGGACTGGCGTACCGCTGGCGCAACGTTGCCCGCCCCCAGGAGAGTCATGGTCATCAGTCCTCTCGCCCGCAAGAGCACCACGCAGCCGTGGTGGCCAGCAAATGTTCAGGTAACCTGAATACTCTCCGAACGAGGAGCTGTCAATGGAACCGCGGCTGAACACGGTCTCGATGCTGGGCCAGGCTTACAGCCTGCTCGGCTTCCAGATCGTCGAGGGGGTTGTCGGTGCGGGCTATCCGCAGAAACCCAAGCACTCCGCCGTGTTCGCCCAGATCTCTCCCGAAGGCTCGCGGCTCACCGAGCTCGCGCGGAAGGCCGGCATGACGCCTCAGGCCATGGGGGAACTTGTCGACGAGCTCGTCGACATGGGCTACGTCCTCCGTCGTCCCGACCCCGACGACGGCCGGGCGAAACTCATCGTGCTGACCAAGCGTGGCCGGGACGCCGTAGCGGCCGGGCGTCAGACGATCGACGGCATCGAGGGGCAGGTTACCGAGATCCTCGGAGAGCACGGCCACCGAGAACTTCGACGGCTGCTGTCGAAACTGCTCGACGTGACCGATGCCTGAGGCGGCATCACCCGCCACGACGTCGTAGGCCGACCGGCTTCTGGAGCGCGCAGCAGCGGACTGTCCTGTGAGGTCAGTCGGGCAGGTAGCCGCTCTCGTTGTCGACCCCGGACAGGAAGAATCTCGTCGGCCATCTCATGCGAGTCAGGCATCCACTCCCTGTGCCCGCCTACCGTGAATCCGTGGTCGCTGACGGCCAGGTCGAGGACCGAGACCACTCAACACCAACGCGCTGATACGCGTCACACGCCTGGCCCTCGCGCGGGAACGCAGGCAGTATCGACCGATGCTCCTGTGGTGGGGCCAGACCGGGGGTCGCGTGCTCGTTCAGGGGGACCGGACGGCCTGGGTCGCCGTCGGCGTATGCGCTCCACATCCCACAGGCTGGCGCACCTAGAAATCCCTGTCGACCTGTTCCCACCACTATCGCGTCGCCGGCGCCTGGGCAGGACCGAGACCGCCATATGGCGCGCTGTCATGCTTCCTTGGCCGACGGGCCACTGGGACTGCCGGCGACCTGGTTGATCACGAGTCGTCCCCGGTCAGTCACGACGCTGGTCCGCCGAGAAGACGCTGGCACTCGGGCTCTGGACCGGCGGCGGGGTGCGTTTCGGGCGAAGTGTCCCGTATGACCCGCCCGGGGGCTGCAGCCGTTAGAGGGAGGTCGTGCGACACATGCGCGGACAGCCGCAGCGGATGCAGCAGGCCGCGACTGGTTGCTGGCTGGCGAAGCGCCCGGAGTCGGGCTTGGTGTTCACCACGGCGGTCGGCTCGAAACCGGATGCGGCGAGCGTACGTCGAGATCTCCGTCGGGCGTTTGGCTCCGGTGTCCGGTGTCATCCCAGCGTTGTGGACGCCACGCGAGCTGCGGAGTTGAGGGCCTTGCGCGCGTCTGGCCTGGTGAGAAGGGTGGAGCTTAGGGGATTCGAACCCCTGACCTCTTCCATGCCATGGAAGCGCGCTACCAACTGCGCCAAAGCCCCTTGCGGGTGTCCCCACGAGCTCCCCGGCCTTCCGACCGACGCCCCTGACGACCCCGGAATACTAGCCTGCCGCCGCCGTCGTCGCGAAATCGGACCGCCCCTGGACGGAGGCGCTCGGCTCAGGGGCGCTGACGTTGTACTGCTCGATCCGCCAGTACCGCCCGGAGCGGTGCCGGTCCACGCTGACCCAGGCGCAGTTGTCCAGCCCGCCGAGCAGCCGCCAGTGCTCCGGCGGCAGCCCGACCAGCTCGGCGACGCCGACCCGGCCGGCCAGACCGTGGCTGGCGGCGACGACGGTGCTGCCGTCCGGCGCCGCGTCGGCGAGGTCCTGCAACGCCGCCGCCACCCGGACCCCGACCTCGGTCGGGCTCTCCCCCGTCGCCGAGCGGCGGACGTCCTCACCGGCGCGCAGCCTGCGGGACGCCTCGGGGTCGACGCGCTCGACGTCCTCGCCCAGCAGGCCCTCCCAGGAGCCGACGTGGATCTCGCGGAGCCGGCGGTCCGTCGTCACGGGCAGACCGGTGAGCTCGGCCAGCTCACGCGCCGTGTCGCGGGCGCGGCTCAGGTCGCTGGCCCACAGGACAGCCGGCTCCAGCTGCGCCAGGACCCGCGCGGCCCGGGCGGCCTGCTCACGGCCGACGTCGTCCAGGCCGATGTCGGCCTGGCCCTGGAACCGGTTCTCGACGTTCCACGAGGTGCGTCCGTGCCGCCAGACGATGATGCGGGCTGCGGTCACCGGCGCTCGTCCAGGCCGAGCGGGATCACCGGGCAGTCGCTCCACAGCCGCTCGAGGGCGTAGAACTTGCGCTCCTCGCTGTGCTGGATGTGGATGACGACGTCGAGGTAGTCCAGCAGCACCCAGCGCTGCTCGCGGTCGCCCTCGCGGCGGACCGGCTTGGCGCCGAGCTCCGCGGAGGGCCTCCTCGATCCCGTCCACGACGGCGCCGACCTGGCGCTCGTTGCTGGCGGTGACCACCAGGAACACGTCGGTGATGGCCAGCTGGTCGGAGACGTCGTAGGCGATGAGGTCGGTGCCGAGCTTGTCCACGGCGGCCGCGGCGGCCGTCCGGGTGAGCTCGAGGGCACGGTCGGTAGCAGTCACGATCTTCTTCCTGTCGATGGACCGGAGTCGGTCCTCACGGGCGGTACAGCCCGCGTTTGGCGATGTACTGCACGATGCCGTCGGGCACCAGGTACCAGGTCGGTTCGTGGTCGTGCACCCGCTTCCGGCACGCGGTGGAGGAGATGGCCAGGGCCGGGATCTCCATCACGGTCACGCGGTCGTGGGGCAGGCGGTCGAGGACGGTGGTGTCGATCTCCACGCCCGGCCGGGTGCAGCCGACGAAGTGGGCCAGGTCGAACAGCTGCTCGGAGTTGCGCCAGGTCAGGATCTGGGTGAGGGCGTCGGCGCCGGTGATGAAGAACAGCTCCACGTCCTCGCCACGCTCGGCACGAATGTCGGCCAGGGTGTCCACGGTGTAGGTGGGCCCTTCCCGCTCGACGTCCACGCGGCTGACGGTGAACCGTGGGTTCGACGCCGTCGCGATGACCGTCATCAGGTAGCGGTCCTCGGCCGAGGACACCTCACGGTGGGCCTTCTGCCAGGGCTGCCCGGTCGGCACGAAGACCACCTCGTCGAGCCCGAAGCGGCTGGCCACCTCGCTGGCGGCCACGAGGTGACCATGGTGGATGGGGTCGAAGGTGCCACCCATCACCCCCAGCCGGTGCCGGTGGTTCGGGTCCTCGACGGGGGCGCGGGCCAGCCCGGTCGCTCGGGGCAGCGACGCCGTGGGGGAGCTCACCTAGCTGTGCGGACGGCCGTTACCCAGCGCCACCGTGATGGCGAGCAGCGCGATGAGCAGGCCGAAGGCGATCAGGCCGAAGGCGAGGGGCGGGAGGGGCAGCTCGTTCTCCAGCAGGATGAGTCCGGAAGTCATGGCCCCGACCCTACCGGTCCGCCGACCACCCAGTTCCTGCTCACCGCCGCGTCTGCCCCGACCCGGTCACCAGGTACTTGGTGGAGGTCATCTCCCGGAGTCCCATCGGTCCCCGCGCGTGCAGCTTCTGCGTGGAGATCCCGATCTCGGCCCCGAAGCCGAACTCACCGCCGTCGACGAACCGGCTGGAGGCGTTCACCAGCACCGCGGCGGCGTCGACCTCGAGGGTGAAGCGCTCAGCGGCACTCTGGGACCCGGTGACGATCGTCTCGCTGTGCCCGGTGCTCCACCGACGGATGTGGGCCAGGGCCGCGTCCAGGTCGTCGACGACGGCGACGGCGAGGTCGAGGGAGAGGTACTCGCTCCCCCAGTCCTCTTCCGTCGCCGGGACGACGTCCCCGTACGCGGCGGTACGGGCGTCGCCGTGCACCGTCACCCCGGCCGCGGCCAGGGCCGGCAGGGCGAGCGGCAGGAACGCCGGTGCGGCATCGGCCTGCACCAGGAGCGTCTCGACGGCGTTGCAGACCGAGGGCCGCTGCGTCTTGGCGTTGAGCAGGATCTCCAGGGCCATCGCCGGGTCGGCCGTCGCGTCGACGACCAGGTGGCAGTTGCCCACCCCGGTCTCGATCACGGGCACCTGGCTGGAGCGCACCACGTGCTCGATCAGCCCGGCCCCGCCGCGCGGGATGAGGACGTCGACCTGGCCGCGAGCGGCCATCAGCTCATCGGTCACCGCGCGCGGCCCCGGGACGAGCTGGACGGCGTCGGCCGGCAGCCCCGCCTCCACCAGGCCGGCGCGCAGGGCCTCGACGACCGCCGCGTTGGACTCCGCCGCCGAGCTGGAGCCGCGCAGCAGCACCGCGTTGCCCGACTTGAGGCAGATGCCGGCGGCGTCGGCGGTGACGTTGGGGCGGGCCTCGTAGATGATCCCGACCACGCCGAACGGCACGCGGACCTGGCGGACCTGGACCCCGTCGGGGTTCGTCCACCCGCGGACCACGTCGCCGACCGGGTCGGGCAGGGCGGCGAGGTCGCGCAGGCCGTCCACCATCCCGGCGACCCGGTCGGCGGTGAGCCGCAGCCGGTCGACGAGGGCGGCGCTGGTCCCGGCGGCTCGAGCGCGCTCGACGTCGGCGGCGTTGGCCTCCAGGACCGACGTCTCGGCCTTGCCCAGGGCGTCGGCCATGGCGTGGAGGCCGGCGTCCTTGACGGCCCGGGTGGCTCGGGCCAGGACGAGCGCCGCGGTCCGGGCTCGGGTGGTCTGCTCCTGCACGCTCACGGAGGCCAATCTAGCGCGTCGGTTCGCCCTCTCGCCGGGCTTCGCGGCTCGTCGCTTCCGTGCCGTCGGGGATGGGAGGATGGATGGCACCCGGAAGCGGGGGGCACGGTCGGAGGACGCCGGCGTCTTCTGGGGGACAGGAGCAAGACGTTGACACGTTTGGTGTTGCCAGAGCACCTGGCAGTGCTGATGTCGGGACGCCAGTACATCGACGTCGTCGGCTCCGCCCACCCCTGGCCCGTCCCCCACGGCTGGTGGGAGCACGCGCGCACCCGGGTCCGCCAGCTCGTCGATGACCCGCGGGCCGGCGCCACCCAGAACTGGACCAGCTGGCCGGAGCGCACCCGTGACGTCGCCCCGTTCCTGCAGAACCTCGCCATGTCCCTGGGCGGGTACGTGACCATCTTCGCCGGGGAGTTCGCCCAGTTCCCCGAGCAGCTGGTGGACGAGTACCTCTCCCCCACCCAGCGCCGCGAGCCGATGGTGGCCCGCAACTGGTACATGACCGACTGCGAGTGGCCGCTCTTCCTCTACAAGTACGCGGGCAACGAACCCGTCGCCCGCCGCGGCGCGCTGGAGCTGTCCCAGGAGTGCGTCCGCTTCCTCTCCGAGGTCGGCCCCCTGCGACCCCGCGCCGAGGCCCTGCTCGGGATCTACGAGCGGGTGCTGCACGACCGCGAGCTGCTCGACTTCCACACCGGCGCCGCCTTCCCCGAGGTCGCACGGCTGTGGCGGCACGCGCTGATGACCGAGCACGAGCAGGAGCTGCTGCCCGAGATCGGCGGCTGGGGCGCCGCCCTGTCCTGGTCCTACGAGGGCCTGCAGGCGGCGCACGACCACCTGAGCGGGGTCGTCAACCGAGCCGAGACCCTGCCCGAGGTCGTCGCGTCGATGGCGCTCTGCGACAGCGTCGACACCCTCCCCGCCGGTCTGGCCGTCGCCGTGGGCCCCGAACGCTTCGAGGAGATCAACGCGGCCTTCCGCGCACGCCAGCACGGCTTCGACTCCGCCGAGTGGCTGCAGGCCAACCGCGGCTGGCTCGCCCGCGCCCTCCTCACCGGCGAGATCGACGCGTGCCGGGCGTGGCTGTCCATGGCCGCGCAGGTGTCGCGGGTCGTCGCCGGCCTGCCCGGACCGCCGACCCCCTCGGCCGCCCCGGACACCATCGGTTTCGTCACCGACGTCGAGGAGCTGTTCACCTTCAAGCGGGCCGCCAACCCGATGGTCAAGGCCTTCGGCAGTCGCCGCCCGACCCGCCCCGGTGCCGGCACCGGCGGTCCGCGTGCCGCGTCCGCTCGGCTCCGAGGCCGAGGAGGAGGAGCCCGACGACGACGACACCGTCCCCGAGGTCGAGATCGGCGACCCGCAGGGCGAGCTGGCCGAGCTCGTCGGGCTGGCTCCGATCAAGGAGCAGGTCCGCCGCCTGGTGGCCGAGGCCAAGGCCGACCAGCTGCGGGCCGGCGCGGGCATGCCCGACCGTCACCGCTCGCGGCACATGGTCTTCGTCGGCAACCCTGGCACGGCGAAGACGACGGTGGCCCGGCTGCTGGCCCGCATCTACGCCCAGCTGGGGACCCTCTCCAACGGCCACCTCGTCGAGGCGAGCCGGGTGGACCTCGTCGGGCAGTACATCGGCCAGACCTCGCCGAAGGTCCGCAAGATGTTCAACAAGGCCTCCGGCGGCGTGCTGTTCATCGACGAGGCCTACGCGCTGATCCCGCACGACTCCCACCGCGACTTCGGGGTGGAGGCCGTCTCCACCCTGCTCAAGCTCATGGAGGACCGCCGTGACGAGGTCGTCGTCATCGTGGCCGGCTACCCACGGGAGATGCAGCGCTTCCTCTCCTCGAACCCGGGCCTGGCCTCCCGGTTCCCCAAGACGCTGAGCTTCGACGACTACGGCGACGACGAGCTGTTCGCGATCTTCGAGCTCACCGCCCGGCAGGCCGGGTTCGCGCTCGGCCCCGGCGTCGAGGATCGGCTCCGGTCGCTGATCCCCTCGCCGCACCCGCCAGGCTTCGGCAACGGCCGCTTCGTCCGCAACGTGTTCGAGGAGGCCGTCTCCATCCAGGCCGGCCGGCTGGTGGACCTGGCCGAGCCGACCGTCGACGACATCCGCACCCTGCTGGCCGACGACCTGCCCACCGAGGCGCCGCCGGACGACCCCAAGCTGCAGGGCTTCTACCTCTAGCTCACAGGCTCGACCCGCAGGCTCGGGTCGGCGACGCTCACGGCACCGCTCCGGATGTCCTCGGCCCAGTGGCAGGCGACGAGGCGGCCGGGCGCGCCCTCCACGGTCCGCAGGACCGGGACCTCGGTGTCGCACCGGGTCGCCTGCCGGTACGGGCAGCGGGTGTGGAAGCGGCAGCCGGACGGCGGGTCGGCCGGACTGGGCAGGTCACCCCGGAGCAGGATCCGCTCGCGGCGGTCCTCCACCTCGGGGTCCGGGATCGGGATCGCCGACATCAGGGCGATGGTGTAGGGGTGCAGCGGCTCGGCGTACAGGTCGTCGCTGTCGGCCTGCTCCACGATCGTGCCCAGGTACATCACGCCGATCACGTCGCTGATGTGCCGGACCACCGCCAGGTCGTGGGCGATCACCAGGTAGGTCAGTCCGAGCAGGTCCTGGAGCCCTTCGAGCAGGTTGATCACCTGGGCCTGGACGGAGACGTCGAGCGCGCTCACCGGCTCGTCGGCCACCACGAGGTCGGGGTTGAGGATCATCGCGCGGGCGATCCCGATGCGCTGGCGCTGACCGCCGGAGAACTCGTGCGGGTACTTCGCCAGCGCCGACCCGGGCAGGCCCACGACGTCGAGCATGGCCGACGCCTTGGCCGCGTGGCTCCGGCTGGAGTCGCGGCCGAACGCCTCCCGGTCGGCCCCCGACAGCCCGTGCACGGTCAGCGGCTCGGTCAGCAGGCTCTCCACCGACGCGCGCGGGTCGAGGCTCGAGAGCGGATCCTGGAACACCATCTGCATCCGGCGCCGCATCTTCCGCAGCGGCTCCGGGCGCAGGGACCCCAGGTCCTCCCCGTCGAAGCGGACCTGCCCCTGCGTCGGCTCCTCCAGCCGCAGGATGGCGCGGCCCAGCGTCGACTTGCCGCAGCCGGACTCCCCCACCAGACCGAAGGTCTGGCCACGCTCCACCCGCAGGTCCACGCCGTCGACGGCCCGGACGTGCCCGACGGTCCGGTCGAACACCAGCCCCCGCTTGATCGGGAAGTGCACCTTCAGCCCGGACACCTGCAGCAGCGGGTCGTTCACCGTCGCTCCTCCCGACCCTCGACCGAGTTGTCAGCGTCAGTGGTTGCCCTGGCCGCCACAGGCGCTGACAACTCGGCTGCGACGGGGTGGTGCGGGGCCGGGTGCACGCAGCGCACCTCGTGGGTCAGCCGTTCCAGAGGCTCCAGCGGCAGGTCCGCGACGATGCAGTCGTCGGCGGCGTGGCGGCAGCGGGGCGCGAAGGCGCAGCCCTGGTCCCAGCCCAGCACGTCGCGAGGGGTGCCGGGGATGGGCCGCAGGGGATCGCCGCGGGGAGCGTCCAGCCGCGGGATGGAGCGCAGCAGCCCCTCGGTGTAGCGGTGACGCGGGTGCCCGAACAGCTCGCGCCGGGGGGCGGACTCCACGATGCGCCCGGCGTACATCACGTTCACGGAGTCGCAGAGCCCGGCGACGACGCCCAGGTCGTGGGTGATCATCACCATCGCCGTGCCGAGATCGGTGACCAGCTCCTTGAGCAGCTCGAGGACCTGGGCCTGGATGGTGACGTCCAGCGCCGTCGTCGGCTCGTCGCAGATCAGCAGCGCAGGCTTGCAGGCCAGCGCGATGGCGATCAGGGCGCGCTGGCGCATGCCGCCCGACAGCTGGTGGGGGTACTCGCGCAGCCGCCGGCCCGGGTCGGGGATGCCGCACCGCCGGAGCAGGTCCTCGGCCTCCTCGCGCGCGGCGGACCGGGTGGTCCGCGGAGTGCCGCAGCAGCACCTCCGTCACCTGGGTGCCGACCGGCACCACGGGGTTGAGGGAGCTCATCGGGTCCTGGAAGACCATGGCCAGCTCCCGGCCGCGCAGGTCCGACAGCTCCGCGGCAGGGAGGGTGAGCAGGTCGCGGCCCCGGTAGAGCGCCTGACCGCTCACCTGGACCCCCCGCGTGGGCAGCAGGCCCATCACCGCCATCGACGTGACGGACTTGCCGCTGCCCGACTCCCCCACGATGCCCACGACCTCGCCCGGCCGGACGGCGAAGGAGACGCCGTCGACGGCTCGGGTCGGCTGGCCACCGCGCCGCTGGAACGTCACCCGGAGGTCGCGCACCTGCAGCAGCACCTCGTCGCGGTCCACCGGTCCGCGGGTCGGGTGCTGGCGGCGGGCACGGCCTCGGACCTCCGCGGTCTCCGTGGTCATGTCATCTCCTCGACTTCGGGTCCAGCGCCTCGCGCAGCGCCTCGCCGAACAGGGTGAAGCCCAGGGCGGTCACCGCGATGCAGAGGCCGGGCAGCAACGCCAGGTGCGGGTCGCTCTGCAGCCGGTCCTGGGCCTTGACGAGCATCCGGCCCCATTCGGCGATGGCCGGGTCGGGAGCGCCCAGGCCGAGGTAGGACAGCGCCGCCACCTCGATGATGGCCGTGGCCAGCGTCAGCGTCGCCTGCACGATGACCGGACCGAGGGAGTTCGGCAGCACGTGGCTCAGCACGATCGTGCGCCGCTTCAGCCCGAGCGCGGTCGAGGCCAGCACGTAGTCCTGACCGCGCTGGGCCAGCATGGAGCCCCGCAGCAGCCGCGCGAAGATCGGCACCTGCGCCGCTCCGATGGCGATCATGATCGCGCTGGGTCGCTGCCCCAGGACGGCGGCGACGCTGACGGCGAGGAGCAGGGACGGGATCGACAGCAGGATGTCGACGACCCGCATCACCACGGTGTCGACCCACCCGCCCAGCCCGCCGGCCAGGGTGCCGAGGACGGCCCCACCCAGCAGTCCGAGGGCGGTGGAGACGACCCCGATGATGAGGGAGGCGCGGGCGCCGTAGAGCAGCTGCGTGAGCAGGTCCGAGCCGAACGGGTCGAGGCCGAGCGGGTGCTCCGGCGAGCGGCCGGGGACGGTGCTGGGCGTCACCTGCTCGATCCACTCGGTGCTGGCCGCCCGGTACGGGGTGAGCAGGGGGGCGAGGAGCGCCACCAGCACGAAGAGGGCCACGATGACGGCCCCGATGATCGCGCTGGGGTTGCGCCGGAGCCGCTGGAAGGCGCCCCGCCACAGGCTGGTGCCGCGGTCGTCGGCCACGCCGTCGCCCATCAGCTGCGCCAGGGCCTGCGGCCTCTCCGGGGCGACGCTGTCGAGCGCGGTCACGTGCGCCCCCTCATGCGGCACGCAGCCGCGGGTCGATGACGCCGTAGAGCAGGTCCACGGCGAGGTTGATCAGCGCGTAGATCACCGCGATGAACAGGATGAAGCCCTGGAGGACGGCGAAGTCGAGCCCGCTGATGGCGTCGAAGAGGTAGGAGCCGATCCCGTTGAAGGCGAACACCGACTCGGTGAGCACCGCCCCGGCCAGCAGCGCGCCGGTCTGCAGGCCGATCGTGGTGGTGACGGGGAGCATCGCGTTGCGCAGCACGTGCCGTCGGGTGATCAGGCCCTGGGAGAGCCCCTTCGCGCGGGCGGTCCGGACGTAGTCCTCGTTGAGCACGTCGATCACCGAGGCGCGGGTCATCCGCACGAGGATGGCCAGCGGGATGCTGCCCAGCGCGACGGCCGGCAGCACCAGGTGGGTGAGCGCGTTCACCGACGCGTCCCACTCCCGGGTCAGCAGCCCGTCGAGGACGTAGAAGTTGGTGACGTGGGTGGCGTCGATGCGCGGGTCCTGCCGGCCCGACGTGGGCAGCACAGCGAGCGCGCCCAGGGGTCCGGGCAGCCCGACGGCGAAGACGATCTTGAGCAGGTACGCCAGCACGAACACGGGGACGACGACCCCGAGCAACGAGCCGGCCACGAAGACCCGGTCCAGCCACCCGCCCGCCCGGGTCGCGGCGAGGTAGCCGACCGGGATGCCGACAACGATCGCGAACAGCAGCGCCGCGATGCTCAGCTCGACGGTGGCCGGGAACCGCTCGAAAAAGGTGCCCAGCACGGGCAGGCCGGTGCGAGGTGAGTTCCCGAAGTCGCCCTGCAGCAGCCGGCCGGTGTAGGTGAGGTACTGGGTGAGCAGCGGCTTGTCGAAGCCGTACTGCGCGTTGACGGCGGCGATGGCCTCGGGCGTGGCCTTCTCGGCCAGCAGGGCCCGGGCCGGGTCGCCGGGCAGCGCCCGCACCCAGGCGAACAGCAGCACGCTCAGGCCGAACAGCACCGGGACCAGCAGCAGCAGGCGACGGACGGTGAACCTCAGCACGGGGTGGGGCCTCCGCTCACCGCGCCGGCCCGCCCCGACCCGGGCAGGGTCGGGACGGGCCGGGCGTCACTTGCTGACGGTGACGTTGTTCCACACCTCGTCCTGGACGGGGCTGGCCACGAACCCCTGGACACCGGGCGCGAAAGCCAGCGACGGGGCGGGGTGAGCCAGCGGGATGCCCGGGACGTAGTCGGCGATCTGGTCGTTGATGGCCTCGTACGCCGGGATCTGCTCCTCCCGGGTCGGCAGCTCGCGGGCGGCCGCCAGGTCGTCGAACAGCTCCTTGTTCTCGAAGCCCCACTCGCTGGACTTGCGGCCGAAGAAGACGCCGAGGAAGTTGTCCGGGTCGTCGTAGTCGCCGGTCCAGCCGAGCAGGTGGATGTCGTGCTTGTCGACGCCCTTCTCGCCCTGGATCATGTCGAGGTAGTCCGGGCTCCACTTGGCCGCGACCGGGGTGACCGTGATGCCGGCCTTCTCCAGCTGGCTCTTGATCACCGCGAAGGTGTCCTCCGGCGCCGGCATGTAGGGACGCGAGACCCCGGTGGGGTAGGCGAACTTGAGCTCGAGGTCGGACTGCCCCGCCTCGTCCAGCAGCTGCTTGGCCTTGTCCAGGTCGTAGGGGTAGGCCTCGACCTGGTCGTTGTAGCCCTCCACCGTCGGCGGGACGAACTGGGTGGCGGGCTCCGAGCCCTCGGGCAGCGAGGACTTGACCACGGCGGCCCGGTCGACGGCGTAGGTGATGGCCTGACGCACCCGGACGTCCGCGAGCGCCTTGTTCTTCTGGTTCATGCCCAGGTACAAGATGTTGAAGGCGGGGCGGTTGACGACCTGGAACCCGGCGTCCTTGAGTGGCTGGACGTCGGCCGGCCCGACCAGGTCGTAGCCGTCGATGTTGCCGGCCTGCAGCTCCTGCACGCGGGCCTTGGCGTCGCTGATCGTCCGCACGATGACGGTCGGGGTCTTGGCCTTGTCGCCCCAGTAGTCGGGGTTGGCCTTGAGGGTCACCTGCTGGCCGCGGTCCCAGCGGTCGAACAGGTACGGCCCGGTCCCGGTCGGGTGAGCCGTCGCGTACTCGGAGAAGCGCGGGTCGGTGTCGGTGCCCTCGGTCTTGTCCGCGTTGTACTGGGCCAGCGCCGCCGGGCTCTGCATCGAGAAGGCCGGCAGGGTCATCGCCTGGACGAAGCCGGCGAAGGGCTTGGCCAGCTTCACCACGGCCTGGTTGGCGCTCGGCGCCTCGCAGCTGTCGTAGACGCCGCCGGTCTTGCCGGTCTTGAAGCCCTTGAAGAGGCTGTTGTAGTAGTAGCTGATGTTCTCGGACTGGTTGACGCCGGTCCAGTTGTACCAACGCTCGAAGTTGGCGCAGACCGCCTCGGCGTTGAAGTCGGTGCCGTCGGAGAACTTGACGCCCTCGCGCAGGTCGAAGGTGTAGCTCTTCCCGTCCTCGGCCGGCGTCCACTTGGTGGCGAGCAGCGGTTCGACGTCGGTGGTGCCGGGCGTGGCCCCGACGAGCCCCTCGAAGATCTGCCGGGAGATGCGGAAGGTCTCGCCGTCGCTGGCCATGGCCGGGTCGAGCATGACGGGGTCGGAGGGCGCCCCGAGGACGAACGTGGCGTTGCTGCCGGAGTCGGCGCTGGCGTCAGAGCCCGCGTCGCGCTGGCTCTCGGCGCAGGAGGCGAACGTGGTGACGGTGGCCAACGAGGCGAGCACCGCCAATGTCTTCTTGAAGCGGCTGGGGAAGGTCAACGTCCACCTCGGGGGGTCACGGCCACTCCCCCGGCGGAGCCGACGTCGGCCGGACCGGGAAGGGGCGCCAGATTGGCAATGGTCCGACCCTATACCGACTCGTGCACCACCAGCGGCACCGACGACGGGCGTGCGGGTGGCCGGACGGCGCCGCTCTCGGGGCGGGTCACCCGCGCAGGGCGGCGCGGTCCCGCTCGTCGAGGACGACGAGGGCGTCGCGGTGCACGACCGTGCGGTCGTAGCCGGCACCGAGCTCGGCGGCCAGCTCGCGGGTGCTGCGGCCGAGCAGCGGCGGCAGCTCCTGGGCGTCGTAGTTGACCAGACCGCGGGCGACGACGGCGCCGTCGGGCCCCACGAGGTCCACCGCCTCCCCCGCGCTGAAGGTGCCGTCGACGGCGGTGACCCCGGCCGGCAGGAGCGAGGCGTGGCGCTCGACCAGAGCGCGCACCGCGCCGGCGTCCAGGCGCAGCGAGCCACGCGCGTTGCTGGCGTGCCGCAGCCACAGCAGCCGGGTCGGGCGCCGCTTCCCGGTCGGGTGGAACCAGGTGCCGACCGGCTCGCCGGCCAGGGCGGGGCCGGCCTGGGCGGCGCTGGTGAGGACGACGTCGATGCCGGCGGTCGTGGCGATCCGCGCCGCCTCCACCTTGGTCACCATGCCTCCGGTGCCGACGGCCGAGCCCTTGGCCGAGACGTCGAGCCCGACGAGGTCCTCCTCACCGCGCACCTCGACGAGCCGTCGGGCGCCGGGATCGGTGGGCTTGGCGGTGTACAGGGAGTCGACGTCGCTGAGCAGCACCAGCGCGTCGGCGTGGACCAGGTGGGCGACCAGCGCGGCCAGCCGGTCGTTGTCACCGAAGCGGATCTCGTGGGTGGCGACCGTGTCGTTCTCGTTGACGATGGGCACCATCGCCCAGCTCCAGCAGGCGGCCGAAGGTGCGGAACGCGTTGCGGTAGTGGCTGTGCCGGGTGACGTCGTCCACGGTGAGCAGCACCTGGCCGACGCCCAGGCCGTGCGCGGCGAAGAGGCGCGTGTAGTGCCCCATCAGCAGCCCTTGACCGACCGACGCCGCCGCCTGCTGGGTGGCGAGGTCGCGGGGACGGCTGCGCAGGGCCAGCGGGGCCAGTCCGGCGGCGATGGCCCCGGAGGAGACCAGCACCACCTCCCGACCGGCTCTGCGGACGGCGGCGAGGGCGTCGACGAGCGCCTCGATCCGCTGCGGGTCGAGGCCGCCCTCCGGCGTGGTCAAGGACGAGGAGCCCACCTTGACCACCATCCGGGTCGCCGCGGCCACCGGGGCACGCAGCTCAGGCGTGCCCATCAGCGCCTGCGCGCCTCAGGACCGTCCACCCCGATGACCTCGGGCGCGAGGTCGTCCGGCTCGGGCTCGTCCAGCTCAGGGGCGTCCTCGTCGAGGTCACCGAGGCTGCGGAAGGTGAACTCACCCTCCACCTCGTCGTCGGCTGCGTGGTAGGCGGCATCCTTGTCGCGACGACGGCGCGCGGCCGGGCGCTCCTCGGTGAAGCGCTGGTCCTCACCGCGCCGGCTGAGGATCTCCGCACCCGACGTCGACCTGCGGGGCGAAGTCGAAGACGACGGCGTCGTCGCCGCCGATGGCCACGGTGTCCCCGGCCCGGGCCCCGAGCTCCAGCAGCCGGGTCTCGATGCCGATGCGGTTGAGCCGGTCGGCGAGGTAGCCGACGGCCTCGGTGTTGTTGAAGTCGGTCTGGCGCACCCAGCGCTCGGGCTTCTCGCCGCGGACGCGCCAGAGCTCGCCCTCGGCCTTGATGGTGAACTCCCCACCCTTGGGCACGGCTTGGGGGCGCAGGACGATCCGGGCCGGTGCGGGCGGCGGCATCGAGGCGCGTCGCTCGGCGACGATCTCGGCCATGGCGAAGGTGAGCCCCTGCAGGCCCTCCCCGCTCTTGGTCGAGATGGAGAAGACCCGCAGCCCGCGGGCCCGGAGGTCGTCGACGACCAGCTGCGCGAGCTCGGCCGCGTCGGGGATGTCGACCTTGTTCAGGGCGACGAGCCGGGGTCGGTCCTCCAGCCCGCCGTGGGCGGCCAGCTCGGCCTCGATGACGTCGAGGTCGGTGAGCGGGTCGCGGCCGGGCTCGAAGGTGGCGCAGTCCAGCACGTGCACCAGGGCGGCGCAGCGCTCGATGTGGCGCAGGAAGTCGTGACCGAGACCGCGGCCCTCGCTGGCGCCCTCGATCAGGCCGGGCACGTCGGCGACGGTGTAGGTGGTCGCCCCCGCCACGACGACGCCCAGGTTCGGCACCAGCGTCGTGAACGGGTAGTCGGCGATCTTCGGCCGGGCCCGCGAGATGGCCGCGACGAGGGAGGACTTGCCGGCACTGGGGAAGCCGACCAGGCCGACGTCGGCCACGACCTTCAGCTCGAGGGTGACCGTCCGGGTCTCCCCCTCCTCGCCCAGCAGGGCGAAGCCGGGCGCCTTGCGGGCTGCTGAGGCCAGGGCCGCGTTGCCGAGCCCACCGCGGCCGCCGCGGGCGACGACGAGCTCCGCGCCCTCCCCGGTCAGGTCGGCGAGCTGCTCACCGGTGTCGGCGTCGGTGATGACGGTGCCGTCGGGGACACCGAGGACGATGTCGTCGCCGTTGGCGCCGTTGTTGTGGTCACCCCGGCCGGGCTGGCCGTTGGTGGCGCGGCGGTGGGACTGCCGGTGGTAGTCCACCAGGGTGGTCAGGCCGGGCTCGACCCGCAGGATGACCGAGCCGCCGTCGCCGCCGTTGCCGCCGTCGGGTCCGCCCAGCGGCTTGAACTTCTCCCGGTGCACCGAGGCCACACCGTGACCTCCGTTGCCGCCGTAGACGTGCAGCGTGACCTGGTCGACGAAGCTGGGGATCGCCATGCCGCGCTCCTCTCGTGCGTACGGTGCTGGCGTACGGGTGGTGTTCCGGGGTGGTGCCAGGGGGAGAAACAGCGGAAGGGTGACCCGATCGGGCCACCCTTCCGGTTCGTGCGGGGTCGAGCTAGATGGTGCAGGACTACGCGGAAACCGCAGCCTCGACAGGAGCCGGGACCTCGAGCGGGAGGATGTTGACGACCCGACGGCCACGCTTGGTGCCGAACTCGACGTGCCCCTCGCGGAGCGCGAAGAGGGTGTCGTCGCCACCGCGGCCGATGCCGTCACCGGGGTGGAAGTGGGTGCCACGCTGGCGGACGATGATCTCGCCGGCGTTGACCAGCTGGCCACCGAAGCGCTTCACGCCGAGGCGCTGGGCGTTGGAGTCGCGACCGTTGCGGGTGGAGGATGCGCCCTTTTTGTGTGCCATGTCTGCCTCAGCTCTCGATACCGGTGACGCGGACCTGGGTGTAGTGCTGGCGGTGCCCCTGGCGCTTGCGGTAGCCGGTCTTGTTCTTGTACTTGAGGATGTGGATCTTCGGGCCCTTGGACGCACCGAGCACCTCGGCGGTCACGGTGACCGAGCTCAGGGCCGAGGCCGTCGTGACCACGGACTCGCCGTCGACGACCATCAGCGGCTGCAGGTTCAGGCTGGAGCCCACCGCGCTGTCGGTCTTGTCGATCTCGAGAACGTCGCCCACGCTGACCTTGTGCTGGCGGCCGCCACTACGCACGACTGCGTACACGCCTGACCTACTCTCTTCGATGTCTTTCGGAAGTCTACCGACGGCGTGACCACGCCTCCGACCTCGACGGCCGGACCCGATCACACCGGTGCGGCGCGCGCGATCTCGCCGTGCGCATACCGAGGGTCAAGATTACGCGGAGCCCCCACCGCGGTCAAACGAGCGGTGCGGGGAGCGGCGGGCCTCCTACTACTGTGACACCCGTGCTCCCCCGGATCGCCGCCACGGCCTATCTCACGCCCCTCCGGGAGGGCGGCTCGCTGCCCGCGCTGATGGAGGCCGACGACCTCGGGACCTACGTCGTCAAGTTCACCGCCGCCGGGCAGGGGCCGAAGGCCCTGGTCGCCGAGATCGTCGTGGCCGAGCTGGCCCGGGCGTTGGAGATCCCGGTCCCCGAGCTGGCCCTGATCGACGTGGACCCCGAGATCGGCCGCCGCGAGCCCGACGAGGAGGTGCAGCAGCTGGTCAGCCGGAGCGCCGGGCTGAACCTGGCCGTCGACTTCCTGCCCGGGTCCGTCGGCTACGACCCGACCTTCCCCGTGGACGCCTCCACCGCGTCCCGGGTGGTCTGGTTGGACGCCTTCGTCGCCAACGTCGACCGGAGCCGGCGCAACACCAACCTGCTGATCTGGCACCGGGCGCTCTGGGCGATCGACCACGGCGCCTGCCTGCGCTTCCACCACGCCTGGAGCGACGTCGACGCCTTCGCGGCCTCGCGCTACAACTACGCCGACCACGTGCTCGTCGACGTGGGCGAGCCCCGCTCGGTGCACGAGGAGCTCCGCGCCAGGGTGGACGGCGCCCTGCTGGGCGAGGTGCTCGCCCTGGTGCCGGACGAGTGGCTCGAGCCCGACCCCGCCCGGCCCGATCCGCGCGCGCCGCAGGACGCTGCCACGGCCCGCGAGGTGTACCGCGACTACCTGGTGGCCCGGCTGCACGCCGCCGAGCGGTGGCTCCCGTGAGCGGGCACGCGTTCCAGTACGCCGTGCTCCGCGCGGTCCCGCGCGTCGAGCGCGGGGAGTTCGTCAACGTCGGCGTCATCCTCTACTGCCAGGCGCTGGACTACCTGCGGGCGAGCGTCGTGGTCGACGACGTTCGGCTGCGCGCGATCGCCGAGGACGTCGACCTCGACGCGGTGCGGAGGTCGGCCGAGGCCGTGGTCGCCGCCTGCCGGCACCCCGAGGGCACGGCCCGGGAGAACACCGGGCTCGCCCACACCTTCGGCCGGCTGACCGCCCCGCGGAGCACCGTCGTCCAGCCTTCGCCGGTGCACGCCGGCGTCACCGACGACCCGGCTCACACGCTGGGCACCCTGCTCGCCAAGCTCGTCGCCCCGCCGAGGCCGCAGTGAGCCGGCCGCTCCCCGGCGCGCCGGACCCCGTGGTCTGGCGCCTCACCGGGCCACCGCTGGTGCTGCGGCTGGTTCCGCTGGTGGCACTGGTCTGGATCGTGACCGGCGGCCTGCGCACCCTCCTCGACCCCGCCCGCGCCCGCGACGGGGCCGATCTCGCGCTCATCGTGGGGCACGCCCTGCTGCTGGGAGTGGCGGCCGCCGCCGCGGTCGTGACCGCTCGTACCCGCGTGCTGGTCGACGCCGAGGGGGTGGAGGTGCGCGAGGTGGGCACGCACCGCTACTCCTGGGACCAGGTCACCGGGGTCCGGCTCGACCCGGCGCGGCCCCCACGCTGGGCGGCCCTGGAGCTGGCCGACGGCCGACGCCGCGCGCTGCCCGCTCCGGGAGGGGCGCTCCGCCGGCGCAGCGACACCACGGTCACCGACGCCGCCGCGCTGGTGCGGCGACACCGGGAGCGGTACCGGCCTACCTCGCCCTGACCCTCAGCCCGACTCTTCCGTCGACCGCGCCGCGGCGGCGAGCAGCTCGACCCGGTGGGCCAACGTCGTCCGGGACCGGCCGTGCCGGCTGCCCAGAGCCACCTCGGCCGCGTCGATCCGCTGCCAGGCCGGCAGGTCGAGGGCGGCGAGCCCCCGGCCGGCGAGCAGCCGGTCCAGTGCTCCAACGCGGCGCCCGCGCCACCAACCGCCCCGACGCCGACGTCGGCCAGCAGGGACGCCACCGTCTCGACGGCGTCGGACTTGTTGGTGCCGATCACCCCGGTCGGGCCGCGCTTGATCCAGCCGGTGACGTACTCGTCCGGGGAGAAGGCACCGTCGCGGATCACCCGACCCTCGGCGTGCGGCACGCGGCCGGTGTTCGCGTCGTAGGGCACGCCGGCGAGGGCGACACCGCGGTAGCCGACCGAGCGGACGACCAGGTCGGCGCTGACCGTGGTGAGCTCGCCGGTGCCGTCGACGTAGCCCTCCGCGCCGATCACGGTCCGCTCCAGCTCGACGCCGGTGACGTGGTCGTCGCCGAGGATGCGGGTCGGCCGGGTCCAGAAGTGCAGGTGGATCCGGCGGGACGCACCCGTCGGCGGGCGGGCGGCCCACTCGCGCAGGACGGCGACGTTGCGGGCCGCCACCTTGTCCTGCGCCACGACGGCCAGGCTGGACGCGTCGAGCTCGAGGTCCTCGGCGCTGACCAGGAGGTCGAGATCGGGGAGCTGGCCCAGCTCGCGGAGCTCCTTGGTGGTGAAGGCGGTGTAGGCCGGACCACGCCGGCCGAGGATGTGCACCGTGTCGACCTGCTTGCCGGCCAGGGAGGCCAGCACCTCGTCGGCCATGTCGGTGTCGGCGAGCTCGTCGGCGGTCTTGACCAGCACCCGGGCCACGTCCAGCGCCACGTTGCCGACCCCGACGACGACGGCCGTCCGCGACTCCCGGACGAGCCGGGCGATGCGGGCGCCCTGGTCGGCGCCGACGGCGTCGGAACCCTCGGGCACCGTGTGGCTGTCGGGGTGCACGTCGGGGTGCCCGCAGTACCAGTAGACGAACTCGGGGGCGCCGATGCTGCCCGGCAGGTCCTCCCCCGGGATGCCGAGCCGGCGGTCCGCGCCCGCGCCGTAGGCGTAGAGGACGACGTCGACGGCGCCGCGCAGCTCCTCGACGGTGAGGTCCCGGCCGATGGTGACGTCACCGTAGAAGGCGACCCCCGGCTGCTCCAGGGTGCGCTCCAGGGTGTGCCGGATCGAGCGGATGCTGTCGTGGTCGGGGGCGACGCCGTAGCGGACCAGGCCGAACGGGACGGGCAGACGGTCGATCACCGCCACCTGGACCGGCACCTCGGTCTGCGTGGCGAGCGCTTCCGCGGCGTAGATGCCGGACGGGCCGGCGCCGATGACCGCGACCACCAGGGGGGTCCGGGCCGGGCCGGCGTCCTCGCTCATGGCCGCCAGTATGGACGCTGCCTCGCCGGGCACGAGACGCCGCACCCGGTGGGTGCGGCGTCTCGGACGGCTAGCTGGACGGGACCGGCTCGCCCTGGGGGTCGGCGCCCGGGGCAGCCTGCGGGTCGGCCACGGTGGGCACGGCGTCCGGCTCCGAGGGCGAGACCTCCGGCGGGGCGGGCGGGGTGACCGGCTGGTCCTCCGCGGGAGCCGCGGCCTGCGCGACGGTCGGCGCGCCCTGCTCGCGGACCGCACGTCGACGGGTACCACCCCGGCGGCCGCGCGGACGCTCCTCGACCTCCGGCGTCGGAGCGGGGTCCGCGGCCGTTCCCGGCTCGGCGGCAGGTTCCGGCGCAGGGCTGGAAGCGGGCGTCGGGGTGGCGGGTGTTTCGACCGGGGCCGACGTCACCTCCGGAGCCTCGGCGACCGGCTCCGGCTCGCGTGCCCCGCCCGACGGGGCGCTCGGCCGCGGCGGACGCCGACCCCCCTCGTCGCGGCTGCCCTCGCCACGACCGCCGGCCACCACCCCGGACACCGGAGTCACCGCGGCCGCCCTGGTCGCTGCCGCCCTGCTGCCCGCCACGCCGGCCGGGCCCGCGACCGGCGTCGCGGGTCCCGCCGTCGGCCTGGCGCTGGGACTCCACCGGCAGGTCGTGGATCTCGACGCCGCGCCCGTGGCAGTGCGGGCACTCGGTGGTGAAGGCCTCGGCGAGGCCGGTGCCGATCTTCTTGCGGGTCATCTGGACCAGGCCGAGGCTGGTGACCTCGGCGACCTGGTGCCGGGTGCGGTCCCGGCCGAGGCACTCCACCAGCCGGCGCAGCAGCAGCTCGCGGTTGGCGGGCAGCACCATGTCGATGAAGTCGATGACGATGATGCCGCCGATGTCGCGCAGCCGGAGCTGGCGGACGATCTCCTCCGCCGCCTCCAGGTTGTTGCTGGTGACGGTGGCCTCGAGGTTGCCGCCGCTGCCGGTGAACTTGCCGGTGTTGACGTCGATGACCGTCATCGCCTCGGTCCGGTCGATGACCAGCGAGCCGCCGGAGGGCAGGAACACCTTGCGCTCCAGGCCCTTGGCGATCTGCTCGTCGAGCCGGAACTCGGCGAAGAGGTCGCCCTGGCGTCTCCGGGTCCCAGGTGCGGATCCGGTCCTTCAGGTGCGGGGCCACGTGGGCGACGTAGGACTCGACCGCGACCGAGGCGTCGTTCGGGCCCGCCGTTGCCCTGGATGATCAGCTCGGAGAAGTCCTCGGTGAACAGGTCGCGGACGATCCGGACGGTGAGGTCGGGCTCGCCGTAGAGCTGCTGCGGGGACTGACCCGAGCTGACCTTCTTCTCGATGTCCGCCCACTGGGCCTTGAGCCGGTTGACGTCGCGGACCAGCTCCTCCTCGCTCGCCCCCTCGGCGGCCGTGCGCACGATGACGCTGGCCTCCCCGATGAGGTCGGCCAGGATGTCCTTGAGCCGGCGGCGCTCGGTGTCGGGAAGCTTGCGGGAGATGCCCGACAGGTGCCCGCTGGGCGCGTAGACGATGTAGCGGCCCGGGATGGAGACGTGGTTGGTCAGCCGGGCACCCTTGGCGCCGACCGGGTCCTTGGTGACCTGCACCAGGATCGTCTGGCCCGACTTCAGCACGCGCTCGACCTTGCGGCCCTGGCCCTCGGCGCCGAAGGAGTCCCAGTCGACCTCGCCGGCGTAGAGCACGGCGTTGCGGCCGCGGCCGATGTCGACGAACGCGGCCTCCATCGACGGCAGCACGTTCTGCACCCGGCCGAGGTAGACGTTGCCGATCAGCGACGCGGCGGAGTCCCGGTCGACGTAGTGCTCGACGAGGATGTCGTCCTCGATGCACCGCGATCTGGGAGAGGTCGTCGGCCTGGCGGACGATCATCTTGCGGCTGACGGACTCCCGGCGGGCCAGGAACTCGGCCTCGGACAGGATCGGTGCGCGACGGCGACCGGCGTCGCGGCCGTCCCGGCGGCGCTGGCGCTTGGCCTCCATCCGGGTCGAGCCCTCGATGCCGGTGACTCCTGGCTGTCCGACGCCGTGCTCGCGCCCCGGCTGGACTTGCGCGGCTCGCGGACCCGGACCACGACCTCGCCCGGGTCGTCGGCGGACGCCGCCGGCGTCCTCGCCCCGACGGCGACGGCGGCGGCGGCGGCGGCGCGAGCCGTCACCCTCGTCAGCGTCGTTGCCGTCCTCGTCGTCGGAGCCGTCCGCCGGTTCGGCAGGGCTCTCCTCGGCCGCTGCGGCCGGACCAGCGGCGGCAGACGAGTCGGCGTCGTCCTCGCCGTCGGCGCCGTCGGCGCTGTCGGCGCTGTCCTCGTCCCCCCCGGTGCGACGGCGACGCCGGCCACCGCGGCGACGGCGGCGACGGCGGGAGCCGTCGCCGTCCTCGTCGTCGGACTCGGCCGACTCCTCGGCCTCCCCCGGCTCCTCGGTGACGTCATCGTCAGACTCGGTCGAGCCGGCCGGCTCGGCAGCGGCAGCCTGCACCTGGGCCCCGTCCACCTCGTCCTCGAACACGTCGAGCGGGGACTCCTGCAGAGGGGTGAGATCGGGGGCCGGCGTCTCGTCGAGCGTCTGCTCGAGCTCGTCGGCCGGCTGGCCGTCCCGGGCGATGGCCTCCGCCAGCTGCTGGAGCGCCGCCGGCACCTCAGCCGCGGCCTCCTCCCCGGCCCAGGCACCGGTTCCGGGGTCCTCGACGGGCTCGGGCAGCAGCGAGGCCACCGTCCGCTCGCTCACCTCGGTGTCGGGCTCGGTGGGGACCGGGGTCTCGGGCACGAGCGTGGCGGCCGCCTCGGCGACGAGGTCGTCGGCCGAGGTCTCAGCGGCGGCGGTCTTCTTGGTGGCGCGCTTGCGGGGAGCCCGCTTCCGGACGACCGGCGCCTCGGGCGTGGGCTCGGGGGCCGTCGTCTCCGTGGTCGGGCTGCCCGCAGCAGGGGCCTCGGCGGCTGGGGCCTCTGCGGCAGGGGTCTCCGCAGCGGGGCTCTCGGCGGCAGGCTCGCCCAGGAGGGTGGACTCCTCGCCGTCCGTCTGCGACGGCGGAGCAGCCGCCTTCTTGGCCGGACGCTTGGCGGCGGCCTTGCGCGGGGTCCTCTTGGCCGGCGGCGGCGTGTCCGCCGCCGGCGGCTCGGGAGGGAGCTCGGCGGACACGGCCACCGGCTCCGGATCGGGCCGGTTCTCCGGAGTGGCCGGCGGCGCGACGTCCTCGGTCACCGGGGTGGTGGCGGCCGGCGGACCGGCCGGCCGACTGGCGGCCCGGCGGCGTCGCCGGGGTGCCGGCGCGTCGGGCTGCTCGGGGGTGGTGGACGCTGCGCCCTCGGCGGGCGGGTTCGTGTCGGGCTCGTGATCGAGCATCCGGACTCCTCTGGCGTGCGCGGGGGGCGCACGAATCGTTCGCCGCTCCGACCGTGGGCCGGGCTGCGGAAGCTGACGGGGACCGACGTGGTGAGCCTGGACTCCCGCGGTCAGGCGCAGCCCTCGTCACACACGTGGGCCGGCTTGTCGCGGTGGAGACCCGGAGATCGCACCAGCGTGGCGGACTGTCACCCCACCACGGACTCGTCGAGGCCGGGGTCGTTGCTCGAAGAGCTCGGAGCACCCGGTCGCCAGCCAGTATCCCACACCTGCCGGCGCCACCCGGGGAGGCGAGACCGCGGGGAGGTGCTCAAGGCTCGGCGACCAGCCCCGTCGCCGGGTCCAGCACGCCCTGCGACAGCCTGGTCAGCACGGGTGGGTCGACCGGTCGAGCGGCGGGGCAGGTGGCGACCAGGGCCGCGAGCACGTCATCGGGCCGGACGGCGGGGACCGTGTGCGCCAGGGTCACGACCAGCCGCTCGGCGCTTCCGACCTTCGCAGGGCCGAGCTCGCGGCCGTCCGCGGGCAGCAGCGTGACGACGGCGGTCCGGGCGTCGAAGTGCCGCAGGCCGTTCTTGGTCATGCGCTCGACCTGCACCTCCTCGAGCGCGAGGAAGGCCTCGACGGCGCCCGCGAGGACCGGGGCGGGGACGCCGGGGAGGTCGAGCGCCCACACCGACCCGGTGAGGAGGTCCGCGAGCGCGCCCGGCGCAGCGGGCACCACCTCGACGACGTCCAGGCCGGGAGGCAGGGCGGCGTCCAGCGCGTCACGCACCTTGGCCGGGTCGCACATCGCCGACAGCCCGATCTCCAGGTACTCGGCCTCACTGGCCGCGCCGGTGGGCGAGGCGTTGGCGTAGGAGATGCGGGGGTGCGGGCTGAAGCCCGAGGAGTAGGCCATCGGGACGCCGGCCCGACGCAGGGCGCGTTCGAAGGCGCGGCCGAAGTCGCGGTGGCTGGTGAAGCGGGCCCGGCCGCGCTTGGCGTAGCGGACGCGCAGCCGCTGCACGGGCGGGGCCTGCTGCTCGGGCTGCGCACGGAGGGCCATGGCCGACCACCCTACGGGGATCCGCCGCCCTCGCAGCCTCGCCCGAGTTGTCAGCGTCGGTGGTCGCCCGGGCGACCACCCGCGCTGACAACTCGGGGGGAGAGAGCCGTAGAGCTTCTCCGCGTAGGACGGGCCGTAGCCGGGCCCGCGGGATCGAACCAGGACGACCGGCGCGTCGTCCTGAAGGGTGGAGCCACGGCGTCGTCGGCCCGCGGGTCTTCCGGCGGTCCCGGTGCACGGGTTCACCCATCCACCAGCACCGGCCGCCTCGGCGGCGACCGGCCACCAGGAGGTCCTCATGCGCACCACCCACCGCCGGCTCGCCATCGGCGCCGCCGCCCTGTTCCTCGCCGCCAGCGCCGCGCCGGCGTTCGCCGACGACGGCTCCCGCCACGGGGGACACGCCCGTGGCACGCTGCTCTCGGCCGACGTCGTCGGCAGCCTGAAGACCGACCCGGTGCTCTTCGGCGTCGCACCGGGCAGAGCCGACTGGACGGTCAGCCGCAGCACCGTCAAGGTCAAGGCCAACGGACGGGTCGACGTCAAGGTCCGCGACCTCGTCCTGACCAGCACCGGCGCCAACCCGGTGACGGAGATCTCGGCCAGCCTGGTCTGCAACGGGACCGTGGTGGACAGCACCGACGCCGTGGCCTATGACCAGGAGGGCGACGCCCGCATCCGGGACCGCTTCATGGTGCCCGACCGCTGCCTGGCACCCGCGGTCCTGCTCCACCCGTTCGTCAACAGGACCACCTACATCGGCATCAGCGGTCAGGCGGACTGACTGACCGAGGCCGCAGGGAATCCGCTGACGAATAGGCAGACCCACCGCCGGTGGGCTGACTTTCGTCAGCGGTTTCTCGGACTGTCGACGCGGCTAACTCAGCCCGGAGGTGACCGCGGCGATCGGCAGCAGCGTCTTGCCGGTGGGGCCGACCTGGATGGAGGTGTCCATCTGCGGGCAGACGCCGCAGTCGAAGCACGGGGTCCAGCGGCAGTCCTCCACCTCGACCTCGTCGAGGGCGTCCTGCCAGTCCTCCCACAGCCAGTCCCGGTCCAGCCCGGAGTCCAGGTGGTCCCAGGGCAGCACCTCGGCGTAGTCGCGCTCACGGGTGGTGTACCAGGCGACGTCGACCCCCGTCGGCGGCCAGCGCCTCGGCCGCGCAGCGCATCCAGCGCTCGTAGGAGAAGTGCTCGCTCCACCCGTCGAAGCGGCCGCCGTCACGCCAGACCGCCTCGATGACGGCACCGACCCGGCGGTCGCCGCGGCTCAGCAGGCCTTCGACGATGCCCGGCTTGCCGTCGTGGTAGCGGAAGCCGATGGCCTTGGCGTAGCGCTTGTCGTGCTGGACGGCCCCGCGGAGCTTGGCGAGGCGGGCGTCGACGACGTCGGCGTCGCACTGCGCCGCCCACTGGAACGGGGTGTGCGGCTTGGGCACGAACCCGCCGATGGAGACGGTGCAGCGGATGTCGCGGCGGCCACTGACCTGGCGCCCGGTGTCGATCACCCGCTTGGTGAGGTCGGCGATGGCCAGCACGTCCTCGTCGGTCTCGGTGGGCAGGCCGCACATGAAGTAGAGCTTCACCTGCCGCCAGCCGTTGGCGTACGCGGCGGCGACGGTGCGGATGAGGTCCTCGTCGGTGACCATCTTGTTGATCACCTGACGCAGCCGCTGCGACCCGCCCTCGGGAGCGAAGGTGAGCCCGGAGCGGCGGCCGTTGCGGGACAGCTCGTTGGCCAGGTCGATGTTGAAGGCGTCGACGCGGGTGCTGGGCAGCGACAGCGAGACGTTGGTGCCGTCGTAGCGGTCGGCAAGCTGCTTGGTCACCTCGGCGATCTCGGAGTGGTCGGCGCTGGAGAGGCTGAGCAGGCCCACCTCCTCCAGGCCGGTGGCCTCGATCCCGCTCTGCACCATGGCCCCGATGGTCTCGATGCTGCGCTCGCGGACCGGGCGGGTGATCATCCCCGCCTGGCAGAACCGGCAGCCCCGGGTGCAGCCGCGGAAGATCTCCACCGAGTACCGCTCGTGCACCGTCTCGGCCAGGGGGACCAGCGGCCTGCGCGGGTAGGGCCACGCGTCGAGGTCCATCAGCGTGTGCTTGGTGACCCGGAAGGGGACGCCGCTGCGGTTGGGCGCGACCCGCTGGATCCGCCCGTCGGGCAGGTAGTCGACGTCGTAGAACTTCGGCACGTAGACGGCTCCCCCGGCGGCCAACCGCATCAGCAGCCCGTCCCGGCCCTCCGGCCGGCCCTCGGCCTTCCACTCCCGGACGACCTCGGAGATCTTGAGGGCGATCTCCTCCCCGTCGCCGAGGACGGCCGCGTCGAGGAAGTCCGCGACCGGCTCGGGGTTGAAGGCGGCGTGCCCGCCGGCGAGCACGATGGGGTCGTGCTCACGGCGGTCCCGGGCGTGCAGCGGGATGCCGGCCAGGTCGAGCGCGGTGAGCATGTTCGTGTAGCCGAGCTCGGTGGCGAAGCTGAGTCCGAAGATGTCGAAGGCGCCGACGGCACGGTGGCTGTCGAGGGTGAACTGCGGCACCTGGTGCCGGCGCATGAGCGCCTCCAGGTCCGCCCACACCGCGTACGTGCGCTCGGCGAGGATCCAGTCCCGCTCGTTGAGCACCTCGTACAGGATGGCCACGCCCTGGTTCGGCAGCCCGACCTCGTAGGCGTCGGGGTAGCTGAGGCACCAGCGGACCTCGGTGGAGTCCCAGTCCTTGGTGACGCTGTTCAGCTCGCCCCCGACGTACTGGATCGGCTTGCTGACCTGGGCCAGCAGCGGCTCCAACCGCGCGAACAGGGACTCCGGTGCGGTGGACACGGGTGCGTCAGCAGTCATGGTGCTGCCAGGCTAACGGCCCGAGGCCGGGCCGTCGTCAGTCAAAGGCCTCGAGCACCTCGATCGCCGCCGGACCGAGCAGCACGATGAACATGACCGGCAGGATCAGCAGCAGCAGCGGGAAGACCACCTTCGTCGGGATCTGCATGGCCCGCTCCTCGGCCTGCTGCCGCCGCTTCATCCGCGCCTCGTTGGCCTGGGCGCGCAGCACGTCGGCGATGGGGACCCCGTAGGCGTCGGCCTGCATCACCGCGCGCACGAACTTCTCCAGCTCAGGGGCCCCGGTACGCCGGCCGAGGGCCCCGTAGGCCTGTCGCCGGGACTGGCCGAGCTGCAGGTCCTGGTGGGTGCGCCGCAGCTCCTCCCCCAAGGGGCTCTGGCGTTTCCGACCCGCGCGGGCCACGGCGGCGTCGAAGCTCAACCCGGCCTCGACCGAGATGGTCACCTGGTCCAGCAGGTCGGCCAGCTCGAGGGCGATCCGCTGGTTGCGCTCCTGGCCCCGGCTGTGCAGCAACAGCTCAGGCAGGAAGAAGGTGACGACCACGACAGCGACGACCATCATCGTGTTCCCGAACCCCGGCGCCGCGCTGAGGTAGGCGAACCCGAGCAGGGCCGCCACCAGCGGCAGGGCCAGCTTGGCCCCGATCAGCCGGCGGACGGGCCAGGCCGGCGGGCTGCCCGCGTGCAGGTACAGCCTCTCGAGGCGCCGGACGGAGCCGGGGGGGAGCAGCCGCCGTCCCCACCCCTCCAGGCGAGATGCCTCCGACCCGTCGTCGCGACGCGGCGTGCCGGTCGGCCTCGCGGCCGGCGGCATACCCCGGCGCAGGTTCGCCAGGGCCCGCCGGTAGCCCGGGTCTCGTGCGGGCAGCGACCAGACGCCGAGGACGATCGCCAGGGCGACCGAGGCGATCCCGACCAGCACCGGGACGGGCATCAGAAGACGATCCGGACGAGCTTGCGCAGCCAGAGGCCGCCGAGGACGAGCATCACGACCGAGGCCCCCACCATGGCGTAGCCGAGCGGGCTCTCGACCAGCCGGCCGATGTACTCGGGAGTGGTGACCCCGAGGAAGCCGACGATGCCGACGGGCAGCCCCATCAGCACCACCGCCGAGAGGCGACCCTCGGAGCTGAGCACCGCGACCTGGCGCCGGACCTGGTGGCGCTCCCGGATGGTGTCGGTGACGCGGTCGAGGATCGAGGCGAGGTTTCCGCCCACCTCGCGGTTGATGGCGATGGCCTCGGCCACCCAGACCAGGTCGGCGCTGTCCATCCGCGCCGCCAGCTCGTCCAGGGCGTGCCCGACATCGCGCCCGACCCGGCTCTCGTTGAGCACCTGGGTGAACTCCTCGCGAGACGGTTCGGGTGAGTCGCGCGCCACCGTGGCAAGGGCCTGGGTGAAGCTCTGACCGGCCCGCAGGCTGCTGGCCATCAGCTGCAGCGAGTCCTCGAGCTGATCGGTGAACGCCGCGCGGCGACGACCCGCCCTGGCCCCGAGGACGACCCGGACCAGAGCTGGCACGAGCACCGCCAGCAGCAGACCGAGCAGCACCCCATCCACCGCCCAGCCGGCCACGAAGACCACGGCCATGGCGATCAGGATGGACAGCACGACAGCCGGGAAGGGGGTTTTCACCCCTGCCCGGTCAAGCACAGCGACGTGCGTCGACAGGTCTCGCCCCGCCATGACCCGACCGATCCGGTCGGTCAGGGCAGCGGTCGTCCGGTCGAGCACGTGCAGGGGCGGCCGCCGACGGTGCGACGACAGCCTGACGCGTCCGGGGTCCATCGCGGCCACGAGCGCCAGCACGAGGGCAAGCGTGCTGGTGGCGATCCCAGCCAGGGCGACGGACGGTACGCCGAGGATCATGGCCGCCCAGCCCGGGAGTGCGCCGCGAAGACGTCCGCGGACACGGTGATGCCGAGGTCGGCGAACTTGTCGGCGAACCGAGGCCGCAGCCCGGTGGCGACGGGCCGGCCGAGGAAGCGGCCGTGGGCGTCCACACCGGCGGCGAAGTCGAACAGGAAGGCGTCCTGCAGCACCACCGTCTCACCTTCCATGCCCTGCACCTCGGTGACCGCGGTGACCCGTCGCGTACCGTCCCGCAACCGGCTCAGCTGGACGATGACGTCCACGGCGGAGGCGATCTGCTCGCGGATGGCCCGCAGCGGCAGGTCCATCCCGGCCATCAGCACCAGGGTCTCCAGCCGGGCCAAGGCGTCCCGCGGGGAGTTCGCGTGCACGGTGGACAGCGACCCGTCGTGGCCGGTGTTCATGGCCTGCAGCATGTCGAGGGACTCACCGCCCCGGACCTCGCCCACCACGATCCGGTCGGGCCGCATCCGCAGGGAGTTCCGGACGAGCTCGCGGATGCCGATCTCGCCGCGACCCTCGATGTTGGCTGGCCGGCTCTCCAGAGCGACGACGTGGTCCTGCTGCAGCTGCAGCTCGACCGCGTCCTCGATGGTGATGATCCGCTCGGTCTCGGGGATGAAGGAGGAGAGCACGTTGAGCAGGGTCGTCTTCCCGGTGCCGGTGCCGCCAGAGATGATGATGTTGAGCCGCGCGGCGACGCACGCCCGGAGCAGGTCGGCCATCGCCGGCGTGAGGGTTCCGCGGGCGACCAGGTCGGCAGTCCGCAGCGGCTCGGTGGAGAACTTGCGGATGGTGAGGGTCGAGCCCCGGACCGCCAGCGGGGCGATGACGGCGTGCACCCGGGATCCGTCCGGCAGCCGTGCGTCGACCAGCGGAGAGGCCTCGTCGATGCGCCGACCGACCCGCGACACGATGCGCTCGATCACCCGACGCAGGTGCTCCTCGGAGTCGAAGTGGACGAGGGTCCGCTGCAGCCTGCCGTCCTGCTCCACGTAGACCCGGTCCGGCCCGTTCACCATGATCTCGGTGACCGAGGGGTCCTCGAGCAGCCGCTGCAGAGGTCCGTGCCCGAACACGTCGTCCTCGACGTCGCGGACCAGGCGGAGGCGCTGGTCCCGGCTCAGCGGGATCTTCTCCTGCGCCACCACGTCGTTGAGCTGGGCCCGGACCATGGTGTGCAGCTGGTCCTCGCTCAGCGACGGGTCGTTGAGCCGGGCGCCGACACGCTCGAACACCGCCTCCGCTGTGCTGTTCTTCAGCCGCGTCAGGGCATCGACCACGTCCGGCGGCTCCTCCGCGGACAGGGACGGGTGCGTGGGCGTCGTCTCCCAGGGTGCGGGCTCGGCCGGCTCGGTGACCGCAGCCTGGACCCGTTGCATCACCGGCGACGAGCCAGCACCCTCCTCGTCGGCGACCCGCAGGCGCTCGGAGAGCTTCATCGGCTCGCCGTCCGGCGGCTGCGGCCCCAGCGGGGAGAGGGCCGAGTGGCGGCCGCCCGACGAGAGCCGCCCCCGCCGGAGCCGGCGGTCCCCGAGGCGGCCAGGTCGGACAGGCCGACCACGGCCGAGGCGTGGCTGGTGAGCTTCGCCTGCAGCTTCAGCAGCTCCCTGGTCACCGGCTCCCGGCGAGTCGGGTTCTGCAGGAGGGGGACGCCTTCGTTGACCGAGGTGAGCGCCGCCAGGGAGCGCGGCAGCAGGATGTCGGCAGCGACGCCCAGCGTCGCCTCGACGTCACTCACCAGCAGCCCGGCTCGTTCGTCGACGAGGTTCAGCACGACATGGCGGCCGTCCTTGACCAGACCGAGCCGGGTGAGGGCGTCCAGCTCCTTGCGCAGGTCGCGGACGCCCGGCACGTCCATCGCGCTCACCAGGACCACATCGCTGCTCTCGTCCAGAGCGGCGAGCACGTGCTCCGACATCCCGACGCCGGTGTCGACGACCACGTACTGGAACTCCGAGCGCAGCATCTCCAGCAGCCGGCTGACCGCCTCAGCGGAGACGCCGTCCGCCTCTCCGGGGGTCTTCGGTCCGCAGATCACGTAGAGGCCGGTCGGGTGCAGGGTGAGGAAGGTCTTGAGCACCATGGTGTCCCGGGTGGCGAGGCCCTGGACCGCGTCCGGCAGGGCGTACTCGGGTTCCAGACCCAGCGCGCACGCGACGTCCCCGAACTGCAGGTCCAGGTCGACCAGGACCGTCGAGCCGGGTCCCGTGCGGGCGAGTCCCACCGCCAGGTTGGTGGCGACCGTGGTGCGGCCGACCCCACCCTTGGCCGAGGACACGGTGATCACCCGGCCGGGTTGGGCGGGCCCGGCCGCCGTCAGCAGGTCCTGGTCGCGCGCCCGGTTGCGGGTGTTGTCGTAGGCGCGGTCGAGCACCGAACGGATGGTGGCCTCGTCCGCTTCTGGGTCGAGGATGGCCCGGACCCCGGCGTGCATGGCGTCGGTCCCGATGTCCTGAGCCGCCGGGCTCACCACGATCACCGTGATGCCGGGGCACTGCACGTCGAACAGGGAAGCGAGAGCGAGGGCCGGCGCCGGTTCCGCACCGGCGTCCAGGACGATCAGCTCTGGTCGGGGGGCTGCGCCGAGGTGGCTGAAGACCGCCGCCGGGGTGGGCGGCAGCGGACCGAGGGGCAGGCTCAGGCAGGCGCCGTCCGTCGCCTCCTGCAGGCGGCGCTCCAGATCGGTGGACGCGGTCGCCAGCACGATCCGGTTCCGGGGGCTGGACCGGGCCCAGCTCTCTGCCCAGCTGCTCACTGGTAGACCTCCTTCGCCGTCATCACGCCAGGCTCGGCGCTCGGGACGTCGTCGGGCTGCCGGGACAGCCAGAGCCGGCCGAACTCGGCCCCGAACACGACCTTCTCGACGTCTCTGGTCCCGACGGCCAGCCGCACGGTCAGCGACTCCGCCGGTGCCTCCGCCACCTCGCCGAGCTCTGCGTCGGCGCCACCGGGCGCGGAAGTGCGCTCGGAGGAGGGGTCACCCACCGCGAGGACCAGCACCTTCGCCACGGCGAGCTTCGTCCGGGCGGGGGTCTCACCCTCGGCCGGCAGGGAGACGAACACGCCTACCCGGGTCCCGGCCGTCAGCTTCGAGCCGAGCATCCGCTGACGCTCCAGGGACACGGTGACCTCCTGCAGCCCGGGCGGCAGAGGCACCTCGTCCGGGTTCTCCTCCGGCGGGGCGGGTGCGACGAACTTGCTGTCCAGCAGCTGCTCGCCGGGCTGGAGGGCGCTCGCCGTGACCCGCCCGGCGGCCTCCTGCAGCGAGGCCAGAGCTCCGGGAGCGACGGCGAGCCTGGGCAGCGGCTTGGAGGTCACGCTGCCGCTCAGGGTGTCGGCCTCGGCGCCCTGCGTCACCGGCTTGGTCACCACGAGCACATTCACCGTGTCCAGCCCGTCCAAGGCCCGACGGTCGGCGCCGCGGACGTAGTCGGTGAGCAGGGTGATGCCGACCGCGGCCAGGACGACAGCCATCAGGGCCGTGATCAGGCGACGTCTTCTCATCGAGGCAACTCCTAGTTGATCAGGGTGACGAAGCTGCCACCCAACGCGGGGCCAGAGCCGTAGGTGAAGGAGGCGTCCGGCTCGGTGATGCGCACGAAGTAGCCCCGCAGGCAGCGCTCGCTGCCGTTGCACGGGGAGTTCCAGGTGTAGCCCGAGCCGAAGTTGTAGCCGGTCAGCTGGAAAGGCGCGTAGCCGAAGATCGTCACGTAGGAGGTGTTCTTGTTGCCGCGGCCCGACCGGAAGACGGGGAGCAGCACCGTCCGGTTCTGGAGCGTGGCGACGTACCCAGGGGTGCAGCCGCTACTCGACGGGCTGGTGGTGGTGCCGGCCTCGACCTCGGCCCCGATCGCGGTGGAGGTCACGCACTTGGTCTGGTTGGCCTTCGACCAGACGAAACCACCGGGCTGGTAGCTGCCGGAGAACCCGCTCGTGGTGCAGCTGCTGATGCTGGTGCGTGACAGGAGCACCGTGTGAGACGTGGTGCTGGTGGGCAGACCGCCGCCGGTCTGGTAGCTGTATTCGCAGTAGCTCAGCAGCACCGGGAGCACCGCGGCACCGCCCGTCGGGCTGGCCCACCTGGCGCTGGCCTCAGCCGTGACCACGCCCGACCCGATCCCGAGGACGGGGGCGAAGACGGCCGACCGCGCGGCGGAGCTGCTCACCGTCACCTCGCTGCTGGTCCGGCTGGTGACGGTCGCGGTCGACGGCCCATGGCGCAGGTTCGCGGCGGTGAGGTCGCTCGCCGTCTGCGACGGATTTCCGCACGAGCCGCTCAGGCAGTCGGCCGCGATGGCCAGGACGGCGGCGTCAGCACCGGTCTGCAGCTGCTGGCGCTGGGACCAGAGCGCAGCGACGTCGACCGAGATGGCCGCGAAGCCGACCAGCGGCACCATCAGCACCGCCACCATGATGGCGACCGCTCCGCGCTCCTCGCGAGCCCGGGTCCAGCGGTGGTGACGGGCGGGCGCACTCATCGGCTGCACCTCATCACCGCCGTGCCGGTCAGGGTGATCGCGCTGCCGAAGATGCCGGTGAGGAAGGGCTGCTGCCGGCTGACCGTGACCGAGGCGGTCGTGGCCGGCGCGGCGCACGTCGCAGAGCGGACCGTGATCTCCGCCGCGGTCAGGTTCAGCTCACTGGCAGCCTGCTGGGCAGCGGTACGGGCAGCCGCCTCGGTGGGGTTGCTCGCCAGGGCTCGGACGCCTTGCCGAGCGGCCTGGGAGAGCGCGGCCTCGGTGCTGAAGGCCCGCCCGAACTCGGCGATGCCGACGAAGAGCGTCAACAGGAGCGGGACGACCAGGGCGAACTCGATGGCGGCGGCACCACGATCCCGGGCCTCACGCCCGACCTGCCACCGCGGGCCGGCGAGGACGGTACGCGTGCGGGGGGTGGTGCGGGGTCTGAGACGAGGCACGCACTTCCCCTCGGAGCCTGGCCCTCCCCCGCGGGATTCCTGGAGCCTGCCCACCGGGCCGGCCTTCGATGGGTGACATCCTATTCCCCGATCCGCAATTTCGGCGGGAGCGGTCGGCCCCACGGCTCAGGCGGCCACCACGTCGATCACTCCGATCGGTGCAGGACGGCCGCCGCGGCCCGCCGTCCCGACACGAGCGCGCCCTGGATGGACGCGGTGGCGCGGTGGTCACCGGCCACGTGGATCCCGCCGGCCGTGGTCACCGGGCGCCGGAGGTCCAGCGGCGGCCGCTGCTCGGGGAGGGCGCCCGGCACCACCGAGGTGCGCACCAGCTCCCAGCGGGCGGGGTCGACGCCGTAGATCAGCCCGGCGTGCCGGCGGGCGTCCTGCTCGGACGCCGCGGAGCCGTCGGCCCCGAGCACGGTGGAGGCGATGAGGGGACGGCCCGGAGGCGCGTAGCGGGGGGCCACGTTGGTCATCACCGCGGTGTTGAGCACCGGACCGCGGTGCTCGGCGTCCAGGTGCAGCAGCCGGGCGGCGGTCGGCGCCTCGGGGGCGGTGTGCCAGAAGGTGGTCAGCGCCTTCATCCGCGGGGAGGCCCACCCGGTGAGCCGCTCGGCCGTCGGCGGGTCGGTGGCCACCACCACCGCCCGGGCGGGGACGGTGCCGCCGTCGGTGTGGACGGCGCGCGCCTCGACGTCCCGGACGGTCTCCCCCAGCCGGACGGTGCCGGCGGGCAGCCGCATCGCCATCGCCTCAGGGAGCCGCCCCATCCCGAGCGCCGGCACCGCCGGCGACCCGAGGACGAAGGAGCGGAGCAGCAGGGCCACGAAGTTGGCTGAGGTGGAGCCCTCCCGTTCGGCCAGCACCCCGGCGAGAAAGGGCTCGACCACCCCGCTGCGGATCGGTCCCTTGACCCGGGCCCGGTCGAGTGACGCCCTCAGGGTCCGGTCCGGCCGCCCGGTCAGCCGGCGAACGGGCAGCAGCGAAGCCGCCGCCCAGGCGGCGAAGCTCATCTTGTCCAGCAGGCTGCCCAGGGGGGCGGTGAGGGTCTGCAGGGCCAGACCGGGCTCGCGCCGGGGGTCGGCGAGGACGGCGTGCCCGCCCGAGGTCGCCACGACCACGCCGGCGCGGAAGGGACACAGGTCGAGCTCGGCGACCTCCACCACTCGCGGGAGCGCGGGGTAGGCGGGGTTGAGCAGCTGGAAGCCACGGTCGCAGCGGAAGCCGTCGACGACGTCGGTGCGCACCCGACCACCGACGGCGTCGGAGGCCTCGATCACGACGACGTCCACCCCGGCCTCGACGAGCCGCTGGGCGCAGGCCAGACCGGCCAGTCCCGCGCCGACCACGACGACCGGGTCGGTGGCGCTCACCGTCGGCCCACGGGAGCCGGCACGCCGCTCAGCCGAGCTCGGGGAACCAGAGCGCGATCTCCCGGGCTGCCGACTCCGGGGAGTCCGAGCCGTGCACCAGGTTCTCGCGGTTGGACAGCGAGAAGTCGCCGCGGATGGTGCCGGGAGCGGCCTTGCGGCCGTCGGTGGCGCCGTTGAGGCTGCGGACGACCTCGATGGCCTCGTCGCCCTCGAGCACCAGGGCCACCGAGGGGCCTGAGGTGATGAAGCGGCGCAGCGGCGGGTAGAACGGGCGGTCCAGGTGCTCGGCGTAGTGCTGGTCGGCCAGCTCCTCGCTCACCTGGCGCAGCGCGAGGGCGACGACCGTGAGCCCCTTGCTCTCGAACCGGCTCAGGACGGCCCCGACCAGCCCGCGACGGACCGCGTCCGGCTTGATCAGGACGAAGGAGCGCTGCGTGGGGACCTCGGCGGCAGTCATGGTCAGACCCTAGCGGGACGCGCCGACAGGCTGCGTCGCGGCGGTCGCGTGCGGCGAGCGTGCCCTCAGCGGGGGCCGGCGGGTCAGGCCGCGCGCGCCTGGCCCTGCTCGTCCAACCGCCGCCCCAGGATGAACGTGATCACCCACAGCGCGAGGAACAGCCCGCCGACGATGAACATCGCCGGCGTCAGCAGGCCGAGCGCAAGACCGACGACCTGGGTGAGCCAGCCCAGCGGGTAGCCGAGCGGGCGGCGCATCAGACCGGCCGCGGCCAGTGCCAGCAGCGCGGCCGCGCCGGCGCAGAGCCCGGCCGCCAGCGGACGCACCTCGGAGACCATGATCATCACCGGGATCGCCAGCCCGAAGAGGATGAACTCGAAGATCAGCAGGGACAGCAGGACCACCCGCATCGGGTTCTTCGCGCTGAGGTTCACCGCTCACCCGCCCCCGGCAGGAAGCCGTCGTAGGGGTCCCCGCCCTCGTCGTCCCCGTCCCTCTCGGTGCTGTCCCAGTCGTCATCGAGGTCGGGGGCGGGACGGGTGGCGTCGGGCGCCGGGCGGTCGGTGACCAGCAGGGCGCGCGCCTCGCCGACCAGCACGACGGAACCGGTGACCACGACCCCCGGCGTCCCCGCACCCTCGGCCTCCGCGCGGGCGACCGCCGCCTCCAGGGCGTCGTCAACCCGGGGGGCGACGGTGACGCGCTCCGCACCGAACACCTCGGCGGCGAGCTCCCCCAGCTCCTCGGCGGGCATGCCGCGGCTGGTGGAGGCGACGCTGGTGACCACCACCTCGTTCATGACCTCCTCGAAGACCTCGAGCAGGCCGCGGGCGTCCTTGTCGGCCATCACGGCGACGACGCCCACGAGTGGGTTGAACCCGAAGGCCTCGGTGAGAGCGGCGGCGGTCGCCCGGGCGCCGTGCGGGTTGTGCGCCGCGTCCAGGACGACGGTCGGCCCCCGGCGGACCACCTCCAGCCGACCAGGGAACACGACCTGCGCGAAGGCCTCGCGGACCACCTCCGGGTTGACGGCCTTGAGCCCCAGGAAGGCCTCCACCGCGGCCAGCGCCTGGGCGGCGTTGGCCGCTTGGTGCGCCCCGTGGAGCGGCAGGAAGACGTCGTCGACGGGGCCTTCGGCACCGTTGAGCCGGACCAGCTGGCCACCCACCGCCAGCTGGCGGGCGAGGACGCCGAAGTCGAGGCCCTCCCGCTGGGCGATGGCGCCGACCTCGGCGCACCGGGCCAGGAGGACGGTCGCTGCGTCCACCGGCTGTCCGGCCAGGATGGCCTGGGCGCCAGGCTTGATGATCCCGGCCTTCTCCGTGGCGATCGCGGCCACCGTGTCACCGAGCAGGTGGGTGTGGTCGAGGTCGATCGGGGTGATCACCGCGACGTCCCCGTCGGCCACGTTGGTGGCGTCCCAGGTGCCGCCGAGCCCGACCTCGAGCACCGCCACGTCGACGGGGGCGTCGGCGAAGGCGGCGAAGGCCATGCAGGTGATGATCTCGAAGAAGGTCATCGAGACCCCGTCGAGTTGCTGCTCGTCGACCAGGCCCACGAGGGGCTCGATCTCGCGCCACACCTCGTCGAAGCGCTCGTCGGAGATCGGCTCGCCGTCGATGGTGATGCGCTCGTTGACCGAGGTGACGTGGGGGCTGGTGAAGCGGCCGGTCCGCAGCCCGGTGGCGCGCAGCAGCGACTCGATCATGGCCGAGGTGCTGCCTTTGCCGTTGGTGCCGGTGACGTGGATGACCCGGTAGGCGTGCTGCGGGTCCCCGAGCAGCCCGGTGAGCGCCTGAACACGGGCGAGACTCGGCGCGACCCGGTGCTCGGGCCAGCGGCGGGTGAGGGCGGCGACGATCTCGGCGTGGGTCTGCGGTGGGGTGCTCTCGGGGCTAGGCATGGCCCTCCGAGTCTAGGGGCCGGGGTCGGCGCCGGGCTCCGGGCGCGAAAGGCGCGCGAGGGGCGCCGGCCCGTTCTCCTAGGATTCAGCCATGACCACCCAGATCGCTGACCCCCGACCCGACGCGAGCCCCAGCGGCGGCGCCCGGGTACCGGAGAAGCCGGCGCTGGAGGGCCTCGAGGACCGCTGGGTCGAGCAGTGGCGCACCGACGGCACGTACGCGTTCGTGCGCCCCTCGTCGCGGGCCGAGGTGTTCAGCATCGACACCCCGCCGCCGACCGTGTCCGGCTCCCTGCACGTCGGCCACGTCTTCTCCTACACCCACACCGACCTGGTGGCGCGCTACCAGCGGATGCGCGGCCTCCACGTCTTCTACCCGATCGGCTGGGACGACAACGGACTGCCCACCGAGCGTCGGGTCCAGAACTACTTCGGGGTGCGCTGTGACCCGTCGCTGCCCTACGACCCCGACTTCACCCCGCCCGAGAAGCCAGACCCCAAACGGCAGGTGCCCGTCAGCCGCCGCAACTTCGTCGAGCTGTGCCACGAGCTGACCCACGTCGACGAGCGCACCTTCGAGGACCTGTGGCGCCGGGTGGGGCTCAGCGTGGACTGGGCCTCCCTCTACACCACCATCTCCGACGACTCGGTGGCCGTCGCGCAGAAGGCCTTCCTGCGCAACGTGGCCCGCGGCGAGGCGTACCTGTCCGAAGCCCCGACCCTGTGGGACGTCACCTTCCAGACGGCCGTCGCCCAGGCCGAGCTGGAGGCCCGCGACTACCCGGGCGCCTACCACCGCGTCGCCTTCCACGCGCCCGAAGGGCCGGTGTTCATCGAGACCACCCGACCCGAGCTGATCCCGGCCTGCGTGGCCCTGGTCGCCCACCCCGACGACGAGCGCTACACCCACCTGGTCGGGCAGACGGTCACCTCACCGGTCTACGGGGTCGAGCTGCCGGTGCTCGCGCACCCGGCGGCCGAGATCGACAAGGGCTCGGGCCTGGTCATGTGCTGCACCTTCGGCGACCTGACCGACGTCACCTGGTGGCGGGAGCTGCAGCTGCCTGCTCGGGTGATCATCGGTCGCGACGGCCGCCTCCTGCGGGACAAGCCGGAGTGGCTTCCCGACACCGTCGACTGGGAGGAGCTCGCGGGCCTCACCACCTTCTCCGCGCGCGAGAAGGTGGTGGCTGCCCTGCGTGCCGCCGGCGACCTCGACGGGGAGCCCAAGCCGACCCAGCGCAAGGCGAGCTTCTACGAGAAGGGCGACAAGCCGCTGGAGATCGTCTCGACGCGCCAGTGGTACATCCGCAACGGCGGTCGCGACGCCGACCTCAAGGCGGTGATGCTGGAGCGCGGGGCCGAGCTGGGCTGGGTGCCGCAGCACATGCGGTACCGCTACGACAACTGGGTGGGCGGGCTGAACGGGGACTGGTTGATCTCCCGCCAGCGCTTCTTCGGCGTGCCGTTCCCGGTCTGGTACCCCCTCGACGCCGACGGCGAGCCCGACTACGCCCACCCGTTGGTCCCCGACGAGGCGGCGCTGCCCGTCGATCCCAGCTCCGAGGTGCCGGCCGGCTACACCGCCGACCAGCGGGGGGTGGCCGGCGGTTTCATGGCCGACCCCGACGTCATGGACACCTGGGCCACGTCGTCGCTGAGCCCGCAGATCGTCTGCGGCTGGGAGCGGGACCCGGAGCTGTTCGGGCTCACCTTCCCGATGGACCTCAACACCCACGCGCACGAGATCATCCGCACCTGGCTGTTCTCCCGCGTCGTCCGCGCGCACTTCGAGAACGGCTCCCTGCCCTGGGTGCGGTCGATGATCTCGGGCTTCGTGATGGACCCGGACCGCAAGAAGATGAGCAAGTCCCAGGGCAACGTCGTGGTGCCGACCGAGATCCTGGAGCGCTATGGCTCCGACGCGGTGCGCTGGCGCGCTGCCAAGGCCCGCCCGGGCATGGACTCCCCCTTCGACGAGCGCGAGATGAAGGTCGGCCGCCGGCTGGCCACCAAGGTGCTCAACGCCTCGAAGTTCGTGCTGACCATCAGCTCCGACCCCGACCTCGCCGCCGTCGCCGAGCCGGTGGACCGCGCGATGCTGGCCGCGCTGGCCGACGTCGTCGGGGCGGCGACCACCGCCTTCGACGCCTTCGACTACACCGGGGCTCTCGAGGCCAGCGAACAGTTCTTCTGGCAGTTCTGCGACGACTACCTCGAGCTGGTGAAGGAGCGGGCCTACGGCGACCCGGCCGACCCGACGGTGCGATCGGCGCAGGCCGCACTGGCCCTGGCGCTGGACGTCATGCTGCGGTTGCTCGCGCCGATCATGCCCTTCGCCACCGAGGAGGTCTGGTCGTGGTGGAAGGACGGCTCGATCCACACCGCAGCCTGGCCGACGCGCGCCGAGCTGGGGACCGACGGCGACCCGGCAGTGCTGGCGGCGGTGTCGACGGCGCTGGTCGAGATCCGCGGGGCCAAGTCCCAGGCCAAGGTCTCGATGCGGACCGACGTCGCGGCCGCGGAGTTCTCCGGGCCGGTCGACGCGCTCGCCCGCCTGCGGGCCGTCGAGGCCGACCTGCGGGCGGTGGGCCGGATCAGCGGCGACGTCACGTGGGTCGACGCCGACGGCCCCGTCGCCGTCCGGGTGACGCTGGCCGAGGACACCCGCCCGGCACAGTAGCGGCCTCAGTCGTCCCAGGTCAGGGGGTTGGCTCGGCCCAGACGGCCTCGGGGACCGACCGGGCCAACCGCTCGGCGGCCGCCGCCACCTCCGCCGGGGAGCGCAGCCCCACCACCACCGCGGCGGTGGCGGGGTGGCGGAGCGGGAACTGCAGGGCCAGGTCGGGCAGCGTCACGCCATGCTGCTCCGCCCGGGCGGCCCACGCGCGGGCGATGGCCAGCACCTCAGCCGGCGCGGGGCCGTAGTCGAAGAGGGCGTCGTCGGCCGGCCAGGGCGCCGCGAGCAGCCCGGAGTTGTACGCGGCCGCCGCCAGCACCGACACCGAGCGCTCCTGCGCCGCCGTCATCAACGGCTCGGCACAGCGGTCGACCAGGGTCCAGCGCCCCGCGACCATGATCACGTCCACGTCGGTCTCGACGACGAAACGACGCAGCGCCTGCCACTGGTTCATCCCGACGCCCACGGCCCCGACCAGACCCTCATCCCGGAGGGCCACCAGGGCGGGCACCGACTCGTCGACGGCCTGGTCCAGCACGTCGTCGGGGTCGTGCACGAGCACGACGTCCACCCGGTCCAGCCCGAGCCGCTCCAGGCTGGCCTCCAGGCTGCGCCGGACGCCGTCGGCGGAGTAGTCCCGGACACGGGTGAGGGCGTCGGGGACCGCGAACTGGTGCGCCATGTCGGAGCCTGTGGGGTGCGGATTCTCCACCAGCAGCCGGCCCACCTTGGTGGAGACGACGAACTCCTCGCGCGGGCGCCCGGCGAGGGCGGTGCCGAGCCGCCGCTCCGACAGCCCCAGTCCGTAGTGGGGTGCGGTGTCGAAGTAGCGGATGCCGGCGTCCCAGGCGGCGTCGACGGCCGCCTGCGCGTCCTCGTCGCTGACCGGGGCGTACAGGTTGCCGAGGGCGGCGGCCCCGAAACCCAGCGGGCTGACCTCGACGCCGGTCCGTCCCAGCCGCTGCCGCCCGTGCACGCCCACCACGGACCGAAGCGTAACCAGGGCTCAGCCGGCGACGTCGACCAGCACCTTCCCCACGGCGTCGGCCTCGACTGCTGCGTGCGCGTCGGCCGTGCGCTCCAGCGGGAAGCGCGTCAGCGGCAGGCCGGCCTCCTCACCGACCGGCAGCGCGCCGTCGACGAGGGCCCGGGTGATGTCCTCCGCCGCGACGGCCAGCGCGTCCTCGCCGACGGTGTAGAGCAGCAGACCCTGGTAGCGGATGTTCTTGGCGAAGTGCGGGACCACGTCGAGGGTGACGGTGTCGCCGTTGTTGTTGGCGTAGTAGGCCACGGTGCCGTGGTTGGCCAGCACGGCCGCGTTGAGAGCGGCGTTGGGACCGGGCGCCACCTCGACGACGAGGTCGACACCGTCCGGGGCGATCGCCGAGATCTCCGCCGCGGGGTCACCGGTGCGGTAGTTGACGACGTGGTGCGCCCCGGCGGCAGTCGCAAGGGCAGCCTTGCCGTCGCTGCTGACGGTGGTGACGACAGTGGCCCCGGCCCAGCGGGCCAGCTGCACGGCGGCGTGCCCGACAGCTCCCGCTCCCCCGGCCACCAGGACGACCTTGCCCTCGAGCGCCCCGGGCGCGAGGCGTGACGGGCCCTGCTCGGAGACGGTGAGCGCGCGATGGGCGGTCATGGCCGGCACGCCGAGCGAGGCCCCGACGTCGAACGAGACGCCTTCCGGCAGGGCGACGACGTGCTCGACAGGGACGACGACGTACTCCTGCGCCGTGCCGGTGGGCCGCTCGTGCTGGGAGAGGAACGTCCAGACCGGGCTGCCGACCTGGAGCCGCGGGGCGAGGTCGGCTGCGTCGGCGCCGAGGGCGTCGACCGTGCCGGCACCGTCCTGGTTCGGGGTGACCTCCGGGAACGGCAGGTCCTCCCCCGGTCCGCCACCGGCGCGGGACTTCCAGTCGGTGGGGTTGACGCCCGAGACGGCGATCCTGACGCGGACCTCGCCGGGCCCGGGCTCGGGCACGTCGCGGTCGACGAGCTGGAGGACGGAGGGGTCACCGGTCGCGGTGTAGATGATCGCCTTCATACCGGGGCCAACCCCGCCGGGTGCCGGACTCTTCCCCGGCGGTCCACCTGCTGGAAAGGTCGTGCACGACGGGACCCGGTGGACGTCCGCTGGCGGGCCATCGGCCAGACTGAGGTCATGACGACGACGCAAACGGTCACGCGGACCATCAACGCCCCCGCGGCGACGATCTTCGACCTGCTCTCCAACCCCGAGCGGCACACCGAGTTCGACGGCTCCGGCTTCCTCCGCGCGGCGGTGAAGCCCCAGCGCATCAGCGCCGTGGGCGACACCTTCCGGATGGACATGGAGGGCCCCCACATGGGCGGGGAGTACCAGGTCGACAACCACGTCACCGGCTTCCAGCCCAACACCCTGATCGCCTGGAAGACCGCCCCCGCCGGCACCGAGCCGCCCGGGTGGGAGTGGGTGTACGAGCTCAAGGCCGACGGCTCCGAGCGGACCGACGTGACCCTGACCTACGACTGGACGCACGTCACCGACAAGGAGCTGCTCAAGAAGCTCGGCTTCCCGCTGGTCAGCGAGGAGGCGATGGAGTCCTCCCTCGCCTCCCTCGCCGCCGCCGTCAACGGCTGAGGCCTGGACCGCCTCGGCGGCGCAACCCCGTTCGGACGACGAGGCCCCCTGTACTACCAGTCGCCCCCGCTCTAGCGGGGGCGATAGGTAGCCGTGGGGGCGACGGCCTGACCGACGACGGTCAGGCGGACTTCTCGCGACGCTCGCGCTTGGCCAGCTTCTCGCGCGGCACCAGGGTCGGCAGGGCAGCGTCCTTGACCACCTCGGCGGTGATGATCACCTGGGCGACGTCCTCGCTGCTCGGGACGTCGTACATGACGTTGAGCAGCACCTCCTCCAGGATCGCGCGAAGACCCCGGGCCCCCGTCCCGCGCAGCAGGGCGAGGTCGGCGATCGCGTCGACCGCGTCGTCGCTGAACTCCAGCTCGACGCCGTCGAGCTCGAACAGCTTCTTGAACTGCTTGACCAGGGCGTTCTTCGGCTCCACCAGGATGCGGATCAGCGCCTCGCGGTCCAGCGGGCTGACCGAGGCGATCATCGGTAGGCGGCCGATGAACTCCGGGATCAGGCCGAACTTCACCAGGTCCTCGGGCCGCACGTCCTCGAAGGGGTCCTCGGACTCGGGGCGACGGGTGGCCGAGTCGTTGTTGAAGCCGAGCGGGCGCTTCCCGACCCGGCTGGAGATGATGTGGTCGAGACCGGCGAAGGCACCGCCGACGATGAAGAGCACGTTGGTGGTGTCGATCTGGATGAAGTCCTGGTGCGGGTGCTTGCGTCCCCCCTGCGGCGGCACGCTGGCGCTGGTGCCCTCGAGGATCTTGAGCAGAGCCTGCTGCACGCCCTCGCCGGAGACGTCGCGGGTGATCGAGGGGTTCTCGCTCTTGCGGGCGATCTTGTCGACCTCGTCGATGTAGATGATGCCCGTCTCGGCCTTCTTGACGTCGAAGTCGGCGGCCTGGATCAGCTTCAGCAGGATGTTCTCGACGTCCTCCCCGACGTAGCCGGCCTCGGTCAGCGCGGTGGCGTCGGCGATCGCGAAGGGCACGTTGAGCATCTTGGCCAGCGTCTGGGCGAGGTAGGTCTTGCCGCAGCCGGTGGGGCCGATCAGCAGGATGTTCGACTTGCTGAGCTCGACCCCGTCGTCCTCGGCCCGACGGGCGGTGCTGGCGGCCTGGGCCTGGGCCTGGACCCGCTTGTAGTGGTTGTAGACCGCGACGGCCAGCGCCTTCTTGGCCCCGGTCTGGCCGATCACGTAGCCGTCGAGGAAGGCGCGGATCGCGTGCGGCTTCGGCAGCTCCTCCAGCAGACCCACCTCGGCGCCCTCGGAGAACTCCTCCTCGATGATCTCGTTGCAGAGATCGATGCACTCGTCGCAGATGTAGACACCTGGTCCGGCGATCAGCTTCTTGACCTGCTTCTGGCTCTTTCCGCAGAACGAGCACTTCAGCAGGTCGCCGCTCTCTCCGATGCGCGCCACGACCGTTCCTTTCCTTGGTGCTGCTGTCCACCAGGCCGCAGGGGCTGGACGGGACCTTCAGGTTAGACCCGGCCCGGCGTGAAGGTGCAGGACCTTTCGCCGAGCCGGGGCCACCGGATGAGCTCAGGCGTCGACGGCCTTGAGGGAGGTCAGGATCTCGTCGATGATGCCGTACTCCAGCGCCTGCTCGGCCGTCAGGTACTTGTCGCGCTCGATGTCCCGGCTGACCTCCTCGGCGCTCTTGCCGGTGTCGCTGGACAGCATCCCCTCCATCAGGGACCGGATGCGGAGGATCTCCCGCGCCTGGATCTCGATGTCGGAGGACTGGCCGTAGCCGCCTTCGGTGGCCGGCTGGTGGATGAGGATGCGGCTGTTCGGCAGGGCGAGACGCTTGCCCTTGGTCCCGGCGGCCAGGATCACCGCGGCGGCCGAGGCGGCCTGGCCGAGGCAGACGGTGCGCACGTCGGGCTTGATGTAGCGCATCGTGTCGTAGATCGCGGTCAGGGCGGTGAACGAGCCACCCGGGGAGTTGATGTAGATCTCGATGTCGCGGTCGGCGTCCATCTGCTGCAGGCAGAGCAGCTGGGCCATGACCGCGTTGGCGATCTCGTCCGAGATCGGCGTGCCGAGGAAGATGATCCGGTCCTCGAACAGCTTGGTGTAAGGGTCGATGCGCCGCATCCCGTAGGAGGTGCGCTCCTCCCACTGCGGGATGTAGTAGTCCATGGTCGGCGCGAACGGCTGACCCTCAGCGCGGGGCGCGCCGAACGATGCGTTGCTCATCGCACGCTCCTTACTGGTTGGGGGCTTGGGAGGACGGGATCTGCGCCGCGGAGGCGTAGACGTGGTCGATCTGGCCGTACTTGAGCGCGTCCTCGGCGGTGAACCAGCGGTCGCGGTCGGAGTCGGCCTCGATCTGCTCGAGCGTCTGCCCGGTGTGCTCGGCGATCAGCCGCTGCATCACGTTCTTGATGTGGAGCGACTGCTCGGCCTGGATCCGGATGTCGCTCGCGGTGCCGCCGAGGCCACCCGAGGGCTGGTGCATCATGATCCGGCTGTGCGGGAGCGCGTAGCGCTTGCCCTTCGTGCCGGCGCAGAGCAGGAACTGCCCCATCGAGGCCGCGAGGCCCATGGCCACCGTGGCCACGTCGTTGGAGATCCAGTTCATGGTGTCGTAGATCGCCATGCCAGAGTCCACCGAGCCACCCGGGGAGTTGATGTAGAGGTAGATGTCGCGATGCGGGTCCTCGGCGTTCAGCAGCAGCATCTGCGCGCAGATCGCGTTGGCGTTCTCGTCGCGCACCTCGGATCCGAGGAAGATGATGCGGTTCTGCAGCAGCGCCTGGTACACGTTGTCGTCCAGGCCGATGCCGTTCCGGCTCGCTGCGCGGGGCTGGACGACGCCCGCCTGGCGTGGGTACTCGGAGTGTGCGTTCACGTCGACGAACCTACCGCGCAGCACTGACAGCCGACGTCCCTGCGGCCGTGTTCGCTGTCGGCGCAGGACGCAGCAGGGCCCCCGCCCGGAACCGGACGGGGGCCCTGCTGAGACGGACGGTCAGGCCTGGTTCTGCTCCTGGCCCTGCTCCTGCTCGCCGACCGGTGCGTCCCCGGCCTCGGAGTCCGCGTCGGGCGCCTCGAGGACAGCACCCTCGACGACCTCGCTCTCCTGGTTGGGATCGGCGATGGTGCCGTCCTCACGGAGATTCGCCAGCTCGACGGGAGCGCCGTTGCTGTCGGTGACCGTGGCCGACTCGACGATCAACGCGAGCGCCTTGCCGCGACGGATCTCGGTCATGTACTCGTCGATGTGGTGCGGGTGCTCCTGCAGGTGGTCCGCGACCTGCTGCGGCGGCACGTTGTCCTGCTGCGCCTTGCGGATGATGTGCTGGGTCAGGTCGTTCTGGTCGATCCCGACCTGCCGCTCGTCCGCGACCTTGTCGAGCACCATCTGCGCCTTGAGCGCCTGGGTGGAGCGCTCCTCGATGTCGGCCCAGAACTCGTCCTCGGTCTGCCCCTCCTCGGCCTCGCTCAGGTACTGCTCGAGGCTGAGCTGGGCCTGCGCGAGCTGGGAGGTGATCTGCTGCTTCCGCGCGTCGGTCTCCGAGGCCAGGATCTGCTCCGGCACGGCGATGTCGACCCGGGAGAGCAGCTCCTCCAGGACGGCGTCGCGGGCGCGGCCGGCCTGGTCGAGGCGGGCCATCGCGCTGAGCCGGTCGGCGATGCTGGCCCGCAGCTCCTCGATCGTGTCGAACTCCGAGGCCTGCTGGGCCAGCTCGTCGTCGGCCGCCGGCAGCTCCTGTGCCTGCACCTTGGTCACGGTGACCTCGATGTCGGCCTGCTCGTCCTTGAGGGGACCGCCGACCAGGGTGGAGGCGAAGGTCTTCGACTCCCCCGCCGACAGCCCGGTGACGGCCTCGTCGAGACCGTCGAGCATCTGGCCGGAGCCGACGGTGTACTCGAGGTCCTCCGCGGTCGCGTCCGGCAGCGCCTCGCCGTTCTGGGTGGCAACCAGGTTGATGGTGAGCACGTCGCCGTCCGCGGCCGGCCGCTCGACGGTCTCGCGCGAGCCGAAGCGGCTGCGCAGGACGTCGATCTGCTCGTCGACCTGGGTCTCGGGCACCTCGAGGGCGTCGACGGTGGCGGTGATGCCGGCGAAGTCCGGCAGGTCGAAGTCGGGTCGCACGTCCACCTCGGCGGTGAACTCGATGACGTCGCCGTCCTCGAGCTTGGTGACCTCCACCTCGGGCTGAGCCAGGGGGGCCAGCTGATTCTCGGCCACCGCGGCCCCGTAGAAGCGCATCCAGGAGTCGTTGAACGCCTCCTGGATCACCGCGCCGCGCCCGAAGCGCTGGTCGATCACCATCGGAGGCACCTTGCCGCGGCGGAAGCCGGGGATGCTGATGGTCTTGGCGATCTCGGCGTAGGCCTTGTCCATGCTGGGCTTGAGATCGGTGAACGGCACCTCGACGGTGATCTTGACCCGCGTGGGGCTCAGCTGCTCGACAGTGCTGGGCACTCTTGTCACTCCTGGATTGGGGTTGGCGTCCCAGGGGCATCGGTCGGACGACCCCGGGTCACGCTCGTCTAGAGCATCGGTCATCTTACTTCCGGGCAGGCGGGCGGGCCAAAACCAGGATTGGTCGCGGTCGGTCGGTGCCCTACACTCGGGCCTCGACGCCGTGCATGCCGGACGGGCGGTCGCGGGGCGTAGCGTAGTGGCTAGCGCGTCTGCTTTGGGAGCAGAAGATCGCAGGTTCGAGTCCTGTCGCCCCGACCAGGTGGCCGTCGGCGCCGCCGCGGATGTGCCCCGGCTCCACGGATGTGGTTGGATACCGGGGTTTCGTCAGCCCCCGCGGGTGTAGCTCAATGGTAGAGCCCCAGTCTTCCAAACTGGCTACGCGAGTTCGATTCTCGTCACCCGCTCCAGAACCGTTCCTCAGGCCGTCGCCGCCTCGGGTCGCGCCGCACGACGGGTGTGCCGCGTGATCGCCACCCACGCCAGCAGGGCGAGCACCAGCAGTCCACAGCCGAGCAGCCCCACCCGGGCCATCCCCCCGCCGGCGTAGGCGGCCGGGCCGAGGAACGCCCCGGTCGAGCCCCCCAGGAACACGAAGAACATGAACACGGTGTTGGCCTGAGCGGCCCGCGCCGGGTCGACGGCGAGCACCCGGTTCTGCTGGGCCGACTGGTGCAGCTGGCCGGCCGCGGTGAGGGCGAGCATGCTGAGCGCAAAGGGCACCAGCCGGTCTGCGTCGACGACCACCCAGGCCATGGCGACCAGCATGACCGCCAGGGCTGCGCCGGCGACCGGCAGCGTCGCGAAGCGGTCGACCAGTCGCCCGGCGAACGGGGTGATGAGCCCGGCGGCCAGGCCCACCAGTCCGAACAGGCCGGCGGATCGGACGCTCCAGCCGTAGGGCTCGGCCGTGAGGTGCAGCACCATCACCGTCCAGGCGGAGTTGAAGGTGGCGAAGACGAAGAACTGCAGCAGCGCGGACTGCCAGAGCACCGGGCTGCGGCGGAGGAGCGCGAGGGTCTCCAGCAGCAGCCGGGGGTAGGGGGTGCCCGCCCCCGCCGGGACGGCGGCGCCGCGCAGGGCCCACCGGGCGAACGGCAGGCTGGCCACCACCAGCAGGGCGGAGCCGACCGTCACCCAGCGCCAGCCGAAGGTCTCCACGAGCAGGCTGGAGACGATCCGGCCGCCGAAGATGCCCGCCGACAGCGCGCCGACGATCGTCGCCGTGGTGGCGCCCCGGCGCTCGGGAGGGGCGAGCCGGCCCGCAGCCGGGATGAGGACCTGCGCGATGTTGGCGACCAGCCCGACGACGGCGAACCCGGCCGCGACCGCGGCGACGGTGGGCAGCACCGCGGACAGCACGAGCGCGGCGGCCAGCAGTACCGACTGCACGCTCACCTGCCGACTAGGGTGCACCCGGTCGGCGAGCGGGACCAGCAGCACGATCCCCAGCGCGTAGCCGGCCTGCACCGCGGTGGCCACCAGACCGGCCCGCTGAGGACTGGCTCCGAGGTCGGCGGCCACGTCGGTCAGCAGCGACTGGGGGAGGTAGATGACGCTGACGGCCATCGCTGCGGTGAAGGCGAGCGCGAGCAGCCGGGGCGTCCACGCGGCCTGCGTCGTCGGCGCTCGGGTCGTCTGCTCGGCTGCGTCCTGGGTCACCCTGTGGTCAAGTCGGCTCCGCATGGCGATGTTCCCGTCAACCGGTGGCCCGCAGGACCGGTAGCGTCGCCAGCGACATGGAAACGACCCGCACCCGCACCGACCACTCCCGCGAGGTGCTCTCGGCCCGGAACGCCACCTACCTCGCCTTCATCGGCAGCGGCTTCGGTTTCGCCACCTGGGCGTCCCGCATCCCGCAGGTCCGCGACGCGCTCCAGGCCTCCCCCTCCACGCTGGGCCTGGTGCTGCTGGCTGTCGCCGTCGGCTCGCTGGTCGCCCTGCCGTTGGCGGGCATCGTCGTGACCCGGCTGGGCACGGCGCGCACCATCACCGCGATGGCGTGCTGCCTCGCCACCGGTCTGGTCGTGGTGGCCCTCGGCTACGAGGCGGGCGTGCTCCCGGTCGTCGTCGGGCTGTTCCTGATCGGCTTCGGCAACGGCACGTGGGACGTCGCCATGAACGTCGAGGGCGCTGCGGTGGAGCAGCGGCTCGGGCAGCCGATCATGCCGCGCTTCCACGCCGGGTTCAGCGTGGGGACGGTGGTGGGGGCTCTCGGCGGGGCCGCGATGGTCGCGCTCGACGTGCCGGTCGCAGTCCACCTGGCGGCCGCGGCTGCCGTCATCGCCGTCGCCGTGCCGCTGGGGACCCGGCGCTTCCTGCCGGTGGTGACCGCCGCCCCGGAGGCGGTGCCGGGGGGCGGCGGGTCGGACCCGGCACCCGCTGGCCGCCTGGACCGAGCCCCGGACGTTGCTGATCGGGGTCTTCGTGCTCTGCATGGCGTTCACCGAGGGGACGGGGAACGACTGGCTGGCGGTCGCCGTGCTCGACGGCTACGGCACGGCCCCGGTGACCGGGCCGCTGGTCTTCGCCGCCTTCCTCGCCGCGATGACCCTCGGACGCTGGTACGGCCCCCCGCTGATCGACCGGTACGGGCGGGTGACCGCCCTGCGCGGCTCGGCCCTGGTCGCGCTGGTGGGGCTGCTGCTGGTCGTCTTCGGTCAGGTGCTGCCGGTCGCCGCGGCCGGTGCGGTGCTCTGGGGGCTGGGCACCGCACTCGGCTTCCCGGTGGGCATGAGCGCGGCCGCCGACGACCCCCGCCGGGCGGCGGGCCGGGTCAGCGTCGTCGCCTCGATCGGCTACACCGCTTTCCTCGCCGGTCCCCCGCTGATCGGCTTCCTGGGCGACCACGTCGGGATCTTGCGGGCGCTCACCGTGACTGCCGCCCTGCTCGGCCTGGCCACCCTCGTCGCCGGTACGACGCGGCCCTTCGCCCCGGCTGACGTGGACCCCGAGGTCACCGAGCCCGCAGGGCTGCCGGTCGGCAGGCCGCCGGGCGCGGAGCTCCCGGACGGGGCGGCCGACGGTGGGGCGCGGGACCTGCGCTGAGCCCGCCCCGGTCCGGGGCGGGCCCGCGCCGGCTCAGGCCGGGATGTAGTCGAAGACGTCCGGGTTCGGGCCCGTCCGCCCTGCCTCGCCCTTGTCGAGGGCGGAGATCGCGACCATGTCGCTCTCGGTCAGCTCGAAGTCGAAGAGCTCGAAGTTCTCCTTGATCCGCGACGGCGTCGTGGACTTGGGGAAGATGATGTCGCCGCGCTGGATGTGCCAGCGCAGCGTCACCTGCGCCGGCGTGCGGCCCAGCCGCTCGGCCACGGTGACGATGGCCGGGTCACCCAGGACACCGCCCTGCGCGATCGGGGACCAGGCCTCGGTGGCGATGCCGTGCTCGGCCCCGTAGGCCCGGACCTCGCTGTTCAGCAGGTACGGGTGCACCTCGATCTGGTTGACCGCCGGCACGACGTCGCACTCCTGCGCCAGGCGACGCAGGTGGTTGACCTGGAAGTTCGAGACCCCGATCGACCGGGCGCGGCCGGACCGGTAGAACTCCTCGAGGACCTTCCAGGTGGAGACGAAGTCACCGCCGTACTGGGTGGGCAGCGGCCAGTGGATGAGGAAGAGGTCGACGTGGTCCGTCCCCAGCTCCTCGAGGGTCTGGTCGAAGGCCCGCCGGGCCGCGTCGGGCTCGTGGAACCCGTTGTTGAGCTTGCTGGTGATGTAGACCTCGTCGCGGTCCAGGCCCGCGTCGCGGACGCCCTGGCCCACCCCCGCCTCGTTGCCGTACATCTCGGCCGTGTCGATGTGCCGGTAGCCGATCTCGAGTGCCTGGCGCACCGCGTCCGCGGTCTCGGCGGGCTCGATCTGGAAGACCCCGAAGCCGAGCTGCGGGATGGTCTGGCCGTTGTTCAGGTCGATCGTGGGGACAGTCCCCATGGTGGTTCCTCCTCGTCGTCTGGAGGCGGCGCCGTTCCGGCGCGCTGGCCCCGCACACGGTGCTCCAGCCTAGTCAGCGACCTCGGCCAGGCCGTGGTCCCCCGTGCCCTCGCCCAGCTCGACCACCAGCGGCCGGTGGTCCGACAGCTCCAGCCGGGGGCTCTCCACCGACCGGACGGGGCCGAGCCGTCCCCGCAGCAGGATGTGGTCGATCTGGCGGACCGGGTGGTGGGCGGGCATGGTCAGCGCGTGGCCCAGGGACCGGAACCCGGTGAGCAGGGCCGGCTGTCGCCGAGCCACGTTGAGGTCCCCCATGAGCACCACGGGACCCCGCACACCGGCCAGGGCCCGGCGGATCGCGAGCAGCTGCAGCTGTCCCCACCCCGGCAAGAAGGACAGGTGTGTGGAGACCGCGGTGAGCGGACCGTGCGGGGTCTGGAAGCGGCCCACCAGCGCGACCCGGAGCTCCTCGGGAGCAAGGCGCCGCGGCCAGAGGTACCGGCCCGTCCGCGGCACCCGGAAGGGGACGCGCGGAAGCCTCAGGACCCGCCAGGCCGTCGCCGGGTACCGGGAGAGCAGCGACACCCCGTAGGACGCGGCGCCCGGGTCGTCGCGGTCACCTGGCTGCACCCAGCGCGCGCCCGGCGTCCCCAGCAGCGTGGGCGCGAACCGCGAGGCGACCGCACCCATGGCGGCGGCGGCCACCGCGGTCAGGTCGGCGCGGTGGGACCGGTCCTGGGCCCGGTCCACCTCCTGCAGGGCGAGCACGTCCGGGTCGAGCCTGCGGACCGCCTCGGCGAGCCGGTCGGGGTCCACCTGCCCGTCGCGCAGGCTCCGCCCGTGCAGGATGTTGAAGGTTGCCAAGCGCATGCTCTGACGCTACGAGGCGCCCCCGGACGCCGGGCCGGTGGGGCAGCTCTGGAAGAGCGCGTTCAGGGGCTCAGTCTCGGTCCTGCCAGGTGCAGAGGCAGACCCGGTTCCCCTGGCTGTCGGCCAGCACCCAGAAGGCCGGGGCTGCTTCGTCGTCCACCAGGGTGCCCCCGGCGGCGAGCGCCGCGTCGATCCGGGGTTGGACCTCCGACGGGTCCACCCAGAGGTCGGGGTGCCAGCGCTGGCGCGGTTCCTCTGTCCCGGAGGGCTGGAACCAGACGGCGGGGAGCACGTCGGTCGGGTCCACCAGGTCCTGGCCCCGTCCGGCCTGGTCGGCCATCCCCAGCACGGCCCCCCAGAACGGCAGCACGGCGGCGGCGTCCGGGCTGTCGAGGCCCAGCTCCAAGCGGGCGACGCCCTGCTCGCTCGTCCGGAGCCCCGCCGCGGCAGCCAGCTGGGTCACCCGGCGAGCCAGCCGGATGTCGCGGCCCGTCACCCCGCCGACGTCGTGGCTGCGCAGCCGGACGTCGACGTGGCTGTACCGCAGGTCGAGGTCGGGGTGGTGGTCCAGCTCCTCGGCGGCCGCCCCGATGGCGTTCACCAGGGTCAGCCCGGTAGCAAAGTCGGCTGTCGCGATGCGGGTCTGCAGCCCGCCGAGCAGGTTGACCCACCCCTCCAGCCCGGCGTCGGCGATCTGCTGCCCGGTCACGGTGCTCATCCCGCCATGGTGGCGCAGGGAGCGGCCTGCTGGAAGAGGGCTGAGGGTCACTCCGGGGCCGACCTGCGATCATGACCGGCGTGAACGCGGTCGAGATCTGGAGCGACGGAGCCTGCAAGGGCAACCCCGGGGTGGGCGGCTGGGGAGCCTGGCTGCGGTCGGGTGAGCACGAGCGCGAGCTGTTCGGGGGTGAGCAGGTGACCACCAACAACCGGATGGAGCTGACCGCGGTGATCCAGGCCCTCCGGGCGCTCAAGGCCCCGTGCGAGGTGCGTCTGCACGTCGACTCGACCTACGTGATGAACGGCCTCAACGACTGGCTGCCCGCCTGGAAGCGCAACGGCTGGCGGACGGCGGCCAAGAAGCCGGTGAAGAACGAGGACCTCTGGCGCGCCCTGGACACGGAGGTGGCCCGCCACACGATCACCTGGGTCTGGGTGAAGGGTCACTCGGGCGACCCCGGGAACGAGCGTGCCGACCAGCTGGCCAACCGGGGGGTCGACGAGGTGCGCCTCCGGGGCGCCGACGTGCCGGTCGTCGCCTCGGCTTGACCTGCGCCTCGTAGCATCCAGCAGGTGACCACGAGTGCAGCAGTGACGGGAGCGGCGTGATGGCGACGGTGCTGGTGACGGGTTCGAGCGACGGCATCGGGCGCCAGACCGCCCTCGACCTCGCCGCGGCGGGGCACCGGGTGGTGCTCCACGCCCGCAACGACGAGCGTGCCGAGCAGGCGCGGGCCGCGGTACCCGGGGCGGCGGACGTCGTCATCGGCGACCTCGCCTCCCTGGCCTCGACGCGGGACCTGGGGACGTCGGTGGCCGCCCTGGGCCGGCTGGACGCGGTGGTGCACAACGCCGGCGTCGGGGGCCAGGACGAGCGCCGGCTGACCGAGGACGGCCACGAGCTGACCTTCCAGGTCAACGTCCTCGCGCCCTACCTGCTCACCGTGCTGGCCCCGGCCCCGCGGCGGCTGGTCTACCTGACCTCTGGGCTGGAGGCGCGGGGCGAGCCGCACCTCGACGACCTCGACTTCGCCGCCCGTCCCTGGAACGGCATGCAGGCCTACTCCGACTCCAAGCTGTGGGACGTCGTCCTGGCCTTCGCCGTCGCCCGGCACTGGCCCGGCACCCTCAGCAACGCCGTCGACCCCGGATGGATCAAGACCCGGATGGGCGGTGCCGGAGCGACCGAGGAGCTCCCGGCCGGGGCCGACACCTCCGTCTGGCTGGCCACCAGTGACGACGGCGGTGCCCGGGTCAGCGGCCGCTACCTGCACCAACGCCAGATCCGCGAGCCCAACCCGGCCGCCCTGGACGTCGGGCTCCAGGAACAGTTCCTGGCCACGGCCGCCCGGCTCACCGGCGTCGCCCTCCCCCCGGGCTGACACCCGCCGGCCACGCCCTCGGCGCCCTCGCGCCCTAGGGTCGCCGGTATGGACATGCTGCTCGAGCTCGTTCCCGTGCCGGTCGCCGACGTCGACCGCGCCAAGGCCTTCTACACCGACCAGCTGGGCTTCGCCCTCGACGTCGACGTGCAGCCCACGCCTGGCATGCGGGTGGTCCAGCTGACACCGCCCAGGTCCGCCTGCTCCATCGTCATCGGCACCGGCATGGGCCCGATCTCGGAGATGGCGCCCGGGACCGTCAAGGGGCTGCACCTCGTGGTGGCCGACCTCGATGCCGCACGGGAGGAGCTCCTCGGCCGCGGCGTGGACGTCGGCGAGGTCAGCGACGTCGGGGGTGGCGTCCGGTACGCGTTCTTCGGCGACCCCGACGGCAACACCTGGGCGCTGCAGGAGATGGCCTGGCGCACCGGCGACGCCTTCTAGGCTGCACGTCTCCGGGTCCGGCGGGTGGACCGCCGGACCCGGGACGCGTGGCCTACTTCTTGGGTCGGGTCGGCTTCGGCGCGTGCGGCGGGTTCTCCGACCGCTTGGCCACGTGGGCCGACGCCTCCGTCGCACGCTCGGCTGCCGCCTCGCGCTCGGACTCCGGCACCACCTCGGTGGACAGCACCACCATCGAGTGCGGGGCCACCACGTGCTCGGTGCCCGCGTCCCACGGCGCGTCGAGGACGGGGCCGACGGTTCCGTCTCCGGTGTCCAGCTGCACCACCCAGTGGTTGCCGAACGGCTCCGGCGGCACCGTGAACGTGATGTCCTCCCCGGAGGCGTTGAACATCAGCAGGAAGTGGTCGTCCACCACCCGGCGGCCCATCGCGTCGGACTCGGGGATGGCGTCACCGTTGAGGAAGACCACCAGGCTCTGGGCGTAGCCGGTGCCCCAGTCCGCGTCGTCCATCGGGTTGCCGTCGTTGCGCAGCCACTCGATGTCGCCGAGTTCGCTCTGGCCACCGCGGGCGGCGTCACCGCCGAAGAAGCGACGACGACGCAGCACCGGGTGCGCCTTGCGCAGGGCGATCGCGGCCGAGGTGAAGGCGAGCAGCTCCTTCTGGTCCCCGTCGAGTTCCCAGTCGACCCAGGCCAGCTCGTTGTCCTGGGCGTAGACGTTGTTGTTGCCGCTCTGCGTGCGGCCCAGCTCGTCGCCGTGCGCCAGCATCGGCACACCCTGGCTGACCATCATCGTGGTGATGAAGTTGCGCTGCTGGCGCAGCCGCAGCGCCTGGATCTCCGGGTCGTCGGTCTCGCCCTCGACGCCGCAGTTCCAGGAGCGGTTGTGGCTCTCGCCGTCGTTCCCGCCCTCGCCGTTGGCGTCGTTGTGCTTCTCGTTGTAGGAGACGAGGTCGCGCAGGGTGAAGCCGTCGTGGGCCACGACGAAGTTGATCGACGCGGTCGGGCGGCGGTCGGAGTGGTTGTACAGGTCGCTGGACCCGGTGATCCGGGAGGCGAACTCGGCCAGCGCGGCCGGCTCCCCGCGCCAGAAGTCGCGCACGGTGTCGCGGTACTTGCCGTTCCACTCCGTCCACAGGGGCGGGAAGTTGCCCACCTGGTAGCCGCCGTCGCCCAGGTCCCAGGGCTCCGCGATCAGCTTGACCTGAGAGACCACCGGGTCCTGCTGGATGATGTCGAAGAAGGCGCTCAGCTTGTCCACCTCGTGGAACTGGCGGGCCAGCGTCGCGGCGAGGTCGAAGCGGAAGCCGTCGACATGCATCTCGGTCACCCAGTAGCGCAGTGAGTCCATGATCAGCTGCAGCACGTGCGGGCTGCGCATGAGCAGGCTGTTGCCGGTGCCGGTGGTGTCGTAGTAGTGGCTCTTGTCCTCGTCCACCAGCCGGTAGTAGTTGAGGTTGTCGATCCCGCGGAACGCGATCGTCGGGCCCTTCTCGTTGCCCTCCGCGGTGTGGTTGTAGACCACGTCGAGGATGACCTCGATGTTCGCCGCGTGCAGCGCCTTGACCATCGCCTTGAACTCGGTGGTCTGGGCGCCGGTGGCGTTCGAGCTGACGTAGCCGTTGTGCGGGGCGAGGAAGCCGATGGTGTTGTAGCCCCAGTAGTTCGACAGGCCCTGGTCCACCAGGTGGGAGTCGTTGACGAACTGGTGCACGGGCAGCAGCTCCACCGCGGTGACGCCGAGCGAGGTCAGGTGCTCGATGATGGCCGGGTGGCCCATGGCCGCGTAGGTGCCGCGGACCTCGTCGGGCACGTCGGGGTGGGTCATGCTCAGACCCTTGACGTGCATCTCGTAGATGACGCTCTCGTGGTACTCGTGGCGCGGCGGACGGTCGTGACCCCAGTCGAAGAAGGGGTTGGTCACCACCGACAGCATCGTGTGACCCAGCGAGTCGTCGGTGTTGAACGCGTCGGGGTCGTTGAAGCGGTAGCTGAACAGCGACTCGTCGCCGTCGATCTGACCGTCGATCGCCTTCGCGTAGGGGTCCAGCAGCAGCTTCGACGGGTTGGCACGGTGGCCGTTCTCCGGGTCGTAGGGCCCGTGCACCCGGTAGCCGTAGCGGATGCCCGGCTGCACGTTCGGCACGTAGGCGTGCCAGACGTAGCCGTCGACCTCCACCAGCTCGTGGCGGGTCTCGGCCCCGGACTCGTCGATCAGGCAGAGCTCGACCTTGTCGGCGACCTCGGAGAAGATCGCGAAGTTCACGCCACTGCCGTCGTAGGTCGCACCGAGCGGGTAGGGCCTTCCAGGCCAGATATCCATGTCTTCAACCTCTGTACTCGTGATCGTTCGATGCGGAAGGGGGCAACGCCGCCCCCGAGGTGTTACCCCGGTGCCGCGCGGTCAACCTACCGACAACGGCCGGGCCTGGTCGACGCGCGCGTCCTGGCGGGATGCAGGGGCCCTCGAAGACGGCCGCCGGAGCGGTCCCGGCGATGACCGGACCACAGGAAGGGGCTGGTGGGAGCGCCCCGAGACATCGCCCCCACCAACCCCTTGGCCGCACCGCTCGAGCGCACGGTCGCGGTGGACGGGCCGGCGGTGTCGACGTGCGACACCGTCCGCCAGCTGCGCACTGAGCCGAGTATGGACCGCGCACCTCAGGATTTGCCCCGAGCCGCCCGCCGCCCCCGGCCGCAGCGGCCCCCGTGCCCTCGGCGGCGTCAGAATGGGGAGGTGCGACCCGAGGCCTCCGTGCTGCACCTCGACCTCGACGCGTTCTTCGCCGCCGTCGAGCAGCGCGACAAGCCCTCCCTGCGGGGGAAGCCGGTCGTCGTCGGCGGTGTCGGCGCCCGCGGCGTCGTCGCCACCGCCTCCTACGAGGCCCGGGTGTTCGGGGTGCGGTCGGCGATGCCCGGCGGGGAGGCCCGCCGACGCTGCCCGCACGCCGCCTTCCTCGGCGGCCGATTCGGCGCCTACCGAGAGGCCAGCGCCCAGGTGATGGAGCGGCTGCGCGCGCTGTCGCCGCTGGTCGAACCGCTCAGTCTCGACGAGGCCTTCGTCGACCTGCGGGCGGCGGACTCGGTGCCCGGGTACGCCACGCCCGCGCTGCAGCAGGTGGTGGACGAGCTCCGGGCCGCCGTCACCGAGGCGACCGACGGACTGACGGCGTCGGTGGGCGTCGCCACCTCGAAGTTCATGGCGAAGATCGCGAGCGAGCTGGCCAAGCCCGACGGCAGCCGGATCGTCGAGCCGGGCAGCGAGGTGGCCCTGCTGGCCCCGATGCCGGTCGGGGTCATCCCGGGCGTCGGCCCGGTCACGGTCGACAAGCTGCAGCGCGTGGGGCTGCACCGGGTGGGCGACCTGCAGGCGGTCGCGGTGGAGGAGCTGGCCCAGGTCGTGGGCCGCAACCTCGCCGAGGGCCTGGTGGCCCTGGCCCACGCCCGCGACGACCGCCCCGTCGTCGCCGAGCGCGAGGCCAAGTCCATCTCCACCGAGGACACCTTCGAGCGGGACCTGACCGACGTCGCCGAGCTCACGGCCGTGCTCCGCCGGCACGCCACCCAGGTCGCCCGCCGGCTGGCCGCGTCCGGGATGTTCGCGCGGACCGTCACCCTCAAGCTCCGCCGGCACGACTTCTCCACCGTCACCCGCTCCCGGACGCTGGCGAGCGCCACGGACCGCGGGGAGGTGATCACCTCGGTGGCGCAGGCGCTGCTCGCGGGGGTCGACGTCACCGACGGCGTGCGGCTGCTGGGGGTGGGCGTCGCCGGGCTGACCGACGTGCTGCAGGAGGACCTGTTCGCCGACGCGGACGAGGCGAACCCGGACCCGGTCACCGGGCCGGCGGGGCAGGGCGCGGAAGAGCCGGCGGCCGGGCCGCGGCGGGGGTCGGGCTGGACGCCCGGCGCCGACGTGGAGCACGACGAGCACGGACCGGGCTGGGTGTGGGGCTCCGGCCTGGGCCGGGTGACCGTGCGGTTCGAGACCCGGACGAGCGGTCCGGGTCCGGTCCGCACCTTCGGCATCGACGACCCGCACCTCCGAAGGAGGTGAAAGGCCGACGGGTCAGAGCGCGGGCCGCGCCCGAGCGGAGCGAGGGCCAAAAGCACGCGCGGCCTGGGCGAGGCCGCGGAACAGGCGGAGGTCATCGCCGTGCTCGGGGTGCCACTGGACGCCCAGCCAGAACGGGCGGTCCGGGTCCTCCAGCGCCTCCACGGTGCCGTCGCCGGCGTGGGCCGTGGCCACCAGCCCGGGGTGGGTGACGACGCTCTGGTGGTGGTGGCAGGTGGCCTGCAGGTCCGGACCGACGAGGGCGCGGACCGTGGAGCGGGTGGCCGTGGCCACCGGCACCAGGCCGAACGCGTCCCCGCCCGGTGAGTGGTCGTCGTGCCCGACCACGTCGGGCAGGTGCTGCTGCAGGGTCCCGCCGGCGTGCACGGCCATCACCTGCAGCCCGCGGCAGATGCCCAGCACCGGGGTGCCGAGCGCCGCCGCCCGGTCCAGCAGCGCCAGCTCCCAGGCGTCGCGGTCCGGACGGGGCGCCTGGGTCCGGGGCTGGCTCTCGGCGCCGTACCGGGTCGGCTCCACGTCGGCCCCGCCGCTGATGACGAGCCCGTCGAGGCGATCGACCACCTCGGCCGCTCCCGTGTCCTGCGGCGGCAGCAGCACCGCGATCCCTCCCGCGGCCTCCACCGAGCGTGCGTAGAGCGAGCCCAGCAGGTCTGCCTCCGCGTTCCACACGCCCCACGCCGCCTGCTCGCGGTAGCAGCTGAGGCCGATCAGCGGGCGGTTCACAGCGGCGTCACGTACGCGCCGCTGATCCCGCCGTCCACCAGGAAGGTGTTCGCGGTGATGAAGCTGGACTCGTCGGAGGCCAGGAACAGCACGGCGTTCGCGATCTCGTCGGGCTCGGCGAAGCGGCCGATCGGGACGTGCACCAGCCGGCGGGCGGCCCGCTCCGGGTCCGAGGCGAACAGCTCGCGCAGCAGCGGCGTGTTGACGGGCCCGGGGCACAGCGCGTTCACCCGGATCCCCTGCCGGGCGAACTGGACACCGAGCTCACGGCTCATCGACAGCACGCCGCCCTTGGACGCGGAGTAGGAGATCTGCGAGGTCGCCGCCCCCATCACCGCCACGAAGGAGGCCGTGTTGATGATCGACCCCCGGCCCTGCTCGATCATGTGCGGCAGCGCCGCCTTGCAGCACAGGTAGACGCTGGTCAGGTTCACCTCCTGCACCCGGCGCCAGGCGTCGAGGTCGGTGTCCAGGATCGAGTCGTCCTCCGGGGGCGAGATCCCCGCGTTGTTGAAGGCGATGTCGACCGCGCCGTAGGTGTTCCGGGCCGTCGCGAAGAGGGCGTCCACGTCCTCCTTGCTCGTGACGTCGGTGCGGACGTAGGTGCCCTGCACCGACTCCGCCACCACCGGGCCCCGGGCGTCGTCGACGTCGCCGATGACGATCCGGGCGCCCTCCGCGGCCAGCCGGCGCACGCTCGCGAGGCCGATCCCCGAGCAGCCGCCGGTGACCACGGCCACCCTGCCCTGCACGCGTCCGGTCATGATCTTGCTCCTTCGTGGTCGGTTCGACAGATGATCATGCTCAACCGTCGCTGAGGAAGACGTTCTTCTCCTCGGTGAAGCCGTGCGGGGCGTCAGGACCCAGCTCGCGCCCGAGCCCGGACTGCTTGAACCCACCGAACGGGGTCCAGTAGCGCACCGAGGAGTGGGAGTTGACACTGAGGTTGCCGGCCTGGACGGCCCGGGACACCCGCAGGGCTCGCCCGAGGTCGGCGGTGTAGATCGAGCCCGACAGCCCGTAGTCGGAGTCGTTGGCCAGCGCGACCGCCTCGGCCTCGTCGGCGAAGGGCAGCACCGCGACGACGGGTCCGAACACCTCCTCCCGCCAGATGCGCTGGTCGGGTCCGGTGGCCAGCACCACCGACGGCGGCACCCAGAAGCCCGGCCCGTCCGGCGCGGAGCCGGCGAAGGCCACCTCCACCTCGTCGAGGTAGCCCTGCACGCGGTCCCGCTGGCGGGCGGAGACGAGCGGGCCCATCTGGGCCGCCTCGTCGCCGGGGTCGGTGACGACGAAGGACTCGACCGCGGTCTGCAGGCGGTCCAGGAACTCCGCGTGCACCGACTCCTGCACCAGGATCCGGGAGCGGGCGCAGCAGTCCTGGCCGGCGTTGTCGAACACCGCGGCCGGGGCCGCGGCGGCCGCCCGGGCGAGGTCGGCGTCGGCGAAGACGAGGTTGGCGCTCTTGCCGCCGAGCTCCAGCGTGCAGCGCTTGACCTGCTCGGCGCAGCCGGCCAGCACCTGCTTGCCGACGGCGGTGGAGCCGGTGAAGCAGACCTTGCGGACCAGCGGGTGGTCGACGAACCGCTGCCCCACGACGGGACCGGCGCCCGGCAGCACCGTGAGCACGCCCTCGGGCAGTCCGGCCTCGAGCCCCAGCTCAGCCAGCCGCAGCGCCGTCAGCGGGGTGTACTCGGCCGGCTTGAGGACCACGGTGTTGCCGGCCGCCAGGGCCGGCGCGAAGCCCCAGGCTGCGATGGGCATCGGGAAGTTCCAGGGCACGATGATGCCGACCACGCCCAGCGGCTCGTGGAAGGTGAGGTCGATGCCGCCGGGCACGGGGATCTGGCGCCCGAACAGCCGCTCCGGGGTGGCGGAGTAGTAGTTGAGGACGTCACGGACGTTGCCCGCCTCCCAGCGGGCGTTGCCGATGGTGTGCCCGGCGTTGCGGACCTCCAGCCAGGCGAGCTCCTCCAGGTGCTCCTCGACGACGGCGGCGAAGCGGCGCAGCAGGCGCGCCCGCTCCCCGGGGGCGACGGCGGCCCAGGCGGGTGCGGCCGCCGCGGCCGCCTCGATCGCGGCGTCGGTACGGGCGAGGTCGGCCATCGCCACGTCGCCGATCGGCTGCGCGGTGGCGGGGTCCACCAGCGTCCAGGTGTCGGAAATAGGTCTCACATCCTCTCGAAGCCGCGGCGCAGCTCCCAGTCGGTCACGGCAGCGTCGAACGCGGCCAGCTCGATGTCGGCCATGTTGGTGTAGTGGTCGACGACCTCGTCGCCGAAGACCTGGCGGGCCACCGCGGAGCCGGAAAAGGCGTCCCGGGCCTGGAGCAGCGTCCGGGGCACCGTCGGCAGCCCTGAGGTGTAGGCGTTGCCGGTCAGCTCCGGCGCCAGCTCGAGCTCGTGCTCGATGCCGTACAGGCCGCCGGCGATCATCGCCGCGAGCGCGAGGTAGGGGTTCACGTCGCCGCCGGGGACCCGGTTCTCGACCCGGGCGCCCTTGCCGGCGCCCACGACCCGCAGCGCGCAGGTCCGGTTGTCCTGCCCCCACGCGATCGTGGTGGGGGCGAAGGAGCCCGCGGCGAACCGCTTGTAGGAGTTGACGTTCGGCGCGTACAGCAGCGTGAAGTCGGCCATCGTGGTGAGCAGGCCGGCCAGGAAGTGGTCGTAGAGGCTGCTGCGTGCAGCCGCGGTCGGTCCCGGCGTCGTCCTGCCAGAACACGGTCTCGCCGTCGGCTCCGCGCAGCGAGAGGTGGATGTGGCAGGAGTTGCCCTCGCGCTGGTCGTACTTGGCCATGAAGGTCAGCGACATCCCGTGCTGAGCGGCGATCTCCTTGGCCGCGGTCTTGTAGACGGCGTGGTTGTCGGCGGTGGTCAGGGCGTCGGCGTAGAGGAAGCCGATCTCGTGCTGGCCGAGGTTGCACTCCCCCTTGGCCGACTCGACGTCCATCCCGGCGGCGTACATGGCGTTCCGGATGGCCCGCGACAGCGGCTCGATGCGGGCGGTGCCCAGCACCGAGTAGTCGACGTTGTACTGGCTGAGCGGCACCAGGTCGCGGTAGCCGGAGGTCCACGCCTCCTCATACGGGGTCTGGAACGCGATGAACTCCAGCTCGGTGCCGGCCAGCGCGACGTAGCCGAGCTCGGCGGCGCGGGCCAGCTGGGTCGTCAGGATGGTCCGGGGCGACTGGGGCACCGGCCGGTGGTCGAGGGTGACCAGGTCGCACTGGATCATCGCGGTGCCCGGCAGGTGCGGCAGCAGCCGGATCGTGTCGAGGTCGAGGGCGAACTCCATGTCGCCGTACCCGGAGTCCCAGCTGGCCATCGCGTAGCCCTCGACGGTGTTCATGTCGACGTCGACGCTGAGCAGGTAGTTGCACCCCTCCGTGCCCGCCTCGAGCACGTGGTCGAGGAAGTAGGCCGCGTGCATCCGCTTGCCCTGCAGCCGGCCCTGCATGTCGGTGAAGGCCACCAGCACGGTGTCCAGCTCGCCCTCGGTGATCCGCCGTCGCAGCTCGTCCACGCTCAGGTGCCGGTCGTTCCTGCGCTGGCTCATGCGTCCGTCTCCTTCATGCCTGCTCCTCATGTCCTGGTCCACGTCCTCGCCCGGTCCCCTCGCTCAGTCCAGCAGCCCGCGCAGCAGCGCGGCGGTGTCGTCGCAGTGCCGTTCCATCTCCCGACGGGCTCGTGTCCCGTCGCCCTCCAGGACCGCGGCCACGATCGCGGCGTGCTGCAGGTTGGAGTGCTCGATGTTCACCCGCAGCACCGGGATGGCGACCAGCATGTCGTGCAGACCGGCCTGGACCGCCGTCACCGCCTCCACCAGCCGGGCGGAGCCGGTGACCGTGGCGAGGGCCAGGTGCAGCCGCGAGTCCGCCTGCCGGTGCTCCGCGGGGTCGGTCGCGTCTGCCACCCGGGCCAGCGACTCCACGACCAGCGTCCGCTCGCTCGCGCTGAGGACCCGGGTGGCCGCCACCTGGACCGCGCCGGGCTCCACCACCCGCCGGAAGACCAGGTCGTCCAGCAGCTCGTCGCGTCGGCCGCGCAGCCCGACCCGCCCGCCCTCACCCGGGGTGGCCGGCTCGTGCAGCACGACGGTCCCGCCGCCGCGCCCGCGGGTGGTGGCCACCATCCCGGCCGCCCGCAGCCCGGCGATCGCCTCCCGGAGGGTGGCCCGCGACACCCCCAGGGCCACTGCCAGCTCGCGCTCCGGCGGGAGGGCGCTGCCGCGGGGGTAGACCCCCAGCCGGATGGCGGTCGCGAGCCGCTCGACGCAGTCCTCGAAGGCGTGGCGGCCGCGGGCGGCCCCGAGGACGACGGCGGCCAGCTCGACGTCGGCCTCCTGCTCCCCAGTCACGGATCAGCTGTCCAGCACCTTCTCGGCCTCCGGGCTGGTGGGCTCGTCCCGCGTCACCATGAAGGTGTGCCGACCGGAGACGAACCAGGAGACCGTGGCGAAGGCGAGCACGACGAGCACGGCCACCGGGGCGTAGTTGAAGGTGCTGACGGTGACGGGGGCGACCGGCGGCAGCACGAACAGGATGCAGATGATGCCCACCCAGACCACGGCGACCCAGCCGACGACCCCGCTGAACCTCCCGAGGTTCCACGGGCCCGGGGTGAAGTCGCGGTTCAGCCGGCGGAGCAGCACCGGCACGACGTAGGCGATGTACAGCCCGATCACCGCGATCGAGGTGACGGCGAAGTAGGCGGTCGTGCTCACCAGGGCCGGCGAGGCCAGGATCACCGACAGCGTCACGCACAGCCAGATGGAGTTGGTCGGGGTCCCCGTGCGCGGGTTCACCTTGGCCCAGATCCGCGAGCCCGGCAGCGCGTGGTCGCGCGAGAACGCGTACGACATCCGCGAGTTGGCGGTGACCGAGGCCATCCCGCAGAAGAACTGGGCGACGCACACGATGAACAGCAGGAACTTCGCCACGGTCGGGTTGTCGAGGGAGTCCAGGAAGATCTGGGCGGGCGGCAGACCCGTCTCCGACTCCGACAACCGGGCCAGGCCCTCGGCGCTGCGGTCGGTGATGGCCGCGGTGATCGAGTAGAGCAGCACGAACCCGGCGACCACCGACACCGCGACGCTGGTGACGATGCCGCGCGGCGCGGCGACGGAGGCGTTCTTCGTCTCCTCCGCGACGTGGGCCGAGGCGTCGTAGCCGGTGTAGGTGTACTGGGCCATGAGCAGGCCCATGAGGAACACGTAGGGCAGGAAGGTCCAGCCCGTCTCGTTGTGGAAGCCCGTCAGGGTCCACCCCACCGACTGGTGGCTCTCGGGCAGGATCCACAGGGCCCCGACGATGACCAGCACCCCGCCCACGTGCCACCACGCCGAGACGTTGGACAGCAGGCTCACCAGGTTCACGCCGAAGGTGTTCAGCAGGCCGTGCACGACGATGATCGCGACGAACAGCGCGAAGGTGCGCCCCGGCGTCGCCTCGACGCCCCAGACGAGGTTCATGAAGGCCATCCAGGTGGTGGCGCAGCCGAAGTCGATCGCGGCGGTCACCGCGACCTCGCCCAGGAAGTTGAACCAGCCGGTGAACCAGGCCCACTCGCGCTTGTTCCGCTTGGCCAACCGCCCCGCCCAGAAGTAGAGGCCACCCGCGGTCGGGTAGCGGGAGCAGACCTCGGCCATCGCCCCCGCCACGGCGAGCACGAGGATGCCGACGATCAGCCAGCCCAGCACCAGGGTCGACGGGCCGCCCGAGCGGAGCGCGATGCCGTAGGAGGTGATGCAGCCGGCGAGGATCGAGATGATCGAGAACGACACGGCGAAGTTGGAGAACCCCGACATGCCGCGGTGGAGCTCCTGGGTGTAGCCCAGCTCCGCCAGGTGCCGGGCGTCGTCGTCCAGGTCAGCGTGTCCGGGGGTGCTCTGGATGCTCATGCGCGCTCCGATCGGCAGGGGTGGCGGCGTCGCGCTCAGTCTGGCCCTCCGACGCTCCGGCCGTCAATGGTCCGGCCTCAGACCAAACTAAGGAGATCGTGCCGGAACTCTCCGTGCCACACAGCCGTCAACCTAGGCCCACCGGCCCTACCATCGCCCGGTGGCCATGTGGGTGGGATCGCTGGAGCTGGACCTGCTGCTGGGGGACGTCCGCTCGCTGAAGGAGAAGCGCTCGCTGGTCCGACCGCTGCTGGCCGAGCTGAGGCGACGTTTCGAGGTGGCGGTCGCGGAGGTGGACCACCTCGACCTCCACCGCCGGGCCGGGGTGGGGGTGGTGGCGGTGGCCGGCGACCAGGGGCACCTCGTCGACGTCCTCGACGCGGTCGAGCGCAGCGTCGCCGCGCGTCCGGAGATGGAGCTGCTGTCCGCCCGCCGCCGCCTGCGCACCGGTGAGGACTGAGCCCGGCTGGTCGCGTCAGGGACCGGGCGGTCCGTCCCAGCCCTGCTGCGGGGTGGCGCAGGAGTCCCGGAACACGTACTGGGAGATGAGCTTGCGCTGGTGGCTGGACCAGTCGATGGCCGGCCGGCGCTGTTCGGCGGGCAGGTAGCCGAGCCGGTAGACCGCCATCAGCTCGAGCTCGGCCGGGACCTCGAAGAGCTGCTCGATCCGCGCCCACTGCCCGGGCACCTCCATCGGGAAGGAGATGAACTGGATGCCCATCCCCAGCTCCACCGTGGTCAGCCAGACGTTCTCCATCGCCGCGCCCATGCTGAACACGGAGTAGAACGACGACAGCTCGCCCGGCCGGTACTCGGCGCGGTCGAGCATCACCCCGAGCAGCAGCGGCGAGCCGGCCACCAGCCTGCGGTTCTCCTCCCCCAGGGTGTGCGGCACCCGCAGCGTGTTCATCAGCCGCTGCCCGCGTGCGGTGAACACCTGCTTGGTGAACGGGCGCAGCGGGGCGGGCAGCTTGTCGAACAGCATCCCGTCGCGGCGGCTCTCCATCTCCTCCGCGCTGAACCGGAAGTAGCGCTTGTAGCGCTCGAAGAAGGTGCCGTTCGACATCGCCTCGGTCATGCTCTCGCCGCTGATCGCGGCGACCTGCTCGACCACCGCCTGGTCCTCGGTGAGCACGAACCGCCAGGGCTGGCTGTTGAGCTGGGACGGCGCCCGCCCGGCGACCTCCATCAGCAGCCGCTGGTGCTCGGGCCGGACCGGGTCGGGCAGGAAGGGCCCGTTGGTGGTCTTGCGCCGCCGGACGACGTCGAGGAACTCCATGCCTACCGCCGGTCCGCCGCCAGCGCGGCCAGGTAGAAGGGAGCCGCCGAGGCGGCAACGGCCCAGTGCCGCCACGAACGCGTCCCCGCGTAGGGCACCACCGCGAGCGGCACGACCACGGGCGCCAGCCAGCCGCCGGCCCGGGAGCGCTCCTGGGCGGCGGCGGCGAGGGCGAGCGCGGTCAGCGACGCGGTGCTGATGTAGAGGGCGTGGTGCACCCACCGGGCGCGGCCGGTCCGCAGCACCCCGGTCGCGACGCCGGTGCCCAGGGCGCAGCTCGCCAGGTAGCTGCCTCCCGCCGCCCGCAGCAGCGGCCGCGCCAGCTCAGCCACGCCGGCTCCAGGTGAGCAGCAGCCGGAAGGGCCGCTGCGGCTGCACCTGCCAGCCGGGCGGCACCGCTGCGCGGAGCTCGGCCGCGGTGTAGCTGCGCCGGATCGAGCGGAGCCCGTCGGTGTGCAGGAAGGTGCCCCGACCCCACGGGCGGGCGAGCGCCGACCAGCCGAGGTAGGCCACCCGGCTGCGTCGCAGGTCGCTGTGCACGACCAGCTCGCGGGCCAGCCGTCGGCTGTCGCCCAGCACCTGGTCCAGGGCCGCGGGGTCCAGGTGGTGCAGCAGGTGGTTGGACGTGACCAGGTCGAACCGCTCCCCCGCCGCGACCAGGGCGGCGGTGTCCGCGGCCCGGAAGGTCACCCCGGTCGTGCCGGGCTGGTCGCCGACGAAGGCCAGGGCGCGCGGATCGGGATCCACCGCGTCGACGACCAGCCTCAGCCCGTCCGCCCGGGCCCACCCGGCCAGCGCGCGGGCCAGGTCGCCGCCGCCGAAGCCCGACGTCGAGGAGCGTGGTGGTGCGCGTCGCCGACAGCCGGGGCCGCACCAGGTCGCGGTAGGTGCCCCGCCAGCCCGCCACCAGCCGGTTGACCAGCGCGAAGCCCGCGTAGGTCCGACGCAGCGCCTGCTCGTCGCACGCCGGGTCGTCCATCAGCTCCAGCACCGCGGTGTCGCGGAGCCGCAGGCGGACGCTCACGGTGTCCGCCTCACCGGGCGACCCGCCGGGTCAGCAGGGCGCTCTCGACGCTGAGTCCCGGGCCGAAGGCCAGCGCACAGACGCGGCCGGAGCCGGTGGGAGCGCCCCGGAGCAGGGTGCGCAGCACGAACAGCACCGTGGCGCTGGACATGTTGCCGTAGCGCCGCAGCACCTCCCGCGACGACGCCAGCTGCTCGGGAGCCAGCTCGAGCGCGGTCTCCACGCGGTCGAGGATGCTCCGTCCGCCGGGGTGGACGGCCCAGTGGTCGACGGCGGGGTACCCGTCCCCGCCGGGACCGAGCAACGGGGCGAGGGCCTCCCGGACGTGGGCGCCGACCAGGCGCGGCACCTGCCCGCTGAGCACCATCTCGAAGCCCTCGTCGCCCACCGTCCAGGCCATGTCGTGCTCACCCTCGACCACCAGGGCCGAGGCGAAGGTGTCGAGGTCCAGCAGCGGTGTCCCGGCCGGGGCGGGCCGCCCGGTGACCACCGCCGCCGCGCCCCCGTCGGCGAACAGCGAGCAGCTGAGGACGGTGTCCGCGTCCTCCGCGCTGCGCAGGTGCAGGGTGCAGAGCTCGACGGCGACGACGAGCACGACGGCCTGGGGATCGGCTCGGCAGAAGTCGGCGGCGGCCCGCAGGGCGGGGAACGCGCCGTAGCAGCCCAGGAAGCCCACGTGGTAGCGCTGGACCGCCGGGTCCAGGCCCAGCGACCGCACCACCTCGATGTCGGGGCCGGGGGCGTAGAACCCGGTGCAGGACACGGTGACCACGTGGGTGACGTCGACGGGCAGCAGGCCCGGCGCCGCGGCGAGCGCCTGCTTGGCCGCGGCGACGAACAGCTCCCCGGCCGCCTCGCGGTAGACGGCGTTGCGCCGCCCGGTCGGCACCCGCGTCAGCGCACCGGTGGCCGGGTCGAGGAAGCCGTGTCCGAGGGCTCCCTCACCGGCGAGCTCGGGGAGGACGGTGTGCCGGGTGTCGATGGCCGAGGCGTCGAAGACCGCCGCCAGCCGCCGCTGCTGCAGCCGGGACAGCCCGGGCTGCGCGGCGAACAGGTCGCGCGCCACCCCCTGGGCCAGGACGGTGGCGGGCACGACGGTCTCGATCGAACGGATGCTGACGGCCACGGACCCACTCTGCCTGCTCACGCAACCCGAGACTGCGCCGGGCGCGGCTTCATTCCCCGCCGTCCCGCCGACCGGCGGCCCACGGCTGCCCCAGGTCGAGGTCGAGGACCAGCCGAGCCGGGTCCAGCATCGACGCCTCGCGACGGCAGACGTAGCGGCCCTCGCCGTCGGTCCCGGAGATGGTGTTGCCGTCCTCGATCACGTCGCCGGAGTCGAACAGGTAGACCGCGGTGGCGAAGAGCAGCTCGGCGATCTCGCCCGGCTCCCGGTCGCGGAAGTGGCACTGCACGTCCGGCAGGCCGAACACGTGCAGGCCGAGGGTGTCCATCGCCAGCGCCCGCTCGTCGTGGGCGTCGCTGAACATCCGGACGTTGATCACCCCGTCCACGTCACCGGGACCGAAGGTCCCCGGGTCGCTCACGCGCTGGCTGTGCGCCCAGTGGATGGCCCGGGGCTCGGGGTTCCGGGCGAGCAGCACCGCGACGACCTCCCCGAGCGACGTCAAGCGCTCCGCAGCGCTCCGCCCCTCGGTGAGCAGCTCGGTCACCAGCAGGGAACCTCGGCAGGGGGCGACGGCCGCCTCGGCTCCCGCCCAGTCCCAGGTCTGGCTGACATCGGGCAGGGTCTTGCCGTCCTGCCCCAGCGGCGAGCCGGGCACCACGACGGTGACGAGCGGCGGCTGCCCAGGGTCGCCGAGGGGATGCGGCACGCTCAACGAGCCCTCGTGCGCCCGCGCGTCCGGGCGGACGACGCGGAGCGCCTCCAGCAGGTCAGGGTCGGTGAGGTCGGGCGCCTCGGTGTACCAGAGCTCGGCCACGAGCGCGAGGCCCGTGTCCCCCTGGGCGCCGCTGCTCGGCGGGGTGGTCATCGTCGCTCGTCCCTTCGGTGCCCGCGGCCCGCTGCGTCGCGGGCTCGTCCCGTGTCGAGCCGGACCCCCGTCCTCGGGCGGGCCAGCGTTCTCCGGTTGGGGAGCATCCTCTCCCACCCTGCTCCCGCCGGCCACCAGCACCGCCGACCCTGACAGCCGGGCCTCACTCGGCCCGGGTGTCGAGCAGCAGCCAGGAGAGCGCGGGACCGGCGTCGGGGCCGCCCTCCCAGCCGACCCGCTCGAGCACGGACACCCGTCCGCGCTCGGCGAGCACGTGGGCGGTGACCCCCCAGCGGGTGCGGTGGACCACCGACGCCGGTTCGGGCAGCAGCGCCAGCACCGCGGACAGGTGGGCCAGCTGGTCCAGGGGCACCGGGCGCACGGGGCGGCCGGTCAGGCCCGCGCCCAGCCAACCTCCCAGCGCCGCGACGCGGTCGCGGAGCCGGTCCGCCGGCGGCACCGGATCCGGCCGCGCCTCCTCCGACCGTGGTGACCACCTCGAGCTCCAGCAGGGCCACCTGCTCGCTCAGCGGGCAGGCCCGGCGGCGGACGGGTCGCGCGCGCGGCCAGCACGGCCAGGTGCTCCAGCACGGGAGCCACCGGTCGACCGCCCAGCAGCAGGGCCAGACACAGCTGGGTGGCGGCCAGTCCCAGCCCCGGTGCGCGGGATGCCGGCGTGCAGGACCGCCTCCGCCGCGCGGTCCAGCAGCGCAGGGTCGCCGGTGCGGGTGTGCTCGCCGCAGAGGTAGCCGACGGTGCGGGGGTCCAGCGGGCCGTCCTCGGGGACGCGGGCGGTCCACCGGTCCAGGGCCTCCTCGGCCAGCTCGGAGTCGGGCAGGGCCGCCGCTCCGAGGGCCCGCTGCACCACCAGCGCCGCGTCGACGTCGGAGAGCCGCACCACCCCGGCCGCGGTGCGCGGCTGCTCCAGTGCGGCGAGCGCCCGCTCGCCCACCAGATCCGCCAGGGACGGCCCGACCCGCAGCTCGTAGGCGGTGGTGCCCCGGGCCGCCCGCAGCTCGACCGGGTAGCGGCCCGGGGTCATGGTGCTCAGCCCGACCTGACCGCGGGTGCGCTCGGCGGCCAGCCCCGCCGGCAGCACCAGCGCCTCGTCCTCGCCGGCGTCGACCAAGGCCACCTCGTCCACGGCGAGGTCCAGGTGGCGCGGCACCTGCGGGTGCCGGCCGCGGCTCAGGCTGCGCGGACCGGGGTGCACGTCCCACTGCCACTGGACGACGTAGCGCCCCCCGGGCGCCAGCCGGACCGGGCCGAGGTGCAGACCGGCCGGTCCCACCCCCGGCAGGGCCCCGGCGCGGAGCACGCCGCCGAGCAGCGGCCCCTGGCCGTCCGCGGGCAGCACGGCGAAGCTGCCCGTCTCCCCCGCGGCGAGGGCCCACGCCGGCCGGTCCTCCGGCACCCGCCAGGTCAGCAGGGAGTCGGGGAGCGAGACAGGCTCCCCGCCGGGCGCACTGAGGGCCACCCGCAGGCCCCAACCGGCGGCGAAGGTGTGGCGTACCACCAGGGAGAGCGGCCCGGCCGACCAGGCCAGCTCGACCTCGTCGTCGTCGGCCCGCACCTCGGGCAGGCCGGGAACCAGGGCCCGGCCGTCCGCGGCGCGCACGAGGTGGCCACCGACGACCAGCAGCGCCGGGTCCGCTCCGGGCACGCTCGCCCTCACCGTGCCGTCAGGAGCGATGACCACCTCAGCCGGCCCGCACGCAAAGGTGAGGTCGCTCACGGCGTGATCCTGACCGAGCCGCGGCCGCGACGCCGCCCATAACGAGTTGGTGTCGATCCCCGGCGGCTCTGCACGGTGCGCCTAGCGTGGTCGGCATGACGGGTGCGACACCGGGGGGCACTCCCCGGAGATCTCACGGCGGGGGCCACCAGAGCGGACCGCCGCACGAGTGGCGGGACGGCTGGGCGCGCGACTTCGGACGCGACGGCGTCTCGGGTCTGGTCACCCTCGACCGTGCCCTGCGGGCACGGGACGCCTCGCGCCCCGGTGCGGAGGACGAGCAGCTCGCCCTGGAGGTGCTGGCCAGCCTGCTGGCCCGCGTCGACGGGCGGCGACCCAGCCGCGTGTCCGCCTGAGTGCTGGTCGGAGCACCCGCCCACGGGGGCTCAGACCGTCCGGCTGCGCTCGTAGTCGGCCAGCAGGGCGATCCGGCGGGCGTGCCGGGCGTCTCCGCTGAAGGGGGTGGCGAGGAACAGCCGGACCAGATCGAGCGCCTCCTCCTCGCTGTGCATGCGGGCCCCGATGGCGAGGACGTTCGCGTCGTTGTGCTGGCGGGCCAAGGTGGCGGTGTCGCGGTCGTAGGCCAGAGCGGCCCGTGACCCGACCACCTTGTTGGCAGCCATCTGCTCGCCGTTGCCCGAGCCGCCGATGACGATCCCCAGCGAGCCGGGCTCGGCCACGGCCCCCTCGGCGGCGGGGATGCAGTAGACCGGGTAGTCGTCCTCGGCGTCGTAGGCGCTGGGACCGTGGTCGACCACGTCGTGGCCGTCGGCCACGAGGGCGCTGACCAGGTAGTTCTTGAGGTCGAAGCCGGCGTGGTCGGTGCCGATGTGTACGCGCATGGCAGCAGTCTTACAGACCTCCCGGCCGGTCGATGGGCCTGGCTTGGGACGCTCCCTACCCTGGCCGTGTGCCCGTCCCGCTGTCCCGTCGCCACGTGCTGGGACTGGGGCTGGCCGTCGCGGCGGGCGGGATGGCGGGCTGCAGCGACGTCTCCGGATTCGGCGGCGAGGCCGGCCAGGCCTGGGAGCGAGCGACCTGCGTGCCGCGCTCGGCCCTGGAATCCCACCGCACGCTCGGCGGCCTGCCGCTGGTCTACGAGCCGGACCAGCGCCGGAGCGCCCTCCGCTTCGACGCCGCCTTCCACCGCCGGCTGGAGGACTGGGCGAGCGGGCTGGCCGAGGTCCTTCCGGCGGCGCCGCAGGAGATCACCTCCTACGGCAGCTGGACCGACGGCGGGTCGGCCTGCGACTCCTGGCACCACGCGGGCCGCGCGTTCGACCTGGCCCGGGTGCGCCTGGCCGACGGCTCGGAGGTCTCCTGCCGCTACGACCGCTGGCGCTCCCTGCGCGGAGCCCGGCTGGACGAGGCCCGCCGCCGCTACTGGGCGTTGACGGCGGGCCTGCACGCCCGGTTCTCCTACGTCCTCACCTACCTCTACGACGCCCAGCACGCCAACCACGTCCACGTGGACAACGGGCGCTCGGGCGACGGGAACCCGGTGTTCAGCCCGCGCTCGGGTGTCCAGGTCGACGCCGTGCAGGCGGTCTGCCGGTACCTGTGGTCCCAGCCGGTGGAGCTGACGGGCCGCTGGGACACCCCCACGCGTCGGGCCGCCGCCGCGGTGCTCTCCGAGCTCGGGGTCGACGACGACCTGCAGGCACCCGGCAGCTGGACGGCGCTGATGAGCGCCGCCGCGGTGCGCGGCCGCGTCTGAGGGCGAGGATCACGCCGGCCGATGGTGTCAGCGCCCCGTGACAAGATCGCCCGCATGTTCCCCGACAACCTGACGCGCGCTGAGGCCCAGGCCCGCTCCCGGCTGCTGAGCACCTCCCGCTACGCGGTCGAGGTCGACCTCAGCGGGGCCGGGCTGCCCGACCCGACGCGCGAGTTCGTCTCCAGCACCACCGTGACCTTCACCGGCCTCGGCACCGGCACCACCCACCTTGACCTGATCGCCGCCTCGGTCCGCAGCGCCACCCTGGACGGTGTCGCCCTCGACCCGGACACGTTCGTCGGCTCCCGGCTGCCCCTGCACGTCACCCCGGGCGAGCACGAGCTGCGGGTCGTCGCGGTCTGCCGCTACAGCCGCAGCGGCCAGGGCCTCCACCGTTTCGTGGATCCCGTCGACGACCGCACCTACCTGTACACGCAGTTCGAGTCCGCCGACGCGCGCCGCGTCTACGGCTGCTTCGAGCAGCCCGACCTCAAGGCCCGGTTCACGATCTCGGTCGTGGTCCCGGCGTCCTGGCAGGTCGTCTCCAACGGGCACGCGCTGGAACGCGAGCCGGCGGGTGAGGGGTTCCTCCGGCACCGCTTCAGCGAGACCGAGCCCATCTCCACCTACCTGACGGCCCTGGTGGCGGGTGACTACGTCGGCGTCACCTCCACCTACCAGGCCCTGGCCGGTGAGCTGCCGATGGCGGTCTACTGCCGGGCGTCGCTGCTCGAGCACCTCGACGCGGACGAGATCTTCCAGATCACCACCGACGGGTTCGACGTCTTCGAGACCCAGTTCGGGTACCCGTACCCGTTCGGCAAGTACGACCAGGTCTTCGTGCCCGAGTACAACGCGGGTGCCATGGAGAACGTCGGCTGCGTCACCTTCCGGGACGAGTACGTCTTCCGCAGCCGGGTGACGGCCGCGTCGCGCTCACGGCGCCAGGACACGATCCTGCACGAGCTGTCCCACATGTGGTTCGGCGACCTGGTGACCATGCGCTGGTGGGACGACCTGTGGCTCAAGGAGTCCTTCGCCACGTGGGCGTCCAACTTCGCGGTGAGCGAGCTGGCGCAGGACAAGACCGCCGTCTGGGCCCGGTTCCTGCACGGCTTCAAGACCAACGCCTACCGCGGTGACCAGCTGCCCTCCACCCATCCCATCGCCGCCGACATCGGTGACCTCGAGGCCGTGGAGTCCAACTTCGACCAGATCACCTACGCCAAGGGCGGCTCCGTCCTGGTGCAGCTGGTGGGCTACGTCGGCCGCGAGACCTTCCTGGAGGGCCTGCGCACCTACTTCGCCGAGCACGCCTTCGCCAACACCTCCCTCGACGACCTGCTGCGCGCGCTGGAGGGGGCGTCCGGCCGGGACCTCGGCGCCTGGTCCACGCAGTGGCTGGAGCAGGCCGGGGTCAACCTGCTCGCCCTGGAGCTGACCACCGAGGACGGTCGGATCACCTCCGCCGCCGTCCGGCAGAGCGCCTCACCGTCGTGGCCGACGCTGCGCGACCACCGCATCGCGATCGGTCTCTACGACCGCGAGGGCGACGCCCTCTCCCCCGTCGACCGCCTCGAGGTGGAGGTGTCCGGCGAGCTCACGCCGGTGCCGGCCCTGGTCGGCCGGGCGCTGCCCGACCTGCTGCTCCCCAACGACGGCGACCTCACCTACGCCAAGGTGCGGCTCGACCCGCACTCGACGCGGACCGCCCTGGCCGCACTGCCGGGTCTGGCCGACCCGCTCTCGCGGGCCGTGGCCTGGCAGGCGGTGTGGGACGCGACCCGCGACGCCGAGCTCCCGGCCGCCGAGCACCTGGACCTCGTGCTGCGGGGACTGCCGTCGGAGTCCGACCTGACCGTGGTGTCGAACCTCCTCAACACGGCCGCGGTCTCGGCCGGCAGCTACAGCCCCCTGGCCACCCGCGCGGCGACGGCCACGCGGTGGCAGCAGGGCCTGCGCTCCCTCCTGGGCGCCGCCGCCCCGGGCTCGGACCACCAGCTGGCTCTGGCGGGCGCCTACATCGCGGCGGCGCGCGATGCCGACTGCGCCGACGAGGTCGAGGGCTGGCTGCACGGACGCGGCGTCCCCACCGGCCTCCAGCTCGACCAGGACCTGCGCTGGACGCTGCTCGCCCGGCTGGCCGGGCTGGGACGCGCCGACGAGGAGGCCATCGCCGCGGAGGAGCGCGCCGACGGGTCGGTCAGCGGTCGGGAGCGGGCGGCCGGAGCCCGCGCCGCCCGGCCGAGCGCGGAGGCGAAAGCCGAGGCCTGGCGGCTGGCGGTCGAGGAGGACTCCATCCCCAACGCCCAGCAGGGGGCCATCTGCCTGGGGTTCTGGCAGCGCGGTCAGGACGAGGTGCTCGAGCCCTACGTCGACCGCTACCTGCAGCTGGCGGAGGACATCTCCGCCAACCGCGGGGTGTGGGCCACCAAGGGCGCTGCGCTGCGCAGGAGCGCGCTGCGCAACCTCTTCCCGTGGCCGACCGAGCTGGCACCGTTCCTGCAGCGGCTCGACGCCTGGCTGGCGGAGGCGGAGACCGCGCCGTCGGTCCTGCGGATCATCCTCGAGCGGCGCGACGACGCGTTGCGGGCCCTGGCCTGCCAACGCGTCCCGACGGGCAGCACGCCCTGAGCGGTCCGGAGGCCCCGGAGCCGTCGGACCGCCGCCTGGACGTGACCGTCGAGGTGGCAGCACCCTTCGCGGGCGGTGCGCTGCTGGACTTCCTGCTGCGGCACGCCATCGCCGGGGTGGAGGCCGGTTCCACCGGTCCCGACGGCTCGGTGCACTACGCCCGGACCCTCCACCTGGCGCACGGCGCGGCCACGGTGGACCTGCGCTGGGATGGGGAGCGGCTCCGGCTGCTGCTCGACGGCCACCCGAGCGACCACGCCGACGCGCTCCGCCGCGTGCAGCACCTGGTGGACAGCACTGCCGAGCCCGGTGTGGTGGACGCCCACCTGAGCCGCGACCCGGCGCTGGCGGCGTGGGTCGGCGCGACACCGGGGCTCCGGGTGCCGGGCGTCCTGGACCCGGCCGAGATGCTCATCCGGACGCTGGTCGGCCAGCAGATCTCGCTCGCGGCCGCGCGGACCCACGGCGCAACGCTGAGCACGCGGCACGGGTCCCCCGCCCTCCCCGGCCGGCCAGAGCTGACGCGCCTGTTCCCCACCCCTGCGCAGCTCGTCAGCGTCGACCCCGGCTCCCTGCCCATGCCCCGCGCGCGGGGTCGGGCCCTGGTCGGGGTGGCCGAACGGCTGGTCGACCGGCGGTTGGTGCTCGACCCGGCGTCGGATCCGGCCGAAGCCCGTGCGCAGCTGCTCGCCTGCCCAGGGATCGGACCCTGGACCGCGGACTACGTGCTGATGCGGGTGTGGCACGCGCCGGACGTGCTGCTGGTCTCCGACCTCGTGGTCGGCCGGGAGCTGGCGACGCTCGGCGCGGTCGACCCATCGGCCTGGTCGCCCTACCGCTCCTACGCCACCCTGCACCTGTGGCACCGGTTCCTGCAGCGCGCACCCGGCTGAGCCCGGGCACCGTCACCAGGTGGACGGACCCGGCTCAGGTGATGCGGGAGGTGTGGAGCGTCTCGGGATGCCGCGCGGACTGGCCCAGCTGCTGGATGCCGTTGACCAGCCCGCCCACGACGTCGCCCGCCAGGAACGAGGTCTGCATCGAGACCGCGGCCAGCCGGCAGTCGAAGTCGTCCAGGACCCGTTGGGCCGCGGTACCGGTGACGATCTCCAGCGCCCGCGCCTCCGGGTCGCAGAAGACCAGGACCGTGTCGTCGCTCCCGCTCAGCTCGGCGTGCAGGCGCTCCGCGAAGGGACGCGCCGGCCCCTCCCCCGGTCCCACGTACACCGAGAACGTGAGGCCGGACAGCTGCTCGGCCACCTCGACGGCCCGCTGCAGGCGCCGCTTCTGGACGTGGTCCAGCACCTCACCAGCGGGCACCGGCACCGCCCGTGCCCGCGTCGTCGCCGGTGGCGGTGCGGACGTCGCCCGCGTCCTGCCCGGCGTGCTCCTCCCGGTCGGTGACGGCTCGGTGGCCGGCCTCGATCGAGTCCTGGCTGCGCTGGTTCTGGGTGGCCGGCTCGATCCGCTCGCCGTTCACCCAGATCGGCTGGTTCGCCACGGCCGGAGTGCCCACGTTGCCCTTGACCGCGTGGTGGACGCGAGTCAGCACCGCGACCAGCGCGATGACCACCAGCGGGGCCAGGACCAGCAGACCCAGCACCTCCAGGACCGACGGGGTGCGCGCCTCCGGCCATCCCGGGAGGGTCTGCAGAGGCACTAGCATGCTCCAGAGCTGATTCACCCTCCTACCGTAGCGGGAGGGTCAGCCCCGCGGACCGCACCTGCGTGCGTCGCCGGGAGGAAACCCGAGCACGGTGCCTGAGGAGGATCACGTCGGTGGCTGAGCCTGCGACGACCACGGCGCGCCTGGTCATGGACGCCGACCAGATCGCCCGCACCTGTGCCCGCATGGCGCACCAGGTGCTGGAGGCCAACCGCGGGCCGGAGGGCCTGGTGGTGCTGGGCATCCCGACCCGCGGCGTGCCGCTGGCGGAGCGGCTGGCCCGGGCGATGAGCGACGTCGAGGGCGTCGCCATCCCGGTCGGGGCACTCGACATCACCCTCTACCGCGACGACCTGCGGCGCCACCCCACCCGCGCCGTGGGCCGGAGCCGGCTCCCGGTCCCGATCGACGACGCGGTCGTCGTGCTCGTCGACGACGTGCTGTTCTCGGGCCGCACCGTGCGCGCCGCCCTGGACGCGCTGGGCGACCTCGGCCGGCCGCGGGCCGTCCGGCTCGCCGTGCTGGTCGACCGCGGCCACCGTGAGCTGCCGATCCGCGCCGACCACGTGGGCAAGAACCTGCCGACGCGGGCCGACGAGCGGGTCAGCGTCCGGCTGGAGGAGACCGACGGGGTCAACGAGGTCACCATCTCCGACGGCCCCGCCGAGGGCCCGCGGCAGGTGCTGCCCCCGATCGAGTCAACCTCGACCACCCGCGACGAGGAGGGCACGCCCTGATGCGGCACCTGCTGTCCGCCGCGGACCTGAGCCTGGCCGTGACCACCGACGTGCTGGATCTGGCCGAGGAGATGGCCCAGGTCCAGGCGCGGCCGGTCAAGAAGCTGCCGGCGCTGCGCGGCCGCACCGTGGTCAACCTGTTCTTCGAGGACTCCACCCGCACCCGGTCCTCCTTCGAGCTGGCGGGCAAGTGGCTCTCCGCCGACGTCATCAACGTCAGCGCCAAGGGGTCCTCGGTCTCCAAGGGCGAGTCGCTGCGCGACACCGTGCTCACCGTCGCCGCGATGGGCGTCGACGCGCTGGTCATCCGGCACTCCGCGTCCGGGGCCCCTGGGCAGGCCGCGCAGTGGGTGGACGCCCACGTCATCAACGCCGGCGACGGCACCCACGAGCACCCCACGCAGGCGCTGCTGGACGCCTTCGCCCTGCGCCGGCACTTCCGCACCGCCGAGCCGGACCTGGACACCTTCGCCGGCAAGCGGGTGGTCATCGCCGGGGACGTCACCCACTCCCGGGTGGCCCGGAGCAACGTGCTGCTGCTGCAGACGCTCGGGGCCGACGTCACCCTGGTCGCACCGCCCACCTTGATGCCCTCGGGCGTGGAGAGCTGGCCGGTGACCACCAGCAGCGACTTCGACGCCGTGCTGCCCGAGGCGGACGCCGTCATGATGCTGCGTGTGCAGCGGGAGCGGATGTCCGGCGGCTACTTCCCCACCCCGCGCGAGTACACCGTCGGCTACGGCCTCACCCGTCCGCGGCTGGCCAGCATGAAGCCGGGCTCGGCCATCTGCCACCCCGGTCCGATGAACCGGGGGCTGGAGATCTCCGCCGACGCCGCCGACGCCGCGAGCTCGCTGATCCTCGACCAGGTGGCCGCCGGCGTCGCCGTCCGGATGAGCGTGCTCTACCAGCTGCTGGGTGGCGAGGACGCCCCGGCGACCCCCCGAGGAGATCTCTGATGCCCGACCTGCTGGTCACCGGTGCCGACCTGGTGGGAGCCGGTCGCGCCGACCTGCTGCTGCGCGAGGGCCGCTTCGCCGACCCGGCCACCGCCGGCCCCGACGTGGAGCGCTTGGACGCCGACGGGCTGATCGCGCTGCCGGGGCTCGTCGACCTGCACACCCACCTCCGCGAGCCGGGCCGGGAGGACGCCGAGACGGTGGCCACCGGGACCGGTGCGGCCGCCCGCGGCGGCTTCACCGCGGTGCTGGCCATGGCCAACACCACCCCGGTCACCGACACGGCGGAGGCAGCCGAGCACGTCGCCGCCCTGGGTCGGCGCGAGGGGCACGCCCAGGTGGTGCCCGTGGGCGCCATCACCAAGGGCCTGGCAGGCGTCGAGCTGGCCGAGCTGGGGCTGATGGCGCGCTCGTCGGCGGCGGTCCGGGTGTTCTCCGACGACGGCAACTGCGTCACCGACGCCCGGCTGATGCGGCGGGCGCTGGAGTACGTGCGGGCCTTCGACGGCGTCGTGGCCCAGCACGCCCAGGACCCGCGGCTGGCCGGGAAGGACGCCTGCTGCCACGAGGGCGAGCTGTCGGGCCGGCTCGGGCTGCCCGGCTGGCCCGCCGTCGCCGAGTCCACCGTCGTCGCCCGCGACGTCCAGCTGGCGGAGCTGACCCGCTCCCGGCTGCACGTCTGCCACGTCTCCACCGCCGAGACCGTCGACGTGCTGCGCTGGGCCAAGGCCCGGGGTGTCGAGGTGACGGCCGAGGTGGCGCCGCACCACCTGCTGCTCACCACGACCGAGGTGGCCGGCTACGACCCGACCTACAAGGTGAACCCGCCGCTCCGCCCCGACGAGCACGTGGCCGCGCTGCGGGCCGCGCTCGCCGACGGCACCGTCGACGTGGTGGCCACCGACCACGCGCCGCACGCCCGGCACGACAAGGAGCACGCCTTCGCCGACGCCGCCCCCGGGATGCTCGGGCTGGAGACGGCGCTGGCGGTCGTGCTGGAGACGATGGTGCTGCCCGGCCGGCTCGACTGGGCCGGGGTCGCCGAGCGGATGTCGACGGCGCCCGCGCGCATCGCCCGGCTGCCCGGGCAGGGACGACCCCTGGCCGTGGGCGAGCCGGCGAACCTCACCCTGGTGGACCCGGCCGCCCGGGCCGTCGTCGACCGCACCACGTCGGCGTCGCTGTCGCGCAACAACCCCTGGCACGGCCGCGACCTGCCCGACCCCGTCGTCGCCACCTTCTGGGCGGGTCGCCCGACCTACCGCAGGTCCTGAGCCATCTCACCTGGGCCACGCACGTCTGGCGGAAGCAACCGCGTTCGGATGCGCGTGCATCTACCGGCGTGGCACCGTCGTGGCCGCCGCCCAGGACCTGCTCGCGCGCGTCGCGCCACAAGGCTCACGACGCCGCCGGCCCCGTGAGGTCAGAGGAGGCCCTGCTCGGGCGTCCCGGCGGGGATCGGGGTCATCCGCAGGACCTGCACCGGGCCGGCGGTGAGGCCGGCGGTCAGCTCCTGCAGACGCGCGACGGCGGGGCCGTTGCCGTGGGCGTCGAGCAGGTCGGCGCTGCTCCACTTCTCCAGCATGTAGATCTGGTCGTCCGGGGCGTCGTGGATCGCGTAGAGCTCGCAGCCCGCCTCGGCGTGCACCGCCGGGATGGCCTCCACGAGGGCCGACCGCAGGGCGTCCAGCTTTCCGGGGGCCGCGGGGAACACGGCGACGACGACGACGGTCTCGGTGGCGGGGGTGGTGCTGGTCACGGCGGCGTTCCTTCGCTCGGGATGGGGGACTCACCGTAGCCACCGCCGCACCGTCTCCCCGGCCCCGGGTCGGCGGCTTGCTCCCGGCGGGGAGACTGGGGGGCGTGCCCGAAGGTGACAGCGTCTACAAGGTCGCCCGGAAGCTGGAGCCGGCCCTGGTCGGCCAGGTCCTGGTCCGCGGCGAGCTGCGCGTCCCGGCCCACGCCACCGATGACCTCGCCGGGCACAGCGTGACGGGGATCGACACCCACGGCAAGCACCTGCTCACCCGGCTCGACTCCGGGCTGACCCTGCACACCCACCTCAAGATGGACGGCTCCTGGACGATCACCCGACCCGGCCGGCGGTTGCCGCGGGACCTGCTGCCCGACGTCCGGGTGCTGCTGGAGACCCGGGCGGGCTCCACGGCCTACGGCATCTCCATGCCGGTGGTGGAGCTGGTCCGGACAGCCGAGGAGTCCGAGGTCATCGGCCACCTGGGCCCGGACCCGCTGCGGGCCGACTGGGACGCCACCGCGGCCGCAGCCCGGCTGGCCGCCGACCCGGCGCGCCCGCTGGCCGCGGCCCTGCTCGACCAGCGGAACGTGGCCGGGCTGGGGAACCTGTGGGTGAACGAGCTCTGCTTCCTGCGCGGGCCACAGTCCCTGGACCCCGGTCGGCGAGGTCGACCTGCCCGCGCTGCTCCGGCTCGCGGCCCGCGCCCTCCGGCACTCCGCCCTCGTCCCCGGCGCCTACCAGGTGACGACCGGCCGCAACCGCCGAGGTGAGGACCACTGGGTGGCGGGCCGGGCAGGGCTGCCGTGCCGTCGCTGCCGGACGCCGGTCGAGGTGGTCGCGGAGGTGCCGGACGACCCGGACCGGCGGCGGACGTGGTGGTGTCCCCGCTGCCAGCCCGGACCCGGCCCCGACCGCTGAGGCGGTACGCGGCCGGCCCCGCTACTGCTCTCAGCCGGTGGCCGGCGCCAGGGGCAGTGACCGCAGCGGAGCGGTCACGGGCGTCCCTTGGTTCTCCACGACCCGGAGCTCGACCACGTGGTCACCGGGCCGGGCGAACACGGCGCGGTACCGGTCGTCGCGCGGAATCTCGCACCCCGCGCCGACCCCGTCGACCCACTGGTCGGCCGTCCCCAGGTCGACGACCTCCGTCCCGTCGCGGGTGAGGATCCGGCTGGCGAAGCTGTCGCCGTCCTGGAGCGCCGGGTTCTCCCAGACGAAGCAGATCGTCGGCCGGACGTTGCGGTCCTCCAGCTCCAGTGTGGCCTTCCCTCCGTTGGTCCACCCGCTCCGCAGACTGACCCCGTCCGGTTCGACCCCGGCGGCGTAGGCGAGGGTTCCGGTCGCGGCGAGGGCAGCGACCGCGACGACCACGATCTTGGTTCTCCTCGTGCTGCGCATATCTCGGCTCCTTTCTCAGGTGACGATGACGTGGGCGGTGGCGGTGCCGGCGAGGGCGTCGGTGAGCCAGTGCCGGAACTCGTAGGTGATGGTGTGGGTGCCCGCCGCGGCCGGGGTGAGGATGAGGTCGTAGCGTTCGGCGCTGGTGGCGCGGAGCACGTTGTTCGGCAGCGGTGTCGGCGCGGGCAGCGGCTCCCCGTCGGACATGTGGACCACGGGTCGGAGCACGGACGGGAACCGCACGAGGTTGGGGAAGTAGGCCCCCGTCAGGTGCCGCAGCAGGATCGGCTGGCCGACGCGGGCCCGGACCGTCGTCTTCGTGCTGCGGAGGGACTGCGGCGCGTCGACGCCGTTGATGGTGAAGTAGCGGGGCCGGAAACGGTTCAGCCGGGTGCCCTCGGCCAGAGCGTTCTTCTCCCCGGCGGAGTGGTTGTAGTTCCGCCAGAAGGGGTCGACGTCGTAGGTCGCCCACAGAGCCTCGACCTCGTACCGCGGACCGCCGACGTAGAGGGTGCCCGGGCCGGTGGGCGGGTCGACGACCAGGTAGCCGAACATGCCCATCTGCACGTGCAGCGGGGCGTTGCGGTGGCAGTGGTAGAAGAAGGTCCCGGCGCGAGACGCGCGCCACTGGTAGGTGTACTTGCTGCTGACGTTGAACGAGGTGTCCGGCACGCCGTCGTTGAAGGTGGACGGCTCGATCCCGTGGTGGTGGATCGTGTGGACGTTGATCGCGGCCTCGAGGTTGGTGTGCACGATCTGGCCCTGTCGGACCCGGATGGGCGTGGACGGGAACGGCTTGCCGGCGTCGGGGTCCTTGAACGCCCAGTAGTCGACGTCGTTGCCGTCGGCGAACGTGAGCTTGTCGTTGAACACCTTGCGCATGAAGGCGATGTCGGGGCGGACCCGGCCGGGCGTGGCCGGACTGGCTTCGGGGTAGTTGTGGCCGAAGTGGACCGCCTGGGTGAGGTCGGCGGCGCGGTTCTGGTCGATGGGTGTGAGGCTGCCGGACATGGAGGGGGAACCTTCCGGATGAGGGAGCTGGTCAGGGGTCACTCGAAGATGAGCTCGGAGATCATTCCCGAGGGGTAATGGCCACCGCTGGCGGTCTCGGCCATCTCGATGTGGTCGTGGACGACGTACTTCTGCGCACGGTTGACCGGGGGGTAGGAGTCTGACGGCGCGTCCATCGGGATGAAGATGTCCACCGTCTGCCCGGACGGGACGCGGACCGTGTCCTTGTGGGCGCCGACGAGCCAGGGCGTGTCGGGGTGGGACAGCACCCAGAAGTGGCTGCCGTGCAGGTGGATGGACCGGGGAGCGCGGCCGGTGTTGATCATCCGGACCAGCGTGGTCGTGCCGGGCGTCGTCATCCCGCCGGCGCGTCCCGTGATGTTGGTCTGGTGGTCCTCGGCGGACAGCATGCCGCCGAGGCCGTTGATCAGGAAGTACTCCGGTTCCGGGTCGCTCGGCAGGCTGACCCGTCCCCCCGCGAGAGTGCGCGCCGTGCTGGGGTTGGTCTCGGAGAACAGCCAGGTGCGTTCCTGGCGGATGGTCGCCGGCATCGCGGGCGCCGGCCCCGTGCCCATCGATGGCTGCCGCCGCCCGCGCTCCCGGACGCCGGGGTACAGGGTGTCGACCGATGTCCGCGAGGGCTCCCGCGGCAACACCACCAACGCCCCGGTCGCACCCAGTGCACGGCCGGTGTCCGCGCTCCCGTTGAGGGTCCCGACGTAGTAGTAGGTACCGGGGGTCGTCGGTGCGGTGAACGAGACGGCGCGCTTCTGGCCGGGACCGACCGGCTCGGAGGTGTAGCCGGCGTAGCTGCGGCTGGCGGGCACCGAGAACCCGACGGGGGAAGTCCAGGCGTTCGTGAGGTGGATCATCACCTGGTCCCCGGCCTGCACCTCGAGCTGGCCGCTGGGCAGCTCCAGCCTGGCGGAGGTGCTGCCGAACCCGACGAAGGGGACGACCAGACCGTCGACCATGGTCCGCTCACCGGCGAGCACGTGGAGCGAGGTCTCCACGAGGTCCGCCGAAGCCCGTTCGGTCGGCAGCAGCACCAGGGAGGTGCCGCCCCCGACGGCCGCCAGGCCGCCGATGCCGTACCGCAGCACGGTTCGGCGGGAGACCTTGGCCTGGACGTGGTCCATGAGTGCTCATTTCTGCACGGGCGGTTTCGAAACCGGTCGTTCGGTCCCGCCATGGGGGATGGACGCGTGCTCCCCGCGGGGATCACGCGCTGCTCGCTGCCCACCGCCGGCAGGGCGGGCTCGAAGAGGTGATGGCGGCTGCGCCACTGATGCAGCACCACTGTGCCGCCGATCAGCCGGCGCGGCGCCCCGCAGCCAGAGGGTGCGGAGGCCCTCATCGAGGGGTGGGAGCTGCTCCACCAGGGGCGGTTCCCCAGGCTGGAGCCGACGAGCTGGAGGTGACGCGCCCGGTTGACGGCGTCGATGCGGCTGCTCACGTGCAGCGCCGCGTAGACGGCCTTGAGGTAGCCCCGGGAGGTGTGCACGCTGATGCCCATCCGGCTGGCGATGGCCTTGTCGCTCAGGCCCTCGCACACCAGTCCCAGCGCCTGGAGCTCACGATCGGTGAGTCCGATGTCCGAGCGGTCCGCGCCCGGGGCAGCGTCGCCCGGCGAGAGCGAGGGCGGCAGCAGCATCGAGCCCGGCCGGGCGGCCCGGAGCAGGTCGACCAGCTCCAGGAACGACCCTCCCTTGGGGACGAAGGCCGACGCACCGGCCCGCTCCGCGAGCGCGATCCACTCGGCGTCGATGTGCGCGGTGACCACGGCGACGGCGGTGCCGGGGCTGGTCTCCCGGATCTGGCGCGTCGCGGCCAGACCGCCCATCCCCGGCATCTGCAGGTCCATCACCACCACCGACGGTCGCAGGGCCGCCACCATCGGCAGTCCAGCCTCCGCGCTCGACGCCGTCCCGACGCAGCGGATGCCGTCGAGGAACTCCAGGGACGCCGCCAGCAGGTCGGTGAACGAGCGGTGGTCGTCCACCACCAGGACCGTCGTCTCACCGTGTGCTGGGTTGTCCGTCTCGAGCGGCAGGACCGTCTCGTGTGTCGCCATGTGCATCCCCCGGTTTGCGACTGGCCCGAGGAGCTCGTGCCGGTCAGCGTTGATGGTGTGCGGCGCCGACCCAGGCATCCCTCCGGTCAGAGGAGGGGCTGATGCGGCGTCCACCGGGGGCTGCTCGCTCAACCCCGACGTGGTGCTGGCCGCCCGGTCGGTTCCCGCCGCCCGAACGCGTCCACTGCGCACTGTTCAGACGCACGAGGAGGGGTGGATGCAGGACCCGGGGACCGATCCGAAACGCTCCCCGGCCGGCCTGAACTCAGCCGGCCGCCGGCGGGAGCCCCGCGCGTTTCCCCGGCCGGCGGGCGACGCCCACGCCCACCAGGGACAGCAGCCCGCCGAGCACGGCGAGCAGGGTGGGCACCTCCTGCAGGAACAACCACCCGAGCGCGATGGCCAGGGGCGGGACGGCGTAGGTGGTCACCCCGAGCCGACCGGCGCTGGTGCGGCTCAGGGCGTAGGCCCAGGTCGAGAAGGCCAGCGCCGTCGGCACCGCGCCGAGGTAGAGGACGCCGAGCAGGGCGGATGCCGGGGCAGCGTCGACCTCGCGGACGAGGGTCCCGGCGAACGGCAGGGTGGCGACGGTGCCCACCAGGCAGGCGAGCCAGGTCACCTGCAGGCCGGGCACCCGCCGCAGCACCACCTTCTGCGCCACCATGGCGACGGCGTAGACCGTCGCGCTGAGCAGCACCAGCGCGACCCCGACGGCGTCGGCGTCCCCCGTGCTGGTCGCGACGCCGATGACCACGGTGCCCGCGAAGGCGACCAGGCCGCCGGTCACCAGCATCTTCGGGAACCCCTCCCCCAGCACCAGGCCGGCGAGCACGCCGACCAGGATCGGCGCCACCTGGATGAGCATGGCGGCGGTCCCTGCGTCCACGTGGCTGCTCACCCGCGTTCAGCGCGACGTTGTAGACCCCGAACCACGCCACGCCGATGAGCGCGACCAGGGACCAGTCGCGCCGGTCCAGCCGGACGCGGCGCCGGCCCGCCATCGACGCGGTGAGCACGGCGCTGCCCACCAGCAGCCGGCCCAGCGTCAGCGAGCCGGGGGAGAAGTCGGCACCCACGGAGCGGATGACCACGAAGGCCGACGACCAGGCGAGGACGGTGATCGTGACGGCGAGCAGCACCCTCCAGTCGTACGGGCCCTCCGCATCGGGCGTGGCCGGGCTTCCCAGCCGGGTCTGCTCGGGGCGCGGGATGCTCACCGGCCCATTGTCTGGTGCGGCACTGACCGTGGCGACGTCATTAGGCTGACGGCCATGCCGAGCTGGTTCCCCGACCTCACCCCCGCCCTCCTGGTGCCGCTGCGCATCGTGTTCCTGCTGGTCGTGGCCGTGGTGGCCCGGGTGGTGCTGCACCGGTTGATCGACCGGACGGTCCGTCGGGCCGTGCACCGCCAGCCGCTGACGCGCTTCCGGGCGGCGCAGGTGCTGGTCGAGGCCACGAGCCTGCCGGCCGACCGTCGGGTGGCCCGCATCGGCGCGCTCGGCTCCCTGGCCAAGAGCGCCGTGACCATCCTGCTCGCCCTCGCCACGGCCCTGATGGTGCTGGCCGAGCTGGGCTTCAACATCACCACGATCGTGGCCGGCACGTCCGTGGTCGCGGTGACGATCGCCTTCGGGCTGCAGAACATCGTCAAGGACCTGATCTCCGGGGTGTTCATGCTGATCGAGGACCAGCTCGGGGTCGGCGACTGGGTGGACATGGAGAAGGCCTCGGGCCGGGTGGAGGCCATCGGGCTGCGCGTGACGTCCCTGCGGGACGACGACGGCACGGTCTGGTACGTCCGCAACGGCGAGGTGGTCCGGGTCGGCAACTACTCCCAGGGCGGGGCCGGCCGACCGCCGGCGCCGGCGGAGGCGGAGCCGAGCCCCGCCTCCTAGCCGGCCGGAGCCGGCCGACCGCGACGGAGGGTCAGGCGCTCCGCGAGGGTGGCCTCCACCGTGATCGTGGTGCCGGTCAGCGCCTGGGAGACGGGGCAGTTCTTCTTGGCGTCCTGAGCCGCCTCCTCGAACTGGAGAGCGGTGAGGCCGGGCACGACGCCCCGGACGGTGAGCTTGATGCCGGTGATGCCCTCGCCGGCCTGGAAGGTGACATCGGCGGTGGTGTCGATCGACGTCGGCGCGGTCCCGGCCTGAGCGAGGCCGTGGGAGAGGGCCATCGAGAAGCAGGTGGAGTGGGCGGCGGCGATCAGCTCCTCGGGGCTGGTCCGGCCGTCGGACTCGTTGGCGCGCGAGGCCCAGTTGACCTCGAAGCTGCCGACGCCGGAGGTGACCAGCTCGACCTCGCCCTGGCCCTCCATGAGCGAACCTTCCCAGTGGGCCTCGGCGGTGCGGACGGTAGCCATGCGTTCTCCTCGTGTGTGTCGGACCCGACCGACGGTGGTCGGGTGGGCGCAAAACATCCTGCCAGCCTCCCCCCGGCGCGCGGAGGACGGGGCGTGCGCCGGTGGGGGATGATGGGGGCGATGACCGAGCCAGCACCCCTGCAGACCTTCTACGACGCCGTCGGCGGGCACGAGACCTTCGTCGCCCTCGTGCGACGGTTCTACGAGGGCGTCGCGGGCGACCCGCCGCTGCGCGCGCTCTACCCCGAGGAGGACCTCGGCCCGGCCGAGGTCCGTTTCCGGATGTTCCTGGAGCAGTACTGGGGCGGGCCCACCACCTACAGCGAGCAGCGCGGGCACCCGCGACTGCGGATGCGGCACATGCCGTTCGAGGTCACCCTCGACATGCGCGACCGCTGGCTGCGGCACATGCGTGACGCGGTCGACTCCCTCGATCACCTCACCCCCGGTCAGGCGCAGGAGCTGTGGAGCTACATGGAGCGGGCGGCGCACTCCATGGTCAACCGCCTCGACGGGCCGGCCGGCGCCGCCCGCGGCCTGCAGCTCTGACCCGCCTCAGAGGCGCGCGGTCCCGGGGTAGACCACCGGCTTGAGGCTGTGGGGGTCGGTCCGCGACGCCGTCAGCGCCGCCTCGACCTGCTCCAGCCCGAACTTCCCGGTGACCAGGCCGTCGAGGTCGACGACGCCGCTGGCCGCCAGCCCGATGGCGGCCGGGTAGCAGTTGGCGTAGCGGAAGACGCCGGTGACCTCGAGCTCACGCACCTGGATGGCGGCCACCGGCAGCGGCATCTCCGACGCCCCCATCCCGACCAGCACGATGCGCGCAGCCGGGGCGGCCACGCCGAACGCGGCCTGCACCGCAGGCGTCGCACCGCTGCACTCCAGGATGACGTCCACCGGCTCGACCTGGGTGTCCAGCGGCGCGGTGGCCACGTTGACGACCTGGGAGGCTCCGCGCTGGCGGGCGACCGCCAGCCGGGTGTCGTTGGTGTCGCTGACGCCCACCCACGACGCGCCGCGGGAGCGGGCCACGTCGGCGCAGAGCAGACCCACCGGGCCGGCGCCGGTGACCAGCACCCGGTCCCCGGGCTCGATCCGGGCCTTGCGGGCCGCCCAGACCGCGACCGAGAGGGGCTCGATCAGCGCGGCCGCCTCGTCGCTGATGCTGTCCGGCACCGGGTGCGCACGGGAGGAGTCGAGGACGACGTACTGCGCGAAGGCCCCGTGCACCGGCGGGGTGGCGAAGAACTCGACCTCCGCGCACAGGTTGTAGCGTCCGGCGAGGCACTGCGTGCAGCGTCCGCAGGTCTCCTGGGGCTCCATCGCGACGCGTTGCCCCACCGAGCGGTCGGTGACCGCTGAACCCAGGGCCCGGATGGTGCCCGAGGCCTCGTGGCCCAGGACCAGCGGCGCCTCGACGATGAAGTCGGCGATCCGGCCGTGCTCGTAGTAGTGCACGTCGGACCCGCAGATGCCGACCGCGGCGACCTCGATCAGGACCTGGTTCGGCCCGGGCTCGGGGACCGGTGCCGACTGCACCGCGACCTCGTGCTCGCGCATCAGCAGGGATCGGGTCTGGTCGCTCGGTGCCGTGGTGGTCGTCATGGCCGACACCCTAGTTCTTGGCCACCGCCGCGCTCGTGCCCCACCGGCCCAGGGCCGAGCGCTGCGCCGGGGTCAGCACGCGCTGGCCCACGACGACGGTCCGGGCGGTGGCGTGCACGGCGCCGTCGCGGGGGTTGCGGATCTCCACGGCCAGGGTGAAGGACCGGTTGCCGAGCGCCGTGACGCAGGTGCGGACGTCGTACGGCTCCGGCTGCAGGTCCATCGGCCGGCGGTACTCCAGGTCCTGCCGGGCCACCACCCAGACGTCCTCGGGCTGCCAGTCGAGGGTGGCCTGCATCAACACGATGCGCGCCTCCTGCACGTAGTCGAAGTACTTGACGTTGTTGACGTGGCCGTAGGAGTCCAGGTCGGACCAGCGGACCGCGAGCGGGTGGTGCCACGCCGGTTCGACCACGGGGCTCCGGTCCAGCGGACGCAGCGGCCGGGCGGGTTCCAGCACCGCCGCGAGGGCCGCCCGTTCGGCGGGTTCCAGCCGCCGCAGGCCGCCGCCCGCCAGGCCGAACGGGGTCGCTCCCGTCCGCGCCCGGGCCGCCAGCACGTCCCCGTCCCAGAGGTCGTAGGCGATGGTGAAGCGGCTCGCACCGACGCTGTCGGCCCAGAGCTCGACGAGCAGGGGCTCCGGGCCGTAGGTGACCGGGGCGAGGTACTCGACCTGGTGGCTCACGACGAGCACGCCGTCCTCCAGCAGACGGCTCATCTCGGGCGGGCCGGCCAGCAGCCAGTCGACGCGGGCCTCCTGCAGGTAGTCGAGGAAGGCGGCGTTGTTGACGTGGCCCTGCGCGTCCAGGTCACCCCAGCGGATCGGACAGCGGTAGAGGTGCCGGCTCACCGGGCCATGCTGTCAGACCACCCGGCCGCAGCCGCCGGGGCGGCGCTGGGCAGCCGCCCCTCTTGCGCCGGGGCCGCACCTCCAGGATGCTGAGGCCTCTCCCCCCGCTCCTCGACGTGGACGAACGGACCCGACGTGACCCTCCCCCTCTGCCGCCCCGCGTCCCGGCGCCGGGTCGGCTCCCTGGTCGCCGCCGTCGCGCTGGCCCTCACCGGCGCCACCCTCGTCGCGAGCCCGGCCGAGGCCGCCCCGCGGAACCGCGCGGTCGCCCTCGGCGACTCCTTCGCCTCCGGCGAGGGCCTGGCGCCCTACCGGGCGGGCACCGACACCGCGTCCGACCGCTGCCACCGCTCGTTCTGGGCCTATCCCGAGCTGCTGGACGACGGCTGGCACCCGGCGGTGCGCAGGATCCGCTCGGTGGCCTGCTCCGGGGCGGTGACCGGGGACGTGGTCGCCGACCTGCGCCCGGGCGACGACGTGGCGGCCCAGGTCGACGCGCTGAGCCGGCGCACACGGACGGTGACGCTGACCATCGGTGGCAACGACGTCGGCTTTGCCCGCGTCCTCGGGGCCTGCACCTACACCACCGGCGCCGGAGCTCCAGCTCCTGGTGCCCGGGCGGCCCGGCTGCCGTGTCGGCCTCGACGGGCTCGTCACCGCCTCGACCGCCAGGCTGGGACAGCTGAGCCTGGCCCAGGTGCTCGTGCAGGTCCAGCAGCGGGCACCGCGCGCCGAGGTGTACGTGACCGGCTACCCGCGCCTGCTCGGGCTGGCCGAGACCGACGACCAGCTGGGTTGCCGGGTGGGGTCGGTGGTCGGCAAGCCGCTGTACATCAGCAGGCCCGACGTCGAGTGGATCCGCTCCAAGGCCGACGGCCTGAACGCCGCTCTGCGGCAGGGCGTGGACCAGGCCCGCGCCCTGGGCGTGCAGGCGACCTACGTCGACGTCGCCTCCGCCTTCGCCGGGCATGAGGTCTGCGGCGCCCGGAGGGACTGGATCAGGGGCGCGCTCTTCACCACCTCGCCCGCCCCAGGCGTGGACCCAGCGAGCTTCCACCCCAACCGGCGCGGCCAGCGCGCGTACGCCCGGGCCGTCGCGGCCGAGATCAGGGGCCACCACCCCCGCCCCTGACCCGGTCGAGGTTTGGCCGGGACCAGAAGAGGTACACCGCTGCGGAGGGGCCTGCCGGTCCCTGGTGAGTGCAGAGGGGGCCTGATGTCGGGACAGCGAACGGAACCGTCCCGCCGCTGGTCGGGCGACTGGTCGCGGCCGTCCGTGCCGTCGCCGCCGGTGGTCGACGTGCTCGTGCCACCTTCGACCGGCCGGCCGAGCTGGCCGTCACCCTGGCCGGGCTGGCCGCGCAGGACGACCCGCCCTTCCGGGTCACGGTCAGCGACCAGTCCGACGACGGCTCCGCCCACCACGCCCCGGCCGTCGAGGCGATGGTCCGGGTGCTGCAGGCGCAGGGCCGCGAGGTGCGGGTGGTCCAGCACCTGCCCCGCCGCGGTCTGGCCGAGCACCGGCAGTTCCTGCTGGACTCCTCCGACGCCGGCAGGTGCTGTTCCTCGACGACGACGTGTGGCTGGAGCCGGGCACGCTGGCGCGGATGTCGGAGGCACTCGAACGGCTCGGCTGCGGCTTCGTGGGCAGCGCCCCGTGGGTCTGAGCTTCCTCGACGACCGGCGGCCTCACCACCAGGCGCCCTTCGAGCCCTGGGACGGGCCGGTACGCCCCGAGCGGCTGCGGGACGACAGCCCGGAGGTCGCCCGCGCGTCCCTCCACGGTGCAGCCAACCTGGTGCACGTGGCCGAGCGGGTCCCGGTCCCCCGGGACGGCTGGCTGCCCTACAAGGTCGCCTGGGTCGGCGCCTGCACGCTGTTCCGCCGCTCCGTGCTCGTGGAGTCCGGAGGCTTCGACTTCTGGCACCGGCTCCCGCCGGCGCACGCCGGGGAGGACGTCGCCGCGCAGTGGCGGGTGATGGAACGCGCCGGGGCCGCAGGACTGCTGCCGAGCGGGGCGGTGCACCTGGAGGCCCCGACGACGGTGCCCGACCGCACGGTGGAGGCGCGGTCGGTCGTCTTCGCCGAGGCGAACAGGTCCTGAGCGGCGGCGCTGCCGCCGCTCCCGACCTGCTCAGTCCTTCTCGTACATCGTCTCCAGCAGGTCGGCGTACTTCCCCTCGACCGTCTTGCGACGGATCTTCATGCTCGGGGTGACCTCGCCCTCGTCCACGGTGAGCTCGCCCGGCAGGATCTCGAACTTCTTGATCGTCTCCCACCGCTCCAGCCGCTTGTTCGCCGTCGCGACGTAGCCCTCGACCATCGACCGCACCTGCGGCCGTTGAGTCAGGTCCTCTCCCTCGGTGTGCTCCACCCCGTTCTCGCCCGCCCAGCCCGCCAGGGCCTCCGGGTCGAGGGCGATCAGGGCGGTGATGTACTTGCGCCCCTCGCCGTGCACCAGCACCTGGCTGATGTAGGGGCAGGCGGCCTTGACCGTGCCCTCCACCTTCTGGGGCGCCACGTACTTGCCGCCCGAGGTCTTGATCAGGTCCTTCTTGCGGTCGGTGATCCTGACGTAGCCGTGGTCGTCGATCTCGCCGATGTCCCCGGTGGACAGCCAGCCGTCGCGCAGGACCTCAGCCGTGGCCTCCTCCAGGTGGTGGTAGCCGCGCATCACCGCCGGACCCTTGATGAGGATCTCCCCGTCCTCGGCGATCGTGACCTCGGTGCCCGGCAGGGGCGGCCCGACGGTGCCGAACCGCGTCGCGCGCGGGTTGTTGACGCAGGTGGCCGCCCCCGTCTCGGTGAGCCCGTAGCCCTCCAGGATGAGCAGGCCGGCGGCGTAGAACCACTCCTGCACCTCGCGGTTGAGCGATGCGGAGCCGGAGACGAAGAACCGGATCCGGCCGCCCATCCGGGCCTTGATCTTGCTGAAGACCAGCCGGTCGGCCACGGCGTACTGGACCGCGAGCAGACCGCTCGGCTTGCCTCCCGCCAGCCGGACCGGCGTGGTCCGTCGGCCGACGGAGAAGGCCCAGTCGAAGATCTTCGCCTTGGCGCCGGAGCTGGCCGCCGTCATGACCTTCGCCCGCACCTTCTCGAAGATCCGCGGCGCGCCGGCCATGAACGTCGGCTGCACCACCCCGAGGTTCTCGACGATGCGCTCGATGTTGCCGTCGACGGCGGTGGCGAAGCCCAGCCGCAGCTGCGCAGCGATCAGCACCTTGCCGAACACGTGGCTCAGGGGCAGCCACAGGTACTGCAGGTCGTCGGGCTCGATGATGTCGAACTCCTCGAGCGCAGCCCCGAGGTAGGTCCAGTTGTCCTGCACCAGCCGCACACCCTTGGGGCGACCGGTGGTCCCCGAGGTGTAGATCAGCGTGGCGAGGTGCTCCGGGCCGATCGGGGCGATGGCCTGCTCGACCGCGTCCGGCTGGGCCGCCAGGTGCTCCCGGCCGCGCGCGGCGAGGTCGGCCCAGCTGATCACCCGCTCGTGGCTGGGCGTCCCGTCGATCTGCACCACGGTGGTCAGCTCGGGCAGCTCGTGGAGGTGGTCGAGCACCTTCGCCGCCTGCTGCGCGTCCTCGGCGAAGACCACCTTGGACTCGGAGTCGCCCAGGATGTAGCTGACGTCCTCGTGCTGGGTGTTGGGGTACACGGTGGTCGTCGCGCCGCCCGCGCACATCACCGCGAGGTCGGCGAGGATCCACTCGACCCGGGTGTTGGAGCTGATCGCCACCCGGTCCTCGGGTCCGACACCCAGCGCGAGCAGACCGGCCGCCAGGTCGAACACCCGGTCCTGCGTCTGCTGCCAGGTCAGGGAGACCCAGCGGTCGCCGTCGAGGTAGCGCAGCGCCTCCTGGCCGCCTCGGGCTCGGACCTGGTCGACCAGCATCGCGGCGACGCTCGGGTGACGGGAGGCCAGCAGTGCTGACTCGGGCATGGTGTTCCACCTCGCAGAGTTGGGCGCCCGCGCGGCACGCTGGGCCTGCCACGGTGAGGGCTTGGCCAGAGCGTATCGGCCTTCGCCCCGCTCGAGGTCGAGCACCGCCGCGCACAGCCGATTCTCAGACTCTCCGACCGCGGTCGAGCAGTGCTTCGGGCCGCCCCGGCTGAAAGCGACCGGCGCGTCAGGTCCGCACTCCACTCCCAGGCGCGGACCGGGTCCCGACCTGCTCGGCGGTCAGTGGGCCCGCGCCCTCACCGGCTGCCCGCCCAGCCCCAGGTCGCGCCCGATGAGCTCCTTCATGATCTCGTTCGAGCCGGCCCAGATGCGCGACACCCGGGCGTCGGCCCAGGCCCGCGCAACCCGGTACTCGCTCATGTAGCCGTAGCCACCCCACAGCTGGACGCAGGCGTCGAGGATGTCGTTCTGCACCTGCGCGGTCCACCACTTCGCCTTGGCTGCGTCGACGGCGGTGAGCCGGCCGTGCACCTGCTCCATGACGCACGCGTCGACGAACGCCTGGGTGACCTCGGCGGTCGTGACCAGCTCGGCCAGGGTGAAGCGGTTCGCCTGGAACGACCCGATCGGCTGGCCGAACGCGTGCCGGTCCTGCACGTAGACCAGGGTCTCCTCCAGGATCTGCCGGGCGTGGGAGAGGTTGTAGACCGCCGCCCCGATCCGCTCGGTGACCAGCCGCTCCATCATGGCGACGAAGCCGCCGTCCACCTCGCCCACCACCTGCTCCGGGCCCAGCCGCACGTCGCCGAAGAAGAGCTCCGCGGTGTCGGACTCGGGCTGGCCCACCTTGTCGAGCTTGCGGCCGCGCTCGAAGCCCGGCATCCCGGTCTCGACCGCGAACAGGGTGATGCCGTGGGCGCCCTTCTCCGGCGAGGTGCGGGCGGCCACCAGCACGAGGTCGGCCGACCAGCCGTTGGTGATGAACGTCTTCGACCCGTTGAGCACCCAGGTGTCGCCGTCGCGCACGGCGGTGGTCCTGAGCGCCGCGAGGTCCGAGCCGCCCGACGGCTCGGTCATGGCGATGGCCGTCACCAGCTCGCCGGAGCAGAACCCCGGCAGCCAGCGGCGCTTCTGCTCCTCGGTCCCCAGCTCCACCAGGTACGGCGCGACGCAGTCGGCGTGGATGCCGATGCACGATGGGTAGGCGAACGAGAGCTTGGAAAGCTCCTCGCTGAGGACCATGGTGAACCGGGGGTCCCCGACATCGGTCCCCCCGAACTCCTCGGGCACGTTGAGCCCCAGCAGGTCCATCCGGCCCAGCTCGAGCCAGACCTCGCGGCCGAAACCGTGGTCGGCGATGTGCTTCTCCTGGTCCGGCCGCAGGACTCGGTCCACGAAGGTCCGGCACGTCTCCCGGAACGCCTCGTGGTCCTCGTCGAAGATGGTGCGCCTCATCGCGGCCTCCTGGGTTACCGGTCAGTAGCTTTGCCCTCCAGCCTACGCGGTCGGGAACCGGCGAGCAGCCCTCGGGCCGGAGGGTGCGGCGGCGGCCGCTGCACTACGGTCGACCGATGAGCACCGAGAGACGACGGGTCCTGCTGACGGGCGCGACCGGGACGGTGGCCGGCCAGCTGCTGCCCGCCCTCCGGGCGGCCTACGACCTCCGGCTGGTCGACGTCCGCGACACCGACCGCGACGGGCACGCCGTCGACGGGGTGGAGCTCGTCGACCTGCTCGCCGCTGACGAGGACAGCCTGCACGCCCTGTTCACCGGTGTCGACACCGTCGTGCACTGCGGGTACGTGCACCCTGCCGGGGAGCCGACCTACGCCGAGGAGCGCCGCAACCTCGACATGACGGCACGCGTCTACGAGGCGGCCCGGACGGCGGGCGTGCGACGGGTGGTGGTGGCCAGCACCAACCAGGCCTCGAAGTGGTACGAGCAGCCCTGGGCCGGGCACCGCATCGACCGGGTCGGCCCGGAGGACTACCCGCGCCCGGACTCCTTCTACGGCTGGGCAAAGGCGGCCTATGAGTCCCTCGGTTTCCTCTACGCCTGCGGGTCGCTGGGCCGAGCGGTCGAGGTGGTGCTGGTCCGCATCGTCGTCCCCCGCGAGGTCGACGCCGCCGACTTCGCCGACCGGCCCCTGGAGCGCTACCTGCGCGACATCGCGGGCTACGTGAGCCCACGCGACCTGGCGCAGCTGTTCACCCGTTCGGTGGACGCCGCCTCCGTCGAGGACCGCTTCGGGGTGCCGTTCCAGATCTTCTACGGGGTCTCGGCCAACGCCCGCACGTTCTGGAGCATCACCAACGCCCGCGAGGTCGTGGGTTACGCCCCGCAGGACGACTCCGAGGTGCGCTTCGCCGCCGACATCGCGCGGATGCTGGACCGGGGCTGAGCCCAGCCCGGCTCAGTCGGGCAGCGGCTGGCCCCGGCGGGCGCGGATGCGGCCCACGACGTCGGTGGTGGACTGGCTGGGGACGAAGTCCAGGATGCGCACCCGGCCGCCGTACCCCTCGACGACGGCGGCCTCCACCAGGTCCTCGGGGCGGTAGTCCCCTCCCTTGGCGTACACCTCCGGCCGCAGCCGCTCCAGCAGCGGCACCGGGGTGTCGGTGTCGAACACGGTCACGTAGGACACGCAGCTGAGTGCGGCGATGACGCCCGCGCGGTCGGCCTCGCCGTTGATGGGGCGCTCGGGCCCCTTGAGCCGGCGGACCGAGCGGTCGCTGTTGACCGCGACCACGAGCACGTCACCGAGCTGGGCCGCCTGCTGCAGGTAGGTGGTGTGGCCGCGGTGCAGCACGTCGAAGCAGCCGTTGGTCATGACGACGCGGCGCCCTGCCGCCCGCTCGGCCGCGACCCGGCGGAGCAGCGTCTCCTCGTCCAGCGCGGCGCCGCCCACCCCGAGGTGCTCGACCAGCTCGTCGGTGGAGCAGACCGAGGTGCCGAACCGCTGGACGACGACGTCGGCCGCGGCCTGGGCCAGCTGGGCGGCGACCTCCAGCGAGGTACCGGCGGCACGGGCCAGGGTCAGGGCGGCGACGAAGGTGTCGCCGGCCCCGGCGGCCTGCTTCTCGGCCCGGGGGGAGGCCGAGGTCCGGAAGGGGCCCGAGTCCCCGTCGTCCGCGGTGAGCAGGACCGAGCCGTCCCGGTCCAGGGTGACCAGGACCGCAGCCGCGCCCGACCGCTCCCGGAGCTCGGCCGCCGCCGCGGTCAGGGCCGCGCTGCGTGTCCCGTCCTGGGGAACGGAACGGCCCAGCAGCCGGAAGGCCTCCTCGGCGTTCGGGGTGACGACGTCGGGTCGCAGCGCCGACCAGGGGGCGGCGTCGTGCGCGTCCACCACCACCAGGGGCGGGCGGGTCTGCCGGGTAAAAGCGGAGGAGACGGCGCGGAGCAGGACGCCGGAGTCGTAGTCGCAGACGACGAGGGCCTCGGCCTCCACCAGGGCCTTGGCCGTCGCGGTGGCCAGGTCCTCCTCCAGCGCCGGGGTGAGGACCAGGGCCTGCACGTCGTCGATGCGCACGAGCATCTGGTCGCCGCTGACCACCCGGGTCTTGGTGACGGTGACCACGTCGTCGGAGTCCAGCAGCCCGCTGACCTCGACCCCGGCCTCCTCCAGCTGGGTGCGGAGCACCCGCCCGGCCTCGTCGGCGCCGACCAGCCCGACCAGCCGGACGTCAGCGCCCAGGGCGGCCAGGTTCATCGCGGTGTTGGCTGCCCCGCCCGGGACCTCGTGCCGGCCCGTCACCTCCACGACCGGTGCCGGCGCCTCCCGCGACAGCCGTCGGCTGGAGCCCACCCACCAGCGGTCGAGCATCACATCGCCCACCACCACCACGCGCGGCGCGCGGTGCCGCAGGGCCAGGGGCAGGTCCGGGGTCACCGCGCTGGTGGCGGTCACGGGGGCGCTCATATGACCCCTCCGCGACCGGCGGCGGTGCCACCGGTCCTGCTCCTCGTGCTCATGTGCGCTCCTACTACCCACTTCTCCCGGCCTGGACTGGGCGCAGGCGGAGAGGTCCCGATGGCCCCGTGGAGCGACGGTAGCGGAGGTGGGTCACAATCCCCGTCGTCGGGAACGAGCGGTGGTCGCCGTGCACGGGACAGTCCCCCGGCTCGGGTGGACGCTGCCGAGGGGCTGCGCCGCAGGGACAGGAGGAGCGCATGGACAGGCTCGCTGAGCCGGACGGACGTCCGGAGGTGGTCGTGCTGCGGGCCCTGAAGCTGGGCGACCTGCTGGTCAGCGTCCCGGCCCTGCGCGGCATCCGCCGTGCCCGTCCGGATGCCCGCATCGTGCTGGCCACGCCGGAGTGGCTGGAGCCGCTGGTGGAGCTGACCGACGCCGTGGACGTGCTGCTGCCCACGCCCGACCTGGTGCCGCTGGCCGTGGCACCCGGCCGGGTGGAGACCGTGGTCGATCTGCACGGGTATGGACCGGAGAGCCGGGCGGTCTGCGAGGCGGTGCGCCCGCGCCGCTTGCTCGGCTTTCGGGCACCGGGGTGGGAGGGGCCCGAGCACCCCGACGACGTGCACGAGCGGGAGCGGTGGGCGGGTCTGGTCACCGCGCACGGCATGCCGGCCGACCCCCTGGACCTCGGGCTGCGCCACCCCGCCGTGCCCAGCCCGCGGCCGGGGGCGGCGGTGGTGCACGTCGGCGCGTTCTTCCCCTCCCGGGAGTGGCCGGTCGAGCGGTTCGCCGCGGTGGCCGCCGAGCTCGGGCGCCGCGGGCTCGAGGTTGTGGTCACCGGAGGCGACGCCGACGTGGCGCGCGCCCGGCACACGGCGGAGCTGGCCGGGCTCCCGGCGAGCGCGGTGCTCGCGGGGGCGATGTCGCTGGCGGAGTTTGCCGCCGTCGTCGCCGGGTCCCGGGTGGTGGTGACGGCCGACACCGGGGCCGGGCATCTGGCCTCGGCCTACGCCCGGCCGTCGGTGGTGCTGTTCGGCCCGGCCCCGCCCGAGCACTGGGGGCCGCCGCCGGGGCCCCACCGGGCCCTGACCCATGCCGAGCTGCGTCGTGGGCAGGCGTTCGCCGACGAGCCCGACCCGGCCCTGCTCGCCGTCACCGTCGACGAGGTGCTCGAGGCGGTCGAGAGCCTCGGCGTCCTCGCCGGCTGAGCAGGGCCCGGAGCGAGGCTCAGGAGCGGACGGCCTCGATCTCGAGGTTGATGTCGATCTTGTCGCCGATGAGCAGCTTGCCGCCCTCGAGCGGGACGTTGAAGTCGATGCCGAAGTCCTTGCGGCTGATCGTGGTGGTGGCCTCAGCGCCCAGGCGGGTGGCGCCGTAGGCGTCGACGTCCACCCCAAGGAACTCGGCGGCCAGCTCGACCTGACGGGTGCGGCCGTTGATGGTCAGGTCGCCCTGGATGACGTGGCCGTCCGCGCCCTCGACCACCCCGGTGGAGACGAACACCAGCTGCTGACCGGCGTCGGCGTCGAAGAAGTCGGTGGAGCGCAGGTGGGCGTCGCGCTGCTCGTTGTTGGTGGTGATCGACGCGCTGGTGATGGAGACCTGGACCGAGCTGGCCAGGGGGTCCTCGGTGGTGACGATGCTGCCGGAGAAGTCGGCGAAGGTGCCGCGCACCTTGCTCATCAAGTGACGGACGGTGAAGCCGACGGTGGAGTGGCTGGGGTCGAGGGTCCAGGTGCCGGCGACCAGGCCGGTTCCGAGCAGTTCCTGAGTCATGGTGATCTCCTTCGAGGGACGGGCGTGACGCGGGGTGCGGGACGCTTCAGTGGGTAGTTGAAGATTAAACGGCTTTAGTTGAACTGTCAACAAGCGGTGCATTAGACTCTGGCCATGCCTCCCGTCCGCACCGCGCCCCACTGGCTGACCGCCGAGCAGCAGCAGGCCTGGCGGGCGTACCTGCTGGCCAGCGCCCGGCTCACCGAGCGGCTCGACGCCGAGCTCCGGGAGTTCGGCGTGGACCTCGGGGAGTACGAGATCCTCGTCGCCCTCTCGGAGGCCCCGGACCGCCGGGTGCGGATGTCGGAGCTCGCCGACGCCGTGCACCAGTCCCGGTCCCGTCTCACCCACACCGTCTCCCGGATGGAGGCGGCCGGTCTCGTGGACCGGGCCAGCTGCCCCACCGACCGGCGCGGGGTCTGGGCGCACCTGACCGACGAGGGGTTCCGGCTGCTCGAGACCGCGGCTCCCCACCACGTCGAGAGCGTGCGGCGCAACTTCGTCGAGGCCATGACCGAGGAGGACTACGCCGCCGTGGGCCGCGGGTTCTCCGCCGTGCTGAGCGTCCTGGACCGCTGAGGTCCGAGCCGCTCGGACGTGGCCGTCCAGGCCGGCTGAGGGACGGAGTCGGCTGGGCGGCGCCGACTAGCATGCACTCGACATGCCGAACGCCGTGAGCCTGCCGAACCCGGTCGCCGAGCTACCCGAGGTCGGTGACCTCCGGGCTCAGCTGCGGCGTCGCGGCGTCGCGCACATCCTGGACTCCACCAAGCTCACCCGGGCGCTCTACTCCTCCGACGCATCGCTGTACCGGGTGGTCCCCCAGGCCGTGGCCTACCCGCGCACGGTCGAGGAGACGGTGGCCGTGCTTGACGCGGCCCGGGCCGTGGGCATGCCGGTCACCACCCGTGGCGCGGGGACCTCCTGTGCCGGCAACGCCGTCGGGCCGGGGCTGGTGCTCGACACCGCCCGCCACCTCAACGCCATCACCGCGCTCGACGCGGAGGCCCGGACGGCCACGGTGGAGCCCGGCGTCGTCCAGTCCTCCCTCCAGGTGGCCGCCGCCCCGCACGGGCTGCGCTTCGGGCCCGACCCCTCGACCCACAACCGCTGCACCATCGGCGGGATGATCGGCAACAACGCCTGCGGGCCGCGCGCGCTGGGCTACGGGCGCACCGCCGACAACGTCGTCGCGCTCGACGTCCTGACCGGCAGCGGCGAGCGGATGCTGCTGGACGGCACCGAGGACGTCGCCGCCTTCGCCGGCCTCACCGCCCTCAAGTCGGTCGTGGGGGCGAATCTGGGGACCATCCGGACCGAGTTCGGCCGCTTCGGCCGCCAGGTGTCGGGCTACAGCCTGGAGCACCTGCTGCCCGAGCGGCGCTTCGACGTCGCGCGGTTCTTCGCCGGCACCGAGGGCACCCTGGGCGTGATCCTCGGGGCGACCGTGCGCCTGGTGGCCGACGCCCCGCACAAGGTGATGATCGCGCTGGGCTACGCCTCGATGGCCGACGCCGGCGACGCCGCCCCGGCGATCCTGCCGCACCGACCCACCGCCGCAGAGGGGCTGGACCGGCGCATCGTCGAGGTGGTCCGGCGCACCCACGGCGACGCCGCGGTGCCGCCGCTCCCGCGCGGCGACGGCTGGATGTTCGTGGAGGTCGTGGGCGACGACCCGGTGGAGGTCCGGGCCCGCGCGCAGCGGGTGCTGGCCGACGGCCAGGCGCTGGACGGCTTCCTGGTCGAGGACCCGCGGCAGGCCCTGGCGCTGTGGAAGATCCGGGAGGACGGGGCCGGGCTCGCCGGGGTCAGCCTGGCGGCTCCGGCCTACCCGGGCTGGGAGGACGCCGCCGTCCCACCCGAGCACCTGGGCAGCTACCTGCGCGACTTCGACGCCCTGCTCGACCAGCCACGGCCTGGACGGGCTGCCCTACGGCCACTTCGGCGACGGCTGCGTGCACGTCCGCATCGACTTCCCGCTGACCACCGCGGGCGGCGACGCCGTGCACCGCGCCTTCTTGGAGGACGCCGCTTCGCTCGTCGCCCGCTACGGCGGCTCCATGTCGGGCGAGCACGGCGACGGGCGGGCGCGCTCGTCGCTGCTGCCGGCCATGTACTCCGCCGACGCGATCCGGCTGTTCGGGGAGGTCAAGGCTGCCTTCGACCCGGACAACCTGATGAACCCCGGCGTCCTGGTCGACCCGCGTCCCTTCGACGCCGACCTGCGGGCCGTGCAGCTGGTCGGCAAGGTCGACCACTTCGCCGCCGAGGTGCACAACTGCTCCGGCGTGGGCAAGTGCCTGGCCAACACCACGCCCGGGCTCGGCGTGATGTGCCCCTCGTACCAGGCCACCCGTGAGGAGAAGGACTCCACCCGCGGCCGTGCCCGGGTGCTGCAGGAGATGATCAACGGCGAGGTGATCACGATGGGCTGGAAGTCGCCCGCCGTGCACCAGGCCCTCGACCTCTGCCTGTCCTGCAAGGGATGTGCGCGCGACTGCCCCACCGGCATCGACATGGCGTCCTACAAGTCGCAGGTGATCGACCACACCTACCGCGGCAAGATCCGGCCGCGCAGCCACTACACCTTGGGCTGGCTGCCCCGCTGGGGAAGGATGATCACCCGCAACCGGGCGCTGTCGACCATGATCAACACCACCATGGCCACGCCGGGGCTGCGTCGCGTGGTGCGCTGGAGCGCCGGCGTCGACCAGCGGCGGTCGCTCCCCCGCTTCGCCACCCGCGCCGCGCGGGACCGGGTCGAGGTCGCGGCGAGCGGCGGGAAGCGAGTGGTGCTCTGGGTGGACTCGTTCTCCGACTGCTTCACCGGGAACGGCGTGGAGGCAGCGGTGGCGCTGCTCACCCAGGCCGGGTACGCCCCGGAGTTCCTGGAGCGCAACGCCTGCTGCGGTCTCACCTGGATCAGCACCGGCCAGCGCGACGGCGCACGCCGCCGGCTGCGCGAGGCCCTCGACGTGCTGCACCCCCACGTCGCGGCCGGCACCCCGGTGGTCGGGCTGGAGCCGTCCTGCCTGGCCGTGTGGCGCAGCGACGCCGCGGAGCTGCTCCCCGACGACCCGCGCGTCGCGGACATGGCCGCCGGCGTGCTCACGATGGCCGAGCTGCTCACCCGTACCGAGGGCTGGCGGCCGCCGGACCTGAGCGGGGTGGAGCTGGTCGCCCAGCCGCACTGCCACCACGCCTCGGTCATCGGCTGGAAGGCCGACGCCGACCTGCTGACCGCCTCCGGCGCGAGCGTCACCACCGTCGGCGGCTGCTGCGGTCTGGCCGGCAACTTCGGCGCGGAGAAGGGCCACTACGACGTCTCGGTCCTGGTGGCCGAGCACGACCTGCTCCCTGCGGTGGAGGCCCGTCCCGACGCCGTGGTGCTGGCGGACGGGTTCTCCTGCCGCACCCAGCTGGCCGAGCTGGCCGACCGGCAGGCGGTCACCCTGGCCGAGCTGCTCACCCGCGGGGACGGCCGCTGAGCCCGGGCTCAGCCCAGGTGGCGGTGCAGGAAGTCCAGGGTCCGCTGCCAGGCCAGCGCGGCGCTGTCCGCGTCGTAGGTGCCCAGGTGGTCGTCGTCGTTGGCGAAGGCGTGGCCCGCCGGGTAGTAGAAGTACTCCACCTCCACGCCCGCCTCGTCCCGGATCTGCTGCTCCTGGGCTCGCGCCTGGTCGGCGGGGTACATCTCGTCCTGCTCGCCGTAGTGCCCCTGCACCGGCGCCGCGATGGCGGCGTAGGAGCCCGGCAGGTGGCCGACGCCGTAGTAGGGCACGACGGCGCCGATGGAGTCGGGCCGCTCGGTCGCGAGCAGCAGCACGAAGCCGCCGCCCATGCAGTAGCCGACGGCTCCGACCTTCTCCGAGGTCACCGCCTCCTGCTCGAGCAGGTAGTCCACCGCCCCGGCCAGCGCTGACGCGGCCTCGGCCTCCGACAGCGACCCGGCGAGCTGCGCGGCCTCGTCGACGCCGTGGGTCACGCGTCCGCCGTAGAGGTCGGGCGCCAGCGCGACAAAGCCCTCGGCCGCGTACCGGTCGACCATGGCAGCCATGTGGTCGTCCAGCCCCCACCACTCCTGGATGACGATCAGGCCCGGTCCCTTCCCCGAGGGCGGCAGCTGCAGGTAGCCGCTGATGGTCGAGCCGTTGCGGTCGAACGTGACGTTCTGCCGGGGTGCGAGGTCGCTCAAGGCGTCGTCCTTCGTGGGTCGCGGGTGGGTCTCGCGCCACTGTAGCCACGCCTGTCGCACCCGACCCGACCGCCCGCGCGACGACCTCGCCCGGCACGGCGCCGAGACGTCGAGGACGGTCAGGCCGACAGGGCGCTCGGGAAGCGCGTCTCGAAGTCGAGGACCGAGACCCACTGCGGACGCAGCCGCAGCCGCGCCATCGGCTGGCCGGCCAGGGAGGCCGACCACGCGTCCCCCTGCTCGTCCCCCAGGTAGCGGCGTGCCGCCGCCGCGTACTCGGCGGGCGGACCCTCCACGTCCTCCACCTCCACGTCCCCGCGGATCGAGAGCACGTGCGCCGGGAAAGCCTCGGTGTCGATGGTCAGCGCCACCTGGGGACGTCGGCGGAGCGCCTTGAGCTTCGGCGCGCGGCCGGGGGTGCCCATGACGACCGCCGTCCCGTCCCAGTGGAACCAGATCGGCACCACCCGCGGCGAGCCGTCGGTCCAGCTGTAGGCCAGCCGGGCCGGCACCCGAGAGGCCAGGAGCTCGACCGCCACCGGGTCGTCCAGCAGGGACAGGTCTCCGGACGTGGCCATGGCCGCTCCTCCGCTCGTCGGTGGGCGGACGCTACCGCGGACCCGGCGGGGCCTCCCAGTGCACGAACGGCCCACTCCGCCGGTCAGCCTCCCGGCGTCGCCTCGTGCCCCGGCTCGCCGGAGGTGCGGCCGGCCTGCTTGAGCCGGGCCTCGAACAGGTGCCGCCGGCCGGCCGCGAGCTGGTCGCGGGCGTCCTTCTCCAGCTGCCGGAACAGCGACCAGTACCCGTCGTCGTAGTCCTCGACGACCTGGAAGGTCCAACGGCCCTGGAGCACGTTGCGCCCGACCAGCTCCCGGTCGATCCGCTCGGCCACCCCGTCGTGCCCGGCACCGCGGAGAGCCTCCACCGCGCCCTGCAGCGCGATGTCGGCCTCCCCGGTCAGCTGGTGGAAGGTGTAGAGGTGCCCGCGGGCCCGCTCGACGGTCTCCAGCGCCTCGCTGAGCTTGCCCAGCGCGTCGACGGTGGCGTCGTCCACCCCCTCGGGGGTGGTGTGGTCGGGATCGGGCAGGTCCTGGGACGGGACGTCAGACACCTGGATCTCCCTCCTCAGGTCGGGTCGGCTGCCGGAGGACTCAGCCGCGGGTGAGCCGGCGGTGGGTCGCGCGGTGCGGACGAGCGGCCTCGGCGCCCAGGCGGGCGATCTTGTTCGCCTCGTAGTCGGCGTAGTTGCCCTCGAACCAGAACCACTGGGCCTGGTTCTCGTCGTCGCCCTCCCAGGCGAGGATGTGGGTGGCCACCCGGTCCAGGAACCACCGGTCGTGGGAGATGACCACGGCGCAGCCCGGGAACTCGAGCAGGGCGTCCTCCATCGACTGCAGCGTCTCGACGTCGAGGTCGTTGGTCGGCTCGTCGAGCAGCAGCAGGTTGCCGCCCATCTTGAGCGTGAGGGCCAGGTTCAGCCGGTTCCGCTCACCACCGGACAGCACGCCGGAGGGCTTCTGCTGGTCGGGCCCCTTGAAGCCGAAGGAGGCGACGTAGGCCCGCGAGGGCACCTCGAAGCTGCCCACCTTGATGAAGTCGAGGCCGTCGGAGACGAGCTCCCAGACGTTCTTCTTCTCGTCGAGGCCGGAGCGGCTCTGGTCGACGTAGGAGTACTTGACCGTCTCGCCGAGCCGCAGCGAGCCGCGGTCGGGGGTCTCCTCGCCCACGATCATCCGGAACAGGGTCGACTTGCCCACACCGTTCGGGCCGACCACGCCGACGATGCCCGCGCGCGGCAGCGAGAAGCTCAGCCCGTCGAAGAGCAGACGGTCGCCGAAGCCCTTGACGATCTTGTCCCCGTCGAGGACGGTGCTGCCCAGCCGGGGCCCGGCCGGGATGTTGATCTCCTCGAAGTCCAGCTTGCGGTTGCGGTCGGCCTCGGCCGCCATCTCCTCGTAGCGGGCCAGCCGGGCCTTGTTCTTGGCCTGGCGGGCCTTCGGGTTGGCCCGCGCCCACTCGAGCTCGCGCTCCAGGATCTTGGCGCGCTTGGCGTCCCGCTTGCCCTCGACCTGCAGCCGGGCCCGCTTGGAGTCCAGGTAGGTCGAGTAGTTGCCCTCGTAGGGGTGGGTCTTGCCGCGGTCGATCTCGAGGATCCACTCGGCGACGTTGTCCAGGAAGTACCGGTCGTGGGTGACGGCCAGGACGGCGCCCGCGTAGGACTTGAGGTGGCCCTCCAGCCAGTGCACCGACTCGGCGTCCAGGTGGTTGGTGGGCTCGTCGAGCAGCAGCAGGTCCGGCTGCTGGAGCAGCAGCTTGCACAGGGCCACGCGGCGGCGCTCACCACCGGAGAGGATGTCGACCATCGCGTCCGGCGGCGGGCAGCGCAGCGCGTCCATGGCCTGCTCCAGCTGGGAGTCGATGTCCCAGGCGTTGCGGTTGTCGAGCTCGGTCTGCACGTCGCCCATCTCGGCCATCAGCGCGTCGAAGTCGGCGTCGGGCTCGCCCATGGCGACCCCGAGCTCGTCCATCCGGCGCTGCAGCGCCTTGATGTCGGCGACGGCCTCCTCGACGTTCTCGAGCACGGTCTTGCCCTCGGTCAGCGGCGGCTCCTGCAGCAGGATCCCGACCGTCGCCTCCTTGGCCAGCATCGTGTCGCCGTTGTTGGGCTTCTCGATGCCCGCCATCAGCTTCAGCAGTGTCGACTTACCCGTGCCGTTCGGGCCGACGACGCCGATCTTGGCGCCCGGGTAGAAGGAGAGGGTGATGTTGTCGAGGACGACCTTGTCACCGAGCGCCTTGCGGACGTTGTGCATCGAGTAGATGAACTCAGGCATGAGAAGCCGGACCTTTGCTGTCGCGTGCGTGTCGTCAGAACGGGGGCGGGACCCGGGCCTTGGACGGCGGCCCCGCAGCCGCCCAGTATGCCAGCGCAGCGGGCCACGGATCGCCGCCGCCGACCGCGCCCGGTCGACGGGGGCCGGGCGAGCAGCCCTGCGGGTCAGCCGAGGTGCGGAGCCGCATCGGTGGCCCCGAAGCTCCGCCGGTCGACCCGGATCATCGTCCAGGCCACGGGCGCGGCGACGAACAGGCCGATCGCCGCGCAGCGGAAGACCCAGGCGTAGCCGTCGACGAGGGTGGCCGGGTCGGTGCCGCGCGCGCCCCCGACCCCGGTGACCACGGCGGCGTAGACGGCGGTGAACACCGCCGTGCCGATCGAACCGCCGATCTGCTGGGTCGCGGTCACCGCCGCGCTGGCCACGCCGGCGTCACGCGGCTCGATGCCGAGCAGGGCGACGTTCTGCAGGGGCACGAACACCAGCGCCATGCCGACGCCCAGCAGCAGCTGGCCGGGCAGGACCTGGGCCGCGTAAGAGCCGTCCACGGTGATCCGGCTCATCACCAGCAGGCCGGAGACGGCGACCAGCGGACCGACGGTCATGAGGATCCGTGGTCCGATCGTGGTCAGCAGCCGGGAGACGATCGGGGCCGTGAACACGATGGCCGCGGTCATGGGCAGGGACGACAGACCGGCCCGCAGCGGCGTCATGCCGAGGACGAGCTGGAAGTGGAAGGTGAGGTACAGCAGGGCGCCGATGAGGGCGGCGCCGACCATGACCGAGACCAGGTACGCGCCACCCCGGGTGCGGTTGGCCAGGACGCGGAGCGGCAGCAGGGCGTGCCCGGTCATGCTCTCCACCCGGACGAACGCGGCGAGCAGCAGCACGCCGAGCACCAGGAAGGTGACGGTGTCCCAGCGGCCCCAGCCGCCCTCGGCGCGCGAGAAGCCGTAGACCAGCGACGCGAGGCCGGCGGTGACCAGGATGGCGCCGGGGACGTCGTAGCGGTTGTGGCCCCCGGCCCGGCTCTCGGTGAGCAGCGGCCAGGCGGCGGCGATGGCCACGACAGCGATCGGGACGTTGACGAGCAGGCACCAGTGCCAGCTCAGGAACTCGGTGAGCACCCCACCGAGGACGAGACCGACGGCAGCACCCCCGCCGCCGATGGTCCCGTAGACGGCGAAGGCGCGGACCCGGTCACGCCCGAAGGGGAAGGTGACCGAGAGCAGGGCCAGCGCGGCGGGGGCGAGCAGGGCGGCGAACGCACCCTGCAACCCGCGGGCGGCCAGCAGCATCTCTCCCGAGCCGGCGACCCCGCCCAGGGCCGACGCCAGCGCGAAGCCGGCCATGCCCACGAGGAAGGAGCGCTTGCGGCCCCAGTAGTCCGCGATCCGCCCGCCCAGGAGGAGCAGGGCGCCGAAGGCGAGGGCGTACACGGTGACGACCGCCCCGCGCTGGGCGTCGGTCATGCCCAGGTCGGCCTGCGCCGCGGGCAGCGCGATGTTGACGATGGTGGCGTCGAGGACGACGGTCAGCTGGGCCAGGGCGACGATGAGGAGGACGAGCCAGCGGCGCCGTCCGGTGGGGACCGCCACCTCCGTCGTCGCGGGGGACGTGCGCGGTCGGGTGGAAACGGACACAGGATCCCTCGGGTAGCCAGGCGGAGCCCTCAGCCTAGGCGCCCGTCGAAGCGCCACACCGGCTCGGCGACCCCGCGCCCCTGCGGAGCTCCCGCGCCCGGTGCAGCGGGCGCGGCAGTGCGGGAAGGGCGCGGCAGTGCGGGAGGGGCGCGCGAGGCTCAGCGTGCGGTGCGGGCACGCTGGAGCGCGCTGCGGGCGTCCTCGTAGCGCTGCTGCTCCACGCGGACCGGCTCCACCACCAACCGGTCGGCCACCGCGGCCACCGAACGGCGCAACGCTGACCGAGCCTGACGGGACCGACGGCGAGCCCCGACCGCCACACCGATGCGCGACAGCGCAGCGACCAGCAGACCGCCCAGCACCCCGCCGAGGGTGAGCACGGTGGGAGCCGGCAGGTTCCACCACAGCACGTCCGGCAGCGGGGGCAACCGGAGGTAGGCCAGGACGAACGCCGCGCCGAGCCAGAGCAGGCCGGCGACGACGGCCGCCACCAGCACCCACTGCAGGACCCGGACGGCCTGCCACCAGCGCCGGTGGCCCGACAGGTCGAGGTCGGTCCCGGCCACCGCCCGGTCGAGGGCGTCGGAGAGCTGCCCCTCACCGGAGCGGGCGGCGGCGCGGACGGCGTCCACCCATCCCCGGCTGAGGCCGGTCGAGGCGGTGTCGGCCAGCGCGCGCAGGGCGGTGTCCACGCGCGCCTTCTGCACCCCGGTGGTGGCGGGCAGCGACGTCCGTCCCGACGCCGGCCGGGTCGATCTCGGGCCGGCGACCCCCGGCACCCAGCCGGTCCAGGTGCAGGCGGCGGAGCGGGTCGGGCTTGAACTTGGCCAGCCAGGCCAGGACCGGCCAGCCGGTCGCGAGGCCGCCGCGCAGCCGCCAGGCCTTGTCGACGGCCTCGACGACGACGGGGACGCCCGCCGCCTGGGCCAGCTGGGTGGTCAGCGCGTCGACGCTGGAGGAGGACAGCCCGGCCTGCTTCTGCTCACCTGACGCGCGGAGCAGGCGGGCGGCCGACTCCTCGACGTCGGCGGCGAGCCGTCGGGCCGCGGCACGCTTGTCGGCGACCCGCCGTCCCAACCGGGCCCGCAGCTCCTCGAGCCCCTCGCCGGTGCGGGCCGAGACGCCCAGCACCTCGGCCGCCTCCAGACCTTCGCTGGCCAGCAGCCGGCGCAGGTCCCGCAGGCACTGGTCCTTCTGCTCCGGGGTCAGCGTGTCGACCTGGTTGAGGACGACCATCATCACCCCGACGTGGGAGGCCAGCGGCTTGAGGTAGCGCTCGTGCAGCGCGGCGTCGGCGTACTTCTGCGGGTCGACGACCCAGACGAGCATGTCGACGAGCTGGACCAGCCGGTCGACCTCCATCCGGTGCGCCACCTCGGTGGAGTCGTGGTCGGGCAGGTCGAGCAGGACCAGGCCGTCGAGGCCGGACGCCAGCCGCGGGTCGGCCTCCAGGGCGTGGCGCCGCGGGATCGCCAGCCAGTCCAGCAGCTCCTCGGCGGAGTCCTCGCCGAAGCTGCAGGCGAGCGCGGTGGACGTGGTGGGACGGCGGACGCCGACGGTGGCCAGGTCGGTGCCGGTGAGCGCGTTGAAGGTGCTCGACTTGCCCGAGCCGGTCGCGCCGGCGAGAGCGACGACCGTCGCCGCCCCCGAGACGGCCAGCCGGCGGTCGGTCTGGGTGACGACGCGGCGGGCCTCCGCCACCGGCTCGGGGTCGACCCGGCCTTCGCACAGGTCGGCGGCCTCGCCCAGGGAGCGCACCCGCGCCACCAGCTGCGCCGTCTCGTCGTGCCGCCGCAGCAGGGCCAGACCCTTGCCGGCCATCAGCGCCGCCCCGCGGTCAACGCAGGTCCTCGCGCCGTACCGGGGCCGGCTCGACCAGCTCGGCCTCCAGGACGTCGGCGTCGGTGTCGTACGGGCACCTGGGTCAGCGTCGGCGGTGCGATCGCCCGCCGCTCCTCGGCGGCCGGGAGCGCCGCGTCCTCCTCCAGGGACGGGGCCGAGCCGGCGGGGAGCCCGCCCTCGCGGGCCCGCTGCACCGCCTCGGCCGCCGCGCGCAGCCGGGCCGGCGCCTCCGGGTCCACCGGGGTCGCGTCGAGCAGGGCGTGGTAGCGCAGCAGCTCGGTGGCCATCAGACCCTCGATCCGGGAGTCGAGGTCTTCCTTGGCCGTCTCGGCCAGCCGTCGGACCGCCTGGTCGCCGAAGACGGCCTCGAGCACGCGCTGGGCGAGGATCGCCGTGCCGCCGGCCACGCCCACCTCGGCCCCCACCAGGCCGCCGGTGTGGGCGAAGACGACGATCATCAGGGCGACGCCGACGCCGTTCACACCGAACGCGAGGAAGCGGGCCTGGGAGCGCTTGCCCATGCCCTCGTCGGCGACGAGGTCGAGCACGGCGCCCTGCCAGTCGCGGATGGTGCGCTCGACGGCGCGGTCGAACTCCGGGGAGGCCCGGGTCAGGTCGACCCGGCTGCGCTCCAGCAGGGCCCGACCCGCCGCGTTCGCCCGCCACGACGCCTCGGCCCGCTCGGCGGCGGCGTCACCCTCGCCGCGGATCAGCGACTCCAGGCCGGACTCCACGGCCACCTTGAGGTTGTCGACCTCGGGCGGCTGGCCCTTGAAGGCCGCCACGACGCGGTCACGCAGCCAGCCCACCTTCTGCTCCAGCGCCCGGAAGAACTCCCCGGTGCCGACGAACTCGTGCCACCGGGCCAGCACCTCCCCGCGCAGCAGGGTGCCGTCGGTGGTCTGCACCTGCACGGTGCGGACGGCTTCGGCGTAGGAGTGGTCGACCTCGGCCCGCAGCCGCGTGAGCGCCTCGAGCTGGTCGTCGAGGGCGGTGGCCAGCTCCGGCGTCCGGGTGGCCAGGGCCCCGATCGCGCCGTCGAGGGTCCGCTGCACCACCGCGATGCGGCTGCTCTGGTCGGCGGCCAGCGCGGCGAGCCAGCCGCGGATCGGCTGGATGGCGGCGACGGGCAGCAGTCCCTCGCTGTCCACCGTGGTCTCGGGCACCGCGAACAGCGGCGAGCCGGCCAGTCCCCGCTCGCTCATCATCTGTCCCAGGTGCGGCGGCACCTCCCCCATCGCGCGGGGCGGAACCCGGTCCAGCACCACCGCCACCGCCGCGCTCCGGTCGGCGGCGGCGTGCAGGAAGTCCCACGGCACCTGGTCGGCGTAGCGGGCCGCCGAGGTGACGAACAGCCACAGGTCGGCGGCGGCGAGCAGCTGGGCGGCCAGGGCCCGGTTCTCGCTCACCACGGAGTCGATGTCCGGTGCGTCGAGGATGGCCAGTCCGGGCGGGATGGAGTCCTCGGTCACCAGCTGCAGGGAGTGGGCGTCGTTCCGGCTGCCGGTCGAGCGGGCCAGGCCGGGCAGGATCCGGTCGTCGGCGAACCAGCGCGCGTCGCTGCTGTGGTGGACGAGCACGGGCGCCCGGGTGGTCGGGCGGATCACGCCGGGGGCGGTGACGCGCCGGCCGACCAGGGAGTTCACCAGGGTCGACTTGCCGGCCCCCGTCGACCCGCCGACGACGGCGAGCAGCGGGGCGTCGATGGTGGCCAGCCGCGGCAGGACGTAGTCGTCGAGCTGCCGGGTGATCTCGGTGACCGCCCGCTGCTGGTCGGCCGCCCGGGCCAGGGGCAGCGGGAGGGTGACCGGGCCGACGGCGGCCCGGAGCTCGGAGAGCGCGGACTCCAGCGGCGTCGGCTGCCTGCTGGGCATCGGGCTCCCTCTCCTCCTCACTCCCCCGGCGGTTTCCAGGTCGGGTCCACCGGGGAGTACTGGGTAGCAGTCTGCCCCAGCGGCGTGGCCGCGGACGGCGGGACTCCCGGCGGGACCACCCGCCCGGTCAACGCCGGGGCCGGGTAGTTGCCGCCCAGCCCGGCGGGGCCCGGGTAGCTGGCCGGGGCGTACCCGCCGAGCGCGCCGGCCGTCCGCCGCCGCCAGCGCAGCGACGGGTAGGCGGCCCGGCCCTCGGGCTGGGTGACCGCCAGGGGACGGAGCGCGCGGACTCTCGCCAGCAGCACCCGCTCCCGGTCGAGCCCCGCCCGGTCGACCAGGCCGCGCACCATCGCGTCCCGGAGGTAGGCGAGCTCGGTGACGGCCCGCTGCATCCGGAGCGTGGCCAGCAGCGGCTGGAGACCGAGGAACAGCGCGTGCCAGACGCTCCGGCTCCGCGTCCGGAGGCGGGACAGCGCCGCCGGGTCGCCCTCGGGGAGCCAGCCGACGCGGACGTAGTCGGCCAGCCGGTCGCGGATCAGCCGGCCCTCCCGGTGAAGCTGCCGCACGACGAACACCACCGCCGCCACCATCAGCGGCAGCGCGACGAAGAGGTAGACGAACAGCTGGCTGCGCCCCTGGGTCAGGGACGCGGTGGTGTTGAACGCCATGTGCAGGAAGGCGGCCGCGAGGTAGCCGGCCAGCGGGGCGACCACGCGGACCGTCTTGCTCTTCGAGCGCAGCGCGACGGCCAGGCCGATGCCGAGCATCGCGGTGAAGAGCGGGTGACCGAAGAAGGTCAGCACCCCGCGCAGCAGGAAGAGCTGCTGCAGCGCCTCCAGGGGCGGCACCTGGCCGAAGGTCCGCGCGGCGTACCGGTACGCGCGGCCGTAGTAGAGGATGTTCTCGACGAAGGCGAACGCTGCTCCGGACAGACCGGCGAGCACGATCCCGCTGAGCCGGCTGACCCACTGGTAGCGCATCAGGATGGCCAGCCAGAACAAGACGGTGCCCTTCGCGGCCTCCTCCACGAACGGGGCGACGAAGATCGCCGCCCGGGGACCGGTGGCCGGGTCACCGTCGCCGGCGATGCTCAGCTGGGCCGCCGCCCACGTGTTGACCTGGGCCGAGATGAACGTCGCCACGCAGGCGCCCCAGCCGATCGTCATCAGCCAGACCCAGAAGCGCTGGGGGCGGAAGCGGTCGGCCCACAAGAACACGAGGGAGAGCGGTACGGCGGTGAAGGCGGCGTACTTCGCCGCGATGGGCACCGCCTCGGTGCCCAGTCCCGGCACGGTGCCGCCCGGCACCTCCTGGTCGGGCACCGACTGCTGGTACAGCAGGACCAGGCAGGCGGTGTAGCCGAGCAGCACGACCACGGTGAGCCAGGCCATCCGGCTGCGCAGCAGCCGTTTCGGCAGGGGGGTCGAGGGGTCGGGGTCGGCCGGGATGCCGTTCCGCGCCAGGGCGCGGCGCTCACTGCTGGCCACCGACATGGCGCCAGGCTACCCAACCACCCGGCAGGCCCCCCGCTACTTGGCGAAGGGCTGGAGGAACGGCTCGACGACCGTCAGCACCTCGCCGGGACGCTGCTCGTGCATCTCGTGCCCGAGGTCCAGGGAGACGTAGCGCCCGTTCGGGAGACGCTGGGCGAGGTCGCGGAGCGCCTGCTGGGGCAGGTGGCTGCGGAGCCCGCCGAGGACGAGGGTCTCCGCGCCGATCCGGTCCGCGTAGCTCCCACCATCCCGGCGAGGGTTCGTTGCGCCACCGGTTGACGGCGATGACCGCCCGCCAGTCGTGGTCGGCGCCGGGATCGGGCTGGCGAGGGATCGGGACGCCGGGGCTGCGCCGGGTCGGGTGGGGGCATGTCCTCCAGGACCAGCATCCGCACGAGGTCCGGATGGGTGGCGGCGAGCTGGTAGGCGGTCAGCGCTCCCATCGAGTGCCCGTAGGGGATGGCCGCGAGGATGCCGAGCTGGTCCATCAGCCCGACGACGTCCGCACACAGCAGGTCCAGGGAGTACTCCGCGGCCCACTCCGACTCGCCGTGGCCCCGGGCGTCGGGGGCGATGCAGCGGAAGCGGCGGCCGAGCACCGGCCCGACGTGGCGCCAGCTCGCGCTGGAGGAGCTCAGCCCGTGCAGCAGGAGCACCACCGCACCGTCGGGACGGCCCCACTCTCGGTAGCTCAGCGTGGGCCCGCCCGGGAGCGTTACGGTCGCCATGGCTGCACAGTAGCGGGCAGCCCGACGCTGCCCGGACGCAGTTCGCGCGCCTCAGGTCACCGACGAGGCCGGGCGGAAGGCGTAGACGGCGCTCAACCGTCGCCAGGTGGTGGCCTCGTGGGTGTGCAGCCGGGCCAGCTGCCGCGGCGTCGGCTCGTAGCCCTCGAGCACCGCTGCGCGCAATGGTGCGGCGTCGGTGACCAGGCCCTGCCGCACCCGCAGGTCGAGGTGGACGAGGAAGTTCGCCAGGTCCACCACCGGGGAGCCGAGCGCCAGGAGGTCGAAGTCGAGCAGACCCACCTGGCCTTCCTGGTCGACGACCACCTGCTTGTCGTGGAAGTCGCGGTGGAGGAGCCCGGGCCGGTCGGCCTCGTCGCCCTCCCCCGCATCTTCCGCCTCGCCCGCCTCGCCCGCCTCGGCCGGCGCTCCGACCTGCTCGGGAAAGGCCGGGGCGAGCCCGTGCGCCTCGGCGAGCCGCTGCCAGCGCTGGACCACCGCGCGCTCGTCCGTGACGCCGTGGTGGCGGAGCCCGGGCAGCACCGGCGCGCGGTGCAGCTGCGCCAGTGCCGCCCCTGCCGCCCGGCAGGCGTCCGGTCCTGCGGGGGTGCCCAGCAGGTCGTGCAGGGTGCGGCCGGGCAGCGCCGCGGTCAGGACCGCGCTCACCTCCTGGTCCACCTGGACCAGCGCGGGAGTCCGGACGGGAAGGTCGGCGGCCGCCCGCGCCGTGCGGGCCACGTCGGGCAGCGCGCTGGCCCGGACGACCTTGGCGTAGGCCGGGCCGGCGCCGTCCTCGCGGGGAAGCCGGACCACGCCGCGCCGCTCGGGGCGGTGCGCCACGAGCTCGGCGCCAGGACGGGCCAGCAGGGTGGCCAGCCCGGGCAGTCGCCGGTCGGCGCCCCTCGCGTGCAGCACGACCCGGCCCTGCAGCGAGGCGTGCGGGGTCCGGCGAGCCACCTCCGCAGCCCGGTCGGGCGAGGCGAACCACTGACCGGCGACGGTGGCGCCGCCGCGTCCCGCCTCCAGGAGCAGGTGCTGCTCGTCGCGCGGCCAGGCCCGCAGCAGCTCCAGCCCGTGCGGACTCAGCAGGGCGGCGACCTCGGCCAACGTGGAGCCGGGGGCGAACCCGGCGGCCCCCGCTGAGCCGGCGGCGAAGCCGTCGGGCACCGTCACGACCAGTCCCGCTCGAGGTCGGTGACGCGGGCCTCCACCGCGGCGGACCAGCCAGGCTGGGCGGTGCGGAAGGGGTCGGCCATCCGCAGCAGGCGGGCCTGGGCGGTGTACCAGTCCAGCCGGGCCGGCACCGCCCGCACCTTCGCATATCCCTCGTGCAGGGCCTCCAGGGTGGCGCCGTCGACGCCCGACGCGGCCACCGAGCCGAGGTCGGCGGCCGGTGCGCCGGCTCCTCCCCGGTCCCAGTCGACGAAGGCCGGCCGGCCGGCCGGCCCGATCACGACCTGGTCGAGGGAGAAGTCGCCGTGGCAGACGGTCAGCTCGGGCGCCGGCGGACGGGTGGCGTCCAGTCGGGCCGCGAGGTCGAGGGTGCGACGACGCAGGTGCGGCAGGAGCGCGCCGACGAGCGCGACGGTGGCGGCCGGGGCGGCGAGGTCGGTCTCCGGCATGGCGTCCGGGCGGATCCCGTGGACGGCAGCCAGGGCCTCACCCGTGGCGACGACGTCCTCGCGGGCGGGTCCGTGCTCGAGGGCGTCGGCCAGGGTCTGCCCGGGGACGTACTGCACCGCGAGCACCGCCCAGCGGCTCGACCTGCCGAGCAGGCGCGGCACCTCGACGGCGTCGGCCACCCGGCGGGCCAGCTTCAGGCGTCGGGCGGCGTCGGCGGCCCGCTGCGGCCGGTAGGCGCGCAGCAGGACCGGGGCGGACCCCGGTGAGGTCTCGAGCAGCCCCACCCAGCGGCGCTGCGGTTTGTGCACGAGCGTCGACACCTCGTACGGCCCGGGGACCGGCATCGCCCGGCTCGCCGCCCGCTGAAGGTCGCGGAGCGCCGGCAGGTCGCGGTCGGCGCCCGCGGTGGCCAGGAGCACCCGACGCCCCGGGTCGAGGGCCAGCACACCGCCCGCTGGCGCCTGCTCGGCGAGCTTGGTCAGCTTCGGCAGCGCCGCGGCCGAGGTCGCGAGCGCGAAGGCCCAGCCCGACCGGAGCCGCAGGCCCACGACGCAGCTGGTGCCCGGCTTGTAACGCACGTAGCGCCGCTCCAGCAGCTGCTGGTCGTGCCCAGCCAGCCACTCTCGCAGGCTCGGGTCGTCCAGCAGCAGCCCGCAGCCGGGTACGGCGGGGTCCTCGACCCGGTCGGCCGCGGTCCCCGTCATGCGAGCACCGTCCCCGTCATGCGAGCACCGTCCCCTCATGCGAGCACCCCGACGGGGGTCCCCGTCGGGGCGAGCACCTCCGCCGGCGTACCCATCCGGGTGAGGACGCCGCCCTCGACCCACACCACCACGTCGGCGTCGCGGGCGGCGTCGAGGTCGTGGGTGATGACGAAGGTCGTCCGGCCCGCCGTCAGCCGGCCCAGGGCGGCGACCACCTCGGTCTCGGTCGCGGTGTCCAGCCCGGTCAGGGCCTCGTCGAGCACCACCACCGGAGCCTCGCGGATGGCGGCGCGGGCGATGGCGATCCGTTGGCGCTCGCCGCCGGAGAGGGTGGAGCCCCGTTCACCCACCACGGTGGCGTAGCCCGCCGGCAGCCGGGAGATGAAGTCGTGCGCTCCGGCCAGCCGGGCGGCCCGCTCCACCTCCTCGTCGCTGACCTCGTCCGGGACGCCGAAGGCGATGTTGTCGGGGACGCCAAAGGCGATGTTGTCCCGGATCGAGGCCGCGAACAGCACGCTCTCCTGCAGGACCACGGAGACCTGGGCGCGGACCGAGGCCAGGGTGAGGTCGCGCAGGTCGTGGTCGTCGATCAGCACGCGTCCCTGGTCGGGGTCGCGCAGGCGGGACAGCAGCGCCACCAGCGTCGACTTGCCGGCGCCGGACGGGCCGACCACCGCCACCCGGGTGCCGGCGGGTACGGCGAAGTCCAGGCCGCGCAGCACCGGCTCGCCCGGGGCGTAGGAGAGGTGGACGTCCTCGAAGCGGACGGCACCGCGGAACGGCGGCGCCGGGACCGCTCCGGGCTGGTCGACGACGGCGGGCTGCTCGTCGAGGACGTCGAGGATCCGCTCGCCCGAGGCGGCGGCCTTGGCGATCCGGGCGGTGTACTTGGCGATGTCGCGCATCGGCTTGAACGCCGTCTTGAGGTAGGTCAGGAAGACGGTCAGCTCCCCGGGTGTCAGCTCCCCCGCCAGCACGCGGGTCGCGCCGAAGTACAGCACCAGGCCCGTGGCCACGCCCACCAGCACATCGGTCTTGCGCTCCAGGCCGGCGGAGAGCTTGGTGGTCTTGACGCCGTCACGCAGGCTCTTGGCGTTGCTGCCGCCGAAGCGCTGCTCCATCCGTCCCTCCAGGGAGAGGCTGTGCACCAGCTTCATGGCGCCGAGGGACTCCGTCGCCAGGGAGGCGAGCTGGCCCTCGGCGGCCCGCTGCGTCCGGGCCACCCCGTTGAGACGCTTGGTCAGGCGGAGCCCGGTCACGAAGAACAGCGGGAACATCGCCAGCACGATGAGGGCGAGCTGCCAGTCGAGCACGGCGATGACGACGAGCATCCCGAGGAGGGTGACGACGTTCCCGGTCAGCGGCAGCAGCGCCGTCACCGTCGCGTCCTGCATCCGGCCCACGTCGCCGGTCACCCGGGTGACGAGGTCCCCGGTCCGCCGGCGGTCGTGGAAGTCCATCGAGAGCGCGTTGAGGTGGGCGTAGAGCTGCGTCCGGACCCGGGTGAGGACGCGGTTGCCGGCCAGGGCGAAGCAGACGGTCATGGCGTAGGACGCCCCCGCCCGCAGGGCCACCGCCGCGACGGTGGCAGCAGCGCAGACCACGAGCAGGGTCGGCAGGGAGCCCCCGGGGACGTCGACGCTGTCGACGTCGGCCCCGGCGGCCGCCACGACGGCGTCGAGCACGTACGCGAGCGGCCACGGCTCGACCAGGCGCAGGGCGACCTCCAGCAGCAGCGCGAGGAGGCCCAGGACGAGGAGGCGGCGCTGCTCCCGGATCAGGGGCGCGAACCGGCGGAGCACCCGGGCGAGGGCCGGCCGGGCCTGCCGCAGCCCGACGACGCGACGGCTGCTCACACCCTCACCTGCGCCGGGACCAGGGCCAGCGTGGCGTCGACGACCGCCCGCCAGGTGTGCTCGGCCACCGCCGCCTGTCGGGTCTCGACGCGCATCCGGGCCCGCCAGTCGACGTCCGCGCGAGCCTGCTGGAGGCGTTCGGCCAGAGCCGTGGCGTCGCCCGGAGGGACGAGGTGGCCGAGCGCCCCGTGGCGCAGCGCCTCCGGCACCTGGCCGATGGCGCTGGCCACGACCGGCAGGCCGGCCGCGAGGTACTCGTACAGCTTCAGCGGGGAGAAGTAGGACTCCTCACTCGGGGGGTAGGGCGCACAGGCCACGTCCATCCGGTGCAGCTGGTCGACGACCTGTCCGGGCGGGACGGCGCCGACCAGCTCGACGGCGTCGCGGACGCCGAGCTCGCCCGCCAGCTGCTCGATCTGACCGCGGACCGGGCCGTCGCCCACCAGCAGCAACCGCCAGCTCGGGTCGGCCCGGTACAGCTGCGAGAAGGCCGGGAGCAGGGTCTCGAGACCGTGCCAGGCCTTGAGCGTGCCCACGAACCCGACGGTGAAGGGGTCCGCGTCGGCCGGGCGGACCGGGGCGTCGACGGGGTGCACCCGCTCGGTGTCCACGCCGTTGGCCAGGACGTGGACCCCCGTGCTGCGCCCGGAGGTCCGCCGCACCCACGCCTGGACCGCGTCGCTCACGCAGACCACGACGCCTGCCGCCCCGAGCGCCGACCGGGCCACGTCCTCCGCGGCCGGCCGGTCGACCAGGCCGCGGAACGCCGCCTGCTCCTGCACCAGGGGGGCGTTCACCTCGAGCACGCTGGGGACACCGCGGCGCTGCGCCCAGGTCGTCGCGGTCCGGCCCCACAACGAGTAGCGCTCGTAGACCAGGTCCGGCTCGATCGTGTCGAGCAGGGCCGCCACCTCGGCGTCGGTGCGTCGGGCGCGCTCCTCACGCTCCGCCGGCTGGCCGCCGCCCACCGCGGTCAGCGGGTGCACGGAGACGCCGGCAGGGGCGGTGCCGCCGAGGCGCGGCGTCACCAGGTGCACGTCGTGACCGCGCTCCAGGAGCACCCCCACCACGGACTGGACGTGGATCGAGGCACCCTTGCTGCCGAACACCGGGATACCCGGGTCGGCGCAGACGTAGGCGATCCTCACGCGGCGCCCCTCTCGCCGGCGCCGGCCAGAGCCGGGAGGTGGAAGGCCTGGGCCACGGCCCGGGCCTGCCGCCGGGAGTCGAAGTCGGTCTCGACCCGGGTGCGGGCGGCCCGGGCCAGGGAGACCGCCAGCGAGGGCGAGTCCAGCACCCGGGCCAGCGCCTGCGCCAGGGCTTCGGGGGCGCGCTCGGGCACCAGGAGCCCGGTGACGCCGTCGTTGACGACCTCGGGGATCCCGGTCACCGGGGTGGCCACGCACGGCGTGCCCAGGGCCATCGCCTCGAGGACGACGGTCGGCAGGCCGTCGCGGTTGCCGTCCTCGGCCACGACGCAGGGGGCGGCGAAGACCGCGGCGCCCGACACGATGCGGCGCACCTCGCTCTGGGGCAGCGCCCCGTGCATCGTCACCACGTCCTGCAGGCCGAGAGCCTCGACCTGCGCGACCAGCTGCTCCTGCAGCAGGCCGGTGCCCACCAGGTCCAGCCGCACCTCACGCCCTTGCCGGCGCAGCAGGGCGACCGCGTCCAGCAGGTCCCCGAACCCCTTCTTCTCCACCAGCCGCCCGACCGCGGCGATCACCGGCGGACGAGGGACCGGCTCGGAGTAGCCGAACTCGTCCAGGTCGAGGCCGTTGTAGACCAGCCGCACCCGGGCCGCAGCCGGGCCGAAGGTGTCCTGCAGGTGCTGGAGGTTGTAGCGGCTCACGGTCACCACCGAGTCGGCGTCGGCCAGCTTCCGCCGCAGCTCCCCGGCGTCCACGTCGCTGTGGAAGATGTCCTTGGCGTGCGCCGTGAGGCTGTAGGTGATGCCGGCCAGCCGGGCGGCCAGCCGGGCCACGGTCGTGGCGACCGAGGCGAAGTGCGCGTGCAGGTGGGTGATGCCGCGCTGCCGGATCAGCAGGGCCAGCTGGACCGCCTGGGCGGCGTCCCGCACGTCCACCGCCAGCAGCTCGTCGATGTGGTTGGAGAGACCGTGCAGCTCTGCTCCGGCGGCGCGCAGCTGCGTCCACAGGTCGGCGGCACGCAGGCCTTCCGACTTCAGGTAGGTCACCGGGGCGCTGACGTCGGCCAGGCTGGCGTGGAAGCGGGGGTCGACCGGGGGCCGCAGCGAGAAGACCTCGCAGCCGACGCCGATCCCCTGCATGGCCAGCAGCTCGGTGACGATGAACGTCTCGGAGAAGCGCGGGTACATCTTGACGACGTAGCCGACGCGGGCCTCAGACGGCATGAGCGAGCTCCTCGCACAGGTCGGCGGCCAGGGCGGGGACCCGGCTGAGGCCCTCGAGGTCGACAGGGTGCTGCGGTCCGGCCGCGCGGACGACGGCGGCGGCCAACCACGCGCCCAGCGTGGCCGCATCCGCCTCGGCGGGCAGGGCGAGGTCGACCAGACCCCGCTCGGCCAGGCGCTCGGCGCGGACCAGCTGCTCGGCCCGGGGGGCGGTGCGCGGCACCAGCAGCGTCGCCACGTCGGCGGCCAGGACCTCGCAGACCGAGTTGTAGCCGGCCATCGAGACGATCGCGGACGCCTGCTCGATGAACTGCTCGGCGTTGGTGACGAAGTCCAGGATCTGGACCGCAGGGTTGGACCGGCTGAGCAGCTCCAGACGGGCGCGCTGTCCCTCCTGCATGAACGGGCCCGTCAGCACCACGCCCGCGTGGCCGGCCGGCATGGGCGCCGAGACAAAGGCCTGGGCGAGCTCGTAGCCGTCCTGCCCTCCACCGACGAGGCAGAGCGCGAACGGCTCCGCCGGCACGACGGTCCCGGCCCGCCGGCTCGTCGTGCCGTCCCCGCGGCCGCGACCCAGGTAGCCGGTGTAGGTGATCTTGGCCGCCACCTCGGGCGGCAGGCCGTACTCCTCGACGACGTCGTAGACCGACTGGTCCCCGTAGACCCACACCGCGTCGTAGTACTCGGCCACCGCGCGGGAGCAGTCCATCGCGTCCCACTCCGCCCGGGCGACCGTCGGCTCGTCGAGGATCTCGCGCAGTCCCAGCACCACCGAGGTCCGCCGGTCCGCCCGCAGTCCCTCCAGGGCGGGCAACAGCTCCTGGGGAACCCGAGCGGGACCTTGTCCACCACGAGGACGTCCGGCCCGAACGCCATCAGCGCGGCCCGCAGGATGTCGCGTCGCAGCGTCACGGTGAAGGGCAGGGGGCTCAGCAGCGTGCGGCTGCGGTACTCCCCCGACAGCTCCTTGGCCACGGTCGGCAGGGTCACGACCTCGGTCCGGGCTGGCCGCGGTAGCGCCGTAGCCTCCGGGTTGCCGGTGAGCAGCAGCACCTCGACGCGGGGGTCGTCGGCGACCATGGCCGCAGCGAGGGCGATGTTGCGCCGGACGTGGCCGAGCCCCTGCGTGTCGTGGGAGTACAGGGCGATGCGGCGGACGCCACGAGGAGGGGCAGGGGCAGGGACGAGCCCGGGTGTCATATCAGCTCCAGAACGGTCGTCAACTCCGACGACTGGCGAGGCGCCGGCGGTGCTCGGCGAGGGTCATCGGCACCCGGCCTCTGGGTGCCGACGACCTCCGCTACCGTGACGCGGTGACGCGACCAGGGGAGCCGCGTGCCCCTATTCTGTGTCGTGCACGACCGAATATGACCCCTCAACGGTGGCCCTCGGGTCCCCCAGGATGGGGGGGCCGGATCTCAACTGGGCGGGTCCACCGGACGTCGACCCTGGAGGCGCCCCCGGTAGGAATCGAACCTACGACCGACAGATTAGAAGGCTGCTGCTCTATCCTCTGAGCTACGGGGGCCGGGCGGGCCGCCAGGCTCCGCATCCGTCGAGCGATCCTAACCTCTGGAGGGCCCGCCGAGCGGGGACGCGCGTCGCTCTCCCCGCCTCGGCCCGACGTAGGTTTCCGGCCATGAGCGGGCGCGACGAACCACCCCCGAGGCCGAGCACCGGGCACGGGCCTCCCGAGGAGGTGCGCTGGCGCTCCCTCGCCCTCCCGGCCTACGGGCCGACGGTCCTGGTCTCGATCGGCCAGGGCGCCATCCTGCCGCTGGTCGCGCTGTCGGCCCGCGACCTGGGCGCCAGCGTGACGGTGGCGGCACTCGTCGTCGCCCTGGCCGGCCTGGGCCACCTGCTCGGGGACCTGCCCGCGGGTGCGCTGGCGGCCCGGGTCGGTGAGCAGCGGGCGCTGGTGGGCGCCTGCGCCCTGGACGCCCTCGCCCTGGTCGGGGCCTTCCTGGCGGACTCGCTGGTCCTGCTGGCGGTCGCGGTGCTGCTCACCGGTCTGGCCGGCGCGGTGTTCAGCCTGGCCCGGCAGGCGTACCTGACCGAGGTCGTCCCCGTGCGGATGCGGGCGCGGGCGCTGTCGACGCTGGGCGGAACCTTCCGGATCGGGCTGTTCATCGGTCCGTTCGTCGGCGCCGCGCTCGTGTCCACCTTCGACATCCGGGCCGGCTACGCCTTCGCCGCCCTGATGAGCCTGTCGGCGGCGGTGCTGACGGCCTTCCTGCCTGACGTCACGCGGCAGACCCGCTCCGACCGCGCCGCCTCCGGCCTGCGCCACCGCTCCGTCTGGTCGGTGCTGGCTGAGTACAGGCGGGTGCTGCTGACGCTGGGGGTCGGCGCCCTGGTCATCTCCGCCGCGCGCTCCACCCGGCAGTCGCTCATCCCCCTGTGGGCGGACGCCCAGGGGATCGACGCCACGACCACGAGCTTGATCTACGGCGTCTCCGCCGGGGTCGACATGCTGCTGTTCTACCCGGGCGGAGCCATCATGGACCGCTTCGGCCGGGTGTTCGTCGCGGTGCCGTCGATGCTCGTGCTGGGTCTCGGCTTCCTGCTCCTGCCGCTGACCAGCACCGTCGCAGGGATCGGGGCGGTCGCGTGCCTGATGGGGCTGGGCAACGGCATCTCGGCGGGGATCGTGATGACCCTGGGCGCCGACGCCTCCCCGCCTGGTCACCGCAGCCAGTTCCTGGGCGGCTGGCGGCTCTGCGCCGATCTCGGCGCCGCGTCAGGACCGCTGCTGATCAGCGCCGTGAGCCTGTTCGCACCGCTGGCCGTGGCCACCCTGGTCATGGGGACGCTCACCGTCCTCGGCTCCGGCTGGCTGGCGCGCTGGGTCCCGGTCTACGCCGCGGGTCCCGGCCGACGCCCCCGCCGGCCGACCGGGCTGCGGCGTCCAGGACCGTAGGGTGTGGGGATGCGGGAGCTGATGGTGTGGGCCGACTGCGAGATGACCGGTCTCGACCTCGCCGATGACGCGCTCATCGAGGTGGCCGCCCTGGTCACCGACGGTGAGCTGAACGTCCTCGGCGAGGGCGTGGACGTCATCATCAAGCCGAGCGACGAGGCGCTGGAGCGGATGGGCGACTTCGTCCGCACCATGCACGCCTCCTCGGGTTTGCTCGACCAGCTCGCCGGTGGCCTCACCATGGCCGAGGCCGAGGAGAAGGTGCTCGCCTACGTCCGCGAGTTCGTCCCCGACCCCCGCAAGGCCCCGCTCGCCGGCAACACCATCGGCACCGACCGGGCCTTTCTGGCCCGGGACATGCCGACCTTCGAGGCGCACGTGCACTACCGCAACGTCGACGTCTCCAGCATCAAGGAGCTCGCGCGGCGGTGGTTCCCGCGGGCCTACTACTCCTCGCCCGCCAAGTCCGGCAACCACCGCGCCCTGGCCGACGTCCAGGAGTCCATCGAGGAGCTGCGCTACTACCGCGACGCGGTCTTCGTGCCGCGGCCCGGCCCGGACAGCGCCACCGCCAAGGAGATCGCCAGCCGGCACGGGGGCGCTCTGACCGGGGCGGGAACTGCCCCGGCGGAGTAGATTCGGCTTCGGACGCCAGGCCCGTTACACTTCTCGACGGCCCTGCGCCTGGCACAGGGCTGATGGTGGGTGTAGCTCAGTTGGTAGAGCACCTGGTTGTGGTCCAGGTGGCCGCGGGTTCAAGTCCCGTCACTCACCCCAGGCAACGATCAGGCTCTGCCCCCGACGACCAGGGGCAGGGCCTGCTCCTGTCTCCCGGGTGTGACAGGTCCGAAACGCCTCATGTCCATCCGTGAAAAGGCTGCCCCGGACACCACCGGAGACACGAAGAAGTCCGCGACCACCTGCTCGGGGGTTCGGGTGGTCGCGGACTTCGGTCGGTGTGGTGTCGGGAACCAAGCTCGGGGGTTCTTGGCCCCCGACACCTCTGTACTGTAAATCGGTCTGCGATCCCTCGACAGCCGAAGGGCTGTCCTGTTCAGGACAAGTCCGCAAGAGGACATGGCCAGGCCTCACGGGCGCCTGCTCGGCCGGCTCAGCGCCGGCGCCCGACCGCCAGGATCGCGACCAGCGCGGCGATGAACATGACGCCGAGGACGGTCCCCTCGACCCCATGACCGGTGGCCACCAGGTAGACGCAGGAGAACAGGAAGGCGAGGGTGACCACGACCCCGTAGTTCAGACCGCGGGCGTTCAGCTGGGCGTCGCGCTGGTCGAGCTCGTCGATGCGGTCGAGCTCCTTCTCGATCACCGCTCGGGTCTGCGGGTCGGCTTCCGCGTAGACCTGCAGGGGGTCCTTGTAGCGGTCAGGGGCGGTCGGGCGTTCACTCATGCTGGCTCTCTCGGGTGCGGGTCGGGGCCTCGGTCTGAGCCGGCGGGGCCGGTGGGGGTGCGGCGGCGACGTCGGCCAGGCCAGCCTGCAGCAGGGCCTCGCCGATCCGGCGGGGCGCCTCGTGGGGGTCCACGGCGTCAACCCGGGTGCAGGCCCGGGCGAACCGCTCCTGCACGCCCGGACGGCGGCTGGAGGTGTGCGGCGAGACGTGCAGGAAGCTGAAGCCGCGAGCCATCGAGCTCGCCGGGCCGCCGGGAGCCGAGGCGCCGGGACCTGAGGCGCCGGCTCGGGGACCGCCCAGGGACTCGCTGCTCCGGCGGCCGAGCGGGACCAGGAAGACCAGCAGAGCGACCAGCGTCGCCACCGCCGCCGCTCCCACGAACACCCACGCCACCCCAGGCACCGGCTCTCCCTTCCTGCTCGTGCTCACCCTAGCCAGCGCGCGGACCCCGGAACCGCAAGAGGACGTGAGGCAGGCGACAGCGCCGTGTCGCCGTGCCGCGTCCCGCAGCCGGGACGGACCCGGCGATGATGGGGCCATGTCCGCGTCATCTCCACCCCAGCACGCCTCCCCCGCCTTCCGGCGGCACCTCGAGGGGGCCCGGCTGGTCGCGGCGACGACGGCCGGACGGCTCGCCCAGGTCGCCAGCCGCGCCACCGGACGCGGCTCAGGTGCCTCCATCCGTGGGCAGGTGATGATGCGTCTCGACCCGAACGCGCTCGCCAAGCTGCTGCGGTCCAAGCGGGTGGCCATGGTCTCGGGCACCAACGGCAAGACCACCACGACGCACCTCCTCGCCGCCGCCGTCCGCGCGCACCTCGGCGAGGACGCCTCGCGTCTGGTGCACAACGCCGACGGCGCCAACCTGCACTACGGCATCGCCTCGGCCCTCAGCACCAACCCGCGCGCCACCACCGCCATCCTCGAGACCGACGAGCGCGTCGTCGCCGACCTGGTCCGGCTGGGCCGACCGGAGGTGCTGGTGCTGCTGAACTTCAGCCGCGACCAGCTGGACCGGCACCACGAGATCAAGGGTCTGGGCCGGAGCTGGCGCAACGCCCTGGCCGCCGCCGGGGAGGACGGGCCGGTCGTGGTCGCCAACGCCGACGAGCCGCTCATCGTGTGGGCAGCCGAGACGGCGCGCGAGGTGGTGTGGGTCGACACGGCCAGCACCTGGACCCAGGACGCCTCGCTGTGCCCGAGCTGCGGCTCGGGCCTGGTCCGGGAGCAGCCCGGCCAGACCGGCGGCCCGGGTGGGCACTGGTCCTGCTCCGGCTGCGAACTGCGGCAGCCAGACGCCAGCTACCGGGTGCAGGACGCCACGATCCTCGGTCCGGACGGACAGGTGTGGGTGCCCGAGCTCAACCTGCCTGGCTCGTTCAACGTCGGCAACGCCGCCTGCGCCCTGGCCGCGGCGGAGCTGCTCGGCGTGCCCGCCCCCACCGCCCTCGCAGGCATGCGCACCGTGAGCGCACCCGCGGGTCGCTTCGCCACCATGCGGCTGGGTGGGACGACGGCTCGGCTGCTGCTGGCCAAGAACCCTGCCGGCTGGGCGGAGGCGCTGCCGCTGGCCCAGAGCTCGACGGTGGTGCTGGCCATCGACTCCGCCGCGGCCGATGGCCGCGACGTGTCCTGGCTGTGGGACGTCGAGTACGAGCAGCTCGCCGGCCGGACCGTGGTGGCGACGGGACCGCGGGCGCAGGACCTGGCCGTCCGGCTCTCCTACGCCGGGGTGGAGTTCCGCACCGAGCCCGACCTCGCTCGCGCGCTGGCCGGGCACGCCGAGCCGGTCGACGTGGTCGCCACCTACACGCCGTTCCAGCGGCTGCGGAAGATGGGAGGCGTCTGATGACGTCCACGGGGGCCGTGCACCAGGGTGAGGGCCGGCGCGTCGAGGTCGTGCTGGTCTACCAGTCGTTGCTCGGCATCTACGGGGACCGCGGCAACGCGACGGTGCTGGCCAAGCGGCTGGCCTGGCGCGGGTTCGATGCCGTCCTCACCGCCGTCGAGCCGGGTGAGCCGCTGCCGGACAGCGGCGACGTGTACCTGCTGGGGGGCGGTGAGGACGCCGCCCAGATCTCGGCCGTCAAGGCCCTGCGAGCCGACGGCGGGTTGCACCGCGCCGTCGACCGAGGAGCCGCGGTGCTGGCCGTCTGCGCCGGCTACCAGATCGTCGGGCGCTCCTTCACCGTCGGCGACAGCGAGGAGGAGGTCGCCGGTCTCGGCCTGCTCGACGTCGCCACCCGGCGCGGCCCGGTGCGGGCCGTCGGGGAGATCTTGACCCGGTGGCGCGGCCACGAGGGCGCCGGCGACGACCAGTGGCTGAGCGGCTTCGAGAACCACGGCGGCTACACCGTCCTGGGTCCAGAGGCGACGCCGCTGGCCACCGTCGAGGTGGGCGTCGGCAACTGCGGCGACGGGACGGAGGGGGCCGTCGACGGGAACGTCATCGGCACCTACCCGCACGGTCCGCTGCTGGCCCGCAACCCGGCCCTGGCCGACCACGTCCTCGAGCTCGCGCTCGGCGAGCCGCTGGCTCCGTTGGACCGGCCCGAGGTCGCCGAGCTGCGACGCCAGCGGCTCGCGGCGGTACGCCGCTCGTCGCGCTGAGCCCTGGGGCTTGCCCTCCCCCGCGGCCGGGGAGGCGCGGTGGGCTGACTAGCCTCGTCGGTATGCAGACCAGGAAACTCGGACCCTTCACCGTGTCGGCCATCGGCCTCGGCGCGATGCCCGTCTCGATGAACAGCGACAACACATTCCCCGACGAGGACCAGGCCATCGCGACGGTGCACGCCGCGCTCGACGCCGGGGTCACCTACATCGACACGGCCGACATCTACAGCCCCAGCTGGGACACGATGGGCCACAACGAGCTCATCGTCGGCAAGGCCGTCAAGAGCTGGGGCGGCGACACCTCGGGGGTCGTGATCGGCACCAAGGGTGGGATCACCCGCAGCGAGGGCGAGACGTGGGGTCGGGACGGCAGCCTGGAGTACCTGCGTTCGGCGGTGCAGAAGTCGCTGACGAACCTGGGCGTCGACGTCATCGACCTCTACCAGTGGCACCGCCCGGACCGGTGGAAGGTCTACGGCGAGGTGGTCGGGCACTTCAAGACCCTGCAGGACGAGGGCCTGGTCAAGAGCGTGGGCATCTCGAACGCCAACGTCGAGGAGATCCAGGTCGCGATCGACGTCCTCGGCGAGGGCGGTCTGGCCAGCGTCCAGAACGAGTTCTCCCCGCGCTTCCGCTCGTCCAAGGACGAGCTCGACCTCTGCGGCGAGCACGGCATCGCTTTCCTGCCGTGGAGCCCGCTGGGCGGCACCGGTGGCGGGGCCCGAAAGGTCGGCGAGGACTTCGCTCCCTTCGCCGAGGTCGCCGAGGCACATGGGGTCAGCCCGCAGCAGGTCGTGCTGGCGTGGGAGCTGTCCCTGGGGCGAGCACGTCATCCCGATCCCCGGCGCCCGTCGCCCGGAGTCGATCCGCGACTCCGCGCAGGCGGCCGACCTGCAGCTCACGGCCGACGAGCTCGAGCGGCTGAACGCGACCCGCGGGACCGCCTGAGGGCCGAACCCTTTCGCGGGCTGACCGGTCGGAGTCCGGGTCGGAAGGCGAGCCAGGCGGAACGCCCTGGTCGCCCGACCGATGGCGACCGGTCAGCCCGCGGACCGGGGCGCCGGTGAGCGCGGAAGGCACGCGTCACGGTGCCTCCGGAGCAGGCTGCGGACCCCTTGCCCGGCGGCCTGCAGATTTCACCCTGACGTCGGCTTCCGGTAGTGTCTGTCTTCGCGCGCCGCTAGCTCAACAGGCAGAGCAGCTGACTCTTAATCAGCGGGTTGGGGGTTCGATTCCCTCGCGGCGCACCCAGCATCTCAGCAGACCGCGCAGCATGCGCGGCTGCATCGACAGGTCCTCGACTCCTCGCGAGGACGAGGCGGACTGAACCGCGCGTGTCCCACTGGTCAGTGACCATGTCGGGAGCGAAACACGCCTCAGCCCACCGGACAGGTCAGCGGTCAAGGCGGAGGAGGCCTAGCGTCGGGCGAGGACGAGCAGGCCGACCATGGAGGTGGCCGCTCCGGCGATCATGAGGACGGCCATGGGCACGGCGGTGTGCTCGCCACCGAGCCCGGCAAGGGGCGCGATCGTGCCGGCAGCGACCCATTGCACGAAGCCGAGCAGGGCGGATCCGGTCCCGGGGTGGTCGGGGACCTCGGCCGAGGCGAGCGCTCCCGCGTTGCCGCCGATCAAGCCCTGGGCGGTCATCAGCACGAAGAAGCTGACGATCACCACCGGGAGCGGGGTGTCGAACCAGAGGGCGCCGGTCAGCATCGCGAGCCCGGAGGCGAGGGCGGCGACCTGGCCGACGAGGATCACCTTCCGCGTCGCCACCCGCCCAGCGAGGCGGGCCGCGACGAGGGCGGCGATGGTCATGCCGCCGGCGTTCGCGGCGAAGTCGACGGAGTAGCCCATGGGCGACATGCCGTTCATGGACTGGAGCACGAACGCCGACGTGGCGACGTAGGCGAACAGGGCGCCCATCGCGGAGCCGCTGACCACGAGGTATCCGACGTAGTGCCGATTGCGCAGCACCTCCCGACCAGCGCGCGCGAAGGTCTGCAGCCCGCCGCCGTGGCGACGGTGCGGCGGCAGCGTCTCCGGCACCGCGGCGACCACGCAGACGGTCATCACGACCCCGAGTCCGGCGACCACCCAGAACGAGACCCGCCAGTCGGACAGCTGGAGGATGACCGCGCCGATGAGCGGCCCGATGATGGGCGCGATGCCCCCGACGCCGGCGATGACGTTCAGCACGCGGACCAGCTGAGCCCCGGTGGCGAGGTCGACGATCACGGCTCGGCCGATGACCATGGCCCAGCCCCCGGCGAAACCCTGCACGAAGCGGGCAGCCATCAACACCGCGATGGTCGGGGTCAGCGCGCAGACGACCGACGCGACCGTCATGACCAGCACGGCGGCGAGCAGCGGTCGCCGCCGGCCGCGTTGGTCCGAGACCGGTCCACCGACCAGCTGGCCGAGGGCCATGCCGACGAAGAAGGTGGTGAGGGTCAGCTGCACCTGGGTCGCGGTCCCGCTCAGGTCGTCGGCGACGCGAGGGAAAGCGGGTACGTACATGTCCGTGGCGAGGGGGGCGATCGCCGTCAGGAACACGACGGTCGCCACCAGCGCGGAGGTCAGCTGGGCCCGGATGCGGCCGCCCTCGAGCGCGGCGTCAGGGCGGTCGCCCAGGTACTCGCAGTCCGGGCAGTAGCCGAGGTGCGGCGTGGTCGTCGTCGACGCGGGCTCGGTCACAGGTGCGGGCGACCCTTGAGAGTGCCGGTCGGCTGGTGCTCCTGGGTGGCGGCCCAGGAGGCGAGGAGGGCGAGGGCCTCCGCGGTGGGTGACCCAGGCTCTGCGGCGTAGATGGTCAGGCTGAGGCCGGGCTCGGCGCGCAGGTCTGAGCTGAGGTAGCTGAGGGCGAGGTCGCCGACGACGTGGTGGTGGTAGTGCTTGACGCCGGCACCGTGGGTGCGGACGTTGTGGGAACCCCAGCGGCGGCGGAACTCCTCGCTGCGGGTCGACAGCTCGCCGACCAGGTCGTGCAGGTCGCGGTCGTGCGGGGTCTGGCCGGCCGCGGTGCGCAGGTTCGCCACCGACATGTCGGCGGCCAGGTCCCAGTCGGGGAAGAAGCGGCGGGCGGCCGAGTCGAGGAAGGTGTAGCGGGCGAAGTTCGGCGGCCGGGTCGGATCGGCGTACAGGTCGGCGTAGAGGGCACGCCCGAGGTGGTTGGCCGCCAGCAGGTCCGAGCGCTCGTTCCCGATGATGGCCGGGCCTGTGGTGATGGCGTCGAGCGCCCACTGCACCGCCGGCTTCACCGTCCACTGCCTCACCGCGCTGCGGCGAGGACGCATGGCCGCGGTCGTGCCGTCGGCAGCCTGCGCGAGGCGGAACAGGTGCTGACGCTCGGCGTCGTCGAGCTGCAGGGCGCGAGCCAGGGCGTCGAGGACGCCAGCGGAGGCACCACCGAGGGACCCGCGTTCGAGCTTGGCGTAGTACTCCACGCTCATGCCGGCGAGGGCGGCGACCTCACTGCGACGTAGCCCGGGGACCCGGCGCTGCCCGAACTGCGCCATCCCGGCCTGCTCGGGAGTGATCCTGGCCCGTCGCGAGGTCAAGAACTCGCGGACCTCCACACGGTTGTCCATGCGACCGACCCTAGGACGGCCCGGCCCGGTGAACGATGCCCTCTGAGTACACCCATCGACAGTGACTGTCCTGGCCTCAGCCGCGGCGCTTGTCTAGGTCTCATGAACAGCACGGACCTCCGCCCCCGCAGCCCCCACTCCCCGGCAGCGGCTCTGCTAGCCACCACGGCTGTCGTCATCTTGGCGGCCCTCGCCTTCAGCTCCGTCGACCTCACCCGTGCGGGCACCTCCATCGCCTCCCCCACGCCCTCCGTCAGCCAGCCGGTCAGCGACCTCACGGCGGCCACCCAGGTCGTGCTGCGGCTGCCCGACGGCGCAGCGACCGCCACCCTCACCGACACGGCAGCGGCACGGCAGTTCGCGGCGATCCTTCCGGTACGGCTGACCCTGCGCGACCCGATGGGCCAGGCGAAGTCCGGTCGGCTCCCGACCGTCCTCGCGGTGGCCGACGCGGACCGGACCACCGACCCGGCCGTAGCCGGGCTCTACTACTGGCCGCCCAGCAACGACATCGCCGTCGTCTACGACGACCTCGGCCAGACCGTACCCCCACCCGGCTTGGTCCAGCTCGGCACCGTGACCGATGGGCTGTCGGTGATCGCCTCAGCCGGCAACCGTTTCACCGTCTCAGTCGAGCGGTCCTGACAGCCCGGGCGATCGCGCCAGAATCGCCGCTAGCTCTCGTCGAGAATCGCCTGCACGACAACCTCGAGATTGACTTCTCGGCCTCGAGCGAGCTCCACCAGCATCCGGGAGGCTTCCTCGCTGGTGCAGTGGTGTCGGGCCATGAGCGTCCCCTTGGCCTGCTCGATGAGGGTGCGGGAGTGCAGGGCGGCTTCGACGTGAGCGGCCCGGGATGCCGCTCGGCGAGAGCGCTCGACCCGGGCGAGAACCATGCCCGCGCAGAAGGCGAAGCTCCGGACGACCCGGTCATCGTCTGCGTTGAAGGGGCGCCCGGAGCGGCTGTAGAGGTTCATCGCTCCCCTGACCTGGTCGCCGGTCGAGAGACCCACCGAGATCGTGTGGGTGAGTCCCTGATCCCGCGCCGCGAGGCGGAACCCGGGGTAGAGCTGTTCGGACGCGGCCACCGTCAGCTCGATGGTCGTCCCCGTGCGAGCGGCATCGAGGGAGGGTCCGCTGCCACTGTCGTGCTGCCACTGATCGAGGTGGGAGGCGACGCGGCCGGTGCTCACCGCGGTCCACACTCCTCGGTCCTCGACCAGGGTCAGCGACGCTTCCCAGGGCTGGTTCAACGCCTGCCGCGCGAGCTCGGTCACACCGGCCAAGGTGTCCGTCAAGGGCTGGTCGGCGTAGATGAGCTCACTGAACAAGGTGTAGACGGCCGTCGCGTCAGGCCTCCGTGGCAGTGGACCGTGGCCCTCGCCTTGGCGTTGGTCCATGGCGACCTGCGGCTCTGCGGCTGGTGCAGCGGTCGCTGATTCGGCCGAGCCAGCGCCGGTGGGGTGATCGGTCATCTAGCTGAAGCCGAAGGATGCAGCTGGACGGTGGGGTCTCCCGGAGCGTTCGGCGCGAGCGATGCGCTGCTCATGGACGGGGGCGACGATGTCATGCGCTGGTCGGGCATCGGCTGACGGCTTTCCTACTGGTTCCACGACTTCGGTGCGACGGTGCACGAGCCTCCCGGACAACAGCTGGCATCACCGCAAGAATGAAGACGCGTGTCCTGGACCCGACGTGATCCAGTCAACCCCCGCCCGGAGCGGAGGTTAAGAGAAGAAGGTCACCGGACCCTCGGGACCAAGTGCTCGGACGTGCCGGTCAGCGGCTCCGCGCACGTCGCGCAGCGCGGACGGCGAGGGTCACCGCACCGACGACCAGTACGGCACCGATGAGTTGCATGCCCGGGGAGTCGTCGGCTCCTCCGTACACGAAGGCGGCTGCGCCGAGGACCAGCACGAGGACGGCGACCAGGTACGTCATGCCAGCTCCTAACTGCAGACCGGGGTCCCCGGTCCTCAGGATGAGGTCATTCATTCGGGGACCCACTCCAGGAGGTCGCCGGGCTGGCAGTCGAGCACCCGGCACATGGCCTCCAAGGTGGCGAACCGGACGGCTTTCGCCCGGCCGTTCTTGAGCACCGCCACGTTGGCCGGGGTCAGACCTACCCGCTCCGAGAACTCCCCCACGCTCATCTTCCGCCTGGCCAGCTCGACGTCGATCCGGACCACGATCGGCATCAGATGACCGCTTCCATGTCGGTCCGCAGCGTGGTGGCCTGCAGCAGCAGCGCACGCATGACCACCATCAGCAGTCCCAGCACGCTGACGCCGACGGTGAGCAGGAACAGCAGCAGGGGCACGCCGGGGTCGGTGGCCTGGAATCCGACGTACAGCAGCACCCCGACGAGCACCACCCAGGCCGCGCCGATCGACCACACGATCCCGTTCACCCACACGAGGGACTGCGCGGTGAAGATCCGGTCGTCCTTGACCAGGGTGAGCAGCCTCCAGGTGCACACGACGACGACCTCGACGCAGAGCACCCAGAACACGGTCACCGCCGTGGCCGGCCAGCGGAGGTAGGCCATCTCCGGGTCCTGCTGGGCCATGTACCGGAACTGCCCGGGCAGGGACATGACCTGGAACAGCACCAGGATGCCGAACAGCACCACGAGGAAGACCCGCAACGCTGCCACCACGCGTATCTCGTTGAACATGCATCGATCTTCGCGTCAAAGATATCGATAGTCAATAGGCAGCCCGCGGACCCGCGGTGCCTGTCCTGTCCTCGCGGTGCCTCGGCAGACCGACGCGCTGCCTAGCCCCCCACCAGGAGCGACGCCGCCAGCGCCACCATCATCACCGCGATGCCGCCGTCGAGGACGCGCCAGGCGCCGGGGCGCCGGAAGACCGGGCTGAGGGTGCGGGCTCCGTACCCGAGGGCGGCGAACCAGACGGCGCTCGCGAGGGAGGCGCCGGCTCCGAACCACCACCGCCCGGTAGTCCCGTGGGTGTTCGCGACCGAACCCAGCAGCAGCACCGTGTCCAGGTAGACGTGCGGGTTGAGCCAGGTGAAGGCCAGAGCGGTCCCCAGCACGGCGGAGGGGCCGAGCTGCCGGTCCGCGGCCGCCTCGAGGTGGCCGCCCCGGAGGGCCCGCCGCGCTGCGAGCAGCCCGTAGCCCAGCAGGAACGCCGCACCGAGCCAGCGCAGCACGACCAGCACCGCCGGCGCCCGTTCGACCACCGTCCCGATTCCTGCGACACCGGCCACGATCAAGACCACATCGGAGAGCGCGCACACGCTGACGACCAGGGCGACGTGACGGCGCCGTAGGCCCTGGCGCAGGACGAAGGCGTTCTGCGCGCCGATCGCCACGATCAGCGCGAATCCGGTCAGGAAGCCCGTGAGGGCGACGGTGGTCACCGTCTGACCGTAGGAGACGACCCTCCATAAGACCAGTTCATCCTTTTCAGCAGGCTTAAGATTGATTCATGGTGCGGGTGCAGCCGGAGCAGGCTCTGACCTTGGCCGTCATCGTCACCGAGGGCACGTTCGACGCCGCCGCCGCACGGCTGCACCTGACGCCGTCGGCCGTGAGCCAGCGGGTCCGGGCGCTGGAGGTCGCGATCGGTCGTCCCGTCCTCCGCCGCGTCAGACCCGTGGAGCTCACCCCAGCGGGAGAGGTGGTGGTCCGCTTCGCCCGGCAGCTGGAGCTGCTGTCGGAGGACCTGTCGGACCAGCTCGCGCCCACCGAGGTGAGCACGACGCCCCGCGTCACGCTGGTGGTGAACAGCGACTCGCTGCACACCTGGGTGCTTCCCGGACTCGCCGAGGTGGCCGGCCACGTCCAGCTGAGCGTCCTGAGGGAGGACCAGGACCACTCGCTGGACCATCTCCGCAGGGGCACGGCGCACGGGGCGATCACCGCCACGGCGGCCCCGGTCCCCGGCTGCAGCTCCCGGGCGCTCGGCGCGATGCGCTACCAGGCCGTCTGCGCCCCCGGCTTCGCCGCCCGGTGGTTTCCCGAAGGGGTGACCGACGACGCCCTCGACGCTGCTCCGGTCGTGGTCTACGACGACAAGGACGACCTCCAGGACCGCTACCTGCGCCGACGGCGACGCCAGCCGTCGCGCCCTCCGCGCCACCACGTGCCGGCCACCCACGAGTTCGGCCGAGCGGTGCAGCTGGGCATGGGCTGGGGCATGATGCCCGAGCTGCAGCTCGGCTCGCTACCGCCCGGATCCCTCGTCCCCCTGCCGGGCGCCGCTCCGCTGGAGGTTCCCCTCTTCTGGCAGCAGTGGCGCCTCAGCACCGCGGCCCTGGACCGCGTCGCCGCAGCCATCGCGGGGGCAGCAGCGATCCTGCGGCGGGGGTGAGGAGCTGCCGCGATCCCCGCCCGCCCGGCCGGACGCACCTTCGACTACCGTGCGAGAGCAGTCACACCACTTGAGCCTCGAGGAGTCCCATGCGCGTCGTCGTCACCGGAGGTACGGGGAAAGCCGGGCAGTGGGTGGTGCGCTCCCTGGCCGAGGCAGGACACGACGTCGTCAACTTCGACCTCTTCGACCGGCCCGACCTGGAGCTTCCCGGCACGTTCTGCCGGGTCGACCTGACTGATGCCGGCAGGGTCTACGACGCTCTCTTCCAGTTCCGTCCCGAGGGCATCTGCCACCTCGCCGCGAACCCTGCTCCGAGCGGGCAGGCGCAGATCGACGTGTTCGCCAACAACGTGTTGAGTGCCTACAACCTCATGCAGGCGGGCGGCGACGCCGGGGTGGCCCGCTTCGTCTACGCCTCGAGCGAGATGGCGACCGGCCTGCTGACCGAGGGCGCGGTTCCCGGGCGCATCCCGTTCGACGAGACCGAGCGGCTGCCCTCACCCAACGCCTACGCCCTGAGCAAGTACCTCAGCGAGGTCATCGCCGACTCGCTCGCCGTGCGCTACCCCGAGACGGCCTGGGTGGGTCTCCGCATCAACAACGTGATCCCGCCGGACACCTACGACCGCTTCGCGGCCGAGTGGGAGGACCCGACCCTCAGCCAGTCCAACTTCTGGAGCTACATCGACGCCCGCGACGTCGGGACGGCCTACCTCGCCGCGCTCGAGGGGTCGAGCACGGGGCACGAGGTCTGTCTGATCGCCGCCGCCGACACCCGCGCCAAGCGCGGACTCCGCGAGCTGATGGCGGAGCACTACCACGGGTTCGACAGCTTCGCCGACGACTACGAGGACCCGAAGTCCGCCTTCGACTGCAGCCGGATGAAGCGGCTGTTCGGCTGGACCCCCACCCACAGCTGGCGTGACGAGACGTCCACGACGAGCTGATGGTCATCGGAGCGGACCCTCAGGCGCGCTGAGCGCCCGGTTGTGGGTCCGACGCGTACGGTGTGCCCGTGAACGGGATCCAGGCGTATCTGCTGCTCGCGGTCTCGGTCCTGGTTGGATCGGCGCTGCCTTTCGTGCCCACCGGCGAGATGGTCAGTGGCGCGTCCGCGTTGGCCGCTCGCTCCGAGCTCAACGTCGTCCTGATCTTCGTGATCACCTGGCTGTGCTCGGTGATCGGTGACACGCTCATGCTGCTCGAGGCCCGCTGGGGACGGCGGCGGCTGCAGGCCTGGTTGAGCGGGCGCCGGTTCGCCACCCGGGTCACCGCCGCTCAAGGAGCTCTCACGGCGAACGCTTTCAACGCGGTCGTGACCGGTCGGCTGATCCCCGGCGGCCGGACGCCCGTCATCGTGGCGCTCGGGCTGTCCCGGTTCCCCGTCAGGCGGTTCGTGCTGATCGACACGGTGGCCTGTGCGCTCTGGGCCGGCATCTACTCCAGCCTCGGCTTCGTCGGAGGACGCCTCGTCACCGACCCCGTGTGGGCGATGGCCATCGCGATCGGTTTCGCCGTGGCGGTGGGCCTGCTGGTCACCCAGGTGCACCGGCTGTGGCTGCGGCACCTCGACCGCCGGACCGCCCGTGCGGCCAGCCGACCTCTCCCGACGCCCGTGGGCGAGGAGGGTCCAGACCCCGACCCCAGCCGGAGCGGGGCACACCCGGTCGAGCAGGCCTGACCGGCTCCGGACACAGAACTGGCGCCGGTGCGAGGTTCCGCATCGGCGCCAGCTCGGTGGTGGGCAGAACCGGAGCTACTTCACGCCACCTGCGGTGAGGCCGGCGACGATGCGGCGCTGGAAGATCAGCACCGCGATGAGCAGCGGCACCGTCACGACCACGCCGGCGGCCATGATGGTGCCGTACGGGGTGTCGAAGCCGGTGACCCCGGTGAACTTGCTGATCGCCACCGTGGCGGTCTGCCGGGCCGGGTCGGGCAGGAAGGTCAGCGCCACCAGGAACTCGTTCCAGGCGCCGATGAACACGATGATCGCCGTGGTGAAGACGCCCGGCGCGGCGAGCGGCAGGATCACCTTGCGGAACGCGACGCCCGGGGTGCAGCCGTCCACCATGGCCGCCTGCTCGAGCTCCACCGGCAGCTGCTTGAAGAAGGCCGTGAGGTTCCACACGGCCAGCGGCAGGCCGAAGCTCAGCCCGGGGATGATGACCGCCTGGTAGGTGTTGACCCAGTACGGGAACCAGGTGAACGGCTCCGTCGAGGAGAACATCTTCAGCAGCGGCGGGATGAGGATGATCAGCGGGAACATCGAGCAGGCCATGATGACCCACAGCACCGCGCCCTTGCCCCTGAACTGCAGACGGGCGAGCGCGTAGGCCGCCACGATGCCGAACACCAGGGTCAGGACCGTGGTCGTGCCCGACACGATGAGCGAGTTGATCAGCGAACGGCCGAAGTTGTTGCCGCCCGCGAACACCCCGCCGTAGTTCTCGACGGACACCGGGTTCGGCAGGAACTCCGTGCTGCGGCCCTCGGTGGGCTGCCGGAGCGAGGAGACGAGCATCCAGTAGAAGGGCAGGATGCAGTAGAGGACGATGAAGCCCATGCCGACATAGCTGGCGGCGACTCCGAACCGGGCCCGACCGCTCCTCTTCGGGTGCGAGAGGGCGGCGACCTGGTCCTGGGGGGTGTGCCCCGTGGTGGTCACGACTGTGCTGGCCATCAGTGGTTGCCCCCCATCTGCTGCAGCGCCGGAACGGCCCCGGTCGCGGCGTCCTTGTCGCCCTTCTTCTTCTTGGACTTCTTCGGTGCGCTGTCGCCGATGACGTCGGCCCCCAGGATCTTCACGAACAGGAAGGCGATGAGGAGCACGTAGATGAACAGCACGATGGCGTAGGCCGCCGCCGGCCCGTACCGCCCGGCGTTGGCCTCCAGATAGGCGAAGATCGACAGCGTCTCCACCCGGTACTTGCCCGGGCCGATCATGCCGTAGGGCAGGTCGAACATCCGGAGGGTGTCGAGGGTGCGGAACAGCACGGCCACCACCAGGGTGGGCCGCACCATCGGGAGGGTGATCCGGATGAACTGCTGCCAGGCCGTGGCGCCGTCGACCTTGGCGGCCTCGTAGACCTCGGCCGGGATGGTCTGCAGGCCGGCGAGGGTGAGCAGACCGATGAACGGGGCCGTCTTCCAGACGTCGGCGATGATCACCGCCCAGAAGGAGGACGCGGAGTCGGCGAGCCAGAGGATCTGGGTGCCCAGGATCCGGTTCGCCACACCGGCCTCGTCGAAGATCAGCTTCCACATGAGGGCCGACACGATGGTCGGGATGGCCCAGGGGACCAGGATGCCGGCGCGGACGATGCCGCGGCCCTTGAAGGCCTTGGCCATGATGAGTGCCATCGCCACGCCGAGGATCGTCTCGGCAACCACCGCCACGACCGTGATGAGGGTGGTGTTGACGAAGGCGTTGAGGAAGCGGCCCATCTGCCCGTAGGAGCCAGCGACCGTGTCCTGGCCGCTGAAGATGGCCGTGAAGTTCTCGAGCCCGGAGAAGCGCTCCCCGCCGGCGACCAGACCGGTGGTGGGGTCGACCCCGGTGTTGCTCAGGAAGAAGGACTCGCGGATCGACATGAGCACGGGAATGCCCGCGACCACGATGATGACCAGCAGAGTCGGAGCCAACAGAATCCAGGCCAATCGGCCCTGGCCGTCGCTCAGCGCATTCTTCTTGCGCTTGTGTCCGTCACTCGGTGCCGAGCGAACGGGTGATTCCGCGGTTGCGGTTGCCATGCTACCTACCTCCCCTTGTGAAAGGCGCCGAATCCCGGTACCGCACGCGGCGGCACCGGGATCCGTCGGGAACCACTAGTTCTGGATCAGACCTTCGAGCTTGGTCTGCAGCCCGGCCAAGGCGGCCTCAGGCTCGGTCTGACCCTGCAGGGTGCCGTAGGCGGCATCCTGGATGGCCAGCGTGACGTCGCCGTACTTCACCGCAACCGGTCGCGGCTGGGCCGTCTCGATCGACTTGAGCAGGATCGGCATGTACGGGTACTTCTTCAGCACGTCGGGGTCGGTGTAGAGCTCGCTCCGGGTCGGCGCTGCCGACGTCGCGATGATGTTCGACTTCTGGACCTCCGGCGAGGCGAAGTACTTGATGAAGTCGGCCGCGGTGCCCTTGTTCTCGGCGTTGGCGGCGATGGCGAAGTTGTGACCGCCCAGGCTGGAGACGCCCGGTCCGGCGACGCCCGGCAGCGGCGCCACGTCGAACTTCCCGGCGACCTTGGACGAGCCGTCGTCCTTGGACGCCAGCGCGTACACGTAGGGCCAGTTGCGGTGGAAGATCAGCTCGCCGTCCTGGAAGGCCTGGCGACCCTGCTCCTCCTGCCAGGTGATGGCACCCTTCGGGATCGTGCCGTCGTCGAACATGCCCTTCAGCGCGCTCAGACCAGCGGTCGCCTCGGGGGTGTTGACGTTGGGGTTGCCGTCCTCACCCACGATGTCGCCGTTCGCGCTGTTGACGGCCTCGGCGAAGTTCACCGTCAGGCCCTCGTACTTCTGGTACTGGCCGGCGAAGCAGTTGAGGTTCTTGTCGCCCTCGCCGTCCTGGATGGTCTCGCAGGCCGCCTTCATCTCGTCGAAGGTGGTGGGTGGCTCCAGGTCGTACTTCTCCAGCAGGTCCTTGCGGTAGTACAGCAGCCCGCCGTCAGAGGACGTCGGGTAGGCGTAGACCTTGTTGAAGTAGGTGGCGGTGTTCACCGTGGCGGGCAGGAAGTCCTGCGTGGGGAACTGGTCGTCCGGCAGCGGGACGACGTAGCCGTTGGCGGCGAACTCAGCGGTCCAGACCACATCCACGCTCAGGACGGCCATCTTGGTGTCCTTGATCTGGGTGTTCTGGATCATCTGCTGACGCTGCTGGTCGGCGTTGTCCGGCAGCTCGCGCAGGGTGACCTGCTCGTCCGGGTGGTCCTTGTTCCAGTCGGCGATGATGTTCTTGACGTTGCCGGAGGTGTCCTTGCCCTGCCAGTACTCGATCGGGCCCTTCTTGGTCAGGTCGACGGCAGGAGCGGACGAGGTGCCCGCGGCGGGAGTGTCGCTGCTGCTCCCACCGCACGCGGCGGCGGCGAGCAGGGCGGTCAGTGATGCGGCAGCGATCAGAACACGCCGCGCGGGACGAGCGGAAGTCATACAGGCCTCACTTCGTTGTCGAGGTGGCACCCATCCGTTGGTGCCACCCGGCCAATGTAGATGATCTGGGTCACAAAACCACAGGACCCCTTCTGAGCGGCGGTCACGACTCGCCATCGATCAGCAGATCCCGGTCGAGCTCGCTGCTCCGCCTGCGGGCCGTGCAGAACCGGCTCAGAGGTAGAGGCCGGTCTGGCCGTCCGGGCGGCGTTCCTCGGCCACAGCGTGCAGGTCCCGCTCGCGCAGCAGCACGTAGTCGCGGCCGCGGACCTCGACCTCGGCCCGGTCCTCGGGGTCGAACAGCACCCGGTCGCCCACCTTGACCACGCGCACCGAGGAGCCTGCCGCCACCACCTCGCCCCAGACCAGTCGACGGCCGATGGCCACGGTGGCGGGGATCAGGATGCCGCCGCCGCTGCGTCGCTCACCGCCCTCGGCGTCGGTGGAGACCAGGACGCGGTCGTGCAGCATGCGGAGCGGGAGCGGCTGCTCCGCAGGCGTCTCCGGAGGAGACAAGGTCAGCCGCGACGGCGGCGCAGGTGCGCGCGCACGGCGAGGAGCAGGACCACCGCGCCGGCCGTGGCACCCCCGACGATGCTGATGCGTTCGGTGCGCAGGTCACCGCGCGCGTTGAAGACCAGGGACTTGGCCTTCTCGATCTCGGTGTGCAGGAACCGCTTGGCGCCGGCGACCTGACGCTGCTTGACCCGCTGCGGGTGCACCTGGTCGATGAGCGCCTCGACAGCGGCCGCGAGACGGTCGCGGGTGGCCCCCAGGTCGGCTTGGATCTGGTCGGCGTCCCGGTCCGGTCGGCTGCTGGCCACGTGAGGATCTCCTCGATGGTGCGGTCACGACCACGGCAGCTGCCGTGGTCCGGCCTCAGCGTATTGCAGCGGAGCCGGGGCTGCTGCGCGACCCGTTCCGCGGGCGGACCTGGCGCCCGCAGGCACAGCGCCGCCGCTAGGGTCGAACCATGACGACCCGACTGGCGGCCGGCGACCCCGCTCCGTCCTTCACCCTTCCCGACGCCGACGGCAAGGACGTGTCGCTGTCCGACTTCGCCGGCCAGCGCGTCATCGTCTACTTCTACCCGGCCGCCATGACGCCGGGCTGCACCACCCAGGCGGTCGACTTCACCGCGGCCATGGACGAGCTGAGCGCCGGCGGTCTGCACGTCCTCGGCATCTCCCCCGACGCTCCGGCCCGGTTGGCCGAGTTCCGTGCGCAGCACTCGGTGGCCTTCCCCCTGCTGTCCGACGCCGAGCGGACCACCCTGGGGGCCTACGGCGCCTACGGCGAGAAGCTGCTCTACGGCAAGCTCGTCGAGGGCGTCATCCGCTCCACGTTCGTCGTCGACGTCAACAAGTCCGGGACCGGGACGGTCTCCGTCGCGCAGTACAACGTCCGGGCCGCCGGGCACGTCGCCAAGCTCCGCCGCGAGCTCGGCCTCTGAGCCGGGGACCGGCCAGGCCGGTCGCTGCCCGGGAGCTCTGGGTTCTGGTGCCGGAGAAGGGACTCGAACCCTCACGCTCATGGAGCACAGGAACCTAAATCCTGCGTGTCTGCCAGTTCCACCACTCCGGCGCGGCCGCAGCCTACCCCTGGTGCCGCGTCCCCCGTCGCTCGTAGCGCACGAAGGCGTGGCCCGGGTGCGGCTCCCGTGACGTCTCCAGCCACTCGGCCTCGTCCACGGCCGGGAAGAACACGTCACCGGCCGGCTCGGCGTCCACCTCGGTGACCTCGAGGGCGTCCAACCGGCCCCATGCGGCCCGGTAGACCTGGCCCCCGCCGGCCACCACCACGAGCCGCTCGTCCAGGGCGAGCGCCCGGTCGAGAGCGGCGTCGACGTCGGCGTGCACCTCGACCCCGTCGGGGGCGAACCCCGGGTCCCGGCTGACCACCAAGGTCGTGCGCCCGGGCAGGGGCCGGCCGATCGAGTCGTAGGTCAGCCGCCCCATCACCAGGGGGTGACCGAGGGTGAGTCGCCGGAACCGGGCCTGGTCCCCGGGCACGTGCCAGGGGATGTCGAGCCCGTTGCCGATGACCCCGTTCCGGGCCACCGCGACGACCGCCACCACCTCCGCGCGCTGCCGGTGCACGGCTCAGACCGCGATCGGGGCTCGGATGCCGGGGTGCGGGTCGTAGCCCTGCACGACGACGTCCGCCATCGTGAAGCCGTCGATGCTGCGCACCTCCGGGTTGAGCTGCAGCACCGGCAGCGGCCGGGGGTCGCGCTCGAGCTGCCGCCGGGCCTGCTCGAGGTGGTTCAGGTACAGGTGGGCGTCCCCCAGGGTGTGCACCAGCTCTCCGACCTCGAGGTCGCAGACCTGCGCGACGAGGTGGGTGAGCAGGGCGTAGGAGGCGATGTTGAACGGCACGCCGAGGAAGACGTCGGCCGAGCGCTGGTAGAGCTGGCAGGACAACCGGCCACGACCACCGGAACCCTCCGCGGGCGGGGCGACGTAGAACTGGAACAGGGTGTGGCAGGGCGGCAGGGCCATGCGGTCGATCTCGGCCACGTTCCAGGCACTGACCAGGTGGCGGCGGGAGTCGGGGTTGGACCGGATCGACTCCACCACCGCGGCGAGCTGGTCGACGTGCCTTCCGTCCGGGGTGGGCCAGGATCGCCACTGGGAGCCGTAGACGGGTCCCAGCTCGCCGTCCTCGTCGGCCCACTCGTCCCAGATCGTCACCCCCTGCTCGTGCAGCCAGCCCACGTTCGTGGAGCCGGAGACGAACCACAAGAGCTCGGCCACCACCGAGCGGACGTGGATCTTCTTGGTGGTGACCAGCGGGAACCCGGCGGCGAGGTCGAAACGCATCTGGTGGCCGAAGATGCTGAGCGTGCCGGTGCCCGTGCGGTCACCCTTGGCCACCCCGGTCTCCAGCACCTGCCGCAGCAGGTCGAGGTAGGCCTTCACCGCGCACCCGCCGCCACGCCGACGGTCCGGCGCAGCTCGTCCACCAGGACCGGCACCAGGGAACGGATGGCCTGCCCGCGGTGGCTGATGGCGTCCTTGGCTGCGGCGTCCAGTTCCGCAGTGCTCTGGTCGGACCCGTCCGGCACGAACAGAGGGTCGTAGCCGAAGCCGTTGGTCCCCGCCGGCGCCGAGCGCAGGTGGCCGGGCAGGGTGCCCAGGCGCACGTGCTCGGTTCCGTCGGGCAGCACCAGGGCCATCGCGCAGACGAAGCTCCCCCGCCGCTGCTCGGGGCCCTCGAGGTCGAACAGCTGGCGCAGCAGCAGCGCGTTGTTGGACGCGTCCGTCGCGTCGGCGCCCGACCAGCGCGCCGAGCGCACGCCCGGCATGCCGTTCAGCCGGTCGACGGCCAGGCCGGAGTCGTCCGCCACCGCCGGCAGGCCCGTGGCCGCGACGCAGGCGCGGGCCTTGAGCAGCGCGTTGCCCTCGAAGGTCTGCTCGGTCTCGGCCGGCTCGGGGTAGGCGGGGACGTCGGCCAGTGCGAGCACCTCGACGTCCGGTGCGGCCTGCAGCCACGATCCGCCGCAGCTCGAGGAGCTTCTTGGCGTTGTTCGTGGCCAGCACCACCCGGCTGCCGGCGGTCTCGGGTCGAGCACCGGGCTCAGGCAAGGGTCGCCTCCAGCGCCGCCCGCTGCAGCCGCGTGAGCTCTGCGCAGCCGGCGGTGCCGAGGTCCAGCAGCTCGTCCAGCACGCCGCGGTCGAACGGGGCGCCCTCGGCCGTGCCCTGCACCTCGACGAAGGTGCCGCTCCCGCTCATCACGATGTTCATGTCGGTGTCGGCCGCGGAGTCCTCGGTGTAGCAGAGGTCGAGCATCGGCGTCCCACCGACGACGCCGACCGACACCGCGGCGACGCTGTCCACCAGCGGCTCACCGGCCAGGGCGTTGCGCCCGCGGAGCCAGCCGACGGCGTCGGCCAGCGCGACGTACGCGCCGGTGATGGAGGCGGTCCGGGTGCCGCCGTCGGCCTGCAGCACGTCGCAGTCGAGCACGATGGTGTTCTCGCCCAGAGCCTTGTAGTCGATCACCGCCCGCAGGCTCCGCCCGATCAGCCGGCTGATCTCGTGCGTGCGGCCGCCGATCCGCCCCTTGACCGACTCGCGGTCGCTGCGGGTGTTGGTGGCCCGGGGCAGCATCGCGTACTCGCTGGTGACCCAGCCGAGCCCGGAGCCCTTCCGCCAGCGCGGCACCCCCTCGGTGACGCTGGCGGCGACGAGCACGCGGGTCTGGCCGTACTCCACCAGCACCGACCCCTCGGCCTGGCTGAGCCAGTTGCGGGTGAAGCGCACCTCCCGCAGCTGGTCGAGGTCGCGTCCGTCGGCTCGTGAGGTCATGCCTTGCACTCTATTTGTCCCCGCTGACAGTGCCGGGCCGCGACCATCGGGAGGGCCCGATGGTCCACGCCGCTCCCGGGGAGGCCAGGCTGACCGGTCCGTCGTAGTGCGGCAGGGCCTCGGCGAGCACGGCGTCGCGGTCGTGCCAGGGCGGGATGTGGGTCAGCACGAGCGCCGCCACCCCGGCCCGCTGCGCCGCCTCCGCCGCGTCCCGGCCCGAGAGGTGCAGCCCGGGCGGGTTACCCGGGACGTCGCGGAAGGAGGCCTCCGCGAGCAGCAGGTCGGCTCCCACGGCGAGCTCGTCGAGCGCCTGGCAGGGACCGGTGTCCCCGGTGAAGACGAGGCTGCCGCCGTCGGGCACCTCCTCGGTCACGCGGACGGCGTAGGTCTCCACCGGGTGGTCGACCCGGGCGGTGTCGAGGCGGAAGGGCCCCAGTCGCTGGCTCGGCAGCCAGTCCCGGTGGTCGAAGTGGTCGCCGATGCCGGGGCCCAGGTCGGGAGGGGGGTCGTCCTCACCCGGCACCCGGTAGGCCGCGACCAGCCGGTCCCGGGTCCCGGGCGGGCCGAGCAGCGGGATGGCGGGCCAGGGCGCGGACGGGGAGTAGCGCGCCCCCACGTAGTAGGCGCACAGGTCGAGGCAGTGGTCGGGGTGCAGGTGGCTGAGCGCGACGGCGTCGACGTCCCGGGGGTCCAGATGGCGGTAGAGCGCCCCCAGGGAGCCGGGACCCAGGTCGATCACGAGCGCGAAGGTTCCGCCCCGGAAGGGTGCACGGACCAGGTAGCTGGACGCGGGCGAGTCGGGGCCGGGCACCGACCCGCTGCACCCCACGATCGTCAGCTCCACACCGGTCCCCCGCTCACGCGAACTGCTCCACACCGACGACGAGGCCGCCCATCAGCCGTCGCCCGACACCCTCGAAGGCCTCCGGGTTGCCGGTGGTGAGGAAGCGGTGCGAGGTCGGCCGCGGGACGTCGTGAGTCAGCCGGTGCCGGGTGAGCACCGCGTACACCTCCTTGGCGCACTCGTCGGCGCTGGAGACGAGGGTGACGCCGTCGCCGAGCACGTAGGACAGGACCCCCGTCAGCAGCGGGTAGTGCGTGCAGCCCAGGACGAGGGTGTCGATGCCGTCCGCGCGCAGCGGGGCGAGGTACTCCTCGGCGCAGGCGAGCAGCTCGGCACCGCCGGTCACCCCGGCCTCGACGAACGGGACGAAACGGGGGCAGGGCACCGTCCGGAGCCGGACCTGGGGTGCTGCGGCGAAGGCGTCGTCGTAGGCCTGGGACGTCGCGGTCGCCGTCGGTGCAGATGACACCCACCCGCCCGCTGCGGGTGGCCGCGACCGCGCGGCGGGCAGCGGGCAGGATCACCTCGACCACGGGGACCGCGTAGCGCTCGCGCGCGTCCCGCAGGACTGCGGCGCTGGCGGAGTTGCAGGCGATGACCAGGGCCTTCACCCCCTGGTCGACGAGGTGGTCCAGGCACTCCAGGGCGAACTCCCGCACGCTCGCGATGGGCTGCTCGCCGTAGGGCGCCCGCGCGGTGTCGCCCAGGTAGACGATGTCCTCGTGCGGCAGCTGGTCGATCACAGCACGGGCGACGGTCAGCCCGCCGAACCCGGAGTCGAAGATCCCGACCGGCGCCTCGGTGTTCCCGGCAGGAGCTGGTCCGGCGTCGAGGGTCACGGCCGGAGAGTCTACGGGCCGGTGGTGCCGCGGTCGGCCGGAGCCGACCGGGGCGTCAGGCCCAGACCTGGGTGTCCAGGAAGTCCTCGGACGCGTCGAGGTCGGAGGTGTAGGCCCCGGTCGAGAGGTACTTCCAGCCGCCGTCGCAGATGATGAGCACGATGTCGGCCGACTCCCCCGCCTTCTCGGCCCGGGCGGCCTGGGCCAGCGCGGCGTGGACGATGGCGCCGGAGGAGAGCCCGGCGAAGATGCCCTCGCGCTCCAGCAGCTCGCGGACCCGCCGGATCGCGTCGCGGGAGCCCACCGAGAACCGGGACGTCACGTACTGGGCGTCGTAGAGCTCGGGGACGAAGCCCTCGTCGAGGTTGCGCAGGCCGTAGACCAGCTCGCCGTAGCGGGGCTCCGCGGCGACGATCTTCACGTCGGGCTTCTTGTCGGCGAAGAACCGTCCGATGCCCATCAGGGTGCCGGTGGTACCCAGCCCGGCGACCACGTGGGTCACCTCGGGGAGGTCCTCGAGGATCTCGGGCCCGGTGGTCAGGTAGTGCGCCTCGGCGTTGGCCGGGTTGCCGTACTGGTAGAGCATCACCCAGTCCGGGTGCTCGGCGGCGAGCTGCTTGGCCACCCGCACCGCCTCGTTCGAACCGCCCGCCGCTGCGGACGACACGATCTCCGCGCCCCACATGGCGAGGATCTGGCGGCGCTCCACGGAGGTGTTCTCCGGCATCACGCAGATCATCCGGTAGCCCCGGAGCTTGGCGGCCATGGCGAGCGAGATGCCGGTGTTGCCGCTGGTCGCCTCGAGGATGGTCGAGCCGGGCTTGAGCTGCCCGGAGGCCTCGGCGACCCGGATCATGTTGAACGCGGCCCGGTCCTTGATGGACCCGGTCGGGTTGCGGTCCTCGAGCTTGGCCCACAGCCGGACGCGGCTGCTCGGCGAGAGCGCGGGGAGCCCGACCATCGGGGTGTTCCCGACGGAGTCAGCCAGGGAGTGGTAGCGCGTCACGGGCCGTCCGTCCGGTCTCAGGCGCCGCCGGCCACGGCCGGCAGCACGACGACGACGTCACCGTCAGCGGTCGCGGCCTCGAGCCCGCCGCTGAACCGGACGTCCTCGTCGTTGACGTAGACGTTGACGAAGCGCCGGAGGTTGTCGGACTCGACCAGGCGGGCCTTGAGGCCAGGGTGACGGCTGTCGACGTCGTCGATCACCTGAGCCAGCGTGGCGCCCGCACCCTGGACAGCCTTCTGGCCGCCGGTGAACGTCCGCAGGATCGTCGGGATCCGCACCTCTACCGTCATGGTCCTCCCTCTCTTCGCCGCGCGACCTGCGTCGCGCACACGGTGGGTCCAACACCCGCCCGCCGGACGCTATTCCGCGGCGAGGGCTCCCGGCACCTCGTCGACGACGGTGAGCTCCTCCTCGACCACCCGCCCGTCCACGATCCGGTAGGAGCGGATCGACACCGGCCCCTCGCCGGACCCGCACTCGGCGGTGGAGACGAGCACGTAGTGGGCCTGCGGCTCCGAGGCGTACGCGATGTCGGTGCGTGAGGGGTACGCCTCGGTCGCGGTGTGGGAGTGGTAGACCACGACGATCTCCTCGTCGGCGTCATCCATCGCCTGGTACAGCCGGAGCTGCTCGGTCGGGTCGAACCGGAAGAAGGTGGGTGAGCGGTCCGCGTTGGTCATGGCCACGAAGCGGGTGGGGGTGTCCGCCCCGGCCGGTCCGACGACGACGCCGCAGGCCTCGTCCGGGTGGTCAGCACGGGCGTGGGCGACCATGGCGTCCACGTGGGCACGGGCGATGCTCAGCACGGCGGCGAGCCTAGGCTCCGGCCGACGGCGGGGCGGGGGCATCCGCGCACTGAGACCGTCGTCCGCCGGTGGGAAGCGGGCCTGCGCGTCGCCGGGGTCAGGATCCGTCGCGGAGGTCGCCCAGCCGCTGGTCGAGAAGCCGCACGGCCTCGAAGCGCACCGTGCACCCGTCGCCGGTGGGTGACTGGACCTCGAGGCCGAGCCGGTGCTCGGCCACGGCGTCCCCCAGGGTGAAGACCCGGACCAGCGCCCAGTCCACCCCGTCGGTGGAGGCGTGGTAGGCGTAGACCCGGTCGATCCGGGACACCCGCAGCCAGACCGTCCGCTCCGGCACCACGAAGGAGTTGGCGTCGTCGGAGACCCCGAGCGTGACGACCGAGACGACCATCGGCTCACCGGCCGGGGAGAACTCGAAGCAGAGCTTGGCCCAGTGCGCGTCGTCGTGCCAGATCAGCAGCACCCCGGCGTCGAACTGAGCCGCGAAGTCGACGGTGACCCGCGCGCTCAGCTGGAAGTCCCCGACGGCCGGGGTGCCGAGCAGCGTGGCCGCGTTGAGCAGTGACGCCGCGTCCCCCGCCTCCGCCCCGCCCGGGTTGACGTAGAGGTCGGTGCGACCGGGCGCGTCCGCGACGACCGTGCCGTCCTCCTCGAGCCGCCAGACCCCGGGCTGCGACGGAGTGGCAGGAAAGGGCAGTCCGGGCAGGTCCAGGGTGTCGGTCATGCCGAGGACTGTAGAGGCCGGGACCCGGCGCCGCAGCCTCAGCCGGTGGCCCGCTCACTGCGCGGGGTCGGCCGGCAGATCAGGACCGGGCACGGCGCCGAGTGCTGGACGCGTGAGGCGGTGCTCCCGAGCAGGATCGTCTGGGTGAGTCCTCGGCTGCCCGCCGCCATGGAGATCAGGTCGGCCTCGAGGTCCTCGGCCGCGCGGACGATCTCCTGGGCCGGGGAGCCGCTGCGCACCTGCTTGTGGATCGCCGGCCCCCAGCCGTCGAACGTGGCCGCGACGAGGTCGACCGCGGACTGGGCCTCCTCCCGGAAGCTGAGATCGGTCAGCGTGGTGGTCGCCTGCGCGCCGAGCTCGTTGGCGAACGGCACGGCGGCGAACGGGCTCACCACGGCGATGACGGTCACGTCGGTGATCTCGCGGGAGTCGGCGATCCACTTGAACTGCTTGGCCCCGACCAGGGAGGCGCGGGAGCCGTCGGTGGTGACGATGCAGTGCATGGCTCAGAACTCCTTGTTCCGGGAGGGGGAATCGACGACTTCCGGGTCCCCGGCGCTGGTGCCTGCGGGTCGGTCCTGCTTGTGGCCGAAGAACTTCTCGGCCAGGTACAGCGCGAAGCCGACGGCCAGCAGGCCGGCCACCCACCACAGGGCCGAGGGGTCGTCGATCAGGGTGTACACCAGCACGGCCAGGTTGCCGATCATGCCGACGATGAGCAGCGGGGTGTTCGCCCGGTAGGTGTGCTCGCTCTCGTCGGTACCGCGCAGCTTGAGGCAGGCGACGATCACGAGGGCGTAGATGAACAGCAGGAACACCACGGTGATGGTGGCCAGTCGCTCGACGATGTTGAGCTGGTCGTCCTCGGGCAGCCCGGTCTGGCTGGCCCGGATCGCCGCACCGATGAGCAGCAGGGTGGACACGATGATGAAACCGAAGATCAGCGCGACGTACGGGCTGCGCCGGTTGGGGTGGATCTTGCTGAAGACCGAGGGCACGACGTCCTGGCGGGCCATCCCGTAGAGCACCCGCGCCTGCGCGACCACGGTGACCAACGTGGTGTTGCTGATGGCGATCATGGCGATCAAGGCGAACAGCGCCAGCATGATCCCGGCCGGGACGAAGAACAGGTCGGCGCGGATGACCTCGAGCAGGGTGTTGCCGGCCAGCTGGTCCATCGACACGGCCAGCGCGGCGGAGATGGAGACCAGCACGTAGACGACACCCGCGGTCAGCATGCCGCCGATCAGCGCCCGGGGGAACGCGCGCTCCGGGTTGATCGTCTCCTCGGCCACGTTGGCCGCGTTCTCGAAGCCGGTCATGGCGAAGAAGGCGAGCGAGACGCCCGCGAGGACCGCGATGACCGGTGAGCCCTCGGCGCTGAACTGCAGCAGGACGGCGGGGTTGCCCACCCCGGTGGCCAGGGCGATGACGCCGATGATCACGACGATGATCAGGCCGCTGACCTCGATGAAGGTCATGATGACGTTCACCACGACCGACTCCGAGATCCCGATCAGGTTGATGATCGTGACGATGGCGAGGAACACGATCGCGATCACCGTGGCGACCCAGATCGAGCTCTCGGACAGCCCGACCAGCGAGCTGAAGTACCGCACGAAGCCTGAGGCCAACGAACCGATCGCCGCCATCTGCGACGACAGCATGCAGATGGTGATGAAGAACGTCAGGAGAGGACTCCGGAAGGCCTTGTGGATGTAGAGCGAGGCGCCGGCCGCCTGCGGGTACTTGGTGACCAGCTCGGCGTACGCGAGGCCGGTGATGGCGGCGATCGCGACGCCGGCCAGAAAGGCCATCCAGAAGGCCCCGCCCACGGCCGCCGCCACCAGGCCGACCAGCACGTAGATGCCCGAGCCGAGGACGTCGCCGACCACGTAGAAATACAGCTGCTTGCCGGTGATGGAGCGCCTCAGCTCGCTGTGCTGCTGGACGTCCTGCAGGGCGGGAGTGGTCATGGCTGGACAGTACTGTGAGATCTGTTACAGATCCGTTCCAGGTCCGATATTTCTCGCGGCGTCGTCGGGCACCTCGGAGGAGGCCGGTTACGCCGTCCGGCGGGCCGGTGTGCCACGCCGGGCGCGGTCAGAGCGCGGCGATCAGGGTCTCCTGCGCGAATCCGAGCCAGTCGTAGACGCTCATCATGTAGCTGCGGGGGTCGTCGTCGGGCAGCTCGCCGAGCTCCTCCGCGCTCTCGGCGTCGGTGATGCCGAGCCGGGTCGCGACGGCGAGCCGCACGCTGGTCAGGGTGCGGAGCCAGGCCTGGGCGTCGGCCGGGTCGATCCGCAGGTCGGTGCGGCCGTCGGCGGTCTGCGCCAGGTCGCGGAGCACCACCCGGGCGTCGTCGACCTTCTTGCCGCGCAGGTCGCGCTCGGTGAACCGGCGGAAGTCCGCCGCCGCGGCCTCGTCGTGGGGGTAGGCGTTGGGGAACAGGCGCCGCAGCACCGGGTCCTCGGAGACCTCCGGCGCGTCGGGCTCGGCCTGCAGGTCGCGGACCAGCCGCTCGAACGGGTCGTTGGTCGCCTCTCGCGCCCCGAAGCTCTCCGGCTCCCCGTCCGAGACCAGCTCGACGAGCTGCTCGACCAGCGACGTCAGGAGCTGGACCTCATAGCCGCTGAGGGAGGTGGAGATGGAGCCTCGACGGCGGGAGAACTTCTTCACCGGGACGCCGACCCCGACCGCAGGGGCCCCGCCGTCGACCCCGTGGTGTCAGTCACCCGCACGGTCCATGGTCGCCCACAGGCCGTACTCGTGCATGGCGCCGACATCGCGTTCCATCTCCTCCCGCGAGCCGCTGGAGACGACCGCCTTGCCGTCGTTGTGCACCTGCATCATCAGCTTGGAGGCCTTGCTCTTGGAGTACTGGAAGTAGGTCACGAAGACGTGGGTGACGTAGGACATGAGGTTGACCGGGTCGTCCCAGACGATGGTCACCCACGGGGTCTGTGGGGTCGTCTGCTCGAGCGGGCGGTCAGCGAGCGCCGTCCCTCCCGCGGGGACGACGGGCACCCCCTCGGTCTCCGACATGGCCCCATCATCGCAAACCCCGGGCCCCAGCGCGCCGGGCGCCAGCGTGACTAGGGTGTGGCCGTGACCGTCGGAGAACCGGAGCCTGGAGTCGCGGCGTCGTGGGGGCCCCGTGAGGTGCCGACGACTGCCCTGCTGACCGACCACTACGAGCTCACCATGCTGCAGGCGGCGCTGCAGGCCGGCACGGCCGGCCGCCCGTGCGTGTTCGAGCTCTTCGCCCGCCGGCTGCCCCCGGGTCGGCGCTACGGCGTCGTTGCCGGCGTGGGCCGGGCGCTGCGGGCCCTCGACCACTTCCGCTTCGACGCCGAGTCGCTGGAGTTCCTCCGCGGCGCCCACGTGGTCGACGACCGGACCGCGGACTGGTTGGCCGACTTCCGGTTCGACGGCAGCATCTGGGGCTACCCCGAGGGCGAGGTCTACTTCCCGGGCTCGCCCATCGTCGTCGTCGAGTCGAGCTTCGCGGCCGGGGTGATGTTGGAGACGGTGCTGCTGAGCATCTACAACCACGATGCCGCCATCGCCTCGGCCGCCTCCCGGATGACCGCGATGGCCGGCAGCCGGCCCTGCATCGAGATGGGGTCGCGGCGGACCCAGGAGCTGGCGGCGGTGGCCGCGGCCCGTGCCGCCTACGTGGCCGGCTTCGAGGCCACCTCCAACCTGGAGGCCGGCCGGCGCTACGGGGTCCCCACGCGGGGGACGTCGGCGCACTCGTTCACCCTCCTGCACGCCGACGAGCGGACCGCGTTCGCCGCCCAGGTGGCCGCGCTCGGGGAGGACACCACCCTGCTGGTGGACACCTACGACGTGGAGGCGGCGGTCCGGACCGGGGTGGAGCTGACGGGCGGGCGGCTGGGGGCGGTGCGCCTGGACTCCGGCGACCTGGCGGTGATGGCCACCCAGGTCCGCCGCCAGCTCGACGACCTGGGTGCGACCCGCACGAAGATCATCGTGACCAGCGACCTCGACGAGTTCACCATCGCCGCGCTCTCGGGGGCGCCGGTCGACGGCTACGGGGTGGGGACCGCGCTGGTGACCGGCAGCGGCGCCCCGACGAGCGGGTTCGTGTACAAGCTGGTGGCGCGTGCGGAGTCCGACGAGCCCGGGGCTCCCCTGACCCCGGTGGCCAAGCGGAGCCCGGACAAGATCTCGGTCGGCGGCCGCAAGCACGCCGTCCGCCAGCTGTCGGCCTCGGGCGTCGCCGAGGCCGAGCTGGTGGGGATCGGCGCGGTGCCGCGGCACGACTCGAACGACCGCGCCCTGCTCGTCCCGCTCGTGACCGACGGCGAGATCGTCGGCCGGGAGTCCCTCGACGCCGCCCGGGAGCGGCACCGCCGCTCCCGCGCCGAGCTGCCGCTCGACGCGCGAAAGATGTCGCGGGGTGAGCCCGTGGTGGAGACGGTGTACGCCGGGCCCGGCTCGGTGCCGGGCAACCCCTTCGCGAGCGCGGCCCGGTGAGCGCCGCGCGCACCGCGCTGGTGGTCGTCGACGTCCAGCGGGACTTCTGCGAGGGCGGCGCCCTGGCGGTGGCCGGAGGTGCCGCGGTCGCAGCCGCCGTCGCCGACCTGCTGGCCGCCGGGACCGAGCACGCCACCGTCGTGGCCACCCGCGACCACCACATCGACCCTGGTCCGCACTTCTCGACGACCCCCGACTACGTGGACAGCTGGCCGCCGCACTGCGTCGTGGGCAGCCCGGGCGTCGAGCTGCACGACGCGCTGGCGGGACAGGCCTTCGACGCCGTGTTCGACAAGGGCGAGTACGCGGCGGCCTACTCCGGGTTCGAGGGCCGGTCCGCCGGAGGGCGGGGGCTGGCGGACTTCCTGCACGAGCGCGGCGTGGACGCCGTGGAGGTCTGCGGCATCGCCACCGACCACTGCGTGCGCGCCACCGCCCTCGACGCCGCGGCAGCGGGGTTTCCCACCACCGTGCTGCTCGACCTCACCGCCGCCGTGTCGCCGGACCGGCTGGACGTCACGCTGGCCGAGCTCCGGGCCGCCGGGGTCCAGGTGCGCGGAGGCGCCCCGGCCGCCTGAGCCCCGCGGCGGTCAGCCAGGAGGGCCAACCCGCCGACCTACAGTGGCGCGGTGACCCGCTGGAGCACCGACGACATCCCCACCCAGACCGGACGCACCTTCGTCGTGACCGGTGCGAACGCCGGACTCGGTCGGCGCACGGCAGCCGCCCTGGCCGCGGCCGGGGGCCGGGTGGTCCTGGCGGTGCGCGAACGAAGCCGTGGTGAGGAAGCCGCGCGCACGATGACCGGGGACGTGCACGTGGCCGAGCTCGACCTGGCCGACCTGCGCTCGATCCGCCACTTCGCCGACACCTGGGACGGCCCGCTCGACGTGCTCGTCAACAACGCCGGACGGATGGCGCTGCCTCACCAGCGGACCGTCGACGGGTTCGAGATGCAGCTCGGCATCAACCACCTCGGCCACTTCGCGCTCACCAACCTGCTGCTGCCCGCGGTGACCGACCGGGTGGTCACCGTCTCCTCCGCTCTGCACCACCGTGGTCAGGTCGTGCTGGACGACCTCAACTGGGAGCGCCGCCGGTACCGGCCCTACGGCGCCTACGGGCAGTCGAAGCTGGCCAACCTGCTGTTCACCCTCGAGCTCGAGCGCCGCCTGGTCGCCGACGGCTCGCCCGTCCGCGCGCTGGCTGCGCACCCGGGCTGGGCGGCCACCAACCTGCAGAAGGGCCACGGGCGCGTGCTCGACCTGCTGGGCGGGGCGGTCGTCCGGCTGCTCGCCCAGTCCGACGCCCACGGCGCCCTGCCCACGCTGCACGCCGCCGTCGTCGACCTGCCGGGCGGGAGCTACGTCGGTCCCGACGGCCCGGCCGAGATGCGTGGCTACCCGACGCTCGTCGGCCGCAGCGCGGCGGCCAGCGACAGCGAGCTCGCCGGCAAGCTCTGGGCCGCCTCGGAGGAGCTGACCGGGGTCGGCTACCCGGAGCTGCGCCGCTGAGTGCGGGCGCTCCCCGCACCGACCTCCCCCTCCGGCGGCCGCACCCACCCGGCCCCTACGCTGCCCGGATGGACGCGGTCACGACCACCCTGCTGCAGCACCTCCTCGACGACCGGCCCCGCGCCGGTACCGACGCCGCTGCTGCCGTGGCCCGGCATGCGGGGCTGCGGGACGGGCCTGCCGGTGCCGTCGTCGGCCGGTTGGTCGTCCCCGACACCGCACTCCTCGCCTCGGGCCGGGCGCGGGCCGACCTGCCAGGAGAGACGCTCTGGCCGGTCACCGTCGAGGTGGACGGCGGCGCGGGCGGGGTCGCGGCGCTCGCCGGGCGGGCGGCGTCCGGCCTCCGGGTCGAGGCCGTGGAGACGAGCCTGCGGGACACCGCGGACGTCGTCGGCGGCGTCGGGCGGATCGCCACCGCTGCGGCGACGCTGGGGGAGGTGGACGTCTTCGTCGAGCTCCCCTCGGTCCCGGGCTGGGTGCGGGCCGTCGAGGTCGTGGAGGCCGCCGGCCTGCTGGCCCGGGTGAGCGCCGGTGGCGATGGCGACGCAGACGCCCTGGCGGCCCGGCTCTCGGTCCTGGTCGAGGCCGACCTGCCGTTCTCCGTCGTCCTGCCGGCCGGCGGAGCGCACCCGGGCCTCACCGTCCTCGCCCTGGCCATGCTGGTCGAGGCCCTGGTCGATGGGGCGGAGCCGACCGAGGCGGGGGCTCTGGCCCGTGACCCGGAGGCCGGCCGCGTGCGGAGCGGGCTCGCTCACTGGGACGAGGCCACCGCCGTGCGCGTCCGGCGTCGGCTGCGCGCGGTGAGCACCCCCGAGCCCGATCGCGTGCTGGCGGACCTGTCGCCCTCGGGGTCCTGCCCAGAGCCTGAGGTCAGCGGTCTCGGAGGCGGTAGACGAGGACGGCGCACGCTCCCCCGGCGGCGACGACCAGCCCGAACAGGCCCAGGACGACCGGGCTGACCTCGCGGCCGACCACAGCGGCCGCAGGAGCAGGCGGCGGGCTGGCCGCCTCGCTGGGAGCAGCCGGGCTGCTCAGAGCGGCCGCGGGAGCCGACGCTTCCGCGGAGGCGGCGATGGAGGTGGTCAGCCCGGCGGCCACGCCGGCCTCGACCGGGTTGTCGGCGCCCAGCGTGACCGGAGCCGTCAGGGCGTCGCCGTAGACGTCGGAGTCAGCGGTCGGGTCGGCGCCGACCTGGGGGGTGGTGAAGTGCAGGCCTGGGGGCAGGTCCGCGAAGCGGAGCCGGTACTGGCCCGAGGGAAGCCGGTCGAAGGTGAACCGTCCGTCGGGGGCCGTCCGGGCCGTCCGCACCACCTCGCCGGCGGCGTCCAGCAGCTCCACGACGACCCCACCCACCCCCGGCTCGCCGGGGTCGAGGACGCCGTCACCGTCCTGGTCGCGCCAGACGCGGTTGGTGATGCGGTAGCTGCCGACCGTCCCCGCGTTGGCCGTGGTGAGCACGAAGTCGTCGCGGTTCCCGAGCTCGGCACCCGGCACGAGGTCGGCGGTGCCCTGGGCGAGCCGGTACACCGCGGTGGTGGCGGTGGCGGGGTCGGCGGCCGAGTCCAGGGCCCGGTTGCTGCCGACGTGCGGGCGGGTCAGCACCCGGTGCTCGCCCAGCTCGCTGAAGCGCACCTGGTAGGAGCCGCGGGGCAGCGCACCGAAGCGGTAGCGACCTTGCTTGTCGGTGGTCGTGGTGGCCACGACCTCGCCCCGGCTGAGCAGCACCACCCGGGCACTGCCGGGCGGTTCGCCCTGGTCCAGCAGGCCGTCGGCGTCGAGGTCCTGCCAGACCATCGAGTCGATCGCGAAGCTCAGCGGAGCCACCCCGGCGTCGACGGTCGCGTCGAGGTAGGCGGCCCGGACCCCGTCCCGGGGCTCGGTCGGCAGCACGTCCGGCTCACCGGGGTCCAGGGTGAACGACGGCGTGAGGCCGGTGTAGTCAGGGTTCGAGTCGCCGCCGCGGCCTCCCGCACCGGAGGGGCTGAGCTTCAACCCGCTGCCGAGACCGGCGAACCGGACCGCGTAGGTGCCGGCCGGCAGGTCGTCGAACAGGTAGCGGCCCTCCGGGTCGCTCGTGGTCGAGGCGAGGAGGCTGCCGGCGGGGTCGAGCAGCTGGACGCTGACGCCCCCCCTCCCGCGCTCGCCCTCTCCCTGGCGGCCGTCCCCGTCAGCGTCCCACCACACCCGGTCCCCGACGGCGAAGCGCGGCTCCCCCTCGGCCTCGCGCCGGGCCGCTGGTGCCGGCACCTCGGGCTCCTGCGGTGACGGCGGGACGGGACCCTCCGCCATCGGCTGCACAGGGGACGGTGTGACGACGGCGACGGTCACCGACTGGCTGCCGGCGCTCACGTCCACGGTCGAGCTGGAGGGGGCGAAGGAGTCGCTGGGGCCGGCGGGGACGACCCCGAGCCCGTCCGGCACCTCAGCGGTGACGAAGTAACGGCCCCCGGCCAGCTTCGAGGTCGGCTCGACGACGAAGCGGCCGTCCGCGTCGGTGGCCCCCGTGACCGTGCCGCCGCCGGCGTCGACGACCGTCACCGTCACCCCCGGCTGCACCCGGTCGTTCTCCGGCTCGTAGCGGCCGTTGGCGTCGAGGTCGAGCACCACGGTGACGGTGAGCGTGCCGTCGGTGGCGTCGGCCGAGGCCGGGCCCGCCAGGAAGCCCGGCGCCGCGGCCAGCACGGCGATGGCGGCCAGGCAGGCCGGACGCAGCACACGGCTCGGTCGAGGCACAAGCACCCTTGCTCGGAGGGACAGGTCAGTGACGGCGAGGACAGGGGCGCCACGTTCCGGGCCCCCCGACCGCGCTCAACATAACAACGGGGTGGAAGCGCCGGAGGATGGGTGGGTGACCTCCATCTCAAACGTTGTACAACTGCGTCCGTCCTGGGTCAGGGACGGACGACCTGGGTCCCGGCGACCAGGTCGTGGACCGCCTGCCGCCGGGGCTGCCACAGCGGGAACAGCACGTCGACGATCTGGAACAGCCCGAGCAGGGTGTTGAGGCCTGGGGCTGCCCAGATCAGGGCGCGGGAGACGGCCCGGCGCCAGTCCAGCCCGCCGGAGGTGCGGCCCTGGTCGACCGGGACCACGCGCAGCCCGCACAGCAGCTTGCCCGGGGTCGCGCCCCGCCAGCGCAGGAACAGGGCCTGGTAGACGAAGGTGATGGTCACCGTGGCGAGCGCCAGCAGGAGCTGGTCGCCGGCCGGCATGAGGGTCGACTGGTCGAGCGCGGGCTGGGGCAGGCCGCGTTCGGCCGCGGCCATCGCCTCGGCGAAGTAGGCCGACATCCGACCGAACATGGGCAGCAGCAGAGGCAGGGTGGCCGCCGCCACCAGCAGGGTGACGATCAGGCCGTCCACCAGCGCCGCCAGCGCCCGCCACCACCAGCCGGCCAGCCGGACACCGTCCGCGGTGAAGGACGCCTGACCGGACCGGCCGGTCCTGGGCTGCACCTGCCCCGGAGGTGGGTAGCCCGGGTAGCTCTGCTGCGGGTAGCCCGGGTAGCCCTGCTGCGGGTAGCCCGGGTAGCCCTGCTGCGGGTGGCCCGGCTGCTGCGGGTAGCCCTGGGGCGGTTGGCCGGGCTGCGGGCCAGGACCCCCCTGCGGCACCGGCGGGGAGCCGGCCGGAGGCCCGGCGGGCGCCGCCGGAGGCCCGCCCTCGCGGGCTCGTGTCGTCCGGGACCACTGCCAGCCGTCCCAGTAGCGCTCGGAGGATGGGTCGAGCGGGTCGGCGTACCAGCCCAACGGGGCCGCGTGACGACCCGGCGGTACCGGAGGACTGCCGACGGGGATTCCAGACACCCCCTCATTCTAGGATCGCTGCGACGGTGGGAAGCCCGCGTCGGAGGACCAGGAAGCCTGCTTCCCGCGGCACCGCCGGTGTCGGCCCTGTCAGCGCGTTGCGTTATACATGCCATTGCCCGCCCTGATCGAGCCACTGCCCGTCCTGATCGAGGAGTCGACGATGACCGCTGGTGCCCGGACCCACCTGGAGAGCCATCATCTGGCCGAGCTCGACGTGCCGGTGCCCACCTACGACCGGTCGGCGGTGACGGCGGGCATCGTGCACTTCGGCGTCGGCGGCTTCCACCGGGCGCACCAGGCCATGTACCTCGACCGGCTGATGGAGCAGGGCCAGGCCCTCGAGTGGGGCATCTGCGGCGTGGGCGTCATGCCCTCGGATGCCCGGATGCGCGACGCCCTGGGGGCTCAGGACTACCTCTACACCCTGGTGCTCAAGGACGCGGACGGCACCTGGACCCCGAGGGTGATCGGTTCGATCGTCGACTACCTCTACGCGCCTGACGACGCCGAGGCCGTGCTGGAGAAGCTCGCCGACCCGGCGACCCGGATCGTCTCGCTGACCGTGACCGAGGGCGGCTACAACTTCTCCCCCGTCACCGGCGAGTTCGATGCCGACAACCCTGCTGTCCAGGCCGACCTCGTGCCCGGTGCCGTGCCCGCGACCACCTTCGGGCTGGTCACCGAGGCACTCGCCCGCCGGCGCGCCCGGGGCCTGGCCCCGTTCACCGTGATGTCCTGCGACAACATCCCGGGCAACGGGCACATGGCGCAGGAGGTCTTCGCGGCCTTCGCCGACCTCCGCGACCCCGAGCTGGGCCGCTGGGTGCGCGCGGAGGTCCGCTTCCCCAACTCCATGGTCGACCGGATCACCCCGGTGACCACCGAGGACGACAAGGTGCAGATCGCCACGCGCTTCGGGGTGGAGGACGACTGGCCGGTGGTCTGCGAGCCCTTCACCCAGTGGGTGCTCGAGGACCAGTTCACCCTGGGCCGGCCGCCGCTGGAGGAGGTCGGCGTCCAGGTCGTCGCCGACGTCGAGCCCTACGAGCTGATGAAGCTGCGGCTGCTCAACGCCGGCCACCAGACGCTCTGCTACGTCGGCCGCCTCGCCGGCTACGAGCTGGTGCACGAGGCGGCGCAGGACCCGCTGCTGGCCCGCTTCCTCCGGGCCTACATGGATGCGGAGGGGACACCGACCCTGCCACCGGTTCCGGGGATCGACCTGGAGGCGTACAAGAGCGAGCTGATCGCCCGCTTCTCCAACGACGCGGTGCGCGACACGCTCGCCCGGCTGTGCGCCGAGAGCTCCGACCGCATCCCGAAGTGGCTGCTCCCGGTCGTGCGGGCCAACCTGGAGGCCGGCCGCAGCGTCCGCTACGCCGCCCTCGTCGTCGCCAGCTGGGCCCGGTACGCCGAAGGCGTCGACGAGCAGGGCGCGCCCATCGAGGTGGTCGACCGCCTCGCCGAGCAGCTCACCGCCATCGCCCGGACCCAGCAGGACGACCCGCTGGCTTTCGTGGCCAACCGGCAGCTGTTCGGCGACCTCGCCGACGAGCCCCGCTTCACCGGCCCCTACCTGGAGAGCCTGCGCTCGCTGCACGAGCGGGGCGCGCGGGCGACGGTGGAGGCCCTGATGAGCCAGGACGGCGCACCGGCCTAGCCGCCGCCCGTCGTCGTCCTGGCCGGCCCGACGGCCGCTGCACACCCGAAGCGAGGAGCACCCGTGACCAAGACCGCCCGCCGAACTGCTCGGACACAGGCTCCGGCCGGGGGCAGCTGGCGCTCGGGTGCGCTCGTCGGGGTAGGCGTCGCCGGCTTCGTGGATGAGACGGTCTTCCACCAGCTGCTCCACTGGCACCACTTCTACGACCGCTCCACCCCCGACGCGGGGCTGGTCTCCGACGGCATCTTCCACGCGTTCAGCTGGTTCGCCGTCGTCGCCGGCCTGTTCTGGTACGCCGCGCTGCGCCACCGCTCCGAGCTCGTGACCACGCGCTGGTTGGGCGGGCTGCTGGTCGGCGCGGGCGGGTTCCAGCTGTACGACGGCACGGTGCAGCACAAGCTGCTCGGGCTCCACCAGATCCGCTACGACGTCGAGCTGCTGCCCTACGACCTCGCCTGGAACCTGGTCGCGGTGGTGCTCGTGGTGGCCGGGGTCATCCTCACGCGCCGGCACCACGCCGCCGGTGCCTGAGCACGGGAGCCTGGTCCCCTCCCTGACCGCGCTCGTGGTGGTGGTGGCCGCTCTGGGTGCGACCAGCGGCTACCTGCTGGCCGCCCGGAGGCAGCGCGGGCGTCGGCCCTGGTCGCCGGCCAGGACAGCGTGCTGGCTCACCGGCACCGCCGCGGTGGCGGCCGGGTCCCTCGGACCGGTCGCTGCGCTGGCGCACGCGGACTTCCGGGCGCATGCGGTCGCTCACGTGCTCGTCGGCATGCTCGGTCCTCTGCTGCTGGCGCTCGGTGCACCGGTCACGCTCGCGCTGCGGACCCTGCCGGTGGCGTCGGCTCGACGGCTCACGGCCGTGCTGAGGAGCGCACCGCTGCGGCTGCTGACCCAACCCGCCGTCGCGGTGCTGCTGGACCTCGGCGGGCTGTGGCTGCTCTACCGGACCCCCCTGCTCGGGTGGGCGCACGAGCAGCCGGGCGTCCACCTGGTGGTGCACGTCCACCTGGTGCTGGCCGGGTACCTGCTGAGCGCGGTGCTGGTCGGGCCTGACCCGCTGCCCCACCGCCGCTCCCACCGGCACCGCGCGGTCGCCCTGGTGGCGGCACTGGCCCTGCACGGGATCCTGGCCAAGAGCCTCTACGCCGCTCCCCCGGCCGGCGTCGACCCGGGCACCGCGCAGGCGGGGGCGATGATCATGTACTACGCCGGGGACGCGGTCGAGCTGGCGCTGGCCGTGCTGCTGTGTCGGAGCTGGTTCGCCCCGCCGCGGTCACGTCGACCTCTGCCGGACCGAGCCCTCCGAGCAGGCTGAGAGGCGGGAAGCGCCCTGGAGAGACCGGACGCGCAACGGCGCCGGTGGCTCCTCGGGGAACCACCGGCGCCGTCCGGAGAGCGCGTCGGGCCTCAGAACTCCTCGAAGCCAGCCCGGTCGACCCGCCGGTGGTAGCGCATGCCGGCCATCCCGCCCAGGAGGGCGCCGACCAGGCTGATCAGGACGATGGCCGCCAGGGTGATGATCCCGCCACCGGTGAGGGCGTTGTTGTCGACCGGGAGGCGGGGCAGTCCGCTGACCAGGCCGAGCAGGTCGACCTGGTTGCCGGCGACGAAGCCGATCACCCCGAGGACGACGGTGAAGATCAAGGCCCACAGCCACACCCCCAGGCCCTGCTTGACCCCGCTGAAGCGGGCCATCCGGGCCGCCACGTAGCCACCGGCGAAGTAGGCCACCAGGATCACGACCAGCACCACGATGCCGCTGACCAGCCCGATCGTGCGGAGCTGGCTGTCCACGGGCCGAGCCCCGAAGATGCCGTTGACGCCGAGGGCGGTCCCGATCGCGGCCAGCAGCCCGCTCAGCAGGACGGCCGTCCCCGTGGCGGTGAGCCAGCCGAAGAACGAGCAGCCGAACTTCATGCCACCGAACTGCTCCTTCTGACGGGCCACCAGCTCCTGGTGCCCGGGCGCGCCCGCGCTGACGGGGCGTCGGTCGCCGGAGCCGGTGCCGGAGTTCACTGGGCTGCTCATGGGTATCTCCTCGTGTTCGTCGTGCGGTTTTCCTGCTCGTCCCCGGGCCGCTCGCCCGGCCCTGGCGCGGATCTGCCGCCGCCCCCAGCCTAGGGGAGCGACGGCAGGATCTGCGGTCTAGCAGTCTGGGTCAGCGCCTCGTGTCGGCGTCGCCGTCCCGCTCGCTCTGCCCCTCGCGGGCCTGCTCGGAGGTCTGCGGGTCGTCCACCGGAACCAGCCGGGTGATGTGACCGGTCACGGCCTGCCTGCGCAGTCGAGGCCGACCGGCCTCCTCGGTGGGCCGACCCGACGTGTGCCCGACGGCGTCGTCGCGGTCAGCGTCGTCCGGGTCCGGGCTCGCGATCCCGGTACCGGCCGCAAAGCCCGTGCCGGTTCCGGTTCCGGCCGTGGTGACGGTCTCGGTGTAGTCGGCGTCGGAGGCGTTCTCGACGTAGCCGCTCGCGATGCTGGTCTCGGCCCCGGTACCGGTCTCAGCGGTGCCGGACGTCGAGGCCGCGTAGCCGGCGCCGGTCGAGCCGCTGCCCAGACCGTAGTAGGCGTAGAGCTGGTCCTCCTCCTCGGGCGAGAGGTTGCCGTCGGGGTCGATGCGGGGAGCGTCCTTGACCTTGTCCTTGTCGAAGCCGACGGCGACGTCGTCACCCTGCACGCGGGCACCCTCGAGCGGGACGAAGGACTCCTTGGTCCCGAAGAGGCCCGTCTTGGCGGTCACCCAGGTGGGGGCGCCTGTGGAGTCGTCCAGGTAGATCTGGCCGATGCCGCCGATCTTGCCGCCGTCGGTGGAGACGACGTTCCCACCGGAGCTGGCGAGGGTGCGGGCTTGGTCAGTGGTCAGGCTCACGATGAAGCTCCTCCTGGAACGGCCGCGCGGTCACCATGCTTACGGTGTATACGCCGTTCCGTTCGTCCGTTACCCGGAGGTGGGCAGGCCAAACGGGAGCCACCGGGCCGCGCCCGGTGACTCCCCGTCGGTGCGAGGGTCAGCGCCCGAGCTTGAGCCGGTCGCTGACGCCCGAGAGCACGGAGGTGGGGCGCTGCTGCTCGCCCGCGTAGCTGCTGATGACCAGCAGCGTGCCGGTCAGGGCCGGGATGACCCACTGCAGGACCTTGAGCTGGCGCTGCGCCTGGGCGACCTCGGGCGGGGTGCTGGCGGCCGGCTCGGTGCCCGACTCGGCGGGGACGGCTCCGTGGTCGCTGACGGTGCGGCCGAGCACGCGGCTGTATCCGGTGGCGCCGAGAGCGGCGACGGTCACGACGGTCTTCACCACGGACATGGCGCCGACACCCTTCTGGCCGGCGATGCGCCCGCTGTTGCCCACGAGCTGGCCGACGGAGCCCACGAGGTGGGCGCCGATGGCGGCGGCGTTGACCGGGGTCCACGCGTCCCAGCCGGCGTTGGAGACCGCGCCGGTGGAGCGGGAGCTCGCCGCGGCCGAGGCCGCCCGGTTCAGGGCCACCGCGTTGGCCAGGGTTCCGCCGAACCAGGCGGACAGGCCGACGTCGTGCAGCGAGCGGGAGATGACGTTGTTGTTCACGAGGTGCTCCTCAAGATCGGGTGCGGACCTGTCCCACTACCCCCGGTGCGCCGCCTCAGACGGCTGCACCGACGTGGCAAGGCTCACGCATCTGCTGGAGGCGACCGCCGCGAGTGCTCGCAGCACCGATCCTCAGGGGCGGCCCATCCCCCGGTAGGTCCAGCCCGCCGCGCGCCAGGCCGCGGCGTCGAGGACGTTGCGCCCGTCGAGGACGACCCGGGACGCCACCAGGGCGCCGACGGCGACGGGGTCGAGCGTGCGGTACTCCGGCCACTCGGTGACCAGGACGACGGCGTCGGCTCCCCGGAGGGCGTCCTCGGTCCGGGCGACGAAGTCCAGCTGCGGGTGCAGGCGCTGGGAGCTGGAGATGGCGGCCGGGTCGGTGGCGGCGACGTGCGCGCCGAGACCGTGGAGGCGCACGGCGACGTCGAGCGCCGGGGAGTCGCGGACGTCGTCGGACTGCGGTTTGAAGGCGAGCCCGAGCACGGCCACCCGCTTCTGGAACACCGTGCCGCCCAGCACGTCGACCACCATGTCCACCATCTGCTGGCGCCGCCGCAGGTTGATGGCATCGACCTCCTTGAGGAAGGCCGTCGACTCCCCGCGGCCGAGCTCCTCGGCGCGTGCGGTGAAGGCGCGGATGTCCTTGGGCAGGCAGCCACCACCGAACCCGATGCCGGCGTTGAGGAAACGCCGACCGATCCGTGCGTCGTGGCCGATGGCGTCAGCGAGGGCGGTCACGTCGCCGCCGGCGGCGTCGGCGATCTCGGCCATCGCGTTGATGAAGGAGATCTTCGTGGCCAGGAAGGCGTTGGCTGCGACCTTGACCAGCTCCGCAGTCGCGAAGTCGGTCACGATCAGCGGGGTGTCGCGGCTCAGCGCGTCGGCGTAGACCTCGCTGAGCAGGGCCGTCGCACGCTCCCCCGGCTTCCCGGCGCTCACCCCGTACACCAGGCGGTCCGGGCTGACGGTGTCCTGCACCGCGAAACCCTCGCGCAGGAACTCCGGGTTCCAGGCCAGGGTCGCACCCGTCCCGGAGGCCGTCAGCCGGTCCTGCAACCGGGCGGCGGTGCCGACCGGCACCGTCGACTTGCCCACGACGAGGTCGCCCGGCGCCAGGTGCGGCAGCAGGCCCTCGACCGCGGCGTCGACGTAGGTGAGGTCGGCGGCGTTCTCCCCGCGCCGCTGCGGGGTCCCGACGGCGACGAAGTGCACCTGGGCGCCGCGCACCGCCGCCATGTCGGTGGTGAAGCTCAGGCGACCGGCGTCCGCACCCGCGCGCAGCAGGTCCTCCAGCCCTGGCTCGAAGATCGGCGCGGAGCCGGAGGCGAGCGCGGCGATCTTGGCCGCGTCGACGTCGACGCCGACGACGTCGTGACCCAGGTGGGCCATCGAGGCGGCGTGGACAGCCCCGAGGTAGCCGCAGCCGACGACGGAGACCCTCATGCGCGTCCTCCTCGACCGGCGGGGCGCCGGCACCGTTCCTGGTGGGACCGGGACCGGTCACGGGGGCACAAACTACCCGATCTCCCCCCGACCACCGGGACCATCGCGTCAGGCGCGACGGCCGCTCACGGCCCACTCCCTGATGCGGTCGATGCGCTCCCGGAGCTCCTCGGCGCTGGCCATGGCCGTGGGCGGCCCCCCGCACGCCGAGCGCAGCTGGGCGTGCACGACCCCGTGCGGCAGATCCGTCCGGTGGTGCCAGGCGGCCACCAGCCCGTTCAGCTCCTTGCGCAGCGCGCGGAGCTCCTCGTGCGTGCTGGCCGAGGGCGTGGGCGCGACCGGGTCCCGGGGCGCGCGGGAGAGGTGGTTGGCCTGGTGGCGGCGCAGCAGGTCCTTGACCTGGTTCGGCTCGAGCAGCCCGGGCAGGCCGAGGTAATCCATCTCCTCCGCGCTGCCCGACTGCGTGGTGAGCCCGAAGTCGGCGCCGTCGAAGACCACCCGGTCGAAGTCGGCCTCGCTGCCCAGCGCGGCGAACTCCCCCTCCGGCAGGTCGCGCTCGCTCTCGGTCCGCTCGGCCTCCACCAGCAGGTCGGCCTCGTCGACCTGCCGCGGGGCCCGGAGGACGTGGTCGCGCTCCTTCTCCATCTCCGCGGCGTAGAGCAGCAGGTTCGGCACGCTGGGCACGAAGACCGAGGCGGTCTCCCCCTTGCTGCGGGCCCGCACGAAGCGCCCGACCGCCTGGGCGAAGAACAGCGGGGTGGCGGTGGAGGTGGCGTAGACCCCGACCGCCAGCCGGGGCACGTCCACGCCCTCGGACACCATCCGGACCGCGACCATCCACCGGCTGTCGCCGTCGGCGAAGGCCGAGATCTTCTTGCTCGACTGCGGCTCGTCGCTCAGCACCAGCGTGGGGGCGACCCCGGTGATCGACTTGAGCAGCGACGCGTAGGCCCGGGCCGCGGTCTGGTCGGTGGCGATGACCAGCCCGGCCGCGTCGGGGACGTGGGTCCGGACCTCGCTGAGCCGGGTGTCGGCGGCGCGGAGCACCGCCGGGATCCAGGACCCCTGCGGGTCCAGCGCCGTGCGCAGCGCCTGGCCGGCCAGGTCCTTGGTCAGCGGACCTCCCAGGCGGGCCGAGACCTCCTCGCCCGCGCTGGTGCGCCAGTGCAGGTCCCCGGAGTAGGCCAGGAACAGCACCGGGCGGACGATCCCGTCGGCGAGCGCCTCCCCGTAGCCGTAGGCGTAGTCGGCCCGGGAGCGCAGGACGCCGGCGCCGTCGGCCTCGTAGCGGACGAACGGGATGGGGTTGGTGTCGGAGCGGAACGGCGTCCCCGTCAGCATCAGCCGTCGCGTGGCCGGCTCGAAGGCCTCCCGGACCGCCTCACCCCAGCTGAGGGCGTCGCCGGCGTGGTGCACCTCGTCCAGGATCACCAGCGTGCGGAAGCCCTCGGTGCGGATGCGGAGGGCCAGGGGGTTGACCGCCACCCCGGCGTAGGTCAGCGCGATGCCCTGGTAGTCCCGGCTGGTCCGGCCCTGCTTGACCCCGAAGCTGGGGTCGATGGCCAGGTTGACGCGGGAGGCCGCCTCCGCCCACTGGGTCTTCAGGTGCTCGGTCGGCGCGACGATGATGATGCGGTCGATCTGCCGGCGGGTCAGCAGGTTCTGGGCCAGGGTGAGGGCGAAGGAGGTCTTGCCGGCTCCGGGCGTGGCCACGGCCAGGAAGTCGCGGGGGTCCTCGTCGAGGTAGCGCTGCAGCGCGGCGGCCTGCCAGGCCCGCAGGCTCTTGGCGGTCCCCCACGCGGCGCGGGCGGGGAAGGCGGGAGGCAGTCCCGAGGCGGCGATGGCTGCAGCGGCGGCCGCGGTGGAAGCGCGGTCGGGCTGGGCAGGCATTCCCCAGAGTCTAGGTGCCCGGGCGCCCGGGGCCTGCACCCGGCGACGCCGCGGCGACGCGGTCAGCCGGGCGCGAACTCGTTGCGCACCGCCCCGATCCGCAGGCTGGTCAGGGCGGCGAGCACGGCGACCACCGTCATCGACAGCAGCAGGACGCCGAAGGTGAGGGCGAGGTCGCCGCTGGGGCGCAGGGCGTGGAACACCGAGCCCGCGACGCCGACGAAGACGCCCGAACCCAGGGCGTCGAAGAGGTTGAGCGACGACGCGTTCCGACCCTGCTCCGACTCCTCCGACAGCGTCATCACCGCCAGCGACGTGCTGGAGACCGACAGCCCCATGCCGAAGCCGGCGAAGATCCAGCCCACCCCGGCCAGCCAGAAGGGCACGGCCGGCAGGAGGGCCAGCACGCCGACCGAGGCCAGACCGAGCGCCACCGACAGGCACCCGATGGTGACCAGCCGGTCGCGCCGCAGCCGCAGCCAGGGTCGGGACTGGATCCACGAACCGGTCGTCCAGCCGACCGCGCCCACGGTGAGGGTGGCGCCGGCGAGCACCAGCGCCACCCCACGCTGCTCGACCAGCATCAGCGGGAGGAACGCCTCGCCGCCGAAGAAGGCCCCGGGCAGCAGACCGCGGACCAGGATGACCGGCGAGATGCCCCGCCGGAAGCGCAGGAAGCCGGGAGGCATGAGCCGGGGCAGGCCGACCAGGAGGCCCGCGAGACCGCCGGCGAGCAGCGCCAGCCCGACGAGGTCGCGGCGCTGGCCGGCCAGCTGGAGGGCGGTCGCGGCCAGGGACACCACGACCGCCGACCAGATGGGGGCCGGCGGTCTGGCGTCGGGAGCGAGGTCCGGGGGGACGAAGGAGCGCATCAGCCGGAGCACGGTCGGCAGGACCAGGACACCGCCGAGGGCCACCAGCGGCAGCACGGCGAAGAAGACCCAGTGCCAGCTGAGCCGGTTCGTCAGCCACGCCGACACCGGGGGGCCGACGAAGGCGGGCAGCACCCAGGCGGTGGAGATGTAGGTGAACATCCGGGGGCGGTCCTTCGGCCCGAACACCTGCGCCACGCAGACGAAGATCGACACGTTCAGCACGCCGCCGCCCAGCCCTTGGACGAAGCGTCCGGCGATCAGCTGGGCCATCGTCGTCGCCGTGCCCGACACCACCAGCCCGAGGGCGAAGACCGCCAGACCTGCCAGCAGCGGGCGGGCGGGACCGACGCGGTCAGCCAGCCGACCGCCCACCACGGTGGAGAACAGCATGCCGATGACGAAGACCGAGAAGGACCAGGCGTAGTGGTCGAACCCGTCCAGCTCCCGCGCGGCGACCGGCATCGCCGTCGCGACCGCGATGGACTCGAAGGCGACGGCCACGATGGTGGCGCAGACCCCGACCACCAGCCGTCGCTGGGACACCGGCTCCGCCCGGGGTCGCCCGGGCGCGGTGGCGTCGGCGTCGGGGCTCTCGGTGTCGCGGGCGGTCACGGGACCAGTCCACCACCTCCCGGTCCCACCCTCGGACCCCTTTACGCCGGCGTCTTCCTGTCTAAACTGACCCGGTGAGCCAGCAGCTGAGCCCCGGGGCCGAGACCATCGTCGACGAGCGCGTCGCCGAACGCGAAGACCTGCGTCTCGAGGAGGGTGACCACGAGCGCTTCTCCCACTACGTGCCCAAGCAGAAGCTGACCGAGGCGATGGTGCTCGGCACCCCCGTCGTCGCCCTGTGCGGGAAGGTCTGGGTGCCCAGCCGCGACCCGGAGCGGTTCCCCGTCTGCCCCGAGTGCCAGGAGATCTGGTCGGGCATGTCCGAGGGCGACGACGAGGACTGAGCCCGGCCGCACGCCCTGAGAAGTCAGCGCCAGGTGCTTCCGCGAGGCGCCAGGAGCCCCGACCGGGCGCACTGGCGCTGGATTTCCAGGGCGGTTCCCACCTCATGGACGAACTCCTCGGGGTGGTCGACGAGCATCGCCCAGGTGAAGCGCAGGACCCGCCAGCCGGCCTGCACCAGCGCGTTCTGGCGCCACCGGTCGGACTCGAACAGGGCGAGGTCCTGCTGGTGGATGCGGCCGTCGATCTCGATGGCGAGCCGCTCCCGGCGGAACCCGAGGTCGAGGTAGTACCGGCAGCCCCGCACCAGCACCGGGAGGTTCGCGGTCCAGCCGCGGATCCGCGCCGCGCGGAGCAGGCGGTGCGCCCGCCGCTCCGCCTCAGACCATGGCTCGTCCCGAGAGTCGAGCAGCACGCGCAGCCGGTCCCGGTTGCCGGGCCGGCCGGGTGTCGCCGCCAGGGCCGCCCGCATCTGGGCCAGGGTGCTCATCCGGCTGCGGAGCGCGATGTCGACCGCGGACGCGTCGTCGAGGGTGGCGAGGTCGAGCGCGGTGAGGGCGGGAGCGGCGAGACGGAGCGGTGCGGCCGCCACCACCCACTCGGCCGGCACCCGCCGCCGGGTGAAACGGATGCCTGACGAGCCCCGAGGTCGGTCGGGGCCGCCGCCTCGACGACTTCCAGCGCCACCCCCGGCCAGAAGGAGACCCGGGCGGCCGCCGCCCCCACCAGCACCGCGTCGGGTTGGGCCGCGCAGACGGCCAGCATCCGCGTTTCCGGCTGGTCGGCCACCTCCGCCGGCGCGTAGACCCCCGGCAGCACCCGGCTCAGGCGGCCCGTCCGGACCAACCAGTCGATCGTCCCGGCCAGCTCGGGGTGCTGGCGCCGCACCAGTACGCCGCCGCCCGCCCGGAGGGCGAGCGCGATCCTCTCGTCGTCCATGCCCGCACTCTCGGGAGGCACGCGCCAATCCGACCGGTCACGGGGCACCCTGGGGACGACGCCGTTGGCACGGAACGCCCTGGGGATCCAGCGCCAGATGGACGCGGAGCCCCGCCAGGGACGCCGGGGGCGCCTCTGGCGCTGAGTTTCCAGGGTCGAGGTCAGCCGACCGCGTCGAGGGGGGCCATGTCGACCGAGACCTTCATGGTCGACTGCTTCGACTCGGTGAAGATGACGCCCCGTACCGGCAGCACGTCGCCGTAGTCGCGGCCGTAGGCCACCGTGGCGTGGGACTCGTCGATGACCTTCGCGTTGGTGGGGTCGAGGTAGAGCCACCCTCCGCCGGGCACCCAGCAGCCGACCCAGGCGTGGCTGGCGTCGGCCCCGACCAGCCGTGGTCGGCCGGGCGGCGGACGGGTGGCGAGGTAGCCGCTCACGTACCGGCCGGCCAGCCCGAGGGAGCGCAGCCCGGACAGCATGAAGTGCGAGAAGTCCTGGCAGACGCCGGTCCGCCGCTCGAGCAGGGTGCTCACGGTGGTCCCCACCGAGGTGGAGCCGAACTTGTAGGTGAAGTCGTCGTGCACCCGGTGCATCAGCTCGACCGCCGCCTCACCGAGCGCGCGGCCCGGGGTGAACGAGACCCGGGTGTACTCCTCGATCCCGGGCGGCACCTCGACGTAGGGGGAGGCGAAGGTGAAGTCGGTGGCCGACCAGGCGTCAGCCAGCTCCGGGCGCGCCGCCGGGCGGGCCTGCTCCCAGGGCACGGCGAGCCGGTCCTCCCCCGGGCTGCCGAGCCCGACTTCCACGTGGCTGACCGCACGGACGACGAGCTCCCGGTGCGGCTCGGTGACGTGGAAGAAGGACTTCGCGTTCCCGTACAGGTCGTCGTGGACGAACAGGTTGCCGGGCGCCGGCTCGATCACCACCTCGTGGCTCACACAGCGCTGCCAAGGGAGGTCGCGGGGGCGCAGGTAGACCTGCCCGTAGCTGGCGGTCACGTCGGACTCGTAGGTGTAGGTGGTGCTGTGCTGGATCCGGTAGGTCCTCACGCCGCGCCTCCCCAGCCCCCGGTGCCGGCCAGCGGCTGCTGGGTGAGCGGCTGCTGCTGGTACTGGGTCCGGACACCCTCCGAGAGGTCTCGCAGCTGGTCCTGCAGCCCGGCCAGGAACTCCTCGAGCGCGAGCCGACGTCCACCGCGGGTGGCCACCAGGGCCTGCGGGTCGGCGGTCCGGACCGTCTCGACCAGGGTCTCCAGCAGCCGGAGGGGGCGGGCCGTCGGGGACGTCCCCGGCATCGACTGGAGGTCGTGGAGGATGCGGGCCAGCTGGTAGGCGACCGAGCGGGGGTTGTGCTGGTCGACGACCAGCAGCTCCACCAGCGCCTCGACCCCCGACCGGCCGCGGTAGCGGCGGCGGTAGGTCACGATCGACTCCGACGCCGTGAGCACCGCCTCCGCGACGAGGCGGTCGGTGTCGGCGGCACGCTCCCGGGTCACCGTCACCCGCAGCAGGGCGACGAGCTGCAGGGCCCGCTCGATCCCCCGGCCCGCGTCGAGCATGTACCACCCCGGGTCGCGCACCATGTTCTCGCTGACGATCCCGGCGAGCGCGAGCAGGCCCGACAGCACCCGCTCGCTGACGTCGACCAGCTGCAGCCCCTGGTCGTGGGGGTTGCCGGCCAGCGCGGCCAGGGCGCGGTCGACGCCGGCCAGCACCATCCAGACGTCCTCCGACAGCTGGTCCCGGACGCCCTGGGCGGCGCGCGACAGCGAGGCCAGGGAGTGCGCCGCGGTGCCGGGGCGCTGCTGGTCGAGCAGCATCGAACGCAGCTCGGGCATCAGCTCGGCCCGGGCGAGGAACCCGGGGTAGGCGGTGCTGACGTGGGTCACCGCCTGCAGCAGCACCTCCAGCGCCCGCCCGTGGGTGGTGTCGAGGTCGGTCTCGATGGCCAGCGTCCGGGTGGCCAGCACCAGCCGCAGCAGGTCCTCCGCCCGCTCGGCGTAGCGGCCGAACCAGAACAGGTCGGCGAGCACGCGGGGCACCATCGCCGCCGGGGCGCTGGCCCCACGGGTCGACGGCAGGGCCTGCCGCGGCACGACCACCCGGCTGGCGAGGACGGGCTCGCTGCTGACCACCCAGACGTCCTTGGCCAGGCCGCCGTCGGGTGCGGTGACCAGCGGGCCGTACCGCTCGCTCGCCCGGTCGGCCACCCGGGCCAGCCCACCCAGCATCGGGGTGTAGGAGGTCCCGTTGCGGACGACGAACGAGCGCAGCACGACGTCACGGGGTTCCAGGCGCTCGGCGACCGTCGTCGGCGCCGAGGACAGCGGCAGCACCTCCTGACCGACGAAGCGGTGGGGGGCCGCGTCGATCCGGGCCAGCAGGCGCTCCCGCTGGGCCGCGGTCAGCGCGGCGCCGACCACGCTGCGTCCGGCGTCGCGGCTGATCGGGCGGACCACGAGCTCGTCGAGGTGCGCGGCCACGTAGGCCCGGGCGCCGGGGTCGCCGCACCAGAAGGTGTCGACCGACGGCAGCCGCAACGGCTGGCCGAGCAGCCGCTCGCTCAGCCGGGGCAGGAAGGGCAGCAGGGCGGGGTTCTCGAGGATGCCGGAGCCGAGAGTGTTGACGACGCTGACGCTGCCCTGTCGGACGCACTCCAGCAGGCCGCTGGCGCCCAGGCGGGAGCCTGAGCGCAGCTCGAGCGGGTCGGTCCACACGGAGTCGACCCGGCGCAGGACCACGTCCACCTGTTCGGGCCGGCCGACGCCCCGCAGCCACACCCGGCCCTCGCGCACCGTCAGGTCGCTGCCCTCGACCAGCGGGAAGCCGAGCAGGGAGGCGACGAAGGCCTGGTCGAAGGCGGTCTCGCTGTGCGGCCCGGGACTGAGCACGACCACGCGCGGGTCCTCCACCGCCGGCGGGGCCGACTCCACCAGTGCGGTGCGCATCGCCTGGAAGAACGGGGTCAGCCGGTGCAGGTGCGCCGCGTGGTACAGGTCGGGCAGCACGCGGGAGACGACCCGCCGGTTCACCATGGCGAAGCCGGCCCCCGACGGGGCCTGGGTCCGGTCGGCGAGCACCTTCCACCCGCCCGAGCCGTCCCGGCCGAGGTCGGCGGCGGTGAGGAACAGCCGCTGGCGCTCCAGGGTCTCGGTGCCGACGACGGGGCGCAGGTACTCGCTGTGGTCGAGGACGGCGGCGGCCGGGATGTCGCCCGAGGCCAGCAGCCGCTGCGGCCCGTAGAGGTCGGCCAGCAGGGCGTCGAGCAGCTCCGCCCGCTGCACCACCCCGGCCTCGATCCCGGCCCACTCGCGGTCGTCGAGGACCAGCGGGAGCGGGTCGAGCCGCCACGGACGGGGCTGCGTCAGCGCCGAGGCGCTCGCGGGTACCGGCTCGTCGACCACCGAGACCGACGCCCCCGGGCTGGGGGTGTAGGTCACGTTGTCGTCCTCGAGCAGCCGGGCGACCTCGTGCTGGGCCTGCACCAGGTCACCGTCGACGAAGCGCTCCAGCCCCTCGAGCAGCGTCGCCCACCCACGCCGGGGCGTGCCGTCAGGGCCGGCGAGCTCGTCGAAGCCCGGCTCGGGCGTGAGCACGTCGCCCTGCCCGGCGGTGGCCAGGTAGCGCTGGAGCGCGGTCATCGTCGTCGACCCCCGCCCGCAGCTCCCGGCCGGCGGCGCAGGTCCAGGGTCAGGGGGTGGTCGTCCGGGGCCGCCGCCCGTCGGCCGACCTCGGCGTCCAGGGCTGCCACGTCGACTCGTCCCGACGTGTGCCCCAGCACCTGGAACCGCGCCGCTCGCCGGGCCTCCGCCTCGGCCGCGTTGACCGGGGGCCGGGAGTAGGACCGGCCCCCCGGGTGCACGACGTGGTAGGTCGCACCGCCCAGCGAGACCTGGCTGCTGCGGTCGACGACGTCCAGGCGCAGCGGCGCGTCCACCTCCAGCGTGGGGTGCAGCGCTGACCACGGCTTCCACGCCTGGTAGCGGACGCCCGCGACGTGGCGGCCGGGGGTGCCGGTGGGGGTCAGCGGCACCGGCCGGCCGTTGCAGGTCAGCACCTGCAGCTCGGGCACGAACCCGTCGACGGCGACCTGGAGCCGCTCGGTGGAGGAGTCGACGTAGCGGGCCGTCCCGCCGGACGTCGCCTCCGCCCCCAGCACGTTCCAGGGCTCGATCGCCTGCCGGAGCTCCAGCTGGACCGTGCTCCCGTCCGCCGCGCCGACGGTGGTCGCGCCCAGGCGGGGGAAGCGGAACTCGTGATACGGAGCCAGCCACCCGGCGTCGAAGTCGAGCCCGTGGCGGCGCAGGTCGGCCACGACGTCGTGCGCGTCGGCCATCGCGAAGTGCGGGAGCAGGAACCGCTCGTGCAGGGCCGGGCCCCAGCGGACCAGCGGACCGGTGTAGGGCTCCTCGGCGAACCGGGCCACCAGGGCCCGCACCAGCAGGGCCTGCACCAGGGCCATGTCCGGGTGCGGGGGCATCTCGAAGGCGCGCAGCTCCAGCAGCCCGAGCCGGCCCCGCGTCGAGTCGGGGCTCCAGAGCTTGTCGATGCAGAACTCCGAGCGGTGGGCGTTGCCCGTGAGGTCGGTCAGCAGGTGCCGCAGCGACCGGTCGACCCGCCAGGGCCGGAGGTCGTCGGCGTCCAGCGCGGCGATCTCGGCAAACGCCGTCTCGAGCTCGTAGGCCGCGTCGGGTCGCCCCTCGTCGGCCCGGGGAGCCTGGCTGGTGCGCCCGACGAAGCGGCCGGAGAAGAGGTAGGACAGCGACGGGTGGTGCTGCCAGTAGGTGAGCATGCTGACCAGCAGGTCCGGGCGGCGGAGCAGGGGTGAGCGGGCGGGCGTGGCGCCGCCGAGGGTCAGGTGGTTGCCCCCACCGGTGCCGCGCGCCGCGCCGTCCAGGGCGAAGGTCTCCGTGCCCAGCCCCTGCTCGCGGGCGAGCCGGTGCACGGTGTGGGTGACCTCGCTGAGCTCAGCCCAGCCGGAGGTGGGGTGGAGGTTGACCTCGAGGACGCCCGGGTCGGGGGTGACGGCCAGGGTGCGGACCCGTGGGTCCGGCGGGGGGCCGTACCCCTCGAGCACCACGGGGGTGCCGATCGCGGCCGCGCTCCGCTCCACCAGCCGCACCAGCTCCAGGAAGCGCTCGAGCTGTTCCAGCGGCGGCAGGAAGACGTGCACGAGGCCCTCGCGAGCCTCCACCACGAGAGCGCTGCGGGCCGGCGCCTGGTCCGCCTCCCCCACGACGGCCCGCAGACCCTCCGTCGGCTCGGGCAGCGGCTCCTCCACGGTGACGTAGGACGCTTCGCCGGGAGAGGCGGGGTCCTGCCACGCCAGGGAGTCCAGCGGCAGCCGCATCCCCGCCGGGTAGGAGCCCGGCACCAGCACGACCCGGCCGCGACGGGTGCGCCACCGCGCACTGGTCCACGCGCCGCCGAACCAGGACGGCGCGAGCGGCAGCGCCCAGGCAGCGGCGGTCGTCTCCGCAGCGTCGAGCCCGGCCACGAAGGCCGGGTCGGGGGTGAGGGGGTCGGTGCCCGGCGGCGGCCCCGCGGGCTCCCGGAGCTCCTGGGCGAGCGCGGCCAGCGGGTCCTCGAAGCACGGGTGCACCTGGCTGCTGGGCAGCCCGGCCCCGGTCGCCAGGCGGGCCGCAAGGGCGGCGGCGCGCTCGACGGCATCCGCTGCCGGCGGGTCGTCGGGACCGGCCAGCAGGGCGCGGTCATTCCACAGCGGGACGCCGTCGGCGCGCCAGACCAGGCCGATCTCCCAGCGGGGGCTGTCCTCGCCGGGGTACCAGCGGCCCTGGCTGCGCTGGATGATCCCTCCGGCGGCGTAGTGCTCGGCGAGCCGGACGGCCAGCCGGTCGGCCAGCTGCCGCTTGCCCGGGCCGTCCGCGGCCACCGTCCACTGCGGCGCCGTGGGGTCCTCGAGGAGCACGAAGGTGGGCTCGCCGCCCATCGTCAGCTCCAGACCGGCGCCGGTCAGCCGCTCGTCGACGTGCCGGCCGAGCCGCTGCAGGTCCTCGACCTGCTCGCTCGTGTAGGGCCGGGTGACGCGCGGGTCCTGGTGCACCCGGGTCACCGAGCTGGAGAAGCTCAGGGTGGTGTCACTGCGCTCGGTCGCGCCGGTGATCGCGCCCGCCGACGACGGGTGCGGCGTGGCGGCCAGCGGGAGGTGTCCCTCGGCGGCGAACAGCGCCGACGTCGGGTCCAGGCCGATCCACCCGGCGCCGGGCAGGTAGACCTCCGCCCAGGCGTGCAGGTCGGTGAAGTCCTCCGTCGGACCCCCCGAGCCCGGTTCGTCGCCGGCCAGCTGCACGAGGTAGCCCGAGACGAACCGGGCGGCCAGGCCGAAGTGCCGCAGGGCCTCCACGAGCACCCAGGCGGAGTCGCGGCAGCTGCCGATGGCCAGGGTGAGCGTCTCCTCCGAGGTCTGGACGCCCTCCTCCATCCGCGAGGAGTACCCGACGCGGGCGTGGACCGCGGAGTTGAGGGCGACCAGGACGTCGATCGTGGAGCGGCCGGTCCAGGACGAGCCGAGCAGCCCGTCCAGCCACGCCGCGAAGGTCGGGCTGCCGGCGGTGTCGGGCAGGCCCAGGTAGGGCTGCAGGTCGCGGTGCAGCTGGTCGTCGTAGCGGAAGGGGAAGGTCTCGGCGTACGGCTCGACGAAGAAGTCGAAGGGGTTGAGCACGGCCAGGTCCGCCACCAGCCCGACGGTGATCTCGAGCGCGTCGGCCGGGGTGGGGAAGACGACGCGCGCGACGTGGTTGCCGAACGGGTCCTGCTGCCAGCTGACCAGGTGGTCAGCCGGGCTGATGGTCAGCGAGTACGCCTCGACGGGGGTGCGGGCGTGCGGGGCGGGGCGCAGCCTGATCAGGTGCGGGCCGATCCCGATCCGCCGGTCGAACCGGTAGGTGGTCCGGTGCTCCAACGCGACCTTGGTGCTCAACGACGGCCTTCCTGACCGGGACGGCGGGCACGGGCGAGGGGGACGGGAGCCGGACGACGTCGTCCTGCCCCGCCCCCGAAGACCTGCGGACCCGCCTCAGTAGCGGTAGTGGTCGGACTTGTAGGGCCCGGTCACCGGGACGCCCAGGTAGTCGGCCTGCTTGTCGGTCAGCTCGGTGAGCTTCACCCCGAGTGCGTCCAGGTGCAGCCGCGCGACGGCCTCGTCGAGGTGCTTGGGGAGGGTGTAGACCCCGACCGGGTACTCCTCCGGCTTGGTGAACAGCTCGATCTGGGCGAGCACCTGGTTGGTGAAGGAGTTGCTCATGACGAAGCTGGGGTGCCCCGTGGCGTTGCCCAGGTTCATCAGGCGGCCCTCGCTCAGCACGATGACGGAGCGCTCGTCCTCCGTCCCGGCGTCGAAGACCCACTGGTCGACCTGGGGCTTGATGCGCACCCGCGTGGTGTCGGGGCGCTTGGCCAGGCCGGCCATGTCGATCTCGTTGTCGAAGTGGCCGATGTTGGCCACGATCGCCTGCGTCCTCATCCGGCTCATCTGGTCGGCGGTGACGACGCCGAGGCAGCCGGTCGCGGTGACCAGGATGTCGACCAGGGGCAGCGCCTCCTCCAAGGTGGTGACCTGGAACCCGTCCATCGCCGCCTGCAGTGCGCAGATCGGGTCGACCTCGGTGACGATCACCCGGGCGCCCTGGCCGCGGAGAGCCTCGGCGCAGCCCTTGCCCACGTCGCCGTAGCCACAGACCACGACCGTCTTGCCGCCGATCAGGACGTCGGTGGCGCGGTTCAGGCCGTCGATGAGGGAGTGCCGGGTGCCGTACTTGTTGTCGAACTTCGACTTGGTCACCGAGTCGTTCACGTTGATCGCCGGGAACAGGAGCTGGTCGCCCCGGAACATCTCGTACAGCCGGTGCACACCGGTGGTCGTCTCCTCGGTGACGCCCTGGATGGCGTTGCCGATGGCCAGCCAGTCGACGCCTTCGGCGAGGGTGCGCTTGATCAGCGCGATGATGACGTGCAGCTCCTCGGGGTCGTCGTCCTGGGCCTCGGGCACCTCACCGGTCTTGACGGCCTCGACCGCCCGGTGCACGAGCAGGGTCGCGTCCCCGCCGTCGTCCAGGATCATGTTGGCCAGCTGGCCGTCGGGCCAGCGCAGGATCTCCAGCGTCTGGTCCCAGTACTCCTCGAGCGACTCCCCCTTCCAGGCGAAGACAGGGACGCCCGCGGGGGCGTCGGGCGTGCCGTCGCCGACCACCACGGCCGCGGCCGCCTGGTCCTGGGTGGAGAAGATGTTGCAGCTGGCCCAGCGCACCTCGGCGCCGAGCGCGACCAGCGTCTCGATCAGCACGGCCGTCTGGGTGGTCATGTGCAGCGACCCGGCGATCCGCGCCCCGGCGAGCGGCTTCGACTCCCCGAACTGCTCGCGCATGGCCATCAGACCCGGCATCTCGTGCTCGGCCAGCTTGATCTCGAGTCGACCGAAGTCGGCCAGGGTCAGATCTGCGACGCGGTAGTCCATGCGCCCAGCCTAGGGGCAACCGGCGACAGGTTCCCCAGCCCCGCGGGCGGCGGGCAGCTCAGAGCTCGACGTAGCGGCCGAGGCCGACCGCGAGGTAGACGGCCGCGAACATCCCCGTCTGCAGGAGCAGCGCGTACCGCTCGACGTCGGAGCCGTGGTGCTGGCTGACGGTGCAGAGCCGGACGTCCTGGTGCTCGGCGGCCGCGCGCAGGCGGTTGAGATCGCGGCGCACGAGGCTGTCCTGGCTGCCGTCGTCGAGCAGCACCAGCGCGGGCCGGCGGTCGGCGTCGGCGTCGTCCTCGAAGGGGTCGGCGAACGGGTCACGCGGGACCTGGGACTCCAGGATGGGGAGCAGCTCCTCGGCGTCGGCGGCCAGGGCGGCCCGTCCGCTGGCCGCGCGCAGGGCCTCGGCGACGCGGCGGCCCGCCCGGGCCGCCAGCACCGTCCCGCCCCACACCAGCGGCTGGGCCTCCGCCAGGCTCACCGCGAGGTCCTTGGCCGGGTTCTCCGAGACGTCCAGGAAGGGCGAGCAGTCCGCGGCCACCTGGTCGAGGGCGTCGGCGACCGCCTCGGGCTCCACGACCGGTCCCAGCCCCAGCCGGTGCAGGCCGGCCAGGGTCACCACGGCCGCGGACAGCGGGTCGGCCGCCGACGTCGGCAGCAGCACGGTGGAGCGGGACCCGGCGTGCTCGGCGACCAGGGAGGCCGGGGGGCAGGCGATGAGGAGCTGGCACCCGCGGCGGACGGCCTCGTGCACCGTGGCCACCACCCCCGGCTCGGCACCGTCGCTGGCCATCACGACGACGAGGTCGAGCGCCCCCACCCAGCCGGGCAGCCCGTGGGCCGGCCAGGCGACGAAGGGCACCGGGCAGACCGGTTCGAGCAGGGCCCGGACCAGCCGCGCCTCCGAACCGGCGGCGACGACCGCCCGCGGCCGGACCTCGCTGGACAGCGACGCCAGCGGGCGCTCGGCGTCGGCCGCCTCACGCCGGACGCGTGAGCCGGCCTCGGCCAGCCGGCGCAGCACCGGGTCTGCGGCGTCGAGGGCTGAGCGGTCCTCGAGCAGGCCGTCCTCGAACACGCCGTCAGCTCGCGTCGGGCCGGCGGGCCTCGTCGACCAGCAGCACGGGGATCCCCTCCCGCACCGGGTAGGCGAGGCCGCAGTCGGCCGCCAGGCAGACCAGCTCCTCGCGCTCGTGGTCCACGGCGAGCGCGCCGTGGCAGTTTGGGCAGGCCAGGATCTCCAGCAGCTCGGGAGCCAGCTCGACAGCCATCGGTTCTCCTTCGGTCGTGCATGCTCGGTGGTGCGGGGGCTCGTGGTGCGGGGGGCTGACAGGCTGCCAGGCCCGGTGCGGCGAACCTGCCGTCAGCGGCGGATGAGATCCAGGACCTCGTCGCGCAGCGACTCCATCCTGCCCCCGTCGCGGGCCTCGACGTTCAGACGCAGCAGCGGCTCGGTGTTGCTGGGCCGCACGTTCAGCCACCAGTCCTCGCCGGCCACGGTCAACCCGTCGACGTGGTCGGCGGCGCCGCGGCCCTGAAAGGCCTGCTCGACGCGCTCCATCGCCGCGGCCGCGTCGGTCACGGTCGAGTTCAGCTCCCCGGACGGCACGTAGCGGGCGTAGTCGGCGCTCAGCGCCGACAGCGGCTGGTCGGAGCGGCCGAGCAGGGCCAGCACGTGCAGCGCGGCCAGCATGCCGGTGTCAGCGCCCCAGAAGTCCCGGAAGTAGTAGTGCGCGGAGTGCTCGCCGCCGAAGATCGCGTCGCGTTCGGCCATCGCGGCCTTGACGAAGGTGTGGCCGACCCGGGTGATGACGATGTCCCCGCCCAGCTCACGGACGATCTCCGGCACCGACCACGAGGTGATCTTGTTGCACACCACGGTGCTGCCCGGCTCACGGGCCAGCTCCGAGCGCGCGATCATCGCCGTCACCGTCGAGGGCGCGACCACGTCCCCCCGCTCGTCGATGACGAAGCAGCGGTCGGCGTCGCCGTCGAAGACCAGGGCGAGGTCGGCGCCGTGCTCACGCACCGCGTCCTGGGCGTCGACCAGGTTCTCGGGCTCCAGCGGGTTCGGCTGGTGGTTGGGAAACGTGCCGTCCGGGTCGGTGTAGAGCCCGATCAGGTCCAGGTCCAGGGTGCCGAGGACGGCGGGCAGGGTGTGCCCGGCCATCCCGTTGCCGGCGTCGGCCACCACCGTGAGCCGGCGGATGCCCCGGAGGTCGACCAGGGAGAGCAGGTGGTCGGCGTAGGCCGGGAGCAGGTCGCGCTCGGAGCGGCTGCCGCGGCCGGCGGCGGGCACCGGCGGTGCGCCCTGGGCACGGTCGGCGATCTCGACCAGCTGCGCCGGGGCGATCGGCTTGGCCCCGGCCAGGCAGAACTTGATCCCGTTGTAGGCCGCCGGGTTGTGGCTGGCGGTGAACATCGCCCCGGGCAGGTCCAGCCGGCCGGAGGCGAACCACAGCTCGTCGGTGCTGGCCAGACCGATGTCGAGGACGTCGACACCCCGGCTGAGCACGCCCTCGGTGAAGGCGGCCGACATGCGCTCGCCGCTCACCCGCATGTCCCGCCCGAGCACGAGGCAACCCTCCGCCGCAGTCAGGTCGAGCACGTCGACGAGCGCGGCGCCGACGGCGAAGGCGCCCGCCTCGTCCCACTCGGGCTCGGGGCCCTCGGTGATCGCCGCGGATGTCGTTCGCCTTGAAGATTGCCTGGGTGATCATCGAGCCGCACTCTACTGACCGCTGCGGCTCCTCCGCACGAGTCGACGCGCGGCGAGCGTTGCCCGAGCAGCACGAGTCCCGTGCGCGAGCCGCAGGAACTCAGCCAGCGTCGGGGTCGGCCAGCACCGTCAGGTGCCCACGGCGGCGCAGCTCGACGATGCCCGGGCGCGTCCGGCCCGGCTCCTCCGCGACCGGCAGCGGGTCGTAGGACAGCCCGACCTCGCGCACCGCGTCCGCCAGGGCCAGCAGGTCGTCGCTGCTGGGACGCGGGTCGTGGTCGGCGGCGAGCCGGATGACCTCCCAGCCCAGCGGCACCGACAGCGCCGAGGCGTGCACGCGGCACAGGTCGTAGCAGTGCGGCTCGGCCTGGGTGGCCAGCGGGCCGAGGACGGCGGTGGAGTCGCTGTAGACGTAGGTGAGGGTGGAGGTGGCGGGCTCCGAGCAGCCCGAGCGCGAACACCTGCGTGACCTCACCGCCGCGACGCTACCGGCCCGCCGTCCAAGGTGCGGGAGGCGCGCGCGGACCGCCGCGACCGGCCCGGGGCAGGCGGGAGCGGCCCTAGAGTGAGGCCATGTCGAACCGCCGCCGCGACCGTCATGGGCGGGGCCTGCGCGGTCCCCTGGCAGGACCCTCGCGTCTGGCGGGACGACGGGCGGAGCCGCCCCGTCCCGCGACACCGTCCGAGGCTTTCCAGGACGCGGTGCACGCCGCCGTCGAGCGGGTGGCGCGGGCGAGTCCCGACGCGGTCGCCCACGTGGCCTTCGGCATCGAGGAGGTGCCGACGCTCGAGCCGTCCTGGTCGGGACCGCAGGTCCCCCTGGCCCTGGCGGTCGAGGCGACGGCGGACCGACCGGCCCAGCTGGTGGTCTACCGCCGCCCGCTGGAGCACCGGGCGAGCAGCCGCCGCGGGCTGCGCCTGCTCGTGCACCGCACCATCGTCGAGCAGCTGGCCGCGCTCACCGGCCGCAGCGTCACCGAGCTCGACCCCGAGGGGCTGAGCGAGGAGGACGACGACTGAGCCGGCGCCGGCCTGCCGGGTCAACGGGCGACGGCGGGGTCCCGGCCGACCGAGGGAGCCCGGCCGGCCACGTCGGGTGAGACCAGCGGCAGCGTCGCCAGACCGGCCACGTCCCCCTCGGGCTGGGTGAGGGTGACCGACCCGGTCACCGACGAGCCGTCCGGCACGTCGACGACGACGTAGCTGGGACCGGGCGAGGTGAGCCGCCGGGTGGCGGTGCCCCCGGCGGCCAGCAGGACCTCGTCCTCGCGCAGCACCACGCCGTCGTAGCTGAGCACCCGGAAGGTGGTGGCGGCGTCGGCGTCGCCGGCGTTGCTGAGCACCAGCTCGCTGGTCGAGGGGTCCGTCGTCGTGGCCACCGCGCTGACCCCCTGGCGGACCAGGGGCGGCCGTGCCGACTGGACCGCGAGGTCGGGCTGGGCGTCGGGTCGGCTGCTGGTGGAGACGACCGCTGCGGTGACCGGGGTGCTGCTGCTCACCCGGATGCTGGCCGACTCGCCCGCGAGCGCGGTCTCCAGCTCCACGCTGGCCGTGCTCTCGGGGCCGATCTCGACGACGTCCGCGCCGGCCGGGGCGAAGGGGCCGCTGAGGGCCAGCACCTCGACGGTGACCGAGGCCCGGTCGGGGCCGGGGTTGACGACCTCCAGGGAGCGCGCGCCGGGGTCGCCGGGCACGCCGCCCACGACCACTCCCGGCCCCGGGGTGACCGAGGGCACCTGCCAGTCCGCGCCCGCGGGCTGGAGGTCGTCGGTGCGGATCCGGCGAGCCGCCACACTGACCCGGCCCACGCCGGCCCGGACCGCCACGCTCAGCGGCCCCTCGTCGTCCACCAGGCTGGACACCGACACCGTTCGGGAGGAGCGACCGCTGACCACCACACCGGGGCTGCCCGGCACCACGACGCGGCCCCGGGGCCCGTAGAAGCGCAGGTCGACCTCGGCCTGGGCGTCGTCGGGGTTGCTGAGGATGAGCTCGGTGCGGTCCTGCTCGGAGGAGCCGACGCCGACGAACCACTGCTCCGTCGCGGCGACCAGGCAGGGAGCGCCCATCAGGCCGGCGGTCTCGCCGCCTGCTCTCGAGCTGGTGACGGCGCCGCTGCCCGCGGCGGCCAGCGCACCCTCACCGCTCAGCAGCAGCGGGATGCGGACGTCCCCCTGCTGGGCGCCGGTCCCGGGAGCGGTGACCTCGAGGTCGCCGCTGCCGCCCGCCAGCGGGGTGCCGACCAGCGTGCCCGAACCCGGGTCCGGGCCCTGCCGCACCGCGACGGCGGAGACGGTGCTGGCCGGGGCGTCGTCCTCGGCGCCCGGGTCGGTCGACGGATCAGCGGGGCTGACGGTGGCGTCCGGCGGCGCGGGGGACGCGGTGTCAGCTCCGCCGGCGGTGCACACGGCGCTGGTCCGCCCGACCACCGCGGTCGGCGCCTGCGTCGGGGACGCCGTCTGGGCCTGGAGCTGGGTGCCGCCGAGGAGGACCAGGGTCAGGGCCGCCAGCACCGCGACCACGGCCGCTGCCCGCTGCACGCCGGCGCGGTCACGCAGGCGGCCTCCCAGGTAGTCCGACATCAGCCCGCCCCCGTCATCGTCGCGGCACGCCGGGCCGTCAGGGCCGGGTCACGCACCTCGGGGCGGCGGACGGCGGGCGCGGCCAGGATGCAGGCCAGGAGCACGACCAGCCCCTGCACGGGCAGGAACCAGCGCGCGGGCGTGGGCAGGGACCAGGTCAGGTACCCACCGGCAGCGGGCAGGACGAACCCCTGCTGCCAGCCGACGGTGGTGGCGGCCAGCGGCCGGCCGTCCAGCGTGGCCTCCCAGCGGCGGTCCGCGGCCTCCCCCAGCAGGAGCAGGCGACCGTCCCCACCGGGAGGCAGCACGAGCGGGGAGCCCGCCACCGGGGTCCGGGTCGTGCCGTCCACGACGTTGACCCGGCTCACCGCCGGCTCCAGCCGCCAGACCGTCGCTCCGGCGTCGCCGCTGGCCGCGCCCAGGCCCGGGGTGTTGTCGATCCGGGCCCGCTCCTCCTCGCTCGCGCCCCTGACCCAGAGGTAGCCGATGCCCAGCTCACCCAGCTGGGGGCTGATGTCGGAGTCCGCGGTGCCGGCGACCAGCCGGACGACGAGGTCCTCGGCCTGCCGCTGGGCGGTCGTCGACCCCCCGAACGGGGCGCCGCGGTCGGCGTCGCCGAGCCGCAGCTGGCGGTCCGCCAGGACGGAGAAGCGGGCGTCGTCGCCGGTCAGGTCGACGGCCAGCACCCGCGTGCGGGTGTCGCCGACCATGGCGTTGCGGACGTAGGGCGGCAGGGCGTCCAGGGCCACGCGGTCGACCGGTCCGGCCACCCCGGCCCACACCCACCAGGCGCCGGCGGCCACGGTGACCAGGGCCACCGCGACGCCGCCGAGCACGGCGGCCGGCTGCAGCCAGGAGAAGCTGCGCTGGCCGACGTCGCGGGAGAGCCCGTCGACCCCGACGGCCCCGCCGAGGGCCAGCGCGGCGAAGGCGATGAGCAGGTGGGGACCCACCCAGGGCCGCACCTCGGCGCCGAGTGGTGGGACGGGGACGACGAACCGGGAGACCACGACGGCCAGGCCGAGCGCCAGCAGGGCCACGAGCCAGCAGATGACCACGAGCCGGCGTCCCGGCCTGCGCAGGAGCCCACCGAGCGCGAGGGCCCAGATCGTCGCGAACACCAGGGCCCCGAGCCACAGCGGCGGCAGGCCCGGCCCGACCTCGCGGCCCAGGGCCAGCTGCCAGACCTCGGCGGCGGGCGGTGCGCCGGCCAGAGCGGCGTCGGGGCCCACCAGCAGCCGGCCGGGCTCGAGGATGAGGCTCGGCCACCACGGCAGCAGGACGACCAGCGGCAGCCCGAGGGCGATGCCGATGCGGCCGATCTTGCGCGGGGTGCGGCGGAGCGCGACGGCTCCTACCGCGCCCGCGACCAGCGCGAGGACCATCAGCGACGGCTCGAAGGCCACGAGGACGAGCAGGGCGACGCCGCCCCCCCAGCCCCCTCGCCAGGCCTCCGGGATGCGGACCCGGCGCAGGGCCAGCGCCCGTGCCGCGGCGGCCAGCACGGGAAGGGTGAGCGCGACCACGCTGAGCGACAGCCGTCCCTGGTTGGTGCCGCCGAGGAGGGCGGGCAGCAGGGCGTAGGTCAGGGCGACCCACAGCCGCAGGCGCCGGTCGGCCACCACCCGGCGGACCACCGGGTAGGCCAGCAGCAGGGCCAGGGGGACGACGGCGCAGACCAGCAGGGTGGAGAACCACTCGGGGCGACCGGCCAGCACGGTCGAGCCCAGGGCGGCCAGGGCCAGCCACGGCGGGCTCGACTGGCCCGGGGCTCCTGGGACGGGCGCCCAGGCCGAGGTCCAGAGCGCACCGAGGCTGTCGGGTGCGGGCAGCAGGGCCGGTCCGGCCAGGGAGCCGGTGCCGAAGACCTCCCGCGCCGCGACCAGGCTGGCCACGACGGTCAGCAGCAGGGTGACCACGACGGGGCTGAGCCACGGGTGCCGGGGACGGTCCTCGACGACGGAGCTGAAGTCGTCGCCGGTGAGCTCGTCGAGACTGGTCCCCTCCACGTCCCCGGCCACCGAGCGGTAGCGGTCGGACAGCGCACCGTTGACCGCCTCGGCGGCGACGCGCAGGCTGCTCCACCAGGGCGGGCGCAGGGCCGCCACCACCTCGGCGGTCCCCGGCGCCGGGTCGATGAGGGCGGTGCGCCGGCGCAGGGCGCGGATCCGGCCGGGGTGGGCCACGAAGGCGCTCAGGGCCAGCACCTCGTCCAGGGCGCGGCCGGGCACCTTTCCCAGCAGGTAGCCCGCGGCGTGCACCACGCAGCTCCACACGAGCCGGAGCCAGACCAGCGGCAGGGAGCGGGTGGGCGCGTGGCCGGCCACCACGAGCATCCCGAGGAGGCGGTCGAGCCGGCCCGGGTGGCGCCCGGTGACCCCGCGCGGGCGGAGGCCGGCCCGCCCCACCTGCCGGTGCGTCATCTCCGCCTGGGGCGTGGTGACGACCCGGTAGCCGTTGAGGTGGGCCCGCCAGCCCAGCTCGACGCCGTCGCGGAACACCGGCAGGGCGGGGTCGAGGCCGTCGAGGTCGTTCCAGACCGCGGTCCGGACGAGCAGCCCGCAGGTCGACACGCCGAGGCGTTCCGCGGGCTCGTCGCGCTGGCCCTGGTCGAGCTCGCCGACGTCCACCCCGAGCTCGCGGCGCCCGGTGCCGGAGATGCTGACCCCGACCTCGCTGATCTGCTGACCCGCCTGCCGGCGCCGCGGCAGCAGCAGCTTCGGGCCGGTGATGTCGACGCGGTCGTCGAGCACGTGCGCGAGCAGGTGCTGGAGGGCCTCGGGATCGGGGATGGCGTCGTCGTGCAGGAGCCACAGCCAGCGGCTCTGCATGCCAGGATCCGTCCGCAGCAGGTGCGCCCCGCTGTCGGCCCGGGTGGCGGCGCGGTCCTGGCTCAGCGCCGACCGGACGGCGTCGCCGAAGCCGGTTCCCCGCTGACCGCGGTAGACCGCGTCCAGCAGGCCGCGGTCCCGGGCCCTCTCGAGGAGGGTGAGCGTGCGGTCGGCGCTCCCGTTGTCGATGGCGATGACGCGGTCCGGGCGGCGGGTCAGGGCCTCCAGGCCGTCCAGCGTCGCGTCCAGCCAGCGCTCGGCGTCGAAGGCCACGAGGACGGCGGTGACGTGGGCGAGGGAGACGTCGCGCGGCGCCGGGGGCTGCCGCTCCTCCGCCGCCCAGGACCAGGGGTCGGAGTCGTCCCCGGAGCCGCCGAAGGGCCCGGAGCGCAGCGCGGCGAAAGCCTCGCCGTCACCGCTGCGCCGGTCGCCCCGGGGGCCGCTGGCCGTCGTGCTGTCCATCCGCTGAGCGCTGTCCCCTGGTACGTCGTGTCGGTGCTTCCCCTGGTCAGCGCGCTCCAGCGGTGGACACGGCGGACCGGGGCACCCGGTCGGGCGGGCCCCACCCTAGGCGATGCAGGGCAGGCCCCACCACGGACCGACGGCCGGAACGCGGTGGCCTCAGACGGCTCGCTTCTTCAGCTTGCGGCGCTCGCGCTCGCTCAGCCCGCCCCAGATGCCGAAACGCTCGTCGTTCTGCAGCGCGTACTCCAGGCACTCGCCCCGGACGTCGCAGGAGAGGCAGACCTTCTTGGCTTCCCGGGTGGAGCCACCCTTCTCGGGGAAGAAGGCCTCGGGGTCGGTCTGAGCGCACAGTGCGCGCTCCTGCCAGCCGAGGAGACCGTCGTCGTCGCCCTCGTCCACCCAGTTCCGGCATGAGCTGTGCCAGTTCTTGCATCCGTGCCTCCTCGACCCGCGTGTGTGTGCAGCTCGGCTCTCACGGCTTCGCGGGCCGTGAGGGCGTCAGCGCGGCCATCCACCCACTCCGGCAGCCCCCAAACCAGCACCGAGTCCGGGTCGAAGGACCTGAGCACGGAAGCCGGGCCGGCACGGTGAATGACACTGGTGGAATTACATGCCCGTCAATACCGGTTCGTCAAGTGCGGACCTGGTATGAGGCCGCGATACCACCGGGGCCCTTCCGTGCTAAGGAGACGGCCGACCCCAGGGGTGACCCTCCTCCTCGCCGCGGGGCCGGGGGGCCGGGTCGACGGGGTCGCCGCCCGGGCCCTCCTCCGCTGGCCGGGCCACCTCCCAGCCGGTGCCGGCGGGAGTCCCCCACGCCGAGGCCGGACGGCCGGTGGCCGCCTCCCCAGCCGTGGTCCAGGCCGCGCCGGAGGCCACGTCGGGAGCCCAGGTGGGCTCCAGCGCGGGATCAGGAGCCGGCTGCTCAGCGTCGGGGCGTGGACAGGGTCGCCGGCTCCGCGCCCGGCCCGGACTCCAGGGCCGGTCCAGACGTCCGGGAGGGCGGCCGGACCGCCAGCAGGCCGAGGAGCAGCACGGCCACCCCGGCGACGGCGGCCCCCGTCAGCCGGTCGGCGAGCTCCAGCGCGCTGGTGGCCGACCGGGTGCGGGGACTCCGCACACCACCAGTCCCAGTCCGAGCAGCAGGCCGGCACCGGCCACGCCCACCCCCAGGGCCGCGAGGGTCCGGGCGTGGTCGGTGACGGGCCGGGCGTGGCAGGCCAGCACGAGCAGCGCGAGCACCACGACGGGGGTCGGGCTCGCCGAGCTGGGAGGCAGGCGAGGGAGGCCGCGTCGGAGGAGCCCGCGGAGGCCAGGGCCAGTCCCAGCCGGACGAGCAGGACCAGCACCACCACGACGACCGCGGGCTCGCGCCAGCGCTGCACCCGTTCCATGCGGGCACAGTAGTGCGACGGCCCGGCCAGGGCCGGCGCGGTCGGGGGCGGCCCCGCTGCTCTGGGACACTGGCGCGGTGCAGATCGTGGTGCTGGCCGGTGGTGTGGGCGGGTCGAAGTTCGTGCAGGGGGTCCGCCGGGCCCACCCGGACGCGACGATCAGCGTCGTCGGTCAACACCGCCGACGACATCACGCTGCACGGGCTGCGCATCTGCCCCGACCTGGACACGATGATGTACACCCTCGGGGGCGGTGGGGACGACGAGCGCGGCTGGGGCCGGCTCGGCGAGAGCTGGCGGGTGCTGGGCGAGCTCGCCGCCTACGGCGTGGAGCCCCGCTGGTTCTCCCTCGGCGACCTCGACCTCGCCACCCACCTGGTCCGCACCCAGATGCTCGAGGCCGGCTACCCGCTCACCGAGGTGACCGAGGCCCTCACCGCCCGGTGGCTGGCCGACGACCCGGGGCTGCGGCTGCTGCCGATGAGCGACGAGCGGGTGGAGACCCACGTCGTCCTCGCCGATCCTGACGCGCCTGGCGGCCGGCGCGCCGTGCACTTCCAGGAGTACTGGGTCCGCCTCCACGCGGTCCCCGAGGCCCTCGAGGTGGTCCGGGTCGGGATCGAGGCGGCCCGGCCCACCGCGGCCGTGCTGGCCGCGCTCGCCGGGGCGGACCTCGTGCTGGTCGCGCCGAGCAATCCCGTCGTCTCGATCGGGCCCATCCTGGCCGTGCCCGGGCTGCGCGACGGCGCTGCGCGCGACCCCGGCTCCGGTCGTCGGGTTCGCCGGCATCCTCGGCGGCGCCCCGGTGCTGGGGATGGCGCACCGGCTGCTGCCCGCCATCGGCGTCGCCGTCGACGCCGCGGCGGTCGGCCTGCACTACGGGGCGCGCGAGTCCGGAGGCGTGCTCGACCTGTGGGTGATGGACGACCGCGACGCCGCCTCGGTCCCCGAGGTCGGTCACGCGGGCCTGGCCGTCACCACCACGGACCTGGTGATGGCCGACCCCGACGCCACGGCAGCCTTCGTCCGGCACGCGCTGGACCGGCTGCCGCCCGGCTGGGCGCCGGCGGCGTGATCACCGTCTTCGCCCCCGACGGCGCCGGGGAGGTCCTGCCCGGCACCGACCTGGCCGACCTGGTGCTCCGCGTGGTCGCCGACCGACCCGCACGGCCCGCTCGCCGACGGCGACATCGTCGTCGTCACCTCCAAGGTGCTCAGCAAGGCCGGCGGCCTCACCCGCCCGGGGACCGACCGCGAGGCGGCCGTGGCCGAGCAGACGGTGCGCACCGTCGCGCGTCGGGGACCGACCCGCATCGTGCGGACCCGGCACGGGCTCACCCTGGCCGCCGCCGGGGTCGACGCCTCGAACGTCGCCGCCGGCACCGTGCTGGTGCTGCCGGCCGACCCGGACGCCGAGGCCGCGGCCCTGCTCGCCGCGCTGACCGCGCGGACGGGGCTCACCCTGGCCGTCGTGGTCTCCGACACCGCGGGCCGCGCCTGGCGGGAGGGTCAGACCGACCAGGCCATCGGAGCGGCGGGGCTGCGCGTCCTGGAGCGCTACGCCGGCCGCCGGGACGGCTACGGCAACGACCTCCGGGTGACCGCGATGGCGGTCGCCGACGAGGTGGCCGGCGCCGCCGACCTGGTGAAGGGCAAGCTCGCCGGTCGGCCGGTGGCGGTGGTGCGCGGCCTCGCGCACCTCGTGGAGCCGCCCGGTGGCCCCGACGGCTCCGCCCGCGCCCTGATTCGCCCCCCGCACCAGGACCTGTTCTCCCACGGGGCGCGCGAGGCCGTCCTGCTCGCCGCGCTGACGGCCACCGGCCAGGCGGACCGGTACGAGCAGGTGGTGGGGTTCGAGGAGCCGGAGCTGACCGCGGCCGTGCTGGAGGGAACGGGACCGGACGGCGAACCGCTCGGACCGCAGGCGGTGGCCCTGCTCCGGGCCCTGCTGGCCACCGACCCGCGCTGAGCTGGCGCACCCGGGGCGTGGACGGCGATCGCCGACCGCCGGCCGGGCCCGCCCCAGCGGCTAGACTCGGCCCTCCGGCGCGCGGGCACCCGCCCTGCCCCGGCCGACAACGTCGACCCCACCGCGCTCCCGCCCCGGTGGGTCCGGCATCCAGAAGACGACGAGGAGAACCGGTGGCCAAGTCCCCCACGTCCGCGCCCGGCAGCCGTCGGGACCGGCTCGCCTCGTTCGAGGCGGCCCGCAAGGCCGAGCAGCGCCGCCGCACGCTCGCGCTGTTCGCCATCTGCGGCGTGCTGGCGCTGGCCCTGCTGGCCTACCCCCTCTACCTGTTCGTGGACGACTACCGCGCCCGCAACACCGGCATCACCGACATCGGTCCGGCCGCAGCGGCGGCGGCCTGCGACCCGGTGGTGGCCAACCCGGCATCCGGCAGCCAGCAGCACGTGCCCGACGGCACCCAGGTGACCTACGAGCGCTTCCCGCCCGACTCCGGCCAGCACTACGCGGCACCGGCCCCGTTCACCAAGCACTTCTACACCACCGCCGACCGTCCTGCGGTGGAGACGCTGGTGCACAACCTGGAGCACGGCTACACCATCGCCTGGTACCGGGCGGAGGCGCCGCAGGAGCAGGTCGACACCCTCGCCGACGTCGCCAAGACGTTCGGCAGCGACGACTACGACCCGGCGGACAAGTTCATCGCCGCGCCCTGGTCCGAGGCCGACGGCGGCCCGTTCCCCGAGGGCAAGGAGGTCGTCCTGACCCGCTGGACCGCCGACCCGGCGAACCCGGGCGACGCGGCCACCCAGCAGGGGGTGCGCCAGGGCTGCGGCGTGGTCAGCGGAGCGGCCATCGCCGACTTCATGGCCCAGTACCCGGTGGAGAACTCCCCCGAGCCGAACGCCGCCTGACCGCCGGCCGGTAGGCACCCGGCCCGCCCGGGCGCGGTCGACCCGCTCCCCCCTCAGGCGTAGCTGCGCCCGAGGCGCTCGGTCACCTCGGCCACCAGCTCCTTGATCCGCTCGGACTCACTCACCGGGCAGACCAGGGTGATCTGGGGGGTCTGGACGATGACGGTCCCGGTCAGCCCGACCACGGCCACCAGCCGGCCGTCCTCGTCCTGGTTGAGGACGAGGTTGTCGTGGGCGTCCACCAGGACCTGCAGGCCCTGGGTCGCGTTGCCCTGAGGGTCGCGGGGCAGCTGGTCGGCCAGCGAGGCGAAGCCGCCCACGTCGTGCCAGCTGATGGGCAGCCGGACCGCGACCACATGGCCGGAGCTGCGCCCCTGGCTGGCCGGCTCCATCACCGCGTAGTCGACGCTGATCTTCAGCAGCCGCGGGTAGATCTCGCCCAGCCGCGCCGGCTCCGCCGCCAGCGCGGTCACTTGTGCGTGGGTGTCAGGGTGCAGCAGCGCCAGCTGGTCCAGCAGGGTGGCCGCCCGCCACACGAACATGCCGGCGTTCCACCAGTAGCTGCCCGAGGCGAGGTAGGCCTGCGCCGTGGCCTGGTCGGGCTTCTCCTTGAACTCCGCGACCGCACGCACCTCGGGGTGCCCCGGCAGCGGGTCGGTGTGGCGCAGGTACCCGTAGCCGGTGTGCGCGGACGTCGGGACCACCCCGAAGGTGACCAGGGCCTGCGGGTCGGCCTCGGCCACGGCGAAGCCCTCGGCCAGCGCGGCCTGGAAGCTCTCGACCGGGTGCATGACGTGGTCGGCCGTCACCACGGCGACGACCGCCTCGGGGTCCTGGGCGGCCAGCACGGCGGCCGGCCAGGCGACGGCGTTCAGCGAGTCGCGACCCTCCGGCTCGCCGAGGATGTTGCCCTCGGGCACCTCGGGCAGCTCCTCGGCCACCACGTCGGCGTAGTCGGCCCCGGTGCACACCAGGACGCGCTCGGGCGGCACCACGCCGTCGAGGCGCTCGTAGGCGATCCGGAGCAGGCTCTTGCCGCCGAGGACCTTGAGCAGCTGCTTGGGCATGTCCCGACGTGACAGCGGCCACAGCCGCTTGCCCGAGCCGCCGGCCACGATGAGGACGTAACGCATGGGGCGAACCCTAACGAGCGCGAGGCCCGGGCGGCGGACGGCAGGCTCGACCGCCGCCGCCGTCGCTACGATCGCCCGGTGAGCGAGACGGTCAGCACCCTTCTGCGGCGACGGGCGCGGACCGCCGGCGCCGAGCCCCTGCTGACCTGGTACCAGCCGGCGACGGGCGCCCGCACCGAGCTGTCGGCGGTGACGCTGCTCAACTGGGTCGACAAGACCAGCCACCTGCTCGACGAGCTGGACGTGGCCGCCGGCGACGTCGTCCGGCTGGCCCTGGCCGAGGAGGCACCCGGTCACTGGGTGACCGCGGTCTGGGAGCTGGCCTGCTGGCAGGTGGGCGCCACGGTGGGCGTCGGGGACCCCGCCGGCGCCGGCCCGGCGCTCGTGGTGGCCGGTCCGGGCTGGGCGGCGCACGCCGGGGCCGGTGGCGACGTCGTCGCCTGCTCGCTGCACCCGCTCGGGCTGCCCTTCACCCCGCCACCCCCGGTGCCGGTGCTCGACTACTCCCTCGAGGTGCGCGGCCAGTCCGACGTCTACCCCGCGCTCGCCCAGCCGGGCGCGACGCCGGCCTGGGAGGACCGGGAGCGCCAGGTGGACCAGGCCGCGCTCGTCGCGCTCGACGCCGGACCCGCCGGACGGTGGCTGGTCCGGCCCGGTGGCCCCTGGGCGACGGCGCTGGCCTGCGTCGTGCGGCCGCTGGTCGCCGGCGGGTCGACGGTCGTGGTGGACGGGCCGGCGGACCCGGGGACGCTCGAGCGGATCGCCCGCGAGGAGCGGGCCGAACCCGGGCCCGCGCCGCTGCCGGGCTGACGCAGGGTCCCGGCCGGGTTCCCTCCGGCGGGGCGGGGCGGGGCGGGGCCGGGACGGGGTCAGGGTCGGCGGTGGCGGAGCCCGACGAGGAACCCCGAGCCCCAGGCCAGGTGGGTGGCGGCGAGGACGACCGGCAGCCAGGCCCGGGCGCGAGCCGGGAGCGGTCCGGCGGTCGCCGTCCCGACGAGCACCACGGCCAGGTAGCCCACGGGTGCGCCGAAGCCCACCCTCAGCAGCCGCGAGCCGGTGCCCAGCCCGACCAGCCCGGCCACCGTGCCGACGGCGAGACCGCTGACGGCGACCGGCGGGGCCAGATAGCGCAGGTTCGCCGTCTCGGGGTAGCGGCGGAACACCTCGCGACGCCACTTGCCGGTGTCGTACATCTGCTGGAGCAGGGCCCGCAGGGAGGAGCGCGGCCGGTAGGTGACGCGCAGCTCCGGGGAGAACCACACCCGCCGGCCGCTCCCCCGCAGCCGGTAGTTGAGCTCCCAGTCCTGGGCCCGGTGCATGGTCTCGTCGAAGCCGCCCACCGCCTCCAGCGCGTCCTTGCGGAAGACCCCGAGGAACACCGTCTCCGCCTCCCCGGCCGGGGAGCCGGCCAGGTGGAAGGCGGAGCCGCCCAGCCCCAGCCGGGTGGTGTAGGCGGAGGCCACCGCCTGCTCGAAGGCCGTCTCCCCTTGGGCGTCCATCACCCCGCCGACGTTCGCGGCGCCGGTCTGCTCGAGCAGCTCGACGGCGCGGGCGATGTAGCCGTCGGTCAGCTCGCCGTGCCCGTCGACCCGCACCACGATGTCGTGGCGCGCAGCGCGGACCCCGAGGTTCAGGGCGTGGGGCGTCCGCCCCGCTGGGTTGTCGACCACCCGGATCCGTGCGTCGGCCGCGACCAGCCGGTCCGCGATGGCCCGGGTGGCGTCCTGGCTGGGACCGACGCAGAGGATGACCTCCACCTCGCCGGGGTACTCCTGGTCGAGGACCCGCCGGACGGCGGCCGCGAGGTGGCGCTCCTCGTTCAGCACGGGCATGACGACGCTGACCCCCGGCCAGCTGGGTGCGCTCATCGGGTCATCCTCTCAAGCCGTGACCCCGGCGGGCCGGAGCACGCGCCTGCGGGATCCAGCAGGAGTGTCCGGCGAGCGCTCACCGCGGCGCACCGACGATCTCGCCGGCGACCCGCAGGAACTCCTCGGGGGCGGTGGGCCCGAGGTGGTCCCCCAGGCAGAACCGCCGGTAGGCCAGGCGCTGCTCCACCAGGGTGTCGTCCCCGAGCAGGTGGTCCAGAGCCGAGCCCAGCGTCGAGAGGTCCTTCTCGATCACGTACGACACCCGGGCCATCGGGAAAGCTCGACGGAAGGCATCCCCCGACCACCGGATGGCCACCATGGCGATCGGCTTTCCCGACGCGAGGAAGTCCGAGGCCACGGACGAGACGTCGGTGACCAGGCCGTGAGCGGCGTTGATGCAGTCGGGGATGTCCCGCTCGGTCTCGGCCCCGGCGCCCCAGACGTGCGGCCGACCGGTGGCAGCCTGGTCGGCGGCCAGCCGTTCCTGCACCCGCGCGATGACGGTGGCGTCGGCCGGCTCGGTGTGGCTGAGGGGGTGGGGCCGGAAGATGACCGTCGCGCCACGTTCCAGCAGAGCGGCGACGATCTGGTCGGCCAGCGGCAGCGAGGAGTAGTTGGTGGCCGGCCGCCCTCCTCGCCAGGTGGGTGCGTAGAGGATGGTCCGCGGGCCGTCGGTGGGCATCGGCTGGTCGACGACCTCGATCCGTTCGACCTGCGGCCGGCCGACGATGGCGAACTTGGAGGGCGGGACCTTGACACCGTGGGCCGCGTAGCGCTCGACCCCCTGCGGACCCGAGACGAACAGCCGGTCGAAGGTGGCGTGCTTGGCGCTGAAGTTCGCCCGCTTGTCGGAGTCACCGTGGTTGAGCCAGACGTGGGTCAGCCGCACGAACCGCTGGAAGTGGGCGTTCATCGGGCTGCCCTGGACGTAGAAAGCTGCCTTGAGCGTGGGGACGACCAGGGTCTCCAACGCTTCGGCGTCGCTGGCCCATCGGGGCACCAGGATCGGGGCGGAGGTGAGCGAGGCGATCGTCCCCACCGTCTCGGGGGACCGGGTGATGACGATGAAGGGCACGCCGAGACGCTCGAGGTAGGGCAGCCACATGCCCAGCTGGTAGCGGGCCCCGTGCACGGCCGCGTAGTAGACGGCGAACGCCGGTGCGTGGGCCACCAGAGCGGGCCGCACCCGGGCGGCGGCCCGGCGGGCCGTGAGGTTGGCCCGTGCGGCGTGACCGGCCATCGCCAGCACAGCCGCCAGGGCCAGGGCGCTGACCACGAGGAAGATCCAGCCCGGGGCGGCTACCGCGGCCAGCAGCCCCCCCACCGCGACGACGACCGGGGTCGTCCAGGCCAGCAGATCTGGGCGGAAGGGAGCCTCGGGCACCGTCGGGACCCCCGGCAGCTGGACCGCCACCGGCACCGTCTTGTCGAGCATCATCCGCAGCGTCGGCTCGAGCAGCACGGCCAGCAGGGCCAACCCGGTGCCCAGCCAGATCCAGCCGGCGTCGTCGGGACGGCGGGCGAGCAGCGCGCCGGCGGTGGCGACCAGCAGCACCAGCCGTAGCCCTCGGTGGAGCCCCAGCAGGTCGGTGCGGCGGCGTCCGGCGCGGCGGAGCAGCCAGGCCGTGACCGCCAGCGCGACCAGGCCCAGCCCCGCTCCGACCAGCCGGCCGCCGGTGCCGGTGGCGAGCAGAAGCACCGTGGCGGCCACCGCCAGCACCTGAGCCAGGTTCTCCGCGGCCAGCTCCGTCATCTTGGACCGGCTCGTGCCGAGCACCGCGGACCATCCGCGCAGGCTGAGCAGACGTGGTCGACGGGGCGGGGACATGCGCAGAAGGTTAGCCAGGCGGGTCCCGTGCCGGCTGCCCAAGCAGAGTGTCGGAGTGGGAGCGGCTCGCGGGAAGTGTCGTCCTGCTCAGAACAACGGCCCCCAGCCGCTCAGGCCGAGCAGACCGCGCTCAGGTCGTCGGTGTCGGCGCCGGCCCCCGTCGCGGCCTTGTCCTTTTTCTTCTTCTTCGTCGTCGGCTCGGTGACTGGCCGCTGGTCGGATCCGCGCTGGCGGCGGTGGCCGCGGGTGCCGGCGCGTCCTTGGCCTCGGAGGCGGCGATCTTGGCGGCCACCGCGGCGCGGATGACGTCGAAGTCAGGCGCCCCCGGCTGGATCAGCGGCGGCACGACGGCCAGGCTGGACGTCGGCAGCTGCTTGGCCTTGAGCGCGAGGTCCATCAGGGTCCCGAGCTCGCTGGTGGGCACGCTGGTGGCCACCACCTCCTGGCCGGCGGCCGCGATGTCGTTGAAGTTGGTGAGCACCGTCGCCGGGTCCATCTGGTCGAGCATCGCGTTCATCACGCACTTCTGCCGCACCATCCGGTCGTAGTCGCTCGAGTCCGCGCGCGAGCGCGCGAACCAGAGCGCCTCCCGGCCGTCCAGGTGACGGTTCTGGCCGGCCTCGACGTAGCCGTAGATCTTGCTGGTGCCCCCGCCGATGGGCACCCGCCGGTACACGTCCATGGTGATGCCGCCGACGGCGTCGACGAGGTCCTCGAAGCCCTTGAGGTCGATCAGCGCCCAGTAGTTGATCTGCAGTCCGGTCGCGCCCTCGACCGCCTCCAGCGTGGCCTGGGCGCCCGGGTTGCGCACGCCGGGGTACAGCTCGGGGTGCTCGCTGGCGTAGGTGTAGACCGCGTTGAGCATGCAGGAGTGGTCCGGGCAGGTGTAGCCGTCGGGGAACACCGCGTGCAGCGGTGAGGACTCCGGGAAGGGCACGTCCTCGAGGTTGCGGGGCAGGCTGACCAGGACGGTCCGGCCGGTCTCGGCGTCCACGCTGGCCACCGTCATGCTGTCCGGGCGCAGTCCGACGCGATCCTTGCCGGCGTCGCCGCCGAGCAGCAGGACGTTGTACCGGCCGTGCTTGACCTCCTGGTCCCCTCCCCCGGCGAAGACCGAAGCCATCAGGTCGCGCTGGGAGGAGACGATGGAGGCCGAGGCCAGCAGACCGCCCACGACGGTGAACACCAGCGTCAGGTTGAGCACGGCGAAGCCGAGCCGGTGGCGCCGGGCCAGCTCGGGGGGCCGGCTGATCCGCCAGGCGTCGACCAGCAGCAGCCCCCAGCCCAGGGCGAGCGCCACCAGCGCGACCTGCACCAGCCGGAGCGTGAGGCCGCTGGTCACCAGGGCGATGGCCCCGCTGCGCCACACCAGCGCGAGCAGCACGACCAGGGCCAGGGCCGCCCACAGACGCGACCCAGACCCGCAGGGCCACGCGGCCGAGCGCCCGGTTGCCGGCCGCGATCTGCGCTGATCCCGGCAGCACCAGGGTCATGCCCAGGAACGTCAGGCCCCGGCGCAGCTTGACGCGCTCGCTGCGCTGCTGAGGGGTGTGCAGGGGGGTCGGGAGGTGCTGTGCGTCCTCCGCGGTGCTACTCGACACCTGGAGCCTTTCGTGTTGCCGGGGGGCGACCGGGCGCAGCTGGGTGCCGCTGTCGGCGCAGAGCCCCGCAGGTCGCAGTCAGTATGGCCGCCGGGCCCCCGGCGGACCCCGTGCCACGCCGGGGAGGCGCTCGTGCAACGCACCCCACACAGGCTCTCCCGTTACCCTTCGAGCATGGTGCCCAGCGGCGACGAGGACCTCGACTGGCTCTACGGCCGCTCGCCCCGGCCGGCCGAGCCGGAGCCCACGCGCGTGCTCCCGCCGACCGCGGACGAGGCGCCGGGAACGCCCTCCCGGGCAGCACCCGGAGCTGTGCGGCCGCCCGTACCCGGGCCGTCGGGCACCCGCCGTCCCGGGGGGATGGGACCGGGGAGTGCCCGGCGCCGCTGCCCGCGCCGCGGCCACGACGGCGCCGGCCCTTCCGCCGGGCCCTGCAGGCCCTCGCGCTGCTCGTCACCCTCGCCCTGGCCTGGCTGGTGGGCGTGCCGGCCTACGCCTGGAGCCAGGTCGGGCGGGTGGACGACACCGCCGACCGGCCAGCGCCCGGCGGACCAGCCGGGCCAGACGTTCCTGCTCGTCGGCTCCGACTCCCGGGAGGGCCTGACCGCCGCCGAGCGGAAGAGGCTCGGCACCGGCAGCACCGCAGGCCAGCGCACCGACACGATCATGCTGCTGCACGTGCCGCCCGGCGGGGACCCGGCGCTCATCTCGATCCCGCGGGACTCCTTCGTCGAGCTCCCGGGCCACGGCCAGAACAAGATCAACGCCGCCTTCGGCATCGGGGGCGCCCCCCTGCTGGAGGAGACGGTGGAGGCCAGCACCGGCCTGCGGGTCGACGGCTACCTCGAGATCGGCTTCGGGGGGTTCGTCAACGTCATCGACGCCCTGGACGGCATCGAGATGTGCCTGCCCAAGGCGATCGAGGACGCCGACAGCCGCCTCGACCTGCCCAAGGGCTGCCAGGATCTCGACGGCACCACGGCCCTCGGCTACGTCCGGATGCGCAAGGCCGACCCCCGCGGTGACCTCGGACGGGTGGAGCGGCAGCGGGAGATGCTCGCCGCGGTGGCGTCCAAGGCCGCCTCCCCCGCCACCGTGCTGAACCCGGTCCGCTACTGGCGGTTGAGCACCGCCTCGGCCCGCTCGGTGCGCCTGGGCGAGGACACGTCGCTGTGGCAGGTGGGCTCGCTCGCCCTGGCGATGCGCACCGTGGCCGCCGGGGACGGGCTCACCCTGACCGTGCCGATCGCCGACCCCGACGCCTCCACCTCGGCCGGCTCCGCCGTGCTCTGGGACGAGAAGAAGGCGGCCGCCCTGTTCGGCGACATCGCCCGCGGCGACACCTCCGACCTGGCGCAGTACGCCCGCTGAACCGGTCCGGGACGTCGTCGACGGGTAGAGTCGTGCGGTGCTCGAAACCGCGACCGCCGTCACGCCGGACGCCGGCGAGGTCGCCCGGCAGGCCGCCCGGCGCCGCGTCGTCGCCGTCATCTCCCACCCTGACGCCGGCAAGTCGACCCTGACCGAGGCCCTGCTGCTGCACGCGCGGGCCATCGGCCGCGCCGGCGCCACCCACGGCAAGGCGGGCCGCAAGGCCACCGTGTCGGACTGGATGAGCATGGAGCAGCAGCGCGGCATCTCGATCAGCTCCGCCGCCGTCCAGTTCGAGCACGACGGCGTGGTGGTCAACCTGGTCGACACCCCCGGCCACGCGGACTTCTCCGAGGACACCTACCGGGTGCTGGCCGCCGTCGACTCGGTGATCATGCTCGTGGACGCCGCCAAGGGCCTCGAGGCGCAGACGATGAAGCTCTTCGACGTCTGCCGCCGCCGCAGGCTCCCGGTGGTCACCATGGTCAACAAGTGGGACCGGCCCGGGCTCGACGCCCTCGCGCTCATGGACGAGATCGAGACGCGGACCGGCCTGGTCCCGACGCCCCTCACCTGGCCCGTCGGCGTGGCAGGCGACTTCGCCGGCCTGGTCGAGCGCCGAACCGGCCAGCTCGCGCAGTTCACCCGGACCGCCGGCGGGGCCACCATCGCCGAGGAGCACCTGGTCGACCCGGCCGAGGCGGAAGCCCTCGTCGGGCCGCGCTGGGACACCGCGCAGGACGAGCTCGGGCTGCTCGAGGCGCACGACCAGGAGCTGTTCCTGGCCGCGGCCACCACCCCGGTCCTGTTCGGTGCCGCCGTGCTCAACATCGGCATCGGACGGCTGTTGGACGTCATCGTCGAGCACGCGCCGGCCGCCGAACCCCGTCGCGACACCGCCGGGGAGCCGCGGCCGGTCGACGAGCCGTTCTCCGGCTTCGTGTTCAAGGTGCAGTCGGGCATGAACGCCGCCCACCGCGACCGGATCGCCTTCATCCGCGTCTGCTCGGGGGTGTTCGAGCGCGGCATGACCCTCACCCACCAGCCGACCGGACGCCCGTTCGCCACCAAGTACGCCCACCAGTTCTTCGGCCGCGAGCGGGAGACCGTCGACCTCGCCTGGCCCGGCGACGTGGTGGGGCTGGTCAACGCCAACGCGCTGCGCCCGGGCGACACGCTCTACCTCGGTCACCCGGTGGAGTTCCCGCCGATCCCGCGCTTCGCCCCGGAGCACTTCCAGGTGGTCAACGCCCGCGACACCAGCAAGCACAAGCAGTTCCACAAGGGGCTCAGCCAGCTGGACCGCGAGGGCGTCATCCAGCTGCTCACCTCCCAGCTGCGGGGGCCCCAGCAGCCGATCCTCGGCGCGGTCGGGCAGATGCAGTACGAAGTCGTCGCCGACCGGATGACCCATGAGTTCAACTGCCCGGTGACCCTGGAGCCGCTCGCCCACACACTGGCCCAGCGCACCGTCCCCGCCGCGCAGGACGTGCTCGGCTCGGAGAGCAACGTGGAGGTGGCCACAGGCTCGGACGGCACCACCATCGCCCTGTTCCCCAACACCTGGCGCCTGGCCACGGTGCGACGCAACCACCCCGACCTCGTGCTCGCCGGGCTGGGCGTGGCGGAGGACTGACGGGTCCTCCACCGCCCTGCCCCCCGGCGTACGGCGGGACGCGAGACGCCCGGCCCCGGGGAACCGGGACCGGGCGTCGGCACACCTGAGGATCAGACGGTGGCCGCCTTGGGGTCCCAGCCCTCCGGCAGCAGCGCGGGCTTGTCGAACGTGCTGTCCACGCCGACGAACTCGCCCCGCTCGCCCGACTCGGCGATCGCCACCATGGTGTCGAGCACGTGGAAGGCCTGAGCGCCCTGGGCGCGGTGCGGCCGGCCCTCACGGATGGCGCGGGCGATGTCGAGCGCGCCGGTCCCCCGCGAGGAGAGCGCCTCGGTCGTCGCGACCACCTGGAAGTCGTCCTCACCGGTCCGGCGGACGCTGATCTCCCCGTCGAACATGTTGGGGTCGGGCAACGGCCATCGTGCCCTCGGTGCCGGTGATCTCCAGCAGCGTGCGGGTCTGGGCGGAGTCGAAGGAGTAGATCATCGTGGCCGACTGGCCCGACTCGTACTGGACCAGCGCGGAGTACTGGCTGGGCACCGTCACGTCGAACACCTCCCCGGCCAGGGGGCCGGACCCGATGGTGCGGGTCTCGCGCGCCTTGGACGCGGTGGCCGCGACCTGACGGGCCGGGCCGAAGAACTGGGTCAGCGCGGTCAGGTAGTACGGGCCGATGTCGAACAGCGGACCGGCGCCGTACTGGAAGAGGAAGGCCGGGTTCGGGTGCCAGGACTCCGGACCGGGGCTCTGCATCAGGACCAGCGCGGTCAGCGGGGTGCCGATGATCCCGGACTCGAGCAGCTCCCGGCTCTTCTGCAGGCCGGTGCCGAGGAAGGTGTCCGGCGCGCAGCCGACCCGCAGGCCGGCTCGCTCGGCCGCCTCGATGGTCGCCCGTCCGGACTCCCGGTCCAGGGCCAGCGGCTTCTCGTTCCACACGTGCTTGCCGGCGGCGATGGCCAGCCCGGCCACCTCGGCGTGCGCGTCCGGGGTGGTGAGGTTGACGACCAGCTCGACGTCGGGGTTGTCCAGGACGGTGGAGTTGTCGCCGGCCGCGGGGATGCCGAACTCCTCGGCCCGCGCCCGGGCCTTGGCGGTCTCCAGGTCGCTGATCGCCACCACCGACGTGTCGGCGAAGCTGGTCAGGTTCTCGATGTAGGTCCCCGAGATGACACCGGCACCGATGATGCCGACGCGGACCGGGCCGGTCCGGGTGGTGGGGGTGGTGGTCATGTCAGGCTCCCTTTCCGGCGGTGAGGTAGGTGCGGCTGTCGCCGGACGGCCTCCAGCAGGTCGCCCTCGCTGTCGTCGAGCTCGATGACGCGCAGCGCGTCGGGTGCCGCGTCGATGAAGGTCCACACCGGCAGCGAACCCGAGCCGACGGCGACCTGCTGGGTGTTGTCGGTGCTCCCGTCGCCGTCCTTGACGTGCAGGGCGACGACGCGGTCGCCGAGCCGCTGCAGCAGCGCGGGCACGTCGGCGCCGCCGACGTGGGCCCAGTAGGTGTCGACCTCGAGGACGACCTCGGGCGCCAGGTGGTCGGCGAGGACCTCCAGGCCGATGCTTCCCGTCCACGGAGGACTCGATCTCCCACCAGTGGTTGTGGTACCCGACGCGCAGGCCGTGCTCGGCGGCCTCGGACGGCCGCGGCGTTCAGGGCGTCGGCGGTGGCCCGGATGCTGTCCGCGTCCTGCCACTGCGGGGCTCGGACGGCCGGCTCGATGACGGTGCCGATGCCCAGCTCCGTGGCGGCGGCGAAGACCTCGTCCAGGTCGACGTCGGCCACGAGGCCCATGTGCGTGGTCGGTGCGGACAGGCCGTGCGCGCTCAGCCCCCGCAGGTCGTCGCGGTGGGTGAGGAGGCCGAACGGCTCGACCTGGGTGAAGCCGAAACCGGCGAGGCGCGCCAGCGTGCCGTCGAAGTCCTCGGCCAGGGCTCTCCGCACGGTGTAGAGCTGCACGGACAGTTCCGGAGTGGACACGGGTTCTCCTTCGTCGGGCTCGACTGCCCGGCTGGCAGACGGCTGGGGGCGGCGCTCCGGGACGGAGTCCGACCTCGACACTCCCACAGCACCGTCGGGGCGGACCCCCGGGGCCGCTCGGGGAACGTTACCAAAACCGGTTCAGCGCTACAGTGGCGCCATCGACCTGGAGGAGGGCGCGGCGGTGGGCCGGGTGACCATCAACGAGATCGCCCGGCGGGCCGGGGTCTCGAAGGGGGCGGTGTCCTACGCGCTGAACAACCGACCGGGCGTGTCGGTGGAGACCCGGGAGCGGATCCTCGCCGTCGCCGAACAGCTGGGCTGGGCGCCGAACCGGACCGCGCGGCTGCTCTCCGGCTCACGCACCGACTCTTTCGGCCTGATCCTGGCCCGCGACCCCCGGATCCTGGCCAGCGAGCCGTTCTACATGGAGTTCGTCGCCGGGTTGGAGTCGGTGCTGAGCACCCGGTCCTACGCCCTGCTGCTGCAGGTCTGCGTGGACCGGGACCAGGAGCTGGAGACCTACCGCACGTGGTCGTCGGAGCGCCGGGTGGACGCGGTGGTCGTCGTCGACGTCCGTGGCGAGGACCCGCGGCTGCCGCTGCTCGCCGAGCTGGAGCTGCCGGCCGTCCTCGTCGGGCACCCGAGCGCGACCGGCGCCTTTCCCACGGTCTGGACCGACGACACCGCGGCCATGGACGTCGCGGTCGCCCACCTGGTCGCGCTCGGGCACGTGCGGATCGCCCGGGTGAGCGGGATGGAGGACCTCGTCCACGTCCAGGTCCGGGACCGGGCCTTCCTCACCGCCTGCGCGGAGCACGGGGTCGGCGGCCGCATCCACGTCGCCGACTTCTCCGCCGCCGGCGGGCGGGACGGGGTCCGGGCGCTGCTCGACCGGCCCCGGCTCCCCCACCGCCATCCTCTTCGACAACGACCTGATGGCGGTCTCCGCGCTGTCCGCGCTGGCCGGTCTCGGGCGTCGCGGTGCCCGACGACGTGAGCGTCCTCGCCTGGGACGACTCGGCCCTCTGCGAGGTCACCCACCCGCAGCTCTCGGCGATGAGCCACGACGTGATGGGGCTGGGCGCCCACGTCGCGCGACGGCTGTTCGACCTGCTGGAGGGCGCGCCGCCGGCCGCCCACCTGGACTCGACGCCGCAGCTGGTGCTGCGGGGCACCACCGCCCCGACCGCCCTCAGCCGGCTGAGCGCGCGGCCCGGGTCGGGACTCGGTGATGGACTCCCCCACCAGCTGCCGGGCCAGCAGGGTGCCGGCGGCGGTGGCCACCGGGAAGACGACGACCCCGACGAACGGCACGGCCAGCATCACGAAGGTCGGCACGCACAGCCCGAGCACCCGCGACCGTCGGCCCCGCATCAGCGCCCGACGCCCGCGCAGCGTGCGCACGCCGCGCCGCTCCAGGGCCGAGCCGACGAGCTCGATGCCGAGCAGCCACCCGCCCACCAGGGCCGAGAGGACCGGCACCCCGACCTGGCCGACCAGGGGCAGGAAACCCGCGGCGAACAGGACGACGGCGCACCCCGCCGACACCAGGATCAACGCCGCGGACTGGCGCAGTCCCCGGCCGAGGGAGGAGACCCAGCCCTCCTCCGGCGGCGCGGGCGGAGCGGGGAGCTCGCGGTCCACGAACTCTGAGATCAGGTCGTACAGCGGGGCGCCGAGCGTCAGGGTGAGCGTGGTGAAGGAGATGACCATCAGCAGCACCACCCCACCGAGCAGGGCGAGCGCAGGCGAGCACGCGGACCAGGGCCCGCAGTCCCGGCGACCACCCGTCCGCGAAGCCGGTCAGCGCGTCGACGACGACCTCCCCGCGGGTGGCGAGCAGCACCAGGACGACGACGAACAGCGTCGAGGTGATCAGCGGGGGCAGGGCCCCCAGCAGGAAGAGCCGGGGCCGCCGCGCGACCAGCGCCAGCCCGCGACCGAGCAGGCCGGCCCCGGCCAGCGCCTCGGTGGCCGGGCCGGCCACCGGCTCAGGCCGCGGGCCCGGCGTCGCGGACACGGGCCCCCTTGGCCTCGGCCGCGGCGCGCAGGTCGTCCTGGAAGGCGAGCATCGCCTGCGCCAGACCGGGGTCGGCGGCGGCGAGGATGCGGACCGCGAGCAGGCCGGCGTTCCGGGCCCCGCCGATCGAGACCGTCGCCACCGGGACCCCGGCGGGCATCTGCACGATCGAGAGCAGCGAGTCCATCCCGTCCAGGTGCTTGAGCGCCACCGGCACCCCGATGACCGGCAGCGGGGTCACCGCCGCGAGCATGCCCGGCAGGTGGGCAGCGCCGCCTGCGCCCGCGACGATGACCTGCAGGCCCCGCCCGTGGGCCGAGCGGCCGTAGGCCAGCATCGCGTCCGGCATCCGGTGGGCGGAGACGACGTCGGCCTCGTAGGGCACCCCGAACTCCGCACAGGCCGTCGCGGCGGCGGCCATCACCGGCCAGTCGCAGTCCGAGCCCATGACGATCCCCACCCGGGGGGGCGCTGCAGGGCCTGCGGCACCGGTCGAGGAGTCAGGCATCGGTGTCCCCCATCAGGTAGGCGGCGGCGTGCCGGGCCCGTTTGCGGGTCTCGGCCAGGTCGTCGCCGTAGGTGGTGACGTGGCCGACCTTGCGGCCCGGCCGGACGGACTTGCCGTAGAGCTGGACGCGCAGCCGGCGGTCGCGGGCGAAGCAGTGCAGCAGGGCCGAGGGCAGGTCGTCGACGGTCCCGCCCAGGACGTTGGCCATCACCGTCCACGGGGCCCGGGCGGCAGGGTCGCCGAGCGGCAGGTCCAGGACCGCCCGCAGGTGGTTCTCGAACTGGGAGGTGTGGGCGCCCTCGATCGTCCAGTGCCCGGTGTTGTGGGGGCGCATGGCGAGCTCGTTGACCACCACCCGGCCGTCGCGGCGCTGCATGAGCTCCACGGCCAGCAGGCCGACGACCTCGAGCTCGTGGGCCACGGTGAGGGCCAGCAGCTCGGCCGCCACCGCCTGCTCGGGGTCGAGCGCCGGGGCCGGGGTGACGGTCTCGACGCACACCCCGTCACGCTGCACCGACTCCGAGACGGGATAGGCCACGGCCTGGCCGGACGGCGAACGGACGACCAGCGCGCTCAGCTCCCGGGCGAAGTCGACGAACTCCTCCGCGACGACCTGGACGCCGGGGGCGAGGCCGGCGAAGGGCAGCTCGGCGTCGGCGGCCGAGTCGAGCTTCCAGACGCCTTTGCCGTCGTAGCCGCCCCGCGAGGTCTTGGCGATGACGGGCCAGCCCTGCTCGTCGCCGAACGCGACCAGCGCCGGCGGGTCGGCGACGACGCGGTAGACCGGGCAGGGCAGGCCGAGGGCGGTGAGGCGGTCGCGCATGACGGCCTTGTCCTGCGCGTGGAGCAGGGCCGAGGCGCCGGGCCGGACCACCACCCCGCCGTCCTCCAGCTCGCGCAGCAGGGCCGCGGGCACGTGCTCGTGGTCGAAGGTGACCACGTCGCAGCCGGCGGCGAACGCCTTGACCATCGCCGGGTCGGTGTAGTCCCCGACGGTGACGTCGTGCACGACCCCGGCGGCGGAGACGTCGGGACCCTCAGCCAGCAGCCGGACCTCGACCCCCAGCCCGATGGCGGCCTGGTACATCATCCGGGCCAGCTGGCCGCCGCCGATGATGCCCACCACGAAGGGGCGCGGGCCGGGACGGGCAGGGGTGGTCACGGACCGGAAGCCTAGCGCCGCGGGAGGCCGCCCCGGCCACGCACGGGGGCGCCGAGCTCCCGGGCCGTCAGCGGAGCCGGAAGATCAGCGCGCGCTGCACGACGAAGTTGACGGTGGTCGCCACCCCCTGCGCGACGACGAAGGCCACCACCTGGACGGTCAGCCGGCCGAGCCCCGCATCGGTCAGGAGCTCGAACAGGATGCTGAACAACCCGACCTGCAGGGCGAAGGTGAGCGCGTAGAGGACCACGACGGCGGCGAAGCGACGCCGCGACGGCTCGGCCCGGAACGTCCAGCGCCGGTTGATCAGGTAGGCGGTGGTGGTGCCGGCGACGAAGGACAGGGCCTTGGCCGGGGTGTGCCCGAGCCCGAGGGCCATCAGGATGACCAGCAGGCCGAAGTCCACGACGGCCGACAGACCGCCGGTGAGGACGAAGCGGGTCAGCTGGGTGCGGAGGCCCAGGGGGGTGTCCCGCTCGCCCACCGGCAGCGGCACGGGCTGGCCCAACGAGAGCTCTTCGGCCACGGGGCAGGTCCTCAGGTCGGGGCGTCCGGCCGACGACCACCGGCCGGCCGCGGCCATCGTTAGTCCCGCCCGGGCCGCCCGTTCCGGGACCCGGGCCCCGGACTCAGGCGCCGGCCTCAGGATCCGGCAGTGCCGTCGTCGTCCTCGGCCTGGAACAGCAGCTGGGTCATCACGCGGTGGACGTGCTCGACCTCGGGCACGTCGACCAGGGCGATGACCCCGGCCTCGCTGGCCGTCTGCACGTGGAGCGTGCCGCAGCCCAGCACCCGGTCGGTCAGGCTGCGCTGGGAGGAGACGTCGTTGACCCGGGTGAGCGGCAGGTCCTTGCTGGTCTTGGCGAGGATGCCCCGGCGCGTCAGGAGGCGCCGGTTGGTGAGGGTGTACGTCGTGGTCCGCCAGCGCAGGAACGGGAGGACGGTGAGGCGGAGCGCCAGCAGCAGGCCGGCGAGGGCGATCCCCACCTGACCGCCCGGACGCCAGTCCGTGGGCACCAGAGCGGCCCCGGCACCGACCGCCGCCCCGAGGATGACGAGGGCGGCCGCCGGCAGGACCATGACCTTGCCGTGCGTGCGCGTGTGCAGGACCTCGTGCTCGTCGGCCCCGAGCAGCTTGGTCGGCACTCCCACGCCTCCAGGGTGGCACAGGGCTCCACGGCCGGGCCCCAGCCGGGGCTCAGCGGACCGGGCTGGGCTCCGTCGGCGCCGGGACGGTGGGCGCCAGAACCGTGCGGTCCTGGGCCGGGTCGACGGGCTCGGTGGCCGGGGCCACCGTGTCGGGGGCCACCGCGAGCCGGACCTCCAGCTGACGCTCGACCGTGGCGGCGGTCCGCCGGGACGCGGTGGTCCTCGGGATGGGAGGCGCCACGGTGAGCCGCTTGGTCCAGTTGTCGCGGATGTAGTTGTAGTTGCGGTAGTAGGCGTCGTAGGTCTTGTTGTCGAGGACGCGCATGATGATCTCGTTGTTGGCCAGCGTCGCCGTGCCGGTGAAGTTCGCCGAGCCGGTGTAGACGACCTTCTTGTTCTGACCGAACCACCGGCCGTTGACCATCAGCACCTTGTGGTGCATGTACTTGTCGCGCTTGCCGTTCCTGTTCGTGTCGATGGCCGCGTTGTAGAAGGTGATCTGGCCGCTGCGGCTGCTGCGTCGCAGCAGCACCTGCAGGACCCGGGGGCTGGTGTTGAACTTGTTCGCGATGATCGAGACCTTGCAGCCCTGGTCGTGCAGCGCCCACAGCCGACGGGCGATGTCGAGCCGTGCCGCGCTCCAGCCCCACTGCTCGATCCGGACGACGGTCCGACCGTCCTTGCCGTAGCCCTGCCCGACACCCCGGCAGCGGACGTGGTTGAGCACGTCGAGCATGGGCACGTCGGCCGACCCCTTGGCCGCCTGGCGGGGGAAGAAGTACAGCTTGTTCGGGCCGCTGGTCGTGGTCCGGTAGTAGTTCGGCTGGTCACGGTCGGGCAGCATGTCGGTGAAGTACTGGTCGAGGGAGTTGTAGAGCTTCTGGTCCCCGACCATGATGTGCATGTTGTTCCAGCTGGTGCTGCTGTTGCCGGTGTAGGGGTTCGCCGAGCTGACCATCGAGATGTTGCGCGAGACCCCGGACTGGGAGAACAGGAAGAACTTCGCGTGCATCACCGAGGTGCTGCTCGACATGCAGCTGTTCACGCAGCGCCGGACGTAGCTCGGTCTGTTGGTGCTCCTCCCCAGCAGCTCACGCATCCGCTGGGTCTGGGGCGAGATCGGGTAGTCGTCGATCATCAGCTGCACGACGACGCCGCGGGCGTAGGCCGCGGCCAGCGCGTCCGCGGTGGAGTCGAGGTCGAACAGGTACTGCGCCATCCGGATCCGCGACCCGGGCGGGGCGTGGTTGATGACCTCTTCCACCTTGTTGATGATCCGCCGGTGCTTGGCCTTGCTGCCCGTCGGGTCGTTGAAGATGAGGCCCGGGGAGACCGCGTAGGTGTCGGTCGTCGCCGCGACCGCCGAAGGCACGCTGGGCGCCGGGGCCACCAGGGCCAGCGCCGGGGTGACCAGGGCCAGCGCGAGCGCGCCGACCAGGGCGGGGAACAGTCGGTTGAGAGGTCGCACAGCGGTCCAGCTCCAGGTTCAGTCGGGATGGCCGCGAGGTCGTCAGCCGCCGAACGCCAAGACCACGCTGTCCGCCAAGGCTAAGCCACGCAGCCCGGCGCCGGGCGAACGAGCGGAGCGACCGACACCGCATCGAGGACTTTGGTCCCGAAGCCGGTCTCAGCTCCGCAGGTGGACGACGTCCCCGGCCCCGAAGGTCTGCAGCCCCGAAGCCGTGCGGACCACCAGACGGCCGTCGGCGTCGAGCGCCTCGGCCCGGCCTTGGACGGTGACGTCGCCCGCCAGGTGGACCTGCACCTGACGACCCAGCGTGTCGCTGCGGCGCAGGTAGGCGGCGGCGAAGGGGGCGTCGTCGTCGAGAGCCTCCCAGCGCTGGTAGAGCAGCTCCAGGGCCGCCAGCACCGTCGCGATGACCAGGTTGCGGGACGGCGGGCGCGCCCCGGCCGCGCGGGCCTGCGCCAGCAGGGCCAGCGAGGTGGCGGTCGGCACCGGCAGCTCGTCCCGGGCCAGCCACACGTTGACGCCCGCCCCCACCACGCAGGCGGGGCCGGTCGGGGGTCTCCACCCGCTCGGCCAGGATCCCGCTCACCTTGAGGCCGTCGACCAGGACGTCGTTCGGCCACTTGAGCAGGGCGGGCACGTCCGCGGTGCGGCGGAGCCCCTCGACGACGGCGAGGCCGGCCAGCAGCGGCAGCCAGGTCCAGCGGCCCGGATCGACGTCGACCGGCCGGAGCAGCACCGACATCGCGACGCTGGTGCCGCGAGGCGCCACCCACGTGCGCCCCTGGCGACCGCGGCCGGCGTCCTGGAAATCGGTCACCAGCACCGAGCCCGCAGGGGCACCGGCCCGGGCCCGGGCGGCGAGGTCGGCGTTGGTGGAACCGGTGCGCTCGACGACGTCGACCTCGCTCCACAGCCCACCCGGGCGCAGCAGCTCGCGCCGCAGCACCTCCGCGTCGAGCACGTCCCCGCTCAGCACCCCAGTCCTCGCACCCGGTGACCCTAGCGCTGCCGGGCGGGAACGGGCGGGCCCGCCACCGGAGGACCGTGGGCGGGGACCGGCGCCGCAACTGGCTAGGGTGCCGCCTATGGACCACGCCATCCCCGGACATCCACACGACGGCCGGCAAGCTGGCCGACCTGGACCAGCGGATCGAGCAGGCGGTCCACGCCGGGTCGGCAGCCGCGGTGGAGAAGCAGCACGCCAAGGGCAAGCTGACCGCCCGCGAGCGGGTCGAGCTGCTGCTCGACGAGGGGTCGTTCACCGAGCTCGACGAGTTCGCCCGGCACCGCTCCACCGCCTTCGGCATGGACAAGCGCCGGCCCTACGGCGACGGCGTGGTCACCGGCTTCGGCACGATCGACGACCGGCCCGGTCTGCGTCTTCAGCCAGGACGTCACCATCTTCGGCGGCAGCCTCGGCGAGGTGTACGGGGAGAAGATCGTCAAGATCATCGACTTCGCCCTCAAGACCGGCTGCCCGATGATCGGGCTCAACGAGGGCGGCGGGGCGCGCATCCAGGAGGGCGTCGTCTCGCTCGGCCTCTACGGGGAGATCTTCCGCCGCAACACCCACGCCAGCGGGGTGATCCCGCAGATCTCGCTGATCATGGGCGCGGCCGCCGGCGGGCACGTCTACTCCCCCGCCCTCACCGACTTCGTCGTCATGGTCGACCAGACCTCGCAGATGTTCATCACCGGCCCCGACGTGATCCGGGCCGTCACCGGCGAGGACGTCACGCATGGAGGAGCTCGGCGGCGGCCGGACGCACAACACGAGGTCCGGCAACGCCCACTACCTCGCCGCGGACGAGGCCGACGCCATCTCCTACGTGCAGGCGCTGATCGGGTTCCTGCCGCAGAACAACCTGGAGGAGGCGCCGGTCGTCGAGCACGACCCGGCCCCGCACGTCACCGACGAGGACCGCGACCTCGACACCTTGATCCCGGACTCGCCCAACCAGCCGTACGACATGCACCAGGTCATCCGCCGCGTCCTCGACGACGGCGACTTCCTCGAGGTGCAGGAGCTGTTCGCCCCGAACATCCTGATCGGGTTCGGGCGGGTCGACGGGCACAGCGTCGGCGTGGTGGCCAACCAGCCGTTGCACTTCGCCGGGTGCCTCGACATCGACGCCTCGGAGAAGGCCGCGCGCTTCGTGCGCACCTGCGACGCCTTCAACATCCCGGTGCTCACCTTCGTCGACGTGCCCGGCTTCCTGCCCGGCACCGACCAGGAGTGGAACGGGATCATCCGGCGCGGGGCGAAGCTGATCTACGCCTACGCCGAGGCGACGGTGCCGCTCGTCACGGTGATCACCCGCAAGGCCTACGGCGGCGCCTACGACGTGATGGGCTCCAAGCACCTGGGCGCGGACTTCAACCTCGCCTGGCCGACGGCGCAGATCGCGGTGATGGGTGCCCAGGGGGCGGTGAACATCCTCTACCGCCGCGAGCTGGCCGACCACCCCGATGCCGACGCCCGCCGGGCCGAGCTGATCACCGAGTACGACGACGAGCTGGCCAACCCCTACATCGCCGCCGAGCGCGGCTACGTCGACGCGGTGATCAGCCCGCACGAGACCCGGGTCGAGCTGACCCGGGTGCTGCGGCTGCTGCGCACCAAGCGCCAGACGCTGCCGCCCAAGAAGCACGGGAACATCCCGCTGTGAGCGACGACCAGGGCGCCGGCCCCACGCTGCGCGTCGTCGCCGGCTCCCCGACCGACTCCGAGCTCGCCGCGGTCGTGGTGGTGCTGAGCGCCCGCGGCTCCGCCGCGGTGCCGGCGCCGGCACCCCCCGTCCGCTCGGCCTGGGCGGCCGCCGCCCGCGAGGGCCGGCCGACGCCCGCGCCGGGGCCCGGCGCCTGGGTCGGCTCAGCCCGTCCCCACTGAGCCAGCCCTGACAGACCAGCCCTGGGAAGTCAGCGCCAGTGCCCTCCGGGAGGGCGTTTCCGGGCGTTCTCGAGCGACTGGCGCTGGATTTCCAGGGGAAACCTCAGAAGCCCGCCACGGCGTGCGGCTGGTAGCCCTCCTCCAGCCGGCGCCTTCTCCTCCGCGCTGAGCACCAGCTCGGCCGCGGCGACGGCGTCCTCGATGTGCCCGGGCTTGGTGGCGCCGACGATCGGGGCCGTCACCACCGGGTTCGCCAGCACCCAGGCCAGCGCCACCTGCGCCCGCGGGACGCCGCGCTCCTCGGCGATCGCCGCCACCGTCTGGGCGATGTCGCGGTCCTCGTCGCGGTACAGCGACTTGCCGAACTCGTCGGTCTCGCTGCGGGCGGTGGTCGCGTCCCAGTCCCTGGTCAGCTTCCCCCGGGCCAGCGGGCTCCAGGGGATGACGCCGACCCCCTGGTCGGCGCAGAGCGGCAGCATCTCCCGCTCCTCCTCGCGGTTGAGGAGGTTGTAGTGGTTCTGCATCGACACGAACGGGGTCAGGCCGTGGATCCGGGCCAGGTACTGGGCCTTGGAGAACTGCCAGGCCCACATCGACGACGCACCGAGGTAGCGGACCTTGCCGGAGCGGACGAGCTCGTGCAGCGTCTCCAGCGTCTCCAGGATCGGGGTCTTCGGGTCCCAGCGGTGGATCTGGTAGAGGTCGATGTAGTCGGTGCCGAGCCGGCGCAGGCTCTCGTCCACCTGCCACAGGATCGCCTTCCGGGACAGGCCGCCGCCGTTGGGACCGTCGGCCATCTGACCGAAGACCTTGGTGGCCAGCACCAGCTGCTCGCGCGGCAGCAGCTCCTGCAGCGCGCGGCCGACGATCTCCTCGCTGCTGCCCGCGGAGTAGCCGTTGGCGGTGTCGAAGAAGGTGATGCCGGCCTCCACCGCCTGCTGCAGCAGCGGCCGGCTCTGGTCCTCCGGCAGCGTCCAGCGGTGGTTGCCCCGATCCGGCTCGCCGAAGCTCATGCAACCCAGGCAGATCCTCGAGACCTGCAGGCCCGTCGTTCCGAGGTTCACGTAGTCCATGGCCGCCACGCTAGCCACCGCCGGCCGGCGGCGAGCAGGCGCCCGGACGTCGGCCCTGCGCTGGCTACGCTGACGCCATGACGCCCCGCCTGGTCCTGGCCTCGGCCTCCCCCGCCCGGCTGGCGACGCTCCGCTCCGCCGGTGTGCGACCGGACGTGGTGGTCTCCGGGGTCGACGAGAGCAGCGTCAGCGAGGACTCGGTCCCCGCCCTGGTGGGCCGGCTGGCCATGCTCAAGGCCGAGGCGGTGGCGGCCACCCTGTCCGGCGACGGCGGCCCGGTCCTGGTCCTGGGGTGCGACTCGTTGCTGGAGCTCGACGGGCAGGGCTACGGCAAACCCGGAACGCCCGAGCAGGCGACCGAGCGCTGGCGGCTCATGCGCGGCCGCTCCGGCGTCCTGCACACCGGCCACCACCTCGTGGTCGTCGGCGACCCCGCCCGGCCGGACGCCACCCGGGGCGCTGTCGCCTCCACCCGGGTGCACTTCGCCGACCTCAGCGACGACGAGGTCGCGGCCTACGTGGCCACCGGGGAGCCGCTGCAGGTGGCCGGGGCCTTCACCCTCGACGGGCTGGGCGGCGCCTTCGTCCGCGCCGTCGAGGGCGACCCCCACAACGTCGTCGGCCTCAGCCTGCCGCTCCTGCGCGAGCTGATGGGCGACCTGGGCCTGGCCTGGACCGACCTCTGGGGCTGAGCTCGCGCACGCCGGCAGCGCGCCTCAGAGCCGCACCGTCTCGAACGTGAAGTCGTGACGCCGCAGCCGGGTGACCAGCGCGTTCCCGAGCGCGACCTGAGGGGTGAGGACCCCACCGCCGCCCGACAGCTCGTCCAGGGCCAGGCTCAGGCCGGACTCGGCGACCATCACCGCGGTGCCCCGGTAGCCCGGGTCGAGCGGTGCGCTGACCACCGTCCGGTACCGCGCCCCGCTCGTGGTCCCGGCATCGACGACGACGCGGAAACGCCCCCGTTCCAGCGCGCGCTCGCCCGGTCCGCCGCCCGGCGCGGGGAGCACGCGGTCCAGCACCCCGCGGGTGGGCGCGAACCACAGACCGGCGGCCAGCGCCGCGGTCCCGCCCGACAGCGCCGCCGCGCCGAGCACGCCGCCGAGCCCCGGTCCGGTGTCCACCACCTCGCGGTAGCGGAACTCCGGTCCGTAGGGGGCGCCGAGGAGGCTGTCGGTGCGCAGCACGATCTGCCGGTTGAAGGCGCCGAGGACGAAGGGCGCCTGCCAGCGCCCCGTCGCTCGGTCCCGGCCGACCGGGGAGGAGCGGGGGTGCGGGGCGGGCCTGCGGCGTGGGGTGTCGACCAGGGCGTCGGAGCGGCCGACCAGTGCCCGGGCCGCGGGGTCGGCCGCCATCGCCAGCAGCTGCTGCCGCATCGAGTCCAGGGTGCCGCCGCTCACCCCGCCGCGCAGGGAGCGGACGTGCAGCACCGTGTCGGTCAGGGTGCCTGCGCCGTCGGCCCGGGCCCGGGCGGCCGTCAGCGCCACCCCGAGGTCGGAGGGCACCGCGTCGAAGCCGCAGGCGTGCACGATGCGCGCGCCGGTCGCCCGGGCGGCCGCGTGGGCGGCGTCGATGCTCTGGCGGACGAAGAGCGTCTCCCCCGTCAGGTCGGCATAGTGGGTGCCGGCCGCCGCGCACGCCCGGACCAGCGCCAGGCCCCGCCGCAGGTAGGGCCCGACCGTGGTCACCAGCACCCGGGTCGAGCGGGCCAGGTCGCCGACCGCGTCGGGGTCCTCGACGTCGACGACCACGAGCGGCCAGGCGGCGGCCGAGCCACCGAGCTCGTCCCGCAGGGCCGCCAGCCGCTCCGCCGACCGACCGGCCAGGGCGACGCGCAGGCCGGGCGGCGCGTAGCGGGCGAGGTGCTGGGCGGTCAGCCGCCCCGTGAAGCCGGTGCCGCCCAGCAGGACGAGCTGGGAGGGCCGGACGTCAGGGCTCACGATCCGGCGGCGTCCCTGCGGGCCTTGGCGGTCTCGCGGTTGTTGGCCTTCTGCAGGGCCGCCACGAGCTCGTCCTTGGTCATCGTCGACCGGCCGCGGATCTCCATCCGCGTGGCCAGCGCGTAGAGGTGCTTCTTGGAGGCGTTGGCGTCCACGCCTCCGGCGGTCGCCCGGTCGGTCCCGCGGCCACCCTCGGCCTGGGCGTCGGAGGGCCCTTTCTGCTCCTTCGGCTCCCAGTGGTCGCCCACCTTCTCGTGAGCGTGCTTGAGGGCGGCGAAGGCGACCTGGTTCGCGGCCCGCTCGTCCCCGTCGTAGGTCTCCAACGCCGAGTCGTGGGTCTTGGCGTAGGTGGCCTGGGCGTGCTCGTCGGAGCGCTGCAGGGTGCTGGGCAGCTCGCTCTCGATCACCTTCCCGGACTTCGTGGTCTTCGGCACGGCTCCTCCTCGCTGACGGTGCTCCCCATCCTGCCCGGCGCGTCGGCCGGCCACCCTCACCCCTGGAGGGCCCGCTGCAGGCTGTGCTCCATGGTCACGTAGGTGAGGGCGAAGTGCGCCGAGGCCACGTCGTGGGCCCGCTCGGCGTCGCCGGCCACGACGGCACCGATGAGCTCCTCGTGCTCGTGCAGGGCCCGCACGAAGAAGTCGGGTTCGTAGGGCTCCGCGCCGAAGCCGAGCGTGGCCGCCGTCGTCAGGTGAGCGCTCAGGGCTACGAGGTGCCCGTTCTTCGCCGCCGCGCCGACCAGGCCGTGCAGGCGCCGGTCGAGGGCTCGGGCCAGCGCCATGTCGGTCCCCGTCCGGCGGAACTCCTCCAAAGCGACCTGGAGGTGCTCGACGTCGTCCGCGGTCCGCCGTTGGGCTGCGGCCCGGGCGATCATGCCCTCCACCAGGCAGCGGTAGTCGAACAGCTCCCGGAGCCGGGGCAGCTCCACCTCCAGGGTCCGGCGCGCCTCCTCCGGGGCCACCTCATGCCAGGCGACGGCGGTCACGAAGGTGCCGCCGCCCCGGCCGCGCCGCGACTCGACCAGGCCGAGATCGGCCACGCGCTGCAGGGCCTGCCGCAGGGTCACCCGGCTGACGGAGAGCCGGCTCGCGAGCTCGCGCTCGGCCGGCAGCCGCTCACCGGGGGAGTAGGTGCCCACCGCGATCGCGGTGACCAGGCGCTCGGCGACGCTGTCCGCCATGGTCGCCCGGGTAAGCCCGCCGAGGTCGGCTCCGGACGTCGTCGCGGAGGCGTCCACCACGTGGACGGAAGGATCTAAAGGTATTGTGACCACACCTTTGACGTGTTTGACTGCGCGGCGGATGACGATCTCCACTCCTTCGGAGGGCAGGATGAGCAGTGTAGGAGGGCCGCCGGTGACCACCGGGCAGGTCGAGTTCGAGGGCCACCAGACCTGGTACCGGGTGACCGGCCATCTGGACCCCGACGCCGAGCAGGCCCCCTTGGTGGTGCTGCACGGAGGCCCGGGGGCGGCGCACGACTACACCCTCCGGATCGCCGACCTGGCTGCCGAGGGCCGCGCCGTCGTGCACTACGACCAGGTGGGCTGCGGCCGGAGCACCCACCTGCCCGACGCCGATCCCTCCTTCTGGAACGTCGACCTCTTCGTCCGCGAGCTGCGGGCGGTGGTGCAGGCGCTGGGGATCGGCTCCCGCTTCCACCTGCTCGGCCAGTCCTGGGGCGGGATGCTCGGACCCGAGGTGGTCCTGGCCGACGACACCGGGATCTCCTCGCTGACCATCTGCGACAGCCCGGCCTCCATGCCCTTGTGGCTGGCGGCGGCCGAGGGCCTGCGCGCCCAGCTGCCGGAGGAGGTGCAGCGCACGCTGGCCGAACACGAGGCAGCCGGGACCACCGACTCCGCTGGGTACCACGCAGCCGTCGACGTCTTCTACGCGCGCCACGTGTGCCGGGTCCAGCCGATGCCCCAGGAGGTCCTCGACAGCTTCGCCCAGATCGAGGCGGAACCGACCGTGTACCACACGATGAACGGCCCGAGCGAGTTCCACGTCATCGGGAGCCTCAAGGACTGGAGCGTGGTCGACCGGCTCGACCGCGTCGCCGTCCCCACCCTCGTGGTCGCCGGGCGTCATGACGAGGCCACCCCCGAGGTCTGGGCGCCCTTCGTCGAGCGAATCCCCGACGTCCGCAGCCACGTGTTCGCCGAGTCCAGCCACATGCCGCACGTCGAGGAGCCCGAGGAGTTCCGCCGCGTCGTGGGGCAGTTCCTGCGCGCCCACGACTGACCGCCCACCCGTCCCTGGCACCCGCCACCCCGAGGCACCACGCCCTACCTACCGGCCGACCCGATGTCGAGCGACCGGTCACCCGCCCTGCCCGCACCACGAGAGGGAACCTCCATGACCGCTCAACCCACCGACCAGGGTTCACGCGACCTGGCCGAGTTCGGCTACCGCCAGGAGCTCAACCGCACGCTCTCCACCGCCGACCTGATCGTCTACGGCCTCGTCTTCATGGTGCCGATCGCCCCGTGGGCGATCTTCGGCGTCGTCTACAACGAGTCCAAGGGCATGGTCCCGCTGGTCTACCTCATCGGCTTGGTGGCGATGATCTTCACCGCCCTGTCCTACGCCCAGATGTCCAAGGCGTTCCCGATCGCCGGCTCGGTCTACTCCTACGTCGGGCGCGGTCTGCACCCGGTGCTCGGCTTCTTCGCCGGCTGGACGATCCTGCTGGACTACCTGCTAGTGCCGACGCTGCTCTACGTCTTCGCGGCGGAGTCGATGAGCGGGATCTTCCCCGGCGTCCCCAAGCCGTTCTGGATCATCGTCTTCCTGCTGGTCAACACCGCCATCAACTACGTCGGCATCTCCTTCACCGCCGTGGTGAACCGGCTGTTCCTCGCCGCCGAGCTGGTCTTCGTCGTGATCTTCATCGTCATGGCCGTCGTGGCCATCTCCAAGGGCGTGGGCGGCGCGCAATTCACCACCACCCCGCTGTTCAACGCCGACCTGTTCACCCCCGGACTGGCGGCCGCCGCGCTGTCCATCGCAGTCCTCAGCTTCCTCGGTTTCGACGGCATCGCCACCCTGAGCGAGGAGGCCAAGGGCGGGCGGCGCTCCGCCGGCATCGCCATGGTCACCGGCCTGGTGCTCGTCGCCCTGTTCTTCGTCACCCAGACCTGGCTCGCCGCGATGCTGGTGCCCGGCACCACCGAGTTCGGCGAGGGCGAGGTCAACAACGCCTTCTTCTCCATCGTCGGCTCCATCAGCAACAGCGGATGGGAGGTGGCCTTCCTGGCCATGAACGCCCTCGCCGTCGGGATCGCCAACGCGGTCGCCGCGCAGAGCGCTACCTCGCGGCTGCTCTTCTCGATGAGCCGGGACGGCCGGCTGCCCCGGTTCCTCGCCCACATCAACCCCAAGACCAAGGCGCCGCAGCGGGCCATCCTCGTGGTCGGCGGGCTGACCCTGGTGCTGGGCCTGTTCTTCGTCGGCCAGATCGGGGTCATCTCGGCCCTGGTGAACTTCGGCGCCCTGACCGCCTTCCTGCTGCTGCACGTCTCCGTCGTCGGCTACTACGCGGTCAAGCGCCGCAGCCGGAACGTCGCCCTGCACTGGGTGGTGCCCGCGCTGGGCTTTGCGATCATTGGCTTCGTGTTGTGGAACGCTGCCCCGGAGGCCAAGATCGGCGGCCTCATCTGGCTCGCGATCGGCGCACTGGTGCTCTTCTACTACGTGCGCAAGGGCACCGGGGTGCTCCCCGAGCACGCTGCTGACCCGTTCCGCGAGGCCGAGACGGAGCCGGTGCGATGAGCGACCACCTGCTGACCAAGGACCTCGCCGCCTCCTCCTTCAGCGCCGGACGCGCGCCGGTGCTGAGCGTCCGTGCCGGGGCGGGGGACCGCATCACCTTCGAGACCGACGACCTCGCCTACGCCCAGATGGAGAAGTTCGGCGACCTGGCGAAGGTCACCGCCACGCTCAACCCTGTCACCGGCCCGGTGTTCGTCGAGGGTGCCGAGCCCGGCGACGTCCTGGCCGTGACCATCCACGACATCGCGCTCGCCGAGCAGGGCTGGTCGGTGTCCATCCCCGGCGCCGGTGCGCTGGCGGCCCGGATGGGTCCGGACTTCTTCGTCCGACGCATCCCCGTCGCCCACGGGCGGGCACAGCTCACCCCGACGATCGACTGCGCGGTGGCGCCGATGATCGGCTGCCTGGGGCTGGCCCCGGCCGGCCGGGAGGGCTCGTCGGTGATGCCAACGCTGCCCACGGGCGGCAACATGGACCTGACCGACGCCGCCCCGGGGACCACGGTCTACCTCCCCGTCCAGGTCCCGGGAGCCCTGCTCAGCATCGGGGACATCCACGCGGTGATGGCGCGGGGCGAGTCGTCCTTCGTGGCCATCGAGGTCGCCGGCCGGGCCACTGTGAGCGTCGACGTGGTCAAGGGGCGCACGATTCGCGGGCCGCAGCTGGACACCGGCACCGAGTACGTGTGCATCGGCCTCGGCGACCCGGTCCAGAACTCCATCACCATGGCCTACGAGTCGCTGTTCTCGGTGCTGGTCGACGAGCGTGGCTGGGACCCCCACGACGCCTACGTGGTGATGAGCGCGCTCGCGCCGACCGAGCTGGGCGGGCCGACCGGTTCGGTCGACCCCGACCCGCTGCACCCTTTCCGTCCGGTGGGCGCGGTCACCCTGGCCCGGATCGCCAAGGACGTCCTGGAGGCGGGCGCCCGGCGCTGAGCGGCCCCGCCCGAGGGTCCGGGGACGGGTAGGCGATCCTGGGAGGACCAACCCTCAGAGCCGAAGGAGCGACATGACGACCACCGTCGACACGTCCATCGAGGTCAACCTGCCCGTCCGCACGGTCTACAACCAGTGGACCCAGTTCGCGGAGTTCCCGCACTTCATGGGTGGGGTGGAGAGCGTCACCCAGCTCGGCGACGACCGCATGCACTGGGTCGCCGAGATCGCCGGCGTCAAGCGCGAGTGGGACGCCCGCGTGCTGGAGCAGGTCCCGGACACCCGCGTCGCCTGGGCCGCGACCGAGGGCGCCACCAATGCCGGCGCGGTCACCTTCGACGACCTGGGCGGACGCACCCGGGTCCGCCTCTTCCTCGAGTACGAGCCCGAGGGCCTGCTCGAGAAGGTCGGCGACAAGCTCGACGTCATCGAGCGCCAGGCGAAGAGCGACCTGGAGCGCTTCAAGGCCTTCATCGAGTCCGAGGGCTACGCGACCGGCGCGTGGCGGGGCACCGTGCCGGGCCAGGGCCACGTCGGGACCCCCGGCGTCGAGCACGCCGCCGCCTCCCGCGGTGACGACGGCCACGCCGGTGTGTCCGGCAAGGCTGTCGCCGCAGGGGTGGGCGTCGCCGCCGCCGCGGCCGCCGTCGCAGCCGGGGCGGCTGCCGCCTCCAAGAGGTCCGAGGACGCCGACGCCGTGCCGGCGGCGGAGCCGGTCGTCGTGCCGGTCGAGGAGACGGTCTCCGAGCCGATGATGACCTCCTTCGACGCGACCGAGGCCCCCGCCACCCCGGTGTCCTCGGTCGACCCGCTCAACCCACAGCCGCTGCCCCCGAGCACCGCGGGCGAGGGCGCCGAGGGCATCGACGACCCGACCGGCACCGGCCGCCCGGGGGTCTGACTCCGCCCGGGTCGACCGGGCGGCGGGAATAGCGGTTCCTGGCGTCCGGTTGCCCCGAAGGTGACGACACTGCTGAACGCCGGCCCGACCACCCCCACCGGCGACCGTCCGCTGACGCTCTCGGTGCTGGACCTGATCCCCGTCCGCGGTGGTCAGACGAGCGCCGAGGCCCTGCGCGCGACGGTGTCGTTGGCCCGGGTGGCCGAGGCCGTCGGCGTCCGCCGCTACTGGGTGGCCGAGCACCACAACATGGCGGCCGTGGCCTCGACCAACCCGCCGGTCCTGATCGCCATCCTGGCCGCGGCCACCTCCACCATGCGCGTCGGTTCCGGTGGTGTCATGCTGCCCAACCACGCGCCGCTGGTCGTCGCCGAGCAGTTCGCGCTCCTGGAGGCGGCCTACCCGGGCCGGATCGACCTGGGCATCGGCCGCGCGCCCGGGCAGTGACCCGGTGACGAGCTTCGCGCTCCGCCACAACGGTCCGGAGACCGCCGACGCCAACCGGTTCGACGAGGTCGTCGACAACGTGCTGGCCATGCTCGCGCCCGAGGGCGTCGGCCTGCAGGTGCAGGGGCGCACCTACCCGCTGCGCGCGACGCCGGTGGCTCAGGGCGTCCCCGAGGTGTGGCTGCTCGGCTCCTCGGACTACTCCGCGCGGCTCGCCGCCGCCAAGGGCCTCCCCTACGTCTTCGCCCACCACTTCTCCGGCGAGGGCACGGCGCAGGTCATGGACCTCTACCGCTCGGGCTTCCGTCCTTCCGACCAGTTGGCCGCGCCGAAGACGTTCCTCACCGTCAACGTCGTCGTGGCCGAGACCCAGCAGGAGGCCGAGCGCCTGGCGCGCCCGCAGCTGCTGGCCATGGTCGCGCTGCGCACCGGCGGCGAGCTCCGGGCCCAGCTCAGCGTCGAGGAGGCGGAGGCGACGGTGCTCGCCGGGTCCCACGACGAGCTCGCGGCGCAGATGCTCACCCGGTGGGTGGTCGGCACCCCGGACGCGGCCCTCACCCAGCTGGGCGACCTCGCCGCCCGCTTCGGGGTCGACGAGGTCATGGTGCACCCGGTGGCCGGTGCCTCGCTGTCCGACCCGGCCGACCGCGCCCCGGCTCGCGAGGCCACCCTCCGGCTGCTCAGCCAGGCCGCAGCCCGCCGCTGACGTCCCGCGTCGGCCGTCTCAGCGGCGTCGGCGCGCCAGCACGACCTCGACGACACCCCGGACCAGGGCCACGCCGACGACGCCGGCGACGACCCGCTTGGAGATCAGGTCGATCCGGTCGACCAGCGGCTCGAGGTCGACGGTCCGCAGGTGCACCTCGGGGCCGCCCTCGTCGAGCATGGCCTGCAGCCGGCGCAGCTGGACCGGCAGCTGCGTGGCGATCTCCAGGGCGTCGACGCCGGCCTCGGTGAGGTGGCGGGCCACCGAGGCTGGGGTGTAGCGGGCCGCGACCAGGCGGGACGCGTAGGGGCCGACGACCTCCTCGATGTGGAAGGAGGGGTCGAGCGAGACCCCCATCCCCTCCGTCATCACCACCATCTTGAGCACCAGCGAGAACTCCCGGGGCAGCTGGAGGTGCCGCCGCCGCATCACCGACAGCACCTCGCGGATCAGCTTTCCGACGGGGATGTCGCCGAGCGGCCGGTCGTCGTAGAGGTCGACGATGGCGCGCATGTCACGGCTCAGCGCCCCCAGGTCGACCCGCGTGGGTGAGGTCGACAGCCGGGTCAGCGCGGCGGCGATCCGGTGCGGGTCCTTGCGGGTGAGCGCGACCAGCAGGACGCCCAGCCGCTCCCGCAGCTCGGCGTCGACGACGCCCACCATGCCGAAGTCGATCAGGCCGATCCGGCCGTCGGGCTCGATGAACAGGTTCCCCGGGTGCGGGTCGGCGTGGAAGAAGCCGTCGTCGAAGATCATCTGCGCCACGACCTCGGTGGCCCGGGCGGCCAGGGCGGGCCGGTCGATCCCCGCGGCATCCAGACCGTCGAGGTCGCTGACCTTGAGCCCGCGGATCCGCTCCAGGGTGAGCACCCGGGACGTGGTGGTCTCCCAGTAGACCTTGGGGATGTGGACGCCGGGGTTGTCGGCGAAGTTGGCCGCGAACCGCTCGGCGTTGCGCCCCTCGGCCAGGTAGTCCAGCTCGGCCCGGAGCGTGCGGGCGAACTCCTCGGCCAGCCCCGGCAGGTCGTAGTCGGCCGCGTCCTCCCAGCGACGGGCGGCCTGGGCGGCGAGGTTCTGCAGGATCTCCAGGTCGACCTCGACCTGCTCGGTGGCCCCGGGGCGCCGGACCTTGACGACCACCTCGGTGCCGTCCTGCAGGGTGGCCGCGTGCGCCTGGCCGATGGAGGCGCTGGCCAGCGGGTCCAGGTCGAAGGTCGCGAACAGGGACTCCACCGGTGCGCCGAGCTCCGCCTCGATCACCGCCCGGATGGTCGACCGCGGCACCGGGGGCACCGCGTCCTGCAGCTTGGCCAGCTCACCCAGGTAGGCCGGGGGCAGCAGGTCCGGCCGCGTCGAGAGCAGCTGGCCCAGCTTCACGAACGCCGGCCCGAGCTCCTCCAGGGCCAGCCGGACGTGCGCGGCGGTGGAGTACTGGTGCTGGGAGCGGTGGGCCACGCGGGCGATGCTGCGGTGGAACGGGATGTAACGCTCGACGCCGGAGGCGCCCAGCAGGACCCCGAGCCCGTGCCGGGCCAGGGTCTCCGCGATGAAGCGGTACCGCTCCAGGTGGTGCACGATCGCCACGGTCGGCTCCACCTCTCGGGTCGGGGGCCAGACCCCGAGCCTAGAGGGCGCCGCCGGAACGGCGCCCCTCCCCGCCCCGCTGGAGTGCGACCGCTCCCCGTGAGGGTGGCGCGGGCCGCCGGACCGGGGTGACACTGTGCTCCGGCCTCTGCGCGGGGGCCGGACGGGGGGTCGCGTGGAAACGGCGGTGCGCGTCGCGCGCAAACGTCTGGACATCGGCCCTGCCGACGTGCTCCGCGGGCTGGTGGCCTGCCTGCGCCCAGCCGACCGCACCGCGGTGGAGCACCGGCTGGCGGCGAGCTGGTTCCCGGCCAGCTCCGCCCTGCCCACCCTCTCCGCCCGCAGCGGTCTCGACCTCCTGCTGGGCGCCGTCGACTGGCCGGTCGGGTCGGAGGTGCTGCTCTCCGGCGTCTCCATCCCCCACCTGCCGGTGCTGGTCCGGGCCCACGGCTACGTCCCCGTGGCCGTCGACCTCGATCCCGACACCCTCCGCCTCGACCCCGAGGAGGTCAGGCTGGCCGTCACCGGACGGACCCGGGCGCTGGTGCACGCGCAGCTGCTGGGGGCCTGGGACGACGTCGCGGACCTCGCCGAGCTGGCGCAGCGGTACGGGCTGCTGCTCGTCGAGGACCGGGCGGAGGCCTACGACGGCCAGAACCGGTCGCTCGGCCCGCACGCCGACGTCGTCCTGCACAGCTTCGGCACCATCAAGACCCTGACCTGCTTCGGGGGCGGTGTGGTGCTGGTCCGCGACCACAGGCTCCTGGCGCGGATGCGGGAGGTGCAGGAAGGCTGGCCCCTCCAGGGGACCGTCGGCTACGCCGGCAGGCTGCTGCGCGGTGCCGCCCTGCTGGGGCTCGCCCACCCGCGCGTCTACCCCCACTTCGTCCGGCTGGCCACCCTCCTGGCCGGTGACCACGACGCCGTGGTCCGCCGGCTGAGCAGGGGCTACCGCGACGACACGCTGCTGACGCAGGTGCGCCGCCGACCCTGCACGGCCCTGCTGAGCCTGCTGGCCACCCGGCTCGAGTGCGACGGCCCGGAGCGGGTGCAGCTCCGCGCCCGCGCGGGCGAGCACCTCGCCGCAGCCCTCGGGCCGCACGTCCGCCGCCTCGGCGGGCGCGCCTCCCGGCGCACCCACTGGCTGTTCCCCGTCCTCGCCGACGACCCCGACGCGCTGGTGGCGGCCGGCCGGGCCGCGGGCTTCGACCTGACCCGGGGCTCCTCGGCCCTGGTGGCCCTCGACCCCTGCTGCCGGCGCGCGGACGCGGCGATGCGCGACGTGGTCTACCTGCCCGCCTACGCCCAGATGAGCGAGGAGCAGCTGGACCGGCTGGCTGATGTCGTCAACACCGCCTGCCGGCGGGGCCCGGCAGCGACCGGACCCTGAGGCGGGACGCCGGCGGCCCGGACGGGTCCTAGCCCGGGCGCAGCAGGACCGCCGCCGTGCCGCCGGCCCCGGTCACGCTGCCCACCCACCCCCGCCCGCTGAAGGTGAGGGTGGCTCCGGGGCCGCTGCCGCCGGCGGTGACGGTGAACCCGGCGGCCGGCAGCGCCCGCCGCAGGTAGGCCGCGAGCTCGGCCGCCGACGGCGCCGACAGCACCGCCGTCACGTTGTCCGCCTGGTCGACCGAGGTCACCAGCACCGTGCTGCGGGGCAGCGAGAAGGCGTCGAGCGGGCCGAAGCGGTACCCGAAGGCGCGCAGCGGCAGCCCGTCCGCGGGCACGCTCGGCGGTGCGGCGGGGGTGGCGGGAGCAGAGGCCGTCGGGGACGGGAGGGAGGGCGCCGAGGCTGCGCCGCACCCGGGGAGGACCAGCAGCAGGACCAGCGGACCCACCCACCGACCCGGACCGCCGGGTGCCGCCAGCCGACGCACGACCACCCACCCTAGGTCTTGACCGCCGCCGGGCCACGTCCCGGCCCGATAGCCTTGGTCGTCGTGACGACCGACACCCGCCAGCTCGCCCTCCGACCCAGCCGGGTCCCGGCAGCGGTCCGGGCGATGCGGCCCCGGCAGTGGGTCAAGAACGTGCTGGTGCTGACGGCGCCGTTGGCCGCCGGGCGGATCCTGGAGCCGGCGGTGCTGCGGGGCTGCCTGGTGGCCTTCGTCGCCTTCTGCCTCATCAGCGCCACCGTCTACCTGGTCAACGACGTGCGTGACGTCGAGGAGGACCGGCTCCACCCCCGCAAGCGGCTCCGGCCGGTCGCCGCCGGCGAGCTGGGCGCGGCGACCGCCCTCCTGCTCGCCACCCTGACCGGGGTGCTCGGCTTCGCCATCGGCTTCTGGTCCTCCCCGGCGCTCGGGGTGACGCTGGCGGTGTACCTCGTCCTGCAGGTGCTGTACTCCGCGTTCCTCAAGCACCTGCCGGTCGTCGACCTGGCCGTGGTGGCCAGCGGCTTCCTGCTCCGGGCCATCGCGGGCGGCGTCGCCACGGGTATCGCGCTCAGCCAGTGGTTCCTGCTGGTCGCGGCGTTCGGCTCGTTCTTCATGATCGCCGGCAAGCGCTACTCCGAGCTCAAGTCCGTCGGGGCCGACGCCGGCACCCGGCGCAGCCTCACCCGCTACTCCGAGTCCTACCTGCGCTTCGCCTGGATGCTCGCTGCGGTGATGGTGCTCATCTCCTACAGCCTGTGGGCCTTCGAGAACCGGGGCCCCGGCGTCTTCGGGCTACCCTGGACGGCCATCTCCATCGCGCCGTTCACGCTGGGCCTGCTGCAGTACGCGCTGGAGGTGGACACCGGCAACGCCGGTGAGCCGGAGGACGTCGTCCTGCACGACCACGTACTACAAGGGATCGGACTGGTGTGGCTCGTGACCATCTCCCTGGCGGTGTTCCGATGACGGTCCTCCCCGCCTTCCCCACCGGCTTCGACGACGAGGGCACGACGCCGGCCGGCCCGCCCGCCGCCGGCACCACGCCCGTCGCCGCTCCTCGCCTGACCGAGGTGCACGGCTGGGGTCGCACCGCGCCGGCGCGGACCCGGCTGACGGCCGTCGGCTCCTCCAGCGACGTGCGGGCCGCCCTACGCGACGCCGGCGCCCGCGGCGTGACCGCGCGCGGCCTGGGCCGCAGCTACGGCGACGCGGCCCAGAACACCGGCGGCGCCACCCTGGACCTGACCACGCTGGACAAGATCCTGGCCGTCGACGCAGCCTCGGAGCCCGCGACCGTGACCGTACAGGCCGGCGTCAGCCTCGACCAGCTGATGCGGGCGCTGCTGCCGTTCGGGCTCTGGGTTCCCGTGCTGCCGGGCACCCGTCAGGTGACGATCGGCGGGGCGGTCGCCGCCGACGTGCACGGCAAGAACCACCACACCCAGGGCAGCTTCGGCAACCACGTCCTCGCCCTGGACCTGCTCACCGCCGACGGGGAGGTGCGGACGCTGACCCCCGGCGACGACGAGGCCGGGCGGCTGTTCTGGGCCACGGTCGGCGGGATGGGACTGACCGGGGTCATCCTCAGCGCCACCGTGGCCCTCCAGCGGACCGAGACCGCCTACTTCAGCGTCGACACCGACCGCTGCAGCGACATCGACGACCTGATGGCCACGATGAGCGAGGGCGACGACGCCTACACCTACTCGGTGGCCTGGTTCGACGCCGTCACCCGCGGCAAGCACCTGGGCCGCGCCGTCCTGACCCGCGGCGACAAGACCCCGCTGGCCGACCTCGACGGGAAGTTGCGCCGTGACCCCCTCCGGTTCGTCGCCCCCTCGTTCGGCACGATCCCCGAGGTCTTCCCCAACCGGATGGTCAACCGGGTGACGGCGAAGGCGTTCAGCGAGTTCTGGTACCGCAAGGCCCCGGCCCACCGCACCGGCGAGCTGCAGAACATCACCCAGTTCTTCCACCCCCTGGACATCGTCGGCGGAGTGGAACCGCATCTACGGTCCGCACGGGTTCCTGCAGTACCAGTTCGTCGTGCCGTTCACCGAGGCCGAGGTGTTCCGACGCTGCGTGGAGATGATCGTGACCTCGGGGCACCTGTCCTGCCTGAACGTGCTCAAGCGTTTCGGCCCCGGCAACCCCGCGCCGCTGTCCTTCCCGATGCCCGGCTGGACCCTGACCGTCGACCTGCCCATCGAGGAGGGGCTGGACCGGCTCTGCGACGCGCTCGACGCCGAGGTCATCGGCGCCGGTGGCCGGGTCTACCTGGCCAAGGACTCCCGGCTCAGCGCCGAGACCTTCCGGGCCATGTACCCCCGGCTGGAGGACTTCCTGACGGTCCGCCGCCAGGTGGATCCCGCCGGCCTGTTCAACTCCGACCTGGCCCGCCGCCTCCACCTCTGAGCCCCACGGCCGCCCCGCCACCTCCGCCCTCCTCGACAGGAACCCGATGATCAACGCCCTCGGCACCCCCCAGTCCCTGCTGCTGCTCGGCGGCACCTCCGACATCGCGCTGGCTGTGGCCCGGCGCTACGCCGGACGAGGCTCGGGCCTGCGGGTGGTGCTGGCGGCCCGGCCGAGCGAGCGGCGCAGCGCCGCGGCGACCGAGCTGACCGGGCTCGGCTGCCGGGTGGAGGAGGTCGACCTCGACGCGCGGGACCACGCCTCCCACGCCGCCACGGTCGAGGCGGCGTTCGCCGGCGGGGACGTCGACGTCGCCGTCGTGGCCTTCGGTCTGCTGGGCGACCCCGAGCAGGACTGGAGCGACCCCGAGCTGGCTCTGGAGCTGGCCGAGGTCAACTTCGCCGCCCCTGTGCATCTGGGCGTGCTCCTGGCCAACCGGATGCGTGCCCAGGCGCACGGCCGGATCGTCGCCCTCTCCAGCGTGGCCGGGGAGCGGGTGCGCCGCTCCAACTTCGTCTACGGCTCCACCAAGGCGGGGTTCGACGGCTTCTTCCTCGGCCTCGGTGAGGCGCTGCGCGAGCACGGCGTCCGAGTCCTGGTGGTCCGCCCCGGCTTCGTCCACACGAAGATGACCGAGGGCCTGTCGGCCGCTCCCCTGGCGGTCACCGCCGACGACGTCGCCGACGCCGTCCTCGAAGGCGTCCGGGAGCAGCGGGACCTGGTGTGGGTGCCCAGGCCGATGCGTGTGGTGATGAGCGGGCTGCGGCACGTGCCGCGGCCGCTGTTCCGCCGCCTGCCGATCTGAGGTCGGGCTGCGGTTGGGGACCTCCGGCCCGGCCTGGTCGGTCCTAAAGACCCTGGGGGACGTGCGGCCCACCCTGCGAGGCTCGAAGGCAGCCGCACGCCCGGTCTGCTCCGGGCCCCCTCCCCCTCGAAGGACCCTTCCATGTCACGACGCACCACCGGGCTCCTCACCGCAGCCCTGCTGTCCGCCTCGCCCCTCGCCCTGAGCCCCCTGCCCGCCTCCGCCGCCGCCTGCACCGCCCCCGAGGTCGTCTCGGCGTCCGCCTCCCCGCGGAGCGTGGTGCTGGGCGCCGGCGGCACGGCGGCCTTCGTCGTCAGCGTCTCGGTCGCCGGTAACGGCTGCGACCTCACCGGCACCGACGCCGAGATCATCCTGCCCGGCAAGGCCAGGACCGTGGTCCAGCAGGCGCTGGCCCTGGAGTCCAGCACCGACGGGGTCACCGTCTTCGCCGGTTCGGTGCTCCTCGACGCCGCCACGCTGCCCGACAGCGCGGCCGGCACCTGGAAGGTCCGCACCAGCACCGGCTGGACCGGCGGCGCCACGCCGGTGACGACCCAGGTCGACAGCGCCGAGGACGGCGACGACGAGGACGAGAGCGAGGACGGCGAGGACGGCGAGGATCAGGCGGTGGAGGGCCAGACCAAGGTCGCGGTCCTCCGGGCCTCCTCGGTCAGCGCCGACGCCACCTCCTCGGCCCTGTCCAAGCACAACCGGATCAAGAAGGGCAAGGCCATGACGGTCAAGGGCGTGCTCCGCCAGACCAGCTGGTCGGCCGGCGCCGAGCAGGGCTACGCCAAGCAGCGGGTCGATCTGCAGTTCCGCACCACCGACGGCCGCTACAAGAAGGTCAAGTCGCTCCAGACCCGCCGCGGCGGCACCTTCGTGGAGTCGGTCAAGGCGGTCAAGGACGGCTGCTACCGCGTCGTCTTCCGCGGCAGCAAGACGACCGCACCCGCCACCAGCGCCGGTGAGTGCATCGACGTCCGCTGACCGGTCGGCCTCGAGGCCGCCGGCGGAGGGTCGGCGGCCTCACTCCAGCAGCGAGGCCGCCCCGTCCTGCTGCCCGGTGACGTCCCACAGGTGGTGCACGACGTCGTGCAGGAAGTACTGGAGCAGGCTGGCCACGGTGAACTCGGCGCCGTCGGAGCGGCTGCCGGTCCGCTCGAGGTCAGCGGGGCGCAGGGCTTGGACGTGCCCGACCAGGGTCTGCGCCGCCTCCTCCAGCTCGGCGGCCACCACCTCCGGGTCGGCCTCGGCGTAGCGCTCGAGCACGGCCGTCTGGTCCTGGTCCCAGTTGGCGAACCGCGGGTGGTCCTCGACCAGCATCGAGGACAGCCGGTCGTCGAAGACCCGGTAGACGTCACGGACGTGGCAGGCGTACTCGAGCGGGGACCAGACCCCCGGCTCGGGCCGCGCCTCGACCGCCGGGTGGGACTGCAGGATCTGCACCCACTCCTCCGCGGCCACGTAGGCCCGCTCGGCCACCGTGGCGGGGTCGACCTCGCCGGCGGCCAGCCCGCACTCCTCGCAACGCCGGGCCAGCGTCCAGGTCCAGTCCTTCTCGTCCGGGGTCACCGGGTCCAGGTCCGCCACGGGCTCAGGGTAGCCGGGCCGGGCGCCCCCGGCCGGTCCCGTGGCTGATCGCTAGACTCCTCGGCGCCCGGCCCGCAGGTGCTCCTGCTGCGGCCGGCCGCCAGCCGTTCTCCCCGTCGGCCGGTCGACGACGCCCGAGGAGGACACGTGGGAATTCGCAAGGTGCTCATCGCCAACCGTGGCGAGATCGCCGTCCGCGTCATCCGTGCCGCGAAGGACGCCGGGCTGGGCAGCGTGGCCGTCTACGCCGACCCCGACCGGGACAGCCTCTTCGCCTCCCTCGCCGACGAGGCGTACGCCCTCGGGGGAGCGACCCCGGCCGAGACCTACCTCGACGTGGCGAAGATCCTCGACATCGCGGCCCGCAGCGGGGCGGACGCCGTGCACCCGGGCTACGGCTTCCTGGCCGAGAACGCCGACTTCGCGCGCGCCGTCACCGACGCCGGGCTGGTCTGGATCGGTCCGCCGCCGGCCGCGATCGAGGACCTGGGGGACAAGGTCCGGGCCCGCCACATCGCCCAGCGCGTCGGCGCCCCGCTGGTGCCCGGTACCGCCGACCCGGTCGCGGACGCCTCGGAGGTCATCGCCTTCGCCGACTCGAGCACGGGCTGCCGATCGCCATCAAGGCGGCCTTCGGAGGTGGCGGGCGGGGCCTGAAGGTGGCGCGCACCATGGAGGAGATCGAGGAGCTGTTCGAGTCCGCGACCCGCGAGGCCGTCACCGCCTTCGGCCGCGGGCGAGTGCTTCGTCGAGCGCTACCTGGACCGCCCCCGCCACGTCGAGACCCAGTGCCTGGCCGACAGCCACGGCAACGTCGTCGTGGTCTCCACGCGGGACTGCTCGCTGCAGCGCCGGCACCAGAAGCTGGTCGAGGAGGCGCCCGCGCCGTTCCTCACCGACGACCAGCGCGACCAGCTCTACGCGGCCTCCAAGGCCATCCTGCGCGAGGCCGGCTACGTGGGCGCCGGGACGTGTGAGTTCCTGGTCGGCCAGGACGGCACCATCTCCTTCCTCGAGGTCAACACCCGGCTCCAGGTCGAGCACCCGGTCTCGGAGGAGGTCACCGGCCTGGACCTGGTCCGGGAGATGTTCCGGGTCGCCGACGGCGAGGAGCTGGGCTACGACGACCCGGAGGTCCGCGGTCACTCCATCGAGTTCCGGATCAACGCCGAGGACGCCGGCCGCGGGTTCATGCCGGCGCCCGGCACGCTGACGGCCTGGCGGGCCCCGGCCGGCCCGGGCGTCCGGGTGGACGAGGGGTACCTGGCCGGCATGACCGTGCCGGGCTCCTTCGACTCCCTCGTGGCCAAGGTGGTCGTCTCCGGCCGCGACCGCGCCGAGGCCCTCGCGCGGTCCCGCCGGGCGCTGTCCGAGCTGGTCGTCGAGGGCATGCCGACCGTCGTCCCCTTCCACCGGGCCGTCCTCGACGACCCGGCGTTCACCGGCGGCCGACGGCACCTTCGGCGTGCACACGCGCTGGATCGAGACCGAGTTCGCGGGCACCATCGAGCCCTGGTCGGGCACCGCGGGCACCGCGGACGTGGCCGAGCGTTCCAGCGTCGTCGTCGAGGTGAACGGCAAGCGGCTCGAGGTCGTCGTGCCGGCCGGGCTGGGAGCAGGCCCCGCCGCACCCGGCTGCCGGGCCGCGCAAGCCGGCCCGGCGTCGGGCGGCTGCGTCGGCGGCTGCCGCCCCGTCGGGCGACGCGCTGACCTCACCCATGCAGGGCACCATCGTCAAGGTCGCCGTGGTCGACGGCGACACCGTCGCGGCCGGCGACCTCGTCGTGGTGCTCGAGGCGATGAAGATGGAGCAGCCGCTCACCGCGCACCGCGGCGGGGTCGTCACCCGGCTGAGCGCGGAGGTCGGCGCCACGGTCACCGAGCGGCTCCACCCTCTGCGACATCGTCGACGCCTGAGCGCTGCCCGCGGGGCGCCGGTCGGCGGTTCCGCGGAGTCGCGTTGAAGAAGGGCGTAAGAACGGCGGGCCCCGTTCCGGCTCGCGCGGGCCTGCGAGGCACACTGGAATCCGTGACCGACTTCCTCGTGCTGATCGTCATCGTCCTGCTGGTGGTGGGCGGCGCGGCGCTGTACCGCCGACGGGCCATGCGCCCAGCGCGAGTCGGCCCGCGCGGGCGGAGCTCGAGACGCAGCTGTCGACCTCGAAGCGGGCGGCTGACGAGGACGTCACCAAGTTCGGCGAGGAGCTCCAGCGGCTCGACGTCGACGTCGCCGGGCACCCGCTCGACGAGGCCATGCAGCAGGACTACCAGCGCGCGCTGGACGCCTACGAGGACGCCAAGAGCTCGCTCGACGCGGTGCAGAAGCCCGACGAGATCAAGCACGTCACCGAGATCCTCGAGGACGGCCGCTACGCCGTCGCCTGCGTCAAGGCCCGGGTCGCCGGCCGGGCGCTGCCGGCCAAGCGCCCGCCCTGCTTCTTCAACCCCGCGCACGGACCCTCCTCCCAGGACGTCGACTGGGCCCCGGCCGGTGGCGCGCAGCGCTCCATCCCGGCCTGCCCGGCCGACGCCGAGCGCGTGCTGGCCGGCGCCGACCCCTACATCCGCACCGTCCAGGTCGGCGCGCAGCGGGTGCCCTACTGGGAGGGCGGCCAGGCCTACGCCCCCTGGGCGCAGGGCTACTACAGCCGCTGGAGCGGCAGCGACATGCTGTCCGGCATGCTGATCGGCAGCCTCATGTTCGACGGGATGGGCGGCATGTTCAACGGCGCCGGTGAGGGCCTCGGCGGCCTCGGTGAAGGCCTCGAAGGGCTCGGCGACGGCATCGGCGAGGGCTTCGAGGGCATCGGCGACGGCATCGGGGAGATGTTCGGCGGGCTGTTCGGCGGCGACTGACCCCTGAGCCCGGTTCCGGGTCGAGGGTCTGGTCAGCGCCAGCAGAGGCGGTCGGCCAGTGCGGTCAGCGTCTCGGAGCAGCCGCGCTCCAGCTTGAGGGTGGCGAGGTCGTCGCCGCGGGTCGCGCCCCGGTTGACGATGACCGTCGGGCGCCCCGCCTTGGTCTGGTGCCGGACGAACCGGAGCCCGGACATCACCGTCAGCGACGAGCCGAGGACCACGAGCACCTCGCCGCGGTCGACGAGGGCGTAGGCCGGCTCGACGCGCTCCCGGGGCACCGACTCCCCGAAGAACACGACGTCGGGCTTGAGCCGACCGCCGCAGCCGCTCGCACGCGGCCAGCACGAAATCGCCCCAGTCCTCGACCACGGCGTCGCCGTCGGGGCGGAGCTCCGCGTGCTCGAGCACCGGCTGCTCGTCCAGGTCGAGGGTTGAGCTCGGCGAGCCGGTCCTGCAGGTCCGATCGCGGGCTCACCCGGCCGCAGTCCAGGCAGACCACGTCGGCGATCCGGCCGTGCAGGTCGATGACCTCGCGGCTGCCGGCCGCCGGTGCAGCCCGTCGACGTTCTGGGTCAGGACGCCCTGCAGACCGGCGTCCTCCAGCTCCACGAGCAGCCCGGTGGCCCGCGTTCGGCGAGGCCTCGCCGATCCGGCGGAAGCCGAGGTAGGAGCGCGCCCAGTAGCGCCGCCGCGCCGCCTCCGAGCCGACGAACTCCGAGAACTGCATCGGGGTGGCGCGCACCGACGTCGGGCCGCGGTAGTCGGGGATCCCGGAGTCGGTGCTCAGGCCCGCTCCGCTCAGCGCGACCCAGCGTCGTCCCCGCAGCAGGTCGGCGAGCACCGCCGCGGCCTCGACGTCAGGCAGCACGCTCACGGCCTCGAAAGTACCCGGCGGGGCAACCGGTCCGCGTCCGAGCACCCGGCCCGAACGACGGGCGCCTCAGCTGATGATCGAGCGGGTGCCGTGCAGCCGGCGGGCCGCCTCGGCCAGCGAGCCGGTGAGCGAGGGGTAGACCGTGAAGGACTGCGAGACCTGGTCCACCGTCAGCCGCTCCGCCACCGCGATGGCCACCGGGTAGATCAGCTCGCTGGCCCGCGGGGCGACGACGACGCCGCCGATGACGATCCCGGTGACGCTGCGGCAGAAGAGCTTGACGAAGCCGTCCCGGCTGCCCTGCATCTTGGCGCGCGGGTTCCCCCGGAGCGGCAGCGTCACCGTGCGCGCCATCACCTCCCCCGAGTCGACCTGGGTCTGGCTGACCCCGACGGTCGCGATCTCGGGGGAGGTGAACACGTTGGAGGAGACGGTCTTGAGGTCCAGCGGGGAGACGGCGTCGCCGAGGGAGTGCCACATGGCGATCCGGCCCTGCATGGCGGCGACCGAGGCGAGGGGGAAGACGCCGGTGCAGTCACCGGCCGCGTAGACCCCGCGCGCGGCGGTGCGCGAGACCTTGTCGACGGTGATGAACCCGGCGTCGCTGACCTCGACCCCGGACTCCTCCAACCCCATGTCCGTGGTGTTGGGGATCGACCCGACCGCCACCAGGCAGTGGGAGCCGACGATCTCCCGTCCGTCGCTCAGGGTCACGGTGACGCAGTCCTGGTGCCGGGTCACCGTCTCCGCCCGGGACCGCTGCAGCACGGTGAGCCCGCGGCGGGCGAACACGTCCTCCAGCACCTGGGCGGCGTCGGCGTCCTCCCCCGGCAGCACCCGGTCGCGCGAGGACACCAGCACGACCTCCGACCCGAGGGCGTTGTAGGCGCTGGCGAACTCGGCCCCGGTGACGCCGGAGCCGACGACGATGAGCCGCTCCGGCAGCTCGGTGAGGTCGTAGAGCTGGGTCCAGTTGAGGATGCGCTCGCCGTCGGGCAGGGCGGAGGCGAGCTGGCGCGGCCGGGCCCCGGTCGCGAGCAGGACCACGTCGGCCTCGAAGGTCCGCTCCCCGTCGGCGGTCTGGGCCACCACCCGGTCCGGGCCGTCCAGACGCCCGCGGCCGATGACCAGCTCGACGTTCTCCCGCTGGATCCGCTCGGCGATGTCCTCGGACTGCTTGCGCGCCAGCTCCAGCACGCGGGAGTTGACCGCGGCGAGGTCGACGCTGACCACCGCGTCAGCCTGGCCGGTATCGCCGTCGCCGAACCGTAACCCCAGCTCGGCCGACTCGCGGACCTCGGTCATCACCTCCGCCGTCGCGATGAGCGTCTTGGAGGGCACGCAGTCGGTGAGCACGGCCGAACCGCCGAGGCCGTCGGTGTCGATCAGCGTCACCTCGCCGCCCAGCTGGCTGCCGACGAGGGCGGCCTCGTACCCACCGGGTCCACCGCCGACGATCACCACGCGAGTCACCTGAGCAGTCTTCCATGCCCTGCCGATAGCCTCCGGAGGTGCTCTACGCCGCCTACGGAAGCAACCTCGACCCTGCTCAGATGGCCGAACGCTGCCCGCACTCGCCCCTGCGGGGGACCGGCTGGCTGCAGGGCTGGCGGCTGACCTTCGGCGGGGAGGGCTGGGACGGCCCGCTGCCGACCGTCGTCGAGCACCCGGACGAGCACGTCTTCGTCGGGCTCTACGACGTCACCGCGCCCGACGAGCAGGCGCTGGACATCTGGGAGAGCGCCAACTCCGGTCTGTACGAGAAGGTGCGGGTCCGGGTCGAGACGCTCGAGGGCGAGCAGGCCGCCTGGGTCTACGTGCTGCACGACTTCGAGGGCGGCGTGCCCAGCGCGCGCACCCTCGGCATCCTCGCCGACGCGGCGGAGGCCGCCGGCGCCCCGCCGTGACTACCTCGTCGAGCTCCGCGGACGGCCCTGCAGCAGCGGCTGGTGACCCTCCCCTCCCGGCCGCGGCCGTAGGCTGCCGCCATGCCGAGTGACCCGTACGCCCTGGCCGAGGAGGCCGCTGCGGCCCTCCGCGACCGCTTCTCGGTCGAGAGCATCGACCTGGCCCTGGTCCTGGGTTCGGGCTGGTCGGCCGCCGCGGACGACCTGGGCGAGGTGACCGGCTCCTGCCGGCTGGCCGAGCTGCCCGGGTTCGCCCAGCCCACCGTCGCCGGGCACGGCGGCGAGCTGCGCATCGTCCGCACCGTGGCCGGGCGAGACAGCGGCGCTGTTCACCGGCCGCACCCACTTCTACGAGGGCCGGGGCGTGGGCCCCGTCGTCCACGGGGTCCGCACCGCGGCGGCGGCCGGCGCCCGCACGGTGGTGCTGACCAACGGCTGCGGCGGGCTGAACCGGGACTGGGCCCCCGGCACCCCCGTGCTGATCCGCGACCACATCAACCTCACGGCCGCGACGCCGCTGGTCGGCGCCCGCTTCGTCGACCTGACCGAGGCCTACGCCGCCGCGGCTCCGCGACCTGGCCCGCACGGTCGACCCAGCGCTGCCCGAAGGTGTCTACGTCCAGTTCCGCGGGCCCAGCTACGAGACCCCCGCCGAGGTGCGGATGGCCGGCGTGCTCGGTGGGGACCTGGTCGGCATGTCCACCGCGCTGGAGACCATCGCCGCCCGTGAGGCGGGGCTGGAGGTGCTCGGCATCTCCCTCGTGACCAACCTGGCCGCCGGCATCTCCCCCACCCCGCTGCACCACGCCGAGGTGCTGGAGGCCGGCCGTGCCGCCGTGCCGAAGCTGCGCCGGCTGCTCACCGGCCTCGCGGCCGTCCTCTGAGGTCGCGGTGAGCGCCGACGCCCTGACCGACCTGGCCCGCCGGGTCACCGCCTGGATGGCGCAGGACCCCGACCCGGACACCCGCGCGGCAGGCCGAGGAGCAGCTCGCCCGCGCCCGGGCCGGGGACGACGACGCCCGCGCCGCGCTGCAGGACGCCTTCGGCGGCCCGCCTCGCCTTCGGGACGGCCGGTCTGCGCGGTCCGCTCGGGCGCAGGCCCGAACCGGATGAACCGGGTCGTCGTCAGCCAGGCGGCCGCCGGCCTGGCCGCCTACCTGAGCGCGCACGGCGCCGCGGGCGGACGGGTGCTCGTCGGCTACGACGCCCGGCACGGCTCCGCGGTCTTCGCCCGCGACACCGCGGAGATCCTGGCCGGCGCCGGCTTCGAGACCCTGCTGACGGCCGCGCCGACGCCCACGCCCGTCGTCGCCTTCGGCATCGGTCACCTCGGGTGCGTCGCCGCCGTGGTCGTGACCGCCTCCCACAACCCGCCCCAGGACAACGGCTACAAGGTCTACCTGGGCGACGGCTCGCAGATCGTCCCGCCCGCCGACGCCGCGATCGCCGCGGAGATCGACCGCGTGGCCGCCGGCGACCTGGCCGACCTGGCCCGCAGCACCGCCTACCGGGCGGTCGGGGAGGAGCTCCTGATCGCCTACCGCGCGCGGGTCGCCTCGCTCGTGCCGCCCGGGGCTCCGCGGGAGCTCCGCTGGGTCTACACCCCGATGCACGGGGTGGGCGGCGCCCTGGTCGAGCAGGTGGTCGCCGCGGCCGGCTTCCCGGCGCCGCGGGTCGTCGCCGCCCAGGCCGAGCCCGACCCCGACTTCCCCACCGTCCCCTTCCCCAACCCGGAGGAGCCGGGGGCGGTCGACCTGGCCCTGGCGGAGGCGCAGGCGGCCGAGACCGACCTCGTGGTGGCCAACGACCCCGACGCGGACCGCTGCGCGGTGGCCACCCGCGTCGACGGGCTCTGGCGGATGCTCACCGGGGACGAGCTCGGAGCCCTCCTGGGCGACGACGCCCTGCGCCGTGGCGTGCGCGGCACCTACGCCTGCTCCCTCGTCTCCAGCACCCTGCTGGCCCGGCTGGCCGCGGCGTCGGCCCAGCCGTTCGTCGCCACCCTGACCGGGTTCAAGTGGATCGGCCGGGTGCCCGGGCTCGCGTTCGGCTACGAGGAGGCGATCGGCTACTGCGTCGACCCGGTGGCGGTGCCCGACAAGGACGGCATCTCCGCCCTGGTCCGGGTCCTGGCGCTGGCCGCCGACCTCCGGGCGCGCGGCCGCACGCTCGCCGACCGGCTGGAGGAGATCGACCGGGTGCACGGCGTGCACCACACCAGCCAGCTGTCGGTCCGGGTGAGCGACCTCGCCCTGATCCAGCAGGCGATGACCCGGCTGCGCGCGGAGCCGCCGGCGACGCTCGACGGTGAGCCGGTCGAGGTGGAGGACCTCGCGGCGGGATCGCCCGCGCTGCCGGCCACCGACGCCCTCCTGCTCCGCGGGGCCAGCATCCGGGCGGTCGTCCGGCCGTCCGGGACCGAGCCGAAGCTCAAGTGCTACCTGGAGGTGCGCGAGGAGCCCGAGGACGACGTCGTCGCGGCCCGGCAGCGGGCACGCGACAGAATGACCCGCGTCCGCAGCGAGATGAGCACCGCCCTCGGCCTCTGAGCCATGCGCCCGACCCGACCCGAAGCCCAGCAGAGGAGCCCCATGTACCTCATCGTCGTCAAGTTCGAGACCACGCCTGACTGGACCGACCGGTGGTTGGACGTCGTGGAGGACTTCACCACCGCGACCCGGCAGGAGCCGGGCAACCTCTGGTTCGAGTGGTCGCGGAGCGTGGAGAACCCGCACGAGTTCGTGCTCGTCGAAGCCTTTGCCGACGACGGGGCCGGCCCGCACGTCAGCAGCCCGCACTTCGCGAAGGCGATGCAGGACATGCGCCCGGCCCTGGCGCGGACCCCGCAGATCGTCAGCCGGCAGGTGGAGGGCAGCGGCTGGGACACCATGGGCGAGCTGCAGGTCCCGTGAGCACCGACCACTCGGAGCGGCTCCCCACCCCGGCCCCGGGAGGCGCGACCGCGACGCGGGTGCAGCGGCTGGACGTCCTCCCGTTCACCCCCCGGCACCGCCGCCTGCTGCTCGGCTCGGGCGCGGGCTGGGCCCTGGACGCCCTCGACGTCGGCCTCATCTCCTTCGTCATCGCCGCGCTCAGCGTGCAGTGGCGGCTCTCGCCCGGCGAGGCCTCCTACATCGCCTCGATCGGCTTCGTCGGGATGGCCGTCGGTGCCGCCCTCGGTGGGCTGCTGGCCGACCGGTACGGCCGTCGCCAGGTGTTCGCCCTCACCCTGCTGGTCTACGGCGTGATGACGGGGGTCTCCGCCCTGTCCTGGTCGCTCGCCGCGCTGCTCGTCTTCCGCTTCGTCGTCGGGCTCGGGCTCGGAGCCGAGCTGCCCGTCGCCTCCACCCTGGTGAGCGAGTTCGCCCCCGCACGGATCCGCGGCCGGGTCGTGGTGCTGCTGGAGTCGTTCTGGGCCGTCGGTTGGACCCTCGCGGCCCTGATCGGCTTCCTCGTCGTCCCCAGCAGCGACGACGGCTGGCGCTGGGCCCTGGCCATCGGCGCCCTCCCGGCGCTGTACGCGGTGGTGGTGCGGTGGGGACTCCCCGAGTCGGTCCGGTTCCTGGAGTCGAAGGGCCGCCACGACGAGGCCGAGTCGGTGGTCCGCGGCTTCGAGGAGTCCGCCGGCGGCCGGACGGGAACGGCCGTCCCCGAGCGCGACGAGCCGCCCGCTGCTAGCACGACCCGCGGTGGCAGCCGCGTCGCCGCGCTCTGGGCCCGCCCGCTGCGCCGGCGGACCGCAGCCCTGTGGGCCGTCTGGTTCTGCGTCAACTTCTCCTACTACGGCGCCTTCATCTGGCTCCCCAGCCTGCTCTACGCCTCGGGCTTCTCCCTCGTCCGCTCCTTCGGCTACACCCTGCTGATCACCCTCGCCCAGCTGCCCGGCTACGCCGTCGCCGCCGTGCTGGTCGAGAGCTGGGGCCGGCGCCGGACCCTGGTGGCCGCCCTCGTCGGCTCCGCCGCCGCGGCCGCGCTGTTCGCGTCGGCTCCGGGGGCGGGGGCGGAGAACGGGGTGGCGACGGTGCTCACGGCGGGCATGCTGCTGTCGTTCTTCAACCTGGGCGCCTGGGGCGCGCTGTACGCCGCGACCCCTGAGCTCTACCCCACCCCGCTGCGGGGTACGGGCGCGGGCTGGGCGGCCGGGATCGGGCGGATCGCCTCGGTGATCGCGCCGCTCAGCGTCCCGCTGCTCAGCGGGGCCGGCGGCACCGGGCTGGTGTTCGGGGTGTTCGCGGCCGTGTTCCTGGTCGCGGCGGCCTCGGCCGCGGCGCTCCCGGAGCTGCGGGGACGGGCCCTGGCCGAGGGCTGACAGCCCGCCCGGCGCTCCAACCGCGCGGCCCTAGGATTCCGGCATGCCCGCCCCTGCGAGCCCCTCGGCCGGCGGCACGGCCGGTGAGGCCACCCCCCGCACCGTCGTCCTGGTGGCGGGCGCCTCCGGGAGCGGCAAGTCACGGCTGGCCGCTGGTGCGGGGCACCCCCGGCTGAACCTCGACGACTTCTACCGCGACGGCAATCACCCGGACCTGCCGCACACCCTTGGCATCGTCGACTGGGACGACCCCCGCTCCTGGGACCAGGAGGCCGCCGTGGCCGCGGTGGTCCGCCTCTCCCGCACCGGCAGCGCCGACGTGCCGGTCTACGACCTCGTCCAGAGCCGGCGCTGCGGCTCCCGCCTCCTCGACCTGGGCTCCGCGCGCGTCGTGGTGGTCGAGGGCGTCTTCGCCCCCGAGGTCGTGGCGTCGGTGCGGGCGGCCGGCGTGCCCTCGGACGCGCTCTACCTGGACCGCTCGCGGACGGCGACCTCCCTGCGCCGCTTCCTGCGGGATGTGCTCGAGCACCGCAAGCCGGTCCGGGTCCTGCTCCGCCGCGGTGTGGCGCTGTGGCGGGCGGAGCCGGCGACCCGGGCGCACGCCCTCGCGCTGGGGTGCCGGCCCGTCTCGATGGGGGTCGCGCGGCGCACGCTCCAGGCTGTCCCCCACCCGGCCCTGTCGGGCCGGTGAGCGGAGGTCGGGCCCACCGCCGCCCGGCAGCACCCAGGGTCGGAGACGGTCCAGGTGGTCGCGGCGACGTAGGCTGACCCCACGCGCCACACGCGCGTCGTTGATGCGGGGATCAGCAGGACAGCTCGGGGAGCGAAGTCGGCTGAGGAGCACACATGCTGGACCGCATCGACGGGGAGACCCAGTCCCCCGAGATACGCCTGCGCAAACTGAGCGCAGCAAACCGGGCCATCGTCTCGGAGCTGTCACTGGAAGGCCTGCTGGAGCGCGTCGTCACCCACGCCCAGGAGATCTCCGGCGCCCAGTACGCGGCCCTCCTGGTCATCAACGAGGGCCGGCTCGAGGAGTTCCTCCACCGCGGCATGGACGAGGCCACCGTTGCCGGCATCGGGAAGCTGCCGGAGGTCCGAGGCCTGCTCGGCGCCCTCGTGGAGACACCCGAGCCGATCCGCCTTCATGCGCCGTCCGAGGACCACCGCTCGTCGGGCTTCCCCTCAGGCCACCCGCCGATGGGCCCGCTCCTCGCCGTCCCCATCCGCTCCGCCAGCTCGATCTACGGCAACCTGTACCTGTCCAAGCTCGTGGGTCAGCCGGACTTCAGCGCCGAGGACGAGAACCTGGTCATCGCCTTGGCCGCCACGTCGAGCATCGCCATCGAGAACGCCCGCCTCCACGCTAAGGCGCAGCGTCGCCAGCAGTGGCTGCGGGTCAGCGCGGAGGTCAGCAACCGGCTGATCGCCGTCACCGACGACCAGACGATGCTGCACGACATCGCCGGCGCCCTGCGTGAGCTGGTCGACGCCGAGACGGTGGGCATCGTGCTGCCCGCGCCGGACGACCCGGCTCAGCTGGTCCTGGAAGTTGTGAACGGCGTCGGCGCGCGGGAGCTGCAGGGACTGCGGTTCCCGGCGGCCGGGAGCGAGGCGCAGCAGGTGATGAAGGAGGGACGCTTCCGGGTGCTGAAGGGCGTTGCGGACAAGCTCGGGCCGATCCTCGAGGAGTTCGCGCTCCCGCCGGTGCACCACCTGGTGACCTTTCCCCTCCAGGGGTCCGGCCGGCCTCGGGGGGCGATCATCGTCGGACGGCTCTCCGACCTCGCGTTCAGCGCGGCCGATCTGGAGCTGGCCGATGGCTTCGTCAGCCAGATGGGCCTCGCCCTGGAGCTGGCGGACTCCCGCAGCAACCACCAGCGGCTCACCATGTTGGAGGACCGCGCGGGGATCGCCCGGGACATCCACGAGCAGGTCGTGCAGAAGCTGTTCGCCGCCGGGCTGAGCATCCAGGGAGCGGTGATGATGGTTCCCACCGCGGCGGTGCAGCGGCGGCTGACCGGTGTGGTGGACACCCTCGACGACACGATCCGCACCATCCGGACGTCGATCTTCGAGCTGCAGACGCTCGACCTGCCCGGGACCTCGGTGCGCGCGTGTGTGCTGCAGGTTCTGGGGGAGCTCACCCCCGTGCTCGGGTTCGCGCCGCTGCTGTCCTTCGAGGGCCCGCTGGACACCGTGGTGGACGAGGACCTGAGCCGCGAGGTGGAGGCGGTGCTGCGAGAGTCGCTCACCAACTCCGCCAAGCACGCTGCTGCCACCGCCGTCGACGTCAGCCTCGTCACGACCGAACGGTCGCTGGTGCTGACCGTGTCGGACAACGGCGTGGGGCTGGGTCCCTCGCACCGGCGCAGCGGGCTGTCCAACCTGCGGTACCGGGCGGAGAGCCGTGGCGGACGGCTGGAGCTGGGGCAGAGCCCGCAAGGGGGACTGCTCCTGCGTTGGAGCGTCCCGCTGACCGGGTGAGACCGTCATACGGCGCGGGATCCACGCACCTGCTTCGGAGGGTCCACGGATCGCCACCCGGGCGAGTAGTCTGACCTCGACTGACCGACGTCCCGGGGGTTGACGTCGCCGTCTCCGTACCGCATCTACCGATGCACGACCCCCAGGAGAACGTCCGTGGCCCGCTCCCAGCAGCTGAGCAGCAGCGGTACACACGAGCGGTTGCGCAGCCTCGTCGCCGTGGAGCGGGCGATCGTGGCCGAGCTGTCTCTCGACAGCCTGCTCCAGCTGATCGTGGAGTCTGCACGACGGGTGGTCGATGCCGAGTACGCCGTGCTCGAGGTCGTCGGCCCCAGCGGGGCGCTCGAGCAGTTCATCCAGAGTGGCACCGACAAGCGTCCCCCACGCTCGGTCGTCGGGGACGAGCGGCCAGGCGGCCTGTCCGGGATCGTGCCGCAGGGGCAGCTGCCGCTGCGCCGCTCATTCCCCGAGCAGACAACACTCCGGACCCCGGTGGCCGCCACCGGAGTGCGCTCGCTCCTCGGGGTCCCGGTGGGCTCGGCTGGTCAGAACCACGGCAACCTCTTCCTGGCCAACCGGCTCGACGGGGAGGAGTTCAGCGACGAGGACGAGACGATCGTCAGCGCCCTGGTGGCCCCTGCCGGGATCGCCATCGAGAACGCCCGGCTGTACGGGGAGTCTCAGCGCCGCCTGGAGTGGCTGACCGCCTCGACCGAGATCAGCCAGCTGCTGCTCTCCGGGGACGCGCAGTCCGAGAAGGTCCTGGAGCACATCGCGACCACCGTCCAGCGACTGGCCCAGGCCGACACCGTGGCCATCATCCTGGCGGACCCGCTGGACCCGGAGGTGCTCGCGGTCGCGGTCAGCTGCGGCCGCGGCGTCGAACGGCTGCGGGAGCTGCGCTACCCGGTAGCCAGCAGCATCGCCGGGCGGGCCATGAAAGAAGGTCGCGGGGTGCTGGCCGGGAAAGCGATGACCCAGGCCACCGGCATCTACGCGACGCTGCAGCCCCTCGTGCCCGTCACTGAAGCGATGGCCCTGCCCTTCCGCGGCACCAGCCGGCTGCAGGGCGCCATCCTGGCCCTGCGGGTGGACCCCGTCCCGTTCACCAGCACCGACCTCGAGCTCGCCGAGGGCTTCGCCGGCCAGGCCGCCCTGGCCCTGGAGCTGGCCGAGTCCCGCCGCGAGCAGCAGCAGCTGGCCGTGATGGAGGACCGGGCCCGGATCGCCCGCGACCTGCACGACCACGTCGTGCAGAAGCTCTTCGCCGCCGGCCTCACCCTGCAGGCGACGATGAGCGCCGTGCGCAACCCGGCGGTCCGGTCCCGGCTGGAAGACACCGTCGGCCAGCTCGACGACACCATCCGACGCATCCGCACCTCGATCCTCGCCCTGCAGAGCGCTCGCGCGGCCACCGACTCGTTCCACGGCCGGCTGATGGTCGCGGTGCACGAGCTGGCGCCCGTGCTCGGCTTCTCCCCCACCCTCCGGATCGAGGGTCCGGTCGACGTCCTGCTCCACCGCACGCTGGCTGCCGAGGTGGAGGGAGTGGTGCGCGAGGCGGTGACCAACGTCGCCCTGCACGCCAACGCCACCGCCGCCGAGGTCCGGCTGGCCACGGACGGCCGGCGGCTCTCCGTGACCGTCAGCGACGACGGGACCGGACTGGCGGCCGACGTCGAGCTCAGCGGCCTCACCGGCCTGCGCGCCCGCGCCGAGGCGCTCGGCGGCAGCCTGGACCTCGCCTCCTCCCCCACCGGCGGCCTCCAGCTCACCTGGACCATCCCGGTCTGAGGCCACGGGACCGCCCGTGCCGGAGCGGACGCCGCCCGACCAGACCGGCCCACCGGGGGCCGGCCCGCCTGCTAGGACCGGGCGAGCCAGTCCTCCAGCGCCTGCTTGGCCTCGGACGAGCCGGTCAGGGAGACCCGCGCCGCCGCCCGTCGACCGCTCACCCACAGCGCCAGCTCCACCGGGTCACCCGTCACCGCCAGCGCCGGGCTGCCGGTGCGCACCGCGGCCGACGCCCCGCCGGGGCGGGCCAGGCTCACCCCGACCGGGGACCGGCGGAGCTTGAGCCGGGCCGCCAGCACCACCTGCCGGAAGACGGCGTCCTGGTGCGCCGCCGGGAGGACCCGGGGCGCGGCTGCTCCCGCCCCGCGGCGGAGGTCCTCGTGGTGGATCAGGTACTCGAGGCTGTTGACCGCCTCGCCCGCCCAGCTCATGGGCGACCAGCGGGGCGGCCCGTCGTCGAAGCGGTCGATGAGCCCCGCCCAGCCGTCCGGGGTCCCGGCCGGGTCGGCCAGCCGGCCGAGGTACTTCTCCTGGCCGGGCGCGGCGCGGCGGGCAGCGTCCCGCACGGCGCCGGCGGGGTCCTGCTCGCGCTGCACCAGGTGGGCGAGCAGACGCTTGGCGTCCCAGCCCTGGCACAGCGTGGGTGCGTCGGGATCGGCGCGGCGGAGCGTGTCCAGCAGTGCCGTCTTCTCGGTGCGGGCCCAGCCCATGACGGCTCTCCTCCGTGATCGGTCGTGGTTGGTCACGACGGTACCGCCGCTCCGGGAACCGCCCGGCAGCGAACCCGTGGCACCGGCGCGCCCGGGCCGCTACCGTCGGTCACCCACCGGCCTGCCGGGCCGTGCGCCGGACGATCGGAGATCCCATGGACGACGACCCCACCTTCCCCCGGCTGCACGGGCGACCCCGGCGGGGCTGGCTCAACGACCCCAACGGGCTCGCGCGGGTGGACGGGACCTGGCACGTCTTCTTCCAGCACAACCCGAGCGCTGCGGTGCACGGGGCGATCGCCTGGGGTCACGTCAGCTCCCCCGACCTGCTGCACTGGACCGAGCAGCCGCTCGCCCTCGTCCCGCGTCCCGGCCAGGCCGACGCGGCCGGCTGCTGGAGCGGGTGCCTCGTCGACGACGGCGGGGTGCCGACCGCGGTCTACACCGCCGTGACGGCCGACGCCTCCGACGCCCAGGTGCTGCTGGCCACCAGCGACCGCACGCTCCGGCACTGGGAGCAGACGGTCACCGCGGTCGTCCCGGCGTCGCAGGACCCCGCCCTGCCCGACGTCCGGGACCCGTTCCTGCTCACCGTCGACCGCCGCCGCTACGCCGTCCAGGGCGCGGGCCGCCCGACCCCGGACGGGAAGCCTCAGCTCCTGCACTGGGCCTGCGACGATCTGCAGCGCTGGGAGCCCCTCGGGCCGCTGCTGACCAGCGACGACCCCGTGGCCGCGGAGGTGGCGCCGGCCAACATCTGGGAGTGCCCCAACCTCGTGCGGCTGGACGGGCGGTGGGTGATGCTGGTCTCGCTGTGGCGGGCCGTCCAGGACGGTGTCGGCGACCTGGTCGGCGTCCGCTACCTCGTCGGGGACCTGGAGCCGGTCGGGCCGGGCCTGCGGTTCGTGGCCGCCACCGGAGGGGTGCTCGACGAGGGACCAGCCTTCTACGCCCCGCAGCTGCTGGCCGACGGCGACCGCGTCCTGCTCTGGGGGTGGGCCTGGGAGCTCGACCGGACCCCGGAGCAGGTGGCGGCGGCCGGTTGGGCAGGCACGCTCACCTTCCCGCGCGAGCTGGCTCTGACCGACGGCGTGCTGGCCAGCCGGCCAGCTCGCGAGCTCACCGGGCTGCGCGCTGCCGAGCTGCCCGCGGACGAGGCGGTGCGCGTCGCCGCGTTCGAGGTGCTCGGGGAGGGCGCGGTCGGGCTCACCCTGGTCGACGGGGACTCCGAGCAGCTGGTGCTGGCGCCGTCCTTCGGCGCGGGGGACGCCGTCCGGGTGCTGGTCGACGGCAGCCTGGTCGAGGCGTTCGCCGCGGACGGCCGGAGCTGGACGACCCGCGCCTACCCGACGGCGACGAGCCACTGGCGGGTCGACGGTCCGGCCCGGCTGCACCGGCTCGCCCTGCCCGAGCCCGGCTGACCAGAGGGGGGACGGTCAGATGACGCCGAGGGCGATCACGGCGTCGGCGACCTTGACGAAGCCCGCGATGTTGGCGCCGGCGACGTAGTTGCCCGGCTGGCCGTACTCCTCGGCGGTGTCGCGGCAGCGCTGGTGGATCGAGACCATGATGTCGGTGAGCCGGTGCTCGGTGAACTCCTCGGTCCAGGCGTCCCGGCTGGCGTTCTGCTGCATCTCCAACGCCGAGGTCGCGACCCCACCGGCGTTGGCCGCCTTGCCGGGCCCGAACAGGACGCCGGCCTGCTGCAGCACCCGGGTGGCCGCCGGCGTGGTCGGCATGTTCGCCCCCTCGGCCACGGCCACCAGGCCGCCGCGCACGAGCCGGGCCGCGTCGTCCTCGTCCAGCTCGTTCTGCGTCGCGCAGGGCAGGGCCACCTCGGCGTCCACCTCCCAGATGTTGCCGCCCGCGACGAAGTGCGCCGAGCCGCGCCGGTCGGCGTAGACCGAGATCCGGGCGCGCTCCACCTCCTTGACCTGCTGCAGGAGCTCGAGGTCGATGCCCGCCTCGTCCACCACGTAGCCCGAGGAGTCCGAGCAGGCCACCACCCGGCCGCCGAGCTGCTGCGCCTTGGCCACGGCGTAGGTCGCCACGTTGCCGGAGCCGGAGATGGTGACGCGGCGACCCTCGATCGTGGTCCCCCGGCTGCGCAGCATCTCCTCGACGAACAGCACCGTGCCGTAGCCGGTGGCCTCGGTGCGGACCAGCGAGCCGCCCCAGGTCACCCCCTTGCCGGTCAGGGCCCCGGACTCGTAGCGGTTGGTGATGCGCTTGTACTGCCCGAACAGGTAGCCGATCTCGCGACCGCCCACGCCGATGTCACCGGCCGGCACGTCGGTGTACTCCCCGATGTGGCGGTACAGCTCGCTCATGAACGACTGGCAGAAGCGCATCACCTCGCCCTGGCTGCGGCCGCGCGGGTCGAAGTCGGAACCGCCCTTGCCGCCGCCGATCGGCATCCCGGTCAGCGAGTTCTTGAACACCTGCTCGAAGCCGAGGAACTTGACGATGCCGGCGTTGACGCTGGGGTGGAACCGCAGGCCGCCCTTGTAGGGGCCGAGCGCGGAGTTGAACTCCACCCGGAACCCGCGGTTGATCTGGATCCGGCCGTCGTCATCCACCCACGGCACCCGGAAGATGATCTGGCGCTCGGGCTCGCACAGCCGGGCCAGCACGGCGGCCTCGGTGTACTCGGAGTGGCGGTCCAGCACCGGCCCGAGGGACTCGAAGACCTCGAGCACGGCCTGGTGGAACTCCGGTTCTCCCTGGTTGCGGCGGATGACGTCGCCGTAGACGGCCTCGAGTCGCTGGTCCATGCAGGCACCCTAGGTGGCGCCGGCGCCGCCGCGGGCAGCACCCGCCCTCACGCCGGCCGGAGTCGGGTCCCGAACGGGTGTGAGGTCAGGACTCGATCGGCGCCCACGCCGGACCGGTCTGACCGAGCTTCTCGTCCAGCTTGGGGAACAGCGGGGTCGGCTTGCGGAGCGGCCGTCCGACCTCCAGCGGCGTGCTGGCCCACCGGGCCTGCTGCGCGGCGTAGTCGCCCATGATCACCGGGTAGTCGGGCCCACCCTCCTCGCCGACCTCGCGGATCTCGGGCTGCGCCGCCCACACCCCGGTGCCCCCCAGCGCCTCGTGCACCTTCTGCGCGGCGTGCGGCAGGAACGGCGTCATCAGGGTGTTCACGTCGCTGACCACCTGCAGCGCGGTGTGCAGCACGGTGTCGCGGCGCTCGGGGTCGTCCTTGAGCTTCCACGGCTCGGCGTCGGAGAGGTACTTGTTGGCCGCCCCCGCGACGCGCATGGCCTCGCTCATCGCCGCCTTGAGCCGGTTGCGTCCCAGCAGCTCGCCCACGACGTCGAAGGAGCCCCGGGCGGTGGCCAGCAGGGTCTGGTCCAGGTCGGTCAGGGTGCCCGGCGTCGGGACGGCGCCGTTGTTCTTGTGCGCCATCGAGACCGAGCGGTTGACGAGGTTGCCCCACTCGTTGGCCAGCTCGAAGTTGGTGCGGCGGACGAACTCGTCCCAGGTGAAGTCGGAGTCGGTCGACTCGGGCCCGGCGACGGCGATGAAGTAGCGCAGCGCATCGGGGCCGAAGTCGCGCAGGAAGTCCCCGACGTAGATGACCTTGTTGCGGCTCGTGGAGAACTTGGCACCGCTCATCGTCAGGTACTCACTGGACACCACCTCGTCCGGCAGCCGCAGCTTCCCCAGCGGCCCCGTGGTGCCGCCGTGGTCGCCCTCGCCGTTGTGGCCGAGCAGGATGCCCGGCCAGATGACGGAGTGGAAGACGATGTTGTCCTTGCCCATGAAGTAGTAGCCGAGCGCCTCCGGGTCGGTCCACCAGCGCTGCCAGGCGTCCGGGTCGCCGGTGCGCCGGGCCCACTCCACCGAGGCCGAGAGGTAGCCGATGACGGCGTCGAACCAGACGTAGAGCCGCTTCATGGGCTGGTCGCGCCAGCCGTCCAGCGGAACGGGCACGCCCCAGTCGAGGTCCCGGGTGATCGCGCGGGGCCGGAGGTCGGCGAGCAGGTTCTGGCTGAACCTGAGCACGTTCGGGCGCCAGTCGGTGCGCTCGCCCAGCCACTTCCCGAGCGAGCCGGCCAGCGCGGGCAGGTCGAGGAAGAAGTGCTCGGTCTCGACGAACTTGGGCGTCTCGCCGTTGATCGCGGCTCACGGGGTCGATGAGGTCGGCCGGGTCCAGCTGGTTGCCGCAGTTGTCGCACTGGTCGCCGCGGGCGCTGTCGTAGCCGCAGATCGGACAGGTGCCCTCGATGTAGCGGTCCGGCAGCGTCCGGCCGGTCGAGGGGCTGACCGCCCCCATCGCCGTCTTGGGGACGACGTAGCCGTTCTCCCAGAGCCCGAGGAACAGCTCCTGGACGACCGCGTAGTGGTTGCGGGTGGTCGTGCGGGTGAACAGGTCGTAGGACAGGCCGAGACCCTGGAGGTCCTCGACGATCACCCGGTTGTACTTGTCGGCGAGCTGGCGGGTGGTCATCCCCTCGCGCTCGGCCTGCACCGAGATCGGCGTGCCGTGCTCGTCGGTGCCCGAGACCATCAGCACGTCGTCGCCGATCATCCGCCGGTACCGGGAGAAGACGTCGGAGGGGACCCCGAATCCGGAGACGTGACCGATGTGGCGCGGACCGTTGGCGTACGGCCAGGCGACGGCGGTCAGCACGCGTGAGCTCATGGAGGGAACCCTATGCGCCGGCGCCACTACATTGACCCGGTGCTCACCGCCACCGAGGCTGCCGCTCTCGCCGCCGTGGACGACGGGGCGGCGGTGGCCACGCTGCAGGATCTGGTCGCCGTGCCGAGCGTCGGCGGGAGTGACGCGGAGGTCGAGATCCAGGCCCTGCTGGCCCGCCGGCTCGCCGCTCTGGGTCACGAGGTGGACCACTGGCCGCTGGACCTGCCCGCGCTCCGCGCCCATCCCGACCACCCCGGCGAGGAGGTCGGGCGGAGCGAGGCGTGGGGCCTGGTCGGCACTGACAGAGGCCGGAACGGGGAGGACCCGGTGCCCGCGCTGGTGCTGCAGGTGCACGTCGACGTCGTCCCTCCGGGCGACCGGGCGTCCTGGGCCTCCGACCCGTTCACGCCCGTGATCGAGGGTGACCACCTCGTCGGCCGCGGCAGCAACGACATGAAGGGCGGCATCGCCGCGGTGCTGGCCGCGGCCGCCGCCGTCCGGGTGAGCGGCGTCGAGCTGGTGCGGCCGTTCGCGGTGCACTGCGCCGTCGGTGAGGAGGACGGCGGGCTGGGCGCCTTCGCCACCCTGCAGCGCGGCCACCGGGGCGCGGCCTGCATCATCCCCGAACCCACCCGGCTGGCACTGGTGACGGCGAACGCCGGCGCCCTGACCTTCCGTCTCGAGGTGCCCGGGGTCGCCACTCACGGCAGCACCGCCTACGCCGGCGTCTCGGCCATCGACGGCTACCTCGGCCTGCACCGGGCCCTGGCCGCACTGCAGGAGCGGCGCAACGCCGACCCGGAGCCGCTGCTGCGCCACCTCCCGGTGGCCTACCCGCTGTCGGTGGGCCGGCTGGGCGCCGGCGACTGGGCGAGCAGCGTCCCCGACCTGCTGGTCGCCGAGGGCCGCTACGGGCTGCGGATCGAGGAGGACCCGGCCGCCGCCCGCGCCGAGCTGGAGGCGGCGGTGGCGGAGGCGGCCGCGGACGACCCCTTCCTCCGCGACCACCCGCCGGTGGTGACGTGGCCGGGCGGCCGGTTCGCGGGAGGGCACCTGCCGTCGGGGCACGTGCTGCGCGACGTCGTCGGCATGGCCCACTCCGCCGTGGTCGGCGGTCCCCCGCCGGGTGAGCACGGCGCCCCCTACGGCAGCGACCTGCGTCTCTACGCCGCCGCCGGGATCCCGACCCTGCACTACGGCCCGGGCGACATCCGCACCGCCCACGCCCCCGGCGAGCGGGTCCCGCTGCCGGAGGTGCTCACCTGCGCCCGCGTCCTCACGCTCGCGATCCTGCGGCACTGCACCTGAGGTCCACCGCCCGCCGCCCCCCGCCGCCACCCCTGGGCCGAGTTGTCAGCGTGAGTGGTCGCCCTGGCCACCACCGCCGCTGACAACTCGGCGAGGACTCAGCCCCGCGCGGCGTCGAAGCCGGGGAGGATGACCTCGTCGATCAGCTCCTCGCGCAGCGGGTAGGGCAGAAAGGCGCTGGCCGCGGCGTTCACGGTGATCCGCTCGAGGCCGTCGAGGTCGTAGCCGAGGCGGTCGACGAGGACCGCCATCTCCTGGCTCAGGGTGGTGCCGCTCATCAGCTGGTTGTCGCTGTTGACCGTGACCACGAAGCCCAGACCGTCGAGCAGGGCGAAGGGGTGCGCGTCCAGCGAGGAGACGGCCCCGGTCTGGGCGTTGGAGGACGGGCACAGCTCCAGCGGCACCTGCTGGTCGCGGACGTAGGCGGCCAGCCGGCCCAGCGTCACCGAGCCGTCGTCGTTGCTCGTGATGTCCTCGACGATGCGCACGCCGTGCCCGATGCGGTTGGCGCTGCACACCTGCAGCGCGCCCCAGACCGAGTCGACCCCGGCCGCCTCGCCGGCGTGGATCGTGTACGGGAAGCTCGCCTGCTTGAGCAGCTGGAACGCGGGCAGGAACCGCTCGGCGGGGAAGCCGTCCTCGGCGCCGGCGATGTCGAAGCCCGCCACCCCCTGGTCGCGGTAGGCCAGGGCCAGCTCGGCGATCCTCGTCGACGGCTCCACGTGCCGCATCGACGTCACCAGCTGCTGCACCTGCAGCCGCTGCCCCCGGTCGGCGCAGACGATCATCCCCTCCGCCAGCCCGTCACGGACGGCCTCGACGGCGGCGGCCTCGGTGAGCCCGCCCTGGGTGTGCTGCTCGGGAGCCCACCGGGCCTCGGCGTACACCACGCCGTCGGCGGCGAGGTCCTCGACGAACTCGCGGGCGACGCGACGCAGGTGCTCGGGGGTCTGCATGACGGCGACGGTGTGGTCGAAGGTCTCCAGGTACCGGACCAGCGACCCCGAGTTGGCCGCGTCGGCGAACCAGCGCCCGAGCGCCTCCGGGCTGTCCGCCGGCAGCGGGCGGCCGATCTCGGTGGCCAGCTCGAAGACCGTGCCGGGGCGCAGCCCGCCGTCGAGGTGGTCGTGCAGGGAGACCTTGGGCAGGGAGCGCAGCAGGTCGGGAGGGAGCGTCATGGTGTCCTCGGGGTGGGGGGTGCGGGAGTGGGGGCCGGGTGCCGCTCCACCTGGTCCAGCTGGTCGACGCCGAAAGCCTGCGGCAGCACCGCTGACATCGGCAGGATGCCTTGCGGGGTGTCGAGGAGGCAGTCGGGGCCGCCGTGCTCCCACAGCAGCTGGCGGCAGCGGCCGCACGGCATCAGGGCCGACCCGCGCTTGTCGACGCAGGCGAGGGCCACCAGCCGTCCGCCGCCGCTCGCGTGCAGGGCCGAGACCAGGCCGCACTCCGCGCACAGCGCCACCCCGTAGGCGGCGTTCTCCACGTTGCAGCCGACGACGACCCGGCCGTCGTCGACCAGGGCCGCGGCCCCCACCTGGTAGTCGGAGTACGGCGCGTAGGCGTGGGCGGTCATGGCCCGCGCCCGCTGGCGGAGCGCCTCCCAGTCGATGGTGCTCACTCGTCCACGGATCCTTTCCCCAGGAGGTCGAGCCGGGCTCAGATGCCTGGGCGCTCGGCGGAGGAGGCGACGTCGGCCAGCACGCGCAGGCCCACCGGGATGCACCTCTCGTCGGCGACGAAGTTCGGCTGGTGGATGTCGGGCGTCGAGGAGGCCCCGGGCGGACGGACCCCCAGCCGGGCCAGCGCCCCCGGCACCTGCTGCAGCATCCAGGAGAAGTCCTCCCCGCCCAGCGACTGCTCGGTGGTGGTCACCCCGTGCGGCCCCAGCATCTCCTCCGCGGCGCGGGTGAGCCGGCGGACCCCGCGCGCGTGGTTGACCGCGGGCGGGACGCCGTCGTTCACGGTCACGTGGACCTCGACCCCGAAAGGCCGGACCACGTCCGCGATGAGCGAGGGCACCAGGGCCTTGGCCTGCTCCCAGCCGGCGACGTCGAGGGCGCGCAGGGTCCCCTCGATCTCACCGGAGCTCGGGATGGCGTTGGCCACCGAGCCGGCCTGCACCCGCCCCCACATCAGCGAGACGCCGCTGCGCGGGTCGACCCGCCGGGACAGCAGGAGCTGCATCTGGCTGGCGAGCGCCCCCAGCGCCCCCACGACGTCCTGGGTCAGGTGCGGCCGCGAGGTGTGCCCGCCCGGTGCCGGTGAGGGTGACACGCACCTGGTCCACGGCGGAGGTGATCGGGCCGACCTTGAGCGCGATCTGGCCGAGGTCGGTGCGCGGGTCGCAGTGCAGCGCGTAGATCTCCCGGACGTCGGTCAGGACGCCGCCCTCGATCGCGTCGACGGCACCGCCGGGGTTGGTCTCCTCGGCGGGCTGGAAGATCAGCCGGACGCCGCGGGTCAGCAGGTGCTCCTCCCGCAGCCGGGCGAGCACCAGGCCCACCCCGAGCAGGATCGTGGTGTGCACGTCGTGCCCGCAGGCGTGGGCCACCCCGGGCACGGTCGAGGCGAAGGGGAGGTCGGTCCGCTCCCCGATCGGCAGCGCGTCGAGGTCGGCCCGCAGCCCGACCAGGCCGTCGGTGTAGTCGAAGCCGGTCGGCAGCACGTCGCACCAGGCACCCGTGCCCACCGGCAGCACCTTGACCACCAGGCCGGCCCGCTCCAGGCGCTCGACCACCAGGGCCGTCGTGCGGTGCTCCGCGTGGCTGATCTCGGGGTGGGCGTGGAGGTCGCGACGAAGCTCGACGAGCTCGTCGGTCAGGTCGTCGACGGCACGATCGATCACGGCGCGGCGGAGGGCGTCGCTCGCGGTGGAAGGCATCGCCCGCCATCCTCCCACGCGGAGAACGCTCGGGCAGGGCCCACCCGCGGGCTAGCGTGGGCGGGTGCCCGAGCCGACGCTGTTCCGCGCCGCCGTGCTGGACACGACGTCGCTGACCCCGCACCTCGTGCGGGTGCGGATGGGGCCCGCCGGAGCGCGGGACGGGGTCGCGGACCTGACCGCCTTCGGTTCCTCCGGGGTCGCGGACGAGCGGGTCGTCCTCACCCTGCCCGGCGCGGACCGCCGCGACACGGTGGAGCGCAGCTACACGGTGCGGTCCTTCGACCCCGTCGCCGCGACCCTGGCCGTCGACGTCGCGGTGCACGGGCCGGGTCCGGGGTCGACGTGGGCACGGCGGGCCACGCCGGGCGACGTCGTCGTGCTCAGCGCGGCGATGGGCTGGTACGCGCCGCCACCGGAGGCGGCCTGGCAGCTGCTGGTCGCCGACCTGAGCGGCCTGCCCGCCCTGGCGCGGATCGCCGCGAGCAGCCCGCTGCCCACCTCCGCGCTGGTCGAGGTGCCCGGGTCCGCCGACCGGCTGCCGCTCCCCGGGGCGGCCAGCACGCGGTGGCTCTGCGGCACGGGCAACGGGCTCGCCCCCAGCGGCCTGCTCGACCAGCTCCGCGACCTGGAGCTGCCGCCGGGGCCCGGCTACGTCTGGTGCGCCGGTGAGGCCGGGGCGACCCGGGCGCTCCGTCGCCACCTCCGGTACGAGCGGGGGCTGTCCAGCCGCGCGTACCTCGTCCTCGGGTACTGGCGCAGCGACCAGGCGGAGTGGGACCGTCGCCACGCCGCGCTGGCCGGCGGGCTGGAGAGCGTGTACACCGCCGCCGTCGCCCGCGGCCTGTCGAGCACCGACGCCCTGGAGGCCTACGACGACGCCCTGGAGGAGGTCGGTCTGTAGGGGCCCCGGCGGCCCCCCTCCACGGCAGGAAACGCTGACGAGTCGTCGCCGACGCCGTCGCCGGCGCGCTGGTCGTCAGCGTTTCCCGGGTCTCCGGGGACAGCCGGGCAGGCCCGGCGGCGGCCTCAGCCCTAGAAGGTCTCGCTGGGTCGGTGGACGCCCCAGACCGCGCGGAGGGCGTCGCAGACCTCCCCGACGGTGGCGCGGGCGGCGAGGGCGCGCTTCATGGGCACGAGCACGTTGTCGGTCCCGGCGGCGGCGGCGGACAGCGCGGCGAGGGCGGCGTCGACCACCGGCTGGTCCCGTTCGGCGCGCAGCCGGGTCAGCTTGACGGCCTGGGCGGCCTCGAGGGCCGGGTCGACGCGGAGCGGCTCGTAGGGCTCCTCGTCGGCGCCGGCGAAGCGGTTGAGCCCCGACGACGACCCGTTCGCCGCTGTCGATCTGGAGTCCGGTCACGTAGGCGGAGCGCTCGATCTCCAGCTTCTGGTAGCCCTCCTCGATGGCCCGCACCGCTCCCCCGCGGTCGGCGACCTCGCCCATCAGCCGGCGGATCTCCGCGTCGAGGTCGTCGGTGAGGGACTCCACCACGTAGGAGCCGGCGAACGGGTCGACCGTCTGGGTGAGGTCGGTCTCGTGCGCCAGCACCTGCTGGGTGCGCAGGGCCAGCCGGGCGGCCTTCGGGCTGGGCAGCGCCAGCGCCTCGTCGTAGGAGTTGGTGTGCAGCGACTGGGTGCCGCCCAGCACCGCGGCCAGCGCCTGGACGGTGACGCGGACCAGGTTGACCTCCGGCTGCTGGGCGGTGAGCTGGACCCCGGCGGTCTGGGTGTGGAACCGCAGCATCATCGACTTCGGGTCGGTCGCACCGAACTCGTCGCGGACCACCGAGGCCCAGATCCGCCGGGCGGCCCGGAACTTGGCGACCTCCTCCAGCACGGTGGTCCGGGAGACGAAGAAGAACGACAGCCGGGGGGCGATCTCGTCGACGCCCAGCCCTGCCGCCAGCGCGGCCCGGACGTAGGCGATCCCGTTGCTGAGGGTGAACGCCACCTCCTGCGCCGGCGTCGCCCCGGCCTCGGCCATGTGGTAGCCGGAGATCGAGATGGTGTTCCACCGGGGCAGGTGCTCGGCGCAGTAGGCGAAGGTGTCACTGACCAGGCGCAGCGACGGCGCGGGCGGGAAGATGTAGGTGCCGCGGGCGATGTACTCCTTGAGCACGTCGTTCTGGACCGTCCCGGTCAGCGACGCCGCGTCCGCACCCTGCTCCTCGGCGACCAGCTGGTAGAGCAGCAGCAGCACCGCGGCCGGGGCGTTGATCGTCATCGACGTCGAGACCTCGGCCAGCGGGATGCCCCCGAACAGCTCCCGCATGTCCTCGATCGAGTCGATGGCCACCCCCACCTTGCCGACCTCACCGGCCGCGAGCGGGGCGTCGGAGTCCATCCCCATCTGGGTGGGCAGGTCGAACGCGACGCTCAGGCCGGTGCTGCCGTGGGCGATCAGCTCCAGGTAGCGGGCGTTGGACTCCGCGGCGGTGCCGAAGCCGGCGTACTGCCGCATCGTCCAGGGCCGGGACGTGTACATGCCGGGGTGGATGCCCCGGGTGAACGGGTAGCGGCCCGGCTCGCCCAACGCCGTGCCGGGGTCGAACCCGGCCAGGTCAGCGGCGGAGTAGACCGGCTCGAAGGGCGTTCCCGACTCCGTGGAGCCCTTCATGCCGTCCCGCTCCCCGCTCGTCCCCGCCGTACGCCCGCCACGGGAGCATGCTCGCACGGGGTGACCCGGCCGCGAGCGCCGCGGCGGGCACAGCCGGGCACGGCCCTGCGGAGATGGGACCATGACGCCCGTGGACATCGCCATCGGCATCTGCGCGCTCGTCGCCTCGGTCCTGGTGGTCACGGCGGCGGCCGACCGGCTCCGCTTCCCCGCGCCCCTGCTGCTCATGCTGGTCGGCATCGGCGCGTCCTTCGTGCCGTTCGTCCCGGCGCCCGAGCTGACTCCGGAGCTGGTTCTCCTCGGCTTCCTGCCCCCGCTGCTCTACGCCACCGCCATCCGCTCCTCGATCCTGGACTTCCGCACCCACCGCCGGCCCATCGCCTTCCTCTCCGTGCTGCTCGTGGTGTTCACGGCCCTGGGCATCGGGCTGATCACCTGGCTGGTGCTGCCCGTGCCCTTCGCGGTCGCCTTCGCGCTGGGAGCGGTCGTCGCGCCGCCGGACGCCGTGGCCGCCACCTCCATCGCCCGCCGGATCGGGCTGCCGCGGCGGGTCGTGACCCTCCTCGAGGGGGAGTCGCTGCTGAACGACGCGACGGCCATCACCTGCCTGCGGGTCGCCCTGGTGGCCATCTCGGGGACCGTGAGCGCCATCGAGGTGGGGCTCGGGTTCCTCCTCGCCCTCACCGGTGCGCTGGTGGGGGCGGGCGTCGCGGCGCTGGCCGTGGCCGTCCGCCGGCACGTCCGCAACCCGGTCTTCGACACCGCCATCTCCCTGCTGGTGCCGTTCGCGGCCTACCTGCCGGCCGAGGAGCTCGCGTACCACGAGTTCCACGGCTCGGGGGTGATCGCCGTCGTCACCGCCGGCCTGCTGCTCGGGCACAAGTCGCCGGTGATCCAGAGCGGGCAGTCCCGGCTGGCCGAGCGGGTCAACTGGGCGACCATCCAGTTCCTGCTCGAGAACACGGTGTTCCTGCTGATCGGCCTGCAGGCCCAGCGGATCGTCAGGGCGCTGTCCACCTCGACGCTCTCGGGCACGACCATCGCCGTCTTCGTCGTCGCGGTGCTCGTCGGGGTGATCGTGCTGCGGATGGGGTGGGTCACCATCGCCCGCTTCGTCCTCTACCGCGTCGACCCCGCCACCGGCGAGGGCCGGCCGCCGTGGTCGCACACCCTGGTCGTCGGCTGGGCGGGCCTGCGCGGCGTGGTGACGCTGGCTGCGGTCTACCTCATCCCCGAGGACGTCGAGCACCGGGCGGTGCTCATCTTCGCCGCCATGGTCGTCACCGCCGGCACCCTGTTGATCCAGGGCCTCACCCTGCCCGCGCTGGTCCGGCTCCTGCGGATGCGCGGGCCCGACGCGCGGTCCGACGCCCTGCAGGCCGCGACGGTGCTGACCACCGCGGGCAACGCCGGTCTGGCTGCACTGGACCGGCTCGCCCTGCCCGACGACGAGCCGGCCGCGGTGCAGCTGGTCCGGGACCGGATCACCGCCCGGTCGCACGCACTGTGGGAGAAGCTGGGCACCGGCCGCGCGTCGGACGAGACGCCCGCCGAGCAGTACCGCCGGCTGCGGCTGGGTGCGCTGCGGGCCGAGCGCGACGAGGTGCTGCGCATCCGCTCCAGCGGCACAGCGGACCACGACATCGTCGAGCAGGTGCTGGCCAGCTTCGACGTCGAGGAGTCGATGCTCACCATCGCCACCGACCGCAGCGACCGGCTCAGCGAGCCCCTGTCCGTCGCCACCCCGGTGGACCCGAGCGGCCCCTGCGTGCACCTGGACACCGCCCCGCCCGACAGCGAGCCGACGTCGCTGGGGTGCCTGGACTGCGATCGGGAGGGCACCCGGCCGGTCCACCTGCGGCGCTGCCTGGCCTGCGGCAACGTCGGCTGCTGCGACTCCTCCTCCGGTCGGCACGCCGAGCGGCACTTCCACACCAGCCACCACCCGGTGATGCGCAGCCACGAGGTGGGCGAGTCCTGGCGCTGGTGCTACCTGGACGAACGGCTCGGCTGAGCCACGGTCCCGGGTCCTGGCCGGCGGGGGCGGGTCGGGGTGCTCCCGGGCCGGGGTCAGCGGCGCAGGCCGACCCTGCGGTAGACGTCGGCGAGGGTCCGGCTCGCGACCTCGCGGGCCTGCTCGGCCCCGTCGCGGAGCACGGCCTCCAGCTCGGTGCGCTCGCCCATCAGCTCCAGCGTCCGCTCGCGGAAGGGCGTGGCGAAGGCGGTGACCGCCTCGGCGACCCCCTTCTTGAGGTCGCCGTAGCCACGGCCCGCGTAGCCCTCGACGAGCCGGGGCACTCCGACACCGGTCAGCGCCGACTCGATGGTCAGCAGGTTGGCCACCCCGGGCTTGCCGACCTCGTCGAAGGTGACCTCCCGGCCGGAGTCGGTGACGGCGGACCTGATCTTCTTGACGTTGACCCGCGGCTCGTCGAGCAGCTCGACGATGCCGCTCGGCGAGGAGGAGGTCTTGCTCATCTTGGCGGTCGGCTCCGCGAGGTCCTGGATCTTGCCGACCGAGGGCAGGATGTGCGGCTCCGGGACGGTGAACGTCCGCCCGTAGCGGGAGTTGAAGCGGCCGGCGAGGTCGCGGGTCAGCTCCAGGTGCTGGCGCTGGTCCTCCCCCACCGGCACCCGGTCGGCCTGGTAGAGCAGGATGTCGGCCGCCATCAGCACCGGGTAGGTGAAGAGCCCGACGTTGGTGGCCTCCGCGCCGAACCGGGCCGACTTGTCCTTGAACTGGGTCATCCGCTGCGCCTGCCCGAAGCCGGTCATCGCCGACAGGACCCACATGAGCTGCGTGTGCTCGGGGACCGCGGACTGCAGGAACACCGTCGACCGGGCCGGGTCCACCCCGGCGGCCATCATCTGGGCGGCGCTGCGGAGCGAACGGTCGGCGAGCACCGCCGGGTCGACCTCGACGGTGAGGGCGTGCAGGTCGGCGACGCCGTAGAAGGCGTCGTGGTCGTCCTGCAGCGGGACCCACTGACGCAGCGCACCCAGGAAGTTGCCGAGGTGGAGGGAGTCGGCGGTCGGCTGGGCGAGGGAGAGGACGCGGGGCCGGCCGCTGCGGTCGGGACTGGACATGATGTCCATCCAATCACGCACCCCGCGCCCGGGCCCGGGGCTGCTCAGCGGGGGCGGGGCGCCCGCCCCCTCACGGGGCGAGGGGCAGCAGCTCGCCGCCGTCGACCCGGTGGACGACGAGCCGGGAGGCCCGCCGGCCGTCCAGCTCGGTCACCTTGAGCTCCAGCGGGGTGGGGTCCTCGTCGTCGGCGTCGACCTTCTGCACCGCGGCCTGGATGCTGTCCCCGACCGAGGGCAGCTGGCCCAGCTGGGCCATGAAGTAGCCGGCAACGGTGTCGTAGGGGCCCTCGGGCAGCACGAAGCCGGTGCGCTCGCCGAACTCGTCGAGGGTGATGAGCCCGTCGACCTCGAGGTCGCCGAGGACGCCCACCCGGGGCTCCTCGACGACGTCGTACTCGTCGGTGATGTCACCGATGAGCTCCTCGACCAGGTCCTCCATGGTGACGATGCCCGCGGTGCCGCCGTACTCGTCGAGGACGATCGCCAGGTGCGAGGACGTGCGGCGCATCTCGCTGAGGGCCCGCAGGACCCGGACGGTGTCCGGCATGGACAGCACCGGCCGGGCCAGGTCGGCCACGGGGATGCTGCGGCTGCTGACGTCGGGGTCGAGGAGGTCTCGGACGTGGACGAAGCCGATGATGTCGTCAGCCGACTCCCCCGTCACCGGGTAGCGGGAGTGCGGGGCCTTGCTCAGCTCGCGGACGGCGCGGTGCACCGGGAGGTCGCCGGGCAGGAAGTCGACCTCGGTGCGAGGCAGCATGACCTCGCGGAGGCCGCGCTCGCCGGCGTCGAAGACGTCGTCCACGATCCGCCGCTCCTCATCACCCAGGGTGGTGGAGCCGCTGACCATCGAGCGGATCTCCTCGTCGCTGACCTCCTCCCGGCTGGCCTTCGGGTCCCCACCGAGGATGCGCACGACGACGTTGGTCGAGACGCCGAGGAACCAGATGACGGGACGAGCCAGCCAGGCGATGCGGTCGACCAGCGGGGCGAGGAGCAGCGCGGCGCTCTCCGCCCGTTGCAGGGCGAGCCGTTTGGCGGCCAGCTCGCCCAGCACGATGGAGGCGTAGGAGATCGCCACGGTGATGAGCACCAGCGCGAGGGTGTCGGCCGCACCGGGGGCGAGGCCGAGGGACTGCAGCACCGGGGAGAAGTCGTCGGCCAGCGTCGCGGCCCCGAAGGCGGCGGACAGGAAGCCCGAGAGCGTGACGCCGATCTGCACGGCGCTGAGGAACCGGTTGGGGTCGTCGGTGAGCCGGGCGACCGTCTGGCCGCGCTTGCCCTGGTGGGCCAGCTGGCGGATCTGGCTGTCGCGCAGCGAGACCAGGGCCATCTCCGCGCCGGAGAAGATCCCGCCCACGACGATGAACAGCAGGATCAGGCCGATGTTGACGAGGACGGGGTTCATGCGGCGGTCCTGGGACGAGGGGGCGGGACTCCGACGGAGTCCCGGGGTCTGTGCGCGTCGCTCTCGTCGGCGTCGGGCAGGGGAAGATCGCCCGCGGCCGGGGCGGCGGGATCGAGCGCCGCGCTGACGGCGCGGTCGGGCAGCGCCGTGGGCTCGGTCCTGATCACCCGGACAGCGTAGTGAGCAGGGCGGGCGGCCGCGAGTCGGGCGACGACCGGACAACCCGGTTGCCCCTCCGGCCGCCCTTGGTTTGGATGGCGTCATGACCCCCGCCCCGGAGCGGCTGAGCCTGGCCTGCGCCCACCCCGACGAGGTGCCGGTCCTGACGGGTCCGAGCGGGCCGGTCGTCCTGCGCCCGCACACCGAGGCCGACCTGCCGCGGGTGGTCGAGCAGTGCCGCGACCCCGCCACGGCGCGCTGGACGACGGTGCCCGTCCCCGAGGACGGCGGCTACGGCCTCGCGAACGCCCGGGAGTTCCTCGAGCACGTCGCCGAGGGCTGGCGGAGCGGGGAGCGCCTGGCCTGGGCCGTCGAGGACCGCGACCGGCCGGGCGTCTTCTGCGGGTCCATCGACCTGGGGCTGCACGGCCACGGCACCGCCGAGGTGGGCTTCGGGCTCCACCCCGACGCGCGGGGCCGGCACCTGATGACCGGCGCCCTCCGCCTGGTCCGCGACTTCGCCTTCGACGTCGCGGGGCTGCGGGCGGTGCGCTGGCGGGCGGTCGTCGGCAACTGGGCCTCCCGGCGGGTGGCTGCGGCCGCCGGCTGGCGCTGCGAGGGCGTCGCCCGAGCGTCGCTGGTGCACCGGGGCGAGCTCCTCGACGGCTGGTTCGCGACGCTGCTGGCCTCCGACCCCCGAGGTCCCATCGGCTGGGAGGACCCGCCCGTGCTCAGCGGACCGCGCGTGCGGCTCCGTCCCTTCACCGAGGCCGACGCCGACCGGGTGGTGGAGGCCTGCGGCGACCCCCGGACCCAGCACTGGCTGGCCTCGCTGGCGGGGACCTACATGCGCCGGCACGCGCTGGAGTACGTCGAGGCCACGCGCGAGGCGGCGGCCGCCGGCTCCGGGACCTTCTGGTGCGTGGCCGACCTCGACGACGACCGGTGCCTCGGCTCCATCGGGCTCGAGGGCCCCAGCGGCTACGCCCGACGGGCCGAGATCGGCTACTGGGCCCACCCCGACGCGCGGGGCCGGGGGCTGCTCACCGAAGCCACCCGGCTGGTGACCGAGCACGCCGAGGAGTCCGGTCTGGTCGACTCCCTGCTCATCCGGACCGCCGCCGGCAACACCGCGTCCCGACGGGTCGCGCTGGCGGCCGGGTACCGCGAGGTCGGGGTGCTGCCACGTGCGGAGCCGTTGGGCGACGGGACGGCGGACGACCTGGTGCTGTACGCGCGGCCGTGACCCAGCCGGCCGCGCCAGCCGGGTGTCGGCGCTGGCCGGTCTAGGCTGACGCGGTGACCCGAGCCACCCGCTTCTCCGACGTCGTCACCGGCCACGGGGAGGGTCCGGTGTGGTGGCCCGGGGAGGGTCTGCGCGTCACCGACGCCTACCGCGGCCAGGTCGTCAGCCTGGCCGCCGACGGGACCGTCGCCCGCCGGACCGACGTCGGCGCCTTCGTCGGGGCCTTCCGCCCGCGGACCGGCGGCGGCATCGTCGCCGCGGCGCTCCGCTCCTTCGTCCTCGTCGACCCCGACGGCGCGGTGCACGACCTCGGCGAGCTCTGGTCCGACGAGCAGATCCGGATGAACGACGGCGCCACCGCTCCGGACGGAGCCTTCCTGTGCGGCTCGATGGAGCAGGGCGACCCGGCCGGCGCCGCTGCGCTCTACCGGCTGGGCGTCGACGGCGCGGTCTCCACGGTGCTGACCGGCGTCTCGGTGTCCAACGGCCTGGTGTGGTCCCCCGACGGGCGCCGGGTCTACTACAACGACACCCCGACCTCCCACGTCGACGTGTTCGACGTCGCCGACGACGGCTCCTGGCACGACCGGCGGACCGTTGCCGACCTCGGCGAGGCGTTCCCCGACGGCATGACGATCGACACCGACGGCCGCCTGTGGGTGGCGCTCTGGGGCGGCGGCCAGGTCCGCTGCCTGGACCCGGAGACCGGCGCGACCCTCGACGTCGTCGAGGTCGAGGGCCCTACCCAGACCAGCGCCTGCACCTTCGGCGGCGACGACCTCGACCAGCTCTTCGTCACCACCTCCGACGAGGGTGGCTCCGGCGGCCCCCACGCGGGCTCGGTCTACGTCGCCGACGTCGGCGCCACCGGCCCCCTCCCCACCCCCTACCCCGCCTGAGCCCCTCCCCTCCCGCCTCCCCCGACTTGTCAGCGCCGGTGGTTGCCAGGGCGACCACTGACGCTGACAACTCGGGTTCGTGGGACGCCGAGGGCGATGAGGTCTCGTGCCAGCACGGCCGGCTCCAGCCGGAGCTCCAGGTTGGTGGCGCGGAGCACGCGACGTCCGCTGACCACGAGACCACGCTCGCGCCGCATGTCGTCCTGCCAGTGCCGGACGTCGAGGTGGTGGCGGCCGTCCACCTCGAGCACGGCTCGCTGCCCGTCGGGCAGCTCCCACTCGCAGTCGAGGTAGCGGACCGTGCCGTCCGCTCCCGTCCGCCGTACCTGCCGCACCGGCGGCGCGAGGCCGAACCGTCGGCAGAGTCGGAGGACGTCCGCCTCGCCCGTCGTCGTCGCACCGCCGACGAGATCCTGGACCGTCAGCCTGAGGTGGGCCTTGTGCCGGATCCGGCCGACGCGCGCCATGGCCGCCTCCAGGTCGCCGACCGAGCAGAGCCGTTGCTGGACGACGGCGCTCACCAGCGCGCACGCGAAGCGCGGGGACGGCTGCCACGCCGCTGCGTCGAGCGCGGACCGAGCGGTGGGGGTCCGGGCCAGACCCTCGTCGAGCACCAGGTCGTCGGCGTGGAGGCGGCGGGACTCGTGCACCTGCAGTCCCGGGAGTGCGGCGCAGCGGGCCCCGCGAGGGATGACCACGTGGATCTGCGCAGCCTCTCGGGAGAAGTCGGCGAAGCCGGCGACCTCCAGGGCGGTGTGGCTGGCCAGAGCTGCGGGCGGACCGGCGTCGACCAGCGCCATCCACATCAGCTGCCTGCGGGAGGGCGCGGCGTTCTGGGTCAGGACCACGTGGTCGCCCCAGGCGGTCCACCGGTGGCCGTCCACCTCGGCCCGCACCTCGGAGCGGCTGAGCCCGTAGTCCTCGGGCCGGTCACGCCGCAGGACACCGACCTCCCACGCCGCCCTCACCACCGGGGTCATCACGAGACGCACCATGGCCGCTCGTCGGCCGGGCACCACGACCACCGCCGGGCCTGTGGAGGGCTGCTGCCCGACCTGGCGCCCTGTGCATCGCCGAGTTGTCAGCGTGAGTGGTTGCCCTGGCGACCACAGGCGCTGACAACTCGGCTGGAGGGCGACCACAGGACCCGACGCGATAGCCTCCCGTCGTGACCGACACCGAGACTTCCACTGCTTCCGGCACCATCATCTACACCCGCACCGACGAGGCGCCCGCGCTGGCCACCTACTCGCTGCTGCCGATCATCGAGGCCTTCGCCTCGACGGCGGGAGTCTCGGTGGAGACCCGCGACATCTCCCTCGCCGGCCGCATCCTGGCCCAGTTCCCCGAGCGGCTGACGCCCGAGCAGCAGGTCGGCGACGCGCTGGCCGAGCTCGGCGCGCTGGCCAAGACGCCCGAGGCCAACATCATCAAGCTGCCGAACATCTCCGCCTCGGTGCCGCAGCTGAAGGCGGCCGTCGCCGAGCTGCAGTCCCAGGGCTACGCCCTGCCGGACTACCCGGAGAGCCCCAGCAGCGACGAGGAGCGCGACGTCCGCGCCCGCTACGACAAGGTCAAGGGCTCAGCGGTCAACCCGGTCCTGCGCGAGGGCAACTCCGACCGCCGGGCGCCCGCGTCGGTCAAGCAGTACGCCCGCAGCCACCCGCACTCGATGGGCGCCTGGTCCCCGGACTCCAGGACCAACGTCGCGCACATGACGTCGGGGGACTTCCGCTCCAACGAGACCTCCGCGGTCGTCGAGGCCGACGGCACCCTGCGCATCGAGCACGTCGCCGACGACGGCACGGTCACCGTGCTCCGCGAGAGCGTCCCGGTGCTGGCCGGTGAGGTCGTCGACGCCACCGCCATGGACGTCGCCGCGCTGCGCAGCTTCCTCACCGAGCAGATCGCCAGGGCCCAGGCCGAGGGCGTGCTGTTCTCGGTCCACCTCAAGGCCACCATGATGAAGGTCTCGGACCCGATCATCTTCGGCCACGTCGTGCGCGCCTTCCTGCCTGAGGTGTTCAGCCGCTACGAGGACATGCTGGCTGAGGCCGGCCTCAGCCCGAACGACGGCCTCGGCGCCATCCTCGCCGGGCTCGACCGGCTCGAGCAGGGCACCCAGATCAAGGACGCCATCGAGCAGGGGCTGGCCGACGGCCCGGCGCTGGCCATGGTCGACTCCAACCGCGGCATCACCAACCTGCACGTGCCCAGCGACGTCATCGTCGACGCCTCGATGCCGGCGATGATCCGCACCTCCGGGCACATGTGGGGCCCCGACGGCGAGGAGGCCGACACCCTCGCGGTCATCCCCGACTCCTCCTACGCCGGCATCTACCAGGTCGTCATCGACGACTGCCGCGCCCACGGCGCCTACGACCCGACCACGATGGGCTCGGTCCCCAACGTCGGGCTGATGGCCCAGGCGGCCGAGGAGTACGGCTCCCACGACAAGACGTTCGAGATCCCGGCCGCCGGCACCGTCCGCGTCGTCGACGGATCGGGGGCGACGGTGCTCGAGACGCCGGTCGGCCAGGGCGACATCTGGCGGATGTGCCAGACCAAGGACGTCCCCGTGCAGGACTGGGTCAAGCTGGCCGTCAACCGCGCCCGCGCCACCGGCTCACCGGCCGTCTTCTGGCTGGACGAGGACCGCGCCCACGACGCCAACCTGATCGCCAAGGTGAAGCGCTACCTGCCCGAGCACGACACCGACGGCCTGGAGATCCAGATCATGCCGCCGGAGCAGGCCATCGCGTTCTCCCTCGAGCGGATCCGCCGCGGCGAGGACACCATCTCGGTCACCGGCAACGTGCTGCGCGACTACCTCACCGACCTGTTCCCGATCCTCGAGCTGGGCACCTCGGCCAAGATGCTCTCCGTCGTCCCGCTGATCAACGGCGGCGGCTTGTTCGAGACCGGCGCGGGCGGCTCAGCGCCCAAGCACGTGCAGCAGCTGGTCCGGGAGAACTACCTGCGCTGGGACAGCCTGGGCGAGTTCCTCGCCCTCGCCGTCAGCTTCGAGCACCTCGCGAACCGGTTCGGCAACGCCCGCGCGCAGGTGCTGGCCGACACCCTCGACCGGGCCACCGGGACCTTCCTCAACGAGGACAAGTCCCCGACCCGGCGGGTCGGCGGCATCGACAACCGCGGCAGCCACTTCTGGCTGGCCCTCTACTGGGCCCAGGAGCTCGCCGCCCAGACCGAGGACGCCGACCTGGCGGCGGCCTTCCGCGACGTCGCCGAGCGGCTGACCAGCGAGCAGGACACCATCACCGCCGAGCTGATCGCCGTGCAGGGCTCTCCGGCCGACATCGGGGGCTACTACCACCCCGACGACGGCTAAGGCGACCGCCGTCATGACGCCGTCGGCGACCTTCAACGCGACGCTGGCCTCGCTCACGGCCTGAGCGTCGGGTCGGTGCGCACCCAGAAGTCCGCCCGCTCGCGGGGGCGCTGCGCCGCGGCGTAGCGCTCCTCGCTGGGCATCCAGTCGTGCAGCCAGCGCTCGAGCATGGCCTCGCCGTCACGCTCGAGGGCCCGGGCGAGCCGCACCTCGCGGTCGGCCTCCACCCAGACCTGGACGTCCCACGGCACCCCCAGCCGCTCGTCGGTGCTGGAGACACCCTCGACGACCACCGGGACGCCGAGCGGGACCTCGTGCCACTCCGCGCCGGCGTCGCTCGCCCAGTCCCAGCGCTGGTAGCGGCCAGGTCGGCCGGCGCGCAACGGCGTCAGCACCTGCGCGACGAAGCGCTCCCGCTCCCAGGTGCCCACCGAGGGCCGGGCGAAGTCGTCGACGTGGACGACCTCCGCCCCGGGCAGCACGCGGGCGATCGCGGCAGCCAGGGTGGTCTTGCCCGCCGCCCCGAAGCCGTCGACGCCGACCCACCGCGTGCCGGGCCGGTCACGCAGCCGCTCAGCCACCAGCCCGGGCAGGTTGGCCGCGGGGACGAGGACCGGCACCGGACCTCCCTGCCGCGGACCTGGAACGACGTTGCTAGCGTCACCCTACGCAGTCCACCTCCTGAGGAGCGTTCGTGAAGACACCCGTGAAGGTCGCCGTCACCGGGGCCGCCGGCCAGATCTGCTACAGCCTGCTGTTCCGCATCGCCAGCGGCTCGATGCTGGGTCCGGACCAGCCCGTCGAGCTCCGGCTGCTGGAGATCACCCCCGCGCTCAAGGCGCTCGAGGGCGTGGTGATGGAGCTGGACGACTGCGCCTTCCCGCTGCTGGCCGGGGTCCAGATCGGCGACGACGCGAACCAGGTCTTCGACGGGGTCAACCTGGCCTGCCTGGTGGGGGCGCGACCGCGTACCAAGGGCATGGAGCGGGGCGACCTGCTCGAGGCGAACGGGGCCATCTTCCAGCCGCAGGGCCGGGCGCTCAACGACCACGCCGCGGACGACGTGAAGGTCCTGATCACCGGCAACCCGGCCAACACCAACGCCCTGATCGCCATGAGCAACGCCCCCGACATCCCCCGCGAGCGGTTCAACGCCCTCACCCGGCTGGACCACAACCGCGCCGTCGCCCAGCTGGCGGCCAAGACCGGCAGCAGCGTCACCGACATCCGCAAGCTGACGATCTGGGGCAACCACTCCGCCACCCAGTACCCCGACGTCTTCCACGCGACCGTCGGCGGCCGCCCGGCCGCCGACCTGGTGGACCAGACCTGGCTGGAGAGCGACTTCCTCCCCAAGGTGCAGCAGCGGGGGGCGGCGATCATCGAGGCCAGGGGTGCGAGCTCGGCGGCCAGCGCCGCCAACGCCACGGTCGACCACATGCGCGACTGGGTGCTCGGCACCCCGGAGGACGACTGGGTCTCGATGTCGGTCCCCTCCGACGGCTCCTACGGCGTGCCGGAGGGGATCATCTCCTCGTTCCCCTGCACGGTGAGCGGCGGTACCTATCGCATCGTCCAGGGCCTGGAGGTCAACGACTTCTCCCGCGGCAAGATCGACGCCTCCGCCGCCGAGCTGCTCGAGGAGCGCGAGGCCGTGCGCTCCCTCGGGTTGATCGGGTGAGGCCGGGCCCGACGACGGCACCGCCGCCATGAGCGAGGAGACCCCCGGGCGCGACCGCCCCGGCGAGGAGGGGGTGGCCGGGCCCAACCCCTTCAGCCGGCAGGGTGCGGAGGCCTGGTCGTTCGGCGACCCCGGCCCGGGCCCCGGCCCGGGCGGGGGAAACGCCTCCCCGCACCCGGACGAGCCGCCGGCCGCGCCGGCGTCGCCGCCTCCCGCGGCCCCGCCCCACCCCCCGCCGACCTTCCCCCCTGCGGCCTACCCCCCGGCGGGGAGCGGACCTGTCCTGTACGGCTCCTACGGCGGGGACCACCCCCACGCCAGCGCAGCCCTGGTCACCGGGATCATCGGCCTGGTCCTGGGGCTGGCCTTCGGGCTGGGCGGACTGGTGGGGATCGTCGGCGTGGTGCTGGGTCACCGCACGAAGCGGGCGATCGACGGCGACCCGGCGCGCTGGACGGGGCGCGGCAAGGCCCAGGCCGGCTTCGTCCTGGGCATCATGGGGCTGGTGGCCCTCGTCCTGTGGGTCCTGCTCTTCCTCACCGTCGCGGTGTTCAGCGCTTGAGTGCTCGCCCGGATGCTCCGACGGGTTGTCAGTGGCGCCCCCTAGGGTCCTGCCATGGCTGACGAACCCGCCCCCGAACCCACCCGTCCCGCGCCGCCCGAGGACGACCTGGTCTCCAGCCAGCACGCGGTGGGTGCGGGTCGCGGCCGCCTCCGCTACACCGTCACCACCGGACGGACCGTGCTCCGCGAGGAGGTGGTCGAGGACGGCAAGGCCAGGGGTCCGCAGCCCCGCGCGGAGATCTTCTCCACCGCCTACGTGCTCGACGACGTCGACCCCGCGACCCGGCCCGTCACCTTCGCCTTCAACGGCGGACCGGGTTCCTCCTCGGCCTGGCTGCACCTGGGACTGCTGGGGCCCCGGCGGGTGGTGATGGGTGACGCGGGCGCCCTGCTCCGGCCACCCTGGGGGCTCACGGACAACCTCGAGTCGCTGCTCCGGGTCTCCGACCTCGTCTTCATCGACCCCGTCACCACCGGGTACTCCCGCCCCGCCGCCGGCCACGAGGCCGGGGACTACCACGGCTACACGCGCGACCTGGAGTCCGTCGGGGAGTTCATCCGGCTGTGGACCACCCGGCACGACCGCTGGTCCTCGGCGAAGCTCCTGGCCGGCGAGTCCTACGGCACCACCCGGGCTGCTGCCCTGGCCCGGCACCTCGCTGACGGCTGCGGGCTCTACCTCAACGGGCTGCTGCTCATCTCCTCGGTCCTGGACATCGGCACGGTCGACTTCGTGGAGGGCTCGGACCTGCCCTACGCGCTGTACGTGCCCACCTACACCGCGGCCGCCCACCACCACGGGAAGATCGACGGGGACCTCCGCGCCCGGGTGGCCGAGGCCGAGGAGTTCGCGGCCCGGGAGCTGACCTGGGCGCTGGGCCGGGGCCATCGCCTGTCGGAAGCCGAACGCGACGCCGTCGTGGACCGTTACGCCGAGCTGACCGGTCTGGACCGCGGCTACGTGGACCGGGCGGACCTGCGCGTCGACCTGTTCTCCTTCGTCACCGAGCTCCTCCGCGACCGCGGGCTCCAGCTGGGCCGGCTCGACCTGCGCTTCACCTCCTGGCCTGACCAGGCCAACGCGAGCCGGTCCGAGGAGGACCCCAGCTACCGGGCCATCGTCGGACCCTACGCGGCGGCGGCCAACACCTACCTGCGCAGCGAGCTCGGCTACCGCACCGACCTGGCCTACAACCTGCTGACCAGCCAGGTGCATCCCTGGTCCTACAGCGAGTTCGAGGGCCGCCCCGTGGAGTCCGCGTCGGCGCTCGCCTCAGCCCTTCGCTCCAACCCGCACCTGCAGGTGCACGTCTCCTGCGGCTACTTCGACGGCGCCACCCCGCACTTCGCCGCCGAGCACGTCTTCGCCCACCTCCGGCTACCGCGCGACCAGACCGACCGCATCACCTGGGCCTACTACGAGGGCGGCCACATGATGTACGTGCACGAGCCGAGCCGGCTGCAGCAGTCGGCCGACCTCGCGGCCTTTGTCGAGCGCGTGACCGGCTGACGGGAACGGCGCCGGTGAGCGAGAATGAACCGTGCCCGGGGCCCGGGACACCCGGTGCCCCCGCCCGAGGCGTCGACCCGACCACCATCGACCAGGAGCGCCATGACCGACCCGCAGCACCCGTCCTGGACCCCCGACCCGGAGCCGTCCCGCTACGCCGGTCCCCCCGGGTACGGCTCCGGTCACGGTGAGCCGTCCCCCGCCGGCCAGTACCAGCCGGGCTACGGCGGCGTCTCGGCGCAGCCCTACGGCAGCGCCGACCACCCCCAGGGGACGACGGTCCTCGTGCTGGGGATCCTCGGGATCTTCCTCCCGGTCCTCGCCCCGGTGGCCTGGTTCCTGGGCGGCCGCGCCCTCCGGGAGGTCCGTTCCAGCGGTGCGCGCCCGGGCAACGAGCAGCACCTCGTCATCGGGCGGATCCTCGGCATCGTCATGACCATCCTGCTGATCCTCAGCGCGGTGCTCGGACTGCTGTTCTTCAGCCTCCTCGCGGTCGTGGCCACCGGCGTCCAGACCTAGCCCTCGCGGTCAGCGACCGGGGGGCACCACGAGCGCCAGGGCGACGACGGCGAGCCCCGTCCCTCCCAGGACCACCACGTCGAAGGTCTTGCCGCGGACCTGCAGCAGCCCGGCCGCCCGGTCGCTGAGCACCGCCCGCTCCACCGCGCCGGCCAGCAGAGCGAGCCCCACCACCACCGAACCCACGCGCCAGGTGGTCTCCCCGACCACCGCGAGGCCCAGCCCCAGCAGCACCCCGGCCACCACGACGAGCAGGGGCCACAGCCGCTGCGGTGGCGGCGCGGGCCGGTCCGGACGCGTCACCAGCACCGGGTCTCAGGCCGCGGCGTCGGCGAGGCGCTCGGCCCGGTCGACGACGTTGCTCAGCAGCATGGCGCGGGTCATCGGACCGACGCCGCCGGGCACGGGGGCGACCCAGGAGGCCACCTCGTGCACGCTGGGGTCGAGGTCGCCGACCAGGCCCTGCTCGGTCCGGGTGATGCCGACGTCCACGCAGACGGCGCCCGGCTTGAGCATGTCGGCGGTCACCAGCCCCGGACGTCCGGCGGCGGCGATGACGATGTCGGCCCGCCGCGTGTGGGCGGCCACGTCGACGGTGCCGGTGTGGCAGAGGGTGACGGTGGCGTTCTCGCTCTTGCGGGTGAGCAGCAGACCCAGCGGCCGCCCCACGGTCGTGCCGCGGCCGACCACGCACACCTCGGCACCCGCGAGCTCCACCCCGTGGCGACGCAGCAGCTCCACGATGGCCCGCGGGGTGCACGGCAGCGGCCCCGGCTCCGAGAGCACCAGCCGGCCCAGGTTGGCCGGGTGCAGCCCGTCGGCGTCCTTGTTCGGGTCGACGAGGCCGAGAGCCCAGTTGTCGTCGAGGCTGCCCGGCAGGGGCAGCTGGACGATGAAGCCCGTGCAGGCGGGGTCGGCGTTCAGCCGCTCGATCTCGGCCTGCAGCTCGGCGGCGCTGGTCGAGGCCGGCAGCTGGACCTCCATCGAGGCGATCCCGACCTGCTTGCAGTCGCGGTGCTTGCCGGCGACGTAGGAGTGGCTGCCCGGGTCGTCGCCGACGAGCACCGTGCCCAGCCCGGGGACGATGCCCCGCTCGGCGAGGGCGGTGACCCGCTCCTTGAGCTCGGCCTTGATGGTGGCGGCGAGCGCCTTGCCGTCCAGGATCTGCGCGGTCATGGGTCTCCGATCGGTGATGGCGGTCAGGCGGTGGCAGGGAGCGGTCAGTGGTAGAAGTGCCGGGCGCCCGTGAAGTACATCGTGGCGCCTGCGGCCTGCACCGCGGCGACGACCTCCTCGTCACGGACCGACCCGCCCGGCTGCACGATCGCGCGGACACCCGCGTCGAGCAGGATCTGGGGGCCGTCGGCGAAGGGGAAGAACGCGTCGGAGGCGGCCACGGCACCGCGCACACGGTCCCCCGCCCGGGCGACGGCGAGCCGGCAGGAGTCGACCCGGTTGACCTGGCCCATCCCGACCCCCACCGAGGCGCCGCCGGACGCGAGCAGGATCGCGTTGCTCTTGACCCCCCGGATGGCGCGCCAGGCGAACTCGAGGTCGACCAGCTCTTCTGGGCTGGCCGGCTCGCCGGCGGCCAGGGTCCAGTGCGCGGCCTGGTCGTGCTCGACGCCGATCCGGTCGCGGTGCTGCATCAGCAGGCCGCCGTCGATGGGGCGCATCTCGACCCCGCCCGGCCGGGCGGGCTCCACGACCAGGATCCGGATGTTCTTCTTCCGGGCGAGCACCTCGACGGCACCCTCCTCGTACCCCGGGGCCGCGACCACCTCGGTGAACACCTCGGCGACCTGCTCGGCCATGGCCACGCTGACCGGGCGGTTGGTGGCGATCACGCCGCCGAAGGCGGAGACGGGGTCGCAGGCGTGGGCGAGCCGGTGCGCCTCGGCGACGTCGGCCCCGACCGCGATGCCGCACGGGTTGGCGTGCTTGATGATGGCCACCGCCGGCGTCTCGAAGTCGTAGGCCGAACGGCGGGCGGCGTCGGTGTCGACGTAGTTGTTGTAGGACATCTCCTTGCCGTGCAGCTGCTCGGCGCCGGCCAGCCCGGCACCGCCGTAGCCGGAGCGGTAGAGGGCGGCCGGCTGGTGCGGGTTCTCGCCGTAGCGCAGGCTCGCGCTCCGGTCCCAGGTCGCCCCGACCCAGGCCGGGAAGCCGGTCCCGCCGGAGGTGTCGGTGACGACGTTGCCCATCCAGCTGGCCACGGCGACGTCGTAGGTCGCGGTGTGCACGAAGGCCGCCGCGGCGAGCCCCTGGCGGGCCGCCAGCGTGAAGCCGCCGGCGGCCAGCGCCTCCCGCAGCTGTCCGTACTGGCCGGGCGAGGTCACCACGGCCACCGACGCGTGGTTCTTGGCCGAGCTGCGGACCATGGCCGGCCCGCCGATGTCGATCTGCTCGATGCACTCCTCGGGCGTCGCGCCGGAGTCGACGGTGTCGGTGAACGGGTAGAGGTTGCTGACCAGCAGGTCGAACGGCGCGACCCCGAGCTCGTCGAGCTGCTCGCGGTGGGACTCCAGCCGCAGGTCGGCCAGCAGCCCGGCGTGCACCTTCGGGTGCAGCGTCTTCACCCGGCCGTCGAGGCACTCGGGGAAGCCGGTGACGTCCTCGACCGCGGTGACCGGCAGGCCGGCGTCGGCGATGGTGCGGGCCGTCGAGCCGGTGGAGACGATCTCGACGCCGGCCTCGACGAGGGCGCGGGCCACGCCGGTCAGATCGGTCTTGTCGTACACCGAGACCAGCGCGCGGCGGATCGGGCGACGACCCTCGGGGTCGGGGGTGGAGGCTGTGGCCTGTGGCTCGGTCATGAGTTCCAGCGCACCTTTCTGTCGACGACCCGCCACGAGCGCGTGGCGAGCTGGTGGGTGGTGTGGACGAGCAGGTCGCGCTCGACGACCTTGATCCGCTCGTGCAGGGAGGCGACCGTGTCGTCGTCCTCCACGCGCACCGCGGCCTGGTCGAGGATGACGCCGGTGTCGACACCGGCGTCCACGAGGAAGACGGTGGCCCCGGCGACCTTGACGCCGTGCGCCAGCGCGTCGCGCGGCCCGTGCATCCCCGGGAAGGCCGGGAGCAGGGCCGGGTGGGTGTTGATCGTGCGGCCGCCGAAGGTCGCCAGGAAGGCCGGCCCCACCAGCTTCATGAAGCCGGCGCTGACCACGAGGTCCGGCCGGTAGGCGGCCACGTGGTCGCGGAGGCCGGCGTCCCAGCCCGCCCGGTCAGCACCGCGCTCGCAGCGGGTGGACGAAGGTCGGCGACGCCCGCGGCGGCGGCGCGCTCCAGCCCGGCGACCGCCGGCCGGTCCGAGCCGACGGCGACCACCCGGGCGCCGTACCCGGGCTCGAGCGCACGCGTCGAGCAGGGCCTGCAGCAAGGTGCCGGTGCCGGAGATGAGCACGACGATGCGGGCCGGTGCGCCCGGGGCTGACGATCCCGTCTCCGGGGTCGAGGGGGGCGCGGACACGGCGCCCACCCTAGCGAGAAGAGCGGGGGTCCTCCGACGGTGCTGGAGCCGGGACGTCGGCTCCCTGGTCCGCCGACGACTCGTCGGACGCCGGGCCGGGCTCGACCTTCGGCGGCTCGGGAGCGCCGGCCCGGCGTCCCCAGCGGGCGAGCCCGAGCGCGAGCCCGGTGACCATGCCGGCCAGGCCGAGCGTGGTCACGCCCATCACCAGCAGCGGCAGCAGCAGCGGTCCGAGCCCGGAGAGCCGGACCGTGCCGAGGTCACCGCTCGCGGCCCAGGCCAGCCCGACGAAAACCAGCCCGCCGGCCACTCCGGCCAGCCCGCCGACCAGGCTCATCTCGTCGAAGCGGGCCTGCGGGCGCGCGCGGACCACGAGCCAGGCGGCGACGGCGCCGGCCAGCACGCCGGAGGCGAGCCACCACAGGGCCGCGGCCGGACCCGGTCCCTCGGCGGGCAGGGCCCCGAGCAGGGGCAGCGCCGGGAGCACCCCCAGGTCGGTCGCCGACGGCGAGACCAGCGAGCCGTTCCCCAGGGTGAACCCGCTGCCCAGGGCGTAGGAGCCGGCCCAGACGATCGCGTTGGGCGCCAGGGCCAGCTGGGCCACGAGCAGCGCGGTCCCGCCGGCGAGCCCGGCTCCGAGCCCCGCGTGCAGGGCGGTCACCTGGTCCAGGTGCACCGCGAGACCGACGACCAGGACCGACGCCCCGGCGGTCAGCAGCACCAGCTGGGAGGCCAGGACGGCGCGCGGGACGGCGCGGGCCCAGTCCGGCCATCCGCTGGTCCAGCGGGTGCCGAGCGCCCGCCCGGCCCCGTGCAGCCCGGCACCGGCCAGGACGCCCAGCACGGCGCACAGGTGCCCGGGGGCCACGCTGACCCGGCCCAGGAGGACGGCGACGACGAGCACGGGGGCGCTGTAGGCGCCCACCAGGGTCAGCGCGACGCCCAGGGCCCGGGGCTGCTGGTCCGGCCGGGCGCACCTGGCCGCATAGCCGGCGGCGCGCGAGAGGAGGACAGCAGTCAGGGCGGCGACCCCCCAGGGCACGAGGGTGACCACGAGCCCGCCCACCTCCACGGCCACCCCGTGCCCGGCGAGCCAGAACCTGGTTCCGACGAGGAGGGCGCCGACCAGGGTGCCGGGGTCCGCGGTGAACCAGCCCACCACGGCGACCCCGGCGACCAGCACCCAGCCCGCGACCGCGCAGAGCAGACCGGCTGCGACCGCGGTGACCCCCCAGCCCAGGCGGGGGCCCGCCGTACCCGCGTCCTCGCCGGGCGCCGTCGGCCAGGCGGGCTCGGTGGCGTGCAGGACGACGGCGGGAGTGGGACGACGAGGGGACAACAGGGAAGCCATGGCGCGTCCATGCTGACCCAGCGGGTCCGCGACGCTGAGCCGGACACGCCCGCCGGGGGGTAAAGTCTTGTGGTCCGCGCCCCGGCGCCTCCGGGTGCCAGGGCAGCACCCAACCGCACGCCCGTGACTGCTAGGAGCTCTCGCATGGTCGACCCCGACCCCGGGTACCGAGCCCGGCGCGCCGCCGACCGCTCGACCCCCACGGGTGACCAGCCTGCCGAGGCCGCGCCCGCAGGGCCGGGCGTCGAGCCGGTCGCTCCGTCCTCCTCCCCCGCGACGGCCGACGGCCCCGACCAGCCTGCGCCACCCGCGACGCCCTCGGGGGCCGACGACGAGGACCAGTCCAAGCCGCTCTACCGCGACGAGCCGGCCCCGCCCGACGCCGAGGACACCCGGTCGGCGGACGAGGAGACCAGGGTCGCGCGGCCGGTCTTCAGGCCACGCACCCGCCGCGTCCCCGAGGACGAGGACTCCACCACGCTGCTCCCTCGGGTCGGCAGCGGGGGCCGCCCGGTGAGCGAGCGGGAGGAGCCGCTGGACGACGACCTGCCCCACAGCCTGCTGGGCCGCCGGGGACGGCTCGCCCTGCTGGTGGGAGCGCTGGCCGCCGTGATCGCTGTCGGCCTCGCGATCATGTACGCCGTGTCCACCGTCGGCGACCCGACCGCCGACCCGGGCGTCGTCACCCCTCTCCCCTCCTCCAGCGCCTCCGGACCCGGATCGGCCGCACCGACCGCTGCTGATCCCGCCGGCGTCCTCGCAGACGCGGCCCTGCTCGACCCCACCGACCGCGGCTGAGATCGCCCCGGGCCGCTGGACGGTGGCCCTCACCCAGCGCCCGCCGGCCGAGGACGCCCCGGTGGCCGCCTGCACCAGCGGTGAGCCGGCCGAGGGCCAGCCCACCGCGCAGCAGGAGGTCGTCCGGCTGCTGAGCCACTCCGGCGAGGACGCGCCGAGCGCCCTGCACCGGGCCGCGGCCTACAGCTCGCCCGAGGAGGCGGCCCAGGCCTACGCGGTCGCGGCCAAGACCCTCGGCGGCTGCGTGAGCCCCGGCGACCTACATCTTCGACGGCGCCGCCGTCAGCGGTCTGGGAGACCAGTCGACCGGGCTCGTGGCCAACGTGGTGAGCGGAGGCAAGACGCAGTGGCACAGCGTGGTGCTGAGCCGCTCCGGCAACGTCGTCAACCTCGTGGACGCCGCCCGGGTCGGCGGCAAGGCGCTCGGCGTCCGCGGCGTCGCGGCGGCGCTGGCCGCGGTGACCCAGAAGCAGTGCGACGCCGCCGGCCAGCCCTGCACCCCCGAGCCGACCGTCAGGTTCGGCCCCCCGCCGCTCGGTGGCGACGTCCCCGGCTTCCTCGCCGCCGGCGACCTGCCGCCGGCGGGTGAGACCGACGAGTCCTGGGTCGCCACCCCGGCGGAGCCGCCGAGCGAGGAGTTCCTCGGCTCCCAGTGCGAGACCGTCAACTGGGCACGTCTCGACGCCGAGACGGCCAGCAGCCGGGTCTACCTGGTGCCGAGCAGCACCACCTTCGGGCTCAACGAGGTCGTGCTGACCATGAAGAGCGAGGAGGCCGCCGAGGACCTGGTGGCCAAGGTCAAGTCGGACCTGGACTCCTGCGAGAAGCGCAAGCTGACCGCGAGCGTCTCCCCTCCCGCGGAGGTCAAGGGCGTGGGTGCCTCGGCCGCGGCGGTGACGGGCTGGACGTCGGAGATCTCGCAGAAGTCGACGCAGGGCACCCAGCGCTACCGCGTGGGCATCGTCTCCTCCGGCACCAAGGTCGCCTACACCTTTTTGAACCCCCTCGACGCCGAGTACGACCTGCCCGACGACGAGTGGGACCGGGTCGCGGTGCGCGCCGGCCAGCGGATGACCCAGGTCCCCTGACGGCCGGCTAGCGCACCCGACCGGGAGGCTCGGTGCGGACGCGGTCCAGGGCGACCAGGGCCAGCAGCAGCGCACCGAGGGTCTCGTTGTCGGTGATCTCCCCGCGAGCCGACCATCGCCACCAGGTCGGCGAGGGAGACCCGCTGCACCGCGGTGATGCCCTCGGCGTCGGCCTCCCGGCCGCCCACCTCGCGGAGCCCGGTGGCCAGGTAGACCTGGCCGGGGGCGGCCGCCACGCCGTTGAGGGAGTCGACGGCGCCGATCGGCCGCCAGGTCGCCGCAGCCAACCCCGTCTCCTCGCGCAGCTCCCGCTGCGCGGCCAGCAGCAGGTCCTCCCCGTCAGAGCCGCCCGCCGGCACCTCAGGGGTCGCCCGGCCGGTGGGATACCGGTCCACCGTGACCAGCACGACCTCACCGGCGTCGGTGACCGGGACGACGAACACGGCCGCGGACCTGACCTCCACCACCCCGTAGACCCCCGGTCGCCCGTCGGGGTGCACGACCTGGTCCTCCCGCACCCGGATCCACGGGTTCTCGTAGGCGGTTCGGCTCGCGGTGGTGGTCCACATGGCGGTGATCCTGCCCTCGCCGCCGAGCGCCCCGACGACGACGTGCCCCGGACCACCGGTCCGGGGCACGTCGGACGGTGCGGGGGTCTCGGGTCAGCGGCTGAGGCCCTGCATGATCTCCCGCATCAGCTGGGCGGTCTCGCTCGGGGTCTTGCCGACCTTGACCCCGGCCGCCTCGAGCGCCTCCTGCTTCGCGGCCGCCGTTCCTGAGGAGCCGGAGACGATGGCGCCGGCGTGGCCCATGGTCTTGCCCTCGGGCGCGGTGAAGCCGGCGACGTAGCCGACGACCGGCTTGGTGACGTTGGCCTTGATGTAGTCCGCCGCCCGCTCCTCGGCGTCGCCGCCGATCTCGCCGATCATGACGATCGCGTCGGTGTCGGGGTCGTCCTGGAAGGCCTGCAGGGCGTCGATGTGGGTGGTCCCGATCACCGGGTCACCGCCGATGCCCACCGCCGAGGAGAAGCCGATGTCGCGCAGCTCGTACATCATCTGGTAGGTCAGCGTGCCCGACTTCGACACCAGGCCGATCCGGCCGGCCTGGGTGATGTCGGCCGGGATGATGCCCGCGTTGGCCTGTCCGGGTGAGATCAGGCCGGGGCAGTTCGGGCCGATGAGCCGGGTCTTCGAGCCCTGGGAGAGCGCGAAGAACTCGGCGCTGTCCTTGACCGGCACGCCCTCGGTGATGACGACGGCCAGCGGGATCTCGGCCTCGATGGCTTCGATCACCGCAGCCTTGGTGAACTTGGCCGGCACGAAGATCACCGTCACGTCGGCCCCGGTCTCGGCCATGGCCTCGCCGACGGAGTTGAAGACGGGCACGGAGGTGGCGGAGCCGGCCCCCTCGGCCGGGGGGAAGTCGACGGACTGTCCGCCCTTGCCGGGGGTCACCCCACCGACGATCGAGGTGCCGGAGGCCAGCATCCGAGCGGTGTGCTTGCGCCCCTCGGAGCCGGTCATGCCCTGCACGATGACCTTGGATGCGTTGTTCAGGAAAATTGCCATGTCAGTCGGTCCTCAGTTCCCAGCCAGCTCGGCAGCGCGCTTGGCGGCGCCGTCCATGGTGTCCACCTGCTCCAGCCCGGGCAGCGCCGCCTCGGTGAGGATGCGCCGGCCCTCCTCGGCGTTGTTGCCGTCCAGCCGCACGACCAGCGGCTTGGTGACCGCCTCGCCGCGGGCCTCGAGCAGCTGGAACGCCTGCACGATGCCGTTGGCCACGGCGTCGCAGGCGGTGATGCCGCCGAAGACGTTCACGAAGACGCTCTTGACCTGTGCGTCGCCGAGGATGATCTCCAGGCCGTTGGCCATCACCTCGGCGCTCGCGCCACCGCCGATGTCCAGGAAGTTGGCCGGCTTCGGGTTCCCGGCGACCTCCTCCCCGGCGTAGGCGACGACGTCGAGGGTGCTCATCACCAGGCCGGCGCCGTTGCCGATGATCCCGACGGAGCCGTCGAGCTTGACGTAGTTGAGGCCCTTCTCCTTCGCCGCGTTCTCCAGCGGGTCGGTGGCGGAGTTGTCGACCAGCTCGGCGTGCTCGGGGTGCCGGAAGTCCGCGTTCTCGTCCAGGCTGACCTTGCCGTCGAGGGCGACGATGGAGCCGTCGCCGGTCTTGACGAGCGGGTTGACCTCGACCAGCGTCGCGTCGGCTTCGGAGTAGACCTTCCCGAGCAGCTGGAAGACGCGGGCGAGCTCAGCGGCGTCGGCCTCGTCGAACTCGGCGGCGGCGACGATCTCCTCGGCCTTGGCCTGGTCGATGCCCACCCGCGGGTCGACGGGGACCCGGGCCAGGGCCTCGGGGCGCTCGACCGCGAGCTGCTCGATGTCCATGCCGCCCTCCTTGGAGCACATGGCGAGGTAGCGGCGGTTGGCCCGGTCCAGCAGGAGGGAGAAGTAGTACTCCTCCGCGATGTCGGCACCTTCGGTCACCATCACGGTCTTCACCGTGTGGCCCTTGATGTCCAGGCCGAGGATCTCCTCCGCCCGCGTCGTGGCCTCCTCGGGGGTCCGGGCGATCTTGACCCCGCCGGCCTTGCCCCGGCCGCCGGTCTTCACCTGCGCCTTGACCACCACGACGGGGGTGCCCAGCTGGGCGGCAGCGGCCCCGGCCTCCTCGGGGGTGGTCGCGGTGATCCCGCGCAGCACGGGAACCCCGTGCGCCTCGAACATGTCCCGGGCTTGGTACTCGTACAGATCCACAGCGCCTCCTGGTTGCGGCCCGCCGTTGCGCGCGGGTCGACCGCCTCGGACACCCAGGCCCGGCCCGGCCCCGGTGACGGTCCGCCGCCGGCGGACCGAGGACGACACTAGTGGTTGGGCACCGGCGCTCGGCTGACGGGGTTCAGAGCCCGCGGTCGAGGCCCACGTGGGCGCGGACCCAGTCGACGATGTCGGCCATCCGCGCCCCCGGCGTGAAGACCTCGGCCACGCCGAGCTCCAGCAGCGCCGCCCGGTCAGCCGCAGGGATGATGCCGCCGCCGAAGACGACGACGTCGCTCGCGTCCTCGGCGGCCAGCAGCTCCAGCACCCGCGCGAAGAGGGTCAGGTGCGCTCCCGAGAGCACCGAGAGACCGATCGCGTCCGCGTCCTCGGCCAACGCGGTGCGCACGATCTGCTCGGGGGTCTGGTGGAGCCCGGTGTAGATGACCTCCATGCCGGCGTCGCGCAGCGCGCGGGCCACCACCTTGGCCCCGCGGTCGTGGCCGTCGAGGCCAGGCTTGGCCACCACGATGCGCAGCCGGGGGCCGGTCGCGGTCTCGTCCCGGGGCGCCACGGGGTCAGGCTACGCCCCCGGCGCCGGGCGGCCCGGTCGACGACCGGACCGCTCGGGAGGGCCGATCTGGCATCACCCCCCCGAAAGTAGGGACCTTGGACCCTGCGGATTCGGTGGATTGCTCGCGGGGCGGTCCGTACCCTGGGACCAGGCCTTCCGCCGCCCCGTCCGGGGCACCCCGGGAGCGCCGACTTCCACCACCAGAACTCAGGAGATCCGCCGTGGCCGTTCGAGCGCAACGACGTCGAGGCCACGCGGCCGACGTCGCTGCCGAGCGCCACGGCTGGCTCTCCAGCGCCGCCGCGGCCCTGGCCGTCGCCGCTCTCGGGCTGGCCCTGGCCGGGACGACCACCACGACCGGCAGCGCGGAGCCGCGGCCCCTCGCCCCGGTCGCCGGCCTCCAGCCGGTGGTCCGGACCGCCAGCCCGGCGCCCCTGCCCGACCCGGAGATCCTCGAGACGTTCCGGTTCGGCGGCGACGGTGGGGAGCCGCTGCGCAAGGCCATCGTGGCCGCTCAGGCGGCCCAGCGGGCCGAGGAGCTGGCCAAGGATGCCGAGGCCGTCAGCCGGGCCGCCCACGAAGCCAGCAAGCAGGCCCGGCAGGAGGGGCTGAACGCGGCCGAGGAGGCGACGCAGGCCAAGGGAGCCGAGCTCGCCCGAGAGGCGCTCGAGCGGGCCGCCGCCGCCCGCGCCGCCGCCGTCGCGGCCCGGCTCGAGGCCGAGGCCGCTGCCCGTGGCGCTGCGGAGGCGGAGGCGGAGAGCACCCTGCCCGCTGCTCCTGACGCCGCCGGCGACACCACGACACCCGACGGCGCCGTCCCCCCGGCCCCGGCCGACCCTGCCCCAGCGGCGCCGCCCGTCCCCGTCGGCGACGGCGGCGGGGCCTCACCCGTACCGGGCGCCGTGGTCGGGGCCAGCTTCGGGCAGTACGGTCTCTGGTCGCGCTATCACACCGGCCTGGACTTCCGGGCCGCGTACGGCGTCCCGATCCGCTCGGTGAAGTCGGGGGTCGTGCTCTACGCCGGCAACACCGGCAACTGGTCGGGGAACCACGTCGCCGTCCGGCACTCCGACGGCATGACGACCATGTCCTCGCACATGTCCTCGATGTCGGTCTCGGCCGGGCAGACCGTCCAGGCCGGGCAGGTCATCGGCTACGTCGGCCAGACGGGCCGGGCGTTCGGGGCCCATCTGCATTTCGAGCTCTACCCCGACGGGGTCCGGTTCGGCGACGTCTACCAGGCCGTCGACCCCGTGCCGTGGCTCCGCGCCGCGGGTGTGCAGACCCGCTGACCCTCGCGGAGACTTCGGTCACAACCGGTCCCTGAGCCTCGTCCTCGTTTGTCGGCCTGTTACGGATCCGTTATGATTCTGGGGTCTGCTGCTGCTGGGAGTCTGTCCGGCAGCGCCTCGGAGGAGCGGAACGTACGCACTTGTTCATGAGGCCGGACCGCCCATGTCGTCGTACGTAGGAGATCCTGAGTGCCCAAGCCAGCCACGCCGGACGCGCGCGCGCGCCGTGCGCTGATCGAGGACATCAAGGACGACCGTCGGGGGTGGCTCCAGCACGGCGCCGCCGCCCTGGCCGTCTCGCTCCTCGGGCTGGGCGTTGCCGGGTCGGTGGCCCTGACCGGCAGCGCACACTCCGTCCAGGCGGCCTCGCCGGGCGTGCGGGTCGCGGCGAGCGCCGAGCCCGAGGTGGAGCTGCCCGCGGCCTTCGACCGTGACGCGACCTCGACCAGCCGCGACAGCGCCGACCGCCCCGCCCTCGACCAGGCCAAGCTGCGCAGCCTGGCCGACCAGCGGGCCGAGGAGCTGGCGAAGACCGACGAGCGCATCGAGCAGGCCGCCAGCACCAAGGCCGCCGACGCCCGCGAGAAGAGACTGGTCAGCGCCTCGAACTCGACGCAGAAGCAAGCGGTGATCATCAAGAGGGACGCCGACGCCCGGAGAGCGGCCGAGCTCGCCCAGGCTGCCGGCCCGTCCCCCACCACCCGCACCGAGCCGCAGCAGCCGGCCGAGCGCGCACCTCAAACGGCCGCGCCCGCCGAGGACGCTCCGGTCAACGCGAGCGGCAAGAGCTGCATGCCCGTCCGCGGTGGGTACAGCGTCGCCGCCCGCTTCGGACAGGTGGGCTCCTGGTCGCGCTACCACACCGGCGCCGACCTGTCCGCTCCGGTCGGCTCACCCCTCCAGGCCGCTGCCTCCGGTGTCGTCACCAACGCTGGATCGGGCCCGGCCAGCGGCTGGGCCGGCAACTACGTGGCCATCCGGCACGCGGACGGCACCTCGTCGCTGTCCGCCCACATGTCCACGGTCTCGGTGAGCGTCGGCCAGACCGTGACCGCGTGCCAGAGCATCGGGGCCGTCGGCATGACCGGCCGGACCTTCGGTCCGCACCTGCACTTCGAGATCTACCCCAGCGGGGTCACCCCGGGCGACGTGTACTCAGCCGTCGACCCGATGGGCTGGCTGAACGCGCAGGGCGTGCGCGCCTAGCCCCCACCTGCTTCGCACCCACCACCGCCGTCCGCGCACCTGGGACGGCGGTGGTGACGTCTGGGCGGCCCGGTCAGAGCTTCTCGAGGGGGGCGTGCTTGAGCGAGAGCCGCTTCAGGCCCGCCGAACCGAAGTCCACGTCGGCCTTGGCGTCGTCCCCGGCGCCGGAGGTGGCGACCACTGAGCCCAGGCCGAACGTGGAGTGCAGGACGCGGTCTCCCGCGGCCAGCACCGGGATCACGCGCACCTTCGGCTTGGGCGCGGCGTATCCCACCGTCCCGCGCCAGGACTCGTTGGACCGGGAGGTCGCCGAGGTGTTGCGCCACGTCGTGACGGCGCGCTCGGTGCGGCGCCAGTCGATGAGGCGGTCGGGGATCTCGCGGAGGAAGCGACTGGGCGGGTTGTGCTGCGGCGTCCCCCACGCTGCCCGGACCACGGCCCGGGAGAGGTTCAGCCGCTGCCGGGCCCGGGTGATGCCGACGTAGGCCAACCGGCGCTCCTCGGCCAGCTCGTCCGGGTCGTTCAGCGCCCGCATGTGCGGGAAGACCCCGTCCTCGCACCCGGTCAGGAAGACGGTGTCGAACTCCAGCCCCTTGGCGGTGTGCAGGGTCATCAGCGTGACCACGCCGGCGCTCTGGCTGTCGGGAGACGGGATCTGGTCGGAGTCGGCGACCAGGGCCACCCGCTCCAGGAACGCCCCCAGGGAGTCGTCCACCTCTGCCGCTCCCGCGGCGAGGTCCTGCTCCGGGTCGAGGGGGTCGAACGGGGGTGGGGACCCGGCCAGCCGCAGGGCGGGCGGCGGCTCGGGCGCGGGAGCGGTCAGGGCGGCGAGCTCGGCGGCAGGGTCGAAGACGGCGTCGTCGTCCGCCGCGGCCAGGAAGGCCGCCCCGCTGACGAACTCGCGCGCCACGGTGACGAGCTCGACGAGGTTCTCCAGCCGCGTCTGGTCCTGCGGGTCCGACGAGCTCTGCAGCTCGCCCAGGTAGCCGGAGGCCTCCAGCACGCTGGTCAGGATGGCGTCCGCAGGAGCCCCCTCGGCGACCATCGCCTCGTGCGCGTCCATGAGCTCGACGAAGGAGCGGAGCTGGTTCGCCGAGCGGGTGGCCAGGGAGGGGATGTCGTCCACCCGACGCAGCGCCTCGCCGAAGCTGATGCGTTCCCGGTTGGCCAGGTCGGCGACGGCCGCCTCGGCCCGGTCGCCGATGCCGCGCTTGGGGACGTTGAGGATCCGCCGGACCGACACGTCGTCGTCGCGGTTGCTGATCGCCCGCAGGTAGGCGATCGCGTCCCGGACCTCGCGGCGCTCGTAGAAGCGCACCCCGCCGACCACCTTGTACGGCAGCCCGACGCGGATGAACACCTCCTCGAACGTCCGGGACTGGGCGTTGGTGCGGTAGAAGACCGCGGTGTCGCCGTACCGGCCCTCCCCCGCGTCGCTCAAGCGGTCGATCTCCCCGGCCACGAACTGGGCCTCGTCGTGCTCGGTGTCGGCGACGTAGCCCACGATCATCGGACCGTCGCCGGCGTCGGACCACAGGTTCTTGGGCTTGCGCCCCGCGTTCTGGCCGATGACGGCGTTCGCGGCGGTCAGGATCGTCTGCGTGGAGCGGTAGTTCTGCTCGAGCATGATCGTGCGGGCGCCCGGGAAGTCCAGCTCGAAGTCGTTGATGTTGCGGATCGTCGCGCCGCGGAAGGCGTAGATCGACTGGTCGGAGTCGCCGACCACCATCAGCTCCGGCGGCTCGATCTCGACCCGGGAGGAGGACGCCCCCGCCGCCCCGCCCCGCCCCGGCTCGACGGTCCCCGGGGCCGGCTCGACCTCGGCGGAGCAGAGCTCGCGGACCAGCGCGTACTGCGCGTGGTTGGTGTCCTGGTACTCGTCGACCAGCACGTGACGGAAGCGTCGGCGGTACTGCTCCCGCAGGTCGGGGAACGCCTGCAGCAGGTGCACGGTGGTCATGATGAGGTCGTCGAAGTCGAGCGCGTTCGCCGCGACCAGCCGGCGCTGGTACTCCGCGTAGGCCTCGGCGTAGGACGCCTCGACACTGCCCTCGGACGCTCGGCTGCGCGCCGTCTCGTGGTCCACCAGCTCGTTCTTGCAGGTGGAGACCCAGGTCATGACGGCCCGCACCGGGAAGCGCTTGGGGTCCAGCTCGAGGTCGTTGGCCACCAGCTGCATGAGGCGCTTGGAGTCGGCGTCGTCGTAGATGGAGAAGCTGCGCGAGACGTCGAAGCGGCCGATCTCGGAGCGCAGGATGCGCACGCAGGCGGAGTGGAAGGTCGAGACCCACATCAGCTTGGCGCGGTTGCCCACCAGGTCCAGCACCCGGCCCCGCATCTCGGCGGCGGCCTTGTTGGTGAACGTGATGGCCAGCACCGAACCCGGGTGCACCCCCCGCTCACCGACGAGGTGCGCGATCCGCCGGGTCAGCACCCGCGTCTTGCCCGAGCCGGCCCCGGCGACCACCAGCACCGGACCGCCGGCGTGCAGCACCGCCTCCTGCTGCGGCCCGTTGAGTCCCTCGAGAAGGCTGGCGGCGCTCGGGGTGGACGACTTCCGGGGACGCGGGCGGGCCACGGTCACCTCCGGGAACAGGTCGTCCGGGAGTCCGTCGGACGGGGTGGGGACGAAGGGACGAGGGGCACTGGTCATCTCCTGGTCCAGCCTAGACGTCACCGCGGACATCACGGTCCAGGCGCACACGCCGCGTCGCCCTGGCAGGACCGGTCCGCGTCCCGCAGGGATACCGTAGAGCCATGTGGTGGAGGCGGGTCAGGTTGCGCCGGGTGCTGCGTCATGCGGCCGTGGCGGTGGCCGCCGTCCAGGGGAGCACGCTGGCGGCCCTGGCCGTCGTCGACCACCGGCGCAAGCGCAACCGGAAGCCGGCCGTCTTCCCCCGGGTCCCGCCCCGTTCGGTGACCGCCGGCGGCTCCGAGGTCACCGTCTACACCTACGGCGAGGACCTGTACCGCGACATGCTGGGGGCGATCCAGCACGCGCAGACCCGGATCTTCTTCGAGACCTTCATCTGGAAGGGCGACGCCGTCGGCCAGGCCTTCAAGGACGCTCTGGTGGAGGCCGCCAACCGGGGCGTGGAGGTCTACGTCGTGTTCGACGAGTTCGCCAACCTCGTCGTGCCGCGGAGCTTCCTGCGCTTCCCCCACCCCATCCACGTCCGCCGCCACCCGGTGTTCCGGTCGTGGCCGACCGTGCGCAACTCAGGCCGCGACCACCGCAAGCTGCTCGTCGTCGACGACGCCGTGGCCTTCCTGGGCGGCTACAACATCGGCAGCCTCTACGCGACCGACTGGCGCGACACCCACGCCCGCCTCACCGGCGACATCGTCTGGGACGCCGAGAACGCCTTCATCGACTTCTGGAACCTCTCCGCCGGTCGGCGGCAGCCCGCGCTCCCGGACGCGGGCGGGCGCAGCTGGCAGCCCGACATCCGCATCCACCGCAACATCCCGCGCAACCTCGTCTACCCGATCCGCGGGGTGTACCTGGCGGCCTTCGACCGCGCCTCCCACCACATCTACCTCACCCACGCCTACCTCATCCCGGACGGGGACCTGCTCGACGCCCTCATCCGGGCCGCACGCCGAGGCGTCGACGTCCGGATCATCGTGCCGGCGGAGTCGAACCACATCGTGGCCGACTGGCTGTCACGCGGCTTCTACAACCAGCTGTTGCGGGGCGGGGTCCGGCTGTTCCTCTACCAGGGGGCGATGGTGCACGCCAAGACCGCGACCATCGACGGCCAGTGGTCGACCATCGGGACCGCCAACCTCGACCGGTTGAGCCTCACCGGCAACTACGAGCTCAACATGGAGGTGTTCAACGCCGAGGTGGCCCGGCAGATGGAGGAGATCTTCGTGCTCGACTCCTCCAACACCGTCGAGCTGACGCTGGCGGCCTGGCGGCGTCGGCACGCCATGGTCAAGTTCTCCGAGACCGTGCTGACGCCGCTGCGCCCGCTGCTCTGAGCAGATCCCGACAGCCAGCGGGCGGGTCGCCCGGTCAGACCGAGACGCTCTCCGGCGCTCGCTCGTCGGCCTCGGCAGCGGCGCTGCGACGGTGCCGCTGCACCGCCACCCAGAGTCCGGCGACGGTCAGCACGAGGACCGCGCTGTAGACCACCCAGCGACCCCCGTCCGGCGCGTCGAAGGTCTTGAGCAGGGTGCGGCTGTTGGTGAGCAGGATGAGGCCGCCGACCGCGACCCCGAGCAGGTGGGCCGGGGCGATCCGAACCAGGTAGGCGGCCAGCGGTGCGGCGACCAGGCCGCCCGCCAGGAGGGCCAGCGCGAACCCCCAGTTGATGCCTGCGGCACCGAGGCCGAAGAGGAACCCGAGGCTGGCCGCGGCGCTCACGGCGAACTCGGAGGTGTCGATGGAGCCGATCACCTTGCGCGGGGCCATCCGCCCGTCGACCAGCAGTGCCGGCGTCGCGACCGGACCCCAGCCGCCGCCGCCGGTGGCGTCCACGAAACCGGCGAACAGCCCGAGCGGAGCGAGGAACTTCCAGGTGAGGGCCTTCTTCAGCGCGGGCCGGACGCCCAGCACGAACCGGACGATGATGTAGAGGCCCAGGGCGGCCAGGATCGCCGCCATCAGCGGGGCCGCGGCCTCGGTGGACAGGCTGGAGAGGACGGTCGCGCCCAGAAAGGCGCCGACCGCTCCCGGCCCGGCGATCCGCGCGACGACCCGCCAGTCGACGTTCCGCAGCCTCCAGTGCGAGACGCCCGAGGCGAGGTTGGTGCCCAGCTCACTGAAGTGCACCGACGCCGACGCGGCGGCCGGGGTGAGCCCTGCCAGGATCAGCAGGGTCGAGGAGGTCACCCCGTAGCCCATGCCGAGGCTGCCGTCGATGAGCTGGGCCCCGAAGCCGACGAGCGCCAGGACGATGAGCTTGCGCATGCGATCCACCTCGGTCTGCATCCCTAGTGACTTACTAGGGATAAAGGGAATCTAGTTCAGCACCGCGCGCCACGACCTTGAAGTCTCAACTTGTGGACAGCAAGTTCGGAACGCGGACGCTGGGGGCGCGAGGTCGAAGAGCCGCGGGGTCAGATCCAGGCTGCGGGGTTGGCGACGAGGTCGACGATGCGGCTCGGCAGGTGGCCGGAGGCGACGTGCGCCAGGCTCACACCCTCGAGGATCGCCCGCTCCGACGCCCGGAGCGCGATCCACACCTCCTGCAGCGGCGCGGCGGCACCGACGTACTCCAGGTGCTCGGGCCGGCTGCCGCGGACGTTGGCCAGCTCGCCGTCCAGCGCCCGGATGACGTCGGCGATGCTGATCTCCTCCGCCGGCCGGGCCAGCCGGTAGCCCCCGTCGGGACCCCGCTGGCTGCGCAGCAGCCCGCCTCGACGCAGCTCGCCGAGGATGCTCTCCAGGTACTTGGGCGGGATCCGCTGGGCGGCGGAGAGCTGGTCCACCGTCCGGGGGGCGTCAGCCGCAGCCAGCTCCGCGGCGGCCCGCAGGGCGTAGTCCACCCGGGCCGACAGCCTCACCGGGACACGGCCGTCGTCGTCACGGGTCTCCTCGGGCTCGGTCCGCCGCGTCCAGGACGGGCCAGGCAGACGTGCTCAGCCTAGCGCCACAGCACCGACAGGGCCGTGGTCGCCAGCGTCAGCAGGCCCAGCAGGAGCCAGAGTCCTCGCGGCACCGACAGGAAGCGTCGGTTCCGGGCCAGCAGGAGGACGAGGAAGAGGGTGATGCCGGTCTTGACCCCGACGGGGCCCCAGCTGACGTCCTGCCCGGAGACCAACGCCAGCACGACGAGCGCCACCCCGCTGCCCAGCGCGGTCCAGCCACCCCAGAGCATCGTCCCGTTCACCTCGGGATCGGCGGAGCGCGCCTGCACGAGGGTCCCGCCGAGCAGCGCGGCGAACCCCACCAGGTGGACCAGCACGACGATCTGCTGGGTCACGTCCATGGCCGTCACCGTAGCCGAGCGGGACCGGCCAACGGCTCAGGCGACCGGCGACCGGCCGCGGCGTGGCCGTGCGCCGCCCGTCAGCGGGGTCAGACCAGCCGGCGGTCGGTGGCCCAGCGGGTGAGCTGGTGCCGGTTCGAGAGCTGGAGCTTGCGCAGCACGCTGCTGACGTGGGTCTCCACGGTCTTGATGGAGATGAACAGCTCGCGGGCCACCTCCTTGTAGGCGTAGCCCCGCGCGATCAGCCGCAGCACCTCCCGCTCCCGCTGGGAGAGCCGGTCGAGGTCCTCGTCGACGGCGGCCAGGTCGATGGTCCCGGAGAAGGCGTCGAGGACGAACCCGGCCAGGCGCGGGGAGAAGACCGCGTCCCCCTCGGCGACGCGGTGCACGGCGTCGACCAGCGCCGTGCCGTCGATGGACTTGGTGACGTAGCCGCGGGCACCGGCACGGATGACGCCGATGACGTCCTCCGCGGCGTCGGAGACCGACAGGGCCAGGAACTTCTGCTCCGGCGCGACGGCGTGCACCCGGCGGAGCACCTCGGCACCGCCGCCGCCCGGGAGGTGGACGTCCAGCAGCACCACGTCCGGCCTCGTCCGGGTGATGACCTCGAAGGCGGAGTCGACGTCGGCCGCCTCACCCACCACCTCCACGACCCCACCGATCTCGGCCTTGACCCCGGAGCGGAACATCGCGTGGTCGTCGACGACGACGACCCGGGAGGGGCCCGTCGCCGGGCCCGGTCCAGGACCGGCGGTCGGGCTGTCCTGCGGCTGCGTCATCGTCGGACCTCCAGTCGTACCTCGGTGCCCTCTCCCGGTCGGGAGCGGACGGTGGCGGTGCCGCCGTGCCGGGCCATGCGGTCGATGATGCTCCCCCGGACGCCCATCCGGTCCTCCGGCACGTCCGCGAGCGCGAACCCGGCGCCGCGGTCCCGGACGAAGACCTCGGTCACGCTGTCGCCGACCTCGGCGTAGACGTCGATCGTGGGGGCGCCGGAGTGCTTGGCCGCGTTCACCAGCGCCTCCCGCGTGGCGCCCACCAAAGCCCGCACCGCGTCGCCGGGTCCGGCGTCACCGACGACGACGAGCTCCACCGGCACCCCGCGCTCGTCCTCCACCTCCGCCGCTGCCCGGGTCAGGGCCGCCTTGAGCGTCGCGCCTTCCAGCTCCTCGCCGTAGAGCCAGGTGCGCAGCTCGCGCTCCTGGCGTCGGGCGAGCTGCTGCACGGCCCGCGGGTCCTCGGCCTGGCGCTGGATCAGCGCCAGGGTCTGCAGCACCGAGTCGTGCAGGTGCGCGGCCATGTCGGCACGTGCGTCCGCGCGCGCCTTCGCGGCGCGGGTGGTGTTGAGCGCGGTGCGGGAGCGGTGGATCCACGGGGCGGCGACGACGACCAGCCCGGCCAGCGCCATGACCGTCATGGCCAGCACCTGGGGCAGCTGGTCCAGCTGGCCCTGCTGGGCAGCGACCAGACCGAACGCGGTCGCGACCAGGCCGAGCCCCACCACCACCCGGATCAGGGCGCCCCAGCCGCTGCGCGCGACAAAGGGCCGCAGCCACGCCCGGGGCCCGCTTCCCGGTGGGCCGTCGTCGACCTCGGTGTCGGCCTGCCGCCAGACCAGGGCGGCACCGACGCAGGCGACGGCGACCGGCCAGAACAACCCTGGGCTGACGCCGCGACCACTGAGCTGCGCGAGCCACACCAGCCCCGTGCCGAGCGAGGCCAGGGCCACCGCGGGACCCCAGTCCACCCGGCGCCGGTCCGCCCGGGACGGCCGGAGCCCGGCGCGCGCGGCCGACTCCAGGCCTGGTGCTGCCGCAACGGTTCGGGCGGGGAGCAGCAGCCACAGCGCCCCGTAGGCGAGGACACCGAGGAAGTTCAGCGGGGTCAGGGCCACGAAGGCGATCCGGACGGCGAGGACGGACCACCCGAGGTGTCGGGCCAGACCCGTGCAGACTCCGCCGAGGATGGCCCCGTCGGGGATCCGCGTCGCCCGCGGACGGCTCGTCGGGGGCGGCTCCGCCGCAACGGGCGGCTCCGCTGGGAGCCGGGGAGCGGCCGGCCCGGCAGCGGGAGCGGGCGGGCTGGTTCCCTCGACGGTGGACATGGTGCTTCCAGAGTTCCACGCGCCGCCTCTTCTGACCACAGGAACGGCCCGGGCCGGTGCACAGGCCCGGGGCCGACGCCGTGGACGAGGGGGGGCACTGGGGGTCGTCCCTGATGCCCCGCGGCCTCGCGGTGGGCAGGATGGCGCCATGGGTTCGATGGCGACGGTGCGTCGCAGCACCACCGACAGCCGGCTCGCCGGCCTGTGCGGCGGCCTGGCGGAGCACTGGGGCGTCGATGTCCTCCTCGTCCGGGTCGCCTCCGTGGTGCTGGTCCTCTGCGGAGGACTCGGCGTCGTGCTCTACGTCGCAGGCTGGCTGCTGGTGCCCGCCGAGGGTCGCGACACCGCCGCCCTGGACGACCTGCTGGGTGAGCGGGCCCGCCACTGGCCCGCGGGCGTGCGGGTCACCGTGGTCGCGCTCGCCTGCCTGGCCGCGACCGCCGTCCTGGTCCCGGTCCTGCCGACGGGGGTCGGCCTCGTCGCTGCCCTGGCGGGCGTCTGGTACCTGGCGTCCCACGAGAAGGGCCAGGGTCCGCTCCCCACCGGCTCCCCCGCCCCGACCAGCCGTGGGCAGGCCCCCGCGGTCGATCCCGCCGCCGCTGACCGGGACGCCTTCCTCGCCACCCCCGATCCGGTCGGGCTCTACGACGAGCCCCCGGCCCCGCGGCCGACGCCGGTGCGGCGCCGCGACGGCCTGGCCGCCCGACGCCTCCGGCTGGCGACCCTGCTGGTTCTGGGACTCGTGCTCACCGGGCTGAACCTCCTCGACCGGACCGGCGTGGCCGTCGGAGGTGCCGGCTACACGGCTGCGGCGCTGCTCGTGGTCGGACTCGCCGTGGTCGCGGGCGCGTGGTGGGGCCGGGCGCGCGGGCTGCTCCCGATCGGCTTGCTGCTGGTGCCGGCCGTCGTGCTGAGCGTCCTGGCCGCGCAGGTGCCGTTCGAGCGGTTCGGTCACGCTCAGCGCAGCTACGAGCGGGTGGCCGACCTCCCGAGCACCCCGGACCTCCTCGGCTCCGGCTCGGCGCGGGTCGACCTCAGCCGACTGGCCCTGACCGAGGACGCCACCTACGCCAGCCGGCTCGAGACCGGCCGGCTGGAGGTCCGGGTCCCCGACGACGTCAACGTCGAGGTCCGCTACGCCGTGGAGGTGGGCGCCGTCGAGACCTTCGGTCAGCAGACCCAGTCCGGCTTCGACCTCCGCGGCTCGGCCGAGGCGCCCGGAGCGGTCGCGGGTCGGCCCACCCTCACCCTCGATCTCGACGTCGAGGCCGGTCAGGTGGCGGTGGTCAGGTGAGCGCCTCCCGAAGCACCGCACCGCTCGACGTGGCCTCACTCATCCTGGGCCTGCTGATGGTCGTCGTGGCCGCCGGAGGACTCTGGCTCACGTTCGTCGGCCCCCTGCCCTGGAACCTCGTCCGCACCGCCGCGCCCCTGGTCCTGATCGCCGTCGGCGCCGTGGGACTGCTGCTCACCCGACGCTGAGACCGCCCCTCCAGAAGAAAGGTCACCATGAACCACCCTCCCGCGATCCCGAGGCGGCTCACCCGCAGTCGGGACGACCGGTTCCTCACCGGTGTCTGCGGCGGGTTCGCCCGCTACCTCGGTGCCGATGCCGCGCTGATCCGGATCCTCACCGCCGTCCTCGTCGTGGTGACCGGCGGCGCCGCCCTGCTCCCCTACATCGTGGCCGTGCTGGTCATGCCGCAGGACGAGGAGGCCGGCCCGCCCCCTCCTGGTTACCTCCCGAGCTGGCCGCCGCAGCCCCCGGCCGCCGCGCCCGGTCCCGCCCGCGACTTCCCCGCCTACCCCGACTGGGATGACCAGTGGGCGCCGCCCGCACCGCCGCACGGCGGTACCCCCACTCCCGCGCCGGACCCCGCAGCCTCGCCCCCGGCGCCACCCAGCCCTCCCGACAGCGGCCGCTGACCTGACCCAGGGCCGCACGTCAGGCCAGCACGTCCAGGCTCTGGCCGCGCCGCCCGTGGTCGACCAGGTCGCAGCGGTGGCCGCCCCCGGCCACCGCTGCTGCCACGTCGGCGGGCGTCCGCAGCCGCCCGGGATGCTCGAGCAGGACGCGCGCCACCTGGCCCCGCGTCTGCTTGGCCAGGTGCGAGACGACGGTCCGGCGGCCGGCCACCTCGGTGAAGACGCGCACGGCGACCCACTGCCGCACCGCCTCCCCCGCCGGGGTCCAGACCGCCGCGTAGGGGGCGGACCGGCAGTCGACGACGACGCCCGAGCCGGCCAGCGCCGTCATCGGAGCGGCCAGCACGGACCGCCACAGCCGGGGAAGGGCACCGAGTCCGGGCAGCGTCACCACCATGGACAGCCGGTAGGCCGCGATCCGGTCACCGGGACCGACCAGACCCCACAGCGCGCTCTGGACCCGCAGTGACCGGCCGGCCCGCCGTCGGGCAGCCGGCGTCAGCGAGGCGAAGTCGAGGGCGTCGTAGAGCACGCCGGTGTAGGTCTCCAGCGCGCCCCTCGACGGCGCCGAGGACAGGCGGGTGTTCTGCTCGACCTCAGCGCCCAGGCTCGCGCCCACCCCGAGGACCGTGAGCGCGTCGGGCGCGGCGCTGGCTGCGACGAGGGCGTCGCGGACCGCGAGCCGGGTGGGGTTCAGCTCGGGCAGGCCCAGCGCGGCCAGGTCGACCGGCCGTCCCCGGCGCGGCGGAGCGGCCTTGGTCTCCGAGGGCGGCAGCAGGATCAGCATGCGGCCCGACGCCGGCTCATGGCCGCCGCCCGCCGGGTCCTCCCCTTGGCCTCACTCCCACTCGATCGTCCCCGGCGGCTTGCTGGTGATGTCGAGCACGACCCGGTTGACCTCGCGGACCTCGTTGGTGATCCGGGTGCTGATCTTCTCCAGGACCTCGTACGGCAGCCGGCTCCAGTCCGCCGTCATCGCGTCCTCGCTGCTCACCGGCCGCAGCACGACGGGGTGGCCGTAGGTCCGGCCGTCACCCTGGACGCCGACGGAGCGGACGTCGGCCAGCAGCACGACGGGGAACTGCCACACGTCACGGTCGAGGCCCGCCGCGGTCAGCTCCGCGCGCGCGATGGCGTCGGCCAGCTGCAGGACCCGCAACCGCTCGCGGGTCACCTCGCCGATGATGCGGATCGCCAGGCCGGGCCCGGGGAAGGGGTGGCGCCAGACGATCTCGGCCGGCAGCCCCAGCTGCGCGCCGACCGCCCGGACCTCGTCCTTGAACAGGGTGCGCAGCGGCTCCACGAGCGCGAACTGGAGGTCGTCGGGCAGCCCGCCGACGTTGTGGTGGCTCTTGATGTTCGCCGCTCCCTCACCGCCCCCGGATTCCACGACGTCGGGGTAGAGCGTGCCCTGGACCAGGAACTCGACGTCCTCGGCGCTGCGGGTGATGTCGCGGGCGGCCGCCTCGAAGGTGCGGATGAACTCGCGGCCGATGATCTTCCGCTTGGTCTCGGGGTCGGTGACCCCCGACAGCGCGTCCAGGAACTGGTCGGCGGCGTCCACCACCACCAGGTCGACGCCGGTGGCGGCGACGAAGTCCCGCTTCACCTGCTCCGCCTCGCCCTGGCGGAGCAGCCCGTGGTCGACGAAGACGCAGGTCAGCTGGTCACCGACCGCCTTCTGCACCAGGGCCGCAGCCACGGCGGAGTCGACACCCCCGGAGAGGCCGCAGACCACCTGCTTGTCGCCGATCTGGGCGCGGACCGCCGCGACGGAGTCGTCGACGATGTTGGCCGCGGTCCAGTCCGGGGTGCAGCCGGCGATGTCGAAGAGGAAGTGCTCGAGCACCTTCTGGCCCGCCTGGGTGTGCAGCACCTCGGGATGCCACTGCACGCCGGCGAAGCCGCGGCCCGCGTCCTCGAACGCCGCGATCGGCGCGCCCTCGCTGCTGGCCAGCGCGACGAAACCGGCCGGGGCGGCAGCGACGGAGTCGCCGTGGCTCATCCACACGCGCAGCGGCGACGGCAGGTCGGCCAGCAGGGTGCCGGGGGTCTCGATGGTGGCCGCGGTGCGACCGAACTCGCTGACCCCGGTGCGGGCCACGTCCCCTCCGAGCGCCCGCGCCATCGCCTGGAAGCCGTAGCAGATGCCGAAGGTCGCGACCCCGGTCTCGAACAGGGCAGGGTCGACCTGCGGGGCGCCGGGGGCGTACACCGACTGGGGACCGCCGGACAGGATGACGGCCTTCGGTCGCCGCGCCGAGATCTCTGCGGCGGTGACCGTGTGCGGCACCACCTCGGAGTACACGTTGGCCTCCCGCACCCGGCGCGCGATCAGCTGGGCGTACTGCGCGCCGAAGTCGACGACGAGGACGAGGTCGTGGTCCACGGCCTCGCTGCCGACTCGGACCGGCGCGTCCTCCCGGCCGACGGTCTGGGTCTGGCTCATCGGTGCTGCACCTCTCGGGCGACGCTCCCCGGGACCGGGGGCCCAGGCGGCCCGGGCACGGGCAGTCTAATGTCGCCGTGCCACCCCGCCGGGCACCGTGCGAGGTCTCGGACAGGGGTCCGTGGAGGAGTGTCAGAGGCGGGGTCTAGCGTTCCGGGCATGCGAGCAGTCACCTGGCAGGACCGGCGCGAGGTCAGCGTGGACACCGTCCCCGACCCGAGGATCGAGCAGCCCACCGACGCGGTCATCAAGGTCACGAGCACGAACATCTGCGGCTCCGACCTGCACCTGTACGAGACCCTGGGCGCCTTCATGAAGGCGGGCGACATCATCGGCCACGAGGCGATGGGCGTGGTCGAGGAGGTCGGCAGCGAGGTCACCGCCCTGCGGCCCGGCGACCGCGTCGTCATCCCCTTCCAGATCTCGTGCGGCACGTGCTTCATGTGCGACCAGACCCTCTACACCCAGTGCGAGACCACCCAGGTCCGCGAGCAGGGCAGCGGGGCCGCGCTCTTCGGGTACTCGGCCCTCTACGGCGCGGTCCCGGGCGGCCAGGCCGAGTACCTGCGCGTGCCGCACGCGCAGTTCACCCACATCGCGGTGCCGGAGGGTCCGCCGGACGAGCGTTTCGTCTACCTGTCCGACGTGCTGCCGACGGCCTGGCAGGGGGTGGAGTACGCCGGTGTCCCGGCCGGGGGGACGCTCGTCGTGCTCGGCCTCGGTCCGGTCGGGGACATGGCCACGCGGATCGCCGCGCACGACCCCGCCATCGGTCGGGTCATCGGGGTCGACCTCGTCCCCGAGCGGCTGGAGCGTGTCCGCGCCCGCGGCGTCGAGGTCATCGACCTGCGGGAGCACCCGGAAGACCTGGGCGACGTCCTGCGCGAGATGACCGGGGGCCGGGGACCGGACTCGGTGCTGGACGCGGTGGGGATGGAGGCCCACGGTTCCCCGGGGGCGTCGATGATGCAGCGCTTCGCCGCCCACCTGCCCGACGTCGTGGCGGGCGCCCTCATGAAGACCGCCGGGGTCGACCGGCTGGCGGCGCTCTACTCCGCCATCGACATCGTCCGGCGTGGGGGGACGATCTCCCTCAGCGGGGTCTACGGCGGCATGGCCGACCCGATGCCGATGATGACCCTCTTCGACAAGCAGATCCAGCTGCGGATGGGTCAGGCCAACGTCAAGAAGTGGGTCCCGGAGATCCTTCCGCTGCTCGGGGACGACGACCCGCTCGGGGTGGACACGTTCGCGACGCACCGGGTCCCGCTGGAGGAGGCGCCGCACGCCTATGAGATCTTCCAGAAGAAGCAGGACGGCGCGGTCAAGGTCGTGCTCAAGCCCTGACGGCGACCGCGCAGAACCAGGAGCACCCATGCTGAACAAGCTGACCGAGGCCGTCACCTCCCGGATCGAACGGGCCGCGGTGCTGGACGGACCTGCGGAGAAGCTCTCCGGACTGGTCTACCCGCTCTACTCCCGTCCGGCGGTACGGCACGTCGCCAGCGGGACCCCCCTCGGCCACCCGCTGCACCCCCTGCTGGTGACGGTGCCCATCGGCGCCTGGACCTGCGCCTTCGTCTTCGACGCCCTCGGTGACGAGGACGCGGCGAACGTGCTGGTCGCGACCGGCATCCTCACCGCGGTCCCGACGGCCTTCACCGGCCTGAACGACTGGGCCTACACCTCAGGGCGCCGAACGGCGGGTGGGGCTGGTGCACGCCGCAGCGAACACCGTCGGGCTGACCGCTTACGCCGCCAGCTGGTGGGCCCGGCGCCAGGGTCGGCACGGCTTGGGCGTGCTCCTGTCCACGGTGGGGATGAGCGCGGTCGGCCTGGGCGGCTGGATGGGCGGTCACCTCGCCTACGCGCTCGGGGTCGGGGTGGACACCACCGCCTTCACCCACGCCGAGGAGACCTGGACCGACGTGGCCGCGGCGGAGGAGGTGCGGGTGGGTGAGCTGGCCGGGGTCGACCTCGACGGCGTGCCGCTGGTGATGACCCGCCTGGCTGACCGGGTGGTGGCCTACGCCGACCGCTGCACCCACCGCGGCGGTCCGCTGCACGAGGGGACGCTGGAGGACGGCTGCGTGGTCTGCCCCTGGCACGGAGGCAGGTTCGACCTGGAGGACGGGACGGTGGCGCTCGGGCCGCCGAGCCGGCCGGCAGCCGCGTTCGAGGTCCGCGAGGTGGCCGGTCGTCTGCAGGCTCGCCGCGTGGAGGACCGGTCCCTGCGCACCGAGCCGGTGGGCCGCTGAGCGGGATCGGACAAGGGCAGCGCCGGCCCCTTGGTTCGCCCGGTCAACGGGCCGGTTGGGCCGCTGGGTGCCGTCGCCCGCGCGCCGAAGGCGTCAGTCGGCTGAGCCTTCATCCTGCACAGCCCCGTCCCACCTCTTCGTGGTCCAGGAGTACGAGCCCTTGGAGCTCAACGTCAGGAAGAGCACGGATGCGCTGTCTGCCTCGCCCGTGATGCGCCGCTGGCTGTTGGCCTTGGTCGTGCCCATGACTTTGGGCTTGTACCCACCCAGGCCGGACACGAAGATCCGGGTGCCTGCCGGTGCGGCCTGGCCTTGTTCATCCATCGGAGCGAAGCGCTCGTAGTTGTGCTCGTGTGCGTTGAGGACGATCTTCGCCTCGGCGCGCACGGCGGCGGCCCACAGGGGCTGCACCGCTGGTTCGTCGCCGTGGGCTGAGCCGGAGGAGAAGCGCGGTTCGTGCCAGGCCACCAGCAGGGGCGCCTCCGGATGGGCTGCCCGCTCCGCTGCGATGTACTCCGCACCAGCGGGAACACCCTTGTACTGGTTGACCAGGACGATCCTCCACCCGCACTGGGTGATGCTGCGGTTGTCATTGCTGAGGTCGCCCAGCTCCGCCTCCATCCCGTCCCCGCCAGGTGTGCGGTACTCATGGTTGCCGGCGATCGCCTCGGTCTTGTCTTCGAACTTCCCCCAGGTTGGACGGTAGTACGAGGCGAACTCTTCCGGCGTGCCGTCGCTGTAGGCGAGGTCACCAAGAGCGAGGACCTTTCCGGGGTCCTCGCGGATGATCAGCTCGGCGCTCCGCATCGCTCCGGCTTCGAATCCCGGTCCGGCGATGTCGCCCGCAGCACCGATCTTGCACGTGGAGGCATCGGCAGACACCACGGGCAGGATGACGATCGTCAGGGCGGCGAGCGCCACCGACACCGAACGACACGGCGATCAGAGCTTTCCGCTTCCGCATGGTCCTCGGCTTCCGGGATCTAGGGTTCGACGCAGATCAGATGCTGGAGACAGATCCCCACACCATGACCATTCTCCCAGCCCCGGCGCCGACGTCGAGGCTTCTTGTCACACGACGCCGACGATCTCCTCGGAGACCTGTGGGGCGCCCCAACCCAGCTCGGCGGCCCCGGCCGTCCCCGTCCCGCGGCTGCTCCGTGGGCTACCGCGAGGGTTGCGCGGTGGCGATCGCCTCGTGGTGACGGACCACCTCGGCCACGACGAAGCTGAGGAACTTCTCCGCGAACTCCGGGTCCAGCTTGGCGCTCTCGGCGAGGTTCCGCAGGCGGGCGATCTGCTGGGCCTCCCGGGCCGGGTCCGCGGGCGGCAGACCGTACTCGGCCTTGAGCACGCCGACCTGCTGGGTGATCTTGAACCGCTCCGCCAGCAGGTGGACCAGAGCAGCGTCCATGTTGTCGATGCTGTCGCGCAGCCGCTGGAGCTCGGCGGTCACCAGGTCGGTCATGGACCCACCCTAGTTTCCTCGAGCCCCGTGACCGGCGGCAGGGAACGCGTCGTCAGCCGACGACGATCTCCACCCGCTGGAACTCCTTGACGTCGGTGTACCCCGTCGTGGCCATCGCCTTGCGCAGGGCGCCGGCCAGGTTCATGGTGCCGTCGGGGACCGTCGAGGGTCCGAGCAGGATCTGCTCGAGGGTGCCCACCGTGTCGAAGTGGGCGCGCTCGCCGCGCGGGAGGGTGGCGTGCCAGGCCTCCGGGCCCCAGTGGTAGCCGCGGCCGGGCGCCTCCACCGCCTTGGCCAGCGGCGACCCGACCATGACCGCGTCGGCCCCGCAGGCGACGGCCTTGGCGATGTCACCCGAGCGGTTCACGGAGCCGTCGGCGATGACGTGCACGTAGCGCCCCCCCGACTCGTCCAGGTAGTCCCGCCGCGCCGCCGCGACGTCGGAGACCGCCGAGGCCATCGGCACCGCGACGCCCAGCACCGAGCGGGTCGTTGACGCCGCTCCCCCGCCGAAGCCGACGAGCACCCCGGCTGCTCCGGTGCGCATGAGGTGCAGGCCCGCCTGGTAGGTGGCGCAGCCGCCCACGATGACGGGCACGTCGAGGTCGTAGATGAACTGCTTGAGGTTGAGCGGCTCGCTGGCCGAGGAGACGTGCTCGGCGGAGACGGTCGTGCCGCGGATGACGAAGAAGTCGACCCCGGAGTCCACGACGGCCCGGTGGTGGGCCTGGGTGTTCTGCGGGGACAGGGCCCCGGCCGCCGGCACCCCGGCGGCTCGGATCTCGGCCACCCGCGCTCCGATGAGCTCGTCCTTGATGGGCTCGGCGTACAGCTCCTGCATGCGGCGCGTCGCCTCCATCGGGTCGGCGATGGAGGCGATCTCCTCCAGGCAGGGCTCCGGGTCCTCGTACCGGGTCCACAGGCCCTCGAGGTTCAGCACCCCCAGGCCGCCGAGCTGCCCGACCGCGATCGCGGTGGCCGGCGACATCACCGAGTCCATGGGCGCCGCGATCAGCGGGAAGGCGAAGGTCTGCGCGTCGATCCGCCAGGTCATCGACACCTCCTCCTCACCGCGGGTGCGCCGGGACGGGACGATGGTGATGTCGTCGAAGGCGAACGCCTGCTGCGCGCGCTTGCTCAGGCCGATCTCGAACATGGTGGGAGCCTTTTCCGTCTGGGTCGTCGTTGGCCGTGCCGGTGGTGCGGGTCGAGCGGGTACCGGGCTCAGCCGGCGTAGTTCGGCGCCTCGACCGTCATCTGGATGTCGTGCGGGTGCGACTCGCGCAGGCCGGCGGAGGTGATCCGGACGAAGGAGCCCCGCTCCTGCAGCTCGGGGATGGTCGTGGCGCCGGTGTAGAACATCGACTGCCGCAGGCCCCCGACCAGCTGGTAGGCCACGGCCGCGAGCGGACCGCGGTAGGGCACCTGCCCCTCGATCCCTTCGGCGATCAGCTGGGAGTCGGCGGTGACGTCGCCCTGGAAGTAGCGGTCCTTGGAGTAGGAGGCGCTCCGGCCACGGGACGCCATGGCGCCCATCGACCCCATCCCGCGGTAGCTCTTGAACTGCTTGCCGTTGAGGAACATCAGCTCACCCGGGCTCTCGTCGCAGCCCGCGAGCAGCGACCCCAGCATGACCGTGTCGGCCCCGGCGACCAGGGCCTTGGCGATGTCGCCGGAGTACTGGAGACCGCCGTCCCCGATCAGCGGGACACCGGCCGGCCGGCACGCGCGGGAGGCGTTGTGGATGGCGGTCACCTGCGGGACGCCGACACCCGCGACGACCCGGGTGGTGCAGATGGAGCCGGGCCCGACGCCCACCTTGACGCCGTCGGCGCCGGCCTCGACGAGGGCCTTCGCGCCCGCGTAGGTGGCGACGTTGCCGCCGACCACGTCCACGTCGGCCGCCGCCTTCTCCGCCTTGAGCCGGCGGACCATGTCGATCACGCCCTGGGAGTGGCCGTGCGCGGTGTCGACCACGAGCAGGTCGACGCCCTCCTCGATCAGGGCCATCGCCCGCTTCCAGGCGTCCCCGAAGAACCCGACGGCCGCACCGACGCGCAGCCGGCCCTGGTCGTCCTTGGAGGCGTCGGGGTACTGGTCGGACTTCACGAAGTCCTTGAGGGTGATGAGGCCCTTCAGCCGGCCGCGGTCGTCGACGAGGGGCAGCTTCTCGATCTTGTGGGCCGCCAGCAGGGCCATGGCGTCCTCGCCGCTGATCCCCACCGGGCCGGTGACGAGCGGCATCCGGGTCATCACGTCGCCGACGAGGCGCGCCGGGTCGCTCTCGAACCGCATGTCCCGGTTCGTGACGATGCCCAGCAGCGTCTGGTCGCGGTCGACGACGGGGACGCCAGAGATGCGGAACCGGCCGCACATCGCGTCGGCCTCGCCGATGGTGGCGTCGGGGCTGATGGTGATCGGCTCGTCCACCATCCCGGCCTCGGAGCGCTTGACCACGTCGACCTGGTGGGCCTGGTCCTCGATGGACAGGTTGCGGTGGATGATGCCGAGGCCGCCCTGGCGGGCGATCGCCACCGCCATGCGTGCCTCGGTGACGGTGTCCATCGGGGAGGAGACCAGCGGCACCTTCACGCTGATCCGCTTGGACACGCGGGACTCCGTCCGCACCTGCGACGGGATGACGTCACTCTCCGACGGCTGCAGCAGCACGTCGTCGAAGGTCAGACCAAGGGTCGCGAAGGGTTCGGGCACACCAGCGGCACTGAGACCGGGAGACGAGGACACGGGCCTGGGCCTTTCACGCGGAACGGAGTGGTCCATGCTAGCCGAGCAGGCCCCGCCCCCCGGCCCGTGACCAGACCCACCGCGGGCGCCCGGCCATCCCCGGGTGGGACGCCACGAGGGCCCCTCCCAGACGGGAAGGGCCCTCGCGGTTCGTGCAGATCGTGCAGGTGAGGCTCGGTCAGTGGCTGTGGCCGTGACCGCCGGCAGCGGCCGGCTCCTCCTCCTCGGGCTTGTCCACCACGAGGGTCTCGGTGGTGAGCAGCAGCGAGGCGATGGACGCCGCGTTGGCCAGGGCCGAACGCGTGACCTTGACCGGGTCGATGACCCCGGCCGCGATCAGGTCGACGTACTCGCCCGTGGCGGCGTTGTAGCCGCTTCCGGGCTCCATGCCGGCGACCTTGGAGGTGACGACGTAGCCGGGCTCGCCGCCGTTCTCGGCGATCCAGCGCAGCGGCTCGACCGCGGACTTGCGGACGATGCTCACACCGGTCCGCTCGTCACCGGTGAGGCCCAGGTCGCCCTGGAGCGCCGCGGCGGCGTGGATGAGGGCGGAGCCGCCACCGGCGACGATGCCCTCCTCGATGGCCGCACGGGTCGCGGAGACCGCGTCCTCGATCCGGTGCTTCTTCTCCTTCAGCTCGACCTCGGTGGCCGCGCCGACCTTGATCACGCAGACGCCGCCGGCGAGCTTGGCGACCCGCTCCTGCAGCTTCTCGCGGTCCCAGTCGGAGTCGGTCCGCTCGATCTCGGCCTGCAGCTGCGCCACGCGCGCCTTGACCGCGTCGGACTCGCCCGCGCCGTCGACGATCGTGGTGTTGTCCTTGGTGACCACGATGCGCCGGGCACGGCCCAGCACCTCGAGGCCGACCTGGTCGAGCTTGAGCCCGACCTCGGGCGCCACGACCTGGCCACCGGTGAGGGTGGCGATGTCCTCGAGCATGGCCTTGCGACGGTCACCGAAGGCCGGGGCCTTGACGGCCACGGAGGTGAAGGTGCCGCGGATCTTGTTGACGACCAGGGTCGACAGGGCCTCGCCGTCGACGTCCTCGGCCACGATGAACAGCGTGCCGGAGGCGCCGATGACCTTCTCGAGCAGCGGGAGCAGGTCGCTCATCGAGGAGATCTTGCCCGAGTTGATGAGGATGTAGGGGTCGTCAAGGACGGCCTCCATCCGCTCGGCGTCGGTCACGAAGTACGGCGAGAGGTAGCCCTTGTCGAACTGCATGCCCTCGGTGAACTCGAGCTCGGTGCCCATGGTGTTGGACTCGTCGACGGTGATGACGCCGTCCTTGCCGACCTTGTCGAAGGCGTCGGCGATGAGCTCGCCGATGACCTCGTCGCGGGCGGAGATGGTGGCCACGCTGGCCATGTCGGAGGTGGTCTGCACCTCACGGGCGTTCTCGCGCAGCCGGGCGACGACGGCCTCCACGGCCTTGTCGATGCCGCGCTTGAGGCCGACCGGGTTGGCCCCGGAGGCGACGGCCTTGAGGCCCTCGTGCACCAGCGCCTGGGCGAGCACCGTCGCGGTCGTCGTGCCGTCACCGGCGACGTCGTTGGTCTTGGTGGCGACCTCCTTGGCGAGCTGGGCGCCGAGGTTCTCGTACGGGTCGTCGAGCTCGACCTCACGGGCGACGGTCACGCCGTCGTTCGTGATCGTGGGGGCACCCCACTTCTTGTCGAGCACCACGTAGCGGCCCTTCGGGCCGAGCGTGACCTTCACGGTGTTCGCCAGGGTGTCGACGCCGCGCTCGAGCGAGCGGCGGGCCTCCTCGTTGAACTGGAGGATCTTTGCCATGTCTGTTCCTCTGCTTGGCTCTTCGAGCTACTTGGAGACGACGGCGAGGATGTCGCGCGCGTTCAGGAGCAGGAGCTCCTTGCCGTCGTACTTCACCTCGGTGCCGCCGTACTTGCTGAAGATGACGACGTCACCCTCGGCGACGTCGAGGGGCACGCGGTTGCCGTTGTCGTCGACGCGGCCGGGTCCGGTCGCGATGACCTTGCCCTCCTGCGGCTTCTCCTTGGCGGTGTCGGGGATGACCAGGCCGGAGGCGGTGGTCTGCTCTGCTTCGAGCGGCTGAACGAGGATGCGGTCCTCGAGCGGCTTGATCGTGGTGGCCACGTCCAAACCCCTTTCACGAGTGTGTGGGATGTCGATGGGAGCGTCGAGGACGTCGTCGCGGTGCCGTCCCTGACGTTGGCACACTCCAGGGGAGAGTGCCAGGGCCGAGATTAGCACTCGTGGTCAGTGAGTGCCAGCAGCGGGGCGGTCCGGCTCCAGGCGCCGGACCACCAGCGCGACGGCCCCGGCGGGGGTCCGGGACAGGACCAGCGTCGCCGCCGCAGGTCCCTGCGGCGCGAGCCGGCGCCGGAGCACCGCCGGGTCGAGGTCGACGCCCCGCTTCTTGATCTCCAGGATGCCGACGCGGTGCTCGCGCACCCACCGGCGGAGGCCCTTCTCCCCCGCGCCCAGCACCTCCAGCACCTCGAAGGCGGTGGCGAACGGGGTCTCGACGAGGGCGTCCCCGCTCAGGTAGGCGATGTCGGGGTCCAGCAGGTGCGCCTCCAGCCGCCGACCGAGCAGGGCGACCCCGCGGGCACGGATCACCGCCCCGTCGGGCTCGTAGAGGTAGCGGCCGACGGGACCGACCGGGAGCGGCTCCGCGGGCGCACCCGGGACCGGCCGGGGCACGTCGAGCCGGTGCACACGTCGTCCGACCCCGTCGGCCCGGTCGACGGCGAGCAGGGTGGCCACGTCGAACGCGGGCCGGGCACCAGGCCCGGCCCAGAGTCCGACCTCCACGGTGTCGCCGTCGTGGGTCACCCACTCCGCTTCGGCGCTCGCCGGCACGAGCGTGTGCGGCAGGGCCGGCCCCAGCTTGACCCCGGCCACCCGTTCGCCGGACAGCAGCGTGGTGACCAGGTCCCAGGACGGGGTGAAGTCGGTGACCCGCCAGAGGCGTCCGCTGCCGCTGCGCCGGGCGGGGTCGCAGAAGGCGGCGGTCCCGGGGGTCAGCAGGGCGCCGGCAACCTGCTCGGCGTCGGCGCAGACCACCCTCCCGCGCTCGCCCAGGTTGGCCGCGGCGACGGCCGCGGTGACCGGGTCTCGCTCCACCGCGACGACCTCGAGCCCCGCGTCGGCGAAGGCCAGGGCGTCGGTGCCGATGCCACAGCCCAGGTCCACGACCCGGGTGGCCCCGGCCGCACGGAACCGGGCGGCGTGGTGGGCGGCGACCGCCGGCCGGGTCGCCTGCTCCAGACCGTCGCGGGTGAGGAACAGCGTCGCCGCCTGGTCGCCGAACTTGGTCCGTGCCCGGCGGCGGAGCGACGCCTGGTGCAGGGCGGCGGCGGCGACGTCCGGGCCGTGGACGGCCCGGAGCCGGGTCGCGGCACGCAGCCCGTCCGGGTCGGGCTCGGCCGTCGCGTCCGCCAGCGCCTCCGGGGTGAGCCCGAAGGGCAGCGGCGGTGCGGTCACCCGGGCATCCTCCCCCGCGGTCCGGCGGGGCGGCGCAGGAAACGCTGAGCAGAAGCGGCCCCGCGGCCAGGACGACGCCGGTTCTCAGCGTTTCCTCGAGTGAACAGGGCCGGCTGAGTCAGAGCAGGATGGTCTCCACCGGCAGCGAGGAGCTGGCGCCGATGTCGAGGCTCGAGGGCCGGCCGCCGGCGGTGACGATCTCCGAGCCGAGCACCGCGATCATCGCGCCGTTGTCGGTGCACAGCGCCGGCCGCGGGGTGCGCAGCTCGATCCCGTGCGCGGCCGTCCGCTCCTGCAGCAGGGCGCGGAGACGGGAGTTGGCCGCCACCCCGCCGCCGATCAGCAGGGCCGGGGTGTCGGTGGCCAGGCACGCGTCGACGGCCTTGGCGCTGAGGACGTCGCAGACCGCCTCCTGGAAGCTGGCGGCCACGTCACCCAGCGGCACGTCCTCGCCGTCGCGCTGCCGCGTCTCGACCCAGCGGGCGACGGCGGTCTTGATGCCGGAGAAGGAGAAGTTGAAGCGGTGCCGCTCCAGGTCCTTGCCGGCGGTCAGCCCGCGGGGAAAAGCGATGGCCCGGGGGTCACCGGTGGCGGCGCGGTCGATGACCGGGCCACCCGGGTACGGCAGGCCGAGGACGCGGGCCACCTTGTCGTAGGCCTCACCGGCCGCGTCGTCGATGGTGGACCCGAGCTCGGTGATGGAGCCCGCCATGTCCTCCACCCGCAGCAGCGAGGTGTGCCCGCCCGAGACCAGCAGCGCGATGCACGGCTGGGGCAGCGGGCCGTGGTCCAGCAGGTCCACCGCCACGTGGCCGGCCAGGTGGTTGACGCCGTAGAGGGGCTTGTCCAGGGCGAGGGCGAGCGCCTTGGCGCTGGCCAGGCCCACCACCAGCGCCCCCATCAGCCCCGGGCCCGCGGTGACCGCGATGCCGTCGACCTCGCCGAGGTCGACGTCCGCGGTGGCGCAGGCCCGCTCCAGCGTCGGCACCATGGCCTGGAGGTGCGCGCGGCTGGCCACCTCGGGGACGACGCCGCCGAAGCGGACGTGCTCCTCGACGCTGCTGGCCACCTCGTTGGCCAGCAGCTCGTGCCCGCGCACGAGGCCGACACCGGTCTCGTCGCAGGAGGACTCCAGGCCCAGGATCAGGGGACCGCTCACCGCTCCTCCTCGTGGCCGCGCTCGTCGGCCTCCTCCCGCAGCTGGCCCGCGTAGCGCTCGGGCCAGGTCTCCAGGTCGTAGAGCTTGAGGATCAGCGCGTCCTGACCGGGCCCGTAGTAGTCGCGTCGCGCCGTCAGCTGCTCGAAGCCGAGGTGCTGGTAGAGCGCGATGGCCGGCTCGTTGTCGTAGTCCACCTCGAGCAGGACCGCGCGGGCGCCCAGGTGCCGGACCGCGCGCAGACCGGCCTCGACCAGTGCCCGGCCCAGACCGGTCCGCCGGGAGGCGGGTGTCACGATGAGCCGGTGCAGGTCGGCGTGCTCGCCCGTGGTCCGGAACGCGACGACCCCCAGGACCTGCTCGGCGCGCGCGAGCAGGACCGTGCGCCCCTCCCCCAGCAGCTCGCCCGCCCAGCTGCGCTCGCTCCACCGCTCCTCGGGGGCGAAGCCGGCACGCTCCAGCGCCAGCACGGCGGTGAGGTCGTCCCGGCGGGCGGGGGTGATGCTGACCGTGCCCGTACGGGTGCTCATCGCAGGCCCCGCGGGAGCAGCACGGACTTGCGCCGCGCCGGCTCCGCCGCATCCGGTCGGCGCAGGTACAGCGGCTCGCGACCGGCGTCGGGCAGGTCGAGCCCGTGAGCGGCCAGCACCCCGGCGTCGAGCGTCCGGGGGCCGGGGACGGCGTCGAGGTGGTCGGTGTAGAGGTCGGCGCCGGGCCCGACGACAGGCAGGGGCGGCAGGTCTGCGGGGGCGCTGACCTGGGGCCCGTCGACGCGGTGGCCCCCGGCGTCGTAGCTGGCCCAGTAGACCTCGCGCCGACGAGCGTCGGTCGCCACCAGAAAGGCCGGGACGGGCTGGTCGGCGTCGCCGTGCTCGAGGACGTGCTGGCGGGCCAGGACGTCGAGGCTGCACACCCCGCTCCAGGGCCGGCGCAGCGCGGAGGCCAGCACCTGCGCGGTCGCGATGCCGACGCGCAGCCCGGTGTAGGGCCCCGGACCGAGTCCGACCACGAGCCGGTCGAGGTCGGCCGGGCGGACGCCGGCCCTGGCGAGGCACTGCTGCACCAGGGGAGTCAGCTGCTCGACGTGCGCCCGCGGGTCGGCCAGGCCTGCCGTGGCCAGCACCTCCCGACCCCGCGCGAGGCCGACCGCGACCGTCGTCGAGGTATCCAGCGCCAGCACCAGGGGCTCAGCCATGGGAGGTCCGCAGGGCGTGCAGGTCGACGCCGGCCCACCGGGGTCCGACGCCGTGCAGGGCGACCAGCCGCAGGTCGTCGTCGCCGTCCGGGGCGGGGCGGACGGCGATCTCGATCTCCAGCCGGTCCTGCGCCAGGCCCTCGGCCAGCCCGGCGCCCCACTCGACGACGGTGACGGCGTCGGCGAGGGTGGCGTCGAGGTCGAGGTCGTCGAGCTCCTCGGCGCTGTGCAGCCGGTACGCGTCCACGTGCACCAGCGCCGGGCCGCCGTCGGTCGCCGGGTGGATCCGGGAGAGCACGAAGGTGGGCGAGATCACCGGACCGGTGGTGCGGAGCCCGCGCCCCAGGCCCTGGGTGAGCGTCGTCTTGCCGGCGCCGAGGTCGCCGGTGGCGATCAGCAGGTCGCCGGGCCGCAGCAGCCTGGCGAGCCGCTCCCCCAGGGCCTGCATGGCCGCGCCGGTGGGCACGGCCACCACGGCGGGAAGGTCCTTGGCCAGCACCACCCCGTGCGGGGCCGGCCGGTCGACGCGGTAGCCGCGATGCTCCCAGAAGGTGATCAGCTGGTGGAACTCCGCGCGCGCGAACAGCTCGACGCGGCGGTGACCGGCGCGGGCCGCCAGCTCCTCGGCGGCGTGCACGAGGGCCGACGCGATGCCGTGCCGCTGGAAGTCGGGGTGGACCGACACCCGCTGGAAGGTGGCCACGCCGGGCTCGGTCGGCGTCACCAGCAGCGCTCCGGCGGGCCGGCCGGCGACCTCGGCGTACACGCCGGTCCCGCGGGCGAGGATGGCGGCGACGGAGGCAGGCGTCTCCGCGCTGGCCGTGGAGGGCGGCTCCAGGGGTGGCCGGGCGCCGAAGGCGGCGTGGATGACCTCAACCATCCCGGCGGCGTCGTCCTGCTCCGCCACCGAGACCACGAGATCCGTTACCGAGGTGCTCACCGGCGGACATGCTAGTGCCCCGGCTCGGACGTGGTTCTCACGTCCGGGCCGGGGCACCGGGTGCAGCAGCGCCCTGCTGGGCGCGTCGGTCAGCGGTCGAAGCTGCGACGCTGCGGGCGACGGCCCTCGGGGCCGCCGGAGCGCGAGCGCGGCCCGCGGGATCCACGGTCGCCCGTGGGACGGCGGTTGCTGCGCGGCGGGGCGATGAGCCGCTCGTAGTCGGCGGAGCTCACGGCCACGCCGGTCGGGCGGACGGCGCCGGTGACGCCGGCCACGGCCGCGTCGCCGGGAGCCCCGGTGAGCGACTCGGGCTTGACGCCGGCCTGGGAGGTGAGGCGTGTCATCTCGCGACGCTGGTGCGGCAGCGCCAGGGTGACGACGACGCCGGTGCCTCCGGCCCGCGCGGTGCGGCCAGCCCGGTGCAGGTACTCCTTCGGGCCGGCGGGCGGGTCGACCTGGAGGACGAGCCCGACCTCGTCGACGTGGATGCCGCGGGCGGCGACGTCGGTGGCGACCAGGACGGGCAGCTCCCCCTCCTTGAACACCGACAGGATCCGGGTCCGGGCCCCCTGGGTGAGACCGCCGTGGAGCGCGCCGGCCATGACGCCCGCGTCGCGCAGCTGCTCGGCGACGCGGTCAGCCCCCCGCTGGGTGCGGACGAAGACGACGGTGCGACCCGGGCGGCCGGCGATCTCCGCGGTCAGCGTGGCCTTGTCGTGCGGGGCCACGTAGACCAGGTGGTGCGCCATCGTGGTGACGCTGGCCCGGCCCGAGTCGACCTCGTGGGTGACCGGGTTGCTCAGGTACCGCTTGACCAGCCGGTCGATCGCCCCGTCGAGGGTGGCGGAGAACAGCATCCGCTGGCCGCCGGAGGGGATGGTGTCGAGGATCTGGGTGACGGCCGGCATGAAGCCGAGGTCGGCCATGTGGTCGGCTTCGTCCAGCACGATGGTCTCGACGCGGGTGAGGTCGACGGCGTTCTGGTCCATGAGGTCGATGAGCCGACCCGGCGTGGCGACGACGACGTCGACGCCGCGCTGGAAGGCCCGCAGCTGCGGGGTGTAGGACATGCCACCGGCGATGAGGACCGTCGACAGGCCCAGGGTGCGGGCCAGCGGGTTGAGCACGTCGGTGACCTGCATGGCCAGCTCGCGTGTCGGCACCAGGACGAGGCCACGTGGGTGCTTGCTGTTCCCACCGGCGAGCCGGGCCAGCATCGACAGGCCGAAGGCCAGCGTCTTGCCGGAGCCGGTTTGGCCGCGGCCCAGGACGTCGCGCCCGGTCAGGGCGTCCGGGATGGTCGCCGCCTGGATCGGGAAGGGGGTGGTGATGCCGCTGGCGGTCAGCGCGCTGACCAGCGAGGGCGGGAGACCGAGGCTGGCGAACGTGCCACCCGTGGTCGGCTCGGTGGCGGAAGGTCCGGTGGCGTGCTCGGTGATGGTCACGTGCTGGTGCTCCTGCGGGGTGTCGATCGAGTCGTCGAGGAAGGGGGTGGTGGTGCCGGGCGCTTCGGCCGGCACGACGGGCGTGCGGTCCTCTCGGTGCGCGGCCGTACGGGGACGGTCGTCCCGGCGTGCGGGCCGCTCGTTGCGGTCGTACGCGGGGCGCTCGCTGCGCTCGCCGTAGGAGGGGCGACGGTCGTCACGGTTGTACGCGGGACGCTCGCTGCGGTCCCCGTAGGTGGGGCGACGGTCATCCCGGTTGTACGCCGGACGCTCGCTGCGCTCAGCAGAGGACGGACGGCGGTCGCCGCGGTCCCCGTTGGAAGGGCGACGGTCATCCCGGTTGTACGCCGGACGCTCGCCGCGGTCCCCGTAGGTAGGGCGACGGTCGTCACGGTTGTACGCCGGACGCTCGCCGCGGTCCCCGTAGGTAGGGCGACGGTCGTCACGGTTGTACGCCGGACGCTCGCCGCGGTCCCCGTAGGAAGGGCGACGGTCGTCACGGTTGTCCCGGACGCTCGCCGCGGTCCCCAGGAAGGGCGACGGTCGTCACGGTTGTACGCCGGACGCTCGCTGCGGTCCCCGTAGGAAGGGCGACGGTCGTCACGGTTGTACGCCGGACGCTCGCTGCGGTCCCCGTAGGAAGGGCGACGGTCGTCACGGTTGTACGCCGGACGCTCGCTGCGGTCCCCGTAGGAAGGGCGACGGTCGTCACGGTTATAGGCCGGACGCTCGCTGCGTGCAGCAGAGGCGGGGCGCCGGTCGTCTCGACCGGCGGAAGGACTCCGCTCGTTCCGGCCGTAGGCCGGACGCTCACCGCGGTCCGCGGAGACCGGGCGGCGCTCGTCGCGCTCGTCGCGGCGCGGACTGGGGTTGGACTGCCCCCCACGACGACGGGGGTCGTGACCCCGGTCCTTGCGCTCGGCTGCGCTCCAGCGCTTCTTCTCGGTGCCGTCCGCCTTGTGGGACTTGGGCGCGGGCTTGCTCTTGGCAGGCAAGGCATCTCACTTCTGTCCGGCGATGCGGACCTTGGTTCAGGCACGTCAACGCCCGAACCATCGCGAGATGTGGTGGGAAGACGAGCCTCGATGCGCCGCTCCGTCATGGAGCGCGCGGTGGGCATGGCCAGCAAGCGGCCAGAAGTTCGACTCTACCACTCGGACCGCAGGTCCGGGACCATCCAGCGTCGAGGACGCGGTCCCGTGGGACCAGGTCCTCAGCCCGTGGCTGAGACGAACCTGCGCGACCGACTGGTCGAGCACCCGGTGCAACACCCCGGCACGCCCGAGCATTCCCGGGCGGGCGGCGGGAAGGACGGTCGTCGAGGCCGAGGCCGCGGTACCGGCGCGGTACCCGCTCCCCCACCCGGGTGACGATCTCGTAGCCGATGGTGCCGCACCAGGCCGCCCAGTCGGCGGCGGTCGGTTCCCCCGCCGCACCGGGGCCGAAGAGCACCACCTCGTCCCCGACCGCGGCCGGCCCGGGGAGCTCGACCACCAGCTGGTCCATGCAGACCCTCCCCCGCACCGGCGCACGGCCACCGCCCACCTGCACCTCGGCCACGCTGCTGGCGTGCCGGGGCACGCCGTCGGCGTACCCGAGCGGCACCAGGCCGACGGTGACGGGCCGGTCGGTGACCCACGTCCAGCCGTAGGAGACCCCCGCCCCGGCGGCCAGGTCCTTGACCAGCACCAGCTGCGCCCGCAGCGTCATCGCCGGCCGCAGCGTCACCCCGGCCCGGGCCGCGAGGCCGGGCGCGGGATCGACGCCGTAGCTGGCGATCCCCACCCGCACCAGGTCGTAGCGTGCCTCCGGCACGACCAGCGCCCCGGCGGAGTTGGCCAGGTGCCGCACCCCCGGTTCCAGACCCGCCACCCGGGCGCGCGCGTAGGCCTCGTCGAAGGCCGCGAGCTGGAGTGCGACGGAGGGGTGGCCGGGCTCGTCGGCCGCCGCCAGGTGCGACCAGACCGCCACCACCTCGACCGCCCCGGCCGCCTCCGCTTCGGCCGCCGCCGCGCACAGCGCGTCCCACTCCGAGGCCGGGGCGCCGTTACGTGACAGGCCGGTGTCGATCTTGAGGTGCACCCGGGCGGGCTGCTCGACCATGGCCGCGGCACCGACGAGGCGGCTCAGCTGCTCCACGGTGGATGCCGACACGTCCACGCCGGCCGCGACCAGCGGGGTGAGGTCCTCGTCGACGCCGTAGAGCCAGGCGAGCACGGGACCGGTGTCCCCGGCCTCGCGCAGCGCCAGGGCCTCGGCCGGCGTCGCCACCCCGAGCCACCCGGCTCCGGCCGCCCGAGCCGCACGCGCACAGGGCAGCAGGCCGTGGCCGTACCCGTCGGCCTTGACCACCACCATCACCGCGGCCGGCGCGACCAGGGCGGCGATCGCCGCCACGTTGGCCCGGACGGCGTCCAGGTCGACGTCGGCGCTGGCGGTCAGCCCATCGATGCGTGCCGTCACCCGGCCGCGCCCAGCTGCCGGGCCCGGGCCTCCAGCCGTCCCAGGACCTTCGGCATCCGCTCGGCGAGCGCGTGCGGCGGCAGCGGACCCGGGCGGCGCCGGGCCGTGACGGCCTGCAGGGAGGCGCCCAGCAGACCGGCCTGTTGAGCCGGGACCCCGGCGGCCAGCAGGGTGGCGCAGATCCCGCCGAGGACATCGCCCGAGCCGGCCTGCGCCGTCCAGGCCGGACCAGGCACAGCAACGCCGACCGGCCCCGGGCCAGGGCCCGCCACCAGCTGGCTGGCGCCCTTGAGCAGCACGGTCGCGCCCGTGCGCTCGGCTCCTTCGCGGACGGCGCGCACGGGATCCTCCTCGACCCAGACGCGATCCCGCTCGAGGAGGCGGGCCAGCTCCCCGGCATGCGGGGTCAGCAGCCACGTCTTCGGAACACGGTCGGGGAGGAAGCGGAGGCCGTCGGCGTCGACCAGGGCGGGCAGGCCGGTGTCCAGGGCTGCGGCCACCACGTCGGCGCCGTCGGGCCGCTGTCCCCAGCCCGAGCCGAGCAGGTGGGCCTGCACCCGCCCCGGGGAGAACACCACCGCCGGCATCAGCCCGCGGATGAGCTCGGCCGGACGGCTCGCGCCGAGAAAGCGGACCATGCCCGCGCCGGCGTGCAGCGCGCCGAAGGTCGAGAGCACACCGGCCCCCGGATACTCGTCCGAGCCCGAGTCCACGCCCACGACGCCACGGGCGTACTTGTCGCTGGCCGCGCTCGGGTAGGGCCACGCCCGGGCCAGGTCGTCCTCCTCGAGCCCGTGCAGCCAGCCCTCGCCGCCGCCACCACCGGTAAGGTCCAGGCCGATGTCGACCAGGTCGACGGTGCCGCAGCGCCCTCGGGCCGGCTGCAGGAGGTGGCACGGCTTGTGCACCCCGAAGGTGACGGTGCGTGTGGCGCGGAAGGTCACGCCGGACGCAGCACCGCTGTCCGCGTCGACGCCGGAGGGGAGGTCCACCGCGACCACCGGCCACCCCGCGTCCTGCACCGCGGCGGCGAGCCGGGCCACGGGCTCGGGCAGTCCCGGCCGGCCACCGATGCCGAGCACGCCGTCCACGACGAGGGTGACCGGCCCGGCCAGCTGCCCGTCCTCGGGCAGCTCCTCGTAGCGGCCGCCCGCGGCGAGGAGGGCGGCGAGGCCAGCGGGGTGAGGTTGCCCCAGGCAGCCGATGGCGCGCACGGCGACCCCTCGGCGCACGAGCCGGGCGCCGGCGAACAGGGCGTCGCCGCCGTTGTTGCCCGGCCCGACCAGCAGGGTGACCGCCGTCCCGTAGAGCCGGCCGGCGAGGTGCCGCAGCTCGGCGGCGACGACGGCGGCCAGTCCTGCTGCGGCGCGCTGCATCAGGGCGTCGTCGGCGACCTCGAGCATCGTCCGGCGCTCCAGCTCGCGCACCACGTCCGCGGTGGCGGCCGTGATCACGGCGTCCTCCTCATGCTGATCATGATCAGCCCTCGCAGACGACGACGGCCGAGGCGATCCCCGCGTCGTGGGAGAGGGAGAGGTGGATGCTGGCCACGCCCAGCCCCGCGGCCCGAGCCGCCACCGTGCCGGTGACCACGAACGACGGGCGGCCGCTGCTGTCGGTGACGACCTCGGCATCGAGCCAGGACAGGCCGGAGGGAGCACCGAGGGCCTTGGCCAGGGCCTCCTTCGCGGCGAACCGCGCCGCCTGCGAGGCCACCGGCCGCGCCGCCTCGGCCGGGGTGAACAGCCGCTGGACCATCCCGGGCCGTCGCTCGACGGCAGCGGCGAAGCGGCTGACGTCGCACACGTCGATGCCCAGGCCCACGATCACCGGAGCACCTCGGCCGCGTCCTGGCGGCCGTGCGCGGCGCGGCGCCTCACTCGACGGTGACCGACTTGGCCAGGTTGCGGGGCTGGTCCACGTCGTGCCCCTTGCGGGTGGCGAGCTCGCAGGCGAAGATCTGCAGCGGAACCGTCGCCACCAGCGGCTGGAGCAGCGTGGAGACCCGCGGCAGCCGGATCAGCACGTCGGCGTAGGGGACGACGTCGTCGTCGTCGTGCTCGGCCAGCACGATGGTGCGCGCCCCCCGGGCCCGCACCTCCTGCAGGTTCGAGAGCACCTTGGCGTGCAGCTGGTCCCGGCCCTTGGGCGGCACGACGGCGAACACCGGGAGCGCGTCGGCCAGCAGGGCGATCGGTCCGTGCTTGAGCTCGCCCGCGGCGAAACCCTCCGCGTGGATGTAGGCCAGCTCCTTGAGCTTCAGCGCACCCTCCAGGGCGACGGGGTAGCCGACGTGGCGGCCGAGGAACAGCACCGACGGGGCGTCGACGAACTCCGCGGCCAGCTCGAGGACGGGCTGGATGCCCTCCAGCACCTCGGTGATCGCCGCCGGCATCGCCTGGAGCTCCGCCATGGTGGCGGCGATCTCGTCGCCGAACTTCGTGCCCCGCAGCTGGGCCAGGTAGAGCCCGAGCACGTAGCAGGCCACCAGCTGGGTGAGGAACCCCTTGGTGGAGGCCACCCCGATCTCGGGCCCGGCGTGGGTGTAGATGACGGCGTCGGCCTCCCGCGGGATCGTCGAGCCGTTGGTGTTGCAGACCGCGAGCACCCGGGCCTTCTGCGCCTGCGCGTGCCGGATGGCCATCAAGGTGTCAGCCGTCTCACCGGATTGGCTGATCGCGACGACGAGCGTCCCCGGGCCCACGATCGGGTCGCGGTAGCGGAACTCGCTGGCCAGCTCCACCTCGCACGGGACCCGGGTCCAGTGCTCGATCGCGTACTTGGCCACCATGCCGGCGTAGAACGCCGTCCCGCAGGCGATGATGACGATCTTGTCCACGGCGCGGAGCTCGTTCTCGCTGATCCGCATCTCGTCGAGCACCAGACGCGAGCTCTCGTCGTAGCGGCCCAGCAGGGTGTCGGCCACCGCACGGGGCTGCTCGTAGATCTCCTTGCGCATGAACCAGTCGTAGCCGCCCTTCTCCGCCGCCGAGAGGTCCCAGTCGACGTGGAAGGGCCGCACCGGCGCGGGACGGCCGTCGAAGCCGGTCACCTCGACGCGCTCGGCGGTGATGCGGACGACCTGGTCCTGACCGAGCTCGATGGCTTCACGGGTGTGCTCGATGAAGGCGGCGACGTCGGAGGCGAGGAAGTTCTCGCCCCGGCCGACGCCCACGACCAGCGGGGAGTTCCGGCGGGCGGCGACCACGGCGCCCTTGTCCTGGCTGTCCACCGCGACGAGGGTGAAGGTGCCCTCCAGCCGGCCGCAGACCGCGCGCATGGCGTCGTCCAGCGGGGCACCGGCCGCGACGGCCCGACCCAGCAGGTGCGCGACCACCTCGGTGTCGGTCTCGGAGGCCATGAGGACGCCTTCGGCCTCCAGCTCGGCCCGCAGCAGCATGTAGTTCTCGATGATGCCGTTGTGCACCACGGCCACCCGGTCAGCCGCGTCGACGTGGGGGTGCGCGTTGAGGTCGTTCGGCGCACCGTGCGTCGCCCAGCGCGTGTGACCGATGCCGACGCCGTCGGCGGGCATGGGCCGCTCCGCCAGCTCCTTGACCAGGTTGAGCAGCTTGCCTGCCTTCTTGGCCACCCGCACCCCGTGGTCCGCGACGACGGCGACCCCTGCGGAGTCGTAGCCGCGGTACTCCAGGCGCCGCAGACCCTGAACCACGACCTCGACGGCCGGTTGGGGTCCGACGTAGCCGACGATTCCACACATGGGCCGAACCCTACCGGCCGAGGGCGTCCCGGCCGCTGAACTGACACGGGCGGAGGGGGCCCCGGCTGAGCCACTAGATTCCCTCCCATGCCCGTGGAAGCCCAGGTGTGGGGACCCTACGTCGAGCGGAGCCGCGACGACTGGGCTGCGCTCGCGGAGTCGACCGCGATGGGGCTGGACGCCGACGCGCTGGAGCGCGTCCGGGGTCTGGGTGACCCCACCAGCCTGCTCGACGTCCGCGAGGTCTACCTGCCGCTGAGCCGGCTGCTCACCCGCTACGTCCTGCACACCGGCGAGCTGCACCGCTCGTCGAACGAGTTCCTCGGCCTGTCGGTGGACCGCACCCCCTTCGTCATCGGGATCGCCGGGTCGGTCGCCGCCGGCAAGTCGACCACGGCCCGCCTGCTGCGCGAGCTGCTGGCCGCATGGCCCGAGCACCCGCGGGTCAGCCTGGTCACCACGGACGGCTTCCTGCTGCCCAACGCCGAGCTGGAGCGTCGTGGGCTGATGGAGCGCAAGGGTTTCCCCGAGTCCTACGACCGACGGGCCCTGCTCCGGTTCGTCATGGAGGTCAAGTCCGGGCGGGAGGAGGTGACCGCCCCCGTGTACAGCCACCTCGTCTACGACATCGTCCCCGATGAGCAGGTGGTCGTGCGGCGGCCGGACATCGTGATCATCGAGGGGCTCAACGTGCTGCAGCCCGCGCGCGTGCGCGGCGACGGCACCACCGGGCTGACGGTCAGCGACTTCTTCGACTTCTCGGTCTACGTCGACGCCGACCCCGACGACATCCGCTCCTGGTACGTCGAGCGGTTCCTGTCGCTGCGGGAGACGGCCTTCCGCGACCCCCGCTCCTACTTCACGCGGTACGGGCAGCTCAGCGTGGCGGAAGCCGTCGACCAGGCCGAGCGGGTGTGGGACACCATCAACGGCCCCAACCTGGCACAGAACATCCGGCCCACCCGGGGCCGGGCCACCGCGGTCCTCCGCAAGGACTCCGACCACCGCGTGGAGTGGGTGCGCATCCGCAAGGTGTGAGGACCGCCCGCCCCGGTCCGCCGCAGGGCTGCCGCCCGCGGCGCCGGGTCAGGACCGCAGCGAGAGCGAGGACCGGACCACGTCAGCCAGCCGGTGGGCGATCGTCTCGGCCCGGTCGAAGGTCTCCGCCTCCACCATCACCCGGACCAGCGACTCGGTGCCCGAGGGACGCAGCAGGACCCGCCCGGAGTCGCCGAGCTCGTCCCCGGCCTCCGCGACGGCGGCGGACAGCGTCGGGTCGGAGCCGGCTCGGTCCTTGTCCACGCCGGGGACGTTGACCAGCACCTGCGGCAGCCGGGTCATCACCGAGGCCAGCTGGGCCAGGGTCTGGCCGGAGGTGGCCATCCGGCTCATCAGGTGCAGACCGGTCAGGGTCCCGTCCCCGGTCGTCGCGTGCTCCATCAGCACGACGTGCCCGGACTGCTCGCCGCCCAGGAAGTAGCCGCCGCTGCGCATCGACGCGAGGACGTAGCGGTCACCGACCCGGGTCTGGTCCACCACGATGCCGTGGGCCCGCATGGCCTGGACGAAGCCGAGGTTGCTCATCACGGTGGCGACGACGGTGTCGTGCTTGAGCCGTCCCTCCTCGCGGAGCGCCAGGGCCAGGATCGCCAGGATCTGGTCGCCGTCCACCATCCGGCCCGCCGCGTCGACGGCGAGGCAGCGGTCAGCGTCCCCGTCGAGGGCGATGCCCAGGTCGGCTCCGGTGGCCACCACGGCCTCCCGCAGGGAGTCCATGTGGGTCGAGCCGCAGTTCTCGTTGATGTTGAGGCCGTCAGGAGCGGAATGGATGCGCACCACCTCGGCGCCCTGGGCCTCGAACGCGGCGGGCGCGGCCACGGAGGCGGCACCGTTGGCACAGTCGACGACGACCTTGATCCCCTCGAGGCTGACAGGGCCGCCGACGCTGTTGACCAGGTGAGCCACGTAGGACTCGATCAGCGAGGAGTCGTCGGTGACCCGCCCGACGCCACCCGCGGTCGGCCGGGGCCAGCTCTCCCCCAGCCGCTCCTCGATGGCGTCCTCGAGGCTGTCGTCGAGCTTGGCGCCCCCACGCGAGAAGAACTTGATCCCGTTGTCGGGCATCGGGTTGTGGCTGGCCGACAGCATGACGCCGAAGTCGAAGCCCAGCGCCCCGGTCAGGTACGCCACCCCCGGGGTCGGCACGACGCCGACGCGAACGACGTCCACGCCGGCGCTGGCCAGACCAGCGACCACGGCGGCCTCCAGGAACTCCCCGGAGGCTCGCGGGTCACGCCCGACGACGGCCCGTGGCTTGTGTCCCGCGAACTCGCCGGTCTCCGACAGCACCAGGGCCGCGGCCACGGAGAGCTGGAGAGCCAGCTCGGCGGTCAGCGCGTCGTTGGCACGCCCCCGGACACCATCCGTACCGAACAGGCGACCCATGCAGGGACCGCCGCGTCAGCGCTTGCTGTACTGAGGAGCCTTGCGGGCCTTCTTCAGACCAGCCTTCTTGCGCTCCTTGATCCGGGAGTCGCGGGTCAGCATGCCGGCCTTCTTGAGCGAGGGGCGGCTGGCCTCCTCGTCGACGGAGTTGAGGCAGCGGGCGATGCCCAGGCGCAGCGCGCCGGCCTGACCGGTGACACCGCCACCGTGGATGCGCGCGATGACGTCGTAGGACCCGGGCACCGCCGCGGTGGAGAAGGGCTCCGCCACGATCTGCTGGTGCACCTTGTTCGGGAAGTAGTCCTCGAGGGTGCGGCCGTTGATGACCCACTGGCCGTTGCCCGGCACGATGCGGACGCGAGCGATGGCCTCCTTGCGACGGCCGGTGGCGCCGGCGGCGGCCACGACGGCCGGTCGTCCGGACGGGCCGAAGGAGGTTCCCGCGGCAGCCTCCGAACGGTAGGCGATCTCGCGGTCCTCCTCGACGAAGGGCGCGACCTCGTCGGGGGTGGTCTCGGTGACGGTGTCAGACACTGGTGATTCCCTTGGCTCTTCGGTCGCTACTACTGGGCGATCTGGGTGATCTGGTACGGCTGCGGCTGCTGCGCCGTGTGCGGGTGCTCCGGGCCGGAGTAAACCTTCAGCTTCTTGATGAGCTGACGGCTCAGCCGGTTCTTCGGCAGCATGCCCCACACGGCGAGCTCGACGACCTGACGCGCGTCCTTGGCGAGCAGGTCGCCGGCGGCGATCGAGGTCAGACCACCCGGACGGCCGGAGTGCCGGTGGTAGTACTTGTCGGTCTTCTTGGACCCGCCGAGGGCGATCTTGGAGGCGTTGACCACGACGACGAAGTCCCCGCCGTCGACGTGCGGGGCGAAGGTGGCCTTGTGCTTGCCACGCAGCAGCGTCGCGGCCGTGACCGCGAGCCGGCCCAGGACGATGTCCTCGGCGTCGATGACATGCCAAGACCTGGTGATCTCGCCCGGCTTGGGACTGTACGTAGACACGGTCGTGACCAGCTTCCGTTGGATCGAGAGGTGGATCGTCGTTCGAAGAACGCTTGCGGTTGCTACCTGCGGCACGGTCGGACAACACGTGCTCGGGCAACAGCGAGCCAGACTACCGTCGCCCCGGGAAGGGGTCAAAACAGCGGGCGTCAGCCTGCGGCAGCAACAGCCCGTGAGGTGTCCGGGATCATAGTGCCCCGACTCGCTGGCAAACCGCCGCCCCGGCTAGGTTGTCGCCATGACTGATTCGCTCACGATTCGCGACAACCGGACCGGCCGCGAGTTCGAGGTGGCGATCACGGACGGCACGATCCGGGCCGCGGATCTCAAGCAGATCGCTGTGGACGGCGAGCCGGGGCTCGCGACCTATGACCCCGGGTTCGTCAACACGGCGTCGTGCCGCAGCTCTGTGACCTACATCGATGGGGACGCCGGCATCCTGGAGTACCGGGGCTACCCGATCGAGCAGCTGGCGGAGAGCTCGACCTTCCTGGAGGTCGCCTACCTGCTGCTCAACGGCGAGCTGCCCACCAGCGACGAGCTGGAGCAGTGGACCCACGACATCACCTACCACACCTTCCTGCACGAGAACGTGAAGCAGCTGATCGAGGGCTTCCGCTACGACGCCCACCCGATGGGCATGCTGATGGCCTCGGTGAGCGCCCTGTCGACGTTCTACCCGGACGCCCGCGAGATCCACGACGCGGAGAACCGGAAGGTGCAGATCACCCGGCTCATCGCCAAGATGCCGACGCTGGGGGCCTTTGCGTACCGCCACCAGCTCGGCAAGCCCTACGTCTACCCCGACAACCGGCTGTCCTACACCGAGAACTTCCTGGCGATGCTGTTCAAGATGAGCGAGCCGAGCTACCAGGCCGACCCGCGCCTGGTGAAGGCACTCGACGTCCTGCTCATCCTGCACGCCGACCACGAGCAGAACTGCTCGACCAACGCGGTCCGCTCGGTGGGCTCGTCGGAGGTCGACCCCTACTCCGCGGTCGGCGCCGGCATCGGGGCCCTCTTCGGGCCGCTGCACGGCGGCGCCAACGAGGCCGTGCTCGCCATGCTGCGGCGGATCGGCACCACCGACAACATCCCCGCGTTCATCGAGGGGGTGAAGGCGGGCAAGGAGAAGCTGATGGGCTTCGGCCACCGGGTCTACAAGAACTACGACCCGCGCGCCAAGATCATCAAGAAGGCCGCCGACGACGTCTTCGCCGTCACCGGGGTCAACCCGCTGCTGGAGATCGCGCTCGAGCTCGAGAAGATCGCGCTGGAGGACGAGTACTTCGTCAAGCGCAAGCTCTACCCCAACGTCGACTTCTACTCCGGGCTGATCTATGAGGCCCTGCAGTTCCCGCCGGAGATGTTCACCGTCCTGTTCGCCATCGGCCGCACGCCCGGCTGGCTCGCCCAGTGGTCGGAGCTGGTGCAGGACAAGGACCAGAAGATCGCCCGGCCCAAGCAGATCTACACGGGCCACCGCACGAGGGACTTCGTGGCGATCTCTGATCGATAGGTGCGCCTCGACTGATCCCCTGACCTCGCTCCAGCCCGGTGAGCGAGCGTCGAGGGAGGCGCGGCCCTGACTGACGGAGCCCGGGGAGACGACGAAAATAGTGTCGTCTCCCCGGGCTCCGTCGGTCAGGTTCATGAGCGCCCCCGCGCGAACTCACCACGTAAGGAGGGCCATGAAGGTCGTCTACAACAGCTTCAACGGACGCTACGCCGACAACCCGCGCGCCATCTTCGAGGGCCTGCGGCGCTCCCGCTCGGGCCTGGAACACGTCTGGCTGGTCGACGCGCGGCACGCCGCCGGCTTCCCCGCCGATGTCACGACGGTACCGATCCGGAGCGACCGGGCGGTGGCGACGCTGGAGTCCGCCGACGTCGTGGTCTCCAACACCCACACCGACCTCGACCCCTGGACCAAGCAGCCCGGCCAGATCTACCTCCAGACCTGGCACGGCACCCCGCTCAAGCGCATCCACCGCTCGGCTCTGAGCCAGCCCGACCCAGCGCTGATGGACGCGCTCGACGTCGAAATCGCCCGCTGGGACCACCTGGTCTCCCCGAGTCCCGCGGCGACCACCCTGCTGCGCTCCGCCTTCGGCTACCGCGGCTCGGTGCTGGAGACGGGCTACCCGCGCAACGACCAGCTGGTCGGGCCGGGGGCAGCCGGCCGCCGCGCGCAGGCCCGTGCCCGGCTGGGTCTGCGCGCGGACCAGCGTGCCGTCCTGTGGGCTCCTACCTGGCGCGACGACGACGTGGACGACCCCGACGTCCCCGACGGCCTGGACGTGGCCGAGCTCGCCGACCGCCTCGGCCCGGAATGGGTGGTGCTGCTGCGCCGCCACTACTACCTCGGCCACCGCCCCGGGCACGTCGGGCACGCCCAGGTGCTCGACGTGAGCGACCACCCCGACATCGGGGAGCTGCACCTGGCGGCCGACGTCCTGGTCACCGACTACTCGTCCTCGATCTTCGACTTCGTCGTCACCGGCCGCCCCGTCGTTGTCTACGCCTACGACCTCGAGCACTTCCGCGATCGCCTGCGCGGCTTCACGCTGGACCTGGAGACCGAGCTGCCCGGACCCGTGGTGCAGGACCCCGGGGTCCTGGCCGAGGTGCTGGCCGGGCTGCCCGAGGTCCAGGGCGCCTGGGCCGAGCGCTACACCACCTTCCGCCAGCGCTTCTGCTCCCTGGAGGACGGCCGGGCCACCGACCGGGTGGTCGACGCGCTGTGGCCCCTGGACAGGACGCCTCAGCGGAGGCGCTCGACCCGCCTCTCCTCCCACACCGGCTGATCGGACTCGACGACGGCTCCGTCGCTGCCGAACACCAGGAAGCGGTCGAAGCCCCGGGCGAACCACCGGTCGTGGGTGACCGCGAGCACCGTGCCCTCGAAGCCCTCGATCCCCTGCTCCAGGGCTTCGGCCGAGTCCAGGTCGAGGTTGTCGGTGGGTTCGTCGAGCAGCAGCAGCGTGGCGCCGGACAGCTCCAGCAGCAGGATCTGGAACCGGGCCTGCTGGCCGCCGGAGAGCGACTCGAAGCGCTGCTCGGCCGACCCCGCCAGCCCGTAGCGGTCGAGCTTGCGCGAGGCGAGCTCGCGACCCATGCCCTGGCGGCCTGACCCGGTCGGGGACGACTCCCCCCGGTGCAGGACCTCCAGCAGGGTCTGGCCGACCAGCTCGGGATGGGAGGAGGTCTGGGCGAACAGCCCGGGGCGGACGCGGGCGCCCAGCCGGGCGAGGCCGGTGTGCGGGACCGGGGCGAGGGCCGGGCCACCGACCGGCTGGTGCTCGACGTCGGGGTCAGAGCCGCCGCCGAGCCAGCAGGCGCAGGAAGTGGGACTTGCCCGAGCCGTTGGAGCCCAGCACCGCGACCCGGTCGCCGAACCAGATCTCGGTGCTGAACGGGCGCATCAGCCCGGTCAGCTCGAGGTCGTCGATCACGACGGCCCGCTTGCCGGTCCGCCCGCCCCGCAGCCGCATGGACACCTTCTGCTCCAGCGGCACGTCCTCGGGCGGGCCCAGCCTCCTCGAACTTGGCCAGCCGGGTCTGCGCCGCCTTGTAGCGGGAAGCCAGCCCGTCGTTGAACTTCGCCTTGACCTTGTACATCTGGACCAGGTCGATGATCTTCTGGTGCTCCTCGTCCCAGCGGCGCCGCAGCTCCTCGAACCGGGCGGATCGGGCCGCGCGGGCCGCGGCGAGGGTGCCGAAGCCCGCGCCGTGCACCCAGACGCTGTTGCCGGCCGCACCGAGCTCGAGCACGGCGACGCTGGTCGCGGCCCGGGCCAGCAGCTCGCGGTCGTGGCTGACCAGCAGCACCGACTTCTGCGTGGCGGCCAGCTGGGCCTCCAGCCAGCGCTTGCCCGGCACGTCCAGGTAGTTGTCGGGCTCGTCGAGCAGCAGCACCTCCTCGGGTCCGCGCAGCAGGGCCTCCAGCGCCAGCCGCTTCTGCTCCCCGCCCGAGAGCGTGGCGACCTCACGCCACCGCACGCGGTCGAAGGAGACCCCGAGGGCCTCGGTGCAGCAGGCGTCGAAGGTGACCTCTGCGTCGTAGCCCCCGGCGTCGGCGTAGTCGGCGAGCGCCTGCGCGTACGCCATCTGGGTGGGCTCGGTGTCGTCCTCCATCAGGGCCAGCTCGAGAGCGTCGACGGCGGCCGACGCCGCCCGGAGCCGGGGCGGGGAGAGGGAGATCAGGAGGTCGCGCACCGTGGGCGGCGCCTGGGGGACCTCGGTGCCGGCACCCCCGGCGAGCTGGGCGGCGCCCCGGAGAGAGCCGATGAACTGCGCCATCACCCCCAACCCCCCGCTGCGCGACACCGTGCCGCTGCTGGGCCGCAGGTCGCCGGCGATGATCCGCAGCAGCGTCGTCTTGCCCGCGCCGTTGGGACCGACGAGGGCGACGACCGCGCCGTCGCCGACCCGGAACGAGACGTCGTCGAGCAGCACCCGGCCGTCGGGCAGGTGGTAGCCGACGGCCGACAGGTCCACGTGCCCCATGGCGGCCGCCCTTCCGATGAGTCCCCAGAGCCCCTGGTGTCCCCCGACCCTAGGGTGCGTCGCCGACGGTGGGAGTCGCGGGCGTCAGGCCGCCAGCAGCATGGCGAGCGCCGCGGTGTCGGCGTTGCTCTGCGGGTTGATCCCGTTGCGGCTGACCAGCTGGGTGATGGTCCCGTCCACGTCGGCCTCCACCCAGGCCGCGCGGTGGTCGAGCCCGAGGTGGGGCAGACCGGGAAGGAAGACGCAGCCCGAGGCCACCTCGTACTCGGGCACCGAGCCCAGGGTGCTGGACGGCGGGTGCAGCACCACCAGCCCGGGCGGCTGCGCGTCGGCGAACAGCCCGGGACGGAGCGGGTGGTCCCCCATCAGCTGGCCCTCGGCGACGACGAGCCCGATGGCACCGGCCTGCGGCTGGTCCGGCAGCTCCTCGCGGACGCGGAACACGGTGCTGACCGGCAGCAGGCCCGGGACGGCAGCCATCTGGACGGCGAGCACGAGGAAGCGGGACCACTCGACGGTGTCCTGCGGCCAGCGCCCGCTCAGCAGGAAGCCGTACAGCGCTCCGTCCGCCTGCAGCGGTGCGACCTCGATCGACGACGGACGACCCTTCATGGGACACCTCCAGCTCAGCGGAGCGGCAGCGCCGCCCGGCTGCGGCGTCGACGCCGCACCCTGGCGGGCTGGCACCATCGTCAGCACTTCCCGGCTGGCAGACAAGAGGGTCCGAGTGCCAGCCGCAGGCGGGGGGCCTCGATGCCCGACCGGTCGGCCCCGGGATGTGGTGCAGGTCACTGGACCGGCGGCGCCGCTGGGAGGTCGACGACGGCCTGCAGCGTCCAGGGCGGGTCCGCGTCGTCGAGGCGCACCGTGCCCCCGGCGCGCGCGGCGAGCTCGCGGGCGATCGGCAGCCCCAGCCCGGTCCCGCCGACGTCGCGGCTCCGGGCGTCGTCGCGACGGGTGAAGCGCTCGAAGACCCGCTCCCGCTCCTCCACCGGCAGGCCGGGGCCGTCGTCCCGCACCACCAGCCGGACGCCCGCACCGTCGGCGAGCACCTCCAGCTCGACCGCGGAGCGGGCGTGCCGCACGGCGTTGTCGACCAGGTTCTGCGCCACCCTGCGGAGTTCCTCGGGGTCGCCCAGGACCTCCACCGCGGGCCCGGGCCGCGCGGTCAGGGACACCGGCGCAGGGGTGCGCTCCGCCACCGCGGACACCAGGGCACCCAGCTCCACGCGGACGGTCCGCGCCGGACCGCGGGTGTCGGCGTCGGCCCTGGCCAGCAGCAGCAGGTCCTCCACCAGCCGGCTGAGCCGCTCGACGTCGACCAGCAGCTCCGCCGGCAGCCGTCCGCCCTCCCCCAGCCGTTCCGCGACCTCGAGCTGGGTGCGGATGCTGGTCAGCGGGCTCCGCAGCTCGTGGGCCGCGTCGCCGACGAAGGACCGCTGCCGGGCCCGGCCGGCTGCGAGCCGGTCGAGCATCTCGTTGAGGGTGACGGCGAGGGCGTGGACCTCGTCGTCGGCGGTCGGCACGGTCAGCCGCTCGGTCCGGCCGGTACCGCTGATCTGCTCGGCCTGCGCGCGGAGCTCCTCCACCGGACGCAGGGTGGAGCCCACCACCCGCCAGGCGACGGCGGCCAGGGCCACCAGCACGAGCGGGAAGAGCACGAGCAGCCCGGTGCGCAGCGCCGCCCGGACGGCCAGCACGTCACCGACCGGCAGAGCCACCAGGACGGCGACCGTCCCGTCCGCCGCCTCCGCCGGCACCGCTCGGACCCGGAGTGGGACGGCCAGAGCCGCCCGCGAGCCGCGGCACCTGCACCGCCTCCCCGGCCAGGGCGCGACCCAGCTCGTCGGGACTGAGCAGCGGGGTGAGCCGGTCCGCGGTGGCCGAGCCGGCGACGACGCGGTGCTCGGCGTCCACCACCTGCACCACCTGGGCGCCAGAGACGGGCACCGGGCTGGGCAGCTCACCCGCACGCACCAGCGCGGCCACCTCGTCGGCGGCCGCCAGCGCACCGGTGTCGAGAGTCCGGTCGACGGCGAAGGTCAGCGCACCGTAGAAGGCGAAGCCGGCGAGCAGCAGCGCGAGCCCCACCCCGCTCACGCCGAGCACGATCAGCCGCACCCGCAGGCTGAGCCGGCGCCACCAGCGACGCGAGGAGGGCGCGCCCGGCGAAGGGCTGGTCACGCCGTCAGCCGGTAGCCGACCCCGCGCACGGTGACCAGACGCTCGGCGCCGATCTTGCGCCGGACGTAGCCGACGTAGACCTCGACGGCGTTCGGGGCCACGTCGGCCGCGCTGTCCCAGACGTGCTCGAGCAGCTCGCTCTTGGCCACCACCCGGTCGCCCTGACGCATCAGGTACTCCAGCAGCACGAACTCCCGTGGTGTCAGGTCGACGGCGGAGCCTGCGACCCCGACCTCCCGGGTCGCCGGGTCGAGGGTGAGGTCACCGACGGCCAGCACGGCCGGCCGCGCCACGACCCCCCGACGGAGCAGCGCCCGCAGCCGGGCGAGGAGGATGACGAAGGAGAACGGCTTGGTGAGGTAGTCGTCGGCACCGTCGTCCAGCGCGTCGGCCTGGTCGTGCTCGCCGTCCTTGGCCGACAGCATCAGCACCGGCACCCAGTTCCCCTCGGCCCGGAGCCGGCGGACGATCTCGTAGCCGGACAGCCCGGGCAGCATCACGTCCAGGACGACGGCGTCGAAGTCGCCGCTGCGGGCCGCACGCAACCCCTCGGGCCCGTTGAGGGCGCTGTCCACCGCGAAGCCCTCGGCGACCAGTCCCCGGCGCAGCGCGCCCACCAGCCGCTCCTCGTCGTCCACCAGCAGCACCCGCACACCTCCAGCGTGGCACGACTGCCGCGCCGGAGAAGCTGAGTCGCTCGTTGCCGTGCTGCTGGGTGTATTGCTGCTCCCTCAATCCTGGTCTCCTGTCGGGTAGCGTTCCGCTGACACTCGGGGCTGGTCGGAAGGCGAACGCTGATGGAGCACTCGAGGGTCACCGTGGACGGTGTGTCCGTCCTGCACCTGCCGTCCGAGCATGAGCAGACGTCGGTCTCGTTGATCTTCGCCGTCGGAGCCCGGGACGAGAGCCTGCCCCGTTTCGGCAGCCTGCACGCGCTGGAGCACCTCTGCATGGGCGCGGTTCGCGACACCGCCCTCGACATCAACGCCTCCGTCGATCGCCTCACCACCCAGTTCAGCGCTTACGGGCGTCCGGCTCTGGTAGGCCCGTGGCTCACGCGGCTGTGCGAGGTACTCGCCGAACCGCCAGTTCACCGTCTCCAGCAGGAGGCGTCGGTACTGGTTGCCGAGGGTGAGGGGATCGGTACACCGGTCGACCCGCTGCACCTGGTGCGGTTCGGCAACCAGGACCTGGGTCTGGGCGTCGCCCCAACACCGAGCCCCCGGTCCCTGTCAGTCGAGCAGCTTGCTGCTGACGCCCATCGCTGGTTCGTCGCCGAGAACGCCCTCCTGGTGGTCGACGGTCCACTCCCTGACCTGAAGCTGCCACTGCCCCATGGAGAGCCGCTGGCCCATGCCTGGCCGGAACCAGCTCGGTTCGACCGGCCAACCGCGGTCCTGCTCGAGGCCGGCTGCGTCGGGGCCAGCCTCCTTCTGCCACCACCGGATGCCTCCGGGTTGGACCAGCTGGCGGGCCGGCTGATCGAGAACCGGGTCTCCGAAGCGATCCGTCACCAGCGCAGCCTGGCCTACCACGTCGACCGTGATGGCTGGCCGATTCCTGGCCGTAGCACCGTGATGACGGTCTGGGCCGAGCCGGGCCGCGGCAACGACGAGGCCGCATCCCTGGTTCTGCTCGACAGCGTCACCGACCTTCTCACAGCCGGGCCCTCGAGCACCGAGCTGGAAACCGCACGCGAGCAGGTCCTCGCTTCCCACCGCGGCCGGGACGGTTATCTGGCTGCCGCGATCCACGCCGCTCTAGGCGAGATGTTCTTCGGGTCGGCCGACACGGAGCTGCAGATCGAGCTGGTCGAAGCCGTCACCGTCGACACCATCACCGGTTTCCTGGGAGAGCGGTCGACCGATCTGCTGTTCCTCCTCGCTGACGGGGCCGCGGAGGAAGTCCGCAGCCGCGGCCTCTCCCGTCGCGGCCTCGAGCCCCTCCATCCGGAACTGCCCCAGAGCGGCACCGTCTACCGGCCATCCCTCGTCGCTCGGATGATCAGCGCCGAAGCCCGCACCGTCCGCCTCGTCACCACAGCCGACGCCCTTTGGCTGGAAGTCGAGGGTGAGGTCACCCGAGCGCGGTGGCAGGACGCAGCTGGCCTGCTCGACGACCAGGACACCGGCTTGACCGTCCTCTACTCCCTCGACGGCACCGCCATCCCCGTCGACGACCGCATCAGCGGCTGCAGCCGGGCACTTGACGAGATCAGGACCCACGTCCCAGCGGAGCTCTGGTACACCAACGAGCCCGAGGGAGACTCGGCACCCAGACCTGAGGGCCGACCCAGCCGGAAGCAGTGAGCCCAGGAACACGGATCGGTGCGACCCCTTCCTCGCCCACGGGTGGTGGGTCGGCGAGCCGGAAAGAGCAACGGGGTCGCACGTCGACGGAGGCAGGGTCGGGTGTCCCAGGAGTGGACGTCGCGGTGCGGAGGGTCGACAGGAGTGCCTGGACCTGCAGGGTGGAGCCGTCGACCGCAGCCGTCGAGCGGGACCGGCTCAGCGTCCTCTCAGCACCGCCGGACCAGAATGGCGGCATGCAGATCCTCACGCGTCGTCCGGCCCTGCGCTGGATCGCCCCGGTGGCCCTCGCGCTGGCGGTGGGCGGCGCAAGCGTCGTCGCCGTCTCCGCCGATGCCGACCCGAAGCTCGCCTCCCGCACCGCCGAGCAGCTGCTCGTCGACCTGCAGGGTTCCGAGGTGCCCGCCCTGTCCGGCACCGTGGTGAAGAAGGCCGAGCTCGGCCTGCCCGCGCTGCCGTCGACGGGCGGTGGCGAGGACGCCTCGTCACTGACCTCCATGCTCACCGGGAGCCACACCGTCCGGGTGTGGTACGACGGTCCCGACCGGGCCCGGTTCGCCGTGCTCGGCGACCTGCGCGAGACCAACGTGATCCTCAACGGCTCCGACCTGTGGACCTGGTCGAGCAAGGACAACAAGGGCACCCACGCCACCCTGCCGGCCCGACCGGCCGGAGGTGAGCGGCCGACCAGCCCGGACATGCCGAGCACGCCGCAGGAGGCCGCGCGGGCCGTGCTCGACGCGATCGGACCCTCCACCGTCGTGACCACCGACTCCGCGGTCGAGGTCGCCGACCGGCCGGCCCGCGAGCTCGTGCTCGCCCCGGCCGACGAGGGGTCGCTGATCACGCAGGTCCGCATCGCCGTCGACGACGAGACCTCGGCCCCGCTCCGCGTGCGGGTGCTCGGCTCGGACGCGACGACGGTGGCCGAGATCGGGTTCACCAGCGTCACCTTCGGCACCCCCGACGCCGGCCGGTTCGCCTTCAACCCGCCGGAGGGCGTCGTGGTGGAGGAGAAGGGCACCCTCGAGGCGCCGGAGAAGCGCGAGCCCAGCGCCGGCGACCGCGAGGCTCTCGAGCAGGCCCGGGCCGGCACCGAGGTCGTGGGCCAGGGCTGGACGAGCGTCGTCGTGACCCAGCGGCCGGACGGGTCTGCGGATGTGCCCGAGGGCCAGCTGGGCGCGGTGCTGGCCTCTCTGCCGTCGGTGAGCGGTGAGTGGGGCAGCGGCAAGCTGCTGGCCGGCACCGCCTTCTCCGCTGTGGTGACCGACGACGGTCGCCTGGCGGTCGGGGCGGTGCAGCCGGAGCTGCTGTACCAGGCCCTGGCGAAGTAGCGGGACCAGGGGTGGTCCCGTCCCAGGACGCCCCGGGAGGCACCGTCGACCTGGCGGTGCGGACCCGCGGGCTGACCAAGCAGTTCCGCCGGCAGACCGCCGTCGACGCCGTCGACCTGGCGGTGCCCTGCGGCGCGGTGTACGGCTTCCTCGGTCCCAACGGCTCGGGCAAGACCACCACCATCCGGATGCTGCTGGGCCTGGTCCGGCCCAGCGCCGGCTCGATCGAGCTGCTCGCCCGGCCGATGCCGGACCAGGGCGCGGTGACGCTACGACGGGTCGGCGCCCTGGTGGAGGGTCCGGCCTTCCACCCCTACCTCTCCGGTCGGGCGAACCTGGCCCGCCTGGACGCGGCGGACGGGCACAGCGACGCCCGCACGTCGGGGCAGCGGATCGATGCAGCCCTCGACCGGGTGGGTCTGCTGGCGGCCGCGTCCAAGCGCTACCGGGCCTACTCCCTCGGCATGCGGCAGCGGCTGGCCATCGCCAACGCGCTGCTGATGCCGCGCGACCTGCTGGTCCTCGACGAGCCCACCAACGGCCTCGACCCCCAGGGCACCCGCGAGGTGCGGCACCTGGTCGGCGACCTCGCCGCGGACGGGGCGACCGTGCTGGTCTCCAGCCACCTGCTGGCCGAGGTCGAGCAGATGTGCAGCCACGTCGGGGTGATGTTCGAGGGTCGCCTGGTCTCCCAGGGCTCGATGGCCGAGCTCGCGTCCGGCACCACCAAGACCGTCCGCGTCGACACCGACCGGACGGCGGATGCGGCCCGGGTGCTGCGCGAGCTCGGGCTCACCGAGGTGGCCAGCACCGCGACCCGGGTGAGCGGGTTGCTCGGCGGGGTGGAGGCAGCCAAGATCGTGCCCGAGCTGGTGCACGCCGACGTCCCCGTGCTGGGCTTCACCGTGCAGAGCCCCAGCCTCGAGGACGTGTTCGTCTCGCTCACCGGGGAGGGTTTCGATGTCAGCGGCTGAGCTGCTGCCGGCAGCCAGGACCGACCGGCCCCCGGCGTCGCCGCTGGGCTGGCTGCGCTTCCTGCGTTCCGAGCTCGGCATCATCGCCGGCCGGCGTCGTAACCTCGCCGGTCTGGGCGTCCTGGCCGTGGTGCCCCTCGTCCTGGCCATCGCGGTGCGGCTCTCGGAGCCGAGCGGGGGCGACGGGCCGCCCTTCATCGGCGCCATCACCGGCAACGGGCTGTTCGTGGCTTTCGCCGCTCTGGCCATCGAGCTGCCGATCTTCCTGCCGTTGGCGATCGGTGTCATCGCGGGCGACTCGGTCGCCGGTGAGGCCAACCTCGGCACCCTGCGGTACCTGCTCACCATCCCGGCGGGCCGCACGCGGCTGCTGGCGGTCAAGTTCGCCGCCATCGTCATCTCCGCCCTGGTCGCGACCGTGGTGGTCGCCGGCGTCGGGACCGCCATGGGACTGGCCCTGTTCGGCGGCGGCCCGATGACCCTGCTGTCTGGGACCTCGACGTCGATGGCCGACGGGATCGGTCGCCTGCTGCTGACCTGCCTGTACCTCACCGTCCAGCTCTCGGCGCTGGGGGCGATCGGGCTGTTCATCTCCACCCTCACCGAGCAGCCCATCGGCGCCACGGTGGCCGTGGTGCTGGTCAACGTCATGATGTTCGTCCTGGACTCGATCCCCCAGATCGCCTGGCTCCACCCGTGGCTGCTGGTCCACTGGTGGACGGCCTTCGGCAACCTGCTACGGGACCCGATGGCCACCGAGGACATCACCCGTGGCCTGCTCACCGCCGCCGCCTACGGCTCGGTGTTCTGGCTGGCGGCCTGGGCCCGGTTCTCCGGCAAGGACGTCACCAGCTGAGACCGGACCGCTGCTCCCGGCGGTCGCAGCCCCTCCGGCGACCCGCCCCGGACCTCGGCGACCCCGTCGGCGCTCCGGCCGGTGCCCGGCTGGTGGCGGGCGTGCTCGCGGTGGCCGTCGCGGCGGCCCTCGTCGGCTCCTCTCCCCGACCCGTGCCCGCTAGCCCGCCGGCCCCGGCCCCAGTGGCGGCGGAGGACGCGCTCGCCCGGCGGCTCGTCGAGCAGGTCTCGGCTGCTGGTGCGCAACCCCACCTCGCGGCGCTCCAGGAGGTGGCGGAGGCCTCCGGCGGGCAGCGGGCGGCGGGCTCTGACGGCTACGACGCCAGCGTCCGGGTCGTCGTCGAGCAGCTGCGGGTGGCGGGCTTCGACGTCGAGACCCCGGCCTTCGGCTACCCGGTCGAGGTCGTGCTGGCCAGCGCGATCCGCGTCGGGGACCAGGAGCTGCGGGCGGACCGGCTCACCGGGAGCCCTGACACCCGCGACGGCGGGGTGGCCGGACCGCTGGTGGTGGTGCCCGAGGACGGCACCTCGGGGTGCCAGGCCGAGGACCTCGAGCCGCTGCCCGTCCGGGAGTCGGTCCTGCTCGTCCGCCGCGGGGGCTGCCCCTTCGCCGCGAAGGCCCGGCGGGCCGCGGACGCCGGTGCCGCCGCGCTGGTCGTCGTCAACAACGAGCCCGGGCCCCTCACCGGCGGCACCCTGCGCGGTCGTGCGGCGCTCCCCGTGGGTGGGGTCAGCACCGAGGACGGCGACCGGCTCGCCGCCCGCGCCGGCACCGTCGTCGCCCTCGACCTCCGGTCCCGCACCGAGACCCGGACCAGCCGCAACGTCGTCGCCCAGACCCGGACCGGCCGCACCGACGACGTCGTCGTGGTGGGCGGGCACCTCGACAGCGTCGAGCAGGGACCCGGGATCAACGACAACGGCAGTGGCGCCGCCGGGCTGCTGGAGCTGGCGACGCGGCTCGGTCCCGCACCCCCGGTCCACCGGGCCGTCCGCTTCGCGTGGTGGGGGGCCGAGGAGATCGGGCTGCTCGGCTCCAAGGCCTACGTCGAAGGGCTCGAGGACGAGGCCCGCCGCTCGCTCGGGCTCTACCTCAACATCGACATGATCGGCTCCCCCAACCCCGGCTACTTCGTCTACGACGGCGACGACTCCGCGCGGGACGGGGCCGGACCGGGACCCCGGGGCTCCGCCGAACTCGAGCGCACCCTGGCGGATTTCCTGGCGGCACGCGGTGTCCCGCCCGAGCCGACGGACCTGGACGGCAGCTCCGACTACGCCCCCTTCCTCGACCTCGGGGTGCCGGTCGGCGGGCTGTTCAGCGGGGCCAACGCGGTGAAGACCCCGGAGCAGGCGGCCCGCTGGGGTGGCAGAGCCGGCCAACCCTTCGACCCCTGCTACCACCGGGCCTGCGACGACCTGAGCAACATCGACCTGCCCGCCCTGGACCGGCACCTGGATGCGCTGGCCTGGACCGTCGGGCGCTACGCCAGCGTGACCGGCGCTACGCCCATCCCCGCGCCCACCCCCGTCCGGTCCGTGGTCCCCGCGCTCGCACCGCACGTCCACCGCCGGGTGGTCAGCGGTCGCCAATCCCCGACCGGCGGAACGGTCAGACTCTTCTGCCGGTGGCGTCGACCCAGGTCGAACCCGTCGACCAGACTGGCTTCTTCAGGGTGGTGTCGAAGATGCACGTGCCGGTCCCTGCGGCGACGGCTGACGGGCGCTTGGCCGTGGTGAAGGCCCCGGTCTGGACGCCGGTGGCGGCGCGCACGTAGCGGGGGCGTCGGCCCGTGGTCCCGAGGTCGAACGCGTTGTCCGTCGCGAAGCCCACCGGAGCGCCACCGAAGACCAGCGAGTCACCCGAGGAACCGAGGTATCCGCGGGGCGCGGCTGCGCCGGTACCCAGGCCGAGCCGGCCGTTCACGTGGTCGAGGCTCACCCGCTCGTAGCGGTCGGTCGGGCGCTTCCCCCTGAGCTTGGCCGCCGAGACCTCCACCGCCCAGTCCGTGCTCGGTCGTGCACCACTGCTCTCCGACCCCGCTCCCATCACCCGCAGGGCTGCGGCGCCCGAGGAGAAGGAGTTCTCCAACGCGAGCACGCCGTCTCCGGCCGTCCCGCCGCCGTCTCCGACCATGCGGCTGCGCGACCGACTCGTCACCACGTTGGCCGTACGGGCCTCCTTGGTCTCGACGATCATGTGCGACCAGAAGCCGTGGGCGATCACGTTGCCGATGCTGCCGGCACGCCAAGCCACGCGGGCGCCGGTCCCGGTGTTCTCCCAGCGGCAGTTCATCCAGTAGTTGTCATTGCCGGCGCAGTCGACGTGGTACTCGACCGCGTCCGGCGACTCGAGCGAGGTGCCCCAGAAGCTGTTGTTGTTGACGCGGTTGGCCGCGGCCTCGATGAGGATGTGGCGCGATCCGGGAACGAGCGTGCCCTCGTTGGAGTTGTGGGAGAGCCGACCACCGAAGAAGTTGTTCTGGTTCGTCCACCCCGTGGCATCGGCGGTGAAGCGGAGGTTGCGCAAGTTGTTGTCCAGATGCCCGAGGGTCACGTTGCAGTACGAGGTCCCGTGCCCGGCACCAGCGATGACGAGCCCGGTCTCGAAGTTCTGGATGTGCGGAACCGCCAGGTCCAGGTTGGAGCAGTTCTGCACCAGCACGCCGACTGACCCTGCGACGGCGCCCCAGCCGTTCCCGACCTTGCTCGCAGCGACGACGCGCGGCAGCCGAACGTTCGTCCGGTTCGAGTAGCCGCTCTCCACCCCCACCTTGAGCGCGGTGCCGGTCCCGACGTAGAGCAGCTTCGCGTCCTGGAGATCGGCGTTCCCGCTGATGGTGAGGGTGTCGCTGATCCTGAACGTCCCGTTGGCGTAGGCGCGGGCTCCGAAGGATGCGCTCCTCGCCAGAGCCGCGCGGAGTGCGGCCGTGTCGTCGGCCTTGCCGTCTCCGACGACGCCGGGCTGGTCCCGGAGGTTGAAGGCCAGGTCGCCTTGGCTCACCTGACGATTGACGGCGGCATGGATCAGGTCATGGTGGATCTGGTGCAGCTTGACCGACGGGTCGGTGGTCGAATCGTCGTGGTTCGCATCGATGTCAACGGGCAGCGCGGCCATCAGTAGCCCCCCGAGTACCCGTACCCGTAGGTGAGGCTCGGCGAAGCGGCCTGAGCCGCTGGCACGCGAGGCCTCAGTGCCGGTGCGAGCATGACGAGGCTGGCGGCGCCGACGAGCACCGTCCGGCGGCTCAACCGCTGCTGAATGATTAGGTCCTTCATCTTCTCCCCCGAGTCCTGATGGTGCGCCAACGGTCGAACCCGAGCCTCCGCCGAGCCTTCAGATCCCCTCAGACCCGGCTCAGGATCGGCCCAGCCTTTCGTGGGCGACGGGCCCGACCTGCTCCGTCCTGCCGCCGGCCCTGTCCCAGCCCGCCACGCCGCTGTCCATGCGAGCGCCGGTAGGTTCGTCTTCGTGGAACGCGATCCCGAACTGCGCGGCAAGCTCGCCAAGGAGGGCCGCCTGTGGGCGATGGCCGCGGTCTGCGCCGCCGTCGGCGCCGGCACGATCGCCCTCACCGACGCCGTCCCGCCGGGCGTGCTGGCCTTTCTGGTCGCGCTCGCCGTTCTCGGTCCGCTGCTGCGGCTCTACGAGAAGCGGCACCGGTCGTGAGCGGCTCCCCTCCCGACGCCGCACGGGTCGACGGCGACCGCACCAGGCACGACCTCCCTGGTGACGGGCCCGGGGGCGACCGCCGGCCGCGGGTGCACCGCGAGGTGGTCTCCTTCGTCCGGCGCAGCGCGCGGATGCGTCCCAACCAGCGCCGGGCCTGGGACGCGCACTCCGAGCGCTTCGTGCTGCGGGTGCCGCAACGCGAGACGAGCACCTCGATCGACCCGCGGGCCCGGCTGGACCTGCCCGCGGAGTTCGGCCGGCACGCGCCCCTGATCGTCGAGATCGGCCCCGGTCCCGGCGACTCCCTGGTCGCGATGGCGGCCGCCCGGCCCGAGGTCGACGTGCTGGCGTTCGAGGTGTACGAGCCCGCCGCCGCCCAGCTGGTCAGCGCGTTGCACCGGGCCGAGCTGGACAACGTCCGGATCGTCGTCGGGAACGCCGCGGAGGGGCTGCAGCACCTCGTCCCCGCCGACGGGCTCGAGGAGCTGTGGACCTTCTTCCCCGACCCCTGGCCGAAGGCGCGGCACCACAAGCGTCGCCTGGTCAGCCCGCAGCTGGCGGTGCTCGTGGCGGCGCGGCTGCGTCCGGGTGGCACCTGGCGGCTGGCCACCGACTGGGAGGACTACGCGCTGCAGATGCGTTCCGTCCTCGACGCCCAACCGGGGCTGGAGAACCAGCACCCCGGCGGCTGGGCGCCCCGCTGGGACGCCCGGCCGGTGACCCGCTTCGAGCAGCGCGGGCGGGATGCCGGCCGCTCGGTGCACGACCTCACCTACCGGCGGTCCGCTCGGAGGACCGGGTGAGCGCGGACCAGGAGGCGGAGCCGACCCGGCGCTGGCGTCTGGACCTGGCCTACGACGGAGCCGGTTTCTCGGGATGGGCCCGGCAGCCCGGACTGCGCACCGTCCAGGGCGAGCTGGAGACCTGGGTGACGCAGGTGCTCAGGCTCCCGCGGCCCGCAGCGCTGGTCTGCGCCGGCCGCACCGACACCGGGGTCCACGCCCGGGGTCAGGTGGCGCACGTCGACCTCCCGGTCGAGGCGCTGGAGGACGGCCTCCTGCTGACCCGCCGGCTGCGCCGGGTGCTGCCGGGAGACGTCGTCGTCCGCTCCGTCCGACCCGCGCCCGAGGGTTTCGACGCCCGGTTCGGTGCGATCTGGCGGCGCTACGTCTACCGGATCAGCGACGGCGGCACCTCCCCCGACCCGCTGCACCGGGGCTGGGTCGTCGCCGTGCAGCCCACCCTGAGCCTCGACGTGCTGGCCGCGGCCGCGCCGGTGCTGCTGGGTCTGCGGGACTTCGGCGCCTTCTGCCGGCGGCGGGAGGGCGCGACCACGGTCCGGACGCTGCTGGAGCTGACCACGGCCCGGGTGGGCGAGGGCCCGCTGACCGGGGTGGTCGAGCTGACGGTGCGCGCCGACGCCTTCTGCCACTCGATGGTCCGATCGCTGGTGGGCGCCCTCGTCGACGTGGCCTCCGGTCGACGGGACCTCGCCTGGCTGAGCCGGGTGACCACAGCGGCGGCGCGCTCCCCCGACATCCAGGTGATGCCGGCCCGGGGGCTGACGCTGGAGGAGGTCGGCTACCCAGCGGACCATCACCTGGCGAGCCCGCGCCGTCGAGGCCCGCAGCGTGCGGGAGCCCGATCCGGTCGTGGCAGCCACCCCGTGAGCGAGTCGAGCCACTACTTCGACGCCACCCCGACCTCCCCGGAGCGCCGACGCATCGTCACCGCCTCCCTCTGGGGCCGGGAGCTGGAGCTGACCACAGCGAACGGCGTTTTCGCCGGCGACGGCCTCGACCGCGGCACCGCCGTGCTGCTGCGGGCCTCGCAGCCGCCGACGGGGAGCCCGCGGGTGCTCGACCTGGGCTGCGGCTGGGGTCCGATCGCCCTCGGCATCGCCGTGCACACGCCCGGGGCGCAGGTGGACGCGGTCGACGTCAACGACCGGGCGCTGGCGCTGTGCCGGGACAACGCCCGGGCCCTCGGGGTGGCCGACCGGGTGCGCGCGCTGCGTCCCGAGGAGGTGGAGGACGACCGGCGCTACGACCAGATCTGGTCCAACCCGCCGATCCGGGTCGGCAAGGACGCGCTGCACGCCCTGCTCCGGCAGTGGCTGCCCCGGCTGGCTGCCGACGGCGAAGCGCGCCTGGTGGTGGGCCGCAACCTGGGCGCCGACACGCTGCAGCGTTGGCTGGTCGAGCAGGGTCACCCGACGGAGCGGGTGGCGTCGGCCAAGGGCTTCCGGGTGCTGGTCGTCCACCCGGTCTGAGACCATGGAGGCCTCGATGTCGGCGCACCGGTGGGCCGGCGGTGGAGCCACCAGCCGAGGAGACGACCGTGACGGCAGCACCGGGACCTGTTGCGGTGACCTCGACCCTGACCAGCGCGCACGGTGGCCGCCCGGCCCCGCGGTGGCTGGTGACCCTGCCCCTGATGCTCAGCGGCGGGGCGCTCATCGCCCTCCAGTCCCAGATCAACGGCACCCTGGCGCTCCGGCTGGGCACGGGCCTGCGGGCCTCCGCCCTGGCCGCGCTGATCAGCTTCGGCTCGGGGCTGCTCGTGCTGAGCCTGCTCGCGGTGCTGCACCGGTCCACCGGCCGCGGTGTGGCTGACCTCGGCGCCGCCGTGCTGCGCCGCCGGATCCCTCTGTGGCTCGTGCTCGGCGGGTTGGGCGGGGCCCTCTTCGTCGCCTCCCAGGGCCTTGCCGCCCCGACCCTCGGCATCACCTTCTTCATCCTGTGCTTCGTCGCGGGGCAGGCGGTCATGGCGCTGGTCGTCGACCACCAGGGCTGGGGTCCCCACGGGGTGACCGCCCTCAACCGCTCGCGGCTGGCGGGGGCGGTCCTGGCCGTGCTGGCCGTCGGGGTGTCCGGCGCCGGCCTGCTCGGCTCCCTCCCCCTCACCGCCGGGCTGCTGGTGGTGGCCGCGCTCCCGCTGCTGGCCGGCGCGGTGAACAGCGCCCAGCAGGGCGTCAACGGACGGCTCGCCGCTCAGGTCGGGCCCTGGGTCACCACCTGGAACAACTTCTGGGTGGGCACGCTCGGCCTGGTGGTGTTCTTCGCTCTCACCCTGCTCCGACCCGGCGACCTGTCCGGGCTGCCGCCGGAGCCCTGGCTCTACGCCGGCGGGGTCCTCGGCATCGGCTTCATCTGGGCCTCGACGGTGACCGTGCGGGTGCACGGGGTCCTCGTGGTCGGGGTCTTCTCCGTGGCCGGGCAGGTGCTCACCGCGGCCCTGATCAGCCTGCTCGTGGGCGGGGACCCAGCGGACGCCACAACCGGGGGCGCTGTCCTTCTCAGCCTGGCCGGGGCGGCTGTCGTGGGGCTTGGCACAGCGGCACCGACGCCCGGTCTAGCCAGGCACGGGCTCCGGTCGCTCCTGCTGCGCCGGGGACGCGCCTGTCGGCGCTCGGCGGCCCCGCCGTACGATGCGAGAAGCTCGTGTCACCGGTCCGCGACATGACGACTCTCCACTCGAAGGGACATCCATGGCCGACTACACCCTGCCGGATCTGCCGTACGACTACAGCGCGCTCGCTCCCCACATCTCTCCCGAGATCATGGAGCTGCACCACTCCAAGCACCACGCGACCTACGTCAAGGGCGTGAACACCGCGCTGGAGCAGCTGGCCGAGGCTCGCGAGGCCAGCTCCTTCGGCGCCATCAACAAGCTCGAGAAGGATCTCGCCTTCCACCTGGGTGGGCACATCAACCACTCGGTGTTCTGGCCCAACATGTCCCCCGACGGCGGTGACAAGCCCGACGGCGAGCTGGGCGCGGCGATCGACGAGTTCTTCGGCAGCTTCGACGGCTTCCGCGGGCAGTTCGAGGCCAACGCCAACGCCATCCAGGGCTCTGGCTGGTCGATGCTGGTCTACGACACCCTCGGACAGCGCCTGCACATCGTCCAGCTGTTCGACCAGCAGGGGAACGTGCCGCTGGGCCAGATCCCGGTGCTGCTGCTCGACATGTGGGAGCACGCCTTCTACCTGCAGTACAAGAACGTCAAGGCCGACTACGCCAAGGCGTGGTGGAACGTCGTGAACTGGGCCGACGCCCAGCAGCGCTTCGCCGCCGCCAAGGCCCAGACCGCCGGGCTCATCGCCCCGTTCTGAGCGGCCGCTCCGGCCCGCCGGAGCTGGCTGACCGCCGACGGCGTCCACCACCAGGTGGGCGCCGTCGCGCTGTGCACCCCTGCTGGGCCCACTCCTAGGCACCGGCATCCTGCAGGCGCACCCGCGCCGCTCCCGCACCCGATGGCTCGACCCACCACGCGTGACCGCGGCCGGCGACGCGCGGCTGATCCTCACCCAAGACCAGCACCGTCCCCTCGTCGACCGCCACCCCCGACCTCACCAGCCCCGCTGTCACCGCGGCCAGCAACCGTGTGACCGTGCCCCACTGCGCGGCGTGCACGTCCACGGCCAGGTCCAGCAGGCCGAGTCCGTCGACCACCGTGAGCTCGTCGCATTCCTCGCCGTTGTCCTCCGCGGTGACGACGCGACCCCGGCAGCGGTACCCGCCGACCAACGCCCTGGCTGCGGTGACCGCCGCCCCGGCCGAGAAGCCGAGGTAGGGGCAGCCCGCACCGACCAACGCCCGCACGGCCTCCGCCGCTGGCGCGAGGGCGGCGGCGTAGGCCGGGGTCAGGCCGCCGGCCACCAGCACACCGTCGACGCCCGCGAGCCGGGCTGGAGGCAACAGACTCCCCTCAGGCACCAGCAGCGGTCGGACCCTGACCTTCCCTGCCGCAGCCAGCGCGTCGGTGAACCAACGGACGTCCGTCTCAGCCGCAGCCAGGTCATCGGGCTCGTGGACGACGACGACTCCCACCTCGGGCGGTTGCCCGGGACGGGCTCGCGCGACGGCCAGCGCCTCCGCTTCCGCCACGAAGGAGCCGTAGACCTCGGCGGAGAGTGACTGGTCCCGTCCGCCACCGACGAGGTGGATGCTCATGGCGCCGTCCCTGATCCGCCCGCCACTCCGGCGGTGGCCTCGCCGGGCGGCGCCGGTGGACCGCCCAGAGCCCGGACCGTCGCCAGCGTGTCCACCTCGTCCGGGCGCTTGTCCGTCCGGTACCGCAGCACCCGCGCGAACCGCAGGGCGACTCCGCCGGGGTACCGGGTCGAGGCCTGCAGCCCGTCCACCGCGATTTCCACCACCAGCGGAGGATCGACGTGGACCGTGCCTGGCGTCCGTCGCACCTCCCGCGCCAGCAGCTGCTCGGTCTGCCAGGTGAGCAGCTCGTCGGTCAGCCCCTTGAAGGTCTTGCCCAGCATCACGAACCGGTCGGTCTCCGGGTCACGGGCGGCCAGGTGCAGGTTGGACAGCCAGCCCTGCCGCCGTCCGTGCCCCCACTCGGCGGCGACGACGGCGAGGTCGAAGGTGTGGCGCGGCTTGACCTTCACCCAGGCCGCAGCGCGGCGGCCCGCGGCGTACGGGGCCTCCAGGTTCTTGACCACCACCCCCTCGTAACCCTGCGCCACCGCCTCGGCGAAGGCTGCCGCGACCTCTCCGGCGTCGTCGCACGTGCGTTGCGGCACCCGGAGCGGAGGCGGCACCACCTCCTCCATCACCCTCAGGCGCTCGCGGAGCGGCTCGTCCAGGAGGTCGCGGCCGTCGACGTGCAGCAGGTCGAAGAAGAAGACCCGCAGCGGGCTGCCGCCCGGCGGCTGGGTCGGTCGCGCTCATCGTCCGCGAGGCCACCACCTGGAACGCCTCCGGCGTCCCGTTCGCCTGGAGCGCAAGCACCTCACCGTCCAGGACGAGCCGGGTGTGCGGCAGGGCCCGAGCGACCGCCACCACGTCAGGCAGGCGCGCGGTGATGTCGTCGAGGCTGCGGGTGAAGACGGCGACCTCATCGCCGTCGCGGTGCACCTGCACCCGGATCCCGTCGAGCTTCGCGTCGACGACGGCGGGCACTCCGCTGCGCTCGAGCGCCGCCTCCGGGCTGGGGGCGGCGGAGGCGAGCATCGGCTGGATCGCGGTCCCGACGCGCAGGCCGACGGCCTCGAGGGCCGGCAGGCCGCCCTCCACCAGGAGCGCGGCGGCCGTCGCGGTCGAGGAGGTCAGCATGGCCGCCCGGCGGACGGCCGCGACCGGCACGTCGAACGCCTCGGCCAAGCCCTCCTGCACCTGCGCCTCCAGAGCACCCTGACGCAGCTCGCCGGCGACGAGGCCGGCCAGCAGCCGCTGCTCCGCCGCGGTGGCCCGGGCGAACAGCGCCTGCATGGCCGCCGTCCGAGCGGTCGCGGAGCCCGGCCCCGCGAGGTCGGCCACCGCGGCGAAGGCGGCGTCCACCTCCGCGACCGTCAAGGTCGGGGATGGTGCGGCGGGTGGCATGTCCTGCAGGCTCCGCCAGCCCACGCCGGTGCGTCGCTGCCGGAGGCTGCCGCTGAGGTAGGCGACGACGATCTCGACGTCCTCGAGGGCGGTGTCCCGCAGCACGGCGGCGATCAGGTCGCGCTTGGCCAGCCGGGACCGGGTGGCCGTCAGCGCCGCGGAGGTCTCCGCGAGACGGCTCAACAGCATGAGGGCATCATGCCGTCCGCCACTGACAAGACCTGCGGACCCGTGCCCGGGGCCCGGGTGCGTCGGCCGAGCAGCAGGTCGCTGGGCGGACCCTGTGGTCGCGCCTACCCGCCGCCGGTGGACGTCGCCCGTGCTGGTGGCGACGGCACCCCGACGGGACGGAGGACCGCGGCGATCCGGGCGACCGCATCGTCGATCTCGGCGAAGGCCGAGCGGTAGGCCGCCGCCCCTTGGCGGTACGGGTCCTGGACGTCGTCCTCCCCGGGCCGCTGCACAGGGCGACGCTGGGCCTGAGCCAGCGGGATCGCTGCTCTCAACCGCGCAGCCACGCCTGCCTCCGGCAGGGCGCCCCGATCGACAAGCTCCAGCAGGCGGGCGAACTCCTTTAGCGTGAACGTCCGCCGAACCAACCGAGGCAGCAGGCTCACCACGTCGCCCCGGTGGGCGGTGGTGAGCGCGAGAACCAGATCGGCAGGGGCGAGTACCTGCGAGGTGAGCTGCCGGGCACGGAACCCCGAGATCGTCGCCCCGGCGTCGGCCAGCAGCTCATCCATGGGCGGCGACACGGGCTGGTCGACCATGGCGTAGGTCCCTGCCGAGGAGACCGAGACCTCCGGACCCAGTCGGAGGGCCAGCAGTCGCTCGGCTGCCGGTGACCGGCAGATGTTGCCGGTGCAGACACACTCGACGAACGCCGGAGCCGGACGGTCGGACGCCGTGACCGCCGATCCCTCCTGGTGCACACGATGCCTCTCGTCGGTCGCCGCCCCGGCCCGCTCTGCCGATGAACGCTGCGACACCCCGGACTCTAGCCGGGCGCCAGGACATCCCGCCGACCGAAGCCGCAGGACGTGACGCGTCGGCCGCAGACCCGGCGGACCGGCGCCGTCCTCACCTCAGCGGGGGAAGTACTCCACCCGCGGCGTGAAGATCAGGTTCTGCCCCAGGACGCCGCGCGGGCGCCGCAGGGCGTGCACGATCTCCGCGGCCACCTCGGCGGGGTCCATCATCCGCTCGGCGGGGATCTTCCACTGCTCCATCATGGGCGTGTCCATGGCCGCGGGCATGATGCCCTGGATGCGGCACGGGTGGGAGAACTCGCGCACCTCGGTCTGGAAGATCTCGGTGGCCTTGGCGAACGCCGCCTTGGAGCTGTTGTAGGCCACCGCACCGCTGCCGACGGTGACGGCGGAGATGGAGATGACGTTGAAGATCTCGGCCTCGGTGTCCTCGCTCCGCACCCCGAGGTAGCCGTTGAGGAAGGCCTGCATCAAGAAGACGGGGCCGTGGCAGTTGACGGCGAAGACCTGGGCGTAGGCGGCCTCGTCGACGTCGGTGAGGTACCCGGGACGGTCGATGCCGGCGACGTTGACCAGGATGTCGAAACGGGCACCGAAGCGCTCGAAGAGCGACCCCACCACCGCGGAACGGTCCTCGCCCACCGTCACGTCCAGGCGGACGGCCTCGGCGGAGCCACCGGCGGTCTCGATCGCCTCGACGGTCGCCTTGGCGCCCGCCTCGTCGATGTCGGCGGCCACGGCGTGCACACCCTGGACGGCCAGCGCCAGACAGGTCGCCCGCCCCAGCCCGCTCGCTCCACCGGTGACCAGCGCCACCCGCCCGTCCAGTCCTGCCACGCGCACCTCCTCGTCCCTGCACCGGGTTGCCCGGTCGCCGAGACGGTACGGTACCCACCCGGTGACCAGGCCGTGCGCCGGGTAGCAGGATGGGCGCTCCCTCGTCCCCTCTCACGGATCGGCACTACGTGCGCATCCTGCTCTGGAACGTCCACGGCGGCTACAGCGACTCCCTGACCAGCGGTGGCCACACCTACCTCTACCTCCCCGCCGACGAGCAGGGGCGCGGCGGGCTGCCCCGGCTCGACCGACCCGCCGGGGTCGACGTCCGCCTGACCAGCCCCGAGGAGCTGAGGGACTCCCCGCCGGACGTCGTGGTGCTGCAGCGGCCCGAAGAGCTCGACCTGGCCGCGGCGGCCGGCGTTCGGCCGGGCGTCGACGTGCCCGCCGTGTTCTGCGAGCACAACACCCCGTCCGGGGACGTGCCCGAGAGCCGCCATTTCCTGGCTGATCGGGACGACGTGACGATCGTGCACGTCACCCACTTCAACGCCCTCTTCTGGGACTGTGGCAGCACGCGGACCGCCGTCGTCGAGCACGGGATCGCCGACCCGGGCCCGCTCTACACCGGGACGCTGGCCCACCTGGCCTTCGTGGTCAACGAGCCGGTCCGGCGCTGGCGGAACACCGGCACGGACCTGCTTCCGCACTTCGCGGAGCACCCGGTGGACGCCTTCGGCATCGACGCCGACCTGCTCCCCGCCGCCCTGCCCGGGTCCCCTCGGCTCGCCTACGCCGGGAACCTGACGCCGACCGAGCTGTACGCCGAGCTGGCTCGCCGTCGGGCCTACCTGCACCTGAACCGCTGGACCTCCCTCGGCCTGTCCCTGATCCAGGCGATGCTGCTGGGCCTGCCCGTGCTGGTCCTGGACACCACCGAGGCGTCGCGGGCCGTGCCTTCGGGTGCCGGCGCGCTGTCGTGCGACCTCGACGTCCTGCGCCGGGAGGCCGCCGTCCTGCTCGCCGACCCCGACGAGGCAGCCGCCCGTGGTCGGATGGCGCGGGCGGCCGCCCTGGAGCGCTACGGCCTCGACCGGTTCTGCCGGGCGTGGGACGCCGTGCTGGAGGGTGCGGTCGACCAGCACCGCCGCTGACCCCTGGACGACGAACGGCGCCCACCCCCGGAGGGGATGGGCGCCGTCTCGCTGTGCGGGTGCTCAGGCCTGGTTGGGCCGTTCCGTGCTCTCGTCCACGGTCGGGTCGGCCGCAGCCTCCTCGACCTCGACGTCGTCGCTGGGCGACTGCTCGGTGTCGGTGGCGGCGTCGCGCTCCTCCGTGCCGACGACGAGCTCCTCGGCCGGGGTGGCCTCAGTGGTGCCCTCGGACTGGACCGCGTCGTCCGGGGCGTCGGCTCCGGCCGGTGCACCGGCAGCGGTGGCCGCCGGCGCGGCGGCCCGACGAGGAGCAGCGTTGCCCGACGCCGGCCGGTTGGCCTTCTTGCTGTCCTCGACCGACTCGGTGACGAGCTCGATCATGGCCATCGGCGCGTTGTCGCCCTTGCGCGGGCCGACCTTGGTGATGCGCAGGTAACCACCCTCGCGGTCGGCCATGGTCGGGGCGATCTCGGTGAACAGCGTGTGCACCACACCCTTGTCCTTGACCGTGGTCAGCACGAGGCGGCGTGCGTGGATGTCGCCCCGCTTCGCCTTGGTGATCAGCTTCTCGGCCAGCGGGCGCAGCCGCTTCGCCTTCGCCTCGGTGGTGACGATCCGCCCGTGCTCGAAGAGCTGGGTGGCGAGGTTGGACAGGATGATCTTCTCGTGCGACGGGCTGCCGCCCAGACGGTTGCCCTTGGTAGGTGCAGGCATGCTCAGTTCTCCAGGTTCAGGCGCATTCCGCTGTGGTCCGCGCGCGGAGGTCGAGGGGGTCTCCCCCCTCGCCCTTGATCAGTACTGCTCGGTCTCGCTGAAGTCGGCGTCTTCCTCTTCGAGGTCGTCGAAGCGGCCGATGGCCGCCAGGGGGTCGAAGCCCGGGGCGCTGTCCTTGAGGGACAGACCCATCTCGTGCAGCTTCAGCTTGACCTCGTCGATGGACTTGGACCCGAAGTTCCGGATGTCGAGCAGGTCCTGCTCGCTGCGCGACACCAGCTCCGACACCGTGTGGATGCCCTCACGCTTCAGGCAGTTGTAGGACCGCACGGTGAGGTTGAGGTCCTCGACCGGCAGCGCGAGGTCGGCGGCGAGCTGCTCGTCGATCGGCGAGGGGCCGATCTCGATGCCCTCAGCCTCGATGTTGAGCTCACGGGCCAGCCCGAACAGCTCGACCAGGGTGCGGCCGGCGGACGCGACGGCGTCGCGCGGGCGGATGGCCGGCTTGGTCTCGACGTCGAGGATCAGCTTGTCGAAGTCGGTCCGCTGCTCGACGCGGGTCGCCTCCACCTTGTAGGTGACCTTCAGGACCGGGGAGTAGATCGAGTCGACCGGGATCCGGCCGATCTCGGCGTCGGCCATCTTGTTCTGGACGCCGGAGACGTAGCCGCGGCCGCGCTCGACGACCAGCTCCATCTCGATCTTGCCGCTCTCGTTGAGCGTGGCGATGTGCAGGTCGGGGTTGTGCACCTCGACGCCGGTCGGCGGGGCGATGTCGGCGGCCGTGACCGCACCCGGGCCCGCCTTGCGCAGGTACATGGTGACGGGCTCGTCCTCCTCGGAGGACACCACGAGACCCTTGAGGTTCAGGATGATCTCGGTGACGTCCTCGACGACACCCTCGATCGTGGAGAACTCGTGCAGGTTGCCGTCGATCTTGAGGCTGGTGATGGCCGCGCCGGGGATCGAGGACAGCAGGGTGCGACGCAGGGAGTTGCCGAGGGTGTAGCCGAAGCCGGGCTCGAGCGGCTCGATGACGAACCGCGAGCGGTTGTCGGAGACGACGTCTTCCGACAGGGTCGGACGCTGGGCGATGAGCATGGGATTCCTTCTTCCTCCGCGCTTCCCGCTATTTGAAGGCGCGGCACCCCGGTGCATCCGGCACCAGGGGTTGTGCTGCCTGCCGACGAGCCCACGGCGGTGACCATCCCGAGAGGACGGGCACCGCACGCGGGCCTGACGGAGGGTGTCCAGGACTACTTGGAGTAGAGCTCCACGATCAGCTGCTCCTGGACGTCGATCACGATCTGCTGCCGCGTCGGCAGCGAGTGCACGAGCACGCGACCGCGCTCCGGCAGGGCCTGCAGCCAGGCCGGGACGTCCCGCTCGCCGTGCGTCTCGCGAGCCACCACGTGCGGGGTGGTCTCGCGCAGCTTCGGCGCCAGGTCGATGATGTCGTGCGCGGACACGCGGTACGACGGGATGTCGACCTTGTGCCCGTTGACCAGGAAGTGGCCGTGCACGACGAACTGACGAGCCTGCCGACGGGTCCGGGCGAAGCCGGAGCGGTAGATCACGTTGTCCAGGCGGGACTCCAGGATCTGCAGCAGGTTGTCACCCGTCTTGCCCTGGAGGCGGTTGGCCTCCTCGTAGTACCGGCGGAACTGCTTCTCCAGCACGCCGTAGGAGAAGCGCGCCTTCTGCTTCTCGCGGAGCTGGAGGAGGTACTCCGACTCCTTCGTCCGCCCCTTGCCGTGCACGCCGGGCGGGTAGGGACGACGCTCGAAGGCCTTGTCGCCACCGACCAGGTCAACACCCAGTCGACGGGACTTCTTGGTCATGGGACCGGTGTAGCGAGCCATGTTCTCTTAGTCCTGTTCGTTTCTCGGGTCAGACGCGGCGGCGCTTGGGAGGGCGGCAGCCGTTGTGGGGGACGGGGGTGACGTCAGCGATCGCGCCGACCTCGAGGCCGACGGCCCCGAGCGAGCGGATCGCGGTCTCCCGGCCCGAGCCCGGACCCTTGACGAACACGTCGACGCGCTTCATGCCGTGCTCCATGGCGCGACGACCGGCGGCCTCGGCCGCCATCTGGGCGGCGTAGGGGGTCGACTTGCGGGAGCCCTTGAACCCCACGGTGCCGGCCGAGGCCCACGCGATGACCGCGCCGGTCGGGTCGGTGATCGAGATGACCGTGTTGTTGAAGGTGCTCTTGATGTGAGCGTGGCCCGAGACCACGTTCTTCTTTTCCTTCTTCCGCACCTTCGTGGCGCGGGTGTTGCGGCCTGCAGTAGCCATGTCTTCTCAGATTCTCCTGGAGTCTCGCCCAAGTAAGGCCCGGAGGCTTACTTGGCCTTCTTCTTGCCGGCGACGGGCTTGCGGGCGCCCTTGCGACCACGGGCGTTGGTGCGGGTGCGCTGACCGCGGACCGGCAGGCCGCTGCGGTGACGCCGGCCCTGGTAGGAGCCGATCTCGACCTTGCGGCGGATGTCGGCGGCCACCTCGCGACGGAGGTCACCCTCGGTCTGGTAGTTCGCCTCGATCCAGTCGCGGAGCTGGACCAGGTGCTCGTCGGTCAGCTGGTGGACGCGCAGGTCGCCACTGATCTCCGTGGCTTCGAGGGTCTCCAGGGCGCGGGTACGACCGACGCCGAAGATGTAGGTGAGGGCGATCTCGAGGCGCTTGTCGCGCGGGAGGTCGACACCGATGAGACGTGCCATCAGGCGGTACTGCCTTTCGGGATGGTCGATGCGGCCCCGACAGGGGCCCCGGCTCGCGAGCCGGTGCATCGCGGAGGTGTCTGGCGTGATGCGTCCCTGGCTGCCAAGCGGTCGAGATCTGCTCGTCCGACCAGGGCCCCGGCCTCCGACCGGGGGTGGTTCCGCCGGCGGGCCGGCGGAGGTGCGATCACACGTTCTGGGTGGTGCGGTGGTGCAGGTGGTCGAGCGGTGCCGACCACCGGGTCGAGCGGAGCGGGAAGCTCAGCCCTGCCGCTGCTTGTGCCGCGGGTTCTCGCAGATGACCATCACGCGACCGTGGCGGCGGATGACCTTGCACTTGTCGCAGATCCGCTTGACGCTCGGCTGGACCTTCATGGAGCTCACTCCTGGTTCTGCCCCGTGCGCGACCGCTTCTGGCGAAGCGGTCGAACCCGGAGGGTGGTGGTGTGGACGTCGGCCGCGGCGGCTCCGGAGAACCGGCACCACCCCCTGCGCGTCGGGGCCGGCTGACCGTCCGTTCCCGGACACGCCTGCAGGCACCACCGACAGGCGGCCAAGGGGTTACTGTACGCTCGCCGCCCGGTCGCTTCAAGTTCGCAGGAGGCACGGCCCGGGGAGTGAGCGACCGGAGCCGCCACCCCACTCACTTGTGGCGGTAGACGATCCGTCCGCGGGTGAGGTCGTAGGCGGAGAGCTCGACGACGACCCGGTCGGCGGGGAGGATGCGGATGTAGTGCTGCCGCATCTTGCCGCTGATCGTCGCCAGCACCTTGTGCCCGTTGGTCAGCTCGACCCGGAACATCGCGTTCGGCAGGGCCTCGACGATCGTTCCCTCGAGCTCGAGCGCGCCCTCTTTCTTGGCCATGGATCCCCATCTGTTGCGGTCGGTGAAGGTCGGCCCTGCAGGCGTGCCTGGGTGCGGGTGACCGACGTTGCAGTCTACGCGTCCCGACGGGTGTGCCCCAAAAGCCGCCTACGCCTCAGAGCAGCAGGAGAACCAGCAGCACGAGCAGCAGGACGCCGCCGGCGATCCCGCCCACCACGACCAGACCCAGGCCACGACCGCTGCGTGCCGGGGCCAGCTCGCCCGCCCGACCCTGCCCACGAGTCACCAGGGCCGGCGCGTCGTGAGTGCGCAGGGGCGGAAGCCCTTCGACCACGGGAACCAGCTCACCCAGGGTCTGGGCGGCGAACAGCTGGTCCAGCCGGGAGCGGTACTCCTCCGGGTCCAGCGTGCCCGCCTCGAACGCGGCGTTCAGCCGGGTGCTCAGCCGGTCGCGCTCACCCGCGTCCACCGGCCGGGTCGGCGTGCTGCGGTAGGGCGAGGAGATCGGCAGGTCGCTGCTCACCCGGCCACGCTCCTGCCGGCCGGCGCTGACCGCCCGAGCAGGGCCGCCAGCTCCTCCCGGTCCTCCGGCAACAACGGGGGCAGGCCGAAGCGGTCGAACAGGGTCGGCTCGAAGAAGGCCACCACGTGCGAGAACCCTTCGGCGGTGAGGGTCGGGACCTGGATGTGGAAGGCGTGGTGCCGACCGTCGTCCTGCAGCATGTAGAGCGCGAGCGCCGGCCGGCCGTTCGACCTCACCGGCACCAGCACCTGGTCCCCCGCCGCCGAGGCCGGGCAGTGCGTGCTGATCAGGGTCCCGATCGCGGCGGCACCGCGGTACCAGCCGTCGAAGGGCGGCATCTCCCACACCGCGTCCTCGGTGAGCAGCTCCACGATGCGCGCGACGTCGTAGCGCTCGAACGCATCGACGTAGGCCGAGAGCATGCGCTGGGCGTGCTCCTCCTCCACCGGCGGCAGCGCGGCGTCGGGGTCGAGCTTGGCGAGCTGGGCCCGGGCCCGCTGCAGGCTGCTGTTCACCGCGGCCACCGACAGCTCGAGCAGCTCCGCGACCTCGCTGGCGTGCCAGGCCAGCACGTCGCGCAGGATCACCACCGCGCGCTGGGGCGGGGTGAGGTGCTGGAGGGCGGCGACCAGGGCCAGCCGCACGCTGTCCCGGTTCACCACCGTGGCGGCGGGGTCACCGTCCCCGTGGCCCCACACGACCGAGTCGGGCAGCGGCTCCAGCCACGGCGTCTCCGGACGCTGCGTCAGCACTCCGCTCGGGTCCGACGCCGGCTGCCCCAGACCGGTGGGCAGCGGCCGTCGGGAACGGGAGTCGAGGGCGGTCAGGCACACGTTGGTGGCGATGCGGTACATCCAGGTGCGCAAGGACGACCGGTTCTCGAAGCGCTCGTACGACCGCCAGGCCCGCAGGTAGGTCTCCTGCACCAGGTCCTCGGCGTCGTGCACCGAACCGAGCATCCGGTAGCAGTGGGCGGTGAGCTCGCGGCGCAGCGGCTCGACCTGCAGGAGGAAGACGTCGTCGTCGATGGCGAGGCTCACCCGGCGAAACTACCGCCGTCGATACGGCTGCGCAGCCCCTGCGCCGGATTTCCGCGCCACGACCTGCCGACGAGAGGGGACGCCGCCGCTGAACCGGTTCGGGCGCCCCGGCTCCAGCCCGCTAGCGTGACCTCATGACCTATGTCGCCGACGACGCCCGCTACGACGTCCAGCCCTACCGCCGCTGCGGCCGCAGCGGCCTCAAGCTCCCCGCTGTCTCCCTCGGTTTCTGGCACAACTTCGGCGACGACAAGCCGCTGGAGACCCAGCGCGCAGTGATGCGCCGCGCCTTCGACCTCGGCGTGACCCACTTCGACCTGGCCAACAACTACGGCCCGCCCTACGGCGCGGCCGAGGTCAACACCGGCACGATCCTGGCCCAGGACTTCGGTCCGTACCGCGACGAGCTGGTGATCTCGTCCAAGGCCGGCTGGGACATGTGGCCCGGCCCCTACGGGGACCATGGCTCGCGCAAGTACCTGACGGCCAGCCTCGACCAGTCGCTGCAGCGGCTGGGGCTCGACTACGTCGACATCTTCTACCACCACCGTCCCGACCCCGAGACGCCGCTGGAGGAGACGATGGGCGCCCTCGACGCCGCCGTCCGGGCGGGCAAGGCCCTCTACGTGGGCGTCTCGTCCTACTCGCCGGAGCACACCGCCGCCGCGGCCAAGATCCTGCGTGACCTGGGCACCCCGATGCTCATCCACCAGCCGTCCTACTCGATGTTCAACCGCTGGATCGAGGGTGGACTGCTGGAGGTGCTCGAGACCGAGGGCGTCGGCTGCATCGCCTTCACCGCCCTGGCGCAGGGGCTGCTGACCAACCGCTACCTCGACGGCGTCCCCGCCGACTCCCGCGCGGCGCAGGGCAAGTCGCTGAGCAGCGACCAGATCAGCGAGGAGAACCTCGCCCGTGTCCGCGCGCTCAACGAGATCGCCCAGGGTCGGGGCCAGACGCTGGCTCAGCTGGCGCTCGCCTGGGTGCTGCGCGACGCCCGGGTGACCTCGACCCTGATCGGTGCCAGCAGCGTCAGCCAGCTCGAGGACAACGTCACCGCCGTGCAGAACCTCGCGTTCTCCGACGACGAGCTGGCCGCGATCGACGAGCACGCGGTCGAGGCCGGCGTCGACCTGTGGGCCGGCGCGCGGGACTCCACGGCCGGCTGACCCTGAGGTGTCCGACGCCGGTCGACCCGAGGTCAGCCGGCGTCGGACGAGTCGGCCACGGCAGGGACGACGAGACCGGTGTGGTGGGCGGCGAAGGCCAGCAGGTCGGCCCACTCCGCGGCCTGCAGGGCGGTGGGCTTGCCCGCCCCGTGGCCCGTGGCCACCTCCACCCGGGTGAGCACCGGCGCCTCCCCCGTCTGGGCGTGCTGCAGGGCGGCGGCGAACTTGTGGCTGTGCAGGGGGACCACCCGGTCGTCGTGGTCGCCGGTCACCACCAGCGTCGCCGGGTAGCGGCTGCCCGGGCGCACGTTGTGCAGGGGCGAGTAGGCCAGGGCGTCGGCGAACTGGTCGGCCTGGCGGGGGTCGCCGTAGTCGGAGATCCAGGCCGCTCCCACCGTGAACAGGTGGAACCGGAGCATGTCCAGCACCCCGACGCCCGGGAGCGCCACCGCCGCGAGATCCGGCCGCTGGGTCATCACCGCCCCCACCAGGAGCCCGCCGTTGCTGCGCCCGTGCAGGGCCAGCTGCTCGCGAGTGGTGACGGCGGTCTCCTGCAGGTGCTCGGCCACCGCGATGAAGTCGTCGAAGACGTTCTGCTTGCGGCTCAGGCGCCCGGCCTCGTACCACTCGGTGCCGTACTCCCCGCCGCCGCGCAGGTTCGCGATGGCCAGCACACCCCCGGCCGCCAGCCATCCCGCCCAGCCCGGCCGGTAGTCGGCGAGCACAGGGATCTTGAAGCCCCCGTAGCCCCACAGCAGCGTCGGCTGCGGTGTGCCGGCGTCGGCGTCGGCGCGGCGGATCAGGAAGTAGGGCACGCGTGTGCCGTCCGCGCTGGTGGCCTGAGCCCGCTCCATCCGGACCTCCGGCGCCACGTAGCCGGACGGCGACCCGCGCACGAGGTCCGGCAGCGGCGTCACCGCACCGGTGCCGAAGCTGGCGACGTGAGCGGCGGTGGGGCTGACCACCGACGAGAGCCCGACGAACACCTCGTCGTCCCCGGGATGGCCCTCGAGCCCGACGACGGCACCGCCCGGGAGGTCGAGGGTGCCGAGCAGCCGGCCCTGCAGGTCGTAACGGCTCACGCGCGGGCGGGCGTCGACGAGGTGGACGGTGACCAAGCCGTCGCCGGCACCCACCACCTGCACCAGGGTGTGCTCGGTCTCCCCCACCACCTCCCGCCAGGCCTGGCGGCCCTGCTGGAGGGCGTCGAGGTCCACCGCGACGACCCGGCCCCGCTCGGCCTCGTCGTCGGTGGAGAGGAAGAGGGTGGATCCCTCCCCCCGCACCAGGCTGAACTCCGCGACCGGGTCGTCCACCACCTTCACGGGGTCGCCGAGCCGGCTCGCCCCGTCCTCGGCGATGACGGGGTAGGCCCAGAGGCGGTTCTGGTTCTCGGTGCCGGCGACGATGCTGACGACCAGCCATCGGTCGTCGTCGGTGGTCGTGGACCAGATCATGAGCCGCTCGTCGGGGAACTCCAGCAGCAGCGCGTCGGCACTGGTCGGCTGGCCGACGCGGTGCAGCCGCAGCTTGCCGCCGGCCAGGGCCGAGGTCTGGGTCCCCTCCGCGTGACCCTCGTGGTCGAAGGCGGTGTAGACGAAGGAGCGGCCGTCGGGCAGCCAGACGGGTTCGGAGAACTTGGTCTGGACCCCGACGTCCTCGACCTCGGTGCCGCTCGCGACGTCGAGCAGGTGGAAGGTGTGCCAGTCGCTCCCGCCCTCGCTCACGGCGTAGGCGACCTGGGCCCCGTCAGCGCGCGGCACGAGGGCGGCCAGTGAGCTGGTGCCGTCGAGGGAGAAGGTGTTGGGGTCCAGCAGGACACGACCGCCGGCACGCAGCTCGTCGAGAGAGTCAGCGATGTACCAGACGTCCTGGTTCTGGCGCCCGTCGTTCCGGCTCACCAGGTAGCGGCCGCCTCGGTGCAGCGGGGTGCCGGCACGAGGCCGGGCCAGCACGGCCGCCATCGTGGAGGCGAACCAGGCGCGCTCGGGGAGAGCAGCCAGCTGCGCCTCGCTGAAGGCGTTCTGCCGGCGGACCCAGTCCGCGGTCTCGGCGGAGTCCGGGTCCTCCAGCCAGCGGTAGGGGTCCTCGACGGTCCTGCCGTGCAGCTGCTCGCGGATGTCGTCGCGTCGGGTGTGCGGGTAGTCGACCACGTCGCACCACGCTACCGGGCGGGTCAGTCGGCCAGCGGTCCGAAGGGCGCGCCGAGGGCCGCGAGCATCTCCTCGCCGCCGTCCTCGGCAGTCAGCACCCAGATCCCGTGCTCGGTGACCGTCATCGTGTGCTCCCAGTGCGCGGCGAGGCTGCCGTCGTCGGTGACCACGGTCCAGTCGTCGGCCAGCACGTGGTTCTCGGGTGAGCCGAGGGTGAGCATCGGCTCGACGGCCAGTGCCAGGCCCTCGACGATCTTCGGACCGCGGGCGCGACCCGGGATCACCCCCCGGGCCACCCGGTTGGGCACGTCGGGCGGCTGGTGCATCGCCGAGCCGATCCCGTGCCCGACGTACTCCTCGATGATCCCGTAGCCCGCCTCGTAGGAGCGGACGTGCTCCTCGACGGCGGCGGAGATGTCGCCCACGTGACCCCCGAGACGCGCGGCCGCGATCCCCTGCCACAGTGCCGCCCGGGTGGCCTCGCTGAGAGCCAGCGCGTGGTCACCGACCTCCCCCACCGCCACGGTGACGGCGGAGTCGCCGTGCCAGCCCTCGACGACCGCCCCGCAGTCGATGGAGACGAGATCACCCTCGGCGAGCACGCGCGGGCCCGGCACGCCGTGCACGACCTGCTCGTTCACCGACAGGCAGGTGACGCCCTGGAAGCCGCCCACGCCCTCGTCGGCGCCGTAGCCGAGGAACGACGGCGTCGCCCCCGCCGCGCGGATGACCTCGGCGGCGACGGCGTCGAGCTCGCGGGTGCTGACGCCGGGCCGGACAGCCGTCCTGGTCGCGGCGAGCGCGCTGACGACCACCAGGCCGGCTCGGCGCATCTGCAGCAGCTGCTCGCGGGTCTTGATCTCGACCCCGCGGTGGCCGAAGACCACGCGGCTAGCTCTGGGTGCTGAGGACCGGCGAGCCACCGGTCTTGGCGTCCAGCGCGTCGAACACGCGCTGAGAGACCTCGGCGACCGGGCCGAGCCCGTCGACCTCGACCAGCAGGTCACGGGCGCGGTAGATCTCGAGCAGCGGCGCCGTCTGGTCGATGTAGACCTGCTGGCGCACGCGGATGGTCTCCTCGCGGTCGTCGGCCCGCCCTTCGGTGGCGGCCCGCTTCAGCAGCCGCCTCACGATCTCGTCCTGATCGGCCACCAGGCAGATGACGGCGTCCAGGGCCTCTCCGCGACCGGCGAGGAACTCGTCGAGGGTGCCGACCTGTGCCGGCGTGCGCGGGTACCCGTCGAGCAGGAAACCGGCTGCGCAGTCCGTGCGGCTGAGCCGCTCGGCCACGATCTCGTTGGTGATCTCGTCGCTGACGTAGCCGCCGGAGTCCATGATCTCGCGGACCTGCCGGGCCAGCGGCGTGTCGGCGGTCTTCATGGCCCGGAAGATGTCGCCGGTCGAGACCGCGGGGATCCCGTACCGCTGTGCCACCTGCGCGGCCTGGGTGCCCTTGCCCGCCCCCGGCGGACCCATGATGAGAAGTCGCATCAGCGGAGGAACCCTTCGTAGTTGCGTTGCTGCAGCTGGCTCTCGATCTGCTTCACCGTGTCCAGGCCGACGCCGACGATGATGAGGATCGAGGTGCCGCCGAAGGGGAAGTTCTGGTTGGCGTCCAGGAAGATGAAGGCCACCGACGGCAGCAGGGCGATCAGGCCGAGGTACAGGGCTCCCGGGAAGGTCAGCCGGGAGAGCACGAAGGCGAGGTAGTCCTCCGTCGGCTTGCCCGCCCGGATCCCCGGGATGAACCCGCCGTACTTCTTCATGTTGTCGGCGACCTCGTTCGGGTTGAACGTGATGGCGACGTAGAAGTAGGCGAAGAAGACGATGAGCAGGAAGAACGTGATCATGTAGATCGGGTGGTCACCGCGGACGAAGTTGGTCGAGATCCACGACGAGAAGCGCCCCTCGGGCTGGAACTGGGCGTACAGCGCGGGCAGGTACAGCAGCGACGAGGCGAAGATGACGGGGATGACACCCGCCTGGTTCACCTTGATCGGGATGTAGGTGGTGGAGCCGCCGAGCATCCGGCTGCCCACCATCCGTTTGGCGTACTGGACCGGGATGCGCCGCTGCGACTGCTCCACGAAGATGACCCCGGCCATGACCACGAGCCCGAGGGCGACCACGAGCAGGAAGACGACCCAGCCCTGCGAACCGGGTCGGGCGACCTTGAGGCCCCACAGAGCGCTCGGGAAGGTGGCAGCGATCTGGGTGAAGATCATCACCGACATGCCGTTCCCGACACCACGCTCGGTGATGAGCTCGCCCATCCACATGATGACGCTGGTGCCCGCGGTCATCGTCAGGATCATCGTGATGACGGGGAAGATGCCCTTGTCGTAGACCAGGCCGGGGCAGCCGGTGAACAGGCGGTCGTTCACGGCGACGGTCACGAAGGCCGTCGAGTTCAGCACCGCCAGCACGAGGGTGAGGTACCGCGTGTACTGGGTGATCTTGGTCTGGCCGGCCTGGCCCTCCTTCTTCAGGGCTTCCAGCCGGGGGATCACCACCGTCAGCAGCTGCAGGATGATGCTCGCGGTGATGTAGGGCATGATCCCCAGCGCGAAGATCGCAAGCTGGAGCAGGGCCCCACCGGAGAACAGGTTGATCAGCGAGTACAGGCCCTGCTGGTCACCGGTCTGCGCCTGGCGGAGGCAGAAGTCCACCTGGCTGACGTTGACGTTCGGGGTCGGGATGATCGACCCGAGCCGGAAGACGGCGAGGATCGCCAGGGTGAAGAAGATCTTCTTCCTCAGGTCCGGGGTCCGGAATGCGTTGGCGAATGCGGTGAGCACTCCCGCCCTCCCTCTCTTGTTCGACAGCCCTGTCGCGACCGGGCGACGCCAGGTCGACCCCGACCACGCAGGACCGGACGACTTTATCAAGGGATCGGAGCGAACCCCGCATCCCCGGAGACCCGCCTACGCCCGACCAACACCGTCCCACGTCTCCGCCGGGCCACGACGACAACCGCCGGCCGACCCTGGAGGGGTCGACCGGCGGCTGGCGACGGGCAGGAACCTAGAGCTCCAGGCGGGAGATCCAGTACTCAGCCGTGGTCGGGCTGGTGTTTCCGAACCGGGCGTTCGGCAGGTAGAGGCTGCCCCGGTAGAAGGCGGCCGTCGTCGGCACGTCGAAGGTCGCCTCCCCCTGCAGATCCTCCGCCGTCAGCGTCTTGACCAGCTCGCCCCGGCTACCGCGGCGGTTCAGGTCGAAGACGGCGACCTGGTTGAGCCGGTTCTGCACGACGTAGAGGGTCTTGCCGCGCAGCAGCAGGCCGTCGCCGTTGGTGAGCTTCGTCCCCGTCCAGGTCGACCTGCCGGGCGTAGCCCGTCCGGGGGTTGACGCGGAACAGCAGGCCGGTGTTGGACTGGACGACCAGGAGGGAGCGCTTGTCCGGGCTCTGCACGATCCCGTTGGCGTTGAAGCCTTCCTGCTGCCGCCACTCACCGCGCAGCGGCAGGGTCCGCTGCCGGGCCTTGGCGGCGTCCCGGGTGCGCGTCACGCTGTAGAGCTGCGGCTGCTGCGAGTCGGTGAACCAGGCCCGCTTCTTGGTCAGCACCACGTCGTTGACGAAGCTCGTCTCGCTCGTGAAGGTGTACGAGGCCAGGATCGCACCGGTCCGCCGGTCGACCACCCGGCCGGTGCCCTTGTCACCGCCGGCCACGAACAGCCGGTTGCCCCCGACCTTGAGCCCCACCGACGGCGACCCGGCACCCGGGCCCTGGCTGATGACGCCACCCTTGCCGTTGCGCAGGTCGACGGCGTAGATGTCGCCGTCGGCCCGCGAGCCGAGGTAGGCGATCGGACCCTTGGTGGCGATGCCCTCGGGCAGGAAGCCCACCGGCAGAGCGATCCGGTCGGGCAGGTCGGCACGGCCGTGCCCGTGGCGCGGGCCGGCCGAAGCCGGTGCCACCAGGGTGGACGTGAGCGCGGCTGCGGCCAGTGCCACGCCGAGCAGCTGAAGTCGTGAACGCATCGTCATCGGTGGTTCCCCCAAGATCTCGTGCCGCGACCCCGAGCCGCGGCGGCGTCAGTCCACCTGAGGCTACGACGCCGTACCTACCGTGAGAACCTCAGGCCTTGTGGAGGTGAGCCTTTCGGGCACCGTGACTCTCGTTCACACCTCTGTGCGCGCCTCACCTGAGGTCACACGCGAGCGGGGGGACGCTCATCCACCGCGGACCCGGTTCGTACCGAACCGGGTGCGTCGCCGGTGGTGCTCGGCTCCCACACCGGAGTAGCAGGAGAGGCGTTGGAGGAGTAGTACCCGCGCTCGTACACATAGGCGCCGACCTCGCGACGTGCCACCTTGTTGACCACCACGCCGAGCACCTGGCACCCAGCGGTCTCCAGTGACTCCAGCGCCTCGCGCAGCTGGGGGCGGTGGATCCTGTCCATGCCGGCGATCACCAGGGCTCCTCCGACCTGACGTCCAAGGACCGCGGCGTCGGTCACGGGCAGCAGAGGAGGAGTGTCGATCAGCACCGTGTCGTACTGCGAGCTCAGCTCGTCCAGCAGGCTGCGCATGGCGGCGGACCCGAGGAGCTCACTAGGGTTGGGCGGGATCTGACCAGCCGCGAGGACGTCCAACGACGTGTTCGCGTACGGCTGGACGACGTCGTCGAACGCAGCCTTGCCGATCAGCACCGTGGTGAGACCCACGGCGCCCTCCAGACCCAGGTAACCCGCAATGGACGGTCGACGCAGGTCTGCGTCGACCAGCAACACACGGGAGCCCGCATCGGCGAGGGCCACCGCCAGGTTGATGGCGGTGGTGGACTTCCCCTCGGCCGGGACGGAAGAGCTCACGACAAGGGTGCGGGACTGCCCGGCGACGCCGATGAACTGCATGTTAGTGCGCAGCCGACGGATCGCCTCCGCGGCTGCCCCGTGAGGGTCTTCCCGCAGGATCACCGGGTGCGAAGGCACCTCGTCGTCGAAGGCGATGACACCGAGGATGGACGCGTCGGTGATGCCACGGACGTCGGACTCGCTGCGGACCTTGGTGTCGAGGACGTGGCGGAGCAGCGCGACTCCGGTACCCAGCAGCAGTCCCAGCGCGAGACCGACCGCGAGTGTGCGCGGCACATTCGGTGACGACGGGGCCAGAGGTGTCTGCGCAGGCGCCAGGGTCGTCGCCTGCACGGAGTCGGAACCGTCCGAGCGGTCGGGCGACAGACCGGCCACCGTGTCAGCCATCCGGGACCCGATGGCGTTGGCGATGAGGCTCGCCCGGGACGGGTCTGCGTCGGTCGCGGAGACCTCGAGGATGACCGTGTCGGTGGGGACGACCGCGGTGACTGACTGGGCCAGCTCCTCGGTGGACATCCCGAGGCCGAGCGTCGAGATGACCGGCTCGAGGACGATCGGGGACCTGGCGACCTCGGCGTACGACGTCATCTGCTTCTCGGCGAAGGTCGAACCCTGGGCGAGGTCGGTGACCGTGCCGCTACCCTGGACGGCGAAGAAGAGCCGGGTCGTCGCTGTGTATCTCGCCGGCGCGAGAAGTGCGTAGGCGCTCGCTCCCATGAGGACCACCAGCAGCACGAGACCGAAGCTCATCCAGCGTCGTCGGAGGACGTCGAAGTAGTCGCGCAGTTCCACAGCGGCCTCTCGTATTGGGGAACGAGCCATCTCCCCCGAGATGAGCACAGTCCACCACATCACCACGGCCGACGCCACCTTGGTCGCCGCATCAACAGGTCAGCGTCCCCCGCGTAGCACCTCGGCCAGATCGGCGGGAGCGCTGATGCCGTGCTGCTGGGCCCAGGCGTCGTCGACGGCCTGGCCGAACCACAGCGTCTCCACTCGTCGCACCGATCCTTGCAGCCGACCACCGGTGACCCGCGAGAGGAGGTACCCCAGGCCCACGAGCAGCCGGCACAGGCCCGTCGGAACATGACAAGGCTCCCGCCCACCAGCGAGGCGGAGAACGTCGGCTGTGCTGAGCCCGCCCCAGGGCTGGAGCAGAACCGGTGGGAGAGGACGAGGGTGACGACCCACCGCGAGGACGAAGGCGGCCAGGCCTGCCGAGGAGCTGACGGGAGACGGTGCGGAACCGGAGCCCGACACCGACGCCAGCCGGGACCGCGCGATCCGCTGCAAGCTCGCGGTGGTCGCTCTCTCGTCGCCCTGGACCGACGTGGCCCTGACGACCACGATCTCGGTGGAGGAGTCGCTGCTCAAGGCGGCAAGTACCTCCTCACCGCGGGCCTTGGACCGTGAGTACGGGGAGAAGGGGCAGGTGACCCGCGTCTCGTCGAGCCGTCGGGTCCTTCCCTGGACGGCTGCAGAGCTGAGGTGGACCATCCGGGGGACGTGGGCTCTTTGACAGGCGAGCGCCACGATGGCGGGGAGGAGTGCGTTGGCGCCCATCAGCGCAGGGTCCTCAGGACTGTCAGGAGCAGCCGCGCCGGCAGCGAGCACGACGACGTCAGCGCCCGCCAACGCTGCGCTCAGGTCGGCGAGACAGGGTTGCTCGCGAGCGTTGGCCAGCAACATGTCGACCGAGTCGTCCTGACTGCTCACCCGCGGAGCGGGTACTGCGCGCACGTCCTCCCCTGCGGCGACAAGGCATTGGGTCAGCGCGGACCCGACGAAACCGGACGCACCCAGCACCACCCACCTCATACCGCCACCGTCATGGGGCGACCGAGCCAGCGAGGCGCTGTGAGGTAGGTAGTCAGGGCGACGGTGACCGTCAGGAGGGCGCCGACCATCGACCACCCACCGCCAGTCCCCCACCAGGCGGCCAGGCAGCAGATCACGCTGGTTCCGGCCACGATGCCAGCACTCGCCAGGTGTCCGCACCCGCGGTCGGTGAGGCGCTGGTAGACGTGGGTCCGGTGCGCCTCGAGGATGCGCTCCCGACGCCAGGCCCGTCGCAGGACGGTCAGCCCCGTGTCACCGAGATAAGGCAGTGCCGGGGCGACGGCGAGCAGCAACGGCACCCCGCTCAGGAGCGCCGAGGCCCCGCACCCCACGACCAGCGCGCCTAGGAGATAACTGCCGACATCTCCGAGGAACACCCGACCGCGGAGGAGGTTCCACGGCGCGAACCCCGTGAACGCCCCGGCGGTGACGGCACCGGCGGCGACCAGCCACGACTGCTCGAGGCCGAGTCCGAGGACGACGAAGTACACACCGCTCACCAGGCCGTGCAGGGCCGACATGCCGTCCACACCGTCCATGAAGTTGGCGGCGTTGACGTAGACCGCCCCGGCAAGGGCCATCAGGAGCGCCCACCAGAGCGGCCGATCGAGCAGTACGACCAGCAGCGCGCCGAGCAGCAGCCCCAGCCCGGACTGGGTGGCGACCCGGGTGGAGACCCGAAGGCCGCGGATGTCCTCGGCCAACCCGACGGCACTGGTGGCGAGAGCCGTTCCCAGCAGAACCGTCACGAGCCTGTCGTCCTCGGGCGGCAGCACCACGACCGCGGTCAGCAGTCCGGCCAGGACGCCGCTGGCCGGTCCCAGGCCGGCACCACGAATGGTCGGGAGACGGTGGGAGGAACGCGCGGTGGGGACATCGACGATGCCCCAGCGACGCAGGGCCGGGATCCACCAGCGCGTCGAGGCCAGCGCCACCAGCATGCAGACCACGCCCGGCCACAACGGCGGTAACGACGACGACAAGGACAAGGGGGACACGGTGCTGCCAATCTCCCCCGAGGTCTGACCCGCCCACGGTACAACAGCAGGCGGCGGCGCCCGCTCGAGCGGGACGTACTTGAAGTGCGGCGAAGCTGGCCGTCATGATGGGGACGTCCTGATGGGGGTGCAGTCCAGGACGTCCAGGCACGCCTGCTTCCAGGCGGTCCACTGCTCACCGGTTCAGGGCGATCGACGCTCAGCCGGACGGAGGTCGCCATCCATCCCCTGACGCCCACGGTCACGATCGTGACGGTCACGTTCAACAGCGCCGCAACCCTGCACGACACGCTCCGCTCCGTGGCGGGACAGACGTATCCCCGCATCGAGCACGTCCTGGTCGACGGCGGGTCAACCGATCAGACCCTTGAACTCATCCGGGCGGCCGCTCAGACGGCGGGAGGGCGGGTGCGGTGGGTCAGCGAGCCGGACGACGGCATCTACGACGCGATGAACAAGGGGGTCGCCATGGCCTCCGGCGAGGTGATCGGCATCCTCAACTCCGACGACTTCCTCGCCGACGAGCACGCTGTCGCCGACATGGTCGGCTGCATGCAGGCGGCGGGAGCAGATGCGGTCTACGCGGACCTCGTCTTCGTCGATCCGGTCGACACCGACCAGGTCGAACGCGTGTGGAGAGCGGGCACTGGCCGGATGGGAAAGGGGTGGTGCCCGCCCCATCCGACCCTGTATGTGCGTGCGGCCACCTACCGCGACGTGGGCCCCTACCGCACCGACTTCGCGATCTCGGCTGACTACGACTTCATGCTGCGGCTCTTCGACCGCCGACGACGAGTCCCGGTCGCCTACCTCAACCGCACGGTTGTCAGGATGCGCAACGGGGGCGTGAGCACGAGGGACCTGTCCGGGAACCTGGTCGGGTTCCGCGAGGCGCACCGCAGCCTCAAGGAGGCCGGCGTCCGTCCCGCCGTGCTCGTCAACACCCTGCGTGTCCTGCGCAAGCTCCGTCAGCTGCGCAGAGCCTGACCGGCCGGTGGGACGCTCCTCTTGGAAGGGTCGTCGTCCGGACCGTATATTCGGTCCCAGCAGGACGTCCGCGCTGACCAGCGCGGACGACAAAGGGCCGTCTCGGGGGCGTCCCGGACATGCACCGGCGTTGCCGGCGCTGCGGAGGGGCCCCGTGCACGACCAGAAGATCCGAGTCCTCGTCGTCTACCACCACCTTCCGCACTACCGCTACGACGTGTTCCGGCAGCTCGAGCAGGACCCCGCTCTGGAGGTCGAGTTCGCCGCCGCGCCCCGGTCTCATGACGGCTCCATCCCCACGATCCCTCCGGCGGCCCTGCACGACTTCGCTCCGCTGCGGAACGTCTGGATGGGACCGCTGCTCTGGCAGACCGGTCTCCTCCGGCTCCTGCTGCGGCGACGACCCGACGTCGTCATCTTCCTCGGCGTCTGCAGCTACCTCAGCTCGTGGGTCGGAGCTGTGCTCACCCGTGTGCTTGGCGGGGCGGTCCTGCACTGGACCATCGGTTGGCACCGGCCCGACCGAGGCCTCCCACGCCGACTGTTCCGGCTCACCTTCTACCGGCTGGCTGCCAAGCTCCTGGTCTACGGCAACGTCGGGCGCGAGATCGGGATCGAGATGGGGTACCCAGCGGACCGGATGACCGTCATCTACAACAGCAGCTCCCGGGCCATCCAGGGCGAGCAGGTCAGCCCTCAGACCCTCGAGGCCTTCGAGGAGCGACTGCCTCCTGCGGGTCGAGAGGTGATCGGCGCGGTGCTCCGTCTGAACCCGGTCAAGCGGCTGGACCTGTTGGTGCGGACAGCCGCCGAGCTGCGGTCCCTCGGTCGTCCGGTTGAGGTGTTGCTGGTCGGCACGGGGCCCGAGCAGCAGGCGCTCGCCGAGCTCGCCTCGGAGCTGGAGGTCCCGCTGTGGCTGCCCGGCCCCGCCTACGGCGACCAGGAGCTGGCAGCGGTTTACGAGCGGATGCTGGTCACGGTCGTGCCCTCCGCGGCGGGCCTCACGGTGCTGCAGAGCTTCCGCTTCGGCCGGCCGGTGATCACCCACGACAACATGTACGAGCAGGTTCCCGAGTGTGAGGCCATCGTCGCGGGGGTCACCGGTGACCTCTACCGGTTCGGCGACCCTCAGAGCCTGCAGGCTGCGGTGCTCGGCTGGCTGGACCGCCAGCGGGAGGACCCTGACCGGACGGCGTCCGCCTGTCGGACCGCGCTCGAGGCCGCGTGGAACCCGCAGGTCCAGGGCCACCTCATCGCTGACGCAGTCCAGCAGGTCGCGCCACGACGGACCGGCGAGCCCATGAGCGCCCATCCCCAGAGCCGCGTCAGCGCCAGGACGACGAGATGAGCCCGCGCCGCCGGCCGCTGTCGCGCAACAGCAGCGCCTACCGGTTGCTCCGGGCCGTGCGCAACCGTGCGGTCATCGCCCGCAAGGGCCTGCGCTCCGTTGCCCCCACCAGCTACGTCAACGCGACCAGCGAAGTCTCGCCGGACCTCCAGGCGGCGGACTTCGTCTTCGTGGGTCCTGCATGCAGCATCCCGCCTCTGGTGTCGATCGGTCGGTACTCGATGCTGGCACCGCAGGTCGCGATCGTCGGTGACGACCACCGGTTCGACGAGCCGTCCACGCCCCTGCAGTTCACCGGTCGACCCCGACAGCGTCGCACGAGGATCGGTGCCGATGTCTGGATCGGGCACAGCGCGGTGGTCATGCGCGGCGTCACCGTCGGGGACGGGGCGATCGTCGCAGCGGGAGCCGTGGTCACGCGCGACGTGCCAGCACGAGAGGTCTGGGGAGGAGTGCCCGCCCGCAAGCTGCGGGACCGGTTTCCTCGGCCGGAGGACGCAGCCGAGCATGACCGGATGCTGGCGGGTCCCCTCGTCGCACCGGTCTACGTCGAGCCGCAGCTCTGGCTCTCGGGCGAATCGGCAGACGACCCCGAGGTGGCCACGAGCCGTCGTGATTGAGCCCCCGACCCTCACCCGCCGCGCCCTCCTGGCGTCCATCGGCGTGCTCACCGGGCTCACCTTGACCGAAGGGTGCTCCGGGGAGCTTCCGCCCACGCTGCCCCAGCTGCCCGGGTTCCCGGTCACCGAGGAGCGGCGGCGCTTGTTCGACGAGCACGAGCAGGTGATGGCGCTCTACGGGGCGACGTTGCCTGCTCTGACCTCCGCGATCTCCGACGTCCCCGGGCAGGTGGGGTGGATGTCGGGAGGTTTCTGGCGCCCGCCCGGCGTTCCCACCAACGCTCGGACCCAGGAGAACGTTGCCACCCTGGCCTGGTTCTACAGCCAGGAGAGGCCTTGGAACCCGTACTTCCGCTCTCCTGAGCTGCTCGGGCTGTTGAACGCCTCCGTCGGCTACTACCTCGCCCTCCAGCGTGAGGACGGAGCTTTCCCGGAGGGACCCGACCAGTCACCGCGCGCGGCGACCGGCTTCGCACTGATCTACCTGAGCCAGACCTACCTCTTGATGCAGCCACACTCCTGGGACGGGAACGTCCAGCAAGCCCTGCTCAGGGGGCTCTCCCGGGCTGCAGATTGGTTCCTCGACCCGGCGAACGACGACGTCTGGAAGAGCGCGGTCTACACGAGCAACCAGGTCGTGGCCGGGCTCCTGGGCGCTCACATGATGGCCGGGCAACTGAGCGCGGTCCAGCTGGACCGTCTGGAGGAGCGGCTGGACAGGTTCCTCGAGCTCTCGATCAGTCCTGCGGGCTACCTGTACGAGGACCGGGCTGTCGACTTCGGCTACACCATCGGGGTCGCCCTCGGGGATCTGGCGCTCCTGCACACCCTCACCCGGGACGCACGTCTGTTGGAGGTCGCCGCCCAGTTCCTCGACTTCTGCAGCTACAACTACCTCTGGGAGCCGGACGGCTCGGGCTTCGTGGTCAACGGAGGCTTCGGTTCCCGTCAGGCTGTTGCCTTCCTGGACGCCGAGCGCACAGACGAGAGGTCAGTGATCGACCTGCTGGCCCTCCTCGCTGATCACGTGCCGATCGCGAACGCGTTCTTGAGTACCGCGGAGGGACGGACCGCCTTGAGGACGGCATGGGCTGACAACCCCTCCCCCATCCCGCCTCTCGACCTGGGCCGGGTGGACCCATCCCGGCCTCGCAGTGTCCTGGCTGCGCCCGAGTTCGCCGATCGTCGGACCCGGATGAGTGAACTCGACGCGTTCAGGTACCGGTCGGAGCCGGATTTCGTCGAGGAGCGTCACGACCCTCGCTTCGACCAGCACTTCGTCTGGATCCGGCGTCGAGGGTACTTCACCAGCGCCTTCTGGGGTCAACGCCGCGGCCGGCAGCAGTCTGGACTCGGTTTCTTCTACCACCCCGAGGCGGGGACCTTCGTGTGTGCGCAGTCCGAGCCTCGCTTGCCTTGGGGAAGATCTGCGGGCGGCGTCGAGGAGGCGGACACCGTCCTGACCGGCCGGCTCACTTCGGAGAATGCTGACCCGCGTCTGGTGCTCGAGGCGCCTGAGGAGACGAGCCAGCGAACCCTGCGCTGCCTCCCGCACCGGCTGGAGGTCGAGTGCCTGGACCAAGGGTCCTTCCTAGAGCGCCTGCCGTTGGTCCTGCAGCCCACGGATGAGGTGTCCTGGCAACTCCCCGACGGCCGACGGGCGGCCGTCGTGCCCGACGGCGACCCTGTGGAGGGGCTGGGGGTGGAGGTGAGAAGAGGAGCTCACCGGCTTCTCCTCTCTCTCGGGTCGACGACCCTGCTCACGCTGGCGGCGACCACGGCCTCGTTGTTCGTGCCACAGTCGCGCACCATCGCGGTGCTGAGCATCGCGGGCACTGACCAGTTGGTGTACGGGCTGCAGGTCACCAGCTGACTGACCAACGTCTTGTGGCAACGCCGGCCCGGGGGGGTGAGGCAGCCTCCGTCCTACTTCAAGGGAGCCCCCGTGCTATCGACCGCTCCAGCACCACCACGGCGTTCGCCGGAGACTCGCGCCCTACTCGGACAATACGGTTGGCTGCTGCTCTCGCGCGTGCTGTCGGCTGTCCTCCAGTCGGCGGCTCTGGTGCTCCTTGCCCGATGGGCCGGCCCCGCCGACTTCGGCGTCACCGCGTCGGTGATGGGGGTCATCATCCTCCTCGGGACCGTCGCCGACTTCGGTCTGTCCGGCCTCCTCCTGCGCAACCAGAGCGTGGACGCTCGGAGTGCGTCGACGGGGACGATCCTGCGGCTGAACCTGATCATCAGCACAGGGCTGACGGTCGTCGTCGCCGCCGGTCTCGCGTTGCTGGGGCTGCTGCTGAGTGAGGAGACCGTCCTGCTCACGCTGATCCCGCTCGCCGTGTGGATGGCGGCGGAGAAGAACGGCGACGTCTGGCTGAGTCTCGCCACGGCAGCCGGACGAACTCACCTGGTGACACTCTCGTTGCTGCTCCGCCGTGGGCTCGGTCTTGTCCTGTTCGTCGCGCTGGCCCTTGCCTGGCCGGCCCCGCTCGCGTTCGCCGTCGCCCTTGCCGCCAGCTCGGTGGTCACAAACCTCGTGATGCGATCTCGTTTGCGCATGCGCGTGCCGGCGCCGGCCGACAAGCCGGGGTACCGGGCCGTGGCGCTAGCTGCTCTCCCGTTCCTCCTCAACTCGCTCGCGGCGATGGTGCGCAATGTCGACGTCGCCATCGTCTCCGCCGCAGCCGGTCCCGTCGCTGCCGGGATCTACGCAGTCCCGTCCCGGCTGGCCTCACCGCTGCGGATGCTGCCCACGACCATGAGTCCACTGATCGTCCGCTACGCAGCACTGGGGACGCCCGCGGCGCTCCAGGCGGTCTCGCGGATGGCCCTGCTGGTCATGACCGTGATGCCGGCGTCGCTCGCGCTGCTGGCCGTCTTCGCGCCGGCCATCGTCGATCTCGTGCTGGGGGCGTCCTATGCCGCGGCGGTCCTGCCCCTGCGCATCGTCTGCATCGGGCTGGTCTTCGCTTTCGCCATCTCCCTCGAGACCGCCTTCCTGCAAGGACGGGGTGAGGAGCGTTTCGTCGGGCATGTTGGGCTGGTGGTGATCCTGGTCACCGTGCCGGGCCTGTTCGTCGGGGCCTTGGCCGGTGGCTCGACCGGAGCGGCCATCGCAGCCTCAGCCACCTACGTGGTGCACTTCGCCCTGCTCATCGGCCGCACCGTGCGCTGCGCCCGGGCTCGGAACGTCTGAGCCCGAGCTGGCCGAGCGCTGAGTTGCCGGCCGCCCTGGCGCGGCGAGGTTCGAGCCGCCCCGCGCGGTCCGACCCGTCCCTCCGCGTCGCTGAGACGAGGAGCACGAGCCCCAGCCCCAGCATCACCCACGTCATGCGGTTGGCATTGATGTCGCCCGAGGTCTGCGCGACCAGCACCCAGTAGATGCCCATCGTGAGCAGCGTTGCTCCCTCCGACGTCACCGACCACCGCCAGAAGCCTGCGAGCGAGGCGGCCACGAAGGCGAGGAACGCCACACCAGCCAGCCAGCCCCCCTCGATCAGGATCTCCAGGACCAGGTTGTGCGGGTAGGAGTACCGGCTCTGCAGGGCGCCCTCGAGCGCGACCGATGAGAATCCTCCCCATCCGACGCCCAGCACGTGCTCGCTGATGGCGGCGACGCACTGCTGCATCAGGGCCAGGCGCGTCTCGTCGGTGCGGGCGCCGGTGAGGATCTCACCGATGCGGCCGGCGGCACGGTTCTGCGAGGTCGCCACGACCAGGACGAGGATGATGGCGGCGAGCAGGCCGAGGGCACCGAGGTAGATGCGCCGCACACCCCGGCCGTTCTTGCCGATCAGCAGCGCGATCACCACGGCGGCGACGAGTCCGATGAAGGGGCCGCGACTGCCGATCAGCACCAGAACGGCCGCCATCGCCCCCGCGCTGCAGAGCCAGAGCCACCGGCGGCGGGTTCCCACCAAGCCCTGAACCAGGGCCACCGCAGCGCCGGCTCCCACCACGCGCGCGGTGGCGATGGAGTTCGACCCTTCGAGGGTCAGCCGGCCGTACAAGGCCTCCATCTCCCGGTCGGGGTTCAGGATCAGCGCCGCGGCCATGGCCAGACCCGCGACAGTCACCGCGGGGATGAACCATCGACGGCTTTCCTCGCGGCTCAGCAACCATGCCGGTGCAAGAGCGCAGAGCAACGTCACGGAGAAGAGGAGAGCGACCTTGTACGGGCCGGACTCATACCAGAGTCCCCCGGCAGCCCCCACCACAAAGGTCGACCACAGAGCGAGGACCATCAGGGCTGCTCGCTGCACACCGCGACCGCGCACGACCTGGAGGAGCAGACCGCAGGCGACCAGTACGGCGAAGAGAGCTGTGAGATCAACGCCAAGCCCGGCCAGCGCGGGAAGACCCTTCACATAGCCTGCGTAGCCGAGGCCGATCAGGGCAAGGGTCCAGGCGGGGTGACCAGCCCGGCCGCCCACCTTGGCAGTGCGCTGGCCGGGACGAACCCCTCCGACCGCTTGAGTCACGACGCTGGCACGAGCTCCGACGGGAACTGCCTCCGGTCCGGTTGGTCGAGGTCCGCGGGCGAGAGCGGTGGCACCTCGACGTGAGTGATCAGCGGGTGCGAGCGCCGTAGCCCCTGCTCGTTCTCACTGAGCAACACCTCGTGCATCTTCTCCCCGGGCCTGAGGCCGGTGAAGATGATTTCGACTCGCTTGCCCGATTGCGCGATCAGCCGTTGGGCCACCCCGAGGATGCTCACCGGCTGGCCCATGTCGAGGACGAGCACCTCCCCGGGCAGGCCGACAGCGCCGGCCTGGATGACGAGCTCGCACGCTTCCGGGATGGTCATGAAGTAGCGGGTGATGTCGGGATGCGTGACCGTCACAGGGCCGCCCGTCCGGATCTGGGTGGTGAACGTGTGCAGCATCGATCCGCGGCTCCCCAGGACGTTGCCGAAGCGGACGGAGAGGTAGGTTCCGTTCGTTCCTCGCGCGTACCAGGCGGTCAGCTGCTCGGCGATGCGTTTCGTCTGACCGAGAACGCTGGTCGGGTCGGCCGCCTTGTCGGTCGAGACGTTGACGAACCGCTGACAGCCGTGCGCGCGCGCCGCGCGGAGCACATTGCGAGTACCGAGCACGTTGGTCTTCCAGCCCTCGTCCGGATATTGCTCCAGCATCGGGAGGTGCTTGAGCGCGGCAGCGTGGAAGACGACCTCAGGACGGTGCTGAGCGAAGACCTCGGCGACCCGCTGCTCGTCCCGGATGTCAGCGAGCACGATGTCGGGGGTGTCCAGCAGGCCCTGCCCGTAGATGGACAGCTGCACCCCATGCAGAGCCGACTCGTCCCGGTCGAGGAGGATCAGCTCACTCGGGCCGAACCGGCGCACCTGACGGGCAAGCTCCGAACCGATGGACCCCCCGGCGCCGGTGACGAGCACCCGCCGATTCGTCACATAGTCGGCGATCTCCGAGAGGTCCGTCTCCACCTGGTGTCGACCCAGGAGGTCGGCGATGTCGACGTCGCGTACGTCCTCCAGCGACATCCGGCGGCCGAACAGCTCGTTGACTGCGGGCAGCACCTTGAAGTGCAGGCCCGCGCCCTCCACCAGGTCCGAGACCTCCCGCACCATCTCGGCGTCGGCTTGGGTGATCGCCAGGATGACGGTGTCCACCTGGTGCTGCTCAGCGATCTGGAGCAGCTGGTCCCGCCGACCGAGAACGGGGACGCCCATCAAGCGGAGGTTGCGTTTGGCACGGGCGTCGTCGAGGAACCCGACCACGTCGTAGGGCGGTTCCAGCTCAGTGGAGATGAGCCGGATGAGCTGGTACCCGGCATCACCAGCGCCGTAGATCAGCACCCGTTCTGCGCCTTGACCCGCGCGCACGGGACGGCTCTTGAAGGCGCGGTAGACGCAACGCGCACCCACCATCATCAGGAGGGCGATCGGGGGTGTCAGGACCGCGGTCGCGCGGGGGAAGGACTCCTCACCGAGCACCACCAGTGCCACGATGAGGAGAACCACGGTGACGGCGACGGCAGTCAGCCCCAGCCCGAGCATCTCATCGAAGCTGGCGGTCCGGTAACGACCGCGGTAGAGCATGAGTCCGGCTCCGACCGCCACCTGAAGGACGCACGCGACCAGGACGTACACCGCGACGGAGCGGTACTGCTCCGGCTCGAGGTAGAAGTCGTACCGCGCGCCCACAACCAGGAACGTCGCCCCGACCCAGCTCGAGCAGTCCCACAGCACGCGGCCGGCACGACGGCGCCAATCGGGATCGAACATTTTTGGAGGGCCCTTCGACTAGTGAGTCGATGAGGACGCCCCCGCGCCCGCTAGTGTGCTAGCGCGGGCCAATCTAGTCGATGTGTGAGCCTTCTGTCATGTCGCGGGCAGGCTCAGCTCGTCGGCTGCCCCGCCCGCACCGGCGCACGACCAGCCAGGCGAGGAGAAGGGCCAGAGCGGCGTAGACGAGGTAGTTCAGCAGGTCGGCGTAGCGCTCCACGGTGGCGTACTGGCCACCGAGAGCCGCCCCGGCACCGATCAGCAACGTGTTCCACAGCCCGCTCCCGGCCAGCGTGAACAGGGTGAAGGTCGCCAGCGGCATGTGCGCCGCTCCGGCAGGCAGGGAGATGAGGCTGCGCACCCCGGGGATCAGCCGACCGAAGAAGATCGAGGCCCGGCCGTGCCGCTCGAACCAGGCCGACGCGCGCTCGAAGTCGTCCCGGTCGACCAGCGGCAGCTTGGCGAGCACCACGATCGACCGGTCGAGCCCCAGCCTCCTCCCCAGACCGTAGAGCAGCAGGGCCCCGAGCCAGGCGCCGAGCGTGGCGGACAGGACGACCAGCGGCAGGCTGATGGCGCCCTGGGAGGTCAGGAACCCGGCGAGCGGCAGGATGACCTCGCTGGGCAGCGGCGGGAAGACCGTCTCCAGCAGCACCAGCAGTCCGACCCCCCACTCCCCCAGGGCGGTGATGACCCGCTCGGCCCACCCGAGCAGACCGGGCAGCTCCAGGAGGATCACACCAGCTCCTTCGGGGTCAGGTCACAAGACGAAGTTCCGGCGGCGATCCTAGGAGCGGACGCCAAGCCGGCCGGGACGTCGCGAGGGCCGCCCCGGATCGGGACGGCCCTCGACGGACGTGCTGTGCTCGAAGCGATGGGCTCAGAGCTGGTTGGTGCTGCCACCGGCAGCGGCGATCTTCTCCTTGGCGGAGGCCGAGAAGGCGTCGGCGGTGACCTGGACCGCGACGCTGATCTCGCCCGTGCCCAGGACCTTGACCGGGTGCCCGCTGCGGACAGCGCCGGCCTGGACCAGGTCGTCGACCCCGATGGTTCCGCCCTCGGGGAAGAGAGCGCCGAGCCGGTCGAGGTTCACGATCTGGTACTCCACGCGGAACGGGTTCTTGAACCCGCGCAGCTTCGGGATGCGCATGTGCATGGGCATCTGGCCACCCTCGAAGTTCTCGGGGATGTTGTTGCGAGCGCCGGAACCCTTGGTGCCGCGGCCGGCGGTCTTGCCCTTGGAGCCCTCACCGCGACCCACGCGGGTCTTCGCGGTCTTGGCGCCGGGCGCTGGCCTCAGGTGATGGATCTTGAGTGCCATGTCAGTCGACCTCCTCGACGGTGATCAGGTGGGAGACCGTGTTCAGCATCCCTCGGATCTCGGGACGGTCCTCCTTGACGGCCACGTCGCCGATGCGCTTGAGGCCGAGGCTGCGGAGGGTGTCCCGCTGGTTCTGCTTGCCACCGATGCCGGACTTCACCTGGCAGACCTTGATGCGGCTCATGCCTGAGCCCCCGCCCGGTGCGCGCGGAGCAGAGCGGCCGGGGTGACGTCCTCGACGGACTTCCCGCGGCGCTTCGCCACCTGCTCCGGCATCTCCAGCCCCTGCAGCGCCGCCACGGTGGCGTGCACCACGTTGATCGCGTTGGTGGAGCCGAGTGACTTGGCGAGCACGTCGTGCACGCCGGCGCACTCCAGCACCGCCCGGGCCGAGCCACCGGCGATGACGCCGGTACCCGGGGAGGCGGGACGCAGCATGACCACGCCGGCCGCCTTCTCACCCTGGACGGGGTGGGAGATCGTGCCCTGGATGCGGGGGACGTTGAAGAAGTGCTTCTTCGCCTCCTCCACACCCTTGGCGATCGCCGCGGGCACCTCCTTGGCCTTGCCGTAGCCGACGCCGACCGTGCCGTCGCCGTCACCGACCACGACCAGGGCGGTGAAGCTGAAGCGACGACCGCCCTTCACGACCTTGGCGACGCGGTTGATCGCCACCACGCGCTCGATGTAGTTGCTCTTCTCTGCCGCCTGGCCACGACGATCGTCACGGCCGCGACGGTCACCACCTGCGCCGCCACCGCGGCGCTGTGATCCACTCATCCGTCTACCTATCTCTCGTCAGAATCCGAGGCCGGCCTCGCGCGCACTGTCAGCCAGTGCGGCGATACGACCGTGGTACTTGTTGCCGGCCCGGTCGAAGACGACCTGCTCGACTCCGGCGGCCTTGGCGCGCTCGGCGACCAGGGTGCCGACCTGCTTGGCCTTCGTCGACTTGTCACCGGCGGCCGAGCGCAGGTCGGCCTCCATGGTGGAAGCCGACGCCAGGGTGCGGCCGACGGTGTCGTCGATGACCTGGGCCATGATGTGCCGGGCCGACCGGGTGACGACCAGCCGCGGACGCTCGGGCGCACCGAAGATCTTCTTCCGGGCCCGGATCTGACGGCGCAGCCGCGACCGGGTCTTGGTTGCGGTGCCCTTGTGCGAAGACAGCGAGACAGCCATCACTTACCAGCCTTTCCGACCTTGCGACGGACGTGCTCGCCCGCGTACCGAACGCCCTTGCCCTTGTAGGGCTCGGGCTTGCGCAGCTTCCGGATGTTGGCCGCGACCTCGCCCACCTGCTGCTTGTCGATGCCGATGACCGAGAACCGGGTCGGCGCCTCCACGTTGAAGGTGATCCCCTCGGGCGCGGTGATGGCGACCGGGTGGCTGAAGCCGAGCGCGAACTCGAGCTGCGTCGGGCTCTTGGCGACGACGCGGTAACCCACGCCGACGATCTCGAGCTTCTTCTCATAGCCCGTGGTGACCCCGGCGACCATGTTGGCCACCAGCGTGCGGGTCAGGCCGTGCAGCGACTTGCTCTCGCGCTCGTCGTCGGGCCGGCTGATCTCCAGCTGGCCGTTCTCCGCCCGGGCGACCGTGATCGGCTCCTTGACGTGGTGCTGCAGCGTGCCCTTGGGGCCCTTGACCGAGACCTGCTGGCCGTCGAGGGTGACCTCGACGCCGGACGGGACCGGGACAGGAAGCCTGCCAATGCGTGACATGTTCTTTCCTCTCTAGATCTCGTCGTTCACCAGACGTAGGCGACGACTTCGCCACCCACGCCGGTGCGGTGGGCCTGACGGTCGGTCAGCAGCCCCTGGGAGGTCGAGATGATCGCGATGCCGAGGCCGCCGAGGACCTTGGGCAGGCCGGTCGACTTCGCGTACACGCGGAGGCCGGGCTTGGAGATGCGTCGCACACCGGCGATCGAGCGCTCGCGGTTCTGGCCGTACTTGAGCGTGATGGCGAGGGTCTTGCCGACCTCGCCCTCCTTGGGCTCGTTGACCGCGTAGCTGGCGATGTAACCCTCGCTGGCGAGGATCTCGGCGATGCCGACCTTGATCTTGCTGTGCGGCATGACGGCCTCGTCGTGGTACGCCTGGTTGGCGTTCCGGAGACGGGTCAGCATGTCCGCGATGGGGTCTGTCATGGTCATGGCTGTCGGTACTTCTTTCTCACCGTGGTTTCCCCGGAGGGACCTTCAGTGTTTCTGGTCTGGATGCGAGCGGGTCAGCGGGACGCTGCGGTCACCACGAGGACTTCGTGATGCCGGGCAGCTCACCCGCGTGCGCCATGCTGCGCAGGCAGATGCGGCACAGGCCGAACTTGCGGAAGACCGAACGCGGCCGCCCGCACTTCTGGCACCGCGTGTAGCCCTGCACGGCGAACTTCGGCTTGCGGGCCTGCTTGACCCGGAGCGCTGTCTTGGCCATCTTCTGAGCCCTCTCTTAGTTCTGCCGGAACGGGAAGCCGAGGTGCCGCAGCAGTGCCCGACCCTCGTCGTCCGTCTTCGCCGAGGTCACGAACGTGATGTCCATGCCGCGGACCCGGTCGATCCGGTCCTGGTCGATCTCGTGGAACATGACCTGCTCGTTGAGACCGAAGGTGTAGTTGCCGTGGCCGTCGAACTGCTTGGGCGACAGGCCGCGGAAGTCGCGGATGCGGGGCAGGGCCAGCGACAGCAGACGGTCGGCGAACTCCCACATGCGGTCTCCCCGCAGGGTGACGTGGGCGCCGATCGGCATCCCCTCGCGCAGCTTGAACTGGGCGATGGACTTGCGGGAGCGGGTGACCTGCGGCTTCTGGCCGGTGATCGTGGCCAGGTCCTTGACGGCGCCGTCGATCAGCTTCGAGTCGCGAGCGGCCTCACCGACACCCATGTTCACCACGATCTTCACCAGACCCGGGGTCTGCATGACGTTGGCGAACTGGAACTCCTGCTGCAGCGCAGCCCGGATCTCGTCGCGGTAGCGCTGCTTCAGACGCGGCAGCGTCCTGGTCTCCGAGGTGGCCACCGAAGCGGTCTCGGTCTCCGTGGTGCTCATCAGATCTCCTGTCCGGTCGCGCGCGCGATGCGGACGCTGCGGAACGACTTGTACTCCGAGCCGTCAGGGCGACGCTTGGTCACCTCGACGCGGTTGTAGCCCACGCGGGTGACGACCTCGTCGCCGCTGTCGTCCTTGACCACCAGCTGGACGTTGGACACGTGGATGGGGGCCTCGGAGGAGACGATCCCGCCCTTCGCGCCGGCCCGGCCCTGCGGCTGGCCCGAGGGGTCCTTGAGGTGCCGCTTGGCGATGTTGACGCCTGCGACGGTCACCTTCTGGCGCTCGGGGAAGACCGCGATGATCTCGCCGACGGTGCCCTTGTCCTTGCCGGCGATGACCTTGACGCGGTCACCCTTGATGACGTGCAGCTTGCGTGCGCTGCCCTGAGAGGACAGTTGGCTTCTTCGAGCTCATGGTCAGATCACCTCCGGGGCGAGCGAGATGATGCGCATGAAGCGCTTCTCGCGGAGCTCACGGCCGACGGGGCCGAAGATTCGGGTACCGCGCGGCTCGCCGTCGTTCTTCAAGATCACCGCAGCGTTCTCGTCGAACTTGATGTACGAGCCGTCGGCCCGCCGGCGCTCCTTGACGGTGCGGACGATGACGGCCTTGACGACCTCGCCCTTCTTGACGTTGCCACCGGGGATGGCGTCCTTGACAGTGGCGACGATGACGTCGCCGATGCCGGCGTAACGGCGACCGGAACCGCCGAGAACGCGGATGCACAAGATCTCCTTGGCACCCGTGTTGTCGGCGACCTTGAGCCGCGACTCCTGCTGGATCATCTGTTATCTCCTGGTTGTCTCACTGGTTCCCGTGCCCGGGCCTCGTGGAACGTGGGGTTTGCCCCGACCGGGCTCAGGTCCTGGCACCGTTGGTGCCGGGTCCTGTCCGGTCGGCCTGTGCTACTTGGCCTTCTCGAGGATCTCGACGAGGCGCCAGCGCTTGGTCGCGCTCAGCGGCCGGGTCTCCATGATCCGCACGCGGTCGCCGACGCCGGCGCTGTTGGCCTCGTCGTGGGCCTTGAGCCGCGCGGTCTGACGCAGGACCTTGCCGTACAGGCGGTGCTTGACCCGGTCCTCGACGGCCACGACGACCGTCTTGTCCATCTTGTCGCTCACCACGAGGCCCTCGCGGACCTTGCGGGCACCGCGCTCGACCGCAGCGGTCGCGTTCTCGTTCGACTGCTCACTCATGTCAGGCCTTCACTCTCTCCACCGCGGGCGCGGCTGATCCTTCGTCCGAGCTGTCCTGCGAGGAGGTCAGGTCGGGGTCGTCGACGATGCCGAGCTCGCGCTCCTGCAGCACCGTGTAGATCCGGGCGATGTCCTTGCGGACCTCCCGGAGCCGGCCGTGCGACTCGAGCTGGCCGGTCGCGGACTGGAAGCGGAGCGTGAACAGCTCCTCCTTCAGCGCGCGCACGCGGCCGTCGAGGTCGCCGCGGCTCAGGCCGCGCAGCTCGGCGGCGGTTGCGGTCTTCGCCATCAGATCTCACCTGCTTCGCGCTTGATGAAGCGCGCCTTCATCGGCAGCTTGTGGATCGCCAGGCGCATGGCCTCGCGAGCCACGGTCTCATCGACCCCGGACAGCTCGAAGAGCACGCGTCCGGGCTTGATGTTGGCGATCCACCACTCGGGCGAACCCTTGCCCGAACCCATGCGGGTCTCGGCAGGCTTCTTGGTCAGCGGGCGGTCGGGGTAGACGTTGATCCAGACCTTGCCGCCACGCTTGATGTGTCGGGTCATGGCGATACGGGCCGACTCGATCTGACGGTTGGTCAGGTACGAGGGCTCCATCGCCTGGATCCCGAACTCCCCGAAGGCCAGCTTGGTGCCGCCCTTGGAGGCACCGCGCCGCGTGGGGTGGTGCTGCTTGCGGAACTTCACCCTGCGAGGGATCAGCATGGTCAGGCCTCCTGTCCGGCGGTCTCTGCGGGAGCGGCGGCCGAGACGCCGGCCTCGACGGGCGCCGGGCTCTCGGCGCCGGCGTACTCGGGCGCACCCTCGGTGCGACGGCGACCGCCACGCTCGGGGCGACCCTCGGCGCCACGGGTCGGACGACCACCGGCGCGCTGCGGGCGGGCCCGGCCACCGGCGGCGTTGCGGGCCGCCTTCTGCGCAGCGCGCTCGGCGCGGGAGCCGGACACGTCGCCCTTGTAGATCCAGACCTTCACACCGATGCGGCCGAAGGTCGTCTTGGCCTCGTAGAAGCCGTAGTCGATGTCGGCGCGCAGCGTGTGCAGCGGCACCCGGCCCTCGCGGTAGAACTCCGACCGGCTCATCTCGGCGCCGCCGAGACGGCCCGAGCACTGGATCCGGATGCCCTTGGCGGCACCGGAGCGCATGGCGCTCTGCTGCGCCTTGCGCATCGCCCGGCGGAACTGCACCCGCGAGGCGAGCTGCTCGGCCACGCCCTGGGCGACGAGCTGGGCGTCGGTCTCGGGGTTCTTGACCTCGAGGATGTTGAGCTGGACCTGCTTGCCGGTCAGCTTCTCCAGCTCGCTGCGCACGCGCTCGGCCTCGGCACCGTTGCGGCCGATGACGATGCCCGGACGCGCGGTGTAGATGTCGACCCGCACCCGGTCACGGGTCCGCTCGATCTCGACGCTGGAGATGCCGGCGCGCTCGAGGCCCTTGACCAGGAGCTTGCGGATCTTGACGTCCTCGCCCACGTAGGCGGAGTAGAGCTTGTCGGAGTACCAACGGCTCTTGTGGTCGGTGGTGATCCCGAGGCGGAAGCCATACGGGTTGATCTTCTGACCCATGCTCAGGCCTCCTTCCGGCCGGAGGCCGTTTCGATCAGACGCGGCTCGACGACGACGGTGATGTGGCTGGAGCGCTTGAGGATCCGGCTCGCGCTGCCCTTGGCGCGCGGACGGATCCGGCGCATCGTCACGCCCTCGTCGACGAAGGCCTGCGACACGAAGAGGTCCTCGCTGCGCAGGTTGTCGGTGTTGGCGGCGTTGGCCGCCGCGCTGGCGACGACCTTGTAGACCGGGTCGCTCGCAGCCTGGGGCGCGAACTTCAGGGTCACCAGGGCGTCGGAGACGCTCATCCCTCGGACCAGGTCGACCACCCGGCGGGCCTTGGTCGGGGAGACCCGGACCTGGCGCGCCACGGCGTACGAACCCGGACGGTCACCGAGCAGCGCCTGCCGGCGGCTCGGACGTGTGTCCTTGCTCATGTTTGACATCCTTCTCTGCGTTCGCACCGCGTCAGCGGCGGCGAGACTTCCGGTCGTCCTTGACGTGGCCACGGAAGGTCCGCGTGGGAGCGAACTCCCCGAGCTTGTGGCCCACCATGGAGTCGGTCACGAAGACCGGCACGTGCTTGCGACCGTCGTGCACCGCGATGGTGTGACCGATCATGTCCGGCACGATCATCGAGCGGCGCGACCAGGTCTTGATCACGTTCTTGGTCCCGCGCCCGTTCTGCACCTCCACCTTCTTGGCGAGGTGGTCGTCGACGAACGGGCCCTTCTTGAGGCTGCGTGGCATCTGTTTTCCCTAGCTCCTGCTCAGCGCTTCTTGCCGGACTTGCGGCGGCGGACGATCATGCGGCTGCTGGCCTTGTTCTTGTCGCGGGTGCGGCCCTCGGCCTGCCCCCACGGCGAGACCGGGTGGCGGCCACCGGAGGTCTTGCCCTCACCACCACCGTGCGGGTGGTCGATCGGGTTCATGGCCACACCACGGACGGTCGGGCGCTTGCCCTTCCAGCGGTTGCGGCCGGCCTTGCCCCAGTTGATGTTCGACTGCTCGGCGTTGCCGACCTCGCCGATCGTGGCGCGGCAGCGGACGTCGACCAGGCGCATCTCGCCCGAGGGCATCCGCAGCGTGGCGTTCTTGCCCTCGCGGGCCACCAGCTGGATGCTCGACCCGGCGGAGCGGGCCAGCTTGGCGCCACCGCCCGGACGCAGCTCGACGGCGTGGATCGTCGTGCCGACGGGGATGTTGCGCAGCGGCAGGTTGTTGCCCGGCTTGATGTCGGCAGCCTCGCCGGCCTCCACCGCAGCACCCTGGGCGAGGCCCTGGGGAGCGATGATGTAGCGCTTCTCGCCGTCCGCGAAGTGCAGCAGCGCGATCCGCGCCGTGCGGTTCGGGTCGTACTCGATGTGGGCGACCTTGGCCGGCACGCCGTCCTTGTCGTAGCGCTTGAAGTCCACCAGGCGGTAGGCCTGCTTGTGGCCGCCACCGATGTGCCGGGTGGTGATCCGGCCGGTGTTGTTGCGTCCACCGGTCTTCGGGCTGGGGACCAGGAGCGACTTCTCGGGGGTCGAGCGCGTCAGCTCGACGAAGTCGGCCACGCTGCTGCCGCGACGACCGGGCGTGGTCGGCTTGTACTTACGGATACCCATGTCTGTTCCTTACCTGTCCTCAGCCTGCGGGTGCGGAGAAGATGTCGATCCGCTCGCCGTCGGCGACGGAGACGATCGCCCGCTTCGTGTCGGGACGCTTCCCGGTGCCGGCGCGCGTGCGGCGCTTCTTGCCGGTCCGGTTGAGCGTGTTCACGCCGGTGACCTTGACCTTGAAGACGGCCTCGACGGCGATCTTGATCTCGGTCTTGTTCGCGTCCGGGGCGACGAGGAACGTGTACTTGTTCTCGTCCAGCAGCGAGTAGCTCTTCTCGCTCACCACGGGGGCGAGCAGGATGTCGCGGTGGTCGCGGATCTTGACGTTGGTCACTGGAGCTCTCCTTCAGCCTCGGGGTGCGTGCCCTCGGCCGGCTCGGCGTCGGCCGGCTGGTAGCCCTCGGCCTCCGACTCGGTTGCGACGGCCTTGGCGGAGCGACCCTTGGCCGGTCCGGCCACGAAGGCCTCGAGCGCCGACGTGGTGAAGACGACCTCGTCGTTGACGAGCACGTCGTAGGCGTTCAGCTGGTCGACGGCGATGGCGTGCACGTCGGCGGCGTTGCGCAGGCTCAGCCAGGCCAGGTCGTCGTCACGGTGCAGGACCACGAGAACCTTCGCGCTGCTGGCGACGGCGGCCAGGGCGGCGAGGGCGGTCTTGGTGGAGGGCACCTCGCCCAGCACCAGGTCGTCCACGACGTGGACGCGGCCGTCACGCGCCCGGTCCGACAACGCACCGCGGAGGGCGGCCGCAATCATCTTCTTGGGCGTGCGCTGGGCGTAGCCGTGCGGCTGCGGGCCGTGCACGACGCCACCGCCGACGAACTGCGGCGCGCGGGTCGAGCCCTGGCGGGCGCGACCGGTGCCCTTCTGGCGGTAGGGCTTCTTGCCACCCCCGCGCACCTCGGCGCGCGTCTTGGTGGCGTGGGTGCCCTGGCGGGCGGCGGCCAGCTGGGCCACCACGACCTGGTGGATCAGCGGCACGTTGGCGGTGACGTCGAACAGCTCGGCGGGCAGGTCGGCCGTGCCGGCCTTCGCGCCGCTGGCGTCGAGGACGTCGACTGTGCGGGTCTCGCTCATGCGGGGTCTCCCTTCTTGGCCGCGCTGCGCAGGACGACCAGGCCGCCCTTGGCGCCCGGGATCGCCCCCTTGATGAGGATCAGGCCGCGGTCGGCGTCGACGGCGTGCACGGTCAGGTTCTGCACGGTGACGCGCTCGACACCCATCCGGCCGGCCATCTTCATGCCCTTGAACACCCGGCCGGGGGTGGCGCAGCCGCCGATGGAGCCCGGCGAGCGGTGCTTGCGGTGCACACCGTGCGAGGCGCGCAGACCGTGGAAGCCGTGGCGCTTCATGACGCCGGCGGTGCCCTTGCCCTTGCTCACGCCGGTCACGTCGATGACCTCGTCGGCGGCGAAGACGTCGGCCGTCAGCTCCTGGCCGAGGGTGAATTCTTCTGCGTCCGTCGTGCGGATCTCCACCAGGTGCTTGCGGGGGGTCACGCCGGCCTTCTCGAAGTGTCCGGCGGACGGCTTGGTGACCTGCTTGGCCTTGACGGCACCGAAGCCCAGCTGGACGGCGCCGTAGCCGTTCACGTCCGGGGTGCGCACCTGGGTGACGACACAGGGGCCCGCCTGGACGACGGTGACCGGGACGACGCGGTTGTTGGCGTCCCAGAGCTGGGTCATCCCGAGCTTGGTGCCCAGCAGGCCCTTGACCTTGCGGTCGGAGGTGACAGAAGGAGTGCTCATGGTTTCGTCCTCAGAGCTTGATCTCGATGTCGACGCCTGCAGGCAGGTCGAGACGCATCAGAGAGTCAACGGTCTTGGGGGTCGGGTCGATGATGTCGATCAGCCGCTTGTGCGTCCGCATCTCGAAGTGCTCCCGGCTGTCCTTGTACTTGTGGGGAGAACGGATCACGCAGAACACGTTCTTCTCGGTCGGGAGCGGCACCGGTCCAGCGACCTGCGCGCCCGTGCGCGTGACCGTGTCCACGATCTTGCGCGCGGAGGAGTCGATGACCTCGTGGTCATAGGCCTTGAGCCTGATGCGGATCTTTTGTCCCGCCACAGTTCGTCCTAACGTCTCAGTACATCCGGCATTGAGTCCTGCATCTGCTCCCACCCCCGCGCCCGGGCGTGTCGGTCACCTTCCGATGAGCAACGCGCCGCCGAGCCCAGCGGTGGGGGTACCTGGGTGGTCCGGTGGACCACCCCTCTCCGGTCCGAGAGGACCAGGAGGTCGGAGGCTGTCGGAGCGCCAGCACCCGCAACGTTCGTCCGAAGACGCCCGGAGGCATGGCGCACCCCGGCAGACCTGCCAAAGCAACCTGGCAATCTTGTCAGACGGCAGCCAGCAGATCAAATCTGCAGCGGGGCCGTCCGGGCTACGCGGGCCGGGCTCTCGCGAGGGAGGCCTTCGCCGCCTCAGGCGTGGCGTCCGGGGCTGTCCCCAGCATAGGTCCGGCCTCCTCCCGCCCGGGAGCGCAGGGGTGGCGCGCACTGAGCGGGCATCCACCCGGTCCCGCGCCCCTACGCTGAGGCGGTGCAGATGAGGGCCGGGGTGGCCGCGGGCCATCCCTCGACAGCGTCGGCCGGCCTGGCGACCCTGCGGGCCGGTGGCAGCGCCGTGGACGCGGCGGTGGCGATGATGCTCGTCAGCTGTGCGGCCGAGACGATCTTCACCGGTCTGGCGGGAGGGGGCTTCGCGACCGTCGTCGAGCCGGGCGGAGAGGTCACCTGCGTCGACTTCTTCGTCGCCGTGCCCGGGCTGGAGGGCACCTCCCCTGGTGCGGGCACCCCGATCGAGGTCTCCTTCGTCGGCCAGGCGATCCCCTACGAGATCGGTCCGGCCACCGTCGCGGTCCCCGGGGTGCCGGCCGGCGCCCACCACCTGTGGCGCCGTTGGGGCCGGCTCCCCTGGGCCGACGTGGTGGCGCCCGGGCTCGACGCGTCGCACGGCACCCCGCTGCCTCTCACCCACGCCGTCCTGCTCCCGGTCATCGCCCCCGCCATGTGCATCGGTGACGGGCTCGAGGTCTACCGGCGACCCGACGGAACCCTGCTCCAGGCCGGGGACCGGCTGCACCACCCGGACCACCACCACGCCTACCGGCTGCTCGCCGAGGACCCCGACGCCTTCTACCGGGGGGCCTACGCCGACGCCCTCGTCGCCGCCGTGGGCGACGCCGGCGCCCTCCGTGGGGGCGACCTCTCCGCCTACCGGGTGCTGGAGTCCGCACCCCGCCAGGCCGGCTTCGACGGCTTCACGGTCCACGCCCGGGGCGACGACCTCGACGATCTGCTGGGCACCCTCCGCAGGGCCGCCCGCACCGTGCCGGGAGACCCGACGCACGACCCCGCCTCCGCGCTCGGCCTGGTCGACGCGCTGCGCGGGCCCGACCGGCGCGCGGAGACGACCAACGTCGTCGCCGTCGACGCCGAGGGGGACGCCTGCGCCCTGACCACCAGCCTCGGGCTGGGCTCGGGGGTCTGGGTGCCCGGCTTCGGCGTCCACCTCAACTCGATGCTGGGCGAGGGCGAGCTCATCCGGCACGACCTCGAGCCGGGGACCCGGATGGGCTCGATGATGTCGCCTCTGGTCGCCCTCGACGCCGGGCACCACCCCGTCGCGGTCGCCGGCGCCGCCGGGGGCAGCCGGATCCGGCCCGCGCTGCTCCAGGTGCTGGTCCGGATGCTGCGCGGGGCGTCCCCCCAGGAGGCGATCGACGCTCCGCGGCTCAACGCGCTCCCGGGCTGGTACGCGCCGAGCCGGGGTTCAGCCCCGCGGTGCTGGCGGCTCTGGAGCAGCACGACACGGTGGCTGTGGCCGCGTCACGCGACCCCTACTTCGGCGGGGTCTCGGCGCTGAGCCCCCTCGGCGGTGGCGCCGACCCCCGGCGCAGCGGCTCGGTGGCCCTGCTCTGAGGTGGTCGGACGGGGCCCGGCGCGGCCCTTTAGGGTTTGGGGGTGACCCTCTCGTTACCCGCCTCCACCTACCGCCTCCAGATCCAGCGCGACTTCACGCTCGCGGACGCGACCGCCCTCACCGACTACCTGACCGACCTCGGCGTCGGCGCGTTCTACCTGTCGCCCCTGCTGCGCTCGACCTCGGGCTCCGCGCACGGCTACGACACCGTCGACGTCACCGAGATCGATCCGGACCGCGGGCGGCGAGGAGGGCCTGCAGGCCCTGTTCGCCAGCGCCGCCGACGCGGGGCTGGGCGTCGTCATCGACATCGTCCCCAACCACCTCGGCGTCGAGGTGCCGGCCGAGAACCCGGCCTGGTGGGACGTCCTGCAGCACGGCCGGGACTCCGCCTACGCGTCCTGGTTCGACATCGACTGGGAGCCGGCCGCGCCTGCTGCTGCCGGTGCTCGGCGACGACGCCGTGCTGAGCGTCGAGGACGGCGAGCTGCGCTACTACGACCACCGCTTCCCGCTGGCGCCCGGCAGCTGCGCCGACGGCGAGGACGCCGAGACGGTGCACGCCCGGCAGCACTACGAGCTGGTGCACTGGTCGCGCGGCAACACCGACCTGAGCTACCGCCGGTTCTTCGCCGTCACCACCCTGGCCGGGCGTCCGGCAGGAGGACGAGGCCGTCTTCGACGCCACGCACGCGCAAGGTGGCCGAGTGGGTGGAGCGCGGGGTCGCCGGCCTGCGCATCGACCACCCCGACGGCCTGGTCGACCCCGGGCGAGTACCTGCGTCGGCTGCGTGCCCTCGCGCCCGACCAGTGGATCACCGTGGAGAAGATCCTCGAGCCCGGCGAGCAGCTGCCCGCCGACTGGCCCGTGGAGGGCACGACCGGCTACGACGCGATGCGCGAGGTCAACGGGCTGTTCGTCGACCCCGGCCACGAGGCCGAGCTGACGGCGCTCTACCAGCGGCTGACCGGGGACGAGCGCAGCATCGCCGACCACGTCGAGGCGGGCAAGCGGATGGTGGTCACCGAGCTGCTGGTCGCGGAGATCCGCCGGATGGCTGCCCTGGTGCCCGAGGTCGACGACGCCGCGGCGGCCATCGCCGAGGTGGCGGTGGCCTTCGCGGTCTACCGCTCCTACCTGCCCGACGGCGTGGCCGACCTCGACCACGCCCTGGCCCTCGCCGCCCGGCGCCGGCCGGCCCTCGCGCGACACGCTCGACGCCCTGAGCCCGCGGCTGCACGACGAGCAGCGACGAGCTGGCCCGGCGGATGCAGCAGCTGAGCGGCGCGACCATGGCCAAGGGCACCGAGGACACCGCCTTCTACCGCTACGCGCGCTTCATCGCCCTCAACGAGGTCGGCGCCGACCCCGATGAGCTCGGCATCGACCTGGCGGACTTCCACGCCGCCGCAGGTAGCCCGGCAGGAGGGTCAGCCGCGCTCGATGACGGGTCTGTCGACCCACGACACCAAGCGCGGCGAGGACGTCCGCGCCCGCCTGGCCGTGCTGGCCGAGATCCCGCAGGCCTGGGGCGAGTTCGCCGACCGGTTCGCCGATGCGGCCTCGGTGCCGCGCCCGGCGTTCGGCTACTTCCTGGCCCAGACCCTGGTGGGTGCCGGGCCGATCGAGCGGGAGCGGATGCACGCCTACGCCGAGAAGGCGATGCGGGAGGCCAGTGACGGCACCACCTACACCGACGTCGACGAGGCCTACGAGGCCACGGTCCACGCCGCGGTCGACGCCGCCTACGACGAGCCGCAGCTCCGCGCGGCCTGGGACGACCTGGTCGCGGCCGTCACCCCGCACGGCTGGACCAACGCGCTGGGCCAGAAGCTCGTGCAGCTGACCATGCCGGGCGTGCCCGACGTCTACCAGGGCACCGAGCTGTGGGACGACTCCCTCGTCGACCCCGACAACCGGCGCCCGGTCGACTTCGACCGGCGCCGCGCGCTGCTGGCCGAGGTGCGGCAGAGCCACCCGTCCGTGGACGCCTCGGGGGCGGCGAAGCTGTGGGTCACCACGCAGGCGCTGCTCGCCCGTCGCGACCACCCGGAGCTGTTCACCGGGTACGCCCCGCTGCCGGGCCACCGGTCCGGCGGCGGACCACCTCGTCGCCTTCGACCGCGGCGGGGCGGTCAGCCTGGCCACCCGGCTCCCCGTCGGCCTCGCGGCCGCCGGCGGCTGGCTGGACACCGCCCTGGAGCTGCCCGGCCGGTTCGTGGACACCCTCACCGGACGCGAGCTCGAGGGCCGGGTGAGCGTGGCTGAGGTCCTCGACCGCTACCCCGTCGCCCTGCTGCTCCCCGCCTGACCGGTCCTGCTGGTCCTGGACCTGCCGGAGATCCTCCGGCAGGTCCGGGCCTCAACCCAGGGTGACGGTGGTCTGCTCCCCCGCGCGGGTGAAGCCCAGCTTGCGGGCCAGCCGCCGGGACGCCAGGTTGTCGCTCCGGGCCCGCCACTGGGCCACGAGTCCCGCGTCGAGGGCGTCGTTCAGGGCCAGGGCGGCGGCCAGGGTGCCCCAACCGGCACTGCGCAGCGCGGGCGGCGTCAGCACCCCCAAGTGGGCCAGGAGGCCCTGCCACTCGTCGTAGCCCGCCCCGGAGGTCGGGTGGTCGCGGTCGTCCAGGGTCACGAACAGCCGCGACATCTCCGCGAGTCCGACCTCGGCGACGTCGTCGGGAGGGCACGCCCGTTCCAGCGAGGCCGCGGCGGACGGGGCGTCGTCCACCGGCACGTCCTCCAGCGCCACCGACCCGGGGACCGACGGCTTCGCGTAGCGGTCGGTGTAGCCCAGGACGGCGTGCCCGACCAGGCGCGCCAGGTGCCCGTCGCAGATCCGGAGCAACGTCGTGGGATCGGCGAGCACCCCGGGGTCGACGTCCGCCGTCCGGTCGTGGAACCAGCCCGGGCCCTGCACCACCCAGGTCCTCCACAGCCGCAGCACCATCGTCTGACCGGCGGCGTCGGCGCGGACGGTGCGCACCGGGTTGGCTGCGGGGTCGAGGGTGTCGTCCGGCAGCCCGAGCAGGCGCGACCAGGCGAGCCGGACGATGGCCTGGCTGTTCGCTTCCACCCGCCGATGGTAGGCGGGTTGGCTGGGGTTGCGCGGCCTCTCGGGGACGACGAAGGCCCCGGACCGTGCGGTCCGGGGCCTTCGTCGGACTTTCGGGTCTGACCCTTCGGTCAGGATCGTGCAGAGATCACTTGAGGATCTTGGTGACCCGGCCCGCGCCGACGGTCCGACCACCCTCGCGGATGGCGAACTTCAGCTCCTCCTCCATGGCGATGGGCTGGATGAGCTGCACGGACATGTCCGTGTTGTCACCCGGCATCACCATGTCGGTGCCCTCGGGGAGGTTCACCACGCCGGTCACGTCCGTGGTGCGGAAGTAGAACTGCGGGCGGTAGTTGTTGAAGAACGGCGTGTGACGGCCGCCCTCCTCCTTCGAGAGGATGTAGACGCGCGCCTCGAAGTCGGTGTGCGGGGTCGTGGTGCCCGGCTTGATGACGACCATGCCGCGCTCGACGTCCTCGCGCTTGGTGCCACGGAGCAGCAGCCCGACGTTCTCGCCGGCCTGGCCCTCGTCGAGCAGCTTGCGGAACATCTCCACACCGGTGACCGTGGTGGTCTGCTTCGTGGTGCGGATGCCGATGATGTCGACGGTCTCGTTGACCTTGACGACGCCACGCTCGATGCGGCCGGTGATGACGGTGCCACGACCGGTGATCGTGAAGACGTCCTCGACGGGCATCAGGAAGGGCTTGTCGATCTCGCGCTCGGGCTGCGGGATGAAGGTGTCGACGGCGGACATGAGCTCCATGATCGCGTCGCCCCACTTCTCGTCGCCGTTCAGCGCCGGGAAGGCAGCCACGCGGACGACGGGGGTCTCGTCGCCGTCGAACTCGTACTCGCTCAGGAGCTCGCGGACCTCGAGCTCGACGAGCTCCAGGATCTCCTCGTCGTCGACCATGTCGCACTTGTTCAGCGCGACGACGATCGCCGGGACACCCACCTGACGGGCCAGGAGGACGTGCTCACGGGTCTGCGGCATGGGGCCGTCGGTGGCGGCGACCACGAGGATCGCGCCGTCCATCTGGGCCGCACCGGTGATCATGTTCTTGATGTAGTCGGCGTGACCGGGGCAGTCGACGTGGGCGTAGTGCCGGGACTCGGTCTGGTACTCGACGTGCGCGATCGAGATGGTGATGCCGCGCTGACGCTCTTCGGGCGCCTTGTCGATCTGGTCGAAGGCCGACGCCTGGTTCAGGGTCGGGTACTTGTCGTGCAACACCTTGGTGATCGCCGCGGTCAGCGTGGTCTTGCCGTGGTCGATGTGCCCGATGGTGCCGATGTTGACGTGCGGCTTAGTCCGCTCGAACTTGGCCTTGGCCACTGGGGCTCCTTCTGGATGGTCCCCACGTGATCGCGGGGCGTTTGCTGAGATTACTGGTCTGTGCTGACCGGGACGTGCCGGTCAATTCTGGGGCCGGGGACAGGCGCAGTCAAAACGTGGACGTCTCGACTGCGCCTGGCCCCGGGGAGTCATTCGCCCCGGGCCTTCTGGATGATCTCGTCCGAGATCGACTTCGGCGTCTCGGCATAGGCGTGGAACTCCATCGAGTACGACGCCTGGCCGGAGGTCTTGGACCGGAGGTCCCCGACGTAGCCGAACATCTCCGACAGCGGGACCAGGGCCTGGACGACCTTGTTGCCGTGGGCGTCGTTCATGGCCTGGATCTGACCCCGTCGGGAGTTCAGGTCACCGATGACGGTGCCCATGTAGTCCTCGGGGGTGGTGACCTCCACGGCCATCACCGGCTCGAGCAGCGCCGGGTCGGCCCGCCGTGCGGCCTCCTTGAACACCATCGAACCGGCGATCTTGAAGGCGAGCTCGGAGGAGTCGACGTCGTGGTAGGCGCCGTCCTGCAGCGTCACCTTGATGTCCTCCACCGCGTAGCCGGCGAGCACGCCGAACTGCATGGCGTCCTGGATGCCGTTGTCGACCGCGGGGATGTACTCCTTGGGGATGCGACCACCGGTCACCGCGTTCACGAACTCGTAGCCGGAGCCGGGCTCCAGCGGCTCGAGGTCGATGATCACCCGGGCGTACTGACCCGAGCCACCCGACTGCTTCTTGTGGGTGTACTCGACCTTGGTCACCGGACGGCGCAGCGTCTCGCGGTAGGCCACCTGCGGCTTGCCGATGTTGGCCTCGACGCGGAACTCGCGCTTCATGCGGTCGATCAGCACCTCCAGGTGCAGCTCGCCCATGCCGGCGATGATCGTCTGGCCGGTCTCCTCGTCGGTGTGGACCCGGAAGGTGGGGTCCTCCTCGGCGAGGCGCTGGATGGCCACACCCAGCTTCTCCTGGTCCGACTTCGTCTTCGGCTCGATGGCCTGCTCGATGACGGGTGCGGGGAAGTCCATGGACTCCAGCACGACCGGGTTCTGCGGGTCCGACAGCGTCTCACCGGTGGTGGTGTCCTTGAGACCCATCACCGCGACGATCTGACCGGCACCGACGCTGGCGATCTCCTCACGCTTGTTGGCGTGCATCTGGTAGATCTTCCCGATCCGCTCCTTGCGGCCCTTGGTGCTGTTCAGCACCGTGGAGCCGGCCTCGAGGCGACCCGAGTAGAGGCGGATGTAGGTGAGGCGGCCCAGGTGGGGGTCGGCCGCGATCTTGAAGGCCAGCGCGGAGAACGGGTCGCTGGTGTCCGGGTGCCGCTCGATCTGGACCGACTCGTCGCCGGGCTTGAACCCGTCGATGGCCGGCACGTCCAGCGGGGACGGCAGGTAGGCGATGACCGCGTCGAGCAGGGGCTGCACGCCCTTGTTCTTGAAGGCGCTGCCGCAGAGGACGGCGGTGATCTGGGAGGACAGCACGGCACGGCGGATGGCCGCGTCGATGAGCTCCGGCGTCATCGACGCCTCGTCCTCGGCCAGGTAGGCCTCCATCAGCGTGTCGTCGTACTCGGCGACCAGCTCGACCAGGTCGTGGTGGGCCTGCTGCGCCTGCTCCAGCATGTCGGCCGGGATGTCCTCGACGGTGTAGTCCTCACCGATCGTGGTCTCGCCGCGCCAGGTCAGCGCACGCATCCGGACGACGTCGACGACGCCCAGGAAGCCGCCCTCGGAGCCGATCGGGAGCTGCAGGATCGCCGGCACGGCGTTCAGGCGGCTCTTGATCGTGGAGACGCAGAAGTCGAAGCTGGCGCCGGTGCGGTCCAGCTTGTTGATGAAGCAGATGCGCGGGACCTTGTAGCGGTCGGCCTGGCGCCACACCGTCTGGCTCTGCGGCTCGACGCCGGCCACGCCGTCGAACACGGCGACTGCACCGTCGAGCACGCGGAGCGAACGCTCCACCTCGACGGTGAAGTCCACGTGCCCGGGCGTGTCGATGATGTTGATCTGGGTGTCGTGCCAGTGGCAGGTCGTCGCGGCGGACGTGATGGTGATGCCGCGCTCCTGCTCCTGCTCCATCCAGTCCATCGTCGCCGCGCCGTCGTGCACCTCACCGATCTTGTAGTTGATACCGGTGTAGAAGAGGATGCGCTCGGTCGTGGTGGTCTTGCCGGCGTCGATGTGAGCCATGATGCCGATGTTGCGGACCTTGGACAGGTCGGTTTCGATGTCGACTGCCATTGCGGCGTCTTCAACCTCTCATGTGGGGTGATCCGACCTGTCCGACGACCGGGGCGGTGGCCCCGCTGGCGGGAAGGTCCGGGAAGAAGTGCTGGGTGTTTACCAGCGGTAGTGGGCGAAGGCCTTGTTGGCCTCGGCCATCTTGTGCGTGTCCTCGCGACGCTTGACCGCGGCACCGAGGCCGTTGGAGGCGTCGAGGATCTCGTTCATGAGGCGCTCCGACATGGTCTTCTCACGACGGGCGCGGGCGAAGCTGACCAGCCAGCGCATGGCGAGCGTGGTCGCGCGGTTCGGCTTGACCTCGATCGGGACCTGGTAGGTGGCACCACCGACGCGGCGGCTCTTGACCTCCAGCGCGGGGCGGACGTTGTCCAGCGCGCGCTTCAGGGTCTGCACCGGGTCGACACCGGTCTTGGTGCGGGTGCCGTCGAGCGCGGTGTAGACGATGCCCTGGGCGATCGTCTTCTTGCCGTCCACGAGGATCTTGCTCACCAACTGGGTCACCAGCGGCGACCCGTAGACCGGGTCGACGGGCAGCGGACGCTTCGGGGCGGGGCCCTTGCGAGGCATTACTTCTCCTTCTTCGCGCCGTAGCGGCTGCGAGCCTGCTTGCGGTTCTTCACGCCCTGGGTGTCGAGCGAGCCGCGGATGATCTTGTAACGGACGCCGGGCAGGTCCTTCACGCGGCCGCCGCGGACGAGCACCATCGAGTGCTCCTGCAGGTTGTGACCCACGCCGGGGATGTAGGCCGTGACCTCGACCCCGGAGGAGAGGCGGACACGCGCCACCTTGCGCAGAGCGGAGTTCGGCTTCTTGGGGGTGGTGGTGTACACGCGGGTGCACACCCCCCGACGCTGGGGCGAACCCTTGAGCGCCGGCGTCTTGTTCTTGCTCACCTTGTCCGCCCGGCCCTTGCGGACCAACTGCTGAATTGTGGGCACTGCGTCCTATCTCTTTCTCTTGGGCTGCGCGGAGCGCGGCACTGACTCACTGCCATGGCTGGAAGTACGGGGAGCGGGTTCCCAGGGACGCTGGGGGCCCACCGTGCGCGCTCGGCCACGTCGCGAGACACTCGGGGCACGCACGAGAGATCGGGCAAGCCCGAACACAAGGATCTAGGCTACCCGGCGTCCTCCGAGGGGTCAAAACACCCGACCCTGCCCCACCCGCACGTCGTCGGCGTGGAGCCACGCCCGGCGGGGCGTCGAGGACCCGCCGCCGGACGAGCGACCGCGAGAGCTCAGTCCAGCACGACCAGCCGGCGCTGCCGCGCGTTCTCGGCGATCTCGGGCTCGAGGTCCTCCCCCGCCGCCAGCAGCAGCGGCAGCAGGTCGCGGTCGGTGGTGGTGGCCCGGAAGACCAGCGCGGCGGTGACGTCGTGGTCGGGCCGCTGCACCACCTCGACGCGGTCGCCGGCGGTGATCGTGCCCGCCACCAGCACGCGCAGGTAGGTGCCCGGCCGGCCGGCCTCGGTGAAGGTGCGGGCCCAGGCCCGTTCCCCCATCCAGCCGCGGAAGGTCGCGCAGGGGATGCGTGGGGAGGTCACCTGGAGCCGGACGGTGTCGCCGACCTGCCAGACCTCCCCGACGCGGGCGCCGTTCACGTCGACCTCGGTGGTCGTCAGGTTCTCCCCGAACCAGCCGTTCGGGAGCTCCCGCCCCAGGCGGGCCTGCCAGGCGTCGAGGTCCTCGCGCTGGAAGGCGTACACCGCCTGGGTGTCGCCCCCGTGGTGTTTGGTGTCGCCGATGAAGTCCCCGACCAGGCCGCTGCCCAGGCCGCCCCGCTTGGGGCCGGGCGCCCGCACCTCCACCGGGCCGGGCACGGGCTGCTTGCCGATCCCGGTCGACCTCGTCGACTTGTAGGGGTTCGGCTCGGCGCGGCCGACGTTGACGGAGAGGACCTGACCCACCCCGTCAGCCTAGGCGAACGCGCTCAGTGCCCGCTCAGTCGGCGGTACCGCCCGGTCAGGGTCCGGCGCCAGCCGTCGGCGGTCCGCTCGGTGACCTCCAGCTCGAGGTCGTCGGCCACGCCGGTGAGGCGGTGCCGCCGGTCCGGCGCCGTCAGCTCCAGCGCCTCGTCGGTGAAGGCGCCTCGCAGGACGGTGGGCGCGTGATCGGTCGAGGTGAACAGCCAGCAGGTCACCTCCTCCGGAGCGGTTGCCCGGTAGACGGCGTGCGCCGTCCGCTCCTCGCCGTCGGCCCGGACCTGCCGGTAGTCCCCCACCACGGCCGTGCCGCCGACCTCCAGACGGAGCGCCAGGGAGGCCCGGGCGGTGGTGGCCTCGGGGTGCGGTTCCCCGGCCAGGCGCTCCAGGCCCGTCCAGGTACCCAGCAGCGGCAGGAAACCAGCGGGGAGCTCCACGCCACCACGCTACGGGGGCGGCGCGCTCCCCTCGGGGTAGACCGTCACGTCGGAGGCCTTGACCGCAGCCCAGACCGGGGTGCCCGGGCGGATGGCCAGCTCGGCCACCGCGGCGGCGGTCACCTCGGCCAGGATCCGGGTCGCGGCGTCCGGGGCACCGGCGACCTCGACCCGCACCCCGGCGCCGTGCGGCTCCAGCCCGGCGACGTGCCCTGGCCACACGTTGCGCGGGGAGCCCTCCGGACGGCGGGTGAACAACGCGACCGTGGCCGGCCGGAAGGCGGTGCGCACCGGCCCGTGGACGACCTCGGCGACGTGCACCAGGCCTCCCCCGGGGAGCCGGACCACGGTGCCGTCCCCCTGCCCGGCGAGCAGGTTGAGCCCGACCAGGCGGGCGACGTAGTCGGTGAGCGGTCGCGCCGCGACCTCCGCCGGGGTGCCCGTCTGCACCACCCGGCCGTCCTCGACGACGACCAGCCGGTCCGCGAGCACCGCGGCGTCGACCGGGTCGTGGGTGACGACGACCGTCGCCCCGGTGTAGGTCTGCAGGTGCCGCCGCAGCTCACCGCGCACCAGGAGCCGGGTCCGGGCGTCGAGGGCGGCCAAGGGCTCGTCGAGCAGCAGCAGGCCGGGGTCGGTGGCCAGGGCCCGGGCCAGGGCGACGCGTTGCGCCTGCCCGCCCGAGAGCGTGCGCGGCCGCGCGTCGGCCAGCTCGACGAGCTCCATCCGCTGCAGCCAGGAGCGGGCCGCCGAGCGCGCCTCGGCCGGGCGCCGGCCACGCGCGGTCAGCCCGAAGGCCACGTTGTCGAGGACCGTGAGGTGCGGGAAGAGCAGGTAGTCCTGGAAGACGACCCCCATCCCGCGCTCGTGCGGGGGGCGGTGGAGCCCCCTGCGTCGCGTCGGCGAGCGGCCGGCCGTCGAGCTCCACGTGTCCCTCGTCCAGGGCGAGCAGCCCGGCGAGCGCCCGGAGCGCCGTCGACTTGCCCGCCCCGTTCGGCCCGACCAGCGCGACCACCTCCCCCGGCTCGACGTCGAGGTCGAGGTCGAGGCGGAAGGCTGGTCGGACCACGCCCAGCCGGGCGCGCAGCCCGGTCACCACCGCGTGGTCCAGCGGTCGCGGAGCAGCGCGAGCACCGCCACCGACACCGCGAGCAGCAGCACCGAGAGCAGCAGGGCGGCGCCGGGGTCGGTCTCGAGAGCCAGGTAGACCTCCAGGGGCATGGTCCGGGTGGTGCCGGGGAAGCTGCCGGCGAAGGTGATGGTGGCGCCGAACTCCCCCAGCGCCCGCGCCCAGGCCAGGACGGCACCGGCGGCGATGCCGGGCCCGACCAGCGGCAGGGTGACGCGGCGGAAGACCGTCAGGGGCCGCGCACCCAGCGTGGCCGCCGCGTCCTCGTAGCGGCGGTCGGCCCCGCGCAGCGCCCCCTCGACCGCGAGCACCAGGTAGGGCAGGGCGACGAAGACCTGTGCCAGGACGACGGCGTAGGGGGTGAAGGGGAAGGCGAAGCCGGTGAGCGCGTAGAGGGGCCGGCCCACCAGACCCGAGCGGCCGAGCACCGTGAAGAGCGCGACGCCGCCGACCACCGGCGGCAGCACCAGCGGGACCGTCACCAGGGCCCGGAGGAGCGGTCCGCCACGGAGACCCGGCCGGGCGAGCAGCCAGGCCAGCGGCACTCCCAGGACCAGGGCGAGCGCAGTGGAGGCGGTGGCGGTGACGAGGGAGAGCCGGAGGGCCTGCAGGGCGCTGCCGCTGGTCAGCAGTGCACCCGCCTGGCTCCAGGGGGCGCGCAGGATCAGCCCGACGAGCGGGCCGAGCAGGAAGAGCAGGGCCACCGCCGCGGGAAGCCCCAGCACCCAGGGCACGCGGCCCCGGACGTCGGCGGCGACCGGTCGGGCGCCGGCACGGCTCACGGCGGGCCGAACCCGGCGTCCCGCAGCACCTGCTGACCGGGGTCGGAGAGCAGGTAGGCGACGAAGGCGCGGGCCGTCGCCGGGTTGCGGCTGGCTCCCAGCACCGCGACCGGGTAGCGGTTGGGGACGTCGGCGGCCTCCGGCACGGAGATGCCCTCGACCCGGTCGCCCGCCGCGCGCACGTCGGTGGTGTAGACCAGCCCCGCGTCCACCTCGTCGGCGATCACCTTCTGGAGGACGGCCTTGACGTCGGACTCCAGGGTGTCCGGGCTCGCCGTCACCCCGGCCGCAGCCAGCACCTGCTCGGCCGTAGCGCCGCACGGCACCTGGGCGGCGCAGAGCGCGACCCGCAGGTCGGGGTCGGCGAGGTCGGCCAGGTCACCGACCTCGCCCGGGTTGCCGGGTGGCACCGCGATCTGCAGGGTGTTGGTGGCCAGGTCAGCCGGGTCGGCGGCCGCGCCGGCGTCGACGACGGTGGCCATGGTGGCCGTGCTGGCCGCGGCGAACACGTCGGCCGGCGCGCCCTGGACGGCCTGGGCCGCGAGCGTCGCGCTCGAGCCGAAGGAGAAGGTGACGGTGGTGCCCGGGTGCGCGGCTTCGAACTGGCCCTCGAGCGTGGAAAAGGCCTCGGTCAGCGACGCGGCCGCCAGCACCGTCAGGGCACCGCTCGGGGTGGCGCCGTCCCCGGTCGGCGCCGGGGGTTCGGCGGCGCAGGAGCACAGCAGCGGTGCCGTGAGGGCAGCGAGGAGACCGGCGGCGACGCGAGCGGACCGGCTCATCGGTGCTCCGGCACCTCGACGACGACGTGCGTGGACTTCACCGACGCCACGGCCAGCACCCCGGGCTCCAGCCCGAGCTCCGTCGCCGCCTCGGCCGACATCAGGGACACCACGCGGAAGGGCCCGCACTGGAGGTCCACCTGCGCCATCACCGTGTCCTTGACCACCCGGGTGACCAGGCCGGTGAGCCGGTTCCGCGCGCTGGCCGCCACGGGGCTGCCGAGCTCGGGGGCCGTCGCCACCTGCTGCGCGAACGCGGCCAGCTCGCCGCCCTCCACCCGGATCGGGCCCGCCCCCTCGACGCTCGGCAGCCGCCCGCTCTCCACCCAACGGCGGACCGTGTCGTCGGAGACGCCCAGCAGGGCGGCGGCCTGGGAGATGCGGTAGTGCGGCACGCGGTCACATTACCCGCATTTGCGGTCTATATGGCGGTCCGACATCCGCAGAAGCGGATCTGACCCAGGGCTTATGACGTCGAACAGGCAGACTGGTGCCGTGAGCGTCGGAGCGGGCCGGGTCATCGTCATCACCGGGGCCATGGCGGCCGGCAAGTCGACGGTGGCCGAGCTCCTGGCCCTCCGGCTGCCCCGCTCGGTGCACATCCGTGGCGACGTGTTCCGCAAGATGGTGGTGAATGGCCGTGCGGACATGACGCCGCAGGCCGACCCGGAGGCGGTCGCCCAGCTGCAGCTGCGCTACGAGCTCGCCGCCCGGACGGCGGACCGCTACGCCGAGGCCGGCTTCGACGCGGTGGTCCAGGACGTGATCATCGGCTCCGAGCTGGAGCGCTTCGTGCAGCGCATCACCGCCCCCGACCGGTACCTGGTGGTGCTCTCCCCCAGCGTCTCGGCCCTCGAGTGGCGGGAGGAGCAGCGGGCCAAGTCGGGCTACGTGCACTTCTCCCCAGGAGCCCTCGACGAGGTCCTGCGACGGGAGACCGCCCAGATCGGCTACTGGCTGGACTCCAGCGCGCAGACCCCCGACGAGACGGTGGCCGACATCCTGGCCCACCTGGACCGCGCAGCGGTCTGAGCCCCGGCTCACCGCAGCCGCCCCTGGATAGTCAGCGCCAGCGTCGAGCATCGCCGCCGTTCCGGCCCTGTTCGCACTTCTGGCGCTGGATTCCCAGGGAGAAGACGCCGAGAGGGCGGGCCGGGTGTCCCCGACCCGCCCTCCGACGGTGCTGCTGGCGCCTACCTCAGCGGTAGTCGCCGAGGTCGAACTCCTCGAGCGGCACGGCTGCGCCCGACCCCTGACCGAAGTCGTAGTCGAACGAGTCGTAGCCGACCATCGAGTAGGCCTGCGCCTTGGCCTCCTCCGTCGCCTCCACCCGGATGTTGCGGTAGCGGTCCAGACCGGTACCGGCGGGGATCAGCTTGCCGAGGATGACGTTCTCCTTGAGGCCGATGAGGCTGTCCGACTTGCCGTTGATGGCCGCGTCGGTCAGGACCTTGGTCGTCTCCTGGAAGGACGCCGCCGACAGCCACGACTCGGTGGCCAGCGACGCCTTGGTGATGCCCATCAGCACGGCCCGACCCGAAGCCGGCGTCCCACCCTCGGCCACGACCTTGCGGTTCTGGCCCTCGTAGGTGAGGCGGTCGACCAGGTCGCCGGCCAGGAGGTCGGCGTCGCCGGACTCGATGACCGTCACCCGGCGCAGCATCTGCCGGATGATGATCTCGATGTGCTTGTCGTGGATCGGCGCACCCTGCGTGCGGTACACCGACTGCACCTCGTCCACCAGGTGCTCCTGCACCCGGCGGACACCGAGCACCCGGAGCACGTCGTGCGGGTCGGGGGTACCAGCGGTGAGCTGCTGGCCGACCTCGACGTGGCTGCCGTCCTCCACCAGCAGACGAGCCCGGCGGGACACCGAGAACTCGGCGGCCTCCGACCCGTCGTCGGGGGTGATGGTGATCTTGCGCAGGCGGTCGCTGTCCTCGATCTGCACGCGGCCGGCGGCCTCGGAGATCGGGGACTTGCCCTTGGGCTGACGAGCCTCGAAGAGCTCCACGACGCGGGGCAGACCCTGGGTGATGTCGTCACCGGCCACACCACCGGTGTGGAAGGTCCGCATCGTCAGCTGCGTGCCGGGCTCACCGATCGACTGCGCGGCCACGATGCCCACGGCCTCGCCGACGTCGACCAGCTTGCCGCTGGCCAGCGACCGGCCGTAGCACATCGCGCAGGTCCCGGTCACGGCCTCACAGGTGAGGACGCTGCGGACCTTGACGGTGGTGACACCGTTCTGCACCAGCAGGCCGATGTTGACGTCGCCCAGGTCGGTCCCGGCCGGCAGCAGCACCTCGCCGTCGGCGCCCCGCACGTCGGTGGCGAGCGAACGGGCGTAGACCGCGGTCTCCACGTGCTCGTGCAGGCTGAGAGCACCCTGGTCACCCACCGCGATGGTCTTGGTGAGCCCGCGCTCGGTCCCGCAGTCGTCCTCGCGGATGATGACGTCCTGGCTGACGTCGACGAGCCGACGCGTCAGGTAGCCCGAGTCGGCCGTCCGCAGCGCGGTGTCGGCCTGGCCCTTGCGACCACCGTGGGTGGAGATGAAGTACTCCAGGACCGAGAGGCCCTCACGGAAGTTCGACTTGATGGGCCGGGCGATGATCTCGCCCTTCGGGTTCACCACGAGACCGCGCATGGCGGCGATCTGGCGCATCTGCACCATGTTCCCGCGGGCGCCGGAGTGGACCATCATGTAGATCGGGTTGGTCTTGGAGAAGTTGGCCTCCATGGCCGCACCCAGCTTGGACGTGGCGTCGGTCCAGATCTCGATGAGCTCCTGACGACGCTCGTCCTCGGTGATCAGACCGCGCTCGTACTGCCGGTCGATCTTGGAGGCCCGGTCCTCGTAGCCCGCGAGCAGCTCGGCCTTGTTGGCCGGGGTGGTCACGTCGCCGATGGACACGGTGACACCCGACCGGGTGGCCCAGTGGAAGCCCAGGTCCTTGAGGGCGTCCAGGCAGAAGGCCACGTCGACCTTGGGGTAGCGCTCGGCCAGGTCGTTGACGATCTGCCCCAGCTGCTTCTTCCCCACCTCGTAGTCGCAGTAGGCGTAGTCAGCCGGCAGCGCCTCGTTGAACAGGGCGCGGCCGAGCGTGGTCTCGAGGATGATCGACCCGTTGGGGGCCAGCGTCTGGCCGGCCGGCGGGACGATGTCGGACAGCCGCAGCTTGATCTTCGCCTGGACCGACAGCTCCTTGTGGTCGAAGGCCATGAGGGCCTCGGCCACCGAGCCGAACGCACGCCCCTCGCCCGCTGCTCCGTCGACCTGCATGGTCAAGAAGTAGTGGCCGATGATCATGTCCTGGGTGGGCATGGTCACCGGACGACCGTCGGCCGGCTTGAGGATGTTGTTGGTCGACAGCATGAGGATGCGGGCCTCGGCCTGCGCCTCCGCGCTCAGCGGGAGGTGGACCGCCATCTGGTCACCGTCGAAGTCCGCGTTGAACGCGGTGCAGACGAGCGGGTGGATCTGGATGGCCTTGCCCTCGATGAGCTGCGGCTCGAAGGCCTGGATGCCCAGCCGGTGCAGGGTGGGCGCCCGGTTCAGCAGGACGGGGTGCTCGGAGATGACCTCCTCGAGCACGTCCCACACCACGGGACGCTGACGCTCGACCATGCGCTTGGCGGACTTGATGTTCTGCGCGTGGTTGAGGTCGTCGAGCCGCTTCATGACGAAGGGCTTGAACAGCTCCAGCGCCATCGCCTTGGGCAGGCCGCACTGGTGCAGCTTGAGCTGCGGGCCGACGACGATGACCGAACGGCCCGAGTAGTCGACGCGCTTGCCGAGCAGGTTCTGGCGGAACCGGCCCTGCTTGCCCTTCAGCATGTCCGAGATGGACTTCAGCGGGCGGTTCCCCGGGCCGGTGACCGGACGGCCACGACGGCCGTTGTCGAACAGCGAGTCCACGGCCTCCTGGAGCATGCGCTTCTCGTTGTTGACGATGATCTCGGGCGCGCCGAGGTCGAGGAGCCGCTTGAGGCGGTTGTTCCGGTTGATCACGCGGCGGTACAGGTCGTTCAGGTCCGAGGTCGCGAAGCGGCCACCGTCGAGCTGCACCATCGGGCGCAGGTCCGGCGGGATGACCGGGACGCAGTCCAGCACCATGCCGGCCGGGCTGTTCTGGGTCGCGAGGAAGGCGGAGACGACCTTGAGCCGCTTCAGGGCCCGCGTCTTGCGCTGGCCCTTCCCGGTCTGGATGGTCTCGCGCAGCGACGCCGCCTCGGCCTCCAGGTCGAAGGTCTGCAGACGCTTCTGGATCGCGTCCGCCCCCATCGAGCCGGCGAAGTACTTGCCGAACCGGTTCTTCATCTCGCGGTAGAGGATCTCGTCGCCCTCGAGGTCTTGGACCTTGAGGTTCTTGAACCGGTTCCAGACCGCGTCGAGGCGGTCCAGCTCGCGCTGGGAACGGTCGCGCAGCTGCTTGACCTCACGCTCGGCACCCTCGCGGACCTTGCGCTTGGCGTCGGCCTTGGCACCCTCGGCCTCGAGGCCGGCGGTGTCCTCCTCGAGCTTCTTCATCCGGTTCTCGATGTCGGAGTCGCGCCGACCCTCGAGCTGCTTGCGCTCCACGTCGATCTTGCCCTCGAGCGAGGACAGGTCGCGGTGGCGAGCCTCCTCGTCGACCGAGGTGATCATGTAGGCGGCGAAGTAGATGACCTTCTCCAGGTCCTTCGGCGCGATGTCGAGCAGGTAGCCCAGCCGGGACGGGACACCCTTGAAGTACCAGATGTGGGTGACCGGCGCGGCGAGCTCGATGTGGCCCATCCGCTCGCGGCGGACCTTGGAGCGCGTGACCTCCACGCCACAGCGCTCGCAGATGATGCCCTTGAAGCGCACGCGCTTGTACTTGCCGCAGTAGCACTCCCAGTCCCGGGTCGGGCCGAAGATCTTCTCGCAGAACAGGCCGTCACGCTCGGGCTTGAGCGTGCGGTAGTTGATCGTCTCCGGCTTCTTCACCTCACCGTGGGACCAGCCCCGGATCTCGTCGGCCGTGGCGAGGCCGATGCGGATCTGGTCGAAGAAGTTCACGTCGAGCACGTTGTCTGTCTCTTCTCTTTAGTACGCGTTCTCAAGATGCTGTGGACTGACCGTGGCCCCGAGTCTGCCGAGGGTGTCCCCCGGCAGGCTCGGACCGTGCGGATCAGACTTCTTCGACGCCGAGCGACTCGCCCGGACGGCGGGACAGGTCGATGCCGAAGTCCTCGCCGCCGCGGTAGTCGTCCTCGGAGTCCCGCAGCTCCACCTCGGTGCCGTCGGAGGACAGCACCTCGACGTTCAGGCAGAGCGACTTCATCTCCTTGACGAGGACCTTGAACGACTCGGGGATGCCCGGCTCAGGGATGTTCTCGCCCTTGACGATCGCCTCGTAGACCTTCACGCGGCCGGGGACGTCGTCGGACTTGATCGTCAGCAGCTCCTGCAGGGCCCAGGCGGCGCCGTAGGCCTCGAGGGCCCACACCTCCATCTCGCCGAACCGCTGGCCACCGAACTGGGCCTTACCGCCCAGGGGCTGCTGCGTGATCATCGAGTAGGGACCCGTGGAACGGGCGTGGATCTTGTCGTCGACCAGGTGGTGGAGCTTCAGCATGTAGATGTAGCCCACCCCCACCGGCATCGGGAAGGGCTCCCCGGAGCGCCCGTCGAACAGGCTGGCCTTGCCGTCGGCGTTGACCAGGCGGTCGCCGTCGCGGGTCGGGTTGGTGTTCCCGAGCAGGCCGGTGATCTCCTCCTCGGTCGCCCCGTCGAAGACCGGGGTGGCCAGGTTGGTGTCGCCGTCGACGTGCTCCAGGCCGACGGTGCGCAGCCGCTCGGCCCACGCGCCCTCGACGCCCTTGAGGTCCCAGCCCTGCTTGGCGACCCACCCCAGGTGGGTCTCTAGGACCTGGCCGACGTTCATCCGGCTCGGCACGCCGAGCGGGTTGAGCACGATGTCGACCGGCGTGCCGTCCTCGAGGAACGGCATGTCCTCGATCGGCAGGATCTTGGAGATGACGCCCTTGTTGCCGTGCCGGCCGGCGAGCTTGTCGCCGTCCTGGATCTTGCGCTTCTGGGCGACGTACACGCGGACCAGCTGGTTGACCCCGGGGGCCAGCTCGTCGTCGGACTCGCGGTCGAAGACGCGGACGCCGATGACCGTGCCGGACTCGCCGTGGGGCACCTTGAGGGAGGTGTCGCGCACCTCGCGCGCCTTCTCGCCGAAGATCGCGCGGAGCAGCCGCTCCTCCGGGGTCAGCTCGGTCTCGCCCTTGGGGGTGACCTTGCCGACCAGGACGTCGCCGGTGGAGACCTCGGCGCCGATGCGGATGATCCCGCGCTCGTCGAGGTCGGCCAGCATCTCCTCGGAGACGTTCGGGATGTCCCGGGTGATCTCCTCGGCGCCCAACTTGGTGTCGCGGGCGTCGACCTCGTGCTCCTCGATGTGGATCGAGGTCAGCAGGTCGTCCTGGACGACGCGCTGGCTGAGGATGATGGCGTCCTCGTAGTTGTGGCCCTCCCACGGCATGAACGCCACGAGCAGGTTGCGGCCGAGGGCCATCTCGCCGCCGTCGGTGCAGGGGCCGTCGGCCAGCGGGGTGCCGGCCTCCACGCGCTGACCGTCGCGGACCAGCGGCCGCTGGTTGATGGCGGTGCCCTGGTTGGACCGCTTGAACTTGCTGAGGCGGTAGGTCCGGTAGGTGCCGTCGTCGTAGGCGATCTCGATCAGGTCGGCGCTCACCGCGGTGACGACACCGCCCTGGGAGGCCGTCGTGACGTCACCGGCGTCGACCGCACCGCGGTACTCCATGCCGGTGCCCACGAACGGGGCCTCGGAACGGATCAGCGGGACGGCCTGGCGCTGCATGTTCGCACCCATCAGGGCGCGGGAGGCGTCGTCGTGCTCCAGGAACGGGATCATCGCGGTGGCGACCGAGACCATCTGCCGCGGGCTGACGTCCATGTACTGGATGTCGTTGGCCGGGACCGTGTCCGGGTCGGCCTTGCGCCGGCGGGCCAGCACGCGCTCCTCGGCGAAGTGCAGGTCGTCGGTGAGCTTGGCGTTCGCCTGCGCGATCGTGTAGCGGTCCTCGACGTCGGCGGTCAGGTAGTCGATCTGGTCGGTCACCTGGCCGTTCTCGACCTTGCGGTACGGCGTCTCGACGAACCCGAACGCGTTCACCCGGGCGAAGGACGCGAGCGAGCCGATCAGGCCGATGTTCGGGCCTTCCGGGGTCTCGATCGGGCACATGCGGCCGTAGTGCGAGGGGTGGACGTCGCGGACCTCCATGCCGGCGCGGTCACGGGACAGACCACCCGGGCCGAGCGCGGAGAGGCGACGCTTGTGCGTCAGGCCCGCGATCGGGTTGGTCTGGTCCATGAACTGGCTGAGCTGGGAGGTGCCGAAGAACTCCTTCAGCGCCGCCACGACCGGACGGATGTTGATCAGGGTCTGCGGCGTGATCGCCTCGACGTCCTGGGTCGTCATCCGGTCGCGCACCACGCGCTCCATGCGGCCCAGACCGGTGCGCAGCTGGTTCTGGATCAGCTCACCCACGGTGCGCAGGCGACGGTTGCCGAAGTGGTCGATGTCGTCCTCCTCGACCAGCAGCTCGCCGCGCGGGGCGTCGAGCACCTCCTTGCCGTCGTGCAGCGCGACGATGAAGCGGATGGCCGCCACGATGTCGTCGGTGGTGAGGACCTGCTTGTCGAAGGGCTCGTCCAGCCCCAGCTTCTTGTTGATCTTGTACCGGCCGACCTTGGCCAGGTCGTAGCGCTTGGGGTTGAAGTAGTAGTTCTCCAACAGCGCCTGCGCGGCCTCGCGCGTGGGCGGTTCGCCCGGACGCAGCTTGCGGTAGATGTCGAGCAGCGCCTCGTCCTGGGTCGAGGTGTGGTCCTTCTCCAGGGTGAGCCGCATGGACTCGTACTGGCCGAACTCCTCGAGGATCTGCGCGTCGGTCCAGCCGAGGGCCTTGAGCAGCACGGTGACGTTCTGCTTGCGCTTGCGGTCGAGGCGGACCCCGACCATGTCACGCTTGTCGATCTCGAACTCCAGCCACGCGCCGCGGCTCGGGATCATCTTGCAGGTGAAGATGTCCTTGTCCGAGGTCTTGTCGGTGGTCTGCTCGAAGTAGACGCCGGGGCTCCGGACCAGCTGGGAGACCACGACCCGCTCGGTGCCGTTGATGACGAAGGTGCCCTTGTCCGTCATCAGCGGGAAGTCGCCCATGAAGACGGTCTGGCTCTTGATCTCGCCCGTCTCGTTGTTCATGAACTCGGCCGTCACGAACAGCGGCGCGGCGTAGGTGACGTCGCGGTCCTTGCACTCCTCGACGCTGTTCTTCGGGGGCTCGAACCGGTGGTCGCGGAAGGAGAGCGACATGGTGCCCGAGAAGTCCTCGATCGGGGAGATCTCCTCGAAGATCTCCTCCAGCCCGGACTTGGTGTTGATGTCGGTCCGGCCCTCGGCGAGGGCGGCGTCGACCCGCACGCGCCAGGCGTCGTTGCCGACGAGCCAGTCGAAGGAGTCGACCTGGAGGTCGAGGAGATCGGGAACTTCCATAGGCTCAGCGATCTTCGCGAACGAGATGCGGCCGGTGGATGAGACGACTTTGGTGTTCGAGGCGGTGCGCGAGGCGGCCAACAGTGGGTCCTTCCGAGACTCTCGGGCGGGTGGAGCTATGAAGTTGAGTTCCGAGTCAGGTCCGGGTGCCCGGGGGGACGGACCAGACCTGCCTTCGCGCACGCGAAACGGCCCGCGTCAAGCGAAACGGGTCGACGAATGCGGAGGGCAAGGTTCCAGTCTAGGGATCGGCCCCTGCTTTGACAAGTCCTCGGGCAGGGCGGACCGGCACGGTCAAACCGGACCCCGGCCGCGGGAGTGCCTGGCACTCGAACCGCGGCGGTCTCGCCGAACGCTTGCGGGGAAGCATACCCTCCGGCCCCACCCTGGCAAGCACTCTTGGGCCCTGGGTCCGGTCGGGAAGGTCGGGCCGCGCCGAGAGTCCTGCGGCGGCCTACACTCGGGCCCGTCGCCCGAGGACAGGAGAGCCATGCAGCGCATCGCCCAGGTGGTCGGGCTCCAGCCCGAATCGGTCACCCGCTACAAGGAGCTGCACGCCTCGGTGTGGCCGGACGTGCTGCGCACCATCCACGCGTGCGGCATCCGGAACTACTCCATCTTCCTGCGCGAGCCCGAGATGTTGCTGTTCGCGTACTTCGAGTACATCGGCGAGGACTACGAGGCCGACCAGGCCGCGATGGCCGCGGACCCCGTCACCCAGGAGTGGTGGGAGATCACCATGCCCATGCAGGCGCCGCTCGAGAGCCGCGCCGAGGGCGAGTGGTGGGCCCCCGCCCCCGAGGTCTTCCACGTCGACTGACCACCCCAGCCTGTTCGCTGCGGGCCCCGCCGCGGTCAGCGGGCCAGCCAGCCGCCGTCGACCGGGAGCACCACCCCGTGGACGTAGGCCGCGGCGTCGGAGCTGAGGAAGACCACGGCACCGGCCAGGTCCTCCCCGCTCCCCCAGCGGCCGGCCGGGATGCGGGCCGAGATCGCGGCGTGCCGTTCGGGGTCGGCGACCAGCGCCTCGTTCATCTCGGTGTCCACGTAGCCCGGCGCCACCGCGTTCACCGCCACCCCGCGACCCGCCCACTCGTTGCACAGGGCCTTGGTCAGCTGGGCCACCGCACCCTTGGACGCTGCGTAGGCCGGCACCCGGATGCCCCCCTGGAAGCTGAGCAGGGAGGCGACGTTGACCACCCGCCCCCACCCCCGGTCCAGCATCGGCCGGCCGAAGGCCTGGCACAGCTGGAACACCGCCCGCAGGTTCACCGCGAGCACCGCGTCGAAGTCGGGGAGGGGGAAGTCGGCCGCGGCGTGTCGGATCTGGGTTCCGGCGTTGTTGACCAGGATGTCGACCGGCCCGAGCTCGAGCGCTTTCGCCACCGCGGTCTCGACCGAGGCCGGGTCCGCCAGGTCGACGCCCACCCGGTGCAGCCTGCGCCCGTGGGTGCGCGCCAGCTCGGCGAGCTCGTCGGGGACGGGTCCCCGCTGGAGACCGACGACGTCCGCGCCCGCCCGCAGCAGTCCCGCCGCCACCGCCGCCCCGATGCCGCGGGATGCCCCCGTGACCACGGCTGTCCGGCCGGTCAGGTCGAAGGGACCGCGCCCCCCGGTCTCCGGTGTCATCGGACCACCTCCCGAGCAGAACCTAGCGTTCGGCCGGCGGCTCAGCCGTAGGCCGGGGCGATGCCCTCGGTGTCGGCGGAGACGTAGGCCGCGTCCACGACGGCCATGGTCTGGTAGACGTCCTCCACCCGGGTGGGCAGCACGTCGATGCTGCCCTCGAGGTAGCGCTGGAGCACCGCCATCGACCCGACGAATCCGTCCGGGAACCAGGTGCCGGTGAAGGGCAGCGGCTGCCACCCCCGCTCGGGCTCGGAGTCCAGGAAGAACTCGGCGACGTCGGGGCCGCCCGTCGGGTAGTTGAGGTTGAGCCCCATCTGCACGCGGACGGCCCCGCGGGTCCCCTCCCACTTCACGAAGCTCTGTTCGTAGCGGGAGCCGAAGTGGTGGTCGTGGTTGGTCGAGACGACCACCCGCAGCGGCCGGTCGCGGTACCTCATCAGCACCACCGACCGGGAGTTGGCGTGGCTGTGCTCCGGGTGCCGCTCGGTCACCGCCGAGACGCTGTCGGGGTTGCCCAGGAACGACCGGATGAGGTCGAGGTAGTGGACGCTGTGCATGTTGATCTCGAGGCGGTCCAGGGTCAGCACCTGCGGGAAGAGCTCCCACGGCGTCTTCACGGTGACCTGGACCTCGACGTCGTAGAGCTCGCCGATCGCCCCGGAGGCGATCAGCTCCCGGGCGGCGGCGATGTAGGGGACGAAGCGCAGCTGGGTGTTGACCGCGGCGACGAGGCCCTTGCGCCGGCAGAGGGCCAGCAGCTCCGACGCCTCGCGCAGGTCCTGGCCGAACGGCTTCTGGATGAGCACCCCGGCACCGTCGGGCAGCGCCTCCAGGCTCGTGCGGAACTGGTCCGGCATCTGCGCGATGTCGAAGACCGCGTCCGCGGGTGCTGCGGCGACGGCGGCGTGCACGTCGGTGTGCACCTCGGCGATGCCGTGCGCGGCGGCCAGCTCCTGCGCCATGGCCAGGTGCGGCGCCCAGGTGGTCAGCGAGGCGACGGGGAAGCCGGCCTTGGCGTAGGCCGGGAGGTGGGCGTCGCGGACGATGCCGCCCGCCCCGAGGATGACGACGGGCCGCGGGGAGCGGGGCAGCTCGAGCCGGTACCCGGCGGCCATCGTCAGCTCGGGTCGATCGGGGCCGCTCATCCTTGCGCCCCAACGGTCCGGCCGCGCCTTCGCCGCTGCTCCGGTGGGCGGGGCGACGCGCCGCCGGGGGACGTCCACGCTGTCATGGACACTCCTTCGTGGGACCGGGCACGGAGGTTCACGAGCGGGTGGCCTCGAGGGCGGCCAGGCGGGCGGCGTCGATCCCGTAGACCCGGACCGCGGTGCCGCCGAGGATGGCCGCTGCGGCCGCTGGCCCCAGCTCGGCGATGAGCGGGTGCAGCCCGTCCCAGACGGCGGTGTACCCGCCGGCCAGCACCGAGACGGGCCAGTCCCCGCCGTACATCAGCCGGTCGGGTCCGAAGACGTCGACGGCGTGAGCGACGACCGGCCGGAGGCTCTGCGTCGACCACGCCGTCATGTCGTGCCCGGGGTAGAGGCCCGAGACCTTGGCGCAGACGTTCGGGTGCTCGGCGGCCCGGGCCAGCAGCGTGCGCCAGGGCTCGGGATCCTCGTCCCCCAACGGCGGCTTCGAGAGGTGGTCGACGACCAGCGTCAGGTCCGGGTACCGGGCGGCGAGGACCGGGACGTGCTCCAGGTGGCGCGGCAGGACCGAGACCACGTCGAAGGCCAGTCCCGCTGCGGCCAGGAGGCCGAGGCTCTCCCCCACCTCCGGGCGGAGCAGGAAGTCGGGGTCGGGCCGGTCGTGGATGAGGTTGCGGACGCCCACGACGAGGGGGTCGGTCACCAGGGCCGGCAGCCGGGCCGCGGTCGCGGCGGGGTCCTCCAGCGGCACGTAGCCGACGACGGCCACCACCTCCGGGTGGGCAGCCGCGGTCGCGAGCATCAGGGCGGTGTCCTCGGCGTTGTCGGCCGCCTGGACGAGCACGACACCGTCGACGCCGCAGGCGCGGAGCTCCGGGAGCACCTCGGCCTCGCCGATGCTGCGGAAGATCGGTCCGTGCGCGGGACCGAGCCAGGGGTAGTCGGCACGGTCGAGGTCCCAGACGTGCTGGTGGGCGTCGATGATCACCGTGGTCTCCTCGGCTCGGACAGGTGCGGCGTGCGGTCAGCGCTGGGGGCCGTGGACTCGCGGACCACCAGCTGCGGCGGTGGGTCGGTGACGACGTGCTCCTGCACCGACGCGCCCGCCAGCCGCTCCTGCAGGCGGACGACGGCGGCGCGCCCCAGCTGGTAGAGCGGCATCTTCACCGTCGTCAGGGGCGGCCAGGTGTTCTCCGCGGTCCAGGCGTCGTGCACCGAGATGACCGACAGGTCCTCCGGCACGGCCAGGCCCAGGCTGCGCGCCTCGGCGAGCACGCCGATCGCGGCGTTGATGTTGGCCACCACGAGGGCGCTGGGCGGCGACGGCAGGGCCATCAGCCGACGGAGGGCCTCGCGGCCGTCCTTGGGGTAGTACCCGAGCCGGGTGACCGCGTGACGCGGCACCGGCAGGCCCGCGTCGGCCATGGCCGCCCGGAAGCCGGCGACCCGGCGAGCGGCGGTCCCGGACTGCGGCAGGCCCCCCACCATCGCGATGCGGCGGTGACCCAGCCCCACCAGGTGCTGGGTCGCGAGCCGCGCACCGGCCTCGTCGTCCAGGACCACGCCACCGCGGAGCCCGGACTGCACGGAGTTGAGGAAGACCACCGGGTAGCCGGACCGGAGGAGGTCATCGACCTCCCCCGCCTGGCTCTGGTCGCCGACCTGCACGAGCATCCCGTCGACACGGCCCTCCCCCACCAGGCGGCTGATCATCTCCCCGCCCGGCTCGAGGTCCTCGCTGCGTCCCAGCAGCACCATGTAGCCGCGGGCGAGCGCCTCGTCCTCGACCCCGAGCACCAGGTCGGTGACGAAGGCGTTGGTCAGGTCGGGCACGACGAGGGCGATGACGTTGGTGCGCGAGAACTTCAGCGCCCGTCCGGCGAAGTTCGGCCGGTAGGCGAGGTCGGCGGCCGCCTGCTTGATGCGTGCCCGCGTCTCGGCGCTGACCCTGGCCTCGGGAGCGTCGCTCAGCACCCGGGAGACCGCGGAGATGGAGACCCCGGCCCGCCGGGCGACGTCACCGAGGGTCGCCACGTCGTGATCCTAGGCTCCGGCCGGGGCCGGGGCCCCGGGACGACGCCGGTTCACCAGGTAGAGGTGGGTCAGGACGAGCACCGGCTCGTCGTGCTGGTTGGTCACCGTGACCAGCTCGTGGGCGTACCCCGCCTCTTCGGGGCGACGGCGGTGCTCGGCGATCTCCACGACCTCCGCCGTCACCGTGATGGTGTCGCCGATGTGCACCGGCCGCAGGAAGCGGATCCGGTCGTAGCCGTAGCTCATCGCCTGGGGGTTGATGTCGCCGGCGGTCATCCCCACGGCGACGGAGAGGACGAGGGTGCCGTGCGCGATGCGTTGCCCGAAGGGCTGGGTCGCGGACCAGGCGGCGTCCATGTGGTGGGGGAAGAAGTCCCCCGTCTGCCCGGCGTGCAGGACGATGTCGGCCTCGGTGATGGTCCGGCCGACGCTGCGCCGGGTCTCACCGACCACGTAGTCCTCCAGCCAGCGGTCCACGGTCAGCACGGCACGGTCCCTTCGTCGAGGCGGTCGGGCGGGGCGGGCTCAGTCATGGGTGAGCAGCTCCGTGGCCAGGGTGTCGAGCCTGTCGATCAGCGCCTGGTCGGACAGCTCGCCCCGCAGGGTGGCGGTGACCAGCGGCGACGCGGTGTCCTGGAACGGGATGAAGCCGGGTACGCGCGGCCGCACGTAGGCCCCCTCCAGGGTGGCCCGGGTGCCGCGGAAGAAGCCGTCGGTGACCGCGTCGAGCCGAGGGTCCTCCCACGCGTCGGCGTGCCCCGGCTGCCCGCCGGCGTCGAAGTAGACCCCGCGCTGGGTCTCACCCGACGCGAGCCAGAGCGCGAAGGCGCGGGCCTCGTCCAGGTCGGCGGCCGTGGCCGAGACCGCGATCCCCGCCCCGCCCAGCAGGGAGCCCTCCACGCCGGCACCGCGGCTCGGGATGTCGACGTAGCGCAGCCGTCCCGGCCGGAACCCCGCCCGCGCGTAGTTGGTGTACCCGAACAGCAGCGGGGCGTAGGCGTAGGTGTCGCCCCTGCTCAGCTGCTCGGCGACCTCGATCGGGTTGTCGGCGAGGTTGCGCTCGGGGACCAGCGCGGCGAGCCGGTGCATCAGGTCCAGCGCCTCCGCGGCGACGTCGGCGGGCAGGAACACCCCCGACGTCGCGTTCGCCGGGGCGCCGGCGTTGGCGGCCAGGGTGACCAGGCTGGAGAACGCGTCGATGGGCTTGGCCGGCCAGAGCACCCGGCCCTCGGCGGCCAGCTCGAGCACCGCGTCCCAGGTGCGGGGCGGCTCGGGCAGCAGGTCGGGGCGGTAGGCCGCGACCTGGGCCGCGGCATCGGTGGCCAGACCCCACTGGTGCCCGTCGTGGGCGTAGCTGGCGTGGGAGCGGCCCACGCTCCGCTGGGCCAGGACCGCGAGCTCGGCGTCGAAGCCCGCACCGTCGAGCGGAGCCAGCAGCCCCTGCGTGGCGGCGAGTGGGACGTGCGGGTGGTCGATCACCAGGAGGTCGTAGGCCGCGGTGAGCTCGTCGAGCGGGGCGTCGGCGAAGGCCTGCAGTGAGCGGTAGGACCACTCGACGCGGACGCCGGGCCGCTGCTGCTCCCAGACCCGGGCGGCGGCGACCACGCAGTCGTAGCCCCGGGGGTGCTCCCAGGTGATCCCGCGCAGGACCAGCGGCGTGCTCACGCCGCGCCCCCGGCCGGGAGCACGCTCTCGGCCGGGCCGGGCACCGGAGCAGGCTGCGCGGTCGCCGGGGCCCCGGTGCCGAGGAGCTCGCCCCAGACCTCGTCGTCGTGCTGGCCGAGCTTGGGGGCCGGACGGCTGCTGGTCAGGCGCTCCCCGTCGATCCGGATCGGGCTGCGGGTGGTCCGCAGCCGCAGCGGCTCGCCGCTGGCGGTCAGCGCGCCGTCCCGCTCGACCTCCTGGGTCATGGCCACGGAGTGGAAGCCCTCGTGCTCGACGAGCTGCTCCAGGGTGAGCACCGGGGCGCACCACACGTCGGCCGCGTCGAGCACCTCCAGCCAGGCCTCGGTGGTGCGGGTCGCGAACCGCCCGGCCAGCCGCTCCTCGATCTCGGTCGCACGGTCCCACCAGGCCTGCGGGTCGTCCAGGGACGCGAGCTCGTCGTCACCGAGCAGCCGGCCCAGCTTGTCGACGGGGTTCATGGCCAGCGCCAGGTGGCCGTCGCTGGTCGGGTAGGTCCCATAGGGGGCGGGCAAGAAGGCGTGCGCGGCGTGCTCCCCGCCTCGGCGCACCGTGACCGTGGCGTCGTTGAGATGGGTCGAGAGCAGCTCGAACTGCAGGTCGAGCATGGCCTCGAGCAGGCTGGTCTGCACCAGACCGCCGACCCCGGTGCGTGCCTGCCGCACCAGCAGGGCGGTGATGCCCTGCGCCAGGTGACAGCTGGTCAGGTGGTCAGCCACGGACAGCCCCACGGGCACCGGCCCGGCGTCGGCTCCGCCGCTCAGCCACGGCAGGCCGGAGACGGCCTGGGCCAGCAGGTCCTGGCCGGGGCGGTCGCGCCAGGGGCCCGAGTCGCCGTAGCCGCTGACGCTGCCGTAGACGATCCGGGGGTTGAGGGCGCGCACGGACGCGTAGTCCAGCCCGATCCGCTCCATCACCCCGGGGCGGAAGTTCTGGATCAGGACGTCGGCGCGCGTGACCAGCTGCTTCACACGGGCCAGGTCGTCGGGGTCCTTGAGGTCGGCGGTGACCCCTTCCTTGTTGCGGTTCATCGCGTGGAAGGAGACGGTCTCCCCGTCAGCCCGGCGCCCGGCGAAGGCCAGCTGGCGGCCGATGTCCCCGCCCCGGGGACGCTCGACCTTGATGACCCGTGCCCCGAGGTCGGCCAGCCGCATCGCGGCCACGGGACCCGCCAGGAACTGGCTGAAGTCCAGCACGACCACGCCCTCCAGCGGACGCCCCTGTCCGCTCCTGCCCTGTCCGTCCACGGGATCTGCTCCCTCGCTCCGCGCCGCCGGTGGTGACCGCCGGTTCAGCGTAAGCCGGTGTGGCACCGTTGCGCAATCGTTTGTTCACACCGTAGGGTCGACCCACTGCTCATCTCGCACCGAGGAGACCCGTGCCGCTCATCACCGCCGTCGACGTCGTGGACGTCCGGTTCCCCACCTCGCTCACCGCCGACGGGTCCGACGCCATGAACAAGGACGGGGACTACTCCGCGGCCTACGTCGTGCTGCACACCGACGCCGACGGGCTGGAGGGCTACGGGTTCACCTTCACCATCGGCCGGGGCAACGACCTGGTGGCCCTGGCGGCGCTGCAGCGGGGTGAGCCCTTGGTCGGGCTGGACGTCGACGCGGTCGTCGGCGACCTCGGCGGGACCTACCGGCGGCTGCAGTCGGACTCCCAGGTGCGTTGGCTCGGGCCGGAGAAGGGGGTCGTGCACCTGGCCCTGGCCGCGGTGATGAACGCCGTCTGGGACCTCGCCGCCCGCCGGTCGGGGAAGCCGCTCTGGCGCTTCGTCGCCGATCTGGAGCCTGAGGCGCTGGTCGACACGATGGACCTGACCTACCTCTCCGACGTCCTGCCGCGCGCCGAGGCAGTCGCCCTGCTGGCCGCGCTCCGCCCGACCCTCCCGGAGCGGGTCGGGGTTCTCGAGGCGTCGGGCTACCCCTGCTACACCACGTCGGCGGGCTGGCTCGGCTACTCCGACGAGAAGCTGCGCCGGCTGTGCCAGGAGGCGGTGGACGAGGGCTACCGCTACGTCAAGCTCAAGGTGGGGGCGGACCTCGAGGACGACCTGCGCCGCTGCGGCATCGCCCGGGAGGTCATCGGGCCGGACCGGCACCTGATGATCGACGCCAACCAGGTGTGGGACGTCGGCACGGCGATCGAGTGGACGCGGGAGCTGAGCCGCTTCTCGCCCCTGTGGATCGAGGAGCCGACCAGCCCCGACGACGTGCTCGGCCACGCCACCATCCGGAAGGCCGTCGCCCCGGTGGGGGTCGCGACCGGTGAGCACGGCATGAACCGGGTGCTGTTCAAGCAGCTGTTCCAGGCCGGGGCGATCGACTTCTGCCAGCTGGACTCCTGCCGTCTCGCCAGCCTCAACGAGATCCTGCCGGTGATGCTGATGGCCGCCAAGTTCGGGGTGCCGGTGTGCCCGCACGCGGGCGGCGTCGGCCTGTGCGAGCTGGTCCAGCACCTCTCGATCATCGACTTCCTGCTGGTCTCGGGGACCACCGAGGGCCGGGTGGCCGAGTACGTCGATCACCTGCACGAGCACTTCGTCGACCCCTGCGTCATCCGGGACGCGGCCTACGCGCTGCCCACCCAGCCGGGCTACAGCGCCCAGATGCACCCCTCCTCCCTGGAGGTCTACGCCTATCCGGACGGCAGCTACTGGGCCGGACGTCCTAGCGTTGCCTGAGCTCACCCACCACCGAGAAGGAGCGCTCCGATGAAACTGGCTCGACTGGGACCCGAGGGCCGGGAGACCCCCGTCGTGGTCACCGACCGCGGCACCTACGACCTGAGCAGCGTCGTCTACGACCTGACCGGGGAGTTCTTCGCCAGCGGCGGGCTGGACCGCGTCCGTGACGCTCTCGCCGCGGACGAGCTGCCGCTCTTCCCGACCGAGGGCGTGCGGGTCGGTGCGCCGGTGGCCCGGCCGAGCGCGGTGATCTGCATCGGCATGAACTACGCCGCCCACGCCGCCGAGTCGGGCGCCGCGCCGCCCGAGCAGCCCGTGCTGTTCCTCAAGACCCCGAACACGGTGGCCGGCCCCGACGACCCGGTGCAGATCCCGCGGGGAAGCGAGAAGACCGACTGGGAGGTCGAGCTGGCCCTGGTCATCGGGCGCCGGACCTCCTACCTCGACTCCCCGGACCAGAGCCTGGCCCACGTCGCGGGCTTCACGGTCTGCGACGACCTGTCCGAGCGGGCCTTCCAGCTCGAGGTCTCCGGGGGCCAGTGGAGCAAGGGCAAGTCCTGCCGCGGCTTCTCCCCCACCGGTCCGTACCTGGTCACCCCGGACGAGGTCGACCACCGGGCGCTCCGGCTGCGGAGCTGGGTCAACGGCGAGCCCCGCCAGGACTCCAGCACCGCCGACCTGATCTTCGGCGTCGAGGAGATCATCTACCAGCTGAGCCAGTACATGGTCCTCGAGCCCGGCGACCTGATCCTGACCGGCACCCCCGAGGGCGTCGCGCTCTCGGGCCGCTTCCCCTACCTGAAGGCCGGTGACGTCGTGGAGATCGAGATCGAGGGACTGGGTCGCCAGCGCCACACGTTCACCGAGTGGGCGCCGCTCGAGGACGCCCGGTGACCGGGGAGATGGACGGCCTGGTCGCCCTGGTGACCGGCGGAGCCTCCGGCATCGGGGCGGCGATCGCGGCCCGCCTGCAGGCCGACGGCGCCCGGGTGGCGGTCCTCGACCTCAACGCCGAGGCCGCCGCGGAGGGCCAGCTCGCGATCGCCTGCGACGTGTCCGATGACGCGTCGGTCCGCTCTGCGGTGGACCGGGTCGTCGCCGAGCTCGGTGGCCTCGACATCGTGGTCAACAACGCCGGCATCGGCGCCGCCGGCACCGTGGCCGACAACCCCGACGAGGAGTGGCACCGGGTCTTCGACGTCAACGTGGTCGGCATGGTGCGGGTCGCCCGGGCCGCCCTGCCGCACCTGCGCACCTCCTCGGCGCCGGCGGTGGTGAACACCTCCTCGGTGGCCGCCACGGCCGGCCTGCCGCAGCGGGCTCTCTACAGCGCGACCAAGGGCGCCGTCCTCGCCCTCACCCGGGCGATGGCCGCCGACCACGTGCGCGAGGGGATCCGGGTCAACTGCGTCAACCCGGGCACGGCCGACACCCCGTGGGTGCAGCGGCTGCTGGACAGTGCCGAGGATCCGGCGGCGGAGCGGTCGGCCCTGGAGGCCCGCCAGCCCCACGGTCGGCTGGTCTCGGCCGAGGAGGTGGCCGACGCCGTGGCCTACCTCGCCAGCCCGCGCTCACGCTCCACGACCGGCACCTCGATCGCCGTGGACGGCGGCATGCAGGAGCTCCGGCTCCGGCCTCGGACCTAGCGCTCGGGCCCGGCCCGAGAACGACGCAGCCCCGACCTGGACCAGGTCGGGGCTGCGTCGTCGTGCAGGGTGGGCCACCTAGGCGGCCCGGGAGATCACTTGAGGGTGACCTTGGCGCCGGCGCCCTCGAGGGCCTCCTTGGCCTTGTCGGCCTGCTCCTTGGTGACCTTCTCCAGGACGGCCTTGGGGGCGGCCTCCACGAGGTCCTTGGCCTCCTTGAGGCCGAGGCTGGTGAGGGTGCGCACCTCCTTGATGACCTGGATCTTCTTGTCGCCGGCCGCCTCGAGGATGACGTCGACCTCGTCGGAGGCCTCCTCCTCCTCCGCAGCGGCGCCGCCGCCGGCACCGGCCGGGGCAGCCGCGGCCACGGGGGCAGCAGCGGTGACGTTGAAGGTGGTCTCGAACTCCTTGACGAACTCGGAGAGCTCGATCAGGGTCAGCTCCTTGAAAGCGTCAAGGAGCTCTGCGGTGCTGAGCTTCGCCATGATGGGCGTCCTTCCTAGTTCTCTTCCGCAGCATCAGCCGCGACGGTGGTGGTGTCCTCCGCAGCGGGTGCTGCCTCGGCGGCCACGGGTGCGGCCGTTTCTTCGGTGCTCTGCTCCTGGTCGACCGGGGCCGGGGTGCCGGCGCCGGCGATGATCGAGGGGTCCTCCTGCGCCGCCTGCTCCAGAGCCGCGGCGAGCCGCGCGAACTGGGAGAGCGGGGCGGAGACGAGCGAGATGGCCTGCTGCAGGACACCCTGCATGCCGCCGGCGACCTTGGCGAGGAGAACCTCGCGGGACTCCAGGTCGGCCAGCTGACGAACCTCGTCGGGGCCCAGGAACTTCCCGTCCAGGACCCCGCCCTTGATGACCAGAAGCGGGTTGGTCCGTGCGAAGTCACGCAGACCCTTCGCGGCGACGACGGGGTCGCCGTCCACGAAGGTGATCGCCGTCGGCCCGACGAGGTGCTCGTCGAGACCGTCGACACCCGCCTCGCGGGCCGCGATCGTGGTCAGGGTGTTCTTCGACACGGCGTAGGTGGCGTTCTCACCGAGTGAGCGGCGCAGGTCCTTGAGCGCCTTCACGGTGAGACCGCGGTACTCGGTCAGGACGACGGCCGAGGAGCTGGAGAACTTGTCCTTCAGCTCTGCGACCGCGGCTGCCTTGTCCGGCCTCGCCATAGTCTCCTCCACTTCGTTTCGTGCTACGTCTGTAGCGCTTCCGAAGGGCTGGCCCGGTCGAGCGGGCTCGGACCGGGGGCAACAAAAAAGCCCCCGACGCGCAGGCGTCGCGGGGCGGTGCTGGGATGGCGCGACCCGAACCTCCCGAGTGGGAGAACTCCGGGGCTGAGCGCCCAGCGACGATCCTCGATCAACCTGCGCGGGCCAGCCGTGCCATGCACGACGTCTTCGGACCTCACCCCGAGGGGATCGGCCGACCAGCGGTCTTCGGCGTCCGCCAGCCTACGGCGCACCGCCCACCCCGACCAAATCGACGGCAGCCGAGCCCGGCCGGACGCGCCGGAGGAACACCGATCGGACGACCTCGTCAACTCGCCACGCACAGACAAGTCACAAGACTTTGCCGAATTGATCTCGTTTGGATAACGTGTGCTCGCCAGTCCGTGGCGACAACGTTGTCGCACCCGTGGGCCGGCCACCGACTCGAGGAGACCACACCATGGGCAGATTGTTGAAGCGAGCCGCGTCCCTGGCGACGGGACTGGCCCTGGCTGTCTCCGTCACCGCGACCGCCGAGCTCCCCGCCAGCGCCGCCTCTGCCTGCAGCGCCTCGTTCGGCAGGTACCAGGTCGTCGGCCAGGGCAGCAAGGGCGCCCAGACTCGGGCGGTCGAGTGCCTGCTGCGCAACGCGGGCTACCGCGCCAGCGTCAACGGCAGCTTCTCAGCCTCCGACGCCGCTCGCCTGGCCCGGTTCCGCTCCTCGGTCGGCCTCAGCCCGATGCGGGTCACCGGTCCCCGCTCGTGGAGCGCCCTGCTCTCCCAGGGCTCCCGGCCCGCGCTGTCGAGGGGCGACCGGGGCGCCAGCGTGCTCCGGCTGCAGCGTTCCCTCCGGGCGATCGGCTACACCAAGGTGTCGCTGACGTCCACGTTCGGGCCCGCGACCGCCTCGGCCGTGGCGTCGGTCCAGCGCAAGCGCGGGCAGCGACCGACGGGCAGGACCAGCGCCGCCCTGTGGTCGGACCTGCAGCACGGACGGGTCGCTGCCGTCCGGGCGCCGCGGAAGGCGGCTCCCAAGCCCTCCTCCTCCAGCAAGGGCGCACGGGCGGTCGCCTTCGCCAAGAAGCAGCTCGGCGACCCCTACCGCTACGGCGCCACCGGCCCCAACGCCTGGGACTGCTCGGGTCTGACCGGGGGCGCGTGGAAGGCGGCCGGGGTCAAGGTCCCCCGCACCTCGCAGGCGCAGTTCCGCTCGGGCCGGAAGGTCGCGAAGTCCGACCTCAAGCCGGGCGACCTGGTGTTCTTCTACTCCGGCATCAGCCACGTGGCCATCTACGCCGGCAACGGCAACGTCATCCACGCCTCGCGACCGGGCAAGCCCGTCTCCACCATCAAGATGAAGTACATGCCCTACAAGGGCGCCCGCCGCCCGGGCTGACCCCACCCGCACGCCACCCAGCGTCCGCAGATCTTCCGGCTCAGGCCGGGGTCTGCGGACGTCGTGCGTCCCGGGCCGGCTCAGGGGCGGGGCATGACGTCACGGCCACCCCAGGCCCGGCGCCGGACCGCCTCGGGATCGGCCTCGACGCGGTCCCCGTCCGGGCGCAGCAGCAGGGTGGCCCGCTCGGGCAGGGTGAACGCCGGCCAGTCCGGGCCCGGGTCGAGGTCGCGGGCGAACGACAGCCAGCGGCGCCGTACCCGTCCGGCCAGCGCTCGGCGCTGCGGGGTGCGCCGTCCCCGCAGGACCGTGGCCGGCAGACCCCGCCACTCCCACAGGTACGCCAGCTCGGCCCCGTGGGTCGCGCCGAGCAACGGGACCGCCGCGTCGAACCGGTAGCACCACGTGGCCCCGCCGGCTCGGGCATGGCGCTCGGCGAAGTGCCGGGTGGGTGCGGCGAAGTTGAGGTCGCTGCCCAGCGCTCGGGTCCCCGCCGTCGTGTCGGGGTAGAGCGCGAGCAACTGCTGCGCCTCCTCCCAGCCCAGCACGGCCCGCACCCGGGCCTCGAGGGCCCCTCGGCTGGTCGGCAGGATGTCTCCAGGCAGGGCCTGGAACAGCGTGACCTCATCGCGCGTGTGCCCGGCCAGCAGCGCGACCTCCGGACGCGTCGCCCGCTGCGCCTGCTCCAGCGAGCCCGGCACCAGGTCGCCGTCGAACCAGGGAGCGGCCGGCAGGGTGCCGGGGAACTGCGCGTCGACCGCCTGCTGTGCGGTCAACAGCTCCCGCGGGGTGAGCTGCCACAGACGCTCGCCGTCTCCCCGGCCCAGGCCGAGGTTGCGGGCGTAGGCGCGCGCCACCTCCTCGCGCGCCTCGTCGCCGTGGACCAGGCTGTAGGACCCGCTCTGCATCACCGCACCCCGGAACAGCCCGGCCGCCCGTGGGGCGGCCAGCAGCAGGGCGATCGAGATCGAGCCGGCCGACTCCCCCGCGACCACCACCTGCTGGGGGTCGCCGCCGAAGGCCACGATGTTCTGCTGCACCCACTGCAGCGCGGCGAGCTGGTCGCGCAGGCCCAGCAGGCTGGGCACCTCCGCCTCGACCGCTGAGGCGAGGTCGACAAACCCCAGGACCCCGAGCCGGTAGTTGACGGTGACGACGACCAGGTCGCCCTGACGGGCCAGGGGGGCGCCGTCGTAGAGCGCTCCGCTGCCACCGGTGAAGGACCCGCCGTGCACCCAGACCAGGACCGGACGCGGGCGGCCGTCGGTGGCCGCCCCCGCCGGGGCGTGGACGTTGAGGTAGAGGCAGTCCTCGCTCGGCGCCAAGCCGAGCGCCCGGGCCGACCTCCCCCAGGCCCCTCCCTGCAGCGAGGCACCAGCGGCCCGCGTGGCGGGGCGCACCCCGTCCCACCGCTCCACGGGCGCGGGGACCCGGAACCGCCGCGGCCCCACCGGAGGGGCTGCGTAGGGCACGCCGAGCCAGGAGGTCACGCCGTCCCGCGCGATTCCCCCGAGCCGGCCGCTCGCCACCTGTACCACCGCGTCGTGCTCCTGCGCCATCGACTGCGCCCTCCTCCTCGGTCCGCCCGATCCTGCCACTGGACGCGCCGACGGGCCGCGCACGAGGTGCGCGGCCCGTCGGTGGAGGGCCTTACCCAGAGGGCGGGAGTGGGGTCACTCCGTCTCGGGCTTCGTGCGGCTCGGGTCGAGCGGCAGACCCGGGCCCATCGTGGTGGAGAGGGTGACCTTGCGCAGGTACCGGCCCTTGGAGGCGCTGGGCTTGAGCCGCAGGATCTCGTCGAGAGCGGCGAAGTAGTTCTGCTCCAGCTGCGCGGTGGAGAACGAGGCCTTGCCGATGATGAAGTGCAGGTTCGCGTGCCGGTCGACCCGGAACTCGATCTTGCCGCCCTTGATGTCGGTCACGGCCTTCGCCACGTCGACGGTCACGGTGCCGGTCTTGGGGTTCGGCATCAGACCGCGCGGGCCGAGGACGCGGCCGAGCCGGCCGACCTTGCCCATCAGGTCCGGCGTGGCCACCACGGCGTCGAAGTCGAGGTAGCCGCCGGCCACCTTCTCGATGAGCTCGTCGGAGCCGACCTCGTCCGCGCCGGCCGCCTCGGCCGCCGCAGCCCGGTCACCGGTGGCGAAGACGAGGACCCGCGCCGTCTTGCCGGTGCCGTTGGGCAGGTTGACCGTGCCCCGGACCATCTGGTCCGCCTTGCGGGGGTCGACACCCAGCCGCATGGAGACGTCCACGGTCTCGTCGAACTTGGCCTTGGTGTTCGCCTTGGCGAACTCCATCGCCTCGGCCGGGGCGTAGAGCTTGTCCGCCTCGATCTTCTCGGCGACGGCGTTGTAGACCTTGCTGCGCTTCATGTTCTGGTTCCTTTCACCAGTTCTGGTGCGGGCCGCGCAGGCCCTCCCAGGATCTCAATGGGTGTTGTGCAGGTGGTGCGGTGCGCCCTCGAGCGACTCAGCGACCCGAGCCGCACGCCGAGGATCGCGCCGGTCTCGGAAGGAGCAACCGGGGGAACACGCTTTTCGTTCCCCCGGGTGCGACGTCGACGAGCGGATCAGAGCGATCCGAGCGACCGAGCGGAGCGAGGGCCAATCAGTCAGACACCGTGACGCCCATGCTGCGGGCGGTGCCCTCGACGATCTTCATCGCGGCGTCGACGTCGTTGGCGTTGAGGTCCGGGAGCTTGGTGGTGGCGATCTCGCGCACCTGCTCACGGGTGATCTTGCCGACCTTGGTGGTCTGCGGGACGCCCGACCCCTTGGTCACGCCGGCCGCCTTCTTGATGAGCTCCGCCGCGGGCGGGGTCTTCGTGATGAAGGTGAACGTGCGGTCCTCGAAGATGGTGATCTCGACGGGGATGACGTTGCCGCGCTGCGACTCGGTCGCGGCGTTGTAGGCCTTGCAGAACTCCATGATGTTGACGCCGTGCGGACCGAGGGCGGTACCGACCGGCGGGGCCGGCGTGGCTGCGCCCGCGTTCAGAGCGACCTTGACGAGGGCCGCGACCTTCTTCTTGGGAGGCATTGCGTGGGTCCTTCTCCATGTGCGGCGGGCGGGTCCCGTCGCGGTGGTCGAGCCAGGTCGTGCGACCCGGCAGGGTGGTTGGTCGGGCCGGCGGCCCGACCGGCTCAGACCTTCTGGATCTGAGGGAAGGTCAGGTCGACCGGGGTCTCGCGACCCAGGATCTCGACCAGGGCCTTCAGGCGCTGGTTGTTCACGTTGATCTCGGTGATGGTCGCGTGCACCCCGGCGAACGGGCCGTCCACGACCATGACGGAGTCGCCGACCGCGAAGTCAGCGACCTCGACCTTCTTCTTGCGGCGGCTCGGGGTGTCGCTCGCGGCGTTGGCGGCGGCGATGACCGCAGGGGCGAGCATCTTCTCCACCTCCTCCAGGCTGAGCGGTACGGGGGAGTTCGAGTGCCCCACGAACCCGGTGACCGACGGCGTGTGCCGCACGGTCGACCAGGACTCGTCGGTGAGGTCCATGCGGACCAGGACGTACCCGGGCAGGACGGTGCGCTTGATCTGCTTGCGCTGGCCGTTGCGGATCTCGGTGACCTCCTCGGTCGGCACGACGATCTCGTAGATGAAGTCCTCCATGTTGAGCGAGGACACCCGGTTCTCCAGGTTCTGGAGCACCCGGTTCTCCATCCCGGAGTAGGTGTGCACGACGTACCAGTCGCCCAGCTTGGCCCGCAGCTCGCTGCGGAAGGACTCCAGGGCGTTGGTGCCCGCCTCGGACTCCTCGTCCTCGTCGTCCTCGACCTCCTCCTCGGGCTCCGGCTCACCGAAGTTGAGGTCGATGCCGTCGCCCTCGCCCGCGACGGCTCCCGCGGCGGGGGCACCGGACCCGAAGTCGAGGTCGATGCCGAGGTCGTCGTCAGCACTGCGGTGGTACTCGCCCTGACCGAAGTTGATGTCGAAGTCGGCCGACTGGTCGGCGGACCCGTCGTCGGAGGTGCGCGGGAGCGCGTCGCTCACCGGGGCGTTCTCGGCAGCGCCTTCCAGCGGCTCCGCCGACCTCTGCGGCTCGTCGGCTGAGAAGGTGTCTGACACGTGGATATCTCCGTCATTAGTGGGGGGAAGGGTCATCAGGCGAAGACCCGGAAGATCGCCCAGCCCATGCCGAGGTCCAGCAGGCTGACGTAGGCGATCACGAACAGGACGAAGACCAGGACGACCACGAAGTAGTTGAGGAGCTGCTGGCCGGTCGGGTAGACCACCTTCCGCAGCTCGGCAACCGACTCGCGCACGAACCCGACCGGGCCGGTGCGCTGCACCTTGTCGGGGCGGTTCCGCGACGGGGTCGCGACTCCCTTGCCCTGAGGTGCCGGACGGCGCGACCGGGTGCGTCCGACCTCGCGGCCCACGGCTCCGGCAGAAACGGGCTCGAGCACGTCGGCCCGGTCGTCGTCGGTGGCCTTCTCGTCCTCCTCGGAGCCGCGTGCCGCCCCGGTGTGGTCGAGGTCGGCGACGTCAGCGCGGCCTGCCGTGTCGTAACCCGACGCGGCGAGCTCGTCACCGGTCGGCGTGCGGCCCTCGTCGACCTCACGGTCGGCGTCATCGCCGTCAGCCCGGGCGGTGTGCGCGCCGGAAGAATCGGAGGGAGTGGAAGGGGTGGCCGAGTCATCGGAGGTCGGCTCGCCGGCCGTTCCCTCCTCGTCCTTGTCTGCCACGGTGTGACCTTCCCTCGCGTTGAGCTGGCCTGCCGGCCCGAGTCCGGACCACACCGGCCCCGGATCTGGCCTTCGCAGGGCAAGAGGGACTTGAACCCCCAACCTTCGGTTTTGGAGACCGATGCTCTGCCAGTTGAGCTATTGCCCTTCGGTGACCATCCTGACCCTGGCACCCTGAGGGCGCACCAAGGCACTGGCGATCGTCACCAAGAGGTCGAGTGTATAGACGTTTCCCGCACGAGTCGAACCGACCAGAGGCGTCCGGACACCCGTCGGGGCCGTCGCGATCACCTGGACCTGCGCCCGGGTGCCCGCGGTGGTGCCCGGGTCAGGCGTGCTCGCCGACCTCCTGCTCGAGGGCTGCGAGCAGGACGCAGACGGCGAGGCCCTCGATGGCCGAGGCCACGGCGTCGGGGCTGGGCATCGTCGGGGCGATCCGGATGTTGCGGTCCCGGGGGTCACGGCCGTAGGGGAACGCCGCGCCGGCGCCGGTCATGGCGATGCCGGCCTCCTTGGCCAGGGCCACCACACGCGTGGCCGTGCCGTCGGCCACGTCGAGGCTGATGAAGTAGCCACCGTCGGGGTCGGTCCAGGTCGCCGCCCCGTAGCCACCGAGCCGCTCGGAGAGGATCTGGTCCACCAGGGCGAACTTGGGCGCGATGATCGCGCGGTGCTCCCGCATCAGCGCCCGCACCCCGTCGGCGTCGCGCAGGAGACGGGCGTGCCGGAGGTGGTTGACCTTGTCGGGTCCGATGGTCCGCTTGCCCAGGTGGCCGAGGTACCAGGCCACGTTGGCCGCAGAGGAGGCGAAGAACGACACCCCGGCCCCGGCGAAGGTGATCTTGGAGGTCGAGGCGAAGAGGAAGACGCGGTCGGGGTGACCCGCCTCGGCGGCCAGGCCGAGCACGTCCAGCGCCGGCGTCTCCACGTCGGTGAGGTGGTGGACCGCGTAGGCGTTGTCCCAGAAGATGCGGAAGTCCGGCGCTGCCGCGGGCATGGCGAGCAGAGCGCGGGTGACGGACTCGCTGTAGACGGCGCCCGTCGGGTTCGCGTAGGTCGGCACCACCCACATGCCCTTCACCGCCGGGTCCTCGGCGACGAGGGTGCGGACGGCGTCGAGGTCGGGCCCGTCGGCCCCGAGCGGCACCGGGACCATCTCGATGCCGAACTGCTCGCACAGGGCGAAGTGCCGGTCATAGCCGGGAACCGGGCAGAGGAACTTCACGGTCTCCTCCTGGGCCCAGGGCCGCGGGGAGCCGACCGTCCCCTTCAGCAGCGAGAAGACGATCGAGTCGTGCATCACGGCCAGGCTGGCGTTGTCCCCGGCGACCAGCTGGGCGACCGGGACGTTGAGCAGCGGCGCGAAGATCTCCCGCAGCTCGGTCAGGCCCTGGAGGCCGCCGTAGTTGCGGACGTCGACCCCGGCGGCGTCGGTGTGGTCACCCTCCCCCGGCAGGGCGAGCAGGGCGTTCGAGAGGTCGAGCTGGGCCGACGACGGCTTGCCCCGGGTGAGGTCCAGCTTCAGGCCTTGGGCCACCAGGGCCTGGTAGGCGGCGGTCTGCTCGGCGTGCAGCGCGACCAGCTCGTCGCGGCTGAGCTCGGACAACGACATGGTGCACCACTCCTGAGGGGGTTTCGGGCCGCGGGCCACTCTAGCCGCGGCCGCGGCGGCGGCCCGGCTGGCGGCGCCCGGGTGGACGACGGGCCGGTCCGCCGCCCGCGTCTACGCTCGGGCCATGACCGGGACCAACCTCGCTGCCTGGGTCGCTGACCGCGCCGTCACCGACCCTTCCCTGCCCGCCATCCGGCAGGCCGAGACCATCCTCACCTACGCCGCGCTCGACGGGGCCGCCTCCCGGCTGAGCACCCTGCTGGCCGAGCGCGGCGTGCGGGCCGGCGACCGGGTCGCGCTGCTCATGCCCAACGTCGCCTACTTCCCCGTCGCCTACTACGCGATCCTGCGGCTCGGCGCGGTGGTCGTGCCGATGAACCCGCTGCTCAAGGCGGGGGAGATCGCCTACACCTGGTCCGACGCCGGGGCCCGGGTGGCCGTGGTGTTCCCGCTCTTCGCCGAGGAGGCCCGCCAGGCTGCGGCCACCACCGGCACCGACGTGCTGGTGACCGACCCCGAGGAGTTCGACCAGGCCCTGGCCGCCACGGAGCCGACGGAGTCGGTGGCCGCCGTCGAGGACTCCGACACCGCGGTCCTGCTCTACACCTCCGGCACCACCGGCCAGCCCAAGGGTGCCGAGCTCAGCCACGCGAACCTGCGCAGCAACGCCATGACCACGCGGGAGACCCTGATGCCCAGCGGCCCGGGCGACGTGCTGTTCGGCGGGCTGCCGCTGTTCCACTCCTTCGGCCAGACCTGCGGGCTGAACGCCGCGATGGCCGGCGGCGCGTGCCTCACGCTGCTGCCGCGGTTCGACGCCGAGCAGACGCTGGAGGTGATCCAGCGGGACCGGGTGACGATCTTCCTGGGCGTGCCCACCATGTACATGGCGCTGCTGGGAGTGCGGGACCCCGGCCGCTTCGACGTGAGCACGGTGCGGCTGGGCGTCTCCGGGGGCGCGTCGCTGCCCGCGGAGGTGCTGAGTGGGGTGGAGCGCACCTACGGCTTCCCGGTGATCGAAGGCTACGGGCTGTCCGAGACCTCACCCGTCGCCACGTTCAACCACCCCGACCGGCCGAGCAAGCCGGGCTCCATCGGCACCCCGGTCCGCGGGGTCGAGCTCGCGCTGCACGACGCCACCGGTCAGGTCGTCGGCGAGGACGCCGCGAGCCAGGGCGACATCGGCGAGATCGTGATCCGCGGCGAGAACGTCATGAAGGGCTACTGGCAGCGGCCGGAGGAGACCGCCGAGGTGATGCGGGGCGGCTGGTTCCACACCGGCGACCTGGCCACCCGCGACGCCGACGGCTACTACTTCATCGTCGACCGGCTCAAGGACGTGATCATCCGCAACGGGTTCAACGTCTACCCCCGCGAGGTCGAGGAGGTCCTCTACGCCCACCCGGCGGTGGCCGAGGCAGCCGTCTTCGGCATCCCCGACCCCGACCACGGCGAGGAGGTCGCCGCGCTGGTGACGCTCAAGGAGGGCGCGAGCGCCTCCCCCGAGGAGCTCCGGGACTTCGTGGCCAGCCAGATCGCGGCCTACAAGTACCCCCGGGTCATCCGGCTGGGGACCCTGCCCAAGGGGCCCACGGGCAAGATCCTCAAGCGCGAGATCACCTTCGAACGCTGAGCGCGGCAGACCCCGGGACGGGTTGACGCCCCCGGGGTCACCGACCGGTTCGCGGGCGGGGCTCAGTCCGCCTGGCGGTGGAGGACGACGCCGGAGTGGGCGGGCAGCCGGACCAGGTCGCCCTCGGTGCTCACCTGCCCGATGTTGACCAGCGTCTCCAGCGGGCCGCCCTCGACCGTGACCTCGCTCGGGCTGTCGCTGAAGTTGGCCACCACGACCACCTCCCCGCGCTCCAGCTTGAGCCAGCCCTCCGCATCGTCCGAGGTCGCCTGACCGTGGTCGAACCGCGGGTCGGTGACGTCGGGGTAGCTCCGGCGGACGCGCAGCAGCTCGCTGGTCAGCGCCAGCAGCCGGGCGTGGTCGCCCTCCGCCGGCTCCGACCAGTCGAGCTTGGAGCGGGTGAAGGTCTCCGGGTCCTGCGGGTTCGGCACCTCGGCGGAGGCGTCCCACTCCATCTCGGCGAACTCCTCGAGACGGCCCTTCGCCACGGCCTCCCCGAGCTCGTGCTCGGGGTGGGAGGTGAAGAACTGCCACGGCGTGGAGGCGCCCCACTCGTCCCCCATGAAGATCATCGGGGTGAACGGGCTGAGCAGGGTGATCATGGCGGCGATCCCCAGCTGGTCGGTGCTGATCTTGCTCGACAGCCGCTCACCGGTGGCCCGGTTGCCGATCTGGTCGTGGTTGTCCCAGCAGACCACCAGCCGCCAGGTCGGGGTGCGGAAGGTGTCGATCGGGTGACCGTGCGAGCGGTGCCGGAAGCTCGACTTGGTGCCGTCGTGGAAGTAGCCGGCCTCGAACACCTTGCCCAGGGCGTCGAGGGAGTCGAAGTCGGCGTAGTAGCCGCTGGCGTCCCCGGTGAGGCTGACGTAGAGGGCGTGGTGGAAGTCGTCGCTCCACTGCGCGGTCAGCCCGTAGCCGCCGCCCTCGCGGGGGGTGATGAGCCGCGGGTCGTTCAGGTCGGACTCCGCGATCAGCGGCAGCGGGCGGCCGACGAAGGCGCTCAGCGCGTCGACCTCGACGGCCATCTCCTCGAGGATGTGCATGGCCCGGTGGTCGGCGAGCGCGTGCACGGCGTCCAGCCGCAGGCCGTCGACGTGGAAGTCGCGCAGCCACATCAGGACGTTGTCGATGATGTAGCGACGGACCTGGTCGGACTCGGGGCCGTCCAGGTTGGGCGACTCGCCCCAGGTGTTGACCCCGGCGGCGTTCAGGTAGGGGCCGAACTCGGGCAGGTAGTTCCCGCTCGGTCCCATGTGGTTGTAGACGACGTCCTGGATGACGCCCAGCCCGCGCTCGTGGCAGGCGTCGACGAAGCGCTGGTAGCCCTCCGGGCCGCCGTAGGCCTCGTGCACCGTGTACCAGAGGACGCCGTCGTAGCCCCAGTTGTGGACGCCGTTGAAGTCGTTGACCGGCATCACCTCGACGAAGTCGATGCCGAGGTCGACGAGGTGGTCGAGCTTCTCGATCGCCGCCTCGAGGGTGCCGTCGGGGGTGAAGGTGCCGACGTGCATCTCGTAGATGACGCCGCCCGCCAGCTGCCGGCCGGTCCACTTGTCGTCGGTCCAGGGGAACGCCGTGGCGTCGTAGGTGCGCGACCAGCCGTGCACCCCCTCGGGCTGCCGCTGCGAGCGGGGGTCGGCGAGGACGGTGCCGGAGCCGTCGCCTCCGGCGCCTGGTTGACGGAGGACGTAGCCGTAGTCGAACTCGCCCGTCCCGTCGGAGGGCAGCGGTGCCGCGGGGCGCCACCACCCCTCCTCGTCGCGCTCCATCGGGATCCGGCTCTCCTCACCCGGACCGCCGGACCCGACCGGGCGGATCGCCAGCTCGACGGACTCCGGCAACGGAGCCCAGACGGCGAAGTCGAAGGTTGTCACAGTTCACACCCCACAAGGACTGGTTCAGGCACCAAGGTGATGCCGTACGTGCTCTCCACCCCGGCCCGGATCTGCCGGGCCAGGTGGAGGAGGTCGCTCGCTGTCGCCGACCCGCGGTTGGTCAGAGCGAGGACGTGCTTGCCCGATACCCGCGCAGGGCCGTCCCCGAAACCACGGCCGTAGCCGGCGTGCTCGATCAGCCAGGCGGCGCTGGTCTTGACCCGGCCGTCGGGTTGGGGGAAGCGCGGGGCGCCGGCCGGCAGCGCATCGGCCGCGGCGGGGTCGAGGACGGGGTTGGTGAAGAAGGAGCCGGCGCTCCAGGTGTCGGGGTCGGCGTCGTCGAGCACCATCCCCTTGCCCCGGCGCAGCGCGAGCACCGCCTCGGCGACGTCGCGGGCCGGTGCACGCTCCCCCACCGCGATCCCCAGGGCGCGGGCCAGCTCGGGGTAGCGCACGGGAGCGGACAGCGAGCCGAGACGGAGCTGGAAGGTGACGGCCAGGACGAGGTAGCGGCCGGGCTCGCTCTTGAAGCGCGACGAGCGGTAGCCGAACTGGCACTCGACGGCGAAGAAGGTGCGGATCGCCCCGGTGCTGCGGTCGAGCGTCCGCACGGTGGTGATCAGCTGGCCCACCTCGGTGCCGTAGGCCCCGACGTTCTGGATCGGGGTGCCGCCGACCGATCCGGGGATGCCGGCCAGGGTCTCCAGCCCGGCGTACTCGCGTTCGAGGGTGTGGCGGACCAGGTCCTCCCAGGGCTCGCCGGCGGCGACGGTGAGCACCGCGCCGGAGCAGGCGGCGACGTCGTCGTCGATCCCGCGGGTGGCGACCTTGACCACGGTCCCCTCGAACCCGTCGTCGCCGACCAGCAGGTTGGAGCCGCCTCCCAGCACGAGCACCGGCTCGCCGGCGGCGTCGAGATCGCGGACCGTCGCCACCAGCTCGGCCTCGGTCGCCGGCACCAGCACCCGGCGGGCCGGGCCGCCGACCCGCAGGGTGGTGTGCGCGGCCAGGAGCGACGGAGGCGCGTCGACCACGGGCTCAGCCATCGAGCTCGACCTGCACGCGGGCGGCCCCGAGGACCTTCTGGCCCTCGTGCAGCACCTCGAGCCCCACGGTGGCCAGGTTGCCGTCGAGGGCCAGGACGGTCCCGGTCACGGTGACCTCGGCACCCACCCCGTCGTCGGGGACCACGACCGGCTTGGTGAACCGGACGGCGTAGGACGCGGACCCGGTCGGGGTCGCCCACCCAGTCGGTGACCACGCGCAGCGCGGTGCCCATGGTCAGCAGGCCGTGGGCCACCACCCCGGGCAGCCCGACCGCCGCGGCGAAGTGCTCGGAGTGGTGGATGGGGTTGAAGTCGCCCGACGCGCCGGCGTAGCGCACGAGGTCGGTGCGGGTCAGCCGCACGGTCAACGACGGGAGCGTGGTGCCGACGACGACGTCGTCGGGACCCGGCCGGGTGCGCTCGGGGCTCACGCGCCGGCCTCGCGGCTGTGGAGGAAGGTGGCCGCTGCGGTGCAGACGAGCTCGTCGTGGGCCGTCCGGAGGTCGATGGAGGCCCCGATGATGTCGGCGGAGTCGCGGACCCGCACCTTGTCGATGGTGAGGGTCGCCGTCACCTGATCCCCGACCCGCAGCGCGCGGCGCAGGTCGAAGCGCTGGTCGGCATGGACGATCCGGCGCAGCGCCAGCCCCAGCTCCGGGTCGTCGAACATCGCCTGCCAGGCCTGGGCGGCGATCACGGCGGCGAAGGTGGGCGGTGCGACGGCACCGGCGCCGGCGTGGCGGGGGTGGTGGTCTCCGAGGGCGGTGGCGAACTCGGCCACCTTGGCCGCGGTCACCTCGTACGGCTCGGTCGGGGGGTAGGTCCGCCCGACGTGCTCCTGCGCGATGGCCATGTCCTGCACGCTAACGGAGTCCGGAGCGCTGCAGCACCTGCGCGTGGCGGCGCAAGACCAGCGGCGCGGCGAGGTCGCCGAGCGGGGGCAGCAGGGTCCAGCCACGTTCTGCCGCCAGCCCCTCGAGGGGCCGCAGCAGCAGCCCCGGGGACAGGAACAGGGGCAGCAGCGCCACCGGGTCCCCCAGCTCGGGCAGCACCGCGGCGGCGCGAGGGTCGGTGGTGGCGAACGCGGCCCGCACCCGTCCGGCGCGATGGCGTCCCAGACGGGCGGCGAGGTCGTGGACAGCGGTGTTCGCCGCCGCGTTGGAGGAGCCCACCGCGTAGAGCAGGACGTCCTGCTCGTCGGGGACCGCACCCGCGGCGAGGCTGGCCCGCAGCAGCGCGAGCGTGTCCTCCCCGGTGCCGAGGATGTCGCCGACCACCAGCTCCAGCCCGGTCGCCGCCGTGGCCTCGGCCACCGCCTCGGGCACGTCGACGGTGGCGTGGAAGGCGACGGTGAACAACAACGGGACGACGACGGCGCGGTGGTGGCCGGTCGCCACCAGGGCGGCGGCGGTGGTGGTCAGGTCGGGCGCCGCCAGGTCCAGAAAGGCGGGGCGGGCGTCGACGTCACCTCTCGCCGCCACCAGGGCCATCAGCTGCTCGACGGCCCGCGTCCCCTCAGACTGCCGGCTGCCGTGCGCCAGCCCGACCAGGGCCGTCCGGGAAGCGGACGAGCCGCCCGCATCGGCGGACGGCTCGATCGTGGGTCCGAGACCCATGGGATTCGTGGTGCTCAGCGGGTCTCGCGGTGCGCGGTGTGGCTGTGGCAGCGCGGGCAGAACTTGTTCAGCTCCATGCGGTCGGGGTCGTTCCGCCGGTTCTTCTTGGTGATGTAGTTCCGCTCCTTGCACACCGTGCAGGCCAGCGTGATCTTCGGCCGGACGTCAGAGGACTTCGCCATCGGGGATCCTTCTTCTTCTTCTCGGTTGCTCGAACCTACTGGGTGATGCCCGAGCGGGTCGTCCCGGAGGACGGGTCAGGCCGGCTCCCCCGTGGGGGGCCACCTGGTAGCGGGAGCGGGACTTGAACCCGCGACACAGCGATTATGAGCCGCTTGCTCTACCACCTGAGCTATCCCGCTTCGGGTCAGCCCCGGGTCGCCACCAGGCCGGGCCGAGGGGCCACGTCACTGCCGGTCAGGAGGACGCGAGGCGACCTCTCCGAGGAGTCTCCGAGCCCCCATGCGGATTCGAACCGCAGACCTTCTCCTTACCATGGAGATGCTCTACCGACTGAGCTATAGGGGCGCACCGGACCTGCCCGTTCGGGCCGGACCGACAACCGAAGATACACACCCACCCGTGGTGGAGGCGAATCCTCGTGGCAGGTGTTGGGTTCGAACCAACGTAGGCGATGCCGGCAGATTTACAGTCTGCTCCCTTTGGCCACTCGGGCAACCTGCCGTGCCGGCCACCCCGGAGGATCGGTCGGCGGGGAGAAACGATAGCAACTCCGCCCCCGGGGGTCGAACCGGTCACCGCCGACGGTGCGGGCGGGATGGGTGGCGGGCAGAATGTGACGGGTGGCGGGCCAGTCCCCGCGGCAGCACCGAGCCGCCTCCCGCCGCCCGCATGCGAGGAGGTACCGGACGTGGCATCCGAGAGCTCGATGGACGTCGTCAGCAAGGTCGACCGCCAGGAGGTCGACAACGCGCTCAACCAGGCGGCCAAGGAGGTGCACCAGCGCTTCGACTTCAAGAACACCGAGGCCTCGATCCGCTGGTCGGGCGAGGCGATCGAGATCGAGGCCGTCTCCGAGGAGCGGGCCAAGGCCGTGCTCGACGTGTTCCAGTCCAAGCTGGTCAAGCGCGGCGTCAGCCTCAAGTCCCTCGACGCCGGCGAGCCCCGCTCCTCCGGGCAAGCTCTACAAGATCACCGCCACCACCACGGAGGGCATCAGCCAGGAGAACGCCAAGAAGGTCTCCAAGCTGATCCGCGACGAGGGCCCCAAGGGCGTCAAGGCCCAGATCCAGGGCGACGAGCTGCGCGTGAGCAGCAAGAGCCGCGACGACCTGCAGGCCGTCCAGAGCCTGATCAAGGCCCAGGACTACGACTTCGCGGTCCAGTTCACGAACTACCGCTGAGCCGTCGGCGGCGCCTCGGCGGGACGGTCGGCGACGTCCCTCGCCGCCTCGGGGGAGCCGCTCGTCCGACCTAGGATGAGCGCAGCCCGGCCGCCTCGTGCCGGCCCGACCAGTGGAGGACCCGGGATGAGCAGCGCGCCCCTGACCCCGTCGATGCACGACGTCCGGCCCGACCCCGTCGTCGCGTTCGACTACGAGGAGCGGGCGCGCGGCCTGCTGCCGGCCTACATCAGCGACTACATCGGGGCGGCGGCAGGGTCGGGCGGCGGCTCGGCCGAGGGCGTCGCCGACTGGTCGGCGGTCCGCTTCCGGCCCCGTGCGCTGCAGGACCTCCGCACGATCGACACCCGGACGACCGTCCTGGGCACCCCCGTGGACACCCCGGTGCTGGTCGCCCCGATGGCCCAGCAGCTGGGTGCGCACCCGGAGGGCGAGGCGGTGATGGCCCGCGCCGCCGCCGCGACCGGCAGTCTGCTCGGGGTCTCCACCAACGTCGCCGTGCCGTTCTCCACCATCGCCGCGGCCGGCGCGCCCTGGTGGTTCCAGGTCTACGTGATGCGCGACCACGAGCTGACCGAGCTGCTGGTCCGGCGCGCCGTCGAGCACGGCGCCCGCGCCCTGCTGCTGACGGTCGACATGGTCGCGCTGCTCCCGGCGTCGGTGAACCCGCGGCAGTGGCCCGAGGGCCCGGCGAAGTCCCGGCTCACCAACCTCACCGCCGAGGAGCTCGCCGCCGCCGGTCCCGGAGCGGTGGACATGGACGCGGGCATCAGCCTGGCGACCATCGGCTGGCTGCGCGAGATCAGCGGGCTGCCCGTGCTGGTGAAGGGTGTGCTGCGCGCTGACGACGCGACCGCCTGCCTCGAGGCCGGCGCTGCGGGGGTCATCGTGTCCACCCACGGGGGGCGCCGGATGGGCGCCTCCGTGTCGTCGGCCCGCGCGCTGTCCGAGGTGGTGGAGGCCGTCGGCGACGCGGGCGAGGTCTACGCCGACAGCGGCATCCGCTCGGCGGAGCACGTGGCCGCCGCGCTGGCGCTGGGCGCCCGGGCCGTCTTCGTGGGCCGGCCCGCGCTGTGGGCCCTGGCGGCCGACGGCGAGACCGGGGTCCGGGCGGTGCTGGAGGGGATGACCGGCGAGCTGCGCCAGGTGATGACCCAGCTCGGCGCGCCGTCGCTCGACCGGATCTCGCGCGATCTGGTCGCCTGAGAGGCTGCGGGCGTGAGCTCCCCCGCGCCGCACCTGCGCTGTCCCGTCCGCAAACTCGACCCTGAGGGGTCGCCCGGCGGACCCGCGGTGGAGCACGTCCGCGGTGACGGCCCGGAACGCTTCGTCGTCCGGTCCTTCGAGGTCGCCCGTCAGGTGCTGCGGGAGCCCGACGGCACCGCTCAGGCCGGGTTCGGCGCCGAGGGGGTGGTGGCCGCCGGCCAGAGCCGACGGAAGGTCCGACCCGGGCGCACCGGGCGCGCCATGCGCCCGCCGATCCTGTTCCTCGAAGGCGCCCGGCACCGCGACCAGCGCCGAGCCGCCGCCCGCTTCTTCGCCCCCAAGGTCACCGAGGGCTACCGGCCGATGATGGAGGCGCTCGCCGCCACCCTGGTCGCCGACCTCCGGCCCGACCGGCCCGTCGACCTGAGCCGGCTCTCCATGACCATGGCCGTGGAGGTGGTCGCCCGGGTGGTCGGCCTCGACGCCTCCTCCCGCGCCGGCATGAGCCGCCGCCTGAACAGCCTCTTCGAGGGCGACCCGCTCGCCACCGGGGGTGGGGCGGCCGGCTGGCTCCGGTCGCTGCGGACCGGCACCGCCACCGCCCGCTTCTTCTGGCTGGACGTCAAACCGGCGATCCGGGCCCGACGCCGGCAGCCGCAGGAGGACGTCGTCAGCCAGCTGCTGGCCGAGGGGTTCTCCGACCTCGACGTGCTCACCGAGTGCCTCACCTACGGGGCGGCGGGCATGGTGACGACGCGTGAGTTCCTCTGCATGGCCGCGTGGCACCTCTTCGACGACCCGGCCCTGCTGGCCCGCTACCGGGCCGGTGACCGGGAGGACCGGCTGGCCCTGCTGCAGGAGACCCTGCGGCTCGAGCCCGTGGTCGGCCACCTCTACCGCCGGCTGCTCACCCCCTTGACGGTGAGCGCCGACGGCGTCGAGCAGACCTTGCCCGCCGGGGCGCTCGTCGACCTCGACCTGCGGTCCGGCAACGCCGACCCGGCCACCGTCGGCGAGGAGCCGCTCGGGCTCTGCCCGGGTCGGGCGCTGCCGCGGGCCGTCCCGCCCGCCGTCCTGAGCTTCGGTGACGGCCACCACCGCTGCCCCGGTGCCCCCATCGCGATGATGGAGAGCGAGATCTTCCTCAGTGCGCTGTTCGCCGCCGACGTCGTCGCCGACGGCCCACCCCGGGTGGCCTGGAACGCCGTGTCGCAGGGCTACGACCTCGACCGGCTGATGGTGCGGCGGGCGGGCTGAACCCGACGCGCGTCCCGCTGGCGGCGCGCCGAGCCCCCTAGGCTGACCGCGTGCTGCTGCCTCTACCGCGTTCGGTCCACCGCCGTCCCGACACGTCGTTCACGATGTCTCCCGACCTCGCCGTCGACGGGCCGGCCGGCTGGGCCGCGATCGCCCGCCGGCTGCTCACCCCGGGGACCGGGCTCGAGCTGCCGCGCGCCGAGGGCGGGGCGCTGCGGCTGCGGGCCGACCACGACCTGCCCGTGGAGGGCTACCGGCTCGAGGTGGACGACGACGGCATCACCATCACCGCCGGCGACGACGCGGGCGTCAACTGGGCGGTGCAGACCTTGCGGCAGCTGCTGCCGCCGGCCGTGCTGCGGCCGGCTCCCACCGGCGCCGCCCTGGTCGTCGAGGGCGTGCAGATCGAGGACGCCCCGGCCTACGCGTGGCGCGGGGTGCACCTCGATGTCGGGCGGCACTTCATGCCCCTGGCCGACGTCTTCCGGATGGTCGACCTGATCGCCCTGCACAAGTACAACGTGCTGCACCTGCACCTCACCGAGGACCAGGGCTGGCGCTTCGAGTCGCTGCGCCACCCCCGCCTGCAGGAGGTGGCGAGCTGGCGCCGGGAGACCCGGCGGCCGGCCGAGGCCGACGGCGACGGCACCCCGCACGGTGGCTACTACACCCAGGACCAGCTGCGCTCCCTCGTCGCCTACGCCGGGCAGCGAGGGGTCACCGTCGTCCCCGAGCTGGAGTTCCCCGGGCACGTGAGCGGCGTGCTGGCCGCCTACCCCGAGCTGGGCAACCACCCGGATACCGGCTACGAGACCGCGACCACCTTCGGCATCTTCGACGAGGTGCTCAACCTCGACGACGCGACGATGGCGGTCGTGCACGACCTGTTCGAGGAGCTGCTGGAGGTGTTCCCCAGCCGGTACATCCACGTCGGAGGCGACGAGTGCCCGCGCACCGAGTGGACGGCCAGCGCGGACGCGGCCCGGCTCGCGGAGTCCCGCGGGCTCAGCGACGCCGGCCAGCTGCAGCGCTGGTTCACCACCGAGCTCGGAGCCTGGCTGGCCGAGCGCGGCCGGGTCCTCGTCGGCTGGGACGAGATCGCCGACGACGGTCCCGTCGCCGACTCGGTGGTGATGGCCTGGCGGGACTCCTCCTACGGCCGGGCGGCGACGGCCGCCGGCCTGCCGGCGGTGATGGCGCCGATGACCCACCTCTACTTCGACTTCTACCCCAGCGACTCCGACGACGAGCCGTACTCCATCGGCGGCCTCAGCACCGTCGAGCACGTCTACGGGTACGACCCGCTGGCCGGCATCCCCGAAGAGTCGCGCTCCCTGGTGCTCGGCACCCAGTGCCAGCTGTGGACCGAGTACATGCCGACGACCCGCCGCGTCGACTACATGCTCTTCCCCCGCGCCTGCGCGCACGCCGAGGTCGCCTGGTCGGTCCCCGAGGGCCGGTCCTGGTCGGAGTTCGAGCCCCGGCTGAGCGCGCACCTGGAGCGGCTCGACGCCCTGGGGGTCAACTACCGGCCACTGGCCGGCCCCAGACCGTGGCAGCGGGGCGGGACCGGCGTGCTGCGCCGCCCCGACGCCCACCGGCACCGTCCCGTCGGATAGTCTCGACCCGCCAAGACGCGGGAGCTCGACGGGATCGGGCTGAGAGGGTGGCTGCCGGCCACCGACCGCTTGAACCTGAGCCGGGTAATGCCGGCGGAGGAAGTGGGCCATGCTCGACGTCTCGTTCCCGGCTCGTGCCGGCGGGCGGTCCGGATTGTCTGCGCCGGCCGTGCCGGAGCGGCCGACCGGGTCCTGGTCGGCCCAGCTCTGGTCCTTGCTGGCCCCGGTCGAGGCCGCCCTGCTGACCCACCCCTTTCTGGCCGGGACCGCCGACGGCACCCTGCCCCCGGCGGCGTTCACGGGCTACCTCGTGCAGGACGCCCACTACCTCGCCGACTACGCGCGCACCCTGGCCCTGCTCGCTGCCCGTGCCGAGCACCTCGTCGACACCGCGGTGCTCGCCCGGCACGCTGCGGGCACCGTCGATGTCGAGCTGGCCCTGCACGCCGAGCTGCTGGCCGCGGTCGGCGTGTCTCCGGCGGCCGTGGCCGGGACGCCCACGTCGCCGACCACGCACGCCTACACCCGGCACCTGCTCGCCACGGCCGCTGTGGGCAGCCTCGCCGACGGGGTGGCCGCGGTGCTGCCCTGCTTCTGGCTGTACGCCCGCGTCGGCGCGGCGCTGGCAGCCGCCGGCAGCCCCGACCCCCGTTACCAGCGCTGGGTCGACAGCTACGCCGGTCCGGCTTTCGCCTCGGTGGTGGAGGAGGTGCTGGCCCTGGTCGACCGGACGGGGACCGGACTCACGGGGGCCCAGCGGGCGCGCGCCGAGGAGGGCGCGCTGATCAGCGCGCGGTACGAGTGGATGTTCTTCGACGCCGCCCTGCGGCAGGAGAGGTGGCCGGTGTGACCGCGAGGTCCAACCAGGTGGAGATGCCCAGCGACCAGGTCCTGGGAGTGCTGACCGCGGTGCGCGAGCGGGGTCCGCTCGTCCACTGCATGACCAACATCGTGGTGGCGAACTTCACCGCCAACGTGCTGCTCGCCGTCGGCGCCTCGCCCGCGATGGTGGAGAACGAGGAGGAGTCGGCGGAGTTCGCCGGGATCGCCGACGCGCTCCTGGTCAACCTGGGGACGCTGTCGGGCGAGCGGTCCCGGTCCGTGCGGCTGGCTGCGGCGTCCGCGCAGGCGCACGGCAAGCCGTGGGTGCTCGACCCGGTGGCGGTGGGGGCCATGACCTTCCGGACGACGCTGGCCGCCGACCTGCTCACCTCCCGGCCGACCGTCGTCCGCGGCAACGCCTCGGAGGTGCTGAGCCTGGCGGGCGCGGCCGGAGCCGGTCGCGGGGTGGACAGCACGGTCGGCGCCGAGGCTGCGGTCGAGACTGCGCGGGTGCTGGCCGGGCGCACGGGCGGCGTCGTCGCGGTCAGCGGGGTGGTGGACCAGGTCACCGACGGCGAGCGGCTGCTGGAGGTGCGGACGGGACACGAGCTGATGACCCGGGTGACCGGGGTGGGCTGCGCCCTGGGTGCCCTGGTCGCCGCCTGCTGCGCGGTCGAGGAGGACCCGCTGCTGGCTGCGGTGGCGGCGACGACGGTGCTCACCGTCGCCGCGGAGGAGGCAGCCGCGGTGAGCCGCGGCCCGGGGTCGTTCGCCGTCGCCCTCGTCGACGCCCTGGACGCCCTCGACGGACCGGCGCTGGAGGCCCGCACCCAGGCCCGGGCGGAGTCACCGTGACCCGGCCGCCTCTCGACCTGGACCTGTACCTGGTCACCGACACCGCGCTGTGCGGGGACCGGGGCGTGGTGGAGACCGTCCGCCAGGCCCTGCCCGGCGGGGTGAGCGCGGTCCAGGTCCGCGAGCCGCGCGCCACCACCCGCGAGCTCTGCGCCCTCAGCCGGGCCCTGCTCGAGGTGCTGGCCGGGACCGGGGTTCCGCTGCTGGTCAACGACCGGCTCGACGTCGCCCTCGCCGTCGGCGCCCAAGGCGTGCACCTGGGGCAGTCCGACCTCGCGGTCGAGGACGCCCACCGGGTCGCCCCGGACCTGCTGGTCGGGCTGTCGGTGTCCACCGCGGCCCAAGTGGCGCAGGCTCCGGCCTGGCTGGACTACCTGGGCGTCGGACCGGTCGAGGCCACGCCGACCAAGCCAGAGGCGGCCGCGCCGCTCGGTCTGGCGGGGACGGCGGAGCTCGTCCAGCAGTCCCGCGTGCCGTGCGTGGCCATCGGCGGGATCGGCGTGGGCAACGCCACGCAGGTGCGGGCCACCGGCGTCGCCGGCATCGCCGTCGTCTCCGCGGTCTGTGCCGCGCCCGACCCGCGGGCGGCCGCCGCGGCGTTGGGCGGACGGCGGCCGTGATCCCCACCGTGCTGACCATCGCCGGCACCGACCCCAGTGGTGGGGCCGGCATCGCCGCCGACCTCAAGACCTTCGCCGCACTGGGCGCCCACGGAACCCTCGTGGTCACCGCCGTCACCGCCCAGAACACCCGCGGCGTGGACGCCGTTCACCTGCTCGACGGCGCCTTCGTCGAGCAGCAGCTGGAGACCCTGCTCGACGACGTGCACGTGGACGCGGTGAAGATCGGCATGCTGGGCAGCGCCGACGTCACCCGCGCGGTGGCTGCGGTGCTGCGGCGGCACCCGCTGCCTCACGTCGTCCTCGACCCGGTGATGGTGGCCACGAGCGGCGACCGGCTGCTGGCCGCCGACGCGGTGGCGGCGCTGCGCGAGGAGCTGTTGCCGCTGGCCGACCTGATCACGCCTAACGTCCCCGAGGCGGCCGACCTGCTCGGCGTCGCCGAGGCACGCGACGAGTCGGAGATGCGGGACCAGGCCCTCGGCCTGGCCGGTGCGACCCGGCGGGTGCTGCTCAAGGGCGGGCACCTCGGCGGACCGGACAGCGTCGACCTGCTGGTGGAGGGCGACGCCGTCCTGCGGCTGGCCGCACCCCGGGTCGACACCACCAGCACCCACGGCACCGGCTGCACCCTCTCCTCGGCGGTGGCCGCCCTCCGGCCGACGGCACCGGACTGGCCGACGGCCACCCGGGGCGCCAAGGACTACCTCACCGGCGCGCTGCGGGCCGCCGACCAGCTGCACGTCGGCTCCGGGCACGGACCCGTCCACCACTTCCACGCCCTCTGGCCAAAGCCGACCCCGGCCAGCAGCGCGCCGGCGAGGAACCGCTGACACCTCGCAGCGACAGCCGGGTGAGGCGTGATCTCTCAGCGCTTCCTGCCCACCGTGCCGTCAGGCGACGACGAACCGGCGAGGTCGGCGATGCCGTGGCGCAGCAGCACGGCGCTGGGGGCGGCTGCGGTGTGCTGCGGCTCCCAGGCGAGGGCGTCGAAGGGGCACTCCTCGACGCAGATGCCGCAGTACATGCACAGGCTCCAGTCGATCTCGAAGCGGTCGAGGACGTTCTCGGTCCGTTCGCGGGCGCTCGCGCGGCAGGTCCGGGACGGGCTCGGTGTGGGAGTCGATGGTGATGCACCAGGCCGGGCACTCGCGGGCGCAGACCATGCAGGAGGTGCAGGCGGCCTCGATCAGCCGGATGGAGCCGTGGCTGCTCATGCGCCGCCACCGGCCCCACGCCGCCCCGCTACCGGCCGGCGACGCACCCGACCGCCGACGGCGGACTCGGCCACCTCCTCCGGTTTGGCGGCGGGACCGGCAGGGTCGCGGTCGCCCCAGACGGCCGGGTCGGGCACCCCGGGCGGCACCATCCGTCGCCGGCCCGGGGCCTGCAGCACCTCCGGTGCCCCGCGCAGGGTCGCTCTCGCCCGGCTCCTTGGCGCCGGGCCAGACCAGCGCGGTGCGGGCCCCGAGCACGGCGTCCTTGCGCAGGGGCGCCCCCTCGACACCGTCGTCCAGCAGCAGTCGTCGCCCGTCGCCACCGGTGAAGGTCAGCCCGAACATCTCCGCGGCCTCCCGCTCGTGCCAGGCCGCGCCGGCCACCCGGTCCCGCAGGCTGTCCAGCGCGCCGCCGTCGCGCGGCACCTCGGTGCTCAGCCGCCGCGTCTCCGCCGCCCGCTCGGGGTGCCGCAGCACGAGCACGACCCGGAGCGTCGTCCGCTCGGCCCACCTCGTCCACCACGCCGAGCCACTCGAAGAAGGTGAAGCCCTCCTCCAGGGCCGCAGCGGCGGCCGCGCTCCAGGCGTCGGGGGGCACCACCGCCGCGCTCACGCGGCCACCCGCAGGTCGGCCAGCACCGCGTGCAGCGCCTCCGGCGGCGGCGGGCAGCCGGGCACGTACACGTCGACCGGGACCAGCGCGTCGACCCCCTTCGTCACCGCGTAGGAGTCCCAGTAGGGGCCGCCGGAGGACGCGCAGACCCCGAGCGCGACGACCGCAGGCGGATGGCCGGCCAGGGTGGTGCAGGCGTCGACGAGGGCGGCGACGGCGGGGGCGAGCCGGTCGGTCACGGTGCCGGACACGACGACGGCCACACGTGCGCCGCCGGGGCAGCGCGCTCGGCAGCGCTGCGGCGGAGAGGGTGGCCGCCTCGACCTCGAGGCTGCAGCAGGCCAGGCCGATCTCCAGCACGTACAGCGTGCCGTCCCCGTACCAGTCGAGCCAGCGCATGGGAACACGCTAACCCGATCCGCTGTTGTCCCCAGGGTCAGCGCCGAGGCGCCCCGGTCGACGACCGGGGAGTTCTCAGCCGATGGATGGTCAGGAGCCCCGGTTAGGGCCGCCTTATCATGGATCGCTGAGATGCGGCGCGGACGGGCAGCTGACCGAGCATCCGCAGGGACCGCTGCTCCGAACCATCCCCCGGGTCTCCTCACGCGTCCGGCGTCGGGGGCCCCGTCCGACGAAGTTCCGCCACAGAAGGGCACGTAGCTGTGAAGCAGGTCCACACCCTCGACCGCGTCGTCATCCGGTTCGCCGGGGACTCCGGGGACGGGATGCAGCTGACCGGCGACCGGTTCACCGCCGACTCCGCCGTCTTCGGCAACGACATCTCCACGCTGCCGAACTTCCCGGCCGAGATCCGGGCGCCAGCCGGCACCCTGCCCGGCGTCTCCAGCTTCCAGCTGCACTTCGCCAACTACGACATCATGACCCCGGGCGACCGGCCCGACGTGCTCGTCGCGATGAACCCCGCCGCCCTCAAGGCCAACATCGCCGACCTGCCCCGCGGCGGCGTGGTCATCGCCGACACCGCCGACTTCACCAAGCGCAACCTCGCCAAGGTCGGCTACGCGGCCAACCCGCTCGAGGACGACAGCCTCGCCGACTACCAGGTGCACGCGCTGGACCTGACCGGCGATGACGGTGGAGGCGGTGAAGCCGTTCGGGCTGAGCCGCAAGGACGCCTCGCGGGCCAAGAACATGTTCGCGCTGGGCCTGCTCTCGTGGCTCTACCACCGCCCCACCGAGGGCACGCTCACCTTCCTGACCGCGCAAGTTCGCCTCCAAGCCCGACATCCGCGACGCGAACGTCACCGCCTTCAAGACCGGCTACGCCTTCGGCGAGACCACCGAGGTCTTCGCCGTCCGCTACGAGGTGGCGCCCGGCCCCCATGCCGCCGGGCCGCTACCGCCAGATCAACGGCAACACCGCGCTGGCGCTGGGCCTGGTCACCGCGGCCCGCAAGGCCGACCTGCCGCTGTTCCTGGGCGCCTACCCGATCACCCCGGCCTCCGACGTGCTGCACGAGCTCAGCAAGCACAAGCGGTTCGGCGTCACCACCTTCCAGGCCGAGGACGAGATCGCCGGCGTCGGTGCGGCGCTGGGCGCCAGCTTCGCCGGGCACCTCGGGGTCACCACCAGCTCGGGCCCGGGCATCGCGCTCAAGGCCGAGACGATCGGCCTGGCGGTGATGACCGAGCTGCCGCTGGTCGTCATCGACGTCCAGCGCGCCGGCCCGAGCACCGGGATGCCGACCAAGACCGAGCAGTCGGACCTGCTGCAGGTGATGTACGGCCGCAACGGCGAGGCGCCGGTCCCCGTGCTCGCCGCGCAGTCCCCGTCGGACTGCTTCGACACCGCCGTGGAGGCGGTCCGGATCGCGGTCAAGTACCGCACCCCGGTGATGCTGCTCTCCGACGGCTACATCGCCAACGGCGCCGAGCCCTGGCACGTGCCGGACCTGTCGGCCATCGCGCCGATCGACCCGCAGTTCGCCACCGAGGCCAACAGCACCGACGCCAAGGGCGAGCCGATGTTCCTGCCCTACCTGCGCGACCCCGAGACCCTGGCCCGGCCGTGGGCCAAGCCCGGGCACCGACGGGCTGCAGCACCGGATCGGCGGCATCGAGAAGGCCAAGGACACCGGCGCCGTCTCCTACGACCCGGCCAACCACGACCAGATGGTCCGCACCCGGCAGGCCAAGATCGACGGCATCGTCCGCGACATCCCCGACCTCGTCGTCGACGACCCGGCCGACGCCGACGGCCGCACCGCGCGCGTCCTCGTGCTGGGCTGGGGTTCGACCTACGGCCCGGTCACCGCGGCGGTCCGCCGGGTCCGCAACGGCGGGCCGGCTGGTCGCCCAGACCCACCTGCGCCACCTCAACCCGTTCCCGGGCAACCTCGGCGAGGTGCTGCGGCGCTACGACCGCGTCATCGTGCCGGAGATGAACCTCGGCCAGCTGGCCATGATGCTGCGCGCCAAGTACCTCGTCGACGTGCACAGCTACTCCCGCGTCCGCGGCCTGCCGATCTCGCTGAGCGAGCTCGCCCGCGACCTCGACGAGGAGATCGACGCCCTGAGCGGAGGGGACCGGGACCTGGAGCCCTCCCCCGACCCGGCCGACGAGCTCACCACCCTCAGCACCGAAGGAGTCCCCGCGTGACCACGCTCGACCGTCCCTCGACCACCCCGGGCAGCACGCCCCGCTCGGGCATCGCCGGCGTGCCGCTGGCGTTGGAGCCGCTGACCCGCAAGGACTTCACCTCCGACCAGGAGGTCCGCTGGTGCCCGGGCTGCGGTGACTACGCCGTGCTCGCGGCGTTCCAGGGCTTCATGCCCGAGCTGGGCATCAAGAAGGAGAACACGATCATCGTGTCGGGCATCGGCTGCTCGTCGCGGTTCCCCTACTACGTGGACTCCTACGGCATGCACTCGATCCACGGCCGGGCGACGGCGATCGCCACCGGCGTGGCCACCGCCCGCGAGGACGCCGCTGTGTTCGTCATCACCGGCGACGGCGACGCGCTGTCCATCGGCGGCAACCACCTCATCCACATCCTGCGGCGCAACGTCAACGTGACGATCCTGCTGTTCAACAACCGGATCTACGGCCTGACCAAGGGCCAGTACTCCCCGACGTCCGAGATCGGCAAGGTCACCAAGTCGACCCCGCTGGGCTCGCTGGACAACCCGTTCAACCCGGTGTCGCTGGCCCTGGGCGCCGAGGCGACCTTCGTGGCCCGGACCATCGACTCCGACCGCAAGCACCTCACCTCGGTGCTGCGCGAGGCGGCCGCCCACCGCGGCACCTCGCTGGTGGAGATCTACCAGAACTGCCCGATCTTCAACGACAACGCCTTCGACGCGCTGAAGGACCCCGAGCACGTCGGCCGACGCGATCATCCCGCTGGTGCACGGCGAGCCGATCCGCTTCGGGACCGACCTGCACCTGGGCGTCGTCCGCGACCCCGCGACGGGTGAGTTCTCGCGTCGTCGAGGTCGCCGAGGTGGGCGTCGAGGCCCTGGTGGTGCACGACGCGCACCTGGAGGACCCGTCCTACGCGTTCGGGCTCTCCCGGCTGACCGACGCCGGGGTCCTGCACCGGGCGCCGATCGGCATCTTCCGCGACGTCGCGGCCCCCGCCTACGACGACCTCGCCCGCGAGCAGGTCGCGCTGGCCAGCGGCTCCGGGGGCGACGACGCCGCGCTGCAGTCGCTGATCGACGGCGCCGACACCTGGATGGTCGGCGGCGACGCTCGCTGAGCGTCGCGGCGCTCAGGCCGTGGTGACGCGGCCGGCCTCGACCGACCAGCTGTGGTCGAGGCTGACGTTGCCGAGCAGCCGTCGGTCGTGGCTGACCAGCAGCAGCGCGCCGTCGTAGGAGGCCAGCGCCTGCTCGAGCTGTTCGATGGCGGGCAGGTCGAGGTGGTTGGTGGGCTCGTCGAGCACGAGCAGGTTGACCCCGCGCGCCTGCAGCAGGGCCATCGCCGCGCGCGTCCGCTCGCCGGGTGAGAGCCGGCCGACGAGCCGGGTCACCTGGTCGGCCTTGAGGCCGAACTTGGCCAGCAGGGTGCGGATCGAACCGGGGTCCATGGCCGGCATCACCGCCGCGAACGCGTCGCCGAGCGGCAGGTCCTCCGCGAGCCCGGTCCGGGCCTGGTCGATCTCCCCGACCGCGACCGAGGCGCCCAGCGACGCCCGGCCCTGGTCGGGCTGCAGCCGGCCGAGCAGCAGGTCCAGCAGCGTCGTCTTGCCGGCCCCGTTGGGACCGGTGATGCCGATCCGTTCCCGGGCCTCGACCTGGAGCGAGACGGGTCCGAGGGTGAAGTCCCCGCGGCGCAGCACGGCCGCGTCGAGCACGGCGACGACCGAGCTCGACCGGGGTGCGGCACCGACGCTGAACTGCAGCGCCCACTCCTTGCGGGGCTCCTCGACCTCCTCCAGCCGGGCGATCCGGGACTCCATCTGCCTCACCTTCTGGCCCTGCTTCTCCGAGGACTCCACGTTGGCCTTGCGGCGGAGCTTGTCGTTGTCGGGATTCTTCCTGATCGCGTTCCGGACGCCCTGGGAGCTCCACTCCCGCTGGGTGCGCATCCGCGCCACCAAGTCGGACTTCTTCTCCGCGAACTCCTCGTAGGCCTCCCGGGCGTGCCGGCGCGCCACCTCCCGCTCGTGGAGGAACGCGTCGAAGCCACCGTCGTGCACCGCTACCTGACGCTGAGCGAGGTCCAGCTCCACCACCCGGGTGACGACGCGGGAGAGGAACTCCCGGTCGTGGCTGACCAGCACCACCCCGCTGCGCAGTCCCCGGACGAACGACTCCAGCGTCTCCAGCCCGGCGAGGTCGAGGTCGTTGGTCGGCTCGTCGAGCAGCACGAGGTCGAACCGGCTGAGCAGCAGCGCGGCCAGCCCGGCCCGGGCGGCCTGGCCGCCGGACAGGCTGGTCATCAGCGCTCCGGGTTCGGCGTCCAGCCCGAGGTCGGCGAGCACGGGCGGGATCCGGTCCTCCAGGTCGGCGGCGCCGCTGGCCAGCCAGCGGTCGAGCGCGACGGCGTAGGCCTCGTCGGCCCCAGGCTCGGCGGAACCGAGGGCGGCGGCCGTCGCCTCCATCGTGGCGGTCGCCTCGGCGGCCCCGGTCCGCCGTGCCAGGTAGCCGGCGATGCTCTCCCCCGCCACCCGCTCGTGCTCCTGCGGGAGCCAGCCGACGAAGGCGTCGCTGGGTGAGGTGGTGACGGTGCCGGCGAGCGGGGTCAGCTCCCCCGACAGCAGGCGGAGGAGCGTCGACTTGCCCGCCCCGTTGGCCCCGACCACGCCGACGACGTCGCCCGGTCCGACGCTGAGGTCCAGCCCGTCGAACAGGGCCTGACCGGCGTAGCCGCCGGCCAGCCCCTTCGCGACCAGAGTTGCGCTCACCGGGCCCATCGTAGGGACGCGAGCGGGCGGGGTCGCCCTCAACAGCTCACGCGCGTGACGCCGGGGCCGTGGCGCTCACGCTCGGCAGGGTCAGCACGGACGCCGCGCGGGCGGGTTTGTGAGGGCGCCGGTCGGGTGATGGACGCTGCGCGGCCTCGCCGGCGGGTGCGGGAGACTGGGCGGATGCCGGAGAACAGCCTGCCCGCGTCGCTGCCCTGGATCGAGCGGCTGGTAGCCCTCGACACCACCAGCCGGAACTCCAACCTCGAGCTGGTGGAGGTGCTCGAGGAGGAGATGAGCCGGCTGGGCCTCACCCCGGAGCGGATCCCCAACGACGACGGCACCAAGGCGAACCTGGTCCTGACGCTGCCCGCGGCCGACGGCAGCACCGGCGGCGGCGTCGTGCTGTCCGGGCACACCGACGTCGTGCCCATCGACGGCCAGACCTGGACCACCGACCCGTTCGTGCCCGAGGTGCGCGACGGCCGGCTCTACGGCCGCGGGACCGCGGACATGAAGTCCTTTATCGGGGTCATCATGCACAAGCTGCCCGACCTGGCCGGCGCCGCGCTGTCCGAGCCGGTCCACCTGGCCTTCTCCTACGACGAGGAGGTCGGCTGCTTCGGCGGTGCCCAGATCGCCGCGGCCCTCGGTGCGCGGCCGGAGCCGCCGCGGGTGTGCATCGTCGGCGAGCCGTCCAGCATGCGGGTGGTCGCCGGGCACAAGTCGAGCAACCTCGTCGAGCTGACGTTCCGCGGCCGCTCCGCGCACTCCTCGCTCACCCCCCAGGGCGTCAACGCCATCGAGTACGCCGCACGCGCGGTCACCGCCGTGCGTGAGCTCGCCGACCGACGCCGCACCGAAGGGCCCTACGACGAGGCCTACGTGGTGCCGTTCACGACGGCCGGCGTCAACATGGTCAGCGGCGGCATCGCGACCAACACCGTCCCCGAGCTGTGCACGGTGCGCTATGAGTTCCGCACCGTGGCCGAGGACGACCCGGAGGCGGTGATCGAGGAGATCACCGCCGTCGCCCGCGGCCTGGAGGCCGAGATGCGGGCCGAGCACCCCTCCGCGTCGGTCACGGTCCGGGTCATGGCGAGGGTGCCGAGCCTCGACTCCAGCACCGACGGCCCGGCCGCGCGCCTGGCGGTCCAGCTCGGCGGCACCCCGTCGGGGGACAAGGTCACCTACGGCACCGAGGCCGGACAGTTCGCCGGGGCGGGCATCGACGCCGTCGTCTGCGGCCCCGGAGACATCGCCCAGGCCCACGCGGCCGACGAGTACATCGAGCTCGACCAGATCCAGGCCTGCGAGCAGCTCGTCGACGCGCTGCTCGCGCGGCTGACCACCACCGACGGCGAAGGAGCACCATGAGCCAGGCGACCGCCACCCTGACCCCCCAGCAGCGCAGCACGACCCGTCGCGCGGTCATCGCGTCATCCATGGGCAACGCCCTGGAGTGGTTCGACATCATCGTCTACGCCTCGTTCGCGGTGGTGATCAGCCGGCTGTTCTTCCCCGACACCGACGGGGTGACCGCGCTGCTGTTCACCTTCGGCGCCTTCGCGACGTCGTACCTGATCCGGCCCCTGGGCGCCCTGGTGCTGGGCTCCTACGCCGACCGCTCCGGACGCAAGAACGCGCTCACCCTGACCATCGCGATCATGACGGTCGGGACCGCGATCATGGCCTTCGCCCCGACCGCGGCGACGATCGGCGCGAGCGCCGGGCTGGTGATCCTGCTGTCCCGGCTGCTGCAGGGCTTCTCCGCCGGCGGCGAGTTCGGCACCGCGACCACCTTCCTGGTGGAGAACGCCCCTCACAACAAGGCGTTCTACGCCTCCTGGCAGGTGGCGACCCAGGGGTTGGCCATGCTGATGGCCTCAGCCTTCGGGTTCGGCCTCAACTACTTCCTCAGCACCGCCCAGCTCGACGCCTGGGGCTGGCGGATCCCGTTCTTCTTCGGCCTGCTCGTCGGCCCTGTCGGTCTCTACATCCGGCTCAAGATGGACGAGACGCCGGAGTTCGCCGCTGCGGAGAAGGTCAAGTCCCCGGTGGTGCGCACCCTCGTCGACCACACCGGCCGGGTGCTGAGCGCCGCGGCCGTCGTCGGCCTGGCCTCGATCTCGGTCTACCTGATCCTCTACATGCCCACCTTCGCGGTCAGCAACCTCGACCTGCCGCGCTACGCCGGCTTCCTGGGCGGCATCATCAGCGGCCTGGTCAGCTTCGTCGGCGTGCCGTTCGTGGGCAAGCTCGCCGACCGGGTCGGCCCGTTGCGGATCATGCTGCCGGCTGCGGTCGTCGCCCTGGTGCTGTCGCTGCCGCTGTTCCTGGTGCTGGTGGCGAACCCCTCGGTGCTGGTGCTCACCCTGGTCCAGGTGGTGCTCGGCGTCCAGATGGCGCTCTACTTCGGTCCGCTGCCCGCGCTGCTGTCCTTCATGTACCCGACGGCGGTCCGCACGACCGGGCTCTCGATCTCCTACAACCTGGGCGTGACGCTGTTCGGCGGGTTCGCACCCATCGTGCTGACCTACCTGATCAGCGCCAGCGGTAGCCTGCTCTCCCCCAGCTACTACTTCATGACCGTCGCCGTGATCTCCATCCTCGGCCTGCTGGTCGTCCGTCGACGGGGCTACGCGGACCGCGGTGCCCAGGCCTGAGCGTCCCGGGTGCCGGTCCCGCACCGGGTGGGCGCGGGGGGTGAGCAGGCCCGGCGCGTAGGGTCGTCCCATGCCTGACAACCCCTCGGAGCCCGTGGACGTCCGCAACAACCGGGAGTCGCGCGCCGCTGCGGCCTCCCACGCCAGCCCGGTGGCCCGGGCCAGCGACGGCGGTGCCGTGCCGCGTTCCGGACCCGACGCCGGCGACCTGCCCGAGCCCGTCCTCGACGGCACGGCCGACGGCAACCCGGTGGCGGGCGTGACGATCAGCGAGCACGACGCCGAGGAGGCCGTGGAGGCCGACAGCGGCCCCGAGGAGCTCGGCTTCAAGGGCCCTCGCGGCGGCTGAGTCGGTCGCCCACCACCCGGGCCCGCTGGGATCACCAGGGGACGGGGACCCCCAGCTCGGCCGCGGCCGCCCCGAGCAGGCCGCGGTGCTCCGCGCCGACCGGGATGCCGTCGGCCCGGGAAGCCCGCTCGCGGGCGGCCTCGATGCCGCCCGGCAGGTAGGTGCCCCGGCCGTCGGTGAGCGGGCGGAGCGTGCCCACGGCCCGGACGTAGGCGTCCATCTCGGCCTTGAACTGCTCCGGCTCGGCGAACAGCGCGATCCTGAGGACGACCACCATCGACCCCTGGTTCGCGCCGGGCCAGCGGCGCTCGGCGCGGGTCGGGTCGAGGGGGACGCCGGCCAGCAGCCCACCCCAGGCCTGGCAGACCGCGCCCATCCCGATCGCCCGGTGCACGAGCCCGGGCGCGAGCGCCGCGATCTCGTCGCGGTGGGGTGAGTCGGCGTAGAGGTCGTGCATCGTCCCGAAGTCGAGGACCAGCGGGTCCTCCTCGCTGGTGGGCGCGGTGAAGGCCATCGGCGAGCCCCCGGCGGCGTTGTAGACCGGGTCGCCCGGGGTCAGGTCGAGCTGGTGGCCGGACGTGACGAAGCACAGCACGTCGTGGCCGAGCGTCATCCGGGCGTACAGCCCGGCTGCGCCGAAGTGCCCGTGCTGGCGGGTGACGAGGACGGCGACGTCGCTGTCGACGGCCTTGTCGAGCAGCCGCCGGGTGCCCTCGGCGGCTGCGAAGTAGCCGAGTCCGCCGTCCCCGTCGACCAGCAGGCTGTTCGCGGTCTCCCGGACGACGGCCGGCTCCGGCGCGGGGTTGAGCGAGCCGTCCCGGACGAGCCGGACGTAGGTGGCCAGCTGCTGGGTCCCGTGGCTGAGCACGCCACGCAGGTCGTTCGCCGTCAGCAGCTCGGCGAGCAGCGCCGCCCGCTCGGCCGGCATCCCCGCCGCCGCGGCGAGCTCGGTGGCGAAGCGCTCCATCGCGGCGGCGTCGACCCGGACGTTCGTCTCCGGCGGGATGTTCACGGGGCTCCTCGAGGTCGTCGGCGCTCGAGAGGGAGTCTGGCAGGTGATCGTCTGACGCAACTCTGCGGCGCGTCCTCGCCGCAGCGGCGTCCACAGACGCCGCAGGAGCGAGCAGACGCCGCGGGGTGGGGCGGCGTACGGTGCAGGCCGGCTAAGCGTGCACGACGACCCGGTCGCCGCGCGCCGCGAAGGCACGGGCGGCGGCCGCCCCCACCCCGCGGGAGGACCCGGTGACCAGCACGCCGCGCCCGCTCACCCGAGCACCTCGGCCACCGTGGTCAGGGTGATCAGCGGTGCGTAGAGCGCCATCGCCTCGAGCGCCCGCCGGTGGTCGACGTCGCTCGCTCCAGCGCACGCGTCGGTCACCACCTGTACGGCCACCCCGGCATCGGCGGCGGCGAGCGCCGTCGAGAGCACGCAGCAGTCGGTCGAGACGCCGGTGAGCACGAGGGCCTCGGCGCCCCTGCACCGCCCGGGCGAGCGCCGGGCCCCACTTGCCGAACGTCGTCTCCGTCACCACCGGGACGTCGAGGCTGGCCAGCTCCGGCGCGAGCGCGTAGAGGGGGTCGCTGTCCGGCACCAGGGCGAAGGGCCAGTCGGCGTAGTAGGGCACCCAGGCCCCGGTCGGCACCGCGGGGGCGACGAAGCGGGTCAGCACAGTGCGGCCGGCGAACGCCGGCAGCAGCGCTCGGGTGCCCTCGACGGCCCGCGGGTACTGCGCCGAGGCCCAGGGACTGGCGGGGTCGCCGAAGACGTGCTGGAGGTCGATCCCCACCAGCCACGCGCCGGGCGTCATGCCGACTCCTGCTCCCGCACGGCGCGGCGGGCCAGCACCAGGGTGCCGGCGAAGCCGACCAGCAGGGCCACCAGCACGCCCAGGTTGGCGAAGGCCCAGCTGCCCTCGCGGCCGCCGAGCGGCCCCAGCAGGTAGCCCTGCCAGCCCAGCCAACCGGCGAAGGTGTTGGTCACCAGGCCCCAGCCGAGGACCGTCGCCACCACCATGAGCACGATCGGCGCGACCCGCACGTCCCCGTAGCGCCCGCTGGGCTCGTAGAGCGCCGGCTCGTCGTAGTCGCGCCGGCGCAGGGCGAGGTCGCCCAGCATGATGCCGCACCAGGCGGCGACGGGGACGCCCAGCGTGATGAGGAAGCCCTGGAAGGTGAAGAGGAAGCTGTCGCTGAAGAAGACCACGTAGACCGCGCCGAGGACCATCAGCACGCCGTCGACCCCGGCCGCCACCGGGCGTGGCAGCCGGACGCCGGCGCTGAGCAGGGCGAGTCCGGACGAGTAGAGGTCCAGGACGGCGCCACCGACCAGGCCGAGGACGGCGACGAGCGCGAACGGCACGAGGAACCACGTCGGCAGCACGGTGGTTAGGGCCCCGATCGGGTCGGCCGCGATCCCCTCGCTCAGCTCCGCCGAGGAGGCGGCCAGCAGCACGCCGAAGACGACCAGCAGGACCGGGGCCAGGGCGCCGCCGAACGTCGTCCAGAGCGTCACGCCGGCGCCCGGGGTCCGCCGCGGCAGGTAGCGGGAGTAGTCGGCGGCGGCGTTGACCCAGCCCAGCCCGAACCCGGTCATCATGAACACCAGGGCGCCGACCAGGGCGGCGGTGGAGCCGGCCGGCAGCGCCTGCACGGCCCCGAGGTCGATCTCGTCCACCACCAGGAAGACGTAGGCCACGGTCAGCACTCCGGTGACGATGGTGATCACCCGCTGCAGCCGCATGATCGCGGTGAACCCGGCGACGCCGGCCGCGACGACCAGCGCGGCCACCACCACGAGGGCGACCACCTTGGTGGCGGTGCCGCCGCCGGCGCCCAGCCGGTCGAGCACGGTGGCGGTGCTGAGCACCGCGAGCGAGGTGAGCACGGTCTCCCAGCCCACCGTGAGGACCCAGGACAGCAGCGACGGCAGCCGGTTCCCGCGCACCCCGAAGGCCGCGCGGCTCATCACCATGGTGGGCGCCGAGCCCCGCTTCCCCGCCAGGGCCACGAAGCCGCACAGCAGGAAGGAGATGACGATCCCCACGACGGCGACCACGCTGGCCTGGGCGAACGAGATGCCGAAGCCCAGCAGGAAGGACGCCGTAGCTGATGCCGAACACCGAGACGTTGGCCCCGAACCAGGGCCAGAACAGGTCGCGGGCCCGACCCTTGCGCTCCGCCTCGTCGATGGTGCCGAGACCGTTGACCTCGATCCCGCCTCTGCCCGCTGCCTGCGCTGTCGAGCTGGGGGGCTCGGAGCCACCCGCCGAGGGTCCCGTCACTGTGCTGGTCATGGCCTGATCCTAGGGACGTGCCGCTGCTTCGATCGGCTAATCTCTCGGGGGCGAACAGGAGGGTCACCGTGAGCGAGCAGGACCGGCAACGTCGGGGCACCCTCTACGGGTTGGGGGCCTACGGCCTCTGGGGTGCGGTGCCGCTGTTCTGGCCGCTCGTCGCCCGCGCCGGCTCCCTGGAGCTGCTGGCCCACCGCGTCCTCTGGTCGCTGGTCATCTCGGCCCTGCTGGCCCTCGTGCTGCTGCGCCGCGGCTGGTTCGGGCGGCTGGCCAACCGCCGCACGCTGCTCATGCTCGCGCTGGCCGCCGCCGTCGTCTCGGTCAACTGGGGCCTCTACATCTGGGCGGTCAACCACGGTCACGTGCTCGAGACCTCGCTGGGGTACTACATCAACCCCATCCTGTCGATCCTCGTCGGCGTGGTCGTGCTCGGTGAGCGGATGGCCGCCCTGCAGTGGGTGAGCGTGGGTCTGGCCGCCGTGGCGGTCGTGGTGCTGACCGTGGAGTACGGACGGCTGCCCTGGATCTCGCTGGTGCTGGCCGCCAGCTTCGCCACTTACGGGGTGATGAAGAAGCAGGTCAACGGCGGCGCGGTGGAGACGTTGACCGTGGAGTCGGCGCTGCTCGCCCCGGTGGCGCTGGGGTTCGTGGTGTACCTCCAGACCCGGGGCGACAGCACGTTCATCATGTTGGGCTGGGCGCACAGCCTGCTCCTGGTGGCCACCGGCGTGGTCACGGTGGTGCCGCTGCTGTTCTTCGCGGCGGCGGCGACCCGGCTCCCCCTGACCGCCCTGGGACTGCTGCAGTACCTCGCGCCGACCCTGCAGTTCCTGCTGGGCGTGTACTACTTCGGCGAGCAGATGTCGACGGGACGCTGGATCGGGTTCGGCCTGGTCTGGCTGGCACTGATGCTGATGAGCGGACACGGGCTCCACCGGGCCAACGCGAGCCGTCGCGAGCGGCTGGTGGCCGAGCCGGTCTGAGGACCGAGGCTCAGCCGGGAGCGGTCTGCGGCTGCACGGACCCGGCGGGGCGCGGGGGGCGGGCTTCGGCGATCTTGCGGATGCCGTCCGGGGTGGGGCGCTGGAGGGAGTCGTTGACCCGCACCAGCAGGCGGGCGCGCTGCACGTCGGCGCTGGTCACCTTCACGACCTTGGCCATCAGGGTGCTCCTCCTCCTCGGTCTGCTCCTCCAGTATCGCCCGGCTCGTCAAGGGCGGTCGGGTCGAGGCCGGCGGGGTCCCACTCGAGGGAGACCACGGCGTCCGGGTCGGCCTCCATCTCCGCCTGCAGCCGGCGCAGGCCGGCGCCGATGGCCTCCGAGACCGCGTGGAGCTGGGCCTCGGAGAGGTCACCGGCGCTCAGCAGGTACTGCAGCTGGGCGACGCCGAGCCGGCAGGCGACGGCGTCGGGCTCCAGGGCCAGGGAGATGTAGCGGTCGACGTCGGACTGCCGGCGGGTGGCGGCTGCGGTCTGGGTCACGCTGCGGTAGGCGACGAGCGGACCGAGGAAGGTGCCCAGAGCGGCCAGTGCCGCGGCGCCGAAGGTGGCCCACTCAAGCACGGCGGCGCCTCATGGCTCCAGGCTAGCGGCGGGAAGCGGACCGCTGAGGTAGCGCTGCAGGGTCGGGCCGAGGGCGCTGATGACCGCCGGGTGGGCGGCGGAGGCGAGCGGCTCCAGCCGCAGCACGTAGCGGGTGAGGAGCAGGCCAGTGACCTGGCTGGCCACCAGGTCGACCCGCCAGCGACGCTCCTCCGCCGGCCCGGACAGGCCGGCCGCCAGGGGCGCCAGCACCTGGCTGTGGAGCAGGTCGCGGAGCAGCAGGGTGCTCTCCTCGTCCTGCAGGGCGGTCCGGATGGCGGCGATCGTCGCCGTGCCGGCGGGTGAGTCCCACAGCACCAGCAGCCGGGTGAGCAACCGGTCGGCCAGCTCCTCGACCGGGCCGGGCAGCACCACAGCGATCTCGGCCCCAGGATCCAGACGGACGTCGAGCACCGCACGGAACAGGCCGCTCTTGGAGCCGAAGTGGTGGGTGACCATGGCGGGGTCGACGCCGGCCCGGGCGGCGACCCGGCGCAACGTCACAGCGGCGAAACCGCGGGCGGCGAACTCGACGCGGGCGGCGTCCAGCACCGACTCCCGGGTCCGGCTGGGCCCGGGACGGCGGCCGGCGGGTGACACTCAGGCAGCCCGGCGGGCGAAGGGTGGCGCGTGCTCGGGCCGGGGTCCGAAGGCGATCATCCGAGCCGGTACCACCGTCAGGGCCGGCACCCGACGGGCGACCGCCGCCGCCACCCGGAATGCCGACGGCGTCCGCCCACTCAATGCCGGCTCGAAGATGAGCCGTTGCAGGCCGCGCTGGGCCAGCTGGAGCATGGCCGTCGGCCACCAGCGACGACGCTGCACCCGAGCCAGGTCGGACTCGGCGAGCCGCCTCTGCGCCAGCGGCTCCGCGAGCAGCGTGGCCGCGGCAACCGCGTCCTGGACGGCGAGGTTTATGCCCACGCCGCCGGCCGGCGACATGGCGTGTGCAGCGTCCCCGATCAGCAGCAGACCGGGCTGGTGCCAACGCCTCAGCCGGTCCATCCGAACGTCGAGATGGTGCAGGTCGTCGGTGGAGGTCAGAGCGTCCAGCCGGTCGGCGAAGCCGGGACGCAACCGGGCGACCCGCTCGCGAAAGCGCTCGATCCCCTCAGCCCGCAGCGTCGCGTCCAGACCCTTCCGGTTGAAGTAGGCGATCTGGAAGTAGTCGGTCCGCGGGATGCTGAGCATGATCTCCCCACCGGACAGGGTCGGCACCAACGAGGCCTGCTCGCGGCGCTCGCTCTCGGTCCGCGGCAGCCGGAACCACCAGGTGTCGAAGGGCACGGGGTACTCCTTGGGTACCAGCCCGGCGGCCCGACGGAGCAGCGAACCCCGGCCGTCGCAGGCAACCACCAGGTCGGCCTCTAGATCGTCCTCGACGCCGTCGGCCGTGCGGGTCCGGACGCCGGTGATGCAGTCCCCATCGCGCAGCAGGCCCACGGCGGCGGTGCGCATCCGCAGCGTGAAGGCCGGCTCCGTCTGGCCGGCGTCGGCGAGGAGGTTGAGCAGGTCCCACTGCGGGACCATCGCCACGTAGTTGTACGGCGGTGGCAGCCGCTGGAAGTCGCCAAGCGTCAGCCGCGTGCCGTCCGACCGGGGCAGCTCGAAGTTCTGCAGCCGGCTCTGCGGCAGCGCCCGGAACTGCTCGCCCAGGCCCAGCTGGTCGAGCAGCCGGACCGTCGAAGCGTGGACGGTGTCGCCACGGAAGTCCCTCAGGAAATCTCCGTGCTTCTCGAGCACCACGACCTCCACGCCGGCGCGAGCCAGCAGCAGGCCGAGCATCATCCCGGCCGGCCCGCCACCGGCCACCACGCAGGTCGTCCGCATCTCGGCCCCCTAATTCAACGCTTGTTGAATTTACAGCATGCGCCTCCAACGGGTGGCTGTCCAGAGGGGGTGCGTGAGAACGAGGGCGCCACCGGAGGCGACGTAGGCTCGGCCGGGTGAGTGCAACCACCCCTGCCCCCGCCTTCCAGTTCGACGACTTCGACCCCTCCGTCCGGATCCAGGACGACCTGTACCGGCACGTGAACGGCGGCTGGGCCGCCCGCACCGAGATCCCGGACGACAAGCCCCTGATCGGCTCGTTCGTCGACCTGCGCGACCGTGCCGAGGCGGCCGTCCGCGACATCATCACCGGCTCGGACGGCGGCGCCCCGGGAAGCGACGAGGCCAAGATCGCCGACCTCTTCGCCAGCTTCATGGACACCGACGCCATCGAGGCCGCCGGCGCGGCCCCGCTGGCCGGGCCGCTGGCCGAGGTCGACGCCGTGAGCACCCCGGAGGACCTGATCCGGCTGGTGGGGGCGTTCGCGCGGCGCGGCGTCGCCGGCCTCGTGGGGGTGGAGGCCGAGTCCGACCCGGGTGACCCCACGCGCTACGTGATGTTCGTGGAGCAGTCGGGCCTCGGTCTCCCCGACGAGGAGTACTACCGCTCCGACACCTACGCCGACATCCGTGCGGCCTACCAGGAGCACGTCGCCGCGTCGCTGGCCCTCGCCGGCACCGCCGACAGCGAGGCCCTCGCCGCTGACGTGGTCGCCCTGGAGACCGACATCGCGGCGGCGCACTGGGACAAGGTCAAGACCCGCGACCTGCGGCTGATGTACAACCTGACGCCGTTCGCGACGTTCGAGGCCGACGCACCCGGGCTCCACCTGCGAGCCTTCCTCGACGGGGCCGGCATCCCGGAGAACGCCATGGCCGAGGTCGTGGTGGCGCAGCCCTCGTTCTTCCCCGCGGTCGCGGACCTGCTCACGCAGGAGAGGCTGCCCACCTGGCGCGCCTGGGCCCGCTGGAAGGTCATCTCCTCGCTGTCGCCCTACCTCTCGAGCGCCTTCGTCGACGAGCGGTTCCGTTTCTACGGGACGGTGCTCTCGGGCACCCCCCAGATCAAGGACCGGTGGAAGCGCGGGGTGGCCCTGGTCGAGGGTGCGCTCGGGGAGGCCGTCGGCCGGGTCTACGTGGAGCAGCACTTCTCCCCCACCGCCAAGGAGCGGATGGACACCCTGGTGGCCAACCTGATCGAGGCCTACCGCCGCTCGATCACCGACCTGGAGTGGATGACCGAGGAGACCAAGGAGGAGGCCCTCGACAAGCTGGCGAAGTTCCGGCCCCACATCGGCTACCCGTCGAAGTGGCGGGACTACTCAGCGCTCGAGATCCGGCGCGACGACCTGCTGGGCAACGTCCTGCGGGCCAACGCCTTCGAGGCGGACCGCTCGGTGGCCAAGATCGGCGCGCCGATGGACCGGGAGGAGTGGCTGATGACCCCGCAGACGGTCAACGCCTACTACCACCCGCTCAAGAACGAGATCGTCTTCCCGGCCGCGATCCTGCAGCCGCCGTTCTTCAACGCCGACGCCGACGACGCCGTCAACTACGGGGGCATCGGAGCGGTGATCGGGCACGAGATCGGCCACGGGTTCGACGACCAGGGCTCCACCTGCGACGGCGACGGCGCCCTGCGGGACTGGTGGACGGCGAAGGACCGGGAGGCGTTCGAGACCCGGACCGCCGCACTGGTCGAGCAGTACGACGCGCTGTCCCCCGAGGGCGGGGCGGGCCAGCACGTGAACGGCCAGCTCACCATCGGGGAGAACATCGGTGACCTCGGGGGCCTGAGCATCGCCCACCTCGCGCACCGGATCGCCACCGAGGGCTCACCGACGGAGCCGATCGACGGCTACACCCCCGAGCAGCGGCTGTTCCTCAGCTGGGGCGCCATCTGGCAGTCCAAGGCCCGGCCGGAGACCGTGCAGCAGCGGCTGGCGACGGACCCGCACTCGCCCAACGAGTTCCGGTGCAACCAGATCGTCAAGAACGTCGACGCCTTCCACCACGCCTTCGGGGTCACCGAGGCGGACGCGTTGTGGATGCCCCCCGAGGAGCGGGTCAAGATCTGGTGAGCGAGCGCCCCTGCCCGGGGCCGGCCCCGGTGGGCCGGCTCGGGCGGGGGTCGGCGCCGGTCAGACCACGCGGCTGACGACGGAGTCGCACAGCTCGACCAGCGCGAGCCGGGCCGGGCCGGGCGGGAGGTCGTCCAGCAGGTCGCGGGCCGCGGCAGCGCGTCGGGCGACCTCGGCCCGTGCCTGGTCGATCGCCGGGTGCTGCCGGAGCAGGGAGAGGGCCTCCCCCAGGGCCGCGTCGTCGCTGAGGTCGGAGTCGAGGAGCTCGAGCAGCCGCGCGTCGGCCGGGTCCACCGAGCGGCGGGCCAGCAGCGTGGGCAGCGTCGAGATGCCTTCGCGCAGGTCGGTGCCGGGGGTCTTGCCGGTCACGTCGGAGGTGATGTCGATGATGTCGTCGCTGAGCTGGAAGACGAGCCCCATCTGCTCGCCGAACTCGGCGACCCGCTGCTGCAGGGCCGGCGAGCACCCCGACAGCTTGGCGCCGAACAGGGCCGAGGTGGCGATCAGCGCGCCCGTCTTGTCGGCCAGCACGCGGAGGTAGTGGTCCAGCGGGTCCTCGCCCGGCGGGGCCCCGACGGTCTCGGCGATCTGGCCCTGCACGAGCCGGGCGAAGGTGCGGGCCTGCAGGGAGACGTACTCCGGCCCCAGCTCGGCCACCAGGTCGGAGGCGCGGGCGAAGAGGAAGTCGCCGACGAGGATGGCCACGGTGTTGCCCCAGCGCGAGTTGGCGCTGACCGAGCCGCGCCGGAGGCGGGCCTCGTCCATGACGTCGTCGTGGTAGAGGCTGGCGACGTGGGTGAGCTCGACCACGACCGCGGCCTTGACCACGTCGTCGGCCACCGCGGCGGGACCGAGCTGCGCGGTGATCGCGACGAGCAGGGGACGGAAACGCTTCCCACCGGCGGCGATGATGTGCTGCGCCGCCTCGGTGACCATGGGGGTCGACGCCTCGGCCGCCTGCAGCAGGGCCGCCTCGACGACGTCCAGCTGACCGCGCAGGCCGAGCTCGAAGACGTCGTCCCGCGTTCCCACTGCTAGCACTTCGCTCCTTCGGCGGTCGCCCCTGTGGCGGAGCCAGCCTATCCGGGTCCTGCAACGGAGCGGGCGCTCACGAGGGTGACCCCGGACTCACCGGATGAACTCACCCGCCTGCTGGGCCAGGTCCAGCACGGGACCGGGGAAGACACCCAGGCCGACGGTGGCCACCACGGCCACTCCCACCGCGAGCAGGGTGACCGCCTGCGGCCGGGCCACCTGCACGTCCGAGCCGTCCTGTCGCGCCGGCTCGGCGTCGGTGAAGAACATGAGCACGATGACGCGGAGGTAGAAGAACGCCGCGACGACGCTGATCACGACGGCCACGACGACCAGCCAGCGTGCGCCCCCGGTCCAGGCGGCGGCGAACACCGCCCACTTGCCGATGAACCCGCTGGTGAGCGGGATGCCCGCGAAGCTCAGCAGGAACACCCCGAAGACGACCGCGGTCAGGGGCGAGCGGTGCCCCAGGCCCGCCCAGCTGGAGAGCAGGGTCGCCTCCCCGCTGCTGTCGCGGACCATGGTGACGATGGCGAAGGCGCCGACCGTCGCGGCCCCGTAGGCGACGAGGTAGAACAGGATCGAGGAGACGCTGGTCAGCGACCCGGCCGGGGCCCCGTTGGCGGCCTGCGCGGCGCCGACGAACGCGGTCAGGATGAAGCCGGCGTGGGCGATCGAGGAGTAGGCCAGCATCCGCTTGACGTCGGTCTGGGTGATGGCCACCAGCGAGCCGACGGCCATCGTGGCCACCGCGATGATCGCCATCAGCGGCTGCCAGTCCCAGCGGTCGGCGCCGAGGGCGACGTAGAACACCCGCAGCAGGGCGCCGATCGCGGCGATCTTGGTGCAGGCGGCCATGAACGCGGTCACCGGCGTCGGGGCGCCGGCGTAGACGTCCGGGGTCCAGGAGTGGAACGGGACGGCGCCGAACTTGAACAGCAGGCCGATGGCCAGCAGGCCCATGCCGGCGAGCAGCAGGCCCGGGCTCCCGGTCCCGGCGCTCAGGGCGGCGTCGATCGCGGCCAGCTGGAACGAGCCGGCGTAGCCGTAGAGCAGCGCGACGCCGTAGAGGAAGATCGCCGAGGACAGGGCGCCGAGCAGGAAGTACTTGAGCGCCGCCTCCTGCGAGAGCAGCCGACGCCGCCGGGCCAGCCCGCAGAGCAGGTAGAGCGGCAGCGACAGCACCTCGAGCGCGACGAACATCGCCAGCAGGTCGTTGGAGGCGGGGAACATCATCATGCCCGCGAGGGCGAACAGCGCCAGCGGGAAGACCTCGGTGTGCTCGACGCGCTTCTCGACGGCCTCACGCTCGGCCTGGCTCCCCGGGACCGTGGCGGCCTGGGCGGCGAACGCGCTGCCCAGGGACCGCTCGCCGAACGTGAGGATCGAGACCAGCCCGAGCACCAGCAGGAGCGCCCACATGAACGCGGTGGGCCCGTCGACGGCCAGCGAGCCGACGGCGGCCACGGCCACCCGGTCGGCGGCCCAGTTGAGGGCGTTGACGGCGAAGGCCGCACCGATGGTCAGCACGGTCAGGGCGACCTGGACCGACCGGCGCAGCGACCGGGGCACGAGCGCCTCGACGAGGATGCCCACGCACGCTCCGGCGAAGACCAGGATGAACGGCATCAGCAGGCCGTACTCCAGGTCGGGGGCGGCGATGGCCAGCAGGACCCCTGCGGTCGTCGTCATCAGCGGCCTTCCTCTGCTGTCACCCGCGGCTGCGGGTCGCTCACGCCGACGAGGCTCATGGTCGCCTCGACCGCCGGGTTGATGGCGTCGAGCATCGGCCGGGGGAAGACCCCGAGCGCGATGATCAGCAGCACCAGCGGCGCCATGGCCAGGCGCTCCCGCCCGCTCAGGTCTCGGACCGGCTCAGCCTCCAGCCTCGGGTTCAGCGGGCCGTTCATCGTGCGCTGGTACATGATCAGGATGTAGAGCGCGGCCAGCACGATGGCCAGGGTCGACACGATGGCCACGCCCGGGTAGCGGGAGAAGGTGCCCGCCAGCACCATGAACTCGGAGACGAAGCTCGACAGGCCCGGCAGCGACAAGGTGGAGAGCCCGGCGAAGAGCATCAACCCGGCCAGCACCGGCGCCACCTTCTGCACCCCGCCGTAGGCGTTGATGTCCCGGGAGCCGCCGCGGCGGACCAGGTAGCCGACGGCGATGAACAGCGCGGCGGTGGAGAGCCCGTGGTTCAGCATGTACAGCGTCGAGCCGGCGAGGCTCTGGGTGGTGAGCGCGAAGATGCCCAGCACGATGAAGCCGAAGTGGCTGATGGAGGTGTAGGCGACGAACCGCATCATGTCCCGGCTGGCGATGGCCAGCACCGCGCCGTAGAGGATGGAGACGGTGGCCAGCACCAGCACCACGGGGGTGGCCCACTGGCTGGCTTCGGGGAACAGCCCCAGGCAGAACCGGATCATGCCGAAGGTGCCGATCTTGTCCATGACGCCGACCATCATGGTCGCCCCGCCCGGGGTGGACTCCTCGGCGGCGTCCGGCAACCAGGTGTGCAGCGGGACCAGGGGCGCCTTGATGGCGAACGCGAACATGAAGCCCAGGAACAGCCAGCGGCCCGTGGCTGTGCCCACGTCGAGCTGGGTCAGGTCGCTCAGCAGGTAGCTGGGCGTGCCGTCCGCGGCGGAGAGCACGTAGAGCCCGATCACCGAGGCGAGCATGACGAAGCCGCCGAGCAGGCCGAAGATCAGGAACTTCGCGGCCGCGGCGGAGCGCTTGGCCGTCGGCCCGAACCCCCCGATCAGGAAGTACATCGGGATGAGGATGACCTCGAAGAAGACGTAGAACAGGAAGACGTCGGTGGCGAGGAAGAGGTAGAGCGCGCAGGTCTCCACCACCAGCACCAGGGCGAAGAACATCCGGCTGTCGTACTTGGGCGCGAGGGGCGCCGTCACTCCGGGGAAGGTGCGCGCGGGCCCGTCGAAGTCACGCCAGCTGGCCAGGACCACGACAGGGGTCACGAGCACGACCAGCAGCACCAGCGTCAGCCCGATGCCGTCCAGTCCGAGGGCGTAGAACGCGCCCAGCGGCCTGATCCAGGCCACCTGCTCGCTCAGCTGCATCCCTCCGCCCGGGTTGTAGCCGGCGGCCACGACCAGCGCCAGGGCGAGGGTGAGCAGGGACGCCACCAGGGCGACCAGCCTGGCGGCGCGGGCGCCGGTGAACAGCACCACCAGCGCGCCGATGGTGGGCAGGACAGCGAGCAGCGTGAGCCAGGGCAGGTTCATGGTGATCTCTCCCTCAGCCCAGCCGGCCGAGCACGAGGACGGCGCCGACGACGGCGGCGCCCGCCATCATGGTGAGGGCGTAGGAGCGGACGAAGCCGTTCTGCACCCGGCGCAGCCGGCTGGAGAAGTCGGCGAGCGCGAGACCGGTCCCCCGGACCACCCCGTCGACGGCATTCGCGTCGAACCGGGCGAGCGCGGCGGTCATCTGCTGGCCCGGCCGCATGAAGACCGCCTCGTTGAGGGCGTCGCCGTACAGGTCCCGCCGTCCGGCGAGGGTGAACGGGGAGCGGCTCTGCGGCGCCTGGCCGGGGATGACGCGGCGCGGGCCGAACAGCGCGACGCTGACCGCCACCCCGGCCGCGACCACGACCAGGGTGGCCACGCCCACGACGGTGAAGTGCAGCAGCCCCGTCGGTTCGTGGGCCCCTTCGGCAGCACCGCCGGTGGCCGGGTGGAGCCAGCCCTCGATCCAGCCGTTGAGGACCATCCCGCCCACGACGGAGGCAGCCCCGAGGACGACCAACGGCGCCGTCATCACCAGGGGCGACTCGTGCGGGTGCACCCCCCGCTCCCAGCGCTTCGCGCCGAAGAAGGTCATCAGCATCAGCCGCGTCATGTAGAAGGCGGTGACCCCGGCCCCGAGCAGGGCGAGCAGCCCGATCACGGGGTTGTGCTCGAAGGCCGCCTCGATGATGTGGTCCTTGGAGTAGTAGCCGGAGAAGAACGGGAAGCCGATGATCGCCAGGTAGCCCGCGGCGAAGGTGACGAAGGTGATCCGCATCGGCCTCGCCAGGGCGCCGTAGTGGCGCATGTTCACGTCGTCGGCCATCCCGTGCATCACCGAGCCGGCGCCGAGGAACATGTTGGCCTTGAAGAAGCCGTGGGTCAGCAGGTGGAAGATCGCGAACGCGTAGCCCGCCGGACCGATCCCGGCCGCCAGCATCATGTAGCCGATCTGGCTCATGGTGGACCCGGCGAGCACCTTCTTGATGTCGTCCTTGGCACAGCCGATCCAGGCGCCGACCAGCAGCGTCACCGTCCCGACGACGACGACGGCGGTGCTGGCGGCCTCGGACTCGGCGAAGACGGCGTAGCTGCGGACGACCAGGTAGACCCCGGCGGTGACCATGGTGGCTGCGTGGATCAGGGCCGAGACCGGCGTGGGTCCCTCCATGGCGTCGAGCAGCCAGGACTGCAGGGGCACCTGCGCGGACTTCCCGCAGGCCCCGAGGAGCAGCAGCAGGCCGAGGACGGTGGCCACCAGCGGCGGCATGGCCGCCGAGCCGGCGTTGACGTCGACGAAGGCCGAGGACCCGAAGAGGTAGAGCATGAACATGATGGCCACGCTCATGCCGATGTCCCCGACGCGGTTGACCACGAAGGCCTTCTTGGCCGCGGTGGCCGCGCTCGGCTTGTGGGACCAGAAGCCGATGAGCAGGTAGGAGGCCAGGCCGACGCCCTCCCAGCCGACGAAGAGCACGAGGTAGTTGTCGGCCAGCACCAGCAGGAGCATGGCGGCGACGAACAGGTTGAGGAAGCCGAAGAACCGGCGCCGGCGCTCGTCGTGGGCCATGTAGCCGATGGAGTAGACGTGGATGAGCCCGCCCACCCCGGTGATCAGCAGCACGAAGACGATCGAGAGCTGGTCGACCAGCAGCCCCACGCCGATGCTCCAGCGGCCGCTGCCGAACCACTCGTACAGCGGCACCCCGACCGCGCGGGACGCCTCCTCCCGACCGAGCAGCTGCACGAAGAGCAGGAGCCCCACGACGAAGGACGCGAACGGCGCGAGCGTGCCGAGCAGGTGGCCCCAGCGGTCACCAGCGCGGCCGATGAGCAGCAGCAGGGCGGCGCTGGCGGCGGGGATGGCGATCATCAGCCAGGCGAGCGAGAACAGCCCGGTGGCGGCGACGGGGGGAACGACTTCCAGTGCGAGCATCGACGTCCCCTAGAACTTCAACAGGTTCGCGTCGTCGACCGAGGCCGAACGGCGGGTGCGGAAGATCGTGATGATGATGGCGAGCCCGACCACGACCTCGGCTGCGGCCACCACCATGACGAAGAACGCGGCGATCTGGCCGTCCAGGGTGCCGTGCACCCGGGAGAAGGTGACCAGCGCGAGGTTGGCGGCGTTGAGCATCAGCTCCACGCACATGAAGGCCACGATGGCGTTGCGGCGGGTCATGAAGCCCACCGTGCCGATGGTGAACAGGATCGCCGACAGCACGATGTAGGAGTCCGGGTTCACCGCGAGCCCTCCCCTCCGCGCAGCGGGCCGTCCGACCTCGGCAGCGCCTCGGTCCGGTGGGGCGGTCGGTCCTCGTCGGCCTCGTCGGCACCCAGCGCCCGCATGGTGGTGTCCATCGGCCCGACCAGGTCCTGGCCGTTGAGGATCTCGCCCCGCGCCCGCAGGGTGGCCGAGACGCTGAGCTCGGACACGCTCCCGTCGGGCAGCAGGGCCGGGGTGTCGACGGCGTTGTGCCGGGCGAAGACGCCCGGGGTGGGCAGCGGCCCAGGGTGGTCACCCCGCTCGGCGTAGCGCCGGAGGCGGTCTGCGGCGAGGTCGCCCTGGGTCAGCTTCTGGGTGAGCCGCTCCCGGTGCGCGAGCACCATGGCCCCGACCGCTGCGGTGATCAGCAGCGCGGAGGTGGCCTCGAAGATGAAGACGTAGCGGTTGAACAGCAGGGCTGCGATCCCCTGGACGTTCCCCCCGTTCTCGCCGTTGGCCCCGGCCAGCCCGGCGGAGGGCCCGACCACGGCGTTGCCGACCGCAAACACCAGCAGGGCGCCGAAGGCCACCCCGGCGAGGATCGCGAGCGGGCGCTGGCCCTTGATCGTCTCCACCAGCGAGTCGGCGGCGTCGACGCCCACCAGCATCAGCACGAAGAGGAAGAGCATCAGGATCGCCCCGGTGTAGACGATGATCTGCACCGCGAACAGGAAGGGGGCCTCCAGCGCCGCGTACTGGACCGCCAACGAGATCATGACCGTGGCCAGGCAGAGCGCGGAGTGCACCGGCTTGCGGGACAGGATCATCCCCAACGCGGCGAGCACCATCACGGGGGCCAGCAACCAGAACGCCACCTCGGCGCCCGTCACCAGAGGAACCAGCAGCAAAGACATGCCGGTCACCTCCCCTCGTCGGTGCTCGAGCCGGACGCCGCCTTGGCCGCGCGCTTCTTGTTCAGGTAGCCCTGGTTGACCGGCTGCGGGACGACCCCGCTGAGGTCGCCGGCCCGGTCGTCGGGCCGCCCGGAGCCGGGCAGCCCGAGGAAGTATGCCTGCTCGTCGTCGCCGAGTCGACGATCGTGGGGCGGCGCGTCCATGCCGGGCAGCAGCGGGGCGAGCAGGTCGGACTTCTCATAGATCAGCGCCGCCCGGCTGTCGTCGGCGAGCTCGAACTCGTTGGTCATGGTGAGCGCCCGGGTGGGGCAGGCCTCGATGCAGAGCCCGCAGAGGATGCAGCGCAGGTAGTTGATCTGGTAGACGCGGCCGTAGCGCTCGCCCGGGGAGAAGCGCTCCTCGTCGGTGTTCTGGGCGCCCTCGACGTAGATGGCGTCGGCGGGGCAGGCCCACGCGCACAGCTCGCAGCCGACGCACTTCTCCAGCCCGTCGGGCCAGCGGTTGAGCTGGTGCCGGCCGTGGAACCGGGGCGCCGTCACCTTGGGCGCGGTCGGGTACTCCTCGGTGAAGGTCTTGCGGAACATGGTGCGGAACGTGACGCCGAAGCCGGCGACCGGGTCGAACAGGCCCATCAGGCCTCTCCCCTCTCGGGTGCGGGTGCGGGGGGTCGGTCGGCGTCGCCCGGGAGCACCTGGGCCAGCTCGGGCAGCTCCTGCCCGGCTCTCGGCGGCACGGGGTAGCCGCCGGCGAAGGCGTCGAACGGCCCGTCAGGCTGCGGTGTGGCCGCGGGCTCGTCCTGGCCGCCGCCGAAGAACGAGACCGCGAGCAGGACGACGAAGACGGCCACGGCGACCACCCAGAAGACCGGGGTGTCGAACCAGCCCTCGCGGCGGGCGACCCGGAAGGTGGCCACGAGCAGGATCCAGCCGAGCGAGATCGGGATCAGCCACTTCCAGCCGAACCGCATGAACTGGTCATAGCGGAGCCGGGGCAGGGTGCCGCGCAGCCAGACGAAGACCGACAGCACGAGCACGACCTTGATCAGGAACCACAGCAGGCCCCACCACCCGGCGTCGGACCCCGGGATCAGGTTGAACGGGAGCGGTGCGTGCCAGCCGCCGAGGAACAGCGTCGTGGCCAGCGCCGACACCGTGATCATGTTCATGTACTCGGCCATGAAGAACATGGCGAAGCGCATCGAGGAGTACTCGGTGTGGAAGCCGCCCACCAGCTCGCCCTCGGCCTCGGGGAGGTCGAACGGGGCCCGGTTGGTCTCCCCCACCATGGCGATCAGGTAGATCAGGAACGACGGGATCAGCTGCACCGCGAACCAGACGGGCAGGTCCTGGCCGAGGATGGTCACCGCCGGCTCGGCCTGCCGGGCCACGATCTCCGACGTGGACAGCGACCCCGCGTAGAGGAACACCGCGACGAGCGCGAGGCCCATCGCCACCTCGTAGCTGATCACCTGCGCGCTGGAGCGCAGGGCGCCCAGCAGCGCGTAGGTCGAGCCGGAGGACCAGCCGGCCAGCACGATGCCGTAGACGCCGATCGAGGCGACGGCGACGATGAACAGCACCGAGACGGGCAGGTCGGTGACCTGGAGCGGCGTGGTGATGTCGGTGAAGGGGATCCGCACCTCACCGGCGACGGGGATGACCGCGAAGGCCGTGATGGCCGGGACCGCGGTCACGAAGGGCGCCAGCATGAAGACGACCTTGTCGGCGGCCTTCGGCGTGAAGTCCTCCTTGAACATCAGCTTCATGCCGTCGGCGAGGGACTGCAGCAGGCCGAAGGGGCCGTTCATGTTCGGGCCCTTGCGGTGCTGCATGAAGGCGACCAGGCGCCGCTCGTACCAGATGGTGAACAGGGTCAGGACGAGCAGCAGCACCAGGGCCAGCACGGCCTTGGCCGCCACCAGCCACCAGCGGTCGGCCAGGAACGGGCCCAGGTCCAGCGGGCTCAGCGCGAGGGAGGTCATGCCGCGCTCCCGTCCGCGCTCACGTGGCCGTAGCTCCGAGTCCGGGGCGGACACCTCGACCAGCCCGCCCGCGCCGACGCCGAGGTGCTCGGCCAGGCCGAGGCCCGGCGCCCGGGTGGGCAGCCAGACCGCGCCGTCCACCATGGTCGGGTCGAGCTCGAGCGGGAAGGTCAGCGACCCGCGGGGACCGCGCACGTCCACCGCCGTCGTCAGCCCGGCAGCAGCCGCGGTGCCCGGGCTCATCCGGGCGACCGGTGGACGGGCGGTCGCGAGCAGGAACGGCTCCCCGTCCACCGCCCGGCTGTCGTCGAGCGCCAGCCGCCAGGTGGCCAGCACCGGTGTCGTGACGTCCGGCACCGGGGCCCGCCCCGGCCCGAGGTCGGGCGCTGTGGCCCGCGCCCCCTCCCAGTGGCCGAGGTCGGCGAGGTCGGCCCGGGCGCCTTCGGTGGTGCGGAAGCCGAGGTCGGACCCGAAGCCCTCCGCCAGCGCGGCCAGCACCCGCAGGTCCGACATCGCGTTCGGCTGGGTGAGGACGGCGTCGAAGGGGCGCTCACGCCCCTCCCAGGTGAGGAACGTGCCGCTGCGCTCGCTGACCAGCGAGACGGGGAAGACGACGTCGGCGCGCTCGGTGACCGCGGAGACCCGGGTCTCGAGGCTGACGACGAAGCCGACGTCCTCCAACGCCCGGCGGGCGGTGTGCGGGTCGGGCAGGTCGTCGAGCTCGACCCCGGCGACGACCAGGGCTGCCAGCCGGCCCTCGAGGGCATCGGTGAGCATCTGGCCGGTGTCTCGTCCAGGCACCGCGGGCAGGGACCGCACCCCCCAGGTCGCCTGGGTGTCGACCCGGGCGGCGGGGTCCAGGACCGGACGTCCGCCGGGCAGCAGGTTCGGCAGGCACCCGGCGTCGACGGCGCCGCGGTCGCCCGCGCGTCGCGGCACCCAGGCCAGCCGGGCCCCGGTCCGGGCGGCCAGCCGCAGGCAGGCGCTGAGGGTCCCGGCGGAGCGCGCCGCACGCTCACCGACGAGGACGACGGAGCGGGCGTCCAGAGGCAGGTCGAGCGCGTCCAGCGCCGACGCCTCCGTCCCCGGCATGGTCGGCACCAGGGTCGCGCCCATCTTGGCGGCGCCCTGGCTGAGCAGCGGTGCCACCGTCCAGGAGGCGAGGCCGGCGCCCCGGAACGCCTTGCGCAGCCGGAGGAAGACCGTGCCGGCCTCCTCCTCCGGCTCCAGGCAGACCAGCAGCACCGACGACGCCGACTCCAGCTCGGCGAAGGTGACGCCCCGTCCGGTCCCGGCGACGGCGGCGGCGAGGAACCGGGCCTCCTCCTCCGAGTGCGGGCGGGCCCGGAAGTCGATGTCGTTCGTGCCGAGCACCGTGCGGGCGAACTTCGCGTACCCGTAGGCGTCCTCGAGGGTGAGCCGGCCGCCGGTCAGCACGCCGACGCCCCGAGCGGGAGGGGGTGCGTCCTCGGCCTCGACGGGTGGGGGTGAGATCGCCCGGCGCAGGCCCTCGACCGCGACGTCGATGGCCTCGGGCCAGGACGCCGGTCGCAGGGTGCCCGTGTCGTGGTCACGGACCAGCGGACGCAGAAGCCGGTCGTCTCCGCGCCCGGAGGCGAAGGCGAAGCGGTCCTTGTCGGTGATCCACTCCTCGTTGACCTCGGGGTCGTCCCCGGCCAACCGGCGGACCACGACGCCGCGCCGGTGGTCGACCCGGATGGCTGAGCCGCAGGCGTCGTGCTCGGCCACCGACGGCGTCGAGGTCAGGTCGAAGGGGCGGGCGCGGAACCGGTAGGAGGCGTTGGTGAGCGCCCCGACGGGGCAGATCTGGATGGTGTTGCCGGAGAAGTAGGACTGGAAGGGCTCGCGCTCGTAGATGCCCACCTGCTGGAGCGCCCCGCGCTCGATCAGGGTGATGAAAGGGTCGCCGGCGATCTGCTCGGAGAACCGCGTGCACCGGGCACAGAGGACGCAGCGCTCCCGGTCCAGCAGGATGTTGGCCGAGATGTTCACCGGCTTGGGGTAGGTCCGCTTGACGTCGTGGAACCGGCTCTCGCCGTACCCGTGCGTCATCGCCTGGTTCTGCAGCGGGCACTCCCCGCCCTTGTCGCAGATCGGGCAGTCGAGCGGGTGGTTGACCAGCAGGAACTCGATGTTGCCGTGCTGGGCCTTGTCGGCGACCGGTGAGGTGACCTGGGTCTTGACCACCATGCCGGCCGCGACCTCCAGCGTGCAGGAGGCCTGCGGCTTGGGGATGCCCCGGCCGTTGCCGGCGTCGGGCACCTCGACCAGGCACTGCCGGCAGGCGCCCACCGGCTCCAGCAGGGGGTGGTCGCAGAACCGCGGGATGTCGACGCCGATGAGCTCGGCAGCGCGGATGACCAGGGTGCCCTTGGGCACCGAGACCTCGACGTCGTCGATGGTCAGCGTGAGGAGGTCCTCGCGCTGGGCGAGCTCGTCCCCGCTGCTCGGTGAGCCGGTGGACCGGCTGGTGACCGTCATGCCTGACCTTCCTCCAGTGCCCGCCGCGGAGCCGGCCCGGCCAGGGCCGGCTCGCGGACGAAGATGGTGCTCCGCTCGTAGGGGAACAGCTCCCACGCGGGGGTGTGCATCGCGGCCTCGAACTCCTCGCGGAAGTACAGGATGGCCGAGCTGATCGGCGAGGTGGCCCCGTCGCCGAGGGCGCAGAACGAGCGGCCGAGGATGTTCTCGCAGAGGTCGAGCAGCTTCTCGATGTCGCCCACCTCGCCGCGGCCGGCCTCCATGCGCTTGAGGATCTGCACCAGCCACCAGGTGCCCTCCCGGCACGGGGTGCACTTGCCGCAGGACTCGTGCTTGTAGAACTCCGTCCAGCGCAGCACCGTGCGGACCACCGACGTCGTCTCGTCGAAGCACTGCAGGGCCTTGGTGCCCAGCATCGACTTCACGCTGGCGACGCCCTCGTAGTCCAACGGCACGTCGAGGTGCTCCGCGGTGAGGATCGGGGTGGACGAGCCGCCCGGGGTCCAGAACTTCAGCTCGTGACCGGCCCGGATGCCCCCGGCCAGGTCCAGCAGCGTGCGGAGGGTGATCCCGAGCGGCGCCTCGAACTGTCCGGGCCGGGTCACGTGCCCGGACAGGGAGTAGATGGTCATCCCCTTGGACTTCTCCGTGCCCATCGAGGAGAACCAGGCCGCGCCCCGGGCGAGGATCGAGGGCACGGAGGCGATGGACTCGACGTTGTTGATGACCGTCGGGCTGGCGTAGAGACCGGCGACGGCCGGGAACGGGGGCCGCAGCCGGGGCTGGCCGCGACGGCCCTCGAGGGAGTCGAGGAGCGCTGTCTCCTCGCCGCAGATGTAGGCCCCGGCGCCGGCGTGCACGATGATCTCGAGGTCGTAGCCGGTGCCCAGGATGTTCTGGCCCGCGTAGCCGGCGGCGTAGGCCTCGCGGACGGCCTGCTGCAGCCGGCGGACCACGTGCACGACCTCGCCGCGGACGTAGATGAACGCGGTGTTCGAGCGGATGGCGTAGGCGGAGATGATGACGCCCTCGACCAGGGTGTGCGGCGAGGCCATCATGAGCGGGATGTCCTTGCAGGTCCCCGGCTCGGACTCGTCGGCGTTGACCACGAGGTACTTGGGCTTGGGGTTGTCCTGCGGGATGAAGCCCCACTTCATCCCCGTCGGGAACCCGGCGCCTCCCCGGCCTCGCAGGCCGGAGTCCTTGACCTGGGCGACGACGTCGGCGGGTTCGAGGGCCAACGCGTTGCGGAGCCCCCGGTAGCCGCCGGAGCGCTCGTAGCTGGCGAGCTTCCAGGCCTGGTCGTCGGCCCAGTTCGCGGTGAGGACCGGGGTCAGCGTGTCGGTCATGCGGTCTCCGTCGGCTCGGCGTCGGGGGTGGGTACGGCTGGGGCCTGCCAGCCCCGCTCGCGGGCGATCTGCAGACCCAGCCGGGACGCCTCGCCGGAGGCCGGGCCCTCGTCGGCCCGCCCGTCGGGGAACCCGGCGAGCACGCGCTCGGTCTCCTGCCAGGTGACGACGCGGGCGCCGCGGGTCGCCTGCACCGGGGCGCCGGACCGGAGCGCGTCGACCACCTCGACCGCCTTCTCCGGCGTGGTGTCGTCGAAGAACTCCCAGTTGACCATCATCACCGGCGCGTAGTCGCAGGCCGCGTTGCACTCGAGGTGCTCCAGGGTGATCTGGCCGTCCTCGGTGGTCTCGTCGTTGCCGACGCCGAGGTGGTCCTGCAGGCGGGCGAAGACCTCGTCGCCGCCCATGATCGCGCAGAGCGCGGTGGTGCAGACCCCGACGTGGTACTTCCCGACCGGACGGCGCTTGTACATCGTGTAGAAGGTCGCGACCCCGCTGACGTCAGCCGTGCTGAGCCCGAGGATGCGGGCACAGGCCTCGATCCCGGCCGGGGTCACCCGCCCCTCGACGCTCTGCACGAGGTGCAGCATCGGCAGCAGCGCGGACCGCGCCTGGGGGTAGCGCCCGGCCACCAGCCGCAGCTCCTCCAGCACGCCGTCGTCGATCAGGGTCGCCGGCCCGTCGAAGTCCAGGCTCGGCTCGTCGAAGTGCGTCTTCCCGTGCCCGTGGTTGGCCAACGCCTCCACCCCGTGGTCCCCCACCGGGCTCCCCGCCCGGGCCCCGGGCCCCTGCGGCTCGACCAGGTTGCTCATGCGCCCCTCCGAGATCGTGAACGTGCGCCCCAGGGGGCGATGGTGCCCGACGCGCCGCTCGCGACAGCCAGCAACGACCGGCTAGCGGCGGAGGACAGGAGACCTGCTCGCCGCGAACCGGAGGGTCGAGCGGACCCTGACCGAGCGGCGCCTGGCCGGGTGGGTCGGGCGTTTGGCGCGGAGCGGAGCGCTCGCGGAGCGCAGCGCCGAGGGCGGGCCAGGCGCCGCTCGGTCAGGTTCCGCTCGACAGGCACGAACCCTTCGGCAAGCTCGGGGAGCGGGGTCAACGGTCCACCCCACCCATCACCGGGTCCAGGCTCGCCACCGCGACCACCACGTCGGACACCATCGACCCCTCGCACATCGCGGGCATGGCCTGCAGGTTGGTGAAGCTCGGGTCGCGGTAGTGCGTCCGGAACGGGCGCGTGCCGCCGTCGGAGACGACGTGGGCGCCGAGCTCCCCGCGCGGGCTCTCGACCGGGACGTAGGCCTGGCCGGGCGGCACGGAGAAGCCTTCCGTCACCAGCTTGAAGTGGTGGATCAGGGACTCCATCGACTCGCCCATGATGTGCTTGATGTGCTCGTTGGAGTTGCCCATACCGTCCGAGCCGATGGACAGCTGAGCGGGCCAGGCGATCTTGCGGTCCGCGACCATCACCGGGTCGCCGGCCATCTTCTCCAGGCGCCCCACGCACTGCTCGACGATCTTGAGGCTCTCCCACATCTCGTTGAGCCGGATCCGGAAACGCCCGTACGCGTCCATCGTGTCCCAGGTCTGGACCTCGAAGTCGTAGGTCTCGTAGCCGCAGTAGGGCTGGCTCTTGCGCAGGTCCCAGTCGTAGCCGGTGGCTCGCAGCGGCGGCCCCGTGACCCCCAGCGCCAGGCAGCCGGCGAGATCGAGGTGGCCCACGCCGGACAGCCGGCCCTTGAAGATCGGGTTCTCGTTGCAGAAGGCGGCGTACTCCGGCAGGTGCTTCTTCATCCACGCCACGAGGTCGCGGACGTGCTCCAGCGCGTTGTCGGGCAGGTCCTGGGCGACGCCACCGGGACGGATGTAGGCGTGGTTCATCCGCAGGCCGGTGATCAGCTCGAAGGCGTCGAGGACCTTCTCGCGCTCGCGGAAGCCGATGGTCATCACCGTCAGCGCGCCGATCTCCATGCCGCCCGTGGCGATGCAGACCAGGTGGGAGGAGATCCGGTTGAGCTCCATCATCATCACCCGGATGACGTTGGCCTTCTCGGGGATCTCCTCCTCGATGCCCAGCAGCCGCTCGACCCCGAGGCAGTAGGTCGTCTCGTTGTACAGCGGGGCGAGGTAGTCCATCCGGGTGACGAACGTGGTGCCCTGGGTCCAGTTGCGGAACTCCAGGTTCTTCTCGATGCCGGTGTGCAGGTAGCCGATGCCGCAGCGGGCCTCGGTGACCGACTCCCCCTCCATCTCGAGGATGAGCCGGAGCACCCCGTGCGTCGAGGGGTGCTGGGGGCCCATGTTGACCACGATCCGCTCGTCGCCGCGCTCGGCCTGCTCGGCGGCGATGGAGTCCCAGTCCTGGCCGGTGACGGTGTAGACCCGACCCTCGGCCGCGCCGCTCGCGGCGCCGTAGGCGTCCTCGGGTTGCGCACCGTCGGCGGCGCTCGTCGTGTCCTGCAGGTGGGAGTCGGCCATGCTGCTCATCAGGTGTAGCTCCTCCGCTGGTCGGGGGGCGGGACCACGGCGCCCTTGTACTCCACGGGGATGCCGCCGAGCGGGTAGTCCTTGCGCTGCGGGTGGCCCGGCCAGTCGTCGGGCATCAGGATGCGGGTCAGGGCCGGGTGGCCGTCGAAGATGATGCCGAACATGTCCCAGGTCTCGCGCTCGTGCCAGTCGGCCGTCGGGTAGGTGGCGACGACAGAGGGGACGTGCGGGTGGGTGTCGGGCACCGAGACCTCGAGGCGGATCCGCCGGTTGTGGGTCATCGACTGCAGGTGGTAGACCACGTGCAGCTCCGCCCCCGCGTCCGCCGGGTAGTGGACCCCCGAGACGCTGCTGCAGAACTCGAACCGCAGCTGGGCGTCGTCGCGGAGGTGCCGCACCAGGGCGGCCAGGTGCTGCCGGGCGACGTGGAACGTGATCTCCCCGCGGTGGACGACGACCTTGGTGAGGACCCCTTCGGTGCCGTGCATGAGCGTCCCGATGCGGTCGTGGACCTGGTCCCACCAGCCACCGAAGGGAGGCTGCACCGCGGAGGGGAACTCGATCGTGCGGGTGAGGCCGCCGTACCCGGAGGTGTCGCCCGTCCCGCGGACGCCGAACATCCCCTGCCGGGTCTCGAGGACCTCGGCGGCGGGCTGGCTCGACACCGCGAGCTCGGAGCGGTCCTCGCTGGCCTCGCTCTCGTCGGAGGCGATGTCGGGCGCCGGACCCGTCAGCGAGCCTGCCCGGGTGCCGGCGTCAGGGGCGGACTCGCCCTCGGGCACAGCACCCTTCACGCGGGCCTTCGCGTCGGACTCGGCGCTGATCGGCTCGCCGCTCGCCGTGCGGTCGCCCCGGTTGTCCCCGCTCACCGCAGCAGCCCCTTGAGCTCCCGGGTGGACGGAGCCACCAGCTGCGCCTGCTCGGCGGCGGCCGCCGCCTCCTGGGCGTGGGTGCCGATCGGGGTGTTGGCGACCTTGTCCTTGAGCTTGAACATCGCGTCGATCAGCATCTCCGGCCGCGGCGGGCAGCCGGGCAGGTACATGTCGACGGGCACGACGTGGTCGACGCCCTGCACGATCGCGTAGTTGTTGAACATGCCGCCGGTGCTCGCGCAGACGCCCATGGCCAGCACCCACTTCGGGTTGGGCATCTGGTCGTAGATCTGGCGCAGGACCGGTGCCATCTTCTGGCTGACCCGACCGGCCACGATCATCAGGTCGGCCTGGCGCGGCGAGGCCCGGAAGACCTCCTGGCCCCAGCGGCCGGAGTCGTAGCGAGGCGCCCCGTAGGTCATCATCTCGATGGCGCAGCAGGCCAGGCCGAAGGTCGCCGGCCAGAACGCAGCGCTGCGCATGTACCCGAACAGGCCCTCGACCGTGGTCAGCAGGACCCCGCTGGGGAGCTTCTCCTCGAGACCCATGTCAGTACTTCCCTCGTGCGGTGTCGGTGTTGTGGGGCGCGGTGCGGCGGGCCGGGCGTGCTGCGGTCAGTCCCATTCCAGCCCTCCCCGGCGCAGGACGTAGATGTAGGCGACGAACACGGTGAGGATGAAGAGGACCATCTCGACCAGTGCGAAGGTGCCCATCAGGTCGAAGGAGGCCGCCCACGGGTAGAGGAAGACGATCTCGATGTCGAAGATGATGAAGAGCATCGCGGTGATGTAGTACTTCACCGGGAACCGCCCGCCGCCGACCGGCTGGGGGGTGGGCTCGATGCCGCACTCGTAGGAGTCGTACTTGGCGCGGTTGTAGCGTCCGGGACCGACCAGCAGGCTCGTGATGATGGTCAGCGCGACGAAGCCGGCCGCGAGGGCCAGCAGGATCACGATGCCCAGGTAGGGGTTCATAACCGCCCTTCCGCCGTCGTCCTCGACGTGGTCGTCCGTAGCTGCCAGTGCTCGTGAATGTCTTCACGAGGTCCGTCACGCTCACTGTACGACGCTGCGGGGACAGTTCCGGCACGCGGACGGACCGTGGTGCCCAGCGGCTGCTGGGAGGGAATTAGGGCACGTCCGCCGTGCGGAAACCGGGCGTGGGGGCCGGTGGCAGGATGGCCGGGCTGATGCACGGGCAGGCAGCACGGACGGGGGGTCGATGGCGGTCGCGGAGCGCGCCGATGTGCTGGTGGTCGGAGCCGGCCCTGCGGGGTCCTCGGCCGCCGCCTGGGCCGCCCGGACGGGTGAGCAGGTGCTGCTCGCCGATGCGGCCACCTTCCCCCGGGACAAGACCTGCGGCGACGGGCTCACCCCCCGCGCCCTGGCCGAGCTGGACCGGTTGGGGCTCGGCGACTGGAGCCGCGGCCGGGCGGTGAACCGCGGCCTGCGCGCGCACGGCTTCGGTCAGGTCCTCGAGCTGCCCTGGCCCGGCGGCTCGCTGCCCGACCACGGGTCGGCCGTGCCGCGCACCGACCTCGACGACCGGATCCGGACCGCCGCTCTCGACGCCGGCGCCACGGCGCTGTCCGGTGCCCGGGCCGTGGACGTCGTCCGCGACGGCGACCGCGTCTCGGCGGTGGTCTTCGCCACGGCGGACGGGCCGCGAACGATCCCGTGCCGCCGCCTGGTGGTCGCCGACGGCGTCCGCTCGTCGCTGGGTCGGCTGCTGGGACGCACCTGGCACCGGGACACGGTCTACGGGGTGGCCGGGCGGTGCTACGTCGACACCGAGCGCCCGGACGAGTGGATCTCCTCCCACCTGGAGCTGCGGGGGGAACGGGGCGAGCTGCTCTCGGGCTACGGCTGGATCTTCCCGCTGGGCGGCGGGCAGGTGAACCTGGGGGTGGGCTCGCTGGCCACGGCCGCGCGGCCGGCCGACGTGGCGCTGCGGCCGCTGATGCGCTTCTACGCCGACCAGCGGCGCCAGGACTTCGCCCTCGGGGAGACGCTGCGCAGCCCCACCTCCGCCCTGCTGCCCATGGGCGGGGCGGTGAGCGGCGTGGCGGGGGCCAACTGGGCGCTGGTCGGGGACGCTGCCGCGTGCGTCAACCCGCTCAACGGGGAGGGCATCGACTACGGGCTGGAGACCGGGCGGCTGCTCGCCGACCTGCTGCCCGGCGACGGTGACCTCCGCCGCGCCTGGCCGGCGCTGCTGAGCAGCCACTACGGGCCGTCCTTCAGCGTGGCGCGCCGGCTCGCCGGGCTGATCACCGTGCCCGGCCTGCTGGGCCTGCTCGGCCCGGTCGGCATGCGGTCGCGGCTGCTGATGACCCTGGCCTTGCGGGTGATGGGCAACCTCGTCACCGAGGAGGACCGGGACCTCACCGCCCGCCTCTGGCGGACCGCTGGTCGGCTGAGCCGGGTCGTGGACGCCCGCGCGCCCTTCGCCTGACCTGCTCCCCGCCGACGTGTCAGGAGCCTCGTCGGCTGGAGCTGGCACCACTTCCGACCAGTCGGGGTCAGGGGTGACGGGGTCAGGAGGAGCCGGGGCCCAGGCGGAGCCAGGCGGCGAGCTGGTCGTGGTCGTCGACGTCGAGGGTGGCGGCGGCGGGCAGCGGGCACGGGACCGCGGGCGGGTCCAGGCGGTGCACGAGGCGGCGCGCGGACTCCCCCGCGCCACCGTCGGGTCCGGCCAGGCTCACCAGCCGCTGGGCCGCCTCGGTCCGCAAGGCCAGCTGCAGCGGCTGCTCCCGGCCCTCGACGTCGACGCCCAGCACCGCCGCGTGGCCGCCGTTGACCAGGGCGTCGCGGAGCGCGAGGGCCCCGGCGCCGGCGCCGGGGGCGTCGCCGGGCAGCACCAGCACCAGCTCGGCCCCGTCGGCCAGCGCCTGCCGCAGCCCTGCCACCAGGGCGGCCGAGGGGCCACCGCCCGGCGGTTCCTCGCGCACGGCGGTGACCGCCCGCTGAGTGGGCCTGGGTGGACCCACCAGGACCACGGCGACGTCGCCCGGCAGGCCGGCCAGGGTGTGGTCCAGCAGCGGTCGGCCGGCCACCGGGTGCGCCAGCTTGTCGCTGCCGAACCGCCGGGCCGCCCCGCCGGCCAGCACCACGGCGACGGTCCTTCCCGGGAGCGGGCTCACGACTCCGCGTCCGCCTGGCGTGGCTGCGTCGTGGGACAGCCGAGCGCCTCGCGCATGGGCAGCAGCTTCGCCATCGACTCGGCGAGCTCGGCGGCCGGGTCGGAGCCCGCGACGATGCCGCACCCGGCGAAGAGCCGGATCCGCCGCGGGTCGGTCTCCTCGACCTGCCCGCAGCGCAGGGCGATGGCCCACTCCCCGTCCCCGGCCGCGTCCACCCAGCCGACGGGGCCGGCGTAGCGCTCCCGGTCCAGGTGCTCCAGGGCGGGGATGAGCGCGCGGGCGACGTCGGTCGGGGTGCCGCAGACGGCGGCGCTGGGGTGCAGGGCCGCCGCGAGGCCCAGGGCGCTCGTGCCCGGTCGGGCGACCGCGGTCACGTCGGTCGCCAGGTGCAGGACGTTCGGGAGCTCGAGCACGTAGGGGGCGTCGGGGACGTGCATGCCCGAGCAGAAGGGGGCGAGCGCGCGGGCGACCGAGCTGACGGCGTACTCGTGCTCCTCGAGGTCCTTGCTGGAGCGGGCGAGCGCGGCGGCCAGGTTGAGGTCGGCGTCCCCGTCGCCGGCGGCGCGCCGGATCGTCCCCGCCAGCACGCGGGAGGTCACCAGGCCACGCTCGCGGCGGACCAGCATCTCCGGGGTGGCCCCCACCAGCCCGTCGACGAGGTAGGTCCAGCAGCTGGCGTAGCGGTCGGCGAGCCTGGCGACCAGCCAGCGGGGGTCGATCTCCTCGTCCGCGGTGACGACCACGTCCCGGGCCAGCACCACCTTGTCCAGCGCTCCCGCGCCGATCCGGCTCACCGCCTCACCGACCGCGTCCTGCCACGCCTGCTCCGACAGCGCCCCCTCGCTCCACCGCAGGCCGACCGGCGCGCGGGGCGGGCCGGCGGGAGCGGGGAGGGCCTCCTCGAACGCTGCGGGACCGACACCGATCCGGGTCAGCCAGGCCCGGCCGTCGCGGCGCCCGACGACGGTCCCCGGCACCACCAGGGCAGACCGGCTCGCGGAGTCGGCGTCGAAGACGAAGCTGCCGAACGCCACCAGCCCAGCCCCGGCCGGGGCGTCGGCGAGCTCGGCGGTGACCACGACGTCCCGACTCACGCCGCCCCACCACTGCTCGGCGTCGGCGATGCTGGTGGGCTTGTAGCGGTCCGCCTCGCCCCAGGCGACCATGCCGTCACCCCGGCGGACCCAGGCCAGGGCCCCGTCGGGAGGGAGCAGCGTCTCGAGGGGACCGGGATCGGCGATCTCGACGGTGTGGACGCGCAGCGGGGGCGGCGTCAGGCCCGTCTCGGTCACCGCCCCAGGCTAGTGCGGGTGCGAGCCGGATCCGCAGGAGCGGGCGCCGGGGTGGCCAAGGTCACCCAAGCCAATCTCCGGGCAGCCGCCGTGACGAATCCCCTGCGTGACCACGACCCTCGAGCGCCCCGCCGCAACGGCCCCGGAAGGCCGTCCGGCCCAGCCCGGGGCCGGGCTGCGCGCCCTCAGCGGCCTCCTGGCCGCCGGCGCCGCCGTGGGGGTCGGTCACCTGGTGGCCGCCCTCACCGACCCCACCACCTCCCCGGTGCTGGCGGTCGGCTCCGCCCTCATCGACGCGGCCCCGACGCCCGCCAAGGAGTACGCCGTCCGGACCTTCGGGACCGCGGACAAGCCGATCCTCATCGGCAGCGTCGCGGTCGTCCTGCTGGTCTTCGCGGCGGTCGTCGGCCTGGTCGGCTGGAGTCGCCCCCGCACCGCCGAGCGTGGCCATCGGGCTGCTCGGCGTGGTCGGCGCGGGCGCCGCCCTCACCCGCGGCCCGCTCCCCGACGTCGTCCCCTCGGTGGTGGCCGGGATCGTCGGCGTCCTCGCGCTGCACCTGCTGCGCACCCGTCCGGTGCCCACCTCGGGCCGCTCCGAGCACCCCCTCCCCTCCGCCCTGCCTACTGACGCCGCGGCCGGTCGCTCCCGGCGCGGCTTTCTGCTGGCCCTGGGCGGCACAGCCGCGGTGGCCGCCCTCGCCGGCGGCGGGGGGTTCGTCGTCGGGAAGGTCCGGGACGCGAGCTCCGCCGCCCGTCGCGCTCTCGGGCTGCCGGCGCCCGCCTCAGCCGCCGCCCCGCTGCCGCAGGGCGTCCAGCTGCCGGGCATGACCCCGTTCACGACCGCGGCCGAGGACTTCTACCGGGTCGACATCAGCCTGGTCACCCCCCGGATCGACGCGTCGTCCTGGTCGCTCACCATCGACGGCATGGTCGACAAGCCGGTGACGCTGACCTACGACGACCTGCTGGCCCTGCCGATGGTGGAGCGGGACATCACCCTGACCTGCGTCTCGAACGAGGTCGGCGGGTCCTACGTCAGCACCGGCCGCTGGCTGGGCGTGCCGTTCTCCACCCTCATCGAGCTCGTCGGCGTGCGGGCCGGGGTGGAGCAGGTCTACTCCTACTCCGCTGACTCCGGGTACACCTGCTCGACGCCCTTCCAGGCGGTCAGCGACGGCCGGGACGCGATGGTCGTCGTCGGTCTGAACGGCCAGCCGCTCGCCGACGAGCGCGGCTACCCCGCCCGCATGCTCGTGCCGGGCCTGTTCGGCTTCGTGTCGGCGACCAAGTGGTTGGAGCGGATCGAGTTCACCACCTACGCCGCCCGCACCGCCTACTGGACCGCGCGGGACTGGGCCACCGACGCCCCCGTGCTCACCCAGAGCCGGATCGACGTCCCCAAGAGCCTGGGCACCCTGGCCAAGGACAAGCCGGTCATCGCCGGCGTCGCGTGGGCGCAGCACCGCGGCATCGCCAAGGTCGAGATCCGCATCGACGACGGGCGACTGGCAGGAGACGACGCTGGCTGCCGACGGCGGCATCGACCTGTGGCGGCAGTGGTCCTTCCGCTACGACGGTCCGGCGGGTCTGCACAGCGCCCAGGTCCGCGCCACCGACCTCGACGGCGAGACCCAGCCGGAGACGCGCACCAAGGTGTTCCCCGACGGCGCCCGCGGGTGGCACCAGATCCAGTTCACGGCCGAGTAGCAGAGCGCCCGGACCGCGCTCAGCCCCGGCGGAACCGCCGGAGGCGCTCGAGCCGCCGGAGCTGCCGCCGCACCCGCTGCACCACCGGCGGGGCGCTCCTCGGACGGGACCAGCGGCCGCCGTCGCCGAGCAGCACCTGCCAGCTCGCGTTCTGCCACACCAGGTCCAGCCGCAGCCGGACGTGCCGCGGCCGCTGGTCGAGGTCCTCGAACAGGCGACCCGTCGTGCTGAGCAGCTCGAGGCGGAAGCCGTCGCCCTCGCGGGCCACCCGGAGCGGCAGCTGCCGGTGGGAGCCGCCGGGGTCGCCGAGCGCGGTCAGCGTGACCCGGACGTCCCCCAGGTCGGCGGCCTTACCCCGACCCCGGACGGCCAGCCGGCCCTCGAACCGGAAGGGCGGGTCGCCGGCGGCCAGCCGCAGCCGACCTCCCGCGAGGTGGACCGGTAGCCGCGCGCCGACCCGGGACGTCGGCCGGGTCAGCGTGCTGACCTCCAGCCGCACGTCCTCCAGCTCGACCCGCCGCGGAGCCAGGGCGACGACGCCCTCGACCGCCCGGGCCCAGTCCCGCAGGAAGCGGTCCGGGCCGTGGTCGGCCGCCTTGCGCAGGGCGGCCTCGCTCATCCGAGCGACCAGCGCCGGGTCGTCGAGCAGCCGCACGGCCCGGTCCGCCAGGGCGGCGAGGTCGCCCTGCGGCACCACGAAGCCGTCGACGCCGTCGGAGATCTGCTCCCGCGGTCCGTAGCGGATGTCGTAGGCCACGACCGGGCAGCCGTGGGCGAGGCTCTCCAGCGTGGCCAGCGGGTAGCCCTCGAACCGGCTCGTCAGCAGGAAGCCCGACGCGCTCCACAGGTCGGCCTCGACCAGCGGGCGGAAGCCGTGCAGCGTGACGGCCGCGGTGAGGTCGAGCTTGACCAGCAGCGCCTCCAGCGCGGGCCGGTCCGGGCCGTCGCCGTAGACGTCCAGCCGGGTACCGGGCCGGGCGTCGAGGACGAGACGGAAGGCGCGCAGCGCGTCGCCCAGGTTCTTCTGCGGCGCCATCCGCGACACGATCACCAGCCGCCGGGGGTCACGAGCCGGCCGGCTCTGCGGCACCGGCACCGGCAGGACCGGGTTGGGGACCGCGAAGACGTGGCTGACCTCGCCGAAGCGCAGGCGGACGTCTCGGCGCTGCCGCTCGGTGAGGGTGACCAGTGCGTCGAGCTCGGGCAGCCGGACCAGCGCCGCCCGGTAGGAGGGCGACATCGGGGAGTCCCAGCGGCGGGCGCGGGTCGTGTGCTGGTTGTGCAGCACGTAGATCGTGTGGAACCTCGGGGCGGGCGCCGGCAGGACCAGGGGCACGCTGACCCGGCTGTCGAGGTAGAGGAAGACGGGTCCCGGCGGCGGGAGCAGCAGGGTGAGGTGGTGGCGGTAGAAGGCCGGCATCGAGCCGAAGGTGCGCGTGACCCGTCCGTCGGGGGCGACCAACCGGGCGCGTGGGACCCGATCGGCCCCCGCTCCCAGGGGCCCGGCCACCACCCGGAGGTGGACGGTGCCGTCGGGACGCCGGTAGTCCCAGGCCGCCTCGTCGCCGGTGCGGCGGTGGCGGTGCACGGTGCGGAAGGGCGAGCCGTCGGGGTAGGACTCCTCGGTCGCGGTGGTGCCCGGCAGAGGAGCGAGCAGCGGGGCGTCGTCGGGAGCGGCCGTGCTCGGCTCGAGCCGGAGCTGGTCGAAGACCGAGAGCACCGGGGTGGTCTCGCTCAGCAGACCCTCCGCCACCAGCCGGGCCTTGCGCTCGGCGTAGTCGGGGTAGGGCCTCAGCACCAGCAGGGTGGGCTGGACGCCGCCACGCTCGGCGAAGAGCCGGTTCCGCAGCAGCACGGCACGGATCAGCCCGCCCGAGCCGCTGCGGATCTCGTTCATGGCGAAGACGTGGCGACCCGGAGGCAGCTGGACGTCAGGCACCGGCTCAGCCTAGAACGGCTCGACGCGGGCGCCGTGCGACGCACCGACCTTTGCGTCGTCGGGGGACGGCCTGGTCGCCTCAGCGCTTGCGCTGCTTGCTCTGCGCCGCCGCGGCGTCGCGGAGCTTGCGCTGCCGCTCCAGCTCTTGGCGCTGCTCCGCCTGACGCGCCCGGACCGACTCTGCGTCCATCGAGTTGAGCAGCACCAGGGCGGCGATGCCGGCGAGCAGCAGCGACCAGAACGCGGAGAAGCCGAGCAGCATCGGCGCGGTCACCAGGATGGCCACGTCGAAGCCCCGGAAGATGTTGGTCATCAGCCCCGGCGGGATCGCCCCGGCCTGGGTCGAGACCATGGGCGCGCTGAAGTCGATGCCCTTGGCCTGGGTCCAGCGCACCGCGGCGAGCAGCCCGGCGCTCGCCGTGGCCACCGACATCAACGAGGCCTCGGGGATGCTGCGCTCGACGGCGCCGTCGCCGAAGCCGCGGTAGGCGGCGGTGGTGAGGACCGCCCACACCGCCGCGAGGATGGCCGGCACGGTGATCGAGGCCAGCTTGATCTGGGCGAGGGAGAAGGGCAGGCAGCGGGCCAGCCCCCCGGTCCGGGTCAGCACGCGCAACCCGCCCAGGGTGGGGATGAGCGCTCCGAACAGGGCCAGCGCCGCCAGCACCGGCGTGAGCACGCTCATCCCCAGCGCGTCGGCGGCGTAGGGCACGACGACGGTGGCGGCCAGCACCACCAGCGGCTGCGGGAAGCGGCGCAGCCGCTGCCACTCCCGCCAGGTGAGGGCCTGGACGCCCAGCCCCTGCCCCCGCTCGGGCTTGACGTGTCCCTTCTCCAGAGCGCGCCGCGCGACGACGATGTCGCGGGCCAGCCCGATGTCCAGGGCGAAGAAGGCCCCCGAGATGCCGCTGACGAGTGCTCCGCCGCTGATCAACCGGGTCCGCCGGATGCGCCGGAGCCGGACCCTGGCCAGCAGGTAGCTGCCCACCAGGACCAGCAGCGGAGAAGCCGCCGAGCACCGCGGCCAGCTCCGCGCCGATGCTGTCGCTGAGCCTCAGCTGCACCCACTCCGCGGCCACGGCGACGACCAGGAACAGGGCGACCACCCCGGCCAGGCCGAACGCGTAGCCGACGGCGTGGGTCAGCCGCGTCCGCTCCACGCCCTGCTGCGCGGCGGCGAACGCCACCGCCGCCGCGGCCGACAGGCCCGGTCGCCGCCGCCCAGGCGAGCACCTCGAACCCGGGCGAGCCGGTCAGGGCCGAGACCAGGGCGCCGAGCACCGCCCCCAGCGCGAAGGCTCCTGCCACCGCCCCCACGAGCCGGGCGCCCGAGCAGCTGCGCGCGCGAGATCGGCGCGTCGAGGAGCCAGAAGCCCTCCGCGGCCGAAGCCAGCACCGGGCCGAAGAGCCGGCTCACCGCCAGCGCGACGGCGACCGCGACCGCCAGACCGGCCCAGGGCAGTACGGTGCGGGCCGACAGGCACGACGTGGAGTCGCACTGGGCGACCGTCCGCTGGGCCTTGATGACGACGTTGACGAGCATCGCACCGAGCATCAGCGCCCCGATCAGGGCGATGTAGGCGTCGTGGAAGACCTCGCTGAGCTTCTTGGTGGCCCGCCCCCGGCGCCACTCCCGGATCTGCCGCTTGAGGCTGCGGGGGGAGGCCGGGGTGAGGGCCGGTTCCGCGTCCCCCGCCGGACCGGAGTCCTCCAGGGCGTCGACGGTGCTCATCCGCGGGACGCCCCGAGCTCGACCACCCGGGTGGCCACGCTCTCCACCAGGGCGGGCTCGTGGCTGGCGAAGACGATGGCCAGGCCCTGCTGCCGCTCCGCCTTGAGCCTGCGGGCCAGCCAGCTGACCCCCTCGGCGTCGAGCCGCTGCTCCGGCTCGTCGAGGATCAGCAGCTTGCGCGGCCGCACGAAGGCGGTGGCCAGGGCGAGGCGGCGGCGCTGCCCGGAGGACAGGGTGCCGGGCAGCTGGCCGGACTGGGGAACCAGCTGCACCTCCTCCAGGACCTCGTCGACGAGGTCGTCGGGATCGGGGACCCCGTGCGCCCGGGCCAGCAGGTCCAGGTGCTCGACCACGCTGAGGTCGGGGAAGAAGTCGAGGTCGTCGATCACGGTGGCCACGTCGCGTCGGATCTGCGGGGAGGTCTCCGACATCGGGTTGCCCAGCACCTCCACCGTGCCGTCGTCGGGCCGGTCGGCCCCGACCAGGCAGCGCAGCAGGGTCGACTTCCCGGCACCGTTGCGGCCGGTCAGGGCGATGGCCTCGCCGGAGCGCACCTCGAGGGAGAAGGAGTCGATGATCGTGACGGGCCCGAAGGCCCGGCGGAGACCGGAGACCTTGAGGACCGCGCTGCGTCTGGCCATGGGCACGATTCTGCCTCTCCCGGCCGCGCCTGCCGACCACCGCGCACCCGGCCGCGTCCGGGTCCAGCCGGTGACCAATCCTCGCGGGTCATGGCACCGAACCTGGGGTGAGCGGCGGATCGCACCAGCGACGTCTCCGGAACGGGAAGGGGATGGTCATGGGTCCGTCCATCCTTCGAGCACGGCGACCTCCGGTGAGCGAGCAGCCCGCCCGGCTTCGGGGACCCGCAGCAGCTCGCGTGAGACAGTGCTCCCGAGTGGGACCTTGCACCCGAGGCGGGTGGAGCGCCCACCGAGACCGCGTCACCACACGAAGGAACCGCATCCCATGAACATCTCCGTGGTACCGGCCGGATCGGCGGACGACCCGTCGCGACCCGCCGCCGGCCCGACCGGGCGCGAGGCCGACGCCGCGCACCTGGTCGAGCTGATGGCGCGGTCGGCGCGTGGCCACGAGGACGCCTTCGCCGAGCTGTACGACCTGACCTCGGCGCGCATCTACGGCACGATCCTGCGCGTGCTGCGCTCATCCGACCACGCGGCCGAGGTGACGCAGGAGGTCTACGTGGAGGTCTGGCGCCAGTCGGCCCGCTACGCGTCGGAGAAGGGCAGCGTGCTCGGGTGGATGACGACGATGGCGCACCGCCGGGCGGTGGACCGGGTCCGCTCGGTCAGCAGCGAGGTGGCCCGCGACGAGCGCTACGCCGTGGTCGGGGCCGACCGCGAGGTCGACCACGTCTGGGAGGGCGTCGAGCAGAAGCTGGACGTCGAGCGCGTCCGCAAGGGAATGGCGAGCCTGACCGCGATCCAGCGGGAAGCCCTCACCCTCGCCTACTTCGGTGGGTACACCCAGAGCCAGGTGGCTTCACTGCTGAAGCTGCCGTTGGGAACGGTCAAGACACGAATACGCGACGGCCTGATCGGCCTACGAGACGCCCTGGGGGTGGAGGCATGAGCGAGATCCACGGAGCCACCGGCTCCTACGTCATGAACGCCCTGGACGCCGGGGAGCTCGAGGAGTTCGAGGCGCACCTGGCGGTCTGCCCGACCTGCAGCCGGGAGGTCGTCGAGTTCTGCGAGACGGCGGCCGAGCTGTCGCTGCTGGCCTCGACGCCGCCGCCACCGGCCCTCAAGGGATCGGTGATGTCGGCCATCGGCGGGGTCCGGGTGCTGCCGCCCGTCCACTCTCCCGAGGACCGGGACACCGCAGGGACGGCGGTCCACGCCGGCCCGGCGCCGCAGGTCGGGGCGACCAGCGCCCCGGTGGACGAGCTGGCCGTGCGCCGGCAGCGCCGGCTCACCCGGGTGCTGTCGCTCGCCGTCGCCGCGGCCCTGGTGGTCGCGCTCGGGCTCGGCAGCTGGGTCGTGGCCCTGACCCAGCAGGAGGCCCCCGTGGCGACCTCCACCCTGGAGACCGAGCTGCTGAACGCGCCCGACGTGCAAGGTCACACCGTCCCGCTCGCCGGGGGTGGCCAGGCCACCTTCGTCGCCTCCAAGTCGCTCGGACGGGCGCTGTTCTCCAGCGGCGACCTGCCCGCTCTGCCTCCCGACCGCACCTACCAGCTCTGGACCCTGTCCGGCTCGCTGGAGAAGCCCGGGGTGATCCGGGCGGACAACCTGGTCAGTGGCGGGACCCCGGCCAAGTCCTGGCTGCGCGGCCCCGTGGACCAGTCGGGCGCGCTGGCCATCAGCGTCGAGCCGGCCGGCGGGTCGAGGCAGCCCACCGACATCAGGGGTGGCACCAACCTCTGAGCCGCAGGCAGAGCGGGCCGGTCCGGTGGACCGGCCCGTTTCTGCGTCCGGGCGGGCGCGGAGCCTGAAGTGTCAGTGCGGCGTGGCAGGCTCTGCGCCGTGGTGGAGAACGCACGAGCGACGCTCGAGAAGCGCCGGGCCGATGTGGCGGCGATGTTCGACCGCGTGGCGACCCGGTACGACCTGCTCAACGACGTGCTGTCGCTCGGCCAGGACCGCGCCTGGCGCCGGCGGGTGCTCGAGGCGGTCGACCCGCAGCCGGGGCAGAAGGTGCTCGACCTCGCGGCCGGCACCGGGACCTCCAGCGAGCCCTTCGACCGGGCGGGTGCCACCGTCGTACCCACCGACCTCTCCCTGGGGATGCTCGAGGTCGGCAAGCGGCGCCGGCCGGGACTCGGGTTCGTCGCCGGGGATGCCCTCGCCCTGCCCTACGTCGACGCGGCTTTCGACGCCGTCACCATCTCCTTCGGGCTGCGCAACGTCGAGGACACCCTGGGTGCGCTCCGCGAGCTCCGCCGGGTCACGCGGCCGGGAGGCACGCTCGTGGTCTGCGAGTTCTCCACCCCGACATGGCGACCCTTCCGCACCCTCTACTCCGACTACCTGGTGGCGGCCCTCCCCCGCATCGCCACCGCCCTCTCCCCCAACCCGGCGGCCTACCGCTACCTCGCGGAGTCCATCCAGGCCTGGCCCGACCAGGCCGCGCTCGCGGCCCTGGTGCAGCAGGCGGGGTGGCAGCAGGTGGAGTGGCGGGACCTCACCGGTGGCGTCGTCGCCCTGCACCGGGCCCGGGCCTGACCATGGGCACCGGACCGGCCGCGCCGACGGGGAGCGCCACGCTCCTGCTCGGCGCCTCCGCGGCTCGCAGCTGCCCCGTCAAGACCCACAACGCCCTCGACAGGACCGTGCCGCGTCCGCCGGACGGACCGGCGGAGCTACCACCGCGCGTCCAGGCCGCGCGCGTCTTCGAGGCCCGGCAGCTCGAGGCCCTGATCGAGGCGGCGTCCGGGCTGGTCGTCGACCTCCGCCTCCTCGAGATGGACGCGGCCGCCCAGGCGTGTGTCCAGGCGATGCTCGCGGGGGCGGCGGTCATCGTGGGCGGTCCGCTGCCGGTCGACCCCGCAGGGCACCGGGTCGGACGCCCGGACCTCTTGCTGCGGGGGGAGGACCGCCCCGACGGCCGCGCCGGCTACCACCCCGGGGTGGTCAAGGCCCACAAGGTGCTGATGCCTGCGCGACGCCGCGGGCCCGCGGAGGCCGAGGAGGCGGCGACCTCGCCGCCCCCGGCGGAGGATGAGGGGGTCGGTCCGGGTGCCGCCCCGACACCCCCTCCGGAGCCGTCGGTGCGCTGGTCGCGGCTGGCGGACCCGCAGCCGCTGAGGCTGGAGCCGTGGGACGGGATGGCGCCCCGACTGGGCAGCCGGGAGGGCGACTTCCTCCAGCTGGCTCACTACCACCGCATGCTGGAGGCCGCCGGGCACGCCGGGACGGTGGCGTGGGGGGCGGTGATCGGCACCGACACGGTGCAGGACGGCCAGGCGCTCGCCTGGGTCGACCTGGGCACCCCGGCGATCCGCACCTTCTCCCGCCGGGCCCCCGGTGGGTGGCGGCTCCGCAGCCTGCTCGAGCGCTACGACCACGAGCAGGACCTGCGGGTCGAGGTGGCCCGGACCGCCGCGCGACGGACGGGCGACCCGGGAAGCGACCCGGAGCCCGTCGTGCGGCCCGTCGTGCAGCGGGAGTGCCAGACCTGCGGCTGGTGGGCCCACTGCCGCTCGGTGCTGGCGGAGGACGACGTGAGCCTGCGCATCGACAAGGGCGCCCTCGACGTGCGGGAGGTCCTGGCCCTGCGCCATCGGGGCATCCACACCGTCTCCCAGCTGGCCACGGCCGACCTCGAGGCGCTGCTGCCCGGCTACCTGCCCGAGGTCAGCCACCGCTCGGGCACCGAGGCACGCCTCCGGGTGGCGTTCCGCCGGGCCCGGATGCTCACCGCCGGCGTCTCGTTCGACCGCGAGACCAGCGGGCCGATCCCGGTCCCCGCGGCCGACCTCGAGGTGGACCTGGACATCGAGAGCGCCGCCGACGGCCGGATCTACCTGTGGGGCTTCCTGGTCTGCGACACCGCGAGCGACGAACCGCCCCGCTACGTCGCCTTCGCCCGCTTCGCCGAGCTCGACGACGCCGCCGAGGCCGCCCTGGCCGAGGAGGCGATGAGCTGGCTGCGCGGCCTGGTCGAGGGTCCTCGCAGCGTGCGGGTCTACCACTACAGCTCCTACGAGCCGACAGCGCTGCGCACCCTCGCCGCCCGGGAGCCGGAGCGTCCCGGACTGGCGTGGGCTGCCGAGCACACCGGGAAGTTCGTCGACCTCTACGACCTCGTCAAGGCCCACTTCTTCGGGGCGGGCGGCCTGGGACTGAAGGTGATCGCGCAGCACGCCGGTTTCTGCTGGCGCGACGAGGACCCGGGCGGGCTCAACTCCCAGGCCTGGTTCGCCGACGCCGTCGGCGGGTCCGACGAGGTCGCGCGGTCAGGGGCCAGGACCCGGGTCCTGGAGTACAACGAGGACGACGTCCGGGCGACGGCCGCACTCAGAGCGTGGCTGCGATCGCGGTGAGGGCGTCGCTCAGCGCGCGCCGCTGCGTCCGGTCGACGACGGCCTCGACCAGCTCGATGCCCACCGGTGGCCTCGCGAGCACGGCGGCCAGGGCTGCGGTGTCCTCGACCCGCTGGTAGCGGGCGCCCGAGACGGCGGCCAGCGCCTCGAAGGAGGCGCGGTGCGGGGTGCCGAAGACCCGCTCGAAGGCTTCTTGGTGCTCGGGGCGGCCCTGCTCCAGCGTGGCGAAGATGCTGCCGCCGTCGTCGTTCGCCACCACCAGCCGGAGATCGGGCCGCGGCTCAGCGGGTCCGATGACCAGCCCGCCGGCGTCGTGCAGCAGGGTCAGGTCCCCCAGCAGCGCGTGGGTCGGCTGCTGCCGGGTGAGGGCGATCCCGACGGCGGTCGACACGGTGCCGTCGATGCCGGCCAGCCCCCGGTTCGCGTACACCGTGGCGGGGGTGGGCAGGACCGGGGCGAGGTCGAGGTCGCGCACCGGGTTGGACGACCCGACGACCAGGGCGTCGGCGCCACCGAGCCCCGCCCACACCGTCGCGGCCAGCGCGGGCCCGCTCAGCAGGGCCTGCCCGCTCAGCACCTCCGCCAGCGCCGCCCGGGCCCGGACGTCCGCCTCCTGCCAGGCCGCCAGCCAGGCGCTCGCACCCGGACCTGCGGCGAAGGTGACGGCGTCGGCCACGGTGGAGGCGGTCCGACCGGGGTCGGGCCAGTCGGCGTGCGCCGAGACCACGACCAGCTCCACATCGGCGCGGGCCAGCAGCCGGCTGACCGGGCGGGACAGCGTGGGGCGACCGAACACGACGACCCGCTCGACCTCCTCGGCGAGCGGAGAGCCCAGCAGCAGCCGGTAGGTGCCGAGCGCCGCCGGCCCGCGCCGCGCGTTGCTCGAGGGCTCGGCGAGCAGCGGCAGCCCGGCGGCCGCTGCCTGGTCGGCCAGGGCCAGCCCGGACGCCGGCGGCAGGTCACCCGCCACCAGCACCGTCCGCGGGCCGGCGGGCAGCGCCAGGGGCTCCGCCGGGCGGCTCCGGCTGACCCTCGTCGCGGGTGCGGGAGGCAGCGGGGCGGTGGGCCCGGGAACCAGCGGCTCGGAGAACGCGACGTCGACGTGCACCGGTCCGGGCTGGCGGGTGCGGAGGCCGGTCGCCGCCGTGAGCAGCCGGCTCAGCTCGAAGCGCCATCCGGCGACGTCGCCACCGTCAGGGCCGATCGGGGCGTCCGACACCGCGGCGAAGGCCCGGACGTGCCGCCCGAACAGATGCGTCTGGTCGGTGGTCTGGTTGGCCCCGGTGTGGGTCATCGCCGGCGGCCGGTCGGCGGTCAGCAGCACCAGCGGCAGATGGGCGTGGAAGGCCTCGAGCACGGCGGGGTGGAGGTTCGCGACCGCGGTCCCGGACGTGGTGACGACGGCGACGGGCCGACCGGAGCCCTTGGCGAGGCCCAGGGCCAGGAAGCCCGCGCTGCGCTCGTCGATCCGCACGTGCAGGGTGAGCAGTCCCGTCCGGTCGGCCTCGAACAGCTCGTAGGCCAGCGGGGCGCTGCGAGAACCTGGGGCGAGGACGACGTCGCGCACCCCGGCGGCGAGCAGGCCCTCGACCAGCACCCGGGCGAGGCGGACGGCGTCACCCACGACCGGCTCCCGCACCGGCCAGCGCCCGGGTCCGGGCCAGCCGGGTCCGCCAGAACGCCTCGACCGCTCCGGGGGGCCGGTGCCGCTCGAGCAGGGAGGCCGGCACGTCCTGAGCCGCCACCGTCAGCTTGCCGTCGACGGCGACCAGCGGCTCCGCGACCAGGTCGTCGCGGAGCAGCCGGACGGTGTTGAGCCCGCAGGCGAAGGGCAGCTCCGGCAGCGCGGCGGCCAGCGCGAGGCCGGCCCGGATGCCCACGGAGGTCTCCAGGGCGCTGGAGACCACGACGGGCAGGCCGATCCGCTCGGCGATCTCCAGGCAGGCGCGCACGCCGCCGAGGGGCTGGACCTTGAGCACCGCCACGTCGGCGGCCTCCAGCGCCCGCACCCGGTAGGGGTCGGCGGCCCGGCGGATCGACTCGTCGGCGGCGATCAGCACCTCGGTGCCCGAGCGCGCCAGCCGCCGGCGGAGGTCGGCCAGCTCCTCGACGCCTGCGCAGGGCTGCTCCGCGTACTCCAGCCCGAACCGCGCGAGGGCCCGCAGGCTCCGCTCGGCCTCGGCGACCGACCAGCCGCCGTTGGCGTCCACCCGCACCCGGCCGTCCGGTCCGAGCGCGTCGTGCACCGCCTCCACCCGGGCGAGGTCGTCGGCGAGGGTCTGGCCGGGCTCGGCCACCTTGACCTTGGCCGTCCGGCAGCCGGCCTCGGCGGCCAGCCGGTGCGCCGCCTCCGGCGGGACGGCAGGGATGGTGCTGTTCACCGGGACGACGTCGCGGACCGGCGCCGGCCAGCCCTGCTCGGCCGCCTCGTCGGCGGCCCGCAGCCAGGGCACCAGCTCCGCGCCCGTCGTAGTCCAGGAAGGGGCTCCACTCGGCCCACCCGGCCGGCCCCCGCCAGACCATCCCCTGCCGCTCGAGGATCCCGCGGAAGCGGGTCCTCAGCGGCAGGGCGTAGGTGACGGGCTCGGACACCGACCCAGTCTCGCGCACGTCCAGCGGGGCGGCAGCGCCTAGCCTGGCGGTCGTGCAGCGCGAGGACGAGGGTCCCGGGTCGGCCGGGCTCTCGGGGCTGCGGCTGGTGGACCCGCGCACGCTGCCCGGCGCTCTGGCGGACGCCCTGGCCGGCGGTCCCCCGGTCGCCCCACTGCCGCCCGCTCCGCTCGAGCGCCAGCAGGCGCTGGCCATGCTGTCCCCGGACCAGCCGCTGGAGCCAGGGACGGCGGTGGTGGTCTCCACGTCGGGCTCGACGGGCCGGCCGAAGGGCGTGCTCCTGGGCGTCGCCGCCATCGAGGCGTCGGCCCGCGCGACCGAGGAGCGGCTCGGCGGCCCCGGGGACTGGGCGCTGGCCCTGCCGACGCACTACGTCGCCGGCCTGATGGTGCTCGCCCGCGCCCTCCTGGCCGGGACCCGCGCTCACCCGGTGGCCCCCGACCTCTCCGACCTCCCGCACGTGGTCGGCCAGATGGAGGGCCGGCGCTACCTCTCCCTCGTCCCGACCCAGCTGGCGCGGGCCCTGTCGCAGCCGCGGCTGGCGCAGGCGCTGTCGGAGCTCGACGCGGTGCTGGTCGGCGGCGGGCCGCTGGCGACGACGGTGGCGGCGACCGCCCGGGCCGTCGGGGTGCCTGTGGTCACCACCTACGGGATGAGCGAGACCTGCGGCGGCTGCGTCTACGACGGGGTGCCCCTGGCCGGGGTCGAGGTGCACCTGGGCGAGGACGGCCGGGTGACGCTGGGCGGGGACGTGCTGTTCGCGCGGCTACCGCGGTCGGCCCGACCTGACGGCCGCCGCCCTGGTCGGCGGGCGGCTGCGGACGGCCGACCGGGCCAGGTGGGTCGAGGGCCGGCTGCTGGTGCTCGGCCGGGTCGACGACGTCGTGGTCAGCGGCGGCCTGAACGTCGACCTCGCCGAGGTGGAGCGCCGCCTGCGTGGCTGGCCAGGGCTCGCCGGGTCGGAGGTGGCTGTCGTCGGGGTGCCCGACCCCGAGTGGGGCACCGCCGTCGTCGCCGTCGTCGAGCGGGAAGGGTGGTCGGAGGCGGACGCCAGTGCGGTCCGCGCCCACCTGCGCGCCGGCCTGCCGGGCTACGCGACACCCCGCCGCGTCCTCGGACGGCGCCGCCTGCCCAGGACCAGCAGTGGGAAGATCGACCGGATCCGGCTCGTCGCCGGGCTGAGCGGCCCCGGCGACCCCGGGACGCCCGAGACAGGAGCCCCGTGACCACCGCAGCCGCCCGTCCCACCGCCGCCCAGTGGCTGGAGGGCGCACGGCCGCGAACGCTGCCCGCGGCGGCCGCACCCGTGGTCGCGGCCAGCGGGCTGGCCGCCTTCGACGGCGCCGCGGCCCCCCTGCGGGCCCTGCTCGCCCTCGTCGTGGCCCTGGCGCTGCAGGTCGGGGTCAACTACGCCAACGACTACTCCGACGGCATCCGCGGCACCGACGCCGTGCGGGTCGGCCCGCTGCGGCTGGTCGGCGGAGGGGTGGCTGAGCCCGGCGCCGTGAAGCGGGCCGCGTTCGCGTGCTTCGGGCTGGCCGGTGTCGCCGGGCTGGTGCTCGTCGCGCTGACCGGCCAGTGGTGGCTGCTGGCCGTCGGCGCGGCCTGCGTCGCTCGCTGCCTGGTACTACACCGGAGGACGCCGGCCGTACGGCTACCGGGGTCTCGGCGAGGTGTTCGTCTTCGTGTTCTTCGGTCTCGTGGCGGTGTGCGGCACCTACTACGTCCAGGCTGGGCGGGTCTCGGTGGCCGCCCTGCTGACCGGGGTCTGGGTCGGCGCGCTGGCCTGCGCGCTGCTCGTGGCCAACAACCTGCGCGACCTCGACGGCGACCGGGCGGTGGGCAAGCGGACGCTGGCCACACGCCTCGGCGACCGCGGCACCCGGCTGCTCTACGTCGGCCTCCTCCGCGCGGCGGCTCTGGTCGTGGTCGTGGTGGCGCTGCTCACCGACCCCTGGGCGCTCGCCGGGCTGGTCGGCCTCGTGATGGTCCTGCCCGCGTCCCGACGGGTGCTCGAGGGCGCCGTCGGCCGGGACCTCGTCCCCGTCCTCAAGGCCACCGGGCTGGCGGAGCTGGTCGCCGCGGTGGCCTTCGCCGCCGGCCTCGCGCTCGGCTGAACCGGCCGAGGGCGGCGCCACCGGGCGGCACGCGCGGACTCAGATGACGGGTGGCCGGCCGGCCGCCAGCATCCGGGCGACGGTGGTCCAGCTCAGCGGACGCCGGCGGCCCGCGGGCTGGGTGAGCCCCATCCAGTAGCCGCGGAACGTCTCGGTGAGAGCCGTCCGGGACCGCAGCCGTGACCCTCCGACGATCACCCAGGACACCACGTAGGCCACGCCCACCGGCCACGGCAGGTTCCGGCGGGCCAGCCACACCCGGTTGCGGGCCTGGTAACGGTAGAACTCCGCGTGCCGGGTGGGCTGGATGGCCGGGTGGTGGACCTCGATCTCCCCGTCGTAGCGGACGTGGAAGCCGGCGTCCCAGACGCGCCAGGCCAGCTCGATGCCCTCGTGGGCGTACCAGAACCGCTCGGGCCACCCCCCGGCGTAGTCGAACGCCTCCCGGCGGATCGCGACCGCTCCCTCCCACACCGACATCGCCGCGCTGCTCCGCCCGGGGTCGCCGACCCGCAGCCGGGGCGTCCAGCGCCGGGGGGCGAGCCGGCCCTCCGGGTCGACGACGCGGGGCTGGATGAGCCCCAGAGCGGGGTCGTCGGCGAACTGGTCGGCCATGGTGGCGAGCACGCGGTCGTGCGGGAGGCACGCGTCGTCGTCGAGGAAGAACAGCAGGTCGCCCTCGACCAGCGGCACGCCGGCGTTGCGGCCGGCCGGGATGCCGCGGTTCTCGGGCAGCTGGTGCCCGCGGACCCCCGGCGGGAGCCCGACGGGGAGCCAGCCGTTGCCGACGACCACCACGTCGAGCTCGACGCCGGACTGGCTCAGCAGGGAGGTCAGGGCCCGGTCGAGGTCGTCGGGACGGTTCCCCATCGTGAGGACGACGGCGCCGAACCTCGGCGGCCCCGCCGCTTCCCCGGCCCCCGGGAGCGGACCGGTCACCGGAGCCGGGCCGAGGCGAGCACGGCCGCCAGGTGACCCACGACGGTGACCGCGGCGGCGGCCACCAGTCCCGCCAGCAGCACCCGCGTGGCTGCCCCGTCGACGACGAGGTCGACGACGGCAGCGGCCAGCACCAGCAACGACAGCTCCACCGAGTGGAAGACGCGGTGGAAGGGCACGAAGCGCGCGACCTGCCGGGCCCGGCGCAGCAGACCGCCGGCGGGCACCCGCACCTCCTCCGCGTCGCGCATCTGCGTCAGCCCGGCGTAGTGGCGGGCCACGTGCACGAGGTCGTTCTCGACCTTGTTGAGCGCGACCAGCAGCCCGAGCAGCAGGCCCGCGCTGATCCAGATGCCGCTCGTCTGCAGACCGCCGGTGGCTCGGACGCCCAGGGCGACGGCGATGCCGCACTCCGCGACGTAGTGGCCCACCCGGTCGAGGTAGACGCCGAGCGGCGAGGAGGTCCCCCGCCACCGCGCCACCTCGCCGTCGCTGCAGTCGAGGAGCATCTGGAGCTGGACGAGGACGACCACCAGCACCGCTCCGAGCAGGGTCGGCCACCCGGTCGCGACGGCCGCCAGGGCGGCGCACAGGATCATCAGCCAGGTGACGCCGTTGGCGGTGAGGCCGGCCTGGAGCAGCATCCGCGTCAGGTAGGGCGAGATGTCTCGGAGGTAGGCGTGGGCGACCCAGTGCTCGGCCCCGGCCCGGGTCCGCACGCTCGGGGGCTGGGTCACCTCGCGGAGCTCGGGGATCGTCGGCCGGGCGGACCGGGTCGCACCGGCCGCCGGGTTGCTCATCGGGCGACCGCCCGGAGCTGAGCGGGGGTGGGAGCGGCCGACATGGCGTTCACCCTAGCCTCCGCGGGCCCTCCCACCTCGGTCACGACGGCGGCGCGGTTGTCCCCCGAGGTACCCCGACGCATACTCAGGACATGGGGCGGTATCTGCCGATCATCATCGTGGCCCTGCTGATGATCTACTGCGTGGTCGAGGTGGCACAGGCCCCACCGCTCGCTGTGCGGAAGATGCCGCGCTGGCTCTGGGCCGTCGTGGTCATCTGCGTCCCGCTCGTGGGCGCCGTGGCCTGGTTGCTGCTGGGTCGGCCGAACGCCGAGACGCTGGGGCGGCGACGCCCGAAGCCTCGTCCCAGCGCCCCTGACGACGACATCGACTTCCTCCGCGGTCTCTAGCCCGGAGTGGGCCAACCCTCGGGATGGCGGCCGCCCGCGGCGTAGCAGGCCTCGATGGCGGCCTGGAAACGCGCCGTGCTGGCCCGTCCGGCGGTCTCGCCGAAGTAGGACCGGGTCAGCTCCGACAGCGCGGCCGTGTCCTGCCCGTCCAGCCGGTCGAGCACCCGGCCGGCGTCCTCGGCCGCCAGCAGCGGCAGCCGGTCGACCAGCGGCGACGGGGGCCGGAACGCGGTGCGGGCGGGCTCGGTGACCACCAGCGGCTTGCGGGTGGCCAGCCAGTCGTAGGCCACGGCCGAGACGTCGGTGACGCAGGCGTCGGCGAAGGTCCACTGCCAGCCGTAGGGACCGGTGTCGAGCAGGTGGTCCTCCCCCGCCCGGCTCAGCAGATCGCGGATGCGCCGGTCGGCGGCCGCGTGAGCCGTGGACGCGGTGCCGGTGCGGGGGTGCGGGCGGTAGAGGACCCGGACACCGCCGTCGGCCAGCAGCGCCTCGACGAGCGCCACCCCGTGGGTGGCCAGGGACCCGTAGGCGATGCTCGGCCGGTCGCCCTCCCAGGTGGGCGCGTAGAGGACGCGCCGCCGTCCGTCCGCCGCCCAGTTCGGTGCCCCGGGGTAGGCGTGGTCGAGCTGGGGACGCCCGACCTGGACGGTGCGGGTGGCCGGGTCGAACCCCCGCAGCGCCGCCCCGAGACGCTCGCTGCCCGCCGGGCCGCCGACGAAGGTGAGGTCGTAGGCCTTGTGCTGGTTGGACACGCTGGAGGCCTTGTCGCTCTCCCCGTGGCCCAGCTGCACGTGCACGGGCGCGGCGAAGCGCAGCATGCGGAAGTTCGGCTCGACCTGGTTGAGGTAGAGCACCACCCGCACGTCCCGGTCGGCCACCAGGGCCTCCAGGGCGGCGCTGCCCCGGGCCAGCGTCACCGGCAGCCGGCTGCGCCGCATCACCGCCTCCCCGGTGTCGGGCCGGTCGACGACCACCAGGACGGGGCGGGTCTGCGCCAGCTCCTCCAGCGGCAGCCGCCACTGCTCGAACTGGTAGAGGTTCTGCGGACCGGTGGCGAAGAAGACCGCCACCGCCCCGCGGGGCAGCGGCGCGTGCCGGGCCGCTCGGCGGGCGAACCGCGGGGCGCCGACCTCGTTCGCGGCCCGCGTGACTGCCGCCCGGGCCAACCTGGTCGCCCGGCGGACCGGCCGGGCCAGGGCTAGCTCCGGCCGGGCGAGCGGGCGCCTCATCAGGCCGGCGTCGGGTCCGTCTTCTCGGCCGGCTCCGGCGGCAGCTCCCGCGCCTCGGCCGCGTCGAGCGTGGACTCGCTGCGGTCGGCCGTCCACTCGGTGTGGAAGGTGCCCGGCTTGTCGACCCGGCGGTAGGTGTGCGCACCGAAGAAGTCGCGCTGGGCCTGGATGAGCGCGGCCGGCAGCCGGTCGGCGCGGACGCCGTCGTAGTAGGCCAGCGAGGAGGAGAAGGCGGGCGCCGGGATGCCGTTCTGCACTGCACCGGCCACGATCCGGCGCCAGGCGGCCAGGCAGGTGCCCACCGCGTCGGCGAAGTAGTCGTCGGCCAGCAGCAGCGGCAGGTCGGCGTCGCGCTCGTAGGCCTCGGTGATCCGGTTGAGGAAGCGGGCCCGGATGATGCAGCCGCCGCGCCAGATCCGCGCCATCGCGCCGCGGTCGATGTCCCAGCCGTACTCGACGCTGGCCGCGGCGATCTGGTCGAAGCCCTGGGAGTAGGCGACGACCTTCGAGGCGTAGAGCGCCTGCCGGACGTCCTCGACGAAGGCGTCACGATCGGGCACGTCCCACGCCGCCGTGTGCGCCGCCAGCTTGCCGCGAGCCGCCTCGCGCTGAGGGAGGGAGCCCGAGAGGGCACGGGCGAAGGTGGCCTCCGCGATGCCCGGTGATGGGCACCCCGAGGTCGAGCGCGTTCTGCACCGTCCAGCGACCGGTGCCCTTCTGCTCGGCCTGGTCGACGATGAGGTCGACGAACGCCTGGCCGCTCTCGGCGTCGGTGTGGGCCAGCACGTCGGCGGTGATCTCGATGAGGAAGCTCTCGAGGTCGCCCTCGTTCCAGGTCGCGGAAGATCTCCGCGATCTCGGCCGCGCTGGCTCCGGTGCCCTGCTTGATCAGGTCGTAGGCCTCCGCGATCAGCTGCATGTCGGCGTACTCGATGCCGTTGTGCACCATCTTCACGAAGTGGCCGGCGCCGTCGGGACCGACGTAGGTGCAGCACGGCTCGCCGTCGACCTTGGCCGCGATGTCCTCCAGCAGCGGACCCAGGGACTCGTAGGACTTGCGGGAGCCGCCCGGCATGATCGAGGGACCCTTGAGGGCACCCTCCTCGCCGCCGGAGACACCGCTGCCGACGAAGTGCAGGCCGTGCTCCTTGAGCTGCGCCTCGCGCCGGATCGTGTCGGGGAAGTGCGCGTTGCCCGCGTCGATGACGATGTCGTCCTCTTCGAGCAGCGGGATCAGCTCCTCGATCACCGCGTCGGTGGCCCGACCAGCCTTGACCATGATGATCACCCGGCGCGGCCGCTCGAGCGAGGCGACGAACTCCGCCATCGTCTCCGACGGCACGAAGGTGCCTTCCGAGCCCGCCTCGGCCAGCAGCGACTCCGTCTTCGCGTAGGTGCGGTTGTGGATCGCCACCCGGTGTCCGTGCCGAGCGAAGTTCCTGGCCAGGTTGCGCCCCATCACGGCGAGGCCGGTCACACCGATCTGGGCGAGCTCGGGCATGCAGGTGCTCCTTCGACGCTGTGAGACGATTCGTGCGCGACGAGGACGCGCGGGCCTCAGCGTAACCACATCGCTCCGGGGGGAGTGGTGGCCACAGCCGCTGTCTCACCACCAAAGCCGGAGGACGTCATGCTCCAGCCCCTGGGCATCAGCGCCGAAGCCGAGGCCCTCTACCTCGTGCTCGCACCCATCGGGACCGCCACCAGGGCCGAGCTCTCCGAGCTGAGCTCGGTTCCCGTCGAGGAGCTCGAACGCCGGCTGGAAGAGCTGCGGCGGCTGGGCCTGGCCACCGAGATGGCCCGCGGCTCCTGGCGCTCGCTCCCCCTGCCCGACGTGGCGAACGCCCTGAAGGCCCAACGGCTCTCCGAGCTGGAGATGGCCAGCCTGGCCGCGGAGTCGCTGCACAGCCATCTGCTCGCGGCCACCCAGAACCCCAGCGACGACATCCGCATCGTCGTCGGGCGCGACGCCATCTCGGCCAGCAACCGGGACCTCTGCTCGAAGGCGCAGAAAGAGATCTGCATGTTCGACAAGCCGCCGTACGCCGACGAGCGCGTGGCGGACGAGGAGCTGCTCGCCGAGGACTCCGAGGAGTGGAAGGCACTCGACCGCGGGACCGGGCTCCGCTGCGTCTACCACCCCGGCTTCGACGCCGACCGGCTCAAGGAGCTGACGCTCTTCGCCGCCAAAGGTGAGCAGTCGCGGACCGCGCCCGTCCCGATGAAGCTCGTCATCGTCGACGCGTCGGTCGCCCTGATCCCGTCCATGCGGTCCTACCTACCCGGGCACGAGCTCCGGATGTCCATCGTCCGGCACCCGCTCCTGGTCGAGGCGCTGCAGTGGCTCTTCGAGGCGGTCTGGGACACCGCCGTGCCGATCGCCGCCTCCACCTACACCGAGAGCGACCCGCGTCGCCAGATGCTCATGTCGCTGCTCATGACCGGCTCCACCGACCAGGCCATCGCCAGCAACCTGGGGATCAACGTCCGGTCGGTCCGCCGGTGGATCTCCGACCTCATGGACGAGCTGGGGGTGACCACCCGGCTGCAGCTGGGGGCGGCGATGGTGCGCGCGGAGTACATCCGCACCCAGACCCACGGGACGATCGACCCCCGGGATCCTCCTGCTTCCTGAGACGCGGCAGCGCCCGCGTCCCCCGTGGGGACGCGGGCGCCGGCCAAGCGGTGGTCAGACCGGGGTCGCGGTGTCCGTGGTGTGGGAACTGCGCTTCACGCCCCGACCTGCGTCGTCGGTGCTGACCGTGGCGGCCGTACCGCCGACCAGCAGGAGCGTGACGACGGCCGCGCCGACGCCGGCGGTGACTTTACGAGCGGACCGAGAAGTGCGCATGGGGGAGTTCCTTCCGATTTGTCCAGCCATCCGCGGGGGGAGGGAGACTGATGGCTTGGACCCTGACGTTTCAAGAGGAAATCTACGCAATGGACCGCAGGGAGTCGACACCTCGGTCGTGGCCACAAGGGGAAATGTCCTAAAGCGGACAGAGCAGTCACTCGCTCCAGCGAGGCAGGCGGCTCGGGCTCATACGCCAGGCGGCCAACCTGTCCACGCGAGCGCGTACCTCCAGGTCGTCGTTCGTACCCCGCACCGGGGGACGGGTGCCCCTCACCACCCGATCTGCCGACCAGCCTCGTCCCGAAGCCAGGCCTCGTCAAGAGGTCGGGCCCGTGTGCGGGGATTTATTGCGCCGAGCAAGAGAAATGGCGCAGATTTCTCGGCGTGGCTGCCGGGTGTCAGCGCTCGGTGCAAGCATGAGCTCAACTGTCGGACAGGAGAGAGTGATGACCTGCACCTTCATCCCGCCGTACCTGCTGCACCACCTGGCTGCGGCGGCTTCCGGTTCCCCCGCGGCAGCGTCTGGACGCGCGACGCTGGTCCTCGACCGCCGGCTCCGCGACCAGCGCACCGCTCCTCCCGTCCTCCCCCGCGTCCGCTCCGCACGGGCGGACACCTCGCCCGACCGCCGCGTCATCCACAGTGCGGAAGGGACCGAGACGCTCCCGGGCACGCCCGTACGGGCCGACGACGACCCCCCGAGCGGCGACGCGGCCGTCGATGAGGCGTTCGAGTCCTCCGGGCACGCGTGGGACCTCTTCGCCGAGGTCTTCGGCTGGCGCTCGGTGGACGGCCAGGGCACTCCGCTCTCGGTCACCGTGCACTACGGCCAGCGCTACGACAACGCCTTCTGGGACGGCAGCCAGCTCGTCTTCGGGGACGGGGACGGCGTGGTGTTCGACCGGTTCACCAAGCCGATGGACGTGATGGCCCACGAGTTCGCCCACGGCGTCACCCAGTTCACCGCCGGGCTCACCTACCAGGGCCAGTCGGGCGCCCTGAACGAGAGCGTCAGCGACGTCTTCGCCGCGCTCACCCGGCAGCGGGTGCTCGGGCAGGAGGCGGGTACGGCGGACTGGCTGATCGGCGTGGGCCTGTTCCGGCCCGGCATCCAGGCCCGGGCGCTGCGTTCGATGCTGCAACCGGGGACCGCCTACGACGACCCGCAGCTGGGCCGCGACCCTCAGGTCGGCTCGATGACCGACTACATCGAGACGGTGGAGGACAACGGCGGGGTCCACCTCAACTCAGGAATTCCCAACCGGGCCTTCGCCCTGGCTGCCGTGGCGCTCGGCGGTCGCAGCTGGGAGAAGGCCGGGCACGTCTGGTACGACACGCTCACCTCCGGCGTCGTCGGCGCCGACGTCGACTTCCTGGGTTTCGCGAACGCCACCGTGGCGTCGGCCAGCCGGATCTTCCCCGACGACCCGGAGGTCGCCGACCAGGTCCGGACGGGGTGGGTGGAGGTGGGGGTGCTGGCGTCCACCGGGGGTGCTCCCGCGGTTCCCGGGACACCGCCCGTCCCGGTCGACGCCGTGGGGACCCCCGGTGTCCCGGCAGCGGACGCGCGGAGCGTCGCCGTCCGCCGCAGCGGCGGTTTCACCGGCGCCGTCCGCTCCGGCGAGCTGGACCTGGAGCTCGACCCGCAGGGACCGGAGGTGCGCCGTCTGCTGCTGGGCACCGACGTGAGCCTGCTCCCCGGCAGCCACCCCGCTCCCGACCGGTTCGTCTACACCGTCGCCGTCGGTGACTGGAACCTCACCGTGCCCGAGCAGGACCTCACCCCCGAGCTCGACCGGGTCGTGCGGATCGTGCTCGGCAGCTCGGGCCGGGTCGACCTCGGCTGACCGGGCCCCAGGGTCGAAGGGGTGTGCCGCGGGGGCAGGTGGCCGCCTCGCCGCTCAGGTCGGCAGCTGCTCCTCCCACGGCAGCGGCGTGTCGGGCGCCACCGGCTGGACGGGCACCACCACGACGGGTCGGTGCTGGCGGTGCGCGAGCGAGGCGGCGACCGAGCCGCCGAAGAACTCCTTGAGCGTGGACTTCACGCCGCGGCGCCTGCTCCCGACCACGATCAGCTCGACCTCGTAGATGTCGGCCAACCGCGCCAGGGCGTAGGCCCGGTCGCCGGCGAGCTCACGGAAGGTGACCGGCACGTCGCCGACGAGCCCGCGCACGTAGTCAGCCAGGGCCGGGTCGAAGTCGCTCTCGGACAGCTCGGGCAGGTCCGGGTCGAGAGGCCGGGAGACGACGGTGCCGTCGGGTCGCTCCTCGACGACGTACCGACCGATGTCGACGTGAGCACAGACCAGTTCCGCCGAGAGGGCTCGGGCCAGGCGGACCGCCTGCTTCAGCACGACCTCGGCCTGGCCGTGGTTCACACCGACCAGGACACGCGTCCGACCAGGGCTGCTCACCATGACTCCTCCTTGCGCGGGCGACCTGTGGTGCTGACGATAGCCCCCGGCGCCGGGCGGGCAACCGCCTCGAGCGCGAGCAGGCTCGTCTTGACCTCCAGCCCCCCGACGTAGCCGCCGAGCGAACCGTCGGAGCGGACCACCCGGTGGCACGGCACGACGACGGGCACCGGGTTGGTGGCGCACGCGGAGCCGACCGCCCTGACGGCGCGCGGGCTCGCCGTGGCCCGCGCCACCTCGGTGTAGCTCTCGGTCCCGCCGTAGGGCAGCTCGCGGAGGTGGTCCAGCACCGTGCGGCGGTAGCCGCTGCTGAGCCGCAGGTCCACGGGCACGGCGAACTCCCGCCTGGTGCCGGCGAAGTACTCCTCGAGCTGGCGCCGCACGCCGTCCAGTCGTCCCGGCGCCCGGAGCACCCGCGGGCTGACCTGCGCCGCCAGCCGGGCGAGCACCGCGTCGTGGTCCTCCCGGGCGAAGGCGATCCGGACCGACCCCCTGCCGGGTCGCCGCCAGCAGCAGCGGCCCATAGGGCGAGTCGGTCGTGGTGTAGGCGACGTCCAGGAGGTCGGCCGACTCGGCGGCAGCGGCCAGCCGCTCGCGGAGCCGCTCGAGATCGGCGGTGCTGGGGTCGGCGGTGCTGGCAGGGGTCGGGGTGCTCATGCTCGCTCCTCGTGCTCGGTGCGGTCGGGGGCTGATGAGCGACCCGGCGTCGATCGCCGCAGGGCGGCGACACCGTCGGCGGCGGCGCGCCGCGCGCCGGCGGCCGTCCCACCGAGCAGCGCGGCCACCTCGGCGTAGGGCAGCCCCGCCACGTGGTGGTAGGCCACGGCTTGCCGCTGTTTCGGCGGCAGCGCCCGCAGCCGGTCCCACAACGCGTCGTCGGGCGGCTGCCAGACCCCGAGGTCCGACGCCACGACCGGGACCTCCTCGACCGTGACCGGTCGGCGCCGGGCGGACCGCAGCGCGTCGATCGCCTTGCGCTGGGCGATCCGCACCAGCCAGGCCTCGACGTTGGCCCCGGCCGGCAGGTCGGGGTAGGCGCGCAGAGCGGCCAGGAAGGTCTCCGACCACGCGTCGTCCGCGTCGTGGGGGGTCAGCACCGCCCGGCACACCCGCAGCACGGTGGCCCCGTGGCGGGTGACGACGTCGTCGAACGGCAGAGTGCTCATCACTCGGTAGACGCCGGCCGAGGCGGAAGTGTGAGGTCGGCGACCCGGCAGGTGGGTGCCGGCCGGGGGCCACGCCTCACGGCCGGGTCACGCCGGGCCGGTGTCGTCCAGCCCGGCGTAGGCGGCGCTGGGCACCTGGGTGGCCAGCTTGCCTCCGCTGACGTCGACCAGGGTGCCGGTGATGTAGCCGGCGAGGTCGCTGGCCAGGAAGCAGAGCAGGTTGGCGACGTCCTGCGCCTGCCCCCAGCGCCGCAGGCTCAGCGTGTCCAGCTTCGCCGACTGCGCGTCGGGCGGGAGGTCGGCGAAGCCGTTCATGGCGGTGGGGATCATCCCGGGGGCGTAGGAGTTCGCCGTGATGCCCCACGGGCCCAGCTCACCGGCGATGGTCCGGGTGAACTGGACGACGGCCGCCTTGGATGCGGCGTAGGCCGAGGAGCCCACGCTGGGCACGATGGCCGCGAACGAGGCCGCGTTGAGGATGCGACCGGAACGCTGCCGCTTCATGACCGGCGCCACCGCCCGGCAGGTGGTGAAGGTGCCGCGGACGTTGACCTCGAAGCAGCGGTCCCAGGCGGCAGCGTCCAGCTCTTCCAACCGGCCCTCGACGTTGATCCCGGCGTTGTTGACCAGGACGTCCACCCGGCCGAAGCGGGCCACCGTGTCGTCCACCACACGCTGGACGGCCTCGCCGTCGCGGACGTCGGCGGTGGCGGGGACCGCCGTCGCCCCCTCGTCGACCAGCCCTGCGGCCACCTCCTCCACCTCGGCGGGCAGCAGGTCCAGCGCCACCACCCGGGCGCCGTCGCGGGCGAAGGTCTCGGCGATGGAGCGGCCGATCCCCCGACCGGCTCCGGTCACGAGCACGACACGGTCCTGCAGGTCGATGAGCACGGGCGGGCCTCCTCGGGCCGGGCGGGGCCGGCGGTGGTGACGACGGAGCGGTGGGAGATGGTGGAGGCACCCTAGTCCGACGCCGCGGGCGCGGCGACGGCAGCAACCGAGAGGACCCTCGCGTGAGCTCGATCCCGAACCTGTCCGGCGCAGAGTCTGCCGCCGCCCGCACCATCTGGGTGACCGGCGCCGGCAGTGGGGTGGGTCGGGCGGTGGCCGTCTCGGCCGCCCGCACCGGGGCCCGGGTCGCGCTCAGCGGGCGCCGGGCGGAGCCCCTCGCGGAGACGGCGGCCCTGGTCCGCGCGGCCGGCGGCGAGGCCTTGGAGCTGCCCGCCGACACCACCCGCGACGACCAGCTGCGGCAGGCCTGGGACACGCTGCAGGCCTGGGGCTCCCCGACCGACCTGGTCCTGTCGGCCGGCCTGAACCACCCCCAGCGCTACTGGCGGGACCAGTCGATGACCGACTTCCGCGCGATCATCGAGACGAACCTGACCGCTGCCGCCCTGGTGGTCGACCTCGCCCTGCCCTCCCTGCGCGCCGCCGGCGGGGGCGTCGTCGTCTTCATCTCCTCCGTCTCGGGGTGGCAGTTCTCACCGGACGCCGGGGTGGCCTACAGCGCCAGCAAGACCGCGGTCGGCTCCCTGGCCGCGCACCTCAACGCCCAGGAGAACCGGAACGGGGTCCGTGCCTGCTCGGTGTGCCCGGGCGACATCGACAGCGACTTCCTGGACCTGCGCCCGGTCGTCCCCGGCGAGGAGGCCCGCGTGTCGATGCTCACCCCCGACGACGTCGCCCGCGCTGTGCAGTTCGTGCTGGACTGCCCGCCGCACGTCTGCGTGAACGAGCTCGTGGTGACCCCGACCAAGCGCGACCCGGGCGGCACCCCAGCCCCCTGACACGCGAGCGGCTCGACCGGCACTGCTGCCCCAGGCCCCACGCCGGGCCTAGGGTGACCGGGTGCGGAGCACGGGATGACAGCGGAGCTCGATCCCGCGGACTGGCTGCTGAGCCGGGAGGAGCGCGGCAACCCCCGCACCACGGTCGACGACGTCCACCCCGACGGCACCGCGTGGTCGAGGGGCAACCTGGTCCGTCCGCTGGTGCACGGAGCGACCTACTTCGCCGAGCTGGCGGGCAAGATCGCGGCGACCGGCCCCGGTGACCTCATCTACTTCACCGACTGGCGCGGTGACCCCGACGAGCGGCTGACCGGCGAGGAGGGCAGCGAGGTCGAGACGCTGCTGTCCGCGGCCGACCAGCGCGGCGTCGACGTCCGGGGGCTGGTCTGGCGGTCCCACTGGGACGCGCTCTCCTTCTCCGGCCGGGAGAACCGCACGCTGGGCCTGCGGCTGCAGGCGCACGGGGCCGAGGTGCTGCTGGACATGCGGGTGCGCACCGGCGGTTCGCACCACCAGAAGCTCGTCGTGATCCGGTACGCCGGCCGTCCTGCCGAGGACGTCGCCTACGTCGGGGGCATCGACCTGTGCCACACCCGCCGCGACGACGCCCGGCACGCCGGCGATCCGCAACCCCAGTCGATGGCCCCGGTCTACGGGCCGACCCCGCCCTGGCACGACGCCCAGGCCGCGATCAGCGGACCGGGGGTGCACGACGTCGAGACGGTGTTCCGGGAGCGCTGGCTGGACCCGACCCCGCTGACCCGGCGGCCTCTGCTCCGGCTGCGGGACCTGCTGTCGGGCGACGACGTGAGCGCGGACCCGCTGCCCGAGCAGGCGCCGCCGCCGCCGGAGGTGCCGGGCGGCACCCACCTCCTGCAGCTGCTCCGCACCTACCCGAACCTCCGGCACGGCCGCGACCACCCCTTCGCCCGCGGCGGGGAGCGCAGCGTGGCTCGTGGCTACAGCAAGGCCCTGGCCCGGACCGACGAGCTGGTCTACGTCGAGGACCAGTACCTGTGGTCGGTCGAGGTGGCGCAGGCGTTCGCCGACGCGCTGCGCCGCAGTCCTCGCCTCCGGGTGATCCTGGTCCTCCCTGCCTGGCCCGACCAGGACGCGCCGCTCTCCCGGGTCCCCCAGGAGCTGGGTCGGGAGGCCGCGCTGCGGTTGATGGAGGAGGCCGGTGGTGACCGGGTCTCCTGCTACGCCCTGGAGAACCGGACCGGCACCCCCGTCTACGTGCACGCCAAGATCTGCGTGATGGACGACTGCTGGGCCACCATCGGCTCGGACAACTTCAACCGCCGCTCGTGGACCCATGACTCCGAGCTCTCGGCCGTCGTCGTCGACACCGAGGGCGGCGACCACTCGGCCTACGCCCGCCGCCTGCGCCTCACCCTGGCGGCCGAGCACCTCGACCGGGACACCGCAGGGGTGCCCCTGGAGTCCGTCATGGCCGACTGCGTCACCGCGGAGGGCATGGCCGACGCGTTCGCCGCTGCCGCTTCCCGGCTCCAGGCCTGGCACGACGGCGGCGAGGAAGGACCACGACCAGCGGGCCGGCTGATCCCGCTCCCCCGGCCGCCCGTCGGGCGCCTCAGCCGGCTCTGGGCCTGGCCGCTCTACCGGGCCGTGCACGACCCGGACGGGCGCCCCCGCGCCCTGCGCCGCCGCGGCACCTTCTGAGCGGGGCGGGACCTACCGGACCACCGGGGCTCCGGCGAGCGCGAGCTCTCCGGCCACCCGCCGACCCAGCATGGCGTGACCCTCGGCGTTGGGGTGGAAGCCGTCGGTGTAGAGCCGGTCGGGCCAGCCCTTCATCCACTCGATCTGGTCGATGTAGGGGAAGCCCGCGACGCGGGCCTCCTCCTCGATCACCGTCCGCTTGGTCGCGTAGCCGGCGCCGTTGGGGCTGTAGGGACCGAGGACGTAGATGCGGGCGGCCGGAGCCTTGGCTCGGGCCGTGGTGAAGGTGGAGCGCACCGCGGCGCGGAAGGCGACCAGGTCGTCAGCGGGATCGTTTCCTCCTCCCTCGATCACCAGCACATCGAGGTTGGGGTTCGCGTCCAGGACGGGGCCGATCCGCTGGGTGTACGGGAGCCTGCCGGCGACCGACCCGCCGGTCAGATAACCGGTGCCGCCGGACCCACTGATGATCGGCGGCTGCCAGCCCAGTGCCGCCGCCCAGGTGTCGCTGATCGTGCGTCCCGAGGTCGTGCCGCAGCAGCCTTCGACGATCGAGTCGCCGAACGCGAGGCTGCGGACGGCGGGGCCCGATCCGGGCGCCGTGGACGCGCTGGGCGCCACACTCGGGCTGGGCGTGAGCGCTGCGGTGGGCGCGGGACTCTCCACGGGTGCAGGACTTGACGCGGGCGTGGGGCTGACCACGGGCGGGCGTGGGGGTGGGCGTCGGGCTCACCACGGGCGTGGGGGTGGGAGTCGCGGTCGGGCTGTAGGTGAGCCGCAGAGCCGGCCGCCGGGCCGCCGTCTCCTCTCGGCTCCACAGCCACAGCGTGTCCGTCGAGCTCCCGCTGAGAGCGAGGGTGACCGTGGCGGCACTGGCCACACCGGCAAAGGCGGCCGTGTCCAACGCCGTGGTCACCGTGGTGCTGGCGGTGGCGATGCTCAGCGTCCCCAGCGTGGTGGTCCCGACAGCCGGGCGGTTCGCCCAGGTGAGGGTGCTCTCCCCCCAGGTTGCGCCCGGGGTCGCGCGCACGGTGTGCTGGGCGGCGGACCCGGCGCTGGCCAGGCTCGTGGTGGTGAGCGTGAGGGCGGCGCCGACGAGCGTCTGACCGGCGGGGGCGGGCGGGAGTGAGAAGCGCAGGAAGGTGGTGGCGCCGGTGCTGGAGGCCAGGCTGTGGGAGGTGCCGTAGTTGGTGTTCACCGCGCTCGCGTTGCCGTAGGTGTCCGCGGTGGCCGCGGTGCTGACGGTGTCGGCTGCTCCGACCGTGGTGGTGAGCGCGAGAAAAGTGGCGATCAACGCCGCGGTCGCGAGAAGGCGTTGGACGGCAGTTCTCATGGTCATGCTCCTGGACTTCGCTGGTGATCCCAGCAGCCCAGGGACCACTCTCGCCTGGAGCCGCCGCGTGGGACGGGTCGCGCGAGGACGAGGGGGGACCAGGGCCAGAAGTGGATCAGGCTGCGAGTCGCGCGGAGCAGATACCCGTCGGCGTCGACGAGTGGACGGAGCGAGCGTCACCGGGCTCTGCATCACGTCGCTTCGACCGATGACGCTACCAGTCGCGGGCCTGGTGAGCGATGCCCTGAGCACCTCGTTCGCACCGTACAAACGGGGGGGCGACGCGGGGGCTCCAGCCGTCGTCGTCGAGCGAGGGAAAGCTTTTTCCGGCCTCCGCGCCGCTAGGTCCTGACCGCCAACACCGGGTGCAGAGCGTCAGCAGGATCCGGCTGGTCGCGCCCACCAGGAGCAGCTTGCCGACCGGTGTCCGGCGGCGCCGCCCGATGACCACGAGGACGTCGGACCCCGGTCCGGCCGGAGACTCCAGCCTTCCTAGACTCCGGCCATGGAATACCGCCAACTGGGCCGTTCCGGCCTCCGCGTCTCGACCATCACCCTCGGCACCATGGGTTTCGGAGGCAGCGGCTGGGCCGCTGCCGTCGGCCAGATCGACGTCGAGGGCGCCAAGCGCCAGATCGGGCTCGCTCGCGACGCCGGCGTCAACCTGTTCGACACCGCCGACGTCTACTCCGGCGGCACCTCGGAGGAGATCCTCGGCGCCGCGCTGGGATCGGCCCGGGACGAGGTCCTCGTGGCCACCAAGGTCCGGATGCCGATGGGCGACGGGCCGAACGACGCCGGCCTCTCCCGCCACCACATCATCCGCGGCGCCGAGGCGAGCCTGCGCCGGCTCGGCACGGACTACATCGACCTCTACCAGGTGCACGAGTGGGACGGCCAGACCCCGCTCGAGGAGACGCTGCACGCCCTGGACCACCTCGTCCAGTCCGGCAAGGTGCGCTACATCGGCTGCTCCAACTACGCCGCCTGGCAGCTCACCAAGGCTCTCTGGACCGCCGACAAGCACGGCTACCAGTCCTTCGTCAGCCAGCAGGTCTACTACTCCCTGCAGGCGCGCGACATCGAGAACGAGCTGGTGCCCCTGGCCGTGGACCAGGGCCTCGGCATCCTCGTCTGGAGCCCGATCGCCGGCGGGCTGCTGTCGGGGAAGTACCGCCGCGGCGTCGAGGCCCCGGCCGGCAGCCGCCACCTGGGCGAGTGGAGCGAGCCGCCCGTCCACGACGAGGACAAGCTCTACGACACCATCGAGGAGCTGGTGGCCATCGGGGAGGCACACGGCGTCTCAGCGGCCCAGGTCGCCCTGGCCTACACGATCGCCAAGCCCGCCGTGACCTCGGTGATCGTCGGCGCCCGCACCGAGGAGCAGCTCTCGGACAACCTCGCGGCCGCCGAGCTGCAGCTGACGTCGGAGGAGATGGACCGGCTCGACGCCGTCAGCGCCCAGCCCCTCATGTACCCCTACTGGCACCACGCCAACACCTCCAGCGACCGGCTGAGCCCGGCCGACCTCACACTGCTGCAGAGGCACCTGGGCTGACGGGCACGCTCCCCGTCCTTGCGGAGCCCGGCCGGGCGCTGCTAGGACGGGGGCGTGAGCAGCACCGCCACGCCGGGCCTGCGTCCCGCCACCCATCCCACGGTCACCGACGGCGGCCTGGAGACCGACCTGATCTTCCACGCGGGGATCGCGCTGCCGCACTTCGCGGCCTATCCCCTGTTGGACGACGACCGGGGCCGTGAGGTCCTCCAGGACTACTACCGCAGCTACGCCGACGTGGCGGTCAAGGCCGGCGTGGGCCTGCTCCTGGAGACCCCGACCTGGCGGGCCAACCCCGACTGGGGCGCCCGGCTGGGCCACGACGCCGCCACGCTCGCCCGCACCAACCGCGCAGCGGTGGCGTTCCTCTCCGAGCTCGGCGGCGCCTACGCCGACCACCTGCCCGCGGTCACCGTCAGCGGCATGGTCGGGCCCCGCGGGGACGGCTACCGCCACGACGCCGACGTCGACCCGGGCGAGGCGGCGGCCTACCACCGCCCGCAGCTGCGGGCCTTCGCCGAGGCGGGCGCCGACCTGGCTACCGCGTACACCCTGGGCACGTCGGGCGAGGCCGTGGGCATCGTGTGGGCTGCGCGGGAGGTCGGGCTGCCGGTCGCCGTCTCGTTCACCCTCGAGACCGACGGGCGGCTGCCGGACGGCACCCTGCTGGCTGAGGCGGTCGAGCAGGTCGACGCCCACGGCGCGCCGGACTTCTTCCTGCTGAACTGCGCCCATCCTCAGCACGTGCTGCGCGCGCTGGAGGAGCCTGGAGGCTGGCAGTCGCGGATCCGGGGGCTGCGCTGCAACGCCTCGACCGCGAGCCACGCCGAGCTGGACGCCTCCGACCACCTGGACGAGGGCGACCTCGACGTCTTCGCCGCCAGTCACGAGGCGATCCAGAGCCGCCTGCCCTGGCTCGCGGTCCTCGGGGGGTGCTGCGGCACCGACGTACGCCACGTGGCTCGTCTGTGGGGTGTCGACCCGGCCCTCTGAGACCAGGGCCAGGTTTCACCTCGCGGTCGTCGTCCGGACACCGGGGAGACACCGGTCGCGACCAGGCTGCCGGATGTCCAGCCCGCTCGGCGACGTGTCGTCGCCGGTGACCGACGGAGACCCATGCAGACCCTGCCCATGCTCGGCCAGACCCACGGGAACCGCAGCGCGGTGACCTGTGCCCTCAAGTGCGACAGCGCGTGCGCCCACCCCGCTCCCAACACCTCCGACGCGCCCCGCTTCCGCGACGTGGCCAGCGCCCAGCTGCACCGCCGGACCCTGCTCGCCGGCGCCGGGACGTTCGCGCTGAGCACGGCGCTGCCAGCCCTCACCCCGCAGCTGGCTGCCGCCGCCCCGGCCGAGACCGCAGTCGCCGCCGGCCGGGCGCCACGCAGCCCGTTGGCCTTCGACCCCATCACCTCGGTGGCGGCCACGGTCGACGCCGTCACCGTCCCCGAGGGGTACCGCTGGAACACCATCCTGCGGTGGGGGGACCCGCTGTTCCACAGCTCGCCCGCCTTCGACCCGCGGCACCCGGACGCGGAGGCCCAGGAGGAGCAGTTCGGCTACAACAACGACTACCTCGACATCCTCGTCACCGGTCGGCGGGGCCGGGAGGCGGTGCTGGTCTGCAACCACGAGTACACCAACCGCGCCATCATGTTCCCCCCCAGCGAGGACGACGCCGCCGAGGCCGAGGTGCTCCGGACGCTGATGGCCGCGCACGGCATGAGCGTGGTGGACCTGCGCCGCAGTGGCAAGGGACGGCCGTGGCGCTACGTCCGCGGCGGCGTGCACAACCGCCGGATCACGGCGAACACCGTGTTCCAGCTCACGGGGCCCGCCGCCGGCAGTGACCTGGTGCGCACCGCGGCCGACCCCAGCGGCACCCGGGTCAAGGGCACCGTCGGCAACTGTGCGGGCGGCACCACGCCGTGGGGCACGGTCCTCTCCGGGGAGGAGAACTTCAACGGCTACTTCCGGGCCGATCCGGCGGCGCCGGGGTCGAAGCGCTACGGCCTGACCGACGCGCCCAGCGTCTACGGCTGGGAGGCGATCGACCCGCGCTTCGACGCCCGGCAGGGCGACTACGTTCACGAGCCGAACCGGTTCGGCTACATCGTCGAGGTCGACCCGACCGACCCCACCTCGACCCCGCGCAAGCACACCGCGATGGGCCGCTTCAAGCACGAGGGCGCCAACGTGCGCATCGGGCGCGACGGCACGGTCGCGGCCTACATGGGCGACGACGAGCGCTTCGACTACCTGTACAAGTTCGTCAGCCGCTGGAAGTACCGCCCGGGCTCGGGCAAGGCCGCCCGTCGGCACAACCTCCGGCTGCTCACCGAAGGTGACCTCTACGTCGCCCGCTTCAGCGCCAGCCAGCAGCCTTCGTCGGACGACCTCGGGCGGGGCGCCTGGATCCCGCTCACCCTGGACGGCCGCTCGATGGTGCCGGGGTTCAGCGTCGAGGAGGTGCTCGTGCACACCAGGCTCGCCGCCGACGTCGTCCGGCCCACCCCGATGGACCGGTGTGAGGACGTGGAACCGAACCCGCGCACGGGCAAGGTCTACGTCACCTGCACCAACAACAACCGCCGTGGGGTGGGGACCAACCCCGGTCCCGACGCCGCCAACCCCCGCACGGCCAACAAGAACGGCCACATCATCGAGCTCACCGAGTGGCGCGACGACCCGGGTGCCACGTCCTTCTCCTGGAACCTGTTCCTGGTCTGCGGTGACACCGGCCAGGCGGGCACGTACTTCGGCGGCTACCAGGGCCCGGTGGCCCCGATCTCCTGCCCGGACAACGTCGCCTTCGACTCCGGCGGCAACCTGTGGATCTCCACCGACGGACAGCCCGGCTCGATCAAGAAGAACGACGGGCTCTTCCGGGTCCCCTTGGAGGGCGCCGAGCGCGGGCGCGTGGTGCAGTTCCTCGCCGTGCCGACCGGCGCCGAGACCACCGGACCGGTCATCCACGACCGCGACGGCTCGGTGTTCGTCGCCGTCCAGCACCCGGGCGAGGACGGCACCTGGGAGGACCAGGCCTCCTACTTCCCCGACTACGTGGCCGCTGGCTCGCGACCGCGGACCGGGGCCTGGCGCGGACCGCGGCCCTCGGTCATCCAGGTCACCCGGGAGTGACTCCCCCGCTGCGGCCCCGCTGACCGCGGGGCCGTAGCCGGCGGCGGGCGGCGCGGCGCAGCCGGGCCCCCGCCTCCCCCACCAGCTCCCGGGTGCGGACGTCGGCCACCCGGCGCTGCGGGAACTCCGGCTCCACGGGCTCGGCCAGGAAGGCCCCCCGCCCCAGAGCCGCCGACAGGGTCCCCACCACCGCGGCCACCGCGGCATCGACGGGGACCTGCACCGGCGCCGGTGCGGGGTCCTGTCCCGTCACCGGCTCAGCCAGCACCGACACGTCACCCACGACCCGGATGCCGCTGGCGGCGATGCCCTCGGCGTAGACCCGGCCGAGCTCGGAGGCCCGTCGGGCGGCCCACCGCGGCAGGCGCAGCGCGGGCTCCTGCTTCCCCGGGGTGCGTGTCTGCAGCAGGCGGGCGATCCCGCCCTCCCTCAGCAGGGCCTCGTACTCACCCCACTCCACGCCCTGGCCCTTGAGGGCGAGGTTGACCTGGCGCACCAGCTCCGACTCTGACGCCGACATCGAGCGGTTGGCCTGCAGGCCGCCCAGTTCCGGGGCGACCAGGAAGCCGGGCGGGAGGTCGAGCAGAGCCTCGAAGGCGTCGCTCAGCTGCGTGGGCCGGGCCTTGTCCACGATCACGGCGGTGACGTGGTCGGACCCTGCGGTCCCGGCCCAGCGCCGGACGACGCCGACCTGGTCGTTGCGCAGGTGGAAGGACGGGGTGACCTTGAGCTGCGGGGGGTCGGCGAGCACCGCCTTGAGCCAGCGCTCGAAGGTGTGGGTGGTGCCGCCCTTGAGGTACTGCTGCCACGACGAGACCAGAATGGCTCCGAACGGCCGGAGCGTCACCACCACCTGCAGCTGCTCCCCGAGCTCCTCGACGAAGCGCGCGGCGGAGGCGTCGTCGGCCTCGGAGGCGAACTCGTGGCTGATCCAGACCCGGCGCTGCGTCTCGGCCAGCACCTCGGCCTTGAGCCGCTCCCAGTGACGCAGGGGTGGGACCGCAGCGCCCGGACCGATCCACCCCCAGCGCCGGCCCATCAGGGCCGACACCGCCTCCCGGTGGTTCAGCCCTCCGCCGGGGTAGCGGACCCCGGCAGCCAGGAGGTCGGCACGCCGGGCCTGCGCCGTCGACTGCAGCGCGGTCGTGCCCGTCTTCGGCAGGCCGATGTGCAGCATCCTGGCGGCCGGGGGCAGCGGATCGGTGAGGCGGCTACCGGGGCCGGCAGTCTCTCCGGGACCGGGACGTCCAGGGTCGGGGTGATCGGTCACGGGGATCCTCCTGACGGTTCCGAGCACGACGACGGAGCCTCCCGTCGAGGGTCCCACGCTAGACGCCTGGTACGGAGGGGAGCCGCGACCCGACGGGGCGACAGGAAATTGCTCAAGATCACGTCAAGGTGGCCGTGCCGCCATCCAGCCGACCAGTTGCGGTGCTAGGTTCCGCTCATGAACAGAGGAGTTATTGGAACCATTGTCGGTGTGCTCGTCGTGATCATTCTCGTGCTGGTGATCATGCGCCTGGCCTGAGCCAGGGCACTCACCGCTCGACGACGAGCACCTCTAGGGTCCGCGGTCCGTGCACGCCCTCCACCCGGTTCAGCTCGATGTCACTGGTCGCACTCGGGCCGCTGATCATCGTGGTGGGCCGGGTGATCTCGAGGGCGCGCACGGCCTGCGGCACATCCGCGACCACCTGCCCCGGGAGCACCACGCAGAGGTGGTAGTCCGGGATGAGGCTGGTCACCCGGCGCCCCTGGCCCGCGCTCCCGTCTAGGATCAGGGTGCCGGTCTCAGCCACCGCCACGGCGCAGCCCGAGACCACCCCGTCGAGGGTGTCGAGCGTGGCCACCGTGAGCGGGTCACCGGCCTCCGGGTCGTCGACGAAGACCTGCACGGCCGCGTCCAGCGCGGCCAGCCAGGTCGGGTCCATCCCGGCCGGCACCACGAGCCGTCGGACACCCCGCTCCCGCAGCGCCGCCGCGGCCACGTCCGGCAGGTCGGCCGGCGAGCAGCGCCGCACCAGCGCCTTGTAGTCCTGCAGGCGGTCCACCAGCCGCTCGACCAGCGCGTCCTCGCTCAGGTCGGAGGAGGTGAGGTAGTCGCGGGACACGGACGCGTAGGGCAGGTCGGGCGGCGGGGCGGCCGCGTGCGCCGCACGGATCCGGGCCAGGACCTCCTCGCGGGCACTCACCGCTCCTCCTGCGACGCCGGCCCCGCGTCGTCCGTCCGGTCGGTGTGCTCAGTGGCCCACCAGTCCCGGAAGGTCTGCGACGGTGGCCTCGGCAGGTCACGCGTGGCGCCCCACTGGGCGACGACCGGCAGCGGCACCTCCCCGATCACGCCGCGTCGACGGCCGAGCACCCGTCCGAGGCGGCCGCTGCGCAGGGCGAGCGTCCACCGGGTGGGGTTGCTCATCACCCAGGCTGCCGCCTTCATCGCACTCGCCTCGGGGCTGGGCAGCCGGTGCTCGGCGGCGTAGCTCTCGGTGTGCTCGGCCCGCAGGTGCACCAGGATGCTCGGGATGTCGATCTTCACCGGGCACACGTCGTAGCAGGCCCCGCACAGCGACGAGGCGTACGGCAACGAGGCGTTGTCCTCGATCCCGGTGAGCTGGGGGGACAGGATCGCGCCGATCGGCCCCGGGTAGACCGAGCCGTAGGCGTGGCCACCCGCCCGCTCGTAGACGGGGCAGACGTTGAGGCAGGCGGAGCACCGGATGCAGTTCAGGGCGTCACGACCCGAGGCGTCCGAGAGCACCGCCGTCCGACCGTTGTCCAGCAGCACGAGGTGGAACTCCTGCGGCCCGTCGCCCGGGGTGACGCCGGTCCACATCGACGTGTACGGATTCATGCGCTCGCCGGTCGACGAGCGGGGCAGCAGCTGCAGGAAGACCTCCAGATCCTGGGCCGTCGGGACCAGTTTCTCGATACCCATGACGGTGATCAGGGTGTCCGGCAGGGTCAGGCACATCCGCCCGTTGCCCTCGGACTCCACCACCGACAGCGTCCCGGTCTCGGCGACCGCGAAGTTGGCTCCGCTCACCGCCACCTTGGCGGACAGGAACTTGCGTCGCAGGTGCTGACGGGCGGCCGCGGCCAGCGCCGCCGGCTCGTCGGAGAGCTCGGGGTCGACGTCGGCCATCTCCCGCAGGAAGATCTCGCGGATCTCGGCCCGGTTGCGGTGGATGGCGGGCACCAGGATGTGCGAGGGCTTGTCGTGGCCCAGCTGGACGATCAGCTCGGCGAGGTCGGTCTCGAAGGCAGCGATGCCCGCCACTTCCAGCGCCTCGTTCAGCGCGATCTCCTGGGTGGCCATCGACTTCACCTTGACCACCTCGTCGGCTCCGGTGGCGCGCACCAGGTCGACGACGATCCGGTTGGCCTCCTCGGCGTCCCGGGCCCAGTGGACGACGCCGCCGCGGGCCGTCACCGCCTCCTCGAGCTGGACGAGGTAGTCGGTCAGGTGAGCCATGGTGTGCACCTTGAGCTGGCGCCCCGCCTCGCGCAGCTCCTCCCAGTCAGGCCGCTCCGCCACCACGGCCGCCCGCTTGCCGCGGATGGTCCGGGTGGCCTTGCCGAGGTTGCGGCGCAGCTGGGTGTCGGTCAGGGAGTGGCGGGCCGCGTCCGGGAAGCTCTCCTCGCCCCGCAGGTGTCCCGTGCCGCGCGGGGAGATCACTGGCATGCCCAGGTGGACGGCGCTCATCAGGCCACCGCCGCCGGGCCGGCGTGCACGTCCGCGTCCTGGCCCCCGGAGGACAGCACCATCGGCTGCTCACGGGTGGCGGCGAGGATCTGGGCGAGGTGGACGGTCTTGGCCCCGGTCCGCAGCCGCGACAGCCCCCCGCCGATGTGCATGAGACAGGAGCTGTCGCCGGCGGTACAGATCTCGGCCCCGGTGCTGGTCACGTGCCGCATCTTGTCGGCGAGCATGGCGCTGGAGGTGTCGACGTTCTTCACCGCGAACGTCCCGCCGAAGCCGCAGCACTGCTCGGCCTCGGGCAGCTCGACCAGGTCGATGGCCTGGACCGCCCGCAGCAGCCGCAACGGCTTGTCCCCCACCCGCAGCATGCGGAGGGAGTGGCACGTGGGGTGGTAGGTGACCCGGTGCGGGAAGTACGCGCCGACCTCGGTGGTCCCGAGGACGTCCACCAGCAGCTCGGAGAGCTCGTAGGTGCGATCGGCCACCGCGGTCACCTGCTGCTGCAGGTCCGGGGTCCCGAAGCGCTCGGCCACCAGGCCGTGCTGGTGGCGGACCGAGCCGACGCAGGACCCCGACGGCGCGACGACCGCCTCGTAGGAGGCAAAGGTGTCGGCGAACCGCTGCACCAGCGGCAGGGCCTGACCCGGGTAACCGGTGTTGACGTGCATCTGTCCGCAGCAGGTCTGACCCTGCGGGAACTCGACGGTGTGCCCCAAGCGCTCCAGCACGGTGACGGTCGCCCGCCCGACGTCGGGGAAGAGTGCGTCGGCCAGGCAGGTGATGAACAGCGCGATCCTCATGCGAGCGGACAGCCTCTCCGGTCAGGTGAGATGGAGCCTAGCTGCGGCACCGTCGGAGGCAGTGCCGCGGGCGTTCGCAGCCCGATTGCCTCACCGCTGCGGAACTGAGGCGTTGCGGGCGCGATAGGCGGTCGGGCTCATACCGTGCGCGCGGCGGAAGCAACGACTGAAGTAGTTCGGCTCTGGCCAGCCCACCTGCTGCCCGACCCAGCCAACCGGCCGGTCGGTCTGCACCAGCAGGGAGGCGGCTACCTCCGCCCGGGTCCTGGCCAACCAGGCCATCGGGGTGAATCCCAGCTGGCCACGGAACTCGCGATGCAGGTGGGAGACCGAAAGCCCAACCTCGGCCGCCAGCTCGACCATCGTCCAGGGGCGCTGCGGTTCCCGGCTCAGCACCAGCACCGCCCGGCGCACCCCCGGACTGAACGGTGGGGTCGCAGCACCGGCGTCGAGTCGGATCCGCGCCAGCTCGGCCAGGACGGCGATCGACAAGCCCACAGCCTGGACGGCGTCGGCGGTACCCGGTTTGGCCCGGAGGTCAGCCAGCTCTGCCAGCCGGAGTGCGACCACATCCCTCGGCCGCGGATCGAGGTGCCCACGCGACAGACCACCACGCAGCAGGAAGCGGCTGAGGTCGCCGATGTCGAGCAGCCAGCCCAGCTCGCGATGCAAAAGCTCTTCGCCCAGGTAGAGGTTGCCGATCACCGCCTGCTTCGGCAGCGCGTAGCCGTGCCACTGACCGGGTCGTACCGCCGTCACTGCGCCCGCCTTGAGGGTGTGTCGACCCGTCTGGCTCAGATGGGTGACGGTGCCGGCGAGCAGCACGGCCACCTCGAGGAAGTCGTGGGTGTGGCCCTCGACCGCGGAGTCCAGCCGGACGACCTCTCCGGCCGCCGGGAAGCCGTCGGTGTCGAACACCTGACGTCGACGTAGTCGGTCCATGGGTTCTCCGGCAGGATCGTGCTAGGAGTAGGTAGTCCTGAGCCTAGTCAGGCTGCGAGTAGCGAAGGGACGCTGGAATCCAGTCTTAGTCCAATCCTTCGGAGGCAACCATGGCACAACTCGTCGGCGAGATCCCCACCGCCGCAACCCGCACCCTCACCGACGACGAGGTCGCCGGCTACCGGGAGAACGGATTTGTCCACCTGAAGGGCGTGCTGACACCGCAGGAGGTGGAGCTCTACCGGGCGGCGGCCGCCCGGGCCTACGACGCCCTCACCTCACTCAACCCCGACAACCAGATGTTCCGCCAGATCGTCCAGGTCTGGAAGTCCGACCCGACGCTGCGCCGGCTGACCCTGCACTCCGGTCTGGCCAACTACGCCATCCAGCTGGCCGGGATGCCCGTCCGTCTGTGGCACGACCAGTTGCTGATCAAGAAGCCGCACAACCACACCCCGACCGAGTTCCACCAGGACGCCCCGTACTGGCCGCACACCGGAGGGCGTCACCAGCTGTCAGCCTGGGTGGCGCTGGTCGACGTGCCGGTCGAGCGCGGTTGCATGACCTTCATCCCCGGCAGCCACCGGCGCAACGACCTGCGGGCGATTGACCTGACCGACGCCCATGACCTTTTCGAGGCCGCACCCGACCTGGCCTACGAGGAGCGGGTGACGGTGCCGCTGCGGGCCGGCGACTGCACCTTCCACAACGGCTATCTGGCGCACACCGCCAACGCCAACGACACCGACGAGTTCCGGTTCGCGATGGTCAACATCTACGTCGACGCCGAGACCCAGTACAGCGGTTCGCCGCATGTCTGCACCGATGGCTTGGGGTTGACGGTCGGCGAGGTGCTGCCCGACAACGAGTTCCCGCGGTTCGCCTGATCGTTGGCGTGGCGCTCAGCCCTTGACGGCGCCGGAGGTCATGCCGGCCACGATCTGGCGGTTGAAGAAGATGTACATCACCAGCGGCGGGACCGTGATCAACAAGATGTTGGTGAAGAGCAGGTTCCACTGGTTCAGCGTCTGACTCTGGAAGTTGTAGAGGGTGAGCTGCACCGTCACGTTCTCGTTGCCCGGTAGGAAGTACAGCGGCCCCTGGAAGTCATTGAAGATGGCGACTGCCTGCACCACGACCACGGTGATCATCACCGGCTTGAGCAGCGGCATGATCACCGAGAAGAACAGGCGCAGCGGGCTGGCCCCGTCCACGGTGGCCGCCTCGTCAAGCTCCCGTGGGATGGAGGCGACGAAAGCGCGGAAAAGTAGAATGCAGAAGGACATGCCGAACGCCACGTTGACCAGGACCATCCCGATCATCTGCTTGAAAAGGCCGAGCTCCTGCAGCACCCAGATGGTCGGCACGACGGCCGGCGGGACGATCAGCCCGGCCATCACCATGGCGTTGACGAACGGGTTCCACCGAGACCGCCGCCGTTGCAGGACGTAGCCGACCATGGCCGAGAGGACCACCATGATCGCGACGCTGAACACCGTCAGCGTGGTGCTGTTGATGAAAGCCCGCAGCACGACAAACTCTCGGATGGTCATGACCGTCTGGACGTTCTCCCACAAACGCCATTCGGTCGGCAAGCTGAAGTTGAAGTTGGCCGCTGCGGGCGCCGACTTGGCTGCAGTCAAGAAGATGAAGGCGAACGGCACCAGGAACACGATCACCGACGCCACCACGGCGACGACGCCGACGACCCAACCGATGATCCGCTGTCTTTTCATCAGGCGTGCACCTCTCGCCGGCTGAGCATCCACTGGACGGGGATCACGATGGCCGAGACGGCCACGAACAAGATCACGTTGCCCGCGGTGGACAACCCGTAGTAGCCCGCCTGGTAGTTCTTGTAGATCAAGGAACCGATGACGTCGCTGCTGAAGCCTGGGCCACCACCGGTGGTGGCCCAGATCAGCTCGAAGGAGCGGAGACCGCCGATCAGCGACAGCAGGATCACCGTCGCGGTGGCCGGCATCACCAGCGGCAGCGTGATCTGCCAGAAGTTCTGCCAGCCCGAGGCGCCGTCCACGCGGGCCGCCTCGTAGTACTCCTGCGGGATGCCCACGAGACCAGCGATGTAGATGAGCGTGGCGATGCCGACGCCCTTCCAGACGTCGATCAGCGCGATGCTGTACAGGGCGAGCGATGGGTCGGTCAGCCAGCCCGGACCGGTGATGCCGAGGACCGCGAGGCTCTGGTTGATCAGGCCGTCGAACGGGTCCATCAAGATCTTGAAGGTGATGCCGACACCGATGGTCGACACCAGAACCGGGAAGAACACCACCGAGCGGAGGTAACCCCGAGCCACGATCTGAGACGTGAGCAGCAGGCCGAGCAGCAGGCCGAGCACCACCTTGGCCGCGGAGGTCACGAACCCGTAGATGAAGGTGTTGATGGACCCTTTGATCAGGAAGGGCTCGTTGAAGAACTGCCGGAAGTTGTCCAGGCCGATGAATTCGGTGTCGAACAGTGTCCACCGCGTGAGGGCGAAGTAGAAGGACGCGAATGTGGGAACGGCGAACAGGACGACAAATAGGATCGCAGCGGGAAGGTAGAACCAGAGCGGATAAGCGCTGTGTCGCTTCCGCTGCGGGCGAGGCGTGTTGGCGCCCGTGCTCGTCGCGGAGGCGGAGATTGTTGACACCATCTAGTCTCCGTTGATCAGAGGTGGGGCACTCACCGACGGTGCGTGAGTGGAGCAAGAAGTTCATCCCAGGGCGGGCGACCGGCCGACGAGCCAGTCGCCCGCGCTACGGACATGGGTTACCGAGCGAGGCGCTCGTTCACCCGGACTGCATCACCAGCCTTCGAGGCCCAGCTGTTGGGCCTGCTTCTTCACGTCCTCGTCGTAGAGCTTGGCGCCCTCCTTGCCTGTCTTGATCTTGGAGCCGACCTCAACGGTGATCTGGGAGAGGTTGGGGCCCTTGATCGGTGACAGGAACTCCAGGGCCGGTGCGGACTTGCCACTGTCGATGTAGGTCTGCACCTCCTTGATCATGGGCGGCACGTCGTCGGGTATCTGACAGTTGGTGGTGGAGAACGGTCCGCTGGCGACGTTGAGCTCGGTCTGGATTCGGCAGCCGTCGGGTGAGTTGATGAACGCGACCAGCTTCTTGGCCGCCTCCAGCTTGGCTCCCTCGCTGGTCTTGGGGATGTAGACCGAGTTGGGTAGCCAGATGGTGAGCTGCGTGTGCTCCGCCTTTTGAGCCGGCATGGCGAAGATGCCGACATCGTCGATATTCTTCTCGAAGTTCTGGCTGATGGCGGAGATGGCGTTGCTCAGCATCGGATAGTGCGCTGCCGTTCCGGTGGCGACGGCCTTCACTCCGTCGTCGTACAGCGCGGAGGCGAACCTCTTGTTGTACCAGTCCTTGCCGGCGACCTCTTCCTGGTTGAGGAAGCTCTGCAGGGCCGGCTGGGTGGAGTAGTTGCGCTGGTTGGCCGTGTACTGGTCCGCCCACTCGGGCTCCTGCGCTTCGACGTTGGCGAAGTCGGCCAGCACGAACAGCTGGGCCGTCCACGTGTCCCCGAACGTCTGCTGGATCGGGTCGACCTTGCCGTCGGCCTTGATCTTCTCGTTGTTGGCCTTGAACTCGTCCCAGGTGGTGGGGATCTCCAGGCCGAGCCGCTCGTAGACCTTCCGGTTGTAGAGCACGCCACCTCCGAAGGTGGTTCCTGTCGGAGCTCCGTAAGTGCCGTTCGGCGTGCTGACGACCTTTTTGTAGTCCTCCGAGAGCGACGACACCCAGGGCTCGTCGGTCAGCGGAACCAGGTTCTGGTCCGGGTTGATGGCCTGGAACAGCGAGCCGGAGTTGTACGTGAAGACATCGGCCATCTCGCCGGTGGCCAGCTTGGTCTTGACCAGGTTGTCGCCATCGGTGCCACCCGGCTGGGTGTCCATGGTGACCTTGATGTTCGGGTTCTGCTCCGAGAACTTCTGAATGAGGGCTTGGACGAAGGCGGGGTTGGTACCACCTTCTTGGGTCAAGAACGTGATCTCGGTCTGGCCCTCGGTCGTGCCGGACTCACCACCGATCTCACCGACTGAACATCCAGCGAGTCCGAGTGACAGGGCGGCCACCGAGCTCACCGCAAGGGTGAGGACGCGCCGACGGGGTGTGAACACTACTTACCTCCTTGTAAGCGACAACTGAGTTTGAAACGATTCAGGACCGAGGGTTACAATACGGATCGAACGCAGGCCCGTCAAGGGAGCCGTTGGAACCCTCATTCCGACCCTCCTTCAGCCAGACACCACCAGACTGGCCGTCCCTGGCGAGCAAACAAGCGCTATGAAAACGATCGAGACGGAGCCGTGACCGGTGTGCGGCCACGGCTGCCCCAGCGTGGACCCGCGTCTCAGGCCTCGGCGGCTGCCCCGGCGAGGCTGTGCGACCCCGAGCCGATCTCGCGCTCGGTCCCGTCCGGCAGCCGCACCAGGGCGCTGACGCCCTCGGGCAGCTCCACGTCCAAGGAGAACCCGTCGCCCCCCTCGGTGGTCCAGGAGACGGCCACCCGGCCGTGCCGGGTCTGCAGGGCGGTCTTCGCCCAGGTGATCCCACCGCCGGGCTGCGGCGCGACCAGCACCTTGGCGTAGCCCGGCTCGAGCGGGTGCCAGCCCACCGAGCGTGCGGTGCATCCAGTCGACGACCGCGCCCAGGGCGTAGTGGTTGAAGCTGGTCATCTGGCCCGGGTTGATGGTGCCGTCGGGCAGCATCGAGTCCCAGCGCTCCCAGATCGTCGTCGCCCCCATGGTCACCGGGTAGAGCCAGGACGGGCACTCCTGCTCGCAGCAGCAGGCGGTAGGCGTCGTCGAGGTGCCCGGTGCGTGGTCAGCGCGTCGGTGACGAACGGCGTGCCGGCGAACCCGGTCTGGATGCGGTAGCCGCCCTCCGCGACCAGCTCGACCAGCCGCTCCCCCGCCAGCCGTCGCTGCTCACCCTCCAGCAGCCCGAACACGATGGCCAGCGCGTACACCGTGACGCGCGTCGCTGGTGATCCGCCCGTCGGCACCGACGTAGTGCTCGACGAAGGCGGCCCGCGTGCGGCTGGCCAGCTGCGAAGGTGCTCCTGGTCCTCGGAGCGGCCGAGCAGCGCTGCCGCCTCGGCGACGAGGGTGGCGCTGCGGTAGAGGCAGGCCGTCGCGACCACGCCGTTGTCGGCCTTGGCCAGGATCGGGTTCTCCGGCGGCGCCGTCGGGTCCAGCCAGTCGCCGAACTGGAAGCCGGTGTCCCACAGCCCGGTCGGGGAGAGCAGCGTCTCGACCCGGCGGACGTGCGCGTTCATGGAGTCGAACTGGTCGGCCAGCACCTGCCGGTCGCCGTAGGCCTGCCACAGCGCCCACGGCACCCAGACGGCCGCGTCGCTCCAGACCGCGGTCGACTCGACCGCGGGAACGAGGAGGCGTTCGGGTCGTGCCGCGGACGTACTTGAGCACGTCGGGGATGACGAAGGCGACCAGGCCGTCGGCCGCCTGCTGCTCGGCGGCGAGGTCGCGCAGCCAGTCCCGCAGGAAGGCCTCGACGTCGAACAGGAAGGCCGCCGACGGGGTGAAGGCGGCGATGTCGCCGGTCCAGCCCAGCCGCTCGTCGCGCTGGGGGCAGTCGGTGGGCACGTCGAGGAAGTTGCCGATCGTCCCCCACACCGCGTTGCTGTGCAGCTGGTTGAGCAGGTCGTGGGAGCAGGAGAACTCCCCGATCCGCTGCGAGGTCGGAGGAGACGACCACAGCGGTGAGGGCTCCGTCGGCCAGCTCGCCCGGCCAGCCGTCCACCTCGGCGTAGCGGAACCCGTGGAAGGTGAAGGTCGGCTCGAAGACGTCGTCCCCGCCGCTCAGGATGAACCGGTCGGTGGCCAGGGCGCTGCGCAGCGGGCGCACGCCCAGCTCGTCGTGCTCGAGCACCTCCGCGTGGCGCAGGGTGATCTCCGTCCCGGCCGGGCCGCTGACCCGCACCTTGACCCAGCCGACGAGGTTCTGACCGAAGTCGACCAGCGTCGCGCCCGGCTGGGCGAGGTCCAGGTGCTCACCGGCGACAGCTCGGCCACCCGGCGCGCGGGCGGGCCGATGTAGGGCGTGAGCGTGGCCAGGTCGAGCTCTCCGCGATGGACCCCGGTCCAGCCCTCGCCGCGGAACCCCGGCTGGAGCCAGGCGTCGGAGGCGCGCCGGGCGTCGATCGTCTGGCCGTCGTAGAGGTCGTTGGCCAGCGACGGCGGAAGGCCCGGCGGTCCAGGACTCGTCGCTGACCACCCGCTGGACGTGTCCGTCGGCGAACGTGATCTCCAGCTGGGCGAAGAGGCCGAGGTCGGACCCGTAGTAGTTGCGACCGCCGGCCCAGCCGAGCCTGCCTCTCCACCAGCCGTTGCCCAGGGCCACGCCCAGCACCGACGTCGGCTGCAGGAGCGCGGTCACGTCGTAGCTGCGGTAGCGGAGCCGCCACTCGTAAGCGCTCCAGCCCGGGCTGAGCACGTCGTCGGCCACCGGCTGCCCGTTCACGAAGGCCTCGAAGACGCCGTGGGCACTCGCGTGCAGGGTGGCCGAGGCGACCTCGCCGTGGCCCTGCTCCAGCTCGAACTCACGGCGGAGCAGGGGTGCTCCGTCGAAGTCCTGGTCGGGCACGATGAGGGCAGCGGACCAGTCGGACATGGGACTCCTGAGTGTCGGTGGGGCGGCGCTCGGCACCGCGGATGAAACGATCAAGACGAGGCAACCACCACCGCGACAGGCTTGTCAATCACCACTCGGGACTGCTCTGGTGGTTGCGCCGAACCTCGCGGTGCCGCTAGCATGCCACCGACTTGAAACGTCTCATTGAGGAGTCACCGTGCCATTTGCCGACATCGCCGACCAGCTGGCCGGCCAGGCCATCGAGCTGCCGTCGTGGGCCTTCGGCAACTCGGGCACCCGGTTCCGCGTCTTCGGCACCCCTGGCACCCCGCGCACGGTGCAGGAGAAGATCGCCGACGCGGCCAAGGTGCACGAGCTGACCGGGCTGGCGCCGAAGGTCGCGCTGCACATCCCCTGGGACCGGGTCGAGGACTACGCCGCCCTGCGCACCTTCGCCGCCGACCACGGGCTCGAGCTCGGGACGGTCAACTCCAACACCTTCCAGGACGACCTGTACAAGTTCGGCAGCCTGACCCACGTCGACGAGGCCGTGCGACGCAAGGCCGTGGACCACCACCTCGAGTGCATCGACATCATGCACCAGACGGGGTCCTCCGACCTCAAGATCTGGCTGGCGGACGGCACCAACTACCCGGGCCAGGGCGACATCCGCGGCCGCCAGGACCGGCTGGCCGAGAGCCTGCAGACCATCTACGACCGTCTCGGGGCGGAGCAGCGGCTGGTCTTGGAGTACAAGTTCTTCGAGCCGGCGTTCTACCACACCGACGTCCCCGACTGGGGCACCTCCTACGCCCAGGTGCTCGCGCTGGGCGAGCGCGCCATGGTCTGCCTGGACACCGGTCACCACGCCCCGGGCACCAACATCGAGTTCATCGTCGCCCAGCTGCTGCGGCTGGGGAAGCTCGGCTCGTTCGACTTCAACTCCCGGTTCTACGCCGACGACGACCTGATCGTCGGCGCTGCCGACCCGTTCCAGCTGTTCCGGATCCTGTACGAGGTGGTCCGCGGCGGCGGCTTCGGCCCCGACTCCCCGGTCGCGTTCATGCTCGACCAGTGCCACAACGTCGAGGACAAGATCCCCGGCCAGATCCGTTCCGTGCTGAACGTGCAGGAGATGACCGCACGCGCGCTCCTCGTCGACGCCGTCGCCCTGCGCGAGGCACAGGAGTCCCATGACGTCCTCGGCGCCAACGGCGTCCTGATGGACGCCTTCTACACCGACGTGCGGCCCGACCTGGCCGCCTGGCGCGAGTCCCGCGGGTTGCCCGCCGACCCGATGCGCGCCTACGCCGAGTCCGGCTACCAGGACACGATCAACGTCGGCAGGGCCGGCGGGCAGCAGGCCGGATGGGGAGCATGAGCGTGACCAACCAGACCGTCGCCGACCTGGTCGGCCGATCCAACCGCCTGGGCGCGGACCCGAAGAACACCAACTACGCCGGGGGCAACACCTCCGCGAAGGGCACCGAGGCCGACCCCGTCACCGGTCAGCCGGTCGAGCTGCTGTGGGTCAAGGGCTCCGGGGGTGATCTCGGCACCCTGACCGAGAAGGGTCTGGCCGTGCTCCGGCTGGACCGGGTGCGGGCTCTGCGCGACATCTACCCCGGGGTCGAGCGCGAGGACGAGATGGTCGCCGCCTTCGACTACTGCCTGCACGGTAAGGGTGGGGCGGCGCCGAGCATCGACACCGCCATGCACGCCCTGGTGGACGCCCCGCACGTCGACCACCTCCACCCCGACGCCGGGATCGCTCTGGCCACGGCCGCCGACGGCGAAGCGCTCACCCGCGACATCTTCGGCGACACCGTCGTCTGGGTGCCCTGGCGGCGTCCCGGCTTCCAGCTGGGCCTGGACATCGCCGGGATCAAGGAGGCCAACCCGGACGCGATCGGGTGCATCCTGGGCGGCCACGGCATCACCGCCTGGGGGGACACCTCGGAGGAGGCCGAGCAGCGCAGCCTGCAGATCATCGACACCGCCGCCGCCTGGATCGCCGAGCACAGCCGCCCCGAGCCCTTCGGCCCTCCGCTGGACGGCTACACGGCCCTGCCCCGGGCCGAGCGCCTCGCCAAGGCGGCCCGGCTGGCCCCGACGCTGCGCTCGATCGCCTCCCACGACAAGGCGATGGTCGGCCACTTCGACGACTCCGACGTGGTGCTGGACTTCCTGGCCAGCACCGAGCACCCCCGGCTCGCCGCGCTCGGCACCTCCTGCCCGGACCACTTCCTGCGCACCAAGGTCAAGCCGCTCGTCCTCGACCTGCCGGCCGACGCGCCGGTCGAGGATGTGATCTCACGGGCCGGCGAGCTGCACGAGGCCTACCGCAGCGACTACCAGGCCTACTACGACCGGCACGCCACGCCGGACTCCCCCGCCATCCGCGGTGCCGACCCGCTGATCATCCTGGTGCCAGGCGTCGGGATGTTCTCCTACGGCAAGGACAAGCAGACCGCGCGGGTCGCCGGGGAGTTCTACGTCAATGCCATCAACGTCATGCGCGGCGCCGAGGGCCTCTCGACCTACGCGCCGATCGACGAGGCCGAGAAGTTCCGGATCGAGTACTGGGCGCTGGAGGAGGCGAAGCTGGCGAGGATGCCGAAGCCCAAGCCGCTGGCCACCCGGGTCGCCCTGGTGACCGGGGCCGCCTCGGGCATCGGAAAGGCGATCGCCACCCGCCTCGCGGCCGAGGGCGCGTGCGTCGTCATCGCCGACCTCGACGCCGAGAAGGCGGCGGCCGCCGCGGCCGAGATCGGCACCACGGACGTCGCGGTGGGCATTCGAGCCGACGTCACCGACGAGGCCGCCGTGCAGGCAGCCGTCCACGCGGCCGTGCTGGCCTTCGGCGGGCTGGACCTGGTGGTCAACAACGCGGGCCTGTCGCTGTCCAAGGCGCTGCTGGACACCACCGTCGCGGACTGGGACCTGCAGCACAACGTGATGGCCAAGGGCTCGTTCCTGGTCTCCCGGGCCGCGGCCCGGGTGCTCATCGAGCAGCGGCTCGGCGGCGACATCGTCTACATCTCCTCCAAGAACTCGGTCTTCGCCGGACCGAACAACGTCGCCTACTCCGCCACCAAGGCCGACCAGGCCCACCAGGTCCGGCTGCTGGCCGCCGAGCTGGGCGAGCACGGGGTCAAGGTCAACGGCATCAACCCCGACGGCGTCGTCCGGGGCTCCGGGATCTTCGCCGGCGGCTGGGGGGCGAAGCGGGCCGCGGTCTACGGCGTGCCCGAGTCCGAGCTGGGCGCCTACTACGCGCAACGGACCCTGCTGAAGCGCGAGGTGCTGCCCGAGCACGTGGCCAACGCCGTCTTCGTGCTCTGCTCCTCCGACCTCAGCCACACCACCGGGCTGCACATCCCCGTCGACGCCGGCGTCGCCGCCGCCTTCCTGCGGTGACGACGAGCGCTCCGGTCTTCGGCGCGATCGACATCGGGGCGTCCAGCGGCCGGGTCGTGGCCGGGGTGCTGGCGCAGGACGGCCTGCACCTGGAGGTCGTGCACCGCTTCCCCAACCAGGCCACCGCGGTCGGGGGCCACCTGCGCTGGGACCTGAGCGGGCTGTTCGCCGAGGTGCTGACCGGCCTGGCGGCACTGGCGACCAGGCACCCGGAGGTCCGCAGCGTCGGGATCGACACCTGGGCGGTCGACTACGGGCTGCTCGACGCGGAGGGGCGCCTGCTGGCCGAGCCGGTGGCCTACCGCGACGACCGCACCGCCCCGTTCATCGACCTCGTGCACCGCCGGGTCGATCCCGACCGGCTCTACGCGGTCACCGGGCTGCAGTTCCTGCCCTTCAACACGCTCTACCAGCTGAGCGCCGAGCGCCAGGGGCCGCTCTGGCCGCGGGCGGCGCACGCGCTGCTGCTGCCCGACCTGCTGGCGTACTGGCTGACCGGGGAGCAGCGGACCGAGGCCACCAACGCCTCCACCACCGGCCTGCTCGACGCCAGCACCCGCTCCTGGTCGACCGAACTGCTGGAGGCGCTCGGCCTGCCCCTGGACCTGTTCCCGCCACTGGTCCAGCCCGGGGAGACCCTCGGCACGCTGCTGCCGGAGGTCGTGGCCCGCACCGGACTGGACCCGGCGACCACGGTCGTCGCCGTGGGCTCCCACGACACCGCCTCCGCGGTGGTCGGGGTGCCGGCGCAGGGGCGCTCGTTCGCCTACGTCTCCTCGGGCACCTGGTCGCTGGTCGGGCTGGAGCTCGACACCCCCGTGCTGACCCCGGCCAGCCGGGCCGCCAACTTCACCAACGAGGGTGGGGTGGACGGGCGCACCCGCTACCTGCGCAACGAGGGCGGTCTCTGGCTGCTGCAGGAGAGCCTGCGGACCTGGGCGGAGGAGGGCCACCACGTGGACCAGGAGGCCCTGCTCGCCGCCGCGGCCGCCCTGCCGCCGGGCGGTCCCACCTTTGACGTCGACAACCCCGACCTGATCGCCCCCGGCGGCATGCCGACGCGGATCAGCCACGCGGTCGCCGCCTCCGGGCAGTCGCTGCCGGACGACCCGGCTGCGATCGCGCGCAGCATCCTCGACTCCCTCGCCGTCGCCTACGCCGACACCGTCGCCGAGGCGGCGACGCTGGCCGGGCAGGACGTCGACGTCGTGCACGTGGTCGGGGGCGGCAGCCGGAACGCCCTGCTCTGCCAGCTCACCGCCGACCTCTCCGGTCGGCCCGTGCTGTCGGGACCGGTCGAGGCGACGGCGCTGGGGAACGTGGCCGTGCAGGCTCGGGCGGCCGGCCTGCTGCCCGCCGACCTGGAGTCGCTGCGCGCCACCCTGCGCCGGGGGCTGGACCTGCAGAACTACGCCCCGGGGGAACGGGCGGGCCGCCCGCTAGATTGTTCCCCTCGGTGACGAGCCGGCCCGCCGGGCGGCCCGCTCCGCGCCCGACGGAGGGGAGGAGGGTGGCCAACGTGGCGCGCAGGGCGTCGATCAGCATGAAGGACGTGGCCGCCCTGGCGAAGGTCTCCTTGGGCACCGTCTCCAACGTCGTCAACACCCCGGCGCTGGTGAGTCCGGCCACCCGCGAGCGCGTCGAAAAGGCTATCGACCAGCTCGGTTGGGTGCCCAACGAGTCGGCCCGACAGCTGCGGGCCGGGCGCAGCACCGCGGTGGGCCTGGTGGTGATGGATATCGCGAACCCGTTCTTCACCGACGTCCTGAGTGGCGTGGAGGACCTGGTGCTGGAGCGCGGATTCTCGGTGCAGGTGGGCAACAGCGCCTCCCAGCCCCAGCGCGAGGACGACCAGCTGCGGCTGTTCGAGCAGCAGCGCGTGCGCGGGGTGCTGTGCGCCCCGATCTGGGGCGTCAACCAGCGGGTCGACGGCCTCCGTCGCCGTGGCATCCCCGTCGTGCTGGTCGACCGCGCGCCCGAGGACTCCGGGTCGTGCTCGGTCTCGGTCGACGACGTCGAGGGCGGGCGGCTCGCCGTGGACCACCTGATCCGCCTCGGGCACCGCAGCATCGCCCTGGTCGGCGGGCCCGGCCGCCTGCAGCAGATCCGCGACCGGCGCCTGGGAGCCGATCTGGCTCGGGCCGAGCACGGCGGCTCCGTCGACCTCCTGGCCGTCTCGACGAGCAGCCTGGACACCACCGCCGGGGTCCTCGCCGCCGACGAGATCGCCGCCCTGCCGGACCGGGAGCGGCCCACGGCGGTCTTCGCGGTCAACGACCTCCTGGCGATCGGCATGCTGCAGGGCTTCGTCACCCGCGGGCTGCGGGTGCCGGAGGACATCGCGCTCATCGGCTACGACGACATCAGCTTCGCCGCGGCCGCCGCCGTCCCGCTCTCCTCCATCCGCCAGCCCCGCGCCGACCTGGGCCGGCGGGCCGCTGAGCTGCTGTTCGAGGAGATCGAGGCCCTCGACGAGGACCGACCGCACGAGCACCAGAGCGTCCGGTTCACCCCCGCGCTGGTCGTCCGCCGCTCGACCGCCGGGCCCGGGGCGCAGCGCCGGGGCTGAGCACCGGCCCGGTGGCTGCACCGCGTCGCCGACCTGCGAGGATCCTGCCCTCGCTCCCCCGACCCGTCGTTCGTCGCCCACCCACCCGAGGAGCACCCGTGTTCGCCCTGGTCGTCCGCTTCAACCTGACCGACGAGAACGCCGCCGCTCGCTTCGACGAGCTCGTCACGGAGCTGCTGCCCCAGATCGCCGCGCACGAGCCGGGCACGCTCACCTACGCCGTCCACACGGTGCACGACGCTCCTCACGCCCGCCTGTTCTACGAGTGCTACCGCGACCGCGACGCCTTCGAGGAGCACGAGCGGCAGCCGCACACGGCGCACTTCCTGCAGGCCAAGGACGCCCTGCTGACTGACGCGCGCGTGGAGTTCCTCAGCCCGACCGGCAGCGGCACCTGAGCGGTCGCCACAGCCCCCCGTGGGGAACGACAACGCCCCCCGAGCTCCCGGTGACCCCCGTTGCTGCGGGGGCGTCGGGGAGCACGAGGGGCGGAGTTGAGCGAACCGGAACTCAGCGGCGCCGACGCACCAGTCGGCGGCCCACCTGACGCAGGGCCACCCCGGCCCGGCGCCGCCGGGACCGCTGCCGGTCGGTGACCGCGGGCAGCACCGCAGCGGGCGGCAGCGCCACCTCGAACACCCGCGGACCGCGCAGCGACCGGGCCAGCGCGCGTCGGGAGAGCAACTCGATCCGGCTGCTGCGGGTGGCCGGCCACTGCCACCATGGCGCGGCGACGCCGGCGCCGAGACGGACGAGAGGTCCGTCGGGACCCTGCACCAGCAGGGTCAGGCCGAGGCCGTCGAGCCGGTCCGCCAACGGACGGACCAGGGGCCGGGTGGACGCCCCACCCAGGGACGGCATGGGCGAAAAGGTCACCGTGACGTCCTGGCCGCCGTCGGCCTCCACCCGACCCGTGCACCGGGTCGGGCGGGCCGAGTGGCCAGGCACGTCGACGGAGAAAGTCAGGTCAGCCCTGACCCGGAGCTGCTCGCTCCTCATCGACGGAACGCCCGTTCAGGACGCGCGGTCGCTGGTGGTGATCTGCAGGGTGCCGTCGAGCTTCCAGGTCGCCCGCGGTGCGTCGGCGCCGGTGTCGCGCGGGACCTCGACGGTCATGTCGATCAGCTTGTAGTTGATGGCCGCGCCACGCCCGGTCAGGTACGACCACATCTCCTTGCCCAGCTGGGTCCAGGACTGCGGCTCGGCGCCGTTGGTGCCCTCGGTCGGCTGGGCGTTGCCTTCGGTCGGCTGCGAGGTCATGGGACTCCCTGTCGTCAGTGCGCCTGCAAGGTGCAGGCGACCACGGTTCCCGCGCCCGGGACCGGACGGATGCACGTGTCCGGTCCGCGGGACGACAGGCACGATGTCACCCGGTGATGGAGTCCTCGTACTCGCGGATCTCGTCGACCTTCGGGCCCGACGGGGTCGTCGGGTCGAAGACGTAACCGAGCCACTCCTTGGCCAGGCGCCGCGCCAGCTGCAGGCCGATGACCCGCTGCCCCAACGTCAGCACCTGGCAGTCGTTGGACAGGATGGAGCGCTCGACGCTGAAGGAGTCGTGGGCGACGGTGGCCCGGATGCCCGGCACCTTGTTGGCGGCGATGGCCACACCGATGCCCGTGCCGCAGAATAGGATGGCGCGGTCGGCCTCACCGGAGCGGATCTTCTCACCGGCGGCGATGGCCACCGAGGGGTAGGAGCCGCCGTCCAGGTCACCGGCGTAGACGCCGAGGTCGATGACCTCGACGCGGTCGTCGGCCTGCATGTCGGCGTAGATGGCGTCCTTGTAGTCGAAGCCGGCGCTGTCGCTGCCGACGAGGAGGCGGATCTTCTCAGTCATGGTGGTCTCTCTGTGGTGGCGGAGGGTGGTCAGCGAGCGGATGATGCTTCGTCCAGCACAACGCCGACGGCGCTGACGATCATTCCGAGCGACACTGCACCCGGGTCCGGCGTACCGACGCTCCGCTCGGCCAGCGGCCGGGCCCGGCCGATCCTGGGGGTGAGGGCAGCGGTGTCCTGCGCCGCCTGGACGGCGACCTCCGCGGCCGAGCGCCAGGCCGGTCCGAGCGCGGCCCCACGCTGCACCTCCGCCTCGAGCGCGTCGACGAAGGGGAACAGCGCGTCGAGCATGGTCTTGTCGCCCAGCTCGGCCTTGCTGAACGTCTGCAGCTTCTGGACCGCGGACCGGACCGACTCCACGACGCGGGCGGTGGAGACCTCCTCGGTGTTGCCGAGCCCCTGGCCGATGCCGTCGATCAGGACGCCCCACAAGATCCCGCTGGTCCCTCCGGCCCGGTCGCCGAAGGCAGCTCCGGCCGCGCTGAGCACGGTCTGGACGCCGCCCTGGGTCTGCTCGGCTGCCTCTGCGGCGGCGGTCGCGCCCCGCGACATGCCGATGCCGTGGTCGCCGTCGCCGGCGACCGCGTCGAGCTGGCCGAGCTCCTCCTTGTGCTCCTCGACGGTGGCCTGCAGTGCGGCCACAGCGCGGCGTGCGACGGCTGCCGCCGCAACGGAGGCCTCGCTGGCCTCGTCGGCGGACTCCGCGGCAGCGGCGGGGACGACCCGCCGGCGGGGAGTGGTGCGCTGGGCCTTGACGGCGTTGCCGCGCTTGAAGGCCGGGGTGTCGGCAGGCGCGGTCCAGTAGGTCTCGAGCTCGGAGTCCAGCCAGGTCACCGAGAGCGAGCAGCCGGCCATGTCCAGGCTGGTCACCAGCTCGCCGACCTCGGGCGCGACGAGCTCGACACCGGCGTCGCCCAGCAGGGCCGCCACGTCGCCGAAGAGCACGAACAGCTCCTCGTACTTGGTGGCCCCGAGGCCGTTGAGGAGCACCGCCGCGCGCCCACTCACCCCTTCGGGCCGCTCGGCCAGCACGCGCTCGACCAGCTGGGCGGCCAGCTCGCTGGCCGGCATCCAGGGCGCCGAGCTGATGCCGGGCTCTCCGTGGATGCCCAGACCGAAGTCCATCCGGCCCGGCTCGACGTGGAACAGCGGGGCGTCCGCGCCGGGCATGGTGCAGCCGTCGAACGCGACACCGAAGGAGAACGTGGCGGCGTTGGCCGCGTTCATGAGCCGCTCGACGCCGTCGAGATCCAGGCCGGCCTCGGCAGCGGCGCCGCCGATCTTGTAGACGGTGAAGGTGCCGGCGATGCCGCGGCGCTTGTCCGGTTCGTCGGCTCCCGCCGAGGCGATGTCGTCGGTCACGTAGACGATCCGGGTGTCGATGCCCTCGGCCCGCAGCCGGTCGGCCGCGACGGCGAAGTTCAGCCGGTCGCCCGCGTAGTTGCCGAAGGACAGCACGACACCGGCCCCGCCGTCGGCCGCGCGGCCCACGCGGTAGACCTGCTCGGCGGACGGGGAGGCGAACAGGTCGCCCAGCACGGCGGCGTCGGCGAAGCCGGTCCCGACGACACCGTTGTAGGAGGGGTAGTGCCCGGAGCCGCCACCGATCAGCAGGCTGACCTTGCCCTCTCCAGGGCCACCGGCGCGGACGAAGCCGGAGGCCCCCTCGACCCGCTCGACGTAGGCGGGGTAGGCGGCCGCGAAGCCGCGCAAGATCTGGTTCTTGAACTCGGCGGGGTCGTTGTGCACGTGCGTCATGGCGCCTCCAGGCAGTTCGGTCCGTCGCTAGTGGGCGACAGCGTGGTCGATCCCGGCCGCTGACCAGGCCGCGAGGATCGCGGGGTCCGCACCGGCGTCGGTGATGATCAGGTCCAGCTCGGTCAGCGAGGCGATCTTGAGCAGCGCGAGCCGGCCGAGCTTGGTGTGGTCGACGAGCAGGTACTTCTTGGTGGCGGAGTTGAGCATCTCCCGCTTGAGCGCGACGATCTGCTCCTCCTGGTGGAACATGTCGGTGGCCGAGACCGCCGAGGTCGACATGAAGACCGCGTCGACGTGGATCCCGCGGACCTGCTCGTTGGTCTGCACCCCGACGAAGGAGTCGTGGGCCACGTCGTAGCGGCCACCGATCCCGATGACCGTCAGGTTGTGGTCGTGCGAGAGCTCGCTGAGCTGACGCAGACCGGCGACGAACGTGGTGGCGACGTGCAGCGGCGCCCGAGCCGGCAGGCCCTCCACCATCTTCAGCGTGGTCGTGCTGTCGTCGAGCAGGATCGACATGCCGGGGTGCACGTGCTGCAGCGCGGTCTCGGCGATCGCCGTCTTCTCCGACGTCATCGTGGCCAGCCGGTAGGACATCTGGGACTCGAAGATGCCGGACGGCTGCGCGGTGACGCCGCCGTGGAACTTCCGCACCACTCCTCGCCGCTCGAGCTCGTCGAGGTCGCGGTGGATGGTCACGATGCTCACTCCGAAGCGGCTGGCCAGGTCCTGGGCCGTGGCCGAGCCCGAGTCGAGCACGGCCTCGGTGATGAGCCGCTTGCGGGTCTCGGTCTTGCGCTCGCGCGGCGGGCCGGTCTCCTCTGCTGCCATGGCCGACCCTTCCTCCTCGAAGGTCCTGCGGTGCGGGATCGCGCGGGACCGGGACCGGACCCGGGGTCACCCCCGGGTCCGGCGCGCGGCGACGCGTCTGTGGTTCAGGACGGCGCGTCCTGCGTGCTACTCGCTCAGGACGAAGTTGTCGAGCTTGTCGGCGTTCTCCTTGGTGATCAGGACGCAGTCGATGGCCTGCTTCTCCTCGGCCTCGCCGGTCTCGCCGGTGGTCAGCACACTGTGCAGCTGCGCGACGGCCTGCGTCGTGCCCTCGACGATGGGCTGCAGGACCGTGGCCACCATCTCGCCCTCGGCCACCGCGTCGGCGGCGTCCTGGTTGCCGTCGAAGCCCAGGACCTTGACCTGGTCGAGCTTCTTGGCCTCCTTGAGCGCGTTGATCGCGCCGAGAGCCATCTCGTCGTTCCCGGCGATGACGCCGTCGATGTCCGGGTTCTTGGACAGCAGCGACTCCATCTTCTCCTGGCCCTCCTGGCGGTCCCAGTTCGCGATCTCCTCACCGACCTCCTTGAGGTCGGGGTACTGGGAGATGACGGACTTGTAGCCGTCGGAGCGGACCTGGGCGTTGTTGTCGCTGGGCTTGCCGAGGAGCTCGACGTAGGTGCCCTTGAAGTCCATGGCCTCCGCCCAGGCCTCGGCGCCGGCGACGGCACCCTGGGCGTTGTTGGAGACGATCTGGGCCTTGGCCAGGCCCGTCTTGCTGATCTCGGCGTTGACCAGGACCACCGGGATGTCGGCGTCGACGAGCTTCTGGACCGCGGCGACGCTCTCGTCGGCGCCGGCCGGGTCCAGCACGACGCCGGCGACCTTGTCGTTGATCGCGGTCTCGATCAGGCTGTTCTGGGTCTCGGGGTCGTTCTCGTGGGCGTTCGTGGTGGTCTCGTAGCCGAGCTTCTCGGCTTCGGCCTTGGCCGTGTCGACCTCGGCCTTCCAGTACGGGTTCGAGGGGTCCACGGTGATGATCGAGATGGTGCCGCCGGCCTCAGCGGCCGAGGACGAGGCGCCGGAGGCGGCCGGCGCGGCGGTGTCGTCGCCGCCACCGCCGCAGGCGGCGAGGCTGAGCAGGACCGCGCTGGCGAGCGCGGTGCGGAGAACCAGGCGAGGTCGCATGGGTGTTCCTTTCAGGGTGGGGCACGGCGGTGTGGACGGGCCCTGGTTTGGTACGGGAAGTCCCCGTACGGGGGTCGTGCGGGTGCGGTTCTCGAGCGGTCGGACGCGGGTGCGGAGCCGGTGCTCAGGCGGGACGGGCCGCCGGGGGGGTCGTGCCCCGGTGGGCCGCCTTGGCGTTGGCGACGGCGCGGCGGGCGCTGCGCCGTCGTTGGATGATCTGCTGGATCTGGTCGACCGCCACCGCGAGGATGATCACGGCACCGGTGATGACCTGCTGCCAGAAGGGCGAGACGCCGACGATGACCAGGCCGTTGGCGAGGAACCCGATGACGAAGGCGCCGATGATGGTGCCCCGGACGGTGCCACGACCACCCGAGAGGGCGGCGCCGCCGATGACCACCGCCGCGATGGCGTTCAGCTCGTAGAACTGGCCGAGGTCGGCGGTGGAGGAGCTGATGTTGGCCATCTGCAGGATCCCCACCACCCCGGCGCAGAAGCCGGAGATGACGTAGATCCGGGTCTGCACGCGCTTGACCGGGACGCCGGACAGCTGCGCGGCGCGCTCGTTGCTGCCCGTGGCGTACAGCCAGCGGCCGAAGGGTGTGCGGGTCAGCAGGATCGAGAACACCACCGCGAGGATGATCATCACCCAGGCGGAGATCGGCAGGCCCAGCGGCCGGCTGGCGAAGACGTCGAAGAAGCCGGTGTTGCCCAGGTACTCCTGGCCGCTCAGCTCGTTGGTGATGTTCTGGCCGTTGAGGAGCACCTGGGTGAGGCCGCGGGCGACGTAGAGCATGCCGAGGGTGACGATGAACGGCGCCAGGTTGAGCTTGGCGATCAGCAACCCGTTCACCCAGCCGACGAGCATGCCGACCGCGACCGAGAGGACGACGATCACCCACACCTGGGGGAACATGATCGCCTGGCTGAGCGGCAGGTCGAGGCCGCGGAACAGGTTGCCGGCCACGGCAGCGGTGAGCCCGACGGTGGAGCCCACCGACAGGTCGATGCCCCCGTTGAGGATGACCATCAGCATGCCCAGCGCCACGATGGCGTTGAAGGCCACCTGCTTGGTGATGGTGGTCAGGTTGCCCGTGGTCAGGTAGTTGTCGCTCATGGCCGCGAAGATCGCGACGATGATCACCAGGGCGATCAGCGCCCGGCCCTCGATCAGGATGGCGTTGAGGTTGAAGGACCGGGCGGGCGGGCCGCCGCCCGCGCTGGGGGCGGCCCCGGCGGGCGCCGGGGTCGCGGTCGTGGTGGCCATCAGTGGGCTCCGTTCGGCTCGTGCTGGAAGTCGGTCTCGTGCTCGCCGGAGGCGGCCATGATGTCGTCGCGGGTGCAGCTGCGCGGGTCGAACTCGCGCACGATGCGGCCCTTGCTCATCACGAGGATGCGGTGGGATGCGGTGAGCGCCTCGCCGACCTCGGAGGTGACGTAGAGGACGCCCAAGCCTCGGGAGGCCTCGCGGAACAGGAGGGAGAAGATCTCGCCCTTGGCTCCCACGTCGATGCCGCGGGTGGGTTCGTCGAGCAGCAGCACCTTGGGGTCGGTGAGCAGCATCTTGCCGATCACGACCTTCTGCTGGTTCCCGCCCGAGAGTGAGGTGATGAGCGCGCCGGGCCCGGCGGTCTTGACGCGCACGTCGCGGATCTCCCGCTCGACGTTGGCCCGCTCGGCCTTGCGACCGATGAACGCCCGCTTCACCGTCCCGAGCAGGCTGGGCAGCGACATGTTGGCGCCGACGCTCATCATCTGCACCAGGCCGTCGCGCTGGCGGTCCTCCGGCACCAGCCCGAGGCCCAGCTCGATGCGCTCGGCGACGCTCAGCCCGGCCAGGTCCGTGTCGCCGAGCAGCACCCGCCCGCCCGAGAGCGGGTCCCGGCCGGCGAGCGCCTCCATCAGCTCGGTGCGACCGGCCCCCATCAGCCCGTAGAGGCAGACGATCTCGCCCTTGCGGACGTCGAGGGAGAGGTTGTTGACCGCCACCCGACCGGTGTCGAGCTCGGCCACGGTGACCCCCTGGATGGAGAGGGCCACGTCGCCGTACTCCCGGGGCTCGTCGCGGAAGTCGTAGTCGGCCTCCCGGCCCACCATCTGCCGCACCACCCAGCTGAGGTCGATGTCGGCCGCCTCGGCCGTCGCCACCAGGTCGCCGTCGCGGAAGACCACGGCGTGGTCGGCGATCTCGATCGCCTCCTCCAGGTGGTGGCTGATGTACACGATCGCGACGCCGTTGGCGGTGAGGTCGCGGATGACCTTGAACAGCACCTCGACCTCGCTCGCGCTCAGCGCGGACGTCGGCTCGTCCATGATCAGGATCCGGGTGTCAGCAGCCAGAGCCCGGGCGATCTCGATGATCTGCTGCTGGCCCACGCGCAGGTCCTGGACCAGGGTCGAGGCCTTGATGGGCTCCTCGAGCCGGCGCATCAGGTCCTCGGTGATCTCCCGCTCGCGGGCGTAGTCGATGCCGCCCGTGCGGGTCCGCAGCTCGCGTCCGATGAAGATGTTGTCGCGGACGCTGAGGTTGGCGCAGAGGTTGAGCTCCTGGTGGATGATCGAGATCCCGCGCTCCACGGCATCCGTCGTCCCAGTCAGCGTCACGGGCTCGCCGTCCAGCACCAGCTGTCCCGCCGAGGGCTGCTCGACACCGGACAGGATCTTCATCAGGGTCGACTTGCCGGCGCCGTTCTCGCCGAAGAGCACGGTGACCTTGCCCCGGCGCACCTCGAAGTTGACGCCCTTGAGCGCGCGGGTCACCCCGTAGGTCTTGGCGATGTCGACGGCGCGGAGGACGACCTCGCCGTCCTCATCGGCAGCGGGGACCGGGGCCGACTCGACGGTGCCCGCCGTCACGAGCCGACCTCGATGGACACCGGCTGGACGTTGACCGGCTTGGCCCGCGGGACGGTGCTGCCGGTGGCCTGCACGCCGACGGCGCCGAGGACGGTGACCTGCTTGCCCTTCAGGCTGGCGGGGTCCTGCACAGCGGACTCGATCTGGGCGAGCATCAGCTTCTTCAGCTCGTCGCCCACGTACTGGTAGTCGGTCTGGCCGGGAGCGTCGGCGAACTTGAAGCCCATGACGTCGCGGATCACCGTCCCGTTCACCGCCGTGCTGAGCGGCACGAGGACCGGGGTCTGGGCGGGCACGCCGTCGACCTGCACGCGCAGCGAGGCGTCGCTGGCTTCGGCGACGGTGCCGGTCAGCTCGACCGGGAAGACGTAGGCCCCCTCGGCCGGCCTCGTGGCCTCGTACTCCTCGGCGGCCGCCGCCACGTCAGCCTGCATCGCTGGGACGACCTCCCCGAGAGGCTGCGCCCGACCCGGCAGGTCCTGCTCCGCCTGCCCGTACAGGTCGGTGGCGACCTGGGCGGGGTCGAACGGCTTCGGCGCGATGGCCGCCACCTCGGCCGGGGTGAGGAACTTGGTGTTCAACGCCATGGCGACCACCAGGACCACCAGGACGACGGCGCCGATCAGGCGGGCCCGGGTGCGGGATCGATGCGCTCTGGGCATCAGGTGCTCCTTCAAGCTGTCGGACGAGCAGCGGCGCCCGTCCCGGTCCGGGGTGAGCCGGACGGGAGGAACCTATCGGACGGGCGGGACTGTTGCAATAGAAAGTGAAATGTTTTCGTCGAGGATTGGAGACGCCAGGGGTTAAGGGTGATCGAGGTCCGCTCGGGCCGGGTCAGACCCGGAGCGGGCGAAGGGCGCGCAGAGCTGGAGCAGCCGGAGGTAGCCCGCGGCGTCCCAGCCCGCCCGGCCCACGAAGAGGCCGTCGGTGCACGGGTCGGTGAGCAGCTCCTCGGCGTTGTCGGGGTGCACGCCCCCGCCGTAGAGCAGGGCGAGGGCCCGGCCACCGTCGGCGGCCTGCGCCACCACCTCGGCGATGAGTGCCATGACCGGCCCGATCTGGTCCTGGGTGGCTGGTCGGCCGTGCTCGCCGATCGCCCAGATGGGCTCGTAGGCCACCAGCACCCGTCCGATGTCAGCCGGCTGCACCCTGGCCAGCGCGGCCCGCACCTGGGCGGCGACGAAGTCCGCCGCACCGCCGGCCTCACGGACCTCCAGCGGCTCCCCCACGCAGACCAGCGGCAGGAGACCGTGCTGCAGAGCGGCCGCGGCCTTGAGGGCGACGGTGCGGTCGGTCTCGCCGAAGGCCGCCCGGCGCTCGGAGTGGCCCATCTCGACCAGGCGGGCGCCGGCGTCGGCCACCATCCGCATGGAGACCTCGCCGGTGCCCGCACCCTCGGGCCCCCAGTGGGCATTCTGGGCCCCCAGCAGCACCGGTGACCCGGCCGGCAGCCGGTCCCGGACGTGCGCCAGCGCGGTGTGCGCAGGCAGCACGAACGGCTGGATGCCGGGTGGGAGGTCGGCGGCCACCACCGCGTCGATGAAGGCCGCCGCCTCGGCGAGGGTCTTGTTCATCTTCCAGCTGGTGCCCACCCAGAGCGCCCCTGGCTGCGGGGCGCCCACGGGTGCGGCACCGGGGGACGCCGCAGCGGCATACCCTGATGCCCCCTCGGTCACGGGATCAGCGAGACCTTGATCGACTCCTTGCCGCTGGCCACGAGGTCCAGGCCCTTCTGGAAGTCGGCGAGCGGCAGCTGGTGCGTGCAGATCTTGTCCATGGGCAGCCGGCCGGACTCGATCATGCGGATGGCGGCGGGCCAGCAGTGCGGACCGAGGTGGGCGCCCCGGACGTCGAGCTCCTTGTCGTCGCTGATGATCGACCAGTCCACCGTGACGTCGCTGCCGAAGACGCTGTACTCGACGTAGGTGCCGAGCTTGCGCAGCAGGTTGAGGCCCTGGCCGACCGCGGACGGGTGACCGGTGCCCTCGATGTAGACGTCGGCGCCGTAGCCGTCGGTGAGCTCCTTGACCCGCGCGACCGCGTCGTCGGTGCCGATGTTGATGACCAGGTCGGCGCCGCACTCCAGAGCGAGGTCCAGCTTGTCCTGGGCCATGTCGAGACCGATGACCAGCTTCGGGTTCTTGGACTTGGCGCCGGCGATCATGCCCAGCCCGATCGGCCCGCAGCCGGCGACCACGACGACGTCGTCGAAGTGGATGTCGGCCCGCTCGACCGCGTGCAGGGCGCAGGACAGCGGCTCGGCGAAGGCGGCGTGCGCCGGCGGCAGGTCGGCGGAGACCTGGTGCACCAGGGCGTCCTTCGAGAACAGCATGTACTCGGCCATCGCGCCCGGGGTGCGCCGCTTGAAGCCGAACATGTCGTGCGGCTGGCACATCCAGTACTTGCCGTCGAGGCAGTAGCGGCACTGCCAGCAGGGGACGATCTGCTCGGCGACGACGCGGTCGCCCACCGCGACGCCCCAGCGCTGCGCAGCCTCCTCGTCGAGCTGCACGATCGTGCCGACGAACTCGTGGCCCGGGATGACCTCGGTCTCGGCCCAGGCCGGCCGGTTGGCGTCGCCCCAGAACTTGGGGGCGCCGTGGTAGCACTTCAGGTCGCTGGCGCAGATCCCGACACCTTCCACCTTGACGAGGGCCTCACCCGGCCCCGGGCGCGGCACGGCCACGGTCTCCAGCTGGTAGTTCTCGGGACCGTGCACGATGACGGCCTGCATCGTCTCGGGAAGCCGGGGGCCGCTGAAGGCCGACTCCGGGGTGGTCGTGTTCTCGGCCGGTGCTGCGGACATCGTTCAGCCTCCATGCTGTTCGGTCGTAGGTCCCGGGTGCCGGTGCGACGTCGGGAGCGGCGCGGTCGTTAGCGCGTCGGGTGAACGCTAGCCACTGGCGCCAGTTCTGTCCAGGAACTGTGCATTGTTGTCGGTCCAACATGAAATCTTCGCGATGAGTCCGGACATGATGGCGGCGTCGCGTGTCGGTGAGCGGCGAGGCGGGGACGGGGAAGGGACCGGTGAGCGTGCGCGCTAGGGTCGCCCGCATGAGTCTCTCCCCCGCCCCGTCCGTGTCCACGGCGCCCGTGGTGGCCCTCGGGCTGGTGGGCGGGTACGTGACCGCTCGCGAGACCGGCATCAGGCCGCTCGGCGGGGCGGTCCTCGCCGCCGCCGGCGCCTTCGCCGGCCGGACCTGGCTGACCAAGCGTGGGCCGGCGGTGACCGCGGTCCTGTCCGCGGCCTACCTGCTCGGCTTCGGCGCCTCGCACCCGCTGGCGAAGAAGATCGGGCCCTGGCCGTCCGTGCTCGTCGTCACCGCGGTCAACGCCGGTGCCTCCTGGGCGCTCGTGGACCGTCGCTGACCGGAGCCCCAGGGTCGCTCGCCGGGCCTACCGGCGGTCGACCCTCTTCAGGGTGAAAGGCGGGGCCGGCAGCTCGCCGACGGTGTAGTAGGCCGAGCCGTCGGGGGCGTACTCGATGGCCTCACCCTGGCCCTCGCCGCCGGGGGTGGTCAGCGTCACCGGGTCCGCCGCCAGGGCCGACTCGAAGGAGCCGCCGACCGGCGCGCGGAACTCGTACACCCGGTGCCGGGTGCGCAGCAGGAAGCGGTTCCCGGCCGGGTGGATCGAGGCCGCGGTCACCTGGGCGAAGCTTCCCGACACCGGGATGGCGTCGGGGTCGCCGGTCCACCGGGGCAGCTCGAGGGTGGCCACCTTGACCAGGGTGGTCACGGTCGTCGAGGAGGGCGCCGGCAGCACCGCCGGGAAGGCGTACACGCCGCTCCGACCGTCCGCCTTCTTGGTCACCACGTAGATGCGCCCGGTGCTCGGGTGCACCATCAGCCCCTCGGCGTCGTGCACCCCGTCGGGATAGCGGAACCGGAACCAGTCGCCCCGAAGCTTCTCCTCGGTCTCCCCGGCCCGCAGGTCGGGCTCCGCCACGCGGTACACCCCGAAGGTCGACGGCGGGTCGGCCTTGCCGTTGGACAGCCCGATGTCGCCGGCGAAGACGCAGCTGCCGGCGGGACAGGGGCCCGTGGCGATGTCCTCCCAGTCCCACTGCCGGGGGATGTCGACCCGGTAGCGGCCGACCACCCGGGCGTCGGTCGTGCGGACCGCCACCATGCCCTCGGAGTCGGACTCGCTGTGCACGTACTGCACGTTCGCGTTGACCCTGCTGGCCGCCAGACCGGACGGCTCGTGCAGCAGGTTGTCGCTCAGCGCCGTGTCGCGCTCACCGTCGGAGCCGTAGCCGTCCCACAGCCGGCCGACGGTGGCCGCGCTGCTCCGGAACTGGTCGGGGGCCTGGACCCGCGACGCCGGTCGCAGCATGAGCACCTGGGCGATGTTGGTCCGCAGGTGGTCCGAGCTGCCCACCCACCCCGACTGGCTGCCGGCAGCCCCCAGCTGACGCTGAGCCGAGCTCAGGGCCAGCCCGTCCCGCACGGGGAGGCAGCGGTCCAGCGTCTCGGTCAGCTCCGGCGGCGGGGCGATGACGTCGAGGGGGCAGGCGGCACCCGTGCCCGTGTAGAGCTGGGTCCCGAACCACACGGCCATCGCGTTGCCGACGGTGCTGGACGCGCTGGGAGTCCGGAACTGGTCGGAGAAGCCGGTCACCCGACCCGCGAAGGCGTCCACGGGGTCGGCGTTGTCGACGTGGTCGTAGGCGGCGATGCTGGCGGCCAGGTTGCTGGGCTCGCTCACCGCGAACGTGTACGACGAGGGCTCGTTGCTGGTGGCCACCCGGACGAAGACCACCGACTTGAGCATGACCGCGCTCTGGGTGGAGCCGACGGTGGTCCATCCGCCCGAGGACAGGGTGGCCGAGACCGCGGCCCGATTCGCCACCCGGGCCACCAGGACGTCTCCGGCGACGGTGCCGGCCGGCTTGGGCACGGTGACAGAGTTGCCCGTCGTGCTGCTGGCACTGCTGTCGGCACGCAGGGTGATCGGCGGCCCCGCCTTGACCACGCCCGAGGCCGGGACCCCGGTGGTGAGGAGCAGGGCGGCGCTCGCGACGCCGACCAGCAGGGCCACGGTGCGCGGACGGTCGAGGAGCATCATGATGGGGGATCCCTCCGGTGGTTCACGACGCCATCGTCGAGGGCGTACTGGTCCCGAGAAAGGGCCCAGCGACGGGCAACAGTGTGCCATTCCCCCGTGCGTCACTCGTGCGGCACGCAGCCTACGAGACCTCGGCAAGTGACGCCCGCTCACCGGCACCCTGGCCGGTGGAGCGGGTAGGGCAGGCGGGCATCGCCCGTCCCCTTCTCGGAGGTCACGAGCGAACCGAAGATGGTGCCATGGAGTTGTTGGCGACCGCACGCGTTGGTGCGAGGGTGAGGGAGTACTCGTCTTCAACCCGAGAGCCCACCATGACCGACCTGCTGCCCGCCCGCCCCGCTGGAACCGGCGCATCCTCCGGGACTACGACAACCGGCGGCCCTGCGCTGCCCCTCTTCGACACCGCTGACGAGGCGTTCGTCGCGCACTACGCCGAGCACGGCTTCGCCCTGCTCGCCGCCGCGCTCACTCCCGAGGAGGTGGCGGCCGTCAACGCCGACGCTCTCCGGCTGTGCCGGGGCGACTACGGCGCCATCAGCTACGGGTACGACGGGAGCCGTCCGGCCGAGCCCGCCGAGTCCCTGTCGGAGGACGAGGTGCTGCGGCGCTACCTGTGCATCCACTACCCGCACAAGGTGTCGCCCCCCGCGCTCGCGGCCCTCCGCACCCCGCGGGTCGTCGACGCCCTGGTCGCGGTGATCGGGCCGAACGTCAAGGCGATGCAGTCGATGCTCTTCGTCAAGTCCGAGGGCAAGCCCGGTCAGGCCTGGCACCAGGACGAGTACTTCATCCCCACCCGGGATCGCTCGCTCACCGCCGTCTGGATCGCCCTCGACGACGCGACGGTCGAGAACGGCTGCCTGTGGGTGCTTCCCGGCTCCCACCGCCGAGGCGTCATCTACCCCGAGCGTGAGCAGGACGACTCGCGCTTCGACTGCAGCAGCGAGGCCTACGACTTCCCCTACACCGACGACCAGTCGGTGCCGGTGGAGATCCCCGCAGGCACCGCGCTGGTGTTCAACGGCTACCTGCTGCACCGCTCGTTGGAGAACTCGGGGAAGCACGGCTACCGGCGCGCCCTGGCCAACCACTACATGAGCGCTGAGTCGCTGCTCCCGTGGCGCCCCCCGGGGGCGGGGGAGCACATGGCCATGGCCGACTACCGCGACATCGTGCTGGTCGCCGGGGAGGACCCCTACGCGTGGAAGGGCATCACCGACCTGGCCAAGCCCTACTCCCGACCCGACAAGGACGGCGGCTGCGACCGCTGATCCGCACCTGAGGTTGGGGCGCGCCGCCGCCCCCTGGGGATCCAGCGCCAGATGCCGTCAGCGCGGTCCCAGAGGGGCTTGGCGACCATCTGGTGCTGGATTTCCAGGGGGACGGCGACCTGCCGTGCACGCGCTCACCGCCGTCGGCTGAACGCGGCTGCGAGACCGCCGGCCAGCAGCACGCCGGCGCCGGCGGCCAGTGGACCCGCACGGTGGGACAGCCACTGCTGCACGCTGGACTCCTTGGCCCGGTCGTCGAAGGAGCCGTGGGCGCCGAAGTCCCGCCCGCCGGGCCCGTCGAGCGGGGCGAGCAGGTTGTCCGGGCGGTCCCCGTCCTCCGGCTCGTCGACCTGTTGGTCGCGGAAGCCTGTCCGCGCCAGGTAGCGGTCGAGGAGGCCGGGCGCGACCGCGTTGCCCAGCAGGGTGCCGGCGGTGCTGCCTCCCACCCACCACTCGCGCCGGCCTGGGTGGTCGATGGCGTGCACGATGCCGCGGGCGGCGACCTCGGGCTGGTAGATCGGCGGTACCGGCTGCGCCTTGTGAGGCAGCCGCGACCGGACCCAACCGAACTGCGGGGTGTTGACCGCCGGCAGCTGGACCATGGTGACCCGGATGCCGCTACCGTCGTGCAGCAGCTCGGTGCGCAACGACTCGTGGAACCCCTGGATGGCGTGCTTGGCGCCGCAGTAAGCGGTCTGCAGCGGTACGCCCCGGTAGGCCAGTGCGGAGCCGACGTGCACGATCGTCCCCCGGTCCCGCAGCTTCATCCGCCGGAGCGCGGCCATGGTGCCGTAGACGTAGCCGAGGTAGGTCACCTCGGTGACCCGGCGGTACTCCTCCGGGGTGATGTCGCCGAAGCGGGCGAAGATCGAGGCGAACGCGACGTTGACCCAGACGTCGATCGGGCCGAGGTCGGTCTCCACCTGCTCGGCGGCGGCCTCGACGGCGTCGGCGTCGCTGACGTCGACGGCCAGCACGAGCGCCTCCCCGCCCTGCTCGGTGACCTCCCGGGCAGCAGCGGCCAGGCCGGTCTCGCCTCGGGCGAGCAGCGCGATCCGGTCACCCCGCCGGGCCAGCTCGCGGACGACGGCACGACCGATCCCCCCGCTTGCTCCTGTCACGACGACGACACGTCCAGCCATCCAGCCCCTCCTCAGCGCTCTGGCCGGCGATGCCGCGCGACCTGGTGTCCTCTATAGCCCAGATGAGCCGCCACTGACGCATCTCCTCACGAGGTGGAAGGCTGGACGCCTGCGACGCGAGCGCCCACCGCCCTCGTCCGTAGGCGGTGGACAGCTCAGAACAGCACGGCGTCCAGGGCGCAGAGGGCCTGCCGGGCCGTCGGGCAGGGGTAGCGGAGGACGGGCTCGAGTCCCTTCACGCGGCAGCAGGAGCAGCGCAGGTGCAGGCCGTCCGGCCCGCCCACCGCCTGGACGGGCGCGTGCTCGGTGAGGATCAGATAGAGGGCGGTGGTGAGCCGGTCCCCGCTGACGCCGGCTCGCCGAAGCACCCGGTCGGCGTGGGCTGCGAAAGCCTGTTGGTCCGCCAACCCGGGACGCGGCGTCCGGACCAGGCTCAGGGTGCGGGCGGTGCCCGGCTGAGTGCTGACCGGTGTGGCCTCGACCGACATCCTGGCTCCTCGGGTGCTGGAGCCACACGGTGCCGCAAGCACCTCGAGCCGGGCCCGGTGTCGGCGCACCATCGGCTCAGGTACGCCCGAAGATCCTCCCCGCACCCGTCAAGCCGCTCGGTCTTGGTGGTCGGGGATACTGGTGGGGGCGGCTGCCGGACATCCACGGTCGCCACGCTTCTCAAGCCAGGACCGAAGGCCGCGGGCCGACCACGAGCCCGCTCAGACCGCCGGGCGCTCGCGCGTTCCGGCCAGGAACGGAGACCGATGACCGACGTCGCCAGCCAGGGGCCCGCTGCGGGCCAGGAGGAGCGGGCCGTCCTGACGAACCGTCAGGGCCACCCGGTCTACGACAACCAGAACCAGCGCACGGTCGGGGCCCGCGGGCCTGCCACGCTGGAGAACTACCAGTTCCTCGAGAAGATCAGCCACTTCGACCGCGAGCGCATCCCCGAGCGGGTCGTCCACGCCCGCGGGGCCGTCGCCTTCGGCGAGTTCGAGGCGACCGGACAGTGGGGCGACGAGCCGATCGCCACGTACACCCGCGCCAAGCTGTTCTCCGAGGCGGGCAAGAAGACCGAGCTGGCGATCCGCTTCTCCAGCGTGATCGGCGGTCGGGACTCCTCCGAGGCCGCGCGCGACCCGCGGGGCTTCGCGGTAAAGTTCTACACCGAAGACGGCAACTGGGACCTGGTCGGCAACAACCTCGCCGTCTTCTTCATCCGCGACGCGATCAAGTTCCCCGACGTCATCCACTCGCTGAAGCCCGACCCCATCACCTTCCGCCAGGAGCCGGGTCGGATCTTCGACTTCATGTCGCAGACGCCCGAGGCGATGCACATGCTGGTGAACCTGTTCAGCCCGCGCGGCATCCCGGCCAACTACCGGACGATGCAGGGATTCGGGGTGAACACCTACAAGTGGGTCAATGCCGACGGCGTCACCCACCTCGTGAAGTACCACTTCCAGCCGCACGCCGGGGTCAAGAGCCTCACGGCCGCTGACGCGGCCAACATCCAGGCCAACGACCTCGGGCACGCCTCGAAGGACCTCTACGAGGCCATCGAGAACGGCGACTTCCCGAAGTGGGACCTCTACGTCCAGCTGATGAGCGACGACGAGCACCCCGAGCTGGACTTCGACCCGCTCGACGACACCAAGGTGTGGCCGGAGAACGAGTTCGAGCCGAAGCTGGTGGGGACGATGACGCTGAACCGCAACGTCCGCGACCACCACCAGGAGAACGAGCAGATCGCGTTCGGCACCGGCGTGCTGGTCGACGGCCTGGACTTCTCCGACGACAAGATGCTGGTCGGACGCACGTTCAGCTACTCCGACACCCAGCGTTACCGGGTCGGGCCGAACTACCTGCAGCTGCCGGTGAACAGCCCGAAGAACGCCCGCGTCGCCACCAACCAGCGGGGCGGGCAGATGTCCTTCGGCGTCGACCTGGGCGAAGGTCAGAATCCGCACGTCAACTACGAGCCGTCGATCACCGGTGGCCTGCGGGAAGCTCAGTACCCGACCCATGACGAGCAGGGACCGGAGATCACGGGCCGGCTCACGCGCAAGCGACTTCCGCGGACGGACGACTACACCCAGGCCGGGCAGCGCTACCAGCTGATGGAGCAGTGGGAGAAGGACGACCTCGTCGCCAACTTCGTCGAGCTGATCGGCCAGGCCGTCCGACCCGTCCAGGAGCGCATGGTCTGGCACTTCTTGATGGTGGACGACGAGCTGGGCCTGCGGGTGGGCGAGGGGCTGGGCATCTCGCCTGACGACGTCCGACTGCTCGAGCCGCTGCAGACGCAGACCCTCTCTGCAGCCGAGCTGGACCGCCTGGCCAATCTCGGCAAGAACGGCCCGCGGGACGTCACCGGGCTGAAGATGACGCACACGGTGCCCAACGAGCACGTGGCGGTCGAGCGCTGACCGTCCCACTTCGAGGCACCACCTGATCGAACTCTCGTCGGCCCGGCTCTTTGGAGCCGGGCCGATGTGCGTTCAGGGGAGACAGGTAGCGCCTCGCGCAAGTCCCTGGAAACACTTCAAGCCCGACCCCTGATGGGGTCGGGCTTGAAGTGTGTAGTCC
>CAVWNG010000003.1:0-51262 GCA_963756505.1 uncultured Actinomycetota bacterium
GGTTTCGTGGCCGAGTAGGTCCAGCCGCTGCTCGGCTGACCGGATGTCGGATGACCAACTGCTGACCGAGTGGGTGGCGCTGGGTCGTGGACGATGGGCCGGTCAGGCCTCTCGCCAGGTGCGGCCGAGGTAGCCGGCGTCGCCGTCGCGGCTCTGCTGCAGCGCGTAGAGGCTGAGGTCGTCCACCGCGTGGCTCAGGTCGGCGTCGAACGCCAGCCCGGCCGGGCCGGCGAGCACTCGGACCTGTCCGAGCACCTCGTCGACCGCTGCCCCTACCGCGGCCCGGGCTTCGGTGCACAGCGGCTGCACCCGGTCGCGATCCGCACCGTGCTGCCACCGGCCAAGTGGATCCAGCAGCCCGTCCAGCTGCTGACCGGCCTGACGGACAACCGCAGCGCCGGCCGTGAGGGCGGTCCGGGCGCGCCCAAGCCGGAGATCGACGGGCGGCGTGCCCTTCCGACCGATCCGGGCCAGGACCAGGTCGCAGACCCTGGCCAGGCCGCCGACCCAGACCGCGGCCACACCCACTCCGCCCGGCATAAAGGCCGGCCGGTCGAGGTAGAAGTTCCGCTCGCCGACGACGGCTGTACCGGGCACCCGCACAGCGTCGAGGTGGACGGTGTGGCTCTGGCTTCCCGCCATCGCCGCGGTCTGCCAGGCGGTGGTGTCCACCGGCAGTTCGTCCAGAACGAGGTCGACGAGCTGGTGTTCGTCGTCACTGGTCCAGACCGGCACCAGGGCGCGGTCCAGCACGCCGGCTCCGGAAGCGAACTTGATCTCACCGGTCAGGCTGAGGCCGTCGTCCGTCTCGACCGCCCGCACGCCGGTCTCCCCCGAGCGCGAGGCCCAGACCCCGTACAACGCTCCGGGCTCGGGAACGTGTCGCCCCTGCGCGCAGATCCGCAACGCGTCGGCGTGACCCTCGGTCAACCGCGCGCGCGGAACATCGCTGCGGCCGACGACCAGCAGGGCCTCGACCAGCTCCGACCAGGACAGCTCACTCCAGGACCAACGGCCGGCCAGCTCCCGCAGTCCCTCCCTCAGCTGACTTCGGTCGGGTACGTGTCGCGGGTGATCGGCCGGCAGGGGCGCCGGAGCCGGCAGCCCGGCCAGGGCGCTCAGCCTGCGGGAAGGCCCGGCTTCGTCGCTCATCGCCGATCTCGGCTGGCCACGTCGAGCACGAAGTCGCGGTCCTCGTGATGCACGGCCTGCTGCCAGCCGTGGGCCTTCAGGTGTTCGGCGATCTCGGCCTGCACCGCGGCACCGCTCAGCCAGGCGTCGTGCGGTTCGTGACGCCAGTGCAGCGACACCACCTCAGCCTGACCGGCCGCTCGCTGGTCCACCAGGTCGAGCGTCCGTCGGCGGGAGTTCTCGTCCAAGTAGTAGAGAAACTCGCTCAGCACGACCAGGTCGAAGCCGGTCCCGGCGGGAGGCGACTCCGGCAACGCGAGGTGGGCGGTCTCGACATTGGTCAGCCCTGCGCAGCGCCGGTTGGTGAGCTGCACCGCCTCTTCCGAGCCGTCGGTGGCCAGCACCCGCTCCGCCCGGCAGGCCAGCCGGGCCGCCAGCTCACCGGTGCCGGAGGCGGGGTCCCAGGCGTACCGGACGGTCGCTGAGCCGAGGCACGCCAGGACCACGGCGAGCTTGCGCTGCTCGTAGAAGCTGCTGCGGACCTGCCACGGGTCGGGGTCAGCCCGGTAGACAGCGTCGAAGTCGGGGGTGCGGGTCACGCCGGCTCCGGGGCGCCCGTGAGCTCGAGGCTGATCTCCCAGAGACGTTCGCGAACTCCCGGATCGTACGCTGACTCCGACCTCGCGCGGGTCTCTCCGTTGAGCCGGTCGAAGAAGCGGCCGGTCACGCCGGCCAGGGCCGGGTCGCCCATCAGCCGGGTCGTCGCCGCGATGCCGGAGTCAAGGCTGTCGATCTCGGCGATGTCGTTGTCCAGCACCATCTTGGTGGGCATGTAGGTGCCGGGATGCAGGCTGTTGACGGTGATCCGGTCCAGCTTGTCGGCCAGGGAGAAACCCCAGATGATCAGCGCGAGCTTCGACTGCCCGTAGGCATACCAGCCGTCATAGTCAGAAGCCAGGGTGAGGTCGTCGAACCGGATCGGTGACTGGCCCAGCGACGCCACGTTGACGATTCGCCCCCCGGGGGCCAGGAGGGGCAACGACCTGAGCGTCAGGTCGAAAGGGGCGAGGTAGTTCACCGCGAATCGCAGCTCGTTCCCATCGACTGTGAGGCGTCGCTCGGTGCCATCCGGCTGACCGCCGCCGACCCCGGCATTGTTGACGAGCACGTCGATGTGGTCGGTCAAGGCGGCCAGCTGGTCAGCAACGGTGTGGACAGCGGCGAGGCTCGACAGGTCGGCGACGACGGTGTCGGGCGGCTCCGCTCCGGTCTCTGCGGCTATCTCTGCTGAGGCCGCAGCAAGACGGTCCGGGTGCCGGCCGTGCAGGATGACCCGGTCACCGTCGGCCGCAGCCCGGGCGGCGACCGCGCGGCCGAGCCCGTCAGTGGCTCCAGTGATCACGACGACGCGAGGCTCACTCATGAGACCGACCCTAGCGATCCTTGGTGGCTTGTCCTCTCCGTCATGAGTCATCACCGGCTAATCCAATCTGCCGGCGTTGCGCCTTTTCACGAGGGGGATGCGTGAGCGCACTACGACGGTTGGTCATGTGGGGAATTCGCTCCGGCCTCCAAGACACTGGCTCTTGACACCACCCGCCGTGGGTTCGATGCCGCATATCGTCGTCAGGGCGTTTGCATGCCGACGACGGCAACGCCGAGTATCAGCCCGCTCGAGATGTCGACCGGGAGTTCCACCGGTCGATGGCGAGAGCGGACTCCCTCGCCTCCGTCGCGATCATCCTGGCTGTCGTTCCGCGCGCCTGGACGACGTGGCCGACAGGACGGGAACGCCGCTGGTGATCGTCCAGGCGTGCAGCGGTAGCCTCCGCAGAGGTGTCATCGTGAGCACCGTTGGATGGGGGACGGACGCTGTCGTGACTTCGCCACATCTTCGGCTGCTCGTACCTGCCGTCATCCTGGTCTCGCTTCTGGGAGCCTGCGCGCCGGACCCGACCATCCCGGCCGACGACACCAGTGAGACCGCGAGCCCGACCGCCGCGCCGCAGGGTTATCCGGATCCGCTGCCGTTGAGCGGCGACATCGACCTGGTGCACGACCCGGCCATGATCCGCGCTGCCGACGGCACGTACCTGCTCTACTCCACCGGGCGCAATCTCGCGATCCGCACGTCGGAGGACCGGACGACCTTCACCGAGGCGGGCTCGGTGTGGCCCGACGGCGCTCCCTGGACCGAGGAGTTCACCTCGCCCGAGGACCCCGCCTCCCTGTGGGCGCCGGACATCTCCTACCACGACGGCCAGTTCCACCTGTACTACTCAGCGTCCTCGTTCGGCTCGCGGAACTCCGCCATCTTCCTCGCCACCAGCCCTACGGGGCTCTCCGGCAGCTGGAAGAACCGCGGCAAGGTGTGGCAGACCACCGACGCCGACGACTACAACGCCATCGACCCGAACCTCGTGGTGGATGACGAGGGCTGGTGGCTGAGCTTCGGCTCCTTCTGGTCCGGTCTGAAGATGATCCGCATCGATCCCGAGACCGGTAAGCAGAGTCCGAAGGACAAGAAGCTGTACCCCCTCGCCACCCGCCCTGCTGAGGCCAACGGGGCCATCGAGGCGCCCTACATCGTCCGTCACGACGGCTACTACTACCTCTTCGCGTCCTTCGACGCGTGTTGTCGCGGCGTCGACAGCACCTACCGCACCATGGTCGGCCGGTCGAGATCGGTCACCGGCCCCTACGTCGACCGCGAAGGCACGAGGATGTCGGACGGCGGCGGCACCGAGGTCATGGCCACCCACGGCGACATCCTCGGACCCGGTCATCCCGCGGTCCTGCAGGACGGCTCCGACTGGGTCCTGATCTACCACTACTACTTCGACGAGCTCAACCAGGGAGCGGCCCGGCTCGCCATGAACAAGCTGGACTGGGTGGACGGCTGGCCGGTCGCCCGCTGACGGCACGGCACCGGTCGGACCGCTGATACCTGCCGGAGGGCCCGTGAGCCGTGCTCAACCCGACCAGGAGATACTGAGCCCGTCTCTGCGATCCTCGACCAGCGCCTGACCCGGAGGACGGCCCTCGCGAGCCCACCACCGCAGGGGGTCCACCGTCCCACCTCCGGTTCGCGCCCGACCCTGCAGCGGCGCCATGAGCATCGAGGCACACGACACGAAGGAGCCTTCCGTGACCTACCGCAGTCTGGGCCGCACTGGAGTCCAGGTCTCACCCATCTGTCTGGGAGCCATGAACTTCGGCGGCCCGACCTCCGAAGAGGACTCGATCGGGATCATCGACGCCGCGCTCGACGGCGGCATCAACTTCATCGACACCGCGAACGTCTACAACGCCGGCGAGAGCGAGCGGATCGTCGGCGAGGCGCTCAAGCGGAACGGGCGGCGGGACCAGATCGTCCTGGCCACCAAGGCGCACGGCGCGATGGGGACGGGTCCCAATGACCAGGGCAACAGCCGCTACCACCTCATCCGCGCGTGCGAGGACTCGCTGCGCCGCCTGGGTACCGACCACATCGACCTCTACCAGATCCACCGCCCCTCACTGGAGATCCCCCAGGAGGAGACGCTGCGCGCACTGGACGATCTCGTGCGCTCAGGGAAGGTGCGCTACATCGGCTGCTCGACCCACCCGGCCTGGATGGTCATGGAGGCGCTGATGATCAGCGAGCGGCTGGGCATCGAGCGCTACATCTCCGAGCAGCCGCCCTACAACCTGCTCGACCGTCGCATCGAGAACGAGCTCGTTCCTCTGGCGCAGAAGCACGGCATGGCGCTGCTGCCCTGGTCGCCACTGGCAGGCGGCATCCTGGCGGGCCGGTACAACGACCCGGCCTCGGTTCCCGCCGGCTCGCGGCTGGAGCGCAGCGGCGGCGAGAGCGCGTTCGGGCAGCGTGTCTCCCCACGAGGCATCGAGGTCGCCCGCGCGCTCGCCCCGCTGGCGCAGGAGCGCGGCCTGACGCCCAGCCAGTTCGCTCTGCTCTGGTGCAAGGACCAGCCCGGGGTCACCTCGCCGATCATCGGTCCTCGCACCATGGACCAGCTCACCGACGCCCTCGGGGTGCTCGAGATGGACCTCTCCGACAGCGACCGCGCCCGCCTCGATGAGCTCGTCGGCCCGGGCAACGCCGTCAGCGACTTCCACAACTCGAACAACTGGATGAAGGCGAGGATCGCCGGGTAGCTCGAAGACGGCACAGCGCCGTCACTCCAGCGGCTCTGGCCTCCGCCGACCCTTCACCCCCGCGGCCTGGAGCCGCTTCCTGATCGTCACGAGCTTGTAGACGAAGATCGCCGCGGCGGTGACGGCGCCGGCATCGTCCAGGAGACCCAGCGGCCCGAGCATGACCTCGGGCAACACGTCGACCGGGCTCGCCAGGTAGACCAGTGCCCCGATCATCGCGACCAGGCCGCGCGGCGGGATGCGGTAGCGCCACATCACGAAGCCGATGACGGCCACTCCGGTCAGCGCGAGCACGCCGAGCAGCACCAGCACCAGAGTCACCGGGTCGGACATGTCCATGACGTCACTGTGCCTCATGCGCCCTACGAGCAGCAGGGGCCGATCGACTCCAGCAGGTACCGGGCTTGGCCCAGTCCCGGGCGATCTGGCAGCAACGTGGAGGTCAGTGCGCTCCTCCACCGATCAATTGGGCTGACGCCTCGTCAAGCCCGGCCGATACCCGGTCGACACGCGAGACCCGGCTCCGTCAGGCTTTCGCCCGTGACGACCAGCGACATGTGGGACGACGAGACGGCGAAGCGCTACGACGAGACCTCGGCCGACAGGTTCGCGCCGGCGGTCCTCGACCCCACCCTCGACTTCCTGGCCGGCCTGGCCGGTTCCGGTCGGGCCCTCGAGTTCGCCGTCGGCACCGGACGGGTCGCCATCCCGCTGGCCGCCCGCGGCGTGCCGGTGGCGGGTATCGAGCTCTCGGAGCCGATGGTGGCCCAGCTGCGGGCCAAGGTCGACGAGAGCGTCGTGCCGGTCACGGTCGGCGACATGGCCACCACGCGCGTCCCCGGGGAGCACGCACTGGTCTACCTCGTCTGGAACAGCATCTCCAACCTGCGCACCCAGGACGAGCAGGTCGAGTGCTTCCGCAACGCTGCCCGACACCTGAGCCCCGGCGGACGGTTCGTGATCGAGCTGTGGGTGCCTCCGCTCCGCCGCCTCCCCCCGGGGCAGGTCGCCGTCCCCTTCGAGGTGAGCGACGGGCACCTCGGCTTCGACACCTACGACCTCCTCACCCAGGGGTGCACCTCGCACCACTACTGGCCCGCAGGCGACGGGACGGCCCGCTACAGCGCCGGCAGCTTCCGCTACATCTGGCCGGCCGAGTGCGACCTCATGGCGCAGCTCGCCGGGATGCAGCTCGAGGAGCGGTTCGCCGACTGGGACCGCAGCCCCTTCACCGCCGACAGCGAGAGCCACGTCTCCGTCTGGCGCAAGCCGTAGCCTCCTCCCCGGGGACCGCCCACCGCTTCGCCACCACCACGAGGACCTGCTGATGACCACCTCCTTCGCCCGCCGCAACGACCGGGTGCAGCCCTCGGCCATCCGCGAGCTGTTGCGCCTGGGCGACGACCCGAGCGTCATCTCCTTCGGGGGCGGCTACCCGGACCCGGCCCTGTTCCCGACGGCGGAGCTCACCGAGGTCTTCGCCGAGGTGCTGGCCTCTGGGGCCAGGACGTTGCAGTACACCGCCTCCATCGGGCTCCCTCGGCTCCGCGAGCAGATCGCGGCCCGGATGACTCGGGACGGAACGCCCTGCACCGCCGACGACATCGTCATCACCCACGGCGGTCAGCAGGGCCTCGACCTGGCCGGCAAGCTGATGATCGATCCCGGCGACGTCATCGCCACCGAGGACCCCACGTTCCTCGGCGCGCTGCTCGCCTTCAACCCCTACGAGCCGGACTACGCAGCCGTCCGGACCGACGAGGACGGGCTGGACCCCGCCCACCTCGACGAGGTCCTGGCCAGCCAACCAGGCGTCAAGATGCTCTACACCGTCCCCGACTTCCTCAACCCGACCGGCGTCAGCCTCTCCCTCGAACGCCGCCACCAGCTGATCGAGGTCGCCAACCGCCACGACGTGGTCGTGCTCGAGGACTCGCCCTATCGGGACCTCCGCTTCGACGGCGACCGCCTGCCCACCCTGGCCAGTCTCGACACCGAGGGGCGCGTCATCTACCTCGGGAGCTTCTCGAAGATCCTGGCCCCCGGCCTGCGCCTCGGCTGGATGATGGCCCCCAAGCCGCTGCTCGACCGGCTGGCCCTGCTCAAGCTCGCCGCCGACACCCAGTCCAGCACCCTGAACATGGCCGCGGTCTCCACCTACCTGGACCGCTACGACGTCGAGGCCCAGATCGCCCGGGCCAACGCCTCCTACCGCCGCAAGCGCGACTTGACCCTCGCGGCTCTCGACGAGGTGCTGCCCGCCGACGTGACCTTCACCCGGCCGCACGGTGGCCTGTTCACCTGGCTCACCTTCCCCCAAGGCTTCGACGCCGGCGACTTCATGCGGGACACCCTGCTGCCCCGCGCGCGGGTGGCGTACGTGCCCGGGGCCACGTTCTTCCCCACCGACCCGCAGCCCAACCACGCCCGCCTCAGCTACGCCACCCTGCCCGAGGAGACCCTCGTCCACGGACTCGGCCTGATCGCCGAGCACTACCGGGCGGTGCGCCGCCCGGACTGACGGTGCCGGAGAGCCCCGAGGTCAGGAGAAGGCCAGCCGGCTGTCTTGGCCCGCCCGGACCGCCGCGACGTGCTGGTCGTAGTTCAGGTGGTCGAAGAGCGAGGAGCCCGCCCGCAGCGACACAGCGAGCGCGTCCTCCCGGCGCTGGATCGCCTCCGCGCGCTCGAGCGCCGCGGCCATGGCCTCCGCCGACCCGACCACCACCCCGTCGTCGTCGCCCACCACGAGGTCGCCGGGCCGCACCTCCACCGGCCCCATCTGCACCGGTACCTGCACGACGGGCGGGCGGCCGGCGCCGAACGCCGTCGGCGCCACCCCGCGGGCGAAGACCGGCAGGCCGAGCTCGCGCAGCGCGCGGCTGTCGCGGCACAGCCCGTCGATCACCCAGCCGGCCAGTCCCCGCCGGACCGACTCCGAGCCGAACAGCTCGCCCGCCACCGCGTGCTCGAGCGAGCCGGCCGCGATCACGAGCACGTCCCCGGGACCGGACAGGCGCAGACCCTCGATCACCGACATCAGATCCGCGCGCGCCTCCACCGTGACGGCCTGACCGACGAAGCGCAGCCCCGGGCGCAGCGGCCGGATCGCGCCGGGCAGGACGCGCAGGGCCCGGTCGGCGTCGACCAACGAGGTGGTGTCGAGGCGGCCGAGCCGCTCCACCAACGACGACTGCACCGACGCGTCCACGCGTGCTCCTCCTGGTCGATCCCACCCCGGCGACGACTCGCCACGAGGGAGACCGTCTCATGCGGCCCCATCCCGACCGCGCCCGCCACACGGGTTGACGTGTACCGGTCCCTGACCGCCGCCCCGCTGCACAACGATGCCACCGGTTTGAGAGTCGGAGAGATGGATAAATTTGCCCTGCTGCCGAACAATCGCCGTGCGGTGCTGACCAACTGCTCGCCTTGATCCTGCCGTGATCCGGGACAGCGGCGGCAGCTCCAGCTCCGACGAGCAGAGGCACGGATGTGGCGGGCTCGCCCGCCCTGGCTGAAGGACATGGCGCGATGGCCGATGAGACCGAGTCCGCGGGCGGCACCCGTCGGGGACCCCTGCACGCGTTCGCTGAGCTGGCCCTGATCTCGGTCGACGAGAGCACCCCTGCGGAGACACTGCGCCGCGTGGCCGAGCTGGCCAAGCAGACGCTCCCCGAGGTCAAGGAGGTCTCCCTCATCCTTCTCGAGAAGGGACGCCCCCGCAGCGTGGCCTTCACCGGCCCGCTGGCGGTCGACCTGGACGAGCGGCAGCACGAGGCCGGCTTCGGCCCGTGCCTCGACGCCGCGGTCAGTGGCCAGACCATCGTCGTCGACATGCGCAGCGGGGGCTCGCCCTACCGGGAGTTCGCGCAGGTGGCGCTCCGGGCCGGCGTGCAGCACAGCATCTCGGTGGGGATGCCCTTGCGTCAGCGCAGCATCGGCGGTCTGAACATCTACCGCAGCGCAGCGACCGGCTTCGCCCGCCCCTTCATCGAGCGGGCCGAGGCCTTTGCCGGCTATGCCGCGGTAGCGGTCAACAACGTGGCCAGCTACGCCGCAGCGCGGACTGAGACCGCACAGTTGCGTGAGGCGATGGCCTCTCGCGCGGTCATCGACCAGGCCAAGGGCGTCATGATGGTCCGCGAACGCTGCACGGCGAACGAGGCCTTCGACCTGCTCACCCGCATCTCCCAGCACCAGAACGTCAAACTGCGGGACCTTGCCCAGGCGATCGTCGACGGCGCTCATAAGTAGGCCGCGCCACCTCGCGGCAGACCGGGGCGGCCGGCTGTTGCCGTGCAGGCTCAAGTCCTGGTGACGGCCGAGATGTCGAGCTGGCCGCTGTCCACGAGCTCGACGAGCTGGTCGAGGGTGAGGTTGTGGCTGTAGGCGTAGCTGCGGACCACGGCCAGGGCGTCGACCGAGCCCAGGCTCGTGTGAGCGAGGACCTGCCCGACGACCTGCCAGACCTGCAGCCGTGGGTGGGTGGCCACCACGTCCAGCCAGGTTCCTGAGCCGGACGGGGCGGCACCCTCGCCGACGGTGGCTCCGGGCTGGGGAGCGAAGAGGTAGGTGGCGGTGATCCGTTGCACCGCGGCTGCGATGCCCGGGTCGGTGAGGGCAGGAGCGGGAGCAGTGCTGGTGGCGTACAGGTCGAGCGCAGCGACCGGGTCGCTGCCCGGGAGACCGATCGGGACGCTGACCACCGACCGGTAGCCGGTCTGGCTGGTCAGGTCGGCGGTGAAGCTCGGCCACCGCTCTTCGAGCTGGTCGACGGCGAGCGCGACCGGCTCGCCGCTGCGCATCGACTCCAGGCACGGGCCGTCGCCGTAGGTGATCTGCAGCTGTTCCACGTAGCGGGCGCGGTCATCGCTGAAGCCCAGGGGGACCCGGATCTCGCTGAGCAGGCTGATCCCGGCGCCGGCGACCGGGAGCACGTCCACCCAGGCCTGCGACACCAGCGTCGGAAGCACCTCGACGACAGGAGTGTGCTGGGTGATCCGGGTCTGCATCGCTGCGGCGAACTGGTGCGCCAGCTGCTCCATCGTTCCCTCTTCTGCCGCGGTTGTGGTCACTGTCGAGTGGCTGGGGACACCAGCGCTCCGACTCGACTCCTGCCCGCCCTCGAGAGGGGGTGACCGCTTCGACCGCGGCAGCAGCGTGGCGATTGTAGGAGACCACCCGGAGGGACTCAAAGCGGCATCGAGCCAACCGTGCCGCGCGGCCCGCGCCTCCAGGCGGCTAGCGAGCGGCGGGGGGAGCGGTCGAGGCGCGCTGGACCAGGTGGGTGGCCAGCTCGACGTGGTGGCTCTCCAGGGTGTCGCCGTCCGCGACCCGCAGCAGCGTCCGCAGCGCCACGCGGCCCATCTCCTCCAGCGGCTGCGCGATGGTGGTCAGCTTCGGGAAGCAGTGCTCGGCCAGGTAGGTGTCGTCGAAGCCGACCACGCTGAGGTCCTCGGGGACCCGCAGCCCCAGGGTGCGTGCGGCCTCGACGACGCCGACGGCCGTGGCGTCGCAGCCGGCGAACACCGCCGTCGGCGGGTCGGCCAGGCCGGCCAGCTCCAGCATCGCCGCGTACCCGGTCTCGGTGTCGAAGTGGCCGGCGCGCACCAGGTCCGGGTCCTGCGGGATCCCGGCCTGGGCGAGGGCGGCGTGGTAGCCGAAGAGCCGGGCCTGGCTGGAGGTGGCTCCGGGCTCGGCGCCGATGTAGGCGATGCGGCGGTGCCCGAGCCCGGTCAGGTGCTGGGTGGCCGCCATCCCGCCGGCCCAGTTCGTGGCGCCGACGCTGACCGTGTCTTGCCGGGGCGGGGGGTTGACGGGGTCGATGAGCACCAGCGGCAGCCGCTCCCGCTCGAAGGCGGCCAGGTAGTCCTCGGTCATCTCGGTCGTCACCGAGATGATCCCCGCGCGGCCCGCCAGCCGGGAGCGACGCGCCCAGTGGTCGGCGTCGAGGTGACGGTCGCCCGACCGCCCGAACTTCGCGACGACGACGTCCACACCCCGCGTGCTCGCGGCGTCGGTCACCCCCCGCAGGATCTCGATCGAGTAGGCGCTCACCACGTCGTCGAAGACCAGCTCCACCACCGGCGTGGGCGGCTTGCCTGCACGCCGCGTCACCCGGAGGTAGCCCGTGTCCCGGATCACCTGCTGCACCCGTTGCCGGGTCTCCTCGGCCACGTCCTGGTGCCCGTTCAGCACCTTGGAGACCGTCGGCAGCGACACCCCGGCCTTCTGGGCGACGCTGGCCAGCGTGACCCTGGTACTCGCTCGCGTGTCGGACGTCATGGGCACTCCTCCCGTGCTCAGGTGATCATCGCACCGGAAGAGAAAGTTTCGCGCACACTGCGACCGGCCCGGCAGACCCATCCGGGCACCAGGGCCCCGCGGGAGCGCGGAACCTATCCCGCGGCCGGGCTGCGGACGACCTCCACCGGGGTGACGAGGCGACGCCCGCGGCCGACCTCGCGGACCGGGCCGGTGAGCCGCACCCGGGACCGGCAGGGCAGGTCACGAGCGGAGGTGCCGACCAGCACGTCGACGTCGCCGGGCTCGACCACGCGCCGCAGGTTCTGGCCGGTGAACGCCGTCCGGTCGGCGTGCACCGCGAAGACGACCTCGGCCGTCTCGCCCGGCCCCAGCGCGACGCGGGTGAACCCGGTCAACTGGACGACGGGGCGGGTGACGGTGGCCAGGACGTCGTGCAGGTACAGCTGCACCACCTCGGTGCCGGCCCGCTCGCCGGTGTTGCGGACCCGCACCGTCGCCGTCACCTCGCCGTCGGTGGCGATCTCGGTGCTGCTCAGCCGCAGGTCCTCCACGGTGAAGGTGGTGTAGGCGCGACCGAAGCCGAAGGGGAACAGCGGGGTCGGGTCGAGGTTCGTCGGGCCGTCGGTGCCCACGCCCAGCGGGGGCTGCAGGTACGTGCCGGGCTGGGCGCCGGGCCGTGCCGGCACCTGGACGGGGAGCCGGCCCGAGGGCTGGATCCGGCCGGAGAGGACACCCGCCAGGGCGGCGCCACCCTCCTCCCCGGGCATGAAGGCCTGGACGAGGCCGGCGGCCCGCCCGTGCACGGCGCCCAGGGCGTACGGGCGGCCGGAGACGACCACCACGACGACGGGGGTGCCGGTGGCCAGCAGCTCCTCCAGCAGATCGGCCTGGACCCCGGGCAGGCGGAGGTCCTCGGCGTCGCAGCCCTCGCCGGACGTGCCCCGGCCGAACAGACCGGCGAGGTCGCCGACGTAGGCGACGCACAGGTCGGCGTCCCGCGCCGCGGCCACCGCGGCCGCGAACCCGGAGCGGTCCTCGTCTCGGATGTCGCAGCCCTGCTCGTGCACCACCTCGACGCCCGGCAGCTCCGCCACCAGGGCGTCGAGGGCGCTCGGCACCTCGCACCCCCAGCCCCAGGTCCGGGTAGCGGGGGAGGACGTGGTTGGGGAAGGCGTAGCAGCCCATGAACGTGGTGGGGTCGGCGGCGCAGGGCCCGACGACGGCGACGCGCCGCAGGGTGGGGCGGTCCGTGCCGCTCAACGGCAGCGCGGTGCCGGCGTCGAGCAGCACGATGGAGCTCTCGGCCAGCTCACGCGCCAGGGCCCGGTTGCCGGGGGAGTCGAGGTCCCGGTCCGCGGCGTCGGCGACGGAGCCCTCCGGTGTCCACTCCGGGTCGAGCAGGCCGAGCTCGATCTTCTGGCGCAGCAGCCGTCGGGCGGCCCGGTCGACCAGCGCCTCGGGCAGGTCGCCCCGGCGGACCCGTTCCACCAGGCCGGCGCCGAAGCCGACGGTGTCGGGCAGCTCCACGTCCATGCCGGCCTCGAGAGCCAGCGCGCCCGCCTCGTCGGCGTCGGCGGCGACGTGGTGCATCGAGGCGAGGAAGGGGACGGCCCAGTAGTCGGAGACCACGGTGCCCTCGAAGCCCCACTCGTCGCGGAGCAGGTCGGTGAGCAGCCAGCCGTCGGCCCCGGCAGGCACGCCGTCCACGTCGGAGTAGGAGTTCATCACCGACCGGGCGCCGGCCAGGGTGACCGCCATCTCGAACGGCGGGAGGATCACGTCCATCAGCTCCCTCCGGCCCATCGGCGCCGGGCCGTGGTTCCGCGCCCCCCGCGAGGCGGAGTATCCGGCGAAGTGCTTGAGGGTGGCCACCAGGCCGGCCTCCTGCAGCCCGCGGACGTAGGCCGAGGCCAGCTCCGAGACCAGGTAGGGGTCCTCACCGAGGGTCTCCTCGACGCGGCCCCAGCGGTAGTCGCGGACGACGTCGAGCACGGGGGAGAGCCCCTGGTGCACGCCGAGCGCGGCCATGTCGCGGCCGATGGCCGCCGCCATCCGCTCGACGAGGCCGGGGTCGAAAGTGGCCGCCCAGGCCAGCGCCGTCGGGTAGACGGTGGCGCCGTAGGCCGTGAACCCAGTGAGGCACTCCTCGTGCACGAGGGCGGGGACGCCGAGCCGGGAGTTCTCCAGGACCACCCGGTGCTGGCGCACCACCTCCGCCGCGCCCTCCGCGGGCGTCAGGGGGACGCTGCCGTAGACGCGCGTCAGGTGACCGAGGCCGTGCCGGCTCGCCTCCTCCAGTGGCAGGGCCTCGTCGGTGGCGAAGACGTCCTGCATCGGGGCCACGTTGAACGTCTCGGCCGCGTCGCTGCCGTCGGCGGGCGTCGGGGCGGGCTCGACCACCTCCGGGGCGTCGGCCGGCTCGACCGCGTGGGGGGTGTTGCCGGTCCAGCGGCTGCCGAGCTGGCCCACCTTCTCCTCCAGCGTCATCGCGGCGAGGAGGGCGTCGACCCGCTCGTCGATTGATCGGGTGGTGTCGCGCCACACCGGGGCGGGCTGCTGGACGTCGGCCGTCGACGGCTGGCTCGTCACGGTGGTTCCTCTCCACGAGATCGTTTCCGCTGGCTGCAGGGAAGTCTGCACCGGTCCTCTGACAGACCGTTCCGCAAGGGGTCCGCGTCGGTCAGCCCGAGACGGCGGCCGGTCGCCGCTCGGCGGGCCGGCCCGGCCAGGCCAGGCGCCCGGTCCGGACCGCCCACCACTCGAAGGCCAGGGTGGCGAAGGGCGGGATGGAGCAGGCCAGCGCCAGCAGCGTCGTCCACACCGACCAGCGGCGGGTGCGCGCGACCAGCAGGGCCAGGAGCACGTAGGCGACGAAGACCCCGCCGTGGAGCGGCCCGAAGATCTTCACGCCCAGGTCACCGGCGCCGGTGAAGTACTTGACGTACATGCCGGCCAGCAGGCCGAGCCACGACAGCGCCTCCACGGTGGCGGCGACGAAGAACAGAGGCACGAGGACGCGGGTCACGGCCTCGATGGTAGGTGCCCCTCCAGGGGGTGGGTGTTCTGCTACCTGGCGGTGACCGGTGCCGGTGCATAACGTTGAGAACCAACTGTCGTCAGTGACCGGGGGTCCCGATGTCGTGGTCCTCGCCGACGCGAGCGAACCAGAGCTATCGCCATGAGGCGTTCCTGTGGGAGGACGCCGACGACTTCACCGCCGATCTGGTGCCCTTCCTCCGTGAGGGGCTGGAGGCGGAGGAGCCGATGCTGGTCGCCGTCGTCCCCGAGCACACCCGGTGGCTGCAGGACGCCCTCGGTCGCGACGCGGAGGCCATCGAGTTCCTCAACATGCACGAGCTGGGGCGCAACCCGGCGCGGATCATCCCGGCCTGGCAGCGGTTTCTGGACGAGAAGGCGGCCGGCGGCCGCCCGGTGCGCGGCATCGGCGAGCCGATCTGGCCCGGCCGGCGGGCCGAGGAGCTGCTCGAGTGCCAGCTGCACGAGGCGCTGCTCAACGTGGCCGTCGACCCGGAGCTGCCCTTCTGGTTGATCTGTCCCTACGACGTCCGCGGGCTGAGCGAACCCGTCATCGAGGAAGCCTTCCGCAGCCACCCCGTCCTGGTCGAGGCGGGCAGCTGGACCGGCAGCGCCGCCTACCGGGGCCGCGACCACGTCGACTCGCTGTTCGCCACCGACCTGGACGAGCCGTCGGGGCAGGTACGCCAGGTGTCCTTCACCGCCAGCGACGTCAACCGCCTGCTCACCTACGTCCGGCTCGAGCTCTACGTCACCGGGTTGAGCATCGAGCGGGCCACCGACCTCGCCCACGTCGTGGTTCGGCTGGCCCTCGGGAGCCTCCACCGCGGCTCGGGAGGAGGCACCGTGACGATCTGGAGCCAGCCCGGGAGCGTGGTCTGCGAGATGGCGGACAACGCCCCGGTCGAGGACCCGCTGCTGGGGCGGCGGGGGCCGGTCGGGGACGACCACGACGCGCTGTGGGTGGCCAACCAGCTCTGCGACCTGGTCCAGCTGCGGTCGACATCCCGCGGCACCGCGGTCCGGGTGCACGCCTCGACCTCCTGAGCCCAGGGCGCCCGTCTCCGCCTCAGCTGGAGGCCGGTCCCTGCAGCTGCGGTGTGGCCACCTCGGCCGTCCCGCTCCGGGCCAGGGCCTCCAGCACGCTGTCGCACCAGCGGACCAGACCCGGGACGTCGACGCCGTAGGGCGGCGTCTCGGCGTAGAACCCGACCCGCCGACGGGCCCGTTCCAGCAGGGTCGTGGCCCCGGCCGGGTTGCCCCGCAGCAGGTGGGTCCAGCCCACGGCCAGCTGCGCGAGTCCCTGCCACAGCTCGCGCTCGTCAGCCGGGGCCGCCTTCCAGCGGGCCTCGAGCACCTCGTGGGCGTGGAAGGGCAGGCCGGCGTCCAGCAGTCGCTGGGCCTCGACCAGCGTCGGGACCGGCGGCAGCACCAGGTCATCGGGCACCCGGGGCACCCCTTCGGCCCCTCGCGGCAGCGGTCGGCCCAGCCCGTCCCGCGGACGCGCGTTGCGCGCCCGGCCCTGTTCGTCCCGCTCGCGCTGCACCGGCATTCCCTCATCCTGCCTCCCGCCGCTGTCCGGGCACATCGACCGGCACGCGGGCGCCGCTTGCGCCGCGCCCGAGGAACGGCAGGATGACGGCCATGAGCGACTGGGACTGGTTCTTGCCGGACGACGCGGGGCCCAGCCAGCGGCTGCGCGCGCAGGTCGCGGAGCTGGCTGTGCCCCCTGCGTCGGCCCGCCCCCGGATCTCCCGGCTCAGCAGTCGGCTCGTGAAGCTGCCGGGACCGGTGGAGACGCGGCTCGACGCGCTCACCGTGGCGTTCGACGCCTACGTCGAGCTGGCTGACGTGCGGGAGCAGCTGGCGTCCCACGTCGAGCCGGCTCTGGTCCGCCGCGACGTGCTGGCCGCGGTCGACGCCCTGGTCCGGGGCCGCCGGGCCGAGCGGGTGACCCCGGCCGAGGGTGACGACTACTGGCTGCCGCACGCGATGAACGCGGTGACCGCCCTCATCGCCGGCGGTCGCGACCGGGCGGCGGAGGGACGCGCCCGGGCGCTGGGCCGGCAGGCGGACCTGTTCCGCGTCGTGCTGCTGGGGGCGCTGGGGCACGGGGTGCTCGTCGCCGACCCGGTCCCCGACCTGCTGGCCACCGACGGCCCGCTGGACGACGCCCAGGTGGCGCTGTGGCGCGCCCTGCTGGACGGGGTCTACGGCCCGACCGATGACGGCGTCCTGCTCGACGCCGTCGGCGCGCGCTGGCGCCCGGCGCTGGCCGGTGGCGAGCCCAGCACGTGGCGGAGCTGGCTGGTGGAGCAGAGCGGGGCGGAGGACCCTGACGCCGAGCTGACGTGGGTCCGCGGGCTGCTGGACGGCCGGGTGCTGCCGGCCGCGGGAGGTGGAACGGGGAAGGTCGGCCACGCCGCACAGGAGGACCCGCGGGCCTCGTTGCGCACGGTGGCCGGGACGCTGATCGCGGAGGGGACGGAGCAGGAGCGTGAACTCCTGGTCCGGGCCCGACAGCTGCGGAGCAGGGTCGAGGACCCGACCGGGACGGCCGCGGCCGGAGCGTCCGAGCCGCTCCCGACACACGTCGCCGTCCTGGTCCGGCAGGAGCTGCTCGACACCCAGGACCCGGCCCTGCGTGCACGCCTGCTCGGATGGCTGCGGCCCGGTCTTCTCTCGGCGGTGGAGCTCGCTGCCGCCGCACCGACCCCGCCGGTGCCGCCGGTGGAGCAGCAGACTCCCGGGGGTGCGCTGATGGTCGGGCCGGGTGGCGTCGATCCGGACGCGCTGGCTCAGGTGCGCCAAGCCATCAGTGCCCGGTCAGCCGCGCCCCAGCGCGGGAGCTCCCGCCTGACGGGCGGGGCCGCTGGGGGGCTGGCGGTTCTGGCCGTCGTCGGCGGGCTGCTGTCCTGGCCCGTGGTCCTGGTGGCTCTGCTGGGAACAGCCGCTGTGGTGCTCGGGCTGGTGGCCGTCCAGAGTCATCGAGGCCGGCGGCTTGCGGCCGGCGAACGGGCTACGGGTCAGGCCGCCGAGCTCGCTGCGGTGGACCGCGCGGTCGAGGAGGCACGCCGCAGACTCGCCGACGCCCAGTCCGCGCAGCAGGACCGGGCGGCCGCCCGAGCCGGGCTGGCCGAGGGCCTGCGCCGGGACCTGCGGCCCCGGTGAGCGCTCAGTCCCCGTCGTCGTCCTTGCCGCGGCCCCGGCCCTTCCCCTTGCCCTTGCCCTTCTTGTCGTCGTCGTCGTCGTCGTCCGGATCCTCGGCGACCTCGGTCGTCGTGGGCTGAGGCTGGGGCACCGTCGTCGGGTCCTGAGCCGGCGGGACGGCGACGGTCGCCGTCGGCAGCGGCAGCCGGGTGGGGGCTCGCGTGGTGGGGGCACCCGCGGTGGGCGCCCTGGTCGCGGGAGCCCTGGTCGCAGGATTCCCAGCGGTGGGCGCCCTCGTGGCGGGGACCCCGGACGTCGGGCCCCTGGTCGCCGGAGCCCCAGCGGGGGGCTCGTCGTCGTCCTGGCTCGTCCCGCCCTCCCGCTCGTCCGCAGGGTCAGCCGAGGTGGTGGGCGCGCTCGAGGAGCCGGACTCGGTCGTGCCGGGCGCAGGGGCCGGAGGGGTGCTGTCGTCACCGCCGGAAGTCGTGGTGGCGCCTCCGCGGGCGAAGCGGACGACGACGGTGGCGGCGAGGGGGACCTGCTCACCCTCAGCCGGCTTGACCGAGACGACGTCACCGGGCTCGGCATCACCTTCCCCGGTCACCGCCTCGGTGCTCACGTCGGTGAACCCCAGGGCGGCGAGCCGCCGCTCCACGTCCTGAACGGGGCGACCCACGAGGTCGTCAGGCAGCTTCGCCGTGGCCGAACCGACGTTGACCGTGAGCGTGACGGTCGCCCCCGGCATCACCTCGGCGGCAACCCCGGGGTCCTGGTCGATGACGGCGCCGAGGGGCTCGCCGTCCTTGCCGGCTCCCTGCGTCACGCGCGGGAGGAGGCCGACCGCGAACAGGGCCAGCTCGGCCTTCGCCTGCGGCTGACCGACGACGTCGGGCACCGCCACCACGTGGCTGGCGGCGGCCGGCGGCTCGGACAGGCGGAACACCGCGAAGGCGACCAGGCCCAGGACCAGAAAGGCCGCCAGGGCGATCAACGCGGCGGCCGGCCGACGTCGCTGCGGTGGCTCTGTCCCGGCCGGGACCAGCGCGGGCTCGGTCACCGGATCCGCGGGCGTCGTCGCTGCGGCCGCTGAGGCACCACTCGCCCCGCCGACCACGGCCACGGCTGCGGGCGCCGCCAGCAGGCGTCCCGGCAGCAGCGCGGTCTCTGACGTCGGCGGGTCCGAAGGCGGCGGCGGAGGAGCGACGGGCTCTCCCGCCAGCACCCGGTCGACGTCGTCGCGCATCGCCGCCGCGTCCTGGTAGCGGTCGTCGGGACTCTTGGCCAGGGCCCGGAGCACCACCGCGTCGAACGAGGGGTCGAGCGACGGCTCCAGCTGGCTGGGCGGTACCGGGTTCTCCCGGACGTGCTGGTAGACGATGGCCAGCGAGGTGTCGCCGACGAAGGGTGGCCGGCCGGTGACCAGCTCGAAGAGCAGGCAGCCGACCGAGTAGAGGTCGCTGCGGAGGTCGACCTTCTCACCGAGGGCCTGCTCCGGGGAGAGGTAGTGCGCGGTGCCGATCACCGAGGTGGCCTTGGTGAGGCTGGTGGCGCTCTCGTCGATGGCCCGGGCGATGCCGAAGTCCATGACCTTGACGGTTCCGTCGTGGGTGATCATGACGTTTGCCGGCTTGATGTCGCGGTGCACCAGGCCCATGGCGTGGCTGTGCTCCAGGGCGTCCAGGACGCTGTGGGCGACGCGCAGGGCCCGCTCGGGCGGCAGCGGTCCGGACTCCAGGAGCGTGCGCAGGGTCGACCCCTCGACGAGCTCCATCACGATGTAGGGCAGGGACACGCCGGTGGCGGGGTCGTTGCTCTCGCCCGTGTCGAACACCGACGCGATGGCGGGGTGGTTCAGGCTCGCCGAGGCCTGGGCCTCTCGCCGGAAGCGGGCCTGGGCCGTCGCGTCCGCGGCCAGGTGCGGGCTGAGCTGCTTGACCGCCACGACGCGCTCGAGCCGCCGGTCGAGGGCCAGGTGGACCGTCGCCATGCCGCCGCGGCCCAGGGGCTCCCCGACCTCGTAGCGGTCGCCGAGGAGAACGGGCGACCCGCTCACCCGACTGCCCCTCGACGACATTGCTGCACCTGGATAGTGTGCCGTCTTCTGCCGGCCAGGCAACATCGGCTGCCGGACCCCGGCCGAGAGCCGCCGTCGACACCGCCGGTCCGGGCCGATGAGTTCCTCCTCCGGGGCGGGTCAGGACAGCACCCCCTTCCGCGTCCCGGCGACCGCCGGGCGTGGGGCGACCAAGGAGCTGTCATGAGCGGTGCGGTACTGCTGGTGGGAACCCGCAAGGGCCTGTGGATCGGCCGGTCGGAGGACCGCGACCGCTGGACCTGGTCGGCCCCGGAGTTCCTGATGCAGGGCATCTACGGCCTGGGCGTCGACGACCGCGGTGACGTGCCACGGCTCTTCGCCGGCGGGACCAGCGAGCACTGGGGTCCCGGGGTCTACTACTCCGACGACCTGGGCGCGAGCTGGACCGAGACGCACGGCGCCGCCGTGCGCTTCCCGGGCGACCTCGGCAGCAGCGTCGAGCGGGTCTGGCAGATCCAGCCGTCGGCGGTGGAGCCGGGAGTGGTGTGGGCCGGCACCCAGCCGTCCGCCCTGTTCCGGTCCGAGGACCGCGGGGAGTCCTTCGCCCTGGTCCGCTCGCTCTGGGACCACCCGCACCGGGAGGAGTGGGGCGCCGGGTTCGGCGGCCAGGCCATCCACACGATCGTCCCGCACCCCACGGACCCCGCCCAGGTCACGGTGGCGATGTCGACCGGCGGGGTGTACCGGACCGCCGACGGCGGCGCGTCCTGGGCACCGGCGAACCGCGGGATCAAGGCCTACTTCTTCCCCGACCCGTGGCCTGAGTTCGGGCAGTGCGTGCACAAGGTGGCGGCCCACCCCGCCGCCCCGCACCGGCTGTTCGCGCAGAACCACCACGGGGTCTACCGCTCTGACGACGGCGGCGACCAGTGGGTCTCGATCGCCGAGGGGCTGCCCGCGGACTTCGGTTTCCCGATCGTCGTCCACCCGCACCAGCCCGACACCGTGTACGTGTTCCCGCTGGTCGCCGACGGCGCTCGGATCCCGCCGGAAGGTCAGGCCCGGGTGTGGCGCTCGACCGACGCGGGAGCGAGCTGGACCGCGTCGAGCCGCGGGCTGCCCGACGGGTTCTGGGCGGCGGTGATGCGGGACGCCATGACCACGGACCGGGCGGAGCAGGCCGGGCTGTACCTGGGCGCACGGGACGGCTCGGTGTTCGCCAGCCTGGACGACGGGGAGTCCTGGGATCAGATCGCCGCACACCTTCCCGACGTGCTGGCGGTCCGCGCGCTGGCTCTGTGACCTCGCGGCGCGCAGCCGGGCTGGGTCTGCCCGGCTGAGCCAGCACAGCATCCCGCGTCTTCGGGGCTGGCGGGCACGGGCCCCGCTCCGCGATACTGCGGGGCATGGCCCACGACCCGGAGCTGGCCGACCGGCTGCGGGAGCGCCTGGCCGCCGAGCCGGACGTCACCCAGAAGCGGATGTTCGGCGGGCTGGCCTTTCTGGCGGGCGGACGCCTCGCCGTCGCTGCGGGCGGGCAGGGCGGGTTGCTGGTCCGGTGCGACCCCCGCGACCAGGACGCCCTGCAACAGGACCCCCGGGTGACCCCCTTCGTGATGCGCGGCCGGCCGATGACGGGCTGGGTGCACGTGGACGTGGACGTGGACGAGACGGTGACCGACGAGGACCTGGACGGCTGGCTGGACCACGGTCTGGCCTTCGCCCGCTCGCTGCCACCGCGCTGAGGGCGACGGCGCAGCCCACTGAGAGCGGGGCTGTCCTCAGCCGACCGACTGGTGCTCGGCCACCGCGCCGTGCACGGTGACCCGGTTCTTCCCGGCCCGCTTCGAGCGGTACATGGCCTGGTCGGCTTCGCGGAGCAGCTGGTCGGGGCCGTCCCCGCTCCCGCCCAGCCGCACACCGATGCTCGCGCCCACGGTGAAGGTGCCGTGTCGCAGCACGAGCGGCTCCCGCAGCAGGGTGAGGATCCGGTGCGCGATGGCCTCAAGATCCGCGACCCCGCCGGCGGTGGGGCAGACCAGGGCGAACTCGTCACCGCTGAGCCGGGCCACGGTGTCTCCCGGTCGGACGCAGCCGGACAGGAGGGCGCCGACCTCGCGCAACAATTCGTCCCCGGCGTCGTGGCCGCCGGTGTCGTTGACGGCTTTGAAGCCGTCCAGGTCGAGGTAGAGGACCCCGACCTGGGTCCCGCCGTCCGGGGTGAGCGCGAGCGCCTGCTCCAGCCGCTCGCGGAAGAGTGTGCGGTTCGGCAACCCGGTCAGGGCGTCGTGGGCCACCTGGCGCGCCAGCACGTCCCGGGTGCGGGCCAGGCGCTCCGCCCGCGCACGGACGGCGGTGACGTCGTGGTACGCCGCCACCACGCCGTCGCTCCAGCGGACGGCGCGACCGGTGGCCAGCGGGTGCGCGCTGAGGTTGAGGACCAGCGCGTCGGGGTGCTGTGCCGACCGGAGCAGGACGTCGACCCCGGGGACGTCCTCTCCTCGCAGCGCCCGCACGACCGGGAGCTCCTCGCTCGGGAAGGGGGAGCCGTCCGGCCGGAAGAAGCACCGGCTCTCGCCCCAGGAGGTCGGGTTGGCGGCCGCGAGCTCAGGCCCCAGCAGGGCCTCGGCGGCGGCGTTGCGCAGCAAGACGTTGCCGTGGCGGTCGAAGACCGAGATGCCGTCGGAGACAGAGGCGAACACCGAGCTGAGGAGCAGGGACTGGTTGGCCGCCTCCGCCCGGGCCAGCTCGGCCTGCTCGAGCAGGCGGTGGCGTTCGTCGCGACTGAGCGCGGTCAGCAGGCTGGACACGTTGACCAGCCCGATGAAGGCCTGGGCCATCAGCACCGTGGTGGCGACCGGGAAGCCGGCGAAGGGTCCACGCCCCAGCACGGTGGTCATCACCACAACGACCATCACCAGCAGCAGGTGGAACGCGGTGCTGAGCGTCGGTCGCCGCAGGGCGTACCAGGCGCTCAGCGGGAACACGGCGAAGGCGACCGGCAGCCCGTGGTTCCACCAGAAGGCGAGTGCGTAACCCAGGACCACGGCGAGGAGCATGGCCGTCCGCTCCACCGTTTCGGCGGTGGTCCCGAGCGGGACGGTGAGGCCGGCGGCCCGGTCGACCAGCAGCAGGACCACCGAGGCCAGCACGATGACGCTCACGCCGTTGCGGACGACGAGCTGGAGCACCGTGGTGGGAGAGGTCTCCTGGATGTCCAGCCACTGCAGTCCTCCGGTGATCAGCAGGGCGGCCGCGGTCGAGGAGACCGCCGCGATGACCACCAAGCGGCCCAGGTCGGCGGTGGTGCGCAGCTGCAGCAACACGGGGTCCCGGTCTGGCCCGTCCTGGTAGGACCCCGACCACCGGCCGGCCAGCCAGCAGGCCACCAGCGCCTGCAGGAGGTAGGCCGCCGCGAACACCAGGGCGAGGGGGACCGAGGCCTCCCCCGAGATCAACGTCGCCACCGCGATCGCCGTGGGAAGCGCCACGAGGGTGGGCAGGAAGTGCCGCCGGCGCCAGACGGCGCCCAGCCAGAGGGCGCTGATCGCGGCGGCCGGGGCCACCAGGGAGAGCTGGCTCCCCTCGGGCCGGGTGAGCCGCGCGGCCAGGAACGCCAGGACGATCACCGTGGCGGGCAGCAGCACCATGCGCACCGCCGACCGCTCGTCGGGACGGGGCGGCGCGAGCAGGGCGTCTCCAGCTGCTGGGCTTGGCTCGCGCTGTCCGGGTCGAACGTCAGGCTCCGCTCCTCAGCCGGGCGGTCGCGACCGCCCGGATCCCCGAGCCACGGCGATCCTCCCACATCTGCCCCAGACCCGGCGGTGATCGGCCCTGGCCAGCAGGCGCGGCCCCGGCCGGGTGAGGATGTGGGCGTGGACACGACGACGGACGCCCAGGGACGGGTGGGGCTGGGCGAGGCGCGGGAGCCCCTCGTCCTGGCGCTCGACATCGGCTCGACCGGAAGCCGGGGGGACGTCTACGACGGCACCGGCCAAGCGGTCAGGGGCGGGCGGCACAAGGTGCCGCACGCCTTCGCCACCGGTGGTGACGGGACCTCCACCCTCGACCCCGACGCCGTGGTGCGCGAGGTGGAGGAGATCCTCGACGCTCTCGCGCGCCCCGCCCTGCAGGGCCGGATCGGCGGGGTGGCCCTGGACACCTTCGCGTCCTCGCTGGTCGGGGTGACCGCCGACGGCCAGGCCTGCACCCCCTGCTTCACCTACGCCGACTCCCGCTGCGGGGCTCAGGTGGTGGCCCTGCGCGAGGAGCTCGACGAGGCCGCCGTGCACCAGCGGACGGGGACCCGTCTGCACTCCAGCTACCTGGCGCCCCGGCTGCGCTGGCTGAGGGAGACCGACCCCGACACCTTCGGCCGGGCGCAGCGGTGGATGTCGCTGGGGGAGTACCTCTACCTGCGCCTCGCCGGGGTGACGGCCGTCGGGACCGCGACCGCGGCCTGGACCGGCCTCCTCGACCGTCGCACCGGCGCCTGGGACGCCGAGCTGCTGGCCGCCGCCGGCGTCGAGGTCGACCAGCTCTCCGAGGTGCGCGACCCGTCGGCGCCGCTGCGGGACGTCAGCCGGTCCGTAGCGTCGCGGTGGCCCGCACTCGCCGGAGCGGCCTGGTTCCCCGTCGTCGCGGACGGGCTGTCGAGCAACGTGGGCGTCGGGGCGGTCGACGGGTCCTCCCTGGCCGCTTCGACGGCGACCAGTGGGGCGATGCGTGTGCTGGCCTCCGCCGTGCCGGACGAGCTGCCGTCCGGACTCTGGTGCTACCGGGTCGACGGGTCCCGGTCCCTGCTCGGCGGTGCGGTGAACGACGTGGGCCGCGCCCTGACGTGGCTGGAGTCGACCGTCCGGCTCGAGGAGGGGTCCTCCCTGGAGGCGGTGGCTGCGGCGGAGCCGTCGCCGGGCGCTCCGCTGGTGCTGCCCTACTTCTCCGGGGAGCGCGCGACGGGGTGGGCGGCCAGCGCCCGGGCCACCGTGACCGGCATCTCGGCGGCGACGTCGGGGTCGATGCTGGCCCGGGGGGTGCTGGAGGGCGTCGCGATCTCCTACGCCCGGATCGCCGACCAGCTGCGCTCGGTGTCGGGACAGCCGGTCACCATCCTGGCGAGCGGCCGGGTCGCCTCGGACGTCCCCTCGTTCCTGCAGGTGCTGGCCGACGTGCTGGATGCGCCCGTCGTGCCGGTGACCACCAAGCGGGTGACCCTGCGCGGGACGGCGCTCCTGGCCGCGGAGGTGCTGGCGCCGGACATTACCCGGGTGGCGCCTTCCACCGGGGAGACGCTGACCCCGGTTCCGGGCCGGGCGGACTACTACCGGAGTCGGCGCGAGGAGTACCAGGAGCTGTACGAGGCCGTGGTGGGGTAGGCACGGTGACCAACCCTGCCCGAGCCCGTCGGACCGCCCTCGGCCTGGCCTCCCTGCTGACGACGACGGGGACGCTCCACCTCCTCGCCCCGCACCGGTTCGACCCCGCGGTGCCCCCTTGGCTGCCGGGGAGCCCGCTGGGCTGGGAGCTCGGCTCCGGCGTCGCCGAGCTCGGCTGCGCGGCCCTGCTCGCGGTGCCCCGGACCCGTCGGACCGGGGGCTACCTGACGGCGGCGCTGTTCGTCGCCGTCTTCCCCGGCAACCTCGACATGGCCCGGCGCGCCCGCTCCCCCAGGGGGCGGGCCATTACCTATGCCCGGCTTCCGCTCCAGGTTCCGCTGGTCTGGTGGGCCTGGCGCGTCGGGCGGGACACCGCGGCACGCTGAACCGCCGGCCGAGAGCTCAGCGCCCGACGGCGTATCCCTGCCCTCCGCGGGGGTTGGCGGCGGCGCCCAGCTCGCCGGTCGCGGGGTCCCGGACGACGGCGGACAGCCGGCCCAGGGCCCAGTCGCCGGCCCGGGTCACCTGGTGGCCGCGCGCCTCGAGGCCGGCGATGACCTCGTCGCCGAGCCGGTCCTCGACGACCACACCGGCCGGCGTCCAGGTGCGTGGCCAGAACGACCCCGCCATGGCCGTGGTGTGCAGGCAGGGGGCGTCGATGGCCTGCTGGGGGGTGTAGCCGCCGACCAGCACCCGCAGCAGGTAGACCAGCTGCCACTGGTCCTGCTGGTCGCCGCCCGGCGTGCCGAGCGCGGAGACCGGCACGCCGTCGCGGAGCAGCAGCGTCGGCGTCAGCGTGGTCCGCGGCCGACGGCCCGGCCGCAGCACCGACGGCGACGCCGGATCGAGCCAGGCCATCTGCAGCCGCGACCCCAGGCAGAAGCCGAGCTCGGGGATGTGCGGGGAGGACTGCAGCCAACCGCCCGAGGGGGTGGCGGAGATCATGTTCCCCCAGCGGTCGACGACGTCGAGGTGGCAGGTGTCGCCCCGGGTCTCGCCCGCCCTCGACACCGTCGGCTCGCCCACCCCTGCCGCGTCCGGGTCCGGCGACTCGACCCTCAGGGGAGCGCGGTAGGCGGGGTACCCCGGGACGGAGCCCGGCCGGACCTCCGCCGAGGCCCGCGGACCGATCAGCTGCCGGCGCTCGGCGGCGTAGGCGTCGGACAGCAGCACCTCCAGCGGCACCGGACGCTCCCCGGCGGCGACGTCGGGGTCGCCGTAGTAGGCGTCCCGGTCGGCCATGGCCAGCTTGAGCGCCTCGATCAGGTGGTGCGCCCCGTCGACGGTCCCCGGGTCGAGGGCCTCGTCGGGGTAGCCCTCGAGGATCTTCAGGGCCTGGAGCAGCGCCGGCCCCTGCCCCCACGCGCCGGTCTTCGCCACGGTCCAGCCGCGGAACTCGGCCGTGGTGGCGGGCTCCCAGGTGGCGGCGTGGGCCGCGAAGTCCTCGACGTCCAGCACGCCGGCGTGGTCCCGGCCGTCGGAGTGCCGGTGCGGCTCGCCCAGAAAGGCCGACGCCACCGTGGCCACCCGTCCCGTCCGCCACTCCTCTCGAGCCGCGTCGATCCGCGCCTCCCGGGTGGCGGCCCCGGCACCGGCCTCGATCATCCCGCGCAGCACCCCGGCGTAGGCGGGGTTGGTCATCAGCTGCGACGCCGGCCGCGGTGCCCCGTCGACGAGCCAGAAGTCGGCCGAGGTGGGCCAGTGGTCGCGGAACAGGTCGCGCACCGAGGCGACGGTGGCGCCCACCCGCGAGACCAGGGGGTACCCCTGCTCGGCGTAGTCGAGGGTGAAAGCCCACACGTCGGCGAGCTCCCAGGTGCCGTGGTCGCGCAGCAGCAGCAGCCAGGCGTCGACGGCTCCGGGGACGGTGGCCGCCAGCCCGCCGGCCCCGGGCACCAGGTCCAGCCCTTCGGCGGCGAAGTGCTCCAGCGTGGCGCGGCGGGGCGCGGGACCCTGGCCGACCAGGACCCGGGGGGCCGGGTCGTCGGCCGTGGCGACGACGGCGGTCAGGTCGCCTCCCGGGCCGTTGAGGTGCGGCTCGACCAGGTGCAGCACGAAGGCGGCGGCGACGGCGGCGTCGAAGGCGTTGCCGTCCCGTTCCAGCACCGCCTGCGCGGTGGCGCTGGCGGCCCAGTGCGTGGTGGCCGCCATCGCGAAGGTGCCGCGGAGGTCGGGGCGGGTGAGGAAGGTGGGTGGTGGGGTGAACATGCGTCCCTCGAGGATCGTCAGGACCGCGGACCCGGCCGGGCCGCGGAGGTGTTGACGTGCGTCTAGGCCTATCAGCAGGTCCGGACCTGCCCACCCGCAGGGCGCGGCAGGCCAGCCCCGGGCGAACCAGCCCCGGGGAAACGCTGATGATCTGCAAGCCCAGTCTCGATTGGCCGCTGTTCGTCAGCGGTTCCCGCCCCGACGTCCGTCTCGACGAGTTGAGTGTGCGGTGGTCTCGGGCGCCGCTGGGTAAGGACGGGAGGAACGCACCGCACCCGCGGTGCCGCCCCCGCACCGGAGGACCCATGAGCCACACCGTCGATGACCCGCAGCCGCAGGGCCGGTCCGCCGTCCAGAAGGGCGCGGCGGTGGTCGGCGTCGTCTTCCTGCTGGTCGGGGTGCTGGGCTTCGTGCCGGGCGTGACCACGGCCTACAGCGAGCTCGCGGTGGCCACCCAGCGGTCGCAGGCTCAGCTGCTCGGCCTGTTCCAGGTCTCGGTGCTGCACAACGCGGTGCACCTGGCCTTCGGGGTGGCCGGGCTGCTGATGGCCAAGACCCCGCTCCGGGCCCGCAACTACCTCTTCTACGGCGGCCTGGTCTACGCCGCGCTGTTCTTCTACGGCGTGGTCGTGGACTACGAGTCCAAGGCCAACCTCGTGCCCCTCGACGACGCCGACAACGTCCTGCACTTCGTGCTCGCCGCGGGGATGCTCCTGCTGTCGTTCCTGCTGGACCGTGGGCCTGGGTGGAGCCGGGTCATCAAGCAGGGGCGGGCGCAGATCTGAGGCCGGTCACACCGGTCCGGTGCCCAGGGCCAGGCCGAGCAGGTAGGTGACGGCGGCGGCCCCATAGCCGATGGCGAGCTGGCGCAGACCCCGCTTGAGCGGCGACGCCCCGGAGAGCAGGCCGACGGTGGCCCCGGTGGCCAGCAGGGTCGCACCGACCAGCACGGCCGCGACGACCACCGCGGTGAGCCCGGTCAGGCCGAGCAGGTAGGGCAGCACCGGGATGACGGCGCCGGAGGCGAAGAAGCAGAAGCTCGACACGGCCGCGCCGAGGCCGGTGCCGATCGCCTCGTGCTCGTCCACCTCCGGACTCCTCGGTCCTCGATGCCCTCGGGCAGGTCGGTCACGTCGGGAGCGGGCGACCCCAGCACCGCCGCGGCGTGGGCCTCGGACTCCGCCTCGTCCATCCCGCGCGCCCGGTACACCAGCGCCAGCTCGTTCGCGTCGAGGTCGAGGTGGGGAAGGGCCGTCCGGGCCTGCGGGTCAGGCGTGGAGGCCTCGAGCAGCTCACGCTGGGAGCGCACGGAGACGTACTCGCCGGCGCCCATGGAGAGGGCGCCGGCCAGCAGCCCGGCCAGGCCGGTCAGCAGCACGATGTGGGGGGCGACCCCGCTGGCGCTGACGCCCAGCACCAGGGACAGGTTGCTCACCAGCCCGTCGTTCGCCCCGAAGACGGCGGCGCGGAAGGTGCCGGAGAGCCGGTTGCGACCGCGGGCGGCGAGACCGCGCACCACCTCCTCGTGGATCCGTTCGTCCGCCGCCATCGCGGCGGTGGCGTCGGCGTCGTCGGCGTAGGGGGAACGGGCCTCCGCCCGCTGGGCGAGGGCGAGGATGAAGACCGAGCCGAAGCGGCGGGCCAGGAAGGCCAGCACCTGCGTCCGCAGGTCGGGACGGCGGGGGCGGCCGGCGTGGGCACCGAGCAACGCCAGCCAATGCTCCTCGTGCCGGCCCTCGGCCTCGGCCAGCGCCAGGAGGATGGCCCGCTCCTCGCCGGTCCGGTGGGTGGCGAGGTCGCGGTAGACGGCGGCCTCCGCGCGCTCGTCGGCGAGGTACTGGCGCCAGCGGCGCAACGAGGCCGCGCTCGGGGTGCGGGCCTTGCTGCTGGGGTCGGTCACCGCCACCCCTCCTCACTTCTCGTCACCGTCCGAAGGCCCACGACCTCGCCTTCGGCCCGCAGCAGCGTAGTCGGGTGGGTCAGCGGCGGACGCGTTCGCGGAGCCCGTCGGCCAGGGTCCGACGCAGCGGCGCGGGGTGGAAGGCTTGGGCGGCAGCGGTCAGGGCGGTGACAGTCGGCTCGTCCAGCTCCAGCTCCGCGGCGGCGACGTTGGACTCGAGCTGGGCGACGCTGCTCGCACCGGGGATGACCACCACGCGCGGCTGGGCCAGCAGCCAGGCCAGCGCGACCTGTCCGGGCTGGGCGCCGGTGGTGCCCGCGACGTCACGGAGCAGGTCGAGCAGCGGGGCGACGCGGCGCAGGTTCTCCGTCCCGAACAGCGGGTTGGCGGCGCGCACCCCTCCGGGCCGGTTCCCCGGCCCGTACCGACCGCCGAGCAGGCCCTGGGCCAGCGGGCTGTAGGCCATGACGATCCGGTCCTCCCGCTCGGCGAAGGGCACCAGGTCCGCGAGCGGTCCGGGGTGGGCGAGCGAGAACTGCACCTGGTTGCTGACCACGGGGCGACCCAGGGCCGCATCGGCCCGCTGCCACCGCTCCCGTGAGTAGTTGGAGACGCCGACCGCTCCGATGCGGTCCTCCTCCAGCAGGCGGCGCAGGCCGGGCATGATGACGGTGTCCGGGACGAGCGGGTTCGCCTGGTGCACCTGGTAGAGGGGGATGCGCTCGAGCTGCAGGCGCCGGGCGCTGCCCGCGAGGCGGCGGCGGATGACGGGCGCGAACGGTGCCAGCGGGAAGAGCTTGCTGGCCACGACGACGGTGTCGCGCTCGGGGCCGAGGGCCTCACCGAGGATGCGCTCGCTGCGACCGAGCCCGTAGACCTCGGCGGTGTCGAAGAGAGTGACCCCGAGCTCCAGGGCGCGAGCCACGATCTGGCGGGCGGCGCCCGAGTCGTAGGCGTCGCCGTAGCCCCACTCGCGGGAGCCGAACTGCCAGGTACCCAAGCCGACCCGGCTCACCGGAGCCAGGCCCTCGACGCGGAGGAATCTCATGGCGCCAGTGTGCCCTCGCCGTCGCTCACCGGCGCGCGGGCGGCCTCGGCGAGCGCTCCTGGCCGCGCACGCTGAGGTACAGCCGGTGCGCCGTGACCACCACAGCCAGCCAGGCGAGCCCGATCGTCCACCCGACCATCACGTCGGTGAGCCAGTGGTGACCGAGGAACACCCGGCTCAGCCCGATGGCAACCGCCCAGACCCCGGCCACGGTGATCGCGAGCACGCGGGCGAGGCGCCTGTGCAGGTGCATCACCAGCAGGTAGGCGACCATGCCGGCGATCGCCGTGCTGTTCAGGGCGTGTCCGCTCGGGAACGAGGGGCTCGACTCGTACGGCGGCACGGCGTCGGCCTGCGGTGGCCGGAGCCGGCCGACGGCGTTCTTGCCGGACACGGTGGCCAGCAGCGAGCCCGCCACCGTGATCAGCATGAGCACCAGGGGCGTGCGGGAGCGCCAGCGCCACACCATCGCGGCCGTGATGGTCGCGGCGATGACGGTCATGCCCAGCGGGCCGCCGAGGTGGGTGAAGAAGGTGAGCCCGGCGTCGAGCCCCGGGCTGCGGGCGGCCAGCGCACCGTCCAGCACCGGCCGGTCCAGCCCGGCGAGGCCGTCGGACTCCTCCACGGCGTCGTAGATGCCGCCCGCCGCCAGCACCAGGCCGACGACCAGCACCATCCCGACGGCGGCCGTCACCGCCAGCACGCCGTTCGCGGTGACCACCCGGGCCAGGGCCACCATGCGGCCGACCAGCCAGCGACCCCCGGCCGTCCCCCAGTAGGTCAGCGAGCGCCCGCCGATCCGGTCCTCCCCGGGTGCGGTGTCGCGCAGCCACAGCCGGTCCCGTCGCTCCATCGCCCCATGCTCCCGCACCCCTCAACGCCACCTCACGCGCGTACGACCCGGCAGCGGCTGGTTCCGCCGACCTACAGTGGCGCCCATGGGTCTGCGCTGGCTGCTGGTGCTGCTGGTCGGCGCCGCCCTGGTGGGCGCACCCGCGGCCCTGGCCAGCAGGCCGGTCCCCGACGTCCCGCGCGACCCGGCGGCGCTGGCGCGGCTGGTCCGGACCTCCGCCAGCTGGGGCTGGTCGGGCACCGTCCAGACCTCGGGCGCCCTCCAGGTGCCGCAGAGCGAGTCCTTCGCCACCCTGGGGCAGCTGCTCGGTGAGGACAACCAGCTGCGGGTCTGGTGGCGCGGGCCCCAGGAGTGGCGGGTGGACCGGCTGCGCAGCACCGGGGAGACCGGTCTGTACCGCTCCCGCGGCATGCAGGTCCGCTGGGTCTTCGAGTCCGACACCGCGACCGTCTTCCCGCTCAGCCGGATCCGCCTGCCCGACGCCGCCGACCTGCTCCCGGCCACCCTGGCCCGCTCGCTGCTGCAGGGGGTGCGGGACGAGGAGCTGTCCGGCGTGCCGGCGATCCGGGTCGCCGGGGTGGTGGCGCCCGGCCTGCGGGTCACCCCGGACGACGCGGCGGCAAGTGTGGACCACCTCGACGTGTGGGTCGAGCCGGGCAGCGGTCTGCCGCTGCGGGTGGAGCTCTACGGCGAGGGGGACGTCCGTCCCGGTGCTCACCACGACCGTCACCCGGCTGGACCTGGAGCCACCGGAGCCGTCGACGACGGTGTTCCGGCCGGCGGGGAGCACGACCCTCACCTACGAGGAAGCGGTCGACGCCGCCGCCTCAGCCAACGCGTTCGCGCCCTACGACCTGCCGGCGATGCTCGCCGGGCTGCCCGCCCGCGACGGCGCCGACCCCGGCGCCGTGGGGATCTACGGCCGCGGACCGACGACCCTGCTCGCCCTGCCGCTGCGCGGTCAGGTGGCCCGGCCGTTGCGCGACCGGCTGGAGGCCAGCAGCAGCGCCCGTCCCACGTCGCTCGGTTCGATCGTCCCGGTGGGTCCGGTGTCCCTGCTGGTCACGCCCGGGCGTCGCGGCCGCGGCGCCTTCCTGCTGGCCGGGACGGTGACGCCGCAGACGCTGGAGCGGGCCGCGACCGAGCTGCTGGCGGTGACGCGGTGACGGTCCGGACGGACGGGCGCGTCGAGCTCGTCGAGCGCCTGCCGCCGCCGCCGGACGACGCCGTGGTCATCCGCACGAGCGGGCTGACCAAGCGCTACGGCGAGCTGCGGGCCGTGGACGCCGTCGACCTCGAGGTGGGCCGCGGCGACGTGTACGGCTTCCTGGGCGCGAACGGCTCGGGCAAGACGACGACCGTGCGGATGCTGCTCGGGCTGGTGCTGCCCACCTCCGGCATGGTCGAGGTGCTGGGCCGGCCGATGCCCGCGGCCCGGGCGGAGGTCCTGCCGCGCGTCGGAGCCCTGATCGAGGGTCCGGGCGCCTACCCGCACCTGTCCGGACGCGCCAACCTGTCCCTGCTCGACGCCAGCGGCGCGGACCGGATGCCGCGGCGCACGCGGCAGGGGAGGATCACCGAGGTGCTGGCCGAGGTCGGGCTCGACCCTGCCGACGGACGGCCGACCCGGTCCTACTCCCTCGGCATGCGGCAACGCCTCGGCCTGGCCGCCGCGCTCATGCGCCGGCCCGACCTGCTGGTCCTCGACGAGCCGACCAACGGCCTGGACCCCCAAGGCATCCAGGAGGTGCGGGACCTGCTGCTGCGGCTCAACGCCGGGGGCACGACGATCTTCCTCTCCAGCCACCTGCTGGCCGAGATCGAGCAGATGTGCACCCGGGTCGGCGTGCTCGACCGGGGGCGGCTGGTGCTGCAGGAGCGCCTGGACGTGCTGCTCCGCCCGACCGGGCTGGTCGCCGTCCGCACCCCCGACGTCCTGCGGGGTGCGGAGCTCCTCGGCCGGGCCGTGGTGGAGCGGGCCGGCGACCGGCTGCTGGTCCGGGCGCCTGATCCGGCCGCGCTGAACGCCGAGCTGGTCGGAGCCGGCGTCCGCGTGGTCGAGATCGGTCCGCACCGTCGCGAGCTGGAGCAGGTCGTGCTCGATGCCGGACGCCAGCGGTGATCACCGTCGAGCTGGTCAAGATGCTGCGCCGGCCGCGCACCTGGGTGATCATCGCCATGCTGGTCGCCCTGCCCACGCTGGTCGCGGTGCTGATCGCGGTCACCGACCTGGCCCCCGCACCCGGCGAGGGGCCGCCGTTCCTCTCCGCCGTGCTGAGCGACGGCACGCTCTTCCCGCTGGCCGCCCTCGGCGTCGTGCTGCCGCTGTTCCTCCCCATCGCCGTCGCCGTCCTGGGCGGGGACGCGATCGCCGGCGAGGCGCAGACCGGCACCCTCCGCTACCTGCTGGCTCGCCCCGTCGGTCGGGCGCAGCTGCTGCTGGCCAAGCTCACCACGGTCGTGGCCTTCGTGCTGCTCGCGGTGCTCGTCGTCGCCGCGGTCACCGCCGTCGAGGGCCGGCTGCTGCTGGGCGACGCCCCCGTCAGCGGGACGGTCAGCCTCAGCGGCTCGACCCTCACCCAGACCGACCTGGCGGTCCGGACGGCGCTGGCGCTGGGCTACGTCGTCGCCTCGATGCTGGGCGTGGCCGCGGTCGCCCTCTTCTTCTCCACCCTCACCAGCTCCTCCATCGGGGCCGCGCTGGGCACGATCGGTCTGCTCATCGCCTCGACCGTCCTGCTCGGCCTGGACGCGGCCGCCAGCCTGCACCCGTTCCTGCCCACCCGGTACTGGCTGGCCTTCGTCGACCTCTTCCGCGACCCGATCCTGTGGACCGACGTGGGCCGGGGCCTGGCCGTCCAGCTGAGCTACCTGCTCGTCTTCACCCTCGCCGCCTGGGCGAGCTTCAGCACCAAGGACGTCGCCGACTGACCGCGTCCCCGGGGATGGGGTCCGGCAGGGTTCAGCAGCGGAGGGCCGACGGCGCGGTCGGCGGCCCGGCGCCCAGGGCGGAGGCCACCAGGGCCAGCGTGACCGGGTCGGTGGGCAGCCCGTCGTGCGGGGTGCGGGCCGCGGGGCACAGATCCTGCACGAGCACGTTCACCGCTCCCTCCAGCGCTGCGGAGTCGACCGGGGTGACCACCTGGTCGGCGCTCGAGCGGAGCGTGACCCACGCCGGTCCGGCCGGGGTCTCGTCGCGTGCGTTGAGCCGGCGCAGCAGGTCGCTCCCGGGCACGAGCTGCTCGCAGGCGGTCGGGCAGCCTCCGGCCAGGCTGGCCCCCAGGGCGGCCTGGCTGGTGCCGTGGTGCGGGGACCCGAGGGTGAGCACCCGGCGCGCCACCGCGTCGCCCCCGTGCTCCCGGACCCAGAGCCGGGCGACGACACCGCCCGCGGAGTAGCCCACGACGTCGACCGACGCCGCACCCGCCTGGTCGCGGGCCCGCTCGGCGACGTCGGCGAGGGCCTCTCGCCTGGGCCTCGCAGGTCACCCGTCCCGTCGCCCACCCGCGGGACCACGACCGCCTCCCGCCCGGCCGAGCGGAGCGCCGCGGCCAGCGGCTGGAGCGAGGAGCCGTCGCCGCCGTAGCCGGGGACCAGCAGGACCGGACCGGGCCGGTCCTGGGGCACGCCGGCGACGCTCCCCGGTCGGAGGGCCCGGAGCGCCGGCGCCACCACCAGCGCGAGGACCAGCAGGGCGACGACGACCGCTCCGGCCAGCACGACCCGGCGGCGCTGCGGGCTGAGAGCGTCGAGCACGGAGCGAGGCTACGTCGACCGTCCTGGCCAGCAACCGACCCATGCCGGCCGGGATCTTCTCGTAGGCTGTGGCGGGCACCTGGGCCGTTCGAGGGTCAGGTCGGGTGGTCAGAACGAGGGAGAGTGGGCGAGATGGACGACGACGCCTTCCGGCACCAGGTCTGGAGCAGGCTCGAGCAGAGCCTGGCCAAGACGTCGTCGGTGCAGGAGTACCTGCAGGACGCGGTGCTGCTAGACCGGGCCGCTGGTGGGCGTGGAGGGGTCGTTCAGCCTCTCGATCCTCCTGTACGGGAACCTGCTCACCATCGCGACCACCGACCGGGACGCCTGGGACGCCGACCAGGTCGAGTTCGACACCGAGGCCGGCCCGTGCGTCGAGGCGCTGCGGACCGGCGCGGACACCGGCATCATCGACCTGGCCACCGAGGAGCGCTGGCCCGCCTGGGGGGCGGTCGCGATGATGCTCGGCTTCCGCGCCGCGGCCGGCCTTCCCGCCGAGGTGACGCCGGGGCAGCGCCTCGCGCTGAACGTCTACACCCCCGACCGGGACGGGCTCGCCGGCGCACCGCTGCAACGGGCGCGCCTGTTCAACCAGGAGGTCGCGCGGACCCTGCCGACCGCCCTGCGCATCACCGAGCAGGCGCAGCTGGCTGAGCACCTGCAGGAGGCCCTGGCCAGCCGCTCCACCATCGACCAGGCCCTCGGCGTCCTGATGGCGCAGAACCGGTGCACCCGCGACGTGGCCTTCGGCATCCTCCGGCGGGCGTCGCAGCACCGCAACCTCAAGCTCCGCGAGGTCGCGGCGACGGTGATCGAACGGTTCACCGGGCACCCGGCTGCGGAACCGCCGCCCTTCACGCCCCCGCGGGCCTCCGGTCCGGCCGGCAGCCGTCCGATCCAGCAGTCGCACGAACCACGACCTGACCGCCGCAGGCGGGCGCCTGGCGCCTCAGGTCAGCGGACGGGCTCCGGCCGATGGTCGCGGCCGCCCAGTCGCCGTTCCCGGACCGGTTCCGGGACCGGTAGCCCGTCGAGGAACGCGTAGCGGCGGCGCACCGACCGCAGGTAGGCACCCGTGCCCTCGGCGCTGGTGACCCCGTGCCACCAGTCGAGGACGTCACCGAACCCGGGTGCGGCGAGCGAGCCCCCGAACTGCTGCACCGCCAGGGCCGAGCAGAGTGCGCCCAGCGCCAGCCGGTCGGCCAGCGGCCACCCGTTCAACGTGCCCAGCACCAGGCCGCTGACGAAGACGTCGCCGGCTCCGGTCGGGTCGATGGCGGGGACGCGCAGGGCGGGCACCTCCGCCTCCTCCCCGGTGCTGGCGTCGATGGCCAGCGCCCCGCGCGGGCCGTCCGTCACCACCGCCAGCGGCACCAGGTCGGCCAGGGCGTAGAGGGCGTCCCGCGCGGTCTCGGTCCGGGTGTAGGCCATCGCCTCGGTGGCGTTGGGCACGAAGGCATGGCAGGAGGCGAGCGGCTCCAGGGTGCGGCTCGACCACACCTCCGACTCGTCCCACCCCACGTCGGCGAACACCAGGGCCCCGCCGGCCCGCGCCAGGTCCACCCAGGACGGCTGGCCGGCTTCGGTGGACCAGTCGTGGGCGAGGTCGACGACGACGGCCCGCGAGCGCGGCGGGACGCCGATCATCTGGTTGGCGGGCAGCGGGGCGTCGTGGGCGTGGGTGACCATGCTGCGGTCGCCCTGGGTGGCCATCGACACGGTGACGGGGGAGTGCCAGCCCTCGAAGGTGCGGGAGCAGGAGAGGTCGATGCCCTCCTGGTCGGCCAGGGTGCGCCAGCAGAACTCGCCGTACATGTCGTCGCCGAAGGCCGCGGCCAGGGAGGTGCGCAGGCCGAGCCGGCTCGCGGCGGTGGCCAGGTTCGCGACTCCGCCGGGGGAGGAGCCCATGCCGCTGGCGTGGGTCTCCACGCCCGGTGGCGGGAACGACGACAGGCCGGTGAAGATCAGGTCGAGGAAGACGGTGCCGTGCAGGAAGAGGTCGAAGCGAGGCGGCTCCTCGGCCCCGGACGTGCTCGTCACCTCGGGTGCTGTCACGCGCGCCTCTCCGTCCTGCGGGAGCCGGCTCGCCCGGCTCAGCACCAGTCTGGCCCCTCCCGGTCCCGGGCGGGCGAGGTCGCCTCCGGGCCGGGGGTCGCCGGTACGCTCCGGGCATGGCCAGACTGACCGTTCTCGGCGGCGGCGGCTTCCGCGTCCCGCTGGTCCACGGCGCTCTGCTGGGTGACCAGGCCGAGCAGCGCGTCGACGAGCTCGTGCTGCACGACGTCGACCAGACCCGGCTGGACGCCATCGCCCACGTGCTGGCCCAGCAGTCGGCCGGGGTTCCCGGCGCGCCCGCGCGTGCGGACCAGCACCGTGCTCGCCGACGCCCTGGAGGGGGCCGACATCGTCTTCTCCGCGGTGCGGGTGGGCGGGCTCGCCGGTCGGGCCCGAGACGAGCACGTCGCCCTCGACCTCGGCGTGCTGGGTCAGGAGACGACGGGGCCGGGAGGGATCGCCTACGGCTGGCGGACCATCCCCGTCGCCCTGGAGGTCGCCCGCACGGTCCAGCGGGTGGCGCCCAACGCCCAGGTCATCAACTTCACCAACCCCGCCGGGATGATCACCGAAGCCATGCAGGCCGAGCTCGGGTCGCGGGTGGTGGGCATCTGCGACTCCCCGGTCGCGCTGGCTCGGCGGGCCGCCCTCGCCCTGGGGCTGGATCCTCGCCGCACCCACGCCGACTACGCCGGCCTGAACCACCTCGGCTGGCTGCGCGCCCTGGTGCACGACGGCGTCGACGTGCTCCCGGCGCTGCTGGCCGACCGGGCGGCGCTCGGGACCATCGAGGAAGCGCGGCTGCTGGGCCCCGACTGGGTGGCCGCGCTCGGTGCGCTCCCGAACGAGTACCTCTACTACTACTACTTCACCCGCGACGCGGTGGCGGCGATCCGCTCGGAGCCGCAGACCCGCGGGGACTACCTGCTGGCCCAGCAGCAGCGCTTCTACGCCGACGTCGGCGCCGAACCGGGCCGGGCGCTGGAGCACTGGCGGCGGGTCCGTCGCGAGCGCGACGCCAGCTACCTGGCCGAGGTCCGCGCCGCCGACGACGAGCGGTCGGAGGCCGACCTCGCCGGCGGCGGGTACGAGGGGGTCGCGTTGGCCTACATGGGCGCGGTGCTGCGCGGGGAGGCGACGACGATGATCCTGAACGTCCGCAACGGCTCCACCCTCCCCGGCCTGCCTCCCGAGGCGGTGGTCGAGGTGCCCTGCCTGGTGGACGGCACCGGCGCGCGTCCGCTGACGACCGCGCCCCTGACGGGTCACCAGCTGGGGCTGGTGCAGCAGGTGAAGGAGGTGGAGCAGCGCACCATCGCGGCGGCCCGGGACCAGGCCCCGGACGCCCTGGTCACCGCGTTCGCGCTGCACCCGCTGGTCGACTCGGTCCGCGTCGCCCGCGACCTGGCTCGCGGCTACGGCATCACCGGCTGAGCGGGAGCGGCCGGGGCGCTCAGCCGGCCCGGGCGATCACCACCACCGGGGCCAGCAGCCCGGCGCGGATAGCGGCGACGTCGTTGCGGATGCGCTCCTCGAACTTCGGCCCGAAGACGGTCGCCGGGGTGAGCGCCGACGAGCCGGACGACGGCGCGGCGTTCCCGGGAGCGGCTGACGTCCGGTCCTCGACCTCCTCGACGGCGAACCCGGCGGAGGTCAACGCGCCCGTCAGGGTGTCGAGGTCGACCACGAAGGACGAGGACTCGTCCTCGGCCCAGGGCAGTGGGTAGGTCAGCGCGTCCGGACCCCTCCGGACCTGCTCGAAGAGCCCGAACAGCCCGCCGTCCGCCAGCACCCGCCGGACCTCGGAGAACACGGCGTCCTTGTCGGGCAGGTTCATCCCGACGTGCAGCATCATCGCCCGGGAGAAGCTGCCCGTCGCGAGGTCCAGCCGGTCACCGGAGCCGAGCCGGTGCTCGACGCGGTCGGCAAGGCCCGTGCGGGCCGTCAGCGTCCGGGCGGCCTGGACGAAGTCGGGGGAGAGGTCGACGCTGAGGACCGGGCACCCCCACCGCGACGCCGCGGCCCGCGCCGGCCCGCCGAGCCCGCCACCCACGTCGAGCAGCGGGGTGCCGGGCCCGAGCGCCAGCTGGTCGAGCAGGTAGGTGGTGGCGGCGGGGCCGCCGTGGTGCAGCTGGTCGACGGCACCCAGGTCCTCGGGGCGCAGGTGGTCAGGTCTCGACCCCGCCTGCGGCCACCGCTCCGAGCACCACCTCCGCCAGACCCTCTCGGCTGTAGTGGCTGCGGACCGTCTGCTGCACGTCCATCGCGACCCCCTGAGCCGAACCTAGACCTCCGGCCCATCGCTGACCAGGGTCGTCGACGAGGGGTGGGGGCGGCTACGGTCGGGTCGTGCCCCGTCCTCTCGCCGACCTGCCCCCGTTCATCTACGGCACCACCCGCCTCGGACACCCCGACGTGCCGCGTGCCGCCCAGGTCGCGATGGCTCGGGCGGTGCTCGCGGAGGGTCTGTGGATGCACACCTCGCGCCAGTACGACCACGCGCTGGAGGTGCTGGGGGAGGTGTTCGCCGAGAACCCGGACGCCATCCCGCCCCTGGTCGTCAAGCTCGGCGGCGGCTCGGCCGACGACGTGCGCGCGACCATCGCGGCCAACACCGGTCCGCTGGGCATCGGCTCCATCTCCCTGGGCCAGCTCAACCCGGTCGGGCAGCTGGCAGAAGACATCGTCGCCGGAGGCTCCGCCCTGGACGGCCTGCGGGCGCTGCGGGACGAGGGGCTCGTCGGCCGGTTCGTCCTGGAGATCTTCCCCTGGACGAGCGCCGCGCCGCTCGAGGCGCTGCGGGCGGGGCACCTCGACGGCCTGGTCGAGGGCGTCATCACCTACCTGAACCCCCTGCAGCGCTTCGCCGCCAACCCGCTGTGGGACGAGCTGCGCGAGCGGGGCACCAGCATCATCTCGATGCGCACGGTGAGCGGGGCTCCGGTGCAGGTCCTGCGCGACGTGCCCGGTGCGGCGTGGAAGCCCTACCTGCAGGAGCGGGCCGGGCAGGTGGCGCCGATCTTCGAGCGGTCCGGCGTGCCCACCTGGGCCGAGTTCTGCTTCCGCTTCGTCCGCAGCTACGAGCAGGTCGTCTCCACCGTCGGCTCCACCAGCCGGCCGGAGCACCTCGACGAGCTGATCACGGCCAGCCAGGGCAGCGACGGCCTGGACCCGGAGGTGCTGGCCGAGCTGGAGGCTCTGCACCGCCGCTGGTCCGACGAGGTCGACGTGCACGCCGAGCCCTGGACCATGTAGGTCAGACCGAGGACTGCCGGACCACCAGGTCGCAGGGTTGGAGGTGCACGCCGGCGGGCAGCTCCTTGCCGTCGATGGCCGCCATCAACCCGTTCGCGGCGCGCCGGCCGAGGGCGGTCAGGTTGGGGTCGACGGTCGTCAGCGGAGGCCGCGACGCCTCCACCATGACGTCCCAGTTGTCGAAGCCGACGAGCGCCACGCGGCCGGGGACGTCGGCGCCGGCCTCGCGCAGGCCGTCGGCCACCCCGCGCGCGATCTGGTCGCTGCCGCACACCACCGCGTCCACCGTCGGGTCGCGCCGCAGCAGCTGGGCGGCGGCCGTCCGCCCCCACGCCTCGCTCCACTGGCCGAGGAGCACCAGCTCCGGCGGCAGCGGCAGGCCCGCGGCGCGCAGGGCTCGCTCCACACCCTCCCGGCGACGCTGGGTCGACCAGTGCCGCTCGGGCCCGCTGACGTAGGCAAACCGTTTCCTGCCCGCGGTCACCAGGTGCTCGGCCGCCAGGCGCTGCCCCCTGCACGTCGTCGTAGGTGAGGGACAGGTCGGCCGGGTCCTGCGACTGGACCGAGGACGTAGACGACCGGGATGGGCAGCCGACCGAGTGAGGGACGCGGGTCGGGGCGGCGCCCCGTCACCACGAGCCCGTCCACCCGGCGGTTCAGCAGCTCCTGGACGTAGTGCCGCTCGCGCAGCGGGTCGCCGCGGCCGTCGCAGAGCAGCGTGGACATCCGTCCGGCCCCCAGGGCGTCCTCGATCCCCACCATCACGGGCGTGGTGAACCGGCCGAAGCTGTCGCTGGTGAGGATCCCGACCGTGTAGGTCCGTCCCTCGAGGAGGCTCTTGGCCAGGTGGTTGGGGCGGAAGCCGAGCTGCTCGGCGGCTGCCGTCACCCGCTCGCGCGTCGTCGGCCTCAGCTGCCCGGTGCCGTTCAGCGCCTTGGACACCGTCCCGGGCGAGACCCCGGCGAGGGCGGCGACGTCGCGCACCGTCGGCGGGCCTGTCCGCGTCCGCATCAAAGACCTCCGGGCATCCAAGGGCTCCGCCGCGGCAGTCCCCAGAAGCCACCGCGACGACACCGGCCTCCGCTCTTGACCCGAGCGGAAGCGGAAGACTAGCATCCGGCACGGAAAAGGATTTCCGTACGTTCCGCGCCGTGCAGCGCAGCCCAGTCAGAGGAGCCGGATGACGATGCGAGACCCCAGGTGGAAGATCGGTGCGCTGCTCAGCGCCGTGGCGATGTTGGCCGCGGCGTGCGGCGGTGGCGGCGGTGACGACGCCGGCGGGGATGCGGCCGGTGAGGCGCCCACGGGCACCATCACCGTCTGGGCGCGAGACTCCCAGCAGGTGTTCATGAGCAAGCTGGTCGACCTCTACAACAAGAGCCACGAGGTCCAGGCCAAGGTCACGGTCATCCCGGCCGAGAGCTTCGTGCAGAAGCTCGGTACGGCGGCGTCGTCGGACAGCGGCCCCGACGTCGCCTCGATCGACCTGGTGTACGCCCCCTACTTCGCCTCCGCCGGGGCACTCGAGGACATCAGCGAGCTCGCCGACGCGCTGCCCTACAAGGACGCACTGAGCCCGTCCCACCGTCGCCTCTCGACCTGGGAGGACACGACCTACGCCCTGCCGTTCACCGCCGAGGCCTCGGCGATGTACTACAACAAGGAGCTGTTCGAGAAGGCCGGCCTCGATCCCGACAAGCCGCCGGCGAACTACGCGGAGCTGCGGGAGGCGGCCAAGAAGATCCGTGGACTCGGCAAGGACTACTACGGCTTCACCTTCGCCGGCGCCTGTGGCGGCTGCAACGTCTTCGAGTTCACGCCCGCACATCTGGGCCAGCGGCGGGGAGGTGCTCTCCGAGGACGGAAAGGCGGCGTCGCTCGACTCGCCGCAGGTCACCGAAGCCCTGCAGCTCTACCGCGACATGTGGACCGACGGTTCCATCCCGAGCGCGGCCAAGAACGACGCCGGCACGCAGCAGATCCCGCTCTTCACCAGCGGCAAGGTCGGCATGACACCGCTCGGTGCCTTCGCCATCCCCTCCATGGAGGAGGCCAAGATCGACTTCGGCGTCTTCCCCATCCCGGGCAAGGACGGTGAGTTCAGCTCCTTCGCGGGCGGTGACGTCATCTCGGTCATGACCGGCACGAAGAACAAGGCCGGTGCCGAGGACTTCGTCAAGTGGGCGACCGACGCGGAAGCTCAGGAGTTCCTGGCCAAGAACGGCAGCGTGCCCGGTGCGGACCGACCTCGTCGGGACCATCTACGCCCCTCAGGGGGAGGCGTACAAGCTGTTCGGTGAGCTGATGGGCATCGGCAAGACGCCCTACAGCGTGGTCGAGAACCCGATCTTCAACGACAACAACGGTCCCTGGATCAAGATGATCAACGACGCCATCTTCGGCGGCGACATCGCGGGCGCCCAAGCCGCGGCCCAGCAGGCGGCCCAGGGCTTGATCGACGACGCCGGCTGACCTGCCGGTCAGCTACCCGATCCAGCCGTCTACCCCGCGGTCGGCCGGTGGTCCTGCACCCCCGGCCGGCCCGGGCCCCTCACCTGGAGCCCGCCATGACTTCTCTGGCCCCCGGCCGCGCCCTGCGTTCCGGCGACGCACTGCCTACGGCGAAGCGTTCACGAGGACGCGGTCGCAGCCCGTCCCAGCGCCGGGCGCTGCTCGGGCTGGCCATGGCCAGCCCCGCGCTCGTGCTGATCATCGTGTTCTTCCTGATCCCGCTGGTGCTGACCTTCTGGATGTCACTGCACAACTGGCCGTTGCTGGGCAACCCCCGTTTCATCGGCCTGGACAACTACACCCGCGCGATCGGCGACGACAACTTCCTGCGGGCATTGAGGTTCACCCTGATCTACACCGCGGCGATCACCCCGCTGCTGCTGGTGCTGGGCCTGGGCCTGGCCGTGCTGGTCCGACGCCCGGTCCGCGGGGCCCGCTTCTTCCAGTCGAGTGTTCTTCATGCCGGTCTGCATCGGCCTCGCGTCGGGCTCGTTCCTCTGGCTCTACCTGGGGCAGTCACAGATCGGCCCACTGTTCGACCTGCTGGCCCGAGCCGGCCTGGTCGACCCTGCCGGCAACTTGTACGCCAACGGCTGGAGCGCCCTTGCCCTGGTGATCGCCATGGTGACCTGGAAGGTCGTCGGACTGCAGATGCTGCTGCTGCTCTCCGGCCTGCAGTCCATCCCGGACGAGGTGGTGGAAGCGGCCCGGATCGACGGGGCAGGTCGCTGGCAGCAGTTCCTGCACATCACGTTGCCGCTGCTGCGGCCGACGCTGGCCCTGGTGCTGGTGTTCTCGGTCGCAGGGTCCCTGCTGGCCTTCGACCAGTTCTACATCATGACCGGTGGCGGACCGTCCAACTCCACGATCACCGCCGTCTACCAGATCTACCGGATCTCCTTCAACAGCTTCCGGCTCGGCTACGGGGCGGCGCTGTCGGTGCTGCTGATGGTGATCCTCGCTCTGGTCAGCCTCGTCCAGATGCTGCTGCTCCGCAACACCGACCACCACTGAGCCCCGGCCGGGATCACGAGGACAGGACACGACTTATGCGTTCCATGATCGGCGACGTCCGTTCCACGGTGCCACGCGCCGCCTGGTGGGTCATCTGCATCGCCTTGACGGTGATGTTCCTCTACCCGCTCTACGTGATGCTCTCGATGGCGTTCAAGGGTCCGGTGGAAGCCGGGTCCATCCCGCCCACCCTGTACCCGCACGACCTGAGCACGGTGAACTTCGAGCGGCTGTCCAGCGTCCAGGGACTCAACGTCTTCGGCAACTTGCTGAACAGCGTCTGGGTGACCCTGGGCGCCACCTTGGGCACGGTCGTGCTCAGCACGCTGGCCGGCTACGCGTTCGCGCGGGCCCGCTTCCCCGGCAGCGGGATCTTGTTCTTCCTCGCCCTCGCCACCTTCATGATCCCTTTCCAGGCGATCATCACCCCGCTGTTCAAGGTCCTCCAGGTGCTGAATCTGAACAACTCCCTGGTGGGGCTGACGATCGTCTACATCACCTTCAACCTGCCCTTCGGGCTGTTCATCATGCGCAACTCCTTCGCGGCCCTGCCCGCGAGCCTGGAGGAAGCGGCGCTGGTCGACGGTTGCGGCATCCTCGGCGCCATCCGCAGCGTGCTGCTGCCGGTCGTCATGCCGGGGGTGATCACGACCGCCCTGCTGACGTTCTTCGCCACCTGGAACGAGTTCTTCGCCGCCCTGATCCTGATCACCGACCAGGACCGGTTCACCCTGCCGGTCACGCTGACGCTGGTCACCAGTGGCCAGTTCGGGTCGATCAACTGGGGCTCGCTGCAGGCGGGCGTGGCGCTGACGATCGTCCCCTGCATCCTCGTCTACGTGCTTGCTGCAGCGGTACTACGTCAGCGGCATGCTCAGCGGCGCCCTCAAGTGACCAGCACCCGGCACGCCACCGGATCAGCCCCCCGCAACGCCCACCCCACACCCGAGAGGACCTCCATGATCGAGACCGGCCGCCGCAGTGCGGGCCCGATCCGCCTGACCGACTCCAGCACCGTGCGCCTGCAGCCCGCGAGCGCGGCTCAGATCACCGGCGGGTTCTGGGCGGAACGCCGCGCCGTCAACCGCGACGTCTGCGTGCCCCAAGGCGTGGGACCGGCTGCACGAGGCCGGCAACTTCCACAACCTCGAGCTGGCGGCCGCCCGCCGGACGGGGGAGTACGTCAACGACCTGCCGTTCCTCGACTCCGACCTCTACAAGTGGCTGGAGGCCGTCGGCCTGGACCCTCGACGACCCCGACCTGGCCTCCGCCGGGGCCGAGGAGCTGCTCAGCCGGCTGGCCGAGAGCGTGGAGCTGCTCACAGCCGTGCAGCAGGAGGACGGCTACCTCAACTCCCACTTCCAGGTCCGCTTCCCCGGCGAGCGCTTCGTCCAGCTGCCCTGGGGCCACGAGCTGTACTGCGCCGGCCACCTCATCCAGGCCGCGGTCGCCCTGCACCGCAGCACGCGGCGACGAGCGGCTGCTCGACGATCGGCGCGCCGCGTCGCCGACCTGGCCGTCCGGGCCTTCGGCACCGGCCCGGGTCAGGTCGACGGGGTCTGCGGGCACCCGGAGATCGAGACCGCCCTCGTCGAGCTGTACCGGGAGACCGGCGAGCGCTCCTACCTCGACCTGCGCCGTCTACTTCGTCGACCGGCGCGGCCACGGGCTCCTGGGGAACGACCGCTTCGGTCGGCACTACTGGCAGGACCACCGCCCGTCCGCGAGGCGCCCGTCGGCCGAGGGGCACTCGGTGCGCCAGCTCTACCTGCTGGCCGGGGTGGCCGACGTCTACGTCGAGACCGGTGACGACCACCCTGCGCGACCGCCGCGGAGCGCGTGTGGTCGGAGATGGTCGCCACCAAGACCTACCTGACCGGCGGCATCGGCTCCCACCACCGCGACGAGGCCTTCGGCGACCCGTACGAGCTGCCGAACGAGCGCAGCTACTGCGAGACCTGCGCGGCGATCGCCTCGATCCACTTCAGCTGGCGGATGCTGATGATCACCGGCGAGGCCAAGTACGCCGACCTGCTGGAGCGCACGCTCTACAACGGCTTCCTGGCCGGGCTGTCGCTGGACGGCACGCGCTACATCTACGCCAACCCGCTCCAGGTCCGCGACGGCCACGTGTCCAGCGGCGCCGACGGCGACTACAAGCGCGTCCCCTGGTTCAAGTGCGCCTGCTGCCCGCCCAACGTCATGCGGCTGCTGGCCTCGCTCGAGCACTACGTGCTGCTGTCGGACCAGAGCTCGCTGGCCCTGCACCAGTACATGACCGGCACCTTCTCCGCCGAGGTGGCGGGCGGGGAGGCGCGGCTGGCCGTCACGACCGACTACCCCTGGGACGGCGCGGTGCGGGTCCAGGTCGTCGAGGGCGCCGGACACCGCCTGGACGCTGGCCCTGCGGGTGCCCGGCTGGGCGGAGGGTGCGACCTTGACGGTCAACGGCGAGACGCCGCAGGAGGGCGTGGTCGAGGGCTGGTGGCGCGTCGAGCGGCCGTGGACGGCGGGCGACGAGGTGCTGCTCACCCTGCCGATGGAGCCGCGGCTCACCGCCGCCGACCCGCGGCTGGACGTCGACCGGGGCTGCGTCGCCCTCGAACGGGGCCCGCTCGTCTACTGCCTGGAGGGTGTCGACCACGACGGTCAGCGTCTCGACGACCTCGTCCTCGCGACCGACCAGCCGCTGGCGTCCGCCGCCGACGACGGTGAGCTCGGTCCTGTCGTCCTGGTGCAGGCCTCCGGCGCGGTCCGGGGCCGGCCGGCGGCCGCCTGGTGGCCTTACGCCGGCCCGGAGGCCGTCGCTGCCCCGGTCCAGGAGCCGGCACCGCTCACCGCGGTGCCCTACTTCGCCTGGGGCAACCGCGCTGAGGGAGCGATGCGCATCTGGGTGCCGACCGCCTGAGGTCCAGCAGGGGCCGCCGCCGGGATCGTCCCCCTCGGCCGGCTCCGCTTCCTCAGACCCGGAGCTCGGCGGTGCCCCACGGGGTCAGCTGCACCTGGGCGCGAGCGCCGTCCGCTCCGTGCACGGGCACGGAGCGGGCCTCGCCGGTGAGGTTGGCCATCAGCAGGGCGCTCCCGTCCCCGTCGTCGACGGCCAGCGCGGCCAGTCCTGGCGGGACCGTCACCTGCCGGAGCGTCCGGCCGCGCAGGCCGGCCAGCCGGGACAGCACCGCCGCGACGGGCCGGGGGCGACCATCGGTGTGCAGCAGGCCGCGGGGACCGACCGTCTCCAGGTAGGTGAGACCCGCGACGCCGGGAACGGCCAGGGCAGCGACGCTGGCCAGCGTCCAGGCCGCGGCCAGGTCGGTGTCCAGCAGGGGGTCGGTTGCCCGGACCGCCTCGGTCTCCGGGCTGGGTCGGGCGCCGGTGGCCACCGCGTTGAACCGCCTGGCCAGGGTGATGGGGCCGACGTGCACGGGCCTCCCGGAGGCGATGCGCACCGCGTTCTCCGCGACGGTGCGCTGCGTCTCGAGGCTGTCCAGGAGGTGCGGGACCTCGGTGGCGTGCATCTGCGGGGTCAGGCTGAGGGTGAGCGCCGGGGCCTCGGGCGGAAGGTCGCCCTGCCGCCGGTTCAGCTCGGCGAAGTGCGCGCGGGTACCTCCCAGCAGGGTGGCGGAGAGCCCCTGCTGCCGGGCCTCGTCGCGCAGCACGGACCACAGCGGACCGGTACTCACGTGACCGTCGGGGTCGAACGCGGCCAGGCGCAGGACCGGGTATCGGATCAGCGAGCGCACGGTCGCCCGCACGACCTCCGGGTCGTCGGTCACCAGGCGGACGTCCAGCCCGGCGGAGAGCGCCTCGGCCTGGCGGGCGGCCTCGGCCAGCAGGACGGGCCACCGGTCCTCGCTCCCGGTCAGCTCGACCAGCACCGCCTCGAAGCCGATCATGCGCAGCGGCGCAACCGGCGCCGGGTAGACCGCGGCACCCAGGCTCACCGCAGGCAACGTGGAGTGCGTGGCCGCACCGACCTGCAGCGCCGCCGGCTCGGCCGCCGGCCTCGAGTTCCCGGGCTCAGCGGCGACCTCGAGGCGCACGCGGTGGAGGATGCGGTCGCCCACGTCCAACCGGACCGGAAAGGGCAACGACAGCGGCGTCGAGTAGGTCTTGAACGAGGCGTCGGTCCAGTTGCGCTGGTCCTCGGTCTCGAAGACGTCGCCCTCGAGGATCAGGGAGGCGGCGACGCCGCCGGTCGTCCACCGGAACCCCGTCACGTCGACGAAGGGCTGGTGCGGGCTGATCGGCACCGGCCAGCGCCCCGTCTCCAGGCTCCCATCGGTGTGCTGCACCTGGACGGCGGAGCCGGCGCAGGCTGCCGGGTGCAGCACGACCAGGCCCACGCGGTTGCGGGAGAAGGCCGACCGGGCCTCGCCGGCGAAGTCCACGACCAGCGCGGACTCCTCCAGGCGGGCGGTGAGCTCGCCTGCGTAGTCGATGCCCTCGGCCTCGAACCGCAGCGACCGCCGGAGCACCGGCCCGCCTGCGGTACTGCCGGCGGGCTCCTCCTCCGTCGCCACCACCCGCACGGGGACGGTGTTCCAGTCCGCGTCGCGGACCACGGGCCGGACGGCGCGCAGGAGCAGTTGGCCGTCGAAGCGGATGTCGGCCACCTCGTCGCCGCGGACCTGGAGGCTCCAGCGCCCGTGCTGCAGGTCGGTGGTCGGCCCACCGCTCCGCAGGGCGACGACGTCGACCTCGGTCATGTTCGGGCCTCCGGGGTCACCGGGGCGGTGGTCGCGCGAAGGGCGAGGAGGCAGGCACGGCCGCAGCCTAGGTGAGGCCCCGATCCGCGCGATCACGCCCGACTGGAATTGGTCAACCGGTTGACAGGACGTGTCGGAAGCGGCAGGCTCCGAGCGTGAGCATCGGCTTGGGCACCTACGCCTTCTTCTGGCAGTGGCACGCCAGCGCCCCCGAGCCGCTGGGGCTCGAGGCGATGCTGGAGCGTACCGCCGCGGCGGGGGCGGACCGCTTCCAGATCTGCGACTACCCCGAGATCGAGTCCTGGGACGACGCCCGGCTGGACGCGCTCCGCCGCACGGCCGAAGGGCTGGGCATCCGGCTGGAGCTCGGAACCCGCGGCATCGCGGGTCCGCACCTGGCCCGCTACCTCCACCTCGCCCAGCGGCTGGACGTCACGCTGGTCCGCAGCATGGTCAACGCCGGGAACCACCGGCCCGACCGGGACGAGGCGGTCCGCCTGCTCGAGGAGGCGCTGCCCGGCTACGAGGCGGCCGGGGTCGTCATCGCCTTGGAGACGTACGAGCAGGTGCCGGTCGCGACCCTCGTCGACGTGGTGGAGGCGGTCGCCTCGCCCGCGCTGGGCATCTGCCTGGACCCGGCGAACTGCGTCGCCGCCCTCGAGCTGCCGTTGGACACCATCCGGCGGACGGCCCCGTACGTGAAGAACCTGCACGTCAAGGACTTCCACTTCACCCGCCAGGACGGCTGGGTGGGGTTCAGCCTCGTCGGCTGCCCGCTGGGCGAGGGCCTGCTGCCCTACGCCGAGATGGTCGCCCTCCTCGATCCCGAGGCCCGCGGCATCAGCCGCATCATCGAGCACTGGCTGCCCTGGCAGGGCGACAGCGCCACCACCGTCGCGCTCGAGCAGCGGTGGACCGAGCACAACCTTTCCTACCTGAGGAGCACCCTGTGAGCACGGACGTCACCCAGCCCCTGACCATCGCTGTTGTCGGAGCCGGCGGCAAGATGGGGATGCGGGTCTCGAACAACCTGCAGCGCAGCGCCGCACACCGTCTACTACAGCGAGAACTCCCCGGCCGGCCAGCAGCGCACGACCGACGCGGGTCGCACGGTCACCGACACGGCGACCGCGGTCGCGGACGCTGATGTGGTGATCCTGGCGGTGCCGGATGTGGCGTTGGCTCCGGTGTCGGCTGAGGTGGTGCCGCAGCTGAAGACCGGGCGCGGTGGTGCTGACGCTCGACCCGGCCGCTGCGTACGCGAACCTGCTCTTCCGGCGGGCTGACGTGGAGTACGCGGTGGCGCACCCGTGCCACCCGTCGGTGTTCCTGCAGCGCAAGACCGAGGCGGAGCTGAGGGACACGTTCGGGGGCATCGCGGCCCCGCAGGAGGTGGTGGCGGCGTTCGAGTCCGACGACCTGGACAAGCGGGCGGTGGCGGAGGAGGTCATCACGCTGATGTACGCCCCGGTCCTGGACGTGCACTGGGTGACGGTGAAGCAGCTCGCCTACCTGGAGCCGACCCTGGTCGAGGTGGTGGCCTGCATGGTCGGTGCGCTGCTCAACGAGGCGCTGCAGGAGACCATCCACACCGTCGGCGTGCCCGGAGCCGGCGGCCCGGGCGATGCTGATGGGTCACGTGCAGGTCGCGCTGGCCAACGGCCTGCGCGGGGACAACCCGTTCTCCGACGCGTGCCTGATCGCGATGGACTACGGCCGGGACAAGATCGTCAAGGACGACTGGAAGTCGATCTTCAACGACGACGAGCTCGACCACGTCCTGAAGCAGATGCTCCACCTCGACGCGATCGAGCGCTGAGCGCCATGGCGGGCCGACTCGACGGCAGGACCGCGCTGATCACCGGCGCAGGGTCAGGCATCGGACGCGGTGTCGCGGAGCGGTTCCTGTCCGAGGGGGCGCGCGTGGTCGTCACCGACCGGGACCTCGGTGCGGCGCAGGGCGTGGGCGAGGGCCGGGAGGCTGCGCTGGCCGTCGCACTCGACGTGGCCGACGAGGCCAGCGTCGTCGCGGGCTTCGCCACGGCTGCCGAGGCGGGGTTCACGCCGGACGTCGTGGTGGCCAACGCCGGCGTCCAGCTGTTCGGCCAGGACGCCCAGGTCGCCGACCTGGACCTCGAGGTCTGGCAGAAGACCCTCGCGGTGAACCTCACCGGGACGTTCCTCACCCTCAAGCACGGGGTGCGCGCCCTGCTCGCCGGCTCGGGGGGGTCGATCATCCTCACCGGGTCGCCCACGGCGCTGAACGGGGAGGGCCAGGACTTCACGGCCTACTCGAGCTCCAAGGCCGGGATGCACGGCATGGCCCGTGCCGTCGCCATGGCCTACGCCGGGCGCGGGATCCGCGTGAACACCGTGGTCCCCGGGTACACCGAGACCCCGCTGGTGAGCGCGATCAGCGGGGACCCCGAGGACCGGGCGGCGATCCTCTCCCGGATCCCGCTGGGCCGACCAGGCACCCCGGCCGACGTCGAGGGGATCATGGTCTACCTGGCCAGCGAGGAGTCCAGCTACGCGACGGGCGCTGTCTTCTGCGTCGACGGCGGGATGACGACCCTCTGACCTCCGCGCCGCTCGGCTCCACCCCGTGCGGTGGCTTCCATGGCACGACCAACCTCGACCTGGGGCCGGAGTTGACCGACGGGTTGCTCGCGGGTAGCGTAGTCCAAGCCCTGAGGGTGCGGGACGCCGGTGAAGGACCTGGCGGCCGGCCTCGGGAGCACCACAACTCTTGTACGCACGGTTGCTGTCCGTCCTGTGACGGTGGCAAGCCAGACGAGGGGCG